>NZ_FWFL01000038.1 GCF_900172295.1 Roseovarius litorisediminis
ACGCCTGTTTCGAAGGCTGAAAGGATACCGACGCATCTTCTCAAGGTTCGAAAAGCTGGACGTCATGTACCGCGCTTTCCTGAATTTCGCCCTAATCGTCGATATGATTAAGTGTTAACAGGCCCTAGTTCAATTGATCATCGTGCAAAAAGGATTGCCCATTCAAGTCGCTGTTCCTGTTGTCCTTTGGTAAGCGATCTGGGGGTGGGTGCTCCATTCGATTATTGTTCCCCGGCATAAACTTCGATGACGCAAGCGCGTCAGAAACTGACCAGAAAACAAGTACCGCAGTTATCGCGGTGCTGGATGTCAGCTATACGCGGATCGCGGCCATTCCTGCGCAAGCAGATGCCCCAAAGATCAAATGGTGCATTGGGGAACAGATGGCCCCTCTCCATATCTATGCAGAAACGACGCGTTAAGAAGAATAAAGCCCAGCCTGTCTGACGTCAGCGCTTATGGGTCCAAATAGGGTGATTTGATAAGGGAGTGTTCTTGGCTCATCGTAACCACTGAGGAGTGGACGATGAGAAAGACAACTGGAACCCGCAAAAGCCCTGGCGAGAA
>NZ_FWFL01000037.1 GCF_900172295.1 Roseovarius litorisediminis
ACCAGTATGGCCCGGGGGATCCGCTCGCACTTAGCCTGTTAAGGGGTTCGCGCTCGTCTAGTCTGTGCTGTTGCCTGGATAGTAAATTATCATGGTACAAACTTTTAAGAGCCAGTTAAATGGAGATGGATTTAAAAAGAGTTATTGTAAAGTCTCCCCAGGTGTGTCATTAAATATCCCAACAGATTGCCCTGGCCTGACCCCCTAAATGCAATTTTGGGATTCCCTTTTAGTTGCTTTCATTAAAATGTACCAGCGCAGTAAAAAAAGCACAAAGTATATTGTTTATGTAACTCACTATCTCATTTGCACTGGTTACATGGCAGCTTCAGACTGACTAAAACTACACTTTTCCCACCATGGTTCAAAGATCAACAGAACTGGGCCAACAAAAGCAATTTTTTCATGTGGTCTAACTACCAACTTATTATGAGTTAAGTTACTTTTAGGTTTAAAATCACAGCAGTTTTTCCCTCCACACCTCCCAGAGATACTTTCAGGGTGGCTAAACTTGGCTAAAGGCTTCCGGACCAACCCTTGTTTCTTTATGGTGCTTGTGTCCTGACAACCGCGTAAGGCATGGAAATTCAGCTATTTATCCGATCGTTTATATGGGCGTGCGGCCGCGATATCCTGCAGATGCATCCAGTACTAGTATGGCCCGGGGGATC
>NZ_FWFL01000036.1 GCF_900172295.1 Roseovarius litorisediminis
GATTACGCGGCCCATGCGGTGCAAATGACGAATTCCTCCTCGCCGCCACCGCCCAAAACCTCCGCAAACTGGCCAAGATCCTTCCTGCACCGCAGCAAACGCGCAAAGCCTGATAGAAAAGGCGCTCGCGCTCTGTTCAGAACCACACTTTCTGCAACAGCAACACGTTGTTTTTCCACAGAATCGGCTCGAAGCCGTCGTTCGCTGCGGATTGCACGAATGACCGAGTTGCGGGACAAAGCTGCCCTCGAAAAACGCAAAATTTTCCTAGCTCAATCCTTTAGACCAGTCGGTGAATAAGATGCTCGCCGTCAAACCCTTGCAACTGCACTGAAGTAGCTTTGGCAAAGCGGTAATCTTGTGTTTCGCCGACCATTTTCCGCGTGGCATCAGAGACCTGGATTTTGCCCGGGGCGGCAAGGGCTGCGATCCGGGCGGCCTTGTTGACCACGGACCCAAAGAAATCATCGTTCGTTTGGACGACGTTGCCGGTATGGATGCCGACGCGCAGGGCGATGGCAGGTCCGTCGGATTGATCGGTCGCTTGGAGGATTGCCCGCGCGGCGCATAGCGCCTGAGCAGGCTCCGGAAAGCTCGACATGGTACCGTCGCCCAGTGACTTTGTCCGTCGTCAGGGTTTTTGGCACCAAAGGCGGCTTAAACTAAGAGAGTTTTCGGCTCATCTGGTTGATTGCATTATGCGGCACGTTGTCTGTGATGCAAGCGTCGCGCGTCGATGGTCTTTCGTT
>NZ_FWFL01000034.1 GCF_900172295.1 Roseovarius litorisediminis
TAGGGCCTGTTAACACTTAATCATATCGACGATTAGGGCGAAATTCAGGAAAGCGCGGTACATGACGTCCAGCTTTTCGAACCTTGAGAAGATGCGTCGGTATCCTTTCAGCCTTCGAAACAGGCGTTCAACCTCGTTGCGCCGCTTGTAGATGGTCCGATCGTAATCCCATTTGATCAGCCGGTTCGCCTTTGGCGGAACAACCGGGACCATGCCTAGGTCAAGTACCAACTGGCGCGTTTCGTCGCCCTCATAGGCCCGGTCCATAATCATTGCAGCGCCTTGGGGCGGTGACCGCCAGCCTTCCAGCAGGGCGCGGCCTTCGGGCGCGTCGTGCGCATTCCCACCAGATAGGCTGAATGTCAGTGCAAAACGGTCATTTGCGGCGATCAGGTGGACTTTGGTGTTCCAGCCACCCCGCGACTTACCGATGGCTTGCGGTCCGTTTTTTTGGGCGCGCCGGTACCATCGGGATGCACTTTGACGCTCGTACTGTCGAGGCCCAGACAATCAACGGACACGCGGATCATGTGGTGCTTCTGAAGAGCATCAAACAGCCGGTCCAAAACGCCCGCGTCGGCCCAACGGCGCATCCGGGTGTAAACCGTGTGCCACTTGCCGAAACGTGGTGGCAAGGCCCGCCATTTGCAGCCGTTCTCGGCGACAAAGAGGATGGCGTTGATCACCGTTAGGTTCGAAACCCGCACATTCCCGCGCTGGACTGGCAAGTAGGGCTGGATCAGCGCGTATTGATTTTCTGTTATCTCATTCATAACAGATACTTAGCATCAAACAGCACTACGTAATAGTGTTAACAGGCCCTA
>NZ_FWFL01000035.1 GCF_900172295.1 Roseovarius litorisediminis
GAAGCTGTCAGACTAATTCGAACCAGTCTCAGTTTACCGCGGAACGCGTGAACTTATGCGGAACAAAGCTGCCGCCACTCGGCAAGAGCGGCGGCTCGGTTCAATTTGAAATTTGCTCGTGAGTAAAGGTGGCGTTCTTGATTGAAATGGTTTTGAATCGACGAATGAACGGAGACGAATTTTTGCAGGGTTCGCCACTGTCGAAAACGCAACATCGCCCGTTCTCGTCGTCGAAACGGAAGGTGTGAATTCTCAGCTCGATTGTTCAGCCAGCGGCCGATAGTTTGTTTTTCGGTATTCCCGATTTGCTTCATGGCAGCACCGTATGAACGCAGTTTATCGGTCACAATTACATCTGGTGCGCCGTAGCGTTTCATTGATTTTCTGAGGAATTTCAATGCCGCTTTTCGGTCGCGGCGCTTGGTGACAAACGATTCCAACACTTCACCTTCGTGATCGACCGCCCGCCACAAATAGTGCGTCGCGCCGTTGATCTTCACGAAAACTTCGTCCAGGTGCCATTGCCAATTCGAGTGTGATCGGTGATATCTAGCCCGCCTTCGACGAATTTCCGCAGCAAAAACCGGCCCAAATCTGTTCCACCAAAATCGAACCGTTTCATGACTAATATCAATGCCGCGTTCATGGAGAAGATCCTCGACATTGCGTAGTGAAAGCGGAAATCGAACATACATCATCACCGCAAGGCGGATGATCTCAGGGCTGGTTTTAAAATAGCGAAATGGGGAGCGTTTTGTCATCCGGCGACGCTACGAAACTGACTTCCCGGCCTCAAGCTGGTTTAATCTGACAGTGCC
>NZ_FWFL01000033.1 GCF_900172295.1 Roseovarius litorisediminis
TGCATCGCGGAAGGTCTGGTCAGCGGTCAGCGCATGGCGATTGATGCAAGCCTGATCGAAGCAGATGCCAACAAACAGAACTCGACGCCGAAGGAGGACTGGGACGTCTCGCAGATTGATCCAGCCGATGCGCCCCGCGCCGTGCGCGAGTATCTCGACACGCTGGACGAGGCCGCATTCGGCGCTGCCAGCGAGGTCCAGCCCAAGTTCACCTCGCATTCGGACCCGGCGAGCCAGTGGACGGCAGCGCGCAAAGGACCGGCATTCTTCAGCTATTCCGACAACTACCTGATCGACACGGATCATGGCGTGATTGTCGATGTCGAGGCCACGCGGTCAATCCGGCAGGCCGAGGTCGGCTCGACCAAGACCATGCTGGATCGGGTGAAGACCAGGTTTGACCTGCATCCCGAACGCCTGATCGCCGACACCGCATATGGTACCGGGCCGATGCTGGGCTGGCTGGTCGACCGCAAGATCGCCCCGCACATCCCGGTCTTCGACAAGTCTGGCCGCAGCGATGGCACATGGAGCCGGGCGGACTTCGAGTGGGACGCCGAGAACGACCAATATATCTGTCCCGTGGGCCAGACACTGAAGCGGTTCCGTCGGAACTATTCCGACCCGAACCGGGGGCCAACCAGTGGAGGTCGGGCCAAATACCGTGCCCTGAAACTGACCTGTCAGGCCTGCCCGTCGAAACAGAAATGCTGCCCGAACGCCGATGCCAGATCCATCACCCGCGAGGAACACGAAGACGCCCGCCAGGTCGCGCGCGACATCGCCAAAACCAAGCAATACGACATCTCGATGAAGCTCCGAAAGAAGGTCGAGATGCTCTTTGCCCACCTCAAACGCATTCTCGGGTTGGGACGATTGCGATTACGCGGCCCATGCGGTGCAAATGACGAATTCCTCCTCGCCGCCACCGCCCAAAACCTCCGCAAACTGGCCAAGATCCTTCCTGCACCGCAGCAAACGCGCAAAGCCTGATAGAAAAGGCGCTC
>NZ_FWFL01000031.1 GCF_900172295.1 Roseovarius litorisediminis
TATTTTGTTGAAAAACTCTTCCTTGATCGAGGCGTGCATCACTGATTCAATTCCCATCTTGATCGGGGGATTTTGCGATGTTGGGACCGAGGCAGGAAGCACAGGCGGCGCTGTTTTATGAGTTCTCGCTGGAAGATCACATTCCGCAAAATCACTTGCTTCGTTCGATTGATCGGTTTGTCGATCTGAGCGGCATCCGCCAGTATCTGGCTGAGTTTTATAGCCACACGGGCCGTCCTTCCATCGATCCAGAGTTACTGATCCGCATGCTTTTGGTGGGCTATTGCTTCGGCATCCGGTCGGAACGTCGGCTCTGCGAGGAGGTGCATCTGAACCTCGCGTATCGTTGGTTCTGCCGCCTCGATCTGAGCGACCGCGTGCCTGATCACTCGACCTTTTCCAAGAACCGGCATGGGCGGTTTCGCGAGAGCGAACTGTTGCGCCATTTGTTTGAGACGACCGTGGCGCGGTGTATCGCTGAAGGCTTGGTGAGTGGGCAACGCATGGCGATCGACGCAAGCCTGATTGAAGCGGACGCCAACAAACAGAACTCGACGCCCAAAGAAAATTGGGACACGTCAGCCATTGATCCGACCGATGCCCCCCGCGCGGTTCGCGAGTATCTCGACACGTTGGATGAGGCCGCTTTTGGTGCCGCCAGCGAGGTGCAGCCCAAATTCACCTCCCATTCTGATCCCGCAAGCCAATGGACAGCGGCCCGTAAAGGACCTGCATTCTTCAGTTATTCCGACAACTACCTGATAGATACGGATCATGGCGTCATTGTTGATGTCGAGGCGACAAGGTCGATCCGGCAAGCAGAGGTTGGGTCGACAAAGACGATGCTGAAGCGGGCCAAAGAGAAGTTCGACCTTCACCCCGAGCGCCTGATCGCAGACACCGCCTACGGCACTGGTCCGATGTTGGGTTGGCTGGTGGAACGCAGGATTGCACCGCATATCCCGGTGATCGACAAGGCCAAGAGGGCGGAAGGCATATGGTCCCGTGATGATTTCGAATGGGATCCGGAGAGTGACCGATACATCTGCCCTGAAGGCCACGACCTCAAGCAATTCCGCCGAAACTATTCTGACCCAAACCGGGGCCCGACTGGCAAGGGCACAATGCGATACCGCGCCCTTAAACTGACGTGTCAGGCTTGTCCCTCGAAAGCAAAATGCTGCCCGGATACGGACACCAGAACGATCAACCGTGAACAAGACGAAGACGCCCGCCAGGTCGCCCGCGACATCGCCAAGACCCGCCAATACGACATCTCGATGAAGCTCCGAAAAAAGGTCGAGATGCTATTTGCACACCTCAAACGCATCCTCGGCCTGGGGCGTCTTCGATTACGTGGCCCATGCGGTGCAAATGACGAATTCCTCCTCGCCGCCACCGCCCAAAACCTCCGCAAACTGGCCAAGGTCTTTCCCGCACCGCAGCAAACGCGCAAAGCCTGATAGGAAAGGCGCTTGGGCCGCATTTGGAACGGCTATTTCT
>NZ_FWFL01000030.1 GCF_900172295.1 Roseovarius litorisediminis
TGTCTGACGTCAGCGCTTATGGGTCCAAATAGGGTGATTTGATAAGGGAGTGTTCTTGGCTCATCGTAACCACTGAGGAGTGGACGATGAGAAAGACAACTGGAACCCGCAAAAGCCCTGGCGAGAAGATCGTCAAAGATATCAAACGTGCGACGCGCAAACAGTATTCCTCTGAAGAGAAGATCAGGATCGTTTTGGACGGCCTGCGTGGCGAAGACAGCATTGCAGAACTGTGCCGCCGAGAAGGCATATCGCAGGGTATCTATTACAAATGGTCTAAGGACTTCATGGAAGCTGGCAAGCGACGTCTGGCAGGTGACACAGCGCGTGCTGCCACTACCGACGATGTGAAGGACCTGCGACGCGAAGCCCGCGATCTGAAGGAGGTCGTGGCGGAACAAACGCTCGAACTCCGACTGCTCAAAAAAAGCATGATCGGCGATGGGGGCGACCAAGAATGAGATACCCTGCATCTGAGAAACTTGAGATCATTCGGCTGGTCGAAGAAAGTCATCTGTCAGCGCGTCAAACATTGGCCAAGCTGGGCATCCCCCGCACAACATTCTATCGCTGGTACGACAGATACCTGCAGCGCGGCGAGGCTGGGTTGGCGGACCAATCCCCCAAGCCAAAGCATGTCTGGAACCGCATCCCTGACGAGGTGCGGCGCAAGGTTGTGAAGCTGGCATTGACGGAGACGGAGCTATCGCCACGAGAGTTGGCAGTGACCTTCACCGACAGGGAAAGCTATTTTGTATCAGAAGCTTCCGTCTATCGCGTGTTGAAGGCACATGACCTGATCACCAGCCCTGCCTTCATCGTGATCAAGGCTGCGAGTGAGTTCAAAGACAAAACCACGGCGATCAACCAGCTTTGGCAGACGGACTTCACCTATCTCAAAGTTTTGGGCTGGGGCTGGTTCTATCTCAGCACGATCCTGGACGATTACAGCCGCTACATCATCTCGTGGAAGCTCTGCACCAACATGCGGGCTGAAGATGTGACGGACACGTTGGATCTGGCTTTGCAGACATCAGGCTGTGATCAGGTTCATGTCGTCCACAAGCCGCGTCTGCTCAGTGACAATGGTTCGAGTTATGTCTCTGGGGATCTCGCCGAATGGTTGCAGGACAAAGGCATGAAGCATTCGCGCGGTGCGCCGTATCATCCTCAAACCCAAGGCAAAATCGAGCGGTGGCATCAGACTCTGAAGAACCGCATCCTGCTGGAAAACTACTTCCTGCCCGGTGATCTCGAAGCCCAGATTGAAGCCTTCGTCGATCACTACAACCACCAACGTTACCACGAGAGCCTAAACAACGTCACACCCGCTGATGTCTACTTCGGACGTGACAAAGCCATTTTGCAGCAAAGGGAAAGGATCAAACGAAAGACCATCGACGCGCGACGCTTGCATCACAGACAACGTGCCGCATAATGCAATCAACCAGATGAGCCGAAAACTCTCTTAGTTTAAGCCGCCTTTGGTGCCAAAAACCCTGACGACGGACA
>NZ_FWFL01000029.1 GCF_900172295.1 Roseovarius litorisediminis
GACGAATTCCTCCTCGCCGCCACCGCCCAAAACCTCCGCAAACTGGCCAAGGTCTTTCCCGCACCGCAGCAAACGCGCAAAGCCTGATAGGAAAGGCGCTTGGGCCGCATTTGGAACGGCTATTTCTACGCTCGCAAACGTTAGTTTTTCCACAGAATCGGCGGAAAGCAGATCTTCGCTGCAGGTGTGCCCTATTCTTGCCAAGTCAGAGGAAGCTGACATCCATCCAACCTTGGCAGGGGATCTTTCGCTGCACCGCCGCAAGTCGGCTCCGAGCCCAGAGAAGACTAAGTGAGATGGCGCCAGCGATCCTCCTCGCTATGGGTCATAACGTAAAAAAGGTTTGTCCTGAACAACTCCTGAACTAACCTGCCCGCATACGCCATGCATATGGAGGTGAAATGGGGCGGATTCTTCTACCGGCGCTGACTCTCATCTGCCTCATCGCGGCAAGGTATCTTGCCGACCAAGTTGGTATAAACGGGCTACCGGCACCGGTCGGCGAATGGATTGACCCTCTCCGTCTTTCCGAAGCCGCTATCTGGCTTTGCATGGCTTGGGTCGCAAAGCGCGCGATCGAGGTCGCCCTCCGGCGTGGGCGCAATGGGAGCGATGAAGAGCGCATTCCCAGCATTGCCTTTGATTTTTTGGGCGTCTTGCTGTTCCTCGTCGCAATTATCGCGATCGCGGGGTTGGTGTTCGATCAGCCGGTCTCCGGGCTGTTGGCAACATCCGGCATCCTGACCGGAGTTGTCGCCTTTGCCGTGCGTGACCTCATCGCGGACATCTTCACCGGCATCGCTCTTGCCATTGAGCGTCCGATCCGGATCGGCGACTGGATTCAGTTCGACGAAGGAACACCTCAGAGAACAGGTCGTGTCGTCGAGATGAACTGGCGAGCGGTCCGCATGGTAACCGTTCAGGGAAGAACCATCGTGTTTCCCAACAACGCGCTGTCGCGGCGTGATTTCGTCAACCTGAGCCTTCCCGAGCGCCATTTTCGGACAGTGAAACGGATCGTGGTGGATTTCAGCGTCCCGGCCGAGCGTGCCGCGGACATAATCATGTCCGCGATCCGGGCGACCCCGGGCGTGGTCCCGTCCCAGAAGCCGCTGGTGCTAATAGACGAACTCGTTGAGCGCGGCACCGTCTTCAGCTTTCACTTCTGGGTTCCCGACTACCCAAAAATGTTCATGATCGAACGTCAAGTGGTCGAGAACGTTCTGCATTTTCTGGACCAGGCGGGATATGCGCCTTCCTATCCGAAACTTGAAGCGGACATCGCCTGGCAAAGTGTCAGCGAAATAGATGCAAGCTTCGACTTGCCTGATCTGCTGCACCGCGTTCCGCTGTTCAGCAAGCTTTCCGAAGAGGAACGACTGAATCTCGCGCATCAGTCCAAAGAGGTCCAGGCTCGCGCAGGTCAGGCACTCGTCGCTGAAGGCGATGCAGGCGAGTCCCTGTTCGTTGTTCTGGCCGGACTTGCTGCGGTCCATAAATCCGTCGAAGGCAAGCTCTGTCGCATTGGCCAAGTTGAGCCGGGGCAGGTCTTTGGAGAGATGTCCTTCCTGACGGGCGAACCCCGTTCTGCGACCGTAATCGCCGAGATCGACTCTGTTTTCGTCGAAGTCGAGCGCGGAGCAATGCAGGCGATTGTAAGGGAAAATCCCGAGATCATTGATCAGATGGGAGAGATTCAGGCCTCTCGGATGAATGCGCAGGAAATCGGCGACTCCACAGACGGGACCAGGGAACTCGACGACCCGGGGTTCGCCGAAAAACTCGTGAAGCGTATCAGGCTAACGTTTGGTCAGCCAGGCTAGGTTTCGGCGAAAGTAAAGGCTTATCCTAGGAACGTTGTCCGCTTGGTCTGGAGGCTGTGTGAAAACTCCCTTTGTTGGCTGAATGATGTTATAATTTTTCCATTCAGTACGGAGGTTGTTCATGACGCAGTTTATCGAAGGTTTAGACCGTCTGCAGACGATGTTGCTGCCTGAACATCTGGACGATTATGTTGACGAGAACGGCCTTGTCCGTGCCATCGATGCCTTTGCCGACATTCTTGATCTCGCAGCTCTTGGCTTTAATATGCAGCCTGCTGCCACTGGTCGCCCTGGTTATCATCCTGGGCTGATGCTTCGGATTTACTTCTATGGCTATTTCACTCACGGCCCAAACCCGACCTTAGTACCGTCTGCAGCTAATGGCAGCATTGAGCCGATTCTGTGGAAAAACAACGTGTTGCTGTTGCAGAAAGTGTGGTTCTGAACAGAGCGCGAGCGCCTTTTCTATCAGGCTTTGCGCGTTTGCTGCGGTGCAGGAAGGATCTTGGCCAGTTTGCGGAGGTTTTGGGCGGTGGCGGCGAGGAGGAATTCGTCATTTGCACCGCATGGGCCGCGTAATC
>NZ_FWFL01000028.1 GCF_900172295.1 Roseovarius litorisediminis
AAGCAGACGCTTTTCAGCAGGTGAGACAGCCAGTCACTGCGTGTGGAAAACATCAACTGCCGAACGGCAACATCAGCGCTAATGAACGACGCCGTGCGGCCCGTGCTTCATGAAATGCCACTGACCGTAGCTATCCTTCAAATCAAGCGCGATGGCCGTAGTGCCTTTGGTCGATGCGTTGCCCACTTCGGCAACTGAAAATTCGATACCGTTGGGCATGTCGATGCGAACACGATGCTCACCATCGCTATGTGGCGGCTTGATTGGGCGCCCAGAAGATGCCAGCACATCGCCGATTTTCACCGATGCCGTACGCGCTTCCATGTCTGAGGTGAAGTCGATGGACTCAAAAACGGTGTCATGCAGCGTCGGACACATGGCGCGGAATACCCACCAATGTGTTGCCTCCTCATCGGTCTCGCCGCCGGTGAGAACCGTCTCAAGAGCTGCACGCTGAGCGGGCGATGCCGCAGGATCAATGATCAACTGCATCTCGCCCTTACCCTCGTAGATTGGCCCGGGCCACGCATAAAGCACAGCGACTTTCAAACCCGTGAGTTCAAAGTCCTCAAAGTGCCCCTTGGTGATCTCCATCACCTCAAATCCGCGGCAGTTGCCATGGGTTGGGTCCTCCTCGAACTGGCAAGGGCATGAATAGCCGCAATTGCAGTTCCCGAATGCCGGTCCTTCGACATACCAATCCTTGTAAGCCATGAGTCATCCTTTCTTTTTGTCGCAGTTACACAGATGTAAAAATGCACCAAATTCCCCAGCCAATCAGGAGGGCTCCTGTTAGTCTCGAGAAGAAGCGCGGTTTAGGAATGATTTTTTCGGCCAGCACGTACAGAGCAAGGCCAACAATCCAGTAAAGGTTCATGATGCCGCCGACAAAGAGCAGCGCCATCAACGCCCAGCAACAGCCAAAGCAGAAAGCGCCGTGATGCATCCCCATCAGAAGCGCGCCTCCGCTGCCTTTCCTGCGATGACGTGTCAGAAAGGCTGCGGGCGAACTGCATTGTTTCAGACACGCCGTCTTTAGCGCTGAAAATTGAAAGAGACCCGCTGAGATCAGCACTACGCCCGCGGTGGGCCGTGACGCGAGAACCATCATCGGCCCATCAACCAGACCAAGTTTTTCCGTTCCCCAATGCGCCCCTGTCGCCAGCAGGCTGAAGCCACCCCAAATTAGAAGATAGCCGGCAAGGAAGATCAGGCCGAGTTTCGTCGCCGACGCGCGTTCCGAACTGTGCCGTTTCAGTGCAGTGTAGAGCAAAAGCGTTGGTGCGGCACTTGGCGTCATCATAGCGATCATCATTACCCACCACATCAGAAAGACGAGGAGCGCGTAGCCAAATGCCCAGGTCTGCGCTTCACCCATTGCCATGGGGTCGCCGATCGGGCCCGCCATCCTCGTCATGTCCAGCGCCGACATGTTCATGCCGACGCCGTTAACTGTGTAAAGACCGGCCAACAGCACGATCGTTAAAACAGCAACAGTCACCACCAATGTGTCGCGCGCCATTACCCTTTCGACGGGCCCTATCGAACCTTGCATCACAGGTCAGACCATTATGCGGCGACGCGGCCTTGGCCAGTTAGGTGCAAGCTTGCCATATGAGCGTGGGTGCCAGTGTTTTTGTTCAGGTCCAGATCGCCACCCGAGGTTTTGGTTTGGCCCTTGGCCATTTCGGCAAACCCGAACTCGAATCCGTGAGGCAACCTGATGCCGATGCGGTGCGGCTCCCCTGTGACGATGTTAGGTATTGGCTCCGCGTTGATTTCGAAAACGCCTTCGGCAACTCCCTTGCCAACGCGATCCTCAATCTTCATTTCCAATGAAACTGGTGCGTAAATCGTGTCATGTCTGTTAGGACTCATCGCACCAAAGACAAACCACATGGTGGCCATTTCTTCCGTGTCAGCCCCGGTCATGATCGCCTGAAGCGCTGCGCGCTGGTCTACATCCGCATTTGAGTCAATAATGAGCTGCATGTGACCGTTGCCCTCGTGAATCGGGCCAGGCCACTTGTAGACGCCCGCCGCCGTCAAACCGTCAAGTGACGTATTGCCATAATGCCCCTTGTGAATTTTGTAGACAACTGCGGCTTCGCAAGTGCCATCTGTCGGCAAGACGCCGAACTGGCATGGGCATCCGAAGTTACAATTACAGTTCGCGAGCTCTTCGCCCCTTATCTCCCAATCAATCATGTTTCCGTCCCCTTGGAGTAACTGCCACTAAAGTTGGCAGCGATGTGTTTTGCCCGAAGGTTTGGAGATCGTTAACTTTGTTTGTTCTATAGCCTCACCATATCGCGACTTATACCAGAAAACTGGCCCCGTGTCATCAAAGCCGAAATCGGGGAAGACTGGCGTAAGATATGTGTCTGCATCGGGCTGATTTTGTTGAAAAACTCCTGCTTGATTGATGACCGAACTGCTGATTCAATTCCTGTAATCGAGGGGGAGGACCGGCGATGATGGGACCGAGGCAGGAAGCGCAACCGGCGCTGTTCTACGAGTTCTCGCTTGAGGATCATGTCCCACAGGATCACCTGCTGCGCTCCATCGACCGGTTCGTCGATCTTGGCGGCATCCGCACGCATCTTGCGGAGTTCTACAGCCACACGGGCCGCCCCTCCGTCGATCCCGA
>NZ_FWFL01000026.1 GCF_900172295.1 Roseovarius litorisediminis
CATGCCGCTTTTCTTGGCACGATTAACCCTGATACCAATAAAATCCCTAAGCATTTGTTTCAGGGTTATTTGAATATCTATAACAACTATTTTAAAGCGCCGTGGATGCCTGACCGTACCGAGGCTAACCCTAATGAGCTTAATCAAGATGATGCTCGTTATGGTTTCCGTTGCTGCCATCTCAAAAACATTTGGACTGCTCCGCTTCCTCCTGAGACTGAGCTTTCTCGCCAAATGACGACTTCTACCACATCTATTGACATTATGGGTCTGCAAGCTGCTTATGCTAATTTGCATACTGACCAAGAACGTGATTACTTCATGCAGCGTTACCATGATGTTATTTCTTCATTTGGAGGTAAAACCTCTTATGACGCTGACAACCGTCCTTTACTTGTCATGCGCTCTAATCTCTGGGCATCTGGCTATGATGTTGATGGAACTGACCAAACGTCGTTAGGCCAGTTTTCTGGTCGTGTTCAACAGACCTATAAACATTCTGTGCCGCGTTTCTTTGTTCCTGAGCATGGCACTATGTTTACTCTTGCGCTTGTTCGTTTTCCGCCTACTGCGACTAAAGAGATTCAGTACCTTAACGCTAAAGGTGCTTTGACTTATACCGATATTGCTGGCGACCCTGTTTTGTATGGCAACTTGCCGCCGCGTGAAATTTCTATGAAGGATGTTTTCCGTTCTGGTGATTCGTCTAAGAAGTTTAAGATTGCTGAGGGTCAGTGGTATCGTTATGCGCCTTCGTATGTTTCTCCTGCTTATCACCTTCTTGAAGGCTTCCCATTCATTCAGGAACCGCCTTCTGGTGATTTGCAAGAACGCGTACTTATTCGCCACCATGATTATGACCAGTGTTTCCAGTCCGTTCAGTTGTTGCAGTGGAATAGTCAGGTTAAATTTAATGTGACCGTTTATCGCAATCTGCCGACCACTCGCGATTCAATCATGACTTCGTGATAAAAGATTGAGTGTGAGGTTATAACGCCGAAGCGGTAAAAATTTTAATTTTTGCCGCTGAGGGGTTGACCAAGCGAAGCGCGGTAGGTTTTCTGCTTAGGAGTTTAATCATGTTTCAGACTTTTATTTCTCGCCATAATTCAAACTTTTTTTCTGATAAGCTGGTTCTCACTTCTGTTACTCCAGCTTCTTCGGCACCTGTTTTACAGACACCTAAAGCTACATCGTCAACGTTATATTTTGATAGTTTGACGGTTAATGCTGGTAATGGTGGTTTTCTTCATTGCATTCAGATGGATACATCTGTCAACGCCGCTAATCAGGTTGTTTCTGTTGGTGCTGATATTGCTTTTGATGCCGACCCTAAATTTTTTGCCTGTTTGGTTCGCTTTGAGTCTTCTTCGGTTCCGACTACCCTCCCGACTGCCTATGATGTTTATCCTTTGGATGGTCGCCATGATGGTGGTTATTATACCGTCAAGGACTGTGTGACTATTGACGTCCTTCCCCGTACGCCGGGCAATAATGTTTATGTTGGTTTCATGGTTTGGTCTAACTTTACCGCTACTAAATGCCGCGGATTGGTTTCGCTGAATCAGGTTATTAAAGAGATTATTTGTCTCCAGCCACTTAAGTGAGGTGATTTATGTTTGGTGCTATTGCTGGCGGTATTGCTTCTGCTCTTGCTGGTGGCGCCATGTCTAAATTGTTTGGAGGCGGTCAAAAAGCCGCCTCCGGTGGCATTCAAGGTGATGTGCTTGCTACCGATAACAATACTGTAGGCATGGGTGATGCTGGTATTAAATCTGCCATTCAAGGCTCTAATGTTCCTAACCCTGATGAGGCCGTCCCTAGTTTTGTTTCTGGTGCTATGGCTAAAGCTGGTAAAGGACTTCTTGAAGGTACGTTGCAGGCTGGCACTTCTGCCGTTTCTGATAAGTTGCTTGATTTGGTTGGACTTGGTGGCAAGTCTGCCGCTGATAAAGGAAAGGATACTCGTGATTATCTTGCTGCTGCATTTCCTGAGCTTAATGCTTGGGAGCGTGCTGGTGCTGATGCTTCCTCTGCTGGTATGGTTGACGCCGGATTTGAGAATCAAAAAGAGCTTACTAAAATGCAACTGGACAATCAGAAAGAGATTGCCGAGATGCAAAATGAGACTCAAAAAGAGATTGCTGGCATTCAGTCGGCGACTTCACGCCAGAATACGAAAGACCAGGTATATGCACAAAATGAGATGCTTGCTTATCAACAGAAGGAGTCTACTGCTCGCGTTGCGTCTATTATGGAAAACACCAATCTTTCCAAGCAACAGCAGGTTTCCGAGATTATGCGCCAAATGCTTACTCAAGCTCAAACGGCTGGTCAGTATTTTACCAATGACCAAATCAAAGAAATGACTCGCAAGGTTAGTGCTGAGGTTGACTTAGTTCATCAGCAAACGCAGAATCAGCGGTATGGCTCTTCTCATATTGGCGCTACTGCAAAGGATATTTCTAATGTCGTCACTGATGCTGCTTCTGGTGTGGTTGATATTTTTCATGGTATTGATAAAGCTGTTGCCGATACTTGGAACAATTTCTGGAAAGACGGTAAAGCTGATGGTATTGGCTCTAATTTGTCTAGGAAATAACCGTCAGGATTGACACCCTCCCAATTGTATGTTTTCATGCCTCCAAATCTTGGAGGCTTTTTTATGGTTCGTTCTTATTACCCTTCTGAATGTCACGCTGATTATTTTGACTTTGAGCGTATCGAGGCTCTTAAACCTGCTATTGAGGCTTGTGGCATTTCTACTCTTTCTCAATCCCCAATGCTTGGCTTCCATAAGCAGATGGATAACCGCATCAAGCTCTTGGAAGAGATTCTGTCTTTTCGTATGCAGGGCGTTGAGTTCGATAATGGTGATATGTATGTTGACGGCCATAAGGCTGCTTCTGACGTTCGTGATGAGTTTGTATCTGTTACTGAGAAGTTAATGGATGAATTGGCACAATGCTACAATGTGCTCCCCCAACTTGATATTAATAACACTATAGACCACCGCCCCGAAGGGGACGAAAAATGGTTTTTAGAGAACGAGAAGACGGTTACGCAGTTTTGCCGCAAGCTGGCTGCTGAACGCCCTCTTAAGGATATTCGCGATGAGTATAATTACCCCAAAAAGAAAGGTATTAAGGATGAGTGTTCAAGATTGCTGGAGGCCTCCACTATGAAATCGCGTAGAGGCTTTGCTATTCAGCGTTTGATGAATGCAATGCGACAGGCTCATGCTGATGGTTGGTTTATCGTTTTTGACACTCTCACGTTGGCTGACGACCGATTAGAGGCGTTTTATGATAATCCCAATGCTTTGCGTGACTATTTTCGTGATATTGGTCGTATGGTTCTTGCTGCCGAGGGTCGCAAGGCTAATGATTCACACGCCGACTGCTATCAGTATTTTTGTGTGCCTGAGTATGGTACAGCTAATGGCCGTCTTCATTTCCATGCGGTGCACTTTATGCGGACACTTCCTACAGGTAGCGTTGACCCTAATTTTGGTCGTCGGGTACGCAATCGCCGCCAGTTAAATAGCTTGCAAAATACGTGGCCTTATGGTTACAGTATGCCCATCGCAGTTCGCTACACGCAGGACGCTTTTTCACGTTCTGGTTGGTTGTGGCCTGTTGATGCTAAAGGTGAGCCGCTTAAAGCTACCAGTTATATGGCTGTTGGTTTCTATGTGGCTAAATACGTTAACAAAAAGTCAGATATGGACCTTGCTGCTAAAGGTCTAGGAGCTAAAGAATGGAACAACTCACTAAAAACCAAGCTGTCGCTACTTCCCAAGAAGCTGTTCAGAATCAGAATGAGCCGCAACTTCGGGATGAAAATGCTCACAATGACAAATCTGTCCACGGAGTGCTTAATCCAACTTACCAAGCTGGGTTACGACGCGACGCCGTTCAACCAGATATTGAAGCAGAACGCAAAAAGAGAGATGAGATTGAGGCTGGGAAAAGTTACTGTAGCCGACGTTTTGGCGGCGCAACCTGTGACGACAAATCTGCTCAAATTTATGCGCGCTTCGATAAAAATGATTGGCGTATCCAACCTGCAGAGTTTTATCGCTTCCATGACGCAGAAGTTAACACTTTCGGATATTTCTGATGAGTCGAAAAATTATCTTGATAAAGCAGGAATTACTACTGCTTGTTTACGAATTAAATCGAAGTGGACTGCTGGCGGAAAATGAGAAAATTCGACCTATCCTTGCGCAGCTCGAGAAGCTCTTACTTTGCGACCTTTCGCCATCAACTAACGATTCTGTCAAAAACTGACGCGTTGGATGAGGAGAAGTGGCTTAATATGCTTGGCACGTTCGTCAAGGACTGGTTTAGATATGAGTCACATTTTGTTCATGGTAGAGATTCTCTTGTTGACATTTTAAAAGAGCGTGGATTACTATCTGAGTCCGATGCTGTTCAACCACTAATAGGTAAGAAATCATGAGTCAAGTTACTGAACAATCCGTACGTTTCCAGACCGCTTTGGCCTCTATTAAGCTCATTCAGGCTTCTGCCGTTTTGGATTTAACCGAAGATGATTTCGATTTTCTGACGAGTAACAAAGTTTGGATTGCTACTGACCGCTCTCGTGCTCGTCGCTGCGTTGAGGCTTGCGTTTATGGTACGCTGGACTTTGTAGGATACCCTCGCTTTCCTGCTCCTGTTGAGTTTATTGCTGCCGTCATTGCTTATTATGTTCATCCCGTCAACATTCAAACGGCCTGTCTCATCATGGAAGGCGCTGAATTTACGGAAAACATTATTAATGGCGTCGAGCGTCCGGTTAAAGCCGCTGAATTGTTCGCGTTTACCTTGCGTGTACGCGCAGGAAACACTGACGTTCTTACTGACGCAGAAGAAAACGTGCGTCAAAAATTACGTGCAGAAGGAGTGATGTAATGTCTAAAGGTAAAAAACGTTCTGGCGCTCGCCCTGGTCGTCCGCAGCCGTTGCGAGGTACTAAAGGCAAGCGTAAAGGCGCTCGTCTTTGGTATGTAGGTGGTCAACAATTTTAATTGCAGGGGCTTCGGCCCCTTACTTGAGGATAAATTATGTCTAATATTCAAACTGGCGCCGAGCGTATGCCGCATGACCTTTCCCATCTTGGCTTCCTTGCTGGTCAGATTGGTCGTCTTATTACCATTTCAACTACTCCGGTTATCGCTGGCGACTCCTTCGAGATGGACGCCGTTGGCGCTCTCCGTCTTTCTCCATTGCGTCGTGGCCTTGCTATTGACTCTACTGTAGACATTTTTACTTTTTATGTCCCTCATCGTCACGTTTATGGTGAACAGTGGATTAAGTTCATGAAGGATGGTGTTAATGCCACTCCTCTCCCGACTGTTAACACTACTGGTTATATTGACCATGCCGCTTTTCTTGGCACGATTAACCCTGATACCAATAAAATCCCTAAGCATTTGTTTCAGGGTTATTTGAATATCTATAACAACTATTTTAAAGCGCCGTGGATGCCTGACCGTACCGAGGCTA
>NZ_FWFL01000023.1 GCF_900172295.1 Roseovarius litorisediminis
AAACCCGCACATTCCCGCGCTGGACTGGCAAGTAGGGCTGGATCAGCGCGTATTGATTTTCTGTTATCTCATTCATAACAGATACTTAGCATCAAACAGCACTACGTAATAGTGTTAACAGGCCCTAGATGAAGGATAGCAACTAGTCCCGAAACTGGTGCACGGCGCGTCTCCGTTAAGTTGGCCCCGGATACAGCACAGAGTACTCTTGCACGCCCTTGGCGGTGGGCAGCGCTGAACATCTGACGAGGCCGAAGAACACGCCCTGCACATCGATCTTGCTGCTGCGTTTCGTTGGGCAGAGCGTTTTGGCTTGAGCGAATCCGTGGCCAAATATTTCAGTGCATCAATCAGCCCGGATGGTCGGACATTCCTTTTAAATCCCAAGTTGCGGCAATTTTCGACAACACGGGCGGGCGATCTGGCCCAGGTCGATCTTGACGAGATGGCCGCATGCTGACACTGCGCTGAGACCCGTGCAACCCTTGGAAGGACTGCAAACTCCCAGCACCTGGCCAATGTCCGATCTGCGGACTATGCTGCCTCTCAAACAAGTGCTTCAACTGCGCTGGTTTCTTGAGTCTATGTGAATGCCGCTAGCGCCTCGTTCTCATCTGGATACAGGTTCACGAGGCTTGTGAAGCCAGATGTTTTAAGGACCTTTTTGACAGACTCGTTGGCGCTGCAAATTCTCATCTGCCCATTTGAATTCGTAAGGAGCTTGGCTGCGACGAGAATGCTTCTCAAACCGGCACTGCTTATGAAATCGACTTCTCTAACGTTGAGAAGCAGCTTGTTCGCACCACCTTTGACTAAGCTCACAAGTGCATCCATCACTTCGCCAGAAGTCGTGCTCTTAATATCGCCGCTAAGATAAACAAAAGTAATTCCCGCAACGTTTTTCGTCGTGATTTCCATGTCTTTCATCTCACTTCTTATCGTGACCGTTGAACCGACATGGTATCGTGAGATAATGGGCGTCTCGGTACGGTCGTTTCTTTGTGTGACAGCGCGCGCGCTGCTTGATGCAGATCTTGCCAGAGCCTCCAACTACGGGTCCGATGGCACCCAAACCGCGACTAGAGGCCCTGCAGCGCTTCTTCTTCGTTCGCGTATGTCGGAAAGAGTTTTGTGAATCCCGACATCTCAAAGACCGACTTGGTCGATGGGTTCATGGAGCACACAGTGAGTTTCAGACCTTGGCCGCTCAACTTCTTGCCAAGTGCAAGGATCACTCGCAGCCCTGTTGATGCAATGAAATTCACCTTCTCAACGTTTATCACGACGTGCTTTCCTTCACCCTCAATTACCTCAAGGATTTCGGTTTCGACGTCTGGACTGGTATTGGTTGTCAGATCTCCATCCACGTAGATCACCATCGCAGTGTCTGTCGCGCGGTGCGTCACTTCCGTATGCATCTCGGTCCCCTTAGTTCGTTGTTGTCGCGTCGGTTTGTGTTGGCATATCGCCGGCAAATCGCTTCATCAGCGTCGTAACATTCTTGCCCTCAACACGCCGGTAAGAGAAATCGTCCATAAGGTTGCGAATAAGGTGTATCCCAAGCCCGCCTATTTCGCGCTCTTCTAAGTTCGACTCTACGTCGGGGTCTTTTCTTTCGAATGGATCGAACTCGACCCCCTGGTCCGTGACTGAGACGATGAAGCGCTGACCATCTGTTGACAGCACCACATCAATGATGTGCTCACCCTCATCGTCGTAGGCATAGCTGATTATGTTATTCAGCAGATCATCCAGGACCACCGAAAAATTGTTCTGAATCTCGGGCGGAAGTTCGAACCGCTGACAGATTTCCTGCAGCGCCGCGAGGCAACGGTCGATCTCACGCAGTTCATTGACCAGACGTAACTCCACGGTTCCGCGAGCGTCGCGCACATCCCACGCGACATAGCGAAGGCAGAATAGCGTAATATCGTCGGATTGTTCGGCGCAGCCGACAAATTCATCCACATCGCGCAACAGAGACTCGACGAGGTACTTCGTCCCGAGCCTTTTGGAGCGTTCAAGGTGCGCCTCGAGTCGGGCTTCGCCGTAGTCAGCTCCCTTCGCGTCAAAGGCTTCTGTGACGCCATCGGTAAACAAGACGATCTTGTCGTCAACGTCGAGCTTCATTTGCGCCTCGCCGTAAGGCGCTCCCGGCATCACACCGACCATGGGGCCATGAAGCTCGTCCAACGCTCGCCACGTGCCATCCGTCTTTATCAGATAAGGCGGATTGTGCCCGGCGTTCGTGTAGGTCAGGATACCGGTTTTCGTGTCGATGATGCCAAAGAAAGCCGTGATGAACATGCAGTCGTCATTGTTCTCACTAAGCTCATTGTTGGTCGCAGAGATGATATTGGCAGTCGATTTGGTATCCTGTGTCCGTGACTTTAGAAGTGTCTTCGCAACCGCCATCATCAGTGCAGCGGGCACGCCCTTCCCGGAAACATCTGCAATAACGAACGCAAAGAAACGGTCATCGATCATGAAGAAGTCATAGAAATCCCCACCAACCTCGCGGGCAGGCCGAATATAAGCCCAGACATCCAGATCTTTGTGCTCTGGAAATCTTGGGAAGGTTAGTGGGATCATGCTCATCTGGATCTGGCGTCCGATGCTGAGCTCGTCGCCCATACGTTTGTTGGCAATAGCTAATTGGCGTTCCAGTTCTTTTTGTTGGCTGATATCGACGAAGACGCCGAGCACACCGCCACGTGAACCATCAGACAGGTCAAATGCACGCGCCCAAAAGAGCATGTCGTGCTCCTTGCCATCGCCAAGCACTACGCTTGTTTCGCGGTGAGCGCTTCCTCCATCCCGCAGCAGTGCAACATCCTCCTGGTGGCGCGTGTCTCGATACTCCTCCGGAAAGAAGTCCAACTCCTTCACGGTTTTGCCGATTATGTCCTCGCGCTTTACTCCGAAGGCCTTTTCGTATGCACGATTGAAGTTTATGTATCGGCCTGAGTTATCTTTGACGAAAATGGGATTGGGAACCGAATCCACAAGGGTCGTCACGAAGCTCAGATTGTCTGCGATTTCTTTCTCTTGCCGCTTGCGATCCGTAATATCTCTAATGATCCCGACGAATAGCTTTTCGTCTTCTAATTCGGCTTCCCCTACGTGGAGCTCTAATGGGAATTCAGTGCCGTCCTTTCGCAGCCCCTCGACCTCCCGCGTGCGACCCACGACATGCTTCTCACCGGTATCGTGATAACGTTGAAGATGCGCGTCATGGTCCTGGGCGTGCCTTTTAGGCATCAAGACGTCAACCTTGCCGCCGATGACTTCGCTTGCATCATATCCGAAGGTGGTTTCCGCGCTTGGATTGAACTCCCTGATAAAGCCTTTGCCATCGATTACGATTACGCTGTCGGCTGCATTGTTCAGGATCGAGCGAACCCTGGTTTCACTATTGGCGAGCTCTTTGGTTCGATCTGCGACTTTTGCTTCCAGACCCTCAACCAGGTCTTTCAAGGCTTCGCGCATAAGGTCAAAATTATTGGCGAGTTGTGCAATCTCGTCGCCGCCACTTACGTCGATTGTAATGCCGAGATCGCCCTTGGCTATCCTCTGTGCCTTTTCACTGAGGTCCAGGATCGGGCGGGTCATTGTCCGCGCGAAAAAGAAGGAGATCGCGAGGATGCCAGCTATGAGGAGGCCCATGAGCTGTAGGGTTCGATCCCTTAGGCGATAGGCAGGCGCGAGCGCCTCAGCCTCGTCGATCTCGCTCATGATTGCCCAGCTCATATCGGGCAGATCAAGAAGACGAAATGCCGACAGTACGGGGACACCCCGATAGTCCGGGAAGATTTTGGTATTCGTTTCTCCGGCAAGCGCCGCCCGAGTGCCCTGTGTGTCAACTGGTTGCAAATCGATCGATGTGCCGAAGGTCTCGATCCTTTGGACGATGCTTTCGTCCAGACCGATGCCCCGGATCATACCAAGATATCCGTCACGGTCTTCGATCAGGAACCGCGACTGGTTCCGCATTAGCAAGTCTTCGCCAACGATATAGGTTTCGCCACTTTCACCAAGCCCGACATTGGACCACGCTCCCTGGCTAGTCATGATGTCATTGATCCTGTCGATCGGCATCTGGAACATCAGTACGCCGGTAAGCTCGTCGCCGTCGAATATGGGTGACGCAACGAAGGAGGCGGGCGCGTTATATGACGGAGCGTAGGGCTCAAAATCCCTGAAAATGACGAAGTCGCCGGAACCTGCCTTGCTTGCTGCCTTGAACGCCTCTGCGAAGTTGGTTCCCGCGTACGGGCCCGTCAAAAGCGAGGTCGCGAAGTCGACTTCCTTAAAGACAGAATAAACGATCCGCCCGTCCTCGGCATCGACCAAGAAGATATCGTAATACCCAAATTTTTCGAGGAAGTTTCTTATGATTGGGTGATAGCGTCGGTGCACAGCACTGTAGTGGCTTCCGTCGCCGACATCGTCCATAAGGTGCTTTTCACCAGTCGGGTTGGGGTTCCGGGCGATGAAAAGTTCTTGAAGAACCCGTGCAGTCGCATCCTGAGGAATAAAGCTTTCGGATCGCCCAAGATCCCCTGTGAGGGAATGCTTGCCGAGGCGCGGCAGAAATTCCCGGTCATAGTAGTCTTGGAGCGGAGGCGAGACTTGGGCGCCTTCGCGATTGTTCAGCAAGTAAACTGCAGACTGAAATTCTCCAATTGCCTGCACGATAGTGCGACTCTCAGAAAAGGTAACAATCTGGTTCGCGATCGTTGAAAAATAGTCCTCGATCTGCTGCGCCTTCATCTCGCGCACAGCGGTGAGCTTATTAAAGGATTCCTGCAGCAAAGCCTGCTTCGCGGCCCGGTATTCCACGACCGCATAAATGCCGACGCTTGCCGCCGCCATGATAACGAGAACGACCAGAAGTTTCGTGCGAATCCTGAGATTGCCTAGAAACGACACGGATTGAGACGGCGTTCTCATGCTTTCGGCCTGCGAAGGCTGAAACGAAATACTGCCGCTGCGCTTTTCACATGCATCGGCCCTATTCCTTTGCCAGGCTTTGGTGCAGCCGAAGATCAAAAACTCCGATCATCGCCAGGAGATGATTGAATATGTCTGTCTGAATCTTCGAGAAGGGGACCAGGCTGACTTCACGGAGAAACGCGAATATCTCCATCGGAATGCCATGGTGAGTGGGCGCTGTAGTCCTGATCATGATGTAATGACGCTTTTGATGAATATCCTCGCGCGACCTGAGGTATCTATCTACGTATGCACAAAAGATCTCGAAGTTGGTCGTAATGACTGGGGCTAGCCGGGCATCTGTTCCTGGTTCATCGCTGTCCCCGAGCGCTTCGATCTTCTCGGCGACGATATCTGAGATCAGGGGAACGCCCTGCAAGCGCTCCAAGAGGGCTCGGTCACAAACTCGGACCGATCCAACGTCGAACGAAAAAGTCTCGAACAACCTTCTGGCCCTCGTGTCCTGCATACTTGTATAATTTGCGTTCGCGACCTCTAGCACCGAGTGTGTGGGAACAAGTACTGTCGTCAGATCCCAGTTGCGCACTTTGATGTCGTAAAGACCGATATGTTCGACAGTGCCATCGGCGCCAAAACTTGGCACGACCAACCAATCGCCCTCACGGATTAGGTTCCATGAAGCGATTTTTATGCTTGCGAAGATTGAATGCAGTGAGTCCTTGAAGATGAGCCCCAGTACCGCGGTTGCCGCTCCCACTCCGCCAATAAGTGTTATTAGGTCCGTGTCGACGACAACCGAGCCCGCGGCCACGATGCCGACCAGCACAGTCAATATTTTGAGAATGTCGATGTAGCCCGTCGAACTGACGCCCTTCGCCCCCGATCTATGGCGGATGATCGAGGCAAGCGCGCTCATGACCTTCAAAGCTGTTTCAACTGCAAGAAAGATAGAAACGAGGCCCGATAGTACGCGGACCTCGTAGGCATAAGGCGCCAACCAATCGGCGAGGAAATAAGCCAGTGCCGTAGGGATTGCGTAGACGAAGCGGAAGGGGCGCAGGGCATCGACGATAAGATCGTCGATAACGGTTTCCGTTCGGATTGCGATCCGAAATGCTACGCGACCGATTAGCCGCTGGAGGAAAGGCGATGCAGCCAGAGCTATCGCCACAATGACGATGAAGCTAACTTGTGGGTTTTCTTGTATGAAACTCAAAGGACGTCTCCCGACATCGTTCTTTTGGCCGCAGCGTCAGAGCTGACTGGAGGCTTCCGCTGCGTGTTCTTTTCTTGTCATTGTACGCATAATCTGGCCTAGCGCCAGACCCACTCTTCGGCCCGTACGATCTCTGGCGTCTCGACGAAGAATGCAGAAGAGCTCTAAGTTTCGCTCCTTGGCCATCTAGCCGCCGATCAATGTCTGCTCCGGGCTCGAAGCCGCCGTTTGCTGCCGTCTGTACTAATGGCTGCTGTGCGGGACGAAGCAGACGCTTTTCAGCAGGTGAGACAGCCAGTCACTGCGTGTGGAAAACATCAACTGCCGAACGGCAACATCAGCGCTAATGAACGACGCCGTGCGGCCCGTGCTTCATGAAATGCCACTGACCG
>NZ_FWFL01000010.1 GCF_900172295.1 Roseovarius litorisediminis
AACGAAAGACCATCGACGCGCGACGCTTGCATCACAGACAACGTGCCGCATAATGCAATCAACCAGATGAGCCGAAAACTCTCTTAGTTTAAGCCGCCTTTGGTGCCAAAAACCCTGACGACGGACATTCGGCCCATGCGTTGAGGTCTTCACCGCGATAGATGATCTTGCGGCCCAGCTTGTAGAATGCCGGACCCATGTTCTTGTGACGCCATTGCGCCAGCTTGTCCCGGTCGCCGATCAGATCAAGTTCGCTGTCGCCAAGGACGTAGTTTCGGTTTTGCTCGAATAGGTTTGCCATGGTTGATTTCCATAAGGTTTCGTTGGACTTCAATCATGGCCGGATTGCGGACGTCGGGAAACGGACTTGGAAATGCAGAAAGTTGGCCTATTCTTGGGATTTATTGCGTTGCCAATTCAGCAAGTTTGGCATCAAGCCGGGTTTCGACAGACTGAAAGCAAAGGGTTTTTGAACATCACCATATTTGATCTGGGCCACTGCCCATTCGCCCGGAAGTCTGAAGCCGGTATCTATTTCCAGGATTTCAAACAGTTCTTGAAGGCCGCGTCCGTACTCTGTCGATGGATGATCCCCGTCGCTTGAAGTGCCCACGGTCGGGGCGCGCTTTAACTGCTTCGCAAATAGTTTCGCAAACCGAAGTGCCATGGTCCTTGCATAGTGGTCTGGAGGACGCCCTTGAGAGGACCAAAACAAGGTTTTTTGCTCTTCAAGTTCAATCAGGCGCGCAGAAAAGCTCAGATAAAGATCAAAGACAAACAGCATCGAAAATCGCCAGTAATCGACGCCGCGCGCGTTCTGCATGGCAAGATTTAGCGCGTCTTTCGGAGTTCCGGCTGCCTTATTTCTCTCCACCGCTTTAAGCATAAATTCCAGCGGCATGCGGCGCGCGTTCGCGACAGATACGTCGCCTTGAGCCAACATACTCTTATACAGGTTGAAAAGATCGTTGCCTGACTTCGCAACGAGCTTTAGCTCGTCTTGAAATTCGCCTTTGGAATCGTGCAGATTCAGCCGCCGAAGATCAAGATAGGCACGGCCTAAGATCATCTGGTTTGAATTCGGGAACATGCGTTCGAGAAAGGCCCGAACGGCTTCGTCTACTTTTTGTGCCGTGACGTCAGGCATAAAGTCGGGACCACCCTGCTACTTTCTACGTTTCTTTAGTAACTCACATTTTTGCCTCGAAGCGCAACAACATCACCCAACGCTCCTGAAACGTAATTCGACCATCGCTCCATCAAAGCCCGCCGCTTTTCCAGCAAATCCGACCGCGCATAGGCCCGTTCTACATTGGAGCCGACGGTATGGGCCAAACTCATTTCTGCCACCTCACGCGGCGCATTGGCGACCTCAGAGGCCCAATCACGGAACGTCGAGCGGAAGCCATGCACGGTGACACCTTCAACCTGCATACGGCGCAGCAGCATCAGCATAGACATATTCGAAAGCGGCTTGTGGCGCTTCTGACCTTCAAACACATAGTCCGATTGCATGGCACGCAGCGGCTCGATGATTGACAGCATTTCATCCGTCAGCGGCACCCGGTGATCCTCCCCGGTTTTCATGCGAACGGCGGGACAGGTCCACAATCTTGTCTCAACGTCGATCTCGTCCCATCGCGCGCCCAGAACCTCGCCCGTGCGTGATCCGGTCAGGCAGGTAAACATCAGCGCCTTGGCGGCCATTGCATTGCGGGATTTCAGATCGGCATAGAAGGCTGGCACATCCTGCCAGGCCATCGCCTTGTGGTGCTTTGGCTTGGCCTTCACCTTTGGCAAGACCTGAGCTTCCTTGATGGCCGTCACCGGATTTTCGCCAGAGCGAAACCCTTTCGACTTGGCCATGTCCAGCACGATCTTGATCCGTTGCGCCAACCGTCGCGCGGTTTCGTGCTTGTCTGTCCAGATCGGCGACAGGCACATCAGCACCTCAGGCTGACCAATGCTATCGACGGGCATCCGCCCGATTTTGGGAAACGCGTAGTCGCGCAAGGTGTTGATCCATTGCGCCCCGTGCTTGGCGTTTTTCCACGTCGGCAGGCGTTCAATATGAACCTGTTGCGCGACTTCTTCAAAAGTTGGAATTTCTTGGCGGGCATTAAAACGCGGGTTCAACCCCTGTTTGGCCATGCGCCGGTATTCCAGCGCCCGTTCGCGCGCCTGATTGAGCGTAACAATATCAGCCCCGCCCAAACCAAAATCCGTGCGGAGCGGCGCGCCCTTCTTGTTCTTCTGACCCTTGACCACCACCCGCACGATCCAGCGCCGCGCGCCCGACGGGTCCACAACAAGATAAAGCCCGTTGCCGTCGCCATGCCGACCGGGACCGAGATTCTCGACCAGTTTCTTTGTCAGCTTTCCAGTCAGGGCCATGTAAAATACCACATTCCATACCACTCAAGGTAAGGATACAGGCAATATCGAAAGAAAGCCAATGCAAAGATGAAAGGCCACTATGGCCAATAAAACAAAGAAAAAAAGCCGCCCAAAGCGACCCATTGATATCAGTAAAAAAAGTATCATGGCGGAGCGACAGGGATTCGAACCCTGGAGACGGTCTCCCGCCTACACACTTTCCAGGCGTGCGCCTTCGACCACTCGGCCACCGCTCCGTGCGGGCGCTTGTGCCGGATCAGACCAGTCAATGCAAGCCTGAATTCACCCAATCTGCGCGATGCGGTCACACATCCAGATGCAGATGCACGCGGCGGTTCTGGCGGCCCTTGTTCTCCACCTTACCCAGACGCACCCGGCCAATCTCTCCCGTGCGGGCGACATGGGTACCGCCACAGGGCTGCAGATCCACCTGGTCCGCCCCCTGCCCGATGCGCACCAGCCGGATCCGGCCCGACCCCATCGGCGGCATGACCGACATGGTTTTGACCAGGCCCGTATTGGCGCGCAAAGCTTCATCGGTGATCCACTCTTCAGTAACCTGCAGATCACGGTCGATCAACGCGTTCAGCTGAGTGTCCAGCGCATCCTTATTCTCGGGAGCTTCGGGCATGGCGAAATCCAGCCGCCCCTTGTCCACCCCGATTGCGCCACCGGTAACCGGCAACGGGATCACAACTGACAACAGATGCAGCGCCGTATGCACCCGCATATGACGATAGCGCCTGTCCCAGTCCAAACGCTGCAAGACAATCGCACCCAGAGGGGGCAATGGCAGCGGCTCGGCCGGGACGAGGGCAACCTGGTCATCCTGGGTTTTCACAGTTGTGGCCACTGCCAGGGTGCGCCCATCCCATGAAATGCTGCCGTTGTCGCCGGGTTGTCCGCCGCCTGTTGGATAAAAAACCGACCGGTCCAGCAGCACGCCGCCTTCGGGCGTATGCCCGATCACCCTGCCCTCGGCCTCGGCCTGATAGGCATCTTCGCGAAACAGCAGGTCGGTCATCGGTCAGGATCTGCGTCGCTGTCGCCATCGTCAGAATCCTGGAATGGTTTCTGCTCTGACGTAGATTGCGAAGCCGGCGCAGCCGCTGGCGCTGGCTGCGCCGGTTTGCTGCCGGTCAGGGCCTCGGGGTTACGGATCCAGATATCGCTTTGGGCAAACGGAATTTCGATACCTTCCTCGGCAAAGCGGCGGACAATTTCGTGGTTCATGTCCGAATGTACGTTCAATACCCAATTCACATCGCGCAGAATTGCGCGTATTTCAAAATCCAGTGAGCTGGCACCCAGGGCAACAAACACCACATTGGGGGCCGGATGGGCCAATACCATTGGATGCGCTTCGGCGACCTCTCGCAAAATACTTTCAACTTTGCGTGTGTCCGTGCCATAGGCGACGCCAACCGGCACAATTACCCGGCCGACCGTGTTGCCGCGGGTATAGTTGGTGACAGTGCCGCTGATAAGGTCCGCGTTAGGGACAATCACATCGGTACGATCAAAGGTTTCAATCCGGGTTGAACGTACCGAGATATCACGCACATAGCCGTGCTGCCCACCGACCTCAATCCAGTCGCCTTCAGATATCGGGCGCTCGATCAGAAGGATAATACCGCTGACAAAGTTCGACACGATATTCTGCAGGCCAAAGCCGATCCCGACCGACAATGCCCCTGCAACAATCGCCAGTGAGCTCAGATCAATCCCTGCGCTGGTGATAGCAATGAGTGCAGACAGGAAAATACCAAGGTAGCCTACACCGGATACAACCGCATTGCGCCCTCCGGCGTCCATTTTTGTCTTGGGCAGCACCGAGTTTTTCAACGCGCCTTGCACAAGCCGCGTGACCAGATAACCGATGATAAATACGATTGCGAGAGTGATGAATATGGCCGGGGATATCCGGGTGCCCCCAATGTAGACACCTTCGGTAAAACGGGTCCACAGCTCGGTCAGCTGCGCCACACGCGCGCCCCATAGCAGGGCAAAGACCGGCAGCGACAACAGCACCAGCATGAAACCGGCCAAAACCGGGATCAGCGACTCGGCGGCGGCCTCTTTGTTTCCGGTCAGCAGTACATAAACCTCGGTAACCAGACGGTGCAGAACCAACAGCGCGGCGATCAGCAAAAGCGACAGAAGCGAGGGCAACATCAGCGATTTTGCCGCCTCGAAATACCCAATTGCCGCCAGCGAGGGCGCCACTACGGCCAGCACCATCAGCGCACGTGACAAAAGCCGTGCAATGCGGTCCCGAAAGGTTTCCTCGGTTTGATCTTCGGTGATGCGGGCCCGGCTGTGCAAAAGCAGAAGATTGGCAAGCCGAAGCAGCAACAGTCCCGCAACCACCATGACAGGGAACAGTACCACATTGGTCGCGGCCTCGGACCAACCCGACACCTCTGAAACCCGCTTGAGCAGGAAAAACGTTGCTACGACCAACCCCAGAAGCGCGCCGTACACGCGGCCGGAATAGCGGTTCTCTGCATTCAGATTCAGCGGCGGTGTCCGCAATTCGTAAACCGGGAAGATCCGTTGCGCCAGCCAACGCGCCAGCAGGAAAATAAATGCCGCAGGCAGCAGCGCCGATAACAGAATATCGGTACGCAACCCCACCATCCCGGAGGCATAAACCGCCTCAATCATAGCGTAGGTTCCGGCGTACGGCAGAAACAACTGCCCCAGCGACACGATAAACGCGACAATCCAGCGGCCACAGCTGGTCTCGTCCTTCAGAATCCGCTTCACCAGGCGTGAACTCCAGCGGCGCCCGCGCGCCACCAGAACAAGCCCCACCAGCAGCCAGATCAACACCTTCGGAGCGTTGCCGGTTGCCTCTTTACGGAGGACAGGATTCTTCCAGGCACCAACAAACTCGTCCTGCAAAACCGTTAAAGTGTCGAAAAGGGCTTTGACTCCGGCTGGCCAGTGCACTGGATTCAGGGGCGAAGGTCCGAATTCCAGCAATTGTTGGGTTTGGCGATCCCGAATGATCTGATCGATTCCACGGATCAGCCCCTCAGCCCGGCTATGGGCCAGCTCAGCGGTTTTGACCGGTGCCAGCAACTGCGACAGCCGCCGGTTCAGCTCTTCCCGCTGGGCAGCGATGTCAGCGGCTTCATTACCGTCTTCCGGCACGGGCCCCAGTGACTTCAGCTGGTCCTGAACTGTTGCGATGGCATTGCTGTTTGCACTTTGCGCATCAAGAAACTGCTGTCGCCAGTTGCTTATCTCGTTGCGTAGTTCGTCCAGAGCCATGCTTGACGCACGCCCGGCGCTGATGGCTTCGTCGGCGCGGGCCGCTGTCTTTTCCCACGCCTTATAGTCGACAGCGACGGCATTGGGTTGCGCCAAAGCTGGTGCAGGGGCGTAGGTGATCCCGACGCCAGCAACAAAGGTCAGTGAAAAGACCAGACATACAAGACGCAGAAAATATATCACTCTGCGAACACCCCAGGGATCGAGCGTGGCGCCTGGTCCAGCCAACCGGGTGTCGGCAGACCTTTTTCACGCAGGAATTCAGGATTGAACAGCTTCGACTGATAGCGCGTACCATAGTCGCACAGAACCGTTACAATCGTGTGTCCGGGACCCATTTCGCGGGCCATGCGTATCGCCCCTGCGATATTCACACCGCTCGAGGCTCCCATGCACAGCCCTTCATGCTCGAGCAAATCAAAAACGATTGGCAATGCTTCTTCATCGGGCACCTGGCACGCGAAATCGGGTGTGAACCCCTCCAGGTTGGCGGTGATCCTGACCTGCCCGATACCTTCTGCAATCGACCCACCTTCAGAGTCGAGCTGACCGGTTGTGTAATAGGAATACAGTTTGGCGCCCATCGGGTCAGCAATGCCGATTTTCACGCCCCTTGGCTGCAGTGCCATGCCCACACCGGCCAACGTCCCGCCCGACCCGACCGCGCAAATGAAACCATCTACCTTGCCGCCGGTCTGCTCCCAGATTTCGGGGCCCGTGGTTTCAATATGTGCCTGGCGGTTGGCGACGTTGTCGAACTGATTGGCCCAGATTGCACCGTTTGGTTCGGATTTGGAAAGTTTTTCAGCCAATCTTTCGGAATAACGCACAAAATTATTCGGATTCGAATAAGGTGCTGCAGGCACCTGCACCAGATCAGCCCCTGCCAGCCGGAGCATATCCTTCTTTTCCTGACTCTGGGTTTCCGGGATAACGATCACTGTCTTGAATCCCAAGGAAGCTCCGACCAGGGCCAGGCCAATGCCTGTGTTGCCCGCTGTCCCTTCGACAATTGTGCCTCCCGGCTGCAACTCGCCGCGGGCGATCGCATCACGAATGATGTAAAGTGCCGCCCGGTCCTTGACCGATTGCCCGGGGTTCAGAAATTCGCATTTCCCAAGAATCTCGCAGCCGGTCTGCTCACTGGCCCGGCGCAGCCGGATCAGGGGGGTATTGCCAACGGCCTCGGCCAGATCCTTTGCAAACTGCATTTCGCGCGCTCCTGTGATCAGATTTCCAATCAGACTTAGTGCGAAGACAGGGGGAACTCAAGCAACTGCACGCAGCCTTTCGCGTTCAGCTTTCAACCAGATCAAACTAAGGATAAGCGGCCCGTTGTCAGCTTCACCGCTGGAACATAGCCGTAATGCGTCGTCAAAGTTTAGAACATGTGTTCTGATATCTTCGTCTTCGCTGTCCAGACCGCCTTTTCCGCGGCTCTTGTCGGGCAGATCGCACAGACCCAGATAGGTGTGGAAATACTCGGTTGAGCACCCCGGCGAGCAGTAATAGCTGGCGATATGCTCTAATCCGTGCAGGATCAGCCCCGCCTCTTCTACACATTCGCGCCGTGCGGTTTGCTCGGGTGTTTCACCCGGATCGACGCGCCCGGCCACCGGCTCCAGCATCCAGGGATACTGATCACCTCGCCCATAGGGGCCCATGCGAAACTGCTCGACCAGCAAAACCCGGTCGCGCCGGGCATCATAAGGCAGAACAATCGCGGCATCGGTGGCGACAAATACCTCACGCGTCACAGGCGTGCTCATCGTTCCATCAAACCGCGGATGGCGCAGCCGGTGCTCCCGCGTTAGAAAAAACCCAGCATGGCATGTGGTCTCAGAGATATCTTCCACCATGGCATGGGACATATCGCTGCGAACCGCCCTTGGCGCACCCATGGCCGCAGCCTGCCGCGCGGCGGCCCGCGACAGGATCATTGGCAATCGCTGAGGCAGCTCTGCTGCAGAAAACCGTCCTTGATGCCCCATCATTTCCCGAACCGCATCACGGGCCAGGGGCTCCCATCGTGCCTGCCAGGCCTGCGCATCCCACGCCGCGTCAAAACCGGTGTCCGTTCTGCCTGCCAAAAACACCTGTGCCTTTATGATGCGACCCTCAACAACGACGTCTGTCGCAGTTGGAAAGTGCTGCAAGCCGGCAGCAAAATAAGTCAGTCGTTCCATCACATCCGGGGGGACTTGCGACAGCAAAATGCCTGCCACCCTGCCCCCCTGTGCTGCCAAAAGCATCGGAAACCAGCAATCTTCCCGGGAACTCAACCGATAGCCCTGCACTTCTGCCGGCACGGGCGCAAGCGCCTGTGCCATGGGGCCGCAAATATCCCGTATCAAACCGGGCAAGCCCATCGGTCCGCACAGAAATACTGGTGTCATCAGATCATGACCAGCGGTGCGAGACCCATTCGGCAACAAGTCCGGTGACAATCCCGCCAGCCACCAAAAAACCAATAAAAGGGCCATTCAGCATATAGGCGCCATATTCAACGCCCAGTTCGAAAACCGACACAAGCGCTTCGACCGGCCCTTCGTAGCGACGATCCAGCGCACGGCCCAGCATTTCGTTGAAGCTATGTACGAACAACGCCCAGAAAATCAAAGCGGCCACCCCCGTCAGCCCGGCCCCAATTGCCTCGGAAATACCGTTCCCCACGCGCGAGCCAGTGACAACCCAACCGCACAGCAGGCCCAGCACCACGTTTACTTCGTTAAACCAGCCAAAAGCCGTATCAGGCGGCATCAGCGGGCGAAACATTTCTGACCCGACCCATGCGACGGCGGCCAGACAAGCGGCGGCGAACATCTTGGCCATGGTTGGCATGCGGTCTGTCTGGGGCATCTATCTTGGCCTTGCGATTGTGATCTGGGTTACATCGCAGTTACCCCCATGAAAGGCGCCCGCACAAGAGGTCAGGTAGAAATTCCACATCCGTCGAAACCGTTCGTCAAAGCCCAGTTGCGCAATGCTGTCCCATTTTGAATTGAAGTTATTATGCCAGCGGCGCAGTGTCTGACTGTAACTTTCACCAAATTCGATCGACCGGGCGACCTGCAGCCCCGCTTTTTCTATTTCGGCCCGCAACACCGTCGGGCTGGGCAGCATACCGCCGGGAAAAATGTATTTCTGGATGAAATCCACGCCTCGTTTGTAAACCTCCCAGCGGCGATCCTGCACTGTAATGATCTGTAACGTGGCCCGTGCCCCCGGCCGCAAACGTTCCCGGACGGTTTCAAAGTAGGATGGCCAGTATTTTTCACCCACTGCCTCGAACATCTCGATGCTGGCAATCCCGTCATAGACCCCGCGCTCGTCCCGGTAATCCTGCAGCTTCAGCTCAACCATGTCCGACAGCCCGGCCCGCGCAATCCTGTCGCGGGCATAGGCCAGTTGTTCACGGCTGATCGTCAACCCCGTCACCCGCAAACCGCGCTCTTTCGCGGCATATTCGGCAAACCCGCCCCAACCACAGCCAATCTCCAGCACATGTTCTCCGGGCTTTACCCCCATCTGATCCACCATGCTTGCATATTTGGCGGTCTGGGCCCCTTCCAGACTTTCCTGCCCGGTCTCGAACAGCGCACTGGAATAGGTCATCGTATCGTCCAACCAAAGACGATAGAATTCATTGCCCAGATCATAGTGATAGCTGATGTTCTTCTTCGCCTGTCGTTTCGAATTGCCGCGCAACCAATGACGCATCCGCTCATAGATCCGCACCAACCCCATGCCCGGAAAGCCGTCATAAACGGCTTCGTTGTCGGTGTGGACAAAATCCATCAGCGCCTGCAAATCAGGTGTGCTCCACCACCCCTCCAGATAGGCATCGCAAAACCCCAGATCGCCTTCGCGCATCAGCCGGGCAAAACTGTCGGGGTTGTGAACGACCAGTTCCGCCACCGGCCCCGGATTGCGGCCTTGAGCACGAAATACGCGGCCGTCCGGCATGACAAAATCAAGACGCCCGTTGTTGATCTTTTTGGTGGTCTCAAAAACTTGCGCAAAATAACGCGGCAGCCTGGTCTGGCCGGTCGTATCGGTCAGGATCATGTCTGCACCCCCCAAGCTATTTATCCAAAGCTAGGACTATCCCCCCCGTTTCGGCAAGATTTTTTTGTTTGTTTTCAGAATCCACGGGCCTGATAGGCCGCCAAGGCCCGCTTGCGGCCCTCGTCCAGCGCCACCACCGGGGCGGGGTAAGTATCCTCCGCGGTCATGCGCCAGCGGCGCGGGATCGCCTCAAAATAAGAAATTGCAGTGCGTGCCGGGCTGATCTGCCCCTCGGCAATCCAGCGACGGGAATAGACGCCATCGGGGTCGAACTTTTTCAACTGCGTTTCTGGATTGAACACCCTGAAATACGGCGCGGCATCCGGACCCGATCCGGCGGCCCATTGCCAGCCCATGGCGTTGCTGGCCGGGTCCCAGTCGGTCAGGCAATCCTCGAACCAGCGCTGTCCGATTTTCCAATGCGTCATCAGGTGCTTGGTCAGGTAACTGGCCACGATCATCCGCGCCCGGTTGTGCATACGCCCGGTTACATACATTTCGCGCATGGCCGCATCTACAAACGGCACCCCCGTGCGCCCCTGTTGCCAGGCAACCACATGCGGGTGCGATGCATCCTCGTTCCAGGCGAAGCTATCCCATTCCCGGCGCCAGTTGTCGGTCAGGATATGCGGTGTGTGATACATGAGATGATAGGCAAACTCGCGCCACACCAGTTCTTTCAGCCAGGTTTCGGCCCCCTTTGCCCCCTCGTGCCGCGCACGTTGCCCGGCATGCCAGCATTGGCGCGGTGAAATTTCGCCAAGCGTCAGATTCTCCGACAGGCCCGAGGTGCCCTCGACACCGGGTAGATTACGCGCCTCGCTGTAGCCGCCAATGGCGTCGTCAACGAAGTCTGCCAGCCGCGCCTGCGCACGTACTTCACCGATCTGCTGGTGGGGCAGACACACTTCGGCCCCGCGTTGCATTGCAGCCCCCATTTGCCAATCTGAAAGTTCTTCACTCTCGGGCCAGTTTTCCGGTACGGGAATGTGTTTTGGCGCGGCTTCAGGCGTGGCCACATCGCGCCCCCTCACGGCATTCCACATCGGAGTATAGACCTTGTAATAGCCGCCGGTCTTGGTCTCGACGGTCCAGGGCTCAAACAGCAGATGGCCTGCGAAACTACGCGCGTCGACACCTGTTGCGGTCAAATCAGCCTTGATCGCCTTGTCGCGCTCAATCGACGCCGGGTCGTATAACCTTGACCAGTACACCGCCCCCGCCCCGGTCTTGGCCACAAGCGATTTCAGAACCTCATGCGCGTCGCCCCGCCGCAGGACCAAGCGACTGCCCGCGCGGGCCAACGCCTTGCCAAGGGTCTCCAGCGACAGCCCCAACCGCCATTTTGGTGCAGCCCCCAAGGCCTCGACCCCGTCATCAAGAATGAAAACCGGTATCACCGGCCCGCCGCGCGCGCAGGCCGCGCGCAGGGCTGGATGATCGCCAAGCCGCAGATCGCGGCGTAACCACAGAATCGTGGGGGTCTGTTCGTTCATGATCTGCCTCTCTTTTCCAATCAATTACGACCGGAGGCGTGAATCAGATCAAAGAATGTCATCCAGAGCGTTCAATAACTGATCAACTTCGCCCTGATTGGTATAATGAACAAAACTCAGGCGCAGCACGCCTTTTTCAAGGTCCACCCCCAGGGCCTTCAGCGGGCGCACCGCATAGAAATCACCGCCTCCTGCCATGATACCGTGCTGTGCCAGATCAGCCGCCGCCTCATCGCCCGGTCGGTCCAGCGCTACTGCCACTGTCGGCGCACGTGCCCCGGCCTCGCTCGGCCCGATCAGACGCACCGAATTGCGGACGCTCAGATAATCCAGCACGGGTTGCAAAAGTGCCTCTTCATGCGCGCGCATCAGGTCATGCACACCCTGAGCACATGCAGTCGCCGTACCGCTGATCCCGTGATGGTTGGCCAGCGTGTCAATGTAATCGGCCATTCCCGCGCTGGCGGCTACCTGTGCGTGATCCGGCCCTGCCGGGGCGAAGCGTTTATATAGGGTGCCTTCGTTGAAATAATGTGCCTGATTGGGAAGCAGATCGCCCAGCTCGCGCCGGATAACCATGATACCCTGATGGGGCCCATAGGTTTTATAGGCTGAAAACAGGTAAATATCCGGCCCCATGTTACCCACATCAGGCAGACCATGCGGGGCATAGCTTACGCCGTCAACGCATACAAACGCACCCGCCGCGTGGGCGGCTGCGGTGATCTCGACCACCGGGTTGACCGCCCCCACCACGTTTGAACAATGCGGGAAACACACCAGCCGCACGCTTTCGTCCAGCAGAGCTTCAAGATCGTCCAGATCCAGCAATCCGGTCTCGGGGTTGATTTGCCATTCGCGAATTTCAATCCCTTCGGCCGCCAGTCGCCGCCACGGGCCGGAATTGGCCTCGTGGTCCTGATCCGTCACGATGATGGCATCGCCCTGATTCAGCCACTGCCGGAAGGCCTGCGCCAGAACATAGGTATTCTGTGTTGTAGATGGCCCAAAGCTCAGTTCGTCAGTGGCCACCCCAAGCAGCGCCGCCAACCGGCTGCGGGCCTCGTCCATTTCTTCACCCGCCAGACGCGATGCCTCATAAGGCCCGTAAGGCTGAACCTTGCGCTGGCGGTAGTACCGCTCCAGCCGGGCGATCACCGGCGCACAGGTATAAGAGCCACCCGCATTCTCAAAAAAAGCCTGCCCCTGCAGTGACGGTTCCTGAAAGGCCGGGAACTGCGCCCGAACAAAATTGATATCCAGCGCTTCAGCCATGTGCCCCTCATACGCTCAAAAATGCTGGGCTCACCAAACAGCAAAGCGCAAAAGCTTGCAACTACCGCCTTCATCCAATTTCCGGAGCACACCAAACTTCAGCCCAGCTAAATCACTATGAATTTTTGCTAAAATTTCTTAAGGAGCAGCACAAAACTATCAATCAATCGGTCGCAAACACGTCTTTGAGTGCCGCAATTAATCAGGTGACGAATTGTGCTGTTGTGACACACTCTCGCGGATGGGGGCTGCGAGGTGAAAAATCAACCGTGCAGCGCTAAAATTTGCTGGAAACGCGCCCGTTTCCGCATTTCCGCAACGAAAACAGGGAAAAAACATGTCAATCAAACCTCCGTTTACGGACCTTCAGATCAAGACGCAGGTGGGTGGCTTTTATCACGATAACAGCCTTCCTATCGCTCTTATCAGCAAAGGTATCATGGTCGCCCTTGTGCTTTGGGCGCTGGTCTTTCCGGCGAATGCCAACGGCACTCTGGGCAGTCTCAACAGCCAGATCCTTGCCGTCTTCAACCAATTTTATATCCTCATCGTTGGCTTCTTCGCCTTCTTCCTCGTTGTTGTCGCGGTGATCCCGTCAACGGGCCGTCGTGTCATGGGCACGCCGGGCGAATCGCCGGAATTTTCCAACTTTTCCTGGTTCTCGATGATGTTCGGCGCCGGTCTTGGTGTGGGCCTGATGGTCTTTGCCACCGCCGAGCCGCTTAGTCTCTGGGGTTCAAACCCTGTTGTTGTCGCCGGTGACGTTGTTGGCAACACCACCGAGGCAGTGCAATCGGCCTATCGCTATACCTTTGCGCATTACGGCTTTCATGCCTGGTCGATCTATGTGGTGACCGGTCTCAGCCTGGCCTATTACGCCTACACACGCGATATGCCGCTGACCATCCGTTCGGCGCTGACCCCGCTTTTCGGCCCCTTGATGAATGGTTTTCTGGGCCATGTCGTTGACGTTCTGGGCGTGGTTGCCACGATCCTGGGTGTCTCGGTGACCATCGGTTTCGGTGTCAGTCAGTTCATTGACGGCCTTTATGCCATCACCGGCATGGAATGGATCATGAACATGGGCGGCGAGGTTCCGACCCCCAGCAAGGTTGGCCTGGTGTCCGGTCTGGTCGTGATCATGGGCATGTCGATTCTCTCGGCGGTTTCAGGTGTGGGCCGCGGGGTTAAATACCTGTCGAACCTCAACCTGGTTTTGTCCTTCATCCTGCTTGCGACCTTTGTGATCTTCGGCTCTTTCGCCTTCGCCATGAGCACCTATGGCTCGGCGTTCGTTGACTACATCATCCACTTCGTGGCGATCAGCTTTGGATCCTACGGACCGCAATCGGCAGAAACCTTTGCCGCCGCCCTGCCCGAAGCCGCCAAACCACTGGCCGGTGACCTGATGGCAGGAGCCACCAACGCATGGGGCGCCTGGGGTGGCTCGGATGGCTTTGAGACCTTCAAATCAGGTCTTGAAGGCGCCGCCGCCGAGTTGGACGAGGCCACACTTGCCGCTGTCTACGCCGCTGGTAACGACGGTCGTCAGTTCGGCTGGCAGTCTGGCTGGACAACCTTCTACTGGGCCTGGTGGATCGCGTTCTCTCCCTTTGTCGGTCTCTTCCTGGCCCGCATCTCCAAGGGTCGTACCGTGCGTGAATTCATCATCGGCTGCGTCTTTGCCCCGGCGATGGTTTGTTTTGCCTGGATGACCATTCTGGGTGGCACGGCGATTGATCTTGAACTCACCGGCTCGGCTGCTGGCGCTATCACAGGTGCAAGCCAGACCAACCAGCTGTTTGCAACTCTCGCTCAGATGATTGATGGCGGACTGCTGTCGGCACTGACCGTAATGTGTGTGGTCCTGATCATGACCTTCCTGGTCACCTCGGCTGACTCGGGCATTCTGGTAATGAACACCATCATGTCAGGCGGCAGCCAGGAAACCGGTATCAAGCACCGCATCGTCTGGGGTCTGATCCTGACCGCCGTGATCGGCACGCTGATCCTTGCGGCAGGTGAGAACAATCCGATGAATGCGCTGAAAAACGCGATGATCATCGGCGCCCTGCCCTTTACCATGGTGATGGGGCTGATGTGCGTGTCGCTGGCCAAAGCGCTTTATCGCGATGGTATTCGCGACAAGCACAGCGCAAGCGAAACCCAGCCAGCCGAATAGGCAATTACAGGTTTTTGCAAAAATTAACGGCGCCGCAATCGTGGCGCCGTTTTCTTTTGTGTTAATTGATTCAGCCGAAGCGTTCCCTTGTCATTGCATAATAATCTCGGTCCCATCCTCCAGCACATAGACACAGCCCTGCCGATTGGCCAACTGGCCCATCTCTTGCCGGTCCAGCCCAAGAATGATCCCGCGCATCACCTGCCCCAGCAACCCATGTGCCACAATCACGCTTGGCCCGGTGAGTTCCCCCAGAAAATCAAGAATACGTGCCTCAAACGCGGCATATCCCTCGCCGCCAGGCGCGGCCAGAAACAGCTCAAGCGCTCTCATTCCAGGGCGCGTCAGATCCGGAAAGTCGCGTATCACGTCGGCGCGCAGCAGGCCCTGCCAGTCGCCGGCATGCGCTTCGGCCAGTCGGTTGTCGGTCAGATAGGGCGTATCACCCAGGGCAATCTTTGCTGTCTGCTGCGCGCGACCCAAGGGCGATACGAAACAATCAGGACGGGACGCCAGAACAGGTGCCAGCAGGCGCGCCTGCGCGCGCGCATGTGACAGGCCAGTCTCGGTCAGATCGGATTCCAATTGCCCCTGTATCCGACGCGCCTTGTTCCAATGGGTTTCCCCATGGCGCAAGAACCATATTTTCGGTAGATTTTGCACGCGGCCTCTCACCGGGCGTATAGCCCTTTGGTAATTCAATAAATATCATCAGGGGGTAATAACGCCAGACTTAGGAATACTTTAGTCATCCGGCCTGCCAGAAACTGCCGATTTAACCCCGGCCACGCTTGGCCCAAAAGTTTTTACCTGGCGGATCTTTGCCACGATTATCCGGGCATTTTCGGTTTCTTTGGTACGGTTGTATTTCAGCTTGCCCATGGGTTGCAGGTTCAACTCGCGCCCCTCGGCCAAGGCCTCACCTAAAACGGCAAGTGCTGCTTCGATCACCGGTTTGGCAAATTTCGTTTTAATGTCTGAGCGCTCGACAACCCTATCTATCAATTCCCGTTTTTTCAGTTCAGGACTACTGACTACGGCTGTGATTTCACTGACCACCGCCGGTTTTATCGCACCAGACGATGCAGCAGGTATCGCGGCCTTGTTTCTGACCGGTTTTGCTGCCGAAAATTCATGGCCCTTGGCTCGGGCTGTCTTGGCTTTGCCCGATGCTGCTGCCCGCGTTTTCATTTCACACCTCAATTATTTCTTTTTCATGCACAGCTTAACGCCAATATGGTATCACTGCCAGCGATCAACTCCACGCCAAACGCGACCAACAGAGTGACGCGACCCTTCATCAAATTGTCAATATCGCCTGAACGATCAAATGCAAACACTCTCAGCAAAAGCCATATTTCGCGCAGTTCTTACCCCATATCCTGAACCCGATATAGGGCCCGGCATCACACATAGGTGATACATCCTTTCCCGGCGCCAATTAGACCCAGTGACTTTTCCATGCTATTATTCGGCTCATACAGGCACATTTTGGGGAGAGATATGATGAAGATCCTAAGTGTATTTGCATTAACAATTATTTTGAACACTTCTCCTTTGTTCGCGCAAAGTTACAGCGGTGATCGCGGCAGCGGCGACGGTGATCCGCGCATTCAGATGTCCACAGTTGCAGGCGAAACGGCCGGTTCATCTGCCGGTGGCGTTATAATTCCGCTGATTTTACTGGCAATTATCGCAGCCGCAGCCGCAGCCAACTAATCGAAAAAGCTATAATATATAAGATCAGTAAAAGGGGCGCTTAAGATAAAGCGCCCCTTGGAACTTTTCGAAAAAGACCCGCCGGATTAATGGGCCGTGGCGCCTGACTTTTCAGCAGTGCCTTTTAACGCAGCCTCAGCGGCGGCAGCCTCTTCGGCGGCCTCGTCCCATTCCACCGGCTCGGGCGTGCGCACCAGCGCCAGCTTCAGTACGTCGCGCACGTGATCGACCGGAATGATCTCAAGCCCCTCTTTGACATTATCGGGGATCTCAACCAGATCTTTCTCGTTGTCGCGCGGGATAAGCACGCATTTGATACCGCCCCTCAACGCTGCCAGCAACTTCTCCTTAAGCCCGCCGATGGGCAGGGCATTGCCGCGCAGCGTGACCTCGCCGGTCATGGCGATGTCCTTGCGGATCGGGATACCGGTCAGCACCGAGACAATCGATGTCACCATTGCCAGACCGGCACTGGGCCCGTCCTTCGGGGTGGCCCCTTCGGGGACGTGAACGTGGATATCCCACTTCTCAAACTGTGGCGGCTTCACCCCGATCTCGGGCGCGATCGACCGCACATAACTTGATGCCGCGTCGATCGATTCCTTCATCACGTCACCGAGCGTGCCAGTGGTCTTCATCCGGCCTTTGCCTGGCAGGCGCAACGCCTCGATGTTCAAAAGCTCTCCGCCAACACTGGTATAGGCCAGACCGGTAACAACACCCACCTGATCCCTTTCTTCAGCAAGGCCGTACTTGAACTTCTTCACGCCCAGGAACTCACCCAGATTATCCTCGGTCACGCGGATCATACCGGTTTCACCCTTGATGATCTTGGTCACCGCCTTGCGCGCCACCTTCGAGATTTCACGCTCAAGGTTCCGCACGCCCGCTTCGCGGGTGTAGTGGCGAATGATATCGGTCAGCGCGCCATCAGTCAGCTCGAACTCACCCTTTTTAAGGCCGTTGTTCTTGATCTGCTTCTCGATCAGATGTTGCTTGGCAATCTCGCGCTTTTCATCTTCGGTGTAGCCTGCCAGCGGAATGATCTCCATCCGGTCCAGCAGCGGGCCTGGCATGTTGTACGAGTTCGCCGTTGTCAGGAACATCACGTTCGACAGGTCATATTCCACTTCCATGTAGTGGTCGATGAACGTGCTGTTTTGCTCCGGATCCAGAACCTCAAGCATGGCACTTGCCGGATCTCCACGGAAATCCTGACCCATCTTGTCGATCTCATCCAACAGGATCAGCGGGTTGGTTGTCTTGGCCTTTTTCAATGCCTGAATGATCTTGCCGGGCATGGACCCGATATAGGTCCGGCGGTGGCCGCGAATTTCGCTTTCATCGCGCACGCCACCAAGGCTGATGCGGATAAATTCGCGCCCCGTGGCGCGGGCCACAGATTTACCCAACGATGTCTTGCCCACGCCCGGAGGGCCGACAAGGCACATGATCGGGCCTTTCAGCTTTTTCGAACGCTGTTGCACCGCCAGATATTCGACAATCCGCTCCTTGACCTTTTCAAGGCCATAGTGATCGGCATCCAGCACTTCCTGCGCCTTGTTCAGATCTTTCTTGACGCGGCTTTTGGTGCCCCAAGGTATCGACAACATCCAGTCCAGATAGTTGCGTACCACGGTAGCCTCGGCGCTCATCGGCGACATGTTTTTTAGCTTTTTCAGCTCGGCATCGGCCTTTTCACGCGCCTCTTTGCTCAGCTTGGTCTCGGCAATTTTCGCCTCCAGCTCGGCCAATTCGCCTTCGCCCTCTTCGCCATCGCCCAGTTCTTTCTGAATGGCCTTCATCTGCTCATTCAGATAATATTCACGCTGTGTGCGCTCCATCTGGCTTTTGACACGCGTCTTGATCTTTTTCTCGACCTGCAGAACGCTCATCTCGCCCTGCATCAGGCCGTAAATCTTCTCCAGCCGCTCGCTAACGCTCAGCGTTTCCAGCAGGTCCTGCTTCTGACCGACTTCAATACCCAGATGACCCGCCACCAGATCGGCCAGCTTAGCCGGTTCCTGAGATTCCGAGACCGCCGATAGCGCCTCCTCGGGGATATTTTTCTTTACCTTGGCGTATCTCTCGAACTCGTTCGAAACGGTACGCAGCAAGGCCTCGATGGTTGCGGAATCGCCAGGCATCTCGGTCAGATACTCAGCCTTGGCCTCAAAGAAGCTGTCGTTTTCCAGATATTCCGTGATCCGCACGCGCGCAACGCCTTCGACCAGCACTTTGACAGTGCCGTCGGGCAGCTTCAGCAGCTGCAGCACATTGGCCAGCACGCCGGCCTTGTATATGCCGTCCGCCGCCGGATCATCGACTGACGGGTCGATCTGACTGCTCAGCAGGATCTGCTTGTCATCCTGCATGACCTCTTCCAATGCCCGGACCGATTTTTCACGGCCGACAAACAGCGGCACGATCATGTGGGGGAATACCACGATATCGCGCAGCGGAAGCACTGGGTACGAGGTGTTAAGGGGTTCTTGCATGCTCAATTCCTGTTCTTGGCAAAAGGATACCGGCCCCGAATTTCAGCAGCCACGATCCTCTCCGTTTCTAGGTTGGTTATCTGGGGTCGCGGCCCACGGGTTTCAACCACAATTGGCCCACAATGCCTTGCCCCCGCCAGAGGGGCAAGCAACAATTCCATATGTTTTGGCGTAAATCCGGTACCGTTCGGCTCACGAAAAGGTTGCTGCGGCAAATGTCGCCACACAAATCCAACCGGCGGTAAAAACTACAAATTTCATCATACTAAAAATCCATCTCATACTGGTTACAAACTACACACTAAACCTGCGCGGCCCTATGCGGGTTTTCCTGACTTTCTGAAAACCACTGTAAAAACGGGCCACGCCCCCTGATCACACACCATTTTGACATAAATAGGAAACTTTAAGGCCAAAACAGACTGTTGCCATTTTCAAAACTTACGCTTGCTGGACGCAGGCACAGCTTTCAAACCAACTGGATCTGGCAAGGATTTCTACCTATAGGTAAAAGTTAGACGCAAGAAACACCTTAACGGTATATCCTTAACCAGTCCCGTCAGGAGTGCAAATTGGCAAATTTTCTGTTCGATGATTTTCCTTCAACTATGCCCGTCTCTTTATTTGCCCCGGCGACCTTTACCGGACAATTGACTGACGGCACCGACAGCGTTGCTTTCACCTACACCATTCAAAGCGGTGCATTCGCTGCAAGTCTTTCCGGCAGTCACTTAGGCTTGGTATTCCGTGGATCCGAACTCCAAGTATCGATCAATATGCTTCAAATTTCTTCAACCCCATCGGGCGCCCCGGTGTTCACGACCCTTACCACCACCCGGCCAGTCGCAGCCCCCGCCATTGGAACATTAGTTCTGGCCAGCGGCCAATTCCTATCAAATCTGTCCAACATGGGCTGGGTGGTAACAGATCGTTTTGTCACTGCAGATCTCACTGTGTCTGTACGCACCCAGAGTGGCGCTTTTACCCAACTGTCAACCCCTTCCGTGCCCTATAACGGGCTGGTTAGCGGCTTACGGTTCTCGTGGACGAACAATCCTCTGGGCGGCGGGTTCTCGGTCTTAGGGGTTATCTCAAACGGCCTTGTCTGTTTTCACGAAGGCACGCAGATTGAAACCGAAAACGGCCCCGTCGCGATCGAAACACTCACACCCGGCACACGCCTGCGCACGTCAGATGGTGCACTGACCACGCTGAAATGGCTGGGCTGTCAGCAGGTGGATGCCATACTCACCCATCCGACCAAAACTTACCCCGTGCGCATTTCAGCCGGGGCTTTGGGCAACGGTCTGCCACAGCAAGACCTGCTGGTCTCGGCCGAGCACGCGTTGGAAATCGACGGCTACCTGATCAACGCCGGTGCGCTGATCAACTGCACCACCATTACCCAAGACCTGCGCAAACGCGCCGACAGCTATACCTACTATCACATCGACACCGGTACGCATGAATTGATTCTGGCCGAAGGCATCGCCAGCGAAACCTACATTGACTACGCCGCGCGCGAGGCATTTGATAATGCTGACAAAGCCAAAGCAACGACGATAGCCGAAATGCCCCTGCCCCGGATCAGCAGCGCGCGTCTGGTACCCGCCCATATCCGTAACCGTCTGGCACCACGTATCGCGGCCGAATAGTCAAAGCGGTTCGATATCGCCTTCGCTGCGCTGTGCATGGAAATCGCTCTGGAACGCCCCAAACGTGCCCGCTGCAATTGCTTCACGCATGCTCTGCATCAATTCCTGATAGTAATGCAGGTTGTGCCATGTCAGCAGCATCCCACTGATCATCTCTTGCGCCCGAAACACATGATGCAGATAAGCACGGCTGTAGTTCCGGCACGCCGGGCATGTGCAGGCCTCGTCCAAGGGCCGCGGATCATCCGCATGGCGGGCGTTTTTGATGTTCACCTGGCCGCGCCGGGTCCAGGCCTGCCCCGTGCGCCCCGAACGCGAAGGCAGCACGCAATCCATCATGTCGATACCCCGCGCCACCGCGCCCACGATATCATCGGGCTTGCCCACGCCCATCAGGTACCGCGGCTTGTCCTGCGGCAGAAATCCGGGTGCATAATCCAGCACACCAAACATCGCCTCCTGCCCCTCGCCCACGGCCAGACCACCCACCGCATAGCCGTCAAAGCCGATATCAACCAGCGCCTCGGCACTTTCCTCGCGCAAATCAGGCGTCACGCCCCCCTGCATGATCCCAAACAGCGCATGCCCTGGCCGATCGCCAAAGGCATCCTTTGACCGTTCCGCCCACCGCATCGACAACCGCATGCTTTCCGCCACCGCCTGATCCGTTGCGGGCAAGGCGGGGCATTCATCAAAACACATCACGATATCGCTGCCCAGCAGGCGCTGAATCTCCATCGAGCGTTCCGGTGTCAATTCATGCCTGGATCCGTCAATATGGGATTTAAAGGTCACGCCCTTTTCGGTCAGCTTGCGCAGATCGGCCAAGCTCATCACCTGAAACCCGCCACTATCGGTCAGAATTGGCCGCTCCCAGTTCATGAACCGGTGCAGCCCGCCCAGCTGGGCAATCCTTTCGGCCCCCGGCCGCAGCATCAGATGATAGGTATTGCCCAGCAGAATATCCGCCCCGGTCTCGGCCACGCTTTCCGGCATCATCGCCTTGACAGTCGCCGCCGTGCCCACCGGCATGAAGGCTGGCGTGCGAATATCGCCCCTTGTCGTGCGGATCACACCTGTTCTGGCTTTGCCATCTGTTCCCAGTTTTTCAAAAGTGATCCGCCTGGTCATTTTGCACCTTTTTGCTTTTGCCCCTCCTTAAAGCGGTTTACCCTGCCTTGTAAAATAGCAAGGCAACACCAGCACGCATACCATTGCATACATTCACAAGGGGACATAAATGCCCGAAGAACTGATCCTCGAGTTTTTCTCGTCAAATCTGATCTATCTGTTGCTCGCACTACTTCTGGTCGTGGTCGTCTTCAAGGCGGTCAAGATTGTCCCCCAGTCCGAACAGCATGTCGTCGAACGCTTTGGCCGTCTGCATTCCGTGCTCAAACCGGGCATCAACATGATCGTTCCATTTCTTGACAAGGTCGCGCACCGCATCTCCATTCTCGAACGTCAGTTGCCCACCGCAAGTCAGGACGCCATCACAAAGGACAACGTGCTGGTTCAGGTCGACACTTCAGTGTTTTACCGTATTACTGAACCGGAAAAGACCGTCTACCGCATCCGCGACGTGGACGGGGCCATCGCCACGACGGTGGCCGGGATCGTACGCGCCGAGATTGGCAAGATGGATCTGGACGAAGTGCAATCCAACCGAAACGAACTGATTACCACCATCAAGGTACTTGTTGAAGACGCTGTCGATGATTGGGGCATCGAAGTGACCCGCGCCGAAATTCTGGACGTGAATCTCGATCAGGCCACCCGCGACGCGATGCTACAACAACTCAACGCCGAGCGTGCACGTCGCGCACAGGTGACCGAGGCCGAGGGCCATAAGCGCGCGGTCGAACTTAATGCCGACGCCGAATTATACGCCGCCGAACAAACCGCCAAGGCCCGTCGCGTGCAGGCCGATGCCGAGGCTTACGCCACCGGTGTTGTTGCCGCCGCCATCGCCGATCACGGGCTTGAGGCCGCGCAATATCAGGTCGCGCTGAAACAGGTCGAGGCGCTGACTGCCCTTGGCAACAGCCCTTCGCAGCAAACCGTTATCGTGCCCGCGCACGCGCTGGAGGCCTTTGGCAATGCCTTCAACATGCTAAAGGGGAAAGCATGATGGAGACCATGGCTTTGTGGTCGCTCTGGTGGGTCTGGCTTTGTGCCGCTCTGGCTCTTGGTATTCTTGAATTGCTGGCGCCCGGCTTCATCTTTCTGGGTTTTGCCATCGGTGCCGGAATCGTTGGCTTGCTGCTGCTAATCCCGATTGTTGTCGGCCTGCCCGCCCTGCTGACGATCTTTGCCATTCTGTCCCTGATCGCCTGGCTTGGCCTGCGCCGCCTGTACCGCGCCCCGGGCGGAGAAGCCCGCGTCGTTCACGACGACATCAACGATTAAGCGATTAACCCCGCATTGCAGGAACCGACAATTAACCCCTTCCCTATGTCGCTCGCACCCGATAACCCGGCGCCCTTGAAGCTGCCGCGTCTATCGTCATGATGAACAACACGTGATACCGCACTGAAGTGACCTGAAGGAAACGCACATGACCGATGACAGCACCCCACCCACCCTGCAGTTTGGCTGGGAGGAATGGATTGCGCTGCCGGATCTGGGCGTGCCTGCATTACGCGCCAAGGTCGATACCGGCGCACGCACCTCTGCCTTGCATGCCTTTGACATCGAAACCTTCGGACCGGCAGCCAAACCCAAGGTCCGCTTCACCGTGCACCCGATCCCGGGGCGCGACGATCTGGTTATTCCCTGCTCGGCGCCCATCATCGACCGGCGCGAGGTGACATCCTCGAACGGCGACAAGGAACTGCGCTATGTCATCTCCTCTACTCTGGACGTGAACGGCCAGAGCTGGCCAATCGACATTACCCTGACCAACCGGCATGGCATGGCCAGCCGCATGCTTCTGGGCCGCACCGCGCTCAAGGACCATATCTCGATCGTGGCCACCGACCGGTTCCTGCAACCCGAACTCAACTATGACGTCTACCACACCGCAAGGATGCGGCAGGCCCAGCCCAATCGGGCCCTGCGTATCGCGGTCCTCAGCCGAGAGGATAACTATTCCACCCGGCGCCTGGTCGAAGAAGGTGAAAAGCGCGGTCATACGGTGGAAGTGATCAACACCACCCGGTGTTACATGGCGATCAACGCCCTGGCCCCCGAGGTGCATTATGACGGCAAGCGCCTGCCTCGCTTTGATGCGGTGATTCCGCGCATTGGTGCCTCGATCACGCCTTACGGCGCTGCCATCATCCGGCAATTTGAAACCATCGGCACCTATTGTGTGAATGGTAGCGCAGGCATTACCGCCAGTCGTGACAAGCTGTATGCTCATCAGCTCATGGCACGGGCCAAGATCGGCATGCCCAACACTGCCTTTGCCGCCTCGCCCCGCGATACCGGCAACATAATCGGCCTTGTGGGGACCGCACCCCTGATCGTGAAACTCCTGGAATCGACACAGGGCAAGGGCGTCGTGCTGGCCGAAACCCGAAAAGCGGCCGAGTCGGTGATAGATGCCTTTCGCGGCCTGAAAGCCAACTTTCTGGTGCAGGATTTCGTCAAAGAGGCGGCAGGCGAAGATATTCGTTGTCTGGTGATTGGCGGCAAGGTTGTGGCCTCGATGAAACGCACCGGGGCCGAGGGGGATTTCCGCTCGAACCTCCACCGTGGTGGCTCTGCCAAATCCGTACGCATTTCCAAGGTCGAGCGAGACACCGCCGTGCTTGCGGCCAAGGTGTTTGATCTCAACATGGCCGGCGTCGACCTGCTGCGCTCCGAGGCCGGGCCGAAAGTGCTCGAAGTCAATTCCTCGCCGGGATTTGAGGGGATTGAGACGTCAACCGGCAAGAACATCGTCGGCGCACTCTACGAACAGATAGAATCCCGCGTCCGCCCCGCCCCGATCCGACGCCGCAAAACTTGAGGTCCTTGCCTGGCATTCCGCCCCGGGTGCAAAGAGATGCAACGCCTGACGGCAGTAAATTTATCCTCGGCACCGAAACGTACAGATCCTACATCTTCTGCGCTACTGGACGCGGGGCCACTTAAATCCTATATGTTTGGTCAGGATAATCTGCAGGACCCGATAATGAACAACAGTCCCGAACCTCTTGAAGGCGCCCCGCTGATCGCACCATCCACCACTGATCACCCGCTTTATGATCAGGTGGTTGAGGCCTGTCGCTCGGTCTATGACCCCGAGATTCCGGTCAATATCTATGATCTTGGGTTGATTTACACCATTGATATAGATGATGAAAACTCTGTGAAGGTGTCAATGAGCCTAACCGCTCCAGGCTGCCCTGTCGCCGGCGAAATGCCTGGTTGGGTGGCCGAAGCGATCGAGCCATTGGCAGGCGTCAAGCAGGTGGAAGTGCAGCTGGTGTGGGAACCGCCATGGGGCATGGACATGATGAGCGACGAAGCACGTCTTGAACTGGGTTTCATGTAACTAATCAAAGGATTGAAGGGCAAAGCTTATGTTTGGCATTCCCGGAAAACAGGCTGTGACCATAACCCCGGCCGCGGCGGCGCAGATTGCAAAACTGATGACGAAAGACGGCCATCAGGGTCTGCGTATTGGCGTCAAGAAAGGCGGCTGTGCGGGTATGGAGTACACAATGGAATATGTGACCGAAGTGGATCCACTTGACGAGGTTGTCGAACAGGACGGCGCCCGTGTGATGATTGCGCCCATGGCCCAGATGTTCCTGTTTGGCACCGAGATAGACTATCAGGTGTCTCTGCTCGAATCTGGATTTTGCTTTAACAACCCAAACGTGACTGAAGCCTGCGGATGCGGGGAATCAATCAAGTTTGAGGGTATGTGAAGTTTTCCCTTTAAGCTACTGATAAAAATAATAATTTAAATTGGAACCTGTTGAATGAGACGCAAGCTCGCCGCCGGCAACTGGAAAATGAACGGGTTGCGCGCCGCCCTGTCAGAACTTCAGGCACTGGCCAGGGCCCACCCCGATCCGTCCGTCGACATCCTTGTCTGCCCCCCGGCAACACTGATTGTGCAAGCTGCGGCATTGGTTGCCGACAGTCCCATACAGATCGGCGGTCAGGATTGCCACCCGCAGGACTTCGGCGCTCACACCGGTGACATTTCAGCGCCGATGATCCAGGATTCCGGCGCCACATCTGTGATCCTTGGGCACTCGGAACGGCGGGAAAACCACAATGAATCCAGCGCTTTAATTCGTGAAAAAGCGCGCACTGCACACGCCACCGGGCTGATCTCGGTGATTTGCCTGGGCGAATCTCTGGCTCAGCGTGAGGCTGCCAATACACTGGACATTATCGCTGGTCAGCTATCCACCTCGGTCCCGGACACCGCCACCGGCCTGAACACTGTGGTCGCATACGAACCGATCTGGGCCATCGGCACGGGGCTGACCCCCAGCACGGATCAGATAGGTGAAGTGCACGATTTCATCCGCACCCGCCTGGAAAAAAGGTTCGGCTCGGGCGTAGGCCTGTCGATCCGGTTGCTCTATGGCGGTTCGGTCAAGCCCGACAATGCCGCCGATATTTTTGCCGTTTCCAATGTCGATGGTGCTCTGGTCGGCGGAGCCAGCCTGAAAGAGTCAGACTTTTCACCTATTATCAAGGCGCTGGAGGGTTAAGTTCACCTTCTTATAGCGGTAGCATCGTTGTCGATTTGATCTCTTCCATCGACAGCAGCGCTGTTACGTTGTGCACCTTCACCTCTGATATCAGGGCCTGATAGAACACGTCATAGGCACGGGCATTCGCCACCCGCACCTTGAGGATATAATCGATATCCCCCGCCAGCCGGTGCGCTTCCTGAACCTCGGGCCGATCCTGAAGCGCTTTCAAAAAGGCTTTTTGCCAGGTTGCGTCATGCTCGGACGTCCGGATCAGGACAAAAAAGCACGCTTCAAAACCAAGCGCCTCGGCGTCCAGCAAATAGGTTTGCTGCTTGATAACCCCGGCATCGCGCATTTTGCGAATCCGGTTCCAGACCGGCGTCTTTGAACTGCCCACGGCCTTGGCAATATCATCCAGCGACAGCCCTCCGTCCTGCTGTAGCTGCACAAGGATTTTTCGATCCAGTTCATCGAGACGAACAGACATTCCGGTTTTTCCTTTTTGCTGGAACGATCCATCTTTCGGCTATGTCAAATGGAACAAATGTTCTTATTCGCGCCGCCATATGGCGCTTTACTGGGAATATTTCCTATATTCAAGGCGAAGTCAAACCAATCGCAAAGCCGCCACCAATGAAGCATTTCCCGATCTTCCTTGCCCTTGAGGGCCGCCGCATCGTCCTGTCGGGCGGGGGAGACGCGGCCTTGGCCAAACTGCGCCTGCTGTTGAAAACCCGGGGCCACATCACGGTTTTTGCCCGCAGCCCGGCGCCGGAGATCGAAACATGGGCGACTGAAGGGCGACTGACCCTAGCCCGCCGCGCCTTTGGGCCGGGTGATGCGCTTTGTGCTGCGCTGTTTTATGCCGCCGACGAAAACCCGGTAGAAGACGCTCGCACCTCGGCACTGGCCCGCGCGGATGGCGCATTGGTAAATATCGTTGATAACCTGGCAGACAGCCAGTTTATCACCCCCGCCATCGTGGATCGTGATCCCGTGACCATAGCCATCGGTACCGAAGGCGCCGCCCCGGTTCTGGCCCGCGCCATTAAAGCTGACCTTGAGGCGCGACTGCCCGCCACCCTCGGCACTCTGGCCCGTATCGGCAAGGCCTTTCGCAAGGTGGCCGATATCCTGCCCATGGGTCGCCGGCGCCGCGATTTCTGGGCGGATTTCTATTTCAGTGCAGGCCCCCGCGCGATGGATCAGGGTGGCGAGGACGGCGTTCGGCAAACCCTTGATACCCTGCTTGCACACCATCTCGCCACGCCCGAGCGCGAAGGTCATGTCGCGTTCGTTGGTGCGGGCCCCGGCGACCCCGAACTTCTGACGTTGAAGGCCCGAAAAGCACTGGACGCCGCTGACGTGGTGATCCACGACCGTCTGGTCACGCCCGAAATCCTGGAACTGGCCCGCCGCGAGGCCACGCTGATTGACGCCGGAAAAGAAGGCTTTGGCCCCTCGATGTCACAGGATGAGATCAACCAACTGATCATCCGCCACGCCGCCAAAGGTGCGCAGGTTGTACGTTTGAAGGGCGGAGATCCCACGGTTTTTGGCCGTTTGGATGAAGAGATCGAGGCTGTGCAGGGCGCCGGGATAAGCTGGCACGTGGTGCCTGGCATCACTGCCGCCTCGGCCAGCGTTGCCAGCATCGGTCAAAGCCTGACAAAACGTGGGCGCAACGCCTCGGTACGTCTGCTGACCGGCCATGACATGAAGGGTTTTGCCGATCACGACTGGCGGACGCTTGCCCGGCCCGGAGAAGTGGCGGCGATCTACATGGGCAAGAAATCGGCCCGCTTCATTCAGGGGCGCCTGATCATGCACGGCGCCGAACGCACCACACCAATCACGTTGGTCGAAAACGCCAGCCGGCCTGATCAGCGTGTCCTGTCCACGACGCTGGAACAGTTGCCCCTTGATTTAGCCAACGCCGGCGCCACTGGCCCTGCCCTTATGCTTTTTGGTCTGGCGCCCCGTGCGGCCCAGGCCGCCCTTTTTGACAACGCTGAACAGGAGCTTGCCTGACATGCCCAAAGAATTCTCTCCAAAGGTAATCACCGCCAACGCGCTAATCGAGGGCGATGTTGTCTATCTGACCGCAGATGATCAGTGGACCCGCTGCCTGTCCGAGGCAGATGTACTCACCGACGAGGCTGACGCAGACCTGCGTCTTCTTCAGGCCGAGGCTCAGTCCGAACTAGTGGTCGGGGTCTACCTCACTGACGTAATCCCCGGCATAGATGGCCCCCAGCCTGCCCACTTCCGCGAGGATTTCCGCCGCACAGGCCCCTCGAACTACAACCACGGCAAACAAGCGGAGCTGAACAATGTATAACTACACCGAATTTGACGCGGGTTTTGTCGCCGAACGCAACATACAGTTCCGCCATCAGGTTGAACGCCGTATTGCCGGTCACCTGACCGAAGATGAATTCAAGCCGCTTCGCCTGATGAATGGCCTTTATCTGCAATTGCACGCCTATATGCTGCGCGTTGCCATTCCCTATGGCACACTTGATGCTGCCAAGATGCGCCAGCTGGCTTTTATCGCTGACCGTTGGGACAAGGGCTATGGCCACTTCACCACCCGGCAGAACATTCAGTACAACTGGCCGAAACTGTCGGATGTTCCCGATATGCTGGATGCGCTGGCCAAGGTGGACATGCACGCCATACAGACCTCGGGCAACACCATTCGCAATGTGACCGCCGACCATTTCGCAGGTGCTGCCGCCGATGAAGTGGCCGATCCGCGCCCCGTGGCCGAATTGCTGCGGCAATGGTCGACCGATCATCCTGAATTCCAGTTCCTGCCGCGCAAATTCAAGATTGCCGTCACAGGCTCGGAAAATGACCGCGCCGTGATCAAGGCCCATGATATCGGCTTGCAGATCGTTGAACGGAACGGTGAAATCGGTTACCGCGTCATCGTCGGCGGTGGCCTCGGCCGTACCCCGATGATCGGCAAGGTAATCAATGACTTCGTGGCGCAAGAAGACCTGCTGCCGTATGTTGAGGCTGTGGTCAGCGTTTGGAACCTGCTGGGTCGTCGCGACAATAAATACAAGGCTCGTATCAAGATCACCGTGCACGAGCACGGCATTGATGACATCCGCGCCCGCGTCGAGGAACGTTTCAACATCATCCGCCCCAGCTTTGGCGGGATCGACCAGAAACTGTTCGCTGAAATCAAAGCTGCCTTTGCAGCACCTGAGTTCCGCGACACCCCCACGGCGCTCTATGAAACGGCCTATAAAACCGATCCGATTTTCCGCTCCTGGGCCGATACCAATCTGGCTGAACACCGCGCCCCCGGGTATGCGATTGTTCAGATCAGCCTCAAGGCGCATGGCGAAACACCGGGAGATGCCTCGGCTGAACAGATGCGTGTAATGGCCGATCTGGCCGAGCGCTATGGTCATGACGAACTGCGCATCAGCCACGAGCAGAATGTAATCCTGCCGCATGTGCACAAATCCGACCTGCCCGCGATCCACGGCATCCTGAAAAAGCACGGGCTGGCCACCGCCAATATCGGGCTGATCAGCGATATCATCGCCTGCCCCGGCATGGATTACTGCGCGCTTGCCACTGCCCGCTCGATCCCCATCGCGCAAGAGATTGCCACGCGATTTGACGAACTGAAGCTGGAACACGAAATCGGCGACATGAAGATCAAGATCTCGGGCTGCATTAACGCCTGTGGTCACCACCATGTGGGACATATCGGTATCCTTGGCCTGGATCGCGCGGGCGTGGAAAACTATCAGATCACGCTGGGTGGCGATCACACCGAAAACGCCCGCGTGGGTGACCGTACCGGCCCGGGTTTTTCGGCTGATGATATCGTCCCGGCGATTGAACGGATTGTTTATGCCTATCTCGATCTTCGCAGCAGCGCAGACGAAACCTTTGCCCAGACCTATCAACGTCTGGGTCTGGCACCGTTCAAATCCGCCCTTTACGACGAGGCACAGGCCTATGCCGCACAATGACCTGACCAACCGGGTCAGAGCGCTGAACGAGCGGTATCGTCACCATTCGGCGACATCGGTACTGCAGCACGCCCTGAGTGACCCCGAAGCCGGAAAACTGGCACTTGTGTCCAGTTTCGGGGCGGAATCCGTGGTGCTTTTGCATATGGTTTCGGTCCTTCAACGTGACACGCCGGTGATCTTTATCGACACCGAGATGCTGTTCACCGAAACGCTTGTGTACCAGCAGGAACTCAGCGAACGGCTGGGCCTGAGCGACCTGCGCATCCTGCATGCATCGCAATACAGCCTCAAGGCTGCGGACCCGGGGAATGACTTGCACCTAAAAGATCCCGACGCGTGCTGCACCCTGCGCAAAACCCTGCCTCTGCAGGCTGCTTTACACAGTTTCGATGGCTGGATCACCGGGCGCAAACGCTATCAGGGCAGCACACGCGCCGAGCTTGAATTCTTTGAGCTTGAGGCAGGCACGCACCGGATCAAGGTCAACCCTTTGGCCCACTGGGCGCCCGAGGATATGCGCACCTATATGGAAGAAAACCGCCTGCCGCGGCATCCGCTGGTATCCAGGGGCTACCCGTCGATCGGCTGCATGCCCTGTACCACTGCTGTAAAACCCGGCGAAGACCCGCGCGCCGGACGTTGGCGCGATTCTGAGAAAACCGAATGCGGCATTCATTTTGCAAACGGCAAAATGGTGCGAAAAGGAGTGAACGCATGACTGTGATTGTCACCGATAGCGGCTTTGGCACCGATGACTGGACCGGCACGATTGTGCCCCAGGCCGAGGCCACCGGCATGGATACCGCGATTGACCTGACCTCGGACGCCGAACCGTCGGATATCTCGGACCGGCTGGCCAGGCTGGAATTCATCCGTGTTGATTTCCCCAGTTTTGCCGACGGCCGTGGATTTACCATCGCCCGGCAATTGCGGCTGATGGGCTACAAAGGACGCCTGCGGGCACGCGGCCATGTGATCGCGGATCAATATGCCATGGCCCGCCGGTCAGGCTTTGACGAGGTCGAGATCGGCGATGATCTGGCCACACGTCAGCCCGAGGAGCAGTGGCTTTTCCGGGCCGATTGGAAGGCCCATGACTATCAGTCGCGGATGCGCGGCTGATTTCGCCCTTCACCTGACTTGAATCAAAGATTAGTAAAGGATGTCGGTTTAACCAGACCGGCAATTGGAATGATGAACGAGATCAATACCGTGACCCAAGCGACCGCCGTCAAAGTCCCCACCCTGCCCGATGCGCAGGCCGTAACCGAAGTCAAACACTGGACTGACCGGCTGTTTTCCTTCAGGGTCACGCGTCCGGGGTCTTTGCGGTTTCGCTCGGGTGAATTTGTGATGATCGGCCTGATGGGCGATCCGGACCCCAAGACTGGAAAGCAAAAACCGCTGTTGCGGGCCTATTCCATCGCGTCACCCAGCTGGGACGAGGAACTGGAGTTCTATTCGATCAAGGTTCAGGACGGCCCATTGACCAGCCGTTTGCAGCATATCCAACCCGGAGATGAGATTATTCTGCGGCCCAAACCCGTAGGCACGCTGGTGCACGATGCACTGCTGCCCGGCAAGCGCATCTGGTTCTTTGCCACAGGCACCGGGTTTGCGCCGTTTGCCAGCCTTCTGCGCGATCCGCAAACCTATGAGGATTACGACGAGGTAATCATCACCCACACCTGCCGCGAAGTGGGTGAATTGCAATACGGCGCCGAGTTGATTGAAAGCATCCGCAACGACGAGTTGCTGGCCGAACTGATTGGCGAGGGCTTTGCCGACAAGTTGCGCTATTACCCCACAACCACCCGCGAAGAGAGCCCCAAAATGGGACGAATTACCGATCTTATGCGCAGTGGCGAGGTGTTTGAGGATCTGGGGGTTGAACCGCTAAAGCCTGAAACCGACAGGGCCATGGTGTGTGGCAACCTGGCTTTCAACCTTGAGATCAAAGAGATGCTTGAAGAATACGGCCTGCGCGAAGGCGCCAACTCGGCACCGCGTGAATATGTGGTGGAAAAAGCGTTTCTCGACTAAAAGCTATTCACCATCTCTCAAAGCAAAGCCCGCGCCGAAACAACAGCGCGGGCTTTTTTTTAAAGCGCTTGGAAAACTTGCGCCTCAGTTTATTTCGAAACGCTTCAGGTAAGCAGTTTACATGCCCAGGGCCTGTTTCACGGCATCCAGGGCCGATTTCAGCAATTCAGGGTTCTCCTGCGCTTTTTTCAGTGATTCCGTCAGCAGGCCTTTTTGCAGATCACCAATATCCGCGTCCCGGATCATTTCCTTGACCTTATCCATGTCGAACCCATCAACTGTCAGCGCCTCGCTTGATGAATCAACCGGTGCGTCGGCAGCTTCTGTCGCAGTGTCGGCCGCTTCGGTGGCAGCTTCGGTTGTCGTATCAACCGCATCTGTGGCGGTCTCTGCAGCAGTATCTGCGGCCTCGGTCGCTGTTTCTGTGGCAGCGTCAGCCGCTTCGGTGGCCATATCTGTCGCGGCATCTGCCGCGTCACTGGCGGTATCCACAGCCGCATCTGCAGCCTCGGTCGCTGTGTCGGCTGCCGCCTCGACAGCGTCAGCGGTTGCATCTGTGGCCCCCTCAACGGTGTCGGTTACGGCGTCCGCGGCATCAGTGGCGGCATCTTCAGCCAGGTTCATAGCGTCGCTGGCGGTCTCTGCGGCAACATCAGCTGCCCCTTCAACCACGTCAGACGCGGCATCTGCAGCCTCTTGCGCGGTTTCCGTAACTGTGTCCACAGCGTCAGCCGCCGCATCCGTGGCGGCTTCGACGGCCTCTTCACCAGCCTCGGTAACTGTGTCGGTGGCATTTTCAACCGCTTCACCCGCAGCCTCGGCTGCTTCGCTCAGCGCTTCGGGCGCTTCGACTGAGCCGCTGACAGACTCGGTGATCTCTTCAACTGATTTTCCGGTAAACAGCATATAGCCGCCTGCCAAGACGACGATTGCTAGAATTATCCAAAGCAGGTTTCTCATATTGCTATCCTCTTGAGAATCTGGCCTAAAGCAGAATTGCCGACCGTATGATTTGTAGCAATCAGATGATTGGACATTTGAAAAGGCACAAGGGGGAAATAGCCGGATTTCGGCTCAGTTCAGCCTATTTTCGCGCTTGAAAGACCCTCTCGCCCCGTTTACCTTGCCAGTTCAAATTCGGCCAACAATTGAAGGATCAAAGCCATAGCCCGCAGACCCCACAACGCACCCCCTACGCGCGACACCGGACCCCGTATTAACGAACGTATCACCTCGGATGAAATTCGCCTCATCGGTGCCGACGGAGAAAACGCAGGAGTCGTAACCCCCGCGCGAGCAATGGAGATGGCCGACGAGGCTGGTCTTGATCTGGTTGAAATTTCCCCCAATGCCGATCCACCGGTCTGCAAGATCATGGATTTCGGCAAGTACAAGTACGAAACCCAGAAACGGGAATCCGAGGCGCGCAAGAAACAGAAAGTGATCGAGGTGAAGGAGGTGAAGTTCCGCCCCAACACCGACACCCACGATTATGACGTGAAAATGCGCAGCGTCGTGAAGTTTCTGAATAATGGCGACAAGGTCAAGGTAACGCTGCGTTTTCGCGGTCGCGAAATGGCGCACCTGGATCTGGGCCGGCAATTGCTGGAACGGGTTGCCAGTGACATTGAGAGCGTTGGCAAAGTCGAAAATATGCCCAAGATGGAAGGCCGTCAGATGATCATGATCATCGGTCCGGCCGCCAAGTAAAACCAGCCACCCGGGTTTTGTAAGCTCCGTAAGGTTTTTAAGCGGATTTATGCAAAATCTTTGAAACCCCGGACCAGGCCGCGACACCCAAAAAATCTCCGCCCCCGTGCAATTGCCCGGGGGCATTTTTTTGGGCCTCCTGCCGGGTCATTACTGCGTTGCGGGCTGCAATACTGTCACACCGACCGCCGCCGCCCGGGCCAGTTCTGGATCAAGTGACATCGGTATATATTCGCCCCGGCGCCAAAGCTGTGCCAGATCATCATAGTGACGGCTGAGAAAGTGCCCCGACTGTCCGGTCGCAGCGATAAAGACGCTGCTGTCGGGGTCGGCAAAGTCATAGACACCGCGATACCCCGCCCCGTGCACGTTCTGAAATGGCTCGGGGCCTGAGCCGCGGGTGCGCCCGCGCAGAAGTGTGTTATCGCCACCGCTGGTGGACTGGCGGATATTCACGAAATAGCGCAACACAGGCACCTCGCCCAGAACCGGGTGGTCATGGGTGGCCTGATGCGTATCCCCCCATCGCAGGCTTTCCAATGCAGTGCCGTAGTTGTCGCTGATCCAGACCAATGCATCATCCAGCGCCAGCCGGGCGATATCGGTGCAGGTTTCCACCGGCGAGGATTGTTTGACGTCACACCAGACCGCCGCACCGTCGATATCACGGTAAACGCGCTCGATGAATACCGGATCAGGGTGAGTGAACTCGTGTGCAAGCGGCCCCAGATCATCCAGGATCAACCGATCCTGCAAGGCCCGCAACCAGGCGGCATAGATCAGCGGCTCGGGCAGGTGTTCGTTCATCTCGCCATTCCACTCGGCCAACAGCTTGAGCGCGTCCTGACGTAGGCGCTCGGGTGTGCCATCGGGGGCGGATTCCCCGGTGAACCACAAATCTGCGCCGATCAGCGGCAATAGAGACCGGGCGGTGAAACTGACCGTATCCAGCTGCGCCTCGATAAAACTGTCGCGGGTGTGCACTTCGCGGTCCTGCATCAGCTTGCGCCAGCGATGCACCCGTTGGGTATCACCCCAGGCAAAGCTGACATGCAGCGGAAACGGCCGGTCCACCATCTTGTTGTTTGTATTACCCAAAAGCCCCCCCGCAGGCGCCACGAATTCAGGATTGGCCGAATAGGGGCTGATCCCCTGCCAGCGGTTTTCTGGCAACCAGCCCCGGCTGGGCATACGCCCCTGGCTTTCGTGGCGGGCAGCGCGGCGGGGCATGGCACCGACGGTTTTCATGGCAATCACATCCCGGTCAACCAATGTCAGGTTCTGCGACGGTCCAATGAAAAACCGGCCTGCATCCAGGGCCTCGGGCACTGATTTGGCGTGCATCAGGGCAATGGCTGCACTCAGGGTGGTGTCGCGGGGCGTCAGGATTGTCCACGACAGCGAGGCGACGTGGCCCGGCGGCGTCACCTCGGCCAGATTATAGTGCGAGCCCGGCAGAACCGGGCCATTTTCCGTCCAGCGTCGGGTCAGGGTCACCGGATCGGCACCCTTTATCTTGATGATAGAACGGGCTGTGCCGAAGGGTTTGAACCCGTCTGGCGTGCGATATTCTTCGGGATTTTCGGGGTTCAGCTCTTCGATATGGAGGTCCTGATCATCCATATAAGAGGATGTGATCGCCCACCCCAATTCGGCGCTACGACCAGTGAGAACCGCCGGCACACCGGGGATTGTGCCGCCAATCACCCCGCCCGACTGCAGTTCAAGCCGGGCCAGATACCAGATACCCGGCGCCTCGAACCCGAGATGAGGGTCATTCGCCAGAAGTGTGCCGCCCGAGGCCGAGCGTGCGGGCGCCGCCGCAAAGGCGTTCGACGCCCCCGCGAAGGCACGGTGCTGGAAAGGCGACAACGGGTTTGCGACCCCGGTCCCGGCATGGGCCAATTGAGTCAGATCGGAGTGCGGAAAAAGCGCCGCATATTCCGGCAGGGCCGCGATGCCGCTGCCGGGCGCCAGCGGCATGAGATCGGCCAGCCGCGTCTCATCCTGCAGCGCCAGGGAACTGCGGGCATAAAGCACTTCTTCTTCCAGATGCGGCGAAAGCTTGGCCCCCAGAAGTTTGACAATCGCAATGGAATCAGCTGGTTGCCATGGCGAAAACGGTGCGTTGAACAAAAACATCTCGGGCGCGCCCCGGCCCAAAGCCTGGTCGTTGATCTCTTGCAGCCGGGCATTGATACCTGCGGAATAGGCGTTGAGCGCGGCCATGGTTTGCGCATCCTGCACCTCGACCGACTGGCGGGCCAAACCGTAAAGGTCGTACCGGCGCAGCACCTTGTCGATGTTGAGTGTGCGGGTGCCAAACACTTCGGACAAGCGGCCCTGAACGGTGCGCCGCAGCATCGTCATCTGCCAAAGCCGGTCCTGCGCATGGGCATATCCCAATCCGAAAAATGTATCGGTGTCGTCCTGTCCGAAAATATGCGGCACATTGGCGTTGTCGCGCACAATCTCGACCGGTGCTTTCAGGCCTTCTACGGTTACCGTCCTGTCATAGTCGGGCAGAGACCGGGACAGCAGTAAATAAAGGCCGACAACAACGATCAGGGCCAGCACGATCATGCCGCCCGCTGCCCGTAGCAACCATTTGAACACCACTGCCATGCTGCTGCGCCCCGTTTTCGCTTGCATCCCGCCAAGGGGATAGTCAGAAATCTGGGGCGAGACAATGGCAAGGGGAAAGACGATGGCAAAACTGGCGTTTCTTGGGCTTGGTGTGATGGGTTATCCGATGGCGGGGCACCTTCAAGCAGCAGGCCACGATGTCTGTGTCTATAACCGCACGGCAGCCAAAGCCGAGAAATGGGTGAGCCAGCACGGCGGTCGCATGGCCCCTACCCCGCGCGAGGCAGCGAACGGTGCGGAATTCGTGATGGCCTGTGTCGGCAATGACGACGATCTGCGCGGTGTCTGTATGGGCGATGACGGCGCCTTTGCCGGAATGGCCAAAGGCGCCACGTTTGTCGATCACACCACCGTTTCAGCCAAGGTCACAGCCGAGCTGTACGAGGCGGCCCGGGCCGCTGGGCTGAATTTCGTCGACGCGCCAATTTCGGGCGGTCAGGCGGGGGCAGAAAACGGGCAGCTTTCTATCATGTGCGGCGGTGATCAGGCGGCTTATGACGCGGCTGAGCCGGTGATGAATACATACGCCAAGCTGTGTCGCCGGATTGGCGACAGCGGCGCGGGCCAGATGACCAAGATGTGCAACCAGATCGCCATTGCCGGACTGGTGCAGGGCCTGTCCGAGGCGCTTCATTTCGCCGAAAAGGCCGGGCTGGACGGGCGCGCTGTGGTCGAGGTGATCAGCCAGGGTGCCGCCGGTAGCTGGCAAATGTCGAACCGATTTGAGACCATGATTGACGACCAGTTCGAGCATGGTTTTGCCGTGGACTGGATGCGTAAGGATTTAGGCATATGCCTGTCGACCGCAGATGAAAACGGCGCCTCGTTGCCGGTGACGGCGCTTGTGGATCAGTTCTACAAGGACGTCCAGAAAATGGGCGGTGGGCGTTGGGATACCTCAAGCCTGTTCAAACGCCTGCGCAAAATGGGCTGAGCAGCCGCGCGACAGGTCAGGCGATTTCGCGGTCGCCCTTCCACCATTTCCAGCTGTCAGGGACATCGAACGCCAGCGAGATCACATCAACCAGCAGCAGGGCCAGAAGGTAGCTGCGGAAGCTCTCGGGCAATTCACCCGAGGCCAGCAGCAGGGCGATCAGCACCACAAGCGGCGTCCATATCAGCACATGGGGCACGGCCATCAATTTGGAAAAGCCCCGCTCAATCAGCATGATCACGCCATTGAGGGCCATCGCCCCGATGGCCAGCACGGCCACCACTCCCCCTGAAGGCGCCGACCAGAAGCATAAGGCAGCCAGATTCACCGGGACAAGGATCAGCGCCACCCAGATCTGCACCCAAAGCGGCATGCGGCGAAAGCTTTGCCAGATTTCAACGATCATTGGGTGCCCCTTGAGCCTGGAACAACCTGCCCCCGGGGATACCGGGGACAGAAGTGTGCAAAAAGCTGCCGATCAGTTCGGGATCAAGGCCGGAACAATGGTAACGATCGACGGGAAGAACCACAGGATCGCCAGTCCCAGAACCTGGATCAGCACAAAGGGATAGACGCCTCGATAGATATGACCGGTGGTCACCTCTTTTGGCGCCACGCCGCGCAGATAAAATAGCGCAAAGCCAAAGGGCGGCGTCAGGAACGAGGTTTGCAGGTTCACCGCAATCATGATCGTCACCCATTTGGGATCAAACGTACCGCCATAGATCACCGGGCCGACGATCGGAATGACGATGTAGATGATCTCAAGGAAATCCAGAACAAAACCCAGCACAAACAGCACCAGCATCACGATCAGGAAGACCTGGAATTCGCTATCAAAGCTTTTCAGGAATTGCTGGATGTAATGTTCGCCGCCAAAACTGATCACCACCAGGTTCAGAAGCTGCGACCCGATCAGGATGGTAAATACCATCGAGGTCACCTTGGCCGTCTCACGCACGATCGGAGTCAGTACCCCGCCAGTGAAAAGCACCCAGCACGAGAATAACAGGCCAAAGGCGGCATAAAGATACGCCGCATAGGCGATAAAGAAAGCCACCCAGGATTCGAAAGTGACCCCTTCAAGATTGATTCGCAGGTCGAAATTGATGCCCATCAGGATCGACAGGACAATCGCCAGGGTCGACCAGATTATGATGATACCCGACTTGTCCTGATCACGCAGGCGGCGATAAGCAGCCAGCATGATCGCCCCCCCTGCCCCAAGGGCTGCAGCCGGTGTCGGGTTGGTGATCCCGCCAAGGATCGACCCCAGCACAGCCACAATCAGCACAAGCGGTGGGAAAACCACTCGGATCAGCTCATTCTGCGCCAGGCGTCCGGCGCCGACGGCACAGCCATAAAGCGCCATGGCAAGCGGGATGAGCAGCATCACGATCGATACGCCCGGGCTGGTTGATGGGGCGATCAGCAGAATGTCTACCAGCAGGCCCAGCACCACACCAAGCGCCCCTATCAGCAGTGGTTTGGGCGAGGCCGAAGGTTTGATCCCCCGGGCGACTGCCAGAACAAGCGACAGCGCCACAAAGATCAGCGCCACACCGGTTCCGATCGGGGCCGCGTTGGCCTCTTTCTCGATCACGGCGGCGGCGATTTGTTCTTCGGTCAGTTTGACACTTTCCGCAAACCCGCCAGCCGCGTCAATGGCGGCAGCTTCGGCAACAGCAGCATCCCATGCCTCTTGCCCATGCAATTCGATCATTGACGCCTTGCAGCCCGGGCTGACATTGGTGCGCAACGAGGCAACGTCGCCCTGTTCGGTATAGGTATTCACAACAAGGCTTTGCGATCCGATGATGTTTACCGAAGACAGCAGCATCATGCCCGCAAACAGCGCCACAGGAACGCCCAGGAACCATGTAAAACTTTCGCTGCGGGTAATCACTTCGCCGCCACGATCGGCAAATTGTACGGCTGGTGCCTTGGACGGATTCAACAGCGCATAACCAAAGGCGTAAAGGGCATAAAGCAGCGCCAGCAAGATGCCCGGCAGTACCGCCGCCTGAAAAAGCGTGCCAACCGAAACCACCGCGGGTTCACCCAGATAGGTCAGCGCATCGGTGCAGCCCGCCTCAAGCGCGCGGTTTTCCTGCGCGACAGAATACAGATCACCCGCAAGTGTACCCAAAAGAACAATCACGATCGAAGGCGGAATGATCTGGCCAAGGGTACCCGAGGCCGCAATCACACCGGTCGCAATCTGCGGGCTATAGCCGTTGCGCAGCATGGTCGGCAGGCTCAGCAGGCCCATGGTAACCACAGTAGCCCCGACGATACCGGTTGAGGCAGCCAGAAACGCGCCCACAACCACAACTGAAACCGCCAGACCACCCGGCAGCGGGCCAAAGACGCGCGCCATGGTTGTCAGCAGGTCATTGGCGATTTTTGAGCGCTCCAGCGTGATTCCCATCAACACGAACATCAACACCGCAAGCAGCGTTTCAATTGATGCCCCCGCCAGAACGCGCTCGTTCATGCGGTTCACGATAAACGACACGTTGCGGTCCATCGCGATTTCCCAGCCGCGTTCAAACACAGGCTGGGCGATACGCGGCAGATCCGGGTATCGGAAGACCGATATGGTTTCCGGTTTGACCCCGGTGGCGACAATCGCATTGAACGCCTCGCTTGAGGTGTCAATCGCCTGATGGATCAGCAGACCGGCACTATCCAGCGCGGCAATGATCCCGAAAGAAATTATGCCCGCACCGCCGATAGCAAAGGCCACCGGAAAGCCCGAAAGAATGCCCCCGAAAAGGCACAGGAAGACGATGATCAGGCCGATCTCGACGCCATCAAGTCCCAATAGCATGTCCCAAAGTCCCCTTAATGTGTGCCTTCATAGGCTTCTTCACCTTCGCCAAGGCTGTCCCTGTCGAGGTATTTGTTTTCACTTTCCGGGCCCTCTTTCCACTCAAGGTACGAGCGGTAGAAAAACGCCACGGCGTGCAGAAAGACCATTGCGGTGAAGGAAATCAGCAAGATCTTGAACAGGAAATAGCCGTTAAATCCATTCGGGCTGAACCCGATGGTTTCGACATTCCAGCGCACCGCGCGGGCCTTGAGGATCAGCCGCTCCAGCGTATCACTGGCCGACGGGTTCGGCGTGATCAGGTGACGCCACATGAAATACCAGCCGTACATCCAAGTCAGCACCGCCACCGGCATCATGAAGATCAGACTGCCGAACATGTCGATGACCCGCTTGGTGCGGAAACTGACGGCGGAATAGACCAGATCAACGCGGACATGACCGCCCTGCACAAAGGTGTAGGTTGCGCAAAGACAGACCACCAAGGCATTGTAAAGTTTAAGTTCTTCTGCATACCAGCTGATGTCGAACTGCAGCGGGATACCAAAGCCGAACACAATGTCCGGCCGTGCAAAAATGCGCTGGATAAAGACGATGATGATCTGTTGCAGAACCATCAAAAGGCCAACCCAGGCCACGGTGCGTCCGACCGTATTGGCAAAACCTTCAAGGACGCGCACGCAGCCCCACATGAATTCGTTTTTCCACAAGCCGATGGCGGTGAACACCAGAAAGGTAGTGAACACCACAAAGAAAAATTCAACCGAACCGCCATAATAGACAAAGCGCATGATCGAGGTCTTGTCGGACCAGTCCAGCCACAGCTGCGGATGGGTCAGCGCATATCCAAGATTATAGAAAGCCAGGCCGATATTCTGGAAAACCCAGACAATTGCGTCCAGCATCGTTCCCCCACGCCCATGTTAGCGGGCCTTTTAGCCCATCGCTTCGTTGAACTGGCCCCGGTCTGAACCGGGACCAGTTGTTGATCAGTGCAGGCCGGGGTTACCCCAGAACACGGTCACGCTGGGCGCGGTAGGCACCAACAGACGCGGTAAGCCAGCCGGACGAGGCTTTCATCGACGCCATGTAATCGTCGTAGATTTCCTTGAACAGGTCGTCGCCCATGAACTCGTCATAGACTTTCTGGCTGGCGGAGCCCATGGCATCCCAGACGGTGTCGGGGAATTCCAGCACGTTCACACCACCGGCTTTCAGACGCTCAAGCGCCGCACCGTTGTTCATCAGGTACTGGCTGAGGTTCCAGACGTTGGCGTGACCGGCCGAGATCTCGACAGCGGCCTGTTGTGCCGGCGTCAGGCTTTCAAAGACCTCACGGTTCGTTGCCAGGGTCAGACCCGCCGCAGGTTCGTGGAAACCGGCGGTGTAGTAGAACTTGGTGATTTCCTGGAAACCAGCCTTTTCATCCGCCCAGGGGCCGATCCACTCGGTGCCGTCAATCGCACCCGAGGCCAGCGCCTGATACACTTCGGCGCCAGGAATGTTCTGAACGCTTGCGCCCATATGCCCCAAGGCTTTGCCGCCCAGTCCGGGCATGCGGAATTTGAGACCGTTGAAATCTTCGGGGCCCTTGATCTCTTTGGCGAACCAGCCACCGGCCTGCGTACCGGTGTTGCCACCCAGGAACGACTTGAGGCCAAAGATTTCGCCCAGCTTGTCATGCATAGCCATGCCATTGCCATGGTAATACCAGTTGTTCAGCTCGGTCGCGGTCATACCGAAAGGCACGCCGGTAAAGAACGCGAAACCGGGGTGCTGGTTGACAAAGTAATAGTCAGCCCCGTGATACATGTCAGCCTGACCGGCGGTCACAGCGTCAAACACTTCGAACGCGCCCACAAGCTCGCCTGCGGCTTTGACTTCGACGGTCAGTTGGCCGTCAGAAATGGCATTGATGTTGTCTGCACATTTTTGCGCTGCGTCAAACACACCCGCCAGACCGCGGCCCCACGTGGTGACCATGGTCAGCGTACGTTTGCCCTGTGCATAAACCGGTGCCGCCAGCGTAGATGCCGCAGCGGCGGTGCCACCCAGAGCTGTATTTTTTAGAAAAGAACGACGATCCATATGGATTTTCCTCCCAGAATTAGTGAAGCGCACAGCACGTCAAAGCCACACGCGGATCGTTGCAAGTGATCATAGCCTAACGTGAGATTATGATGTTGGGAATACCGACTACTGCGTAGATCAACGCGAAAATACGCACAATCCGGGTCTAACCTCTCGATCAAATGTTCTTTTACCTTCTATATACGCTTGCAATTGGCGCATTCCCGTCGCTTTCTGCACAATCATGAAGCCCAAGTTACTTTCAACGCTGCCAACCTATACCTCTGCCCTTTTCAGGGCAGACCTGATTGCGGGTGTTACCGTTGCGATGGTGGCACTGCCACTCAGCCTTGCGATTGCAATCGCGTCTGGTGCCGACCCGGCGACCGGGCTGACCACGGCAGTGGTTGCAGGTTTCATCATCTCTTTGCTGGGCGGCAGCCGGGTGCAGATCGGCGGACCAACAGGCGCGTTCATTGTCGTTGTGTTCGGTGTCATTGCCGAATACGGCTATGATGGTCTGGTACTGGCCACGCTTATGGCAGGGGTGATTTTGCTGATTGCGGGTTATTTCAAATTCGGCAGTCTGGTGCGCCACATTCCCGAGGCGGTGATTGACGGTTTTACCATTGGTATAGCAATCATTATCGCCACCAGCCAGTTAAAGGACCTGTTTGGTCTTACAGCCGAGACCCTGCCTGCGGACTTTTTTGAAAAAATCACAGCTCTATGGGCTGCACGGGCCACGGTGAACCCTGCGGCACTTAGTGTGGGGCTGATAGCGATGATCCTGATCATCGCCCTGCGCCGGGCCGCGCCGCGCTATCCGGGACTGATCCTGGCACTAGCCATCTGCTCGGCTGCGGTGGCGTTCCTGTCATTGCCCGTGGACACACTCTATTCCCGGTTTGGCGCCCTGCCTGATTGCCTGCCCCTGCCCCGGATACCAACCATCAGCCCTGACCGCATAACCGAGCTTTTGCCCTCGGCCCTCGTGATCGCCTTTCTGGCCGGCGTCGAATCCCTGCTGTCAGCCACCGTAGCCGACCGGATGTCCGGAGGAAGGTACCGGCCCAATGCAGAGGTGCTGGCACAGGGCTTTGCCAATATAGGCTCGGCCCTGTTTGGCGGTTTGCCAGCGACCGGAGCGATTGCGCGCACGGCGACCAATGTGCAGGCCGGGGGCAAAACACCTGTGGCCGGGCTGGTGCATGCGATGACACTTTTGCTGGTGATGATGGTGGCAGCCCCGCTGGCGGGATATTTCGCCCTGCCCGCGCTCTCGGCACTGCTGATCCTGACCGCATGGAACATGAGCGAGCCGCATAAATGGCGCCAACATCTGGCAGCGCGCCGATCTGACAAGCTGCTTTTGCTGCTGACCATGGTGCTGACTGTCGTGGCCGACCTGACAGTGGCCATCGGCGTCGGTGTGGCCCTTGGGCTTGCGATCCGGCTACGGCGACGCAACGTCCCCGATGCCGACTGGACACCGCCCGAGCGCTGAGCCGCAAACATCGCAAATCACGAGATGCTGGGAATCGCCAGCGATTCGCCGTATCGCTTTGCCATGCAGAACTTGCGCGACCGTTTTCGTCTGAACTATGGCCAGAAACTGTTTCTGACGGCGACCCTGCCACTGATCCTGGCAGCGGTGGCAATTTCCGTGCTTGTCGCACTGCAATCCCGGCAACTGGCCGAACAGGAAATACGCACCCTGGAAACCCAATTGATTGATGCCAAACGTGCCGAACTGAAAAACTATCTGTCGATTGCGCGCACGGCCTTTATCAACATTTACGGCCGGGCTGCCCCCGATGACGAAGCTGCCATGCTGGAAGTTACGCAGATTCTATCGGGCATGCTCTATGGTCAGGATGGCTATTTCTTTGTCTACGACTATGACGGCAACAATCTTGTCAGCCCGCGCCGTACCGACCTGATCGGCCGCAACTGGACCGGCATGACCGATGCCCATGGCGAACCCATAACCAACGAACTTGTCCGGTTGGCACGTTCGGGTGGTGGCTATCACACCTATGAGTGGACCAAGCCCAGCACAGGCGAGTCGGCACAAATGGTCACCTATGTCATCGGCCTTCAGGACTGGCGGTGGGTCGTGGGAACGGGCGTCTTCATCGACGATGTGGTTGCCACTGTCGCTGCCGCGCGCGAAAAGGTCGAAACCCGGATTCAACGCACCTTTCTTTATATTGGCGCAATTACGCTTGCAGCGTTGTTGCTGGTCTTCACATCAGGCCTTTTCATCAACATACGCGAACGTCGGCTGGCCGATGCCAAGCTGAAAAAGCTGACCCAGCGGGTGTTTGACGCCCAGGAAGAAGAGCGCGGGCGCGTGGCGCGCGAATTGCACGACGGGATCAGCCAGATCCTTGTCGGCGTGCGCTATGCGCTGGACACCGCCAGACGGCGACTGGACGTGGGCGATAAACGCGCCAGCGAAACCTTGGATCGTGGCATTACCCATTTGTCAGGCGCCATTCAGGAGGTTCGCCGCATCAGCCGCGATCTGCGCCCCGGCGCGCTGGATGATCTGGGGCTTGGCCCAGCGCTGAAAGCCCTGGCCGAGGATTTCGGTAACCGCACCGGCATCAAAACCGATTTCAGCACCGTTGTGTTTCGCAACCGTCTGGATGATGAGGCCAAGATTGCACTGTACCGTGTGGCACAGGAAGCGCTGACAAATGTCGAACGCCACGCCGGTGCGAGCCAGGTTTCGATCGACGTGCGCGGCCACGCCAGGGGGGCGACGCTGCGGATCGCCGACAATGGTATCGGGCTGGATCACGAACAGGCCGACAAGGCCCCCGGCAGCGGGCTGGGCCTTCGCAACATGCAGGAACGCGTCGAGCAACTGGATGGCACGCTTAGGGTACTATCCAGCAAGACCGGCACGGTGATCACCGCCGAAGTGCCCCTGACCCACCTGCTGCCGCCTCAAGACAAGAATGACAACGACGCAAAGGCCAGCGCATGACAAAAACACCTGTTCGCATTGTGATCGTGGATGATCACCCGATGGTGGCCGAAGGCATCCAGTCGATCCTGGAAAGCTATGACGACGTCAAGGTGATCGCCAACCTCTCTGATGGGCAAAGCATCATTGATCAGGTCGCCGCACTGGACCCGGATGTGATCCTGCTGGATCTGAACATGCCGGGTATCGGCGGGCTGTCGACCACTGAAATCATTCTCGAACGCCGCCCCGATACGCGAATCCTGATCCTGTCAATGCATGACAGCCCGGAATATATCAGCTCGGCCCTCAGCCACGGGGCGGTGGGTTATGTGCTTAAAGATGTGCCCACGGATGAAATCAAGCGCGCCATTGACGCGGTTATGGCCGGGCAACGCTATCTGTGCACCGGCGCCAAAGGTTCGCTTGCCCCCTATGACCGGTCGGACCGGGAACAGCTGACCAACCGCGAACAGACCATCCTGCTGCAACTGGCGCAGGGCAAATCGAACAAAGAGGTCGGCCTGGCCCTGGATATCTCGGTGCGTACCGTGGAAACCCACCGCAAGAACATTAAACGCAAGCTGGGAATTTCCAGCACCGCGGGACTGACACGCTATGCCCTAGAGCATGGTGTGCTGCAGGGTACAGGCGTGCAGATTTAGGCGCGCCACTCGCGTCCGGTTGATCCTGCCGCAGTGGCCAGCGTGTTGCAATGCGCATCCGCACCCTCCAGCCCGCCCAGGTTTCCGCCATCGCCCACTCCGACGCTGGTCACGAAAAACCCCATCAGATGCTCCTGCGCCTGCGCTGCCGAAAGGCTTGTCACCAAAATCGCACTGGCCAATAATGTAATTTCGCATTTCAACATTCTGATCTCCTGTCCAATTCTTTGACCGCGACCGACCTGCACAAATCAGACCCAACCGTGGATATGTCCCTTTCTATTTTGACGGGCCGGGCTGACGTGCTTCCGGCGCTGAGCATACGAACCGGCAACAGTGACTCCAAAATCAATAATTCGCGACCCGCAACTGGCCCGAGGCCCGCGTTTCACCAGAAGATTCGCGAAATTCGGGTGATCTGCGCAACAAATGCAAAGATTTCACCCCATTTTGCGACATTTTATCGGCAGTACCGGGTTGACGCCCCTTTCCACCGCCCATAATGTCTCGCGCACGCAGCAAAGGAGTCGCGTTGGTGAAAACGCTAGTCGTACTTGTAGGCAAATGGCGCATGGGCCGGTAACGGACACCCTACAGGTACCCCATGCGCCCCCGAAAAATCGGGGGCTTTTTTATGTGTGTGAGAATTGATGTCATGAACGGAGCAAGCAGATGACACGTCAGATGACCGGAGCGAAAATGGTAGTCCAGGCCCTCAAGGATCAGGGCGTGGAAGTCGTATTCGGATACCCCGGCGGCGCTGTGCTGCCGATTTATGACGAGGTGTTCCAGCAAAACGACATCCGCCACATCCTTGTACGCCACGAACAGGGCGCGGTGCATGCCGCCGAAGGCTATGCGCGCTCGACCGGGAAACCCGGTGTTGTGCTTGTCACCTCGGGCCCCGGCGCCACCAATGCGGTAACCGGGCTGACCGATGCGCTGATGGACAGTATCCCGATTGTGGTCCTGACCGGTCAGGTGCCTACCTTCATGATCGGCAATGATGCCTTTCAGGAGGCCGACACCGTGGGCATCACCCGCCCCTGCACCAAACACAACTGGCTGGTCAGCGACACCAGCAAACTGTCCGAAACCCTGCACCAGGCGTTTCATGTTGCGACGACAGGCCGACCCGGGCCGGTTCTGGTCGATATCCCTAAGGACGTTCAGTTTGCCAGCGCAGACTACACCGCGCCGACAAAGGCCCGCACCAGCCACTACGCACCGCAGGTCAAAGGCGACATGGAGGCGATCACCGAACTGGTTGCAGCACTGGAAACCGCCAAACGACCGGTGTTCTACACAGGTGGCGGCGTGATCAATTCAGGCCCGGCCGCCAGCCAACTGCTGCGCGAACTGGTCGAGGCCACGGGCATCCCGATTACCAGCACGCTGATGGGGCTGGGCGCCTATCCCGCCAATGGTGAACGCTGGATCGGGATGCTGGGCATGCATGGCCTCTACGAGGCGAACATGGTGATGCACGATTGCGATCTGATGATCAACATCGGCGCACGGTTTGACGACCGGATCACCGGCCGCGTGGATGCGTTCAGCCCCAACTCGATCAAAGCGCACATTGATATCGACCCCAGTTCGATCAACAAGGTCATCAAGACCGATATCCCGATCATTGGTGACATTGCCCATGTGCTTGAGGATATTCTCAAGGTCTGGAAATCCCGCGGCCGCAAGGTAAACCGCGAGGCGATTGCCAAATGGTGGGCCAAGATTGAAGACTGGAAAAAGGTCGACTGTCTGGCCTTCAAGCAAAACGGCAAGGTCATCAAACCGCAATATGCCCTCAGCCGTCTTGAGGCGCTGACAAAGGATCATGATCGCTATATCTGCACTGAAGTGGGCCAGCATCAGATGTGGGCAGCTCAGTACCTTGGCTTTAACGATCCGCATCGCTGGATGACATCAGGCGGTCTGGGTACGATGGGCTACGGCTTTCCGGCGTCGATTGGTGTGCAGATGGCGCACCCCGACAGCCTGGTGATCAATGTCGCGGGCGAGGCCAGTTGGCTGATGAACATGCAGGAAATGGGCACGGCGATGCAATACCACCTGCCGGTCAAGCAGTTCATCCTGAACAACGAACGTCTGGGCATGGTTCGCCAATGGCAGGAGCTGTTGCACGGCGAGCGCTATTCCAGCAGTTGGTCCGAGGCGCTGCCGGATTTCGTGAAACTGGCCGAGGCGTTTGGCGCCAAGGGCATTATCTGCAAGGATCCCGATGATCTGGACGATGCGATCATGGAGATGCTGAATTACGACGGGCCGGTGATTTTCGATTGTCTGGTGGAAAAGCACGAAAACTGTTTCCCGATGATCCCGTCAGGCGAGCCGCATAACAAGATGTTGCTGGGCGAGGCCTCGACCAAGGATGCAATTGGATCAAAAGGGGCTGTGATGGTGTGACGCGCCGTTTTCTTTGAAAGAAAACGGACCGGAATTTTTTGAAAATTCCGGTGCCATACCGCCAGAAAAGGGAAAAATGATATGTCTGCTCTAAAAATCAAAAAAGGCTCGACCAAGCATTCGGCTTATAACCTGCGCCCCACATTCTCGGATGTGGTCGAGGCGCATACGCTGGCCGTGGTGGTGGAAAACGAGCCCGGCGTACTGGCGCGGGTCATCGGCCTGTTTTCCGGACGCGGTTACAACATCGACAGTCTGACCGTGGCCGAGATCGACCATGAAGGTCATCGCAGCCGGATCACCATTGTCACCACCGGCACGCCGCAGGTGATCGAACAGATCAAGGCCCAACTGGGCCGCATTGTGCCGGTGCATGAGGTGCACGACCTGACGGTTGAAGGTCCATCGGTCGAGCGCGAACTGGCGCTGCTGAAGGTTTGCGGCGAGGGCGACAAACGGGTCGAGGCGCTGCGGCTGGCGGATATTTTCCGCGCCAATGCGGTGGACAGCACCCTGGACAGTTTCGTATTCGAGCTGACCGGCGCGCCGGAAAAGATCGACGCCTTTGCCGAACTGATGCGCCCGCTGGGCCTGATTGAGATCGCCCGTACCGGTGTGGCCGCCCTTCTCCGTGGCCACTGATCCCCTGCTCAGAGGGCTTTATACTGTTTCGGACAGACCTTGGTCATGGCATTTTCGGTGACGGCGGCGAAAGGGACGATTTTATCCTCTTCGGGATAGTGGGCAGCATCTGCGGATGGGGCCACGGCTGAAACGGGGGCGGCACTGGCCTGTTTCAGGTGGCGGGCGAGTGTCGGGTATTCATCAGCAGCCACCAAACTCAGATTGCTGGCCAGTCGCATTTCCCCGTCTTCTTCGATATCAAATCGCACCAGATCGCCTGGATCACACCAGTTATCGAGAAATTCATCCTTCTGTTTGCTTTTATAAAAGGCCAGGTCACCGTGATCTTCGCACCAGATCACTGCGCGCTTGTTATTCTGGTCGCTCCATAGAATGACGCCGTACATTTGATCCCCAAGGTTTATTTTTTTGACAGAACGCGTTTCGTTGGTCCCGTCACATAACTACATGTTTATTATGGACTCTGGTTCATGAAATTTGTGTCAGACCGGCGCCAATGTGACGCCAACTAGCGTCATTTCCACTGTTCATTCCACGCAAACACCGATAGAACCCCTGCTATTCTGGGCTGTATTCTGCAATAAATGAGCGAATCTTGGGTAAGAAAACATTTGAACCGGGCGCAAGCCGCCATCGTGACCCGGTAGAATTGCGAAGTATCTTCGGCGAAAACCTACGCACGCTTAGCGCCGGGTACCCTTCGGTTGCAGCGCTGTGTCGCGAACTGGGAATAAACCGCACCCAGTTCAACCGATACCTTTCAGGCGAAAGCTTTCCCAGGCCGGATATCCTGCATCAGATATGCGCATTCTTCGGCGTCGACGCGCGCATCTTGCTTGAACCGGTTGATACTTTAGGCCCCACCTCTTTTGATCTGCTGACCCACCCCGTACTTGAAGGATATTTTGGCACAGAGCCCTCGGATGTGCCGGCGTCGATTTTCCCGAACGGTTTTTACCGCTTTGTCCGGCGCAGCTTTATCGACGACAGCCGTTTTGCCATCGGCCTTGTCTATGTATTGCGCGATGGCGGATATACTTTCCTGCGCGGGTATGAACCGCAGCAGGCGCTGCGCAAACAGGGCCTGTCGACGTCAAACCGGAACCGCGAGTTTCGCGGGCCTGTCATGCGGCAGGAAGAGGGCATCATTGCCATCGTCGCGCATCGGAATTCGATGTCGTGTTCGTTTAATTTTCTCACGCCCGAGACTTCCTTCCAGTCAAATATCTGGGAAGGCTATGCCACCCGTACGGTGCGCGAAAAGGTCACCGGACGACGCGCCACACGGATGGTTTATGAACACCTGGGCAACGACCGCGAAACCATCATGAAAACCGCACGCATGGCCGGGTTGGTCGACCTGGAGGATGTTCCGGAGTTCCATGCCCGCCTGCTCCGCCTGGACCAGGAATTCCGGTAATCGGTTCTTGTCGCCAAAAGACAACTCGCGTCGCCTATTGGCGGTTTCATTTCGTTGATTCCTGCTTTGGGTATCCGCACTGTCACCCAGGAGACGCAAATGACACAAACCGTCACAGACCTGTCCAATGTCCGCACCAGCGTTGAAAAGGCCAATGGCCTTCCGAACGCCCATTACATCGACCCCGGCGTGTTTCAGGAAGAAAAGCACGCGCTGCTTTATTCGCAGTGGGCCGGTCTGGCCGTCGCCGCCGATGTGCCCGAACCGGGAGATGCCAAACCGATCGAATTTCTGGGCATGCCGCTGCTGCTGCTGCGCGACAAGGATGGCGATGTGCGGGTATTCCAGAACATCTGCCGTCACCGCGGCATGATTCTGGTGGAAGAGCCGCGCAAGATCGAAGGTGCCATTCGCTGCCCCTATCATTCGTGGTGTTACTCGACCAAAGGCAAGCTGGTCAGCACGCCGCATGTGGGTGGCCCCGGCCACAACACCCACGAGGCGATCAAACGTGACGATCTGGGTCTCAATGAGGTACGCAGCCATATCTGGCGCGATGTTGTCTGGATCAACGTCTCGGGGGATGCCCCGGCGTTCGAGGATGTCCATGCCGACCTGATCAAACGCTGGGCCGATTTCGAGCAGCCGGTCTATCACGGCGGAGCGGACAGCAAGTTCACGCTTGAGGTCAACACCAACTGGAAACTCGCGGTCGAAAACTATTGCGAAAGCTATCACCTGCCCTGGGTCCATCCGGGCCTGAACAGCTATTCGCGTCTGGAAGATCATTACCATATCGAAAAGCCCGGCCAGTTTTCGGGTCAGGGCACCATGGTATATCGGCAGCTGACCAATGAAAACGGCGAGAAATTCCCCGATTTTTCCGAGGTAGGCAGCAAATGGAACGAGCAGGCCGAATATGTTGCGGTCTACCCCAACGTCCTGCTGGGGGTGCATCGTGATCATGCCTTTGCGATCATCCTCGAGGCCAAAAGCACCGAAAAAACGGTCGAGCATGTCCACCTTTATTATTCCATCCCTGACAGCGACGGCGGGTTGCGCCAGCGCAACAGCCAGCTGTGGAAAACCGTTTTCGAGGAAGACATCTTTGTTGTCGAAGGCATGCAAAAGGGCCGCCACGCCGATCAGTTTGACGGTGGCCGGTTCTCGCCGGTGATGGACAGCCCCACGCATTGCTTTCACGATTGGGTGGCAGGCAAGGTTGAAACCTACAGGGCACTGGCAAAGGCGGCCGAATGAAAGATCTTGATGCGCAAATGATTGCAGCGCATGAAGCACATGATCAGGAGGCGCTGATCCGGCTCTATACGCAGGCTGCGGATACAGCCAACGATCTGGACGCGTCCTGCTTTTTCCTGACACATGCCTACATTTTCGCGCTTGAGGCCGGTGTGCCTCAGGCGCGCGATTTGCATGCGCGCCTGAAAACGCACGGGCGCGAAGCTTAGATCGTATCAAGCCCCGTCAGATTTTACGCGCTACGATAAAGCGGCTGATCGGTTTGGCCGGATAATTCCCGGTTTCAACGATTTCGAACCCTTTTGAGCCAAGCGCGGCCTCCAGCTCCGGCACATCCATGAAGCGCACAAACGGTGCGCGTCCAAATTTCTGCATAACCCAGACCATCGCCTTGAAATGCAGCGCATTGCCCAGACAAACGGTTTTCGAAATGAACAGGCCGCCGGGCCGCAACAGGGTATGCACCCGGCTCAGCGACTGATCCAGATCCTCAATCAAATGCAACAGATTGAAGGCCAGAACAGTGTCATAGCTTTCCGGCAACAGGCGGGGGTCGTGAGTGGTGGCTTGCATAAATTCGATGTTCGAGGCACCCTGTGCCGCAGCTTTTTCCTTGCCGATTGCGATCATTCCGCCAGAAATATCCGTGGCCGTGATCTTACCTAGATCCGGCGCCAGAAGCAGCGCGGTCGAGCCCGACCCACAGCCCAGTTCCAGAACGTTATCTTGCGCCCCCAACCAGGCACGGGTGCGCGCCATGGTCTTTTCATAGGCAGTCATGTCCTTGATCGGGCGGGCGGCATATTTGACAGCAATCCTGTCCCAGAATGTAGCGTCGGCGGTCATGGTATATCTCCTTCGGATGGGCCTGCTCTAAACTGGTTGGAGCTACATTAAAATTGCATATTTTTATATTTCATTTATGCAATTATGCATGAATTGGAACGCCATCAGCTTTGACTGGAATCAGGTTCGCGCCTTTCTGGCGACGGTCGAGGAAGGTTCACTGTCCGCCGCCGCCCAGGCTTTGGGCCAGTCGCAACCCACGCTTGGCCGCCAGATCAGCGCGCTTGAAACTTCGCTGGGGGTTGTCCTGTTCGAACGGGTCGGCCGCGGGCTTGAAATCACGCCCTCGGGGTTGGAGCTGCTGGATCATGTCCGCGCCATGGGCGAGGCGGCAGGCCGGATATCTCTGGCCGCGTCCGGGCGCAGTCAGGTGATCGAGGGTCAGGTGCGCATCAGCGCCAGCGATGTCTGGGGGGCCCATATTCTTCCTCCGATTCTGCACCAACTGCGCGACACCGCCCCGGGGATTGAGGTTGAGGTCGTGGCCACCAGTGCCCTTAGTGATCTGCGCCGGCGCGAGGCCGATATCGCCATACGCCATGTCCGGCCTACCGAAGCCGAGCTGATCACGCGGCACGTGCGTGACAGCACTGCCGGTATTTACGCCAGCCCCCGCTGGATCGCGCGCCATGGCCGCCCAACCTGTGCCGATGATCTCAATGATGCCTGTTTTATAGGCTTTGGCACCGACGAGCGGCTGATCACCGGCTTGAACAGTATTGGGCTTTCACTGACCCGGCAGAACTTCAAACTGATCTCGGAAAGCGGCGTCGTCGCATGGGAAATGGTGCGTCATGGCCTTGGTATCGGCGTGATGATGGACGAAGTCGCACAGACCACCCCCGATGTCGAACGCATCCTGCCCGACCTGCCCCCTTTTGAGGTGCCCATCTGGCTGACCACCCACCGCGAACTGCACACCAGCCGCCGCATCCGGCTGGTCTATGATCTGCTGGCCTCGGCGCTGTCGGGGTCTTTGCCAGCCTCGCAGATCAGCCGGTAAAGGTGCCATGTGGCGTGGCCAAACAGGGGCAGCGTGATGAACAGGCCCAGAAACCCCGGCACCATCGCAACAAAGGTCATCGCGGCAATAAACGCCCCCCAGGCCAGCATCGGCACCGGGTTATGGGCCACCACCTGAAAACTTGTGATCATTGCTGTCACGAAATCGACCTCGCGGTCCAGCAATAGCGGCAGGGCGATGACGGTAATCATGTAAAGCAGCAGCGCAAACAGCCCCCCCACAACGGTGCCGACGGCCAGCATGCTCAACCCTTCTGCAGTGAAATAAACATCAAATGAGGTCGATATATTGGTCATCGTTGACAGGCCAAGAAACAGTGCAAAGATCATATGCGCCAGAAAGAACCAGAACAGAAAAACCATGATGATAATCACGCAGATCGACGGTAGCTGCCGCCGCCGTTGATGTGCGATGACGCCAAAAATATCCGGATTGTCCAGCGGCAGACCCTGATCCAGTCGGTGGCTGACCTCATATAGCCCCACCGCTGCAAACGGGCCGAACAGCGGAAAGCCGACTGCCGCAAAGATCAGCCAGTAACTTTGCCCCGTCGCCCATGTAATTGCGGCCATGGCCAGCCCCAGCAGCACATAGACCCCGGCAAAAATCACTGCATAGCGGGGGGCCCGGCGCATGTCAGACCATCCCCGGCGCAGCGCCTCGGACAGCATGGCAAAGCTGACCGTCCCCATGGGGGGCACACCCTGTTCCTTGATCTGGCTCGCTGGCATACGTGGCTTCTCCATTATTGAAAGGTCAGGTTAGCCAACCCGCGTCCGCTCTCAAACATGTAACTTCGGTTCAACTTTACCCTGGCGGTCTGTTCTGCGGCCACTCGGTGGCCAGATGATAAGCCTGGGCCAGCTCCAGCAGCCCAATGTCATCGCCGCGCCGCCCGATCAACTGCATTCCCATCGGCAGACCCTGCGCGCCAAAACCCGCGGGCACCGCCACCGCAGGCAGGCCAATCAGGCTGGCGGGGATGACCACCTCCATCCAGCGGTGATAGGTATCCATCTTCTGGCCTGCGATCTCGGTCGGATAACTCCGGTCCACAGGAAAGGGCCAGACCTGCGCCGTCGGCAACACCAATGCATCATAGCGATCAAAAAGCTGCGCCGCACAGCCGAACCAGTCGGACCGCAACACACTGGCGCGGTGCACGTCCATTGCCGACAGGGCCTGGCCCCGTTCAGCCTCCCATACCGCTTCGGGCTTCAGCCGTCCGCTGTCCAGTAACGGCGCCAGGGATGCACCAACACTCCAGCTACGCAACGTGATCCAGCTGTCCCACAACGCTTCGCTCGAAAAGGGGGGCGCAATTGCATCCACAACGCAGCCCAGCCCCTCAAATACCTGAAACGCGTCTTCCACCAACGGCAGGATACCTGCCTCATACGAGCAGGCCTTGCCCCAATCTCCCAGCCAGCCAATGCGTTTGCCTTTCACCTCGTCGCTGAGCGGACTAAAGCTTTCAGGTGGCATGCCATGCGGCTGGCGTGGGTCGGGGCCGGACATGACATCCAACAACAAAGCAAGATCGCTGGGGCAACGCGCCATCGGTCCATTTGTCGACAGCTGATGCAGAAACGTATCGCCCTCGGGTTCTGCCGGAACGCGGCCCCAGCTGGGGCGCAAACCGTAAACATTGTTCCAGCCCGCCGGGTTGCGCAGGCTGCCCATCATGTCGGATCCGTCTGCGATCGAAAGCATGCCGGTCGCCAGCGCCACGGCCGCGCCGCCGGACGATCCGCCACAAGACAGCTTTGGATCGTACGGGTTGCCGGTTACTCCATGCACCGGGTTGTAGGTATGACTGCCCAGGCCAAATTCGGGGGTATTGGTTTTACCAATGATAATAGCCCCGGCTTTGCGCAGCCGCGCCACATGCAGGTCATCTCTGGCGGCGATCTGACCAGCAAACAGGGGCGAGCCTTGCGAGGTTGGCAAACCGGCCGCGTCGGCCAGATCCTTGATCGCAATGGGCAAGCCATGCAACGGGCCCGAAGCCTGCGCATCATCTGCCGCCCGCGCCTCGGCCAGCAACGCGTCGCCGTCCCGCAGGGACACAATTGCATTGAGCGGTCCGTTCACCGCCGCAACCCGTTCAAGCGTCGCACGCATCAGGTCTTGTGCGCTCAGACGCCCTGCCGCAATCAATGCGGCTTGCGCCCCCGCCGCCATGTTCAGAATATCATCCATGACCTCAGGCTAAAGCGACAGCCAACAGAAACAAAGCCCTGTTTCTTCTTGCCAAAAATATCCTGGGACGCGTTGAAATTTACCTGCATTTCAACCTGGGGGGCAACACCCCCTGCTATTCCTCGCCCTGCGCCTCGGCACGGCTCTTACCGCTCACGTTCATCGCCAGCGTCGCCGCCATGAACGGATCCAGATCGCCGTCCAGTACCCCCTTGGTATCGCTGGTTTCATGATTTGTCCGCAGGTCCTTGACCATCTGGTAAGGCTGCAGCACGTAGGACCGGATTTGGTTACCCCAGCCTGCGTCCCCCTTGCTTTCATGCGCCTCGTTGATCGCCTCGTTCCGGCGGTCCAACTCCATCTGGTAAAGCCGCGATTTCAGCGCCTTCATGGCGATATCCCGGTTCTGGTGCTGTGATTTTTCCGAGGAAGTCACCACAATTCCCGTCGGGTGGTGGGTGATCCGCACCGCTGAATCGGTTGTGTTCACATGCTGCCCGCCTGCGCCGGAACTGCGATAGGTGTCGATACGGATATCAGCGGGGTTCACCTCGATTTCGATATCGTCATCGACCACCGGATAGACCCAGACCGAACAAAACGAGGTGTGCCGTTTCGCAGCTGAATCAAACGGCGAAATCCGCACCAGACGGTGCACTCCGCTCTCGGATTTCAGCCAGCCATAGGCATTGTGACCACTGATCTTGTAGGCCGCTGATTTGATCCCGGCCTCGTCGCCTGGCTGTTCGGACTGCAACTCAACCGTATAGCCATGCTTTTCCGCCCATCGTACATACATCCGTGCCAGCATGTTGGCCCAGTCACAGCTTTCGGTGCCGCCCGCACCCGCATTGATCTCAAGGAAGGTGTCATTGGCATCCGCCTCGCCATTCAGCAGCGCTTCCAGCTCTTTGGCGGCGGCGCGTTTGGCCAGCTTTTTCAAATTGGCTTCGGCCTCGGCGACAATCTCGGCATCGTCCTCGATCTCGCCCATTTCAATCAGTTCCACACTGTCGCTCAGTTCTTGCTGAATGCCATTATGGGTGTCCATTGAATCCACAAGGCTCTGACGATCGCGCATCAGTTTCTGAGCCTTGGCCGGGTCGTCCCACAGATTGGGGTCTTCGACCCGGGCGTTGAATTCTTCCAGCCTGTGCGCGGCCGTGTCCCAACCCATGCGCTGGCGCAACAGCTCCAGCGATTTCTCGATTTCGGATACCAGATTCTGGGTCTCTGCGCGCATTTTCGGTTTCCTTGGCTGCTCAGATGGGGGTGATAGCGCAGCGCGCCGGGGCGGGCAAGATCACTTGCACCCTGCAGGTTGGCTGCCCGCCTTCACCGCCGTGGCTTAATACAACCCGCCCGAACTCAAGGAGCCAAAGCTGGCCTTGCCGCCAACCTTTGCCTTTTCCCCGGTCGAGGTTGTCACTTCGCGAACGGAATCGCTGCCGCCCACGCTGAAAAGCTCAAGGTCATTACCCATGGCAAAGCCGCCGTCGAACATGATGCCAAAGATCGGCTCTTCGCCGTCGCGGAAATATTCAGCGACCACGTAATCACCCTGCGCCTCGTCGGACAGTCTGGCGCCGGTGAAACGGTCAATTTTGATAAAATGCCCGCCGGGTGGTATTTTGAACGGTCCACCGCCGTACTTCCCAATCGCCTTTTCCATAAACTGCTGGAACACCGGCCCGCACAGGGAAGCGCCGTAAGCCCCCCGACCCAACCCGCGCGGCTGGTCATAGCCGATATAACAGCCTGCCACGATATTGCTGGTAAAGCCGATGAACCACACATCACGGGCATCATTGGTTGTCCCTGTCTTGCCCGCCACCGGCACCGGCAGCTTTACATAGCCCGAGGCGGTGCCGCGATCGACAACCCCCTTCATCATCGAGGTGAGCTGATACGCGGTAACCGCATCCATCACCTGTTCGCGGTTCGACACGATCCTCGGGCCTTGTGATTGCGGAATGGCGGGATCATTGCAATTTGTGCATTTTCGCTGATCGTGGCGGTAAACTGTCTTGCCATAGCGATCCTGCACCCTGTCCACCAGCGTCGGCTCAACCCTTTCGCCGCCATTGGCAAACATCGCATAGGCCGCCACCATCTTGTAAAGCGTGGTTTCTTCCGAACCCAGAGAATTGGCCAGAAACGGCCCCATACTGTCGTATACGCCAAAACGTTCGGCATAGTCGGCGACCACTTCCATGCCCACCTCTTGTGCCAGCCGGATCGTCATCAGGTTCCGCGACTGTTCAATCCCGGTGCGCAGGGGCGTCGGTCCATAGAACTTGTTCGACGAATTGCGCGGCCGCCACAGCCCCTGTGGTGTGTCGATCTCGATCGGAGCGTCAATCACGATCGTGGCCGGTGAATAGCCACTATCCAGAGCAGCGGCATACACGAAGGGCTTGAAGCTGGATCCCGGCTGCCGCATGGCCTGCGTCGACCGGTTGAACACCGAATTTTGATAGGAAAACCCACCCTGCATCGACAAAACCCGGCCGGTGTTGACATCCATCGCGACAAATCCGCCCTGCACCTCGGGCACTTGGCGAAGCGTCCAGCGGATAAACCCGCCGTCATCGTCAGTCATCCGGCGCACGTGCACGACATCGCCCAGCTTGAAGGTTTTGGCGAAATCGCCAGGCAGCCAGGCAATATCCTTGCGCGGCACCACATGCGGCTCGGCCTCGGTTTCCTCGACCCCGTCAATGCCGATGCGCATCTGCTGGTCACCCAGTTCCAGCACCACCGCCGGATACCACTTACCATTCAGGTCAATGTCGCGGGCCACATCCAGCGCGGCCAGCACTTCTTGCCAGTCCTGCCGGTTGCCCAGCACCTCGGCAGGCAGGGTCTTGCCCGTCCCGCGCCAACGCCCCTGATTGCGGTCATATTGCTCAAGCTGGCGTTGCAGCGCATTGGCCGCCTCGATCTGCAGTTCCGGGTCAATCGTCGCGCGTACGCTCAGCCCGCCGGTAAAAAATTCACCCTCGCCGAAATCCTGGCTCAGCTGGCGGCGAATTTCGTCTGTAAAATAATCTCTTGGTGGCAGCGATTTTCCAAAGGGCTCGAAATCACCGTTCTGAACGCTGCGCAACGGCTGGGCTACTTCTGTCTCATAGTCGGCAGGGGTGATGTAGCCATTTTCCTTCATTTCCTTCAGCACAAAGTTCCTGCGGGTCAGCAAGCGCTTTTTTTCGCGCACCGGATGATAATCACTGGGCGCCTTCGGCATCGAAGCCAACATTGCTGCCTCATGAGCGGCCAGATCGCGCAGGGGTTTGTTGAAATAGGTCTGCGCGGCGGCGGCCACACCATAGCTGTTCTGGCCCAGGAAAATTTCGTTCATATAAAGCTCAAGGATTTTTTCCTTGCTCAACGTCTCCTCGATCCGGGTGGCCAGGATGATTTCCTTGATCTTGCGGGCGATCTTGCGGTCACCGGACAGCAGGAAGTTCTTCATAACCTGCTGGGTGATGGTCGAAGCCCCGCGCACATCGCGCCCTCGGGTGCGAACAGCCTCAACCACCGCAGCTGCGATGCCCCGCGCATCATAGCCGTGATGGGTGTAGAAATTTTTGTCTTCGGCCGAAATAAACGCCTGCTTTACCAAATCGGGAATATCCTCGGCCGGGGTGAACAACCGCCGCTCGCGCGAAAATTCATCGATGATCCGCCCCTCGCCGGAATAGATCCGGCTGATCGTCGGCGGCGTATAGTTGGCCAGCGATTCGTGGCTGGGTAAATCTTTGCCATAAATGTGAAAGATCGCGCCAATACTCAGCGCAATCAACATGATGGCCAAGGTCACCAAGCTGAAAATCGTACCAAAGAAGGTTAGTATAGCTCTGAGCACACCTGCCCCCACATCATCACAGGTCTTTCATATAGGCATCCCGCGTCCGCAGGTCAAAACCCAAAAGCCCAGATTCTGCGCCACATTCCGCGCAAAGTTCAGTGCCGCACCAGATCCGCCGACGCTGCATCCGAGAGGCGCCAGGCACTCAGACCGTCGCGAATAGCCGACGCCATCCGCGCGCGCCAAGCCGGATCGCGCAGCTGCTGCAGATCCCGTTCGCTCGACAAAAAACCCAGCTCCAGCAGCACAGAAGGGATATCGGGGGATTTCAGCACCGAAAATCCGGCATGGCGCAGCGGGTGGGAATGCAGTTTCAGCTTTTGGGCCTGCAATGCCGCCAGCAGTTCCCCGGCCACCTTTTCCGCGCGGGGCTGGGTTTCCATCCGGGCCAGATCCATCAGCACGTCGGCCACCACGTCATCTTTACCACTCAGGTCGACTCCGGCCAGCATATCGGCGCGGTTGTGACGTTCGGCCAACGCGGCACTGGCCGCGTCCGACGCGCTTTCAGAAAGCGTATAAACCGCGGCCCCCTGCGCGAGCCCCTCGCTCAAAGCGTCTGCATGCAATGACACGAACACGTCTGCCCCCGCCCTGTGCGCCAGCGCCACGCGCCGCTCCAGCGAGACAAAGCTGTCGTCGCTGCGCGTCAGCACGACCTCAAAGCCACCCGCACGGACCAGCACCTCTTTCAGTTCCAGCGCAAACATCAGCATCAGATCTTTTTCGGTGGCCCCGCCCTGTTCAGCACCGGGGTCGATGCCGCCATGGCCCGGATCCAGAACCACCACCAGCGGGTCTTCACCACGCTGGCGCGGGCGTTTCAACTGCGATGAACTCCCCTCCGGCAGGTCCCAGCCGGGCAGGTTCGGCGCCCCGGCACGCGCTGTAAATTCGGCGTCCGAGCCTTTGTGCAAAATCACTTCAAGATCGGCTGCCCCCGTTGCGCCCTCCAGATCCAGCGCGGTGGTCTTCAGCAGATAGGCCCCGTCCAGATCAACCACCATGCGCGACCATCCGGCGCGGAAGGTTCCCATGCGCAGGCCAGTTACCGCCATGCTCTGATCCAGAGCCTCCGGGTCGGCGCCCTGCCAGTTCACTTCGCGAAAATCCAGCACCAGACGTCTTGGCGCGTCCAGCGTATATACCCGGTAAGGCACGCCCTGACTTAGCCGCAGCCTGATCTGCACGCCGCCCCGTGTGTCAGTGATGGCACTTTGGGCCGCATCCAGCCGTGCCAGGCCGCTGAAATCCTGCGCCGGGGCCATCAAAGCCCACCCGCACAGCATCAGCGCCAGAAATATCCTGATCATACTGCTCATCCGCCGTTCATCCGGTCTTATTCACGCCAGTTTACACCAGAGCCGGCAACAATGCACCAGCACCAGCTTTCATTTTTCCCGAAATACTCAACTTCTGCGGCCTCACCGCGCGCGCCGCTCTGCCATGAACCGCTCCAGTCGCCTCAGGCCTTCTTCGATATCGGCGGTCGCCCGGGCATAAGAAAACCGGATTGTACCATGACCCCGGACCGGATCAAAATCCAGCCCCGGGGTCACCGCGACGCCGGCCTTCTCCAGTATTTCCGCGGCGAAGGCGCGGCTGTCATCGGTCAGGTGACGAACATCGGCATAAACATAAAATGCGCCGTCCGGAGGGGCGATGCGGTCAAAGCCCGCGCGCGGCAAGCCGTCCAGCATCAGCGCGCGGTTGGTGCGGTAAACGGCCATGTTGGCCTGCAGTTCGGCGTCGCAGTCCATCGCTGCCAGTGCGGCGACCTGGGACACATGAGGCGGGCAGATAAACAGGTTCTGTGCCAGCCGCTCGATCACCCGCACATGATCTTCGGGCACCACCATCCAACCGATGCGCCAGCCCGTCATGCTGAAATATTTTGAAAAGGAATTGATCACATAACAGTCGTCGGTGATCTCAAGTGCACTGATCGCTTTGGCCTCATATTCGATACCGTGGTAGATTTCGTCGCTTATAAAACTGGCCCCCTGCCCGGCTGAGGCCTCGATCAATGCGCCCATGGCGTTGCGGTCCAGCATCGTACCGGTGGGATTCGCCGGGCTGGCCACCATCAAACCGGCCAGATCCAGCCCCTCCAGATCGGCCGCCACCGGTTGCAGGCGGTTTTCCGCTGCTGTTTCAATGTCCACCGGCACCAGATCCAGCGCGCGCAAAATCTGCCGGTAGCTGGGATAGCCAGGCGCGCCAATCCCGACCCTGTCGCCGGTGTCAAACAGCGCCGTAAAGGCCAGTATGAACGCCCCCGACGAACCCGGTGTGACCACCACCCGTTCCGGCGACAGATCAATATCGTACCATTCCCCGTACAAACGCGCGATCCGCGCGCGCAGGGCGGGCAGGCCCAGGGCCACAGTATACCCCATGGCGTCTGCGTCCATTGCCGACGCCAGTGCATCTCGGGCCCCCTGCGGGGCTGGCGTGCCCGGCTGCCCCACTTCCATATGGATGATGTGGCGGCCTTCAGCTTCGGCCTGACGCGCAGCCTCCATCACATCCATCACGATAAAGGGATCAACCTGGCTTCGGCTTGAGTTCCGCATATGTTTATTCCTAGACTAGGATCCAGACAGCCCGCGTTTCACCAAGGCGTTTCGGGTCTAAGTTGAGAAACGACTTAAAATCGAAACGCCCGAAACATTCAAATGGTATGCGTGTTTCGCTATATTGTGCAATCATGGCAATCTGCCGAAACGCCTCAGGAAAGTCGACTGCCGTCAATGCATCTTCTCCGACTCTTCGCTTTTGTTGCCCTTCTGGCTGCGACCCTCACCACCCCGGCGCGGGCACTTTCGCTGCTGCGGGATCCGGATATCGAATATGCGCTCAATCAACTGGCCGCCCCGGTGTTGAAAGCGGCCGGGCTTAGCCCCAGCCGGGTAGATATCCTTGTGATCGACGATCGCAGACTGAACGCCTTTGTTGTCGATCAAAACAGCATCTTCATCCACTCCGGCCTGCTGCTGAAGATGAAAACAGCCGCGATGCTTCAGGCCGTATTTGCCCATGAAGCCGCTCACATCGCCAACGGCCATCTGGTGCGCCGCCCAATTGCCGCCCGCAACGCCCGTACCGCCGCAGGCCTTGGGGCTGCCCTCGGAGCGGCGGCTGCCATCGCTGCAGGCGGCGGCAAAGCCGCACCTGCAATCGCCCTGGGCGCCCAATCTACGGCGCAACGCCTGTTCTTCGTCCATACCCGCGCCGAAGAAAGTGCAGCAGACCAAAGCGGTCTGCGCTTCATGGCCCGCGCCGGGATTGATCCGCAAGGGGCCGTCGAGGTGATGGATATTTTTCGCGGTCAGGAGGCGCTTTCCGCATCGCGGCAAGACCCCTATGCGCGCACCCACCCTCTGTCTGCCGACCGCTACAGGGTCGTGAACCGGCTGGCTGCGGGCTATGCCGGGAACGCCCGCAAAGACCCGCAGGCCGACTATTGGTTTGCGCGCGCCAAAAGCAAACTTTCCGCCTTTCAGCGCTCGCCGAAATGGACCCTTACCCGTGCCGGTGAATATGGCTATGCGGATGTGAAACTCATGCGTCAGGCCGTTGCCTATCACCGTCAGTCAAATCTCAAACGCGCGTTGGGTGCCATCGACAAGGCCATCGCAACCCGCCCGAAAGACCCCTATCTTCATGAATTGCGCGGCCAGATCCTGATCGAAAGCCGACAATTCAAGGCCGCTGTCGCCGCCTATGGCCGCGCCGCCAGTCTGGCACCGAAAAACGCGCTGATTCTGGGCGCTTATGGTCGTGCGCTTCTGGCTGACGGACAGGTTTCCAAGGCCCAGCAGTTTCTGGAAAAATCCCGGTCCCGCGATGGCCGCGACGACCGGGTCGTGCGCGATCTGGCTGCCGCGTATGCCCGGCAGGGCAACAAGGGGATGGCCGCCGTACTGACAGCGGAACGCTATGCCATTCGCGGTCAGCTGGCGGATGCCGGTATCCATGCCCAACGCGCCACCGACCTGCTGCCGCGCGGTTCCGCCGCTTGGCAGCGGGCTCAGGATGTGCTTTCTGCTGCACAAGCTGCCAAAAAGAAAAAATAACGGAGATGTTCCAGATGATACGCCCCTTTCTGCCCGCGCTGGCCATGGCTTTTTCCTTTGCCCTGCCCGCCCAGGCGCTTGATCTAAGCCAGATGTCCGACGCCGAGCGTGACAGCTTTCGCGCCGAAATCCGCGCCTATCTGCTGGAAAACCCCCAGGTGATCATGGAGGCCGTGGCCGTTTTGGAAAAGCGCCAGGAAGAGGAACAGGCACAATCCGATCTGGATCTGATCAAGGTGAACGCCGACAGCCTGTTCTATGACGGACACAGCTGGGTCGGCGGCAACCCCGAGGGCGACATCACCCTGGTGGAATTCATGGACTACCGCTGTGGCTATTGCCGCCGGGCCTTTGACGAGGTGAATGAACTGCTGAAAACTGATGGCAATATCCGCTTCATCGTCAAGGAATTTCCCATCCTGGGCAAAGAATCCGTCGTCGCGTCGCGCTTTGCCATCGCCACTCAACAGGTCGCCGGGGCCGAGGCCTATAAATCGGTACATGACGCGCTGATGACTTTCAATGGCACGATCAACGACACCTCACTGGGTCGTCTGGCCGATACGCTGGGCCTGGATGCCAACAAGATCACAGCCCATATGGACAGTGACGAAGTCAGCGCCGTGATCGCCGCCAACCACGCCCTTGGTCAGCGCCTGTCGATCAGTGGCACACCCTCCTTCGTGATGCAGGACCGGATGTTGCGCGGCTACCTGCCGCTTGATGCGATGCAGCAGATCGCCGAGGAAATCCGCACGCAATAAACATGCACCTTCTCAAACTGTTCGCGGTCGCGGCATTTTCTACCGGTTTTGCGGCGCAGACCATGGGCCAGACCAGTTTCAGTGCGCTGACGAAGGACGAACGCGCGATTCTCCACGAGCAGATTCGCGCGGTTCTTCTTGCCAATCCAGAACTGGCGGCACCTGCCCTCGGTCTTGACTTGCAATCCAATCCCACACCGGTCGATATTTTTGCCGATGCTGTGGAAAATGACCTGACGCGCATACGCTCTCATGCACAGGCCCTGTTTGATCCGGCCCTGCCCGGCTTTGGCCCAGTCAACGCGCCTCTGACAATTGCGCTGTTCATCCGCGCCAATTGCCCCGACTGCGCCCGCGCCGAAGCCGACTTGCGCCAGCTTGTCCAAACCCATGATCTGCGTGTCACTCTGATCGACTTTGACGCACATTCCGCCCTGGCCCATGCCCTCGAACTGGGCATGGCCCCATCATATGTGCTGCCAGAAATGTTGCTGCGCGGGCATATCCCGCCCATCGTACTGGAACGTTATTTCAAAAACTGAGTGCCCGGTTTTTTCTTGGTCCAAATACCTCTGCCGGAGGCATTTAACCCAAAAAACCGCCAAAGCGCTTGCGATTGTTACTCTGCCGCCTGCGTCTCAGCCAGACCCGCCTCAATCTCGGCGGCGCGTTTCTCGACCTGCTCAACGATGTGCTCAACCATCTGATCGTTGTTCAGCTTATGCGCCTGCTTGCCCGCCAGATACACCATGCCACTGCCCGCGCCGCCGCCGGTAAAACCCACATCGGTCATCAGCGCTTCGCCGGGGCCATTGACCACGCAGCCGATGATACTCAGGCTCATCGGGGTCTTGATATGCTCCAGCCGTTTTTCCAGCGCCTCGACCGTGCGGATCACGTCAAATCCCTGCCGCGCGCAACTGGGGCAGCTTATGATGTTCACCCCGCGGTGACGCAGGCCCAGTGATTTGAGCATCTCATAGCCCACTTTCACCTCTTCCACCGGATCGGCACTAAGCGACACGCGGATCGTGTCGCCGATGCCCATCCACAGCAGGTTGCCCATGCCGATCGCCGACTTGATCGTACCCGACATCAGCCCGCCCGCCTCGGTAATGCCCAGGTGTATCGGCGCATCGGTGGCTTCGGCCAGTTTCTGATAGGCCGCCGCTGCCATAAACACATCCGAGGCCTTCACGCTGATCTTGAACTCGTGAAAATCATTGTCCTGCAGGATGCGCATATGCTCCAGCCCGCTTTCGACCATCGCATCGGGGCACGGCTCGCCGTATTTATCCAGCAGATGCTTTTCCAAAGACCCGGCATTCACCCCGATCCGCATTGAACAGCCATGGTCGCGCGCAGCCGAAATCACCTCGCGCACGCGTTTGGCATCGCCAATGTTGCCCGGGTTGATCCGAAGACAGGCCGCGCCTGCCGCGGCTGCCTCGATCCCGCGTTTATAGTGAAAATGGATATCCGCGACGATCGGAACCGGGCTTTCCCGGACAATCTCTTTCAGGGCCCTGGCGCTGCCCTCATCCGGCACCGAGACGCGCACAATATCGGCGCCAGCCTCGGCCGCAGCGACCACCTGAGCTACGGTTGCGGCCACATCGCGGGTGTCAGTATTGGTCATGGTCTGCACGGTGATCGGCGCACCGCCACCCACCGGCACATTGCCCACCATGATCTGGCGGCTTTCCCGGCGATAGATGTTACGCCACGGGCGGATATGGTTCAGCGACATCGCAGAGGCCCCATTGGTTCAGCAAAGTTCTGATGGTTTAGATAAGGCGCCTGCGCCCTGCCCGCAATCGGCAAGTCGTCACTCCTGCGGGGTTACCTGACCGGCCTGAAGCTCGGCCACATAACGCGACAGATCCTGATCCTGTGTCAGGTCGGCGACACTGTAAGTTTCGGTCAGGCTTTCAGCTGCCAGCGCAAGTCCTGACGTGACCGATCCTTTGGCCCCAGCCGGGCCGTAGTGCTGACCATTGACCGTAAAATAGATCGCACCGGATTCGCCCACACGCAAAGTTGCGGGTTCCTCGGTCACCGGCACATCATAGCTGTCACCGGCATTCAGAATGCCTTCATAGATCACGCTGCCATCAGCGGCGCGTACCCGCACCCAGGCCGGGCGCACAGCAACCAGCTGCACACCGGGTTTTGCAGCGGCAACAACCTGAGGACTGGGAAAGGCATCTTCAACTTCCGCCACAGCGAAAAATCCACTGTCGCGATCTGCCGCAGGCAGACCGGGCTGCATCGTGCCAACCTGCGCGGGGTCCAGCGTCGAAATCGGCCCGTCGCGCGCCACAAGCACTGGTACATCCAGTGCCTCGGGGCGGTACAGCCGCTCTAGCCGGTCATCTTCAGGGGCTCCAAATCCGCCGGTCCCGGCTTCAGCCAACGCAACGCCGCCGACCGCCGCAACGGAACCGCTCAGCGGATCCAGATCAGACAGGACATCGGGGGTGTTTTCAACCGGCGCAAACTGGACACGCTGAACCTCGTTCAGCACACTCCAGCCGCCATAGCCAATCGCGCCAATCAGGGCGACCAGAACCATGGCTGATCCGATAGCGCCCGGCTCGATCTGCGCAAAAAGGCTTTCAGACGCGGGTACAAACGGGGTGTTCGGGGACATCAACGGGTCGCCGCCCTTCGGCTTGCGTTTGATCGGAGCATCAGGCTTGCGGATCGAAGAGGCTTCGGCCGACATACCATGCGCAATCGAAAAACCACTTTCCGCGCAAAACCCCTTGAACGCGCTGTCGGGGTCCATGCTCAGATAACGCGCATAAGACCGCACATAACCCGGAATAAAGCCAGGGGTGTCAAACGCATCCGGATCGCAGTTTTCAATCGCCGCCACATATGCCGCTTTAATTCGCAGCTCGCGCTCTACATCCAGCAGAGATTTTCCAAGGGTCGCACGCTCGCCACGCATAACATCGCCAAGTCGCAACTCAAACGCGTCGAACCCTTTGGGTTCAACCTCTTTGACCCCGATATCGCGCGAAAGTTTGCGCCTTATCATGCGACCTGCCTCTCAGAACGTGCTGCTCAAGCCCGAATGTCCCGATTCGAGCAATATCCCTTTGTTTAGGTCATTCTAGCATATCGCAAGCATTTTTGCACGTGCCACAGGGCTATGCGGACAATTCAGCACGATTCAGCGCACAATGGCTCCAAAGCTCATCCATCGCGTGAACAAGCGCATCCATCTCATCCGGTCCGTGGACTGGAGACGGCGTAAACCGCAGGCGCTCGGTGCCGCGCGGTACGGTGGGAAAGTTGATCGGCTGCACGTAAATGCCAAAGCCTTCAAGCAACATATCGCTCAACTTCTTGGTGTGTACCGGATCCCCTACGATCACTGGCACGATGTGGCTTCCGTGGTCGATCAGCGGCAGCCCCAAACCCTTCAGGCGGGTCTTGAGGATCTTCGCCTGAGTCTGGTGTTTCTCGCGTAATTCGCGGTCTCGTTTCAGATGCACCACGCTGGCGGCTGCCCCCGCCGCGACAGCAGGCGGCAGCGATGTTGTAAAGATGAACCCCGGCGCGTAAGATCTTACGGCATCACACATTTTTGCCGATGCGGCGATATATCCACCCATCACACCATAGGCCTTGGCCAAGGTGCCGTTGATGATGTCCAGACGGTGCATCAGCCGATCACGCTCGGCCACACCAGCCCCGCGCGGGCCGTACATGCCCACTGCGTGAACTTCATCAATATATGTCAGCGCGCCGAACTCGTCCGCCAGATCGCAGATCGCTTCGATCGGGCCAAAATCACCGTCCATCGAATAGACCGATTCAAACACGATCACCTTGGGTGCGTCCGGATCGTCGGCCGCCAGCAACTCGCGCAGATGTTCCACGTCATTGTGACGGAAAATCCGCTTTGCGCCACCGTTGCGGCGCACCCCTTCGATCATCGACGCATGATTCAGCGCATCCGAATACATGATCAGACCTGGGAATAGTTTGGGCAAAGTGCTTAAAGTTGCATCGTTCGCGATATAGGCACTGGTGAACAGCAGCGCTGACTCCTTGCCGTGCAGATCCGCCAGTTCGGCCTCAAGCCGTTTGTGGTAAACTGTCGTGCCGCTGATATTGCGGGTGCCGCCTGATCCGGCGCCGGTGGCATCAATCGCCTCGTGCATCGCCTGCAGAACGGCAGGGTGCTGGCCCATGCCCAGATAGTCGTTGCCACACCAGACGGTGATTGGCTTTTCGGTCCCGTCGGGACGGCGCCAAATGGCGTGAGGGAAATTGCCCTTGCGACGCTCGATATCAATAAAGGTCCGGTAGCGGCCTTCCTGATGCAGACGTTCAATCGCTTCGTCCAGTTTCGCCGTGTAGTCCACTGGCATCCCCTCCTTGGTATTTCTACCCCGCGCGATCAGGGCAGAGGGCGCATTTCACGCCACATATTCAGCTTTGTTAATGGATATAGATCGCGCATCCATTCCGCAACAGGCTACAAAATGCCGCCCCCCGACACTTTGACTTAGGTCAAGCGTCTGGACAGCGCCGCGCGGCCTGCTACCTTCGCTGCGATCTATTCACCCAAAGCGAGGCCCGCACATGTCCCTGGACGCCATTCTGTCACGCATAGACGACCAATTGCCAAACGCCACCGAGCGTTTGCTGGAATTGCTCCGCATTCCGTCCATCTCGACCGATCCCGCCTATTCCGAGCCCTGCCAGCATGCTGCCGACTGGCTGGTGGCCGATCTGCAAAGCATTGGGATCAATGCAGAAAAGCGCATGACACCAGGCCACCCCATGGTTGTCGGTCATGTTGATGGTCCCGGCCCTCACCTGCTGTTCTACGGCCACTACGACGTGCAGCCGGTCGATCCCCTCAGCCTGTGGAAATCCGACCCGTTTGACCCAAAGGTCGAGGACACCGCAGCAGGCAAGGTCATCCGCGGCCGCGGCGCGTCGGACGACAAAGGCCAGCTGATGACCTTTGTCGAGGCCTGCCGCGCTTACAAAGATGTGACCGGCGCCTTGCCCTGCCGCATCACGTTTTTCTTTGAAGGCGAAGAAGAATCAGGCTCGCCCTCGCTCATTCCCTTCATGACGGAAAACGCGGCCGAGCTTTCCGCCGACATCGCCCTGATCTGCGATACCTCTATGGTCTCACCCGGCGTTCCCTCGATTGCGTCGCAGCTGCGCGGCATGCTCAAGGATGAATTCACCCTTCATGGCCCCCGGATTGATCTGCATTCAGGCCATTACGGCGGCCCCGGTTTGAACCCGCTGCGCGAGCTTGCCCGCATCGTCGCCAGTTTCCATGACGATCAGGGCCGCGTTGCTGTCGAAGGCTTTTACGAGGGCGTGCATGAGGTGCCTGACGATCTGCTACGCCAATGGGAAAATAGCGGCTTTGACGAAAAAACCTATCTCAACTCTGTCGGCTACACACAGCCCCACGGTGAACAGGGTTATTCCACACTGGTCCAGCAATGGGCCCGCCCGACGCTTGAGATCAACGGTCTCTGGGGCGGATATCAGGGCGCCGGGTCAAAAACCGTGATTCCGGCCGAGGCACATTGCAAACTGACCTGCCGTCTTGTCGGCGACATGGACCCCGACGCGCTGCGCCACAAGGTACGGGCCCATGTCGAGGCCCGGCTATCCCCCGATGCTCGGGTTGAATGGGACAACAACCTCGAAGGCTCCAAAGCCGCCGTCATGAACACCGCCCGACCGGAATTTGAATTGGCCCGTCAGGCCCTGTCGGACGAATGGAACCGCGACGCGGTGCTGGTGGGCATGGGCGGCTCGATCCCGATCGCAGGGTTTTTCAAGGATATCCTCGGACTGGATTCGATGCTGATCGGATTTGCCAACGAAGACGATGCGATTCACTCCCCCAACGAGAAGTACAATATCGAAAGTTTCCACAAGGGAATGCGAAGCTGGGCTCGAATCCTCGATCGGCTGGCCAGCAGCTGATCGAAAACGGCCTCGAAAATTCGCAGAATTTTCGCCTGACCCGAACACGCCGCGGAAAGGACACGAATGATTATCCCCGGCTTCACTGATCACAGCGCCGCGCTCAATCGCAGCACCGTCGCCTGGTCCGCAGGCGGCGAAGGTCCGCCGCTGCTGATGCTGCACGGCTTCCCCCAGACCCGCGCCCTGTGGGCCCGCATCGCACCCGTTCTGGCGCAGACCCATACGGTGATCTGTCCCGATCTGCGCGGGTATGGGGCCAGCGGCAAACCCCGCGACCTGGCCGGTTACAGCTTTCGTGAAATGGCCCGCGATCAGCTTGCACTAATGGCCCATCTGGGCCACGAAACATTCGATCTTGTCGGCCATGACCGCGGTGCACGGGTGGCGCATCGCCTGACCCTGGACGCCCCCGACCGGGTGAAAACCCTGACCGTGATGGATATCGTCCCAACCCATACCCTGCTGGCAGATCTCAGCAAAGACGTGGCGCAGGCTTATTACCACTGGTTTTTCCTGGCCCAGCCCGAACCCTTCCCCGAAACCCTGATCGGCTACGACCCCGACGCGTTTTACCAGTCCTGCCTTTTGGGCTGGGGCGGTGCGCAACTGGCTGGGTTCGACGCAGACCAGCTGGCCGCCTATCGGGCGGCCTGGCGCGATCCGGATACCATTCGTGGCATGTGCAATGACTACCGTGCTACACTCGGGCACGACTTCAACGATGACGCCGCCGATCTTAACAGGCAGGTCACCTGTCCCACGCTGGTGCTCTATGGAGCTTCTGGGGCCATGGCCAAACATTTCGACGTGCCTGCCACCTGGACGGCGAAATGCTCTGATATGCGGCACCGGACAATTCCCGGGGGACATTTCTTTCCCGATACGAACACCGCAGACACCCTTGCTGCGCTTCGCTCTTTCCTGTCGCAATCCGACAATTTCTAAAGGAAAAGTGGCGCGGTTGACGGGGCTCGAACCCGCGACCCCCGGCGTGACAGGCCGGTACTCTAACCAACTGAGCTACAACCGCGCAAACCCCTGAGGGGGATCATGAAAAGCAGCGGTGGCGCGGTTGACGGGGCTCGAACCCGCGACCCCCGGCGTGACAGGCCGGTACTCTAACCAACTGAGCTACAACCGCTCACTGCTTGCCCGATCCCTCAGGCGTGATGCGCTTCATATGCGTCAGTCAACGCCCCGTCAAGCGCCCGGTCAATGAAATTTCCGCTTTCTTTCTGCTGTCGCAGAGATTGCCACCCCCGCTGACTTTCAGTGCACGCGCCCAACGGCGCCTTGCACCAGTTTCACGCCGCCTACCTGTTCGAATATATCCAGCAGTGCGCAGCGGTCCGCTTCGTTTTCGCAGGCCATGGCCCATTCCAGCATCAGCACGGCTTCGGCCGGGCGCAATGCCTCGGCGCACCTGATGTCCAGCTTGGCGCGGGCCGCAGACAAAACAGCCGCCCGCCTTACCTCAACCGATGTTTTGTTATTCGTCATGCCAAATACACTTTTCCCGCAATGCGTGTCGACATTAATTGACGTTCGCCCCGACTCGTCAATATAAATGACCGAAAATCCTTAATTTAGGACCAGTATTTTTGTCAGATTTCCACGACCGGCTGAGACAATTGATCAAGGCGTCAGACTATGACTACAAGGGCCTGTCCCTGGCCATCGGACAGGGCGAGCGCTATATTTCAAATCTTTTGGCCAACAAAAGTGATCCGGGCTATTCCAGCGTGATCCGGATATGTTCAGCCCTTGGCGTGACCCCGAACCAGCTGTCCGGCCTGAACGATCAGATCAGCCTGGTGGGGCAAGACATCGACACCAATATCGTCTCGGCCCATGCCGAGCGCATCCTGACATCGGTCACGCGTGAGGCACATCGCAAACTGTCGCAACGCGGCACCAAACCGCTGCTGGATGACGTACTGACATGGTGGCACCAGCACAACGGGCTGCTGTCGAATTTCGAAACCCTTTCCGAACATGTCGACCTGTATCGCGCCCCCGAACCCGATGCCCGCCTGCCCGACCCCTACCTGATCGGCACGCAAAGCCTGGCAGCCGTGTCTTTCGGCATAAAAACCGCGGATCACCTGCGCCACCTTTTCACAACCTTCGACAAGGACCTCAGTCAAAGCGTGACGATGGCACATGTGCAAACCAACAAGGGCCAGCCGCTGCTGTCCATCGAAGAGATAGACGTCAACCTGCCCGGTCACAGTTTCCCGCTGCGTTTTGTCTACAAGCGCCTGCTGCTGCCCGTCCGGGACTCGGGGGGAAACCGATACGTTCTGAACTATTCACAGGCTCTCGAGTGATCCTGCATAGTAATGCATCATATGCTCCAGATGCTGCGAAGACAGCGCCACCAGCCATTCGGAATCCCCGCGCCCGGCGGGCATCGGCTTGGCCCATTTCGCCACACCGGGCAACTGCATCGAAAACCCATAGTTGGTTGCAAATCCGCGCTTGACGTCGCGGTCACGCATCATCGCATAAACCCAGTCCACCTGCCATTTGCTGGCAATACAGCTGTGCAGCAACATCATGAAATACCGCAGCTTTTGCAGGGATCCGCGCCTGCCGGGATGAACGAACAGTTCCCCGATATAGGCCATGCGCCCATGAAATCCGGGCGGCAGGGCTCTCGTAAACTCCAGCAGGGTTTCACCGCTGCCATGCGGATAGTGCCGCCGCATCGTGCGGATCATGTAATCGGGCATTGAATCGCGGCCGATCGTGTCAAACCGCGTGGCCACCGCAGCGACATAATTGCCGTCTTCTTTCATAAACAGCCAGAAACCGCTTTCTTCGGTGAAATCGTTGAAGTGCCCCGATAGTTTCGCGGTCAGCCCCCCTTTTCCCATCTCCTCGGTCAGGTGTTCTGCGCGCAGAAAATCGGTAACAACTTCAATATCGCAGCCTTTTTACGCCAGGGCGTTGAGACATTCTCCGCCCACCTTAATCAAATCCAGTGAATTCCCCATAGACCCGTTCCGCTCCCCAGCCGGACATTTTTTTACAACCAGTAGTAATTGACCCTTGATGGATACAGGCTTACCCGAGAACTGTTCCACAGGGAAGAGCGCGACCTAAAACAGCCCATTTTCCCAATGGAAATATACTGTTGCGCAAAATGATATAAACACTTTCAGCACGGATTTTGGCCTAAAGTCATCGACACATTTTCTCCCAATAGATGCATTTCGGATGTGGCCTGTCAAAATCAGCCACCCGGCATTCGGGGTATCGCAGGCAAGATCCATCCGTTTTGACGTGACGCGGTATTTTGGCGCACCTAGCGCCCTTCGCAATTGCCGCAACCCTGTTGCGCTCTAGTTGCCCGATCATGTCAGAAGCAGGAGGAAAGACATGTTCAAAGGTTTCATTACATCAATGGTCATCATCACCAGCTTTCTTTTGGTGCTGCCTGCAGTGATGGTCTGGTCAGTAAGTGGGAAAGACTGGTTCGAAAAGCTGCAACAGCTGACGCCGTTGTTGTAGCATGACGATGCCACTCCCGGACCGTTACTCCGGTTCCGGGAGTGGTCGGTAAGCATCCCAAAGCAGGCATTCAAAACCGTTGTGCAAAAGGCCGCACGGCCCAATGCTGCGGGTGTCGGCCTTGAACCAGAGTAAAATGCTGCCAATAGCCCCATCTGCGACAAAGTTTTGTCGGGCTTTTATGAGATTGGCCTCTGTAAAAAGCCTCAAATTGAAACAGCACATCAAGACAAACCAAGGATTCTTCTGAGATGGGGATTTTGGGCTGTTATAATGGGCGCTCTCGCGCTGTGTCTTGTCTTCATTCAGATGGTTGGCCCATCTTTTGAAGCCAAGCCGTCTGCGGGCTCTCAAATCGGCGAGATTGCCGGAGAAATAAAACGTGCTGCATGGCGATCGTTTCTTGGCTTGCCCAAACCAGAACCAGAATCCGCACCCGTTAATTTGTGGAACTATATTGCAATGGCCGCGCCGATTATGGGCGTGATTGCCGTTGTGCTTTCACTGATATCCGGTGTTCTGCGCGAGAACTGGCGCTATCCGGTATACGGCACAAGCTTCGGCGTGGCTGCGATTGTCTTCCACTACTTTTGGTGGGTTGCGTTACTGATCGCCGGGGTCGTGATACTGGTCACGATAATTGAAAACCTCGGTGATATTTTCAGTTTCTAAAAAACCAGAACAGCCATCAGACAGAAAATCCGGCACGACAGTTCACAAGAGGATGGTGGTGGGTGATGAGAGACTCGAACCCCTACCTAATCCAATTATTTCAATAGGTTAATGTGTACTTTGTAACCGTGTAACCGACCTTAAAATGAACCATAGCCGTCAGGCCAGTTTTAGATGTTTAGACTCGAAACCGCCTGTGTCACAGATGCGATACCAAAAAAGAAAGAACCCAAAGCTGAAATGGCTAGCAATATGGCAATAACATGAAGAGCACATCGCACGCGGATAAGTCTTGCCTGCTCTTTATCCGGCTCAATGTAAGGGTGCTCCCAAGTGAAATTAACTGAATTGGTGATATCGCTATCTAACATGTTCACCAGATAGGCTAACAGGGCGGTTAAAGCCGCAAAGCCTACCCCTAGCGCGAACCAACGTATGGGTGCGACAAGTGCATCAGATTTCACCGCATTACCTACGTCTCCAGCCTCAAGCGCACCAAGGAAGGCCAAGAGCGCAATGACAGCGCCACCGTTTATGAGGATCAGGGACCGTATAGCCAAATTCGCCGATTCAATTGCCGCCCTTGAGAAATCAGCGCTGGTTTGCCGGTTTAGATCGTGAGCACGCTTGGCGTGCTCCATATTCAATTCGTGTTGGTGTTTTTCTTGGCTATTTTGATCTTGCATGCCTACCTCTTCATCCAGTCGCCACTGCGCTAAATTGATTACTCTCGCTTAAAGCGTGCATGTAAGCTGGTGGCGCCCCTCGTTTATATCCCGTCACAGATTTTTGGAGCATAACTCAGCGGTTCTCATGCGATCCTAACGTTTAACCTTCGATGATTGCGAGGTTCTCAGTGCTTTCGCAAAGTTGATAACACGTTCTCTCTCGGTATCCGGCAAGTCACCCATAACTCCGAGCAACTCTGCCATCTGAAAGAAAACCTTCTGGCCTTTCGTAGTCGAACTCTGCTCATCCGTTCGTGGCAGTAGTTCGATTGGAGACACATCTAAGGCATCAGAAATTTTCTCTAAGTGATCGCAGTTCCAACGTCTTTTACCTGTCTCCAGATCGGATAGGTACCCTTGGCCAAGACGAGCTTTGTCGGCCAGCGCCTTTATCGTTAAGCCTTGCGACTCTCGGATTTCTCTTATTCGAATGGGGAGCAAAACTTTACCACCTGAACTGTAAGTTAGACTTAACCTTAACAATTCGACCAAAAAGGGCCAGCGTTTCCACCGGCCCTCTCAAGGTCAACCTAATACGCAATCTCACACAGCCTCTCGTTAGCCGGGTGATCCACTCTGACTTACACGCAAACGGTGATCCTGCGCGGAGTCTGGCCAAGAGAGCAATCCCAGATATGTTACATAATTACCGCACATATGGCGTGACGTTCAACATCAAAACGCGCCGCTTTCTTTAAGGGCTATAGCGGCGCGCTCTTCGTCCTGAACAAGATCTGGAAATTCGCTATCGTTGTGGTGAAGGTGCAACACCAGCAGGGCTATGCCGCCTCAGCATCATCCCGAACAAACTCAGGCCAGATATTCCCGATCTCACCCAAGGCGATAACAACTTCGGTTTCGGGGTCGGTGCCGTGTTTCTCAAACCGTTCTGCGACCATCTTGGACAGTTTAGATTTCAGGGCGCGATAAACGTGATCCGGCAAATAGATTGAAGTGTCTGACATCCGTGCAAGTGTCCTAAATTGAGTTTCGATATTGTGAGACTCGCACAGATGGAATCCAGATATCAAGCGGAAAGTAAACGTAAGGTATTGTTTTGTAAGTAAATAAGTCCTGACTTAACTCACCACCCCAGAAGTTGACTTACTTTTTTGATCTCAAAAGTTTCCGGAGTGGTGATTAGGAGTTACCCTAGTAGGTAATGTTATAGTATAACAAAATTGTTAAATGTTCAAGCTTGTTTCAAAACTAGCCTCTCACGCAATCCGTTCTCTATCTGATCATCAGACCAGCCAGCTTTCTTTTTTGATCTCTTCCATTCGCGATTTCTGCCTAACGCCCTCTTATGCTCTTTGCGCTCCTCCTCAGACATACCTTGAAGAATTGTGTTAGGTTCGCTGCGTTTGGTACGCCGCGCGGTGTTATAGCCGTCGCGGCCCTCGCCAGAGCGCCAACCATCTATGAGGTGGAATTTCCGAAAGCGATCATTTAGGCCGCGCTCTTTTTCGATATCCCAAGCGGCATTCGCCGCCTTTAAATCAGCCGCAACCCGGGGGGCGTCATTTGGGTTTGCCTTTTCAAGCTGTGCCTCTAACGCTCTTACCCGAGCAAAGCACTTGTCATAGCGGCTTACCATGGTTGGGGCTTCATAAATTCTATCTACAGGTTCTTCGTCGGGATCATAAGCGCATGTGTAGAATTTCGCCGTGATCATATCGGCGGGGCTTTCACAATCGAGATCATCCAGCGCCGACATAGCGATTTCAAACTGCTCGATATCGCGCAGCCTAAACTCTTCAATACGGCTACCAACGTCAAAATCGACTGCATCTTTCGGGGGTATCGGATCACCATTGAAAAAACATTCAAGGCGGCTATCAAATTCTGGGTTTTCATGTGGCAGTTCGTCGTCAGATTTGCTATACTTGATCATGTTTAGATCAACCTCCTTATGGTGGTTTCGGACCAGCGTTGGCGCGCTGGTCTTTTTCTATTTCAGGCTTCCACCTTGGCTACCCCAGCCTCCAATATCTCCGCAAAATCTTCGGCCAAATCGGTTGTGAAATTTTTCTCAGGTGCATTCGCCGGAATAGCGACCTTGATTGCGTTACCCTTGCGCCAGATTGCGAAACTACCCGTGTGTGAGTTGGGATCGGTCAGGTGTACTAACTTTTCACCTGCGTGTTTACCGGTCAGATATTCGCGGATTGTCTGTGCGATCTTGGCGGCGCTATCAAAACTAAAACCCGTGATTGGAGAATTGGGGAAGCGGATTGCTAGGCCATCCGAAAGAGCGCTCACCTGAACACTGGGAATATTATGTGTCACATCGGTGTGTGCGTACAGCGCGCGAAAGAGCTTGCCTACAGCAGCATTCATTGAAACGCCCTCTTGTTTCGCAAAGCCGCGTAACTGTGCCACGCGATCTTCCGCCAGCTTGATTTGAACGTTCATAGTTTCTCCTAATTTTAACTGTTGTATTAATGTAACATGCACCATATTAAACCGCAAGACCTTAGCGGCAATAAAATTTCAAAACCTTTGTGGGTGAAGGCTTTAAGCGTTCTTGGGGTGCCGGGGAGAGTTTCATCGCCGGAAGGTATATTGGGTAAGTAATAGTGACCTAAACCTGACGTTTTTGCACGTCTTTAAACTCTTTTTAAGAGTTTTATAATTTCTTAAGAATATACTTAAGACGTGCAAAAACGTCAGGTTTAGGTAAGTGTTATTGACTCAATATCCTTCCGGATGTGAGACATACTCGGCTCCGACACTAACCACGCCCGTTATTCAACATATTACCCGGACGTGTCTGTTTTCTGATCTCATCCACCACAACACCCCGCATAGTGCCTTCCATACTTTTCGAGATACGCTTAGCGAGATCGTTATTCTGTTCTGGAGTCCCGGCATTTCCACTAATAGTTATCGGCGCGTTAATCGTAATCGGCTGGTCACTTCCCCGCACAGACTCAGAGCGCCCCGCTGAGGCCGCCTTAAGGGTCGGTGGGCCACCTACTAACCCGCCGTCCGAAAAGCCCCTCAGCGCGCCTTTATGCAGTGCTTCGAGATTGCCGACACCAATACGCTGTGTTGCCTCTTTCGACACAACAAATTCGCCTTTGTGAACAACCCCGGCAGGTTCGAATTTGCCACCCTGCCCAGTAAATCCACCAGCAGCGAAACCGCCGCCGATCACACTGAAAATCTTTCCAAGAAACCCACCCGAATTCTGGGCTGTTTCCAGCAAGCGTTTCTTTAGTGACAACTTCACAATTTCGATAATCAATTTTGCGACGGCTTCTTTTGCCGAAAACGCGCCGGTTGCCATTCCTTCGAAAGCCGATGCAACGGATTCTGCACCACGCCGGGACGCGGCCTGCACTTCTGCGATTTTGTCTGCGGCAATTTCGGCGGCTTGACCGGCTTTAGAATATTCTGTCGCAAGCTGATCAATCTGGGCGCGCAATTCTGGCGTATCTGCTACACCTGAGCGCTGCGCGGCGGCAAGCAACTCAGCTTTGGTCCGGGCAAAATCGATTGCATCACCATGTTGGATTTGTGCGTTTGTAACCCCAGCCAGTGCCTGTGCTTCGAGACGCAGGGCAGCGGTTTCCGCTGCGATACTTTCAAGTTCACGTTCAAAGTCACTCTGAGTTCTACTACCCCCACCATCTCCGGTTGGCACGTCTGGGTTTCCAAAGGATGCGTCTACGCCCGGTAGTCTGGGGCGCAGGCTGGTTTTGACCGCCTGCGGGGTTGTGATTGTGCCACCGCTGGCATTTGCCGGGTTGGCCCCACTACCGCGAAGGTCCCTAGGCCCATCGGTGCTGCCGTCTGGGCTCGCACCCGGCAAGGCACCGCGTAGTTCACGGGCTTTGTTAGCGGCATTACCCAGAGCGGTAACAAGCCGCCCAATTCCGGTAATCACCACGCCGAAGTCGGCTTTATCAATCGCGTTAATCTGGCCCAAGGCGGTTTGTGCAGTATCGGCGGCTTCGCTCATACGCTTTTCAAATGTGTCGGCGCTAATTGTGCCGTCCTGCATCTGGCCCGATAAATCGCTCATTTCTTCCGATACCTGGGCTAGTGTATTTGCTAGGTCGTTATAGCCATGACCGCGCAATAAGTTGCTGGCATTTAATAGGCTGCCACTCTGGATACGAGCCTGATCGGCAAGGCGTTCATACTGCGTTACAAGCTGTTCGATTTCAGCCTTGTGCGCTTTCACAGCTTCGCTATCTTTTTCCAGCGCATTGGCCACGTCATCGCCCAGCAATCCGCGCGCCTGATTAGAAGACTGGAATAAATCGTCAATATCGGTGCGTAGCGTGACAATCTTGTGGCCTGCGTCCGCGAGTTCAACAGCCAGCTTCTTTCCGAAACCAGAAACGCGCGTTTGGAGGGCTGCGAAACGCCGGTCCAGCTCATCGGCTTTTGCGATAAGTTCACTATCCAGCACCGCCCCAGTGTCATGTGCTGCTTGGATTGTCGTGCGTAAAGCGGCCTCGCCACGTCCGACAAGTTCAACAAAACGTTCGCCAGCACTGCCCCCGAAAATCTCATCCGAGATACGAATGCGCGAGGAAGTGTCGAAATCTTCCAAACGCCCCATAATCTCAAGTAGCAATTCCGATGGGTTTTTCAGCTTTTCTTTCAATTCGTCTGCACCAAAGCCCAAACGAGCGAATGCCTCAGCACCCGGTCCTTTGCCAGTGACAAAAAATTCATCGGCGCGAATGTTCAGTTCCTTCAGGCCGTCGATCATCTGGTCAATGCCGATACGGTTTTGCTCTGCAACGAATTTCCATTCTTGAAATTCCTTTAGGGGAACACCGGCGCGCTTAGCCTCGTCGCCGATCTGCGCAACCCCTTTGGCGACGAGGCTAAGCGCCTTAAGACCACCCACCGTTGCCAGACCACCTAGCGCCGGTAAGGTCAGTTTCTTGAAACTGGATGCGATGCCATTTGTGGCTTTACCATAGCTGTTACGCATCCGCTCAGCACTCTGACGGGCGCGGCGTTCCATGGTAGTGCTGGACCGCTTTTGGACTGCGTTCGCGCGCTTCAGGCCTTTTTCAAGCTTGTCGATCCGGGCTTCTACATCGACCACAAGGCCGGGAAGTGTGACGTTCATTTTGTTACCTCAAAAAGTGAAAATCTCGGCGAAGACGCCGGAATATTGTGATTTGTTTGTTTCGCCTGCACAGGCACGGGAAACGGCCATCGCGGATGCAATTGCGCCGTCTATGCGGTCTGTCTTTTTGCTTTTGTGCATTCTGGTCAGACCGGTTGTTTGGTTCCGTGACGCAACCACGCTGTCAAAGTGTTGGCGCAGGGCTGCATGACCAGAATGCCTGATCAGTTCGCCATTGACGGTGCGCTCAAGATCACCGGCGGCTACACCCATGTTTAGTGGGGTCTGCCGGAATTCTACAGTGGGCAATCCGTCATCATAAAGGCGTTGCATGGTGGCGCGCGCCAAATGCGGATCGAAGGCGATCTCTTCCACATCATAGGTCGCGCAAAGTTCGCGGATCGTGTCTTCAACCATTGTCGGATCAATGATGGGGCCGGGAATGACATTGATCAGCCCTTCGTCGCGCCATACCTCATATGGCAGTCCGTCACGATCTGAGCGGCCTTTCAGGTCTTCACCGGGTACGAAAAACCAAGGGTAAATTGTGATCTGGCCATCATCATGCCGCCAAGCCGCGACAATAGCGGTAAGGTCGCCACTGATCGACATATCAACGCCAAGGTAACATGGCAGGCCTTCCATTTCGGCAAGATTAAGATCAAAGGTGCGATGGTCATAGGTTGCCATGTCAAATAGCGGATCACGGCTGTTCGCCTGCCATACATTCAGATTGAATTGAAGGAACGCATGCCGATCAGCAGGCCGGTGTTCGGCCTCTTTCGCTAGGGCGCGCATACCTTGAAGGCTGGGAAATCCATGCGGCAAACCGGGATTGACGCGGTGCCACACGTCTTCGTCCTGCCAGTCTTCGTCCGAGTCAGCTGCGAACAAGATAGGCAGATAAGCCGGGTTCGAGATCTCGCCCAAGGCCACCCGCCGCGCATATTCATATTGTTCGGCGGCCAAGGTCTCTGCACCACGTCCGGCAGTGGTGGCAATCACGGTCAGGCTGTCATCCACCTTTGCAGCGCCGGAACGCAGCGCCTCCCAAAGGTCGCGGCCTTTCCAGATGTGGATTTCATCAATCAGCGTAAATGTTGGTGTCAGGCCATGCGCTGCACCGCCGTCGCTGGAAATGGCGCGCAACGTCACCTTGGCGGGATTGAAAACGATCTGCTTGGCGGAATTGAAGGCGTCGTAGATACGGGTCGCGGCAATCAGGCGTTTGTCTTCTCGAATGACATTTGCCGCCTCACGAAAGCCAATACCGGCTTGCTCACGATCTGCGGCCGCAAAGATCACCTGTCCAGCCGGCACATGTTCTGGGCCGATGGTGTGTAACAAGGCCAGCGCAGCCGCCAAACTGGTTTTACGGTTTCCACGCGGCACCAATAAAAAGACGTTTTGAACAATCCTGCGTCCGTTTGTATGGCGTGGCCCATAGATGCGCCGAACGATACGTTCCTGAAAAGGCGCAAGCTGGAATGCCCTACGCGGTGCATCACTGTTGGGGTGGCGCAGGCGGCGCAGAAATTGAACAGCACGTTCGCCATAGCCCATCGGGTCAGGGATGGGGCTATCGTCATAAATCCAGTCGGGGTAGGCACTGGCATTTGTCATACGGATAGTGGGTTGTCGCCGTCATCATCATCCGGGGTAGCACTGCCAATCCGGGCGCGGCTGGTTGGGGTCAGACCATATTCGGCGGCAAGCTGGCGCGCTGTCTGTGCGGCCCGGTTCAACACACCGAACATAGGCACATTAATCGCACCACCGGCACGTTCCTCTTCGATCTGGCGAACAAGACCAATACAAGTGCAATAGTTTTCCACCCCTGCCAGATCGGCCTTGGTGATGATCCGCCGCGCGATAAGCTGGGGCATGATCCGTTTCCATTCGGCCTTGGCTTGGAGTGCCAAGTGTTTTGGCACAGGCGGTGCTTTGGTCAGGGCTTCAATGTCAGAGGTAAGGGGCGGCTTCACACCGCGCGAATGAATACTCATGTGCTTTTCACCACGCGCAACTCAAGTGTGCGCCGCCTTCCAATTTCTGCGATCTCTTTCAGGTCATAGGCCGCGCCTTCAAAGGTCACGCGATCAGCCGTGGTGATCCCTTCCAGATAGCGGATGCGAAAGACCACCGTGCCGTTCTCAGCTTCGCCAAGCCCGGTCAGGAATTCGTTTGCGGTCTGTTGCACCATTTCGGCCCGGACAGTGTTAACGGTTGCCCATGTGTTCGATACAGCGCCGCTTGCGGTTACTGTTTCAGTCTGGCGTTCAATGGTGATCTGCCGATCAAGTTTGCCTGCCTGCATGGTTACACACTCCACCGAATGGCGGCTTCAACGGTGGCAACACCATGGGTGTAGGCAAGCTCTGGCTGTGGGTCGCGCATCCACTGAAAGCTGGGGCGCTGGTAGTCGTCAACGCTACAATCAACCGGTGCCGGTGCATCCCAAAGCGCTACGGATACAGCGTGGCCAATGGCCTGCGCTGCTTCTGCGCCATCTTCGATTGCCCATATATGCAGATCGAGAAATACACGGGTTAGATATTGCCCACCGGATGCACGGCCTAAGTGCTGAGTTTGGGCATGTGCCATGATTACAGAGGGCAGTTTGTCCGGACGCGTGGAACCGGCGCGAATGTTGTCTATATCCACTAGGGCGATCACGTCTGGTGCCACAATTAGGGCGGCGCGCACGGCTGTCTTAAGGGCGATGCTTGGCTCAACCATTGGCCACACCTGCTTTCTTAATTGCCTGTCCTACGGCACGGGCGATGCGCCGCATAACGCGCGGTTTGGCGATGCGAAAACCGGGGCGCATAAACGGCTGTGCTTCTGATTTGACGGTGCCAAATTCGACCATATGGCCGGTGCGCACCTCCGGGTTGCCGACTGTAACCAACGCTTGATTGGGTGCAGCGATCGTACTGCCACCACCAACGGCATAAGCCGGGGTTGTCTCACCCGGTCCTGTCACCGCAATGGACGCTTGCAAGTCGCCTTCATCCACGGGCACCAGCGCGCGCATGTTATCTGCGATCTCACCGGCACCCTTAAGCAAGGCCGGTTTCAAGTGTTTCAGCACCTCAGCCGGAATGGCTTCTAGGCGCAGTTCCAATGCCTTTGATCCCTTAAGGCGCGACATAGCCGGTCACACTTTCTCTGTAAGAATTAAGCAGATCACGAACGCCAAATGGCACTGGCCTGCCACTGCCTTCAAAGGATGCAGCCTCGCGCTGTTCGTACCAGTATGCGGCAAGCTGCAATGCAGCCTCAGTCAGCGCTGCGTCACCAGCGGCAAAGGCCACGCCGGTATGATTGCCGATCCAGATTTCAGCGGCGTCCAGCTTGTGTGCTAGCAGTGCGTCGTCAAGATCGTGGTCTAGGTTGAGTTGGCTCTTGAGCAGAGCAACGGGTGTCAGTGCGGCCATTAGCTCGCCTTCCTTTTTGAAAAACTTATTTTAGGCGTCTCTTGTGCGTCTCTTCCCGCGCCGGTCCCTAAAAACACGCCCAAATTGGAGACTACCCCCGCCTGCTCAGGCCTGCGCCTGTTCTGCTTGTAGCCACGGTTGCGAACTTTCATTTTAATGGGTGTTACTATTATGCGCCGATTGACCAGATCATCCGGCGAAGGTGCCATGGCGATAAGCCCAGTCATACGTTCGCGCAGAAACTCAGCATCTATTCCTGCCAGATCACACACCGTATCGAAGTTACTATTTTTAATGGTCAGGTAGTTGCGCGCCTGTTTGATTGCATCGATTTTAACGACTGTATTACCCTGAATGCCGCTTACACCTTCAAGGGCGTCAGCAATCACCAACATTAAAACCGCAACCCAAAGTGCTTGTGATCCGTCATGCGTCATTGCTGGCGTTCCAACCGTTGTTTGTGCCGGTTGTGACAGGGTGCGCAAAGTGGCTGCCAGTTTGTGCGATCCCAGAACAGGGCTTCATCACCTTTGTGCGGGATGATGTGATCAACAACGGTTGCTTTGGCGCTGCATCCTTTGAGGGCACAGCGATCATTGATCTTTAGAAACGCTGCACGTGCTTTGCGCCAGCCATGGCCATAGCCACGTGCCGATGCAGACGGGCGGTTACGGTCGTGGCGTTTGTTACGGGCACGGGTGGAAGCGATCTGACAGGTGCAACGCATACCATGCGGCACTGTGCGGCCACATGTGCAGAGATGGGGTGGCCGTGGCATTAGAGTTTCCCCAAGCCTTTGAGTGCGTGCATCCCAGCACGGTCGAAATCAGGATCAAGACCCTGTTCGGTGTTTTGTTTGCGCTGTTCATCTGAAGGGCCAGTGGCATCATCATCTTCAGCTTCGCCGTGGATGGCCTTTAACTTGGTAATGTGGCCGGTGAATGCTTCGGTGATTTCCTGCGGCGTGGCATACCATGCTGTTTCTGGGGGCCAGCCCAACCAGCCTGTAGCAATGCGAAAAAGCTCTTTATAGACCTCACCTAGTGGCATTGGTTTGCCTGTCGGCTTGGCTTCTTTCTGATCTTCCGGGGGTGTTGGTAGTAGTGCCACGCAAAGCCCGAAGAGTGTGGCCTGTGTGGCGTTGATGAAAGCCGATAGTGGTTTGCTTGCGGCGCTAGTCAGAAGGCGCTCAGCGGCATGCCTATCAGTGGCGCTGGATAGCACAATCTCGCGTACAGTTCCGGTATGGAATTGCTCAAGTTTCTTCAACAGCGCCGGGAAATCGTCATGCAAGTGTTCAAGATAAGTAGCGGCCCGCAATGACGGGCGCAGGTAAACGGTGTTTCCACCGAATGCCAACTCAAACCGATCATTTGCGAGCCGCTTATTCATTACGCAGCGACACGCAGTTTAATGAAGCGATCCGGGTGCGTCAGGTCTGCACCAACGCGTTTCCGGGCATGGAAACGAACCTGACCATTTGTCGCCAGTGCGTATGGATCACGCATGGTGGACAGGCCGATACGATCAACAATCCGATAACCAGTCATATCACCAAACAAGATTGGGGCACTGCCTGCGGCAATGTCATCCATGTCGGTCATTTCAACAATTGGACGGCCCAGAAGGGTAGCAGGTGCGCCTTCGCTGATCGGATCGATTAGCAAATACCTCCCACTTGTGTCTGCCGACTGGCGAAGTATCGCTAAGGTGTTCCTATTCATCACCCAAACAGCGTTTTGCGCATGGGTGGTGGCAATCTGGTGGAACATCGAAATTATCAAATCTGTGGGGTTACCGAGGAAACCGTCAGCCGCACCCGTTTTGATCTCGGGAATTCCGGTTGCGGTCATAATGCCGGTTGGCTGCTCCGTTCCTGATCCATTTACGAAGGCCAAACCTTCGGTTTTGGCGAAGGATTCTGCGAAGTCGGCAAGCAGCTCACCTTCGAGATTATAGGCATTATCTTCCAAAAGCTGATTTGAAACGTCAGTGAAAGTTGCCAGCTCATGTGGTGTCAACTTGACCTGTTCAAATGTCATGCCACTTTCAGTGCGATTAGCAGTCTCAGTAACCCATGTGGCGGCTGTGCCAGAAACCCGGCGCGGATAGATGATGTCAGGTGCGGAGATATTCACGACGCGCGCATATTTGCGAATGGGCGAAAATTCATTCAGCAGTTTGATCAATTCGCCGCCGAATTCTTCAGGGGCCAAATAGCCACCGGACGTGGCAGTGCTAATAGTCAGCGCTTTAACTTCGTCTGGGCTGATCCGTTCAACGCCACGACGCAGGAATGCATCAAAGGCTTTGCGTTCTGGTTTGTCAGCGGGGGCGATGATGTGAACGCCTTGCGGGCGGTTCGATTTGGCTTCCATGCGATCAAGGCGGGCTTTGATCTCATTGAAGGCTTTTAGATCGACCTGGGGGGCGTCGTTAGCCGGGGTTTGCGCTTCCAGTTCGTTTTCGTTTTCTTCATTTTCCACGTGTGGATTCTCCTTTGAGGAATTGGGGGTGTCATCGGATTTGAGGGATGTAATCTGCGCACCCGGATGACACGGGATGGCTACGATTGAGATTTCATGAAGCTGGGCGGCGCTAATTGTGCGGCCCTTGGCATGGCGTTTGGCGCTCTTTGTGACAAAGCCAATAGACAGACCCGATACGGCCTTACTGCGGATCATGGCGCGAACTTCGCGCGCCCGTTCTACATCTTCGACCAGCAAGCGACCTTTGACGGTCAGGCCTTCACTGGATTCACTAATCTGGTCCCAGACGCCAACAACCTGATTTTGATCGTGGGCAAAGAGCATCGGCAAGGTATCGGGTGCGGTAAACGCGCCTTTTTCGATCACGTCACCAACACGATCCGGGGTGCCAAAAGGCCATGCGATACCGGTGATCTCGCCTGTCTCAGTGACAGACAACTGCGCCTTAATTTCTATACGTTCGCTCATGTGGCAGGCTCATCTTCGTCGGAGCCACCCCAACGATTATCCAGTACGTCCAGCGCCAGCGGGTACAACTCGTCAATCGGACGGTTCCGGGCGTAGCTATCAGTCAGGTGCATAGCCTGTTCCGGGGTGTTGCCACCGCCGATCAGGCCAAGCCGAATGATCTCGACCAGATCGGCCAACTTGAATTGCATGTTCACCGCGCGCAGGTAGATCGCACCGATCCCAAGATCGGTGATCCGTTCTAGTTCGGTGATCATGTCGTCTGTCAGGGCAAAGATGTGTTCACCATCCCCGAAGAATGCCGTGTGGTTCATGCGCTTTCCTTTGCTGCACTGGTCGTGAAGGGATTTTGCAGCTCGTTGCCGTCATCATGGGGTGGCAGATTCAATCCTGCGCGCACCTCGTTGCCGGTTAGTGCCCCCATTGCGCGATACTGCCCGTAGGCAGTTGCACGAGCTGCGGTATCGGTAGTCAGCAAGTCGTCAGTGATAAATTCGATGTAGAAGGCTTCGCGCTCTTCTGGGGTTAGCAGGACGCGTGAATAGGCCCAGACCCATTGCTTCAACCATGGTTTCAGGGTGACCTTGTGGAACTGCCGGAACATCTCTTCGGTGTTGGACCAAGTGCCGCGTGAAAGCTCAAAGAGCATGGTCGGCGGAACCCGAAATACGCGGGCGATTTCTCTGGTCTGTTCAAGGCGATTTTCGGCAAACTGTGTGTCCGCGAGGGTCATGGACAACTGTTTGTAATCCATTTCCTCATCCAGAATTGCGGTGCCACCTGCGCTCTGGCCAGCATGGGAAGTAAACCAGCTCGCGGCCAATTTCTTTTTGGCCTCAACATCCAGAGACTTGGGTGATTTGATTATCCCGGACGGACGGCCCCCATTGGCAAACACACCGCCGATATGGCCCTCAAAGGCCAGTGCCAAGGCAATGGCTTCGCGGCCAAGGGTGATAGGTGAAATGCCGCCAAATGGTTGAAGGTGCAGCACGTCCTGAAAGCTGTGCTGCACATCGCCACTCGAAGTGCGAACGATATAGAAGGGCTCACCATCTGGCGCGTGCTCGGTGCGCACATTTGCCGGGTCGATCCGGTGCAATTCAAACGGGGTGCCATCGCGCAGGCGGGTGACAAGAGCATAGCCATTGCCGATCAGTAGGGCGTCTGTAGTTAGTTCGGTGCGCAACTGTTCGGCGCTGGTCCACTCATTCGCTGCTTCGTGCACCAGTTTGTAAGCGGGGTGATCTTTTGCTGCCTGCTTATCGTCCCGCTGGTACACCTTGGCTGGTAAGCATCCAATCGTATCTGCGATCAAGCCAACGGCACATGATACAGCAGGAACGCGCATGGCGCTGTTCGGGCTAACCAGAATACCGGCTGCGGTTGGTGTCGCTGCGAACAGCCCAAAGGCCTCTGCGTCAGTAAGCGAGATAGCCTTTTCCTCGGTTGAGAAACCAAGGACCTTTTTGATTTTCGTAAATGCCATTCGATCCACGTGCAATTATGTGTGTGACATAATTACCACACATTGAATCGCAGTGGAAGATAAATGTTATATTATAACGATAGCATTCAAATTAGGCCATAACCAAAGTAAAATCGTCAGTTGTCCGCTTTGAGCCCATTGTGTTGAAAAAGTCGGTCTCCGGTCAGGGACAGGCAGACCGGCGGAATATAGTCCCGCAAGGGCGCGGCTTCGCAAACAAGGTTTGCCAGAAGGCCATGAGGCGGAACAATGTTCTGAGTTTTTGATACGATTTTCGGGATGCGGAGTTTTTCAACACAATCAGCCCATAGCATTCATTCACTCACCAGGATCTTGAGCTCTATTTACCCACAGGCTTACGCTAACGTCAGGCTGCGACCGGGCACCCAACCGAACCAACCTGCGGAAGTTGGTCAGGTATTCCATACTTTGTTTGCGTGATCGGCCGGTGTAGGTTGAAATCGCGAACAACAAGTAGGCTCTTATGAAATTTCCTTTCCTTGCCATTCTCGCGGTGATCGTAATTTCTGCGGGTTGCGTACCGATCCCATCGAAGACCACCCACCGTTTCTTTCAGCCGCAATGTGCAGAGTTGAATGCGCAGGAAATTAAAGGATGCGGCCGCGCCGTTTGGGGGGTTGAGTTTCCTATCGGCCCCGGTCGCAGACATGACGTTAGCGTAAGCCTGAGTGTAAATAGAGATGGCCGGGTCATGGCATTGGTCGGAGCCTACGCCGCGACAACTACCGAAATCACGATCGTCCCTGACCGTCTGCGGCTTGTCTCAGGTGGACGCCGTTACGCCCCAACTTCGACTTTAGGACCGGACGTGAGGCGCGCTGGCGACCGAAACAGAATACATGTCGGCAAGGCAATCTTTAACATCAATCCCGTTCAAAACCAGACATACGAGATTTTGGTGCTGCCCGGCGCGGTTCGCGTTGATGGAAAAGAGATGTCGCTGCCTTCGATGCGCTTCGTCTACGTAGTTAAAACCAATGTCCAACTGATCCAGCCGCTCCTCAATACTTGATTAGCCAGATTTACGCCGCAAACAAGTGTACTAGCGCCTGCAAGGCTCGGCTGAGCCGCGTTTGGCGAACCAGTCCTGCTACACGGCGAATACCATGCTGACAAAGGATATTTCCAATGAAAATTGTAACATGTGGGTTGAGACCTGCAGTCGTTTTGTCGATTTGCCTGGTGTTCTTGGTTGCGTGCAATACAACCACCTCGAGAAACTTTGAAGCGCGCGGGGCTCCGGCAAGTCAAGCCGAGATAGTCCAACATTTTTCAGGGAAATTCGTTAAGACCGGTGAGGGTGGAACCTATTTAGGTATAGATGGAAGCCTGAAAGGCATAGACCCAGCGGGTGGTTCGCCAATATCCATTGGAAGTTGGAGCGCGGGAAATGCTCTTTGTTTCACACTAGTCTATTACGGAAAACAGAATGGCCAAACAGCCTCCAGTGGCGAAGAAGAAACCTGTTATCTTATTTGGATCAATCCCGATGGCACCAGCATTGCTGATCCGGTAGGTTCAGGCGCTAATCTCGATATCGCAAAGCCCGTACCAGGTTTTCCAATTGAGAACCGCTTTAATGCCTTGCGTGCGGAACTTGGTGTCTAAACGGCTCCAACTTGTCGTCAGCTATCAGACCAAAGACGCTTAGACGAACGGCAGCTTTGTCCGCACTGCTGACCTTCGTCCAATATGGAGCAACAGGTCATGATCCTAGATCGTATGCCGGTAGCTTGTTGATTGCGTCAATCTTGGTCTTAAGGGTCACGTCACCATAAGCATCACCAGCGGTCCTTCCCGCGTGGCCTTGAATGGCATCCACGACACGATCAGAAATACCCAATTCCCGACATTGCGTTTTCAGCCGGTGCCGCCAAGCGTGGTTAGGCTGCATACCCTCTGGACATAGTTCATTCTTTCGAAGCCAGTCAGCAAGCTGGTTAGATGCTTGTTTAGATTTTTGCTCATACTTCGCCGAATCGGCACCATTGTGAAACAGAGGCCCCTGCCCTGCATCCCGCGCAAAATCAGCAAAACCAAGATCGATAATCTGCTGGTGCAAAGGCACGTCACGATAGCCACCAGATTTCACCGTGCCTGCGTCTGGCGTAATCCGAGCCGTCCATTGCCCGTTCTGACATTGAATATCTTCGGCACGAAGCTGGGTAATCTCAGAAACACGAGCACCTGTGAAAGCGCATATGATCGGTACCCATTGCTTAGCCGCTACTAGCTGAGATTTCTCTCGAATGTAGCCATTTCCATCTTTGTTAGGCTGGTATGCCCTAGACGCGTTCAAAACCTTCACGGCCTCATCCAAGGTATATCCACGCTCGCGGGAATATACTTTGCGCGGTTTTGGCTGTTTCACTGTGGCTGCAACGTTCTCCGGCAGACGGTCATTCTCTGCGGCCCAATTCAACAATGTACGGACGGTTGAAAGATCAACATCGCTCACGGTCTTAGCCGCCTTGGTGCGCAACAGGAAATCGCGCCACGCCAGCATATCCTTTTTTGTGATTCGGTCTGCATCGTCGTGTTTTAAGAACTTACGCAGATTCTCAATCACCGAACGTTGCCGTTTCCCGCCATCACGCATGAACCCCGCCTGCATCCGCACTGCAACGTATTCCGCCCAGAGTTTCGATAGACTAACCCGCTGTTGCGGTTCCTCTGGCGGCTGTGCATCTTTGATGATCGGTGCTGTGGGTTGCCCCGAAAAATCTCCCTCGTCGCGTTCTACAACACGTGCCAGCGCTTCAAGTTCGGCACTGCAAAGGGCACGGGCGATAATGCGCCATTCATCACTGCCCGGCTCGGCGGTAACGTTGCCAGAGGCCCGGAAACGATCAATTTGAACACCTACTAATGCTTTTAACTCCGTGTCATTGGCGCGGCCAGCTATTGCGTCACGCAAGCGGTCAACCAAAACGTCATCAATCCCAACGCTGGGATATCGTGGATCGTTTCGCAAAACTTCATCAAAGGCAATTCGCTGCATGTAGTGGCTGTGCGCAATCTGGTCTGGTGCAAGAGGATAACGTGCAGCTGTCGTTTGCCGCCCCGGTGTTGCCTCACGTTCTGCTATGGCGATCTTATGTTGAAGCTGCGCCACTGCGCCGGGCAGCAACTTTAGGGCTTCCCTGTAGTCGCCACCTAAAGGCAACCTTATTTCAGTCTTCCCAATTGCCGCGCGCAAGTCCTTGGGAACCACGAGCCGCGCGTGATATCTTCCAGAGCGATTGATTAAGTTTCTGACTTTACCCGCCATGATAACCCCGTTTGTAACCAAAGTTGTAACCTTGAAACGGGCAAAGCGCCTGTAATGCAAGGGTTTTCTTTATTATCAATGGGATAGAGTGGTGGGTGATGAGAGACTCGAACTCCCGACATCTTCGGTGTAAACGAAGCGCTCTACCAACTGAGCTAATCACCCGCTGCGGGCCTCTTAGCCAAGCCTGCGCCGGGGCGCAAGAGGGTTTGAAGCGTTCTGGGTCATTTGGCGGGAATTACGCCGGCGTTCTGGCACCAGAAGGTCACACCCTGCCTGCCGATACCCGAAACGTGTGCAAAACGTTCAAAACGCCCCCTTTGCAAAGCGCGCCGCCCGCCCTATATATGGCAGGCTTCCTTCGGGGAGCTATGGACATAAACGCGCTCGTAATAAGCGGATCGGACCCGGGGGCGGTACCCGGCGGCTCCACCATAAATTCCCTTTATTGGGGGGACTTAGGGGCCGAAACAGGATCGACGAACGTCTAAAGGTGTTAGCTTTGTCCCGGTGAGTTACCACCGTTATCGGTACGCTAAGCATAATTGCCAATAACAATCATGCTCCGGTAGCTCTCGCAGCGTAAGCTGTTAGAAACACCGAAACTTAAGCCCTTGCCTCTAGCCAGGTAAGGCGGGGTTCGCAGGCACCTGGCAACAGAAGCCTGCACTTCACTTCCCTGAATCGCAGCCCTGTAATAGTTCATAAAGTGTTGATTCTGCGTGTTTTAAGCTATCAGTTTTGCGCCCTAACCGAACGGATTTGACAGCTTTGTCATTTCCATGCACAGTTCTCGACATGGGGTATCCAGCGACATCCCCGTGAGGCGCCAGCCCAAAGTCGCATCCACTGCCTGTTTTACCAGAGGATGTGCCATGCCAGCCCCCAATGAAATAACCCCTCAAAAACTTCTTCGCCTGATTGGAACACCGGATCGCCCCGTCATCGTCGATATCTCGATCGACCCGGATTTTGACGCAGATCCATATTTGATTCCCGGGTCGATTCGGCATCGATATGACGATATATTTAGTCTTATCAATATACTAGATGGTGAACCCTGTGTGGTTGCCTGTCAGAAAGGTCGCAAGCTCAGCCAAGGTTTGGCGGCATTGCTACGCAGCCATGGCATTTCGGCCGACTACCTTTCGGGCGGCATCTACGGCTGGCGTGACACACCGGAAGCCCCCCGCATTCCCGCTGCCGCCATCCCCAATCCGGTCGGTGACAGTACCCTTTGGGTGACCCGACATCGCCCTAAGATCGATCGCATTGCATGCCCCTGGCTGATCAGGCGCTTTGTCGATCCGAATGCGCGCTTCCTATTTGTTTCCCCCTCCGAAGTTGAAGATGTTGCTTGCCGGTTTGGTGCGGTTCCTTTTGATATTGAAGGAGTTTTCTGGTCTCACCGCGACAGGAAATGTACTTTTGATACCATGCTGGAAGAGTTCGGGCTGCAGACAGATGCCTTATTGCGCCTTGCCAAAGTCATTCGCGGCGCCGATACCGACCGTCATGATCTGACGCCGCAATCAGCGGGTCTGCTGGCCTTGTCTGTAGGTTTGTCGCGTCAATTCAGGGATGACAACCAACAACTTGAAACCGGTCTCGGACTTTATGACGCGCTCTATCGTTGGGCCCGGGATGGGTATGAAGAAGGGCATCAGTGGCCGACAAAACAGGCACAAGGCAATGGATAAACCTGAATTCGCACAAATGTTTCGTGTCTTTGGGCGCATCGGCATCCTGTCTTTTGGCGGCCCTGCTGCGCAGATATCGCTGATGCATACCGAACTGGTGGATCGACATGAATGGTTGAACGAAAAACAGTTTCTGGGCGCACTTTCGTTCTGCATGCTGCTTCCTGGCCCGGAAGCGATGCAACTGGCCACCTATTCGGGCTGGCGCCTGCGTGGCGTGTCCGGGGGCCTGCTTGCCGGGTTGCTGTTTGTGCTTCCGGGTGCTGTGATCATCCTTGGTCTGGCTGCAGGATATGCCTACTACGGGCAGCTTCCTGTCGTTCAATCCATTTTCACCGGCATAAAAGCGGCCGTTGTTGTGATCGTTTTACAGGCCTTGCTGAAGTTGTCACACCGCGCCCTTAAAACAGCCAGCAGTTGGGGGTTGGCCGGTCTTGGCTTTGTCGCGATGTTTTTTCTATCGCTGCCTTTTCCGCTGATAATTGCCTCGGCTGCCCTATGGGGGTATGTCAGAACCCGGCAGGAACCGACGCCTTCTTTACATCAAAAATATGAATCAACTCATTACAAAAGAACAATAAAAACTATTTTTATATGGTCATTCATTTGGATTACTCCAATTCTTGTGGCCTGGGTTTCGGGCGCGACATTCCTGACCAGCATTGCGCTTTTTTTCAGCAAATTGGCTGTAGTCACCTTTGGCGGGGCCTATGCCGTTCTGGCCTACATGACCCAATCCGTTGTCGAAACTCATGGCTGGCTGAGCACCGCCCAGATGATCGACGCACTTGGCCTAGCAGAAACCACGCCCGGCCCTTTGATTTTGGTAACGGAATTCGTGGCGCTGCTGGCCGGGTTCTACCAAGGGGGACCCATACTTGCCATTACAGCTGGCACACTCGCCCTTTGGGTCACGTTTACCCCTTGTTTTTTATGGATTTTCGCAGGCGCGCCTTATGTCGAAGCGCTGTTGGCTCGCCCTCGTCTCAGGGGCGCGTTGGATGCGATCTCGGCCGCGGTGGTCGGGGTTATCCTTAATCTGTCAGTCTGGTTTGCCCTGCATGTGCTGTTCGATCAAGTCACCCGTACCCGGCTTGGTCCCCTGCCCGATCTGGCCACGTTTGCACCAGCCAGTGCAGCGCTGACCGGGTTTGCAGCTGTCGTGATGCTTGTTCTGCGCCTGCCGATGATCCCCACGCTGGGTATTTTGGCTATTGCCGGAGCTGCACTCGGGAGTTTCAGCTGACCGGCCCTACACCAGGTCTTTTGTTTTATTTCGAATCCCCTATGCTGAATTTCAGGAATCCCCGGGGTATGAGATGTCTCGTTCAATTGATTACGGAAACCTGATGCACCGCGCCATGCGTGGCCTGATTCAGGAAGTGCTGGCAGATGTTCGTGACAACGGCCTGCCGGGTGCACATCATTTCTTTATTACCTTCGACACCACCCACCCCGATGCCCGGCTGGCCGACTGGCTGAAGGAGCGCTATCCATCCGAAATGACGGTTGTCATGCAGCATTGGTTCGACAATCTTGAGGTAACTGACGATGGTTTTTCGGTCACCTTGAATTTTGGCGACTCACCGGAAACGCTTTATGTTCCATATGATTCCATTCAGACTTTTGTTGATCCGTCGGTTGAATTCGGTCTTCGCTTTGAGACTCAGGAAGATGACGATGCCGAAGAAAACGACCCCTCGTCGGAAACTGAAGACAGTACCGAAGAAAACAACAAACCTGATGCAGATGTCGTAAGCCTGGACAGCTTCCGTAAGTAGTCTGGTCTTAGCTGGATAGACTTCCCGATTTTTTTGCTTCCGGGGCTTTCCACTTTTTCTGAAAACCATTTTTCAGAGGGCCTTCGAGCTGCTTTAACTAAAGCGTTTTGCATTTAACCTGAGTTACAGATTTGATGTAAAACGCCCACAACATTGAAATGGCGTGGGCCTTTTCCACTTTCCCTGATTCAGGAAAAACGCAAAAGGATTTAGAAATTCATAAATCTGTATCCCGTGGTATACATCATTGATATTTCCGACACGTCAGGTATGTACGTGCCAAACCCCTAAGGAGAGCCTGGCAGATGACCGCAACCCGTACCGAAACAGACAGTTTTGGCCCGCTTGAAGTTCCCGCAGACAAATACTGGGGCGCGCAGACACAGCGCTCGATCATGAATTTTCCGATCGGCTGGGAAAAGCAACCCATTGCCATCGTCCGGGCCCTTGGCGTGATCAAGAAGGCCTGCGCGCAGGCCAACAAGGCCTCAGGCGCATTGGACGCCAAACTGGCCGATGCGATCATTCAGGCCGCTGGCGAGGTGATCGAGGGGAAGTTTGACGACAATTTCCCTCTTGTCGTCTGGCAAACCGGTTCAGGCACCCAATCGAACATGAATTCGAACGAGGTGATCGCCAACCGCGCCATCGAGATCATGGGCGGAGTGATCGGGTCGAAAGATCCTGTTCACCCCAATGATCATTGCAACATGGGGCAAAGTTCGAATGATACTTTTCCGACCGCGATGCATATAGCTACGGCGATGTCGGTACGCGATGTACTATTGCCTGGTCTTGAAAAATTCGCGACCGGACTTGAAACCAAAGCCGCGGAATTCAAGGATATCATCAAGATTGGCCGCACCCACACGCAGGATGCAACGCCGCTTACTTTGGGTCAGGAATTCTCGGGATACGCCCATCAGATACGTATGGGCATTTCGCGGGTAAACTCGGCACTGCATGGCATATATGAATTGGCCCAAGGCGGCACTGCCGTTGGCACCGGTCTCAATACCAAAAAGGGTTGGGGCGAAACCGTCGCGGCCAACATGGCCGAGATCACAGATTTGCCTTTCGTGACGGCCCCCAACAAATTCGAGTCGCTTGCAGCCCATGATGCCATGGTGTTCATGTCTGGCGCACTGGCTACCGTCGCTGGCTCTTGCTACAAGATCGCCAACGATATTCGGTTCCTAGGGTCTGGCCCCCGCTCGGGTCTGGGCGAGCTGATCCTGCCCGAGAACGAACCTGGCAGTTCGATCATGCCGGGCAAGGTAAATCCGACGCAGGCCGAAGCCATGACACAGGTTGCCGCTCATGTCATGGGCAACGATGCCGCGATCAAGTTTGCGGGCAGCCAGGGGCATTTCGAACTGAACGTCTATAACCCGATGATGTCTTACAATCTGCTGCAATCCATTCAGTTGCTGGGGGATGTCGCCGACAGCTTTACTGAACGTATGCTCAACGGCATTCAGGCAAATGAACCGCGGATCGAAAAACTGATGACAGAATCTCTAATGCTGGTAACGGCTCTGGCGCCTGAGATCGGATATGACAACGCTACCAAGGTTGCGAAAACAGCGCACAAGAACGGCACCACACTGAAAGAAGAAGCCATTTCGCTAGGATTTGTAGATGCCGAAACCTTCGAGCGTGTTGTGCGCCCAGAAAAGATGATCGGCCCCAAGTGATGGGCAAGCCGGTCAACCTGAACCGGTTTCGAAAAAACAAGGCGCGGGCCGATGCCAAGGTCCGCGCCGATCAGAATGCAGCCAAGCACGGCCTTACCAAGGCGGTAAAAGAACTGGAAAAGGCGCGCGCCGAAAAGGCCGCCAGATCTCTGGACCAGCTAAAGCGTGACGGCGAATGAGTGGTCGCCCGGTGAAACGCTCTTTGACGCTTAGGGGGCACCGTACCAGCGTGTCACTGGAAGACGAGTTTTGGCAGGCGTTCCGGAAAATTGCCGCCGCGCAAAACCGCCCTATCAACGCTCTTGCTGCAGAGTTGGACGAGGCGCGCGGCAACGACATGGGTCTTGCATCGGCGATACGGTTATTTGTGCTGAGACACCTGCAGTCCCGATTGCGAGACAGCGTTGACAAGGGTCAGCCGTAAAGCACGTCACGCAGCACTTTATTCAACTGAATCTCAGCACGCTCGCCAGGCGTAAACCGTCGCTGTCCTTCGCGGAGTTTGTCACTGAAAAGTTCAATAAGCTCATCCCGGTCGATCTGGTTAGACTCCTGTGGAACCTGCCAGGGCTTTTTGCGTTTCCCGCGCCACGCCGGAATCGGCAGACGGAAACGAAATTGCGATGGCTGCGCAGATTCGACTTTCGACTTTGCAAACATATTGTCCCCCCCCGGGATTTTATGAGGATGCTTCGATAGCAGAAAAATACAGCCCCAGGTAGTGTTTTTACAGGTGAAATCCCAAGGGTTTTTTCCCAACCCTTTCGGAGTTGTTAAATTTTCTTTAATTTACAGGTTCTTGCTGCGGTTTTGCGTGAAAAGTGCCGTAACGTCACAAATTATGACAATATTTCAAAAACTTGAAATACATCAGGTTTTTCGCGTTTCCACCCTGAGCCAAACCCCATTTTCACCACGTACTGTAAGATGCGCCACAGGTATTGCGGGCATTTCCGGAACCGGAATGAAACGATAGGCATGTACCAACATTGCCAATAACAGGGTTCCTTCGATCATGGCAAACCCTGCGCCGGGACAAACTCTCTGCCCTGCTGAAAAGGGAATATATGCGCGTCGCATACAATCCCGACCGTTTTCAGAGCTGTATCGTGACGGGTCGAACTCGTCCGGATTTTCCCACAACCGTTCGTGCCGATGAAGGTGCCACGGGCTTAGAACAATCTGGGCGCCCTTCGGCACAACTCGGTCCCGGAAGTTTTCATCACGCGCTGCCTCGCGCACCATCATTGGCACGGGTGGATATAATCGCAGCGCCTCGCGAAAAACGTCACGGACGACGCGTAGTTTTGACATATCTGCAAAGGCAGGCATTCCGCCGCGGAACACCTGATCTGCCTCGATTGCCACCCTGTCCTGCCATTCGGGGTAAAGCGCCAGAAGATACAGCGACCACGCAAGGGCCGACGCGCTGGTTTCATGGCCGGCCAGGAAAAAGATTGCAACCTGATCTACCATCTCATCGGTATCAAACCGGTCACCTGTTTCTGGGTCTGGCGTGCTCATTATTTTGGTGGCCAGATCATCTGGTGCGGTTCCGGCCTTGATCGCCGTCATACGATCGGTTGTCAGCTGCATGATCAGCTGTCGGATCGCCCGTGCCGTTTGCCGTGTGCGGCGGCTGCGAAAGCGCGGAAACCAGTTCGGCAGGGGCAACAAGGCGCCCAGGTTGACAACCGGCTGTGTTCGCTGATGGTCACGAAATTCCCGAAAGACATTGCTGGCCACCTCATGTTCGATCGGAATGGAAAACATCGTGCGAAAAATCACATCGGCGGCTGCGTGGCTGGTCTGCTCTTCGATCTCGACCGGAGCGCCATCAGCAAGGCTTTCAAGCCGCTGCACGGCACCCTGCCCTGCGGTATATACCGCCGGAAAGACATCGCGAAGCCGGCCACCTTCAAACGCCGGGTCAATAATCCGTCTTTGGCGTTTCCATACCTCACCGTTGGTTACGAAAACCGAATTGCCCAACAAAGGCGCCAGCCCTTCGCGGATGCGATCTGATTTGGGAAAGTCGTTCGGGCGCTGTTTCAGCACCAGATCAACCAGCTCTGGCTGGTTGCACATGTAAGACCGAAAGAACGGCGTACGAAATTCAGCCATCCAGGCGCGATAAAGCCGCGATGGTTGCGCTGACAATATGTCTTGGCGGAAAAGTTTCAGATATCGCCAGAGGGATACGCGCCCCTCGCGCGCTGGCGGTTTTGGCGGTGCTGTCATGGCGATACACTCGTATACCCCGACGTGGGCGTTTCAATCCGGCTTTTTGAAGCGGACCTGCCCGCATAACGCGCACCAAGAGTTGCCGGGCCTGCAGTGATCTGAAAATAATCGTAATCACCGGGGCGGTCGAACGCACAAAGATATTGAAAATGAAGACGGAAGAACCGCCAGCGCAATTCTTTCCAACGTTCAGGGCTGAGTGTTTGGGTGAAGGCCGCAGAAAGTACCAGTGGCCAGCGTTTGTTATCGGGGGCGACGCCCGAAACGCTGACGGGATCGCATAAGGCAAAAGAACAGCCATCACCCGGCGCGGTTACATCGACCCAACTGAGTTTGTCTGTGGATGCAAGAAAGGCAAGATCAGCCCGCAATCGATATGCTTGTGGCAGGAAGGACACCATTGGCACGACCTGTCCCAACGACAGAAACGACAGGGCCGGGCCATTTCCAGCGACTTGCCCCGCGCGGATCAGATCAGCCAGACAAGACACAGCCAGATGCGCCCCGGATGAATGACCAACCACCAGCACCTCGTCAGCGTTGCCTTTCAGTGCCTGCGCTATCTGTTCAGAAAACTTGGCCATTCTTTCTTCGATCTGTGGGGGGGTGGCACCGCGATGACGCGCCGAATAGGCGTAATCATGCATCAGGTAGTAAGCAAAAAACCTGCTGTCGCGGGACTTAAACCATCGTAGTGCCAGACATGACGCCGCCGCCCCTATTGCCAAGCCCAGGTAAATCGAAACGTCGGATACCGGGGTAGGCAATTCCCGATCAGGGCGAAAAAGCATGTCCCAGCCCTGAATGAATGCGATCCAGATCACTAAGCCCAACCCAAGTGACAACAGCAATTGCAACGTCAGAAATCCAACCGGGTAAAGTGCGGCAATAACCGGCCCCTTTCGGAGCCGTGTCATACGCGCCAATGCGCCACTGGCGGTATAAATCCACGCCGTCTGAACAAGTTGCAGATAGGTTTGAAATATACCCTGTGCCATGCTGTCGCGTACGATGTCAGACCAGACCAAAACCTGGAAATCTGACGTTGTCGGGGTGCCATCGATTACCGCATCCACCTGCCAGCCGTAGCCGCTCTTGCTTTGCTTTGGGGACAGTGCAATCTCATAACCCGAGATTTTCGCCTGAACACCGCTTTCCTTGCGATAGAGTTCACGATAGCGACGTGGATGAATGGGGTCATAACCCGGAAAATAAAAAACTTGCCTGCGCCGCACCTGGGTCCTGCTGCTACTCATGCGTCACCTCTTGTCGAAAAAGGTTAGCGCAGCTTTCGAGCAAGGGTAAGCCTTATCCAAGGACTGCCAGCGCCGGAAAGTTTTCAAGCAGCCAGAACGAAAACGCCGAAAAACCACCCGTTAGCATCAGCAGGCCGATGGTCCAAAGCAGCAGGCCCATGACCCTTTCGATTTGTTCCATATGCCGTTTCATCCAGTTCATCACACCCGTCAGGCGCGGCAGGAACGCGGCCACCAACAAAAACGGTACGCCAAGGCCAACAGCATAGACCGCAAGTAATAGCGTCCCCCGCGTGACCGAGCCCTCGGACGCGGCCAAAGACAAGATTGCCCCCAGTTGCGGACCGATACAAGGTGTCCAGCCAAACGCAAAGGCCAGACCCAGCACATAGGCGCCAAAGGATGATCCCCCCCTGTCGCCAACATCCAGCCGGGCCTCGCGATTCAGAAACGGAATGCGGAAAACGCCAATAAAATGCGCGCCGAAAACCATCACCAAAAGGCCCGCGAAGGTGTTGAAATAGCCCTGGTATTGCAAGAACACCGAGCCGATGGCCGACGCAGTGAACCCCAGAAACAGAAACACAGTGGACAGACCCAGCACAAAAAACAGGGCCGGTACGATGGCGCGCGCACGGCTGCGGCTGCTATCCGAAAGATCGCTTAGGGTAATGCCGCTGATATAAGCCAGATACGGTGGGACAATAGGCAAAACACAAGGGCTGAGAAACGAGATCACTCCCGCCACCAGCGCCACGATCATGGCAGGTATCAGCCCTGCATCGATAATTTCGATTCCAAACATAGAACCGACATAGTCAATTCAAAGCCCGCCGTCACGACTGTTGCAGTCACAACCTTGTGGACAGTTTGAAATAACACAATTATCCCGCAGTTATGGATAGTGTAGAGACAATAGATGCAACCGGATTGCTGTGCCCCCTTCCGGTATTGAAGCTGCGCAAGCGGCTAAAATCGCTGGCACCCGGAGACTGTATCGAAATGCTGGCTGATGATCCGGCAGCGATTGTCGATGTTCCGCATTTCTGCACCGAAGCCGGGCACGAGCTGCTTGCTGCAACCGAAAAAAGTGGCGTTCAGGTTTATATCGTCCGCAAAGCAGTCGCCGACATACCCACCCCATAAAAACGCCACGCAGGTCAGGGCGTGGCGTTTTCGCAGAAAATTGAAACTGGCTTAGCGGGCCAGTGACCACCAGCCCCGGCGCTTGGGCTTGGATGGGTCTTCGGGCAACTCTGCGGCTTTGGGTTCAGCGGCCACTTCGTTTGCGCTTTCCGTTTGCTCGGTAACCTCAGCTGCCTCAACTTCGATATTTTGCTGCACGGGTTCTTCTTGTGTCTCTGCGGCGCCGTCAGCTTTTACCGGCGTTGCGTCAGGGGCATCAGATGCTTCTACCGTTGCCGTCTCGGTCGTCAGCTCAGGTTCTTTCTTTTTGGCACGTGAACGACGGGGGCGTTTCTTGGGCGCCTCCTCTGGTGCTTCCTCAGTCGCAGCAAGTGCCCTTGCCGAGGAGTCCTCTGCCTCAGCGTCTTGCGTGCCGGCGCTTGTTGCATCCGCGCCGGCAACCACTTCGGGTTGTTCGGCCTTCTTGCGTGGTCTGCGCGTCCGCTTAGGCTTGGACTTTGGCTCTTCTGTTTCGGCCTCGGCCGCAGTCTCGGGCTCGGCGACGGTCGTTTCTTCTGGCGCCGCCTCAGTGCTTTCTGAAGCGGATGAATCGCCATCCTGCGCTTCAGTATCGTCTGCGCTGTCAGCCTCGGCTCCGTTCTCGGCGCCTGACGATTTTGACCGGCGGCGGCGGCGGCGACGGCGTTTTTTCGGTTTTGTCTCGTCCTCAGCGTTGTCAGAAACGGCACTGACATCTGCTTCGACTTCTTCTTCCAAATCAGCCTCTGCATCGACGTCATCCATCAAAGAGCTATTGACGGAAACAACAGGCATCGTGGCCTCAGGAACAGCACGGGTGGCGGTTTTGAACTTCTCCAGCGTGAAATCGGGGCTGACCAGCATGGTGTCCCCCTCGATTCGAACCGACAGGCCATAACGCGCTTCAATCTGTGCTACATGCTCGCGTTTCTGGTTCATCAGGAAGTTGGCAATACTGACAGGGCATTTGACCAGAACTTCGCGGGACCGGCGGCGCACACCTTCTTCTTCGATCTGACGCAGAATGCTCAGCGCCATGTTGTCATCCGAACGTATCAATCCGGTGCCATGGCATGCCGGACAGGGCTGCGTTGTGGCCTCGATCATGCCGGGCCGCAGGCGTTGACGCGACATTTCCATAAGGCCAAAGCCCGAAATCCGTCCCACCTGAATGCGGGCACGGTCAGTTTTCAGCTTGTCCTTCATCCGCTTTTCGACGGCAGCATTGTTACGGCGTTCGTCCATGTCGATGAAGTCGATCACGATAAGGCCCGCAAGGTCGCGCAGACGCAACTGGCGGGCCACTTCTTCAGCGGCCTCCAGGTTGGTCTTGGTCGCGGTTTCCTCGATCGAGCCTTCCTTGGTGGCCCGGCCCGAGTTCACGTCGATCGCGACAAGCGCTTCAGTCACACCAATGACGATATAGCCGCCCGATTTCAGCTGAACCGTCGGGTTGAACATCCCCGAAAGATAGCTCTCAACCTGATGACGCGCAAAAAGCGGCATCGACTCGCTATAATGTTTCACGTTCTTGGCATGGGACGGCATGATCATTTTCATGAAGTCCTTGGCGATGCGATAGCCGCGCTCGCCCTCGACCAGAACCTCGTCGATCTCGCGGTTATAAAGGTCGCGGATCGAGCGTTTTATCAGATCGCCCTCTTCATAGATCTTGGCTGGCGCAATGGATTTCAGCGTCAGTTCGCGGATCTGCTCCCACATGCGTTGAAGGTATTCGTAATCGCGTTTGATCTCGGATTTCGTCCGCTTTGCACCAGCGGTGCGTACAATCAGCCCCGCGCCCTGGGGCACATCAATCTCGTTGGCAATCTCTTTCAGCTTCTTGCGGTCTACAGCATTGGTGATCTTGCGGCTGATACCGCCGCCGCGCGCTGTGTTGGGCATCAGAACACAGTAACGGCCGGCAAGGCTTAGATAGGTGGTCAGCGCTGCGCCTTTGTTGCCGCGTTCTTCTTTGACGACCTGCACCAACAGTATCTGGCGTACCTTGATGACTTCCTGAATCTTATACCGGCGCGGGCGCGGCTTGCGTACCGGACGAATATCTTCGCTGTCGTCTTCTTCGGCTACCGATTCAATTGAATCGTCCTTGATGGACGCATCAGCCGTTCCCGGTTCATCCTCGTCGTCGAGGTCATTGCCGGCATCATTTCCTGAAGGCGCAACTTCGTCCTCAACCTGATTTTCAACGGCAGTCTCGTCTTGGGAATCTTCTGTTTCGGGTTCAACTACAGGCGTTTCTGCAACCGTTTCCATGGGAGACAAACCTTCAGTTGCCCCGGCTTCGTCCGGATCATCGTCCAGATCGATTGTCTCCATACCCGAAATTTCGGAATCAACGACATCTGTCGCGACGACTGCGTCACCGGCCTGAGTTTTTTCTGCCTTGGACTTTGAGCGCGAGCGCGAACGTGGGCGTCTTTTGGGTTTCTCGTCTTCTTCGTCCTTTGCCTTCATTGCTTCGGCATAGGCGCGCTCTTCTTCCATAAGCGCTTCACGATCAGCTACTGGAATCTGATAGTAGTCCGGATGTACCTCCGAGAAGGCCAGAAAGCCATGTCGATTACCACCGTAGTCAACGAACGCCGCCTGCAGCGACGGTTCAACCCGGGTAACTTTTGCTAGATAGATATTACCGGCAAGCTGCCGTTTATTTTCGGATTCAAAATCAAATTCCTCGACCTTGTTTCCGTCGACCACCACAACGCGGGTTTCTTCCGCGTGGGTGGCATCGATGAGCATTTTCTTAGGCATTTTTTCCGTTTGCACCGCGGCACGCGCGCCTGCCCCGGAGGGGCGGCACGTGGCAAGAGGTGTCTGATAAGGGCGATAGCGGGCGCGCAAGCAAAGGTGCCGTTACCGGCCCCTGCTCTGACGTTTAAATGTTTCGCGCGCTTCATCGCGGTTCTTCTTCTCCGGCACCTTATTGGGCGCCAATTCAAGGCCTGCTCAGTCTTTGTCAGAACCGGCAGGCATATATTTGGTCTCTTTTGAAGACCCAATCAGCCTGTTCAGATGTGCGGAAAAGCTTCCTAGCATAATCAAAACAGCGAATCTCTCATGGCGAACACGCTCATTGACGCGCCTCGCCCTACAAATCACACTAAAGGGTGTGCAGGTAGAATTACAATGCCGAAAATGTGTATTGTGCTCGAATGCTGAGATCAGAGGTAGTCTGAACGTTGCAATCCATACTTGGCCATTTTCTCGTTTAGCGTGCGCCGAGGCAGGCACAATTCATCCATGACAGAGGCAATACTGCCCTTGTGACGACGCATCGTGTTGTCAATCAACATCCGCTCAAACGCTTCAACATATTCCTTTAGCGGTTTGCCCTCGGTGGTCATGACCGGCTGCATTTCCTGATGGTCAGACATCAGAAGTGAAGCAATAGTGCCGCTGCCTCGTCTCGACTGTAGTACCGCTCGCTCAGAAATGTTAAATAACTGCCGCACATTGCCCGGCCAGGGCGCCTGCAACAATTGTGCCGCTTCCTGTGCGGAAACCTGCGGCGGCTCACACCCATAGTCATCGGCAAACTGTTCCCCAAAACGGGTAAAGAGGGTCAGAATATCTTCACCCCTCTGACGTAGCGGCGGCACCGTAATCCTGAGCGATGCCAGTCGATAGAACAGATCCGCACGAAGAGCGTCTTCGCAGGTGCGGTCTTGCTCTTGCATGTTGCAGATTGCGACAATGCGGGTTTCAGGCGGTGTGCCCTCATCGTTGATAAAGGTAAGCAGCCGCGCTTGGGCCGCATCACTCAGGGCTTCGATATCTTCCAGCACCAAAGTGCCGCCGCGCGCCTCTTCAACAGCGGGCAACTGGCTATCTTCAGGGTTCATCGGGCCAAACAGGCGTTTGACCAACGCATCCGGCTCGAAGGCGGCACAAGACACCAACACGAATTTCTTTCCGGCCCGGGCCCCTACTGCGTGCAGCGCATGCGCTACCAGAGTCTTACCGGTTCCGGTTTCGCCCTCGATCAGCACATGGCCATCCGCCTGCCCCAGATCCAGAACATCCTCTTTCAGCCGCTCCATCACCGGGCTTGCACCGATCAGCTTTTTCATCAGCTGACCGCCATCAGACAATTCTCTGCGCAGCGCCCGGCTATCGAGGGTCATCCGCCGCGAATTGGTGGCTTTCTTCGCCAACTCGTTCATCCGGTCAGGGTTGAACGGTTTTTCCAGGAAATCGTAGGCGCCGATACGCATCGCCTCGACGGCCATTGGCACATCCCCGTGGCCCGTGATCATAATGACAGGCAGGCTTGAATCCGTCCCCATGAGCTTTTTGAGAAACTGCATCCCGTCCATGCCGGGCATTTTGATATCTGTAACAACGATCCCCGGATAATCAGGGGTAAGAATTTTGAGTGCCTCTTCGGCGCTCGGAAACGCCTCGGTGTCATAGCCGGACAAGGCCAGCCATTGGCTGATCGACTGGCGCATGTCTTTTTCGTCGTCAATGATCGCAATTTTCATCGCACTTGGCATTTTTCGTTACTCCGCTGCACGGGTCTCTTCTGGCAAGATAGGTAACTGTACCTCAAATACAGCCCCCCCGCCTGCTGCATTGCGCGCGGTAAGGCGCCCCCCAAGGTCGTTCACGATCCCGGAGGAAATGGCAAGGCCCAGTCCGACACCATCGCCGGGCTGTTTGGTTGTGTAGAAAGGCTCGAACAACTTGTCGAAATCGTTGATACCGTACCCATTGTCGCGCACTGTCAGCATCGCTGTCTCTCCTGCTGCAAGCAGAATATCAACTGTAGCATCCTCAACGTTCTCCGTCGCATCCATCGCGTTACGCAAAAGATTGATCATCACCTGCTCGACGCGCACCCGATCCGCCATGACCATCACCGGCTCACTGGGCAACGCGCGGGTGATCTTGACCCTGCCCTGACGCAGTTGAGGCTCCATCATAGATAAGGCCGAGGCAAGCGCATCGCCCATATTTACAGGCTCAAACGTGTCTCCACTGTGTCGGGCGTAAGATTTCAACTGCTTGGTGATCGCCCCCATCCGTTCGATCAGATCGTCGATGCGTTGAAACGACGACAAGGCTTCGTCCGGGCGATGGCGATTCAGCAAAAGACGCGCCCCTGCGAGATATGTCTTCATTGCCGCAAGCGGCTGATTCAGTTCATGACTTACAGCGGCTGACATTTCGCCCAAGGCGGCCAGTTTCGAGCTTTGCGCAAGCGTCTGTTCAGCCACTGCCAGGTTCTCTTGAACGCGCTCACGCTCGGCAATTTCCCGCTGCAACCTTGCGTTCAATGCGCGAAGCTCTGCCGATTCCCGCTGGAACAAAGCCATGCGCACGGCGGTCTTTCGGTTCAGAAAATAGAAGGCAAGTGCAAGAAGAATCGCAAATGCCATGATTTCCAGTGCCAGAACCCCGTTCACCTTTTCGCGCACACTGGCGTAGGTTGTGAAGCTGGCGATCCGCCAGCCGCGAAAGGCAACACGGCCTTCGACCCGCATCACGGCCTCGCCCTGCAAATAGGCGTCAGCTGGCAAGGTCGTCCAGTCCGCGGTTGCCTGAATAGCGCGTTGGATAGCACTGTTTACCGGTTCGCGCGCCAGGGCATCGGCCTCACTCAGACCGCGCCAACGCGGTTCAGTCGCCAGAATGATCCGGCCTTCGGTATCCGTAACCAATACCGCATCAGAGATACCGGCCCAGGCACGTTCATATTTGCGCAGGTCCACTTCGACGACGATCACACCGACAAGTTCGTTCTGGCTTTCGATACGTCGTGAATAATAGAAATTGTATTGTCCGGTTTCCTGCTTCAACACTTTGAAAACAGTGTCCGATGATCGCAACGCGTCTACATAATATGGCGCTTGTTTGAGAGATTGGCCCAGGGAATTTCTGACCGTTGAAGCAACTGTGCGGCCTTCATTGTCGAGCAACGTCAAAGACGCGGCCCCGATCTCATCCAGGAACGAGATCAGCCGCTGTGTGGATTGCGCATAATCCCCGGTGTTGAGCGCCGAAATCAATGTCGGGTCGCGTGCCAGCAATTGTGGAACAATCGCGTTCTGCCGAAGTTCACTCAGCAGATTTCCACTGTAAAGCACCAGCCGCAATTCGGCGCGATTGCGGGTATTTTCAGTGAAACGGTCTGTCAGCAGCTTATTGGTGAAAAGCACTATGGAAACAGCCAGCGCTATCAGCAGGATAAGCACGATTCTTACGCGCCACCTTCTGGGGCGCATCCGGTTTAGGGAAATGGTCGCGGGCGTGTTTGCCATAGTGCCAACCTACGCGGCGCAGGCCGAAGCCTCAAGCGCTCAGGCGTGGGCAAGCTGATCAATCAGACCCCTGAACAGTGCGGCACCGTCAGTGCCGCCATGCAACGGATCAGCCATGCGCTCAGGATGCGGCATCATCCCGAGAACCCGGCGATTCTCTGAAAGGATTCCAGCAATGTCGCGCGCCGACCCGTTGGGGTTATCCACATAGGTAAACGCGATCCGGTCATCGCCCTGCAAACGGTCCAGCGTCGCCTCGTCGGCGAAATAGTTTCCATCGTGATGCGCGATCGGGACCGTAATTATCGCGCCCTTCTCATAGCCCGACGTATAGGCACTGTTCGTGGTTGCCACACGCAATTCAACTGGCTTGCAGATATATTTCAGGTTCGCGTTGCGCAGCAGGACACCCGGCAATAGTCCCGTTTCTGTCAAAACCTGAAAACCATTACACACCCCAAAGACGTATCCGCCCTTGTTGGCGTGTTTGATGACGGACTGACAGATAGGAGAATTGGCCGCAATAGCGCCGCAGCGCAGGTAGTCACCAAAGGAAAATCCACCCGGAACCCCGATCAGATCGATCCCTTCAGGCAGAGCGGTGTCCTTGTGCCAGATCATGGTCACATCGGCACCGGCATTTTCCAACGCCACAGCCAGATCACGGTCACAGTTGGATCCGGGGAAGACGATGACAGCCGCTTTCATGGCGCTCTCCTTAGCTTGAAAAATCTGTGATGACTGCTACGCCGGGCGGGGCGGCTTTGTCAAACGCCGCCAGCTCGGAATTTACACCGCTCAGGGCAATCCGGCGCGTCACCAGCGGGCTGAGGTCAACATGTCCGCCTTCGATCAGGCTCAGCAGGCTGGGATAGCGCCAGCTTGGCATGCCGCGCGTGCCGTAGATCGCCAGTTGGCCGGAATAAACCACATCCATCGGAATTGGCATGATGGCATGATCGCCCGCCGGCATGCCAACCTGCACCATCCGCCCCAGTTTTCGCAGGGATTTCAGCGCACCTATCGTTGTCGCTGCGACGCCCAGGGCCTCAATTGCCAGATCCGCACCACCACCGGTGATATCGCGCACCGCCTGCGCCGCATCCGTCTGGGCCGCATTTATCACCGCATCCGCCCCAAGGCTTGTGGCATAGGCCAGTTTTTCGGGCACGATATCGACCACAACAACACGCGCGCCCAGGGCACGCCCCAGCAAAAGCGCCGAAATTCCCACGCCCCCGCCGCCAAACACCGCCAGCCACTCGCCGGGGCGCAGGGCGGCGCGTCCGGTCAGCGCATGCCAGGCGGTTGTGACCCGGCAGCCAAGGCCTGCGGCCAGTTCCGGGCTGATACTTGCGGGCAAGGCGGTCAGGTTGGCATCGGCAAAAGGCACAGCAATCTGTTCTGCAAAGGCCCCCGGTATGGTGAACCCCGGCACTGCCTGATCAAGGCAGATCGTCTGGTTTCCGGCGGCGCAATCGGGGCAAGCGCCACAGGCCAGAATAAAGGGCGCAATCACCCGGTCGCCCAACCGCCAGCGGGTTACGCCCTGCCCAACGGCGATCACCTCGCCGCAAAATTCATGACCCGGCGTATGTGGCAGCGAAACATCAGGGTCCGCTCCAACCCACGCATGCCAGTCAGAGCGGCAAACCCCGCAAGCCAGCACCCTGACGACTACACCGCCCTTTGGTGGCTCAGGATCAGGCAGATCGACAATTTCCAGAGGTGCGCGCCAGGCGGTCAGCCGGGCAGCCCGCATCAGGCCAGCTCCACCGAGTAGCTTTCGATCACGGTATTCGCCAGCAGCTTTTCACACATGTCGGTCACGGTCTTGCGGGCCTTCGCCTCATCGGTCTCGGCCAGATCAAGTTCGATCACCTTACCCTGACGTACGCCCTCGACCCCGTCAAAGCCAAGGCTGCCAAGTGCGTGTCGCACCGCCTCGCCCTGCGGATCCAGAACCCCGTTTTTCAACATGACATGCACGCGTGCTTTCATGGCTCATTTCCTGTTTTTCGTCGGTGTCGGGCACCGGGTGGCAATTCTCGGTCCGGATCAGTTGATCAGCGTGGGCCGTGTCATCGGTGTTGCGTTCTTCGGCATCACCCCCAAACGCGTGGCCACTTCGGTATAGGCATCCGTCAGACTGCCCAGGTCGCGGCGGAACACGTCCTTGTCCAGTTTCTGACCGGTTTCGATATCCCACAGGCGGCAACTGTCGGGGCTGATTTCATCGGCCACGATCAGCCGCTGGAAATCCCCATCATACACCCGGCCGATCTCGATCTTGAAATCAATCAGCCTGATGCCGACGCCGTACATCACACCCGCCAGAAAATCATTTACCCGAAGCGCAAGGCTTAGGATATCGTCCATGTCCTGCTGACTGGCCCAGCCAAAGGCGGCAATATGTTCTTCGGTGACCAGCGGATCGCCAAGCGAGTCGTCTTTCAGGCAATATTCCACGATCGGCCGGGGCAGTTGGGTACCTTCGTCCATACCAAGCCGCTTGGCCATCGTCCCGGCGGCGTAGTTGCGCACGATCACCTCAAGCGGGATAATTTCGCAGGCACGAACCAGTTGTTCGCGCATATTCAGCCGTTTCATGAAATGCGTGGGCACACCAATATTGTTGAGCCCCGTCATGAAATATTCAGACAGCAGGTTGTTCAACACACCCTTGCCCTCAATTACAGCTTTCTTTTCAGCATTAAAGGCCGTGGCGTCATCCTTGAAATACTGCACAATGGTGCCCGGTTCGGGCCCCTCGTACATGGTTTTCGCCTTGCCTTCGTAAATTTTCTTACGCCGTGCCATGGACACTCCGTCGCTTAGCCGGGGCCGAGTCCCCAATGCCGTTGCGTCCTCATAGTGCATGGGCAGCATTGTCGCAAGATGGCGTTGGGGCTTGCCCTTGCTGCGCCGGAGTTGCATATCTGTTTCAACATCAACACCTGATCAGGGGAATTGCCCATGACCACCTTCGACGACCGCGAATCCGCATTTGAAAACAAATTTGCCCATGACGAAGAAATGAACTTCCGCGCTGAGGCCCGCCGCAACAAGCTTCTGGGCCTTTGGGCAGCCGAGTTGATGGGCAAAACCGGCGAAGACGCTGACGCTTACGCAAAAGAGGTTGTTAAGTCGGATTTCGAAGAAGCCGGTATTGAAGATGTCGTGCGCAAGGTCGCCGGCGATCTGGGCGATATCGCTGATGCCGACACGATCCGGAAAAAAATGGCTGAACTTCTGATCGTTGCCAAAGGCCAGATCCTTAACGAAGTCTGACCAGGCTCAATTTCAACGCAAAGGCGCGCCCTGTCGGCGCGCCTTTGCCATTCATGATGCTGTGGCCAAATACAAACTGGCCTCACTATTGTGTTGAAAAAAATGAATTTGCGCTGACCAGGTAATCATGACAGTGCAGGCATGACTCTTAATTGGAAAACACAGATGACCAACGCTTTGTCCCAAATGCTGGAAAGCCGCGACTGGATTCTGGCCGACGGTGCCACAGGCACAAATCTTTTCAACATGGGGCTCGAATCGGGTGATGCGCCCGAAATGTGGAACGATAAGCACCCGGATCGCATTCAAAAGCTTTATTCAATGGCAGTGAACGCAGGCAGTGATCTGTTCCTGACCAATTCATTCGGGGGCAATGCTGCACGCCTCAAGCTGCATGGCGCCGAGAAACGTGCAAATGAGCTTTCGCGCATCTCGGCCGAGATCGGTCGTGACGTTGCCGACAAAGCAGGCCGAAAAGTGATCGTCGCGGGCTCGGTCGGGCCGACCGGAGAAATAATGGCGCCCTTGGGTGCGCTGACCCATGCGCTGGCCGTCGAAATTTTTCATGAGCAAGCTGAAGGTCTGAAAGACGGCGGCGCCGATGTGCTGTGGCTGGAAACCATTTCAGCGCCTGAAGAATACAAAGCGGCTGCCGAGGCCTTTAAACTGGCGGACATGCCCTGGTGTGGCACGATGAGTTTTGACACTGCCGGTCGCACGATGATGGGACTGACATCGGCCGAGATGGTTTCGATGGTAGAGAAACTCGATCATCCACCACTGGCGTTTGGGGCCAATTGCGGCGTCGGCGCGTCCGATCTTTTGCGGACCGTTCTGAGTTTCGCGGCCCAGGGCACTGAACGCCCGATCATCGCAAAGGGTAACGCAGGCATTCCAAAATACGTAGATGGTCATATCCACTACGATGGGAATCCCGATCTGATGGCCGATTACGCCTGTCTGGCGCGTGATGCAGGGGCAACTATCATTGGCGGCTGCTGCGGCACCATGCCAGAACATCTTGAAAAAATGCACGAGGCACTGCACACCCGCCCGCGCGGTGAACGCCCGGCGCTCGACGAGATTGCCAGCAAGCTTGGTGCTTTTTCCTCGGCGGCTGATGGCACCGGTGATGACGAGGCCGCGCCACGCCGCACCCGTCGTCGGCGCGGCTGAACCGGTCAGCCTAAAGCAGGTCACACTCAACATGTTTCGTCTTATCCTCGCCATTCTTGGGTTTGTGGCTCTGGGGGCGTGGGTCTTCGGTTACATCTGGATATCGGCCATGGCCTGCGCCTTTTCCGGCCCCAACAACACGTCCTGCACCGTTCCGCGTCCATGGCAGTTAGGTGGCGAAGACCTTTGGCTAATGGTGATACTGCCTGCGATGCTGGTTACAGCAATTTTTGGCCTGGCCTGGTTGGTGGGGGGCAAGCGTCAGAGCAACGACAGCTGATCGCCCGGCCTTAGCGGTCTTTTAAACAGATCGCAGCGCAATGGCGGCAGAGGCGCGTTCAAGCCAAGCTTTTGCGCTGCCTTCTGAAACCGATCGGCAATCATTTCTGCATAGCGCCCGCTACCGCGCATCCGCCGCCCCCAGTCAGCGGCATAGTTCTTGCCGCCGTGCATGTCGCGCACCAACCCCATTATGCGGCCTGCCCGATCCGGGTAGTGCACCTGCACCCATTCCTGAAACAGCGGCGCCACCTCTAGTGGCAGGCGCAGCATGATCCAGCTGGCTGCCACGGCTCCGGCATCATGCCCAGCCTGCAAAAGCGCCTCAATCTCGTGATCAGTCAGCCCCGGAATGATAGGCGACGTCATGATCCGCACCGGCACACCCGCGTTGCTAAGCGCCCGGATCACAGCCAGCCGACGCTGCGGGGCGGGTGCGCGCGGTTCCAGTTTGCGCGACAGGCCCGCATCCAGCGTGGTCACCGATATCCCGACACGCACCAGTCCACGCGCGGCCATATCTGACAGGATATCAATATCACGCTCGATCAAAGTGCCTTTGGAAACCACCGCCACGGGATGATTGAAATTGCTTAATACCTGAAGGCACTTACGCATGATCTCATGTTTTTTTTCGATCGGCTGATAGGGGTCGGTGTTCGTACCAATAGCAATCGTCCGAGGTTGATAGGATTTTTGCCGCAGCTCTTGCTCCAGCACTTTGGGTGCGTCGGGGCGTGCAATCAGCCGGGTTTCAAAATCAAGACCCGCAGACATCCCCAACCAGGCGTGCGATGGACGGGCAAAGCAATAGATGCACCCGTGTTCGCAGCCGCGATAAGGATTGACTGACCGGTCAAAGGGCAGATCAGGCGAGCGATTATACGTGATGGCACGTCTGGGCACTTCGACTTCGGTATCGGTGCGCACCAACCGGATCTCTTCTTCGATTTCCCAGCCGTCCCCGTCATACGCTGTCTGCAGTTTTTCAAATCGCCCCGAGGCGTTACTATGCGCCCCACGTGCCCGCGTTCGTAGCGATGGATTGAGCGATTTGTCTGGTGACATCGCACAAAATTAGAACATACAGTGAACATATGCAATAAAGTCATGTAGAAGATGACAAGTTTTCTTTCAAACCTTCGTCAATAACAGGCTATACGTCGGAAGAGGCGCGGCCAATGTCGCAATTCGGAAAGTGCGATTGCGACAAATTGACGAAAGCTGCATAAAAAGAATAACCCCGCGCTGCGGCGCCTAAAGATCAAGGATTTCTGTAATGTCTGACGAAGAAGACGACATCATCCTGTCGGAACTGGACGACGAAGAACTTGTCCAGCAGATGTTCGATGACCTCTACGACGGTCTCAAGGAAGAGATCGAAGAAGCTGTGAACATCCTTCTTGAGCGGAAATGGGAACCCTACCGCATTCTGACCGAAGCGCTTGTGGGGGGAATGACCATCGTCGGTAAAGATTTCCGCGACGGCATTCTGTTCGTGCCTGAAGTTCTGTTGGCCGCTAACGCAATGAAGGGTGGTATGTTCATCCTCAAACCACTGCTGGCCGAAACCGGCGCACCGCGTGTCGGCAAAATGGTCATCGGTACGGTCAAGGGCGATATTCACGACATCGGTAAAAACCTCGTGTCGATGATGATGGAAGGCGCCGGATTTGAAGTGGTCGATCTGGGCATCAACAACCCTGTCGAAAACTACCTGGAAGCACTGGAAACCGAAAAGCCTGACATCCTGGGCATGTCGGCGCTGCTGACCACAACCATGCCGTATATGAAGGTTGTGATCGACACGCTGGTAGAGCAAGGCAAACGCGACGACTATGTCGTATTGGTCGGCGGCGCGCCACTGAACGAAGAATTTGGCAAAGCCATTGGCGCCGACGCCTATTGCCGCGATGCGGCTGTAGCCGTGGAAACCGCCAAGGATTTCATGTCGCGCAAACACAATCAGGGCGCCACGGGGTGATTTACCTCACCCTTTAGGCACTATAAAAAAAACCCTGCCCGCTTGGCAGGGTTTTTATTTGCCCGCCTGTGCCTATCTGACTGGGTAAAGGATACCGTGATGCCGTTGGATAAATTCGTTCTGATCCTTGTCTGCGTAACACTGGCTGCCGGTGTCACGATTTGGCTTGGTTTTATGTTTGCCGCGACTGTCAACCTGCCGTTCGGCTGGCTTGGGCTTATCCCCGCTGCGTTGATCGGGTACGTCGTTTTTCGCGTCATTGCCGAGCGTGTGGGCAATGCAGAAGATGATCACTATGATAAAATGGATCACTGACGGATGATGATTTTTGTAACGACCCCGGACATTGCCGGCCGCAAGGTCAGTCAAACCTTGGGAATGGCGCGCGGCTCTACCGTGCGGGCCAAACATCTGGGCACCGATATCGTTGCAGGTCTGAAAAAGCTCGTGGGCGGCGAAATCTACGGATACTCTTCCCTGATGGCCGGAGCGCGCGAACAGGCCATCGACCGAATGTTGGCACAGGCCAGCGAAATGGGCGCCGATGCCGTCGTCTGCGTCCGGTTCGAGACCTCGGCCATCATGGGAAATGCGTCGGAAATTGTAGCCTATGGAACAGCGGTGCGCCTTGATGTTGCCCAATGATGAAATCCTGACCGAGGCCGGTTTTGATTCCACTGAGAAATCCGCGCGGCTTTTGCTAATCGCATGCGGCGCGCTGGCCCATGAAATTCTGGCGCTCAAACGGGCCAATGGCTGGGATCACATGACCCTGACCTGCCTGCCTGCCAAACTGCACCTTTATCCCGACAAAATAACCCAGGCTGTGGCCGAGGCGGTCGAGAAACATCGCAAGGATTTCGACGAGATTTTTATCGTCTACGCCGATTGTGGCACCGGTGGTCTGCTGCAGGCCAAATGCGATGAATTAGGCGTTAAAATGGTTGAAGGCCCGCATTGCTATTCGTTTTTCGAAGGCAACGATGCCTTTGCCAGCCGTGCCGACAGCGGCGAAATTACCGCGTTTTATCTGACTGATTTTCTGGTCAAACAGTTTGATGCCTTCGTCTGGAAACCCATGGGGCTGGATCGCCATCCGGAATTGCGCGACATGATTTTCGGCAACTATACCAAGCTTGTCTATCAGGCCCAGACGAACGACCCCAAACTGATTGAAAAAGCCCGCGAATGTGCCGCCCGGCTGGACTTGGATTTTGAATACCGGTTCACCGGCTACGGCGATCTGGCCACAACACTTGGGGCTCAGGCCGCCTCGGACGCCACCTGACGGATCCTCTCGATCATCGCACGCAACCCGTTTGAGCGCTGTGCAGAAAGGTGATCGTTCAGCCCTAACCGGGCCAGTTCTGCAGGTGCATCGACCTTTTGCACCTCAGTGACGGGCACACCATTGTACAAAGCCCGCAAAACCGAAATCAAACCCCGCACGATCAGAGCATCACTGTCGCCATCAAAGGTAAAAACACCACCATCGGTGCGCGGATGCAGCCAGACCTGACTGGCGCAGCCATCAACTTTGGTCGCGGGCACCTTCAGTGCGTCATCCAAAGGCGCCATTGTCTTGCCCTGGTCGATGACGTAGCGATACCGGTCTTCCCAATCCTCAAGGAACTCGAAATCCGCAACGATGTCTTCAAAGGCTTCTGTGGCCATTTTTCCCTCCTGGATGCGTTGTGAAAACACCTAGGGGCGCATTTCGCTGAGGTCCAGTACAACCTTGCACCTTTTCAACACGGGTCGGATAGGTTAACCGGAAAGAAAGACACAAAGGCAGTTGCGATGCGGATCCTTGTTACAGTTCTGGTGGTCTCTTCCCTGATGTTAACCGGCTGCAGCCGGTTGCGCGATTCGCGGGCTAATCCCGCAAACTGGTTTGGAAAGAGTACCTCGCGTCCGGTTGCCGAAACGCAAGCAGGACAGAACAATCCGCTTATCGAAGAAGAAACCGGTATTTTCAGCCGCAGGAAGAAAGCCAAAGTTTATACCGGCACGCCCGTGGACCAGATCACGTCATTGTCGGTTGAGAAGACAAGTGAAGGTGCCATCATTAGCGTTATCGGGCTTAGCCAACTTCAAGGTGCATACAATGTAAAACTGACATCGGACACGGATGGAGAACCGGTGAACGGTGTACTGACATATACCCTGAAGGCCGTTCAGCCTCAGGACCAGCCACAGGGCGCGCAACGCTCAAGGACTATCCATGCAGCACGCTTTGTGTCAAATGGCACGCTTGAGAAGGTCACAACAATTAATGTCAGGGCGGCCAGAAACGTACAGACGACCCGCCGCTAAAGCGTTTTGCATTTAATCTGAGTTACAGATTTGACGTAAAACGCCCACAACATTGAGGTCGCGTGGACCTTCTCCATTTTCCCTTATTTAGGAAAAACGCAAAAGGCTTTAGCGCCTACAATTCGACAGTCTGAACCGAGCTTCCCTTAACCGACAAGGCTATTTCCCCATTGCACAGGCGCAGCGCGTCTTGGCCAAAAACATCGTTGCGCCAACCGCGCAGCGCAGGCACGTCGCGCGCGCCCCCGGCAATCGCATCCAGATCAGACGCCGTGGCAATCAGTTTCGACGCCACGCCGAAATCTTCGGTTTTTGCCTTCAGCAGCACGCGTAACAGATCTGCCAAGGCTGGATTAACCTGCATCTTGTCGCCGGATTTGTCGATTTTGGGCCACTTATCCTGCGGACATTCCAACCCCGCCTTAACAGCGGCCAGAATCCCATCAGCGATGTCCCCCTTACGTGCCTCGCGCAACAGCAGTCGTGACCTGTTCAGGTCCAACGGTGTTGCCGGTTTGGTTGATGCCAGTTCGACCAGCGCATCATCCTTGAACACCCGGTTACGAGGAATGTTGCGGGCCTGCGCATAAATTTCGCGAAACCGGGCCAACTCGCGGACTATCGCCATAAACTTGCCCGACGCATTCCGGGTCTTGATCCGCTTCCAGGATTCTTCAGGGTGCACCTGGTACGTCGCCGGGTCGGTCAGTATCTGCAATTCCTCTGACACCCATTTTTTTCGGTCTGTCGTCTCCAGTTTTTTTGCCAGATATTCATAGATGACCCGCAGATGGGTTACATCAGCCAGCGCATAGGTCTTTTGGGCGTCGGTCAAGGGTCTGCGCGACCAGTCTGTAAATCTCGAGGTCTTGTCCAGCGGTTGCTTGGCAATCCGGCGCACCAAAGTTTCATAACCTGCCTGCTCGCCAAAGCCACAGACCATAGCTGCCACTTGGGTGTCGAACATGGGTTCGGGAATAACACCTGCATCCACATAGAAAATCTCAAGATCCTGACGAGCCGCATGAAACACCTTTACCACCGAGGTGTCACGAAACAGGTCGTAGAGAGGCTCAAGCGACAAATCGTCAACCAGTGGGTCTACCAGAACAGCACTGTTTTCATCCTTGCCCGGCACAGCAAGCTGTATCAGGCAGAGCTTGGAATAGTAGGTCCGTTCACGTAGAAATTCGGTGTCCACGGTAACATAGTCATGCGCTTTTGCGGCCTTGCAGAATTCGGCCAGTTCCTGAGTCGTTGTAAGTGTTTTCATCCGGGGTATTTCTTGTTGATTAATTTGTCTCGGCACGCAGGCCCCCTGCCCCGGTATAAGGCAGCAATGCTCAAATGAAAATGGTCGTGTGATGGTTCAGGGCAAAAGCAGCAATTGCCTGTTACCGGCAGCAAAGCGGCGCAACACTGCGGGGTATAAAATATGTTCCTGCTTCAACACACGTGCTGCCAGACTATCCGGCGTATCATCTGATCTGATGGGCACCCGTGCCTGCCCAAGGATGGGCCCGTCATCCAATTCGGGTGTGACTTCGTGAACCGTACAGCCCGCTTCTGTGTCACCGGCCTCAATGGCGCGGGCATGGGTTTTCAATCCCCGGTATTTTGGCAAAAGCGACGGGTGGATGTTCAGCATCCGACCCTGCCATTGGCTTACAAAGCCTTCAGTCAGGACCCGCATGAAACCGGCAAGGCAAATAATATCAATCCGATAGGGTTTCAGGGCTGCGTTGATAGCCGCCTCAAAGGCTGCCCGGTCTTCCCCAAACGGACGGTGATCAACCACTTCGGTTGCAATCCCCTGCGCCGCAGCCCAGGCAATTCCACCGGCGTCATCCCGGTTCGAAAAAACCACAACAGGACGCGCCGGGTGGTCATCGACCATGTCCTCCACAAGCGACCGCATATTCGAACCGCCACCGGACAGGAAAATGGCAACCCGTTTCGTCACAGCAAGGCCCCGCTATACCGGACCTCGCCTGTGCCCTTGGTGATGCGGCCGATCTCATATACCACCTCGCCTGACGCGGTCAGCGCCTGCGTTACAGAAGCGCTGTCAGCGGCGGCCACAACAATCACCATACCCAAACCAGAATTGAAGGTCTTGAGCAATTCCGATTCTGACATTTTGCCTTGCGCAGCCAGCCACGCAAACACCGGCGGCAGCTTCCAGCTATGCAGGTCAACATCGGCTGCCGTTCCCTTGGGTAACACGCGCGGCAGGTTCTCGGTTAGTCCTCCGCCGGTAATATGTGCCAGCCCATGTACAGCACCCTTGCCCATCGCATCCAGAACTCCGCGCACATAAAGACGCGTAGGCGTCAGCAGCACAGATCCAAGGGACCCTTCAGCCCAGGGACAGTCATCGTCCCATCCAAGGCCTGAAATCTCGACAATCCGGCGGACCAGTGAATAGCCGTTCGAATGAACACCGTCACTGGCCAGCCCCAGCAACACGTCACCCTCGACAATCCCGTTTGGCAGTTCCTGCCCACGCTCCATTGCGCCGACGGCAAAGCCCGCCAGATCAAAGTCGCCCGCCGGATACATGCCCGGCATTTCGGCAGTCTCACCACCGATCAGGGCACAACCCGAATCTTCGCAACCCTTTGCAATGCCTTCGATGATCCGCGCCGCCTGTTCCAGCTCCAGCTTTCCGGTAGCGAAATAATCAAGAAAGAAAAGCGGTTCCGCCCCCTGGCAAACCAGATCATTCACACACATCGCCACGAGATCAATGCCAACGCCATCAACATTTCCGGTATCAATCGCGATACGCAACTTGGTTCCAACACCATCGGTTGCCGCCACCAGTACCGGATCGGAGAATCCCGCCGCTTTCAGATCGAACAGCCCGCCAAATCCGCCAAGGCCCGACATGACACCGCTACGATTGGTGCGCTTGGCGGCGGGTTTTATCCGGTCGACCAGGGCATTGCCCGCATCAATATCTACGCCTGCATCGGCATAGGTTATACCATTCTTATTGTCGGTCATGGGCCGGGCTCCCTGTTACGATGGCGCAGCAGTTAGACCATCCTCGCGCTCTTCGCAATCTCAAAGCCTTGACGTCCGCCGCGGCTCTGCGTACCACACGTATCAGGTCGGGCCTGTAGCTCAGTTGGTTAGAGCAGAGCGCTCATAACGCTTTGGTCGTAGGTTCGAGTCCTACCGGGCCTACCAGACAGTCTTATGCTGTCAGCCGCCTTTCCCTACACTCAGTATTACCGCGTGTTTTCCGAGGGTTAGTGGGGTGGTTGTGGTATTTTTCTTATTGGTTTGGCGCAGAGACGCTCAGATCCGGCTGGATTCTTGTACCAACTCGCAAACGTCTCTGTGAGCGTCCAAACTAAATGGTTTGTGCATCATTTGGATTTGTTGTGAGTGGAGAAGTCGGGTTTCAACCAAGAAACGCGCGCTGATCTTCCCAAAGAAGTGGTAATCTTTCCAGGCGTTTCAGTCTTGTCGCAGTCAGTTCTGGTGTCTGGCGACCGTCAAGAATTCCAGCAACTAAGTCCGGGGCCAGGAAAGCAAGCTGCAGGGATCGCGAGACATCAGCGGTGTCTGTGTCGTCATTGGTCGCGATCTGCGAAAGTGTCGTTTCAACTTTGCCCGTGTAGGATCGATACCGACGGCGCGCATCAAGAAGAGTTTTGATGAGATTGGGATCGGTGTTGGTGGCATCGCCAGCGGCACCTTTTAGGATTAGTTTGAGTTCGCCGCCACGACGAGCCAGTTTGATTGGCGCGCTGATCTGAAGTGTTGGGAGGTCTATATCGTTGAGGTTCTCAGCGCGATGAAACGCCCTTCCAATGTCGATCTGAGCCGTGAGCTTTTCCTCAATAAAATAGACGCATTGCACTATCTTCTTCAACATCATTGTACAATGTCGAGACCCTTTGAATTGCACTGCCTTGAGCAATTCATCGATGGCGTTGATTAGCAGCTCCATCCTCTTTGGATCGCCCACGTCGCCGATAATTGATTGGCGGTTCTTTGGCTTGTGTAGATGTTCGATGATGGCCTTTGACAGAATGGACTCAAGCTCCTCGGCTGGGATCCGCCAGCCGTTGGAGCCGGTTTCGACGCTACCCTCAATCAGCTCTGGGCTGACGTAGTACCGATACCGCCGACCCGATTTGGTGGTGTGCACCGGGCGCATTTTGTTGCCCGCCGGATCAAATAGCTTGCCAGCAAGCGGACTTGGACTTCGGGCTTTGCTGCGATTAGCATGACTTCGTCGATTGTCTGCAAGCATCGTCTGGGCCTTATCCCAAATATCTTGATCGATGATCCCTTCGTGCTGACCATCGTAGATCTTGTCGCGATGTCTAATGCATCCAATGTAGATCGGGTTCGAAAGTAAGTGATAGAGTTTGCCTCTGGAGAACGCGCATCCGCCAGAGGTAGCTCCTTTTTGTGTGGTGCGAACCGGAGTAAATCGCCCTGCCCGTTTCAGCTCAGCTTGAAGTTTGCGCACCGAGCGTAGCTCGAGGTATCGCTTAAATATGTGCCGCACCATTTTGGCTTCATCGGGAACGTGGACCAGCGCTCGATTCTGAGGTTGATAGCCAATCGGAGGAATGCCACCCATCCACATGCCTTTGGCTTTTGAGGCCGCTATCTTATCGCGGATGCGTTCTGCCGTCACTTCGCGCTCGAACTGTGCAAACGAGAGTAGAACGTTCAGTGTCAGGCGGCCCATGCTGGTCGTTGTGTTGAACTGCTGGGTGACGGAGACGAAGGACACACCTGCCTCATCAAAAATAGCAACCATGCGCGCGAAGTCGGCAAGTGCACGTGTCAGACGATCCACTTTGTAGACAACGACAATATCAATCCCACCAGCTTTGATGTCCGCCAGCAATCGTTTTATTGCGGGTCGCTCGAGTGAACCACCAGAGAAGCCGCCGTCATCATAAAGCATCGGCAATTCGGACCAGCCTTCATGCTTTTGACTCGTTATAAAAGCAGAACAGGCCTCCCGCTGCGCATCCAATGAGTTGAAGGCCTGATCCAATCCCTCTTCGGTTGACTTACGTGTATAGATTGCGCACCGCTGTTTCTTGGCCATCAGCGCGACCTCTGCTCATCACGCAACCCAAAGAATTTCGGCCCGTTGCGACTAACTCCGGTCATGGCTTTAGCGACCCCGGACAGCGACCCAAAAGTCTTTCCCCTCCAGAGATAACCCTGTTCGGTTACATGCACTTCGTGGCGATCGCCCTGCCAGTCCCGCAGGATCCTGGTGCCCGGTAAGGGGCGAGCAATGGAAATTGCTTTGGGTTTGCCCCTTTCGTCGAGTCTCCCCGGGACACGGTCCGGCACCTCCAAAGCCGACAAGCGCCGAGCCAGCTCTCGGTTAAATCCGCCAAATACTTCTGCCTGCCACTTCCATGCAATCCCAAGCATCAGAAACCGTTTGCGCGCGCCCTTTGGGGCTGCGCTACCCCAAGCGCTTTGCCAAGCCAAACGAAGCGCAACGTTGTCGAGATCACCTAAAGCCTCGATGCGGCGGCGCAGGATCGTGGCTTTTGATGGCGCCAAATGATCGACGCGCGATCCGCCTTCGAAGGACGCATGATTAGTTGGCATTGTCGGCGGCCTCCACCATGAGTTGGTCTACGATACAATAGCGCCTGGGTTTACTGGGGTTGGGCTTCTCGCTTTGAACTTCAAACCCAGATTTACGCAATCCTGATATCGCTGCGCGTGTTGTGTGGGGTTGCCAGCTCAACTTCCGACAGATGGCGTCCACCCCGGCCCCATTCTTGGCACCCAACATCCGGATCAGCTGATCCCGTTTAGTCATCCGCTCTTTAGTCGGGCGTTTGCGGTGGGGTCTTACGATCCACCGAACGTGTTCGTCCGCGGTTTTGTCTTTGTTGAGTTTTGCCATAGTTCATCTCCTTTGCGTGTGTCGGCGGGCATTCGTGCCGGCGGTACCGCGCAAAGCCCGGAAATCCGGGCGATAAGGAGAGGAAGGATGGTCGTTTGTTTGGACAGTACCGCTCAGCTTAACCGCGAAGTCCAGTGGAATTAAAAGCAAGCTGATTGACTGCCAAGGAATGTAGTTTGACAAACTTAGCACCGCCAAGATTGAAAGCGGACCTTGGAACAAAGCGCAGCGAACTACTGTTTCGAGCTCACTGCGGAAGTCTTGAATTTGTGCTGCCCGCGCACGCCGCGTGAAATCTTCTGCACTTGCGTAAAGCGCTTCGCCGCGAAGCAGCGGCCTAACCAGTCATCTTTACAGCGCGCGGCGAAGAACCCGAGGTTAAGGATCAGGCCGCGGACGATCCGGTCATGGGAATCTATAGTCCGAACGGCAGGTTCGTTCCGCGCTGCCGTCTTCTCACCCGCCTAAGCCAGAGCGCGGGCAATCTCGCGCAGGTGGACGTGGCCGGTGCCGCAGCAGCCACCGAAGATGTCCATATGCGGATAGCGCGCCCGCAGGTCGCCCAATTGCTGGCCAAGTTCCACAGGGTTGCCATCTTCGATGTGGCCCAGTTTGCACAATGCGATTTTCTCCATCTTGGAAGCATTGGGCCGCACGCCGCGCAGGCGGTTTATCCAGTTGCCCTCGGTCAATGCCGGTTCGTATTCCAATGGGTGCGAGCAGTTGAGCAGGTAATAATCCGGCGCGGCGTCTCCGGCTTGACGGTCAATCTCAGGGATGGCTTCCGCCAGTGTCGGACCGGAGCGTAGTCGATGAGAACTGTCCAGCGTCAGTGAAACGGTCAGCGGAACGCCTATCCTCGCTGCAGCGCGGGATACGCCGACAGCCTCGGAGATGTTGTTGAAGGTTGCCGCGCAGGCGAAATCCACGTTTGCCGCTTTCAGCGTTTCCAGTTGCACCGAATGATAGTCTTCAGCGCTTTCGGCGGTAATTTCGGTGTTCAACCCATAGGCATCGCCACGCGGCCCAATGCAGCCGCCGATCAGAAGTTGCGGGATCTGGCCAGCATAGGGCTTTGCGATTTCACGCAAGAACTCGATGCTGGCGATATTGGCTTCGGCCAGACCAGCGGGAGAATAGCCCAGCTTGGCCCCCCAATCGGGACTGGCGCGGTAATCCAACCCGGTCAGCATGAACGACAGGCCAAATTCGGTGGCGACGTCCAGCATATCTGACATGACTTGCCGCATGGCGACCACAGCCTTGGGGTTTTCCAGCAGCGGGAACATGGCGAACTCAGGCAGTTCGAAACCGTGGCGATACATGATTTCAGTTTCGGCGCCTCCTTCGGTCAAGAAAATTGCGCCGGTGTCAGTGGCCGGGGTCGGGTTGGTGCGGGTCATGCCCTATGCCTCCGGCTTGATGTTCTGGTTGAAACGGAAGCGGTTCTGCGGGTCGTATTTGGTCTTGATTTCGACCAGCCGTTGATAGTTTGCTCCGAAGGTGGCACGGGTCAGCGCATCATTGTCTTCGCCATGACCGGGAAAATTGAGATAGGCGCGACCCTCATGCCCGAAGCGCGCGGCGCTGTCCCAGCCATCGCGCGCCCAGGCAATGTTGGCCGCGTCATCCGCTGCATCGGGCCAGACGCCATCGAGCGAATACATCCAGCCAAAGGATCGGTCGCCAAAGGCGGTGGCATCGGCAGGCACCTGCGCAGTGGCCCCGCCAAAATTCCACAGTGACGAGATTGAGTTTTCAGAAGGTGCGGCCTCGGCATTTGCCATGGCCAGATCAATAATCTCATCGGACAGTTCAGTCAGGTAGCGCGCCTTCCAATAGCAACGGAAGTCACCGGCGGGCATCAGCGTGTCAAACAGCGTCTGAACCTCGCAATAACCCATCCGGCCCGAGAAATCGGTGACCATGTTTCCCAGCTCTCGCAGGGGCTGCATCAGCGCTTCGCCTTCGGCAGCGTCTCCGTTGTACACACAGGCCAGAGTGTAAACGCGCTTCCCCCAGCTTTCTTCGGGGAAGTCTTCGCCGCCTGCGGTGGAAAACTCGCACAGTGACCCGATCAGCCCGTCATGCTCAAGCATGAAATCCCGCCAGGCGCGGATCGGGCCGGGGCCGTCTTCGACTGCGTAAATCGGGGCGGCGAACATCACTTCGGGTCCGGCCGGGTGCAGGGAGAATTCGAACCGGGTCACCACACCAAAGTTGCCGCCACCGCCCCTGAGCGCCCAGAGCAACTCCGGGTTTTCATCGGCACTGGCGTGTACAAGCGTGCCATCGGCCATCACCACCTCCGCCGCCACGAGGTTGTCAATCGACAGCCCGTACTTGGCGCGAAGCCAACCGATTCCGCCCGAGAGCGTCAACCCTGCCACGCCTGTATCCGAGATCAGACCGCCGGGGGTAGCCAGCCCATGGGCCTGGGTGGCCTTGTCCACGTCACCCCAGAGTGCGCCGCCCTCCACCGAAGCGACGCGTCGTTCGGCATCAACGCTGACACCTCGCATCTGGGTAAGGTCAACCATCAACCCGCCATCGCAAACCGCATGGCCCGCAACGTTATGGCCGCCCGCGCGGATTGAAATGCCCAGATCATGGACTGCGGCATGGCGCACAGCCGCCATCACATCCTGCGCATTCCGACACCGCGCAATCAGTGCGGGCCGCCTGTCGATCATCGCGTTCCAGACGCCGCGGGCCGCGTCATAGCCGTCTATCCCTGCTGTCAGAAGCTCACCTTCAAAGCCGGAAATATGTGTGTCTGGGCTGCTCATGATCAAATCCTTTCCTTCATTTTCAGAAAGGGTAACGCATCTGGTTTGGCGTGCTCAGTGGCAATTCTGCCAGTTTTGCGGCATACTGGACAAGCGATTATGGCAGATCGGTCAGAACCGGGCCGTTTTGGACATTTTTGCGTAAAGGGGGAAATTAAAAAAATGGCAAAAAAGCCGCAGATCTTGTTGCTGGCCGCGCCCGAGACTTCGGCTTCGGTGCTTTATGGGCTTTATGATGTGTTGATGTCGGCGGGGGCTGTTTATCTGGATATGGTGATCGGCAAACCGGGGGATGAGTTGCTGGACGTGAAGATTGTCACCGCCAACGGAAAGCCTTTTCGTTGTATTGGTAATATCCCGGTGGAGCCGCACGCCGCCATCGGCGATGCCGGGACCCCTGATGCGGTGGTTGTCTGTGACATGTACACCACGATCTACGATGTGCCGCACGGGCGCTACCCGCGTGAGATTGCCTGGCTGAAGGCGATGCATGCGGGTGGGGCGCTGTTGTCGTCGGTCTGCTCGGGATCACTACTCCTGGCCGAAGGGGGCCTACTGGATGGCCATCGCGCCACGGCGCATTGGGCCTATCGTGACATGTTCCAGCGGCATTTCCCCGAGATTTCGTTCCAGACGGAATCGGTGCTGTGCCTGGCGGCGGAGGAAGACCGGATCGTCACCGCCGGGGGCGTCAGCGCCTGGCATGATTTGGTGGTCTACCTGATTGCGCGCTTCTGTGGCTATCAGGTTGCGATTGAAACCGCTAAAGTGTTCCTGATCGGGGGGCATGCCGAGGGCCAGTCGCCCTATGCGGTGATGACCCGGCCCATGGAATCGAACGACGGCCCGATCACCGACATTCAGGAATGGATTGCCGAACATTACGCCACCACCAACCCGGTGGAGAAGATGGTTGAACGATCGGGCCTCAACCCGCGCACGTTTTCACGCCGCTTCCGAACGGCCACGGGCTTTGCGCCAATCGAATACGTGCAGGCGCTGCGGGTTGAAGAAGCCAAGCAGATGCTGGAGATGGACCAGATCAGCAATGACGACGTGGGTGCCGCCATCGGCTATGACGATCCGGCGTCCTTTCGACGGGTTTTCAAACGCGGCACTGGCATGACACCCGCTGCCTATCGCAAGAAGTTCCAACGGATTGCCCGGATCGCACAACCGGCGTAAAGCACGGCATTGCAGACATTCATTCATCGCGCAGAAACACGCAAATTGGGCTCAGACCAGGCCAATGCGTCTGCGGCGATTCCCAAAGTAAATGTCGTCGGACAGCGACCATTCAGGCCCACGGTAGTCTATAATAGTCAGCGCGGTGCTGATGTCTGGGCTTGGCGGGAGGATTGGAGGGCAAACCATGCCAAGAGTTCAACTTCCTGCAGTCACACCGAAACGGAGAGCCTGGAACAAGGGCCGGATCATCGGCCAGAAACGACCGCTGCTTCCCAAACAGGTCTGGGCCATACGCGCGCGACTCGAACTTGCGGGCTATCGTCGCGACTTGGCCTTATTCAACGTAGCGATCGATAGCAAGCTCAGAGGATGCGACCTGGTCAAGCTCGCTGTGGCCGATTTGGTCAAAGACGATCACGTCCGGGAACGGGTTTCGGTTATCCAGAGCAAAACTAGGAAGCCAGTTCAGTTCGAGCTGACGGAAAATACCCGCGATAAGGTTCTCGCGTGGGTCAAATCACCTGAGATGATCGGCTGCCGCTTCATGTTTGCGAGCCGCTTTCACGACCGGCCTCATATCTCAACGCGTCAGTATGGCCGGCTTGTCCGCGACTGGGTGACAGCGATTGGATTGGAACCAAGTGGATACGGAACCCATTCGCTGCGCAGGACCAAGGCGGCGGAGATCTACCGGAAAACCGGAAATCTCAGAGCGGTTCAACTCCTGCTGGGGCACACAAAGGTTGACAGCACTGTCAGATATCTTGGTGTCGAACTTGAAGATGCCCTGAGCATCGCCGAGCAAATCGACATTTGAACCATGTTGGTGGACGGCAGCTGCCGTCCGCCATTTCAAACCGGACCTACAGCCACGCCGCGACAAGAGGCAGGATGAGCCCATGGCGGAAGTTTCCAATTCTCGCTGTGTGCGCTCGCAGCGCAAATTTCTCCGCATATGCGCAATTTTTTAGTGTCGAATCGCGTCGGAGAAATCCGCCGTTCGCGTGTGCCGCAGCGAAGTTGACGAAGGCAATTTGCAGGGTCCGGACGAAGCGGACCTACAGCAATAGGACAAAGTTGTCAGCCAGCGACACAATCGCAACTTCCCCTTAACCCAATACCGTTTCTGCCTTTGAATTGAGCCAGTAGAGAAACTTGGTCACAGCTGGGCGTGATGCTGCTGGGTTGCTTTCAATATAGTAGACTCCAGATGCTGGCTCGGAATGAAGAACCCTCATTCGTCCCGACCCAATATCGTCCTGAAAAAATCCGCGTGCTGTGTAGGATATACCATCGCCCCGTCTTACTGCCTGCATAATCAGGTTGCCCGGCATTTGGGAGACGATCAGGGGCCGGCTTAATTTAACGCCCCTGCGATTGAACCACTCCGCCACCTCATTGGTATTCAGTTCTTGCAGCCATGGCAGGTCGACCAAATTGCCAGGCTCGTCAAATCTTCTCCCTTCAAGCAGAGACTCTGCTCCCACGACGACCATGTCCGAGACGAGGACGGTCGAGACATCTTTGTCCAGACTGTCGCGGTGGCGGTAACGAACGGCGACATCAATGCCGCCTGGCCTCAGTTCCATAATGTCCGCCGTCGGGTTCAGCATCAGGGTGATGTCCGGGTGTCGCTGCTGGAAATCCGCTATTCGAGGCATAAGCCACTCTACGGCGAAAGCGGGTGACGTCGTGATCTGCACGGACCGGGATACCTCTTCACCCGTCAATTTTTCGATACCCCGGCGGATCGTGTTGAACGCGTCAGCGAGGTCCCGTGCAAGCTCCTTGCCTTCGGGTGTAATCTTGACGCCCCTTCCTTGGCGGACAGCCAACGACAGACCCAGGTATTCTTCAAGCGCTTTTACCTGCTGTCGGACCGCAGCGTGCGTCACATTCAGCTCTTCCGCAGCCTTAGAGTAACTACTCCTCTCGGCCAAAGCCGCAAAGGCTTTCAGGCTATTGAGAGAGGGAATTCCGGACCAGTTCATATGGTAGATTTTCTTTCATTTATAAGATTTATTGAGTCGCATTCAGTCGAAAATATGTCAAGTTTGTATGTACGAAGGGAAAACTTCCAACACCCCGAATGTGCTATATGCAAATAAAAGCTGAACACTTTGTGGCGCATTGGAACCAAAAGAACTGAAACTCACAAATTGAGAGGCCTTCAAGAATGAACGATACGTCAAAACATCATGAAGGTGGCTGCATGTGCGGCGCCGTGCGATACCGTGTCAGCGGCGCACACACCTACTCGGGCATATGCCACTGCGATGACTGCCGTCGTGCGACAGGTGGCGCATATGTTCCCTGGTTAGGCGTCGCGCCTGAAACTTTCGAAGTGACAAAGGGCAAAATTACCGAGCACGAGTCGTCGCCGGGTATCAGGCGAGGATTTTGCAGCAAATGCGGCTCCTCGCTGACCTTTGGAGGAGAAGGTTGGAACGACATCGCGATTACAATTGCCTCGCTCGATGATCCAAATGCCATCACACCAGAATCAAACGTATTCCTGCGTGAACGGCTTCGCTGGGTGAAGTTCAATGAAAACATGCGGAACTATGATGGCTTCCCTTCATAAAAAAATGGAGAACGAAAATGACTCACGCCTACTCGTACGCCTGCCGTGACTGTGAAGGTATGGAGGCCTGCCCAGCTAGCGTCATCGCCGAGACCAGGGACGAAGTCTGGAAGTTGATGGGCCATCACGCTCGGATTGCTCATGGAGAAAACCCTGAAGACTGGGATCAGGAAACACGAGATTATCTTGATACCCTGATCAAAGAAGTCGACGTTTAACCAACACGGAAAAATTCTCATGATCGTGAAAAACCTTGAAGACGTGGCCGGGACCAAAGGTGAGGCGCATGGGAACAAGTGGCACAGCATGCGCCTGCTTCACGCCGAGGATGGCATGGGCGTCACATTGACGGACAGCATCCTTGAAGAAGGATTCAAGATGACGCTCTGGCAAAAGAACCATCTCGAAGCTTGTTATTGTCTGGAGGGTGAGGGAACGGTCGAGGAGTTGGACACTGGCACAGTGCACGAGATCAGGGCGGGAACACTCTACGCGATGAACGCGTATGACAGACACCGTATCCACGCCAAGACACGCATGCGCATTGTATGCACCTTTGTCCCGGCGCTCACCGGAACGGAAACGCATGACGAGGACGGTTCCCTCAGCAATTCATAGGGAACGCCCGACCTGACCCTGCGCCAGGCGGATTTTTAACCGAACCGGATATTCAACTTTGATGGCATTCCGAACTGGTGATTTGATGCGTCCGCATCGGGCTTAAAGAAGCTATCTGATTGTTAAGGTAACCCAAATTCAGATTGAAAGGCAGAAGCGCAGACCAATGTTTACATTCGACTTAGTCACCAGAAGACGCGTCAACCAAGTCTTGTTTTTGATTTAAGAAAGTCGATCAGAACCCGAAGAATTTTCAATTGGGCGTATTCCCGAGGGAAAAATAGAAAGAATGGTTCGCCTTTGACGGCATAGTCGTTGAGAACAACCTCCAATTCGCCTTTACGAATTTCGCGTTCGACAATTTTTTCCCCAAACCAGGCAATACCGAGTCCAAGCCGCGCGGCATCGACCTGTGCTGTCGTGTTGTTGACAATAACGCTTCCACCCACATCAATGGATGTCACCCCATCAGCATCCTGAAACTTCCACTGCAAAGTTCTCTTTGTTGTGCCAAAGCGAAAGCGAATGCACTCGTGATCGAGCAGATCAGCTGGTTTCGATGGGCGCCCGTTGCGATCAAGGTACTCGGGCGAAGCAACGTGAACAATTCGTCTGGGCCCAGTCAGCCTGATGGCAATCATGCTCTGTTCAAGAAGATTGCCGATACGTACCCCGGCGTGAAACCCTTGTTCGGCCAGATCAACAAGTGCGTCATCGAAAGAGAGATCGAGCTCGATTTCGGGATAGAGCGCGTGAAATTCCGCGAGGACATCTGCCAAAGTGTAGCGGAATGCGACGTGAGATAATGCGATGCGAAGAGTGCCGCTAGGGATTTCACCGGCACGGCGCGCATCCGACAGGGCATCGGAAATTTGATGAAGGGCGGGGTTTGATCGTTGGAACAATCGGCGACCCGCCTCGGTAAGTTCCACAGATCGCGTGCTGCGAAGAAGAAGTGAAACTCCGACCTCTTCCTCTAGTCGGCTCAGGCGATAGCTTATGGCTGGAGGCTTAACCCCCAGTGCAGTTGCTGCTGCGCGCATCGAGCCGTGTTCGACGATCGCGACAAACGTCGCAATATCGGACAATGGTGCCTTGGGCATTGTTCGAATTTCCTTAATGGATTGATAAAAATTTGGCGCCTAATTTTAACAAAAAATCTGAACTAGGCTAGTGGCAGCGCTGAGGGAATGCGAAAGGAAAGATCATGAAACCTATTACTCAGGCGGTTAGTTTCTTTTTCACGATCGTTTCAACCTCGTTGGTAAATGCCGGAGCGGCGGAGGACATAGCCGGGCGGGCAGAAACATTCGAAGCTGCATTTAACAGCGGCGATGCCGGCGCGGTGGCGTCTCATTACACGGAAGATGCAGTAATACTTGCGCCGGACACGCCCCGCATTGACGGGCGCGACGCCATCCATGGTTTGTGGCAGGCATACGTGGATGCGGGTGTAAGAGACTTGCAGTTGATGACAGTTGATCTCGAAGACCTTGGCGATACGGCACTTGAAACTGGCACCTACTCGCTATCCGCGCCAGACGGCAACGGCGGCACGGTACAAGCAGGTGGAAAATATGTAATTGTCTGGAAAGCAGATGGAAAAGGCGTCTGGTATTTGCATTGGGACATCTGGAACAGCACACCTTGAATGGGTTTTGGCATCAGATGGAACTACCAAGGTGATTAGAAAATTAGCGTGGGGGGCGTTCGAATGTTTCATATGCTGACTTGTTTTGACCTCAAGCCAGGAACGGAAATCGGAGCATTTCGCTCCTCATACAGCGACTTCGTCAAATACATGCAGAGTATCAATCTGGTGGAAGGCACCGGCCCCATAGGCGAACGGCAAAGCGACACTGCCATGGACACGGATGGCGAGCGTGACCATAGTTTTTTCGTTATCATGTCTTTTAAAGATCGTGCCCAGGTGGATGAAGCCGTTGCATTGCTATACGCGCACGACGGGCCTTCCGAGGTTGCGCATAAGGCAGTCTACTGGAAGGTCGAAAACCCGGTTTTCATCTGTTGGCAGGATTTGGACTGATTAATACAGTCATTTGGCTTGATGAGATTTGCCGACCAACAGATCAGAATTGACCGGGATACGTCTGCAGCATGCTTTGAACATCCAAGTCGCTTCTGAACGCGTCTGGATTTCGGTTTAGCATCTCGTGAATGAACTGACGTCTGTTGCGAGTTGCTTCCCAAGTTTCCTCAGATGTCGAGGAACCGCTGAACGACGGGCGAATGCGTTCTCGGATCGAGTCAATCCAAGTTTGGAGCGCAGAAAATTGGGTAACGTTGGGTACCATGGCTTCGTTCCTTCGATTGGAAATCGTTGCCCTGAAAGCTACCCGTCCAGTCGTTTTGCTGGAATTCTGTTTGATATTGTGCTGTTCTACAAAAATGAAGAGCGGTTTTCGCAATTGGTCGGATGTCCGAATTTTTCTGACGGTTATTCGAGAAGGATCAACACTGGCGGCATCGCGCATGCTGAACGTGGCCCAACCAACCGTGGCCCGACGTATCGACGTTCTTGAAAACGAACTTGGACTGACCTTATTTGAACGCGATACGCGCGGTTTCAAACCGACCGAGAGCGCACGGAAGATTGTGCCCTTCGCTGAGGCAATTGAAAAAGCAGCGTCAGAGTTTTCAAAGAAAGCGAATGAACTTACGGAAATACGGCCCATTCGCGTCACGGCCTATTCTGGAAATTTCTCACCCCGGGTTACTGAAATCTTCAGTGAATATTCTGCATTGAATCCAGACATTGCCTTTGAATTCCTGCCCAGTGTGAAGGTCCTGGACCTTGAAGGTGGCGAAGCGGATATTGCGTTGCGCATCACCAGTAAAGAACCACAGCAGAACCTTATCTGTCGGAAAATAAGCACTGCGCGGTGGTCGCTATACGGTTCGCGAGGCTACGCTGAGAAACACGGATTGCCAGCCAGTTGCGAAAGATTGAGCGACCACCAGTTTGTCACGTTCAAGCGCCGCGACGTTCCTGCCGCATTGCACGAATGGCTGATATGTCACGTTGCGCAAGACGACATAGTCATGTCGTTTAGCGAAATCGATCTGATGCACGCAGCCATCAAGTCAGGGCACGGGTTGGGTCTCATGAACGACAAGCTAGCAGAGATGGACGATACACTAATCCGATGTTTCGGTCCCATCGAGGACCTGTCGAGGCAGCACCTGATGCTGATTGCTCCGGAAGCATATCGACGCCCTGAAGTGAAAGCTTTCGTGAAATTCTTTGCGCCGCGTTATGCGGCAGTTTTCAAATAGGCTGCATATGGTTTCAGATTTATACAACGAGCTGTGAGCTCGTTCCGAACCTCTGACGCAGTGAAGCAATACGCCGGTATGGAATCTAGTAGTTTTACGCGAATGAACGACCGGTCTGGGGAATTCTGCTGTGCCGCCGAATTTTCCGCGCCGCATTCGCGAACGATTTCTGCGACAGCAAAAGCTACGCATGCATAAGTCCGGAAAGTCCCGCAGACTGTGAGTTCCGTTCGTTCGAGATTTTGCGTTTGCAGCGAATGGCGGCTCTGACGGGCCGCGCCTCAGCATCTTGACCCATTGGCCAACGGCAGGAATGGGCCGTTAACGACCGTATGCAGAAAAGGGCGGAAGGCGGGTCCTTCGCTGCGTTAGGCTCGCAGGTACGCATCATGGACAAACCGGCCGTCTCTTCGGCGCTCAGCAAAGTAGGCTAGTGCGCCATGTTGGATGCCGTTGACTTCGTATGAGATGCGGTTTCAGCAAATTGCTTCCTGTAGGCAATCGCAAAGCTTTTGGTAAGGCATTCGCCTTCAATCCCTCTATTCCGAAGTGACTTACCTTTGACCGCCCTTGGCGTTCTTGAAGAGCGTCTTGTACGCGCGCGGTTGTGAACGCCGGTATTGGTGCGGGGCATCGATCTCTGCCCCCAATTCCGCTGCGGCGTGCCAGGGCCAGCGCGGATCGTAGAGCATACCCCGCGCAAGAGCGATAGCATCAGCATCGCCTTTATCCAGGATCGCTTCCGCATGGGCGGGGTCGGTGATGAGACCTACGGCTATGGTCGGCAATCCGACTGCCTCCTTCACTCTCGCGGCCAAAGGTACTTGGTAGCCGTCGGACAATGGGATCTGCTGCTTAGGCGACACACCCCCCGAAGAGACATGAATTGCTGCGCAACCGCGGTCATTAAGGGCCTTAGAGAGTGCGACCGTGTCCTCTATGTCCCAGCCGCCCGACACCCAGTCTGTCGCAGACACGCGAACCCAGACCGGGAAGCCTTCAGTGACGGCGGCTTTGACTGCGTCGAAGACCTCCAAGGGAAAGCGCATCCGGTTTTCCAGACTGCCGCCGTAGGAATCCGTGCGCTGGTTTGCGATGGGTGACAGGAACTGATGCAGCAGGTATCCGTGCGCCATATGCACTTCGATACCCCGAAAGCCGAGAGCCACCGCTCGCCGGGCAGACGAGGCGAAGTCTTCCCGTACCTTGTCCAGCCCCGCTTCGTCGAGCGCTATAGGAGCGTCTTCTCCCGGTGCATGCGGCAATGCGGATGGTGCAACCGCTTTCCAGCCGCCGGGTTCACCCGGAAGGATCTGCGCTCCGCCATCCCATGGCGCATTGCTGGACGCCTTGCGCCCGGCATGGGCAAGCTGGATAACTACTGGCGAGATGGCGTATTTTGTCACCGCATCCATCACGCGTTTAAGAGCCGTTTCGTTGTCGTCGGAGTATAGGCCCAGATCACCCGGTGTAATCCGCCCTTCGGGCGATACAGCCGTCGCCTCGATGACGAGAACGCCGGCCCCTGACAGGGCAAGGTTGCCCAGATGGATAAGGTGCCAGTCCTGAGCGTTCCCCTCGACGGCGGAGTATTGGCACATCGGCGCATGTCCGTCGTCAGGGTTTTTGGCACCAAAGGCGGCTTAAACTAAGAGAGTTTTCGGCTCATCTGGTTGATTGCATTATGCGGCACGTTGTCTGTGATGCAAGCGTCGCGCGTCGATGGTCTTTCGTT
>NZ_FWFL01000008.1 GCF_900172295.1 Roseovarius litorisediminis
TTTACTCACGAGCAAATTTCAAATTGAACCGAGCCGCCGCTCTTGCCGAGTGGCGGCAGCTTTGTTCCGCATAAGTTCACGCGTTCCGCGGTAAACTGAGACTGGTTCGAATTAGTCTGACAGCTTCATCGCGAATTATTGCCGAGCAGAAGGCGACGATGATAATCGAGCGTCTGGACTATGACGAGGTCGCTGACCGCTACGACGTCGATATCTTTACCGCCAATCAGACCGGTCAAGATTTCTCGCGCGCAAGCGCAAAGCTGAAGAACCACGTCTACAATTATGTTGTGACCGACTCAGATGTAGAGAAGCGGTTCGTAGCAGACTTGGATACAAGCACAGAAGTGGTCGTATACGCGAAGCTTCCTCGCGGCTTTCTCATCCCAACGCCAGTTGGAGATTATAACCCAGATTGGGCGATCTCTTTCAAGGATGGAGGCGTGAAACATATCTATTTCGTGGCTGAAACCAAAGGTTCAATGTCGACGATGAAACTGCGCGAGATTGAGAAGACCAAGATCGAGTGCGCCAGAAAGTTCTTTGAAGAAATCAGTCAGAAGATTTCGCAAGACAAGGTGAAATACGAGGTCGTCACCGATTACGCGAAGTTGATGGATATTGTCGGTCGTGCGGCGTGATGAGCCGCTTTCTCGTGCCCCTGGACGGCTCTGCGCAATCCTCGCAATTGAGCTTTACCTCAACGCCTTTCTACTGGTGGACGGAACGCCTCCGGAGCAGGTCAGATCCCATTTCCACAACCTTGCCGCACGGGCGGAAAAGGCGATCGACAGTGGATTGATCCTGCGAAAGCGTACTGCTGAGCACCTCCGGAAGATGACAGAAACCAGAGAGTATCTCATTTCTCGCTATGGACCGGAAATGACGTCGACACTGTCAGAGCTCAATCGTCTCATGGCGACGCTGGAAGAGGTCTCGAAGAAAACCAGTATCCGGATAGGTCTTGTTCCGCACGGTGCTCCCAAGGACAACTGGCCGGAGAACCGTGATGGCTGATCCGCTCGACAACCCGACACTGCATCCTCGGGCTCTTACCGAACGAGAACGTGCCCCTGGGTTCAAATGGCACAGCTATGCTGGATCCCCCAGATCCTCACAGGCCTTCTGCCTGAGTGCCTTTGGAACGCTTCGTTCGGTGAGCGCCAGGGACCGGGTCCTTGAAGCTCTCTTTCGTCACGCCCTTCCCGGATTTCCACCACGACGTCGTCCGCGGCGCTGGTCGATCCTGCCAGAGGCCGAAAGCCCTGAGCTCCTATCCGAGTTGGGTGCTCAGCAAGCGACCAGCATCGATGCTCTTTGCCTGTCGTCGGACGAGGTCGTTTGCATAGAATCCAAGTTCGCAACCGACGCCGAACACGGCTTTGGAGGGTGCAGTCAGTTTCCCAAGGCCTGCGCCGGTTTCCGTGGCCCAGGATCCGATATCGCCAAGCAGACTGACGCGTGGTGCCGCCTCGAAAACTGGGAGGGTCACCGGTCGCCTCGAGCCTACTGGAGCTTGGGAAAGCGATGGTTTCGGCCCGAGATTTTCAATCGCCAGACCGCGTCGGACGTCTGCGCACTTCGTGGGGCCAACTACCAGCTGATGAGAAATTTCCTGTTTGCCGCTTCCATCGCAGAGCGAGACAAGAAATCGCGTTTCGGCGTTCTGGCGATTGGCCCGCGCAAGTATGCGTCAGTACTCGCTGAGCAGGTCGCAGCCTTTCGGAGAGACATACTCCTTCCGGACTTTCGGGATCTAATCGCCTTTGTCGACTACGAGGAGTATGCGGACATCCTCGATGCGGCAAATGCTACCGATGCTGCAGAGCTCGCTGAATTCCTTCGAGAACGCATCCGCCATGTTGTCGGACGAGGCGACGCAAAGAGGCCCGCGCCAGCTTCGAATTGACCCAAAGTCAAGTCCAGCGCCCGCTGTCCCACATGAAAACCGTATCGCGCCAAATGCCAAACAGAGACTCGCGCCATTCTGGGCGACTATTTGGCCTGCATTTTCAAGTCTCTAGGGGTCGACGTGGTCTGCAAGCCACGGAAATCACGCGCCAATGCGCGCTACGCAAAATCGTTTAAAATCAATAGGTTAAGTGGTGGCGGAGGAGGTGGGATTCGAACCCACGGAGGACTTTCACCCTCGTCGGTTTTCAAGACCGGTGCATTCGACCACTCTGCCACTCCTCCGACGTGACTTCCCTATAAGGTCTTTTTCGATTCTGGAAGACGTTGTTTTCTGGGGAATTCCGCTTAATCGCCACGTGCAGACTTTTCTTGCTGCAGACATGGCGCTAGACTGCGCCCGTGTGGCCATGCCGCATGTACGAGCACAACGTCCGGAGTAACCGGCAGACCGCGCGGAATGTCGCGCAGACAGGCGAGGGGCCAGGTATGAAAATCCAACTGACAGGCAAGCGATGGGGATGGCGCAATGTCGTCTTTTTCAGTGCCGGTATGATGGTTTTGAGTGGATGTGACGAGACCGGCCAAATCAGCAACCCGTTCAAGGCCGCGCCTAAATCATCCGTGGCCGAGACCGAAGCAAGTGGAAACGCGGCGCGCGCGAATGGCAGACAGGTTGAACGGGATGTCGAGGCGCCAAACGTTTTCAACGTAACTGATATGGGATTGTGGGACGGACGGCCTTCGCTTGGTGGTGTCTGGGTGGCTCATCCTGACGTAAAAGACCCCGAACGCGTGATCATCCGCAACACCGAAAACTCTCAATCCGTCATCGGCGCGCTGTTCCGCCGCGAACGTGAAAACCCTGGGCCGATCATGCAGGTGTCATCCGACGCGGCCGAAGCGCTTGGGATGCTCGCCGGTTCACCTGCCCGTCTGAGCGTGGTGGCGCTGCGCCGTGAAGAGATCGCGGTGGAGCCCGAAGCATTGCCAGAGGCAGCCACTGCAACAACCGAGGAACTTGCCGAACCGACCGAAATAGAAGCCACACCCCTTGACCCGATAGCCGGGGCGGCAGCTGCCATTGAGGCCGCTGAAATTGAAACCGCAACCGCAACCGCGGCTGCCCCGCAAGCGGCACCCAAGCCCAAACCTGCTGTCCAACCACAGCCTTCGTCGCTGGAGAAACCCTTTATTCAGATCGGAATTTTCAGTGTCGAGCAGAACGCTGAAAACACCGCCACTGCCATGCGTCAGGCGGGTATGGTGCCGACGGTCAAGGAACAAAGCTCGCAGGGAAAGAAATTCTGGCGGGTGATTGTTGGGCCAGCGGCCGATGTTTCAGAGCGCACGATACTGCTGAAAAAGATAAAAGGCGTCGGATTTGATGATGCCTATCCTGTAACAAACTAGGCCAGACGCCATGATACGGATTTTTCGTTTTCTGCCTTCGGTTTTGCTGCTGACTCTGCTGGCAGCACCTGCCAGTGCCTTTGACACAAGGGCCAAGGCCGCCTTTGTCATGGACATCACGACCGGAACCGTGCTGTTGAACAAAAACGCGGATACCCCGCTGCCACCTGCATCAATGTCCAAGCTGATGACGCTGTATGTTGCATTCGAGGCAATTCGCGACGGGCGTTTGTCACTGGAAGAGCGCCTTCCGGTATCAAGCCACGCCATGAGCTATGGCGGCTCGACGATGTTCCTGGACACGACCGACAGGATACGGGTCGAGGATTTGTTGCGTGGGATCATCGTTTTGTCGGGTAACGATGCCTGTGCAGTGATCGCCGAAGCGCTAAGCCCGGATGGAACCGAGGCAGGTTTCGCCCGGTTCATGACGCAGCGGGCCCAGCAAATGGGGATGACCAACTCAACCTTTGCCAATTCAAACGGCTGGCCTGCCGCGGGCCATATGATGAGCATGCGAGATCTGGCCCTGCTGGCCCGCCATCTGATCGAGGATTTCCCCGAGTTTTATCCGATGTTCGGCGAAACCGAGTTTGCATTTGACGGGCGTGCGCCGCAGAATACGCAAAATCGCAATCCCCTGCTGAAACTGGGGATTGGGGCGGACGGGCTAAAGACCGGGCATACGACGAAAGCGGGCTATGGTCTTGTAGGGTCGGCCAAGCAGGCGGATCGTCGGATTGTGTTTGTTCTTTCCGGTCTTGATTCTGGGCAGGCCCGTGCTGAAGAGGCCGAGGCGATTGTCAGTTGGGCCTTTCGCCAGTTTGTCGAAAAATCCATTGTGACTGCGGGTACCGAAGTGGCCCGCGCCGATGTCTGGATGGGCAGTGTGAACAGTGTCGGTCTGACCCCGGCCAAGGACATCACCACATTGGTGCCGGTTCTGGGTGGTGATCAGGTAAAGGCGGAAGTGGTCTATAGCGGCCCTCTTCGCGCACCAATCGCAAGAGGGGATCAACTGGCTGAACTGGTCTTTGCCCCCGAAGGCCTGCCGGAATCCCGTGTACCGCTGGTTGCAGCCGAAGATGTGGCCAAAGGTGGCTTCCTGGCCCGCCTGCGAACAGTGTCGGGACTGCTGCTGACACGGCTGCAGCAGGGGCCCGAGGGTGCGCTTTGACGGCGCAGGGTGTGTTCATCAGTTTTGAAGGAATCGACGGGTCAGGCAAATCAACGCAGGCGCGTCTGCTGGCGGAACATTTGCGCGGTCTGGGGCATCAGATTGTCCTGACGCGCGAACCGGGCGGCAGCCCCGGGGCCGAGGAAATCCGACGGCTGGTCCTTGAGGGCGATCCCAACCGCTGGTCAGCTGAAACCGAAATACTGCTTTTTACCGCAGCGCGCCGCGATCATCTGGAACGAACGATCACCCCCGCGCTAGAAGCTGGAAAAACCGTGATCTGCGACCGGTTTGCCGACAGTACCCGGATGTATCAGGGCCTCAGCAGGGGCGATTTAAGGGCAGTTGTTGATAAACTGCACGCGCTGATGATCAAACAGGAACCAGACCTGACTATTCTGATCGACATGGACCCCGGAACCGGCCTTAGCCGGGCGTTGTCGCGGGGCACTGGCGAAGAGCGGTTTGAATCCTTTGGCGAAAGCCTGCAGCAAAAAATGCGGCAGGGGTTTCTTGATCTGGCTGCCGAATTTAACGAACGGTTCACTACAATCGACGGGAACCGCGAGATTGATGTCGTTGCAAGCGCCGTGCAACAGATCGTGGCGGAGCGTTTTCCATGAGCGCTGACGACGCCCCAAGGCCCGACTGCGTAGACGGCGCACCGCACCCGCGCGAAACACCGCAACTGATGGGGCAAGGTACAGCCGAAGCAGCTTTTCTTGAGGTCTACAACGCCGGCCGGATGCACCATGGCTGGTTGATTGCCGGCCCCCTTGGGGTGGGCAAGGCGACGCTGGCATGGCGCATTGCCCGGTTCCTGCTGGCCACGCCCGAGACCAATGAAGGCGGGCTTTTTGGCGATGCGCCGCTGCCTGCATCACTTGATATCGGCCCCGATCACCCGGTGTCGCGGCGCCTGCTGGCGGGTTCGGATCCGGGGCTTTTTCACATCACCCGTTCCGTGAACGAGAAAACCAGCCGCCTGCGCGATAAAATTGTGGCCGAAGATGTGCGCAACCTGAATCACTTCCTGCATTTCAGCGCGACGGATGGCGGACGGCGTGTAGTGATTATCGACAGTGCCGATGAAATGAACACTCAGGCCGCGAACGCGCTGTTGAAAATGCTAGAAGAGCCGCCCGCGCGAACGTTCCTGCTGCTGGTCAGCCATCAGCCCTCGCGCCTGTTGCCGACCATTCGCTCGCGCTGCCGCGAGTTGCGGCTGCCGCCTTTGGGGGCCCGGGACATGGCGCAGGCTCTGACACAAGCAGGGATTGATCCGGGACAGGATACCGCAGCGCTGGCCGAACTGTCAGGCGGTTCGGTGGGCGAGGCGGTGCGGCTGATCAATCTTGGCGGGCTCAGGATGTACGCCGAGCTGGTGGGCCTTTACGATACACTGCCGCGGCTTGACCGGCCTCGCGCGCTCAAGCTGGCCGAAGCAGCCGCGACACGCGGAGCTGAAGAAAAGCTGGATCTGCTGCTGGGTCTCAATGATCTGTTGCTGGCGCGGCTGGCACGGGCGGGCGCGATTGGCTCTGCACCTGTGACCGAAGCCGCTCCGGGCGAGGCGCAGATGCTAACCCGGCTGGCGCCTACACCTGAAAAAGGCCGGGCCTGGGCCGATTGCGCACAAGAGATCGGCGCGCGCGCGCGCCATGGGCGGTCGGTCAACCTTGACCCTGCCGTGCTGGTGCTGGATACGGTGTTCAAGATCCAGCAAACCGCTGCGGGGTGATCCCCGCACCAGGAAGACCATGACAGACGCAATTCAGATCACCGACAGCCATTGCCACCTGGACTTTTCCGATTTCGACGAAGAGCGCGATCAAGTGATCGAAAGAGCATTGCAGGCAGGCGTCACCCGCATGGTCACGATCTGCACCAAGCTGCGGCTGGAACCTCAGGTCAGGTCGATCGCCGAGCGCTACGCGCCGGTTTTCTATGCTGCAGGCACACATCCGATGTCCGCCGCAGATGAACCGATGGCAACGGTGGATGAATTGGTCCAGCTGGCCGAACACCCCAAATTTGTGGGCATCGGCGAAACAGGTCTCGACTACCACTATACCGGCGAAAGCGCTGAGGTTCAGCAACAAAGCCTGCGGATTCATATCGAGGCCGCGCGCCAGACCAAGCTGCCGCTGATCATCCACGCCCGCGCAGCCGATGAGGATATTGCTCGCATCCTGTGTGAAGAACATGCCAAAGGCGCCTATACATGTGTCATGCACTGCTTTTCATCCGGATCCGCACTGGCGAAAACAGCGGTCGATCTGGGCTTTTACCTGTCGATGTCGGGCATTGCAGCATTTCCCAAAAGCCAGGAAATACGCGACATTTTTGCTGCAGCCCCGGTGGAACGGATCCTGGTGGAAACCGACGCGCCTTATCTTGCGCCGCCGCCCTTTCGCGGCAAACGGAACGAGCCTTCGTATACCGTGCACACTGCCAAGGTAGGTGCCGAGGTTTTTGGCATGGAGTGGTCCGAATTCGCCGCACAGACCCAGGCGAATTTTGATCGCCTTTTCTGGAAGGCGGCTGCGTGATGGGCGAACTGCGCTTTACCATTCTGGGCTGCGGCTCTTCCGGCGGGGTACCCCGGTTGGGTGGGCATTGGGGTGATTGTGACCCCGAAAACCCCAGAAACCGCCGTCGCCGTTGCTCGATGCTGATCGAGCGCAAAACCGATCAGGGCATAACCCGGGTCCTGATCGACGCCTCGCCTGATCTGCGCGCCCAGCTTCTGGATGCGGGCGTAGGAGAGCTGGATGCCGTCGCTTTCACACATGCCCATGCGGATCATGTGCACGGGCTGGATGATCTGCGGATGATCGTTTTCAACATGAAACGACGGCTGCCTGTCTGGGCCGACGGCGATACGCAGAACGCGCTGTATAACCGGTTTGGCTATGCCTTTATCCAACCCGAAGATTCGCCCTATCCGCCGATTCTTGACATGCACACGATCACCGGCGATGTCGTGATTCAAGGCACCGGGGGCGCGATCACGCTGACACCGTTTCAGGTTAATCACGGCGCGATTGACGCACTTGGGTTCAAGGTGGGCAGCTTGGCCTATTTGCCGGATGTGGCGCAAATTCCCGAAGATGTCTGGCCGGTTCTGCAGGGCCTTGATTGCTTTGTGCTTGATGCATTGCGCCGCACTCCGCATCCGACCCATGCGCATCTGGAACGCTCATTGGAATGGATTGAACGTGCCGCACCCCGCCGCGGTGTTCTGACCAATATGCATATCGACATGGACTATCAGACCCTTGTCGATGAGACCCCCGATCACATCACTCCTGCCTTTGATGGCATGACCATCACCTATCAGGTCTAGAGGCGTGCAGGCCCTGCTAGAGGTTATTCTGCCGGTCTTTGTGGTGATCGGATTTGGCTATCTTGCCGTCTGGCGTGGCTGGTTTTCTGACGCGGGCGTCGATGGGTTGATGAATTTCACCCAGAAATTCGCTATCCCCTGCCTGTTGTTCACCGCTATTTCGCGGCTGGATCTGGGGCAAAGCTTTGACTGGCGGCTTTTGATCAGCTTTTACACCGGGGCCCTTTCGGGTTTTATGCTGGGGCTTTTTGGCGCGCGTTTCCTGTTCGGGCGGCCCTGGGAAGATTCGGTTGCCATCGGGTTTTGCTGCCTGTTTTCCAACTCAGTCTTGCTGGGTCTGCCGATCACCGAACGCGCCTATGGCACCGGTGCGCTGACCGCAAACTATGCCATCATCGCCCTGCATTCACCGTTTTGCTACGGCGTTGGCATAACCGTGATGGAGATCACAAAGGCGCGCGGCACCGCGGGGCCGGCGTTGGCGTTAAAAGTGCTCAAGGCGATGTTTTCGAACGCGTTGATCATGGGAATCGCGGCAGGGTTTGTCGTCAATTTGACGGGTATCGCCCTGCCGGGACCCTTGAATGACGGGTTGGATCTGATGGTGCGTGCGGCCCTTCCTGCGGCCCTTTTCGGCCTTGGCGGAGTCCTGGTGCGTTACCGGCCCGAGGGGGATTTTCGGATCATCCTCTATGTTTGTGCCGTGGCTCTGGTCGCCCATCCCTTGATCACACGCAGCCTTGGGGGGGCGCTAGATCTGTCTGATCCGGCCCTGCGCTCGGCGGTACTGACGGCAGCGATGGCACCGGGGATCAACACCTATATTTTTGCCAATATGTATGGCCACGCGCGCCGCGTGGCGGCGTCAGGCGTGCTGATCGGGACCGCAGTTTCGATCCTGACCGTCTGGATGTGGCTGGGCAGTTTGCCCTGACACAGGGCCAAACCGGACCGTAAGAAATCCACTATAGCGCCACGCCTTTAACCTTAGATATCAAATGCTAGCTGCGTTGCGATATCGGGGACCCATATTGCGGCCGATTTTGTTTTGAACGTCGGAAATTATGATGCTGACGATAAACTCTGGCAGAATTGCTGCTTGGAAAATTCAGCAGCAATCACCTGAGGTTGGCAAAACCAAACCCCTGGTTGCCTCCTTCCCCGAAACATGGTTTCTCACAAAGGCCCGGCATCCCCAATCACTGGCCCAAATGAAACTCGCACTGTTCCTCACCCTCATCATCGCCGCCCTCATCGGCTGGGGCACGCTGTCGCCGCCGGGTCCGCCCGGCCCGCCCTTACCGCTGAACGACAAGCAAATCCATTTTCTGGCCTTCGCATTGCTGACCTTGCCGGTCACGTGGGTGCACCTGCGGCATGCAATCTGGCTGGTCCCTCTGGCCATTTTCTATGGTGGCGCGATTGAGGTAATACAGCCCTTCTTCACGCGCTCGGCGGAATGGCTTGATCTGGCTGCTGATGCCGCCGGGGCGATCACCGGCCTGCTGCCCGGCCTGGTCCGCACCCGTCTGCGCCCCGCCTGAGCGCTTCGTTTTGTACATTCCTTACGCTGCGTACTGAAAACCGGTCCTGAAGCGAAGGAAATCCAAGTACGAATCATACAAAGCTCAGACCGGTTTCACCTCGGGTTTTGGCTTTAGCACCTGCAGCGGCTTGCGCACCTTTTCCCGCAGGCCGGGCCCGGTGGGCGCCTGCACTCGCTTGGTGGCCTCCACCATCAGAACACCCCCTGCGGCAAACATCGACAGCTTGACCCCAAAACGTTCCCACATGCCCGCTGTCTTGCGCCAGAACCGCCGTTCTGACGGTGGCTGGTACAGGGTTGTGCGGTGGCGTTCCGGCAGAAAATTGTGTAATTTCAGCTGGCTCTCAAGCTGGCCCTGGGAATAGGGGCGGCCATGCCCGAACGGCGTCTGATCGCTGCGCGACCATAATCCAGCCCGGTTTGGCACCACAAACAGCGCCGATCCCCCTGGCCCCAACACCCGCCAACATTCATCCAGCAAGGCCGATGGCTGCTCACTTGGTTCCAGCCCATGCACTACCAACAGCTTGTCCACATGCCCGGTTTCAATCGGCCAAAGGGTTTCTTCACACAACACCGAAACATTCGGCATTCCCTGAGGCCACCCGATAACCCCTTGAGGTCCCGGCATTAATCCGATTACCCGGCGCGCATCCGAAAGGTAGGGACGCAGGAAAGGCACCGCAAATCCAAAACCCACCACCGTCTGCCCCAGCGCCTCGGGCCAGAGCGCCAGCATCTCTTCGCGCACAGCCTTTTGCGCCGCCCGCCCAAGCGCGCTGCGGTAATAGAAATTACGAAGGTCCTGTACATCAAGATGCATTGCAGCCCGGCCCCGGATCAGTCACTCTAACGTTAACAGTAACTGGCACATGGGGAAATACCATGACATTGCAAATCCTTACCATTCCCTGCCTGTCCGACAATTACGCTTATCTGGCCCATGATCCGGACACCGGACAGACTGCCGCGATCGATGTTCCCGAAGCCGGACCGATCATTGAGGCGCTTGAGAACAAGGGCTGGACGCTCAGTCATGTCCTTTTAACCCATCACCACTGGGACCATATTGATGGCCTGCCGGACCTGTTGGCCAAACATCCCGCCAAGGTGATTGGTGCCGCTGCCGACGCCCATCGCCTTCCTCCACTGGACATCGCTTTGGCCGAAGGTGACACTGTCGAAATTGGCAACGAAACCGGACAAGTCATTGACGTTTCAGGCCACACGGTCGGACACATCGCGTATTACTTCCCTGAAAGTCAGACGGTTTTTACCGCAGACAGCCTGATGGCCCTTGGATGCGGCCGCGTTTTTGAAGGCACTATGCCGCAGATGTATGAAAGCCTGTGCAAACTTGCGGCCCTCCCCCCCGACACGACTGTGTGCTCGGGACACGAATACACTCAAAGTAACGCTAAATTCGCGCTGACTGTTGATCCGGACAATCCGGCACTTATATCCCGAGCAGAGGCAGTCATTGCCGCCCGGTCCCGAAATCAACCCACTGTCCCCTCAACCCTGGCCGAAGAACTGGCCACCAATCCCTTTTTGCGGGCCGATAACCCGGCGATTCAGGCGCATCTTGGAATGACCGGCGCGCACCCTGCAGCGGTTTTTGCCGAAATCCGGGCACGAAAAGACCGTTTTTAGTGGGTAACGTGATGAAAATAAGAACCGTTGTGACGAAAAGTGACCCGGTTTGACCAGAAAAACCTTGAAGCCTTGGCCATATCGACCAAACTTTAAGACTATGAGGCCAAGGTCGGAGGCATAACGCCCCGACCAAGATCAGAAGGAGCACCACCGTGCCTTCATTCTCGAACACGCTGGAACAGGCAATCCATGCAGCGCTGGCCCTGGCCAACGCACGACAGCACGAATTTGCTACACTGGAACATCTTTTGCTGGCACTGGTCGATGAACCCGATGCTTCGCGGGTCATGAAAGCCTGCAGCGTCGATACCGAAGATCTGCGCAAGACTTTGGTCGAGTTCATTGACGATGACCTGTCAAATCTTGTGACCGACATCGACGGATCCGAGGCGGTACCAACCGCCGCATTTCAGCGTGTCATCCAACGTGCCGCGATCCATGTGCAATCGTCTGGCCGCACCGAGGTGACCGGCGCCAATGTGCTTGTGGCTATATTTGCGGAACGTGAGTCAAACGCGGCTTATTTCCTGCAAGAACAGGATATGACCCGCTATGACGCTGTCAATTTCATTGCCCACGGTGTGGCCAAGGACCCGGCCTTTGGGGAATCGCGCCCGATCACGGGTGCCAGTGATATGGATGACGAAAGCAGCTCCACAGCCTCTGATTCCGATGCCGTGGAAGCGGGGGAATCGGCCCTTGCCAAGTACTGCGTCGACCTCAACGAAAAATCACGGCGCGGCGATATCGACCCGCTGATCGGTCGCGACTCAGAGGTTGACCGTTGCATTCAGGTCCTGTGTCGCCGCCGTAAGAACAATCCTCTTCTTGTCGGGGACCCCGGAGTTGGCAAAACCGCCATTGCAGAAGGTCTGGCACACCGTATCGTCAAAGGGGAAACCCCTGAAGTGCTTGCCCGGACAACAATCTTTTCCCTTGATATGGGCGCTCTGCTTGCAGGTACGCGGTATCGTGGCGATTTCGAAGAACGTCTAAAAGCCGTCATGACCGAACTTGAAGACCATCCTGACGCGGTATTGTTTATCGACGAAATTCATACAGTGATCGGCGCCGGCGCCACTTCGGGCGGGGCGATGGATGCCTCGAACCTGCTGAAACCGGCGCTTCAGGGCGGCAAATTGCGGTGCATGGGCTCGACCACATTCAAGGAATTCCGACAGCATTTTGAAAAGGACCGCGCCCTTAGCCGCCGGTTCCAGAAAATTGACGTCGCAGAACCCACGATTGAGGATACCGTTAAAATCCTTAAGGGCCTGAAACCCTATTTCGAGGATCACCACAGCGTAAAATATACCAACGATGCAATCAGATCCGCAGTGGACCTTTCGGCGCGCTATATCAATGACCGCAAACTGCCTGACAAGGCAATTGACGTGATCGACGAGGCCGGAGCTGCGCAGCATCTGGTTGTCGCCTCGAAACGCCGCAAAAGCATTGGCGTAAAAGAAATCGAAGACGTTGTAGCCAAAATCGCCCGCATCCCTCCCAAGAACGTCAGCAAAAACGATGCTGAGGTTCTCAAAGACCTTGAAAAGTCGCTTAAACGGGTTGTGTTTGGTCAGGATACCGCGATCGAGGCGCTTTCGTCGGCCATCAAGCTGGCCCGCGCCGGGCTGCGGGAACCTGAAAAGCCCATCGGAAATTACCTGTTTGCCGGTCCCACCGGTGTGGGCAAGACCGAAGTGGCCAAGCAACTGGCCGATACGCTTGGCGTGGAACTTTTGCGGTTCGACATGTCCGAGTACATGGAGAAGCACGCTGTTTCGCGCCTGATCGGCGCGCCCCCGGGTTACGTTGGCTTTGATCAGGGTGGCTTGTTGACCGATGGCGTTGACCAGCACCCGCATTGCGTTTTGCTGCTGGATGAGATCGAAAAGGCACATCCGGATGTCTTCAACATCCTGCTTCAGGTCATGGATCACGGCACGCTGACCGATCATAACGGTCGTACCGTCGATTTCCGCAACGTGGTTCTGATCATGACGTCGAACGCAGGTGCTATCGAACAGGCGAAATCAGCCATCGGCTTTGGCCGCGACCGCCGTGAAGGCGAGGATACTGCCGCAATCGAGCGCACATTCACGCCCGAGTTCCGCAACCGACTTGATGCCGTGATTTCCTTCGCTCCGCTACCCAAAGAGGTGATCCTGAAAGTCGTCGAAAAATTCGTGCTCCAGCTTGAAGCCCAGTTGCTTGATCGTGACGTAACGATTGAACTGACCCAGCCTGCAGCTGAATGGCTTGCAGACAAGGGGTATGACGACAAAATGGGCGCCCGTCCCCTAGGCCGTGTTATTCAGGAACACATCAAGAAACCGCTGGCCGAGGAACTGTTGTTCGGCAAGCTTGCCAAAGGCGGCATTGTCAAGGTTGGCATCAAGGACGACAAAATCGACCTGCAGGTCGAAGGCCCTGTTCGGCAGCGTATTTCCGGCAAAAAGAAGCCGCCACTCCTGACCGCTGATTGATTACAGTGCTAGCGTGAGATGCGGGCCCGGTGTTGACAGGATCAACGCCGGGCCCGTTTCATTTTGAATGCGCTGCAATACAAGCCCCGCATTCGCAACATCATCATTTTTCGGTAAACTTAAGTTCGATCCGTCGATTCTGCGCACGCGCTTCGGGTGTGTCGGCGGGATTGATCGGTTGATACTGACCAAACCCGTTGGCTGAAAGCCGATCAGGCGGCAGACCCAATGCGTCGATCATATACCGCACCACCGATAGGGCCCGCGCCTGGCTTAGCTCCCAGTTATCCCTGAACTGGGCGCCTGCGACCAGCGGGACATCGTCAGTGTGGCCATCAACTTGGATCACCCAATCAATCCCTTCGGGAATCTCATCCGTAACATTCAGCAAAATATTGGCAATTTTGGCAATTTCACCTTCGCCATCGGGCGACAAGCGCGCCTCACCCGGTGCGAACAAAACTTCAGAGGAGAAAACAAAGCGGTCGCCAACGATCCGTACACCTTCCTTTGTTCCCAGAACATCCCGCAACCGCCCAAAAAACTCGGACCGGTATTTTTCGAGATCTGCCTTTTCCGCTTCAAGCAGCAACCGCTTTTCTTCTTCCAGCTGTCGACGCCGGCGTTCTTCTGCGGCCACCCTGGCAAGTGCTGTGTTCAACTCATTTCCCAAGGACTGCAGTTGAACATCACTTGATGCTTCGCGCGCCCTGGCATCATCCAGGAGCGCCTGCAAACCTGACAATTGCGTCCGCAACGCCGCTACCTGCCGGTTCAGAAGCGCCTGCTGTTTTTGCGCCTCGCTGGCCAGTTCGGTCTGCTTTTGCAACTGGTCCTGCGCTGTTGCCAGCAACGCGGCGCGTTCCTCAGCCCGGGTGAGTTGGCTTTCAACAGTCTGTTCGGCTGCCAATTTCGCAGCAAGGGCTGCGGCCAGTTGTTTGCGAATTTCATCGGCATCCAAAGCAACGTTTTCAGCCATCGATTTGGCTGCCAACGCCTCGGCCAGGGCTTTTTCGCTTTCGGCAAGCCGGGTATCCAGCACCCCAATACGAGATTGCAAACTGGTGATTTCCGCTGCTTGATCATCAACCGTGACCTGCGTTGACCCAAGAGATTGTTCAACCTCGGTTTTTGCCAGCAAGGTTGCGGCCAACCGAACATCCAGTTCCTCGCTTGCCGCTTCGGCAGCGGCCAGCATCGTCAGGGTTTCCTCGGCTTTGCGGCGCTGTTCTTCAAGTGCCAGTGTCATCGCGGTTAATTCGGCATCGGCATTTTGCAACTTATCACGCAAGGCCTGCGCAGCGGCGGCTTCGGCCAGTCGTGTCTTTTGTTCTTCGGTCAGTTGCGCCTCTAACTCCGAAACCTGAGTGCTCAGTTCTGTCCTGGCATCTTCGGACTCGGCATTCTTCTGGCGCAGATCTGCCACCAGGGCATCTAGCGCTTCGCGCCGGGCGGCGGCCAGCCTGGCAACTTCGGCCTGTGCGTCAACCTCGCTGCGCAAACCTGCCAATGCCAGTTGCAACGCCTCTTGCTCTGAAATCAGCTTGGCACGCTGACCTTCCAGATCAACAACCTGGCCAAGTGCCTGATCGCGTTCAGACAAGAGCCCCGCAACCTGTTCTTCGAAACTGGCGATCCGTGACTGCGCCTGCGAAAGGGCTTGATCCTGCACTGCCCTTTCGGCCCGCAACGATGAAATCAGGGCCAGTTGGCGCTCCTGCGCCTGACGCGCATCGCCAAGCGTCGCTGTCAATTCGCCCACCTGACTGGTCAATGTCGCACTGCGATCCTGCTCCAGGCCCAGGGCACTGGCCAGCGCCGCCACCTCGGCCGACAGGGCATCCAACTTGGTCGCCTGCCCGCTGATTGTTTCGCGCAGCACAAATTGCACGACCATGAAAATGGTCAGCACAAACATCAGCACCAGCAAAAGGCCGGTCATGGCATCCACGAAACCTGGCCAGATCGAGGATTGAAAACGAGCCCCAGTTCGGCGCGACAGAGCCATGGCCTAGCTCTCCTGTTTGCCGGGGAGGTCAGGCGGTGTGCTGCGTTGCTGTGTGCGCATCTGCACCATGACCTTGCTGAGCGCCGCAAGATCGGTGCGGATTTCAGTCATGGTTTCCTGCCGTCCCGCGCTGATCTCTTCGAGAATTCGCAGCATCTGCACGTCGATCGAACGCAGGCGCATCCGGCTTTCCGCGTCCAGCCCCTCGTGGGCACCGCTGTCACGGGCATCTAATTTGTCAATCAGGCGCTCCTGCCCCTCCGCGACCCGCATCAGGGCCGTGTTGACCGGATTTGCCTCGCTCATTCTGTGCGTCAAACGCTCGACCGAGTCTGCCAGCACACCCAGCTTTTCATCAACGATGGACCGGCTGATATCGGATTGCGTCAGTAACATTTGCAGCGAGTCCATCTGTTCAGCCATTTGGTCAAGCACGCCAGCCACCAAGTTCTGCTCGACACTTCCCTCGCCGTCGCCCGCAGAAAATCCGACCCGTGTGATGGTCGACACCCATTCCTCAAGTTCGCGGTAGAAACGGTTTTGTCCGTGCCCGGCAAACAGCTCCAACAAGCCAACCACCAAAGACCCCGCCAGCCCCAGCAGCGATGAGGAAAACGCCACGCCCATACCGCCAAGCTGCGCCTCAAGCCCGGTCATCAACCTGTTAAAGACCTCGACTCCACCTTCGCCATCCTGTGGTGCAAGGCTGCGGATGGTATCGACTACCGCGGGAACGGTCGTCGCAAGACCATAAAACGTCCCCAAAAGGCCAAGGAAAATCAAAAGGTTGACTATGTATCGCGTGATGTCACGCACCTCGTCGATACGTTGCGCCACTGAATCCAGAATGGACCGTGCTGAAGTTGCGGCAATCTGCATCCGTTTGCCCCGTTGCCGTAGCAACGACGCCAAAGGCGCAAGCAATTGCGGCGCCTTGGTCATTTCATGGCCCGGGTGTTGCGCAGCGAAGCCTTCGATCCAGCGCACCGAGCCGATCAACTGAAAAACCTGCCAGAAACAAGCGAGCACACCAATAACGAACACAAAAACGATGAACCCGTTTAGCCAGGGGTTGGCCTGAAACAGTGGCAACACCCGCGGCAGCGCGACAAACGCCCCCGCACCTGTCAGCCCCAGAACCATCAGCATAAGGATGATCTGGCGAACGGGGTGTGAAAAATGCGGCTCGACCTCGCGGTCCGGCTGGTCCATCTGGACGCTCCCGACACTGGTTCTTGTTGGGGTAACCCTACGCGCCTGACGCGTTCAAGCCAAGAGTTAACCGTTCAGATTGCGAACCCGGTCGACCAACCATTCCAGGTCTTCATCCATGATCCCCAATTCGTTCAGATGGGCCGTGGTATTGAACAGATATTCGGTATTGGGGCCACGTCCGCCGACAGCCTGCGCGATGATCCGCGCCTGTTCTTCCAGTGCCAGTCCACCGCAGTATTGCACATGGTATGGGTCCACCACATAAGTCACCGCCTCAACCCGGCGACCATCGCTCAGTTCGATATCAAGGAATTTTTCCAGATACGCCGACGAAATCAGCTCGCGCTCACGCAGATAGGCCAGTACTTCGTCTTGTTTTTCTGTAGCGACGGACAGGCCAACGCCGCGACAAACGATATCTTTGGCCTCGTCCAGTGCCAGGACAAGGCCAGGGTTCTCGTCGGTGCCGCGATGGTGAATGCTTCTCATGCAAAAACTGCGATGATAACCTGACAGGCTGGCAATCACGCGCTCCTGCACCTCAAAGCCAGGGTTCCAGACCAGCGATCCGTACCCGAAAACCCACATCGTCATTTTGCTGTTCCTCGCAATTTGCACCCTATAAACACCATGCTGACGGGGCATTAAAGAGGCGCTTTTGCATGAGATTTCTGCTGACCATCATTTTGGCCGCGTCCGGGCTCTGGGCAGGGTACTGGTTTGTTGGGTCCATCGGGTTGAAAACGGGGTTCGAATCGTGGTTCGAAGCCCGTCGCGCCGAAGGCTGGGCAACCGACTATTCAGATTTAAGCATTCAGGGTTTCCCAAACAGGTTTGACACAAATCTTATTGATTTGTCGCTGGCCGACCCTGAAACTGGTATTGCTTGGGAGGCGCCATTCTTTCAGATTCTGGCACTCAGTTATCGGCCTAGCCACGTGATTGCTGTCTGGCCGCATAAACAACTGATCGCAACACCATTGGAAAAGTATGACATTCAAAGCGATGACATGCGCGCCAGTCTTGTCCTCGCAGCAACGACCAGTCTGGAATTGGAACGCTCTACACTGACGGCCAAAAACTTTCAGGTTTCCCCTGCCAACTCTGACAATTTGACCAGGATTTCGGCCCTTACCCTTGCCGCCGAACATATGGCCGACAAGGGCGACGCCATTTACAGACTAGGCATTTCCACCGATGGGCTGATGCCCTCTGAGTCCTGGCGCATGCATGTAGACCCCACAGGGACGCTGCCACAGGCACTGGATGCGCTTCGCGCCGACCTGACGGTTCAATTCGACAAGCCCTGGGATCGCAGCGCTATCGAAGTGTCCCGCCCGCAAATCCGTCTGATCCGCATCAAAATTGCCGAAGCGCGTTGGGGACAATTGGAACTACAGGCTGCGGGAGAAGTATCTGTAGATAAATCTGGCCTTCCGACAGGTGAAATTACCATCAAAGCGAAAAACTGGCGCGATATTCTAAAACTGGCTGGGTCGTCCGGTGCCATGCCCGACGTCTTGGTTGAAACGCTGGAAAGCGGATTGTCGATGATGTCCCAATTGGCGGGCAACCCCAAAACACTGGACATTCCGCTTGGATTCCGAAACGGACGCATAATGCTGGGGCCACTGCCCATCGGGCCCGCGCCTGTTCTCAAGCTACGCTAACGCGTCTTAACGGCAGTAGGCACCGTTGCGATAGCTGGCGGTATCAAAATGGAAATGGTCGCGGTGGTGCCGATCAGAATTCGGGCCCAAAACCGTACCAAACGGGCCGCAAGCCGATTTGTGCAGTTTCTTTAAAATCCTGCCCTTCTTACCGCTACCCCAATCCTCAAGCACCGAAATTTCCGAACCATCCCGAAGTTTGAACGCAGCAATATCAATCGCGCGTCCTTTGGCGTGCTCGGATATCCGGGCACCACTTTGACTGTTGCGCGTCCGGCACGCATAATGCGATGCCACCCGCAGCCCGGCCACGCCACCACCGGTTCGGCCAATTGCCGGGGTCATACTGCGTTCCATCCATTTCTTCAGGGTGCGCGCCGTTCCGCACTCCATGGTGGCTTGCTGGCTTAACTCCACGCCGTTGATCGACGTGATCCTGACGGCCTCGCCAATTCCACAAGCTGGAATACGTCCGGATACCCGGCCGATTGCCTCACCCTTGATTTCGGACATGCCGCAGACCGAGCCGCGCGTGGAAACGACTTCTTTATCATTCCTGCCGCCGCCAAAAGAGCACCCGGTCAAAATAACCATAGCCAGTAAAACAATCCGTTTCATCCGTCCCTCTTACCACGGCCAAAGTCAGGAGCATCTGTATCCTGTCCTGCCTCGATAATGCTACGGCGGATGGCCCGGGTACGGGTGAAATAGGCATGAAGATGCTCACCGTCACCTGTCCGAATGGCCCGTTGCAGGGCAAAAAGCTCTTCGGTAAACCGGCCCAGGATCTCCAGCGTGGCGTCTTTGTTATTCAGAAACACATCGCGCCACATGGTCGGATCGCTGGCGGCAATCCGGGTGAAGTCCCGGAAACCGGCGGCGGAATACTTGATAACTTCGCTATCGGTCACACGGCGCAAATCGTCGGCCACGCCCACCATCGTGTAGGCAATCAGGTGCGGGGCATGGCTGGTGACAGCCAACACCAGATCGTGATGCTCGGCATCCATCTCTTCAGTATGGGCGCCCATGCCCTGCCACAATGCCTCAACCTTGGCCACCGCCTCACGGGCGCTCCCGTCCTGAGGCACAATCAGAGTCCAGCGGTTGTCAAAAAGCTCGGCAAAGCCTGAACGCGGGCCGGAATGCTCGGTTCCGGCCAATGGGTGGGCCGGGACAAAATGTACGCCTGCGGGCAGATGCGGCCCGACCGCGTCGATAACTGCCTTCTTGACCGACCCGACATCGCTGACCGTGGCACCGGGTTTCAGCACCGGGGCGATGTCACACGCGACTTGTTCCATCGCACCCACCGGCACACAAAGAACGACCAGATCAGCGCCTTTGCAGGCCTCAGCAGCACTGTCACACACCCTGTCGCACAGGCCAATTTCACGCGCCACATCGCGGGTTTCTGCCGAACGGGCATAGCCCGTCACCTCGCCTGCCAACCCTGCGCGTTTCATCGCCCAGAACATAGATGACGCAATCAGACCCAGCCCAATCAGGGCGACACGATCATAAATCACACTCATCGCGCACCTGCCATAAACTGCCCAACGGCATGGGCCACCCGGCGGCAGCTTGGCTCGTCCCCTACGGTGATGCGCAGACAATGCGGTAAATTATATCCTGCCACGCGCCGCACAATCAGCCCTTCGGATTTCAGGTAATCGTCACAAGCCTCGGCTTCGGCTTGGTCCGCAAAACGGGCCAGAATGAAATTTGCGGTCGAAGTATCAGAGGCAACCCCATGTCCCGCCAATGCCTCGGCCAACCAGGCGCGCAAGCGGGTGTTGTCAGCCCGGCATTTCTCGGCCCATTCGGTATCACGTACGGCGGCCTCGGCCGTGACCAATGCCGCGTGGCTAAGGTTAAAGGGACCCCGCAATCGATTGAGTACATCCGCCACCAACTGTGGGCCATAGCCCCAGCCCACGCGCAACCCGCCAAGCCCATAAAGCTTGGAAAAGGTGCGCGTCATAACAACGTTGTCGCGCGTATCGACCAGCTTTATACCACCGTCATAACCTTCGACATATTCTGCATAGGCACCATCGATGACCAACAACGCCTGATCCGGCAGACCATTGGCAAGGCGGATCATATCGGCCTCACCAATCATCGTGCCGGTCGGATTGTTAGGGTTGGCAATAAAAACCAGCCGCGTACGATCTGTGCATGCCTTCAAAATGGCATCGACATCGACGACCCGTTCCCGTTCACGCACTTCAACCGGTGTGGCCCCGTTGGCCTTTGCGTAAATCTTGTACATGGCAAAGCCGTGTTCGGTATAGATCACCTCATCTCCCGGACCGGCAAAGCCTTGGCACAGGAAGCCGATGATTTCGTCACTTCCGACACCACAAACCACGCGCGAGGCATCCACCCCGTGAATCTCGCCAATTGCCATCCGCAGGCTGGCGTGATCGGTCGACGGATAGCGGTGCAGGTCAAATGCTGTCTTGCGAAACGCCTCTTTCGCCGCCTCTGAGGGGCCGAACGGATTTTCGTTCGAGCTTAGCTTGACGACATTCGACAGACCCTCAACATGGGACGCGCCGCCCTGATAAAGGTCGATATCCATGATGCCAGGTTGGGGCGTAATCTTGTTCATCTGGTCCTCCATCGGCCTGTCTTAGCGGCGCAGCGGGATCAGGGGAAGCAAGAATCGCCCCCGGCTACGCACCGATCAACTGGCCAGAACATTCCTGAACTGCCAGGGGTCACTCTCATCGATATCCTCGGGGAAATGCTCCCACCGGTCTACCAGCGGGGTCCAGTCGGTATAATGCGCCTCAACTGGGCCGAGATAGGGCCGTTGCACCTCCAGGCATCTGGCATGGTCCATCTCGTCGGTTTCAACAATGCCCGCCTTGGGATTTTCCAGCGCCCAGACCATCCCGGCCAAAACAGCGCTGGTCACCTGAAGCCCGGTAGCATTCTGATAGGGTGCCAGATGTTTCGCCTCGTCATTCGACAGGCGCGACCCATACCAGAGCGCGTTTTTCTCATGCCCGAACAGCAGCACGCCCAACTCGTCAATGCCTTCTACGATTTCATCCGCTTCCAGTATTTCATGCTTGGTCTGCTGGCGCCCGGACCCGAACATTTCGTGCAGCGACAGAACCGCATCGTCACAGGGGTGATATGCATAGTGGCAGGTCGGGCGGAACGCCGGGGCCGCCGGATCACCGACGGTGTAATAATCCGAAATCGAAATAGCCTCGTTATGGGTCACCAGAAAGCCGAATTGAGGCCCCGGGGTTGGGCACCAGGTATGTACCCGCGTGATCGCCCCAGGCCGCTCCAGCCAGATACCTGCCCGACAGCCGGTTTCGTGGCTATGGCCATTTTCAGGAAACCAAGTTTCATGCGTACCCCAGCCCAGTTCAGCAGGCTGAAACCCCTCGGAGATGAACCCCTCGACCGACCAGGTATTCACAAACACATTGCGTGGACGCGGCTGGCGGCGGGCCTGTGTATCACGCTCGGCAATATGCACGCCCTTGACGCCTAGGCTCTGCATCAGCGTAGCCCAGCCCTCGCGGTTTTTCGGAGCTTCGACCTTGTGGCCGATATCCTCGGACAAGGTCAGCAGCGCCTCCTTCGCGAACCAACTGACCATGCCGGGATTGGCCCCGCAACACGATACAGCCGTTGTCCCGCCTGGATTGGCCGCCTTTTCGTCGCGCACCTTCTGGCGTAACGCATAGTTGGTCCGTTCGGCATTGTCAGTGGTGCCGAAATAATACCCCGCCCAAGGCTCGACCACCGTGTCGATGTAAAGAACGTTGCTCTCGCGGCAGAACTTCATGATGTCCAGCGATGATGTGTCCACGCTCAGGTTCACGCAAAACCCCGGCCCATCACCAAAAATCTCGCCCAGTACCCGGCGGTAATTTTCGGGCTTCAGCGCCAGTTGCACATGGCGAATGCCGCGTTGTGCCAGAAAATTATGAACACCCGGATCAGGGTCAATTACCACCATCTGTTCGGCGTCAAATTCAAAATGGCGTTCGATCAGCGGCAATGTGCCCCGCCCGATCGAGCCAAAACCAATGATGACAACAGGGCCGTCAATGCGCCCATATACGGGATAGTTCTTGGACATCATGTTCCTCGCGCAAAAGGTCAGAATACAAAAAAGGGCCGCGCCTTACCAGCGCGGCCCCTTAATTTCGGCGCTACGCAGGCTTAGTTCTGCGCGTAGAATTCGATAACGAGGTTCGGTTCCATCATGACCGGATAAGGCACATCGCCCAGCCCCGGTGTGCGGACAAAAGTCGCAACCATTTTCGAATGATCGGCATCAATGTAATCAGGCACATCGCGCTCGGCCAGTTGAACGGCTTCCAGCAGAACACCCATCTGTTTAGACCGGTCACGGACCTCAATTACGTCACCCTCTTTCACACGGTACGAGGGGATATTCACTTTCTTGCCATTCACACGAACATGGCCGTGGTTCACGAACTGACGTGCGGCAAACATGGTCGCAACAAACTTGGCACGGTACACAACCGCGTCCAGACGTCGCTCGAGCAGGCCAATCAGGTTTTCGCCGGTATCGCCTCTGACACGCTCAGCCTCGGCATAGATACGCTTGAACTGCTTCTCGGTCAGATCGCCGTAGTAGCCCTTCAGCTTCTGCTTGGCGCGCAGCTGCAGACCAAAGTCAGAAAGCTTGCCCTTGCGACGTTGGCCGTGCTGACCGGGGCCGTATTCACGGCGATTCACGGGGGATTTCGGACGACCCCAGATGTTTTCACCCATCCGGCGGTCAATTTTGTACTTGGCAGACGTGCGTTTGGTCACGGCTGATCTCCTTCGTTCGAGTATGAAGGGCGTTGTCCTCTGGCCTAGGCCCGACAGGCATCCCCTTGCAGGGGCCACCAACACCAATGAAAGCGCGCTTATACAGGGGCTTTGGGCGGAGTCAACAGCGGAAAACGCTACAAAGCTCAGTCAGCTGCATACGCCCATCCTGCCGCTTTGGACGAGCTAGCCGTCACCGCGCAAAATCAGGGTGGTTATGCGGGTCAGATTCAAGTTTCAGGCAATGGTGAGACACTCAAAGGCGGCCGGGATGATCCAAGGTTGAAAACGCAGCGCTTGCGGGATGGACGCTATCGGCCTCAGTCGAACATATCTGCCACTTTGACCGCACGAGTGGTCATGTTCGGTCTTCCTGGGAGGGGATCGTTGACTGGTAACCATTTTGTTGCTTCAGATACATATTCCATTTACGACTTCAAGGGCACCGTGAAAGGCACTATCGCATGGACAAGCCGCTGCAGATGACCAACAGCCAAAGACAGGCCGTTCTGGACAATGTGCGCTTTGACGTAGGGCGCAATGCGCGGGCCAAAATCGGCTTTGTCCTTATCCCCAACGAGCAAACGATCGAAGATGACATGATACGCCACCTGCCCGCCGGGGTTGGGGCCTACTTCTGCCGAGCCACCATGCCACGCGAGATTTCAACCGACAGTCTAGCACAACTGCGCGGCTCGCTGGCCGACACCGCGGCGCGCATCCTGCCGGACGACGGGCTGGACGTGATTGCTTTTGCCTGCACGTCAGGCACCGTCGCCGTCGGGGAAGAAGCCTCATGCGCGGAACTCGTCAAAGGGGCGCCAGGGTCCAAAACATCGACCCTCGCCGGAGCCGTGCGCAAGGCGTTGACTGCGGTAGGAGCCCGGAAGATCGTTTTGGGTTCACCCTACATTCCCGAACTGAATGATAACGTCGTGCAGTATCTGGAAAGTGCCGGGTTCACGGTGTTAAACGCCCACGGCATGGGTCTGAACTATGATACCGAAATGATCCGGGTTGCCCCTGACTATCTGATCGAGTTTGCCCATGCCATCGACGAGCCTGATGCTGACGCGGTGCTGCTCAGTTGCGGCGCATTGCGCAGCATTGATGTGGTGGACCAGATTGAACAATCATTAGGCAAACCAGTAATCTGCAGCAATCAGGCCATGCTTTGGGACTGCCTGCGGCTGGCGGGTGTCCATGATCGCCTGCCGGGGCTGGGCTGTCTGCTTCGGGATCACTAAAGCGTGCGCATCCAGAACTGCAATGAATGCTCGGTCTCTTTAGGCTGATCGATATCTTTCCAGCGAAACCGCGCTATGGCCCCGTTTACCGGGGCGTAACCGCGTTTGCGCCAGAAAGGGTCAAGCGCTTGATATCCCTCAGGTCGCAAGGGATGCTCTGCCGAACGAAGCACCCCACAAAAGGCGACATGGCTGTGCCCCAGATCACGGGCGTGCGCTTCGCGGGCATCAAAAAACTGATGGCCAATGCCGTGTCCGCGATATTCAGGCAAGAGCACGCTTTCGGCGCAATAGAAGATATCCTGCAGGTCGATTTTCTGCCCGGCAAAGGCTGCACCGAAATCATCCGCGTGATCCTTCATAGGCGTCCCTGTTGAGGCGCCCACCAACCGCCCCGCGTCAAACGCCCCGACAAGGATGGCATTATTGCTTTTGCGGTAGGTCTGCAGATAGTTCCGTTCATAGGCAACGTCGCCGTCATACAGATAGGGCCACGCCCGGAAAACTTCGATCCTTAGCTGCGCTACATCCTCGAGCGCCGCAGCCAGACCTTCACCTGTCAGCCGCTGAACCCGGATCATGAAACCTGCCGGATCCAGTCCGCCAGATTGTAATAGGTCACAACCCGCGTGATCATCCCGTCTTTCAACGAAAAAAACGATCCGGCAGGCAGGCAGTAGGTTTGTCCCTCGGCCTTAGGCAAGCCATCATCCGTTTCCAGATAGGTGCCGTTGACGACAAACTCTGCTGCGGCCCGGGTGCCCGCCTCGGCTTCGAAAATCACTAAGTCAGTCAGTTCCTCGCGGTAGCAGCGATTCATGTGCTCGCAAAAACTGCGGAACATATCCTTGCCACGGCGCACCTGCCCTTCATTTACATGGTGGGCCACGTCCTCGGACAGGCATGCCAGCATGCCGGGCAAATCACCGTTGTTGAAAGCGTCGAAATATTGGCGGATGGTTTCGGTCATTCTTCGTCCTTTGGATTACCCCAACGTTCGATCAGATGCGAGATGATCTGGTCACGGGTCTGACGATAGGCATCCATCTTGGCTTCGCGGGTTTCGGCCAAACCCGTCGGATCCATAATCGGCCAATAGACCACATCCAGGTGAAACACGCCTGTCAGTTCCAGCGCACGGCGCTGGCTTGCGGGACTGAGGGAGACCACCAGATCAAACGAAGACAAATCATCGCCCCATTGCTCCATCTCGTCAAAGCTGCGGGTACGGTGCCGGTCCAGCTCTACCCCGATTTCCTTGCAGACCGCGATACTGAAGCCATCAATTTCCATATCACTTTTAACGCCGGCAGACTGCACATAAGTGTCTGTCCCATAGAACTTCTTCATGATGCCTTCAGCCATGGGCGACCTGACTGCGTTATGATCGCAGCAAAACAATACAGATTGAGGCAGTTCCTCCGCCATCCGTATCACCCTCCGAAATGCAACACGCAGATCAGCGTGAACAGGCGGCGGGCAGTAACATTGTCGATATTCGCCTTACCTTCCAGGCGTTCTTCCAGAATGCGGGCGCCCTCGTTATGGATGCCACGACGGGCCATATCGATGGTTTCTATCTGACTGGGCGGCATGTTCTTGACCGCATCGAAATAGCTTTCACAAATAGCCCAGTAATCCTTGACCACTTGCCGGAATGGCGACAGTGACAGGTGGAATTCGGCCGCAAGCTCATCGACTTCGGTGCGGATATCGAACACCAGACGTTTTTCGCGAATTGACAGGCCAACGCGGTATGGGCCATCCGGTACGTCGCGGCCATCGCGTTTTGGCAGATCAAAGGTGTTTTCTTCGATCAGGTCAAACATCGCAACCTTGCGCTCCTGCTCGATTTCCGGCGTCGGCGGGGGTAGGTTGGCGTCGTCCAGTTCGATATGGCTGATATGGCTCATGGGTAAATCTCTTGCACTGCGCGTTCACAATTGACTATCGCAGCCCGCTCCTAGGGGCAATGCAGCAGATAAAGAAAGAGAGGGGCACCAAGGGCCCCTTCAATAATCCGATCACACCTGTCACACTAATGGAAATTTATCTTTGCACATATGGGGCACCACAAACCCATGTTCTGTAGCATCGTAAGAAATAAGAAGCACGAACCTATGGAAAGTCAAATCGAAGATTTTCGTCATAGAAATTGCCGATCAGGACCTGTACTTCTATTTCTGGCCCCTCATAAACAATCTGCAAATACGCCCACGGGCCGAAGATGTGGTTTACTGCAAGCTTCAAAGCGCCCATGTCGTTCCCCTATATTATTTTGATGGCGTTACAACTCTGACGCCTCTAACTTTATCTTCACGTGAAAATCCGACCACGACTTGGTAATTCAAAATGAGATCAATTCCTGTAAGCTGCGCGAGCCAAGAGGGATTGACCTCACGATATCGTTCGATCGTCCACCAAGCGGTGATTTTTGAAACGGCTTTGGTTTTAAAGCGCGGGATATAGTTTTCATCCACAACCCACCGTTTCTCTCCGAACTTAAAATCATGATATGTCAACCAAGCCTCTATGCGGTTGACGTCGTTTAAACTTCGCATAATTCGGTAAATACAGACTTCTGCACCTCGGCCTGTTCCGATAGCGTGCTCATCGAGAAGTAACAAATTTGGTTTGTCTTTGCCTTGCTCGGTTGGAACCAAACATTGGCGCGTATGAGTGTATTCTTCCACCGCCTCCTGAAATTGGTGCCACCGAGGATGTTTTTCGTTTATTTCTCTCCCATTAAATAGAAACGGGTCAGTTTCCTGATTGGCCAGATAATCATATTCGAGTGTGCAGCGATTGGTGGCGCGGCAATCATCCCAAACGGATTTCTCTTCCCCGCCGGAATAGGCATATTGAGTACCAGTCACGCTTAAGGCAGCAGCGACGGTAAGGTTGAGAGCAAACTTCATATTTAACCTGACTTCCAGAAAAGCCCACAACTTCACGTTGATGCATGCAGAGGCACGGCATAAGGTAAGGATCTCCGTACCCTAAACACCCGTCGCGTTACGCAATTTGGGCATTGGGAAAAAACAACGGAATTCTTGCTTTATTCCCGCAATTTAGCTGGCATTCAGTGACAGGTTGGCGCTGTCCGGCATCTGAAAATCTTTCTGGCGGGCTGTGGCGGATATCCCTAGCCCGACACAGTTAAGCGCAGGGAGGGCGCGGGCCTTTTCCATTCTGCCTGCAACAGGGAAAGTGCAAAAGGCTTTAGTCGTTCAGATGGTCCAGTCGCGCACGCACCGACAGGCCGTGCGCCTCAAGGCTTTCGCTGATCGCCAGCGTTTCAGCCGTAGGGCCAATAGTGCGCAGGGCCTCGGGCGTCATTTTGGCCAGCGTGGTGCGTTTGACAAAATCCATCACACTCAACCCGCTGCTGAACCGTGCCGAACGGGCGGTGGGCAGCACGTGGTTTGGCCCGCCAACGTAATCGCCAATTGCCTCGGGCGTCCAGGCGCCAAGGAATATCGCACCGGCATGGGTAATCTTTTGCGAAAGCGCATCAGGGTCTTCCACGCACAACTCAAGGTGCTCGGGCGCGATGCGATTGCTAAGCTCCGCCGCACGATCCAGATCGGGCACTATAATCACGGCGCCAAAATTTCGCCAACTGGCTCCTGCAATCTTGCGTCGTTCCAGCGTTTGCAGATGCTTATCGATTGCGGCGCTGACAGCATGGGCCATACCGGCGTCATTCGTAATCAGGATGGATTGCGCGCTTTCGTCATGTTCAGCCTGGCTGAGCATATCCAGCGCAATCCAGTCGGGGTTTTGACTGGCATCGGCAATCACCAGAATTTCCGACGGCCCCGCAATCATGTCAATTCCGACCTTGCCGAACACCCGCCGCTTGGCCGCCGCGACAAAGGCGTTGCCGGGCCCGGTGATCTTGTCCACTGGCGCAATCGTTTCGGTGCCATAGGCCAGTGCCGCAATCGCTTGCGCACCGCCAATGCGGTATACTTCGTCCACGCCTGAAAGTTGCGCCGCCAGCAACACCAGCGGGTTGGCCTGCCCGTCCGGTGTCGGTACGGCAATGGCCAATCGTTCGACCCCCGCAACCTTGGCCGGAATGGCATTCATCAAGACCGAGGACGGATACGAGGCCAGCCCCCCCGGCACATACAAACCCGCCGCACTTACCGGCGACCAGCGCCAGCCCAGCATCGCGCCTGTGTCGTCTGTCCATGTCTCATCAGAAGGCATCTGGCGCGCGTGATAGTCTTGGATGCGCGCCGCAGACAGTTCAAGCGCGGCACGCTCGTTATCAGGTACCTGCGCCACAAGGGTTGCAATTTCTTCCGTCGAAAACCGCAGAGTTTCAGGCGTCAGTGCCAGCCGGTCAAATTTTTCAGTCAGCTCGATCAGTGCTGTATCGCCTCGCTTGCGAACGTCCGCAATGATCCCCGCCACAATGTGATCCACATCAGGGCTGTCCTCACGCTTGGCGCCCAAAAGGGCGGCAAAGGCGTTTTCAAAATCAGCATCGTGGGCGTTCAGAAAAACCGGCATCGGGCAGCCTCCTTGGTTCCCCGACCCTTAAAGCCATCAGCGCCAAGGCTCAAGCCACACCAATAACGGCTTGATCCGCATCAATGCGCAAGTTGCCAAGGTGATTAGGCTTCAAGTGGGGTGAATACGCCCCGACATCGCGCTGATGCACAAAAAAGGAGGATTTTTGATGCAAAAACCGAACAAAAAAACAACCGCACTCGCGACTGCCTTTGTAACTGCCCTGTCAGGTGCAGCCCTTGCCGAGGACACAGGCAAGGCGGAATACATGGAAAGTTGCGTGGCCTGCCATGGGGAAACTGCTGCAGGCGACGGTCCTCTTGCTGAACTTATGACTGTTCCTGTGCCAGCCCTGACAAATCTCAGCGCCGCAAATGATGGTGTGTTCCCGATGCTTGCGGTGATCCAGACAATTGATGGTCGGCAAGGGATCAAGGGGCATGGCTATCCAATGCCGACGTGGGGCAAACGTTTCACCAAGGAGATTGAAAATGCAGGCCCCTACGGCTCCGAGATCATCGTGCGCGGTCGTATTTTGTCGCTGGCCTACTATCTGGAATCAATTCAGAAATAGGTCCGCCACTCAAATCCCATATCCTTGCGCCAAACCAAAGATTTAAAATTGGGGCGCAAGGATTCACGCGCCGACATTGGCCGCGGAAATTTTGAATAAACCAGGACGCATGCCCACAGGTTTTAGAGATTGTGATCAGGAATTTTTCCAGAAGGCGCGATATAGGGGCGTGTGACGTCTTTCAACGTTACTTCCAGCGCCTCAATCTCAAGCCGGATCGCACCATCGCCTGCCAGCGTCAGCAGGACATGACCTGCGCCTTCCTCACCCGGTTCAAAGGTGACTGCCAGCAAAGACAGGATCATCTCGCGGTCCTGCCGGTCAATCCCCTGACTGGCCACCCCCAGCACATTATCAATTACTAAAAGCGACTGCACACGCTCGGGCGCATGACGCCCACGGCCGGGATCCTCCCATCGGAACCGGTTGAGCAGCAAAGCAAAACACCGCTGCCCGGAGCGCCATGTCATTTCAGTGATCGGAAATATCGCGTCCTGCAGCAAGGACGAAATCACCTGCAGGTCTTCCGGGTCGAAAGCGCCTAAATTCAGCGGCGCCTCGCGGCCATCTTCAAATGTGGCGTCGTTGTTCATTGACCCGAAATCCGTTCTATACGGGCGCCGACACTTTCCAGTTTGCGCACCACGTGTTCGTATCCCCGATCAAGGTGATAAACCCGACTGACAATTGTCTCGCCTTCAGCAGCCAGACCAGCCAGTATAAGCGAAACAGAGGCCCGCAGATCGGTTGCCATCACCGGCGCGCCTTTCAGGCGCTCAACTCCGGTCACAGTAGCGGTGCCGCCATGCACATCAATTTTGGCGCCCATTCGGATAAGTTCAGGCGCGTGCATAAACCGGTTCTCGAAAATCTTTTCCTCCAGCACGCTGGTACCCTGGGCGGTACACATCAGCGCCATCATCTGCGCCTGCAGGTCGGTCGGAAAGCCCGGAAACGGCTCGGTTGTCACATCAACGGCGCGGACGTGTCCATTCTTGCGGGCAACTTTCAGACCGGTTTTCGTTTCTTCCACACTGATCCCCGCCGCGTCCAGCTTTTCACAAAATGCGCCGACCAGGTCGATCCGGCCACCCAGGCATTCCAACTCACCACCACATATGGCCGGTGCCAGCATATAAGTGCCCAGTTCGATACGGTCAGTGACCACCGGATGGGTCGCCCCATTCAACCGGTCAACACCTTGGATCGTGATAGTGCTTGTGCCATCCCCATCGATCTGCGCCCCCATGCGGCGCAGGCAATCTGCCAGATCAACAATCTCGGGCTCGCGTGCCGCGTTGTTCAGTACCGTGGTTCCCTTGGCCAATGTCGCCGCCATCAGGGCATTTTCCGTGGCTCCGACCGATACAAGCGGAAAATCGACGTTGCCACCTTTCAGGCCGCCGGGCGCTTTTGCGTGCACATAGCCTTCTTTCAGCTCCAGTTCGGCCCCCATCGCCTCTAGCGCCTTGAGATGCAGATCAACAGGGCGTGCGCCAATGGCACAGCCCCCCGGCAAAGACACCACCGCGTGGCCGTCGCGGGCCAGCATGGGACCCAGTACAAGAATCGAAGCCCGCATTTTACGCACAATGTCATAATCGGCCACGTGGTTGTTCAGCGCATGGCTGGACATCACCAGAACTTGCCCGTCCTGCAGTTGTGTCACTTCTGCACCAAGCGATCTGAGCAACTCTGTCATGGTCTTGATATCCGACAGGCGCGGCGCATTGGTCAGTGTCAGCGGCTCATCACTCAGCAACGTAGCAGGCATCAGCGTCAGACAGGCGTTCTTGGCCCCTGCAATAGGGATCTGCCCATTCAACGGGCCATTTCCTGTCACGATAATCGAATCCATCTGCTCTAACCTTTTTCTTTAGCGGTCTTAACACCCTCGCGCGCGCGCAGTTGCGACTTACGCCGGCTCAGGTTGGCCTTCAATGCCGCCTTTAACCGGTCTTCACGCGACTGCGGCTCTTTTCCAGTCTTTTTCTTGGACTCTTGCTTATCCATGGCCCCTCTCTACAGCAGGCATTAAAAAGGGTCCAGATAACGCTTGCACCACCCGCCATAAGGGGCTAATCAGCCCGCCACGATGTGCTGCTGTAGCTCAGTGGTAGAGCGCGTCATTGGTAATGACGAGGTCGGGAGTTCAATCCTCCCCAGCAGCACCATATCACACTTATCCCAGCAAGAATTGCCGAACGTCTTGTGAGCTAAGATGTATCCTACCCCCCGCATATCTTCGGGCCTGCACGTCAGCGGCTTCAAAAACGCCAGCCTGAACTGCAGACAGGACACTGCGTAGCTTTCATTTTTCTATATTTCCCAGGCACCTGAGAGGAAACAAAGGGCAGGCTCCGTATCGTCTAGGGGCCTACTCACATTTGACAGCGGCTTTTCTGACTTTTCAGCAAGTAGGAAACACGCCACAGCAGCGTTTCCATCTTAGATTCATCAACTTTGATGATAGCCTGGTTCTTTGTCCCGACCATCCGCTTAACGCACTCCAACATCCTCTTTTCAGCAAACTCGGCCTGACGGCACCATCCTTCACGATTGGCTTGCGCAAACTCAGGTCACCCGATCCAAGAATTCATTCACCCAAAAGCTGGAAAACCTCGTCGCGCTCGGCCAATACAAGCAGCAAGGCCAGATCTCCGGGTTGCAATTGCTTCAAGATCATCTGCGCTGCATGCTTTGGAGAGTCGGCGAACTGCATCTGGTCAGGGCTCAACCCTGCACCGATCGCTGCCTTTTCGATCAAAACTGGTACTTCCCCCAGGTTCCGGCCGCGCAGATAGCCCTCCAATTCGGTGGCAACCACGATGTCGGGATCGAACTTCAACGCAGTCAGGGTGACGTCATGGATATCCTGATCCGATCTGTCCCCAGCGTGACTCAACATGATGAATCGGCGCTTGGCAGGCAGTTCTGACATGGCGTCGCAGACCGCAGCTATCGAATGAGGATTATGGGCAAAGTCCACAAACACCCGAGCACCACCATACGAAAATTCATTGCAACGACCGGGATTGTCTTTGGCGTCCGGCCTGAACGATGACAATCCGGCGCAAATCGCAGTATCAGGAAAGTCCATGGCCTTTCCTACACAGAGCGCTTCCAACACGTTAGAGATGTTGTATTTCGCCGCCCCATGCATGGTGATCGGCACATCAGACAGGGAAATCATCGACTGCTCTGCCTGCCCGTCAAAGAAAACCAGTGTTTTTTCCCGCAGAAATGCGCAGGGAATGCCCTTTGCACGGGCGCTTTGCACCTGGGGGGCATTTGGATTCAACGACACCCACCAGATTGTTGCATCCGTATGCGCCGCTTCAGCTACGACAAACGCGTCGTCCGCATTCAATACCAGCACCCCATCCTCGGCCAGAGTTCGGTGAACAGCAAATTTGGCCTGGGCCAGTTCAGGCACAGTGTTAACACCGTATTGTCCCAGATGGTCGTTGGCGACATTGGTCACAACCGCAACACGGGCCCGCCGTGTCGGCAACCCGCGGCGCAGAATGCCGCCTCTGGCCACTTCAAGACAGGCGACCTCCAGACGCGGATTGCGTAGCAGCATACGCGCGCCACCCGGGCCAGAGTAATCTCCCCTATCCAGAATTTTATCGCCGACACGTACAAAATCGGTCGAGGTCAACCCGGCGACCTTGCCCGCAGCTTTGGCAATGGCAGTGCAAAGCCGGGTGGTTGTGGTTTTGCCATTGGTGCCGGTGATAAAGGCAATAGGCACATCATGAAGCGTGGCCCAGTCAACCTGATCTGGTGCAGGCAAAGCATCCACTGGCCAGACTTTGCTGCCATTGCCATGACCGACCGAAATCTCGTCGTCATCACACAGGATATCCACGCCATGTTCGTGCGCCGCCGTAATCAGCGTGATCAGCGCCGGGTTAGCCTCTTGCGCCATGACGCCTTTGACGTCCGCAATCATGCTGTCAAAGTCATCCGGTTCCTGATCCAACAGCGCCGCGGCACAGAAATGCCAGGCCGTCTGCGCCGCAAAAACACTTGAGTAAAGTTGATCCATCGGCGCCGAGAGCGCCAGATTCACACCGCCCTGAAACTGACGCGATGCGAGGCTTTCATCCTGCCAGCCAAGCGCATCCAACACCCGGCGTGCATGCTTGTTCCACAGTTCCACGACCTGATCGGCATCGACATCATCAAAGAAAACATCAATCACCGCGCCGGGCAGGTCCCACATCAAGCCTGGCCCTGTCAGGCGACGGACATCATCAACGCGGATATTATCAGCTTGCGCGCTTTCAATTGACAATGCGGCTTCAAGGGCTTCGATCCGGTCCATCGGCATTACCCCGTTCAATCCGCATCTTCACTGCTTTCGCGCGCAAGCCGCACGCCGCGTTCATCCCGGATCAGGGTTTGGTCAGCGTCGAGCATTTCTTCGAATTCAACCGTCTGTGTGGGATTGGGAGTCGCAGCCTCGGCTTGGGTCTCTTCTTCGCTGGCGTTAAAATAAATGATTTGCTTCCAACAGCGCGCACTGTCGTCGCCCAGTATCACAAGAAGATCTCCAGCCTCGGCCATTTCCAACCCGGCATTTACCGCTTCGACCTCATCGGGGATTACGGTGATTGCTTTTTCTTCGACACCTTGCCGGATCAGTTCGGCCTTGATCATCTGTGGCACTTCATCCTGCCCGCGCCCGCGACGGCGATCATCGGCCTTGCAGATGTAATGATCAAAATGTCCGGCAATAATCCGGGCGCTTTCCAAGATGTCCTCGTCGCGGCGGTCTCCCGGCATTGCAGTTACGACAATGCGACGGCCCTTTACATCAAGCCGGTCAGAAAGCCCTGTCATGGCACCAATCGCAGCCGGGTTATGAGCGTAATCCAGAATCACCTTGAACGGCAGTTCATCATACACATTCATACGACCCGGCGCCTGGAAATAACTGGTGTCAAAGGTGCGCAGCCCGTGGCGGATATTATCCAGATCCACCCCGAAACTATAGGCCATGGCTGCCGCAAACATCGCGTTCTGAACGTTGAAGATAGCCTTGCCTTCCAGTGATGCTGGGATCAGATGTGACCACAGTACAGGCATGTGAAGCCCGTTGTCATATATCGTCAGCATGTCGCCATTCATGCCGCTTTCCAGCACAATCGCCTTGCCGCCGGATTTAATGTGTTCCTTTACCAGGGGGTGTCCGGGATTAGTGGTCACATAAAAGATCGTATCGACATCTGTATAATCTGCCATCTTCAGGCAGTTGATATCGTCGGCATTGAGCACGGCCGTATCCGTGGCACTTTCCACAACCACGCGTTTGACCACGGCCAGTTCTTCCACAGTGTTAATGCCGCCCAGACCCAGGTGGTCAGCGGACACATTCAGACAGGCGGCCACGTTTGATCTCTGATACCCAAGCCCAGACCGTACCAGCCCGCCGCGTGCGGTTTCCATCACCGCGAAATCGACTTTCGGATCGCGCAATACGATCTGCGCCGATTTAGGCCCGGTCATGTCGCCTTTGACGCTCAGCTTGCCATCCACATAAACTCCGTCGGTCGACGTCATGCCAACGGTCCTGCCGCTGCCCTTCATGATGTGGCCCAGCATTCGCGACGTGGTGGTCTTGCCATTGGTCCCGGTGATTGCGGCAATCGGAATGCGGGCTTCCTCGCCCGCCGGAAACAGCATGTCGATCACCTTGCCTGACACATCGCGCGGTTGCCCTTCCGAGGGCGCAACATGCATGCGAAATCCAGGGGCAGCATTGACTTCAACAATTGCTCCACCGATTTCTTTGTAGGATTTGGTGATGTCATCAATCAGAAAATCCACACCACCAACATCCAGCCCGACAGCCATGATCGCGCGCTCGGCCATGTCGCGGTTGTCGGGGTGGACGATGTCGGTCATGTCAATCGCCGTGCCCCCTGTCGACAGATTGGCTGTTGAACGCAGGTAAAAGACCTCTCCTTTGGGCAAAACCGTCTCGGAGTCATGACCAGCTTCGGCCAGCAGGCGATTGGCTTGGCTGTCCAGCTCCAGCATTGTCAGCACTTTTTCGTGGCCGATCCCGCGGCGAGGGTCCTGGTTCACGATTTCGATCAACTGCGCAATGGTGTGTTCGCCATCACCGACAACATGGCCGGGCACCCGCTTGGCCACCGCCTCAAGCTTGTTGTTCACGACCAGCATCCTGTGATCAAATCCGGTGACAAAGCTTTCAACCAGAATGGCGCGACTTTTGGAATGTTGCTTGGCTTCGTCAAAGCCGGCCTCAACTTCTTCGTCGGTATTCAGGTTGATTGACACGCCGCGCCCATGATTGGCATCCAGAGGTTTTACCACAACCGGGTAGCCAATGCGCCGTGCCGCCCGCGCTGCTTCGCGGGAACTATAAACCATGTGTTGCTGCGGCACCGGCAAGCCAAGGTCATTCAACAGATTATGCGTGTCTTCCTTGTCGCAGGAAATCTCGACTGCAATATGTTTGGTTTCCGAGGTGATCGTGGCCTGAATCCGCTTTTGATATTTACCATGTCCGAATTGAACCAGCGAATGCTGGTTCAGGCGAATCCAGGGTATGTCACGTTCTTCGGCCGCTTTGACCAGCGAACCGGTCGAAGGGCCAAATTCCTTGCGTTGCGCCCGCAGTACGAAAGCGCGCATTTCGTCTTCCCAGTCGAAATCCGGATCAAATTCGTAGTCAGACTGATCTTTCAGAGATTGCGGCAGCAGATGCATCAACAGGCGCAGCGCCAGTTCACCTGCAGCCAGCCCGACATCGCGTTGGCGGTATTGGTAAACCATGTTGTACTGGCCCGGTTCTCCTGTGGACCTTGTACGCCCAAACGTTACGTCAGTACCGGCAACGCCCTGAATCTCCAATGCACAATGTTCCAGAACATGGCCCAGCCAAGTCCCCTCGTCTTCGCGTAAACGGCGGATAAATCCGCCTGGCTCGCGGTAAGAACAGCCATGTTCTTCAAGCCCGGGCAACGCATCTACAAGGGCATCAATATAGTCAGTTCCGATTTTTGCCGAGGGCCAGTTTTCGAGAAACCCCAGGTCAATAACGTGACGTATGACTGGAAAGCTTGCCCAAACATTAGGGCCGACAAAAACATTGGTTGAGATAATCTTCATTTGTTTTCCCGCTCAAAAAAACTGATAGTGCCCCCGGATCACCCAAGACTTGTATCATTCGGCGCAACGAGTGTGCAGAACGCCATGTGTTCATCCGGTGGATAAGCAACACGTTCCGTCAGATCATAACGGCACCCTTCCCCCAAAACGTCAAGCCGAAGGCCTAACAGACTCAGGGCTTCGCCTTCACGCGCGTCCCACATTGACGAATGCGTGAGGTGGCTGGCGTCCACAACTGTGACAGTTCCGCTGCCCACAACTTCCAGCACATTGTCGGGCCCGATGAAAGCCGCTGTATCTTCGTCAATTCCAAGCCCAATCAGAAAAGGATTGTAAGAAGAAGCCGTTAGCAGACGTCCAAGCCGGTTTCGCTGGGTGAAATGCTGATCGATGATCACGGCATTGGTCAGCCCCATACCCGGCGCCAAAGTGATATTGCCTTCAGCTGGGGCAGAATTGCTGCTGCCTCCGGCAACCATGTGCTCGGACATGACAGATGCACCGGCTGAGGTACCTGCAACGGGAACACCCGCGGCATTGCGGCGGCGAATCTTTTGCGCAACCAATGTGCCGCCCAGAATGGCCGACAGACGCAATTGATTGCCGCCGGTCATAAAGATGCCCGTCGCCCGGTCCAGCATTTCAACAAATCTGGGGTTGTTACAATCCGCGCGGGTGGAGATCGGCAAAAATTCGACCCTTCCGGCCCCCAGCTCAGAAAAAATCCGGTTATAATCTGGGCCGGTTTCTTCCAGCATGGACGCCGTGGGAATAACAATGATATCTGCATCTTCGCTGCCCGAAAGCTCCACGAACTTGCGGTGAATCTGCATTTCCTTAACCCGGTCTTCCCCCCCGCCGATCGGGATGATGTATCCTCGATCGGCATTCTCTGAAATTGGTGCTGGGCACATGGCAATCTGCTATCCTCTGTCTCCCCGTGTGTACTTGGGGACCTATTGGTTCGTGTTTATTGTTCTTGGTATTTGGTGTGAATTGCCCTGTTCAGCGCAGGCAACAAACCCGGATCTTGTGGCGCTTTCATGATCAGTTTCAAAGGAGGTCACTATCCTAGTTCTGTTTCGCTATACGCTTTTTTCTTTGCGTGCGACATGCCGGTTTGGATCAAAATCTGAATGACGTCATGCAGGTCAGGTACTTTAACAATATCATCCGGCAGGGCCAAAGGTTTTTCAAGAGGCCCACAAAACGCATAAAAGGCATCACTGTTAGCATTTATAGCTGCGCCCATTGCCTAACTTGTCATGAACAAAGTCTATGCCCAGATGTGGTTTGGATGCGTTGGCGCGCGCGTATGACGAAGCAGCCTGCGTTTCTTTTGTCGATGAGGCAGTTGCAGGCCTTCTTTGCCCACAAACGCTCAACCTCTTGCAATTGACGTTCCAGCCTTACATGCGCAGCAGCGCTGTTACCTTCAGGGCGCCATATCTGCCGTATTTTGGCCCATCGGATCTTCGCCAAGCGCAACACATCATCACTACCAGGCTTCGCCTGATAGCGCTCGCTTGAGCGCGACAGCCCCAACACTGCGCTCGGGCCATATGCAACACGCGATGCTTTCTGAGATTACTGTGTTTCCAGTTCTTTCAGCGCCTCTCGCGCCTTCTCATACTGTGGTAGCGGATCGTCCTTCGCCAGCTCAAGCGCGCGCGTCAAAACCTTCTTGGCGTCATCATTCCGGCTGAGCGCTTTATAGGCCATCCCCAAGTGATACTGAACCAGAGGATGCTCCGGCATACCCTTTCCAGCTGGCTCAAGATACGTCAGTGCCTCTTTGAAATTGCCACGACGATATTCGATCCAGCCATAGGTATCCTGCAGTGCAGGAATGTTGGAAGACTTCAGCCGCCGTGCGACGGCAAAGGCCCGATCCAGACTTTCCGGATCGTCACGGTAGGTGGTGATCATGCTGGCGAGGTTATTGGCAACAGCCACATTATTGCTGTCGCGTTCATATAACTTCTCGTAAATCGCGATTGCACCGTCGTAATCCCGTTCCTTCTCCAGCCGTTCTGCCTTTATCTGCAACGCGGTTGTCGCATCAGGTGCTTTTTCAATCTGCTCGTCGACCAATGCAGCGGCTTCGTCGGCGCGGCCATCAGCCACAAGAAGCGAATTCAACACAAGCAACACACGACGGTTTCCTGGTGCTAAAGCAATCAGCTCTCGGTATATTTTTTCGGCCTCGGCGCGTTCATTCTGGATCATGTGAAGACCCGCGCGGGTATAGCGCATCGCAAGGTCACTTGGGTTTTCGGCCAGGCTTTTTTCGACAAGGTCCACAGCTTTATCGATCTGACCCGAACGCACATGTGTCTGAATCAGGGCCGACAATGCAGCAAGACTTTGGTCTGAACCTTCGTTCACCAATCCCTCGAGAAAAGAAACTGTCTCGTCGACTCTATCCTGACGCAACAACAGGTCGGCTTCGATACCGTTGGCAATAGCGTTTGCCCGATCATCTTCCATCGCGCGCAGTTTCCAAACAACACGAGTGGCCTCACTCCAATCTTCGGTGCGCAGATGCAATGCCGCGATGCTTTGCAGCAAATCCAGGTTTGCAGGGGCCTTTTCAAGTGCTTCGCTAAGTACAGCTTTCGCAGCTTCAATACGACCATCCGTAACCAGAAATTCCGCGTAGCGAAGCGACTCTGCCGGCGCCTGCAAAGATACCTCGACAGCCAGAGCATAGCGTTCACCCGCCAGGGCGCGGTCGCCAGCACGTTCATGTGCAAGTCCCATCAGTGTCATGATCGCCGCATCGCGGGGGTTTTGCGTCAATGCTGTGCGCAAATCCAGAACCGCCTGGTCGGGCTTATCTTCCTCGATCAGCCAGGCCGCCCGCATCTTGAGGGCATCCACATTAGAGGAATCTTCTTCAATCGCTTCCTCGACACGCGAGCGGGCACCCACCTTGTTGCCCATCTGCGCCAACATACGCGCCAGCACAACTTTGGCCTGGGTTCTGTCTTCGCTTGGCTCTCCTTCGCCGACCAGCGTTTCAAGCGCGGCAACCGCCTTGTCCTTGTTGCCGGACTCAAAATCCAACGAAGCCAGAAGTGCCCGGTAGGAAATTGCATTTTCTTCAGATGCGATCAGGTTTTCCAGTTCGGCGCGCGCCGCATCGGGGCCACTGGTCTCCAGAAGAAAGCGCACAACCGTCATCTTTGCCGTCTCGTCGGCATCCGGGGCCGACGCCAAGTCGCGCAGGAAAACCTCGGCACCTTTCAAATCCTTGCGGTCGAGAAACCAGGCAATCATCAACTTCCGGATTTCATCATTTTCAGGGTACAGATCGACCATGGACTTCAATGTCACTCCAACACCGTCCATATCCTTTTGCCGCAACTGAATTTGTAGCTTGGTCGAGTTCAGAGAATAGTTTTCCGGATGAAACGCCAGCCCTGCATTGATTGTCGAAAGGGCCGCTGCAAAGTTTTGCTTTCGCAGGTCTGCATCCAGTACAATGCGGCGCGCAATCAAACTTTCAGGTTGCTCTTCCAGAACAGTTTCGGCTTTTTCCGCCTGCTTTTCGATCTCAGGCAGGTTCTTGTCGCGAACCGCTTTTGCATAGTCCAGGGCAAGCCCGATCACCTTGACCCGGGGATTGTCTGGGTCCAATTCCTGTGCAGCACGACCATGGCGTTCGGCCTCTTCCCAATTTTGTGCTTCCACAGCCATTTCGGCCAGTTCAATTCGTGCCTCAATCGTATCGGGATACTGTTCAACCAATCGCAAATACTGCGCATAGGCACCAGCGCGCGCGCCATTTTCCAACTGGGTGCGGGCAAATACCAGCCGCGCTTCCTTGTGCTGTGGGTTTAGCTTGAAGACATTTCGGAATTCGACAAGTGCCCGGGATACATCCCCTTGCTGCAACAGTTCCATTCCTGACTCGAAATGCTTCTGCGCACGCTCTTCCGAGCTTTCACAGGCTGTCAGAACCAGCATCGCGGATAGCAGGACAGCGGACAAACGTACAAATTTCCGGGGAGGTATCATCATTGTTCCTTTGGTCGCTCTTTTCAAGAGTCAACATAATCCATGTTTTGGGCAATTAAAGCATGACAACAGCGAAACCGCCAGCACGTCTGAACGTGCAAGCGGCTGTTACTATCAACGATGATAGCTTTGGTTCATTCAGCAACCGGTGCCGCGTAGCACCACCAGCATCGTACACGCTATTACACGCAGGTCGGTACGGAATGAAACCGTTTCATTATACAGATCGTCAAATTCGGCGCGTGCCGCAAAAGAGCTGTTATGCCGATCCGAAATCTGCCAGAAACCCGAAACACCAGGCCGCAGCGCGTAATAAGAAACCCCAGGATACATGCAACGTTGTTCCGGCATCATCGGACGCGGCCCTACAAGGCTCATATCACCGATCAGAACATTCCACAGCTGCGGCAGCTCATCCATTGATGTTTTGCGAATGATTCCCCCAAGCCGGGTAATCCGAGGATCGTCTGTCAGTTTTTGCTTTTCTTCCCACTCCAACCGGGCAGCGCTGTCTTTCTCAAGATGTTTATCCAGTTGGTCTTTGGCATTAGGCACCATCGTCCGCAGCTTCCACATCGTAAAGATGCGGCCATTTTTTCCTACACGCTTCTGGCGATAGAACGGATTGCAACCGTCACTTGCCACAAATGCTGCAAGAATTAGAACAACCGGAACAACAATAGGGGCCGAAACCAGAACCAGAAATACGTCGAACACACGCTTAGCAACGTTGCGATAGAAACCAACGCTACCGTAAACTGGGATACGATTCATAATTAAATTAATCGGGGTATTATCACTGCTTAAAAAGTTTTCATTTTGAGCGGTCATTTCAAACCTTCTCCATTCTTACACTAAACAGCCATGACGGATTATGCCGTCAGGAACGAGTTATATTCGTCTGCTCTTAATTTTTGGGGGGTTTCCTTGTTCCCAAAAATGGGTCCAAAGTTCCTTCTTTTTTTAAGTTTACCAGTACTTTCCGCTACGCCTGTAGCTGCAATCATATCTTTGCTTGGGAGCTACAACAATAGTTAATAAAGCATTAACAACCTGGGCGCGAACATATACAACCATCCCGAACCAGGAGCGCCCCTTTTGTTTCAAACTCACCTAAAAAGAAAAACTAATTTGGTTTTTGTTTCCAAAGTCCTGCGCTCTTTCAGCCGGGAATGTGGCAATAACGCGTGCCGAATCAAAGATCCTCTATCTGCGAATGTCCTTAATTGGGGCAAGTCACATCATCGCCTGAGGTTTGTCTTGTTATCGCCAACCGCACATGGTGACAACAATTGTCTGGGCTGGTAATCAGCAAGACGCAGGTCCTTCAGTATTTTCGGGGCTCTTCGTTGTAGATTTCCCAATCAGAATAATTTGTGAGAACTGACAGATGAAGCAATGGGCATCCGACAGCCGGACTACCGAGCAGCAAAATGCGGTGCGCGTGCGCGTTTCCCGGATTTTGGCCAAAAAGAAACAAAAGCAGCCTTTTGTGGCTTCTGCCATGGTCGATTCAGACCAGGGGGTATATTTCAAAAGCAGGCGTTCCAACCAGGGATTTCGGGGCGCCCGAATTAGGCCCCTAAACCCAGAGCCCTGTAAACTGGCAAAAATTGCTCCTTCTGAGCGCGTAATTGGTGACTATGTTGGAAATCAGACCGAGGCCATGACAGCCGAAAAATATCCCTTGCCTGGCAGATGCATGAATCACACTCTCGAAATTTACACCAATCATTTCGGTTTGAGCGCCCGGCCCTTCTCGCTTGTTCCTGACCCTGAATTCCTGTTCTGGTCGCCTGCTCATCGGCGCGCGTACACGATGCTGGAATACGGCATACTTACCTGTGCCCCGATCACCCTGATCACCGGCGAGGTTGGATCGGGTAAAACCACGTTGTTGCACCACCTTCTGAAAAACCTCGATACCGGAATCAAGGTTGGTCTGGTGTCAAACGCTCAGGGGGCGCGGGGAGAACTGCTGCGTTGGGTTCTGATGTCTCTGGATCAGCCCTGCAGCCCCGATGCCACCTATGTCGATCTCTTTGAATCATTCCAGAAATACCTGATCGCCGAATACGCACAGGGCAACCGCGTTGTCATCATCTTCGACGAAGCGCAGAACCTGACCCGTGAATCTCTGGAAGAACTTCGGATGTTCACAAATATCAACGCCAACAAAGATGAACTGTTGCAACTTGTCCTGGTCGGCCAACCCGAGCTGCGAGACATCGTCCGGCGCCCGGACCTACGGCAATTTGCACAGCGGGTTGCAGCCAATTTTCACCTCGATACCATGGATTCAGCCACGGTCTGTGCCTATATCGGCCACAGACTTCTTGCTGCGGGTGCCTCAAGGAACCTGTTCAATCGCTCTGCCTGTGAACTGATTCACGAAAATACCGGCGGCGTTCCGCGGCTGGTAAATCAGCTATGTGATCTTTCAATGGTATATGCATTCACTAACAATCAGAAAATCATAACATTGCGCACTGTCCAGCTGGTGCTGGATGACGGCGCATTCTTCGGTGCCGGCGCATTCGATACCGAGAGCAGTAAAATCTGATACTGGGTGCTCTTAAGTTCTATCTGTCTCTTTTCCTTCGTCGCCTCCACTACTTTCTGGTGGCTGCGATAGCGGTGGCAGCGTTTGGCCTGAATGTGGCACACACCTTGCCGCCGGTCTACGACGCAGAGGCGCAGTTGCTGGTAGAATCTGCCTAGATCCCCGGATCTACCGTTCGCACAAGAACGACCGAACTCCTACAGGTCATCCAAAAACGGTCACTGACCCGGACCAACCTGCTGGAAATTTCGCGCGAAATCGAGGTCCACGCTGACCACCCACCATGCTGGGACTGCCACCAGACTTCCCGCGCCAATAATACGCCTGGTCCGAAATCCCGGCCTTACAACAGGCGCTCACAACATCCAAACCACCATGCAGATGCACGTCGATTTCACGCAAGATCTTTAGCGTGTCTTCACCCTGTAACCCGTCACGGCTTTGTGACAAACCGTGTTGTTTTGCCAAGCAAGAGTTTTCAGTTCATCGTAATCCTTGAGGGGATGAGAGATGAGAACAGTAACTCAAAAAATGCAGATTTCTCCGTGTCGAATGGCTCTTTTGCCAGTTGGCCGACTAGAGAAACGTGAAGAAATATTAAATATCTTCTTACGTATTGAAAAGTTTACGTTTATTCACCGCCCCTTGGAGAGTTGAACAAGGTTCAGCTCCGCATTGGTTTCGCTCGAATCGTTTTGCCTTATTTGATCGCACAAGGCTGACATCGCGACTGCGCCCAATATCAGGGCTGTTCCGGCAAGGGAATACACGGCCAGAACCATCCAGAATGACGCTCCAAGATACAACATCACCCCGCCTGCCAAACTGCCTGAAGCAATTGCCAGAATCAAAATGCCGATAATCAAAACAAGCTCCTTTTTTACTTGTCTCAGCTCTGCTTGAACCCGGTCAGAACACCAAAACCTTTCCTGCCTTCGCATTCGTGCATGCGAATGTGGCGAAAATAAAGCGTAGGGTTGTAATTTTCCCTTAATACCAATTTCAAGCGAATATTTTTACGAAAATTCCACTCCGTAAACCTGGAAAATACAGCAACGCCGGGGCCTTGCCCTGTCGCATAAAAGGTACGACGGACTGAACACCCAAAGCCTACCCTCCTTTTGGGTTAATTTTTTTAGCAGTGGCCCAATGGGGATTATTCTGCACGCAGGGCAACAAGGACATAAGCCGGAACTGAGTTCAGTAAGAAACACATTATCGCACTGTTTTCAGCTCTTGTCGTTTTGCCAGCCATGGCGACTCTGGCGAATGCGCAGGAAACCTATCGGATCAAACCCGGCGACGTACTGCGTTTGTAGGTACTGGAAGACGCAAGCATCAACCGTGGTACGCTCGTCCTTCCGGACGGATGTATTTCTGCGCCGCTTGTCGGAACGTTTTTGGCCGGTGGGCGCACGCTCAGCCAAGTCAAATCAACCGTCACCTGCGAACTGGCAACTAACTTGCAAACGATCCGACTGTGTTCTTGTCACTGTCACTGCTGGCCCAGAACGGGGCGGCATACAGGCAACGACGAAGAGCGTATCGCGACCAGTATCAACTTTGATTATAATCACGAAATCAATAACCCGCCGGGTATTGGCCTTAATTTCAACTTCGGCCTGACAGAAGGTTCCGCATCGGCAAACCGGGTCGAAAGCGTAACCTATCGTCTTGTAATCACCGAAGACTGGAACCTTCAAACCGGCATAAGCCACCGGATCCGCGATGAGAAACCGGTTGGAATCGCAAATTCAACCCCGGTCTTCGTTGGCCTGCGCCGATCTTTCTTTCTGATCCCCAGTCCGCCACCCCATGCCATGTCTTGCCAAGTGCCCCTGAAACTGCTTTTGCGCTGTTCATGAAACATTTGTGGCGCATATTACTGGATCAACCGGTCATTCTGGTGCTTTTGATTTTGTCCTGTGTTTTGCCTGAACTTGCCTTGCAAGGCGCTGATTACGGTTTTTGGGGGACATCTGCCTGGCGTCCGCTTTCCTATGCATATGGCGCTTTCTGGCCCGGAATTTTGCAAGGCTGGACACCTAACTACCCCGCGCAGCCCTTTTTGATGTTCTGCAGCTATGCATTTCTGCATACCGGTCTCGCCCATATGATCCCGAACATGATCGTCCTGGGCTATGTGGGCCGACTGGAAATAGACCGGGTGGGCAGTTGGCGTTTTTTAATTGTCTATCTGATGTCGGTTCTCGGCGGCGGTGTTGGCTACGCGCTGCTGGCTCAGGGCCAGCAGTCAATGGTTGGCGCCTCAGGCGCGCTTTTCGGGCTATTCGGGGCCTGGGCCTTTTGGGATCTGTCCGGCACCCTGCGCGAACGTCCTGGCCTTTCAACGCTTGCCTACGCCATCCTTTGGCCAATCGTCGTCCTCAGCTTTCTTAATCTCATGATGTACTGGGCCGCCGACGGCAATGTGGCCTGGGCAACCCACCTTGGCGGTACGCTGACCGGTGCATTGATCGCGCCGCTATTCGACAGGCGGCCCGCCCAAGGTGAACCAGCGGATTAAACCCGGCCTCTTACTCTGTCGTGATGATGGCTTGCGTCACGGTCTCTCCGGCCACTTCCGTGTCAGGCTCTGGTTCATCCTGCACCAGAGGATGACCCCGCCCAAGAGCCACGCGCAAGGCGATATAGCCCGCCGCCACATCGCGTTGGTTTTGTGCCAGCGAGGTTCTGGACGCCGACAACGCCCGTTCCCGGTCAAGCACATCCAACACGGTGATATTGCCACCACTGACCACCAATTCGCGCGATAGCGCCAAGGATTGCCGGTTCAGTTCAACAGCCTCGCGCGATGCCTTGGTTGCCGCTAGCGCGGATTGCAGCAAAACCTGCGCATTTTCCACCTCTTCCACAGCCTCCAGCACGGCCACACGCCATTGCAAATAGGCCTGCTCTACCCGTGCCACGGTCGCATCTTCGTTGGCTGCCAGGGCGGGTTGGGAAAATACTGGAACCACCAGCCCTGCCAAAAGCGACTCTGACGAAGCACCGCTGCCGAAGGGCGTCGTAATAAGACCGGACAGCCTTAGCGATGGGTACCGCGCAGCATGGGCTGCACTTACATCCGAGACTGCCGCCGCATAAAGGCGTTCGGCCCGGCGAATATCCGGCCTTGCCCGCAGCAGATCGGCAGGCACGCCAATATCGGCAACACGTTTCGGCAAAGGTTGCTGCCCCTTGTATCCCAGATCAAGGGTCAGAGCGCCCACCGGCACTCCCAAAAGGGTCGAGATACGATTCCGTTGCTGAATTATGTCCGATTCTATTCGCGGGATTTCGGCGCGGGTTTCGGCCATCAAAGATTGCGCCCGCAGCAGATCAAGCCGCGTTGCCTCGCCTAGGTCCAACTGCTTCTGGATATCGCGCATCGTGCGCCGCCGCGACCGCAAATCCTGCTCTCGTGTGACCCGTGTGCTCTGAAGAAAGCGCATATTTGTATAGGCCTGCGCCATCTCGGATAAAATCGTACGTCGTGCTTCAACCTCGTTCAGTTGTGCTGCCTCAAACCGGGCCTGTGCCGCGCGTGACCGGTGGCGCGCTTCACCCGCCAGATTGATCTGCGCGTCCAGCCCGACATCAAAGCGGTCATCTGATCGCGTGGCCGTTGTGGCATCCACACGACCATTGCCGCTCAGAGCCACGCCTTCGCGGCGGGCATCAGCCTCAGCTTCGCGCAGTCGCGCCTGAGCCTCGGCGACGGTCAGATTTCCTGCCATCCCCTGCGCCACCAACTGATCCAGAACCGGATCGTCAAAATTGCGCCACCAGTTCACTTCGTCACGGCTTGGCGCCTGCACCGGTGCCACCAGCGAATAGCGATCCGGCAGCTCAATTTCCGGCGTGCGAAACACAGCCCCCATGTCGGCACAGCCTGCCAACAAGATCCCTAGCGGGAACATAATCAAAAATCTTTGTCTGAGCATTGCTCTGTCTGCCTCGTGGACCAACCTTGCCGCATCTGACGGCGGCAATTAAGCGGGACCTTTCAAACGAACAGTAGCACAATCATTTGCAGTTTCGCAATAATTTGCGATTTTCCCCGATTCCAGAGAAAATTGTTGCTTTCCTGCGGCACCACGGCCACGCCGCTATTCGCGAAAGGCCCGGCCGAAAAAGCCCAGCATCGGCTCGGCCAGGTAGGCCAGCGCGGACCGATCGCCCGTCTGTATAAACGCCTCAACCGGCATGCCGGGCAACAGCTTGCCCTTGCCCAGCTTCGGAATCTCGCTTTCGTAGGGGGTGATTTCAGCGGCATAATACGGCACCCCCGTGGCCTCGTCCCGTACCACATCCGCGGAAACCCGGGTAACCTGGCCCCGCAACTGTGGCGTTTCCCGCTGATCGAACGCCGAAAACTGCAGGGTCGCTTCCTGCCCAACGAAAACATCGTTGATATTGATAGTTTCGATCCGTGCAGATACTATAAGCTGCTGATCTTGTGGGATAATATACATCAATGTTTCAGCAGGTCTTACCACGGACTGTACCGCAAAAACCGACTGATCATAGACCAGCCCACTTACCGGCGCGCGGATATCCAGCCTGGACAGCGTTCCCGAAAGATCAATTTGCCTTTCAGTAAGTTCAATTTCGCGAAATTGCAGATCGCGCAATGTCGTCACGGCCTCTTCGCGACGCCGGGTTTCAAGTTGCAACAACGCAATTTCATTGCTGGCCGCCTGACCTCGCAATTCAGCCATTTCAGCCTCAAATCGACCGATCTGCCCCAGCAGATTGGCCTCTTCGCGTAAAAGCTCATTCACCCTCGAGGCTTGGGTCAGCTGACTTTGCAGCAGGTTTTTCTGATCCTTCAGTTCAATGCCCAGCAAATCCGCCTGTGATTTCTGCGCATTCAGCTGTGCGGTAATCCCCTCAATACGCTTTTCAATCTGTTTGTTCTGCTCTCGCAGCAATCCCGCCTCTTGCTGCAAGGCTTCACGACGGGCCGAAAACAGGGCCTGCTCACCGATCAACATCCGCTCGACCTCGGGGTTAACCTTGGCCAGTTCCAGAAGATTTTCAGAAAATTCCACACGTTCAGCTTTGTCGCGTTCTGCCATCAGACGCGCCTTGCGCGCAGCAATTTCGCGAAGCTGGCCATCGACGATCGAAAGCTCTGATTGCAACTGCCGGCCGTCCAGACGGATCAGCACATCGCCTTTCTCGACAGTATCGCTTTCTTCGACCAGAACTTCGCCGACAACTCCGCCATCGGGGTGCTGGACCACCTGGCGTTTGGACTCAACTTCGACCATGCCCGAGGTCACAACCGCCCCCGAGATGCGCGCGACCACACTCCAAAGACCCAGCCCGCCAACCAGTACGACCAACGCGATGATCCCGGCCGTCAGCGGTACCTTGCCCTCCCATTTGGGCGTTTGATCTACCTGCCCGCTCAAAACGAGACCTTGGCGCTGATCGATTTACGCAGCGGTTCGACATTCTTGAGCTTTTTTTCCATCACCTCATCGCGCGGTCCAAAAGCCGTAGCCATGCCTTTATCAATCACCATCAAAAGATCACATTCGGCAATTGCCGCCGGGCGATGAGTCATCAAAATAACCGACCGTCCTGTTAACTTGAAAGTTTTTACCGTCCGGTTCAACGCATCAGACCCTTCGGCATCCAGCATCGAGTTCGGTTCATCCAGAATAAGCAGCACAGGATCACCGAACAGCGCGCGCGCCAGCGCAATCCGCTGTCTCTGGCCGCCCGACAACTGGTTTTCGTTGCCATCCAGGAACGTATCATAGCCCTTGGGAAGCTGGGTGATCATGTCATGCGCATTCGCCTGCTGCGCCGCCTTGACCACCATCTTTGAATCCGGGTCAATCGCCATGCGCGCGATATTCTCGGCCACGGTTCCAGGGAACAGCGAAATCGCTTGCGGCAAATACCCGATATGGGCGCCCAGACGATCGGGAATATACTGATCCAGTGTCGCGCCTCCCAATCTTGCCTCACCCGCCGCAATCGGCCAGTAACCCGATAATGTCCGCGCCAGAGTCGATTTTCCAGACCCGCTTCGCCCGATCACGCCAAGCGCTTCGCCGGGGCGCAATTCAAAATTGATGTTGCGTAAGGTGGGGGCACGCTCACCCGGTGGAATAACCGTCAGGTTCTTGGCGCTCAGATGCGCATCGGGCACGGGCAACTCCGTCATCTTTGGCAGGGGCGGCACCGAAGCCAGGTATTGCCCCAGGGATCTCCACCCGGCTTTCGCCCGCTGCAGAACAGGCCAGCTTCCCATCGACTGCTCAATCGGGGAAAGCGCGCGACCCAAAAGGATCGACCCGGCAATCATCGAGCCTGCCGACATCTCTCCCTTGATCACATAATAGGCCCCCGCCCCCAACATTGCCGACTGCAGGAAAAGCCGGAAAGATTTGGTGACAGACGTAAAGCTGCCAGTCCAGTCATTGGCGCTTACCGTCTTCCCAAGGGCCGCATTACGCAGTTGGATGTATCGAAGCCGCATGTTGGGTGCCAAACCCTGACTTAGAACAACTTCCCCGCCCGAGCGCGCCTGATCGGCAAAAGTATGGGCACGTTGCGCCGCCCCCTGTGCCATGCGCACTTGCATAGAGGTAAGCAACTGGTTGGCCAGGGCAATTGCCACAATCATCAACCCACCGGCCACCGCAAGCCAGCCCAGCATCGGGTGGAACAGGAAAATTGCGGCAATGAAAAACGGAGTCCACGGCATATCAAACAGGGCCAGAAGCACAGGAGACACAAACAAGGACTGAACCGAATCCAGATCACGCAGCGCCGCACGCGAGGCGGCATGATCCTTTGGATCGGCCGAGCGATACAAAGTGGCATCAAACAGCCGCCCGTCCAGTGCAGTCTGGAACCGCGCGCCGACCCTGGCCATCACCCGGCCACGGGCAAAATCCAGCACACCCATCAAGACGTAAAGAGCGGCAACCAAAATCGACAGGGCAACCAGTGTTTCAATCGACCGCGAAGACAGTACCCGGTCATAGACCTGCAGCATATAAAGCGGACCGGTCAGCATCAGCAAATTAACAAACACTGAAAAAATAAACGCCCAGACAAAAAGTTTAGTGCCACGGCGGCGCGCAGCGTGGAGTTCCGGGAATCCTGGACGGACTTGCGGTTTCATGGCGGTCGGATGGCTCCTGCTGCTCTTTTGGTTTCTAAGGATACTATTTGGTAGCAAAATGGAAACAATTTCTGAAATATTTCCGGGAATGTATCGTAATTGCAGCCTCATACCGCTCCGGCGCTTGCCTTCGATAGGCTCGTGATCCAAGCATTTCGGCATGACAGGATTCCGCAACCTTCTGCGTCGCATGGGAGCGATAAAGCCCGAGTTTCAGGCTGAAATCGCGCCGGAACATCCCTTTGTCGCCATCGGTGACATTCATGGTCGCGATGACTTGCTGGGAAATTTGCTGAAACAACTGGAAGAACAGGTGCCCAACCTTCCGTTGGTTTTTGCCGGTGACTATGTGGACCGCGGCCCTGACAGCGCAAAGGTCCTGGCCCGGTTGATGGCCCTGTCAGAAAGCCCGTTGAAAAGCATAACCTGTCTGATGGGCAATCATGAAACGATACTGCTGGATTTTCTGGATCACCCCGAAAGCATGGCTCGCCAATGGCTGCGCAACGGCGGCGTTGCCACACTTGAAAGCTTTGGCGTATCTGTGCCCGATGACAGCGCTTCCCCCAAAGCGGCCCGCTTGATGCGCGACCAATTGGTGGAAACGATGGGCACGCAGATGATCGCGTGGCTACGATCCCGGCCACTGGTTTGGCAAAGCGGTAATGTCGCTGCGACCCACGCAGGCGCCGACCCGAAATGCCCGATTGAACCAAGACGGGGCCATGGTTTGTTGTGGGGCCATCCGGATTTTCTGAAAACACCGCGGAAGGATGGATTGTGGATTGTGCACGGTCATTTCATCGTTGATGCCCCTTGCGCCGAACAAGGACGGATCAGCATCGATACCGGGGCCTATAGAACTGGCCGCCTGACAGCGGCGATTGTCGAACCCGGGAACGTGACTTTTCTCACATGTGAATGACACCTGCCCGGAAAAGCCGACCACCGCTTCCTTTGTGCCCCGCTTGAACCCTGGTACGTTGAAATATTCACCAGACCGGACGAGCGTTGGCATAAATTTTCTCGTTTGACCGCCAACTACCCTCAACTGGTATCGCCTACAGCAGAAACAAATTTAAAGGTTTTCCGTCGTCAGGCAGTTTTGCAGCGGGGAGCAGATACTTTGGGATTGGCCCGCGAGGTACCAGATACCGTGTCTGGACAGGCACAAAGATGAGGGCAATTGATTGCACAACATCTCACCCGTCTGTCGCAACGGGCGCAAACAATAACTAAGGCATTGATTTAATAAGATTTGGTGGAGCCTAGGGGGATCGAACCCCTGACCTCTTGCATGCCATGCAAGCGCTCTCCCAGCTGAGCTAAGGCCCCATACCAACAGACCCTTAGGCCCGTTCGCCGCTATCTAGGCAAAGCGGCGGGCGGGATCAAGTGGAAAATCCCGCCTTGTCACCGATGATTAGTCGTCGTCGTCTGACGCAACGTCGGCAATGTCGTCCAGCGAAACGTCGTCGTCATCATCATCGTCTTCCAGAACGTCATCGCCCAGATCGACATCGATGTCATCTTCAAGCACATCATCAACCACTTCCGCTTCGGGTTCGTTCAGCTTCTTGGTTTCGGCATCTTCGGCATCTGCGGTAATGGTGCGGCTTTTACCGGTATTCAATTCGACGACTTCCCCGGAATAGGGGCTGACGATCGGGTTTTTGTTCAGGTCGTAAAAACGCTTGCCGGTTGTCGGACAAATGCGCTTAACACCCCATTCTTCTTTGGGCATTGGTGATCCCCTTTGAAATCTTTATGTCTTGTCGACGGTCCGCGCCAACTGCCATAACAGAAGACAGGTGTCAAAGGCTTTAAACACCCTGACATGTAGCTGACCAGGAGGCCATATGGGCCATCACGTCCTTCCGGGCAACCCCCCTGTCGAACTGACGTTACGCCGTTCGGCCCGCGCACGGCGGATTTCGCTGCGTGTGTCAGGCCTTGACGGGCGCGTCACCCTTACCCTGCCACGTGGTGTAGCCGAGTGCGAGGCGCTGGATTTCGCGCATCAGAAAGGGGATTGGCTGCGCGCCCAGCTTCAGGCGCGGCCTGATCATGTGGCGGTTTTCCCGGGCGTTGAAATTCCGGTCGAGGGCCAATTATTACGAATCGCCTCTCAGATCGGTCGACGGGTGCAGGCACAGGAAAGCACACTGCTTGTGCCCGGCCCGCCCGAGGTTGCGGCGACCCGGGTTCAGGCCTGGCTGAAAACCCGCGCGCGCGACAGGCTTGCCGCCGCCTCGGATCATTACGCTGCCACTCTTGGCCGCTCCTATACCCGGATCAGCCTTCGTGACACACGGTCACGCTGGGGGTCGTGCTCGACCTCCGGCGGGCTGATGTATTCCTGGCGGCTCATCATGGCGCCACGCGATGTGCTAGAGTATGTCGCCGCACACGAGGTGGCGCATCTGGCCGAAATGAATCATTCCCCTGCCTTCTGGGCGGTTGTGGAACGCCTGATGCCTGGATACATCGCGCCGCGCAGTTGGCTGCGTGAAAATGGCGCGGGGCTGCACCGCTATCGCTTCGGTGATTGACCCTGGCAATCTTTGTGATCACAATTAGAGCATGCTGATCAACGCCCGCCCAGATCCGGCCCCATCTTCGGCCCACGACCGTGTTTATCGCGGCTTGCGCAGCCGTATCATGCACGGCGAAATTGCCCCCGGCACGGCCCTGACCCTGCGTGGCATCGGCGCCGAGTTCGACGTGTCCATGACCCCCGCGCGCGAGTCTGTGCGCCGCTTGTCGGCCGAAGGCGCGCTGACAATTTCTAGTTCGGGCCGCGTTACAACTCCGGAACTCAACAACGAACGGATCGAGGAACTGGCCGCCCTGCGCTCGTTGATCGAGGTAGAGCTGGCCAGCCGCGCCCTTCCCCGCGCGCACATCGCATTGATCGACCGGCTGCATAGCATCAACACCCGAATTGCGGACGATATCGCCCGGCAGGATGCCGTGGGCTATATCCGGCGCAATCTTGAATTTCACCGCACGCTTTACCTGCGCGCGCAGGCGCCTGCGATGCTGGCCATGGCCGAAACCGTCTGGTTGCAACTTGGGCCGACGATGCGCGCCCTCTATGGCCGCATGCAACGCAAGGACACGCCGCAATACCATCGCCTGATCATCAGCGCACTCAAGGCCGGGGATGAACCCGGCCTTCGCCTTGCCGTCCGCTCGGATGTGACACAGGGGTTGCGGATGCTGACGGCATAGCATCATGAGCCTGGATCTTCTTTTCATTACCCTTGGCGCACTTTTCCTCGCAGGCCTTCTGGCCGATCAGGTCGGGAGGCGGACCAAACTACCGCGCGTTACCCTGCTTTTGGGCTGCGGCATCATTGTAGGGGAATCCGGGTTCAACCTGATCCCGCCCGAGGCACAGGATTTTTATGGGTTTCTGTCGACCACGGCGCTAACCATGGTCGCTTTCCTGCTGGGCAGTTCGCTGACAGGTGAAAATCTTAAAAAGCACGGCCAGACAATCATGTGGGTGTCGGCCATGATCGTCCTGATATCCATTGCACTGGTGACGGTTGGCCTGTGGTTGATCGGCGTGCCGGCCCCGATCGCTTTGCTTTTGGGGGCCATTGCCACCGCCACTGACCCCGCCGCGACACAGGATGCGATCCGCCAGTCGGGTGCGCGGGGCGCCTTTTCCAAACGGATCCGCGGTATTGTCGCCATCGACGACGCCTGGGGCCTCATGGCGTTTTCCATCGCAGTCGTATTCGCCCTAGGCCTTGCAGGCGAGGTCGAATTCGCCTTGCTTGGTCACGCCACTTGGGAAATCGGTGGCGCCATCGGGCTTGGCCTGCTGATCGGCGTGCCCGGCGCTTATCTGACCGGTCGCCTTGCCAAGGGTGAACCGCTCCAGTCCGAGGCTCTGGGCATTGTCTTTCTCGCCGCTGGGCTGGCGATCTGGGCCGGGGTATCATATTTGCTGGCGGGGATGATGACCGGGGCTGTCATCGCCAATTTTGCCCGCCACCACGATCGCGCCTTTCACGAGATCGAGAATATCCAGTGGCCCTTTATGATCCTGTTTTTCATTCTGGCGGGCGCCTCGCTTCAGGTGGACACACTGCTTCAGACCGGACTGATCGGCGCGACCTTCATTTTGCTGCGCATTGTCGCGCGACTGATCGGAGGCTGGGTTGGCGGCACTCTGGCCGGGGCCCCGGTTGCACATCGCGCGTGGTATGGAGTCGCGCTTTTGCCGCAGGCAGGGGTGGCTGTCGGTATGGCCCTTGTCGCGGGTCAGATATTCCCTGATGCGGCTGACTTTATCCTCAGCCTGACCATAGGCACCACTGTCCTGTTCGAACTGATCGGACCGCTGGCCACGATCTATGCTGTACGAAAAGTTTCGGCCCAGGACCTGATCGAAAAGACAGACAAGAAAGCCACCAAGCGCGCCGAACAAGCCCTGCACCAAAAATAACCAGCGCGTCTGGCATTTTATTGTGTCGCGGCGAGATGCCGAATCGCCCACACCTCAAGCAGATTTCGCCCTGGGTTCAGTGCTGAACGTGTGCCCGCTTCAGGCCGCGAGCCCCTTGGCGCCGATATTCAGGAACTTGTCGCGCCGGTCCTTGATCAGCGCCTCAGGCGTTTTTGCATCCAACTCGGATATCATCGCCTCTATCGCTTTGCCTACCGCCTCGATGGTTTTGGCCGGGTCACGATGCGCCCCGCCCATCGGCTCATTGATGATCCGATCGGCCACTCCCAGCTTGGTAAGGTCCTGCGCCGTCAGCCGCAGCGCCTCGGCGGCTTCGCGCATCTTTTCCGCGTCCTTCCACAGGATCGAGGCGCAACCTTCGGGGCTGATCACCGAATAGATCGAGTTTTCCAGCATCGCGACACGATTGGCGCTGGCAAAGGCCACAGCCCCGCCCGATCCTCCTTCGCCTATGATAACACTCACCAGCGGCACGCCGATCTGCAGGCATTTCTCGGTTGCGCGCGCGATGGCTTCGGACTGCCCGCGTTCCTCGGCGCCTTTTCCTGGATAGGCGCCAGGTGTGTCCACCAGTGTCACAACAGGCAGGCCAAATTTGTGGGCCATTTCCATCAGCCGGATCGCCTTGCGATAGCCCTCGGGCCGCGCCATGCCAAAGTTTCGCTCGATACGGCTTTTGGTGTCATTGCCCTTTTCGTGCCCGATCACCATCACGGGCCGGTCGCCCAACCGCGCCAGGCCACCCATTACTGAATGATCGTCGGCAAAGTTCCGGTCGCCGGCCAGCGGCGTATATTCCTTGAACAGCGCCTCAATGTAATCACAGCAATGCGGCCGCTCGGGATGACGCGCCACCTGGCATTTCCGCCAGGGGCTGAGATCTTTATACAGATCGCGCAGCAGATCCGCCGCCTTGCGATCCAGCGCACCGGCCTCGTCCTCAACATCCATCTCTTCATTCGCCCGCGCCAGTGCGCGCAGTTCTTCCGCCTTGCCTTCAATCTCGGCCAGGGGTTTTTCGAAGTCGAGGTAATTGGTCATCAGGCTCTCCACATATCCCGCTGCGATATATGGCGGCCTTGCGGGGGATTTGCAATCATATCTGGCTTAATCCGGCCCGCAACGCCAACTCGGGGGAGGCCAGCACCGGCACCTCAAGATCAGCCAGCAGCGGGGCCACCTTCGCCATCGACGCCTGCGCCAGTACAACACAGGCCACATCGGGCAACTGCGTGACAATTTGCCGGATTTCCCCGGCGATCACCGCGGCAAAGCCATCCATCTCAGCGGCCTCGAACAACGGCCAGTATTGTGCCAACCGCAATGGATGCACCTTGGCCGGGGTCTTCGCCTCTTCCAATGCACGCTCCAGCAGCGCAAGGCTGGGCTCCCACGTGCTGTCCAGACAATAGGCCATCAGAATCGGCCCGCCCAAACGTGCCGCCTGCTGCATCATCGGCCAGTCGACCCTAACTGCCCCCGCCTTTTCCGCCGCCGGACCAAGGGTGGTACAGGTGCAGATCACCTTGCCCGCCGCATTTGCCACCACCTGCGAAATCTTGTTTTCAAGAGAGGGGGATATGCCATTCTGCGCCTGTGCAAGCCAGTTTTCCCGCACCAGATGGGTCAGTTCAACCCCGGGCGCGATACGGTCGCGCAGCGCGTCAAACGTGGCACAGTGAACTTGCGCCGTATGCAATAACGTCAGGGTCATGGATCGGACTTCGGGCTGCTAACTCTGTGCCGGCCATAGCACAGGAATCAGGGTCGCCACCAGTAGCACCGCCATGGCCCAGTTGAACATCCGCAGACGTGCCGGGCTTTTCAACAAAAGTCGCAACTGCTTGCCCATCACTGTCCAGGCGGTTGTGCTGATCAGCGACATGCACACATAGGTGCCCGCCACCCACAGCACTGCCGGTATATCCCGGCTGGCGGCATAAAGCGTGATCGCCGACATGGCCATACTCCAGGCCTTGGGATTGACCCATTGAAAGGCCGCCGCCTGCAAAAATGTCAGCGGCTTGCCTTCGGTCATGGCCTCTTTCGGGGCAGCTGCGTGGGCGATTTTCCATGCCAGATACAGCAGGTAGATAACACTTAAAACCTTCAGGATCGTGTAGCTTAGCGGCCACAGGTCAAACAGCTGCATCACGCCGATACCCACCAGAAACACCATGCCGGGAAATCCAAGCCCAATCCCGAACATATGCGGCACGGTCCGCCGAAATCCAAAATTGGCACCTGACGCCATCAGCATCAGGTTGTTGGGCCCCGGTGTGATAACCGTGACCAAGGCGAAGGCGACCAAAGCGGTGAATATATCCAGTGTCATGCCAGCAACCTTAATCGATCATTGACGCATTTGGATTGCGTTTGTTTGCGCCATGTAAAAATTTGTGCAATAAATCACACAAATGGACCGAATTAACGATCATATATTGCGTGAACTTTCTCGTGATGGCCGCATCAGCAATCTGGATCTGGCCGACAAGGTCGGCCTGTCGCCCTCTGCCTGCCTACGCCGTGTGCAGGAGCTTGAGCGTCGCGGCATTATCGCAGGTTATCGCGCCGTGCTGGATCGCACCAAACTGGGCGTGGGTTTTACCGCTTATGTCACTGTCGGGCTCAATTCCCACACGAAGGCCAGCCAAGAGGCGTTCGAGGCCGCCATGGCCCGCGCCCCCGAGGTGGTAGAATGTCACAACATCACCGGCGCAGTCGAATACCTGCTACGGGTCGAAGCCGCAGACCTGACCTCTTACAAGTCGTTTCATACTGATGTTCTGGGCACACTGCCGCAGGTGCATGCCATCACATCCTACGTGGTCATGGGTTCCCCCAAAGATCAGCGCGCCTGAGATTACAGCCCGTTCACCGGCACTTTCAGCATCGGATTGCCGTCTTTGTCTTTTGGCACCACCCCGGCGCGCATATTCACCTGCAATGACGGGATGATCAGTTTGGGCATGTCCAGTTGCGCGTCGCGTTCGGTGCGGAACTTGATAAATTCTTCACGCGTCTTGCCGCCACCCACATGGATGTTGTGGGCCTTCTCCTCGGCCACCGTGGTTTCCCACTTAATATCGCGACCGCCGGGACCGTAATCGTGACACATGAACAACCGCATGTCGTCGGGCAGGGCCAGCACCTTCTGGATGCTGTCATACAACTCACCCGCGTCACCACCTGGAAAATCCGCCCGGGCCGAGCCGCCATCGGGCATGAACAGCGTATCGCCGACAAAGGCGGCATTGCCCATCACGTGCACCATGCAGGCCGGTGTGTGCCCGGGCGTGGACATCGCAAAACAGGGCATCTGGCCGATCATGTAGGTATCGCCATCCCTGAACAGCGCATCAAACTGGCTTCCGTCCCGCTGAAATTCAGTCCCCTCATTAAAGACTTTGCCAAAGGTTTCCTGCACAACCATGATCTTTTCGCCGACGCCGATTTTGCCGCCTAATTCCTGCTGAATATAGGGCGCGGCTGACAGGTGATCGGCATGGACATGGGTCTCGATGATCCAGTCCAGCATCAGACCTTTGTCTTTGATCTCGGCAATCAGCGCGTCGGCATGATCGTAAGTGATCCGGCCTGCGGCATAGTTGATGTCCATAACGCTGTCGACAATGGCGCAATGTGCGCTGGCAGGGTCCTTGACGATATAGCTGATCGTATTCGTCGCCTCGTCAAAATGACCCGAAACATCGGGGGTAATGGCCATATTCACGGGATACTGACTCATGTTCTTTCTCCTGCAATGAATTACAATTGCCTTATGAAAGGCGTTTCGAAACCACCCTTGCCGTAAAAATGCCCGCAATGACTGCTGCAACAAACATGAACACCTCGGGGACACCTGTCCCAAGAGCGGGCAAGGCACCACCGGGGCAAAATCCGGCGATACCCCAGCCGATGCCGAACACGATAGAGCCACCGATCAGCTTGCCATCCAGCAGCTTGCCGGTCGGCAGCTGAAACGCGGAATCAAACACGGGCGCGGGGCGCGGCAACACAAGCCGATAACCGAAAAATGTCACCAGCAGCGCGCCCCCCATGACAAAAATCAGGCTTGGGTCCCAGGTGCCCGCCACATCGAAAAAGTTCAGAACCTTGGCAGGATTCGCCATGCCCGAGATCGAAATACCGATCCCGAAAATAACCCCGATGACATAAGCCGTTAAAATGCGCATGGCCCTACATCCCCAAAACGTGGCGCACGACGTACACCGTAATGAAGGTGCTCACCATAAACGTCGCCGTCGCCGCAATTGACCGGGGAGACAACCGTGCCATCCCACACACCCCATGCCCCGACGTACAGCCCGAGCCAAAAGTCACGCCTATCCCCACGATGAACCCGCCGATCAGCAGCATCGGCGTGGATACTGTGACATCAACCGCGGGCATATGTCCCGCAAATACCAAAATCACCAATGGGCCGCTGACCATACCCGCCAGCACCGCAGCGCGCCAACGCCAGTCTGCCGCAGAACTGGGAAAGAAGAACCCGGTCAGAATGCCGGTCGACCCCATGATCCGCCCAAGTGTCAGCATCAGCAAAACCGACGCCACGCCAATCAGCGCGCCGCCGCCCAAAGATTGCAGGGGGGTGAATGCAGTTTCCATCTGTCCGGCTTTCCATTTCTTGCAGGCATTGCATCATTGTACGCCATATACGTGCTTCGTATTGCCATATAGGAATATGTCATGCAGTTGCGCCACCTCTTCGTGAAAAAATTACCATTTTCACTTGGGTAATTGTTGCGTCGGGCGTGTGTTTTTCGGGTGATTCCCCCGGCGTGTCAGCGCCCATCGCACCAGCCCCCATTCAGCCAGCGGGAGACCTGACAATGAGTGGCGTTGGTACATTTTTTGTCGACTCCGCCTGTATTTCCTGCGTTATTTTCGAACTACCCGTCGTCGGCACTTAGGATCGCAATTTGAAATATATAGCAGTTACATATCATTAGCTTAAAATCCCAGAAACTCCTTTCAGATCTGGAGTTAAATAATTGAAGATCTGGCCCTATCAGATAAGCGATTTCAGGGGCTGATATGTGCTATAGTTAAACTGTCACCTGACCTCATTCTGCCCGACCGCAAAACCGGGCCATAACCTGATGGAGCATCGCCATGGACGGCAAGCTTATGGATAATGACATCTCTCATGTCGTGGAGGCGGATCGCGCCCACGTCTGGCATCACCTGATCCAACACGCCCCCTGGACCGGCGCCGACCCAAAGGCTGATCCCCGGATCATCGTAGAAGGCCGCGGTATGCGCGTCTGGGATCAGAAGGGCAAAGAGCATCTTGATGCGGTCTCGGGCGGCGTCTGGACGGTCAACGTCGGTTACGGCCGTGAACGTATCGCCAACGCAGTGCGCAACCAACTGATCAAACTGCCGTATTTTGCGGGCTCTACCGGCTCGATCCCCGGCGCTTTGTTCTCGGAAAAACTGATCTCGAAAATGCCGGGCCTGACCCGCGTCTACTATACAAACTCGGGTTCCGAGGCGAACGAGAAAGCCTTTAAAATGGTCCGCCAGATCGCGCACAAGCGCTACGGCGGCAAAAAGCACAAGATCCTCTACCGGGATCGCGATTATCACGGCACCACAATCGCCTGCCTCTCGGCTGGCGGTCAGGATGAACGCGGCGCACAGTACGGGCCCTATACCCCCGGTTTCGTGCGGGTTCCGCACTGCCTTGAATACCGCGCACAGTGGGATCTTTCGGGCGAAGAATACGGCATTGCCGCTGCCAATGCGATTGAAGAGGTCATTCTGGCTGAAGGCCCCGATACCGTCGGCGCCATCTGCCTCGAGCCGGTGACCGCTGGCGGTGGCGTCATCACGCCCCCCGAAGGCTACTGGCCCCGCGTTCAGGAAATCTGCCGCAAATACGATGTCCTGCTGCATATCGACGAGGTTGTCTGTGGACTTGGCCGTACCGGCACCTGGTTCGGTTATCAGCATTACGGGATCGAACCCGATTTCGTTACCATGGCCAAGGGTGTCGCCTCGGGCTATGCCGCCATCGCCTGCTGTGTAACCTCCGAACGCGTATTCGATCTGTTCAAAGACGACACCAGCGATTCAATGAACTATTTCCGCGACATCTCGACCTTCGGCGGCTGCACCGCCGGCCCGGCTGCAGCGCTGGAAAACATGGCGATCATCGAAGAAGAAGATCTGCTGGGCAACACCGTGGCCATGGGCGACTACATGCTGGACCAGCTGCGCGCCCTGCAAGACAAGCATGCCGTCATCGGCCAGGTGCGCGGCAAGGGCCTGTTCCTGGGGGCCGAACTGGTTGCAGATCGCACAACCAAGGAACCCGTGGATGAAAAGCTGGCGCAGGCCGTTGTCGGCGACTGTAACGCCCAGGGCGTAATCATTGGCGTGACCAACCGGTCGATCCCGGGCTTCAACAACACGCTGTGTTACTCGCCCGCGCTGATTGCTACAAAAGACGATATCGACCAGATCGTATCGGCCACTGACAAGGCTCTGACAAAAATCTTCGGTTGATCCTTCAATCCCGCCCTGCAAGTATCGCGGGGCGGGATTAGCTCCGGCACGCAACTGGAATTTCTCCCAATGTGGCCCTCTCCCATCACCCTGACAGGCAAACATGCCTCGCTTGAGCCGCTGGCCCAAACCCATGCCGCCGATCTGGCCTCCGCCGCCAAGGGCGTGCAGGGGCTGTGGTATACGTCCATCCCCACGCCAGATGCTGTGCAAGCCGAAATCGACCGCCGCCTTGGCCTGCAGACCACCGGCACCATGCTTCCTTTTGCCATTCTCGATGCCAAGGGCGCTGCTGTTGGGATGACCACCTACATGAACGTTGACGCGGGCAACCGCCGCGTCGAAATCGGGTCAACCTGGCTGGGCAGATCCGCCCAGCGCGGCCCGGTGAACACAGAATGCAAGCTGCTGCTACTGTCGCACGCGTTTGAGGTGCTGGATTGTGTTGCGGTCGAATTTCGCACACACTTCCTCAACCACCAGTCACGCCGCGCAATTGAACGGTTGGGCGCAAAGCTGGATGGCATTTTGCGCAATCACATGATCATGGAAAACGGCTCGATGCGCGACACCGCAGTTTATTCGATTCTGCCCCATGAATGGCCCGCCGTCTGCGCCAATCTGGAATGGCAACTGGCGAAACCACGCGACTGACTAAAGCCACCACCGCGGCCTGCTATGCCGCCCGATCCAGGCCCCAAAGCTGAAATGATCCCGCCGGATCAGCAGAACCAGCGCGATGAATGCCCCCATCACCGCCAGATCAATTACCGGGTTACGATTGATCGGAAAACCCTTGGCGTTCACTGCAAATGGGTCGAGAAACTGCTCCCACCGACGCAGGATCGTGAAAAAGTGCATGACCCCCAGCGCCGAATACGAAAAAATCCGTAAAACCCCTAATGCCACGCAGGCACAAAGGGCAATCTGCGCCCCGCCCACCAGATACACCTGCATCACGCTCATATCGACATTGTCAAAATGCTTTGCCAGAAACTGATACTGCCCCGGCGTGATGATCTTGTGTGCCGCCCATAAAAAGATGAAATAAGCCAGCCCAAGCCGCAAAATCAGCAGCGCCAGCCCGTCCAGCTTGTCCTGCGGTGAAAGAATGATCTTCTTTTCCACTACCCTGATACCCTAAAGTTGTTCAAATTTGCCCCACAGGTACTGTCACACCACGTTGCAGGCAAATCACAGCTTGGCGAGTCTCAGCCCCCCGTGCGCCTCGCGGCTGTCCTGTGGCGCCTCATCCCTCGCAAACATCCCGTAATCCCTTATCACATGCGCGACCCGCAGACGGTAATCGCTGAATACTCCATTTCGCCCTTTGGCCTGCGCGCCGCGATGTGCCTCCAATTGCCGCCAGCGTTCCACTGCCGCCTCGTCCTCCCAGAACGACAGTGACAGCAGTTTTGACGGGTCTGTCAGGCTCTGAAACCTCTCGACGCTGATAAACCCCTCGACCTGCTCGACCAGCGGCCGCATCGCTGCGGCAATGTCCAGATACTGCTCCTTATGGCCTTCTGCAGGGATGACCTCGAAAATGATGGCAATCATCGCGTCTCTCCATGTGGTATGCTGACCAGCTTCAGGAATGTGCGATCCTCGCGCAATAAAAACTTCTCGGATTGCGCAAAGGCATAGTTTTCACACCCCAACGGATCAGCCGCCAGCCTTTCGCGATACGCCTCATACTCTGCCAGCGACGGAATGTTGTAGATGCCATAGGCTAGTGTGCTGCTGCCCTCGTGTGGTGCATAATATCCGATCAGATCCGCACCACAGCGTGGGATCGCCTGCCCCCAATTGCGGGAATATTGGATAAACTGTTCTTTCTTCGTCGGGTCGATTTGGTAACGGATGACGCAGGTCAGCATCTGAGGTCTCCTTCCGGGTTGAATTCTGCCCCACCTTAAACCGTTGCATGGCTAATATGCTTCGTTTACGGTCGAACTATGAAGGACTCACCCGATATCTCACGTGTCGCCTCACTCATCGGTGATCCAGCCCGCGCCAACATCCTGACGGCGTTGATGAGCGGCAAGGCACTCACCGCCACCGAACTGGCGCACGAGGCGGGTGTGACCCTTCAAACCACGTCGGCGCATCTGGCCAAACTGGACGAAGGCGGGTTGATCCGCCCCCGCAAGGAAGGTCGGCACAAATATTTCACCCTGGCGTCCGAGGACGTGGCCCATGTTCTTGAGGCTTTGATGGGCCTTGCAGCCGGTTCAGGCCATCTGCGCCACCGTCCCGGACCGCGCGACCCGGAACTGCGCCACGCGCGGGTCTGCTACAACCACCTTGCGGGCGACATGGGTACACAGATGTACGACAGCCTGATTGCCCGAGGGTTAATCCTTCATTCCGACAAAGCGCTAAACCTGACCCTCTCTGGCCGGGACTTTTTCACTGGCCTGGGGATTGATCTTGACGCTTTTCCGGCCTCGCGATCGCCGATGTGTCGCGATTGTCTGGATTGGTCCGAACGCCGTTCTCATCTGGCCGGTCGCCTTGGCCGTGGGCTGCTGGCCCATTTCGAATCCACCGGTTGGGCGCAACGTATTCCTGAGAGTCGGGTTATCCGCTTCACCGCCCCGGGGAAAAAAAGCCTTTGACCAAGCCTTTCCGCCCGCCTGAACCAAAACGTACAAAACTTCACCAGACCAGATTGCGCGCATCATAAGGCCAGTCTAAGCTACGCCATGGCAATCTCAGTCGAAACATTCTTTCTTGATCCCGACGCCCAAGGTACACTTCAGGCGCGTATCCAACAGATGATTGCACAGGGCATCCTTTCGGGCCGGTTCCGCAAGGGCGAGAAACTACCGTCCTCACGCAAGCTGGCCGAACATCTGGGTGTCAGCCGCATAACGGTGACGCTGGCCTATACCGAATTGCAGGCCAATGACTATCTCGCGGCGCGCGACCGGTCGGGCTATTATGTTTCTGAAAACGCACCAGAACCACCCGGGTTTACCGCCCACCAGCCGCGACACGACACCATCGACTGGTCGCGCGCCATAGGGCGTCGCTTTACCGGCGGTGACACACCCAAGAAGCCACAGGACTGGTCCAGCTACCGCTACCCGTTCATCTATGGTCAGGCCGATCCGTCTCTGTTTGATCACGCCAACTGGCGCCACTGCGCTCTGCAGGCTCTGGGGCAAAAAGATTTTCGCGCGATGACGACCGATTACTACGACCAAGACGATCCACAACTGATCGAATTCATCGCCCGGCACACTCTGCCACGCCGCGGCATCCTTGCCCAACCCGATGAAATCCTTGTCACAATGGGCGCCCAGAACGCTTTGTGGCTGACCGCACAGGTGCTTTTGACCCAACGCCGCACCGGTGTAATCGAAGATCCTTGTTACCATGCGCTGCGCGATATCCTGACCCAATCGCGCTGTCATCTGACACCAGTCCAGGTGGATCAAGACGGGCTGCCCCCGGACAAATTGCCGGACCGGGCCGATGTGATCTTTACCACACCCAGTCACCAGTCACCGACTAACGCGACCATGCCTCTGGAACGGCGCAAGGCACTGCTGACCAAAGCCGCCGACATGGATGCGCTGATTGTCGAGGACGACTATGAATTTGAAATCTCGTTCCTGCGCGCGCCACTTCCGGCACTGAAATCATTGGATACCGACGGTCGGGTGATCTATGTCGGCTCTTTCTCCAAATCGATTTTCCCCGGCCTGCGCCTTGGCTATCTTGTTGGCTCTAAACCTTTTATTCGCGAGGTGCGTGCCCTGCGCGCCTCTGTTCTCCGGCATCCCCCCGGGCATATCCAGCGAACAGCAGCTTATTTCCTGTCGCTTGGCCACTACGACAGCCTCATAAGACGCATGGGGCAGGTCTTTGCCGAGCGCCGAAACGTCATGGAAGATGCCCTGAGCCAGCACGGCCTGGGCGTTGCCGGGCGCGGTGTTTTTGGCGGATCGTCGATCTGGATGCGCGCGCCAAAAGGCGTGGATACTGCACAACTGGAATTCAATCTGCGTGCAAAGGGCGTTCTGATTGAGGCCGGGCACCCATTCTTCCACGGCCCCGAACCGCGACGCAATTATTACCGGCTGGCCTATTCGTCGATTCCATCCGAACGCATCCTTCCCGGCGTCAAAATTCTTGCAGCGGAATTGGGACAATTACTGAAACAGGGATAAAAATCAAAACTCTTGCTGTAGAATGGCTAAAAACTCAATAAAATATAGCCTCTTAGAGTAGTCACTTAAATTTCCAAAAAAGCAAACTGCGAATTATTGAGACAAAAAATCTCATTTGAAAAATACTCTGGCTATATCCGCGAACCACATCTGGCCCTAGAACCCCCGTCCGCACACAGGTAGGTTCACCCCAGATTCCCCATTAACGCCGCCATAGCGCACTGAGTCGAGGAAACATCCATGAAAATGACCACCGAAGAGGCGTTCGTCAAAACGCTGCAACTGCACGGCATCGAACATGCCTTTGGCATTATCGGGTCGGCGATGATGCCGATCTCTGACATTTTCGGCAAAGCCGGTATTTCCTTCTGGGATTGCGCCCACGAAGGCTCGGGCGGGATGATGGCCGATGGCTACACCCGCGCCACTGGCAAGATGTCGATGATGATCGCCCAGAACGGCCCCGGCATCGCCAACTTCGTCACAGCCGTAAAAACCGCTTACTGGAACCACACTCCGCTTTTGCTTGTCACGCCTCAGGGTGCCAACAAAACCATGGGTCAGGGCGGTTTTCAGGAAGTCGAACAGATGAACATGTTCGCTGATTGCGTTGCCTATCAGGAAGAGGTGCGCGACCCCACTCGCATGGCCGAAGTTCTGAACCGCGTGATCTTGAAAGCCAAACGCGCCTCGGCGCCTGCGCAGATCAACGTTCCGCGTGATTTCTGGACACAGGTAATAGACATCGAACTGCCACAGATCGTTGAATTCGAGCGCCCCGGTGGCGGCGAAGAGGCTTTAGCACAAGCGGCCGAGCTGTTGTCGAATGCCAAATTTCCGGTCATCCTGAACGGTGCTGGCGTAGTTTTGGGCGGCGCCATCGGTGACTCGGTCAAATTGGCAGAGCGTCTGGATGCGCCCGTCTGCGTTGGCTATCAGCATAACGATGCCTTCCCGGGCTCGCACCCGCTGTTCGCCGGTCCGTTGGGCTACAATGGTTCAAAAGCTGGCATGGAACTGATTTCAAAGGCTGACGTCGTGCTGGCACTGGGCACCCGCCTGAACCCATTCTCGACACTGCCTGGTTATGGCATCAACTACTGGCCGCTGGATGCGAAAATCATTCAGGTAGACATCAATGCCGACCGTATCGGCCTGACCAAAAAGGTCACTGTCGGCATTGTGGGCGACGCCAAGAAAGTTGCGAAATCTATCCTCGCAAATCTTACCGACAACGCTGGCGATGCGGGCCGAGAAGAGCGTAAGGCCCTCATTGCGACAACCAAATCGGCGTGGGCGCAGGAACTTACCTCGTTGGACCACGAAAACGACGATCCCGGCACCACCTGGAACGAACGCGCCCGCGCCGCCAAGCCGGAATGGATGAGCCCGCGTATGGCATGGCGTGCAATTCAGGCTGCCCTGCCCAAAGAGGCGATCATCAGCTCGGACATCGGCAACAACTGCGCCATCGGGAACGCCTATCCGTCGTTTGAAGAAGGCCGCAAATACCTGGCACCTGGCCTGTTTGGACCCTGCGGTTATGGTTTGCCTTCGGTGATCGGCGCAAAGATCGGTTGCCCCGACACGCCCGTTGTCGGTTTCTCGGGTGATGGTGCCTTTGGTATTGCCGTGACCGAGCTTACCGCCATTGGCCGCGAAGAATGGCCCGCCGTTACGCAGATCGTGTTCCGCAACTATCAGTGGGGTGCCGAAAAACGCAATTCGACCCTGTGGTATGCCGACAACTTCGTCGGCACCGAGCTGGATGAGCAGGTCTCGTATGCCGGAATAGCCAAGGCCTGTGGCCTTCAGGGCGTCGTTGCCCGCACCCAGGAAGAGCTGACCGCAGCGCTGGACCAGGCGATAAAAGATCAAAAGGCTGGCAAAACCACCCTGATCGAGGCGATGATCAACCAGGAACTGGGCGATCCCTTCCGCCGCGACGCTATGAAAACACCAGTTGAAGTTGCTGGTATTGACCCAGCGGACATGCGCCCGCAGCAGGTCTGAGCAAGGAACAGGCCGGCGCCAATGACACGCACACCAATTGAACTTTTGCTGTCAGAGGCACCGGCAGCGCGACCGACCGTTTCTTTAAGTGAAGGCAGTGATCCCCGCGTTGTCGCGGGGGCGCTTGCCGCCAGAAAAGCCGGGATCGCTGATGTGATCCTTGTAGGCGCTGCCGATGCCGTGGCTGCAGAATTGCACGCGCAGGGTAGTGCAGCAGGTCACGGCATAAGCATACACGACCCGGCCACTTCGCCGCTGACCACTGAATTTTCTACCGCCTATCATGACCTTCGCCGCCACAAAGGGGTGGATGAAGCTACAGCGCGCAAAGCGGTTGAAACCCCACTAGTTTACGCGGCCATGCTGGTGCGCCAGGGGCATGCCACCGGCACGGTTGGTGGTGCTGTTGCGACGACCTCGGATGTTGTGCGCACCGCTATTCAGGTGATCGGGCCCGCCCCCGGCGCCGCCATGGTGTCCAGCTTTTTCCTGATGTACCCGCCGGAACGCGCCACCCCCAACGCCCGTGCAATGCTTTATTCCGACAGCGGACTGGTGATTGATCCAGACGCCGACGAGCTGGCCGCTATTGCCGCAGCCTCGGCCACGTCCTGCCGTGCGCTTTTGCGGCAGGAACCGAAAATTGCCATGTTGTCATTCTCGACCAAGGGCAGCGCCCGGCATGACAAAGTGACGAAGGTCACCAATGCGCTGGCGAAATTGAAATTGGATCACCCTGAACTTCAGGCTGATGGCGAGCTTCAGTTTGATGCTGCCTTTGTACCTTCGGTCGGCACCAGCAAGGCACCCGGATCTGATGTTGCGGGACAGGCCAATGTTATGATCTTCCCCAACCTTGATGCAGGCAACATCGGCTATAAAATCACCCAGCGACTAGGGGGATATACCGCCATTGGCCCGATCCTGCAGGGGTTGGCCAAACCTGCCAATGATCTGTCGCGCGGCTGTACTGCCAGTGACGTAACCCAGATGATTGCCGTGACGGTACTTCAGGCAATGGCCAATCCCACATAGCGGAACAATCGAATGCTATTTTTCGGGTTTTCCGGGACAAAATTTCGGGAAAGCCAAACAAACAAGAAAACGGTCGCAGGCATTCCAATTCTGCCCTAACGTGAGCGCCGCAAGAACAGGGATTTCGTGATGACCCATCATCAGCCGAAAATAGATACCTCGCCAAAAGTGTCGGACGAGATTCGCAAGACAACCTGCTACATGTGCGCCTGCCGCTGCGGCATCAACGTGCACCTCAAAGACGGCAAAGTGGCCTATATCGAAGGCAACCGCGACCACCCCGTCAACAAGGGGGTTCTGTGCGCCAAGGGTTCGGCGGGTATCATGCAGGTCAACGCACCCTCGCGTCTGCGTGCACCTTTGAAACGCGTGGGCCCCCGTGGCTCGGGCGAGTTTGAGGAAATCAGCTGGGAAGAGGCACTAACCATCGCCACTGACTGGCTTGAGCCCGTTCGCAAGGAAAACCCTGAAAAACTGGCTTTCTTCACTGGCCGAGACCAGTCGCAATCTTTCACCAGCTTCTGGGCGCAAAATTTCGGCACGCCCAACTATGCGGCCCACGGCGGATTCTGTTCGGTCAACATGGCGGCGGCTGGCATCTACACAATGGGCGGCGCGTTCTGGGAGTTTGGCCAGCCTGACTGGGATTATACCAAGCTGTTCATGCTGTTCGGCGTGGCCGAGGATCACGACAGCAACCCAATCAAGATGGGCATCGGCAAGATCAAGGCGCGTGGCGCGCGGGTGATCGGCGTCAACCCGATCCGCTCGGGCTATAACGCTGTGGCCGACGACTGGGTTGGTATCACCCCGGGCACCGACGGGTTGTTTATCCTGTCGCTCATTCACGAGTTGATGAAGGCCGGCAAGATCGACCTTGATTATCTGGCGCGCTACACCAACGCGCCGGTTCTGGTGAACGGCGATCCGAAATCCCCCGAATTTGGCCTGTTCCTGCGCGATGACGACGGCAAGCCGCTGGTGATTGATCGTAAAACCGGCAAGCTGACTGCCTTTGACAAACCGGGCGTGCGCCCCGATCTGCACGCTACCCACCGGGCCGCCGGTATTACCCACCGCCCCGTGATGCACCTGATGGCCGAACGGTACCTCGACAAGCAGTATGCGCCCGAAGCGGTTGCCGAGCGTTGCGGCATCAAGGCGGAAAAGATCCGCACCATCGCCGCCGAACTGGCCCGCGTCGCGTTTGACGAGGCGTTCGAACTGGAACACGAATGGACAGATTTCCGCGGCGAAAAACACAAAACCATGACTGGTCGGCCAGTCAGTTTCCATTCGATGCGTGGCGTCAGCGCTCACTCGAACGGGTTCCAGACCTGCCGTGCGCTGCATGTTCTGCAAATCATACTTGGAACGGTCGAAGTGCCCGGCGGCTTTCGCTTCAAGCCACCCTATCCCAAACCGGTCAGCGCCCACCCCAAACCCCATTGCGGTGTCAATCCGGGCGCACCACTGAACGGCCCGCATCTGGGCTTCGTTCAGGGCCCCGAGGATCTGGCGCTGAAAGAAGACGGCTCTGCCGCGCGTATCGACAAGGCCTTCACCTGGGAAAACCCGATGTCCAGCCACGGGCTGATGCATATGGTTATTTCCAACGCCCACGCTGGCGATCCGTACAAGATCGACACACTTTTCATGTACATGGCCAATATGTCGTGGAATTCGTCGATGAACACCGGTGGCGTTATGGAGATGCTGACCGACAAGGATGAAAACGGCAATTACGTGATCCCGCGCATCATTTACTCCGATGCCTATTCCTCGGAAATGGTGGCCTATGCCGACCTCATTCTGCCCGACACCACCTATCTGGAAAGGCATGACTGTATTTCGCTTCTGGACCGCCCGATCTGCGAGGCCGACGCCGCCGCAGACGCCATCCGCTGGCCGGTCATTGAACCTGACCGCGATGTACGCGGCTTCCAGTCCGTTCTGTGTGATCTGGGTGCGCGACTGAAACTGCCGGGCTTCACCAACGAAGACGGCAGCGCCAAATATAAAGATTATGCCGACTACATCACCAATCACGAACGTCGCCCGGGCATAGGCCCGCTGGCGGGCTGGCGTCTGGGCAAAAAGGGCCTGACCCATGGCCGGGGCGCCCCGAATGAGGCGCAGTTGAACAGCTATATCGCCAATGGTGGTTTCTTCGCGAAACACATCCCCGAGGGGTCGAACTACTACAAACCCTGGAATACCGCCTATCAGGACTGGGCAGTTGAGATGGGCATCTACGACAGCCCTCAGCCTTATGTGTTCGATCTCTATGTTGAAACCATGCGCAAGTTTCAACTGGCTGCCGAAGGTCACGGCGACCGCCAACCACCTGACAATCTGCGCGAGCGGATCAAGGCCACGATGGATCCGCTGCCAATCTGGTATGCACCGTTCGAGGATGGTAATGTCGACCCGGTGGAATACCCGGTTCATGCACTGACGCAGCGCCCGATGGCGATGTACCATTCATGGGGCACTCAAAACGCCTGGTTACGCCAGATTCACGGCCTCAATCCGCTCTATGTTCCTACCAAGATATGGGAGGCCAACAGATTTGCCGAAGGTGACTGGGCTCAGGTCACTTCGGTTCACGGAACCATCACCGTGCCCGTGGCGCATATGGCCGCGCTCAATGAAAACACGATCTGGACGTGGAATGCCATCGGCAAGCGCAAAGGCGCTTGGGCCCTGTCCGAGGATGCCCCCGAGGCCACCAAAGGGTTCCTGCTCAATCACCTGATCCACGAATTGCAGCCGCCCAAGGGCGACGGGCTGCGCTGGTCCAACTCGGACCCGATCACTGGTCAGGCAGCCTGGTTCGACCTGCGGGTAAAGATCGAAAAAGTTTCGGCGCCGTCGGAAAGCTTGCCAGCATTTGACTCTGTCAAATCACCCGTAGGCCAAGGCCCCGATCATCTGGAATGGAAGGTGGGCAAATGACGATGACCCAAAATTTTTCAAAAAAGTTTTTTGAAAACTTTTGCTCACCCAACCGGAAAGCCGCACAATGACCCAGCTGCCCGAAAAAACCGACCGCAAGCTTGGCCTTGTCATAGATCTGGATACCTGCGTCGGCTGTCATGCCTGCGTGATTTCCTGCAAGGGTTGGAACACGGAAAACTATGGCGCGCCCCTATCCGATCAGGAACCCTATGGCGGCCACCCTTCAGGTACCTTCCTGAACCGCGTGCACAGCTACGAGGTGCAGCCGCTGGCCACCAGCGCGATGCCCCACCCAGCGGCGCAACTGGTCCATTTCCCCAAATCCTGCCTGCATTGCGAGGATGCTCCCTGCGTCACCGTCTGCCCAACCGGCGCCAGCTACAAACGGGTCGAGGATGGCATCGTTCTGGTCAATGAAAGCGACTGTATCGGTTGCGGCCTCTGTGCCTGGGCCTGCCCCTACGGCGCGCGTGAACTGGATGCGGCCGAAGGCGTGATGAAGAAGTGCACGCTTTGTGTGGATCGCATCTATAACGAGAACCTGCCCGAAGTTGACCGCGTTCCCGCTTGTGTGCGCACCTGCCCCGCCGGCGCGCGCCATTTCGGCGATTTCGCCGACCCTGACAGCAACGTCAGCAAACTGACCGCCGAGCGCGGCGGCATGGATCTGATGCCTGAACAGGGCACCAAACCCGTCAACAAATATCTGCCGCCCCGCCCCAAAGACCAGATGGACCAGATCGATGTTCTGGCCCCCTTCCTTGCGCCTGTAATGGACGAGCCGAAAGGCTTCCTTGGCTGGCTCGACAAAGCTCTGGAGAAGATCTGATATGCATCCCGCCCCTTCCGTCATCGTCTTTACAACCCTCTCGGGCCTTGGGTTTGGCCTGCTGTTCTGGCTGGGCCTTGGCTTGCCCGCCGTCAGCGGCTGGGTGGCTTTCGTGTTTTTCGCCATAGGCTTTGGCCTGGCCATCGGCGGGCTTTTGGCGTCGACCTTCCATCTGGGCCATCCCGAGCGCGCAATCAAGGCGTTCAGCCAATGGCGTTCAAGCTGGCTCTCGCGTGAAGGCGTGGCGGCTGTCGCCGCCCTTCTGGTCATGGGGGCCTATGCCGCGTTGCTGATTTTCTTTGATATAAAAGTAACGTTGCTTGGCTGGATCGGCGCAGTTCTGTCGCTGGTCACCGTTTATGCCACATCCATGATATACGCCCAGCTTTCCACAATTCCGCGCTGGAAAACCCCGCTAACCCCGGCGTTGTTGCTGGCCATTGCCCTCGCAGGCGGCGCATTGTTGGCCGGACAAATTACCTATGCGCAGATACTCTTACCCATCGCAGGTGTGTTGCAGGTGTTGTGGTGGGTACGCGGAGATGGGGCATTGCTGCAAAGCGGCACCAACATGGCCAGTGCGACCGGGCTGGGCGACATCGGCACCGTGCGCGCGTTCGAGCCGCCCCATACCGGCACCAACTACCTGCTGCGCGAACTGGTCTATCAGGTCGGGCGCAAACATGCGCTGAAACTACGCGCGATGGCATTGATGCTGGGGTATATTCTGCCGGTGCTGCTGATCCTCATCCCGTTCGCCCATGCGCTGGCCGCCGTTGCCGTGATCTGCCATCTGGCCGGGATTGCCGCCTCGCGCTGGCTGTTCTTTGCCGAAGCTGAACATGTGGTGGGCCTGTACTACGGCAAGCGCTGAAACGGCCCCTTCGACACGTTTCGGCAAGGGTTTGCTTAGCCCCAGCCGTCAGTCCATTCGTCGACAACAGGATCAATACGGTTGGCCCGGAACCGTTTCCAACGCACCCGGATCGCCCAGAAGATTGCGAAAAGCGTGGTCAAAAGCCCGATATTGAACCACGGAATAATACGTACATCCGGCCCGTCCACGGCCCAGATACTTACCGCATTGGGATATATCGACAAAAATTCGTTCCGCCAGCCATAATGCTTGACCACGACCCATTGCGGTTTGGCATCGTTTTTCTTTGATATCAGATCAGCCGCCTCGGCCTGAAGGTTGCTGGTATCGAACTTGAAATAAGGCGGCCAGCCCCAGCCGGTATCTTCATTGCGGTAGATCATCGGCTTGCCGTTTGTTCGAAAAGACTGAATAAAGAAAACATCACGGTTCACGGTATTTTCCGCTTCACCCGTACCCTGATTGGCCCAGAAAATGCTATTTTCGCCAAAATCTACCCGCTTTTCATAGGTATCGGTGATCCGAGCAACATCGTGTTGCGGCAGCGTATAATGCAGAAAACCTGCCACAACCACCCAGACCAAAACCCGGAACACCCACTTTACATAGACCATCAAGGGCCCCCTACCTGAAGTTCGTCAAATAGATGATCACTGTGACCACCGTCACCGGTACGATATAGACCAGCAAGATCAGCTTGCGCCTGAGCGAGCGTTCGTATTGCACCATGCCTTCCTGCATATATGCATCCTTGTCGCCCTGCCTACCCTCGTTTTCCCATTCCTGCGCCAGTTTCCGCGACCGGACCGAACGGGACCAGAGGGAAATCCCCACATACAGTACAGACAGGATCAGGAAACCGAAAACCAACAGCCTTAATAGTGCCAGCATCCGCTTTCCTCCTGTGGTGGCGCAGTATGTATATCCCCGGCTTTTGAATTTAGCCCCAAGCCAGGCACTCCATGTTATGCTAGCCTTAACCTACAACCATAACCAACAGTAGAAAACAATGTGTGACGCATGTATCATGAACGCGGTCAAAGAAAGAATGCTGTCGCGCCGGTCCTTTTTTACCGCCGCAGCAACTGCCGGGGCAGCGGCGACCCTTGGCGCCGTTTCCGCCCCTCCTGCCATGGCAGCGGGCGCCTCAACAATCGAGGATCTGACCCATACTTATGGCGATGACTTTCCCACTTATTTCGGCAAGCCGGGCATCGCCATGACGCAACAATTCAACTTTGCAGAGAATGGTTTCAACCTGTTCACAATGGATGTTAACGAACATACAGGAACCCATGTTGACGCGCCGCTGCATTTCTCGGCTGATGGCAATTCTGTAGACGAGATTCCGGTTTCCAGCCTTGTCGCACCGCTTTGTGTTGTCGATATCGCAGCCAAAGCTGCTGAAAATGCGGACGCTCAGGTGACACCCGACGACATCAAGGCCTGGATCGCCAGCCATGGCGACATTCCCGATAACGCCTGTGTTGCGCTGCACTCGGGCTGGGGCACAAAAACCGGTACAGATGCGTTCCGCGGCTTTGATGGCGAGAAAATGCACTTCCCCGGTTTCCACGTCGAAGCGGCGCAAATGCTGCTGGAAACTAGCGCGCAGTCGATTGCCAGCGATACGCTATCGCTTGATCACGGTCCATCTGCCGATTTTGCAACCCACTATGCGTGGCTGCCCACAGGCCGTTTCGGCATCGAAAACATAGCCAACCTTGATAAGGTGCCGGCAGCGGGTGCGACCTTTGTTGTCGGCGCTCCGAAACATCGCGGCGGATCCGGCGGACCTGCACGCATCTTCGCGATGGTCTGATCTATCGACTCCGGCCTTGGGTTTACCTCGTATCCCGGTTATATCCGTGAACCGAGTTCAATAAAGGCAAGACCCATGGCCGGAAAAGCCCAGGAACGACGCAAAGCGCTGCGCAAGAAACTGATTGATCTCGCAGAGGCGCATATCGCCTCAGACGGAATCGGTGCCGTGAAGGCCCGGGCTTTGGCGAAAGAGGCCAACTGCGCTGTCGGCGCCATCTACAACGTCTTTGACGATCTGCATGATATCGTGATCGCGGTGAACGGCCGCACGTTTCAACGTCTGGGTCAGGCTGTGGCCGACAGCCTTGTTGGTAAAGAGGCTGAAAGCCCCACCGACCAACTGATTACAATGTCTTACGCCTATCTCGAATTCGCTGCGGCCAACCCAAACCGCTGGCGCACTCTATTCGACGTGCAGATGTCAACCGAAATGGTCGTTCCCCAATGGTATCTGGACGAGCTTGAGCGCCTGTTTGGATTTATCGCCGGGCCGGTCAGCCGGTGTTTCCCCGAAATGTCGGCTGCTGATGTGGCGCTGATGACCCGCGCGCTTTTTTCATCGGTGCATGGAATTGTTCTGCTGGGATTGGAAAAACGCATCTCAGCCGTGCCGCCTGATCATCTCAGGCATATGATCGCCATGCTGCTCGTGAACGCAACTGGAAACAAATAATTTCCTGAACAACGTTCAAGTTTTTCATTGAACGTCGCTCAAGCTTTCCCATATCCAATTCATGAACATCGTTCAAAAAAGGAAAGCCGCAATGCTTAACACACTCCGAACTCTCTTTACCGCTGCCAGCGCCCGAGCCGAAGAACAGGTCCGCGATGTTTTCGCCCTTGATCTAATCGACCAGAAAATTCGCGAAACCGAGGCACAACTCAAAGCAGCCAAGGCCACGTTGGCCACGCTGGTTCAACGTCAGCGCAGCGAGGTCTGCATGCATGACGCGCTGACCGGTCGCATAGAAACCATGACACACCGTGCACAAAAAGCTTTGGACGATAATAACACCGACATGGCCAATCGTGCCGCCGAGGCCATCGCGATGATGGAAAACGAGACCCATCTTCGTCAGGACACCATCGACCGGCTTGAGACCCAAGCCAGCCGTCTGCGCGACTCGGTCGGGGCGGCCCATCGCCGGATAATCGACCTCAAACAGGGGGCCATCACCGCCAGAGCTATTCGCCGCGAACAGCAAATGCAAAAACGCCTGAATTCGACCATAGACAGCACCTCCAGCGCGGACGAAGCAGAAGATTTGATTGCTAAAGTTATCGGCCGCGATGACCCGTTCGAGCAGTCCCGGATTCTGGCCGAAATCAATGCCGATCTTTCCCATGATAAGCTGGACGAACGAATGGCGGCGCAAGGTTATGGTCCCGCCACCAAAGTCACCGCCAATGATGTTTTGGCCCGTCTGGAAAAAGACTGACCCCCACCCCCTGCCAACAGAAAGGAATTTTAAAATGTATAACAACGACAAACCCGACAACACGGTCATCATGATGTTCAACCTGGCCGGAGTTGCGGCTGCCTATGGGCTCCTTACCTTATCGCTCTACATGTCGCCTGACGTGCCACTTTCGACCAAGGGATTCTGGGGGATGGGCATCCTTATGCTGACGCTCAGCCTAGTGAACTTCGTCAAATACCGCTTCGACAACCAGGCGCGCATTGATCGCATTAACCGCATCGAAGAGGCGAAGAATGAAAAGCTGCTCGAGGATTACGTCGGCGACAACTATCCGGACGATAAGAAAGACCTCAGATAAATCGGGCTGCACACTTGCCGAATATCAATGGGCGGCCCGTTCTGAGCCGCCCATTTCTTTTGCCATATACATTCTGAATTTACAGAACACCAAAGCGAAACAGATAGATTTGGTGACCTACCCGACCACGTTGAATTCGGGGCCGTAGGGATAGCCGGTGATGTTCTCATTTCCGTCTGCAGTGATCACGAGAACGTCATGTTCGCGGTAGCCTCCGGCGCCTGGTTGACCGTCGGCAATAGTCAGCATCGGCTCCATCGAAATGACCATGCCGGGTTCGAGAACCGTGTCGATGTCCTCGCGCAGTTCAAGACCCGCCTCGCGCCCATAATAGTGGCTGAGAACCCCGAAAGAGTGTCCATAACCAAAGGTCCGGTATTGAAGCAGATCACGCTCGGCAAAGAAATCGTTGATCTTGTGAGTTACTTCCGCACAGCTGACGCCAGGCTTTAGCAGGCTCATGCCGTATTCATGCGCGGCTACGTTGGCTTCCCAGATCTTCAGGCTGGCGGGGTCCACTTCACCCACGAACATGGTCCGTTCCAGCGCCACGTAGTAGGCTGAAATCATCGGGAAGGTGTTCAGGCTCAGGATATCTCCACGCTGCAGCTTGCGCGCGGTTACCGGGTTGTGCGCCCCGTCGGTGTTGATGCCTGACTGGAACCAGACCCAGGTGTCACGGTATTCTGCGTCCGGAAAGACGCGGGCGATTTCCAGCTCCATCGCGTCGCGGCCCGCCATTGCCACATCAATCTCGCGGGTGCCTTCCTTGACGGCATCGCGGATTGCATATCCACCAACATCTGCAACTGCTGTGCATTTGCGGATCAGCGCAATCTCGGCGGCTGATTTATGCATGCGCTGGCGCATGGTGGCTTCATACAGGTCCACGGTTTTTGACGGGGCCAGGAACGCATCCAGCTTAGCCTTCTGCATCAGGCTCAGATGATCGCTCTCATAGCCAACGACTTTGCCCTCTCCAGTCACCGACCGGATCGCGCGCCAGTAATTGTCCCGCTGCCAGTCGGTATAGGTGATGTTATCGCAAAAACACCGCCGCCAGGGCTGCCCGGCATCAATGCCTGCCGAAATTGTTACGCATTCCTTTTGAGTGACAACCAGGGCGTATGGCCGGCCAAAGGCGCAATAGGTAAAGCCGGAGTAATACGAAACGTTGTGCATCGACGAGCAGACGATGGCGTCAACGCCGGTTTGCGCAAGGATTTTCCGCAGGCCCGCAAGGCGCGCTTCATATTCCGAGACGGCAAATTGCAGAACGGATTTTTCACCGTTGTGGAAACGGTAGAATTCCGGGCGCGCGGCACCCGCAAAGTTTTTGGATTCAGGATGTGCAGTCATTTAGTGACCCTCCTAGTTAAAGAAAGGTCCCGGCGTTCAGGACTGAGTGGGATATGGTCGGCCTTGACCCTTAATCAGGGCGGGCGACGCCATCGCCCTAGCCTGAATGCTTTCTTGCCCATCCCGCGCAATCTGGCAAGATGTTTCACGACACATTTGGGACGTTTTCAAACCATGCGCGCAAAAACTGGGGCCTTGAACCTGATCACTGATGTAACCGGCCTGCGGGTGGGCAATGCTACAAATGATATCGTCAAGACAGGTGTGACGGTTCTGCTGGGCGATGCGCCGTTCACCACCGGGGTGCATGTGATGGGCGGCGCCCCCGGATCCCGCGAAACGGATCTGCTGGCGCCTGACAAAACGGTCGAGCAAGTGGATGCTTTGGTTCTCTCAGGTGGCTCGGCTTTTGGCCTTGATGCGGCGTCCGGCGTGGCGGATGCACTGCGTGCACAGGGCCGTGGTTTTGCCGTGGGGGATCAGCGCGTGCCGATCGTACCCGGCGCGATCCTTTTTGATCTGCAGAATGGCGGTGACAAGAACTGGGTGGAAAATCCTTACAAAACACTTGGTGCTGACGCGCTGGCGCAGGCCGGTTCTCGCTTTGCGCTCGGGACTATTGGCGCGGGGTTTGGCGCGACGACTTCAAACTTCAAAGGGGGGCTCGGCTCGGCCTCGCTGGTGCTGCCTTCCGGGCAGACCGTGGGCGCGCTTGTGGCGGTTAATGCATTAGGGTCTGCAACCGTCGGTGATGGTCCGCATTTCTGGGCTGCCCCGTTTGAAATTGACGACGAATTCGGCGGCCTTGGCCCGGCGTCAAACTATCCCGACATGCAATTGCCCCCTACCAAGCTTGACCAGCATGCCAATACAACGATTGGCATCATCGCGACCGATGCCATGCTGACGCAGTCCCAGTGCACACGCCTTGCCACCGCCGCGCATGACGGATTTGCCCGTGCGCTGGTGCCGTCACACACCCCGATGGATGGCGATCTGATCTTTGCAGCCAGCACAGGGGAGATTGCCTTGCGAAGCCCGGTTGCCGACACGCTAATGCTGGGCCACGCCGCAGCAACATGCATGTCCCGCGCCATCGCCCGAGCGATCTTTCATGCGGCCCCAGCAGACACTGATACCCTGCCGTGCTGGTCGGTGCGCCATTCTTGATTCCACTTTACTTCAGATACTCGATAAACATTGCCTGCTGCGCAGGGTGTTGGCCTGGTATTTTCAATCATCAAATCAAGGTTCTGACCATTTCACTGTCGGAATCCTTCAGCGCGTCAATCACATCAAAATGATGGCGGCTCGCTTCTGTCACATGGTCCGCATTCCACGCCTTTGCCAGCCATCGGGCCTGATCCAGGAAGACCGGCCTCTCATCGGCACCTACCCAGACCGTTACCGGGATGTCTATTGGTTGCATCAGCGCCGGGCTTTCTGCTGTGGCCGCGGCCATATCCAGCCGGAAATCGGCATTCATCGACGTGTTCAGCAGAGGCCGCAGATCCGAGACCGGCGAAATCGGCATTGCGTGTTGTACGCGGGCGGCCACAGTTTCGGGCAAAACCCCCGCCACGCACATCCGCGCCACCAGATGCCCACCCGCAGAGTGGCCCGCCAGAATCACCGGCCCGTCAATCACATCAGCCACTGCCGTAACGGCGGTTGCAATCTGACGGGTGATATCCCCAATCGTCACTTCCGGACAAAGATCATACGACGGCATCGCCACTGCCCAGCCCCGCGCCAGTGGTCCTGTGGCAAAATGCGACCAGAATGTGCGATGAAACTTCAGCCAGTATCCGCCATGCACAAACACGCACAGGCCCTGCGGTGTGCCTTCCGGCAGGAAAAGGTCATAGGCCTGCCGTGCCGTAGGGCCATAGCTCACATCCAGCCTTGCTTGGCCTGCCGCTGACATCTGATCGCGAAACTTAGCCGCTTCGGCGGTCCAACGCTCGGGATAGGCGTCGGCCCCCGGTATATAAGGTGCATTGGCATAGGCATCGTCCCAATCCATGCGTCAATCTCCCTGCTGGTACTGGACAAGCCTAACGCAAGATGCTTTGGCTGTGCGAGACCAAATTTGAGGGGAGAATACCATGACTGCGACCAATCTGAAGTCACTGTTGAAAGACCCAAGCCTGCTGGCAGAACAGGCCTATTCGGACGGGCAGTTCATTGATGGCGAACATGGTACATTTGACGTGACCAATCCCGCCCGCGGCGACGTGATTGCCAAAGTGGCGGATATGTCGCGCACGCAGGTCGGCCAAACCATCGCCGCCGCCGAGGCCGCGCAAAAAGAATGGGCCAAATGGACCGGCAAGGAACGCGCGGCCGTGTTGCGCAACTGGTTCAACTTGATGATGGAAAATGCTGATGATCTGGCAACCATCCTGACCGCCGAACAGGGCAAACCTCTGGCCGAGGCCAAGGGTGAAATCGGCTATGGTGCCTCCTTTATCGAGTTCTTTGCAGAAGAGGCCAAGCGGATCTACGGCGAAACCATACCCGGCCACCAGCGCGACAAGCGCATTACCGTGATCAAGCAGCCCATCGGTGTCGCTGCCTCGATCACGCCATGGAATTTTCCCAACGCAATGATCACCCGCAAAGCCGCGCCTGCGCTTGCCGCCGGCTGCGCCTTTGTTGGCCGCCCAGCCGCCGAAACCCCGCTGTCAGCAACGGTCATGGGCGTTCTGGCCGAACGTGCGGGCATCCCCAAGGGGGTGTTCAACATCGTGACCTCGTCGCGTTCGTCCGAGGTGGGCAAGGAATTCTGCGAAAATCCTGCCGTGCGCAAGCTGACGTTTACAGGGTCCACCGAAGTGGGTCGCATCCTGCTGAAACAGGCCGCCGATCAGGTGATGAAATGCTCGATGGAACTGGGCGGCAACGCACCTTTCATCGTATTTGATGATGCCGATCTGGATGCCGCCGTGGAAGGTGCAATCATGTGCAAGTTCCGCAACAACGGCCAGACCTGTGTTTGCGCCAACCGGATTTATGTTCAGGCAGGTGTTTACGACGCCTTTGCCGAAAAGCTGTCGGCTGCTGTCTCCAAGATGAAAATCGGCGATGGTTTGGACGAGGGCACCTTGCTCGGTCCGCTCATAAACTCTGATGCTATCGTCAAGGTGCAAGAACATGTTGCCGATGCCAAAGCAAAAGGCGGCAAGGTCATACTGGGCGGTGGCGAGCCTGTTCAGGGCGAAGGATATTTCCTTCCGCCCACCATCGTCACGGGCTGCACGCAAGACATGCAAGTCGCAACCGATGAAACCTTTGGCCCGATGGCACCACTCTTCAAATTCGAGAACGAGGATGACGTGATCGCCATGGCCAATGACACGATCTTTGGTCTGGCGTCATATTTCTATGCCAAGGACCTTTCGCGCGTCTACAAAGTGGCTGAGGCGCTGGAATATGGCATCGTCGGCGTCAACACCGGCATTATCTCAACCGAGGTCGCTCCGTTTGGTGGCGTCAAGCAATCCGGCCTTGGCCGCGAAGGCAGCCATCACGGCATCGAAGATTACCTTGAGATGAAATACATCTGCATGTCGGTCTGAAATAGCCAGCGGAACGAATACAAACCGGGGCCGCCATGGCCCTGGTTTTTTTGTGGCTAAATCATTTTTGTTGCCAATCAGAAGGCCCCACATCAAGGTTTATTGGCAGGAAACAAACCATATGGGAACAAGATGAAAGTGAATGGCGGCTGTTTGTGCGGTCTTGCTACATACGAAGCCGAGATTGATCCTGGTCTGGTCGCGATTTGCCACTGTCGTGATTGTCAGGTGAATTCTGGTTCCGCCTATGGCGTCGTTGCCGGTGTCATTGGTGGAAATTTTCGTTTGCTTACCGGAAAGCTCAAAGAATACGAAAAGACCGCCGAAAGCGGGCGTGTCAGAAAATTAAGTTTCTGCCCCGAATGTGGCACTCGCATTCATGCCAGAACCAAGGGCGACCCGACTGCTTTTTTTGGTCTGCGGGTGGGGACAATCGAGCAACGTGAACAGTTGCAACCCAGCCTTCAGGTGTGGTGCAAATCGGCCCAAAACTGGGTCTTCGACCTGTCGGCGATTGAACGTTACGACACACAGAAAACATAGGCTGTCACGCTAGGATCATTGCCTTGTGCTGATCCAGATAAATCCGAATCCAGGGCGTAAAAATCAGGGGCGCGGCCTGAATGTCATCTGCCAATGCAGAAAATGTGGTCCAGCGGGTATCCATCACCTCATCGGAGTTTGGTGTCACCTCAAACGGTGCGGGCACTTTCAGGACAAAGATATCAACCTCTTCGTGCTCGATCATGCCGCCACCTACATCCGCGCGGTAACTTACATGACCGCGATGTTGCGGTGCGGCATCCTTGATGTTCAGTTCCTGCTCTAACCGGCGAACAGCGCAATCAAAGGGGCTTTCATTCCAGTTGGGATGCGTACAGCAGGTATTCGCCCACAAACCAGGTGTGTGATATTTTCCAAGCGCGCGTCTTTGCAACAGGGTCTGGTCGCCAGCAATAGCGAAAACCGAAACCGCTTTGTGTCGAAGTCCGCGACGGTGCACATCCAGCTTTTCAACCGGCACCAGCATTTCGCCATCCCAGGCGGGGATCAGATCAGGCATGGGTCCTCCTGCCAAGTCGTTACATCAGCGCCAATCTTACTGATGGTTATGGCGCCCCTTACCGCAATCTGGCAGCTACGGAAACCGGCAACCCGCCAGCCATCGAATGTGGATGCAAAATGCCCCGCAAAGGCATGTCTTTGCGGGGCCACTGTTTTGTGCAAAAGCCATGTAAGGTCTGTACAAACCTTACAACACGGATCAGTTGACGGCTTTGGCCTCGACCAAGTCTTTTTCGACGGTATCGCCGGTCAGAATATCGATCCGGCGGGGTTTAAGCGCCTCGGGCACTTCACGCACAAGATCGATATGCAGCATGCCATCGGCATGGCTTGCACTTGTCACGCGCACATGGTCGGCCAGCTGGAAACGACGCTCGAATGCGCGGGTGGCAATACCGCGGTGCAGATAGGTTTTATCGCCATCTTCGTCGGCCTTGCGGGCCGACACGACGAGCGCGCCTTCTTTCACTTCAACTGCCAGATCGGTGTCGGAAAACCCGGCCACGGCAATTGAGATGCGATAGGCATCATCCGAGATTTTTTCAATATTATACGGGGGGTAGGTTGGTTGGGAGACGTCGCTGGACAGGACACGGTCCATCATGTCCGCAATCTGGTCAAAACCAACAGTTGCCCGGTAAAGCGGGGCAAGATCAAAGTTTCGCATGGGTCATCCTCCATCTGAGCGATACCTGTTTACATGCCTTCCCTTTGGGGACAGGCCAACGTCGCCCGGCCCACGATGTAGCGCCGGACAAAAGTTATTTAGAAAGCCGTCGGGCAGGTTTCAAGGTGCAGCGCACTGCTTTCAACTCTCATTTGGTTTAGGCGGCCTGGCGAATTTTGCACCCAATGTGGATCAGTCGCGTGGTACACCTATCCGCTGTGATTTTGCTTGTTTCAGTGGCGCTTTGGGCTGCGCCCGCAAGTCACGCTTAAGCCGATCGACAAGCGGGGCCAGGTCCATTCCGTATGCCCTTGGCGATCCACCACCCACATTGCCGCCGCTGATAAGCGACAATATCCGTGCACGGCCCCCTTCACGCACAAAAACAGGGGCGCCAGACGACCCAAAGGTGATATTGCAATCAAAGGCCATCAATCCCTTTCCCCGGCCTAGCAGGCCACAATCGCGTTGCCAGGAAAGCGCGTTATCGCGACCACGCCCATATGAAACGACACTGACCCGCTGCCCTTTATTTACCTCACGGCGCAGTGCAAATGGCGCGGCCTCTGATGACGAAATTGGTTGAGATAACTTCAAAAGTGCTGCGTCAAATCGAATGGTCTCAGCGCTGAAACCCAATGCAGGATTATAAGATTGATGTGCGGCGACATTCGAGACTTCACGCTCGGCAATTGCGACGCCATCACGCAAGCCTGCACGAAACTTCACCTCAGCGGCAGACACCTGCGAACCACCGGGACCGTAAACACAATGTGCCGCGGTCAGTACCAGATCAGGCGCAATCAGCACGCCCGTGCAATAGGCATCATCGCCGATTTCTATCCGACCCACAGCCTCCCATCCGAACAGATCATCCCTGTCGGTCAAACGGATCAAGCCGCTGCCATCTGCCTGTGCCGTTAAAGCAGTGCAAAAAAAAGCCGCGCTTGCCACGAGGGCCGCAGTTGTTTTGTTATAAAAGCTCATGGCTTGGAAAATTTGGCGCCCGTATTGCGACGCTCTCCGCTGGAAAACATCTTGGGTGCCGCATCCTGAAATACGCCTTCACCGGCATCCAGTGCCGCCTGCAGTATTTCCATAGGTTTTTCAAGTTGGGTGCCTAGAGACACCTTTCGACCGTCAACCTCGGCCATGGCTGAAACAACAGAAACCACCCGGGCTTCACCGCCTTCAAAGGAAAAAATAGGGGCTCCAGACGATCCGTAGTCAACATCGCACGACATAACCAGAACACCGTTTTGACGGGCGAGGACATCGCAGACCTCTTGCAACGATGGCGCCTCAGAGCGATCACGGGCATAGCTGACCACGCCGATACGCTGGCCCTTGCGCGGCCGGTGATCTGTCTTGAAGGGTATAACACTGGTATTGTTGATCGGATGATGCAGCTCCAGCAACGCAACGTCATTGCGCACCCTGTCCGATGTGACATCAGCATTATAGTCGTAATCAGGGTGCTTCACCGCCCGGCGCACCCAACGATAGGCCGACGCGCGGCCATTGCGCCAGCCGGCCAGAAACTCTATTTTTTCGGGGTTAACGCGTTTTCCGGTGGTTTTGTCAAACAAGCAATGCGCCGCCGTCAGAACAAGATTGGGCGCGACAAGAGCGCCGGTGCAAAATCCACGACCATTTATATCAAGCCGGCCCACTGCCTCCCATTTCTTTCCGTCGTCACCGGTATCAAGTCGTTTCAAACCGGTATTTTCGGCCCAGGCAAAGCTGCAGGCCAGGATCAACGAAACTGACAGACAAAAAAAACGTACCATTGCTACTCCGCTGAAATTCACCGTCTGAGTATCAGCGGTATTAGGCGAAAATAGGGCGGTTAGCGCAGGATTGGAACCTCTGGTGCAGCCCTGGTCATGGCTGGGGGTACAGGACCGCCTGTTGCCCAATCCAACAACTCAACCGTATGGACTATTGGTACTTTGGTGGCACCACCAATCTGCATCATGCAACCGATGTTTCCTGCAGCAATCACTTCTGGCAATTTTGCTTCCAGCGTTTTCACCTTGCGCACCTTTAACTGTTTCGAAATTTCAGGTTGCATCAGGTTATAGGTGCCCGCGCTACCGCAGCACAAATGGCTGTCTGCTGGCTCTACCACGGTGAAACCGGCGCGCTTCAACAAATCCTTGGGAAAGGTCTTGATCTGTTGGCCATGCTGCAACGAACAGGCCGCATGATAGGCCACGGTCAGTTTTTTGTCTGCGCTTTCCGGTAGATTCAGCTGCATCAGAAGCTCTGAGACATCCATGGAAATCGCTGACACCCTTGCGGCATCCCCGGCAAGCTGATCGTTTCGGAACATGTGACCATAATCCTTGACCGTCGTGCCGCAGCCGCTGGTGTTGATCACGATGGCATCCAGACCCGCGCCATCCATTTCGCGCGTCCAGGCTTTGATGTTCTTGGCCGCTGTCCGGTGGCTTTCACCGGATTTGCCCATGTGGTGTGTCAACGCCCCGCAACATCCAGCACCTTCGGCCACAACCACTTCGCAACCCAATCGGGTCAACAGGCGGATGGTGGCATCGTTGATATCGGTATTTAGCGCCTTTTGCGCACAGCCTGTCATCAACGCCACCCTTTTTCGACATTCGCCCTGCGGCGCAAAGCTTTGTGGGTCATCATTACGACTAACGGGCGGCACCTGCTTCGGCGCCATTTCCAGCATGGCACGCAGGCGAGCGTCGGGCATCAAACGCGCGAAGGGCCGACCGATTTTTGCCCCCAGCAACGCCAACCGGAACCGCGTTGGATAGGGCAGGATTTTCGACAAAACCCAGCGTAACATGCGATCACTCAAAGGCCGCTGATAACGTTGTTCTATATATTCTCGAGCGTGGTCTACCAGATGCATGTAGTGCACGCCCGAGGGGCAAGTTGTCATGCAGGCCAGACAACTGAGGCACCGATCTATGTGCTTGACCGTTTTCGCATCCGGGTCACGATCATTTTCCAGCATGTCCTTGATCAGATAGATGCGGCCACGGGGGCTGTCCAACTCGTCACCTAGCACCTGGTAGGTCGGACAGGTCGCAGTACAAAAACCGCAGTGTACACAGGCACGCAGAATCTCGTTCGAGCGGGCTATGCCTGGGTTCTTCAGTTGGTCAGGCGAAAATTCTGTCTTCATCCGTGTGTCACCATTCGCGCCTGAAATTTCCTGAAACGGGGCATCGTTGATGTAATAGCACTCATGCTAAAGAACTGTGGCCGCAAAAAGAGTTTCATGCCACCTGCCCCATCAATCCCGGGTTAAAAAGGCCTTTGGGATCAAATTGCTGCCTTAGTCCACGGTGCAACCCGGCAACCGCAGGGGCCAATGGGGTGAATGCCCCCACAGAATACCCGCCGCGGACCAGCGTTGCATGCCCGCCTTTTGTGGCGACTGCCTGACGAATTTCAGATGCAGCCAGTTCGGAATTGCCGGGCACAAGCAGCCAGATCAGACCGCCGCCCCAATCATAAATGGCCTCAACCCCGGAAAAGTTATTCACAATTTCCGGGGCGTCGCTTGGCTTGACCGACAATCGCCACACGTCGCCATCACGATTGTGGAAGGGCACCACATCGCGCACCCATTGCCATCCGGCCGTGGTGCGGTTTTGGTCATTCTCGACTGTGAACTTACCGAATTCAGACAAAACCTCTTGCAACTTGGCCGCTCTGTACGCGACTGAATTTTCAAAACCTTCAAGCCGGATCATGGTGACCGGATCACCATCCACCCCCTTTTGCAGGTGCGCCGCACCCGTGATTTCATAGGGTGAGCCCAGGGCACGGCTCAATGCCTTGACCGCCTGTTCGTCAGACAAACCTTCAAGAAGAAGGACGCCGGTTGAGCGCGATTTGGGCAGCACCTTCAGCGACACTTCGGTCAGCACACCAAGCGTACCAAAACTGCCCGCCATCAGTTTGACAAGATCGTAGCCGGTAACATTTTTCATCACCCGCCCGCCATTCTTGATGATACGCCCCTGTCCATCGACAAAGCGGACACCCAACAGGAAATCACGGCAAGCACCCGCCTGGATACGACGCGGACCGGATACATTCGCGGCCACAACACCGCCGATGGTGGGCGTCCCTTTTGTATTCAGAAGACCGCGGTGATCCATCGGCTCGAATGCCAATCGCTGGCCTTCGGCATCCAGAGCGGTTTCAATTTCGGCCAGCGGCGTGCCCGCCTTGGCCACCAGTGTCAGGGCGCCCGGCTCGTAAAGCTCTATACCCGAGATACCGGTTGTTGTGAGGCATGGGCAGTTTAACGGCGCGCCAATCGGGCGTGTTCCGCCACCCTGAATACGTAAAGGCGTATCGGCCTTTGCGATGATCTTGGCCAGTTCAGCCTCGTTTTTAGGGGTCAACATGGGGCGTATCCTCTGGACAGATCAGGCCGCTTGCTCTCGGCGTGTGTCCGAAGCCTGCAACGGAAATACCTTGGCCGGGTTCAGCAACCATTTTGGATCAAACACATCTTTGACTGCCATCTGAATATCCAGATCATCTGGCGCGTACTGGTGCACCATCAAATCGCGTTTTTCGATGCCCACACCGTGTTCGCCGGTCAGACACCCCCCTACCTCGACACATAATTTCAGGATATCTGCGCCAAAGGCCTCGCACAGTTCCAGATCTCCGGGTTTGTTTGCATCAAACAGGATCAGCGGATGCATATTGCCATCCCCTGCATGAAACACGTTGCCCACGCCCAGCCCGTACTCTTTGCTCATCTCACCAATTCGTTTCAGTACATGAGGCAACTGGCTCACCGGTATCGTGCCATCTAGGCACATGTAGTCATTGATCTGCCCCATGGCACCAAAAGCCGATTTACGGCCCAGCCAGATTTTGGCACTTTCATCAGCTGATTTGCTTTCGCGTAATTCGACCGGGTCATGGCGGCGGGCGATTTCAAGAATAATTTCAAGCTGTTCATCGATCTCGGCCTCGCTGCCCTCAACCTCGACGATCAAAAGCGCTTCGCAATCCGGATAACCCGCGTGGGCAAAAGCCTCAGTCGCGCGGATGCAGGGGCGGTCCATGAATTCAATGGCCACCGGCAATACACCGGCCTTGATAATGTCAGACACACAAGCGCCCGCAACTTCGTTGCTGTCAAACCCGATCAGAACCGGCCGCGCCCCTTCTGGTTTACGCAGGATGCGCAGGGTTGCTTCGGTCACGACACCAAGCTGCCCCTCAGAGCCACAGATCAGGCCAAGCAGGTCAAGGCCTTCAGCATCCAGATATGCGCCACCTATTTCGGTGATGGTGCCGTCCATCAACACCATGGTCACACCCATCAGATTATTGGTGGTCACACCATATTTTAGACAATGCGCACCACCGGAATTCATTGCGATGTTACCTGCAATAGCACAGGCCAGCTGACTGGATGGATCAGGCGCGTAGAAGAACCCCTGTTCTTCGACAGCGCCGGTAACAGAAAGGTTGGTACGCCCGGTCTGAACCCTGATAAACCTATTTTCGTAATCTGTTTCAATGACTTCGTTCAGTCGGGCCACGCCAATGATTACACTGTCGGCTGTGGGCAGAGCGCCACCGGCCAGCGATGTGCCCGAGCCGCGGGGCACGACAGGAACGCCCATCTCGTGGCAAATGCGTAAAACGTCCGACACTTCCTGAGTACTGGAGGGCAATACTGCCGCAAGAGGCGCGCATCTGTAAGCCGTCAGCGCATCGCATTCATAGACACGCGTCTCGGATGGGTCTGAAATAACAGCGTCATGCGGCATAACTTCTTGCAATCGCGATACTAATTCAGCCTTACGGGACAGTATAGCAGGATTGGGCTGTGGCATTTCCATATCGGCACCCCTCAATATTGGTAAATAAATATAACCAATTTTTGCATCTGGCAAGATAAACCTTCAGGCGATAACGTACCTGCATGGATTGGCTCACCCGTTTTTCATACTTCACTCTGATTGATTTTGCATCTCTTGTCTTGTTATTCGGCAGTTGGGCAGTGATCGGTTTTCTCATTGATAATGCGCCGGAAAACCGCCCATCGGTGTCGGTTTTAATGGCTCAGTACCGGCGGGACTGGATGATCGAAATGGTGTCGCGGGATCCACGTATATTTGATGCGCAGATATTGGCTACTCTAAGGCAGGGCACCTCGTTTTTTGCATCGGCGACGATGATAGCTATTGGCGGGTGCCTGGCACTTTTGGGCAATCTTGAACGGCTGATCGGTATAGCGACCGAACTTACGCAAGAGCAGGATCCAGCCATTGTCTGGGAGGTCAAGGTACTGGTAATTCTTGTTTTTCTTACGAACGCCTTTCTAAAGTTCGTCTGGTCAAACCGGTTGTTCGGATATTGCGGGGTGTTGATTGCAGCGGTCCCCAATGACCCTAAAAACCCGCTTGCACTTATCCGGGCGGAAAAGGCTGGCGAGATCAATATCACCGCTGCGCGGGGCTTTAACCGGGGTTTGAGATCGGTTTATTTTGGTTTGGCAACAGCGGCTTGGCTGCTTGGACCTGAGGCGCTTATCGGGACGACCCTGATCACCTGTCTGGTGCTGCTGAGACGCGAGTTTGCGTCACGGTCACGTCACGTTTTGATGAGGCCGGAATATGACAACAGCCACACACAGACGTGACTCCAGATTCCTGCCAAGACCTGTATAGTGCGCCGCATGAGACACTTTATCCTTGCAATAGCCGGACTTTGCTTCGGTTCACAGGTCTGGGCATCAGAGCCACAAGTAGTTGATGTTAAAGTATCAAAATCGGGCATGGTTTGGCAGGTATCGGTTACACTCAAACACGATGACACGGGATGGGACCATTATGCAGATGGCTGGGAAGTGCTGGATTCCGATGGGAATCAGCTGGGTTTCCGCAAGCTTCTGCACCCGCATGTCCATGAACAGCCATTTACAAGATCGTTGAATGATCTGATCGTGCCCGATGGCACGCGCGAGATTTTTATCAAGGCGCGATGCTCGGTCGACGAATGGTCCGATGAGATGATCCGCGTGGCCCTGTCACCCTGACCAATATTTTGTACGTTTCGTACGTTTTGTACGTGGATTTCGTACGAAATTTTTTCCCGTTTACGACCCCGGCATACGTCTGATCGTATGGCACGAAAAAAGCAGGCTCAGCGCCGCCCTTCTCGCAACCATCCCCCGATCGTCAGCGCCGCGACCAGCGCGAGTACCAGCCATACCGGTAAAAGCGGTAACTGGGTGACACTGCGCGTTTCATAAGCACCGCGCGGCGTGATGCCGATCCACCCGCGCCCAGAAGCCGGGCGCCCGGCACGAACCGCGCGAATGCGCGGCAGGCCATCGGCCAGGGCCATCACCCCGCCACCAGTCTGATCAATCAGCGGCATCAGGGCGTCAGCGCTGGCGATTGTCTGTTCAAATTCGACCGGCGCCGCCGGGCCTAGACCAATCACCGCAGACTGGTCACCGCTGGCAAGCCTGTAAAGACCAATCTCGGGCCCATCATAAAGCGCCTCGAACTGGCCCGGAGATTCTTCGGTCAACTCCACCTCAACCTCTTCGCCCGACGGCGTTGTGACGGTTACCGATCCAACGTCCGGTGACAAAGACCGACGAATGATGCGCATCTGCTGACCAGTGGCTTCGGCCCAAAGCGCCTCTTCCTCAAGCTCTGGTTCTTTCATCATCCAATGGGCCAGCCGACGCAGCAGTTCCAACTGCGGACCGCCGCCTTCGTAGCCGCGGCTCCATAACCATGCGTGATCTGACGCAAGCAGCGCCACACGCCCTTCGCCTACACGGTCAAGCACCAGCAGAGGGCGATCATCTGCGCCGGTCATAACCATCTGGCCGCTTTCCTGTTCCAGCTCAATCTGGCGCAGCCAGCGACCCCAGCCGCCTTCATCTTCGGTCTGCAAACCGGCGGTGACGGGATGGCGCTGACCCAGATCCGTGACCTTGGGGCGATAGCTTTCTTCCAGCACCCGGGCGGTGGGGCGGGCGGGCATGATGGATGAAATCGGTGTACGATAGAGACTGTCAGCGCTGGCGAAATCGGGGCCAGCGGCAATCAGAACCGCGCCGCCCTTTTCAACGTACTGGCGGACGTTATCGAGATAGATCGACGGCAGGATGCCGCGCCGTTTGTAACGGTCAAAGATAATCAGATCAAAATCGTCGATCTTTTCAAGGAACAGTTCGCGGGTCGGGAAGGCGATGAGAGACAGTTCGCGCACCGGCACGCCATCCTGTTTCTCGGGCGGTCTGAGAATCGTGAAATGCACCAGATCGACCGAGCTGTCGGATTTCAGCAGGTTGCGCCAGGTTCTCCCGCCCGGATGCGGCTCGCCCGAGACCAACAAGACCCGCAGCCGGTCGCGCACGCCATTGATCTGGACCAACGCGGTGTTGTTGCGGTCAGTCAGTTCGCCTTCGGCGTTGGGCGTGGTGAACTGGAGCACGTTGCGCCCACCATGGGGCAGGCTGACGGGTAGTTCGATGGTTTGGCCCAAAGGAACACTGAACCGTTGTGCAGGTTCCCCATCAACCGAGATGTCGAGCGGTACGTTGACGGTCCCCCGGGGGGCGGCGCCTTCATCATCAATCCGCAGGGTCATGGTGATCTCTTCACCAAGAATGGCAAATGCCGGGGCATTGTCGATTCTCAGCCGCCGGTCCCAATCGCCTTTGCGCCCGGTATGTAGCAAGTGCAGCGGGGCAGGCAGATCAGGCGCGTTTTCAAGATCGTGCACGCGACCATCGGACAAAAGGATTGTTCCGGCAATGCGTGCGCGTGGTTCTTCTGCCAAAGCCTCGGAGAGGGCCGTCATAGCCTGGGTACCGGCATTGTCGGCACCGTCGGGTACGGTGATGCGGCGAACTTCGGTGTTGTCGCGGGCGGCGATTCTGGCCGCCAGCGCGTCAGCCGCGGATACGGTCATGGCAGCGCGATCAGCCAGTTTCTGGCTGGCGCTTTCGTCTTCGACCAGCAGGACGATATCAGTCAGCGGTTCGCGGTCTTCCTGCTGAAAGACAGGGTCTGTCAGGGCCGCCAGTATCACCATCGCTGCCAACGCACGCAAGGCCCAGCCCGACAGGCCGCGCCACAGCGCCAGCGCGATCCCCGAAAGGGTCATGCCCGACAAAACGGCAATCAACCACCAGGGCAGAAGCGGGTCAAAGACGATGCTTGTGGTCATTGTCCCAACCTGTCGAGAAGGGCGGGTACATGTACCTGATCGGATTTGTAATTGCCCGTCAGTACATGCATCACCAGATTTACACCAAAGCGATAAGCCAGTTCGCGCTGCCGCTCGCCTGCATACCCGCGGCCCACGGGGAACATCGGGTTGCCACTTGAATCAATGGCCCAGGCCGAAGCCCAGTCATTGCCACCGATCACTACAGGTGTGACACCATCATTGAGGTTTCGAAACGGCATACCTTCGATCTTTTCAGCATCGGGCGGGGCCGCTTCCACCCAGACGCGGCGACCGGTGTGGCGACCCGGGAAATCCTGCAAAAGGTAAAAGGTGCGGGTCAGGACGTGATCCTCGGGCAGGGGCTCAAGCGGGGGAATGTCCAGTGGCGCGGCCAGACGTTGCAGTTTGGCGCCATTGGGCGAGGCCGCGCCAAAACCCGCGATATCGGCGTCGCGCGTGTCAAACAGGATCATGCCTCCGGTGCGCAGGTAGGCGTTCAGTTTGGCATAGGCCTCGGCCGAGGGGGTTGGCTGATCCGGTGTAATCGGCCAGTAGAGCAGCGGATAGAAGGCCAGTTCGTCGGTTTCAAGGTCAATGCCGATAGGCTCTGCCGGTTCAACCGAGGTTCGGAAGAACAAGGTACGCCCTAACCCTGCCAACCCGGAGCGGACCGTATTGTCGATCTGGGCATTACCGGTGAGCACATGGGCCAGCACCACCTCTGATGTGGCAAGGATGGCCTTGTCATCCTGCGCCTGTCCAGGGTCGGGCAGCATCAGCGCAGTCAGAATTATCAGCGCCGCACGCGCGGGCAACAGGCGGCCCGACAGCGCTAGCGAGGCCAGAATATCCCCCATCAGCAGCACCAGCGCCAGTGCCAGAAGCCAGCCGCCAAGCGGGGCTTCGGCGGGCCGGGTCAGGCCAGTCACGGGGATGCGGGCGGGCCAGGCGGCGGGCTCGAGCACCGCATCCGGGCCCAGTACATTGCGGGCAATGCGGCGGTCAGGGCCATCATAAAGCCCCGGGTGCAGGTCGGGGCCGATATCGTCAGACACCAGACGATCCCCGGCCACACCCGGCAGGTTGCCGGCATCAATGAGCTTGCCAAATCCATCCAACACCCGAACAGGTTGCCATGTAGTGCCTGCCAGATCCTGCGCTTTGGGTTGCGCCACGGCCGACGAAACCGCAAGCCTTTCCAGCATTTGTACAAAAAGGCCCGATAGTGGCAGCGACGACCATTCGGCATTGGCGGTGACATGAAAAAGCACGACCTGACCATCGCCCACGCGTTTGCGTGTGACCAGCGGGGTGCCATCAGAAAGCTGGGCGATGACGCGGTCGGCCAGCGTCGGGTCGGGCTGGGCCATGACCTGTGCGCTGACGGTGACATCATCCGGAATAGCAAGCCCGTGAAACGGGCTGTCCTCAGCAAAGGGCGCCAGTGCTTTCGGCTCTCCCCAGCTCATGGCGCCGCCGACCATACGACCTCCGACGCGCAGGCGGACGGGCATAAGCGGGGCCTCGTCGGTGCGTGATACATCGCTGGCGGCAAGGCGCGGCCCGGCAAAACGCAACAGCATGCCGCCCTTGGCTGTCCAGTCCAGAAGCGCGGTTTGTTCGCCCCCTGACAGGGTCGCAACATCGGCCAGAACGATCACATCAGGATTGGCGGGCAGGATATCCATCAACGCGCCATCCAGCAGATCGGCAGTGGGTATCAGTGCCTGTTCCAGATAGTGCAGCGGCGAAAGCAATTCGAGCCCTTCGCGGTCGTCACGGCCCGCAATCAACGCGACTTCACGACGCTTGAGGCTGTCATCAGTCAGGGTGATCGCCCCGGCATGAGATTGCCCGGCGATTTCAAACCGCGAGACACGCGCGCGCAGTTCGGCGGGAAGGGACAGATCGCCAGACGTCTGCCTGGCATCTGTGTCAAAGCTAAGCGGCAAGGTGGCCAGAAGGCGCTGTACACCGGCGGGATCACGGCCATGGGCCTCGATGGTGATATCGCGGGACGCGCCCGGCTGAACGCGATGCGCAGTCACGCGCAGGGCGCCGTCGACCAATTCGACCGGGGCCATCGCCAACACCGGACGAGGGCTTTGGTATACGCTGACCGGGCCGCGCGCCTCGAGGGCCGAGAGCAGCTGTTCGCGGCCTAGATGGGATAAACCATCAGAAAACCAGCGGGTTTCAAAATCGTCGGACCCAAGGGTTGCCGCAACGCGGGCCATCATGCCGGGGGTGGCAGCCCATGGACGAGGCGCGACGCCCGACAGGCGGCTGCGCCAGGCCTCGGCAGACTGAAAAACAGGCTCTTCGGGTTCGGACAGGCGCAATAGCGCTACCGGGCGTCCCTGACGGCCCGCTTCGGCCAGCATGCCATCCAGAAGGTCACGCTGCGTCGGCCAGTCACGGGCGCTGGCCCAACTGGCATCAAGCAGAATGAGCAACGGCCCGCGCGAGGCTTCGGCCCCGTCATCCTGCGGGTTCAGTACCGGCCCGGCCAGCCCGATGATCACGGCGGCCACGGCCAGCATCCTGAGCAGCAAAAGCCACCACGGTGTGCGGTCGGTGACGCTGTCATCATCCTTGAGACCAAGCAAAAGCGCCACTCCGGGGAACCGCCGCCGAAGCGGCGCAGGCGGCACCGCGCGCAGAATGATCCACAGGATCGGCAGCGCGGCAAGGGCGGCCAGCAGCCAGGGCGTGGCAAATCCTATGGGGCCAATCATCATCGTCCCATGCTCCGGTCAAAGGCACGGTAGAGCCAAAGTAGCGCGGATTGCGGGCTGTCGCTGGTGTGATGCAACCCGTATTGCCAACCCGTGGCCGCGCAGATCGCGCGCAGTTCGGCCTTACGCTCGGCCAGACGTTCAAGATAACGGTCGCGCAGGGCGTTGGCCTTGAGGGTTTCGTGCGCAAGCGTTCCGGCGACGCTTTCGAATATCGTGCGGCCACGGTAGGGAAAGGCCTCTTCCGCCGGATCAAGGACTTGCATCAGAACGCCTTGCACCCCGCGATCGGCAGACGAGGTTAGCGCGGTCCGCACCGGATCGACGTTGCCCATGAAATCCGAGACAAACAGGGCTCGACCATGGGATTGCATCCCGCGCATGTCAGGGCTGCCGTAATCTGCATCGCTTTCCCTGACAAGCACCTCGGCCAGCCGGGTGATCTGGGCGTTGCCGCGCCGGGGCGGCAGCGTGCCCGTTATGCCCACACGTTCTCCGGCGCGGTTCAGCAGCACGGCAACAGCCAAAGCCAGCAGGCGGGCGCGGTCAGATTTTTGGGGCAGGTTGTCGTCGGATGAAAAATTCATCGATGCGGAATTGTCGACCCAGAGCATCACGCTTTGCGCGATCTGCCATTCGCGTTGACGGACATATTGCATGTCACTGCGTGCCGAACGACGCCAGTCGATATGACGCCGCGAATCCCCCGGCTGTACCGGGCGATATTGCCAGAAATCATCGCCCAGACCCGAACGCCTGCGCCCGTGTTCCCCCAGCAGAACCGCCCCGGCCAAATGTTCCGCGCGTGCCAGAAGCGGCGGCAAACGCGCAGCTTCGGCCTCGGCCCGGGAACGAAGGGGGGCGATGGGGAGTGTCACGCGGCAACCTCGATCCGTGTAATGGTGCGAACGGTTTCATCAATCAGGTCGCTCAGACTGTCGCCGCGTGCCCGCGCAGCAAAATTCAGTGCCATGCGGTGAATCAAGACCGGCTGCGCCATAACGGCCACATCATCCAAATCGGGCACCAACCTCCCTTGCAGCATGGCCCGTGCCCGCACCGTCAGCATCAGCGCCTGAGCCGCGCGCGGCCCCGGTCCCCAGGCAACGGTTTCACGCACCCTCTCACTGGCTGACGTATCCTCGGGGCGGAAGGCACGCACCAGATCAAGGATGGTTTCCATGACCTGTTCGCCCACGGGCATGCGACGCAACAGGTTTTGCGCCTCGATCAGTTCGGCCGCGGTAAAGACCTGATGTGAGGTTTCTTCGGTGGCGCCAGTAGTGGCGATCAGGATGTCACGCTCGGTGTCGCGGTCTGGGTACGGCACGTCGATTTGCACAAGAAACCGGTCAAGCTGTGCCTCGGGCAAGGGATAGGTGCCTTCCTGTTCGATCGGATTTTGTGTGGCCAGCACGTGAAACGGCGCGTCAAGCGGGCGGTCCTGTCCGGCGACGGTCACCTGACGTTCCTGCATGGCTTGCAACAGCGCCGACTGGGTGCGCGGGCTGGCGCGGTTGATCTCGTCGGCCATCAGAAGCTGACAAAAAATCGGGCCGGGAATGAATTTGAATGCGCGGGTGCCGTCGGCACCGGTTTCCAGCACTTCTGAGCCCAGAATATCTGCTGGCATCAAATCAGGCGTGAACTGAATGCGATTGCCGTTGAGCCCCATCACGGTCGAAAGCGTTTCAACCAGCCGGGTTTTTCCCAGCCCCGGCAGGCCGATCAGCAAACCGTGGCCGCCGCACAAAAGCGCCGACAGCGCCAGATCCACAACCCGCTCCTGCCCGATGAAGCGACGGGTGATCGAGGCGCGGGCCTGTGCCAGTTTATCCTCAAGCGCGTCGATCCCCGCAAGCAGGTCGGCATCATCGGTCATGGCAAAACTCCTGTTGAAACTATATCGTTAGAGTAGAGTGTATAGCGTGCAGCGGAAATGGCAAAAGCAATGAGCAAAGAATCCATCACGACACCGTCAGCCGAAGGGATTGCGGCCTCGGCCCGGGCGGCCAAGGGCAAGGGCCTGCCGCCGGTTCATCTGTGGAACCCGCCGTTTTGTGGCGATCTGGATATGCGGATCGCACGGGATGGCACGTGGTTTTACCTGGGCACACCGATCGGGAGGCCCGAACTGGTGCGGTTATTCTCCACCATTCTGCGGCGCGACGGGGATGATTATTTTCTGGTCACACCGGTTGAAAAGGTGGGAATCACTGTGGATGATGCGCCGTTTGTGGCGGTGGATTTTGAGGTGAAAGGCGACGGTGAGGCACAGAAGTTGGTGTTTGAGACCAACGTGGGCGATCATGTGATGGCCGGGCCGGACAACCCTATCCGGGTGGTGCGCGACCCCGAGACCGGTGAACCGTCGCCTTATGTACTGGTGCGCGCCAATCTTGAGGCCCTGATTGATCGCAAAAGTTTTTACCGTCTTGTCGATATCGGCACGCATCATGACGGCTGGTTCGGGCTTTGGTCGGGGGGCGCGTTTTTTGGCGTGATTCCGTCAGATGAATTACCGGAGGGCTGAGGTCATGGGAAAACCGATTGCGGTAATTGTGGGGGTCGGCTCGGGTCTGTCGGCGTCTTTGGCCCGGCGGCTAAGCGATGAAGGGTATGTGCTGGTGCTGGCGGCACGGGATACTGACAAGCTGAGCGCTTTGGCCGATGAGACGGGCGCCAGTATCGTGGCGATGGAGGCCACCGACCCATCGGCGATGGCGGCGTTGTTTGATGGTTTGGAGACTGCACCGGACGTGGCGATCTATAATCCTTCGGCCCGCGTGCGAGGCCCGATTGCCGAGGTGGACGCAGACGAGGTGCGCCGGGCGCTGGAGGTAACGGCCTATGGTGCGTTTCTGATGGGTCAGGCGGCGGCGCGGCGGATGCTGGAGACCAAAGCGGATGTGCGTGGCACGATTCTGTTTACCGGCGCGTCGGCAGGGGTAAAGGGATTTGCGCAATCGGCCAGCTTTGCGATGGGCAAGTTTGCGCAACGCGGTCTGGCGCAGTCGATGGCACGAGAGCTGCATCCAAAGGGCATCCACGTGGCATGGATCAATATAGACGGCATGATCCGCAATCCGGGGCGGGTGGAACCGGCAGACCGGCCGGACAGCATGCTGGATCCAGACGCGATTGCCGGAGCCTATCTCAACCTGATCCGGCAGGACCGGTCGGCATGGACAGACGAGATAACCTTGCGACCGTGGGTCGAGTCGTTCTGAACGGGATTGGCATGGATTTCATTCCCCCTGCGAGACGCCGATAAGGTTGGGTGTCGGGCAGGTTTCGGCCAAAGGCTCCATCTCGACTGTGGTGTGGTGGATGTTGAACCGATCAGCCAAAAGCGCCTTTATCGCAGCGCGCAATGACAAGGCGTCAGAGCCGGGCTCCATCACCACATGCGCCTGAAACGCGGTCTCATGTTCCTGCATCCGCCACAAGTGCACTGCATGGACGTCTGACACGCCAGGCAATCCCCGCAGCGCGCCGATCACATCCTCCAGGGGCGGGCGGTCAGGGCTGCCCAGCATTAGCACCTGCAAAACCGGGCGTATCCCCTGCCCTGCATGCCACAGGATGTAGCCTGCGATCAGGAAGGTAGCGATCGGATCGGCCAGTCTCCAGTCATAGAGCAGGATCAGGATCCCCGTGACGATGACCGCAACCGAGCCCATGGCATCGGCCAGATTATGCAGGAAAGCGGCGCGGATGTTCATGCTGTCGCGCGACATCGAATGGATCAGCAGCGCGGTTGCCACATCCACCACCAGTGCAGCTGTGGCGACAATCACCACGGGCCAGCCGGCCACCTCGACCGGGTTCAGCAATCGCCCTACCCCTTCGGCCAACAGATAGAATGCGATGACGATAAGGGTGGTGTAGTTGATCAATGCCGCCACCACTTCGGCCCGGCCATAGCCAAAGGTCATGTTGGCATCGGCAGGGCGGCGTCCAATACGACGGGCGAAAAAGGCGATGACCAGCGACAGCGCATCGCTGAGATTGTGAATCGCGTCGGCAATCAGCGCCAGTGATCCCGACAACACCCCGGCCACGATCTGCACCAGCGTCAGCAGCAGATTGGCAGCAACCGCCCAAGCCACCCGTCGGTCGCCCTCTATCTGGGTGTGGTGGTTATGGTGGTGTCCGCCCATGTGCCCTGCCTTTCAGGGATGAAGGTAGGGAGCGGAACAAGCCCTGTAAACCGAACGGGTCAACAAATGGCAACTGCCACTCGTCCGGCCTGACAGTTGGCTTCGCAAGGGTAATCTTCTGGCCGCAGCGTATCAGACTGCGACCCATTGCAATGGCTGCGGCAGGTTCTTCACGGCGTAGTCAATCCGCAGAACCCGGCGACGATTAGCGGTTTGAGAAGGTTTCGAGCGGTGCAGAAGCAGCATGTTCATGATCAAAATGTCGCCTCGTCGGGCAGAGCACATTTCAGTCTTGCAGGTAGTGGCGGCAGAGGAAGCATCTGAAGCACGCACGACGCCCAGTCGATGGCTGCCAAGCGCAATTTCCATGGCCCCATCCTGCGCGCCCGCATCGTCAAGATGAACCCGCACAAACAGCATATCAGCCAAGATTGCAGCAGGCGGCTCGCAATGCCAAAGCCCTGCTTTATTCGACCAATTCGAAAATCCCGGCAAATCATGCCGTTCTTGCACAGCAATTACCCGGTCCTGATGCCACGGCACTGACCAATTTCCCGCATCAGATTTGTTGAAAGCCACAAGCCGGACCGGAAAGGCAAGCGGGTAAAAGCGCCGGATCATTTGGGTTACGGGCCCGTCAGTGGCCAGAATGCGGGTGGATTGACCAGTGGTCAACCGCGCCCCCGGACGCGTGCCATGGTCAGCAGCAAGATCAAGCTGTTGCAGGGTCTTATCGTCAAGCGCATCCCGGCTCCAAACGCGCCCGGTTTCCCGAAACTCATCAGAGAAAGCGGCCGCTATCAATGCGCCTCGGCCCAGTTTGCCCCCTGGCCTGCATCCACAATCAGCGGCACGTCAAGATGCACCGCCGGGTCGGCAGCCCCTTGCATGATGTCGCGGGCAGTGGCGATGAGTTTGTCCTGCGCGCCTTCCTGCACCTCGAATATCAGTTCGTCGTGAACCTGTAGCAACATCCGGCAGGGCTGCCCCTTGATTGCATCCGGCATGCGGATCATGGCGCGGCGGATGACATCGGCAGCAGTACCTTGTATGGGCGCGTTGATGGCAGCGCGTTTGGCAAATCCCGCGCGGGGGCCTTTGGCGGCTATCTCGGGCGTGTGGATTTTACGGCCAAAAAGGGTTTGGACAAAGCCATGCTCTTTGGCGAAACTCACCGTGTCGTCCATGTAGGTCTTGATGCCCGGGAAGCGTTCGAAATAACGGTCGATAAAGCCCTGCGCCTCGCCGCGTGGAATGCGCAGATTGCGGGCCAGACCGAAGCCCGAGATGCCGTAAATTACCCCGAAATTGATCGCCTTTGCCTTGCGACGCACTTCGGGTGTCATTTCGTCAAGCGGGACATCGAACATTTCGGATGCCGTCATGGCGTGGATGTCCTGCCCTTCGCGAAAGGCCTGTTTTAGCGCGTCTATCCCGGCAACATGGGCCAGAATGCGCAGCTCAATCTGGCTATAGTCCAGGCTGACCAGCACATTGCCCGGTTCAGCGACAAAGGCCTCGCGGATGCGGCGACCTTCTTCGGAGCGTACGGGAATGTTCTGCAGGTTGGGATCGGTCGAGGCCAAACGCCCGGTACTTGCGCCCGCCTGCATATACGAGGTATGCACACGCCCCGTTTCGGGATTGATATGGTCCTGCAGAGCGTCGGTGTAGGTGGATTTGAGCTTGCTCAACTGTCGCCAGTCCAGAACGCGGGCAGGCAGTTCGTGTTCCGTGGCCAAATCCTCAAGCACGTCTGCGCCAGTGGCATAGGCACCGGTCTTGCCTTTTTTGCCGCCTTCCAGACCCATTTCGTCAAACAGAATCTCGCCCAGCTGTTTGGGGCTGCCAACGTTGAATGTGCGCCCGGCCAGCTCATGAATTTCCGCCTCGAGCCCGGCCATTTTCTGGGCAAAGGCATTGGACATGCGGCTTAGGGTTTCGCGATCCACCTTGACGCCGTTCATTTCCATCTGCGCCAGCACGGGCACCAGCGGGCGTTCAAGCGTTTCATAAACAGTCGTGACTTTTTCCCGGTGCAGCTGGGGCTTGAAGATATGCCACAGACGCAGGGTAATATCGGCATCTTCAGCGGCGTACTTCACCGCCTCGTCAATCGGCACACGATCAAAGGTGATGGCAGATTTGCCACTTCCCAAAAGCGATTTGATCGGGATCGGGTCATGACTGAGGTAGCGTTCCGACAGCGCGTCCATGCCGTGGTTGTGGATGCCCGCGTTAAGTGCGTAGGACATCAGCATGGTGTCGTCGATCGGGGTGACTTCAACGCCGTGGCGGGCAAAAATCTTGGCGTCGTATTTCATGTTCTGGCCGATTTTGAGCACAGAAGCATCAGCGAAAACGGGTTTGAGGGCATCCAGAACCTCGTCTGTGCCCAGCTGAGCTGCTGCCAGCGTATCGGTGGCAAAAAGGTCGCCTGCGCCTTCGCCTTCTTTGTGGGTCAAAGGGATATAGCAGGCTTGCCCAGGTTCAACCGCCAAGGAGATACCCACCAGTTCGGCCTGCATTTCATCAAGCGAGGTGGTTTCAGTATCAACGGCCACATAACCGCGGGCGTTGATCCGGTCGATCCAGACCTGAAGCGCAGCCATATCCGAAACGCGTTCATATTTTTCAGGGTCGATGGAGGGCCACTTTGGCGCGTCTGCTTCGGGCGGGTTGGCGCCCGCCGGGCTGGTGTCGGGGATAACCGGCGGCTCGGCGCCCAAAGCATCTGCGATGCGCTTGCTGAGGGTTCGAAACTCCATCTCAGCCAAAAAGCCCAGCAGCGTTTCAGGCTCGGGGTCTTTGACCTCAAGATCATCCAGTGTGAAATCCAGCGGCGTGTTGCAGTCCAGAGTGACCAGTTTCTTTGACAGTTCGATCTGGGCACGTTTTTCGATCAGGGTTTCGCGACGTTTGGGTTGCGTGATCTCAGGCGCACGGTCCAGCAGGGTTTCCAGATCGCCGAATTCGTTGATCAGCAAGGCTGCGGTTTTGATCCCGATGCCCGGCGCGCCCGGCACGTTATCCACGCTGTCACCGGCCAGCGCCTGAACATCAACCACGCGGTCAGGGCCGACGCCGAATTTTTCCTCAACGCCTTCGACGTCGATGCGTTTGTTCTTCATTGCATCCAGCATTTCAACGCCGCCGCCGACCAGCTGCATCAGGTCCTTGTCGCTGCTGATGATGGTGACGCGCCCGCCAGCGTCGCGCGCCTGACAGGCAAGCGTGGCAATGATATCGTCGGCCTCGAACCCTTCGATTTCCTTGCAGGCGATATTGAAGGCCTTTGTCGCCTCTCGCGTGAGGGGCATTTGCGGGCGCAGGTCTTCGGGCATCGCCTCGCGGTTGGCTTTGTATTCGGGGTAGAGATCGTTGCGGAACGTGTGGCTGCCCTTGTCAAAGATTACCGCCACATGGGTAGGCGCGTCCGGGCCGGCGTGGTCGTCAATATAGCGTTGCAACATGTTGCAAAAGCCGCTGACAGCGCCAATTGGCAAGCCATCGGATTTGCGCGTGAGGGGCGGCAGAGCGTGGTAGGCGCGGAAAATAAAGGCCGAGCCGTCAATCAGATGAAGATGGCACCCCTTGCCGAATTGAGTGGTCATGTCGTGCCCCCGCCGCAGTTGATTTCCATGCCACAGGTATTGCCATGAAGCAGCACGAGGTGCCAGTGGGTTCGTGCTTTAGCTTGTTTGCGCGCGTTTCAATCTATGCCGCCCCAGATGCTGACGACTGAAACGCCGCGCAGGATAGGCTGGGCTGCGCAAAAGCGGGAAAAAGCCGACGGCATATGTGGTGATATAGAACAGCAAGACAGCCCACCACAAACCAAGGTCAAAAAAGAGCATGCCGACGAGGGCTGCACCCAATCCGCAGAGTGTGCCGAGGATAAACGCAAAGATAGCCATTTCAGGAACCTCCGGTTTGTTTCGCTTGGCGCATTGCATAAAATGCGCACCCTTTGACATGGGGCCGGTCGCAGGGATGGACCAGACCTTGTCGTGGGGTTGTGAAAACTCGTGAACCTGCGTTCACTCTTTGGCGAACTCCGGCGTAACAGCTTAATGAACGAATGTTCGCCAATCGCAGGTTTCAGCGGCAAGATTTCAGGCGCAGGGGCCGGGTAAAGGCGCAGTGCGCTCGGCTGCGACCAACCGGTCGACCATGCGCCGGTCGATACCCCCCAGAACGCTGGTGCGTCCGATCACAAGCGCAGGTGTTCCGATAAAACCGAAGCGGCGTGCCAAGGCGGCGGTGACGGCCAGCTGACTTTCGGTTTTGGCCGAGGTCATGTCCTGCATCAGCTGGTCCGCATCAATGCCCGCGTCCCCGGCCACTTGCCGCAGATAGGGCGGGGTCGGCAGGACGGGCGTGCCCATCAGCCTTTCATGAAACATGGCGTAGGCGCCCTGCGCGCGGGCCGCCAGTGCCGCACGGGCCGCGCGCTGCGAGATCGGGCCCAGAAGCGGCAGCTCATGCCAGGTGATCTGCACCTTGCCTTTGGCTTCAAGCCGGGCCAGCATCGGGCTAACTTTACGGCAGTACAGGCAGCGGTAGTCGCTGAAATAGGCGATCTGAACGCTGGCCCCGTCGCGCGAGCCCCCGAACAGGGCATCACAAAGGGCGCCGTTGCTGATTGTAGGTTTTGCTTGTCCTGTCTCCAATCCGATCAGTGCGGTTGCCCCACCCGAGACCGGCCCCCCGGTGACACGGCGAAAGCCGGGCATGCCTGTCAGGGGTTCAAATTCCAGCTCAGGTTCCGACAATCGCCGCAGCAGACCGGTACTGCCATAGGCCGCACCAACCAGGGCGGCAAATCCGGCCAGACGGATTATTCGACGGCGGGTGGACAAAGCTTTTGACAGGGGGGCTAGACCTTGCCCTCAAAATCCTTGTGGACCAGCTTGCAGTCGCAATACGGGCATTCGACCCAGCCATGTTCGTTGGGGATCTGAAGCCAGACGCGCGGGTGGCCCAGTGCGCCTTCGCCGCCGTCGCAGGACACGCGGTAGCTGTCAACGATCTTGGTTTCTGGGGCCTTCGTCACCATCGGGGCATTTCCTTTTGCCTAGCTTTGAACTAGGTGCGACTATGAGCGATCCTGAGGTAAGGGGCAAGAGGACCATGGGTGAGAATGCCATCGAAATCCGGGGGCTGGTGAAAACCTATGGCAGCAGCCGGGGCAGCCCGGAAAAGCAGGCACTCAAGGGCATTGACCTGGAAATTCCCAAAGGGTCGGTGTTTGGGTTGCTGGGGCCCAACGGGGCGGGCAAATCGACGCTGATCAATATTCTGGCCGGTCTGGTGATTAAAACTGCGGGCCAGGTCACGATCTGGGGTTTTGATCAGGATGTGAACCCGCGTCAGAGCCGCGCTTCGATCGGGGTGATGCCACAAGAGCTGAATCTGGATCCGTTTTTCACGCCACGCGGCGCACTTGAAGTGCAGGCAGGGCTATATGGTGTCCCAAAATCGCAACGCCGCAGCGACGAGATTTTGCACCTGATCGGGCTGGAGGACAAGGCGCATGCCTATGCCCGTACGCTTTCAGGCGGCATGCGGCGGCGGCTTTTGCTGGGCAAGGCACTGGTACACCACCCGGCTGTTCTGGTGCTGGACGAGCCGACGGCAGGGGTAGACATCGAACTGCGCCAGATGCTGTGGGAAAATATCCGCCGCCTGAATGCTGACGGCATGACAATTATTCTGACCACCCATTATCTGGAAGAAGCCGAAGAGATGTGCGACGAGATCGCGATCATCAACCAGGGCAGTCTGGTCGCCCGCGACAGCACCAAAAACCTGCTGGGCCGGCTGGATGGCAAGACAATGATCATCCACCCCGAAACGCCGGCTATGGCCCTGCCCAAGGCCGACGGGCTGGAGGTTGTTCAACGACCCGATGGCGCATTGGCGATCAGCTATCAGTCGGGTCGCACCTCGGCCGAGGCGGTACTTGCTGCGGTGCGTGATGCCGGTATTCGCATCCGTGATGTCAAAACCGAACAGGCCGATCTGCAGGATGTGTTTCTGGAACTGACGCGCAGCCGTTAAATTGGTCCGTCAGCCTTGTTCAGGCCCTGCGCCCTTGTTGCCTTGTTCTTTTAAAGCGGCCTCAATCTCGGCCAGGCGCAGCAGAACTTCATCGCGATAGACATCTGTGCGTTCGGTATCCTCGGCGTGGTGGGCGTCCTGCATCGAATTGACGATCAGACCGACCAACAGGTTTACCACCGCGAAAGTCGAGATCAGAATAAAGGGTACGAAGAACGCCCAAGCATACGGATAGACCTGCATGACCGGGCGAACGATACCCATCGACCATGATTCAAGCGTCATGATCTGGAAGAGCGAGTACCCCGATCGGCCCAACGTCCCGAACCAGTCAGGAAAGCTGGAACCGAAAAGTTTGGTCGCCATCACTGCTGCAATATAGAAAATCAGCCCCATCAGCACAAAAACCGAGCCCATGCCAGGAAGCGCATTCACCAGACCTTCGACAACACGGCGCAGCGACGGCGCCACGGACAACACCCGCAGCAATCGTAAAATGCGCAGCGCCCGCAGAACCGACAGCCCCTGAACCGCCGGTAGCAGGGAAATAGCCACAATCACGAAATCGAAAACATTCCAGCCTTTACGAAAAAACGCCGGGCCGTGGGCAAAAAGCTTGGCCGCAATCTCGATCACGAAAATGCTGAGACAGAGCGTGTCTAAAAATATGATCAGCGGGCCAAAACGCTCCATTGCAGCGGCCGACGTTTCCAGCCCCAGAATGACCGAGTTGAACAGGATGACAGCAAGAATAAAATTCTGAATGCGTGGCTGATCAAAAAGGGCACCAACTTGGGAACGGAGAGTCATGTTTTTTCCTGTTTTGCAATGGTCTCCATATGGGCTTGCGCCCCGACCATCACAAGTCAGAATTATCCGGTTTTCGAAACCATTCGGCCCATCACCCGACCACCCAGAATATGCACATGCAGATGTGGCACCTCCTGCACACCGTCCCGTCCGGTATTTGAAATCAAACGGTAACCACCCCCGCCATCGCCGGGCTGCACGCCGGTGATCCGGCATACCTCGCCCACGGTGCGGGTGAAATCGGCAACTTCGGCGTCGCTGGCAGCGGCGGCAAAATGGTCATAATTGACATAAGGCCCTTTGGGGATCACCAGCACATGCACCGGCGCCTGTGGTTGAATATCATTGAAGGCCAGGCAGTGGTCTGTTTCAAGAACGGTGTTGTTGGGAATTTCCCCGCGCAGAATTTTGGCAAAGATATTCTGGTCATCATAGGTATAGGGCATCGGTATCCTCTGGGTATCTGGGGTGGCTTGCTGACTGCGGGTCAAGCACATGAATGCGCAGGGTATTGTCCGAACAACTGGGTTTCAATCCTATGCCAGTTCTGAAGGCCACCAAAACGGTTTAATCGGCAAAAAGGTGATCCGCCTGTGCAATTTCCCGTGCCTTTTCCGGTTGTATCCCGAGAAAGCGTGCGATCAGATCAGCATTCTGCCCGACCCCGGCGGACTGGCGCATGATCAGGTGGTTCTCAAAATCGGAATCCCGAATACGGTCACTTTCGAAGGTTATGTCGCCCCGGATTGTCGGCAAAAGCCGTTCCAGCGTGTCCTGGGGGGTCTGTTCTCCGGCCAAGCCTACACGTTTGGCGTGGCCAATCAGATACTCATCGGAAAAATTGCACTGTACCTCAAGCAGTTTGGTGACCGACCGGTCGCCGCAGAAATCCTGAAGCAGGTCCAGATTGCCCGGGTCGATACAAACGATCAGACGATCCGTTTCGTAGTAATCAAACAGCATGCGAAGCAGCGACCGCCGATGGCGGGCCCGTTTACCAAGGGTGGCCTGAATGCCCCCCAGATCCGGCAGCTCTGTCTCTTCTTCATTAAAAAGGTATTCGATTGCAGGCACATTTGTAACCAGCCTGATCCGTTCCAGCAGACGTTTGGCCACATGCCATTTCTTGCAGATAACGATCAGCAGCTCTCGCTCGCGACCCAGAGTGCTTTCGGTTTCCCAGAACCGGCTGGCAAAGCGCCGCCCGATGCGACCGCGACCGGTAAGGAACTTGAACAGGCTGCGGCCCTCGTTCGAGATCTGAAACTGCGCCTCTTCGTCGGCATAGAGCGCCCCAAGTCTCTTTTTCAGCTCCTGTGCCTCGGGGCTTATCTTGCGGGCGAACAGATAATCCTGACTGAGCAAAAGATTGTAATGATCATTATAGAAGGTCACCGGCATTCCGTAGTCTGTGAACATCAGAAAAGTCAGCGTGCGGGTTTCAATTTCCTGAGCTGGAACAAGGTGACGCACGAGGGTCTGGAAAAATGTTTCATCCGGAATCCAGGTGGTGCGGAAGAATCGCATTACATCCCGGCGCTGGCGGATAAATTCGAGGATCCATTCGATGGTGCGCCGGCGCAGGCACCACCACTGGCTGCCGATCTGGACCTGAATGTCATGCGGGATTTCACGGGTCAGCCTCAGCTTCTTCTGCAGGTTGAGAGCCAAATAAAAGCGCATTTTCTGCCGGCGTTCATTGAACACATGCCGGTAAATCAGTCGTTCTTCCCTGAGGCCGGTCTTGATCCAGTCACTTTCGAAGAAATCAAAGCTTTCCACGAAATCCACATCATGCCGGTCCAGAAAATCATGCGCGTAGGTGGCTGACTTGATCGCGGCGCAATCGCCCGACAGCATGTAAAAATGTGTGGCACGGGGGAAGGTCTCGACCGCGGCTTCTACAGCGTTAAGGGTGGCCTGAACCAGGCTCCACTCACCCCAGCCGCACCTGATGCGCTTTCGGGCAAAGGTGATATTGGGATTGTCCGCCAACGCGCTGTGAATCTGGCGGAAATATTCGGGTTTGGCACGGGCATCAAAATGGATTGCCATATAGTCACCCGCCGCCGTAAGCATCTCGGCCTGGCGGATAATCGCCTCGGGATCCTTGTGGCACAAAAGAATGTAGGCGATTTTGGCCATGTCCGACGCAATGTTCCCGAAATTGCAGTGCTTGGTGACATTGATAGTCGTGAACTCAGCTTGAATAAACAGGCTTTCTTTGGTTTTTTTAACGGGTTAGAAACATTTAGACCCGAAAGAATGCGGGCAGAACGAGCTTGGAGGCAGCTGCGATGGGGTTTCCCGGCACCTGGATGACCGAAACCGAAAGCGTGGTCTATCGTGTGGTGCCCAAATGCGCCTGTTCGACGATCGGACAGATCATGTATTATTCGGATCATGGCGCTTTTTTCGACGGTGACATTCATGATGCTGTCGATGGGCTACACAAATGGGCCCGCGAAGACAGTCAGCCCCTGATTCAGGCCAACGTTACCGCCCACAAATCTTATGCTTTCACTTGCGTACGCAACCCTTACACGCGGATACTTTCAAGTTTTTTCGACAAGATCTGCGGCATTCAGCGCAACGGTAAGCGCTATCGCGGCAAGCTGGTGCCGCTGTTGATTCAGAAATACGGGATCGACGTGGGTGGCGATGACGGCAAGCAGGAATTTGACCAGATCAAAAGCTTCCGGAGATTCCTTCTGTTTGCCCGCGACACGATCCGCTGGCACCGGCCAATGGACCCTGACATTCACTGGTCGGCGCAAGCGGGTCATGTGGCGACCTTCATCGCCAATGGTGGCACTTATGACAAGATTTTCTGGACCGAAAGTTTCAACGACGGGATGGAACAGGTGCTGGATGCGGTTGAGACGCCGCACCAATTGGACCTGAAGACCATTCCGCGCTTTAACGAATCCGAAGGTCACGGCCCCAGGCGCGCACATCCTGTCGAGGACTATTTCGACGATCTGTCGATGCATTTGATCAAGGAAATCTATCACCGTGATTTTGCGCTGTTCAAATACGATTTCGACGACCCGTCAAACAAGATGCCCATTGGCGAGATCGATTTGCACGAGGTTCATGCCAAGCTGGGTGAATGAATGCTAATCGCAAGGGGCGCTGCCCCTCTTGGCCTGCGGCCAATTCACCCAGAGGTATTTACCCCAAGAAAAAGCGCAACGATTTCTTAATCCTGATTTGTTTAATGTGGGGCTGCGGTACAGGCTGAGGAGCCGATGACCGTCCAAGGAAAAGCCGCGCTCTGTGCGCTGGTTTGCATCGGCGCATGTCCGAACGACACCAGCAATCAGAGCGCGCACCCATTTGTTTTTTCTTGGCAAAAATACCTAATCCTGCAGTCACCGCACATGCTGCGGCCTGCAGTTTCAGTCTTTCAGATCAGCCCTTCAGCCCTGAACATCGCCTTCACGTCCGCTTCGGGGCGGGCGCCGTAGTGGCCGATCACCTCGGCCGCTGCGATACATCCCATGCGGCCCGACACCTCAAGAGATCGTCCGGTGGCAATGCCATATAGGAACCCGGCAGCGAACTGATCGCCGGCGCCGGTGGCATCCACTGGGGTCACCTCTTGGACAGGCACGGACACGGTTTCATCGCCCTGTACCACCACCACGTCATGGCCCGAGCGGGTGCAAACGATCAGCCGGTTACCGGTGGCGGCCTGTTCCAGTGCTGCACCCAGATCTTCGGTCTGATAGAGCGATTTCCATTCGTGTTCATTGCCAAAGACATAATCCAGTTCGGTGACCATTTTGCGGAAATCGTCACGGTGCCGGTCGACGCAAAACGGATCAGACAGCGATATCCCCGCCTTGCCGCCGCCAGCGCGGCAGGCCCGTGCGGCGGCGAGGAACGCCTCTTTGCCTTTGGGCTTGTCGAAAAGGTAGCCTTCAAGAAACAGCAGGCCCGCATTGCCCGCCACGTCGTCGGGTACATCCTCGGGGCCCAGCTCGGTTGAGATGCCCAGATAGGTGTTCATCGAGCGTTCGCCATCTGGTGAGACAAAGATCATCGAGCGCGAGGTCGGCAATTCGCCCCCCGCCACAGGGGCATTCACAAAATCGGTACCTGCCGCGAACAGGCTTTGCGCGTAATACTGGCCCAGTTCGTCGTCACGGACCCGGCCGATCAGCGCCGTTTTCAGCCCCATCGCACCAAGACCCGCAATTGTGTTGGCGACCGAGCCGCCGGGCATCTGCGTGCGGTTTTCCATCTCTTCATAAAGATATTCCGCCCGATCTCCTTCAATCAGCTGCATGACACCCTTGTCGATCCCCATGCGTGACAGAAAGCCATCATCGCTCTGGCTGATCACATCCACGATGGCATTTCCGACGCCGACGGCCTGATATTTGGTCATAGATTCTTGTCCTCAAATTCGCAAAGGTCACGGATAATGCAGGTCGCGCACAGCGGCTTGCGCGCCTTGCAGGTATAGCGGCCATGCAGGATCAGCCAGTGATGTGCATGGTGTTGGAAATCCACCGGCACGTTGTCCTCGATGGCGCGTTCGACCGCATCTACGTTCTTGCCGGGGCAGATGCCGGTACGGTTGCCGACTCGAAATATATGGGTATCCACGGCCTGCGCCGGGTAATGCCACCACATGTTCAGTACAACATTGGCGGTCTTGCGTCCCACCCCCGGCAATGATTGCAGGGCGGCGCGCGAATTGGGCACCTCGCCATTATATTCGTCAACCAGAATGCGGCTGAGTTTGATCACATTCTTGGCCTTCTGGCGGAAAAGGCCGATTGTCTTGATATGTTCGCTCAGGCCTTCTTCGCCCAGGTCAAGCATCTTTTGTGGCGTGTCGGCGATTTTGAACAACGCGCGCGTGGCCTTATTGACACCAACATCAGTGGCCTGCGCCGATAAAGCCACGGCGACAACCAGCGTATAGGCATTCACATGCTCCAACTCACCCTTGGGTTCAGGGTCAGCTTTTTGAAAGCGGCTAAAGATCTCGCGGATCGTATGGTAGTCAAGCTGTTTGGCCATGCCCGCCCATATGCCGATAAAAATGGCTATGCGCAACATTCGGGTCGCATGGGCAGGTCTGCGGGTTTAAATTAGTTGAGACAAACAGGACCAGACCTATGAATGCAGAGCCGAACCAAAGCTATCACTACCATGTCATGCGTCGCGCAATTGACCTGATTGATCAAGACGACGCTCAATTGTCGCTGGACAAGCTGGCAGGCGAAATGGGGATGAGCCCGGCGCATTTCCAACGGCTTTTCTCGGCCTGGGTGGGCGTGTCACCCAAGCGTTACCAGCAATATCTGACACTGGGACATGCCAAGGCGCTGCTGGCCGATCAGTTCACCACATTGCAAACGGCAGATGCAGCAGGTCTGTCCGGTGGCGGGCGCCTGCATGATCTGTTTCTGCGGTGGGAGGCGATGACGCCCGGTGAATTTGCCCGCAAAGGTGAGGGGCTGAATATCTATTGGGGGTGGTTTGACAGCCCCTTTGGCCTGTCCCTGGTGATGGCCACTGAAAAAGGCATCTGCGGTATAGGCTTTGCCAGCGAGACCAGCGAAGAGGCCACGATGGAAGATCTGGTGTCGCGTTGGCCAAAGGCGGAATTCGTCGAGGACCCCATGATGCTGCGGCCCTGGGTGCTGGCGGCTTATGGTGCGCCGGATCAACAGCACGAGGCCGCACCGCTTTACCTGATCGGCGCGCCGTTTCAAATCAAGGTGTGGGAGGCGCTGTTGCAGATCCCTTCAGGTCAGGTGACCACCTATTCCGAAATCGCGCAGGCCATCGGCAAACCGCGCGCGGTGCGTGCCGTGGGCACAGCCGTGGGGCGTAACCCGGTCAGCTTTTTGATCCCATGCCACCGGGCCCTGCGCAAATCGGGCGGACTTGGCGGATATCACTGGGGCTTGCCGGTCAAGCGCGCCATCCTGGCCTGGGAAAGCGCCCGCGCCGAAGCGTGAATGCACATAAATTTGCGCGGAATGCTGCCGGTTTCCCCCCTTATTTGACTTGGGACTAGGCGTGTTATTGCATATCATTGCCTTAGCGCCGACTTGAACGGCGGTTCAAACATGAGGCAAATCTATGATCCGAGTTAAAAAAACCATTCTTTTTGTGGCTGGCGCTTCTTTGCTTACGGCCACGGCCTGTACAGACCCGGGTGTTGTCAGCGGCACCGATCCGAACCAGAAAGCCAAGCAAGGCGCGCTTCTGGGTGGCCTTCTGGGCGCAGGTGTGGGCGCGATCGCCAGTGATAAAAAGGGCAAAGGCGCAATTATTGGCGGCGTCATCGGCGCTGCGGGTGGTGCCGCCATCGGAAGCGCCCTGGACCGGCAGGAAGCCGAACTGCGCCAGAATCTGGACAATAACGATGTGCGGATCGTCAACACAGGCGACCGTCTGATCGTGACCATGCCGCAGGGAATCCTGTTTGATGTGGACAGCTCGACCGTCTACTCGGATATCCGCGGTGATCTGCTGACGGTGGCCCGTAATCTGAATGATTATCCCGACACATCCGTTCAGGTGATCGGCCATACAGACAACACCGGCGCTGCGTCATACAATCAGGACCTGTCAGAACGCCGCGCAAATGCGGTGGCGGATGTGCTGATGAATGGTGGCGTGGCCTTTAGCCGTATCCAGGCCTTTGGCCGCGGTGAGGATCAGCCGGTTGCATCCAACCTGACCGAAGAGGGCAGGGCACAGAATCGCCGCGTCGAGATTGTGATCCTCCCCAACGCCTGATTGGCCGAACACTAAAAATGAATGAACCCGGCGGGATGTTCCCGCTGGATTTTTTGGATTGTGAGGGCGCTTGCACAAATCTGAAAGGGCTTGAGACCACTGCCCTGCCCGGCTAAAGCGTTTCGAAATGACCTTAAGGCACAAGTTGATTTCGAAACGCCCGCACCATCAGCAGGTTACGCGCGTTTCGCGACAAACCGGTGGTTCAGGTTTATCGCGAAACGCTTTATATCAATTTGGAAAGGAGCCTGATCATGAGCCTCAATACATTCGGCCACCTGTTTCGCGTTACCACATGGGGTGAAAGCCATGGGCCTGCATTGGGCGCTACTGTAGACGGTTGCCCGCCAGGCATTGCGGTGGACGAGGCGTTTCTGCAGCAATGGCTGGATAAGCGCCGCCCCGGCCAAAACAAGAATATGACCCAAAGAAACGAACCCGACGCCGTGCGCATTCTTTCGGGTGTATTCGAGGGGCAAACCACCGGCACGCCGATTCAACTGATGATCGAAAATACGGATCAGCGCTCGAAGGACTATGGCGACATCGCCAACACGTTCCGCCCCGGCCATGCCGATATCACCTACCACCAGAAATACGGGCTGCGTGACTATCGCGGCGGCGGGCGCAGTTCCGCCCGCGAAACCGCCGCACGAGTGGCAGCCGGAGGTATCGCGCGGGCGGCGCTGAACACGTTGGTGCCGGGGATCGAGATCAAGGGTTATATGACCCGCATGGGCGCGATGGAAATTGATCGTTCGCGGTTTGACTGGGGCGCAATTGATACCAACGATTTCTGGATCCCGGATGCGGCCGCCGCGCCTGAATGGGAGGCGTATCTGCAGAAACTGCGCAAAGACCACAATTCGGTCGGGGCGATTATCGAGGTGGTGACCCGTGGCGCGCCTGCGGGTTTGGGCGCGCCGATTTATGGTAAGCTGGACACCGATCTGGCGGCTGCGATGATGTCGATAAACGCTGTCAAAGGCGTTGAGATCGGCGAGGGTATGTCAGCGGCGATGCTGCTTGGCACCCAGAATGCGGACGAGATTTTCATGGGGCCGGATGGGCCAGAATACTCCAGCAATCACGCTGGCGGCATACTTGGTGGCATTTCGACCGGGCAGGATATTGTGGTACGCTTTGCGGTCAAACCCACATCCTCAATCCTGACACCACGCCAGTCGATCCGCATGGATGGCAGTGCTGTTGAAGTGGTTACAAAAGGCCGACACGACCCCTGCGTCGGCATCCGCGCCGTGCCCGTCGGCGAGGCAATGATGGCCTGTGTGATTCTGGACCATCTGATGCTGCATCGCGGGCAGGTGGGCAACAGACCGTTGGGCAAGATCGGATAGGGTAAAGTTTTGAATTGAAGACGTTATTTTCTTCGCGGTGAAGCGCACAACGATCTTCTGGCAGGTCTTTGTGGGTCGATCCGCAGTCGTTTTCAAAACTTAAATGGGTTTGCGGCGGCAAAGCCCCCTCGCCATTGCTCGTCACCGCGTTCCAGGTTTCGAGGAGACGCCCAAGGGGGCGGTGACGAGACAAAAAAGCGCGCCGCAGGCGCTCCTTCAGATCAGGCCCGAAAGCGATCTTGCCGCCAATTTCAGAACACCCCTCAGGCGGATGATGCGGCCCAGTCCCAATACAAATCGCGGACCCGTTTGGTGATCGGACCGATCTGGTAATTGGTATCATCAAAGGCGGTAACCGGGGTGACTTTCATCATATTGCCTGACAGGAAAATCTCGTCTGCATCGTGGAACTGATCAAAGTTCATCACCGTTTCATGCACCCTGATCCCGTCGGCGCGCAGGTTCTCAATGTGGCGTGCACGGGTAATGCCTGCCAGAAAGGTACCGTTGGGTACAGGCGTGAACACCTCACCATCCTTGACCGCAAAGACATTGGCGGTGGCGGTTTCGGCCACGTTCCCAAGCGCGTCGGCCACAAGGGCATTGCCAAAGCCCTTGGCGCGCGCCTCGGCCAGCATGCGGGCGTTGTTTGGGTACAGGCAGGCGGCCTTGGCGTTGACCACGGCATCTTCCATCACCGGGCGGCGAAAGCGGGTCCGGGTGAGGGTTGTCGAAGCCTCAACCGGGGCCATGGGGATCGCCTCGAGGCTGATGGCAAAACCGGTTTCGCCATCCTCTTTGGGGACAATCGCCGACATGCCGCCGTCAAGCGCCCAATACATCGGGCGGATATAGACGGCGGTGTCTTTTGAGTAGGCCCTGAGTCCGTCATGGATGATCGCAACCATATCCTCAGTCGTGACATTGGGGGTGACCATCAACGCCCGCGCAGAGGCATTGACGCGGGCGCAGTGCTTGTCGAGATCGGGCGTCAGGCCGTTGGCGAAACGTGCACCGTCAAAGACGTTGCTACCCAACCATATCCCATGATCGGCGGCTTTCATGACCGCAAGATCACCCTTGTGCCATGCACCGTTGAACCAGGTGTGGATATTTGTGCCTGTCGCCATTTCACTGATTCCTTTTTTTCAGCGCGCAGGTTATGCCGGACACAAGGGCGGGTCCAGCACAGCGCGGCCTGACAGATCATGCTGGGCATAAGATTCAGCGTAAATTACAAACATCAGGTAATATGACGTTACGTAAATTACAGCCTAAAATGGTTTTTTCTTTGTCGATTGCGATCAAAATCTCTATGACTCCCGTGGGGGCCTTTTAAAGGGGTGTGGATTATGTGGCGTGTTTTGTCCCTGATCATGTGGATCAGCCTGTTGCTGATTGCCGTGACATTTCTTGCTTATGCCCTGCGTGGCCTGCCTTTTGTTGCGCTATGTCCGCTGATCGTTGTCTGGAGCTATATCGGCCTGAGACAACTACAGGCCTATTTCCCTTCTTTTCAGAGTCATGATAGTTCAATCTACTGATATGACGCGTTAGCGCCCCGGTTGCGCTTCGTCTGACCTAAGACGTGAAATCGCTGTGTTGCGATAATGCGCGACGCAGGTCGGTGTAAGAGGAAAGGCCAAATGGCTTTGCCATCGTTTCGCTCCACCGGACAGCAAAGGCGTTTTGGATTTCCGGCGTCACGAGCGCGGATTCCGCTCCTACTCTGCCGCGATTGACCTTTGAAGCGACACCCCCGGGTGGAATTCCACAGGCAGGATCACGTGCCCTGCGCACGAGATGATCGTCGAATTGCGCGCCATGCGCTTTCATGAATTCAAATCCGGCTTGCCGAGTTGCGATTTTGATGTGGGCAACATCCGTGATCCCGATAAAGTCAGCAACCCGGCGGACAGCTTCGGACAGGTTATTCTTCATGTCTTCAAACGTCAGGCACAGCACATCGTCGCGACCCCGTTCACCCCACCATGACGCGGCATGCGCCCAGTAGGTATCGCGTTCTTCCCGATCCAGGTAGTAGGCCGCGAAGTCAGAAACCGGGATCGACCCGGTCTCGAACCACCAGCCCTCAAGAAAACGGTATAGAGACAACATGGCGTCAATCGGATCGCGAAAAACCACGATGTAGCGTCCGCCTTTTGGAATATCGTGCCAACCGAGGTGGCTTTTGAACGCCCGGGGGCGGGCAACTTGCGGGGCATGGGCATCCAGGCCCATGTCATGCGCCAGTTCGAGCCACGGAACAACCTCGGAGATTTCGGCAAACTCCATTGAGCCGCCGGTGCGTAGCCCGTGGACGATTTGCTGCATCCATGTGGTACCGCATTTTGCATAAGGAGAGATGAAGACATCTGTCGGAGCGGGAAGATAGGAAAGACCACGTTTCAACCCTTGCTGAGTCGCAAACCGACTTGACCGTTCGCGCATATCATTGATCGTGGTGGGCCGTTTCAAGCCGGCATCCCCCCATAAAAGCTCTGTATCCCTTTATTGCACGGAAGCCGGGGCTTCTGCCAGAAGGGCATCCAGATCGACGGGATCGTTCACCATGGTCAGATTTCCATCGGCGTCACGCGGCCATTCTGCTTTGGGACGATCGACATAAAGTTCCACCCCGTTGCCGTCAGGATCAGAGACATAGATCGCTTCACTCACGCCATGATCGGCGGCGCCTTCAATCGGGATGCCTGCCTCGATCACCCGGCGCAGGGCATCGGCCAGTTGCGCGCGGTCCGGATATAGAAACGCAGTGTGATACAGCCCGGTATGCCCTTTGGGAGCGGGCGTGCCGCCACGCGATTCCCATGTGTTCAAACCCAGATGGTGGTGATAGCCACCCGCCGAGAGGAACACAGCCTGCGTGCCGTATCTCTGCTGAACTTCAAAACCCAATACGCCCGAGTAAAAAGCAATTGCGCGGTCAAGGTCGGCCACCTTCAGATGAACGTGGCCAATCCTGGTTTGGGGGTGAACAGGTTTCATTGCAGGGGCCTTTCGCTTGTTGGCCGCAATGTAGCCATCTACGGCTCAGCGCTCAATTCCTGCTTTTCGCCCACATTTCGTGCGAAAATGCACATGCTAAATCGCCGATTTCAGACTTTCTTCCAGATAGATTTCGCGCAGGCGCCTGGCCACTTTACCTGGCGTTCCATCCCCCAGCACAACCCCATCTATTTCCACGACCGGCATGACAAAAGCACTGGCTGAGGTGGTAAAAGCCTCGTCCGCCTGTTTGGCCTCGTCTATAGTAAAAAGGCGTTCTTCGACCTCCATCTGTGCCTCGCGGGCAAAACGCAGAACAGCGGCGCGGGTAATGCCGTGCAGAATGTCGTTGCTGAGGCCCCGGGTAATGATTTTGTTGCCCTTGACGATATAGGCATTGTTCGACGTGCCCTCGGTCACATGGCCGTCTTCGACCAGCCAGGCATCGTCGCAACCCGCGGCCTTCGCCATCATCTTGCCCATCGACGGATAGAGCAGCTGCACCGTCTTGATATCACGACGGCCCCATCGGATATCATCGATCGAAATGATCTTATTGCCCTTTTTTGCCGCCGGGCTGTCGGCCATGCCAGGTTTTGACTGGGTGAACAACACCAGCGTCGGCTTGGTGGTTTCGGGGTCGGGAAAGACGAAATCGCGGTCGCCGTCGCTGCCGCGGGTGACTTGCAGATAGACCAGCCCTTCGTCAATCTGGTTGACGCGGACCAGTTCACGGTGAATCTCAACAAGGTCATCAAACGCGTCAGGCTTTTGCATGTCCAGCTCGGTCAGTGACCGTTCAAGCCGGGCCAGGTGGCCGTCAAAGTCGATCAGCTTGCCCTGCAACACGCTGGTCACCTCGTACACGCCATCGGCCATCAGAAAGCCGCGGTCAAAGATCGAGACGGTCGCCTCGGTTTCGGGCAGGTATTGGCCGTTCACATAGACAGTACGCATAAGGTTATCCCCAAAGTTCTGGCAGGGGCGGGTGCACCCCGGCGTCATCAAATGTCAAAGCGTGATCCCGGTCTTCGGCCAATAGAAGCGGGCCGTCAAGGTCTGTTACCAATGCGCCTTGCGCCACCAGTGTCGCGGGGGCCATGGCCAAAGAACTGCCGACCATGCAGCCGACCATTACCTTGTAGCCCTGCGCCAGGGCGGCCTCGCGCAGTTTGAGCGCCTCGGTCAGACCGCCGGTTTTATCCAGCTTTATGTTGACCACGTCATATTTTCCCTTCAGCGCAGGCAGGCTGGCGCGGTCATGACAGGATTCGTCCGCACAAACGGGAACAGGGCGGTCCATGCCAAGCAGAGCGTCATCCTCGCCTGCGGGCAGGGGTTGTTCCACCAGAGCCACGCCAAGGCGCACCAGATGTGGGGCCAGATCGGTATAAACGGCGGCGGACCAGCCTTCATTGGCATCGACGATGATTGTTGATCTGGGTGCGCCCGCGCGCACGGCTTCTAGCCGGGGCATGTCGTCGGGCGTACCCAGTTTGATCTTCAGTAGCGGGCGAAACGCGTTTTTGGCCGCCTGCGCCTGCATGTTCTCGGGCGTGTCCAGCGACAGGGTATAGGCCGTGATCTCGGGTCCCGGCGCGGGCAGGTTGGCCAGTTCCCACACCCGTTTGCCCGTTTTCTTGGCTTCCAGATCCCACAAGGCACAATCCACGGCGTTGCGCGCGGCCCCGGCAGGTAGCAAATCATAAAGCGCTGTACGACTGATATCTGCAGGAAGGCTTTCGATCTCGTCCGTGACACCGTCCAGCGTCTCACCATATCGCGCATAGGGCACGCATTCGCCCCAGCCCTGTTGCGCGCCATCAAGCAGTCGCGCGGTCAGCACCTTGGCCTCAGTCCGTGATCCGCGGCTGATGGTAAATACCTGCGCCAGCTTGAACACATCGCGTGTTACGGAAATCTCCACCAGATTGCCCTTTCATTTTTCCTTAAATACTCTTGCCGAAGGCATCTGGCGAGAACGGCAGACATAACCGACGCCTCAGATCGCTGCCAGCGCGTCTACCAGTTTGTCCGAGCCGAAACGGTAAGGGTCAGAAGCGGGCAGACCCATGCGGGCTTCAACCTCTGCCAGATAGGTACGGGCCTCATCTTCGGATAAATGTTGGGTGTTTACAGACACGCCCACGACCATACAGGCGGGGTTCGACACCTGCGCCAAAGGCAGGGCGGTATCACGCAATTGCTCCAGCGAGGGCAGTTTGTACCCGGGCAGGCCGCGCATATGTTCGCGGGTCGGCTCGTGGCACAGAATTAGCGCATCGGGCTGACCGCCATGTATCAAGGCCATGGTGACACCAGAATACGAAACGTGAAAAAGGCTACCCTGCCCCTCGATCATGTCCCAGTGATCATCGTCATTGTCAGGTGTCAGATACTCAACCGAACCCGCCATAAAATCGGCAATCACGGCATCCAGCGGCACGCCATGACCGGTGATCAGGATACCCGTCTGGCCGGTTGCGCGGAAGGTCGCTTTCATTCCGCGTTTGACCATTTCAGCTTCCATTGCCATGGCGGTATACATCTTGCCGACAGAACAATCAGTACCAACAGCCAGACAACGCTTGCCGCTGCGTTTGACGCCATTGGCAATTGGATATCCATCGGTTGGTACGCGCACATCGTGCAGCGTACCGCCATAGGTTTGCGCCGCCGCCACCAGATCGCCCTCGTCGCGCAAAAGATTGTGCAGCCCGCTGGCCAGATCATAGCCCATTTCCAGCGCCTGTATCAGCACCTCTTTCCATGCGGCAGAAATGACACCACCACGGTTGGCCACGCCAATCACCAGGGTTTTGGCGCCAGCCGCCTGTGCCTCGGCCAGTGTCATTTCTGTCAGGCCAAGATCAGCGCCGCAGCCCGGCAGACGAATCTGGCCAATAGCATTTTCCGGGCGCCAGTCGCGAATGCCAATGGCCACTTTCGCAGCCAGCATGTCGGGCGCATCACCCAGAAACAAAAGATATGGAGTTTCGATCATGGCAAAGGTCCTTCCCCAGAGGAATCATTTTCAGGGCAGTTTCCGATGGTTAATGCGCGAAATCCTATTGAATTGGCGGCTATTTTAAACTTATGCGCAATTATCTTCGCAATTTACCCATAAACTTCGAAGATTTTCCCAAACTCCCTTCAGGCATCTTCCTCGGTCGCCAGTACTTCGGCCTGAAAAACACCCGGCTGTGCCTGACCAATAACACCCATCGCCTGAAACTCGCCCGTTTCTTCGGGTGCATCGGCCTGCACCCGGCGGGTGATTGCGATACCCGTGACCACCAGACCAACCAGAATCAGCATGATCTGAAGACCCCGCCCATCGGCCAGCCCGATCATGTTCGGGCCGATCAGCATCCCGAACAACTGACCAAGCTGCATCAGAAAGGCCATTGTGCCGCTCGCAGGCACCACCTGTGAGGGGCTCAGTTGATCGTTGGCGTGGGCGGCCAGGATCGAATATATCGGCAAAGTTGTCGCGGCAATGATTGAAAAACCGATCATTATGCGCGACGGCGCGGTATCCAGCGCCATCCACAACGCCGCGATGACCGAGATGAGTGACAGGCCGATTACAACATATCGCCGGTCGGTATGGTCAGAAATCCAGCCTACCGGATATTGCGCGACCGCTGCCGCGATCATCGCCACCACGAGCGCGCCCGACGCCTGGGCCTGGGAAAAACCGGCGCGCAGGGCATATAGCGGCAGGCTGATATACCAGGCCACGACGCCTGCGGCCATTATGACGATGCCCAGAACCGCCATAGGCGACACACGATACAACCGGCTGACAGGCATCCGTTCGGGCGCGCTGAAGTCCGGCGCACGATTGTCCGACAACAAAAGGGGCACGATTCCCACCGACAACAGGATCGAGGCGAGACCAAACAACATGTTGCCCGTGGGGTCCGGCAAGCCGACCATCGCGGTGCCAAGTGCAGGGCCTGCTGTCTGGATGATGAAATAGACTGACAAGACCTGCGCCCGGATGCGGTTTTCGGATTTGGCATTCAGCCAGCTTTCTGTAATCACATACAGCCCCGGGAAACAGAACCCCGCCAGCAGGCGCATCAGGCTCCAACTGACCGGATCGCTGGTCAGCAAGTGCGCGATTGCGGCAACCGATACCAACGAGGCTAATGCCGAAAATACCCGGATATGCCCGACCTTTTCGATCAGTCTTGGGGTAAGCATCGTGCCCGCAAGCGCCCCCAGGGGATAACAGGCCTGCATGATCGAAATCGACAGTGTGGAGAATCCCAGTGAGCTGCCCCGGATCGTCAGCAATGTCACCAACAGCCCGTTTGCCACCATCAGCATCAGCATGCCCAGAAACAGGGCCCAGTTATCAATCAACGCGCGTTTCATTCTGCCTCTGCAGCAAGGGTGGTTTGGTGCAACCTGCCCGCACTGAAGGCCCGGATCGCCCTTGTTTGCGACAGGGACGTCGTTACCGGCCCATGCTGCAGGTGCAAAATCACCTTGCAGAGGCCCGCGCAATTTAATACCGATTGAGCCGATAAATTCGTAATTTCCTTACCGAAAGGCTGCGCCGACATGAGCTTCCGTCTGCAACCCCCCGCCCCTGCCCGCCCCAACCGTTGTCAGTTGTTTGGCCCCGGATCGAACACCAAATTGTTTGAAAAGATGGCGGCCAGTGCTGCGGACGTGATCAACATCGACCTTGAGGATTCAGTAGCCCCCACCGACAAGGACAGCGCCCGCTCCAATACGATTGAGGCGATCAATAGCGTCGATTGGGGAAACAAATACCTCAGTGTGCGGATCAACGGGCTGGATACCGGATGGTGGTATCGCGACGTGGTGGACCTGCTGGAACAGGCCGGTGACCGGCTGGATCAAATCATGATTCCAAAAGTTGGTTGTGCCGGAGATATCTACGCTGTTGATGCGCTGGTAACAGCAATTGAACGCGCCAAGGGCCGCACCAAACCAATCAGTTTCGAGGTGATCATCGAATCTGCGGCGGGTATCGCCCATGTGGAAGAGATCGCAGCCGCCTCGCCGCGGTTGCAGGCGATGAGCCTTGGAGCCGCTGATTTTGCAGCCTCAATGGGGATGGCAACCACCGGAATCGGCGGGACGCAGGAAAATTACTACATGCACCGTGAAGGCCAGAAATACTGGTCGGATCCGTGGCATTGGGCGCAGGCGGCTATTGTTGCGGCCTGCCGTACGCACGGATTGCTGCCGGTTGACGGCCCGTTTGGCGATTTCTCGGATGATGAAGGGTTCCGTGCTCAGGCGTTGCGCTCGGCCACGCTGGGTATGGTTGGCAAATGGGCCATTCACCCCAAGCAGATTGCATTGGCCAACGAGGTCTTCACGCCTTCGGACGAGGCGGTGAACGAAGCCCGTGAAATTCTGGCGGCGATGGAAGAAGCCAAAGCGCGTGGCGAAGGCGCAACAACCTATAAAGGTCGCCTTGTCGACATCGCCTCGATCAAACAGGCCGAAGTGATTGTGAAACAGGCCGAGATAATTGCAGGGCAATAAGCCCGGCAAAATCGCGGCCCACCCGAGGGAACCGTCGCATTGGTCAAAATCACCGAGGCGACGGCTAGGGGCCGTTGACGAGATAAGCCTGCGCGCGGCCTTCTGGCCGCGCTCCTTACTTAAAGACCAACCTGACGGGGCCAGACCTGCGGAAACCAGTCCCCGCGCAGCCGATCACCCGGTTGCATGCCGTGGCCCGGAAATGGCGGCGAGGTAGGTCCGGGGCGCGCGACATAGCGGGCATCATCCCCTACCAGCCGCAGGGAAAACGCCCGGCGCCGCACGTTTGTTTCGTTGCCGCGGGCGCCGTGCAGGATGCCATAGTTAAAGGCCACCGCATCACCGGGTTCCATCGGCCATTCCAGAACTTTCATCCCATCCGCATCGGGGTCGGGCACAGGCATATAGGCCTTGGGGTCAGGATAGAAATTTTCCTCGCTCAGCCATCGGGTGGGCAGCACTGGTTTTTCCCAAAGGTGCGATCCTGCCACACAGCGCAGCGAGGCATCGGTTACCGGATCAACCGGGCACCAAAAGCTGATCGTCTGTTTGCCGTCGACGAAATAATAGGGAGCGTCCTGGTGCCATGGGGTGGGCTTTGACGTGCCCGGTTCTTTGACAAGCACATGATCGTGGAAAACCTGTGCAGTTTCAGATTGCATCAGTTCGGCCGCCACCTGAGCCGCAGGCGAGGTTTCGATCACCGAAAGGAACTCGGGGATGCGTTGCCAGTTACAGTAGTCATCAAAAAACCGGCCTGACTCGCCCTGATGGAGATTTTCGGCGGCATAAGGGCCGGGGTGGGCCATATTGCGCTCGATCCCGGCGCGCAGCGTGTCAATGTGATCGGCAAAAAGCCCTTTGATCAAAACAACGCCATCCTGCTGAAAGCGATCGATATCTGATTGTGTGATCAGAGGATGGGTCATTATGCGAACCTGTGATTTGGGCAGTCAGCGGGTCGGTATTGTCCGAACCTGCATTTCAGCCTCCAGATGGCATCTTGTTTCCGGCGCCGTCAAGCGTATGGCGTCACGCCTCGTGCCGGTTCGCCCATAGCTCCCACTGAAAACGGACGCGCACGCCCATATCCAGAAACGGACGCGGCGGCAGAAGATCTGGCTGCCCCAGCGACTGCATGTCGGCGATCAAGGGATTGTCGAGGCCCGTTGCCATATCGGCGGCAAGGATGCCGCTGAACGTGCCTTTGGTGACACCCACGGCATTCTGGCAGACGGCCGACCAGATATTTGGGGCGATCTGGCCAAAGGCAGGCGCGCCGTTGCGCGAGAGACAGACAAAACCGCTCCAGGTGTGTTCCATTTCCACCTCTGGCAGCATGGGGAAACGTTGATCGAATAGGCATTTATGCTGGCGTTTCACGACGGCCTGTTCGGCAACGTTCACCCGTTGCGAAGGCCGATAGTTCAGCCCCTGACGGATCAGGATGCGGTGATCATCGGCATAACGCATGGTAATACCTGCAAAGGCATTCACAGGGGTCAGGCCCCATGGCCTGGCCACACCATAAGTTGCGCGTTCCGCTTTGGTCAAAGGTCGTGACAGGCTGGCATGGGCGACAAGGTGCAGAAAACGACGAGGGTGAAAACCAAACTGTTCGGAAAACCCATTCGCCGCCATTATCATGCGCTGTGCGCGGACTGACCCATGCGCTGTTTTCAAATGGGCGCCGTTTTTAAAATTTGCTTCGGTGACTGGTGAATTTTCATAGTAAGTGACGTTTTCCGGCAGGGAGTCGGCCAGACCGCGGGTCAACGCGGCGGGGTTCATCAGCACACAGCCAGGCGTATAGACGGCGGCGGTAAAGTGATCTGATCCAAGCTTTTCTCGCAGAGCCCCACCTTCGACCCATTCATAGGGTTCGCCCAGGGCCTCCAGCTCTTTTGAAAAGGGCTGAAGCACATTTCTGGTGCCACGCGGTGACACGGCGGTATGGTATTTGCCCGCGCGCCGCCAGTCGCATTTGATGTCGTGTGTCCGGACGACTTCTTGCAGATGGTCCAGCGCCATACGCGCCAGTCGCATGAACCGGTGCGAACCATCCAACTCGTCCAGTGACGAGCCCACATTGTGCGGCAGGTCGATGCCAAAGCCCGAATTGCGGCCCGAAGCGTTTTCGCCAGCCTGTCCCGCCTCGATCAGAACGATTTTCTGGTCCGGGCAGTTTTCGGCCAGCCTGCGGGCAGCAGCCAGACCGGCATAACCGCCCCCCAACACCAGCCAGTCGGCAGTGACTTCATCTTGCAATGCAGCATGCGGGGTGCGGGCAGGGAGGATCGCAGACCAGCCGTTGGTTTTATCATCCCGTGGAAGGCGGTTGATCTTCATTGGATTATCCGCACAAGAACCGCGCCCGAAGGCAAGGCACGTACGGCGGGATTTCTTCGGGCATGGCAGGGCCTTTTGGCAGACAAACATTGACCAGAAACATACATACATGTACTGATCCATGCAACCCTGTATGGAGAAACTTCTCATGCGCCTTTATTCGGCTTCAGCCCAGACCGCCCGCCAACCCCGCCTGAGCGCAACAGACTGGATCAGCGCCGGGCTGGAAGCGTTGCTCGAAAGGGGTATTGATGCAGTTCAGGTCACGGTTCTGGCGCAGCGATTGAACGTAACGAGGGGTAGTTTCTACTGGCATTTCGACAGCCGCGAGGCGCTGCTGACGGCGATGATCGCCGAATGGCGGGCGCGCAATACCGGTGTGATGGTCGAGGCCGTGGCAGAAACCGAAACACTGGAAGATGGCATTCTGGCCCTGTTTTCCGTCTGGGTGGATCACCGCAGGTTTGATGCGAGACTGGATCAGGCAATCCGCGACTGGGCGCGCCATGACGACAGCTTGCGCTCGCAGGTCAAAGCTGAAGACAACGCGCGGGTCGCGGTGATATCAGAATTCTTTCAACGCCACGGATATGAGCAGCCCGAGGCCTTCATCCGTGCCCGAGTGATCTATTTTACGCAGATCAGTTATTACGCTCTGAACATCGAAGCAGACGAGGCGATGGCTGACAGGCTGGGCTATCTTGAGGCCTATTTTCGCAGTTTCACCGGGCGTGATATGGCCCCCGCTGTTGCCCGCGCCTACCGCGAAGCCAACCTTGGGGACAGGCACGATGACTGAGCCGCGCACCACAGGAAGGCGCGGCCGGGCCGCCAAACGGCAAAGCGCGGCAGTCAAACATTTCGATGCGGCCTGGCGCCATTGGCGTAACCCTTACCCACCGATCGAGCAATTCAGCACGGATGAGATTGAGGCAATCCATGACGCCTCGATTACCGTGTTGCGCGATATTGGCATCAAAGTCCTGAGCAGTGAGGCGCGCGAGCTTTACCTGGGCGCGGGCATGCGACAAGCTGACGATCAGGTTATCCGGTTCGACCCCGATCTGCTGATGGATCTGATTACCAAGGCCCCGTCCATTGTCACCCTGCACAGCCGCGCACCGGGCCGTGATGTGGTGGTTGGCGGGCGGAACGTGGGAATATCCACCTCAGCCGGGTCGCCCAATTGTTCAGATTTGGTGCGCGGGCGACGGCCCGGAAGGCAGGCGGACTTTGATGACTACTGCAAGGTGGCGCAGGCCTTTGATGTGATCCACCTGTTGGGCCCGGTGGTTGAGCCGCAGGATGTGGCGCCAAATCTGCGACACTTCGGGATGGCACGTTCCGTTCTGACGCTGACCGAAAAGGTACCATTTGTATACTTTCGCGGGCGGCAGGCAGTGGCGGACAGCCACGAAATTCTGCGACTGGCGCATGGGTTGACACAGGACGAGCTGATCAGGACACCAGTCAGCTATTCGGTTGCCAACTCAAACTCTCCGTTGCAACTGGACGAATTGATGTGCCGCGGCATCATCGATTCCGCGCGCGCCGGACAGATGATGATCCTGACACCGTTCACGCTGGCCGGGGCAATGGCACCAGTGACGCTGGCCGGGGCATTGGCGATGCAGAATGCCGAAGCGCTGGCGGGCCTGGCGCTTAGCCAGATCGTACGCGCCGGGGCGCCGGTGTGCTATGGCAGTTTCACCAGCAACGTTGACATGAAAACCGGCGCGCCAGCCTTTGGCACGCCTGAATATGTCAAGGCGGCCTTTGCTTCGGGGCAACTGGCACGGCGCTATGGGTTACCGCTCAGATCATCTGCGCCAACGGCGTCGAATGCGCCGGACGCGCAGGCAGCATATGAAACGCAGATGTCGCTATGGGGCGCGCTAATGGGCGGTGCGAACATTGTGTTGCATGGCGCCGGATGGCTGGAGGGTGGGCTGACGGTTTCGGCCGAGAAATTTATCATCGACGTGGAAGTCTTGCAGATGTTTGCCGAACTGTTCAAACCGCTGGAAGTGAATGAAGCCACGTTGGGGTTGGACGCAATTGCCGATGTCGGCCATGGCGGACATTTTTTTGGGACGCAACACACGCTGGACCGGTTTGAAACAGCGTTTTATTCGCCGCTATTGTCTGACTGGAGCAACTTTGAGAACTGGACCGAGCGGGGATCGGTAGACGCCACAACCCGGGCCGGCCGGATATTCCGCGAGACTGCAGATGCGCACGAACCGCCCCCGATGGAGGCGGCCCGGCTGGAGGCGATTGATGATTTCATCGCCCGCCGCACCCGGGAGGGGGGTGCGGATATCGAGCGTTAGCCCTTGATCACCATCTGCGGTGATATCACGTCGATCCCAAGGGCTTCACCCACCGCGTAATAGGTTAGTTGGCCAGCGTGCACGTTCAGACCGTTCAGAAGGTGCGGATCGTCGGCACAGGCCTGTTTCCAACCCTTGTCAGCCAGTGCCAGCATGAACGGCATGGTAGCGTTGCCAAGCGCGATGGTCGAGGTGCGCGCAACGGCGCCGGGCATGTTGGCGACACAATAATGCATGATGCCATCTACATCATAGATCGGATCGGCGTGGGTGGTGGCGTGGGATGTCTCAAAACACCCACCTTGGTCAATCGCCACATCCACCAGTACAGAACCCGGTTTCATGCTGGCAAAATGCTCGCGGCGCACCAGTTTGGGCGCTTCGGCACCGGGGATCAGAACCGCACCGATTACCATGTCAGCCTGGGTCAGGTGCTCAGCCAACAGACCAGCAGAAGAATAGCCATTGCGGAATTGCCCGCCAAAAACATCATCGAGATAGCGCAGGCGCGGCAACGACCGATCCAGCACAGTCACATCAGCGCCCATGCCGGCGGCAATCTTGGCCGCATGGGCACCAACGACACCTCCGCCCAAAACCAGCACTTTGGCCGGGCCAACACCGGGCACGCCCCCCATCAGAACACCGCGCCCGCCATTGGCCTTTTGCAGTGTCCAGGCGCCGACCTGCGGGGCCAGACGACCAGCAACTTCGGACATCGGCGCCAACAGGGGCAAGCCACCACGTTCATCGGTCACTGTTTCATAGGCAATCGCAGTACAGCCGCTTGCCAGCAGGTCCTTGGTCTGGGCGGGATCGGGTGCCAGGTGAAGGTAGGTAAAGAGCAACTGACCTTCGCGAAGCATCTTGCGCTCGCCCGCCTGAGGTTCTTTGACCTTCACGATCATGTCGGCGGTGGCAAAGATTTCTTCTGCGGTGCCGATGATCGCAGCGCCTGCGGCGACGTAATCAGCATCTTCAAAGCCCGCACCTTTGCCGGCACCCGACTGAATGATTACGTCATGGCCGTGGGCCACCGCCTCCATCGCGGCGTTCGGCGTCATGCCGACACGAAATTCCTGGGGTTTGATTTCTGTTGGGCATCCGATTTTCATTGAGACTCTCCTCCTGAGTTAAAGGAAGAGTGTCGCAACTCACACGCAATTGGCTTGAAATTTCACTCGCACTCGGGAAGTTTTTGTGAATATTCTTCACCAAACACCTCTTTCCTTCGAAAGGTCTTGCGCAATTGTCCATTGATCCGATTGATCGCCGTCTTCTGGGCGTTTTGCAGAAACGCGGACGGATATCGAACGCCGATCTGGCAGACGAGGTCAACCTGTCGGCCAGCGCCTGCCATCGGCGGGTGCACCGATTGGAAGTAGAGGGATATATCAAGGGTTATGTGGCGCTGCTGGATGCGCGAAAGATGGGTGTGCCCGCGACGATTTTTGTCGAAATCACGTTGTCAACGCAAGCTGATGACGTGCTGGACGCGTTTGAAAAAGCGGTCGCCCGAATACCGGATGTTCTGGAATGTCATCTGACCGCGGGATCGGCAGATTACATCCTGAAAATCGTGGCCGAGGATACCGAGGATTTTGCCCGCATCCACCGGCAATACCTGACACGTCTGCCCGGCGTGGCCAAGATGCAATCCAGCTTTGCCTTGCGCACGGTGTTCAAGACAACCGCCCTGCCCGTCTGAGACATCGTGGCGCTTGCCAAGCGTCCAGCCGCAGCCCAGTCTGCAACAAAAAAGTGAGACCGAAATGGCATGGGATTTCATAATTGTTGGCGCAGGCAGTGCCGGCTGCGTGCTTGCGAACCGGCTAAGCCAGCAAGGACAGAAAGTACTGTTGCTTGAGGCTGGCGGGCGCGACAACTACCATTGGGTACATATTCCAATGGGGTATCTTTACTGCATCGGTAACCCGCGTACCGACTGGTGCTTCAATACCGTTGAAGAGGCCGGGCTGAACGGACGGTCACTGCTTTATCCGCGTGGCAAGGTTCTGGGTGGGTGCAGTTCGATCAACGGTATGCTGTATTTGCGGGGGCAAGCGGCCGACTATGATGGCTGGCGGCAGATGGGCAATACCGGTTGGGCTTGGGACGATGTGCTGCCCTATTTCAAACGGTCCGAAGATTACGTCGACGGGGCGTCAGACCTGCATGGTGAAGGCGGTGAATGGCGGGTCGATAACCAGCGGCTGCACTGGGATATTCTGGACCACTGGCGTGATGCGGCAATCGCGGCGGGCCTGCCCGAGAGCTATGATTTCAATACCGGCGATAATGAGGGTGTCGGTTATTTCAAAGTGAACCAGCGAAACGGCTGGCGGCTGAATACCGCAAAGGCGTTTCTGCGCGCAGGTAGCGGGCCAAACCTGAAAGTTGAGACGCGCGCCCATACCCGTTGCATTCTGCTAGAGGGGGGCCGCGCGGTTGGCGTGGAATATGAACAGCACGGCAAGGTTCATACCGCCCGCGCCGCTGGCGAGGTGATACTGAGCGCCGGTGCCATTGGCAGCCCGCAGATCCTGCAATTGTCGGGAATAGGACCCGGTCGGTTGTTACGCGAACATGGGATTGTTGTGCAGCTTGAGGTACCCGGCATCGGTGGCAATTTGCAGGACCATCTGCAATTGCGCTGTGCCTGGCGGTTAACTGGCGCCATGACCCTGAACACCATGGCAAATTCACTGCGCGGCAAGATGGCCATCGCAATGGAATACCTGCTGAAGCGTAGCGGGCCGATGTCCATGGCGCCCAGCCAACTGGGGGCGTTTGCAAAATCCCGGCCTGGCCTGACCACACCTGATCTTGAATTCCATGTGCAACCTTTATCCCTTGAGGCATTCGGCGGCGGTTTGCACGATTTTCCCGGCATGACGGCCAGCGTTTGCAACCTACGGCCGGAAAGCCGCGGAAAGGTGGCAATCGCGTCGCGCAATCCGCATGACGCACCGGTGATTGCACCAAACTACCTTTCCACCCATGGGGACCGTCAGGTGGCCGCCTCTGCAATCCGCCTGACCCGTCAGATCATGGCGCAAGCCCCCTTGCAACGGTATCACCCGGAAGAGATCAAACCGGGGCAGGACGCGCAAAGCGACGCTGAACTGGCCCTTGCGGCAGGCGATATTGGAACAACAATCTTTCATCCTGTGGGCACGGTCCATATGGGTGCCGAAGATACCGCACCACTGGATCCGCGTCTGCGATTAAGGGGGGTTGGCGGGCTGCGGGTGGTGGATGCCAGCGTGATGCCGACCATCACAAGCGGCAATACCAATTCGCCGACGATCATGATTGCGGAAAAGGCCGCAGATATGATCCTTGAAGATGCGCGCTGAATCCTGATTTTTTGGGGACTGCAAAAAACAAAGCCCCGGTGTTTCCACCGGGGCCTGCCGGTACGCTGTTTCGTGAGTGATGGCGCACCCTGGTAACTTGTGACTAAATCGAACTGGCTAAGCGAAGCATTCTGAAGAAGAATATGCACGCCCTGCCCTCGCAGTTCATGGGGAAAAAACTCGAAGAAGTCCCGTAAGGAAAACCTTACCTTTTGGGGCCAAAACCCTATGACGTTACGTCACGAATCGGCCACATGCGAAAGGCCCCGGCGTTTCCACCAGGGCCTTTCATTTTGGAAAGCAGGTTTGATCAGGCCGTCTGACGGCGGCGCGCGATAAAACCGATACCACCAACGGCCAGAATCAACATTGGCAGCGTCGCTGGTAGCGGTACGGCGGCCAGGTGGTTTTCGACTGCGGCAATCGCGCGATCAGCTACCAGACCATGTACAACCCCGTTGGGGTGCACCCCATCCACAAACAGCAACGTGTTGGGATTAATGCCCAGATCAAGACAACTGCCCGGATTGCTGAAAGTTGGATCAAGAGGCGCGCCGATACTGGCGGTACAAGGTGTTCTTGCATCAAAGATACCAAATTTAAACGTACCGCTATTGATGTCGGCCAGGATTTCCTGAAACACCGATTCAGTATCGAACTCGATGATGTTGAGCCCTTCAGATCGCAAACCAGCAACATTCAGTGCCAACTGGGCATTGAACGCGTTACTGGCAGCAGTCGCCCCGGCCGAACCCGCACCAGCAAAGGCCGGTGTCGCGCCTATGTCAGGCAGACTCATGACAAGAAAATCATCGAAGTTTGCCCCGATGGAAGCAATGGCCCGAATACCGTTTGCAACGGAATTGGCCGCGGCAACGGGGTTGAAGCCCTGAAAGATATCATTAGGCCCAAAAAGTATGGAAACCAGAGGGTTCGCGCCCGGCGACGGCGGATTGAGAGAAAACTCGACAGTCGGCAGAATTTTGGTGGGCAAACCGACCCCCGCCGCGAGCGAGCCTGCGAAGGTCGCGATCTGACCTCCGAATGTAGACAATGGCCCGGCCGGATTTAAATTTACATTGCCTGCAGTTGCACCGCCCAAAGCAAGATTGCCGGTGTCACGTCCGGCAGATTTGAACAACTGGGCAATATGTTCAACCCAGACCGGACCGTTCGAAAACCTTCCGTCAAGGCTGGGTGGATCAAGGGTGCCGAATTTTCCATCGTCACTCAGACTGTCGCCGAATGCGTAGAAACTGCTGTAGGCATCTGCAATTGTAGCGGCCGGTGCGGCACCCGCAGCACCTAAAAATAAGACTGCGGCGATGACAATATTCTTCATATTTCCTCCCATGAGCTTTTAGTTTTGCAACTTTGAATTGATTGATTCATTTGTTGCGGTAACTTTTTGCACCAGGAAAGGATTACCCAACGTCGCTTTTTGACTGACGTAGGGTCAACAGAAGATGAAAAGGCCCCGGCGTTTCCACCGGGGCCCAGTCACTTGATCAGACGAGGCGCTTATGCGTTGTCTTTTTCTTTTGCCTCGGGAGCGATTTCTTCACCGGTCTCCTGATCGACAACTTTCATCGACAGGCGTACCTTTCCGCGATCGTCAAACCCAAGCAGTTTGACCTTTACGTCCTGACCTTCCTTAAGCACATCCGATGGATGGTTCAGGCGGCGGTTTTCGATCTGGGACACATGCACCAGACCATCGCGTTTACCAAAGAAGTTCACGAAAGCACCGAAGTCGACAATCTTGACAACCTTGCCGTCATAGATCTGACCTTCTTCCGGCTCGGCCACGATCGAATAGATCATGTCATAGGCTTTCTTGATCGAATCGCCGTTGGGCGAGGCGATCTTGATGATACCTTCGTCATTGATGTCGACCTTGGCGCCCGACACTTCAACGATTTCGCGGATGACCTTACCACCAGACCCGATCACTTCGCGAATCTTGTCGGTGGGGATCTGCATGGTCTCGATACGAGGAGCGTGAACGCTGAACTCGCTGGCTTCGGTCAGGGCCTTGGCCATCTCACCCAGGATATGCAGACGGCCTTCCTTGGCCTGGGCCAGGGCGGTTTTCATGATCTCGGGCGTGATGCCCGCAACCTTGATGTCCATCTGTAGTGAGGTGATGCCTTTTTCGGTCCCTGCCACCTTGAAATCCATGTCGCCGAGATGATCCTCGTCGCCCAGAATGTCGGTCAGGACAGCATACTTGCCATCGTCTTCCAGAATAAGACCCATGGCGACACCGGCAACCGGCGCCTTGAGGGGCACACCTGCGTCCATCATCGACAAGGAGCCACCACAAACCGACGCCATCGAAGATGAGCCGTTGGATTCAGTGATCTCGCTGACGACGCGAATGGTATACGGGAAGTCGGTTGCCGCCGGCAGAACCGCCTGCAACGCACGCCATGCCAGTTTACCGTGGCCGATTTCGCGACGACCCGGAGGGCCAACGCGCCCTGCTTCACCCACCGAATAAGGAGGGAAGTTGTAATGCAGCAGGAAGTTGGATTTGAAATTGCCGTAAAGCGCGTCGATGAATTGTTCATCGTCGCCGGTGCCCAGAGTCGTCACGACCAGCCCCTGGGTTTCCCCACGGGTGAACAGGGCCGAGCCATGGGTCCGCGGCAGCAGGCCGGTTTCAGAAACGATCGGACGTACGGTATCAAGCGCACGGCCATCAATACGTTTGCCGGTTTTCACCACGTCGCCGCGCAGAATGCTGGCTTCAAGCTTTTTCATCGCCGAGCCAAGGTTGGCATCTTCCAACTGCTCTTCGGTCAACGCTTCTTTGATTGCATCACGTGCGGCTGACACCGCAGTAGTGCGCTCTTGCTTATCCGTGATGGCAAATGCAGCGCGCATTTGTTTTTCACCGGCTTTTTTCACCGCATCATAAAGATCGCCATATTCCGGCGGCTGGAAGTCGAACGGTTCTTTGGCGGTAGCCTCGGCCAGATCGATGATCAGGTCGATAACGGGCTGGATTTGCTCGTGCGCGAAGTTGACCGCGCCCAGCATCTCTTCTTCGGACAGCTCGTACGCTTCGGATTCAACCATCATCACGGCGTCTTTGGTGCCGGCGACAACCAGATCAAGACGTTGATCGGGATTGTTGCGCAGATCATGCATGTCGTCGACGGTAGGATTCAGGATATATTCACCATCCTCAAAACCAACGCGGCAGCCTGCAATCGGACCCATGAACGGCGCGCCCGAAATGGTCAGCGCGGCCGAGGCGGCAATCATTGCTACCATGTCGGGATCATTCACCAAATCGTGGCTGAGTACTGTGCACATGACCAGTGTTTCGTTCTTGAAACCAGGCACAAACAGCGGGCGGATCGGACGGTCAATCAGGCGCGCGGTCAGTGTTTCCTTTTCAGACGGACGTGCCTCGCGTTTAAAAAAGCCGCCAGGCACTTTGCCAGCAGCATAGTATTTTTCCTGATAGTGAACAGTCAGCGGGAAGAAATCCATGCCCGGCTTGGGGGCTTTGGCGAAAGTCACGTTCGCCATTACGCTGGTTTCACCAAGGGTGGCGATGACAGAGCCATCTGCCTGACGGGCAACCTTGCCCGTTTCCAGTGTGAGGGTCTCTTCGCCCCACTCGATCGATTTAGTTGTTACGTTGAACATTTTCATATCCTGTAAGGAAGCACTCCCAGGCCCATCCCGGGTCTTCCGTTTCAATGGCGGCCCCATTGCCGCCGACCCCAATCTTATTCATGCGCCCGGGGTCAAAGGCATCACGTCTCAGATGGACGGGGCCATACAGGAGTTTGCAGCATTTGGAAAGTAATGAGTTGCCGACGTTTCAGATGATCGTCAGTCTTTTAAACCTGCCTGACGCAGACAGTCGCGGAATCGTTGCATTTCTGCTAAATCCCTTAGAGGGACGCGATTAGCATCGGCGACTCTTGTGCCGGGCAAAACCTCGTAACAGCTTTCAACCGCAGCCCTCGCCTCGGCAATTCTGTCTGCACGTACATGGCTGGCAGCATGAATCAGATGCGCAAAATACCATTGCGGCATGCGGTGAATTGCCCGGGTCGACCATTCCACCGCCGCATCGAAATCGCCGCCAAGGTATTTTGCAAAGGCAATTCCGCTGAACCGGAAAAAGATACTGGGATCGCGCGGATTGGATCGGATTGCGATTTCCTGATTTGCAATCGCTTCATCCAGGCGACCTACCAACGCAAGGGCGGTACCAAGGCTGCCATAGGCCAAAGAACAGTTGGGGTTCAGTTCGACCGCGCGCTCCAATGCCGCAATTGAAGCCTCGTGCTTATGAATGCCCCAACCACTGATGCCATATGCCCAATGGGCATATTCATTGCGATCATCCAGTCGCGTCGCGCGACGGCCCAGTTCATGGGCAAGCGTCATCGTTTCTGTGAAATCCTCTGCATAACCCATCAATGCGCTGTGATGGTGAATGAGAGACATGACCAAAGTTGCTTCGGCGCTTTCAGGATCATGCTCCAGCGCACGCTGCAACAGAGTGGTGGCCGTAGCAAAGCTTTCCGGGGTAAAATCATACAAAAGGTGCCATGCCCGCATGGTAAGCTCCCAGACCGTCAGATCGGGACGGGAGCTGCGTTCAACCGGGCCGCTTGCGGTCAGGTGCACCCGGGTCTGGATTGAGGCCACAACGCTTCTGGTGATTTCATCCTGCAGGTCGAAAACATCCTCAAGCTGCCCGTCGTAACGCTCTGACCAGATGTGCCCACCCGTCGTGCCGTCTATCAATTGTGCTGTGACACGTATCCGGTTACCTGCACGCCGCACGCTTCCTTCGAGCACATATTTGACGCCCAACTCTTCAGCGATATGACGTACATCCAACTTTTCACCTTTATAGGTGAAGGTCGTATTGCGAGCGATAATGAAAAGCCACGGCGACCGAGACAATGCCGTAATGATATCTTCGGATATTCCATCAGAAAAGTACTCCTGCTCGGGGTCGCCCGACATGTTTTCGAATGCCAGGACCGCAATTGAGGGCTTCTCCGGTAAAGCCGTTTGGATCTGATGATAGTCGTCGCTGTTGCGCTGAGCATTTTCCAGAAGCTTGTGCAGATCTAGTTTTGATGAGACATTTAGTTTTCGAAAAACTGTCGACAGATGTGTCCGTACGGTGGAAGGGGCAATGCAAAGCCTTTCAGCAATTTGATGATAGCTTGCACCGTCCGCATAGGCCTCTGCGATCTCGCGTTCCCTATCGCTGAGCTTGGTTTTTCCTGATGCGGATTTATTCAAATCTTTCCCCAGTTTCGATCTGGTTTTGCCGACGTTTCCCGGCAACCGTGCAAGTGCTTTAAGCCAAATACTACATCTACTGTAGGTAAAATACAGCATGCGGATGGTATCTTTAAAAGCACGACCCTCCTAGGCTGGCAGCACACAAAAAAATGGAGGTGTGATATGACCCTGACAAAGGCTGAAACCGTTCAAAAAGAAAACATAAGCGATGCTGAAATCGTTGCGCGCGGATGGGATGCCGTGGCACGTGGGGATTGGGACACACTGATTTCGGATTACTGCGAAGATATGATCTTTGTAATGCCGGGTCAGGATGACGTGCTGGAAGGCAAGGCTTCTTTTCGGAACGCACTGAACAATCTTGGGACCGCATTACCGGTGGGGTTCGAAATCACCTCGATCCGTCACATTGGTGAGTTGGGCGAAGTTGTCTCGATTATCGAGTGGAAAAGCGACAAGGTGCCGGGCGGCAGTCAGCTGGCGGTATTGTTCAGGCTGAAGGATGCAAAAGTGCTGGAAGAGCGTTGGTTTATCGATACCGAGCAGTGGAAAGCTGCATTCTGAATTCCAGCCAGAAACGAAAAACGCCCGCTCGGATAAGAGCGGGCGTTTCCTGATCCTTGTGGATCGAAATCTTCAGCGGCGGATACCGAGGCGCTTGATAAGGTCGAGGTAACGTTGCTCTTCCTTGCCTTTGAGGTAGTCCAGAAGCTTACGGCGCTGAGCAACCATTTTCAAAAGTCCACGACGACCATGGTTGTCTTTTTTATGGGTTTTGAAATGCTCGGTCAGCGTTGTGATGCGCGAGGTGAGAATGGCAACCTGTACTTCAGGCGAGCCGGTGTCGCCTTCTTTGGTTGCGAATTCCTTCATGACGCGGTCTTTTTCTTCAGTCGTGATCGACATCGGGGTCTCCTTATATTTAAGGGTTCAGGGCGCAAGCCGGGATGTCGTCCAGCAGGGTCCGTGGAGATATGCCCCCAGACGAAAGCCCGGGAGATGAGCGCGTATAGGGGAAATCCGAGCGGAAGAAAAGAAGAAATCGCCAAATGCGTCAGGTTAACGTTGACGCTTTCAGATCATTTTCTGTCATCAGGGTGATGTGTTCAAGCCCCAGGTTCTGCGCATTGGCGATCGTGGCAATACGAACACCGTTCAAGAGCAGATGCTGACGGCTTTCATCGATTTCGTCCCTCTCCAAAGAAACCTCGGGGTCGGGATCCGTTTCATGATCATAAATCACCATCAAGCCATCCTCATCCACGTTGAAATCCAAGATTTCAGCCTGATGAGGCTGGTCCAGCCAATCGGACAGGGCTATTGTGTCCGAACCGCGGCCACCGGTGACGACATCACCCTGACCCGCAATGATAAAATCGTCACCGCCACCACCGTTAAGAAAATCGTGGGTGTCGGTGTCGCTGGTCACCGAATCTGACGGTTCGTCTGACCTTCCGTCGATAACGTCATTGCCCCACCCGCCGAAAAGCGTGTCAGACCCCTGCCCGCCATGAAGCGTGTCGTCGCCCAGATCGCCATGCAGGGCATCATCGCCGTCGCCGCCCAGAAGCAGATCATTGCCTGCGCTCCCAACAAGGCTGTCGTCGCCCGTTCCCCCTGAGAGGCTATCGTCATCGTTGTGGCCATACAGAGTATCAGCACCGTCACCCCCGATCAGAGTGTCGTTGCCATCGCCACCATGCAGATTGTCATCACCCGCATCGCCGTCCAGCACGTCATTTCCGACATCGCCATAGATATGATCATCGCCCTCGGACCCCAAAACCGTGTCGTCACCGGCATATCCGTTCAGCATGTCGATGCCTGAAGTCCCTTCGATAAGATCGTTCCCGGCACCGCCACTGGAAATCTGCCCCATAACGGGGTTGTCGTCGGAACCGGCTGTTTCATGTGGGGTTTCATCGCTTTCACCCGGATCTTCAGAGGCATCGTTCAGAAGATCAGTAACCGGCATAGTATGAACGCCAGCGCCTTTAGTGGCAGTATCTTGATTTTCTTCCTGATCGTCATCGTCTCCGGGCATCATATCCAGCCCGATGAAGGCAGATGCGCCGACTGCCATCACCCCTAAAAGACCCGCTAGCAGAAACATAACAACTATCCAAAAATACCCGGGCAGAGTCAGCCATGGCTGCCCCCTTCAGGTCAAACCAAATACTTGTAGAAGGTTTACACAAAGATAAGACCGCCCAAGAGGCGGGCGGTCTCTGTCACAGCCTGTCTTGATGCTGGCGCTATTTTCGCCTGTGCTTACTCGGCCGCGTGCCGCGCCCCCCGGGGTATAACTTCGTACCCCGGTTCTTCCGGTTCAACATCCAGCATTTCCGCAGGGAAACCGTCGGCAAGGATCGACAGGCCCGTCGCATCCTCCAAACGGCGAATAATGTCGTCGGATTGGGCGCGTTCACCATAGCGTTTTTGCCCATCTTTGAAGATATCGATCATCAGCGGGCTGATTTCCAAAGGAACATCATGCTGTTCCGCCAGTTTGTGGAAAAGTCCGATATCCTTAAGTACAAGATCCATCGTAAACGAAATGTCGCGACTTCCATTCAAGATGACCTGCCCTTCGGTTTCAGCCACAAAAGACGTACCGGATGATATCGTGATCGCCTCGTAAGTGGTGGCCAGATCCATGCCCGCAGCCTTCATGGTTACAAGCGCTTCGCAAAGCGTCAAAAGATTGGCGGTCGCCAGATAGTTGGTCATGACCTTCAGCACTGACGCGCTGCCGATATCGCCTGTGTGCAGCACGCGCCGGCCAAGGGTTGTCAGCATGGGCAGCATACGGTCAAAGGTTTCGCGATCACAGCCTGCAAAGATCGAGATATTTCCGGTGGCCGCCCGGTGACAACCGCCCGAGACCGGGCATTCGATGGGCGAGGCCCCTTTGGCACGAACCAGATCGGCGATACGTTTGACCTCGGATTCATCCGTGGTCGACATCTCGGCCCAGATCTTACCTTTACTGATGCCAGCCAGAATCCCATCTTCAGCCTCCATCACTGCTGAACAGGCAGCCGGCGACGGCAGGCAGGTAATGACCACATCACAGATTTCGGCAAGTTCTTTTGGGCTATCGGCACGCTTTGCCCCACGCGCCACAAACCCCTGAACAAGGTCTTCGTTGAGGTCGCGGACTGTCAGGTCAAACCCGTTGCGCAGGATTGAACCTGCAAGTTTACCGCCCACGTTCCCAAGTCCGATGAATCCGATCTTCATTGCCGTTCTCCCATGTTGTTTCCCCTTTGGGGGTGTTGCTTGAGGGATAGTTTTGGTGATTGTTTTGGAAAAGAAAAATGAGTATTTAATGGGCTATTGCCATAAAATATTTATGGAAAAAAATGGGCACCCAAGTACCGAACCTTAGCTGGCTACGCACATTCGAGGCTGCGGCAAGGCTGTTGAACTTTACCGCGGCGGGGCACGAGCTGGGCCTGACGCAGACTGCGGTCAGCCTTCATATCAAGGCGCTCGAAACAAAACTGGGCTGCGATCTGTTTGTACGACGGCCCCGCAACCTGAAACTGACCGAGCTGGGTAACGCCTATCTGCCTCCCGTACGCAAGGCGCTGGAGGATCTCAGTCTTTCAACATTGGGCCTGTTCGGTCCGGAAATGACCCGGGCGATCACCGTACGGGTACCAATTTCAACCGCTGTTTTGTGGCTGGCACCGCAACTGGGCGTATTTCAGGCATTGCACCCCGGAGTGGCAGTGCGGCTGGTATCAACTATCTGGGCCGACTCGATTGCTGATGACGATGTAGATGTCGATATTCGTAGTGGACACGGCAATTGGCCCGGGCTGAAGGTGGAGAAACTGTCAGAGGAAAGTATCACACCGGTGTGCAGCGCAGATCGGGCCAAGGCAATCACCGGGCCTGCCGACCTGCCGGATCAGTCGCTTATTCACATTCTGGGGCTGGAAGACACCTGGAGCCGCTATTTCGATCAGCATGGGATTGCCCCTCCGCAGCAGTTCGAGGTGTGCGTCGACACCACGATTGCCGCGCTTGAAATGGTTGCCGCCGGAAATGGCATTGCTGCGATAATGACACGCTATGCGGATGCGGCAATCGCGGCAGGAAGACCCATCGCAAAGGTGGGGCAGCCAGTGCCGTTCGGGCAGTCACATTACCTGGTTGAAAAAGCCGACCATGGGCCGCCCAGGCCTGAGATTTCAGCTTTTACCGATTGGCTGCGTAAACGGTTCAGCGACGGCGAAGCGTATCCCCGTAACTGATTTTCGGTTCCAATGCGATGCGGACAGGGTCACCGTCGTCGTTTCCCTCGGCACGGGTAGCAATGATTTCAGCGGCTTTCCTGCCAATCTCAAGACGGCAGGCGTCCATTGTGGCCAGTTGCCGTGGCAGGCCCTGCAACAGATCCACGCCATTAAACCCGGCCAGTCCGATTTGCCCGGGGATTTCGACGCCCTGCTCCAACAGGTACAACAACCCGCCGGCCCCTATCATGTCGTTTGAGTAATAAAGGAAATCCAGTTCTGGCGTACGTTTGAGCATGGCCGCAGTCATCTCGCGGCCCTTGGCAAGCGCTGATCCGCCTGAATAAAACTCCTGATCGGCGATTTCCACACCAGCTTTGGCCAACGCTTCGGTAAAACCTTCAAAGCGTTTACGGGCGCGGTGATCCAGTGGCATTTTGGTACCCAGAAAACCTATATGTTCGTACCCGGCCTTGAGGATCGCCTGCGCCATCTTCTGTCCCGCGCGACGATGCGAAATACCCACAACCGAGTCGACCGGCGTACCGTCCACATCCATGATCTCGACCACCGGGATGCCGGACGCCCGCAGCATGGCGCGGCTGGCGTCGGAATGCTCGAGTCCAGCAATAATAACGCCAGATGGACGCCACGAGAGCATCTCATATAGAACTTTCTCTTCTTTTTCAGGCAAATATCCGGTCAAGCCCACAACCGGCTGAAGCCCCGTTTCTTCCAGAACCTGAGTAATACCGGTCATCACCTCGGGGAAAACCAGGTTGGACATTGACGGAATGATCACCGCCACAAGGTTAACCCGCTGGCTGGCCAGGGCACCAGCAATCTTGTTGGGAACATAGCCAAGCTGCTTGGCGGCCTCAAGAACCCGTTTGCGGGTGGCATCCGACACATCCCCTTTGCTGCGCAAGACACGGCTGACGGTCATTTCGGAAACGCCGGATGCCTCAGATACATCACGAAGCGTCAGGGGGCGTTTGTCATGGCGTGTCAAGGGCATCGTCCTGAAAGGGTTTCCCAAGTGTTACCGCGAACAGTAAAGCGGGATCAAGCGCCTAGACCGAACCAGAGCGATGAAAAACCGTCAAATCGGGCGATGACAAACAGTTTTTGTCCGGGTATGGAAGGCCGCGTGGCCCCGTGGCTCAACTGGATAGAGCAGCCCCCTCCTAAGGGGCAGGTTGCAGGTTCGAATCCTGCCGGGGTCACCAATCCATCTAAAGCTGACCTATGTAAGGTCTGTTACGCTTGTACGCGGATTTCGTAAGTACCAGGCGCCGCAGACTGTCCAGCGCGGCGTCAGCCGCGCCTGCCTTTGGTCACAGGCTGGCCGCAGGCCAGTCGAAGAGGGAGGTGGGTGGGCTCCTACTCAGATCACCTTGATGACGTCCTTGTCGATAGCCAACATGTAGCCACGCCTTGCGATGTTCTTGACCAGCAATTCACTGACCAGTTGGTTGCCCAGTGTATCGCGCAGGCGTTTGATGCGGGTAGCGCCGGCGGCCTCTTCGCAATCTATGGCACTGCGGCCCGAGATGACCGCCTCGATCTCGGCGCCGGACATCACATCGTCATCCATGCGTGCCTCGGCCAGAACTGATAGCGTCTCCATTGCAGCATCGGTCAGTTTGAAACCCATGTTGTTGAGGTAGACGGTTTTCTCTTCGCGACTGATCAGAAGGGAACTGACCTGAATACCCGAGCGTTCAATCTGGGCGATGCGGCGGTTCAGGGTGATCAGCATGACCAGAAAGACCAGCGCCGCCACCAAAAGGGCCGTGGCAAAAACCAGCAGCACAAATATAACCATGCGGTAGCTGGTCAGCGTTTCAGCAAACGCTGTGCCCGACAGCGCCAGGATTTCCAGAAGCTTGATATCACCCTTGGCAGTCAGCGCATCGTTTTCGACAAATATCCGTTCAACCCGCGCATTAAAGGCGTTGGCATCCGGCAGGCTGAGAAACAGGAAAATCGCTGCAAGCGTCAGGATCAGAACAATGGCAATAATACCAAGATGTACCACCCGGTTACCCGAGCGGCGTGCGTCTGCGGCCGTGCTGGTTAATCCCCGCAAGGGCATCCCCTTTTCAAAAAGTTTCTATTGTTCGCGCACTGACATAACCTTTAGCAATTTCAGGCCCCGGCCTGCCAACTGCGCCTTCAACTGAGCAGTGGCATTGGCCACCGTGCAGGGGCCGTCTATCGTGGCGACATCGTAGAAAAGTTCCAGAGGATTGTCGCGCTTGGCTTTATACTCAGCCGTACAGCCCGCTTGGGCCGTAGTAGCTGCGGCGGCGACGCCAAATATGAGAGTGAATGTGCATACGATGTGTTTCATGCGGACAAGATGCGCAGAACCACACAGCTATTCAATAACCTGTGACAGGAAATGACCCTGATATTTCCTGCTATCTGATAACATCGGGCCGTTATTGTCTGTCTGAGCAGGCAGACCCCATTCTCAGGTCATCAAGCCCGGCCATGCAAGGTCTGGCACCATGGAGACTCTGCCAAGATACCTGAAAGGAAACCTGACCATGTATCGCAAGTTCATCAGCATTGTAGTGGCGGCTTCGGTGGCCGTGACCGGACTGACAGCAGCCCCCGCACGCGCCGAAATTAACGACACGACAAAGATCATCGCCGGCGTTGCGGCCCTGGCCATTATCGGGGCGGCCATTGCCGACAACAAAAAAGATAAACGCAGGCGGGACAGAGATGCCGCTGCACGCAACAATAATTACTACTCGCACGAGCAGTACCGGTACGACCGGAGCCGAAAAGCGCATCGCTACAACGACCATGACCATCACCATAAAAAACATCACCGTGACCAGCGTCATAGAAAGGGACACCACCATGATGTCTGGGGCCAGAACAATGGCCGTCGGAACGGTCAGGTCTTTGGGCACAACGGCCAGCGCCGGGCCGAGCGCCGCGCCTTGCCAGCCAAGTGTTTGCGGCAGGGTAGCAACGGGCAAACCTTTTACAGTCAGCGTTGTCTGAGCCGTAACGGAATGCAAACTTTTCCCGGTCGCCGCTAAAGGCCGGAACCTGTTTGAGCAGATAAAGGGAGGGGTAGATACCCTTCCTTTTTGCATTGCGGGGCCATCTGTGTTTTCTGGCGGCATGACCGGACCTGATTTTTCCTACGAAGAGACTGCCTTTGCCCAAGGCGCGCGCTGCGTGGCCGGGGTGGACGAAGTGGGGCGCGGGCCGTTGGCCGGGCCGGTGACGGCGGCAGCCGTCATTCTGGATCCTGCCGACATCCCTCAGGGGCTGAACGATTCCAAAAAGCTGTCGCCAAAGCGGCGAGAGGCATTGCATGACCTGCTGATGGCCCGTGCCGATGTGTCGATTGCCCATGCATCGGTTGAGGAAATCGACGCGCTGAATATTCTGCGCGCCTCGCATCTGGCAATGGAACGCGCCGTGGCCGGGCTGCGCCAAAGGCCCGATCTGGCGCTGATTGACGGCAACATGATCCCGAAGGGCCTGAGCGTACCGGCGCGTGCGATCATCAAGGGGGATGCTGCATCGTTGTCGATTTCGGCAGCTTCGATTGTGGCAAAAATCACGCGCGACCGGATCATGTGGGCTTTGGCGCAACAGTTTCCCGGCTACGGATGGGAAACTAATGCCGGATACCCGTCAAAAAGCCACAGAGAGGCGTTGCAAAATCTTGGGGTGACCCCACACCATAGACGTTCATTCAAGCCAGTCCACAACATCTTGTATCAAGAAAAATAACTAAGCATTTGATTCAAAAAAGAAATTGACGGCGAATCAGCTTTGACTCATCTTTGACCTCAACAACCAGAGCGCAGTAACGCGCCGGGACCAGAGGCAGAAATGAAGACTATGACCAAAACAAAGGGCGCATCTGCGCTTCCTCTTAATACGATTCTCAGTGGCGATTGCCTCGAGGTGATGAACAGTCTGCCCGAAGCGTCGATTGACCTTATTTTTGCAGATCCGCCCTATAATCTTCAATTGAAAGGCGACCTGCATCGCCCCGACAATAGCCAGGTGGACGCGGTTGACGACGCCTGGGATCAATTTTCCTCATTCGCCGCCTATGACAGATTCACCCAAGACTGGCTCAAGGCGGCGCGCCGATTGCTCAAACCCGATGGGGCTATTTGGGTGATCGGCTCTTATCACAACATCTTTCGGGTAGGAGCGGCGTTGCAGAACGAAGGCTTCTGGATCCTGAATGATGTGATCTGGCGCAAATCGAACCCAATGCCGAATTTTCGCGGCAAACGGTTTACCAATGCGCATGAAACGATGATCTGGGCCAGCAAGGAAGAAGGCGGCAAATACACCTTCAACTATGAGGCACTTAAATCGCTGAATGAAGGCGTGCAGATGCGCAGCGACTGGGTGCTGCCGCTGTGCACCGGGCATGAGCGCCTGAAAAACGAGGAGGGTGACAAGGCCCACCCGACGCAAAAACCCCAAAGCCTGCTGCACCGGGTGCTGGTGGGATCGACCAATCCGGGCGATGTGGTGCTGGACCCGTTCTTTGGCACGGGCACGACGGGTGCTGTCGCCAAGATGCTGGGCCGCGATTACATCGGCATCGAACGCGAAGAGGCTTATCGCAAGGTGGCCGAGAAACGGCTGGCAAACACCCGCAAGCTGGACCGCGAAGCGCTGCAGGTATCGGTCAGCAAACGAGCCGAGCCACGTGTGCCTTTTGGCCAACTGGTTGAGCGTGGCATGCTACGCCCCGGCGAAGAGCTGTACTCGATGAACAAGCGACACAAGGCAAAGGTGCGCGCCGATGGCACGCTGATTGGCGACGCGATCAAGGGCAGCATCCATCAGGTCGGGGCCCATCTGGAAGGTGCGCCAAGCTGCAATGGCTGGACCTACTGGTGCTTCAAACGCGACGGCAAGACGGTGCCGATTGATCTGTTAAGGCAGCAAATCCGCGCCGAAATGGCCGATCGGCCGAACTGATCTGTCATCCAATAAAATACCGCCGGTGCCTGCGGCCTGACGTAAGGCACTACACCTATGCCCCGCCTTCATGGCGGGGTTTTTTTACCGGCAGAACACATAGCCCAAAGCGCCTCGCCTTTTTTGCTATTTCGGACTAACGGCGTGACGCTTTAGTTTGTCAGGCGCCGCTGCTTTGACAGCTGAACCGCCAGAATGCCCGCAGCGATAACCGCCACGCCGATGATGTCACGCGTGCCCAGCTGCTCGCTGAGGATCAGCGCGGCGATCGCCACCCCCAGAAACGGGTTGAGAAAGTGGAAGGTTGCGGCCCTGACCGCACCAATTCTGTTGACCAGTAGGAACCAAACCAGCGTGGCTGCAAGCCCAGGGACAAGGGTGGTATAGGCAAACGCGGCGATCAGCTGCCAGCTCCAGTTGATTTCGATGGTTTCTGTAGTCACGGCCACGGCCCCCAACACTGCACTGCCCACCAGCATTTGCAGCCCGACAACCATCAGGAAATTGCCGCCCGAAGTGGCACCTCGCACCAGCAGCGTTGCAAAGGTAAGCGCGATCACCCCAAGAACGCAGAGTGTGAGCCCATACATGTCAACGCCACCTTCAAGGCGTGATCCCATGATGATTGCAACGCCCACAACCCCTGCAAGAAGGCCCAGAATTCCCAGGAACCCGATGCGTTCCCCAAAGATCAACCAACCTGCCAACCCCACCAGCAAGGGCATGGTCGACGCGATAATGGCCGCCAGGGACGCCTCGATCGATTGCATCGCAACGAAATTCAGGCCGAGGTACAGAGCGTTCTGGCAGATGCCGAAAACGATTGTCGCGCGCCATTGATTACGTGTGAGTTTCCAGGTTTGGCCCAGCATTCTGGCAATCAGAACGCCCAGCAGGCCCGAGATCAGAAAACGCAGGCAAAGGGCGGTCAGGGGCGGCGCGGCAGCCACGATGATGCGGGCCGACGTGAAAGCGCTGGACCACATGACCGCAAAGGCCAGCCCCATGATGATTGCACGAATGTCCATGCTGCCAGTTGCCTCTGATGCTGCTCGCGACAGCCTTGCCACAGGGAAAGGGGAAAGAAAAGGTAGGCTGGTTTCACAATTCAGAAGGCGGGTCAGGCCGATTTTTGATCAGGCGCTGCGTAAGCATCGTGATTTCAGAACAGCCTTTGGCGTTGCACACGATACTGTTCTGGAAGGGGCGAGGCGGGATGATGTCCCCGCCGCCAGTCCATAGGTTTTTGCAGGGGCCCGCATCCAGATTGCTCTGGATCAGTATTTTACCTCTTGCTCTGCCGCCGCCCGGACCACGCAACGCGCTTCGAACCAGAAAGCCGCGGTTGCTTTCTTTATCAGGGATACGTCGAAATTTCGGGCGAAATACGGATACTTTGTGCGTTTTACGAAACGGTTAATACTGACCAAACAGAAAAAGGCCGCCCCATCGGGCGACCCTTTTCCAAAACTCAGCAAGATGCAGGCTTAGCCGTTGACGCTGTCTTTGAGCGCTTTGGCGATGGTCATCTTGACGACCTTGTCTGCTTCTTTCTTGATCTGCTCGCCGGTGGCAGGGTTGCGCACCATACGCTCGGGGCGTTCGCGGCAATAAATTTTGCCAACGCCCGGCAGGGTTACCGCACCGCCACCCGAAACTTCGCGGGTGATAATTGCGATTACTGAATCCAGTGCATTGCCTGCAGATTTCTTATCGCTGCCCATTTCTTCGGCCAGGGCGGCAACAAGTTGTGTTTTGGTCATTGGTTTTGCCATTTTATAGTCTCCTTCAACTGCCCTGTATATGGGCCTCATGCGCGTGATTTAACTGTATGTAGCGAACAAACACAATGAATAGTGGGCAAAAGCAAGGGAAATTCGTGCATTTTGTGCCGATTTACGCCAGGTCAGAGGAAGGCCGTTTCACTAAAACTGCGTAACTTTCGGCTATGGATACGTTCCAGCGGCATTTTGCTGAGGGTTTCCATGGCGCGAATCCCGATCATAAGATGGCGCGAAACCTGCTTATTATAGAAATCGCTGGCCATTCCTGGTAGTTTCAATTCGCCATGCAGGGGCTTGTCGCTGACACATAAAAGCGTGCCATAGGGAACCCGAAACCTGAACCCGTTGGCGGCAATTGTGGCACTTTCCATATCCAGAGCGATGGCGCGGCTTTGGCTGAGGCGCTGTACCGGGCCGGACTGATCACGCAATTCCCAGTTCCGGTTGTCCAGGCTGGCCACGGTTCCTGTTCGCATGATGCGTTTCAGGTCATACCCTTCCAGTTTGGTCTCGGCCGCCACTGCCTGTTCAAGCGCGATCTGGATTTCAGCCAACGCCGGGATGGGAACCCAGGCCGGCAGATCGGCATCAAGCACGCGGTCTTCGCGCAGGTAGGCATGGGCCAGAACAAAGTCTCCAAGCGACTGAGAATTGCGCAGACCCGCGCAATGGCCAACCATGATCCAGGCATGAGGGCGCAGCACGGCGATATGGTCGGTCGCGGTTTTGGCATTCGACGGCCCAACCCCGATGTTGACCAGCGTAATGCCAGACCCATCGGACCGCTTCAGATGATAGGATGGCATCTGCGGCAGCTTGTCGGGCGTTTCCAGATGACCATCTGGCGTGGTGATTACGGTGTTTCCGGTGCTGACAAAAGCGGTATAGCCGCTCTCGGGATCGGCCAGCATCTTGCGGGCATAGCCCTCAAACTCGGAGACATAGAACTGGTAGTTGGTGAACAGAACGTGGTTCTGAAAATGTTTGGGGTCCGTGTCTGTGTAATGCGACAGGCGCGCCAGTGAATAATCTACACGTTGCGCGGTAAAAGGCGCCAGCGGCTCCGCACCGTCGGTGGCGGGTTTGTTGGTTCCGTTGACGATTTCATCATTGGTGGTGCTGAGGTCCGGCACGTCGAACACGTCCCGGAGGATAAAATCGGCAGCGCCTTCTTGCGGAACGGAAATCGAGGTATCATTGGCCACCGCAAAATGTACTGGCATAGGCGTGTCCGACACGCGAATGCAGACCGGTACACCATGATTGCACAGCAGCAAATCAATCTGCTGCTCCAGATATTTTCGAAACAGGTCAGGCCGGGTGACTGTTGTGGCATGCGTGCCCGGTTCGGGCACATGGCCAAAACTGAGCCGACTGTCGATCTTGGCAAAGCTTGTCGTGGTGATGCGGATTTCAGGATAAAAAGCACGGATACGCTGAAGCGGAACAGTGCCCTGCATGACCCCGGCAAACTCGGCACAGAGAAACTTTGATGCTGTGTCATAAAGCTCGATCAACCGGTCCACCGCGGCCCCAGCCTGTGTAAAGTTTTCAGCTCCGGGAACCTTGGGCGTTTTCACCCCGGTGGTCTGGTCGATCAACGTCATGTCATTCCTCTGGGGGTTCTGTTCACGTGCCACAGGTTGACACGGGCAGAGGGGGTGTTCAAGCTACCTGTCGGCTTGATGATACAGGAGGTCGGCATGGACTATGAAACCGTCAGTCCCGAGGATTTCGGGGCCTCCCTGACAGGGGTCGGATTGAATATTCTGGTGCGCGATGTCCCGGCCGAGGTTGCGTTTCTTGAAGCGGTGTTTGACATGCAGGGCCACCGGGTGACCCGCGATTTCGCGATCATGACCTATCATGGTCAGGTGATGCAGCTGCATGCCGATCCCACCTATTCAACCAATCCGCTTTTAGGGCTGCTGCCCGAGGCCGGTGCACGCGGGGCAGGTGCCGAATTCCGACTGTATCAAACCGATCCCGACGAGGCCGCCAAACGAGCCACAGCGCATGGTGCACATATCCTGCAAGCCCCCACAGACAAACCCCACGGCCTGCGCGAGACATACATACTGTGCGACAACGGGTATGCTTGGGTGGCCTCACGGCCGCTTTGAAGCCTTTTCAGACTTGGCCCCATAGCCCGGAATCAAGGCCACCTGCGGTCCGGCATGGTCTAGCATTCAACGGCAACTTTGTCCGTGTTATGTAGGTTCGGCATTGCGATCTCTTTGATCCTGCGCCATCTCATCGGTCAGCCAACTTACAAAAGCCTGTGCGCCGGGGATGTCGGCCATGTGTGGTGCGGTGATCAAATAATAGGCCTCCTGCATCTTTGCCCGGTGATCGAAAAGCCGCACTAACCGCCCGGTTTCAATCAGGTGCCCGGCGATGGTGTCATGCGCCATGCACAGCCCTGCGCCGGACACAGCGGCCGACAGGGCAATGGCATAGGTGGTGGCATAGGTCACTTTTAACTCGGACCAGTCCAGCCCCTGTTCTTCACCCCAAGCCGCCCATGTGGCCATAAGGTTGGCGCAGTCAAACAGTGTTGTGTTGGGTATGTCCTGCAACGTGCCTGACCAGCCAGGCGCGGCTACGGGATAAGAGAAATCCTGCACCAGCTTTTGTGCTGCAACCCCTTCGGAGGGGCGCACGGAATAGCGGATTTCCACATCTGCGCCGGGTGCGATACCCTCGGCCTGTTCCCACAGTTCGGCGATAATGTTCAAGCGTACGTCGGGGTGACGGGCGTAAAACCGGCCCAATCGTGGGGCCAGCCAGAAGGTGCCAAAGCTCATGTTGGTATGCACCTGCACCACGGTTTCGCGCCCGCCGGTCACGGCCAGAGTGCCACGCGACAGGGTGCGAAAGGCATCCCTCACGATAGGAAGATAGCTTGACCCGGTTTCGGTCAGTTCCAGGGCGCGGGGGCGGCGATGGAACAGGGCTCGGCCCATGTGCCCTTCAAGGGCTTTGATTTGCTGGCTGACGGCGCTTTGGGTCATGTTCAATTCGCCCGCCGCGGCGGTAAAAGACAGATGGCGCGCGGAGGCCTCGAACGCACGTAGCCAATTCAGCGGAGGCAGGGTTTGGCGCACTGGCATAATCCATCCATTAGTCAGACTTATAGCATGCCTGCGTTTTTTTCGTTGGTAAAGTGGCGCGTTCAGAGGCACGATTTCAGCCAACCTTTCAAGGAGCACTTAACCATGTCCGTTACCGAACTTCGCCCCAACCTTGACCATTGGCCAGCGCGCGTCGATCTGGCTGCCGCCTTTCGCTGGACCGAACGGCTGAACCTGCACGAAGCCGTGGCAAACCATTTTTCACTTGCGGTGAATGACGACGGCACGCAGTTCCTGATGAACCCCAATCAGATGCATTTCAGCCGGATCAAGGCCAGCGACCTGTTGCTGCTGGATGCCAATGACCCTGAAACGCTGGAAGGGCCCAACGCGCCTGACCCCACGGCTTGGGGTCTGCACGGGGCGCTGCACCGGATGTGCCCGCATGCCCGCTGCGCGCTGCATGTGCACTCAATCTATGCCACTGTGTTGGCGTCACTGGCGGATAGCACCCTGCCGCCGATCGATCAGAATACAGCGACCTTTTTTAACCGTGTCGCTGTGGATGACCATTTCGGCGGGTTAGCGTTTGAAGAAGAGGCCGAACGGTGCTGTTCCAACCTGCAAGATCCGAAACAAACCGTGTTGGTGATGGGTAATCACGGCATCATGGTGATCGGACAGACGGTGGCTGAAACCTTTAACCGGATGTATTATTTTGAACGCGCCTGCGAGACCTATATCAAGGCGCTTTGGACAGGGCAGCCCCTGCGGCTGTTGTCAGATGAGATTGCCGAGCAGACGGCAGTTGATATTGAAAATTACCCTGGCCAAGCCGAGAAGCATTTGTCGGAACTCAAGGCAATTCTGGACGAGGAAGGCTCGAACTACGCAAGCTAGTTCAGTTCAATGCCTTGATCTTGGAGCTAAAAAATGTCTGACAACACAGGCAACCAATCGCGCGAGTGGAACTATCACCCCGACCTGCCGCTCGCAGATCCGTCGATTTTCAAGTGGCCACCTAACCCGGGCTTTGTCGCCCGTTGGTTTGTCCGCAACTGGCTGACACTGAGCGAGCGCGTGATGCTGGTCATTCTGGCAGTGCTGAGTTGGTGGCTGTTGTACCCGTCGCTTGAGGCCGCGCAAACCTTTGCTTTCGGGTGGATATTCCAGACCTGGGCCGTGAACATGGGGCTAATGGTTGTCATCGCAGGCGGGCTACACTGGTATTTTTATATGCGCAGGGGCCAGGGCAAAACCCTGAAGTTCGACAAACGCGATCAGGCCAAAGGCAACCGTTTATGGAATTTTTCGAACCAGGTGCATGATAACGTTTTCTGGTCGCTGGGGTCGGGTGTGGCACAGCTGACGGCGTTTCAGGTGGTGACCATGTGGTTGATGGCGAACGGTTTTGCACCGGTTATCAGCTTTAGCTCGAACCCGGTATGGTTCGTTCTGGCATTGGTGCTGATCCCGATCTGGAGTGCGTTTCACTTCTATTGGGTGCACCGGTTGCTGCATGTGCCGGTTCTTTATAAGCACGTGCACTCGCTGCATCATCGCAATGTCAATATCGGGCCATGGTCAGGCTTTTCGATGCATCCGGTCGAGCATCTGATCTATCTGACCACCCTGTGCATTCATTGGGTTGTGGCCAGTCATCCCATCCATTTGATTTTTCACGTTCTTTATCAGGGGCCGGGGGCGGCGATGACCCATACGGGATACGAAGATCTGCTGATCCGCGACAAACGCAGGCTGGCCTTGGGGACGTTTTATCACCAGCTGCATCACAGGTATTACGAGTGTAATTACGGCAATCAAGAGATGCCCTGGGACCGTTGGTTCGGGACGTTCCATGATGGATCAGACGAAGGAACCTCCGAAACGCGCGCGCGGAAAAAGCGGATGTATTCCTGATTTTCTGACTTGTTTTCAATCTGTTGAAGCTGCCCTTGTCAAATCGTCACGGCCATTACATTAAGGGGCCATGAGCAAAACACTTCTTTCATTCGGGCACGGGTATTCGGCGCGGGCACTGGCGAAACGGTTGGTGCTTCAGGGCTGGACGATCTATGGCACAACCAGAAACCCCGGCAAATCCAGTGCTTTGGAGGATGAGGGCGTTATCCCGGTGATTTGGCCCGACGGGGATTTGGGCAAGGCCTTTGATACTGCAACACATCTGCTGATTTCTGCGGGGCCGGATGCCGAAGGCGATCCAATCTTGAACAAATACTCTAGTGAAATCAAATCTATAGCACCAAATCTGGAATGGGCTGGGTACCTTTCGACGACCGGGGTTTATGGCGACCATCAGGGGGGGTGGGTCAATGAAGATACGCCACTGGCACCCTCAACCCGGCGCGGACAGATGCGGGTGGATGCAGAAAATCAATGGAAATCAATAGCTTCACTTCCCCTGCATATTTTTCGGCTGGCCGGCATTTACGGCCCCGGTCGCGGGCCGTTTGAAAAGGTGCGGCAGGGCACGGCGCGACGGATTATAAAAGAAAATCAGGTTTTTAGCAGGATTCACGTTGAAGATATCGCGCAGGTGCTTGAGGCGTCGATCAGACGACCGAATCCAGGGCAGGCCTATAACCTGTGTGATAATGACCCTGCCCCGCCGCAGGATGTGATTGGCTATGCCGCAGAGTTGCTGGGCCTGCCAATACCGCCCGAAATATCCTTTGAGGACGCAGAGATGACCCCGATGGCGCGCAGTTTCTATGCCGAGTCTAAACGGGTCAGCAATGCGCGGATCAAGGATGAACTCGGTGTAACTCTGATCTATCCCGATTATCGCGCGGGCTTGCAGGCGCTATTGGCCAACGATGACTGAGATTTGCACGCTTTGTAACAAACGCGAAGATTACCGGCTTCATGCTGACTTTGAAAAGTACCGTATCGTGGGTTAAGCCCATCCTGCATTTCAGACAGAGACGGGTGTGCCGACAGAGGTGCGAATCCGGTAACCCGGTGCGTAGGACAGGCGTACCGTGGTGATGGCGCGGTCATGGTCCCATGTGGTGCGGTCAATCACGAAAACCGGTGCGCCGCGTGCGGTGCCCAGCAGATCGGCCTCGGCCCCGGCGGCGGCCTCGGCGGTAAAGCTGATATCCCCGTGGGTGTAGGGCACCGTGGCCAGCAACCATTCGTTGGCACTGATGGTATCAAAGTTTTGGTTCGCGGCGGCGGGTACGGTAGCAAGGTTGATCCAGCGATCCTCGAACACATAGGCCACACCAGACGCGAGATGCAGGGCGGTGACATGCAGGCAATCGACCGGGGAATCGGGGCAAAGCCTGGCCTGTATCGAAACCGGAGGGCGGGCAATTTTACGGCTGAACATGCGGTAGGTATAACTTTGGCCGCGGTCCTCAATTTCTTGCCGGATCACGGGAATATCAACTGTGGCGCGGCTGACCGGGTGCAGCGCCACGCGCGTGCCTGCCTTGCGTCGGCGTTCAAGCATTCCGGCCTCGGCCAGGGCCCGCAGCGCGCGGTTGACGGTGGCGCGAGCACAGCCGAATTCAGCCGCAAGATCGACTTCATTGGGGATGACATGGCCAGGGGGCCAGTCGCGGGCGTGGATGCGGCGCAAAACCTCGTCCTGAATGGCCTGCCAGTTGCGAAATCGCGGCTGGCTCATATCGCGCCCCTGAGGGGTTCCATGGCGCGGGTATAGGCGGCGGTGATTTCATCGCGCACCTTGTGGCGGCCGTTTTCGACCATGTGCCGCCCGGCGGCCCAGACATCGCGTACCATCCGGTCGTCCCCGGCAAAGCACCAGCAATCCAGCAACTTGTCACCGGTCTGGCCCGTCAGGTCGATATGGCGGTCATCCAGTGCTGTGAGATCGGCAAGTTGACCGGCTGCGATCTGACCCGAATTGCGCCCCGCCGCCTGCGCACCACCGGCGCAGATTGCGCTGAAGATACGGCGGCCTGTTGTGTGATTTGGCGTGGCCAGGGCGGCACGAGAACGGTCGCGCAGGCGCTGCGAATAATCCAGTGTGCGCATCTCTTCCGACAGGGCGATGCGGATGTTGGAATCTGATCCAAGGGCAATGCGCCCGCCCGCCTCCAGCCAGCGGACACCGTCAAAAATGCCGTCGCCCAGGCTGCTTTCGGTGATAGGACACAGGCCTGCAACTGCGCCGGTCTGCGCGAGAGCGATAGTTTCATGCGGTTGCATCTGGGTGCAATGGATCAGGCACCACTGGTTGTTAACCGGGGCATTTTCCAGCAGCCATTCAACCGGGCGCTGGCCATATGCGGCAATGATTTCATCGACCTCGGCCACCTGTTCTGCCAGATGCATATGCACCGGACCACCGGCGGCCAGTTGCGGGGCAAGTCTTACGGCCTCGGGTGCGACGGCGCGCAAGCTGTGCGGGGCCACACCTAGACGGGCGTCGCCAGGCAGGGATTTCAGCGCCCCGCGGCAATCCTGTACAAGTTTGGCAAAGCGATCAGGATCGTTGCCAAAACGGATCTGACCGCTGGTCAGGTCACGCTTGTCGACGCCGCCATACTGGTACTGCACCGGCAGCAAGGTCAGGCCGATGCCTGTCTGATCTGAGGCGGCGATGATGCGTTGAGCCATTTCCGACAGGTCGGCATAGGGCACCCCGCCGGGCTGATGGTGCAGGTAGTGGAATTCGACGTTGGTGGCATACCCGGCTTCAAGCATTTCCATCTGAACCAAGGCAGCGATGGCCTGCACCTGATCAGGGGTGAGCAGGTCAAGGAAGCGGTACATCAGTTTGCGCCACGTCCAGAAGCTGTCGCTTGGGTCGGGGCCGCGGCCCTCGGTCAGGCCGGCCATGGCGCGCTGGAACGCATGGGAATGGGCATTGACGGGCGCGGGCAACAGGATGCCGGTGCGGTATCCGCAGGCGGGCTGATTGGGCGTAACGCTGGCGATATGGCCCGTCGCGTCAATGTCTACCGCCACGTCGTGCTTCCAGCCCGACGGCAGCAAAGCCTGTGAAGCCCAAAGTGTTGTCATGCCCATTTTCCCGTCTTGACAGATTATTATGTCTATACATAATATCGCCAACAACTTTCCAAATCAAGACGGTTCCTTGCTATGCTGCTGAGAAATGCGACAGTTGCCACAATGACGAACGGCCCGGCTTACGGGTTGATCGAGAACGCCGCTGTTGCAGTTGAGGGCGGAGTTGTCTGCTGGGTGGGACCCGAAACCGATCTGCCCACAGACCATGATATACCCGGCGAAGATATGGCGGGCCGACTGATTACGCCCGCACTGATTGATTGCCACACTCATATTGTGCACGGCGGCAACCGTGCCGGTGAATTTGAGATGCGACTGAACGGGGCAAGCTATGAAGAAGTTGCGCGCGCCGGTGGCGGGATTGTTTCGACCGTGCGCGCAACGCGCGAAACATCCGAGGCTGAGTTGCTGTCAGGGGCGCTGCGATTTGTCGATGCGTTGCTGGCCGAAGGCGTTTCGGTGATCGAGGTTAAGTCAGGTTATGGGCTGGAGGTTGAAACCGAGCTGAAGATGCTGCGGGTGGCGCGGGCGATTGAAGGGCAGCGCAGAGTGCGGGTAAAAACCTCGTTTCTTGGCGCCCATGCACTGCCGGTCGAGTATCAGGGCCGCGCGGCGGATTATATCGCCCAGGTCTGCCTGCCCGCGTTGGAGCAGGCCAACGCCGAGGGGCTGGTCGACGCGGTTGACGGGTTTTGTGAAGGGATTGCATTTTCGGTCGAAGAAATGCGGCCAGTGTTTGAAAAGGCGCACACCCTAGGCCTTCCGGTGAAGCTGCATGCCGAGCAGCTAAGCAATATCGGCGGCACACAGCTGGCCGCGGAATTTGGTGCTTTGTCGGCGGATCACGTTGAATATGCCGATGAGTCCGATGCCATGGCGCTGGCAAAATCCGGCAGCGTGGCGGTTCTGCTGCCCGGAGCGTTTTACACTCTGCACGAAACGCAGGTGCCGCCGGTGGCGGCCTTCCGCAAACACGGCGTGCCGATGGCGCTGGCGACCGACTGCAATCCGGGTTCGTCACCGCTGGCGTCGCTTTTGCTGGTGATGAACATGGGCTGCACCCTGTTTCGCCTTACACCGGAAGAGGCGCTGGCCGGGGTGACGCGCCATGCGGCACAGGCGTTGGGGCTGGATGACACGGGCGTTATCGCCCCCGGCAAGCGCGCCGACCTGGCGGTGTGGGATGTGGGGCGGCCTGCCGAACTGGCCTATCGCATTGGGTTTAACCCGCTGTATCGACGGATTTTCGGAGGTGAGGGATGAGTAAGGTACTGACACCCGGTGCGGTGACGCTGACCGAGCTAGAGACGATCTGGCGGCAGGGTCTGTCCGTGTCTCTGGACCCCTCGGTCCGACCAGCGGTTGAGGATGCCGAGGCGCTGGTGCGCCGTGCGGCAGAAGGTGACGTGGCGGTGTATGGCGTCAATACCGGCTTTGGCAAACTGGCCAGCGTCAAGATCCCCGCCGAGCAGACCGAGACATTACAGCGCAACCTGATCCTGTCGCATTGCTGCGGTGTGGGCGAGCCTATGGATGTGGCTACCACCCGGTTGATGATGGTGCTGAAACTGATGTCGCTGGGGCGCGGGGCCTCGGGTGTGAAATGGGCCACGATTGACCTGATCGAACGTATGTTGGCGAAAGGTGTGACACCGGTGGTCCCGGATCAGGGGTCGGTCGGTGCCTCGGGCGATCTGGCGCCGCTGGCCCATATGGCCGCCGTGATGCTAGGTGAAGGCGAGGCGATTTTTAGCGGTCAGCGCCTGTCGGGCAGTCAGGCCCTAAGCCAGGCCGGGCTGAAGCCAATCGTTCTCGGCCCAAAAGAAGGGCTGGCGCTGATTAACGGCACACAGTTTTCCACCGCCTGCGCGCTGGTGGGTCTGTGGGGCGCGTGGCGCAATGCACAAAGCTGCATCGTGACCTCTTCACTTTCAACAGATGCGATCATGGGATCAACCGCCCCCTTGATCGATGAAATTCATACGTTGCGCGGCCATCGCGGCCAGATCGAGGCCGCCCGCGCACAGCGCGCCCTTATGGACGGCTCTGAGATCCGCGAAAGCCATCGCGACGGCGATACCCGCGTTCAGGACCCCTATTGCATCCGCTGCCAGGCGCAGGTTTCAGGCGCTGCGATTGATCTGCTGCGCCGCGCCGGTGAGGTGTTGCAGGTCGAGGCGAATGCGGTCACGGACAACCCTTTGGTTCTGGTAGACAAGGACGACCCTTCCGGGGGCAGGATCGTGTCGGGCGGCAATTTCCATGCCGAACCGGTGGGTTTTGCCGCGGATCAGATTGCAATAGCAATTGCTGAATTGGGCGCGATTGCCCAACGACGCGTGGCGCTGATGGTAGACCCAACGCTGAGCTTTGATCTGCCGCCTTTTCTGACGCCCGAACCGGGGTTGAATTCGGGCCTGATGATTGCCGAGGTGACCACAGCCGCGCTGATGAGCGAAAACAAGCATCTGGCCAATCCCTGCTCCACGGATTCCACCCCGACCAGTGCCAACCAGGAGGACCACGTGAGCATGGCCGCCCACGCGGCCCGGCGGCTGGCGCGGATGAATGCCAACCTGAATTCCATTCTGGGGGTCGAGGCGATTTGCGGCGCACAGGGCATCGGCTTTCGCGCTCCGCTACAGACCAGCGCGGCGTTGCAAGCGGCCGTGGAGCGGTTGCGTCAGGCGGTATCGGCGCTGGAAGCCGACCGGTATCTGGCACCGGATCTTCAGGCAGCAACAGAGTTGATCCGTGACGGGGCGCTTGTAAGTGCCACCGGGCTGAACATGATACTGGGAGAGGCATGATGGACGCGGTCGAAGTGATCAAGGGCGGTGGCCCCGTCGTATTGGGTATGCCGCATACGGGAACGTATGTTCCACAGGATGTTCGCGCGAAATTGAACGAGCGCGGGCGTGGGCTGGACGATACTGACTGGAACATTCACAAGCTGTATGATGGGCTGTTGCCCGGTGCCACGGTGGTGCGCGCCAAATTTCATCGCTATGTGATCGACGCCAACCGCGACCCGTCAGGGGCCAGCCTGTACCCCGGGCAGAACACCACCGGCCTTGTACCGTTGACCGATTTTGATGGCAATGACATCTGGGATCAACCGCCCTCGGGCGTGGAAATCGAGCACCGGCGCGAAACATGGCATGCGCCCTATCACGCCGCGCTAAAGGCCGAGCTGGAACGCGTGCACGCATTGCACGGGGTGGTCGTTCTTTATGACTGCCACTCCATACGGTCGCGTATTCCGTTTCTGTTTGACGGCACCCTGCCCGATTTCAATATCGGGACAAATGAAGGCACGACCTGTGCGCCGGTGATTGCACAGACGGTTGAGGACGTGTGTGGCGCAGCCAGGGGCTATACCTCTATCAGCAATGGCCGTTTCAAGGGCGGCTGGACCACGCGGCACTATGGAATACCCGAAAAAGGCTTTCACGCCATCCAGATGGAACTGGCGCAATCCACCTATATGCAGGAAAGCGCGCCCTGGCCTTATCTGCACGAGCGCGCCGATGAAACCCGCGTGCCTCTGGCCGATTTGCTGGGTCGGATCGACCGACTGGCGCGCGAAGGAGTGTTGGGATGACGCCACTTGCAGGCATCAAGGTGCTGGACCTGACCCGCGTTCTGGCTGGGCCGTATTGCACGGCGCTGCTGGCCGATCTGGGGGCCGACGTGATCAAGCTGGAGCCACCCAGGGGTGATGATTACCGCCATATCGGGCCTTTTCAGCAGGGTGAAAGTGCATTGTTCACACTGAACAATCGCGGCAAGAAAAGCATTTCCCTGAACCTGAAATCACCCGAAGGGCTGGCGTTGGCGCAAGAGATTGCCGCCGGATGTGATGTGGTGGTTGAAAACTTCCGCCCCGGAGTGGCTGAAAAGATCGGGCTGGGCGCGGATGTGTTGCGCAAAGCCAAACCAGGGCTGATCTATTGCAGCGTTTCGGGCTTTGGCCAGACCGGGCCGTTTCGCGACCTGCCGGCCTATGATCTTGTGGTGCAGGCGATGTCGGGGCTGATGGCCGCGACGGGCGAGGCCGGTGGCGCGCCGCTGAAAACCGGCGAGTCGGTGGCGGATCTGGTGGGTGGGCTTTTCGGGTCCTGGGCGATCATGGCAGCGCTGGTTCAAAAGGCGCGCACCGGGCAAGGGGCGACTCTGGACGTGGCGATGTATGACGCACTTTATTCGATGCTGACCACCAGCCATGCCTTGCACTTCTACGCGGATAAGACGCCCGAACGGGTGGGAAACCGGCATCCGCTGTCGACACCTTTTGGCTGCTTTGAAACCGCTGACGGGCAGGTGGTGATTGCGGTTCTGACACCGGCGCAATTTGCCCGTTTATCCACGCTTATCGGTCAACCAGGCCTGCCCGACGAAACGCGTTTTGCCACCGATGAGGCACGCACGGAAAACGAACCCGAGTTGCGCAGTCTGATTGAAGACTGGAGCAAGGGATTGAACACCGAGGCGGCCATGGTTGCCCTGGCCGAGGCGCAACTGCCAAGCGCCCCGATCTGGGGCATTGCGCAGGCCAGCGACAGCGCGCACGCCAGGGCGCGTGGGCTGGTGCAGATGTTGCCGCATGGCGTTCTGGGGCAGGCGCCGGTGGTTCCGCAGCCGGTGCAGTTTGACGGCGTGAAACTGATGACATACAGCCCGGCGCCCGGACTTGGCGCAGATGCAGCAGAGATCTTGCAGGCATTCTGCAGCGTCGATGCGGCACGGTTTGAAGACCTGAAAAAGGCCGGGGTGGTGGCATGAGCGATCTGTGGCACATGCTGAGTGACGACGAGCGGCTGTTCTGCGATCTGCTGGAGCGGGTCGTGGATGAACGGATTGCGCCGCTTGCTCAGCGAACCGACGAGACATCCGCCTTTGTGCATGATCAGCTAAAGGTTCTGTCCGGGGCCGGGATGTTGGGGGCGAACCTGCCCGAAGTTCATGGCGGCGCGGATATCTCGGCGCAGGCGCTGTTGCGCGCGGTCGAGATTGTGGCAGGGGGCTGTGGCTCGACCGCATCGGCGCTGACGGCGCATTATCTGGCAACGGATTCGATTTTGATTGGCGGGACCGAGGCACAGAAAGCCGATTTGTTGCCCGAGGCGGCAACCGGCGAAAGGCTGGGCGCCTTTGCCCTGACCGAGCCCACCGCTGGCAGCGACCCGGCGGATATGCGGACACGAGCTGTAAGGTCCGGGGAGGGCTGGTACCTGAAGGGCACCAAGTGTTTCATCTCGAACGGCGGCGTGGCGGATTTTGTGGTGGTCTATGCGGTCACCGATCCGGCGGCGCGGCACCGGGGGGTTTCGGCATTTATCCTGCCCAAAGGCACGCCGGGGTTTGAGGCTGGCAAGCCTGAAAAAACCATGGGTCTGAAAGGCGGGCATGTGTTTACGCTGAACCTTGATTGTCACCTTCCCGAGGATGCCCTGCTGGGCGAGGCCGAGGGCCAAGGGTTCAAGACCGCGATGCAGGTGCTAGATAATGGTCGGGTGGAAGTGGCCGCGCAATGCCTTGGCATGGCGCAGGCGGCGCTGGATGCAGCAAAGGCCTATGCAAAGGACCGCGTGATTGGTGGCGAGGCATTAAGCGCCAAACAGGGCATTCGATGGATGCTGGCCGATGCGGCGCTGGAATTGCGCGCCGCGCGGCTGATGGCGTTGGAGGCGGCACGACAACGCCAGGCGGGGAAACGGTTTTCCGAGGCTGCCGCCATGGCAAAACTCAAGGCATCGGAAGTCGCCGATAAGGTGGCTGATACCGCGCTGCAAATCCACGGTGGCTATGGCTATACCCGCGATTTCCCGATCGAGCGTATCACCCGCGACCTGCGGATCATGCGCATTTACGAAGGTTCATCCGAAATTCAACGCAATATCATCGCCGGCCATCTGCTGGCCTGAAGGAGCATGACAATGACCAACCCACGCCACAACACACGCGATATCTATCCCGACACCGGCACCGAGATAAGCGCCAAAAGCTGGCTGACCGAAGCGCCGATGCGAATGCTGATGAACAACCTGCATCCCGATGTCGCCGAAAACCCGCACGAGTTGGTGGTCTATGGCGGCATTGGCCGGGCGGCGCGCACATGGGAAGATTTTGACAGGATCGTAGCCGAGCTGAAGACTCTGGAACAGGACGAAACCCTACTGGTGCAGTCCGGCAAGCCGGTGGGTGTGTTCCGCACCCACAAGGATGCGCCGCGTGTGTTGATCGCCAACAGCAACCTTGTACCGCACTGGGCCACCTGGGACCACTTTAGTGAGCTCGATAAAAAGGGCCTTATGATGTACGGGCAGATGACTGCCGGATCATGGATTTACATTGGTACACAGGGGATTGTGCAGGGCACCTATGAGACCTTTGCCGAAGCCGGGCGGCAGCATTACGACGGCAATCTGAAAGGTCGGTGGATTCTGACCGGGGGCCTTGGTGGCATGGGCGGGGCGCAGCCGCTGGCAGCCGTCTTTGCCGGGGCCTGCTGTCTGGCTGTGGAGTGCGACGAAACCCGCGCCGAATTCCGCAAGCGCACCCGTTATGTCGATGAGATTACCCATTCTCTGGATGATGCGCTGTCTATGATCGACCGTTGGACCAAGGCGGGCGAGGCGAAATCTGTCGCGCTGATTGGCAACGCTGCGGATGTATTCCCCGAATTGGTCAAACGCGGCGTGCGCCCGGATATCGTGACCGACCAGACCAGTGCGCATGACCCGGTGCATGGCTACCTGCCACAGGGCTGGAGTGTGGGCGAATGGCGCGCCAAACAGGAAAGCGACCCCAAAGCAGTTGAGAAAGCCGCGCGCGCCAGCATGCGCGTGCACGTTCAGGCGATGGTGGATTTCTGGAATGCGGGCGTGCCGACGCTGGATTACGGCAACAACATCCGGCAGGTGGCGTTGGATGAGGGGCTGGAAAACGCCTTTGCCTTCCCCGGTTTTGTGCCGGCCTATATCCGTCCTTTATTCTGTAAGGGTATCGGCCCGTTCCGCTGGTGTGCCCTGTCCGGTGACCCCGAGGACATTTACAAAACCGATGCCAAGATGAAAGAGCTGTTCCCCGACAACACCCATCTGCATCAATGGCTGGACATGGCGCGTGAACGTATTGCGTTTCAGGGGCTGCCAGCGCGGATCTGCTGGATTGGTCTGGGAGATCGTCACAAGGCGGGGCTGGCGTTCAACGAAATGGTTCGCACGGGCGAGTTGAAGGCGCCAGTCGTGATCGGGCGGGATCACCTGGATTCAGGCTCGGTTGCTTCACCCAACCGCGAAACCGAGGCAATGAAAGATGGCTCGGACGCAGTATCGGACTGGCCGCTGCTCAATGCGCTCTTGAACTGTGCCAGCGGGGCGACCTGGGTCAGCCTGCACCACGGCGGCGGGGTTGGCATGGGATTCAGCCAGCATTCTGGAATGGTGGTATGTTGTGATGGCACCGACGATGCCGACCGGCGGCTGGCCAACGTGTTGTGGAACGATCCGGCCACCGGCGTGATGCGCCATGCCGATGCAGGATACGACATCGCCATTGACTGCGCCCGCGAGCATGGATTGAACTTGCCAGGAATATTGAAGTGAAACCCATATGAAAAAAGGAATATGCAATGAGCCTGGATCGTTTTGTTGAAGCACAGGATCAGGATTGGCCCTCGCCCGTTCTAGAGTTGCGCAACGGCCGGAAACTGGGCCACTGGATGTGGTATGTCTTTCCGCAGATCGCGGGGCTGGGCCGCACGAAATTTGCCATGACATACGCGATTGCGGATCTGGATGAGGCGCAGGCTTATCTGGCGCATCCGGTTCTGGGACCGCGATTGATCGAGGTATGCGAGGCGATGATGTCGGTGGATGGCAAGACTGCCGTAAACGTTCTGGGCAGTATTGATGCGCTGAAACTGCAGTCCTGTGCGACGCTGTTTCAAGCGGCTGGCGGGGGCGAGATTTTTGGCCAGATACTATCTAAATTTTACCTCAACCAGCCCTGTCCGCAGACGCTGAAAATTCTGGGAAAGAGCTGAGCCATGCACTATGCCCCGGGGCACGAGGCCTGTCCCCTGCCCTATTCGCCATTCAAATCCTGCACCGTGCCGCGGCCCATCGGCTGGTTGTCGACGGTCAGCGCGGATGGTCTGCATAATCTGGCGCCCTACAGCCAGTGGCAGAACCTGACATTCGATCCGCCGATGGTGATGTTTGCCGCCAATCAATACCCCGACGGGCGGCGCAAGGACACGGTGATAAATGCCGAAACGACGGGTTGGTTCGTGTGGAACATGGCGACCTATGCCTTGCGCGAGGCGGTCAATCTATCGGCCATGGCGGTGGGCCCGGAAGAAGATGAGTTTGACACCGCTGGCGTGACCAAAGCAGCCTGCCTGCAGGCACCAGGCGCAAGGGTGGCCGAAAGCCCCTGCCATTTTGAATGCCGTTATCTGAGCACGCACCGCCTGCCCGGTGACAGCAATGTCGGCTGGGTTGATGTGGTTTTTGGCCGGGTTGAGCAGATCCATGTGGACGACAGCGTTATCCGGCCCGATGGCAGACTGGATATCGCCAAGATCGAGCCGATCGCGCGCATGGGATATTATGATTACACCTGCGTGCGCGACGTATTTGAAATGCGCATTCCAAATGCCTCGGGGGTCGCGGAAGACGGCCTGGAAGGCAAAGCATAAAACTTATCAACAAGGAGGACTTCAAGATGAAACGACGTGAATTTCTGACCACCGGTGCACTTGGCGCGGCGGCAACGACACTGGCAGCCCCTGCCGTAGCGCAGGGTGTCACACAATGGAGCATGGTCACCGCGTGGCCGAAAAACCTGCCCGGGCCGGGTGTGGCGGCGCAAACGCTGGCGGACCGGATCACCACCCTGTCGGGCGGGCGCCTGGAAGTGACATTGCATGCCGCCGGCGAAATTGTGCCCGGTCGCGGCGTGTTTGATGCCGTGGCCGAGGGCACGGCGCAACTGTATCACGCAGTGCCCGCCTATTGGGGCTCGAAATCCAAGGGCATCCTGCTGTTTGGCTCGCAACCCTTTGGCCTGCGCGCCGATGAACAGGTGGGCTGGATGGTGCATGGTGGCGGCCAGGCGCTGTATGACGAGATGTACGGTCGTTTCGGTATCAAACCGTTCCTGTGTGGAAATTCAGGCCCGCAATGGTTTGGCTGGTTCCGCAACGAGATCAATTCGGTCGACGACCTGAAGGGCGTGAAATACCGCACCACCGGTCTGGCATCCGAAATGTGCGCCGAGATCGGCATGGCGGTGCAGGCCATGTCTGGCCCGGCGATGTTCCAGGCGCTGCAATCGGGGGCGCTGGACGCGGGTGAGTTCATCGGCCCCTGGACCGACAGCGCGCTTGGCTATCATCAGGTAGCAAAAAATTACTATTGGCCCGGCATCGGCGAGCCGTCCTCGGCCGAGGAATGCGGGGTCAATCAGGCGGCCTATGATGCGCTGCCGGATGATCTGAAGGGCGTTGTCGCGACCGCGTGTGCCAGTCTCTATAACGATGTCTGGACCGAGTATGAGACCAAGCACGCACGGGCGCTTAAAAAGCTGGTCGAGACCGAGGGTGTTATTCCCCGCAAGCTGCCGGATTCAGTTGTGATGGAAATGGGCAAGGCCGCTGGCAAAGTCATGGAAGGGTTGCGCGCCGACGAGGATGAACTTGTGGTACGTATCACCGAAAGCTTCCTTGCCTACCGCGACTCGGTTGGCTCTTACATGACCTATGCCGACAACGGTCAGATGAACGCCCGCGCGATGGTGCTGGGCTACTAGAAAGCAATTGCGCAGCCCCGGCGCAGGGGCTGCGTTTTCTAATTGGGGCGGGGCATGGAACGACTGGCGGGCAGACTGAACCTGATCAATCACTCAGTGGGCCGTTTGGTGCGCTGGCTGGCGCTGATCATGGTGCTGGTGCAGTTTGTCGTGGTGCTGCTGCGCTATGTCTACGGCTTCAGCTCGATCGCACTGAATGAAAGTGTGCTATATATGCATAGCGCCCTGTTCATGCTGGGGGCAGGGTATACCCTGCTGGTTGATGACCATGTGCGCGTGGATATTTTTCAGGCCAAGGCATCGGACCGAGGCAAGGCGCGGATTGATGTTTTTGGCCACATCGTGCTGCTGTTCCCGTCGATGCTGGCGCTGCTGTACTGGTCGTGGCCGTCGGTCCGTAATGCATGGGCAATTTATGAAGGGCCGTTATCTGTGGGCGGCATCCCGGCGGTGTTTCTGCTGAAATCCCTGATCCCGGCGTTTTGCGTGCTACTGCTGATCCAGTCGCTGGCCTGTTTGCTAAGCAAGTTGGCCGTGCTTGCCGGTGGCAGAGCATGATCACCGAATATCTGGATCTTTTGATGTTTGCCGCGCTGATGGGCGCGATCCTGCTGGGCTTTCCGGTTTCATTCGCCATCGCCGGTGTCGCCATCGGCTTTGCCTATCTGGGTTATGCCGCAGGCGTGATGAACCTAAGCCTGCTGGGTGCCCTGGGCCAACGGGTGTTCGGGGTGATCACCAATGACGTGCTGATTGCCATCCCACTGTTTGTGACCATGGGGGTGATCCTTGAACGGTCGCATATCGCCGAGGATCTACTGGATACGATGGGGCGGCTGTTTGGGCAGTTGCGTGGGGGCCTTGGCATTTCGGTGGTTCTGGTCGGTGCGCTGCTGGCGGCCTCGACCGGCATTGTGGGGGCCACGGTAATTGCCATGGGCATGATCGCCCTGCCGACGATGCTGCGCACCGGGTATGACCCAAGGCTTGCCTCGGGGTTGGTCTGCACCGCCGGTACGCTGGGGCAGATCATTCCGCCCTCGACCCTGCTGATCATCCTGAGCGACGTGATGTCGAGCGCCTATCAGCAGGCGCAATACGAGCAGGGCAAGTTTTCGGTCGAGACAATCTCGGTCGGCCAGATATTTGCCGGGGCGCTGATACCGGGGCTGACGTTGGTGGCGATCTACATCCTTTACCTGTTGGTTCTGGGCGTGATCCGCCCGCAAGATATGCCGCCTGCCCCCACACCCGAAGGGCGGCCCGGCCTGACCGAGCTGGCAGGCGCCGTGGCACCGCCGGTGGTGCTGATAATCGCCGTTCTGGGTGCAATCCTAAGCGGGATTGCGACGCCTACCGAAGCAGCATCAGTTGGGGCTGTCGGCGCCATTCTGATGGCCGGGGCGCGTCAGGGGGTCAGCCGACGGCTGATCCTGGCAGGCGTTGCGGCGCTGCTGATACTGGCGGTGGCTGCAGGCGTTGCGCCGGTCAGGTTGCAGCGTAGCGATGCGGGAATGGGCGCATGGACCCTTGGCGCGGTTTACGGTGTGCTGGCCCTGCTGGGCATGGCGGCGGTGCTGGCGTCGCTGCGCAAGCTGGCGCAACGCGATGTGCTGCCAGGTGCCGTAACAACGACGATGACCGTGACCGCCATGATCTTTGCCACCATCCTGATGGCATCGGTGTTTTCGCTGGTCTTTGTCGGCCTTGGCGGCGACGCCCGGGTAGAGCAGATTTTACAGGCCATGCCAGGGGGCGCCACGGGGGCGCTGATCTTTGCCATGGTGCTGATATTCGTGCTGGGGTTTTTCCTCGATTTCGTCGAGATCACGGTGATCCTGCTACCACTGGTGGCGCCCGTGCTGATCCTTATGGGACATGATCCGGTCTGGCTGGCCATTCTGATTGCAATCAACCTGCAAACCTCGTTTCTGACCCCGCCTTTCGGCTTTTCGTTGTTTTATCTTCGCGGGGCCGCCCCACCCGAGATTTCCACCGGGCAAATCTATGCAGGCGTGGCGCCATTCATCGTGTTGCAGGTGCTGTGCATTGCGGTGATCTGGCTGGTGCCGGGGCTGGCAACATGGCTGCCGGGGCTGGTGTTCTGATCAAAGAATATCGCGGAACAGCATTTTGCGCCCCAGTTCCAACCCTTCTGTCTTGCTGGGAATGTTGCCGCCGCTAACAATCTCTGTCCAATGCTGGTACTTGCCTTTTGCATCTTCCAACTGACCCAGACGTGCAAGGCTGACCCCCCACCCCAACCAGGCCGAAGCAAGGCCCGAATCCAGCTGCGTTGCTTTTTCGTATTTTCCAATGGCCTGCTCGTGCTGCCCAAGTTTGGCAAGGCTTGCCCCCCAGCCCAGCCAAACCGAGGCAAGTTCGGGATTTTCAGTTGCTGCCCGTTCGAATTTCTCGATTGCCTCTTTGTGGCGTTCGAGCCGCCCCAGGCTAACCCCCCAGCCGTACCACGGCAGGGCGAACCCATGCATCCCGTGGGAATTGGCCAGTGCGGTGGACGTTTCATACCATCTGACCGAGGCGTCTATGTTGCCGTTGCGATACTCCATATTGGCAATCATGTTCGCACCCCAGGCCGCATGCTTGTGGTCGATGTCAACCAGCTGCCGCGCAATTTGTAGCGATTTTTCGCGATCGGCGGGATTGTCATAGTAATAAGCCGCCACAACATAGGGGTCGATTTTTTCAAGTAGTTTCAGTGCGGAAGCTATAAAATATTCATCAACACTCTGGCCGCCAATTTCACCCGCACTTACGATCTGCATCCCCTGATCGGTGATGACACGCAAACGCAATGCCAGTGAGCGCGACGCGCAATCGGAATCAAGGCAGATAATTTCGCCAGCGATTCGGGTCTGCTTGAGGCCCAGAAGTTCGCGTAGCATCTGGGTCAGGCCCTGCAGGGAAATTCCTGTGCCCGGCTCGACCACATCCAGTTGTCGTGATGCTGTCATGAGTGAGGTCTGGGGTTTTAGTGTGCCTGAATTGTCCTGTATGGTCTGGACCGCATCCCATAGCCGATGCGCCGCAACTGACCCGGAATAGCCCATGTCCGACAGCTTTCTGGGCAGACCGATTTCCTCGATGATCACCGGGCGTCGCAGCAGTTCGATTGCCGTCACAGCAAGCACGGCAACGATCGACCCGATTACAACCGAATTTATGATGGTTGACCTTAGAAAAACAAGCCAATCGACAAACTGCTGCCGACGGTTTTTCCGGGGTTCGGCGGGGGCGGTTAAAACAAGGTCGCCATACGTAATTTCAACAAATTGATTTTCCGGCATAACACGTACCCATGGTTAGCCACACAACCACAGTATAGCACAACCCTAGGGAAACGCGACCCTGCTAAGGTGTCGAACCATGAGGATCAATATTTGTAAGGTCAAACGCCATCGTTACCTTGTTGCGATCCAGCCCGGTAAAAACCCAACCAAGATGGCGATAAAGGGCCACGTTTTCGGGCATGTCGACATGGGTGGAAAGCCGCAATTCATGGTGGCCTGCCTGCCGTGCCGTGCCAATGGCGGCATGGATCAGCGCTTTGCCGACACCGCGACCAGCGCGCCTTGGGTGCACAGCAAGGTTCATCAGCCAGGGCTTTTCACCGGCCAATGATACGATGACCCCTCCAATCAGGTCATCGCCGTCGCAGGCCACGCAAACCCAGTTGTTCCGGATGTCATCGGGGATTCCTTCCGAAACCGGAGGCAGAGCAATGCCAGCTTCGCGGTATCTGGCATATTCCGCATCAATGACCGCAATCAGCGCCGGGCTGTCGTGGTTCCGTGCGATGCGCAATTCGTATGCCACAGGCTGATACTCTGGTTCACGCCGGAAGTGTGCCTTCAAGCACATAGCGCAGGATATCAACCACCTGAGCCGGATCGCGCGCCACCGCAAGGGCGGCAGCATCCACTTCTTTCAGGGCATGGTCATGCTCGGGCTGTTGCAGGATGATCAGCGACTTGCCAAGGGCGGCAGCATAGCCAGCATCAAAGGCCGCGTTCCATTGCTTGTATTTCTCACCAAACCGCACCACCACCACATCGGCATCGGCAATCCCTTTGCGGGTACGGATGGCATTCACCATCGCGCCCTTGTGGTCGTGCCAGTATTTGTTGTCCTCGGCGCCCAGAATGATCACGCCGCAATCGTCGCTGGCTGCGTGATCGGTTACGGGACTGTCAAAGGTGACATCCAGCCCCTCGGCCCCTTGGGTGATCTGTTCGCGCCAATCGGTGTGGATTTCGCCGGAAAGGTAGATTTTAAGGGTCATGGGTGTTCTCTCCTGTCAGTCTTTACGGGCCGGGCCAGTCGCAGCTTCTTTCATGATCTCGGCCACTGTCTCGTCCGCGACCTGATTGAAGATCTGATAGTGCAGGCCTACCGCCCGGAAGTAACGCGGCACAAGCGGACAGACAACCCGGTCAACCAATGGCCTCAGCGCGTCTAGCGTGTCACGTGCGGCGACCGGCACCGCCAGAATGACCTGCGCCGGGCCACGTTCGCGCAGCGCCAGCAAGGCCGCGTGCACCGTCGCACCGGTCGCAATACCGTCATCCACTAGGATCGCCGTGCAGCCGGTTACATCAACAGGCGCGCGGTCTGCCAGATACATCTTGCGCCGCGCTGCCAGTTCGGTGCGTTTGGTGCTGATCGTCCCCTCCAGATCATCAGGGGTCAGCCCCGCCATGGCGAGGATATGATCGTTAAAAAAGATATGTTCCGGCGGCCCGTCAACGATGGCCCCCGCAGCCAGTTCAGGCTGCCCGGGCAGGCCGATCTTGCGCACAAGAACAAGATCAAGTGGCGCATCAAGTGCTTGCGCCACGGGCACGGCCACAGGCAACCCGCCACGCGGCAGGGCCAGAACGACCGGGCGGGTCAGATCCAGTTCCTGCAACCTATCCGCCAGAGTCTGCCCTGCCTCGGTTCTGTCCCTGTACATCCTAATTCCCCTGCCACTTCAGACAGGGGAAAGCTTAGTCACATCATTTGGTTGGGGCAATCCGGCTGAATTTACCCGCGCAGCGTGCCGCCGGTGGCCTTGGCAACTTTTTCGACAATCTTGGCCGATACAGCCTCGATATCGGCCTCTTTGAGGGTTGCCTTGGTAGGTTGCAGGCGCACAGTGATGGCCAGAGATTTCTTACCTTCACCAAGGCTGCCGCCGATAAATTCATCAAACACGCGCACGTCTTCGATCAAAGCCTTGTCGACCCCGGCAGCGGCATTGACCAGTGTCAGCGCCTCGACATCGGCATCGACAACAAAGGCAAAGTCACGCTCGACCGCCTGCAGGTCGCGCAGTTCCAGCGCGCCTCGGTTGGCACCGGAGTTGCGCGGCAGCGGGATTTCCTGAGGGAAAAGCGTAAAGGCCACGGCGGGGCCTTTGACATCCATAGCGCTTAGCACACGGGGGTGCAGCTCACCAAAGACGCCCAGCACTTTTTTCGGGCCCAGGCAGATGCGGCCATGGCGGCCCGGATGCCACCACCCAGCCCCGCCGCGCAGGATCTGCACCTTTGCCGGTGCGCCGATGGCGGACAAAACCGCCTCGGCGTCCGCCTTGGTGTCATAGACATCCACACTGCGCGAGGCGCCATGCACATCCTTGGGGCCGGTGCGCCCCACCAGAAGGCCCGCCACCTGCACATGTTGTTGCTCGGGCTCGCCGCCGTCAAAGGCATGGCCCACTTCGAAAAGCGCCACATCCATCAGACCGCGTGCCTGATTGCGTGCGGCGGCCTGCAACAGACCAGGCAGCAGATCGGGGCGCATATGGCTCATCTCGCTGCTGATCGGATTGGCCAGCATGGTGGCGTCCTTGCCGCCACCAAAGAGCGCGGCACTAGCCTGATCAATGAAGCTGTAGGTGACGCACTCGTTATATCCCAAAGCCGCGGTGGTGCGCCGCGCAATCTGTTCGCGCTGCTGCATCGGACTGAGGATCGGTGCAGGAATACCGGTATGGGCACGCGGCAAGGGCTTGCCGACAAGTTTGGTCAGCGAGGCGATGCGCGCCACCTCTTCCACCAGATCGGCCTCGCCCATAACGTCGGGGCGCCAGCTGGGCACATGAGCCATGTTGCCTTCCAGCCGGAACCCAAGGGCCGTGAGCGTCTGGCGTTGCTCGGATTCAGGGATATCCATGCCCACCAGTGACTGCACCCGCGCCGTATCCAGCTTGTAAGCGCGGGCCACATTGGGCACTTCGCCGGCAGTGACACGGTTCGATGGTTCGCCACCGCAGAGATCAAGTATCATCTGCGTGGCCAGATCAATCGCAGGCATGTTAAAGGCCGGATCAATGCCGCGTTCGTTGCGATAACGCGCATCGGAGTTGATTTTCAAAGCGCGGCCCGTGCTGGCGATCTGCACGTGATCCCACACCGCAGCCTCAAGAAACACATTGGTGGTCTCGGGCGTACAGCCGGTAGCCAGCCCGCCCATGATACCGCCGATGGATTCAATCCCGTTGTCATCCGAGATCACCACCTGCCCGGCGCTGAACGTGTATTCTTTTTCATCCAGACCGACCAGAGTTTCGCCGCCCTTTGCGCGGTGAATGCGCAGGTTGCCCTGCACCTTGTCAGCATCAAACACATGCAATGGACGATTACGGTCAAAGGTGAAAAAATTGGTGATATCCACAAGTGCCGAAATCGGGCGCAGACCGATGGCGCGCAACCGGTCTTGCAGCCATTCGGGGCTAGGCCCGTTGGTGACACCACGGATCAGGCGGCCGGCGAAGACCTCACAGCCATTTTCGCGGGTATCCTCGTCGATGGTCACGGTAATCGGGCAGGTGAACTGCCCCTCGACATGCGCCTCGGAGGCCGGTTTCATCGTACCCAGACCGCGCGCTGCCAGATCCAGTGCAATGCCTCGCACGCCCAGTGCATCGGGGCGGTTCGGGGTGATGGCAATGTCGATCACAGGGTCCACCTTGGCCGGATCATTTTCGGCCAGCCAGTCGGTGAATTTCTGTCCAACCTCACCTGATGGCAATTCAATGATGCCGTCGTGTTCTTCGCTGAGTTCCATCTCGCGTTCGGAACACATCATGCCGTAGCTTTCGATGCCGCGAATCTTGCCGACGCCGATGGTGGTGTCGATGCCGGGCACATAAATGCCCGGCTTGGCGATAACCACGGTGATTCCTTCCCGGGCGTTGGGCGCGCCGCAGATAATCTGGGTTTCGCCTGCGTCAGTCATGACCTGACAAACGCGCAGGCGGTCAGCCTCAGGATGTTTTTCGGCTTTGATGACCTTGCCGATGGTAAAATCGCCCAACCGTTCCGCCGGATTTGAAATCTCTTCGACCTCAAGCCCGAGGTCGGTCAGGGCCTCGGCGATCTCATCAACCGAGGCATTGGTTTCAAGGTGATCTTTCAGCCAGGAAAGTGTGAACTTCATTGCGTCATTCCGCCGGTAAAAAATGGGTCATACGCGCTTTAGCGGATATGGCGGAGAGGGGGAAGCCTGCAAGCCAACGCAGGGAATAAAAGCCCGCATTTCTAAGCCTCTGACAGTTGTGGATGTCGATTTGATTGGAAAAACTTTGCGTTCCCGGCAAATGTGCCGACAGCTTCTACATTCTAAAGGGGACATTTCATGCTGACTGTGTATTCAGAGAAACACAAACTGCGCGATTCCAAGGCTGAAATTTTTGGCGGCGAATTGGTGCCACCATTTGAATGCCCAAGAAGAGCCGAGATTATCCTTGAGCGTGTGAAGACACAGAAGCTGGGGCCGATCATTTCGCCAAATGACTATGGCCTTGATCCGGTTCTGGCCGTGCATGATGCAGGCTATGTCAGCTTTCTGGAAACTTGTTATTCAGAATGGAAAGCCAAGGGGTTCGGCGGTGAAGCGATCGCCCTTTGTTGGCCCACACGGACAATGAATGCGCCACAGATACCACGCGATATCGAGGGCAAGCTGGGATATTATGCACTGGCCGCCGAAACCGCGATTTCGGGCGGCACCTGGGAGGCCGCCCTTGCGTCCAAAGACGTGGCCCTTACCGCTACCGATCACGTTCTGAAAACCAAGGGTGCCGCCTTTGCACTTTGCCGTCCACCGGGGCATCACGCAGCGATTGATCAGTTTGGCGGGTATTGTTTTCTGAATAATGCCGCGATCGCTGCGCAAAACGCTTTAGACCAGGGACTTTCAAAAGTTGCGCTGCTGGATGTTGATTTCCACCACGGTAATGGTACCCAGAATATCTTCTATACGCGCGATGATGTGTTCTTTCTCTCACTGCACGGCGACCCGATGGATGCGTTTCCACATTTTTTGGGCCATGCCGAAGAAACGGGCATTGGTGCAGGCGCGGGGCTGACCGCTAATTATCCGATGCGCCCCGGCACCGGATATGCCGCCTGGAAAGCTGCGTTGGAGGACGCTATTGCCAGAATTCACGCCTATAAACCTGACCTTCTTATTATATCTTTGGGTGTTGATACCTTTCAGAACGATCCGATCAGCTTTTTCAAACTGACCTCGGATGATTTTACAGATTATGGTCAACTGCTGGGTAATATGGGCCTGCCAACGGTTTATGTGATGGAAGGCGGTTATGCGGTGGACGAGGTGGGTATAAACACAATCAACGTGCTGCAAGGGCATATGGCTGCACAATCTGCAAAACCGTAGGGCCGCCAGACCGAATTTTTCGCGCGGAGGCATAAAGCCTCTAAACCGGATCACGGATCAGGCTTTGACACATGCAGTGCACGCCGCCTCCGCCCTGAGTGATCATGGAAAGGTCGGGGTCATAAATGGTGAACCCCAGTGCCTTGAGCTTTTCTTTAAGGGTTTTCGAGCCTGCGGGCAGCAATACCCGGTCGTCGCCCAAAGCCACTACGTTACAGCCAAGCGCCACCGTCTCGGAGAACGGGACCGAAACAATCTCAATACCCTTTGCCTTCAGCCAGTACACAATTTCGGGGTCGGTACAATCCAGACAGACCGCTGCCAGCTTGGGGGCCAGCATCACCACCATAAGGTCAATATGCACATAAAACGGGTCAAGATCGGCCAGCTTTACCTCCCAGCCTTCGGCTTCCATCCAGCGGGCCACCTGTTTCGCCCCCTGCTCCTGTGTGCGGCCCTCGTCACCCTCCCAGCCTATCAGAACGCAGCCTGGCTCGATCACGTTGAAATCCCCGCCCTCAAAGGTGCCGGCAGTGACATAGTCGTAAATCGGGATGCCCAGCTTCTGGTAGGTTTCAATCGCGCGAAAGTTTTCGCCACGCCGCCACCATTGGGACATATGGGTGATGATGGCGCCAAAAGGCGTCATGACACTGCTGTCGCGCGCATAGACCTGATAGGGCAGTTCGGGATCAGCAATATGTTCATGCACCTCGACACCCGCGCTTTGATAAGCATCCACCATCTCGGCATGCTGGGCGCGGGCCACATCCAGACTAAACGGCACGCCCCGGCGCAGGGTCTTTTTCGACACCGAGCTGGTCTGCAGCCAGCGGTAATTCTCGATCGGTCCCAGAAGGACGGACCGCAGCGTGCCGTAATCCGAATTGGCGCCCCAGTTGTTGAGGGTCGGCGTACCGCCACCGCCGCGCCGCACGCGCAGGGAAAACCCGGTGGATTGGTCGTTCATGGCTGGCCCCTTTATTCTGATCGGCGTCAACCGTCACCGCGATTCAAGCTCAAGTCAAGCGACCGTGACACGTTCCGCCTTGCGGGCGGCGACATGTGCCAGCCAGTTAACCAACTCGCGTGCACGGTTCTGCGGAGCAAATGCCTGCGGCGTGGTGCCAAGGCGGGCTGCTGCGGCGGCAGCAGTGTCACCCTGTTCAAGATCCGCCGCCAGATCGGCAAAGCTTGAATAAATGCTGGCGCGGCGGATATGCCCGGCCACGCCTTTGGGTTCCAGTTCAGGGTGATATTGCGCACCCCAGAAATCAACCCCGTCCTTTTCATAGACAAACGCCTGAATCGGGCAATGCGCATTCGAAGCGATCAAGATCGCGCCTTCGGGCAGGCGCTGCACCTCATCGCGGTGCATGCAAGCCACCGCGTAGCCATCGCTGCGGCCCGCCATCAAAGGATGGGTCTGGCCGGCTTCGGTAATCTTCATCCCGCGGGTGACGCCAATTTCGATCCCGTTGGGCGAGGGCCCAACAGCACCGCCCAGCACCAACGCGGCCAGTTGCATGCCATTGCACGATCCCCAGATCGGCAAACCGGTATCCATCGCCACTTTCATGGCATCACGCCAGGGGGCCACCTCGGGCGCATCTGCTGGCCATGGGCCGCCCGACCCGGTAAAGATCACACCGTCGACGCCTGTGAAAATTTCCCCCGGAACCACGTCTTCAGGGGCAACAGGGCGACAGGCCGTGCCTGGCGCCAGGATTTTAATCGTGGCAAGAAAAGCATCCGCCTCGAAATGGCCGGCGGCCATAATCTCGGGCGGGCTTCCTTCGACGATCAGCAGGGTACTCATCGGCGCATTTCCTTTGAACGGGTCGGGTTGAACCTGTCAGAAACATGAGGAAAACAGCCGCAAAAGTGCGACATGGAAAGGCAGGTTTACGCCAGCTTCAGGGGTAGCTGGGGTCGCGCCCCAGCAGCTGATCCAACTGCCGTGCAATCCAGCCCCGGGGGATAAAATGCCCGCGCGCGTGCACGTCCAGCACCACACGGCCTGAATCGCAATCCTCCCATTCGGTACGGTCAAACAGGTCTTCCCGGGTGATCCGCCATTCGCCCATGTTTTTCCCGTCGCCACAGCCGAATTTCTCGCGCCACAGCGCCACGGGATATGTCGTATCGCCGCCGGGACCAAAGGGGAAATCCATCACGTTATCGCGGGTGCCGTGCACATGGCGCACCTCTTGCGGGGCCTCAGGGCAATCCTCGGACTGGCGCAGCGTGCCCGAGACCGCCAGCAAGGCCGCCACCCCGTTGCCATGCTCGCAGACATAGCGCCACGCCATGGCCGAGCCATAGGAATACCCCGAGACATAGATGCGGCTACGGTCGATGGGATAACGTTTGGCGGCGTCCTCGATCACCTTGGCCGCGAAGGCCACGTCATCGGTATCATGATCCCAGAAATCCCACGTCTTGCCGCGCCCATTCGGCGCCAAGAGCAGCACACCCCGCCTGCGCGTCGCGCCCGAGATACGGCTATGTTTGACAATCAGCGTGCCCTGCCGCATCCAGCCGTGAAAATGCAGCAGCACCGGCAAGGGGGTCACGCCATCCCAATCATCGGGTTCCTTGACGTGATAAGAGCGATCGCCCAGCTGACAGGAAATTTCAGCGTGGCAACCGGAGTCCTGCGCTCCAACCGCCAGCGCCGCGTTGGCCCAAGCGATCAACAACAAACCCAAGACAACCCGCATTACATTCCTTTCAACTTTCGCTTATCGGAAATGTACCGCGCGGAACCGGAATGTCACGTCACAAGGGTGTCAGAACGCACCGGCATTCAGTGGCCTATCTAATTGCAGCGAAGTTGATTCAGGATACCCAAACAGCTTAGTGATTTCTCTCCTTGCGAGATCGTCACTTTCTGCCACAGGATTTTATCCTCGGATTGCACATCCATCGTGGTGCGGAGCAGTTTCGCGCAGTCGTTGATATTGGCCTTGCAGGTCATCAACAGGATGCCCGAGGCCAGATCGGAACTACCCGTGGTCTGGATATCGCCCACGATCATCTCCGCAATCTTCTCCTCAATCGCAGCCGGGCCCGGCTTGGTGGCAAAAAGCGCTCCTGCGCTTGCAACGGCAGCCACCATAAGGATGGTGGTTTTGGTACTCATTGGACGGCTCCTTTTACTCGGTACGTTGGCGGCAGAGTGGCGCAGGTTGGTTGGATTTTTTGAGAGGATATGTAGGGCGAGTGAGGTCACACCTACAGTCATTTGAAAGCCATACGCACGAGATTGAGGGCAACGCCCGACCGCGGGTGGGTGCAAAGCGCCCGCCCATGGGGGCGGTCGGGCGCTGCCCGGCGGTGCCGGGCGTAGTGCCAATGAGAATGTTTAATGTTGACCGATGGTACATGCGAGCACGCATCCTTCGGCTGGATTAAAGGTCAACGCCCGTATGATCTTTCAGTTTCTTTTTGGCGAAACCGACTGCCAAAGCTTTCACAATCTCCAATGCGGCGCTGCCACCCGTTTCTTTGACTGCAGTCGTAGTTTTGCTCCAGATACCAGGATCACGTACGGCATCCAGATAGTCGTGCCCATTCCAGCTAGGGCCTGTTAACACTATTACGTAGTGCTGTTTGATGCTAAGTATCTGTTATGAATGAGATAACAGAAAATCAATACGCGCTGATCCAGCCCTACTTGCCAGTCCAGCGCGGGAATGTGCGGGTTT
>NZ_FWFL01000027.1 GCF_900172295.1 Roseovarius litorisediminis
TCGGCCGAATCTGAAGGGCGTACGTTATTGGTTGATTTTTTACGTGAGGGTTGTGGATTGACGGGGACGCATGTTGGGTGTGACACGTCGCAATGCGGGGCCTGTGTTGTGCATGTTGACGGGCGTGCGGTGAAGGCGTGCACGATGTTTGCGGCCGAGGCGGAAGGCTCTGAGGTTGTGACGATCGAGGGGATGGCGGGGTCTGACGGGACGCTGAGCGTATTGCAGCAGGCGTTTCAGGATCATCACGGGTTGCAGTGCGGGTTCTGCACGCCGGGGATGGTGATGTCTGCGGCGGCTTTGCTGGCGGAGAACCCGACGCCGTCAGAGGCGGAGGTACGGGATTATCTGGAAGGTAATATCTGCCGCTGCACGGGCTATCACAACATCGTCAAGGCGATTTTGGCCGCATCCGGCCAGGACGTCAGCGCCATTGCGGCGCAATAGGCGGCGCGCATCAGGCTTTGCCTGCGGGGCCGCTGGCGTGAGGGCGGATGAGCGGGACCGGAACAATCAGGGGGCAGACCCCACAGGGAGGATCAAGACATGCCAGCAGACGGAGGCATTGGCGCCAGCACCAAGCGGCGCGAGGACGTTCGGTTTCTGACCGGGACCGGCAATTACACCGATGACATCAACCTGAATGGTCAGGCCTATGTGCATTTTTTGCGCTCGGACGTGGCGCATGGGAAGATCAACAAGGTCGACACCGGGGCGGCCTCGGGCATGCCCGGCGTGGTGCGGATTTTTACCGGCGCGGATTTTGAAGGTGTGGGCGGCCTGCCCTGCGGCTGGCAGGTGACCGACCGGTTTGGCGAGGTGATGCAGGAGCCGGGGCACCCGGTTCTGGCGCAGGGCAAGGTGCGCCATGTGGGCGATCCGATTGCCGCGGTGGTGGCCGAGACTTATGCGCAGGCCCGCGATGCGGCCGAGGCGATCGAGGTGGATATCGACGAGCTTCCGGCGGTTGTCGACATGAAGGAGGCCCTGAAAGAGGGCGCGGCGAAGGTACACGACGAACTGACCAGCAACCTTTGTTATGACTGGGGATTTGTCGAAGAGAACCGCGAGGCGGTAGATGCCGCCATCAGGGGGGCGGCGCATGTGACCACGCTTGAGCTGGTCAACAACCGGCTGATTGCCAACCCGATGGAGCCGCGGGTGGCGGTGGGTGATTACAACCGCTCGACCGGCGATCACACGCTTTATACCACCTCCCAGAACCCGCATGTGATCCGGCTCTTGATGGGGGCCTTTGTGCTGGGCATTCCCGAACACAAGCTGCGGGTTGTCTCGCCCGATGTGGGCGGCGGCTTTGGCACCAAGATATTCCATTACGCCGAAGAGGCGTTCTGCACCTTTGCCGCCAAGGCGGTCAATCGCCCGGTAAAATGGACCTCGAGCCGGTCCGAGGCGTTCATGTCGGATGCCCATGGCCGCGATCATGTGACGAAGATCGAGCTGGCGCTGGACGCTGACAACAACTTTGTCGCGCTGCGCACCGATACACATGCCAATATGGGGGCTTACCTGAGCACCTTTGCGCCCTCGGTGCCGACCTGGCTGCATGGCACGCTGATGGCCGGCAATTACAAGACGCCGCTGATCTATGTGAACGTCAAGGCGGTGTTTACCAACACGGTGCCGGTGGATGCCTATCGCGGTGCGGGCCGGCCCGAGGCGACGTTCCAGCTGGAGCGGGTGATCGACAAGGCGGCGCGCGAGCTGGGCGTCGATCCGATTGCCCTGCGGCGTCAGAACTTCATCACCGAGTTCCCCTATGCCACGCCGGTGGCGGTGGAATATGACACCGGCGATTATCATGCGACGATGGACAAGCTGGAAGAGATTGCCGATCTGAGCGGCTTTGCGGCGCGGCGCAAGCAAAGCGAGGCGCGCGGTAAACTGCGGGGCCTGGGCATCAACTGTTACATCGAGGCCTGCGGTATTGCCCCCAGCAACCTTGTCGGCCAGCTGGGTGCGCGTGCCGGGTTGTATGAAAGTGCCACGGTGCGGGTCAATGCCACCGGCGGTCTGGTGGTGATGACCGGCAGCCACAGCCACGGACAGGGCCATGAAACCGCCTTTCCGCAGGTGATTGCCGAGATGATCGGGATTGACGCCGACATGGTCGAGATCGTCCATGGCGACACCAATAATGCGCCGATGGGCATGGGCACCTATGGCAGCCGGTCTTTGGCGGTGGGGGGCTCGGCGATGGTGCGGGCCACCGAGAAGGTCATCAACAAGGCCAAGAAGATCGCGGCCCACCTGATGGAGGCCTCGGAGGCGGATATCGAGCTGAAGGATGGCCAGTTCAGCGTTGCGGGCACCGACAAATCGGTGGCCTGGGGCGATGTCACGCTGGCGGCCTATGTGCCGCACAACTATCCGCTGGAAGATATCGAGCCGGGGCTGGAGGAGACCGCGTTTTACGACCCGGCCAACTTTACCTACCCGTCGGGGGCCTATGCCTGCGAGGTCGAGGTGGATCCCGACACCGGGCGCGTCACCATCGAGCGGTTCTCGGCGGCCGATGACTTTGGCAATATCGTCAACCCGATGATCGTCTCGGGTCAGGTGCATGGCGGCATCGGTCAGGGTATTGGCCAGGCGCTGCTGGAGGCCTGCGCTTACGATGAAAACGGCCAGTTGCTGACCGGGTCCTACATGGATTACGCGATGCCGCGCGCCGATGACCTGCCGTTCTATACCGTCGATCATTCCTGCCAGACCCCCTGCACGCACAACCCCCTGGGGGTGAAAGGCTGTGGCGAGGCCGGGGCCATCGGCTCGCCGCCCTCGGTGGTCAATGCGGTGGTCGATGCGCTGCAGTCGGCGGGCAGGGATGTCACCCATATCGATATGCCGCTGTCGCCGTCGCGGGTGTGGCAGGCGATGCAGGGATAGGATCAGGCGGGTGGACCGGGGGCCAGCCCCCGGACCCCCGGGATATTTATAGCAAGAAGAAGCAGGGTCGGAGAAACACCATCCCCCCGAGCTTTGGGAGAAACAGACCATGTATGCATTTGAGATTGAACGCCCGACACGTCTGGCCGATGCGGTGAAACTGCTCAACGATTCCACCGACAGCCAGCCCCTGGGCGGGGGGCAGACCCTGATCCCCACCCTGAAACAGCGGCTGGCCGCGCCTGATCGCCTGGTCAGCCTGAGCGGCATTGAAGAGATCCGCGGCATCTGCCGCGCCGACGATGACGCGCTTTGTATCGGCGCGGCCACCCCCCACGCCGAGGTGGCTGCCGGCGCCGGCGCCTATCCCGCGCTGGCAGGGCTGGCTGGCAACATCGGTGATCCGGCGGTGCGCAATCGCGGCACCCTCGGCGGTAGCCTGGCCAACAACGACCCCTCGGCCTGCTACCCTGCGGCGGCTTTGGCAAGTGCGGCCACCATCGTGACCAACACCCGCGAGATCGCGGCGGATGACTTTTTCCAGGGGCTGTTTGAAACCGCGCTGGACGAAGGCGAGATCATCACCGAGGTGAAGTTCCCGGTGCCGGATGCCGCGGCCTACATGAAGTTCGAGCAACCCGCCTCGCGGTTTGCCCTGGTGGGCGTCTTCGTGGCGAAATACGGCGCCGACGTCCGCGTCGCCGTTACCGGTGCCTCGGAAAACGGCGTCTTCCGCTGGCAGGACGCCGAAACCGCCCTGTCGGCCAACTTCCACCCCGACGCCCTGGACGGCCTCGCGCCCGACGCATCAACCATGATCTCGGACCTCCACGGCTCAGGAACCTACCGCGCACATCTCGTCACCGTCATGACAAAAAGAGCC
>NZ_FWFL01000009.1 GCF_900172295.1 Roseovarius litorisediminis
CATACGCCTTGAAATCACCGAAATACTTCGTAATCGCAGCCGTCAGCGTCGTCTTGCCGTGGTCAACGTGACCAATCGTGCCAATGTTTACGTGCGGTTTCGAGCGGTCAAACTTTTCCTTAGCCATATCTGAGGCGCCTTGTCAGTTGGGGGGCGTTTCAGCCCGATTATTTACTCCGCGCGCCGTTTATTGGCTTGCGGGCTGAAAATCAAGCGCTTCCTTGCGGGTCACGCCAATTGGTGCGGGCCTGTTGCAGCGATCGGAAAGCCACCGGCGTTCAGCCTTCTGCATCGTCCGTTTGCATGTCCGGGGCCACGGCCGGGTCTTCAACGATGACACTGGTCTCTTCTGTAGCTTCCGGTGCCTCGGCGTCCGCTTCGTCTGCAACAAGGGACTGATCCGGCTCAGGTGCGCCTTGCCGCGGCTTTCGTTTGGCAGGCAGGCCGTCATCCTCGAACCAGCCTTCATCGTTATTCATCTTCACCAGCCAGTTCTGGATCTGCTTGGCGGCATTGCGGGTCAGGTTGTGCATCTGCTTTTGCTTCGACTGGGTCAGCCCCGAGCCAAAGATGGTGTTCCCGGAAATCGTTTCAGCCACGATCACCTGATGCGGTTTTTCGTTCAGCTTGCCACCCGCCGCGTCGTCCCAGGCGGTGACGTTGAGAACCAGTGCCGACTTTGGCGAGGCCACAATCGGAACACCCGGTATCGCCAGAACATAGCCTTCGACGCTGATGCCCAGATGATACAGCCTGGTGCCGTCGTAGCGGCCGAACCGTTCATCAATCGCGGCCTTCATCTCGTCGATCCATTCTTCCTTGCTTGCATCGCGCGACACCGGGCCTTTGGTCAGGTTCGGGGCCACCACAACATTATGCCCCAACGCGAAGTTCCCCAGATAGGCGGGGGCTTCATCCAGGTCATTGGGATTGGTACAGCCGGCAACGGCCAGCAGGCCAATCAGCAGAACAGCAAGACGGTACATCGGGTCCCCCTTCAGGATTTTCGTTCGTCCCCGATAACGCAGCCCGGCAAAGGGTGCAATGATTTGCCCCAGGGCCTGCCAGCCCCTATATCAGAGGCATGCCAACGAAAGGCCTCTGATGACGTCTGCCGATATACCTGTACGTGTGCCGCTGGTGACCCAGCCAATGGGCATCTGGGCCAGCCTTCAGGCAGCGCGACACAATGTGCTTAGCATCATCCCCGATATCGCGACCAAACAACCGATGGTGTCGGGCCGCACCGGCAAGCGGTGGCATATGGTGATGGACCCCGATGCCATCCGGCACATTCTGCTGGAAAACCTGGATGACTACCCCAAGTCGCTGGTCACGAAGAACCTTCTGCGCCCGGCGATCGGCGAGTCGCTTTTCATTGCGGAAGGCGCGCACTGGCGCTGGCAGCGGCGGGTGGCGGCCCCGGTGTTTTCACATCGCAATGTGATGAATCTTGCCCCGATCATGACCGCCGCCGCCGAGCGCAGTTGCGAGCGAATTGCGGCTGCAGGCCCGCGTGCGGTCGACATGGCCGCCGATATGGTGCGCACCACCTTTGATGTGATTGCCGATGTTACCTTTTCCGGCGATGGCATGTTTGACTCGGACGCGGTGCATCGCGGCATCGACGCCTATATCGCCGAGGCCGGCCGGATCTCGCTGTTCGACATCATGGGGTTTCCGGACTGGGTACCGCGGCCGGGGCGGATTCTGGCAGGCGGCGCCGTGAAAGAGATGAAACGCGTCGCCGATGAGGCCGTCGAGGCCCGCCGAAACCGCGGTCATGCAGGTGTACCCGACCTGCTGGATTTGTTGCTTGAAGGTGAAGACCCTGAAACCAAACGCCGCATGAACACAGCCGAGCTGCGCGATAACCTTCTGACGTTTATCGTTGCCGGTCACGAAACGACGGCGCTGACACTGGCCTGGTCCCTGTACCTTTGCGCCTTCGACCAGGAGGTGCAGGGCCGCGCCCATGCCGAGGCGCAAACAGTACTGCAAGGGCGTGCCGCCACAGGTGCGGATGTGGCCAAGCTGCCGTTCATCCGGATGATCGCCGACGAGGCTTTGCGGCTTTATCCCCCTGCGGGCATGATCTCGCGTACGGCAATGGCAAATGACACGCTTTGCGGGCGCGAAATACGCAAGGGCGATACGGTAATCGTGCCGATCTATGCGCTGCACCGAAATGTGCAGCTGTGGGACGATCCGGATGCCTTCCGCCCCGACCGGTTTGCCGATCGCAAGGCGGTGCCGCGCTATGCCTACCTGCCGTTTGGCGATGGCCCGCGGATTTGCATCGGCGCCTCCTTTGCCCTGCAAGAGGCGGTGATCATTCTGGCCACACTGTTTTCGCGGTTTCGGTTTACGCCTGTTCAGGGCCGGGATCCCGATCCGGTGATGATCATCACGCTTCGGCCCCAGGGCGGTGTCTGGCTTGAGGCCGAACCGCTTGGCGGGCCCTGAAACCCACCTCAGGGGGCCGCCTGTCATCGGAACGGGTGTCCCAAGCAAAATCTTTTGGAACGCACACCCGAGGGGGGCGTATTGCAAGGCGCAGTTCCTCGCTGGGCATCCGATCTGCCGAGTATTGCTTGTCCCTGAACGCTGCGTAGCACTTTCGCAGTGCGCGGGCCGCGCCCCCCTTTTCAGAGTGCAAAAAGGCCCCGCCGGACAAGGTTCAATCCAGCCAACAGCAGTACGGCCAGCGTAACCTTGCGAAAGGTTTTCTGGTCAAACCGATCCTGCAATCTGAACCCCAGCCACAGCCCCAGAACGGCGGGTGGCACCATTGCCAGCGACAGCGGCAACGTCTCGGATCGCAACACGCCTGATCCTATATGGGCCCCCAGCAACAGCAACGCACCTGACCCGTAAATAACACCCTGAATACGCATCTGTTCGGCAATCTCCGTGCCGCGCGCCGTCAACATGACAACCGTTGGCGGTCCCCAAACACCTGAAATTCCGCCAAAAAACCCGGCTACTCCGCCAATCACCGCCTCGCCCCGCGGACCGGGATCATGCGACAGGCGGATCGGCCGCCCGATCAGGGTCAGCAAGGCGTAGATCGTGATCGGCACGCCCAGCATCAGCAACATCCACGTATTTGGTATCACCCGGACCAGCTGTGCGCTGACCAGCATGACAAGCCCGCCAGTGATCAGAAACACCCGAAACCGCCGCACTGATCCCCAAGCCGCCCCAAATCCCTGCCGCAGAGCCTGCCACAGGTTGGTCACCAAGGTGGGCAGAATCAGCCCCGCCAGCGCCATTTCGGGCGACACCACAGATCCCAGACCTGAAATCATTACCATGGGCATCGCAAAGCCAACGACGCCTTTGACCACCCCCGCAAGCATCGCGATGGCAAAGGCAAGCGCCCAGAACCACAGGGGGCCGATCTGTAAAAAAACGTCCATGGGCCCTTCTTACCACCCTAGCCCAGCGCTGCACTGCAAAAATTCAATGCGTAATTTTCGAACAAAATCCAATAAAAATTGGCATAATAGTTGCGCTGCAGCTGCGAAATAGATAGAACCATGCGCAACTGCAAAAGGATGTGATTCATGGCGCATGACGGACAGGATATTGCAATGGCAAACCCAATCATTCTAGACGATTTGATGGCCCTTACCGGCGCGGCACTGGCCCCGGTCGTGGCTGTCTTCGAAGCAGCAAAAAGTAATGTGCGCCAACTGGTTAGCATCGAGGGGCGGGTATCTGGCGCGGCAATTGAAGCGAACCAGACTTCGGCGCACGGACTGGCTTGGCTGGCCACCTATATGGAATCATTGCGGCAGATGCAGCATTGGGCCACCCGGCTGCAGAAAGACGGCAGGTTCGGCGAGGTCGAGCAGCTGATTCACCAGATCGCGTTTGGCGAATACCTCAGCCAGATAAAGGGTGGCATCCAGATGAACCAGGGCGAGGTCATCCGCCTGCAGGACCTGGGCCTGACCGATGCTGACACATCCGCTCTTTCGGACCCGGCAATTGCCAGGCTTACCCAGGGCGGAAACACCCAGGCCGCGCGCACCCGTCTGGTTGAGCTGATGCAGGAACGCAACGCCGAGATTACCGTAGGCCGCACCGGTCTGGATGACGAGCTTGAGATGATACGCGAACAATTCCGCCGCTTCGCTGTGGAAAAGGTCGAACCTTTCGCCCATGACTGGCACCTCAAGGATGAACTGATCCCGATGGAAATCATCGAAGAGCTGGCCGAAATGGGCGTGTTCGGCCTGACCATCCCCGAAGAATTCGGCGGTTTTGGCCTTTCCAAGGCCTCGATGGTGGTTGTTTCCGAAGAGCTTAGCCGCGGCTACATCGGCGTCGGCAGCCTTGGCACGCGCAGCGAAATTGCAGCCGAATTGATCATTTGCGGCGGCACCGACGCGCAAAAGGCAAACTGGCTGCCGAAACTGGCCAGTGCCGAAATCCTGCCTACGGCCGTTTTTACCGAACCCAACACCGGGTCCGACCTTGGCAGTCTGCGCACCCGCGCCGTCAAGGATGGCGATGATTATCGCATTACCGGCAATAAAACCTGGATCACCCATGCCGCGCGTACTCATGTGATGACGCTGCTGGCACGCACCAATCCCGACAGCACCGATCACCGGGGCCTGTCGATGTTCCTGGCCGAAAAGACACCCGGCACGGATGAAAATCCGTTTCCCACAGAAGGTATGACCGGTGGCGAGATCGAAGTACTGGGTTACCGCGGCATGAAGGAATACGAACTGGGCTTTGATAACTTCCACGTCAAAGGGGAAAACCTGCTGGGCGGGGAAGAGGGTAAAGGCTTTAAACAGCTGATGGAAACCTTTGAATCCGCCCGTATCCAGACCGCCGCGCGCGCCATCGGTGTGGCGCAATCGGCGCTTGATGTGGCGATGCAATATGCCATCGACCGCAAGCAATTCAGTAAATCTCTGATCGAATTTCCCCGCGTATCGGGCAAGCTGGCGATGATGGCCGTTGAGATCATGATCGCCCGTCAGCTGACCTATTATTCAGCCTGGGAAAAGGATCACGGCCACCGTTGTGACCTTGAGGCAGGGATGGCCAAACTACTGGGTGCGCGTGTGGCCTGGGCTGCGGCTGACAACGGTCTGCAAATCCACGGCGGCAACGGCTTTGCCATGGAATACAAGATCAGCCGCATCCTGTGTGATGCCCGTATTCTGAACATCTTTGAAGGGGCTGCCGAAATTCAGGCGCAAGTGATTGCACGGCGCTTGCTGGGCTAACCTCTAGTCCGGCTGAAACACCGCCCCCGACCGTACCGCCCCGGCGGTACGGATCAAAAGCGCGGCAATGATCACGCACAGCAAGGCCAGCAGGGCAAGGCCGATTACTGTGTGCGGCATTGATCCGGTAGCCTCGGCATAGGTGAAACTGGCAATGGTCACCCCGGCAAACGGAAAAGACAGCGCCCAGAATGACAGCGAAAATGGCAGGCGCAGAATGCGTGGCAACTGCACCGCCACGATCAGGGAAAACAGGTAGGCGCCGTTCAAAAGTATACGGGCAAAGGAATCGACCTCGCCCACCAACTGCACCCAGCCCAGAAAGCCCACGGCAGGCGGGGCAATCAGGATCACAAGGGTCGGCTGCAGACGTTCCGGCAACGGATCATGAAAGATCAGCCGGTTCATCACCAGGGACAACAAAACGATCCAGAAAATCAGCCCGACCGATGCGTAAAACCAACTGGTCTCGACATAGCCCAGCTGCACCCCGGCGATGGGTACAATCACATTTCCCACAACCGGAATGAACCACGCAGGTGACAAATGACCATGCAGAAAGGCCCGCGCGCTGATCCAGCCGGATATGACGGCAATGGTCAGCACGCCCTGTAAAGGCACAGCAATGCACCACAGCAGCCGGGCAACGGGCATCGAAAGATTCAGCAGCGCGGCTGACAGCAAAAGAAGTGAGATTGAAATGGCCGGGAAAAAGGCCAGTTTCACCGGGTTGTTCCACTCGGCCGCGACTGCGGAGGGGTGGCGCAGGGCCTTGGCCAGATAGGCCAGACACACCGCCAGAAAAACGCCGATGGCAAGGGCGCAGGCCGCCAGAGACAGCACATTGGTCAGGCCAAGGGCCCGTTCTCCTGCGCGCAGGGCCAGTGAAAAACCACTTAACCCCATGCCAAGCGTGAACAGGGTCACCGGCACATGCTCAAGCCAGATCAAAGAATTCTTTGCCGTGTTGGCCATCAGATCACACGCTTTCCGATGCTGATCACTCGGGCGCTGCGATGGTCAGATGCAGGTCTGTCAGCCCGTCAATTGTGCCCTGCAACCGGCTACCCGGTTTCACCGGACCTACCCCCGCAGGTGTACCGGTATAGATAAGGTCTCCCGGCTGCAGGTGATAGAATCCCGACAGATGGGAAATTATTTCAGGAACCGACCAGACCATATCGCGCAGCGTGGCCTGTTGCGCCAGGGCGTCGTCATGCAACAGCCGAATGGCCTGATCCCCGATATCGCCAAACTTCGACGCCGGTGTGATGGGTGCGATTATCGCCGAATTTTCGAAATCCTTGCCCAGATCCCAGGGGCGGCGCTTGTCCTTGGCGGCCCCTTGCAGGTCACGGCGGGTCAGGTCAATGCCGCAGGCATAACCAAAGACGGCCTGCAACGCCGCGTCGGAAGACACCCGAAAGGCAGGCGCGCCGATGGCGACCACGAACTCCATCTCGTAGTGGCATTCCTGCGTACCCGGCGGATAGGGAATGGTGCGGCCTGTATCACACAGTGCATGGGCGGATTTGGTAAAGTAAAACGGCGCTTCGCGATCCACCTCGTTGCCCATTTCAGCGGCATGGGCAGCATAATTGCGTCCAACACAGAAGATCCGGCGCACCGGAAAGGTTTCATCGCGCCCCGAAACAGGAACGCAAGGGTTGGCGGGCATATCAAATAGCGGTTGGGTCATGTCAGCTCCGGCGACATCAGAGGGTACGAGACGCGTTATGCGGCCTGACCGGGCAGGTGTCAAAGCGATCCGAAGGCCATCGGCCTTGGCGCGGGGGTAAAGATTATGTCATTAGATCCTCACGCAGCCCCGCCGGTGGCTGGAACACACCGAGGGACCGCATGCCGTTCAACAGATTTGCCATCTACTACACGCCCCCACCTGGGCCTCTGGCCGAGTTTGGCAAGGAATGGCTGGGCTGGGATCCGGCGACAGGAATGCAGGTTCAGCACCCGCAGATCGACGGCCTGCCAGTACCCTTGCATGAGATCACGGAACAACCCGGTAAGTATGGGCTGCATGCAACGATGAAACCGCCTTTCCGTCTGGCCCCTGGTCAGGGCGATGCAGCACTGCAGGCGTATTTCGCAGCCTTTTGTAAGGCTGGCGCACCGGTCACGCTGGATGGTTTGGAAATCGCCCTGTTGGGCAGGTTTCTGGCGCTGATTCCTATCGGCAATCAGGCCGCACTCAACGCGCTGGCGGCGGAAACGGTACGGGGATTTGACCGGTTCCGTGCCCCCCTTACCAAAACAGAACTGGCCCGCCGCCGCGCCAATGGTCTGGACGCCGAGCACGAGGCACTCTTGCACGAATGGGGTTATCCCTATGTGATGCAAGCCTTTCGGTTTCACATCACCCTGACTTCAAAACTGCCAAAGGCACGGGCGCGGCAGGTGCATGAGATACTGACGCCTCTGCTGTCCCCCCTGATCCCGTCATGCTTTACGATCGACGCATTATCGTTGATGGGCGAGGATGATCAAGGAAGGTTCCACCTAATCGAACGTCGCCAGCTTGAAGGCTAGGACAGGCTAAGATCACCTTGGGTCATAGGAAAATTCCAGTCTTGTGCCCCCTGGCTCCAGAATCATGAAATGCTGTTTGGGGCCTTTACCAGACAGTTCCGGCGCAAATTCCACCTCGACCCCTGGCCAGTCTTTCACCCGTTCGTAAAGGCGTTGCAGCGCTGCCGCATCGGGCAGTTTCAACGCCGTGTGATGCAGGCCCACATTGGTATGACGGTCAAACCCGCTGCCCCGGTTTTTTTGTTGCCAGAGGGTCAGCTTGGCATGGCCGTCGGTCACATAGGCCGAAGGGTAATCGGGATTTCCGCCAAACTTCTCCCACCCAAGGGCCTTGGTGAAAAACTCAAGACTGGCCTGCAGATCGGCGACTGTCAGCCCCAGATGGTCGATCCCCAATGTGGTGCTCTCGGTGTCCACCTTATGTATCCTTTCAGATTTACCCCTTGGAAATCCGCAGCAGTGCAGCCCCCGACAGCGTTGCAGCCGTGGCCGCAACCTTGAGCAGGTTCAGCCGTTCCTTCAGGAAAACCACGCCAATCAACAACGCAAAAACAATGCTGGTTTCCCGCAAGGCTGTAACAAGGGCAATCGGTGAATGTGTGAAGGCATAGACCACCAGCGCATAGGCCACAAACGAGGCGCCACCGCCCAGGATCAATGTTTTAAACTGGCGCAATGCCATCGGCAAAAGTTCTGGCCGCCACCACCAGGCCACAACCGCCATGGCAATTCCGTTCAGCACCGCAAGCCAGCTGTAAAACCCCAGCGATGTCCCGGCAATCCGCGCGCCTATGCCGTCAACAATCGAATAGGACGCGATAAATCCGCCCGTTGTCAGCGCCAGCACCGCAGCCTTGCCCTGAAACAGCCCATCTGCACGGCGCACAAGGCTGATGCTGGCAATGCCGATTGCAATCATCCCGATGGCCAGCCATTCAAGGCGCGAAAACACCACCCCCAGAAACAGCACTGACGCCAGCGCCACCAGCAGCGGCGAGACCCCGCGCGCAATCGGATAGACCTGCGTCAGATCCCCCAGCCGATAGGCGGCCACCAGAAATATCTGATAACCAAAATGCAGCACGGCCCCCGCAATCAGCCAGGGCCAGCATTCCGGATTTGGCACAGGTGCAAACCCCGCTGCGGTCAGCGCGGCAATCGCCTGCCCCAATACCACGGCCACCATTGCCACAGTTTTGTCAGCGCCACCTTTGACAAGCGCATTCCACGCAGCATGCAGCAACGCTGCCAGCATCACGATGGCAAATACTCCGCCGCTCACGGTGCGGACCCGGTGATTGCGGCATAGCTTTTCAGCCGCTCGGCCAGCGTGCCGGTGTGCAGCTCGAACAGGTGATTGTCGGGACCGTGAAAATACAGCGACCGCCCTTCGCCCTCGACCCTTGGGCGTGGCGGAAGCAGATCCAGCCCCAAAGCCTTGATGCGGGCCATACAGTTGTCAAATTCGGCTTCCTCAATCTTGAAGGCCACGTGATTGTATGTGCGCGAGGGCAACGGATCACCCAGCATGGTGGCAATCCAGACCTCGCCCACCAGAAAAAACCGTTCTTCGGACAGCGAGAATTGCTTGTTCTTGCTGTCATAGACACAAACCGCGCCCAACAGGGATTCAAGAATCGCCTGCATCCGGTCCAGATCGGACACGATGAAAGTGATGTGGGATAGTCCACTGCTCATTTTTTTGCCTATTCCTGCGCTTGCCTGCCAATCCGTCTACGAATCAAGCTTAGAGCAGCCCGGACAGGATTGTCACGGAAACACCACATTACCTTTACACAAATGTCCAAAAGCTAACCTAACGTCAGTTTTGATTTCATCGACCTCGAATTTCAGCACCAAAAAGGGCGGCCCCTGTGGCCGTCCGCTTTTCTTATCGGGATACGCAATCAACACAGCACCTACTGGCAGGATTGCGCCTGTGACATTCGCGCGCCTTGAAGGTGGCTGTGGCTGGGACTATTCCGCGTGCATGACATCCGCCCCCTCAAAACGCTTGAACGCACAGGACTGGTTGCAGACCGGGTTTCAGGCCCTGTTGCAAGATGGCCCCGAGGCCTTGAAAGCCGAACCACTGGCCCGCCGGCTGGGGGCGACCAAAGGGTCGTTCTACTGGCATTTCGCCGACGTTCCGGCTTATCACGCCGCCCTTCTGGCCCAGTGGGAAACACAGGCCATCACCGATATTGTCAACGCCCTGGCTGACGAATACACCGACGTCGGACGACTGCGCCGTATGGGGCAGGTGATCGCCCAGAAAGGCGCGTCCGATCAGATGGGGCTGACGGCCGAACCCGCAATCCGGGCCTGGGCCAAAGGCAATGCCAAAGCGTTCGAAACCGTTGCCCGTGTGGATGCCAAGCGGTTGGCCTATCTAGGTGATTTGCTGTACAAGACCGGCATCGGCAATGCAGAAATGGCGCGGATCATCTATGCCGCCAGCATCGGCATGGAAGAGCTGGACGACAGCGATGCCGATCGCAACGGCGACGCAATGGGATCGCTGGTGGATCTGGTTCTGGCGTTAAGGTAACCGATATGCGGCTGACACTGATCATCGTGGCGCTCTGGGTGCTGGTAAATTGCAGAGGGGATGAAACCGTGGCCGCTTATGGCGCTGCCGGCATTATCTGGCAACTGCACGAAATTGATGGCCAGCCGTTTGAGGCCCGTACCACACTCAGCTTCCCGGAAGAGGGCAAACTGTCGGGTGACGCCCCTTGCAACCACTATTTCGGGGCTCAAACGGCACCTTATCCGTGGTTCAAGGCCGAAAACGTTGGCGCCACGCGCCGCGCCTGCCCCGATCTGGCAGCCGAAACAGTCTATCTTGCCGCGCTTTCCGAAATGAGCCTTGCCGAAGTGGCTGGTGATACGCTGATCCTCAGCAATGATGCGGGTCGCGAAATGGTTTTCCGAACCAGCGAATAAGATCCGGTCAAACACTGGCGACGCAACCCGGTAAAGGTTGACAAGCAATTCTCTATTCTGCGGCTGAAATCCTCGCCTCAAACCGGTCGACAAACCTTTGCCGTGCCTCGGGCAGCGGCTTGTGCCCCAATTCGGGCGCTAAACGGTTGCGCAGGAAATACCCGGTCAGGCGAAAACCCTCGACAATCTCGCTATCGGGGGCGGGTCCCTGACCCAGCAGGCAGGGTGGCAGGGGCAACAGCCGGTCAGCCCATTCCCCGGCGCCTGCGCGCGACACCGCCCGCCCGGTGCGCGGCGAGACATAGCTCAGATCATTCGCCTTGGCGCCATTGACCGCGCAGGCACTCAAATCCAGACCAAAGCCCAGCTCTTCCAGCAGGGCCAGTTCCCAGTTGAGATAGGCAAGCGGCCACACCTCACCCTGCCCCAGCAGGTCCAACAGCATCTCGGTTCGCCGGTAAAGCGCCGGGTGCGCCTCGCGTTCGGGCAGGGAAAAAAGCAACAACGCCGTAACCGCGTTCAACCCCGCCAGCGCCAGCCGGTCGCCCATGGATGCCGCAGCACGCGAGCGCAGCGGCTCGACCTGAAAAGTACCCAGGTGATCTTCCAGCCGCGCACGCCACGCCAGGTCCAGTTGCGCACCGGGTTGTAGCACCGGCGCCAGCTTGCGCGAAGTTCCCCCGCGCACCACCCCCGCATGCCGCCCCCGCGACGGCGTCAACACCTCAATGATCGCCGAGGTTTCACCATGTGTCCGGCTGGACAGCAAAATGCCCTGATCGCGCCACTCCATCGCTGGTCCCTTGCCCGTTCGGAACCATTCGACACCAGATCACGCAGGTTGCCAAGCCCCGCACAATTGCGCTGTGAGCATTATCGTACAGACAACACCGAACAACCGGCTTGCTGCACGACTTTCAGTGCCACGCTGCCCAAAAGCATCGTTTTCACACGCCCCAGCCCGCGATGCCCCACAACACACATGTCCGTACCGGTCTCGTCAATCATATCAAGAATTGCATCAGCTGTATCGCCTTGCGATATCATGGTCTTGGTAGTTTTGACGCCCAGTTCCTTGGCGCGATCCACCGCGCGTTTCACGATTTCTTCGCCAATCACCGTGATCAGACGCACAGTGTTGTCGCCAGGCGCTGTGTCCTTGAACAGCCCCAGCATCGTATCGGGCACGTTTGGGAAATTCACACCGGATGCCTGCGTTGCGTGCCGCACCATGTGTTCAACCTCGGCCATCCGCGCCAGCTCGTTGGCGGGGCGTTCAAAATGAAGAACATGGCCCACCGTCAGTGGTACATCAAATTTCGCGGCAAGCTCAGCCGCCTGCTCAACAGCCCTAGATGAGGCGTCAGACCCGTCCGTTGCCACAAGTATATGTTTCATTTTTTTCTCCTCATTTCGCGGCCCGCGCCATTGGCAGGGTGAAATTAAGGATAATGGAGCAAACGCTCCGGCGCATTGACGTGCGTCAACGCGGGTGTCGTGCATCAGACCGGGCCTGTCAGTCGGACAGGCCTTCCTCATCCAGCAAGTGACGTCCTGTGCGGTCTTCAACCTCGATGACCCAAAGGTCAGGGTCAAAGCTGCGCTGCCGGGCAATGGCGAGGTCAACCGCCGGCTCGTCCCCGTCGGTCAGAACCACCCATTTACGATCGCCACTCATCAGATCGAAAGAGCGCTGATAAGCTATCGCGCGCCCGTCCAGCGTGTTCAGCTTGATCAGAACAGCGCCTGCCGTGTTGTCGCCATGGGCCACCACAAAAGCAGGAATTTCATGCAGGCGCAAACGTGTCAGATAGGCCTGCACCCAGAACTCTGCCGTCAGGCGTGTCACGTATTGCCGTCCTTGAAATCAAGGCCCATTTCGGAATACCGCTCGGACTCTTCCAGCCAGTTGGGCCGGACCTTGACCTGCAGAAACAGATGAATGCGACGCCCCAGAAACTCTTCCAGTTCTTCGCGCGCGGCCTTGCTGACCGCCTTGATCGTCTCGCCTTTGTTGCCCAGTACGATGCCTTTATGGCCGTCGCGCATGACATAAATGATCTGGTCAATCCTGGCCGAGCCATCCTTGCGCTCTTCCCATTGTTCGGTCTCGACGGTCAACTGATAGGGCAGTTCCTGATGCAATCGCAGGGTCAGCTTTTCGCGGGTGATTTCCGCGGCAATCATCCGCATGGGCAGATCGGCGATCTGGTCTTCGGGGTATAGCCAGGGGCCTTCGGGCAGTTGCCCGGCAAGCCACTGGCGCATCGCATCCACGCCATGGCCCTTTTCGGCTGAAATCATGAAGGTCTCGGCAAATTCGAACTTTTCATTCAGGTCCTTGGCCAGCCCCAGCAACGCCTCGGATTTCACCCGGTCGATCTTGTTGATGGCCAGCGCCACCGTGCGCCCCCTGGTGACATCGCCCAGCCCCTCAAGGATGTTTTCCACCCCTTCGGTGATACCGCGATTGGCTTCGACAAGCAGAACAACCACGTCAGCATCCGACGCCCCGCCCCAGGCGGCGGCAACCATCGCACGGTCCAGACGGCGGCGCGGCTTGAACAGGCCCGGCGTGTCAACGAACACCAGTTGCGCCTCGCCCTCGATCGCGACACCACGGATGCGCGCGCGCGTGGTCTGCACCTTGTGTGTAACAATTGAAACCTTGGCGCCCACCATGCGGTTCAGCAGCGTGGATTTGCCCGCATTGGGCTCTCCGATCAGGGCGATAAATCCGGCGCGGGTCATGAGTTTTCCAATCTGTCCAGAAGGGCACGGGCGGCAGCCTGCTCAGCCTGGCGTTTTGATCCGGCCGTTGCCTGACTGCTTTCACCATTGTCCAGCCGGACCGCGATGGTGAATTGCGGCGCGTGGTCGGGACCGGACCGTGCTGTTTCAACGTAGGACGGCGGTTGAAACCCAAGCGCCTGCGCCCATTCCTGCAGCGCTGTTTTGGCGTCGCGCGCGTCGGCCTCGACCGCGCTCACACGATCACCCCAAAGGCGCAGGATCATGTCGCGAGCCACGTCAAAGCCGGCATCGCGGTAAACGGCGGCAATGACCGCCTCCATCGCATCGCCCAGCAGGGCCTGCTTGCGCCGTCCGCCCGACATCATCTCGGACCGGCCCAGTTTCAGCACCACGCCAATATCCACCTCGCGCGCGACGTCGGCGCAGGTTTCCTTGCGCACCAGCGCGTTGAAACGCGGCGCCAACTGACCTTCCGACGCGGATTTGTCATGCTCCAGCAAGGCCTCGGCCATCACCAGCCCCAGCACACGGTCGCCCAGAAATTCAAGTCGCTGATTGTCGTCTCGTGTAACCGAGGACATCGAAGAATGGGTCACCGCGCGCACCAGAAGCTCGGGTCGGTTAAATTGATGCCCCAACCGCGCCTCAAGCGCTTTCAAATCCGCTGATAATTTCAATCCAGCCCCTCGAAAAAGCGATCACTGCGCCATGTCCAGAAGAACAGCATCGAGCGTCCCGCGGACGAGAACATCACCCGGTCCGCGCGACCAATCAGGTTTTCAAAGGGTACAAAGCCGACCCCGCCCACAGCTTGCGGAAAGCGGCTGTCGGTCGAGTTGTCGCGGTTATCACCCATGAAGAAATAGTGCCCCTCCGGCACCGAATAGACGCCCGTGTTATCCGATCTCTGATCGCCAATATTGATGATGTTATGCGACCGGCCACCCGGCAGCGTTTCGATCTGGCGGGACTTGATGCAATCGGCGCCATTGCCCACCACACCATTTTCGCAACGGGGGCGAAGGCGCATCGGGCCTTGCTGGGCAAACTCTTCAACAAAATCACCGGCAGGTTCCAGCTTGACGGGCTCGTCGTTGATATGCAGCACCCCGTTTTTCATCTGCACTTTATCGCCGGGCAACCCGATCAGGCGTTTGATGAAATCCGAACCTTGCACCGGATGGCGAAAGACGATGATATCTCCGCGCTTGGGTTCTCCGGCCCAAATCCGGGTGTTATCGCCGTCAAGGAACCCACAAATATCCGCCGCGTCGATGTCGAGACCCAGGCGCTGAATGCGAATAGACGGGCATGACGCATAGGAATAGCCGTAGGCCATCTTGTTGACGAACAGGAAATCGCCAATCAGCAGTGTGTCCTTCATCGACCCCGAGGGTATCCAGAATGGCTGAAAAAAGATCGTGCGGAAAATGCCCGCAATCACAAGCGCCCAGAACACCGTCTTGATGGTCTCAATGATGCCGTTACTTTTTTTAGCTTCGTCGGCCATTGATCTCTCCACAAAGGTTTCCGGCGCTACATGCGGTGCGCGGGCCGGGGTGTCAAGGCGGGCGCCGTTTGCTCAGACAACAGGCCGCGCCTCGATCACAACAAAGGCCTGTGCCCAGGGGTGATCATCGGTCAGGGTGACGTGAATGATCGCCTCAAAGCCCGGCGGTGTCATATCTGCCAGTCGCTCGGCTGCCCAGCCGGTGACATGCATGACCGGCTGGCCGGTATCCAGGTTGGACACCGCCATGTCTTTCCACGATATTCCCATGCGTAAACCGGTGCCCAGTGCCTTTGAACAGGCTTCTTTGGCGGCCCATCTCTTGGCATAGGTGCCGGGGGTATCGGCGCGGCGCTCGGCCTTGCGCTGTTCGGTCTCGGTAAAGACGCGGTTGCGAAACCGGTCACCGAACCGCTCTAACGTTCCGGCGATCCGGTCGATATTCGCCAGGTCAGTGCCAATACCCAGAATCATCGCGGCAGCGCCGGGCGGATCAGCGCCTCACCGCCAAGGGCAAAAAGCGCGGCACTTACCTCGTCAATCCGGCCGATCAAGATCAGAGATGTTTCATAGCCGATCATCAAGCCTGCCCTCTTGTAAATGTCCGCTGATCTTATTCCTGGTGGCCAGCATTGCGGGCCTGTGCTTTCAACTCGTTCCTTGCCCCCATCCAGAAGGAAAACCGAGCCCCCAGAACAAAGAAAACCATCATCACACCGGTTACGATGCTCAGCGCTGAAAAACCGACCGGTGTCAGAAAATACCCCAGCATTCCCGGCAGGGCTGACATGAAAATGGCTGAACACCCCATCGTCACGCCCATTCCTACCAGGCCGAAAAGCACCGATTGCTGCCAGGCCCACGCGCCCTTGGGCAGGGCCCTTTCAGCCTTTGCATATGCGGTTCCCTCCATCATCGAGACCAGGATGATCGGCACCAACGTCGCCCCGGACGAGCGCATGTTGTAATTCAGAAATTTCTGCATGACGTAGATGAAAACCGCGACAGCAACTACGGCCAGCGCATAGCGTATCACAAATCGGGACCAGTTGGTGGAGTAGGTCATGTTCCGCCTTTCGTATCATTGCGCCGTGCCGCAGCGCTCAATTCGGTAGAAATACCGATGCCCAGAAAAAACCGGTTTGAAATAAGATAGCCCACCGCATAGATCGCCAGCACTACGTTGAACTGCATCGACATCACCGGGGCAATGGCCAACTTGGCAAATTCCGGCACCACTGCCGGGCCCACAAAGGCCAGCAAGATGTTCAGCGCCAGGGCAATAATAGTGGCTATCCAGGTGAACCGCCAGGCTTCAGCCGTGGTGGCCTTGCGCCCGCTGGTGCGCGCAAATCTCTGCCCTTCGATCAGGGCGCCGATCATCGCAGGCACAAGGACTTGCGCCGAAGATCCAAGCGCCGATTGCAGTGTCGTATTTACAAAAGTGATCAGCAGCGCGGCGCCAATGGCCACAACCAGAAACACAATCGTGTAGCGGGGATAATTCATCCGACCGAGCGATAGGCTTCACCACGCGCCTCATCCATCAGGCGCCGCATTTCGACGATTGCCGGGGCCAGCCCCAGAAAGATCGCCTCGCCGATCAGGAAGTGACCAATATTCAGCTCTTTCACCTCGGGAAAGGCGGCGATCGGCTTTACCGTTTCATAGGTCAGGCCATGGCCGGCATGCACCTCAAGACCCAGCGAATGGGCATAGGCGGACATCTCGCGCAGCGACTGGTATTCGCGGTCGCGATCCTTGATCCGGCCCTCGGCATGAGCGTCACAATAGGCGCCTGTGTGCAGTTCAATGATTTGCGCGCCGATCCGGGCTGCGGCATCAATCTGACGGGCATCGGCCGCGATAAAGATCGACACCCGGCACCCCACCTCGCGCAGCGGCGCAATGAAATGCGCCAGCCGGTTTTCCTCACGCGCCACTTCCAGCCCGCCTTCGGTTGTGCGCTCCTCACGCTTTTCGGGCACGATACAGACCGCGTGCGGCTTGTGACGCAGAGCAATCGCCTGCATCTCTTCTGTCGCGGCCATCTCGAAATTCAGCGGCACCGAAAGAACGTCCATCAATCCGTCAATGTCTGCGTCCGAAATGTGCCGGCGGTCTTCGCGCAGATGGGCAGTAATGCCATCGGCGCCTGCCTCTTCGGCAATTTTGGCTGCCCGCAGCGGATCGGGGTAATCACCGCCACGCGCGTTGCGCACAGTTGCAACATGATCGATATTCACGCCAAGCCGCAATTTTTCGTCCGTGGCCATAACAGCCCCCTTTTTTGATCAAACTCTGAGTCGCCGTTAAATCTAGTCCGGATTTTTCTTGGCGTCAGCCTTGGCAGCGGCTTTTTCTTTCATCGCTTCCCATTTAGCCTTGATCGCGCCTTTTCGGCGGTTCTGGTAGGCCTGTATCAGTGGCAGGCTGACGTAATACCCGATCAACCCGGTAATAAGGCCGGGAATGATACCGCCGATCATGTAGGGAAAGAAAACCTCGTCATAAAAGATATGCAGGTCGGTCCAGTCGGCATTGGCGTCGGTGAACAACGCGAACAGGTTTTCCTTCAGGTCCCGCCCCGCCCCGACAAAAGCCTCTCCCAATGAATGATGCACGTCGGAATTCTGCGAAATGTGTTTGCCCAACAGGAAATAACCGGTCTGCAACGAAATCGCCGCAATCGGCACAAAGGTCACCGGGTTGCCGAAAAATGTTGCCAGCAAAGCTGCAACGATATTGCCACGCAAAATCCAGGCAACCAGTATCGCTGCCACAAAGTGCATGCCAAAAAACGGTGAGTAGGTCACAAAAATTCCGGCAAAGATCCCGCGTGCAATGCGATGCGGCGGGTCGGGCAATCGACGCAAACGGTGTTTGACATAGTGAAATGCGCGCGTCCAACCGCCCTTGGGCCAGAAAAAATCTGACACAACCTTCCATGCTGGGCGTCTGTCTCGGCGCTTGAAGACCACGTCTCGCGGCTCCTAATTTTCGGTTTGCGTAGCACTACCTACCCGGGACGGATCGCGATAGCGTTCGGCTGCGGCAACGTCGTTTTCGGCGGCAAGCGCGGAAATTACTCCGTGCAGATGCTCGGCGTCTCGCAGTTCAACGTCAATATGCAGTCGGTAGAAATCTGGTTTACGCGTTACAAATGTCAGGTCCGAGATATTGGCCTTCTGTTCGCCAATCAAGGTGCAAATTCGTCCCAGCACGCCCGCATCGTTGCCAATCGTCACTTCCAGGGTCACGTCGTAGGCAGCCGGATGGGTGCCGGTGTGCCAATGCAGATCCAGCCAGCGCTGTGGCTGGTCGTCGTAAGCCGACAATGATTCACAGTCGATAGCATGCACAACCACACCACGCCCACGATAGGTGATACCGACAATCCGCTCGCCCGGCAGCGGCTGACAACAGCGCGCCCGTTCGAAACTTTGCTCGGCCGACAGGCCGATAACCGCCCGGTCGCGGCCAATTTCATCGCCTGCCTCGGGCACCAGATCGGGATAGACCGCATTCAGTACCTGTTGCGCCGTCAGTTCGGCACTTCCCAGTCGGGCACGCACCTCGTCGGCATCTTTGACACGCAGTGTGCGGGCGGCAGAATCAAGTGCCTTGTCGGTGGCCTTTTTACCCACATGCTCAAAAGCCGAGCGCGCCAGTTCACGACCCAACTTGATATAGCGGTCCCGGTCCAGTTCGCGCAGGGCACGCCGAATTGCAGCCCGCGCCTTGCCAGTGGTGGCAATGTCCAGCCATGTGGCCTGCGGTGTCTGACCTTCAGCAGTAATCACATCCACGGACTGGCCGTTCTTGATCCGGGTCCAAAGAGGGACCCGCATACCGTCAATCTTGGCCCCGACACAGGCATGGCCGATGCGGGTGTGAATGGCATAGGCAAAGTCAATCGGCGTGGCTCCGCGTGGCAGCTTGACCACTTCACCCTTTGGGGTAAAGCAGAACACCTTGTCGGCGTACATTTCCAGCTTTACCGCTTCAAGAAACTCGGCATGATCCTCTTCGGAATCAAATTGCTCGGTCAGCGATGAAATCCACTTGGCCGGGTCGACGGCAAAGGGGTTCTTGGTCCTCACACCATCACGATAAGACCAGTGCGCGGCGACGCCGGTTTCAGCCACGTCATGCATCTGGCGGGTTCTGATCTGCACTTCGACCCGCTTACCGTCGCGCCCCGACACGGTGGTGTGAATGCTGCGATACCCGTTGGACTTCGGCTGGCTGATGTAATCCTTGAACCGTCCCGGCACCGCGCGCCAACGCTGGTGGATCGCCCCCAGCACGGCATAACAGTCATATTCGGTTTCGGCGATAACACGGAAACCGTAGATGTCGGAAAGGCGGGAAAATCCCATTTCCTTTTCCTGCATCTTGCGCCAGACCGAATAGGGTTTCTTGGCACGGCCCAGTACCTCGGCCGTAATTCCGGCTTTGTCCAGCTCAAGACGCATGTCGGCGGTGATCCGTTCGATCACATCCCCGGTTTCCTTTTGCAGGGTGATGAACCGCCGGATGATGCTGGCCCGGGCATCGGGGTTCAGCACCTTGAACGCCAGATCCTCCAGCTCTTCGCGCATCCACTGCATCCCCATGCGACCTGCCAGTGGCGCAAAGATATCCATCGTCTCGCGGGCTTTTTTGACCTGCTTTTCCGGGCGCATCGCCTTGATCGTACGCATGTTGTGCAACCGGTCGGCCAGCTTGACCAGAATAACCCGCATGTCCTTGGACATCGCCATGAACAACTTGCGAAAGTTTTCGGCCTGCTGGGTTTCGGTGCTGGAAAGCTGAAGATTGGTCAGCTTGGTCACCCCATCGACCAGATCCGCCACCTCGGTGCCGAATTTTTCAGACACCGTCTGGTACGAGGCGCGGGTGTCCTCGATCGTGTCGTGCAACAGGGCTGTGATGATCGTGGCATCGTCCAGCCGCTGCTCGGTCAGAATGGCGGCGACGGCCACCGGGTGACTGAAATAGGGTTCGCCCGAGTGGCGAAATTGCCCCTCATGCATCGCGCAGCCGTAATCATAGGCCGCACGGATCAGCGTTTCATCTGTCTTGGGGTTGTAGGGGCGGATCAGCTCGATCAGGTCTTCAACGGCGATCATCCGGTCCGCATCCTTGGGCGTATGGGGTCAGGTTCAGCCCTGACCCTGCGCTTCCATCAGGGCCCGAAGCAGCTTTTCTTCGGACATGTCATCGTCTGCGGGCTTGTCGGCTTCGCCGCCCATCAACAGAGCCATCGAATCCTCTTCGGGCTCGTCCACCTCGATCTGGGTCTGGTTCGATTCGATCAGACGCTCGCGCAGATCATCGGCTGATTGGGTTTCCTCGGCGATTTCGCGCAGGGCCACAACGGGGTTCTTGTCGTTGTCACGATCCACGGACAAAGGCGCGCCAGCTGCGATTTCACGCGCACGATGGGCGGCAAGCATCACCAGATCAAACCTGTTAGGGACCTTGTCAACGCAATCTTCTGTGGTAACGCGGGCCATGAGACCTCCGATAAAGGCTGAATTTCAGAAGTCGTGTACTTAAAACCTTGGCCATGGATTTACAAGCACAGAATCACAGCGCCACAACGCTGCGGATTTCGCTTGCAGGCAGGGCTGACAACATCTGCGAAACCGTTTGTCCCAGTATGGGATGCACCCAATCCGGCGCCACATCCGCCATCGGTACCAGAACAAAGGCACGGTCCTGCAATCGCGGATGCGGCAACACCAGTTGATCGGGCGCCTGAAGGGTCTGCTGCTCCGGCGGCAAATCCCGCCAGCGGGCGTAGGTTTCGGCGTCCGGCAACACCTGCCCGTCCGCCGCTATCAGATCCAGATCAAGGGTCCTGCGCCCCCAGCGTTCAAACCTTTCGCGGCCAAACTGCACCTCAACCTGGTGCAGTACCGACAAAAGCGCCTGCGCGTCTCTGTCAAAATGGATACAAGCGGCCGCATTCACATAGTCCGGCCCGGCACCCGGGGGGAAACAGGGGGTCTGGTAAAACCGGCTGACAGACAGGATTTCGGCGCCGCATTTTTCAAGTTCAGCCAGCGCCGCACGAATGGTATCCGCCGGCGGACCCGCCGACGACGGTAGGTTTCCACCCATGGCAATCAAGAAATGGTGAGCTAATTTCATTTGCATCCTATCCATAAGGTGGGTGTACTACCTCTTGCTTTCATCAGCAAAATACCTAATTTTAGTTCGCATGTCTTTCCGCTTCCCTACCACTCACCTAAGAACACAGCGGATAGATAAAGTGAATTCGGAAGGACATTTAAAATGTTTTACAAAGACGAACGGCTTGCGCTGTTCATCGATGGATCAAACCTTTACGCTGCGGCAAAATCGCTAGGTTTCGACATCGACTACAAGCTTTTGCGGACGGAATTTATGCGTCGCGGCAAGCTTTTGAGGGCCTTCTACTACACGGCGCTGTTAGAGAATGACGAATATTCTCCGATTCGCCCGCTGGTCGACTGGCTGAACTACAACGGCTTTACCATGGTGACCAAACCGGCCAAGGAATATACCGACAGCCAGGGTCGCCGTAAGGTCAAGGGCAACATGGATATCGAACTGGCCGTGGACGCCATGGAACTGGCGCCGCGCGTTGATCACATCGTGCTTTTCTCGGGCGATGGTGACTTCCGGCCGCTGGTCGAAAGCCTTCAGCGCCAGGGTGTACGCGTTTCAGTTGTCTCGACAATCCGCAGCCAACCGCCGATGATCTCGGACGACCTGCGCCGTCAGGCCGACAACTTCATCGAACTGGAAGGTCTCAAGGATGTTATCGGCCGCCCGCCCCGCGAGATGCCGGTTGACCGCGAGGAAGCCTACGCAAAACAAGACTGACCAAGACAAACCGGGGCCGCGCGCCCCGGTTTTCTTTTCAGGGCGGGAGAAAAGCAAGCGTTTCAGGTTTATTTTGACCGACGCTTAGCTTGCGCGCCCCAAAAGTTCCTCAATGACGTTTTCAGCCACCGCAAACGCATGCGTCATGCCCTGACCGTTTGTCATCGTGACCGCCGTAACCCCTTCCCCGGGTGTCAGCACCAGCACCTCGACCCCCGGCAAATGCGCGTAGTGCCCCAGCCAGTGATCGGCAATTTTGGGCTTGGGCAAGGCAATCAAGCCAGCCAGATCGTCCAGAATAAGCTGATCTATCTCGTCTGCTCCGGTCAGCTCCGGCGCAGAGCCGTAGTGGTGTGAATCGCCTATGGTGATGCTGCCATCGTCTTCCTGACAGGCAATCACGTGAATGCCTTGGGCAAGATGCCGGGCCTGGTTTTTCGTCTGATAGTCCTGCAGAGCGCCAAGACTGGGGCAGCCGTCAAATACGCTGTAGCGGGTCATGCTGAGGCCACCCAAAACAAAAGGAACCAAGCGATAACCATGCGGCTGGGGATGCGTGCGCATCATCTGCAGCCGGCACCGTGTCACGCCCGTTGACCGGAATGCATCGGGGAAAAGCGTTGCAAACTCATCACCTGCACTCAAAATGATATGCCCCGCCCCGACGCGCCCGGAGGCAGTTTCAATCACACCTTTCGAAACCGCGTTCACCTGTGCAGAATAATGAAACGTCACGCCGTGGTCGCGCCGCAGCCAGTCCGCCATTTTCACCATTGCCTGCCGCTGATCCACCTTCCAGGCATCCGGGCTCCATAATCCACCCAGAAGGTGATCGGTGGGTGACCCGCCCAAATACTGGTTCAGCTTGTCTTTTGCCACCGTCTCGAATGTATGACCTACTGATTTCGCAACGGCAGCACATTCCGAAAGCACACTCATTTCCTCGGGTACGCGCGCCAGAAACAGACAGCCAGCCTGCCGCATTGCAATCCCCGCTCCGGCGGCCACCTCTTGCCAGCAGGCCAGCGCCCGGCGGGCATCCCTCAACTGCGGGCCGGGCCGCTGCGCCACAACAGCCAGCATGCCGAAATTGCGCACGGACGCCCCGCACGCCTGGGGGTTGCGGTCAAAGACCACCACCGACAGACCGGCCCGTGCCGCATGCCAGGCATGGGCCAGCCCCATTATGCCGGCTCCGACTATGGCTAGATCATACTGTTTCATCGTCCCACACCATCCGATTTGGTTCTCGGACGTTGGGCCGGAGCGCGAGGTCAAGTCAATCGCGTTTTCAAGCCCTGCAGTGCAGCCTCGCACCTGTGCCGATCCTCACTAAATCCGCTTCGCTACCGACCAAACCCTCTGGACCTCGCGCGCCGCACCCCTTACCTCTGCCCCGACAGGAGACGCGCCATGACCAAACCACAGCTGACCTTATATCTGGCCGCGCCGCGTGGCTTTTGCGCCGGGGTCGACCGGGCCATCAAGATCGTTGAAATGGCGCTTGCGAAATGGGGCGCGCCCGTCTTTGTGCGCCACGAGATCGTGCACAACAAATACGTGGTCGACGATCTGCGCGCCAAAGGGGCGGTATTCGTGGAAGAACTGGAAGAATGCCCCGATGATCGCCCGGTGATATTTTCCGCCCATGGCGTACCGAAATCCGTCCCGGCCGAGGCGGCGAAACGCGACATGCTTTATGTCGACGCCACCTGCCCGCTGGTTTCAAAAGTGCATATCGAGGCCGAACGTCACCACGCCTCCGGCCTGCAGATCATCATGATCGGCCATGCCGGCCACCCCGAAACCGTCGGCACCATGGGCCAGTTGCCCGAAGGCGAGGTTTTGCTGGTCGAAACCCCGGCAGATGTGGCCGCACTCAACGTGCGCGACCCTGCCGGGCTGGCCTTTGTCACCCAGACCACCTTGTCGGTGGATGATACCATCGACATCGTCGCGGCGCTGCAAAAGCGCTTTCCGGCCATCAAGGGCCCGCACAAAGAAGATATCTGCTACGCCACCACCAACCGGCAAGAGGCGGTCAAGGCGATGGCGCACAAGGCCGATGCGATGCTGGTGGTGGGCGCGCCCAACTCATCCAATTCCCGCCGCCTGGTCGAGGTCGGAACCCGCGCCGGATGCAGTTATTCGCAACTGGTCCAGCGCGCCACCGATATCGACTGGCGTGCACTGGAGGGTATCCGCAGCATCGGCATCACCGCCGGGGCCTCGGCCCCCGAGGTGCTGGTGGACGAAGTCATCGCCGCCCTGCAGGCACGCTATGACGTGACCATGGTAGAGATCGAGACTGCCAAGGAAAACGTCGAATTCAAAGTCCCCCGCGTCCTGAGGGAAACCGCATGAGCTCCGATCCTCAAACCCTGAAAGTCTACGGCGAAAAAGTCGCCGACTATGTGAAAGTTACCGAAGGTGCGGCCAAAGACCCGCTGTTGACTGCCTTCATCGGCGGACTGGCCAGGGGGACCCGCGTTCTGGATCTGGGCTGTGGGCCCGGCTTTGCCGCTGCCGAAATGGCGCGCGCCGGTCTGCAGGTCGAAGCAACCGATGCGACGCCTGAAATGGTGGCGCTGGCGGCCGCCCATGACGGGGTGAATGCCAGCCTTGCCACATTTGACGAAATCTCGGGGGAAAACCTGTATGACGGCATCTGGGCCAACTTCTGCCTTCTGCACGCCCCGCGCGCCGACATGCCGCGTCATCTGGCAGCCTTGCGAAAGGCGCTCAAACCCGGTGGGCTGTTCCACATCGGCCTGAAAACCGGAACCGGTGAACATCGCGACAAACTGGGGCGGCTCTATACCTACTACACCGAGACCGAGCTTACCGGCCTTCTGACCGCAGCGGGATTCACGCCCTTTTCATCGACCACTGGATGCGACAAGGGGCTGGACGGCAAAATGTCCGACTGGGCCGCGATAGCCGCCCATGGCTGAGCTTTTCGCCTATACCGACGGGGCCTGTTCGGGCAACCCCGGCCCCGGAGGCTGGGGCGTTCTGATGCGTGCCACGGACAGTGGCGTGGTCGTCAAGGAACGCGAACTTAGCGGCGGAGAGGCCCTGACCACCAACAACCGGATGGAATTGCTGGCTGCCATCCACGCACTGGAAGCGCTGTCGCGTCCCAGCCAGATCACCATCGTGACCGACAGCGCCTACGTGAAAAACGGCGTCACCGGCTGGATTCATGGCTGGAAGCGCAACGGCTGGAAAACCTCGAACAGGAAACCCGTCAAGAACGTCGAACTGTGGCAACGCCTGGAAGAGGCAGCAGCGCGTCATGATGTGACCTGGGAATGGGTCAAAGGCCACGCCGGACATCCTGAAAACGAACGCGCCGATGAACTGGCCCGCGCGGGCATGGCACCCTACAAACCTGACGGGGCAGTCAAATGACGGCGCTGGTTCTGCTGGATTACGCCTCGGTGCTTATTTTTGCCCTGACCGGCGCATTGGTCGCCTCGCGCGCGCAGCTTGACATGGTGGGCTTTGCCTTTGTCGCCTGTCTTACGGCCGTGGGCGGCGGCACTGTGCGCGACGTTCTGCTGGATCGCAACCCGGTCTTCTGGGTCGGCAATCCAAATTATATTCTGATCGCAGTGGTCGCGGCGCTTGTGGTTTTTTTCTCTGCCCACCTTGTCGAAAGCCGCTATCGCTGGCTGCTTTGGCTGGACAGCTTTGCCTTGGCCGTTGCCGTGCCTGCCGGTGTGGGCGTGGCCATCCAGATGCTGCAACCGGGGCTGATCATCGTGCTGATGGGCGTGGTGACCGGCTGCATGGGCGGTCTGTTGCGCGATGTGGTCTGCAACGAGGTGCCGCTGGTGCTGAAACAGGGTGAGCTTTACGTCAGCGCCGCCCTCGGCGGGGCGCTGGTGGCGGTGGGCCTTCTGCAAGTCACCCATCTGGTGATGCCGGTCCTGCTGGCCTGCGCCCTGACCACATGGGCGCTTCGGGCCGGATCCATCCTGTTCGGCTGGCGCCTGCCCGTCTACCACAGCCGCCCCCCGCGGCAGTGACGGTCAGCTCAGCGGACTTAGCGAGCCTTCGCTGCGGTTGCTCCAATGACCCCTTTGGACAAGCACTAATCTGCTCCGGTACTTGACAAACCTGAGGTCTTGATCGCAGACAGGCGCGCGCTTTAAAGCAAGCCGAGCTGTGACATTTTCAGCAAATGGCTGTTGTTGGCGGTTTTGTATCTCACTTGGCGTTATGCGCCCGACTCTCCTGTGGGCCATTGCCGGGGCGTAGTTTGCTGCTCTGTCATCTCGGATCTGCGGCTGGCGGCTGACGAACGCTGGGCATAAAGTGTGAGGAAGACGCCGAGACCAACCAGAGCGCAGGCGAAAATTTTCCAACCATCAACCGTCTCCCCCAGAAAAGCTGCGCCCATAATCAGCGTGACGATTGGAATAAGCGCTGTCAAAGCCGCCCCAGCCGAGGCTCCTAAGTATTCTGTTGACTTTGTGAATGCAAATACCGCCAAAGCACCAGTGAGCGCACCTTGGTAAATCGCTTGGGCTGCAATGTCGCGCACCGGAGCCTGCAATATTTGCCCCCCAAAAAACACAAGATAGACCGGCAGAAACGACAGAGCTGATCCGACGGCAACGATCGCGGTTGCATGAAGGGCGGGGAGATTGGTTTTCCGCACGATGATGACATAGCTCGCCCACATCCCACCCGTTATTGCGAAAATGAGGTGCCCGAAGGAGGCCTGCCTCAAAGTCAGCAGGTCCGTGAACAGCGCGGTCCCGGCCAGCACCGCCAGTATCCCTGCGATTTTGGCCACCCTCATGTTTTCGCCCAGAAAGATCCACCCAAGAATGCCAACGAACACAGCCATGAGACCTGGATTGATCGCCCCGGCGTCAGAGGCAGGCGCAAACTGAAACCCGAAGGACAGCACCATTATGTAGGGCGCGCCATTGCACGTCACGAGAGCCAGAACACCCAAGACGCCCAGCTTGTCCATCGCCCACCCGCGTCGCCAGATGACACCGACCAACAACAAGGCCGCGATGCCAAAACGCAGTGCCGCAAGATCGAACGGCGTGAGGGATGTCTGAACGCCAAGCCGCAACATGACGAGAGATCCGGACAATACCGCGACGGCGATGCCGCCCCAAAACAGGCCTGACAATAGGGTCTTCGTTGATGCATCCAAGTCTGTTCTCCTCAGTTGAGGGGAAGTTAGCCCTGTTCATCACATTAGAAAAACGATACATTCTGGACTTATGAATGAGATATCCTCACCGTTATTTTCTAATGATGCTGAGCCAATGCGGACGATTAGCCTCGACATGGCGCGCACATTTGCGGCGATTTGTGACACAGGGAGTTTTCGATTGGCCGCAAACCGCGTCAATCGCTCCCCTTCGGCTGTCAGCTTACAAGTTGCAAAGCTCGAAGAGCTCCTGAACTGTGAGCTGCTGCACAGAGATGCCCGGAAGGTCACGTTGACTCAAGCAGGTGAACAGTTTTTGGGATATGCCCGTCGCCTGCTGAGCCTGAACGATGAGACGCTGTCAAAATTTCGCGGGTCGACACTTTCGGGACATCTGCGGCTTGCTGCACCGCATGATTTGGGAATATCGACGGTTCCCGCGCTTTTGAAACGCTTTGCCGTGACGCACCCGAACATATGCGTCGAAGTCAGACTGGATGCATGTGATGCGGCTCAGGACCTTTTTGGGTCTGGAAATGCACAGGTAGTCTTTTTCAGTGAGCAGAATTCTAGGATACGCGCTGCGCGCAAACTCTATACGGAAGAGCTTTGTTGGTTGCAAGCGACAGATGGTGCGGCCGTGCAGAATACGCCTCTGCCAATTGCTGTTTCGGAAAAGGGGTGTTCGTGGCGGGATGCAGCACTTGCCGCGTTGGATCAGGCAGCAATCCCTTATCGAGTGGCTTATTCGAGCGACACATCCGCAGGGCAGCTGGCGGCGGTGCGGGCTGATCTTGCAATTGCAGCGTTGCCAAAAGCAATTGCAAAGAACGATGTTTCACTTGTTTCGTCGGAACTTGGTTTGCCAAGCATCGGTAATGTGACGACCTTTATGGCACACGACGATAGCAAGAACGCAGTTGCCTTTGCCGCGCATGTTGAAGCGCATCTGGCAGAATCTCCGTATCGTTGATCAGATTCAAAAAACCAAGCGCACCTTGGCTTCCCGCTATCCACTGCCCATCAAGCACCGAGAAACAGGATCGAAAAACCGGTTCAAACTGCCCGCTCTGGTGCTCGAAGCACATTGTAACGCGACGGAGTGAAGAAGCGTCCGAAGTAAGGGCGATACTGCTGCGGATCGCTGAGGCGGCCTGTAAGACACGTCAGGTCAGACACCGCCAAACCTGCCATTCGTGCGCTGCGCAGCATTGGTTAAAACGGGCTCAGATCAGACATACCCTTTCATCTCCAGCCTGCCGAAAGGCGCGTTTTTACTTCCTGAAAAACGTCTTCCAGATCCAGATCAGCAACAGCGATCCCAGCACCGCGCCTATCAGCCCGCCCAGAAGCCCGGAAACTGTCAGGATAACCCGGATAATGAACCCGCCAATCAGTGCGCCGCAGATACCTATCACGACCGTGGTGATGATATCGGTTTCCAGTTTCATCATCCGGGTTGCCAGAAACCCGGCTGCCGCACCGATGATGATCAGGTAGATGATGGTCATGGCACGTTCTCCTTTACCTGCGTTTGCGCCAATGTGTGGGCACGATGATCAGCGCCCCGATCGAGGATAAAATCGCATCGACCCCCGGCGCACCAAATCGTATCCCGAACATGATCCGCACGAAGTAAAACAGAAACGCCCCGCCCACGCAGATGATGATTGATGGTAGATAACCGTTATTCGTGAACCCGGTTTTCTCGCTGACATAGCCAACGATCCCGGCGATCACAACGGTTCCAAACAGCATCAGAAACATCCGTTTTCTCCTCTAAGACAGCGCTGTGCCCCTGGGCACGGGCATGCCTCGCAGAAATTCTGCCGTATCCTGCGCGCCCTTGCCGGCGCGTTGCAAGCGTAAAACCTGTACCGCCCCGCGTCCGCAGGCCACGGTCAGGTGATCATCCAGCACCTCACCCGGCGCGCCACAGCCCTGCGCCAGACGTGAGGCCAGCAGTTTGATGCGCTGTCCGTTCACTTCCGTCCAGGCGCCGGGAAAGGGCGAAAGCCCGCGGATGTGACAATCCACTTCCTGTGCCGTCCAGGTCCAGTCAATGCGCGCCTCGGCCTTGTCGATCTTGGCGGCATAGGTAACACCGTCCTGCCCCTGCACCTCTGGCTCCAACGCGTCCAGACGGGCCAGTGCCTTGACAATCAGACCGGCACCCATCGCCGACAGCCGGTCATGCAACGCACCAGTCGTTTCCTCGCTGCCGATCGGGGTGGCCTGGCGCAGCAAAACAGGCCCGGTATCCAGCCCCGCGTCCATCTGCATGATGCAGATACCGGTCTCGGCGTCACCTGCCATGATCGCGCGATGAATGGGTGCCGCCCCGCGCCAGCGTGGCAAAAGGCTGGCGTGAATGTTCAGGCAACCAAGCCTGGGCGCATCCAGCACCGCCTGCGGCAGGATCAGCCCATAGGCCACCACCACCGCCACATCGGCATCCAGCGCGGCAAAGTCTGCCTGTTCCGCTGCGCCTTTCAGACTGACCGGATGGCGCACCTGCAGCCCCAGATCAAGCGCACGGGCATGCACCGGCGTCGGGCGCTCTTTCTTGCCGCGTCCTGCGGGGCGGGGCGGCTGGCAATAAACCGCTGCTACCTCGTGACCAGCCTCAACCAGCGCGTCCAGAACCGGCACCGAGAACTCCGGTGTTCCCATGAAAATGATACGCATGTCACCCTCGTAGAGCGGGGTTTACCCCGCCAGCTTCTTTGCCTTGCGCAGCAGCATATCCCGTTTCACCTTGGATAACCGGTCGAAATACATCCGGCCATTCAGATGATCGATCTGATGTTGCACACTTGTCGCCCACAGTCCGACAAAGTCGCGCTCTTCCACCTCTCCGGCTTCGTTCAGAAACCGCACTGTTACCGCTCTGGGGCGTTTGATCTGCGCTGACACGCCCGGAAGGTTGGGGCTGGCCTCTTCATGCGGGCGCAATTCGGCGCTGGCATGCAGGATCTCGGGGTTGGCCATACGCACCGCCATGCCGCGCTTGTCGCTGGCATCCACGACAGCCAGCCGCTGCATCACGCCGATCTGGCTGGCCGCCAGCCCAACGCCGGGCATCGCCTCCATCGTATCGATCATATCGGCCCACAGGGTGCGGATCTCGTCAGTAATCCTGTCAACAGGCGCCGCCGGGCTACGCAGCCGCACGTCGGGCCAGGGCAGGCAGCGCCGCACCGCCACCCCGTTCAGGCCCTCGCCTTTTCGCGTTTCAGTTTCTGCATCCGGCGGGTGATAAGCTGCCGTTTCATGGCGCCGAGATAATCAATAAACAGCTTGCCGTTCAGGTGGTCGATCTCGTGCTGCACGCAGGTGGCCCACAGCCCGTCAAAACCTTCTTCGTGCTCTTTTCCGTCGCGATCAATCCAACGCACCTGCACCTCTTTCGGGCGGGTCACTTCGGCATATTGCTCGGGGATCGACAAACAGCCTTCTTCATAGACGTTTGTCTCCTCCGACGCGGCCACAACCTCGGGGTTGAACATCACCAGCGGGCGTGGCGCCTCATCTTCGTCCTTTACACAATCCATCACGATCAGACGGTCCAGCACGCCCACCTGTGGCGCGGCCAGGCCGATGCCGGGCGCATCATACATGGTTTCCAGCATGTCATCGGCCAGCTGCCGCAACTCGTCCGACAAATCGGCGACAGGCGCGCAGACCTTTTTCAGGCGTGGGTCGGGATGGATAAGAATAGGCCGTTTCATGGGGTGTCATTTAGGACATGAAAGCCGGTTCTGCAACGCCCCTTGCACCCGGCGCATAATCGGATAGCTTTCGCCGCGAACGGTACAGGAGAACACCATGGATTTCGATCAGATCATCGACCGCCGCGCCCACCGGTCCAACAAATGGGATCTGATGGAGCCGCTTTATGGCGTTTCATCGGATGATGGTCTGTCGATGTGGGTGGCTGATATGGATTTCCGCTCGCCCGATTGCATTCAGCAGGCGGTGCGTGATCACCTTGATCACGGCATCTATGGCTACAGGAATGATCGCGCGCCTTATACCGCCGCGATCCGCTGGTGGATGCAAAACCGCCATGGCTGGACTGTCCAGGACAACTGGATTTTCACGGCCGCCGGGATATGCAACGGCGTCGGGCTGGCGCTTGATACCTATACCAACCCCGGTGATGGGGTGATCTTGTTCACGCCCGTCTACCATGCCTTTGCCAAAATCATCCGCGCGGCAGAACGTGACGTGGTCGAATGCCCACTGGCCCTGAATAATGGCCGCTACGAGATGGATTTCGACGCCTACGAGGGCCTGTTGAAAGGCCACGAGAAAATGGTGATCCTCTGCTCGCCCCACAATCCCGGGGGGCGCGTCTGGAGCAAGGCCGAGCTGCGCGCCGTCGCTGATTTCTGCGTTAAACATGACCTGTTGCTGGTATCAGATGAAATCCATCATGATCTGGTCTTTTCCGGCAATACCCACACCCCGATGCCCGTAGCGGCCCCCGATATCATCGACCGGCTGATCATGCTGACGGCCCCGTCAAAAACCTTCAACATCGCGGGCGCCCACACCGGTCAGGTGATTATTCAGGATGCTGACCTGCGCCAGAAATTCGCAGCCCGAACAGCAGCGCTGTCAATGGGCACCCATGATTTCGGCATCGCCATGACCACCGCCGCCTACAGCCCCGCAGGGGCCGCCTGGGTGGATGACCTTGTGACCTACCTCGATGGCAATCGTCAGGTTTTTGATGCCGGCATCAACACCATCCCCGGGCTGTCGTCGATGCCGATGCAGGCGACCTACCTGTCCTGGGTGGATTTTTCGGGCACCGGCATGCCCGCTGCTGAATATCAAAACCGGGTGCACAAGGTTGCAAAAATCGCCGCCAACCACGGTGACACCTTCGGCTCTGGCGGCGAAAGCTACCTGCGGTTCAATATCGCCATGCCGCGTGTCCAGATCACCGAAGCGGTGGAGCGCATGCAGGTGGCCTTTGCCGATCTGCAATGAAACGGTGGGGTCTGCGTATTGCGGCACTGACCCTGCTTATCGGCATTATCGTGTTCAGTTGGGGCAGATACGGCCCCCACCCCCCGGCCCCGGTTCTGGCGCCGCTCAGTCAACAGATCGACCGCATTGAAATATACAAAAGCGCCCGCACACTGACCGTGTTTCGCGATGACGTGCCCCTGCGGACCTATGACATCGCCCTTGGTTTTGCCCCCGAAGGGGACAAGCAACAGGAAGGCGATGGAAAAACACCCGAAGGGGATTTCATCATCAACCGGCGCAACCCCAACAGCGCATTTCACCTGTCTCTGGGCCTAAACTATCCCCGCCCGCAGGATATCGCGCGTGCCAAAGCCGATGGCGTATCCCCGGGCGGCGATATTTTTATCCACGGCCAACCCAATGGATTGGGAAAGCTGACAACATTGGCAAATGACTGGACAGCCGGATGCATCGCCATTTCAGATGCCCAAATTCAGGAACTCTGGCAGATCACACCCAATGGCACGCCCGTCACGATTTTCCGTTAAAAAAGCCTAACGCGGCAACAGGGCCACCGGGGCGTTGGGTTCGCGGTAAAAATCCAGCGGCTGCTCACCGGTCGCCTCGGTGGTACGCTTGAATTCAAACCGCATCTCTCCCGCCTCTTCCTCAGAGGCGACGATCAGACATTGTGACAAAAGCCGTGCGCCATCATACAAATCGACAAGCCCGCGCAGCCCCGGCGCCTCGTCCGCATCCAGGGCAAAACCATTGTCCCAGGTTCTGAGAATGTGAAAAACCTGATCGCCGGCCTGTACCCGCAACCTGCTGCTTTTCTTTTGCGCCAGTTTACGGGCGGCATCCAACCCGGCCTGCACGTCAGGCGGTAAAAACGTCATCATGGCAGCGAATCCTACTTGTTACCCCTCTCAGCATGTCGCAGAGAAATGTAACGGTCACGCAAAAATGCAACGTTTTCGGGGATTAAGCCTTCATTTTGACCTTTGGGCGCAACACATGCGGGATTTTTGGATCGTATAACGCGCTATCCGTGAAATCGCGCACCTCGCCCAGAACCGGCCCAACCAGCGTCAAAGCGGTGCGGGTGATCTTTTCGGCGCGTACCTTGGCCTGAATATCGCTCAGCGTGCCGCGGATGAACATCTGATCCGGCCAGCCAACGCGATAGGCCACCACAACCGGGCAATCAGCGCCATAATAAGGCGTCAGCACACGCTCGATCTCGCGCAGGTTTCGCACGCCCAGATGGATCGCCAGCGTCGCGCCGGTGCGGGCGAAGTTCTCCAGCGTTTCACCATCAGGCATTGAGGTCGATTTCATCGACACCCGCGTCAGAATGATCGACTGCGCCACCTCCGGCACGGTCAGTTCCTGACCCAAAGCCGCCGCTGCCGCCGCATAGGCGGGCACACCGGGGATGATCTGATAGTCGATTCCGTCCGCGCGCAGCCGCCGGATTTGCTCGGCAATGGCGCCATAAAGCGACGGGTCTCCCGAATGCACGCGGGCCACATCCTGCCCCTTTGCATGGGCCGCCAGAATCTCGCCGTGGGTGTCGTCAAGCGTCATCGTGGCCGTGTCCATTACGCGGGCCCCTTGGGGCGCGCAGGCTACGACCTCGGGCGGCACAAGGCTGCCTGCATACAAACAGACCGGACACTCGCCGATCACGCGCTGCGCCTTGAGCGTCAGCAATTCCGGGTCTCCGGGACCGGCCCCAATGAAATAAACCGTCATTCGCTCAAAAGCCCCTTAAGCTGATCATTCAGATAGTAACAGACACACACCCTGCCGCCTGCGCCATGTGCACCCAGATAGACGCCATCAGCATCCGAGATATAGGCGCAGATCGCCAGATAATCAGCCAGAACCGCCTCATCGACGGGCCCGCCCCGGCTCAGCAGTTCCTCGATTTCCTGCCGCTCGCCAAATTGCTGCACGGCCCATGCGGCCTGTTGCATCGGCTGCGGCACATCCGGATGGCCCCAGCCCCACATCCATGTGCCATCATCCGCATACGTGCCCACAATCTGCGCATCCGCCGACACATCAGGCTGATCAGGAAACATAAAAGTGACCCGGCCCTTTTTAAGGTTCAGACTGAAATCCGAAACCTCGTCCAGACGCTTGCCTACCGCGCACCCGGCCATTTTTGGTTTCAGGTAAAACTGCGCATTTGTCGCTATTTGGCGAAAGCATTCGGGCAGTTGCGTGGCGCCTGCATCGGCCATCCGCCCGGCAAATTCCAATAGTATTCCGTTCATCCCACGACATCCTTTTGCGCCAGGTCGCCATCGATCTTGCGGGCATAGCCGCGCGGCGTGAACATACGCGGCCCCTCGCCCATCTGCGCCAGACGTGAGTTGCTGGAGCCGACAAGCACCACCGTCAGCATGTCCACCTCATCCACCTGCAATTCATCCAGCCGCCGATAGCGCACATGCTCTTCGGGGCGCCCAAGCGAGCTGGCCAACATCACCGGCGTGTCACCCGGACGGTGTTGCAACAGGATATCACGGGCCTCGGCCAGCAGGGTGCGGCGGGTTTTCGACACCGGATTGTAGAAGGCGATGACAAAATCACCCGTCGCTGCCGCATGCAGGCGCCGGATGATGTCATCCCGCGGGGTCAGCAAATCGCTTAGGCTGATCGTACAGAAATCATGCCCCAAGGGCGCCCCGGCCCGCGCCGCAGCCCCCTGCAGGGCCGACACGCCGGGCGAACAGATCACCTCGACCCGGTGCGCGGCATCGGACACGCCGTGTTCATCGGGGCCGCGATCCAGCAGTTCAAACACCAGCGCGCCCATCGCATAAATGCCCGCATCACCCGAACAAACCAGCGCAACGTTTCTGCCCTTGGCCGCCTGCTCCAATGCATAACGGCACCGCGCCTCTTCACCGCCCAATGGAAAATCGGACCGGTCCTTGCCAGCGGCCAGCGGCCCCAGCAGATCAATATAAAGGCCATAACCCACAAGTTCCTGCGCCTCGGCCACAAGCCGCGACACTTCGGGCGTGCGCCACGCGGCCTGACCGGGGCCAATGCCCACAACACTCAGACGACCCCGGGCACGACCCGCGAATTCAGTGATCGGTGTCTCGCTGCGGGTGAGCGCACAGGTCGCATTCGCGGTTTTGCGCTTTTGCACAACCAGGTCGCCCCCACAGGCCAGCGCCGCACCCTCAGAGACACCATGGCACCCCACTTCGGCAAACACCACCTCAGACGGATTGGCCAGTTCATCGGCCTTGTCTTCCAGTTCTTCAGCGGTAAACAACCGAAACGGCACGCCAAGGCGGCGGGCAACCTCGTTCATCGCAGGTTCATCCGCCTTAAGGTCGATCGACGCCACACAGGCCACCGCCCCCTTGGCAATACCGGCATGTTCCAGCGTGTCACACACCAGTTGCCACAGCTCCTCGGGGTCGGCGTTCCGTGCACAGCCCAGCCCAAGCGCAAAGCGCTGTGGGTGATAAACCAGCCGCTCTTCGCCCCCTGTCTGAGGCGCCTCGCTGACGATCAGTTCAACCGCGCCGCCCTGATCTTCGATATCAAAGATATTCTCGCCAGTCACGGTCACCCCCGCGCCCGACAACATCACCGCCATCGCCGATTTTGCGTCTGCGGGATTGGCCAGACGATAGCCTGCGGGGGGGGCATCCAGCGCCACACCCATTGCCACATCGCCCGCCGTGGTCACTGCTGCCGTAGCACCCAGTCCCTCGGCGATCACTGACGCCAGACGATTGGCTCCGCGATGCCCGCCCAATAACGGCACAACCACGCTGCCGTCATCACTGACCGAAACAATCGGCGGCTCGGTCGTCTTGTCGGCCAGCAAGGGCGCGACAGCCCGAATAAGAATACCGCTGGCACAGACCCCCACCACCGGCACTCCGGCGGCAAACAGATCACGCACATGATCCAGCGCGTTGGGAAAAAACGCATCGGCCCTGCCCACGCGCCCCTCGCGCCCGTGCACCTGCGCGTCAATCAGCCCGGCCACGCGATGTGCGACATCCTCACCCGAGCGGCTCAGCGCCAGAACAACAGGTTTCACAGCCATGGGTCGGCCCCTTTCGTCAACAGGATCATGGAAAAATACGGTGCCTTTTCGGGGGCGTCCGCCAGCGGGCAAACCACCTCGTCGGGCAGGCTGGCCCGTTCGATATACATCGCGTGATCGGTCAGACCCAAGGCGTCAATCACAGAACGAATCTTGGGCAAATGCCGCCCCACCTTCATGATTGCCACGCTTTCAGCGCCATCAATCCGCGCGCGCAACTCATCTTCAGGCAGCGGCCCCGGCAACACCGTCAGCCGCTCATTGCGCGCCGCCAGGGGCATGCCCGCACGCGCCGCACAGGTGGTAATCGAGGTGACACCGGGCACAACCTGCACCTCATAGCGGTCAGAAAGCCGGGCAAAAAGATACATGAAAGAGCCATAGAAAAAGGGATCGCCCTCGCACAGGCACACCACATCGCGGCCCGATTCCAGTGCGGCGGCAATCTCGGCCGCGCCCTTGTCATAGGCCGCCTGTGCCGGTTCCCGCGCCGTGGTCATCGGGACATCCATCACAATTTCATCCGCACCTGCCGGTATGATATCCGCCGCAATAGAGCGCGCAAAACTTTCGCCCCCGGCCAGTGTCGGATAGGCCACAACAGCCGCCTGCGAAATCAACCGATGTGCCCTCAACGTCATCAATTCTGGATCACCGGGGCCAAGTCCAACACCGTACAAAACACCGCTCATCTCTTGATCAGGCTCCATTGTGTGACCGGCATCAAAGGACGCCACCCGGTGAGCGGCCCCACCGGTTCAGCCCGGTTGACCTGCAACTTCACCAGTTGCCCCCCGTGCTCCTTGTGTAGGTCCAGCAACAAAGCCTCGCTTTCCAGCGTCACGGCATTGCACACAAGCCGCCCCAACGGACGCAGCGCGGTCCAGGCCGCCTTGAACGTGTCACGGCTCAGCCCCCCGCCGATAAAGACCGCATCGGGCGGCTCAAGCCCTTGCAGCGCCTGCGGAACCCGCCCTTCGATCAGTTCCAGTTTGGGTGTTCCCAGCGCCAGTGCATTAGCTGCCGCCATGGCCCGTCTGTCGGCACGCGGCTCAATCCCCACGGCACGGGCATAGCGCGCACTGCGCATCCATTCCACTGCGACCGAGCCGCAGCCGGCGCCGATGTCCCATAAAAGCGCCCCGCGCATCGGCATCAACTTTGCCAGAGTGACCGCGCGCACCTCTTGCTTGGTCATCGTGCCATCGCTTTGAAACAATTCGTCCGCCAGGCCCGGCACCCTGGGCAACAACGCCGCATCAGGTGCCGCGACGCACTCCACCGCCAGGGTGTTGAAGGCGGGCACCACGTGATCCCAGCTTTTTGCCAACCCGTCAAACCGCGCCTCGTCCTTGCCACCCATCGCCGCCAGCACGGTCATCTTTGAGCCACCAAATCCGCGCGCGGTAAGAAACCGCGCGATCTGCCCGGGCGTTTCAGCCCCCGTGGTCAGGATTAGCAGGCGCACATCCGGCTGGATAAAAGCGATCATCTGCTCAACCGGGCGGCCATGTACGGTAAGGGTTTCCACATCTGCCATTGACCAGCCCATCCGGGCCGAGGCCAGTTGAAAAGCTGATAGCTGCGGGTGATAGGTGATCTCTGAAGGGTCAATCACACGGCCAATGCGTGCCCCCACAGAAAACCACAAGGGATCGCCCGTTGCCAAAACCACCACACGACGGCCGCGCATCGTTTTCAGCATGTCAGTCAGCGCATCGAACGGCGACGGCCAAGCCACCCGTTCGGCGCTCACCGAGTCCGATAGCTGGTGATGACGATCTCCTCCGATAATAACCTCGGCAGCTTTGACAACCGCACGGGTGGCTGGCAATAACCCCTCCATCCCGTCTTCGCCGATCCCAACGATATGAAGCCAGGGGTCAGACATCGCAAACCCCCGGAAAATTCGCAGAATTTTCACCAGACGATTTTTCTGCGAAAAATCTCATTCAGCGCCCTCTGGAATTCCCACCGCCAACGCATTCACGGCAGCACTTGCAATCGCCGAGCCCCCGCGGCGTCCACGCAGGGCGACGTAGTTACATCCCCGTGGATTCGCGGCCAGTTCCGCCTTGGATTCGGCTGCACCGACAAATCCCACAGGGAAACCCAGGATCACCGCAGGTTTCGGCGCCCCTTGATCCAGCAGTTCCAGCAGATGGAACAGTGCCGTGGGAGCATTGCCGATGGCCACGACCGCCCCCTGCATATGGTCCGTCCACAGTTCAACCGCGGCAGCCGATCGTGTATTGCCAATGCTTGCTGCGATGCCCGCCACACGAGGGTCGTTTAGGGTAACGATCACCTCGTTTTCGCGGGGCAGATAACGTCGGATAATCCCCGCTCCGACCATTTCGCAATCGCACAGCACCGGGGCACCGGCCTGCAATGCCGCATGTCCTGCGGCGTAAATATCCTCGGAAAACGCCAGCCGGTCAGCCACCTCGACCATGCCGCAGGCATGAATCAACCGGATCGCCAGTGCTTCCATTCCAGAACCGAACCGCTCCAGCCGCGCCTCTCGCCGAACAGTGGCAAAACTTTCAGCATAAATAGACGAAGGGTTTTTTTCGTAAGGTCGCATCAGACCCCCGATTTTTCGCAGAAAAATCGTTCCACCCGTCACACCCGGTTCTTACGTGCGCTTTCCGGCCCGTGAGGGTGGTCAGCATGCGGATATTCTGGGTGATCGTGATCATGATGGTGGTGATGAGCATGATCATGACCGTGGTCATGATGATGGTGGTGATGGTGGTGCCTTTGGGCCTCAAGCCGACAAAGGCCGGTGCAGAATGTATCGCAAAGCTTGCAATCTTCGACATTCGAACCGGGTGCCGAGGCGCCCTGCCCTTCGACATGGTGGTGATGGCTTTCCTGCACGGCGCCCACCTCGGTCTCGAATCCCAGCACTTGCGTGCGATATTTGCACATCACGCAGGTCGGCGGCGGTACGGCGCCAAAGGCCGGATGACCGGCCCGTTCATCGGCTGTGATTTCCCGAACTTCCTCACCCTCGATAGCCAGAATCTGGGTCCGATAGGCGCAGGTCCCGCAATTGGGCGGCGGCACTGCCCCCACCTGTTCGGTCACCCGTTCGGCAAAGGTTTCCAGCACTTTCGGGTGATCGCCCAGATAGCCCGCCTTTACGAACTGGATATCCGGGTATTCGGCGGCGACCTTGTCGGTAAAGCCATAAATCCGGTCAATCAGGATGCCCGAGAACAGGAAATACGGGAACACGATCACCCGGTCATATCCCAGCCGGGTAACATGTTCCAAACAGGGCTCGACCAGCGGGAAGGTCACCCCGGAATAACCCACCTCGCACCAGCCAAAGCCCATACCTTCCTGCAGCATACGTGCAATCTTGGACACGTTGCTGTTGGCATCCGGGTCCGACGCACCGCGCCCAATGACCACAAGGCAGGTGTCATGCAGGGCAACTTCGCCCAGTTCTTCATTGGCCAGGTCCAGTGCTTCGCGCACCCGCGCGCCCGCGGCGGCGATCATCTTGGGATCCACGCCCAGCTCACGGCCATAGCTGACCTCGATGCCATGCTTGGCAGCATAGGTGTTCAGCACGGTTGGGATATCATTTTTGGAATGCATCGCTGCAAACAGCATGCCAGGGACGGCCAGAATACGGTCGCATCCCTTTTCGCGCAACTTGTCCAGACCGTCGCGGATGACCGGATTGGCAAATTCCAGATAGCCATACTCCATCTCCCAGCCTTCGGGCAGGTAGGGCGGCAGCTTCTGGGCCAGCGTCGCAAATTCATCCACCGCACTTTGCGACCGCGAACCATGCCCGCAGATCATTACACCGGTCTTGGTCATGGGCTCAGGCCTCCTGCAATTCTTCGTCAGCCGTCTCATCCTCGGTCTGCGCCTCGGCGGCCGGCTTGCGGCCTTTCAGCCCGGCCCAAAGACCGATGGCAATCGCAGCGCCCAGGGCGGCAGCACCCAGCCAGTGACCATGGCCTGCCGCTTCGGCCATATGGCCCGGATGCGCCTTGGCTGCGGTGCCTGTCAGCAGGCTCAGAACGATCATCGCGTATTTCATCAGGGTCCCCCCGTCTTGCAGTTTCGACAACGGAAAAGGGAAAAGGCGATGCTACCCGCCCTGACGACTACACAAACCGGCCCCCGATATGGGTCAGCCCCGTTTCTGTACACCTTTCCGGCCCTTTGTCGGGCTTCGTCATTAAAGGGCTTATAGGCCCGGCTGGAATGCGGTGCAAACGAAGAAACGCCCCCGGCAACGCCGTTTCCGACATGTGCATCGTTGCACGTGACCTGCGCAGTCAAGGGTCTTACCGCATTCGGATCCGCGCCCTATGTCATGATCAAAGGAGATGATCATGGGCCAACTGGTGAATGGTGTCTGGCAGGACACCTGGTATGACACTGAAAAGACAGAAGGTAAATTTGTCCGCGACGGCGCGAAATTCCGCAACTGGATCACCGCCGACGGCAGCCCTGGCCCTTCGGGCAAGGGCGGCTTTGCCGCGCAATCCGGGCGGTACCATCTTTATGTCTCGCTTGCCTGCCCCTGGGCGCATCGCACGCTGATCTTCCGGGTACTCAAGGGGCTGGAGGATCATATTGGTGTCTCTGTCGTGCATCCCGACATGATGGGCGATGGCTGGACCTTTGACAGGGATTATGCTGGCGCAACCGGCGATACGCTTTACGGCCTGCCTTTCGCGCGCGACTTATATCTCAAGGCCGATCCTGAAATTTCGGGGCGCGTCACCGTGCCCATCCTTTGGGACAAAGAGCGTGAAACCATCGTGTCCAACGAATCGTCCGAGATCATCCGCATGTTCAATTCGGCATTCAATGATCTGACGGGCAACTCCGACGATTACTGGCCGCAGGACCTGCGCGACGACATCGAAGCGGTTAACACCCGCGTCTACGACACCGTCAACAATGGCGTCTACAAGGCCGGGTTCGCCACCACGCAAAAGGCCTATGACGCCGCCGTGCATCCGCTTTTCGACAGCCTTGACTGGCTGGAACAGCATTTGGCCAAAAACCGCTACCTGGTGGGCGACAAGATAACCGAAGCCGACTGGCGTCTTTTTACCACTCTGATCCGGTTCGATAAGGTCTATCACCTGCACTTTAAATGCAATCGCGCACGGATCGTCGATTATCCCAATCTGTGGGGCTACCTGCGTGAACTCTATCAATGGCCGGGCGTGGCGGGCACCGTGAATTTCGATCACATCGTGCGCCACTATCACTACAGCCATGACACGATAAACCCGAACCGGATTATCCCGATCAACCCCGACCCGGATTTCGACGCGCCACATGGGCGCGGCTAAAGCATTTCGGCGCCGCCCTCGTCCAGCGGCAATCCCTTGTCACAAACTTGCCCCCGGCGTTCCGGGGCTCGGGGCGAGTGAACTTGCAATTGAAACAAGGGTCGCTCTGTGTCCTTGGCTTCACAATTGAAACCAAACCTGAAAAGCATGGCTAAATGACCGCTTTGAGCCCTTTCCAGCTGTTGCTTACTCCCTGCAACATTCGTCGCGAAGCAGTGAGAGCTTGCTTTCGCAGAAAGACACAAATCTCCTGCTATAAAATGATTGAATAGATCACTTGGCGGAAGCCGGAACATCCCGGCCGGCTGCCGCAACCTGAGCCAGACGGTGCATGCTTGAGACCCACCAAAGCTGGGCATACACTTGCAATTGTTTTCAGTCGGGGTTGCGATGTCAGCGCAAAGGGAAAGTCAAAGTTCAGCTCAATCTATATCCCATCTCCGGTGGATGAGATTGGTCGTGGTGTATTTCCTCATCCCGCTGATTTTATTGGTCTGCGGCGGGGACCTCGGTTGGTGGCAGGCGTGGCTCTATTCCCTTCTGATCGTTGCGGCTGGCATTGGTGGGCGTCTGTGGGCGGAACAGCGGCATCCCGGGTTGACCGCCGAACGACAAAATATTGAGAATTACCAAAATGCAAAAGCCTGGGACAAAGTGCTCGCGCCACTGATGGCGGTGAGTATCGTATTCCCCCTTGTCATCGTCGCAGGGCTGGACCACCGTTACCATTGGTCTCCCGAATTTCCGTTATGGGTCAATGCCGTTGGCTTCATCTTGATCTCGCTTGGATATTTTTTAGGGGCATGGTCATTGGCCGAGAACCGCTTTTTCTACAGTGTGGTGCTCGTTCAGACGGATCGGGGACATGTGGTATGTGACAGTGGTCCGTATCGGTTTGTGCGGCATCCGGCCTATGCGGGAAGTATCTTCCCGTTGTTCGGCATTGTTCTTGCTCTGGATTCGGTTTGGACCCTGTTTCCTGTGGCTGCGGCGACAATCATCACGGTACTCAGAACGGTACTTGAAGACCGAACCCTGCAAGAAGAGTTGCCGGGCTATCGCGACTATGCACGTCGTGTGCGCTATCGGTTGCTTCCCGGGATATTCTGAGCATCCGGAATGATAGGCGCCCCGGATCACGGGTGACGGTCAGCCGGGAAAGCAGTGCACCGCCTGACAGGGGCGTGCACGGGCATATTCTCTTAGGGGCTGGAACCCGAGAATGCAGACCTTGCCCAACAACCTGTATGGCCGGAACGGTTTTTGTAGTACTCAGAAAATATGAAGCCGACGGTCACGACACTTGATACGCCTGAAGTGGAAACGCTCGACGTGGAAATTGTCGAGCGCAAAGGCCTTGGGCACCCGGACAGCATTTGCGACGCCATTGCCGAACAATTCAGCCTTTCGCTTTGCCGTTTCTATCTGGATCGGTTCGGCCTCGTACTTCACCACAACGTCGACAAGGCGCTATTGTGGGGCGGTAGCGCACGCCCGGCTTTCGGCGGCGGCGAAGTGAAACAGCCTTTCGAGTTCTTTGTTGCGGGGCGCGCCACGGCCGAGTTCAAGGGCATCAAGGTGCCGGTCGAGAAATTGTTCCATGAAGCCGCAACGACCTGGCTGCGGCAGCATATGCACGCCCTCGACCCGACAACAGACGCGGTTTTCCATACTTTGACGAGGTCCGGTTCACCCGATCTGGTCGATCTGTTCCTGCGTCAACGTTCAGAGGGGGTTGCGCTGGCGAATGACACATCCCTCGGCGTCGGTTACGCGCCGCTGAGCGAGTTGGAAACGATCGTTTTGCGGCTAGAGCAGCATCTGAACTCACCATCTGTCAAAGCGGCCCATCCAGAGATCGGCGAAGACATAAAGATCATGGGCGTCCGAAATGCTGGCATCATCCAGCTGACGATCGGTTGTGCGTTCGTCGATCGTTTTGTTTCAGGCCTGCATGAATATTGCGCGGCAAAAACGCGTGTCGCTGAGATGGCCATGCAAATTGGCAGGCGCTTCACCGACAGGGACATCGTGGTCAACGTCAACGCGGCCGACAACGTGGCCACTGAGAGTGTTTTTATGACTGTGACCGGAACGTCAGCGGAATCGGGCGACGATGGCGAAGCCGGGCGCGGAAACAGGGCAAACGGATTGATCACACCCTATCGCCCAATGACCATGGAATCGATCGCTGGCAAGAACCCGATCACCCATGTTGGAAAACTCTACAATCTCGCCGCTGGGCTGGTCGCGCATGCACTTGTGGAAGAGATACCGGATGTCATCGAAGCACAGTGCTTCCTGGTCAGCGAGATCGGCAGGCCGGTCAACGAACCTCAGGCAGTGGATATCAAGTTGCGGCTGCGCGATCCTGCCCGGATGCCGGATGCACGACACTTCGCGCAAGAAATAGCCGCGGATCAAATCTCTCGCCTTGATCAGATATGGTTACAGTCGTTGAACGGCGAGATTGGTTTCAATCGCTGGCCCCTGAAATAGGGCGAAAACCACACAAGGCAAAACCGCGATGGCATAGCAACTTGCCCTGGAGTTCACGACGAAATTTACAACGTTGGAACGACAGCTTTGTCCCGCTGACCGGACGCAACACAATGCCGGGTCTCATCGGATTCGATTTTGTGGCAAGCGACAAAAAATGCGCCACCCGCCCGGGTCCCGGCAGTGTCGAAACAGTCGTCTTTTGTTTATCAACCCAAGGCGCGGGAATGGCCCGGTTTCGTACAATTCGTACGTTTCGTACGTCGGCTGGCGTTTCTGACGCGGATCGCGTACGAAATTCACGTACGTTTCGTACGCTTCGTACGAAACCCGGCGTCCATTTTCCAACGGCGAATCCCTTGACGCCCAGGCTCTTTGCGCCTAAAGACCGCGAGATCGGAATTCCGGGCGCTGCCTCTGGCGGTGCCCATTTATATTGAGAGGGGCGCCGCCGCCCCTTCAGCAAAGACGAGGATGAACCCATGTCGCGCCGCTGCGAACTGACCGGAATAGGCCCCATGGTTGGCAACAACAACAGCCACGCCAACAATAAAACCAGACGTCGGTATCTGCCGAACCTGAATGATGTGACCCTGCAGTCCGAAACCCTGAACCGTGGTATCAAGCTGCGGATCACGGCAAAGGCGCTGCGCAGCGTTGATCATCGGGGCGGGCTGGACGCGTACCTTGCAAAGGCCAAAGATACCGAACTGTCGGCGAACGCGCTGAAAGTAAAGAAAGAAATCGCCAAAGCTCAGGTCGCTACTGCCTGATACGGTCTTTCTTTGACGGGAATTTCAAACAGCCCTGCCAGACCGGCAGGGCTGTTTCCTTTTGTCGCTTTCCTCTTGCCGAAAGGCGTGCCTATATCGGCTTGAGATGAAACTGATGCGTCCATATCTGGGGTTTGCCCTTTGCCTGATGCTGGCCATCACCAGCCATTCAGCGGCTGTCGCACGCGGTGCGCCAGGCCCGGCAGGTCAGATGGTTCTGTGCACAGGCACGGGCCCGGTGACTGTTCTGGTTGATGCGCAAGGACAGCCCACAGGTGCCGTTCATATCTGCCCCGACTATGCGCTTGCGCTTTTTGCGGCGTTGGATTCGCCAGCGGCTTTGCCGCTCTATTTCGCAAACAGCACTCTGCTTCATACTATTGAAATCAAACCGGAAATCGAAATTTTCGAACGCCCTGCATTCCAGGCGCGCGCGCCACCTTTGGCTTCCTGATCACATTTTTCCCCTTCAAAGCAGTTCAACAATAAGGAGAGGCGCAATGTCTTTCAAATCAACCGTCCTAGCCGCCATGACAGCCGCCACACTTGCCTTGCCCGCCTTCGCGCAAGATATCATGATCCTCGATTCCTATGCCCGCAGTGCCTCACCCGTGGCAAAATCCGGGGCAGCCTTTCTGGTGATCGAAAACCGCTCGGATCAGGATGACCGGCTGATCGGCGTGGCATCGCCGGCGGCCAAACTGGTTCAAATGCACACCCACACGCAAAACAGCGAAGGCGTGATGCAGATGCGCCATGTTAAAGAAGGATTTGCCCTGCCCGGTGAAGGCATGATCATGATGGAGCGGGGTGGTAACCATGTGATGTTCATGGGGCTTAACGTCCCTTTCAAACAAGGCGACCTGATCCCGCTGACCCTGACGTTTGAAAAGGCGGGTGATATCAAGGTCGAGGTGCCCGTGGATCTGGAGCGCCAACCCGGCATGGGCCACAAACACAAGAACACTGAATAAGACAGAAGGTTCCTCCTCGGGCGGCGCTGCCGCCGTCGTCGAAACCTTTGGGCGCCCGACCTAGGCTGTCAGCAAATCGTCAACCCACCGTGGAACGATTTCTGACGCGGGGCCCAGGAAGCGCTGATCGAAGTCGCGTGCATTGGCTGATGGCTCCAGGTTCAATTCAACCGTCCGCGCGCCCATCCGGCGCGCGTGCTGCGCATAAGCAGCCGCCGGATAGACCTGCCCCGAGGTGCCGATAGAGGCAAAGATGTCAGCAGAGGCAAGGGCCGGGTCTATGACCGACATCCCATAAGGTACTTCGCCAAACCAAACGATATCCGGCCTTGTCGTCTGTTTCTTACAGGCCGGACATGTATCCGAGGGCCGCATTTCCATAGGCGCTTTCCAGCGAAACCCGCAGACCTGACACAGCGCACCCGTCAGCGCGCCGTGCATCTGCACGACATTTCGGCTTCCGGCCCGGTCGTGCAGGTCATCCACATTCTGGGTAATGATCAGCACATCCCCATCAAACCCGGCTTCCAACCGCGCCAGAGCCAGATGTGCCGCATTGGGCTGTGCCTGCACTGCCTGTGCACGGCGGGTATTGTAAAACCGGTGGACCAAAGCGGGATCACGGGCAAAAGCCTCGGGCGTTGCCACATCCTCGATCCGGTGTTTTGCCCATAACCCGCCTTCGTCGCGAAATGTTCCAAGTCCGCTTTCGGCAGAAATGCCCGCTCCTGTGAGTATAACTATTTTTTTCATGCCGTAGTTTCGCTGAATTTTCCGAATAAAGTCAAAGCTGAGCTTCGGTGCGAGGGTTGAAAAATAGATTGAACCAATAGCCGGGATTTTCCAATGTTTCGTGATACGAACCCAATTCATGAGTTTCGTGGCCCTTTGGGAATCCCTGTGCAGATCGGCGGTTCTCTGATTGTTCTGGCACTCTTTGATCTTTCCACTTCAGGTGGGAATTTCGCGTGAACGCTGACCTTTGCCGCGATGCTGATCGTTGCGATATTCCTGCACGAAATGGGACATGCCTGGGCCGTTGTTTTTCGGTCTGCGCGCCCGGCAGGGAACAACACGCCAGTAAGGTTGCTAACCGACTACGCCCCGCAATCCGGCAAGCATCATATACCAGACCCTTACTATACGCACGATTTTGAGGGAACGCTTGACCTGATTGAACAGGCAGTAAAGGGCCTGAACGCTGCAATAGGTTGATCCTGATATGGCGGGTTCCAGACCGAATATCGGGCTTTTGCGTAAAAATCCTCCCAAGCCTGTAAATCAAGGTTTCAGGTTTTCCGAAACGACTGTTTAGCGCAGAGAAAAACAAGGGAGACTGGCGCGCAAATCGCTTGCTCGAGAAGGGAGTCAGGCGCATTCCAGTGGGTAAGGAGATATTGCTGATGGCCCTGACCTACCTGAAAACTGCCCCCGGAGAGCCACCACAAACGGCCGCTGACATTGTTGACACCGTGCAGGTGATGCTGGCACGGCTGAAGGCAGGTGGCGCACAAGTGGCACTGGAATATGCCCACACGCTGGATGGCTGGCAGGGCGGGATCACCGTCACGAGCGACCAGATCGTGGCGGCGATTGAAGCAGTGCCGCAGGCTCTCAAGGACGACATCCAGTGGGCGCATGACAATATCTCGCGTTTTGCCGAAGCTCAGCGCGCGACAGCGCAGGACATGCAGGTAGAACTGCGCCCAGGTCTGATTGCCGGACAGCGACAAATTCCGCTGCAGGCGGCGGGCTGCTATGTGCCGGGCGGTCGCTATACCCATATCGCATCCGCATTGATGTCAATCGGCACTGCACGCGTGGCAGGTGTACCTGACATCACGGCAGTTTCGCCCCCAAACGGGGCCGAGGGCATTCCGGCCGCAATGCTATATGCCATGAACCTTGCCGGCGCGACACGCATCCTGACCATTGGCGGCGTGCAAGGGATTGCCGCGATGGCCTTTGGCATGTTTGGCGCCCCAAGGGCAGATATCCTGGTCGGGCCTGGCAATGCCTATGTGGCCGAGGCCAAGCGCCAGCTTTACGGCCCGATTGGCATTGATATGTTTGCGGGCCCCACCGATAGCCTTGTGCTCGCCGATGAAACCGCTGATCCTGAAACCGTTTCTGTCGACCTGGTCGGTCAAGCAGAGCACGGGGCAAATTCACCGGTCTGGCTTGCCACCACTCACAAATCACTGGCCGATCAGGTTTTGGCACGGGTGCCGGCTCTGATCGCTGATCTACCCGAGCCAAACCGGCAAGCCGCGCTGACCGCCTGGACTAACCTGGCTGAAATTGTACTGTGCGACAGCGCGGAAGAGATGGCGCACTATGCGGATGAAAAAGCGCCCGAGCATCTGCACGTACAGGCACGCGACCTGCCGTGGTGGCGCGAGCGTCTCAGGGCCTATGGTTCACTTTTTCTGGGAGAAGAAACGACCGTGGCATTTGGCGACAAGGCCGCAGGCCCCAACCACGTTTTGCCCACCAGTGGAGCCGCTCGTTATACAGGGGGGCTGTCAGTACATAAATTCCTGAAAACCGTGACCTGGCAACAGGTAGATCAACGCACTCTGCCCGATCTGGCCCGTGTCACCGCCAGCCTCAGCCGTGCCGAACGTATGGAGGGACATGCCCGTTCGGCCGATATCCGGTTGCCCAAGACGGCACCCGGGAAGCGGGCTGCAAACGACTGATCCCACTACGCTTGAACAAACACTGCTTCAGGATCAGCGAAAGGCCGGTCGCGTCATACGGTCAAGGCCCTGACACCGGCCACAGAAATCGCCGCCGCATCATATTGCAATCGCACCCAGGCTGCATCGGTCAGGTCGTTGCCTCCGGTGCGCGTCCGTACCAATCTGATGTTTAACCGCGTAGCGGGCAATTGGCCGGACAGGTCCACCAGTTCGCCGCGCTCCAGCGACTCGTGCGCCACCGAGCGGGGCAGCCAGCCGATCCCCAGCCCCTGCCGGATAAACTGTAGCACCGCCGGTGTCAGCCCGGTTTCGGCCACGTTATAGGTTGTCGTCTCGCGCGACAGCTGGGGCAGAATATGCATTCTTAAAACCTCGCCCAGATAGATGTCAGCAGGATAGGTGATCAATGGCAGATCCCTGCGCGCCAACGCCTCGCGTATCGTGTCATGATCGCGCAGATTACCAACCGGAATCAGGCCATCCACACCAAGAGGTATCTGCTCGAACAGGCCAATGTCGAATTCCAGCGCATCCTCGGCGGTCTCGTATACCAGCCCAAAATCCACCTCCTGACGCAAAAGCATCAGATGGCAGGCACTGCGCGTGCCTGAGCGTATCCGCAGTTCAACATCCCGGCTTTGGCCCAGACTGCGCGCCAGCCCGGGCGACACCATGGTTGTCAGCGCATGTTGGCATCCCAGCGACAGACGTTTGCGGTGCTGACCGTGGATATCCGACAGGCCCAATCGCAATTCCCGAAAGCGTCTTGCCGCCTCGCGCAATTCGAACTCCATCATCCGGACATGCGGCAGCAAGGTGACTGGCTTGCGATCCCGGTCAAACAGCGCGCAACCAAGTGCATGTTCAATGCTCCGAATCCGGCGAGTAAAGGCCGAGGCCGTCAGATACCGGCGCTCTGCGGCGGCGCTGAACGATCCCGTATCAAGCACCGCCAGAATATCTTCGATCCACTCAAGTCTCATGCACGATCCTAACTTGCAATTTCCGCAAGTTAAAGTCGATATTTCGAAATTGTATGCGAGAACGAGATGTGGTTTCTTTCGCAAAAAGAAAGTTAAGGAGTCTGCAATGAATCTCGCCAAATTTCCCCGCGTCCACCTTGCCCACCTGCCCACCCCGCTGGAACTGATGCCGCGCCTTTCCGAACACCTGGGCGGGCCAGAAATCTGGATCAAACGGGACGATTGCACCGGGCTTTCGACCGGCGGCAACAAGACCCGTAAACTGGAATTTCTGATGGCCGAAGCGCAGGCGCAAGGCGCTGATATTGTACTGACCCAAGGGGCCACCCAATCCAACCACGCCCGCCAGACCGCAGCGGCGGCCGCCAAACTGGGCATGGATTGCCATATCCTGCTGGAGGACCGCACTGGCTATAACTATGACAATTACAAATATAACGGCAACGTCCTGCTGGACCACCTGCACGGTGCAACGATGGAACATCGCGGCCCCGATCTGGATATGAACGCCGAAATGGAAGCCGTGGCCGACAAATTCCGCGCCGAAGGCCGCAATGCCTATACCATCCCCGGCGGTGGCTCGAACGCCACGGGCGCGCTAGGCTATGTCAATTGTGCTTTGGAAATGCTGGGCCAGTTTGTCACCACCGGCCTGAACGTAGATCACATCGTGCATGCCACCGGCAGCGCGGGCACGCAGGCGGGGCTGATTACCGGCCTAAAAGCCATGAACGCCAACATTCCCCTGCTGGGCATCGGCGTACGCGCACCCAAAGCCAAGCAAGAGGAAAATGTCTATAATCTGGCTGTCAAAACCGCCGAGAAGCTGGGCTGCCCTGGTGTTGTCGCGCGTGAAGATGTCGTGGCCAATACCGACTACGTTGGTCCCGGCTACGGTATGCCAGGCGATGATACCCTGGAAGCCATAGATATCTTCGCAAGAACCGAGGCGATTCTACTGGATCCGGTCTATTCTGCCAAAGGGGCTGCCGGACTGATTGACCTGTGCCGCAAAGGCCATTTCAAAAAGGGTGAAAAGGTGGTGTTCCTTCATACCGGCGGCGCCATTGGTCTGGCCGGCTACAGCCACTGTTTTAACGTTCCAAAATGAAACCGGTCGGCGTGCTTGGCGGGATGGGCCCCGAAGCGACCATCGCGCTGATGCAAAAGGTACTGCGTGCGGTGCCTGCGACGGACGATGCTGATCACATACCGCTGATCGTGCATCAGAACCCGCAGGTGCCAAGCCGCATCAAGGCGCTGATCGAAGGCACCGGGCCCAGCCCTGCACCGGTGCTGGTACAAATGGCATGCGACCTGAAACTGGCCGGCGCGCAAGCGCTGGCCATGCCTTGCAATACTGCACACCACTATGCCCACTCTGTGGCTGGCGCAACCGACCTGCCCTTTTTGAACATGCTGGAACTGACAGCGCAGACGCTGGCCGCGTCCGGCGCGAAAAGAATCGGCATGCTGGCCTCGCCCGCCACGCGAATTGCAGGGGTCTTTGATATGCCCTTTGCCGCCAATGGGCTGACCGCTGTAACTGCCCCGGATGACACTGCAATCCTGTCACTCATTCGTTCCGTCAAGGCTGGGCAAAGCAGTGACCAGCTTGGGTTAGCGCTACACGCAGAGGCGACAAAACTGCTTGACGCGGGCGCCGACCATCTGCTGATCGCCTGCACGGAATTGTCGCTGTTGACCGAATTTCTACCCGACGGCGCAGACTGGTCTGACAGCCTTGATTGCCTTACTGCCGCAATTGTTGAGTTTTCCGCACATTAGAGCGTTTTGCGATCAAGCTGCATCACTGCTGTATCTTGAAACGCTTTAGACCGATTTTGCGGTTACTTTTTCAATGTGGATACGCATCTCTTCAGCTTCACGTCGCGCCTCGCGCAACCCGTCCATCGTGGCAGCCAATTCGGCCTCTGTCTGGCTTAACTGATTGGTCAGTTCGGCCTCGCGCTGCTGAAGATATGTAATCGCCTGATCGCGGGTTTCTTCGGCCTCGTGCAGTTCTTGCGCCATTTTCTCCAGCTCACCCACGTCCGATTGCGATACGCGGATAAACTTGTGAACCAGCCAGTTGGCAAACCAACCCATGCAAAACGCCACAAACAGCACGATGGCAGTGGCGATGATAAACTCAGTTCTGTTCATCTGGCGTGTCTTCCTGGTTAGGGCTCTCTGCCCCTTCTTCAACCGGTTCCTCAAGGCTTTCAAGACCTGTCTGCCGTTCCTTTACAGGTTCGGGACGGATCAGACGAAATTCGATCCGGCGATTGGCCTCGCGCCCGCCTTCACTATCGTTATCGGCAATTGGCTGGCTTTCGCCATACCCCTTCGCCGAGATCGACGAGGTCAGAACCCTGCGCAACCGCAATTCGTTCAGAACCGCATTTGCCCGCGCCTGGCTAAGTTGCTGGTTCATAATTTCGCGCCCCTGGCTATCTGTATGACCGCCAATTTCCATGCGAATCTCGCCGCATTTCTTCAGGACCTTGGCGATGTCGTCCATGATAGACGCACCGCTTGAGTCGATCGTCGAAGAACCCGGCTCGAAATTGATTTTTCGGGTCAGCTGTATTTCGGCGATCTGTTCTTCGCATTCATCCGGCGTCGGAATACCGGCAACTGGATCAAGTGCTTTTTTGTAGGTCACATCGATAGAAAATTTTTCAGCTTCCCCCAGCTTTTCGGACAAAAACTGCGAGATCAGCGCGCTTGCCTCTTTGCGACCGGTATTGCCACGCACACTCAGGCTGTCTGGCGTAACAGTCACGGCCCCGTTTGACAGGTAGGAAAGGGTCTCCAGCCCGGTCAGGATGCGAAGTGGCCAGTCCTGTGGCAAACCTTCCGCCACGCGCGCTGTTGTATGAACCGAGTCCGAGGTAAAGCGCGCCCTAGCGAAACTATCAACCGTTTCACGGGTCAGTTCACTTCCAACCCGGCCCCTGATCTGCACCAACCCTTCAGGCGACAAAGTGGCGACGAACTCGGGTGCAACCGGCGCACTTTCATCAGGTGGTTCCGGTAATACCGCATGCAGGGCAAATACTTCGGGCAGAGTGTTTTCCAGCCGCCCAACAACGTCATCAAATGTGCGTTGCGGTGTTCCTTCGCTGGCCAGCAACGAAATATCTGCATCCGAAATTGTTAGACTCCCGCTCCCTAGCTCTGCAAGCGCTGCAATGGCCTGCACCGAGGCCGCCCCCCACTGAGGTGAAGGAACTCCAAGTCCGATTGTACACTCGGCCTTTACCTGCAGACCGGCCTTGCCGGCAGCGCTCAGAATTTCTTGACGGGCCTCTTCGGTATCTGCGGAACAGGCATCAAACCGGGCGTTGCCGTCCTCAATCAGAAATCTAAGCGTAAAAGGCGTGATAACAGGCCGTGGTGCAGAAATATTCAAAGCCAGCCGAACATCATCGGGGATTCGGCGGGCCAATTCAGTCTCGACTTTCGCCTTGTCTTCTGCGCTGTCGGCCATGGCCGTAATCTGAACCCGTTCGGCGTCTACCGAAATTTTTGTACGAGGCAGGTCTTCAAGTGATTTCACCGCATAGCCCAAAGCACGCGGCCAGGTTCTGGGTTGGGGATAATCAGCTGATTCCAACAAATCAGCCACCTTCGCACCACCCGTAATCTTTGATATATCTTGCAACAACTTTTCACGGTCCGTCGCAGCCGGGATCAGCCCGATCAAAGAAATACCATGGTCATTTCTTAAAATTTCAACCGAAAACCTTGGTGGTGTGACATCGGCCGTATCTTCGACCAACATCTGGTCGATTACCCGAGCGGCATCTACAACGGTACCGGCAACCGAAAGGGCCTTGAAGCGCGTTGCTTCACTTGGGGCCGTGCCACCTAGAAAAATCTGCAAACCATCCGCATCTACTTCGGTCCAGACTAGGCCGTTTTTATCCAGCGTGTCGCGCACCGAAACACGCGAATTATCTTCGATGACAGTTACCGAAAACCTCGCTGCGACAAGGCACAGAACCGCAGCCACCAGAAAGGTCGCGGAAATCGCAAAAATCGAAGACAGGCGCATCAGAGGGGCCGTTTTTTTGTTACTCATAAGTCTTTAGGCGGTGAAGGCACCAAGTTCAATCACAGGAGAAGCGCTACGGCGAAAAACAGCATAGGCAGAAAGCCGGCGTTGCGATTCGACCGAAACAGCCGTAGCAGACCCGCGTTGTCAGAAGCGTCGAAATGGCGGAGTTGCCATTGCAGGTGCCAACCCAGGGCCCAGGGGCCGCAAATGGCCACCAGCAATGCCAGAAACCGCCCATCCGGAACGGCCATGATGACCGCCCCGGCCTGCAACGATACGGTCGCCACAAGAAACCAACGCAACCATTTTGGAGTATTTTCACCAAACAGGCGTGCAGTGGATTTGACCCCGATCAGCGCATCATCCTCGGCATCCTGATGGGCATAGATCGTGTCATAAAACAGAGTCCAGGCAATACCCGAAACGTAAAGGATAACGGCAGGCAACTCCAACCGGCCGGTATGGGCGGTCCAGGCCAGCAAAGCCCCCCAGTTGAAAGCCAGCCCCAGAAAAACCTGCGGCCACCACGTAAAACGTTTTGCAAATGGATAAATTGCCACTGGCAGCAGCGACAGAACACCAAGACCTATGGCCGCGATGTTAAAGGTCAGAAGGATGCCAAACGCCACAAGCGTCTGTGCCGCCAACCAGACCAGCGCCTGTTTGACCCGAACCTGCCCCGAGGGGATGGGCCGTGACGCGGTGCGTGCCACGCTGCCGTCGATATGCCGGTCGGTGATATCGTTCCAGGTACATCCCGCCCCGCGCATCAAAAACGCGCCAAGGGCACAGCTTACAAGAATCCAAAGATCAAACCATGTGGCGCGTCCGTCATGCAACATTGCCAGCAGCAGCCCCCACCAGCAGGGCAGCAGCAGCAGCCATGTGCCAATCGGTCGGTCCGCTCGGCTGAGGCGCAGATAGGGCCGTGCGGGTGCTGGCGCCAGCCGATCAACCCAATTGTCCTGAACCGCATCGGCAACCTTGCCTGTGGCCTCTGGCGTCTGGTCATTCCCGGTCATATGTTAGCCCCATGAAAGCAGCAAAGATCAGGCTTTATGTAGAGCACCCTTTGGGGGAAGGGCAAACCATTCCTCTGACGCGTGAGCAGGCACATTATCTGTTCGGGGTGATGCGTCTGAACATCAGCGATGCGGTATCGCTGTTTAACGGGCGCGACGGCGAATGGCGCGCTGAGGTGGCCGAGGCCGGCAAGCGAAATGGCAGCCTGCGCGTCGATATGCGGACACGCCGGTTGCAGATGCCACCTGACCTGTGGCTGATGTTTGCACCGATCAAAAAAGCGCGCACCGATTTCATTGTTGAGAAGGCGACCGAGATGGGCGCCGCGCGCATCTGCCCTGTGCAGACGGATTTCACCAATGCCGAGCGTATCCGTCAGGACCGGTTGCAGGCCCATGCGATCGAGGCCGCCGAGCAATGCGGAGGCACTTATGTACCTGAGGTCTGCGAGCTGCAGCGGCTGGACCGGATGCTGCCGGGCTGGCCAGAGGATCGCCAACTGATGTTCTGCGATGAATCACTGGTTGGCGCGGCGAAAACACTGGGTAAAGCGCAGGGTGAAAAATGGGCGATCCTGATTGGCCCCGAAGGCGGCTTCTCAGACGCCGAACGTCAGCGTCTGCACAGCCTGCCCTTCGCACACGCTGTCAGCCTTGGGCCCCGCATCCTGCGCGCTGACACGGCGGCGGTGGCGGCGATGACGGTCTGGCAGCAGGCCTTGGGGGATTGGGGATGAGCTTTATCCGCCCCGAGGCGCGCGCCGCGCTTTGGCGCTGGCGCGAGGTGCTGTTGGGGGGGGCGGTGCTGTTCCTGGGCAGTTGGTGGGCGTTTGGCACATTTGGCTTGTTGCATTGGCTGGGCTTTGCGGTGTTGGTGATGGGCGCGGTGATGATAGCTGCGGGTATTCAGCGGGCGCGGTTTCGCATGGGGCGTGGTGGTCCGGGCATCGTCAAGGTGACCGAACGGCAAGTCACCTACTACGGCCCTCTGACCGGCGGCGTAGTGGCGATGTCAGAGATGTCCTCGCTCATCCTTGATCCAACCGCCAAACCACCGCAGTGGGTGCTTAGTCAGCCCATGCAGCCCGATTTGACGATCCCACTTACTGCCGAAGGCGCCGAGGCGCTGTTTGATGTCTTTGCGACCCTACCTGGGATTCGCACGGAAAAGATGCTTTCAGAAATGCACCGCGACAGTGATCAACCCGTCGTGATCTGGCAACGTCCCGCCGTTTGGCTGCATTGACAGCAGCCCCGATAAACGCCACTTGTGGCTTCCGTTAAAACCCTGACCAGCCCTGGAGGCCCGAAAAATGTCTATTCCCCAATCCGGCGGCGGGCCGATTGAACACCACGAACAGTTGGCCGGGTATCTGGAAAGCGGCTGCAAACCCAAAGAAGACTGGCGCATTGGCACCGAGCACGAGAAGTTTGGATATTGCAAAGACACGCTGAAACCGATCCCCTATGAGGGGCCACGCAGCATTCTGGCGGTGCTGGAGGGGCTGCGCGACGGCCACGGCTGGGCCCCGGTGGAAGAGGGCGGCAAACTGATCGGGCTGGAAAAGGACGGCGCCAACGTCAGCCTAGAGCCAGGCGGGCAGCTGGAATTGTCAGGCGCGCCTGTTGAGACGATTCACGAGACCTGCGATGAGGTGAACGCACACCTGCGTGACGTCAAGGACATTGCCGACAAGGTCGGCGTTGGCTTCATCGGCCTGGGCGCGGCCCCGATATGGACCCATGATGAGATGCCCCTGATGCCCAAGGGCCGTTACAAGCTGATGGATGCCTATATGCAAAAGGTCGGCACCATGGGCCAGACCATGATGCGCCGCACCTGCACGGTTCAGGTAAACCTTGATTTCTCATCCGAGGCGGACATGGTGCAAAAGTTCCGCGTTGCGCTGGCATTGCAACCTGTGGCGACCGCCCTTTTCGCCAATTCCCCGTTTCTTGAGGGCAAGCCTAATGGCCACAAATCGTGGCGCTCAAGGGTCTGGCGCGATCTGGACGCGGATCGGACAGGCACCTTGCCTTTTGTCTTTGAAGATGGATTCGGGTTCGAGCAATACGCCGAATATGCGTTGGATGTACCGATGTATTTTGTCTATCGCGATGGCAACTATATCGACGCGCTTGGCCAGTCTTTCCGTGACTTCCTGAAGGGTGAGTTGCCCGCGCTACCTGGCGAAAAACCCACGCTGAGCGATTGGGCTGATCACCTCACGACGATTTTCCCCGAGGCACGGATCAAGAAATTCATGGAAATGCGCGGTGCTGACGGAGGCCCTTGGCGGCGCCTTTGTGCACTGCCAGCGTTTTGGGTTGGGTTGATGTATGATCAAACGTCGCTCGATGCAGCATGGGATCTGTGCAAGGAATGGGATACCGAGATCCGCGACAGCCTGCGTATTGCAGCCAGCGTTGACGGCCTGCAGGCCCGTGTGGGTAACATCAGCATGCATGATCTGGCGCGCGAGGCGGTCAAAATCTCAGAATCAGGCCTGAAGGCACGTGCAAGAAGCGGCGCTGGCGGGATGATCCCTGACGAGACGCACTTCCTGAATACCCTGAAGGAAAGTGTGGAAAGCGGCAAGGTCCCCGCAGATGAGCTGTTAGAGCATTACTACGGCGACTGGGACAGGGATCTTAGCCGGATTTACAGCGAATACAGCTATTGAACGCTTTGCACATCAGGCGCGCGATGCAACACGGGTACGGTAGTATTCTCTGATTTCTTCACGGCGCGCCTCGACCATCTCGGGTGTCGGTTCTTCATCGACGCGATCAAGAATGGCATAGGCCTGCATCGGATCGCGGCGCGCTGTTCCTGACCCGCTTGGCCGCGTCGCCCGCAATTGTGCCAGTGGTGGTGGTCCATATATGTTGTCATCTTGTTCTGACGGGGCAACCATCAGGACGATCATGATGATCCCTCCGACAACGGGAACCAGGAAAAGGAAATACCAGAGCCCCGAACGACCACTGTCATGCAACCTGCGAATGGTCACGGTAAACATCGGAATTACCGTCAGCAGTGAAAACCAGACAGATGTGTAACTAAACGGATTCAACGATGATTGGTCTGCGCTGGTAAACTGCAATACATCCATGAAAATGGCGGCTATCAAAGCCAGCGTATAAAACAGGACGAACCACCAGTATTCAGCCCGGCTGGCACGCCCCCGGAGCGTAAAATACTTGAAGAACACCGATTCCAATGCTGCAATAGGTCCAATCATCTTTATTCCTCTCGCCAAATACGTGTATTCGTTTTGCTAGATGATCGTGTCTTGATTTAGGCAAAAACCGCTTGAAAGTTTGGCTGACATCTTTAGCTACGCGGCAAAAAATTTCTGCCCGGGCTGCACGGAAGGAACCCACTAAAAAGCTGATTTCAGAACGATATCTGTGTGAAGCTAAGGCTTATTTGCTTTTTCCATCCGGCACAAAAGATCAGAGAAAATTCAAATGCCTTCTTTTTGCTCTGACATTCCGCAGGGCTTCGGACGTGCGTCAGAGGTTATCTGGTACAGGATGGGGCCAAAGTGCTTTGCACCCTAGCGTGTGTCGCATCGTTCCCTGTTCCGATGCCTACCATCACTTTTGCCCGATCTTTGGCTCTGTTCCAGCGCGAAGGCGTTTAATATTTTCTGCATGCCGGTAAAACACCAGAAGTGTCAGGATCATTCCCAAAAGCATGACCTGCCCAAAGCCCAGCACAAGTATCCACACCGTCGAAGACGCGGCTGCGACGATGGCAGATAGGGATGAAATACGCGTGGTCAATGCAGTTGCCAACCAGGTCAGACAACAAGCAATACCAACCGGCCAGGCAAGTGCCAGCAGAAGACCCAGAAATGTAGCCACACCTTTGCCGCCCTTAAAACCCAGCCAGACAGGAAAACAATGGCCAATAAAAGCCATCAGCCCGGACAATTGCGCCGCGTCCTCTCCGGTGAGCGCCCAGGCCAGAAGGGCCGCTATGGCACCTTTGCCACCATCAAGTAACAATGTCCCGGCGGCTGCCGCCTTGTTGCCGGTCCGCAGAACATTGGTTGCCCCGATATTGCCTGACCCTATCTCGCGCAGGTTTCCCAATCCCATTAGCTTTGACAGCACAATACCAAACGGGATCGAACCCAGAAGGTATCCGACAGCCGCCCATATCAGCAAGATGGATGCAGTGGTTTCGATAGATGGCATGTTCAGGCCTCGAAAACAGGGATTCCGGCAACATAGGTTGCCAGCACCTTACCCTGCATACGAGCGCCGTCAAACGGCGTATTCTTGGATTTTGATTTCAACATTTCCCGGTCCAGCATGAAGGGCGCATCGGGGTCAAAAAGAACCAGATCCGCCGGTGCACCTATTGCCAGACACCCGGCTGCAAGGCCCAGCCGTTTTGCAGGGTTCGTTGCCATGGCGCGGAAAAGCTTTGGCAGGCTCAGATCGTCGGAATGATAAAGGCGCAAAGCTGCCGGCAACAAGGTTTCCAGCGCCACGGCACCGCTTGCGGCCTCTTCAAACGGCAGTCGTTTTGACTCCTCATCCTGCGGTGTATGCATCGAACTGATTGTGTCGATAAGCCCGTTGCGCACGGCCTCGACCACCGCTTGCCGATCCGCCTCTGATCTCAGCGGCGGCTTGACCTTAAAGAAAGTGCGATAATCGGACACGTCCAACTCGTTCAATGTCAGGTGGTGAATCGAAGTGCCCGCGGTGATATCCAGCCCGTTGGCCTTGGCCCTTTCCAGCGCCGGAAGGGCACGCGCGGTCGTGATCTGGTCTGCATGGTACCGCGCACCGGTCATTTCCAGCAGGGCGATGTCCCGGTCCAGTCCCATGCGCTCTGCCATAGAGGGTACGGCAGGCAACCCTCGAAGAGAGGCAAATTTTCCCGATGTCGCAGCGGCACCTGCCGAAAGGCCCGGATCCTGCGGGTGGGCAATTACCAAAGCTCCAAGTGCACGGGCATAGGTCAGCGCCCGGCTGAATACTTTGGTGTCGGAAACCACATGGTCGCAATCTGTAAAGGCCACGGCGCCTGCGTCCATAAGAAAGCCGATTTCTGTCATCTCACGGCCTTCACGGCCCTTTGTCAGCGCCGCCATTGTCAGCACATTGACCGGAGCAGCCTCGTTGGCACGGCGTGCGACAAATTCAAGCGTTTCGGGATTGTCGATCGCGGGCAGCGTATCGGGGCGGGTTACCATGGTTGTGACGCCCCCGGCAGCGGCGGCCATGCCTGCTGAACGATAACTCTCTTTGTGCCGTTCACCTGGTTCGCAAACCTTGACCCCGATATCGACGATACCCGGTGCCAGACATTTTTTACCGCAATCGATTGTATTATCAGCACCGTCAAATGAGCCGCCGTAAATCACCTCTTTGATCAGCCCGTCTTCGACCATCAGCGCCCCGATCTGATCGGTGTCGTTCTCGGGGTCAATCAGCCGGGCATTGGTAAAAAGAATTTTCATGAATCATCCCCTTGCATGTCTTGCACTAAGCCCCACACGCTGCGCATCGCGCCAATACGACCGCACCTGTTTTCGATGCCGGGGTTTCCCACCAAGCCAGGCACTTCCCCGGTTTTGCTCATTCTTGAAAGTAGGCTCATGCCTGACCTCCGGCCATTGCTGCTGTGATCCTGTTTCGCGTTGCATCGCGATCAGGCTGATATTTCAAAAGATGCTTTTCGCCGGATCGGGTAACAACCTGAACGGCGCTTCCAAGAACACGCAAATCTGAAATCTCGCCCAATCGGACCGCACGCGCCTGCGGACCCAGGAGCCGTCTGTTGGTCAGATCCCACCGCGCAGCCAGTTCATCTGAGGCGACGTAGAATGCCCGAACGGCCACTGCGGCCAGCCCACCAACGGCACCTGTCCAGACGTGGGGATTTCCTGCAATCCAGAGCGCCGCCATTCCCAACGCCATGGCCACCGCCGCAAGCAAAGCGTGATCGCGATAATAGGTCGCACGATCGGGATGAAAGCTGGTCAACAGTTCCTCTCCTTCCGCCAGTGGCGTTGTCGGGGTCATACTGTGAAACGTTTCCATACCAGTCATGAAGCCACCCAGACCATCACACCGACTAATGCAAACAGAACCAGCAGAGCGAACATTGCGATGCGCCCTGAAATCGCGGCATTGCTAGGGGCCTTTTTCCCGGAGGCGCCTACCTGGCCTTGTGCCGACGCTTTAGGCAGCGGGACAAAAGAGACCGTTGCATTCTCTTCGGTAAAGGTTCCCACCAATCGAAGTGGCGCGCGCGGGGCCAGGACTTGCTCAACGCCGCCAAAAGCAGGTGATCGCAGGATCAGAACAGCACCTTTCATCGCGGCAAGCTGCGGGCGCAATTCATTGATCTGATCTTTTGGAATACCCAGCCCTTCCTCAAGATACCCGGCAAGTCCCATTTCCGCCAAATCGGACAACGGAAAAAGTTCTATCTGGCTGGCGTCCAGCGTGTCGGCACCAAGCGCTTCAAGTAAAGGCCAACTGCCATTTCTGGTGTTGAATCCCTCCAGCTCGGAAGGTGGAAGATCAACGGTAAAGACGCGTACAACTCCATGCTCAGTCGCTTTGATCGCGATTCGACCAGTCACGCCATGACCTCTTTCACCCGCGCCCGCATGTTACGCGCCAGAAGGTCCATCGCCGCCATACGCACAGCGACACCCATCTCAACCTGTTCCTGAATGACGCTGCGGTTGATGTCATCGGCAATATCGCCGTCAATTTCTACGCCGCGGTTCATAGGCCCCGGATGCATAACAATCGCGTCATCTTTGGCATAACCCAGCTTTTCGGCATCCAGACCATAGCGGTGGTAATATTCGCGTTCGGACGGGATGAAACCACCATCCATCCGCTCGCGCTGAAGTCTAAGCATCATCACCACATCAACGCCTTTCAGGCCTTCGCGCATGTCGTCGAAAACCTCGACGCCAAACTCACTGATCTGGCTGGGCATCAGCGTAGGGGGCCCCACAAGACGTACCCGGTTCTCCATTTTTCCGAGCAGAAGAATATTCGAACGCGCAACACGGCTATGCGCGATATCCCCACAAATCGCGATGCTCAGACGGTGCAAACGTCCCTTGGCGCGCCGGATCGTAAGGGCATCCAGCAGGGCCTGTGTTGGGTGTTCATGCCGCCCGTCGCCTGCGTTCAGAACGGCGCATTTCACCTTTTGCGCCAGCAGGTCCACTGCACCTGAATGCGGATGCCGCACGACCAGCAGATCGGGATGCATGGCGTTCAGCGTCATCGCGGTATCAATCAGCGTCTCGCCCTTTTTGATGCTGCTGGCCTGCATCGCCATGTTCATCACATCCGCGCCCAGGCGTTTGCCCGCCAGTTCGAAACTGGCCTGCGTGCGGGTGGAGTTTTCAAAGAACATGTTGATCTGCGTCAGCCCCGCCAGCGCATCAGAATGCTTTACGTCACGCCGGTTCAGCGCGACATACTGATCCGCCAGATCAAGAATGGTTGTAATATCGGTGGGCGAGAGGGGTTCGATCCCCAGAAGGTGGGATTGTGAAAAGCTCATCCGCCGCTCCGTGCCTGAAATCTGCCCGCTTATAGAAAGGCCTTGGCCCCGGAGCAAGCCGGGGTTTCAATTCGTGATGAAACCTACATTGGCAGGCTTTTGGGTTTTACCCGATTCATCGGATAACAGACAGCCTTTCATCCATAATTTCAAATCATCCCGCAGCATATGAAGTTTGGCATTTCATGTTTATCTTTTTGACATGACGCGGGTTTACCGCGCCCAGGGCAAGAATAGAGACCGGGGAAGGAATGAGTGGTTTTACCCGGCGCGTTGCCAGTCTAGATTTGCCGCATGGAATCGGCCTTAGATTTTCACCACGCGAAGGCACTGCTGGACTGGCAGATCGAACTCGGTGCGACCGAGTCGATTGGCGATGAGCCTGTTAATCGCTATGAGGTGCCAGAAAAGCAGGCCAAACCTGTCTCGACAACCCCTGCCCCCGTGGCGGCCCCGGCCCAAACAATACAGGCCGATCCGGTGGCGGAGGCCAAAACGGCCGCTGCCGGAGCAGATACGCTTGAAGGCTTGCGTGCGGCTATGGCCGGGTTTGAGCATTGCGAGTTGAAGCGTGGGGCGAGAAATCTGGTCTTTGCCGATGGCAACCCCAATGCCCGCGTGATGATCATTGGCGAGGCGCCGGGAAGGGATGAGGATATGCAAGGCAAGCCCTTTGTTGGTCGTGCCGGGCAATTGCTGGACCGAATGTTTGCTGCCATTGATTTGGGTCGCAACGAAGAAAAACCCGAACAGGCGGTCTATATCACCAATGTCCTGCCGTGGCGCCCACCCCAGAACCGTGACCCCAAACCCGAAGAGATCGCCATGTTGTTGCCCTTCGTGCAACGCCATGTCGAGCTGGTGAATCCCGATATCGTGGTGCTGATGGGCAATATCAGCTGTCAGGCGGGGCTTAGCAAACGCGGCATTACCCGGCTGCGCGGCCAATGGGTACAGGCCTATGGCAAACCTGCCCTGCCGATGTTCCACCCTGCCTATTTACTGCGCAGCCCCCACGCCAAACGCGAGGCCTGGGCTGATCTTCTGGATCTGCAGGCGCGGTTGAGGGGCGACACATGAGAATCATGGCGTTTTCGGACCTTCACCACGCTCGCGGCCGGGCGGAAATCCTGGTTGAGGCCAGCCGCGAGGCTGATCTGGTGATTGGGGCCGGGGATTTCTGCGATATGCGGCAACACTTGCCTGAGGCGATGAACCTGCTATCGGGCATTTCCGCGCCACTGGTCGTTGTCCCCGGTAATGCCGAAAGTGATGCCGAGCTGCGCGATGCAGCCCATATCGGCACCCAGGTGTTACACGGGGCGGGCACGACTATTGATGGGCTCACCCTGTTTGGTCTGGGCTACGGGGTGCCAACCACACCTTTTGGGGAGTGGTCCTGCGACCTGTCCGAAACACAGGCCGCCGAGATGCTGGCAAGATGCGAAGCGGCAGACATTCTTATCCTGCATTCGCCCCCCAAAGGCGTGGCCGATATGACATCAACCGGACTGTCCGTCGGCTCGCGCGCAATTTTTGACGCCATCGAACGGATCCAGCCAAAACTGGCGGTCTGCGGCCATATCCATGACAGCTGGGGCATATCCGGTCAGATCGGCAACACAAAAGTGGTCAACCTTGGCCCCAACCCCAACTGGTTTGAGATAAGCCCATGATCGACCCGATTGTTCTGTTGACCTTTATCCCCGCAGCGCTGGCGCTGAACCTGTCACCGGGGGCGGATATGATGTTCTGCCTCGGGCTTGGCCTGCGCTCGGGTCCGCGCGCGGCCATGGCCGCCAGCGCCGGGATTTCCGTTGGCGGCCTGGTGCATGTCACTCTGGCCGGTCTGGGTCTGGGCGCGCTGGTGGCAGCCGTGCCTTGGGTGTTTGATGTGATCCGCTGGATCGGTGTGGGCTACCTGCTATGGCTTGCATTTAATGCACTAACCGCCCGCCCCACAGCCGCCGACACCCCGCCAACCCCTGCAAGACGCGCCTTTCGCGAAGGAGTATTGGTAAACCTCACCAACCCCAAGGTTATCCTGTTTGTCCTGGCTTTCGTGCCACAATTCGTTGACCCTGCAGGCGGGCCCATTCTGCTGCAGTTTCTGATCTTCGGCCTCGTACTGGCCATCGGAGGGTTCGTAATCAACGGCGGCGTGGGTGTTTTTGCCGGCGGTTTGGGGCGCGCACTGACAACCTCGCCCCGGTTTGCCCGCGGTCTGGGTTATGTCAGTGCCGCGATTTTTACCGCTCTGGCCGCCCGGCTGGCACTGTTGGAAAGGGCCTGACACGATGTCGCGCATTGACGAAACCCTTGAATTCATCCCCGTCCGCATCGCGGTGCTGACAGTCAGCGACAGCCGCAGCCTGGCCGATGATCGCTCGGGCGATACGCTGGCAGCCCGGATCACGCAGGCAGGCCATATTATGGCGGATCGCAAAATCATCCGCGATGAACGCACCCTGATTGCGGATCAGCTACGCGACTGGATTGCGCAGGAAAACATAGACGTGATCATCTCGACCGGGGGCACAGGGCTGACGGGGCGTGATGTCACGGTCGAGGCGCACCGCGATGTCTATGAGAAAGAAATCGAGGCTTTTGGAACGGTTTTCACCCTCGTCAGCATGCAGAAAATCGGCACCAGCGCCGTCCAAAGCCGCGCCACGGGCGGCGTTGCTGGCGGTACATACCTTTTTGCCTTGCCCGGCAGCCCCGGTGCCTGCAAGGATGCCTGGGACGAAATCCTGAAATTTCAGCTGGATTACCGCCACCGGCCCTGCAACTTTGTGGAAATAATGCCGCGACTTGAAGAACATAAGCGCCGGAAATAGCGCGATATCGCGTATAAGTCCTTAAGCTTGGCATTTCGTGCGACCTGCTTACATTAAGACAGACCGATTTCGGTCATGATCAAGGGTTGGAAACACATGCGGTTTCTACGCAATAGTCTGACCGGCCTGTTCCTGCTGTCCGTGACACTGGGATTGTTCGTGTATGCCGGATTCACTGTGGTTTCGGCAATTAATGAGCGTTTGGCACAAGAATCCAAAGTGCCTGTACGCAACGAACGGGTTTTCGCTGTAACCGTGGTTGAAGCTCGCGAAGAGACCATAGCCCCCACACTTACTGCATTTGGAGAGGTAAAAAGCAGCCGAACTCTTGAAATTCGCGCCAAGGCAAGTGGCACTCTGGTTGAAATTGCAGCAGAGTTCGTCGAAGGCGGGCGCGTTCAGGCTGGCCAGTTGCTGGCGCTCGTCGATCCTGCAGATGCTCAGTCGGCACTGGATCGCGCCAAAAGCGACCTGCTGGATGCTGAGGCTGAAAAACGCGAGGCCGCCCGCGCACTGGTGCTGGCGAGGGATGAACTGGCTGCAGCCAGAGCGCAATCGCAATTGCGCGACCGTGCCTTTGTTCGACAGCGCGACCTGGAAGATCGCGGTGTTGGGACAGCTGCAACCGTGGAAACAGCAGAACTTTCGGCAGCGCAAGCCCGACAGGCCGTAATAGCCAGCCGGCAGGGATTGGCAAATGCCGAGGCCCGCGTAGATCAGGCAACGACGCAGCTGCGACGTGCAGAGATTGCCTTGGCCGAGGCCAAGCGCCGGCTGCAAGACACCCGGGTTGTCGCAGGATTTTCAGGTACTCTTAGCAATGTGACCGCGGTTCAGGGGGGCTTGGTGTCCAACAATGAACAACTTGCCAATCTGATTGACGCCAAGACGCTTGAGGTCGCATTCAGGGTATCAACGCAGCAATACGCCCGTTTGCTGGACGAGAGCGGTTCATTGCGTAAAATGCCGGTCGAAATCACCCTGGATGTTTTTGGCGAAGATCTGACCTACAGCGGCATGATCAGTCGTGACAGCGCAATTGTAGGCGAAGGACAAACCGGGCGACTGATCTATGCCACTCTGGGGTTCGCTCCCGGTTTGAAACCTGGTGACTTCGTAACGGTCGAAATTGAAGAACCTCCTCTGAAACGCATGGTAAGATTGCCTGCAACCTCTCTTGGGGCCGATGGCAGCATCCTGATTCTGGACGACACCAACCGGCTGACAGCTATGAAAGTTGATCTGATCCGCCGACAGGGTGACGATATTCTGGTATTTGCCGAAGGGCTGGAAGGACGCACTGTTGTGGCCGAACGCTCGCCCTTGTTGGGTGCAGGTATCAAGGTCCGGCCCTTGCAGCGCCAAGGCCAGGCAAACGCTGCAACGCCTGAAATGTTGGAGTTGAGCCAAACCCGCCGCGCCCGGCTGGTATCATTCGTTGAAACCAGCACCGACCTTCCTGAAGCGGTCAAGTCACGTCTGCTTGGTCAACTGGAGCAGGCACGCGTCCCCGCCAGCATGGTGAAACGGCTGGAACGCCGCATGGGCGGCTGACCTGTGACACGCCCGCTTCCTCATTCGGCCGGTGGTTTGCTGTCCTACTTCACGCGACACCGGACAGCGGCCAACCTGTTGCTGACTGTCCTGATTGTCTTGGGACTTGCCGCGTTGCCACGGATGCGGGCGCAGTTTTTCCCTGATGTCATAGTAGACAATATATCGGTGTCAGTTGTCTGGGATGGGGCCAGCGCAGAAGACGTGGACAACGCGATCATTCAGGCAGTTGAACCGGTGTTGCTGGCTGTCGAAGGCGTAAAAAGCAGTTGGGCCACCAGCCGCGAAAACCGTGCCCATATCCAATTGGAGTTTGAACCCGGCTTGGATATTGGCCGTGCCGCCGATGACGTACAGGCGGCGATTGACACGGTGACCCTGCTACCTGAGGACGCGGAAGAACCCGAAGTGCGGCGCGATGTCTGGGTGGACAGGGTAACCGACATTGTCATCACAGGACCTGTCGCAGCCGAACAGCTTGGGCTTTTTGCAGATGAGTTACTGGTCCGTCTTTTTGATGCTGGCGTGACCCGTACTTCCGTGCGGGGTGTGGCCGCACCCGAAACAATCATCGAAGTGCCATCGACCAACCTGATTGCCCATGACATCACGATGACAGAGATCGCCGACGCCATAGCGCAAGAGGTTGCGACCGATCCCGCAGGCGATGTCAGCGGATCGAATACACGCGTCCGCACCGGTGTTGAAAAGCGCGACCCTGACAAAATTTCTGATATCGTGCTGATTTCCCGTCAGGATGGCACAAAACTTACGGTCGGTGACATCGCAACGGTTAAAGCAAGCAGTATCACCAGTGACTTAAGCTTTTTTGTCGGCGATGCGCCCGCGATGTCGATTAGGGTTGACCGTTCAGATCAAGGTGACGCTCTGAAAATTCAAGCCACGGTCGAAGACATCGCTGCCAAACTGGAAGAAACCCTGCCCGAAGGCGTCAGTATCGAACTGATCCGAACACGTTCGGATGCGATATCGGGGCGTCTTAATGTGCTGCTCAGCAACGGCGCAACCGGTTTGGCGCTGGTTCTTGGCTTGCTGTTCCTGTTTCTGAATGCACGCACAGCATTCTGGGTGGCCGCTGGTATTCCGGTATCCATGATGGCTGCGATTGCAATGATGTATCTGGCGGGTCTGACGATCAATATGGTTTCGCTATTCGCGCTCATCATTACTTTGGGTATCGTTGTAGATGATGCCATTGTCGTGGGCGAACATGCCGATGCACGCGTACGCAAGCTGGGTGAAGGCCCCATCGAAGCATCGGAAAATGCAGCGCGTCGAATGGCGGTTCCTGTTTTTTCCGCCACGCTGACCACACTTATCGCTTTTTTCGGACTGACAGCCATCGGTGGGCGGTTCGGAGATCTGATCATCGATATTCCATTTACCGTGATCGTGGTGCTGACCGCCAGTCTGGTAGAATGCTTTCTTATTTTACCCAATCACATGTCACACGCGTTGCGACATGCAGGCAAGCAGCATTGGTATGACTGGCCCAGCCGTATAGTGAACCGGGGGTTCGTCTGGCTTCGTGATCGGGCATTCCGACGCTTCATGAAATTCGTGATTTGGGCACGATACCCGGTATTTGCCGGCATGGTACTGATTTTGTCCTCGCAGATCGCCGTTTTCATTGGTGGCGATGTGACCTGGCGCTTTTTCAACGCGCCCGAACGCGGAAGTGTCACTGGCAGTTTCGCCATGACCTCTGGGGCGACCCGCGAAGATTCGCTGGAAATGATGCAGGAGATGCAGCGCGCGACCGAAGCCCTGGGGCTCGAATACGAAGAACGTTACGGGCAAAATCCTCTGGACTATGTTTTGGCGCAGGTCGGCGGCACCACCGGGCGGGGACTGGCCGGTGCCGAAACCAAAGACGAGGATCTTTTGGGGGGTATTTCGATCGAATTGATTGATGCCGATCTCAGGCCCTATTCCAGCTTCGCTTTTGTGGGCGAACTGCAGGATAAGGTCGTGCACCATCCACTGGCCGAAACCGTCAGTTTCCGGGGCTGGAGGTCTGGCCCCGGGGGGGATGCACTGGACATCCAGTTTTTTGGCGCGTCCGCAGACGTGCTGAAAGCCGCCTCGCAAGCACTGAAAGAATCGCTTGCGGGTTTTTCCATCGTCTCGGCGTTGGAAGACAATCTTGCATATGACAAACAGGAGTTGATCCTTGAACTGACCCCACAAGGGCAAGCTTTGGGCTTTACAACTGATGCATTGGGAAAAGTGCTCCGAAACCGGATCAACGGCATCGAAGCCGCAACTTACCCCTTGGGGACGCGCAGCGCCGAAATCAGGGTCGAACTTCCGGAAGGCGAATTGGCGGCGGATTTCCTTGAAAGGATGCAGTTGCGCACGCCCGCGGGCGAATACGTTCTGCTTGCAGATATTGTCAGCGTGGAACGACGCACCGGGTTTTCTACAGTAAAGCGAAACAACGGTGTTCGGGTCATCAATATCACCGGTGATATTTCAGAGGACGACCCGGCAGAGGCCGAAAAAGTCATGAAATTGCTGGAAACCGAGATTTTGCCAACGATATCCAGCGAACATCAGGTCGAATGGCGGATGTCGGGCCTATCTGAACAGGAAGATGACTTTATTAAAGATGCGCGGCTTGGGCTTATCCTTACATTGACTGGAATCTATCTTGTTCTGGCTTGGGTATTTGCAAGCTGGACTAGACCCATTGTTGTCATGGCCATCATTCCTTTTGGTCTGGTGGGAACAATATATGGGCACCACCAGTGGGACGTTCCGCTAAGCATGTTTTCGGTCGTCGGTCTGTTGGGAATGACAGGCATCATTATTAACGATTCAATCGTTCTGGTGACGACGATAGACGAATATGCAAAAGAGAAGGGATTGATTGGTTCGATCATTGAGGGAACCGCTGATCGGCTGCGCGCCGTTCTTTTGACGACACTGACCACTGTTCTGGGGTTGGCACCGCTTTTGTTCGAGCGGTCTCAGCAAGCACAGTTTTTAAAGCCCACGGTTATCACGCTGGTTTACGGCCTGGGTTTTGGCATGTTGATGGTTTTGTTGGTTGTACCGGCCCTGATCGCGATGCAACACGATTTCAAAAGATATTTCATGGCACTGCGTCTTGGTTTGAAATTTCGCGCCCGACGAATTCAGATTTCGCTTTTTGTCGCACTGATCGCCATAATGACGTGGATGGCATCAACACTCGGGTTCACGGTTTTCAGAGGTTCATTGCCCGCACTGATCACCAGCGTTTTGCCGATACTGGAGGAATTGTCGCCGGTGCTGTCCGCGCTTGTGGTATTCATCGCCGGATCAGCGTTCATTACCCTGCTTTGCTACATCGTCCTGGCACTGGGCCAGAAATCGAAAAAGGTCTAACCTGACGGGCAACCCTGAATATCCACCGCATGAGACTGCCCTAAAACCGTGATACGCAAACCTGAACGGTTCAACGCGAAAGCACTTCCGTTTGCGTGAAAAAGCTCGGCCTCAGCGGTGAACCGCTTTCCCTCGCGCGTCGTTTTAGGCTGAGATACCCAAATATCGGGGTTATCAGTTTCCACAATGGCGGCTTCGCTCCCACCAACAGAGGGAAGATCAATTTCGGCGGTAAGGCGCAAGCCGCCTTCAATGGGTGAAATTCGACAGGCCACCCGTGTCACCCCCCCTTCTGCCGCAGAATACGGTCGCTCCGCCAGAGCAGCAACAATGCGCGGGTCACGTTTTGAAATACCCATCGGTAATTTCTGGGAAAAGGTCACGGTGACGGGCACACAAATTTCTTTGCAGATTCCCAAATCAATCTGACCTGAAAGTGTGATCGATTGCCCTTTTTTATCTGGCGTCAGTGTAAGCGGGAGAGTTACTGAACGTTCATACCCAATGGCGCGGGCACCATTGGTCGATATCAGCTTTGGCGTTGGCCAACTCACTTCGACAGCCGCAAGATTTTCAGAGCTAAGCCAGTCAAATCTTGGTGGGATGCCTGCCTCGCCCGGCGCACGCCAATAGGTTTTCCAGCCATCATGAAGAATTATTCGAAGCGCAGCAGTATGGGTGCCATTTGCATTTTGCCACCCTGTCAGCACATGCAGATCCAGTAACTCGCCCGGTGACTTGGCAAAGGCACCGTTGGTTGCAAGGAGCAAGGCAGTAAAGCAAAAACTTAAAAGGCGGCTTATCATGCCCTTCACATAGGGGTATTTCAATTGGATTTCCAATTCACATTCAAGCGAGTTTTTTTTCACTTACTACCCATCCTTCGCTTGCACAGCCCTTTGGGCACGCCCATTGTTAAGAAAACAATGCCGGAGCATAGGATTGGCAAAGACCATCGACCTCAACGGAAAACTACTGATCGCGATGCCTGGCATGGGTGATCCGCGATTCGCACATTCCGTTGTTTTCATGTGTGCCCATTCCGAGGAAGGCGCAATGGGCCTGGTGATCAACAAACCAACCGGCGACCTGTGGTTACGTGATTTGCTGGAGCAGCTATCAATCGAGCCCGGAAAGGATGCACCTGATTTGCCCGTCTGTTTTGGCGGCCCGGTGGAACACGGGCGTGGTTTTGTATTGCATAATCGTGGTTACCATTCTGCGATATCGACACTTGATGTGAATGATGAATTCGCGATGACCGCAACCATAGACATTCTGGAAGATCTGGCCGAAGGGCGGGGGCCAGACAAAGTCATCATGGCTCTGGGGTATGCTGGCTGGGGGCCAGGCCAACTGGAAGCAGAAATCGCCCAAAATGGATGGTTGACCTGCGAAGCCGATACGTCACTGGTTTTTGACACGTCCGCTGCCACCAAATGGGAAGCGGCGCTGAAAAAACTGGGCGTCAGCGCTTTGGCGCTTTCTGCAAGCGCAGGCCGGGCCTAAAATCTCAGTTGCTGTCGCTTACAACCTCAAAACCTGCTGGCCTCTGGTCAATCTGCAACCTGTGCTGTTAAGTTTTGGATCATGCCTGGCCTTCGAAGTAAATGGATCGGAATTATCGTACCTTTTCTGGTATTTGTTGCCGTCCTGACAATTGGCGTCTGGCGCTATGGTTACAGTCAGGCCCTTGATCAACTGGCGCGGCGGGGCACAGCGGATATCACCCTTGTCCTGGATGGGCTCTCTTCTGATCTGCAACGATATCGTGATCAGGCCGTACAACTTGCAGAACATCCGACACTCACTCAACTGACAGCGACGCGCCAACGCGACCAGGCGGCGGATGATCTGCTTCTTGCTGCCGCCGACCGTACCGGAGCAGCGATGCTATTGTTCGTCGATTCAAACGGTACGGTGTTGGCGAACTCGCAAGAACAGCAACCAGCGGGCCTTCAACAGTCGCGCTACTTTCAAAGAGCCATGGATGGCGCACTGGGTATAGCGCATGCCACTGACACAGGCTTTGGTAAACGCGTGTTTTATTTTGCGGCCCCATCTTTCGCTGACACCGGTCAAATACAAGCGGCACTGGTGACGGTAGCGGACGTTGAAAATGCCGAAATAGGTTGGCGCGCAGGGCCAACAGCGGTTTTGCTGATAGATTCAGACGATAACATATTCATGTCAAATCGTACTGAGCTACTGGGTTGGGCGCACCCCGCCGGCTCAACGACATTCCTGCACCCAAACGGCGAAAAACACGTTTTCAAGCCTCAATCTTTCGGAAATCATGAAGTGTGGAAGCTCAATCTTGGCCCCTACCTGCCAAGCGAAGCGCTTAGACTTACACAATCACGCCCACAACTGGATATGACCGGTCTAGCTTTGGTCGATGTCGCCCCTGCGCAGAAGATCGCCTTGCTGCAATCCACCGTGGTTGGTGCACTTTTGTTGTTTTTTGGAGCTTTGTTGTTCTTGACACAAGTGCGGCGCCAGACCCTCTCGATTGCCAATGCCAAACTTGAAAGCCGTGTCGCAGAACGCACCCAGAGCCTGACTGAAACCAACAAGATCCTGCGGCACGAAATCCGCGAGCGTAAAGAAGCTGAGGCGGCTTTGAAAAAAGCGCAGGCCGACCTGGTGCAGGCCGGAAAACTAAGCGCACTGGGCCAGCTCAGTGCAGGAATCAGCCACGAATTGAATCAACCTCTGATGGCGATTCAACAATATGCGGCGAATGGCGGCGCTTTTCTTGAACGGAAGCAACCTGACAAAGCGGGTGAGAACCTTTCGCGTATTGATGAGATGGCGCGCCGTATGGGCCGTATCATCCGCAACCTGCGCGCCTTTGTACGAAATGAGAACGAGCCAGTCGGGCAAGTCGATATTGTTCCAGTCATTGAAACCGCGCTGGATTTGACTGGTGCACGTATGCGCCAAAGCGGCATCACCGTAAACTGGCAGCCCCCACCCCACCCGGTCTGGGTGTCGGGTGGCGAGGTGCGGCTGGGACAGGTTTTGGTCAACCTGATCAGCAACGCCGCTGATGCCATGACCGATAGCCCCGAAAAACAGCTGGATATCACGGTGCAAGAAGGCAACCCGGTGGTGCTGCGCCTGCGCGACACGGGTCCGGGAATTGAAGAACCGGAAAAGATTTTCGATCCGTTCTATTCCACCAAACAGGTGGGCGACGGCGACGGCATGGGGCTCGGTCTTTCGATCTCATATGGACTAGTGCAAAGTTTTGGCGGAAATATTCGGGGCATTAACACCGCAAATGGCGCCGAGTTCTCGGTAGAGCTGGAACGCTGGCAGGAGAAAGACAAAGTGGCATGATCCGAAAGGTGCTGGTAGTTGACGACGATAAACCCGTCCGCGAAGCGCTGGCGCAAACGCTGGAACTGGCAGATTACGACGTGCAATCTGCCGGGTCTTTCATTGAGGCGAAAGACCATATCGAGCGTGATTTTGCCGGGGTGATACTGTCTGACATCCGAATGCCCGGACGTGACGGGTTCCATCTGCTGAATCATACCCAAAAGTTAGACGACGAGTTGCCGGTGATTTTGCTGACCGGCGAAGGTGATATTCCCATGGCGGTGCGCGCGATGGGCGAGGGAGCTTTTGATTTTCTGGAAAAACCCTGTGCGCCAGAGGCGTTGACCTCGGTTCTTGAAAGGGCGTTGAAAACCAGGGCGCTTGTGCTTGAAAACCGGCGGCTAAAAACTCAGCTCGAAACAGGTGATCCGGCGGCGCGCATGCTCTTTGGGACCTCTGAACTAGCCGAGGAACTGCGCCAACGCGTGCGTAGCGTTGCCAGAACCCGGGCCGAGGTTCTGGTTACCGGCCCGCCCGGGGCGGGCGTGTCCAAAGTAGCCGAAGTCATCCATTTTTTGTCCCCCGGGGCACCAGGGCCATTTGTCAAACACTCATCTGCCTCACTTGATGCAACCGCACTTGAGACAGCTTTTCAGGCCGCTGCGGGTGGCAACTTGTTCCTTGATGAAATCTCCACCTTGCCGACCGACATGCAATACGCTGTACTGGAGCGGATCGAGCAGGACGCCGAGGCGCGCCTGATCGCAGGCAGCACCGCTGATCTGGAAAACGCAGTTGCTGCGGGCAATTTTCATGCCGAGCTTTATTACAGGCTGGATGTCATGCGCGTGAATGTCCCGCCACTTGCCGACCGCCCCGAGGATATCCCGGTGCTGTTTCGCCACTATGTGGCGCAGGCCGCCGAACAGGCCGGACTGGAGGCCCGCGAAATTACGCCCGATCATCTGGCCGCCCTGATGGCGCAGGACTGGCCCGGCAATGCGCGATCCCTGATGAGTGCGGCCATGCGATTTGTGCTGGGCATGCCCGATGCGACAACCGAAGCAGCCGAACTGGGCCTGACGGAACAGATGGCGCGGGTGGAAAGATCCCTGCTGATTGCTGCCTTGGGGCGGCAGAACGGCCGTGCATCAGCCGCGGCAAAAGCGCTGAAACTGCCGCGCAAGACCTTCTATGACAAGCTGGCCCGTTACGGGTTGCGCCCCGATGACTACCGGCGATAACGCATTGTTTGCCCTGCCAGCAGACGAAAGATTACATGATGAAACATCTCGACGTGGGTAAGGCCCGGCGTTACGCTATCACATAGTGCAACTGACACTGCGGGTTAACTGCAGGTCTTTTTTTCGAGCAGACCGGTTATGAACGACGTGTTACCCGAAGATCAGATGCCCAAAGGCATGCTTGCAGCTGCTCGATGGGCTGCTGAACGCACACCTGCAAATCGTAACCGCGCCGTTGATCTCTATCGCGCAATCGCCATCATGTTTGTGATTCTGGGCCATTGGCTGCTGGTCGCTGCTGTGGTCCGAAATGACGGCGTCAACCTGATAATCCTGCTGGCAGAACAACGCTGGACCCACTATGCGACATGGCTTTTTCAAGTTATGCCGGTCTTTTTCTTTGTCGGTGGCTTTTCCAACAGCCTTTCCTGGGCATCTGCCAGGCGCGATCCCGAAAAGACCCGTACTTGGGCGTCCACCCGTCTGACGCGCCTGCTGAAACCTACCGTGCCAGTGGTATTGGTTTGGGCGATGGCAGCTTTTATCGCGAACCGGATGGGTGTTTCACCTGACCTTATTGGCGCGGCTTCGCAGGCGGCCCTAGTTCCCATCTGGTTCCTGGCCGTTTACATCATCATCACGATGGCCGTCCCGATAACGGCGGCCCTGTGGAACCGGTTTGGTATCCTATCTGTTGCGTTGCTGGCGGCAGGTGCAATCTTGGTCGACACCATTGCTTTTGGTATGGACCTGCAATGGCTACGTTGGGCAAACTACGGTTTTGTCTGGCTTGCTGTGCATCAACTTGGATATTGGTGGCACGTTGCTGAACGCCCAAAAACCTGGGCGTTTGTCTTTATCGCACTTGGTCTCGCGTGGCTTTACATGCTGATCGTACACTACGGGTTCCCGGTTGCCATGGTCAGCGTACCGGGTGCAGAAATGTCCAACACACGCCCTCCGACAACAGCTATGCTGGCTGTTGGATGTGTGCAGATCGGCGTCATCCTGTTACTGACCGGCCCCGCGTCAAAATGGCTGCAAAATACACGGCCCTGGTCATGGGTCATTTTGCTGAATCAGATGATTATGACAATTTATTTATGGCATATGACCGCGATGATTGCTGTGGTTGGTGTTACCGTCTTGCTGGGCGGCATCGGCCTAGGAGTCGAACCAGGCACAGGCCAATGGTGGGCGTTACGACCACTTTGGCTGGGGCTTTATATTGCTGTTCTGGCACCGCTGGTGCTGACTTTCGTCAGATTCGAGGCCGGAAGCCGAGCCACAAATGGTAATCAGCCCGGATCATGGCAGGCTTTTCTGGGCGCGCTGGTAACTTGCGCCGGACTGATCATGATGGCGCTTGGTGGAATTGGCGCCGACAATCTGTTTGGCGTCAGCTGGATTGCCGTAGGGCTTGTCGTAGCCGGGGTCGTTATGGCGACAAAACGCTTCTGATTTTGGGACACCTGCGATACTGAGTCTTGTGCGGTTTTCCGCACAAGCTGGCAAAAAACGTGCGGAATTCCGCACACGCTTACTTGGCGGACACCGCAGAAGCAGAAAAATTTTCTGCAATGACTTGAAATCAAAAATAAAAATATCAAAGCACGGTCGCCACTAAAGAATACTTGAGCGCGACACTGTCTTGTCCAAACATAACTAGGCCGCGCCTACCGGGCGCCGAATGCAATTGTCTCAAGTAATGGGAGGAGACACCACATGAAATTCCTGACAGCAACCGCTGCCGCACTCGCCATGACTGTTTCAGCAGGCACAGCAACCGCTGCCTGTGACGATGGCGAAATCGTCGTCAAGTTCAGCCACGTCACCAACACTGACAAACACCCCAAAGGCATCGCTGCCGCGTTGCTTGAAAAGCGCGTTAACGAGGAAATGGACGGCAAGATGTGCATGGAGGTCTATCCGAACTCCACGCTTTATGACGACAACAAGGTACTCGAAGCGATGCTTCAGGGCGACGTGCAACTGGCTGCGCCCAGCCTGTCCAAGTTCGAACAGTTCACCAAACAGTTCCGTCTGTTTGACCTGCCTTTCTTGTTCAATGACATTAAAGCCGTGGACAGCTTTCAATCCTCCGAGACCGGCCAGGCCATGCTGGACAGCATGCAAAAACGCGGCCTGCAGGGGCTGGCCTACTGGCACAACGGCATGAAGCAGATGTCAGCCAACAAACCGCTGATTGAACCCTCGGACGCCAACGGCCTGAAATTCCGCGTGCAATCTTCGGACGTTCTGGTGGCCCAGATGGACGCCATCGGTGGCAGCCCTCAGAAAATGGCCTTTTCCGAAGTCTACGGGGCCCTGCAACAGGGTGTTGTGGACGGTCAGGAAAACACCTGGTCGAACATCTACGGCAAGAAATTCTTTGAGGTTCAGGACGGCACCACAGAAACCAACCACGGCGTGATTGACTATCTGCTGGTGACCAACATCGACTGGCTGGAAAGCCTGGACAGCGACGTGCGCGATCAGTTCCTTGCCATCGTGGACGAGGTTACCAACGCACGTAATGCCGAATCGACTGCCGTGAACGCCGCCGCCAAAGAGGCAGTCATCAAGGCAGGTGGCGTTGTCCGCCAACTTACGCCTGAACAGCGCGCCAAGTGGGTAGAGACAATGAAACCCGTCTGGGAGCAGTTCAAAGGCGACGTAGGCCAGGAAAACATCGACGCGGCCCAGGCGGCCAACGGCGGCGCCTGATCGGCCTTCTGGTCTGACATGACATCTGGGCGGGCAGTTGATGGAATTGCCCGCCCTGCATGAACGCTGCTTCATGCCCCATGAAATCTGGACCCGGGGGAGGGGAAAAGATGCATCCGCACCCAAGCCAAAGCATCACAGACAAACTGGAAGAGACGCTTATCGCGGTCATTCTGGGCCTGATGACGATGATTACCTTTATCAATGTCATCGTGCGCAAGGCCTTTGCAAATGATCCGCCAGCGCTCATTGAATGGATCAAGCTCGAGAATATCGGCCTTTGGGGCAACGAGCTTACGGTGCTCATGTTTGCCTGGCTGGGATTGCTGGGGGCCTCTTATGCGGTGAAGAAAAACGCGCATCTGGGCGTCGATGCGGTGATCAACATGTTATCTGCCCCGGTCCGCCGTATTCTGGCCCTTGTGGCGGTTGCGGTCTGTCTGGTTTACGCCTTCCTGCTGCTCAAAGGGTCGTGGGATTACTGGGCCAACTTCGCCAATCTGCCCGCCACCGAAGGCCGCTGGTTCCCCACCGGGTTCGAGGACAAATTCCGCGAAAAAGGCTGGTACGCGATGGAAAGCGTGCCAATGCCCGGCATGCTGGCCTGGATGGCAGATGTCTTCAACGACGGCGAACCCTACGAAAAACTGCCCCGTCTGGTACCCTACTTTGCGTTGCCTCTTTCCATGGCGCTGCTGCTGTTTCGCTTTGCTCAGGTGGCCGTAGCAATCTGGCAGGGCAAGATGGACCGCATTGTCGCCAGCCACGAGGTTGAAGACGAAATTCAGGAAATGCGCGAACAACGCGGGGAGTTTGACACATGACCGTAGCCCTGCTTTTCCTGATCATCGTCGGGCTGATGCTGATCGGTGTGCCGATTGCCGTGGCGCTTGGCATGTCGTCTATCCTGTTCCTGCTGGTGTTTTCCGACAGTTCACTTGCGTCAGTGGCGCAGACCTTGTTTGCCGCCTTCGAAGGGCATTCCACCCTGTTGGCGATCCCCTTCTTCATTCTGGCCTCGTCGTTCATGTCGACTGGCGGTGTGGCGCAGCGGATCATCCGATTTTCCATCGCCTGCGTGGGGCATCTGCGCGGCGGTCTGGCAATCGCGGGCGTTTTTGCCTGTATGCTTTTTGCCGCCCTTTCGGGATCATCCCCGGCAACAGTGGTCGCCATCGGCTCGATCGTGATCGCGGCAATGCGGCAGGCGGGCTATACCAAGGAATTCGCGGCAGGCGTGATCTGTAACGCGGGCACATTGGGCATCCTGATACCCCCCAGCATCGTGATGGTGGTCTATGCCGCCGCAGTCGAGGTTTCGGTAGGCCGGATGTTCCTGGCCGGCGTTATCCCCGGCATCATGGCCGGTGTGATGTTGATGATCGCGATTTACGTCATGGCCCGGGTCAAGAACATGCCCAAAGGCGAGTGGGCCGGCTGGGGCGAGATTGGCGCTTCTTTCCGCGATGCGGCCTGGGGCCTAGGGCTGATCGCGATCATCATGATCGGCATCTACGGAATCCCCGGTGTCACCAGCGCGATTTTTACCCCGACCGAGGCCGCAGCCGTGGCGGCAGTCTATGCCTTCCTTATTGCCAGCTTTGTCTACCGCGACATGGGGCCACTGGCCACCGATGGCGACGGGCACAATATCTCGCTTTTGCGCAAGCCGCTGGCGCTGATCAGCGCCTGGGGGCACGTCGACACGCGCCACACCTTGTTCGAGGCCGGCAAACTGACCGTCACGCTGATGTTCGTGATCGCCAATGCCTTGATCCTGAAACATGTGCTGACAGACGAGCAGGTGCCGCAACATGTGGCCAATGCCATGCTCAGCGCGGGTTTTGGCCAGGTCATGTTTCTTGTGGTGGTCAACGTAATCCTGCTGGTTGGTGGGCAGTTCATGGAGCCCTCGGGCCTGTTGGTCATCGTCGCCCCACTGGTCTTTCCCATTGCCATTCAACTGGGCATCGACCCGATCCATTTGGGCATCATCATGGTGGTGAACATGGAAATCGGGATGATTACCCCGCCCGTTGGTCTGAACCTGTTCGTAACCTCGGGTGTGGCGGGCATGCCTATGATGGCCGTGGTCCGCGCCGCCCTGCCCTTCCTGGCGGTTCTCTTCGTGTTCCTGATCATGATCACCTATATTCCATGGATCAGCACTGTCTTGCCCAACGCCATCATGGGGCCTGAACTTATCACCAACTGATTGACAGGTTTGAAAATACATCAAGGCGGAGCCCCCCAGGCCCCGCCTTTTTCTTTTGGCACCTGCGGCGAATGCATCGCTTAAGCAATTCAGCTTGGTTGAAAAATTTAAACTGGGCTCGCTTTCTCATCCAGTTTATGCATGACCATGTTCAATTTTTCTGGCTATTTAAACAGAAAAATTTTACCATTTGGTCAAACATAAAAGAAACCCAACAGTGAGGACATCTTAATGCATCGCAAAAGCACGACCAATTCCAACGCTATTTCACGCCGCCGTTTTATGGCAACAACCGCCGGGGGTGCTCTGCTAGCCGGGGCCGTTAGCCTGCCCAGTCGCCTTCTGGCGGCCGAACCGATTAAATGTGCCGGTATCTATACCGTGCCCGTAGAACAACAATGGGTCAGCCGCATTCACAAAGCGGCCATGACAGCGCAGGACCGCGGCGATATCAGCTATGTCTATTCCGAGAATGTCAGCAACACCGATTATGCCCGCGTGATGCGCGAGTATGCCGAGCAGGGGTATAAGCTGATCATTGGTGAGGCATTTGCAGTAGAACAGGAAGCGCGCGAAGTGGCGGCGGAATATCCTGATATCGCTTTCCTTCTCGGTTCCAGCTTTAAAGAAGATGCTGCGTTGCCGAACTTTGCCGTGTTCGACAATTACATTCAGGATGCGTCGTACCTGTCGGGCATCATCGCAGGATCGATGACCACGTCGGGCAACATTGGTATGGTCGGCGGTTTTCCCATTCCCGAGGTCAACCGCCTGATGCATGCCTTCATGGCCGGCGCACATGAGATGAACCCGGATATCAAATTCCAGGTCAGCTTTATCGGCTCGTGGTTCGACCCGCCCAAGGCCAAGGAAACTGCCTTTGCGATGATCGAGAATGGTGCAGACCTGCTTTATGCTGAACGCTTTGGCGTTTCGGACGCAGCTCAGGAAAAGGGTATCCTGGCCATCGGCAACGTTATTGACACTCAGGCCGACTATCCTGAAACAGTTGTCGCCTCGGCCATCTGGCACTTTGAGCCCACGCTGGACGCGGCTATAGCCGCTGTGCAGGCTGGCAACTTCAAAGCGGCTGACTATGGCGTCTATTCCTTCATGAAAGAAGGCGGATCGTCGCTGGCGCCGTTGGGAACGTTCGAGGGCAAGGTACCGCAATCAGCACTTGATCTGGTCGCCAAACGCACAGCCGAGATCAAGGCTGGCACTTTCGCGGTCGAGATTAACGACGAAGAACCCAAGTCGTCCTAAAATGGGAAATTCTGGAGAGGCGCAGGTTGTTCTGCGCCTCAACGCCATTACCAAAACCTTTGGCGCGCTAACCGCAAACGACGCTGTCAGCCTATCTCTGCACAAAGGTGAGGTGATCGCCCTTCTGGGCGAAAACGGCGCGGGTAAAACCACATTGATGAACATCCTCTTCGGCCAGTATACCGCCGATAGCGGCACGGTTGAGGTGTTTGGCCGCGAACTGCCCCCCGGCAATCCACGCGCGGCACTGGATGCAGGTGTGGGCATGGTGCACCAGCATTTCACGCTGGCCGACAATATGACCGTGCTGGAAAACGTCATCCTAGGCACACAATCTCTTTGGAAACCGGGGCTGAACCGCGCTGTGGCGCGTGATAAAATCAACGAACTGGCCGCCGATTTCCGCCTTTCCGTTGATCCTGACGCGCGTGTTGGCGCGCTGACTGTTGGCGAGCGACAGCGGGTTGAAATACTCAAGGCGCTCTACCGGGATGCGCGGATTCTTATCCTGGATGAGCCCACCGCCGTTCTGACCCCACAGGAAACCGATGATCTGTTTGAGACCCTGCGCAAGGCCGTGGCTCTTGGCCTTTCTGTAGTTTTTATCAGCCACAAATTACACGAGGTCATGGCGATCTCTGATCGTGTGCTGATCCTGCGACATGGCAAAATGGTGGCCGAAAGAAATATCTTGGATGTCGATAAACACAGCCTTGCCGCGCTTATGGTCGGTGCCGAAGTATCCGCGCCCAAGGTCGAACCGGGCACGCCTGGTTCGCCATTACTTAGTCTCCGGAACGTTACCACCCCGGATCAGGGCAACGCACCCGGTCTAAAATCGCTGTCGCTGACCTTGCGCGCGGGAACGATAACCGGCCTCGCCGGTGTCTCGGGCAACGGACAGGCTGCGTTGGCTGATCTGATTGGCGGGTTGACACGGCCCGCCAACGGCACACTGGAACTGGACAGTGCAGACGTCGGGCACTGGTCCCCGCGCGAGGCGGTACACAGTGGCATCGCCCGCATCCCCGAGGACCGCCACAAAACCGGTACCATTGCCGATTTCAACCTGACGGAAAACGCCATTCTTGAGACCTATCATCAGCCACCGATGAGCCGACGAGGCTGGATGAACTGGGGCGAGGCGCAACGGGCTACGCAACATATCATTGATACTTACGATGTTCGCTGTCCCGGTCCCGGGACCCGCATACGTCTGCTGTCGGGTGGTAATATGCAAAAACTGATTCTTGGCCGTGTCCTAGAGGCTGAACCGCGCATTGTTCTGGCCAACCAACCAGTGCGCGGTCTGGACATCGGCGCGGTCAACTATGTGCATTCGGAACTTTTAAGCGCCCGCAAACGCGGCGCGGCGGTGCTGCTGATTTCTGAAGATCTGGATGAAATCATGGCGCTTTCGGATGTAATATACGTGATTTCCGAAGGCCGCCTTTCGCCCGGGTTCGCGCGCGACAGCATGACGCCTGCCGAACTTGGCGTCTGGATGGCGGGCCATGGGTTTGAAGCGGAGCAGGCCCATGCGTCTTGAACCCATCGCCAACCCCACGCTGGCACGCACAACGCTGCCGCCTGCTATCGCCATCGTCGCCACGGTTTTCATCGCCTCGATTCTGGCCATGGTCGCCGGCGCCAATCCGTTTGCTGTTCTGGGGTTGATTATCAAAGGCGCGGCGGGGTCCAAATTTGCGTTGCTGGAAACCCTCAACCGGGCTACTCCGCTGATCTTTACCGGCCTGTCAGTCGCTGTCGCCTTTCGTGCCAAACTGTGGAACATTGGGGCCGAAGCACAACTTTACGCGGGGGCCCTGATCACCGTGGTTCTAGGCACCGGGATGCTGCCATGGGCCAGCCCTGCCTTGTTGCCGGTGATCGCGCTTTGCGCCATGCTGGCGGGCGCCGTTGTTCTTATGGCGCCTGCGCTGCTGAAGGTTCGCTTTGGCGTGGACGAGGTGGTGACGACACTGCTTTTCAACTTCATCTTCCTGCTCTTCATATCGCTGCTGCTGGAAGGGCCCCTGAAGGATCCGATGGGAATGGGCTGGCCCAAATCACAACGGTTGATCGCCGAGGCCCGCCTGCCACGCATCATCGACGGGCTGCGCCTGCACTGGGGTTTTGCCCTGGCGCTGATTGCCGCCGTCGCAGTCTGGGTGATTCAGCAACGTACAACACTGGGGTATGAAATGCGCGCCGTTGGCCTGAATAAGGAGGCCGCCGATTTTGCCGGCATCCCCGTCAACCGCGTGTTGATCAAAACCGCATTGCTGTCAGGCGGTCTGGCCGCCCTAGCCGGTTTTTCAGAAGTCGCGGGGCTCAAGGGCAACCTCACCCTCGATCTTTCGCCTGGCTTTGGCTACACCGGCATAATCGTCGCCATGCTGGCACTGCTCAATCCGCTGGCTGTCATCGCATCGGCACTTTTCATTGCCGGTATATTCGTGGGCGCCGACAGCATGAGCCGCGCAATTGGCGTGCCCACCTATCTGGCCGATATCATGTTGGCCACCGCCCTGTTGCTAATGGTTTTGGCGATCCTGCTAACCCGGTTCCGCCTGGTAAGGGAATAGATCATGGACCTTTTCGATATCCTGCTTTCCGCCAGTTTCTGGACCGCCGCCATACGCATCGCCAGCCCGCTGATCTTTGCCACTTTAGGCGAACTGATCTGTGAACGCGCCGGTGTTCTGAATCTCGGAATCGAAGGGATCATGGTCGCCGGGGCCTTCGCAGGCTGGATGGCTGTCTATTCCGGTATGGGATTGTGGGGTGGTGTGGCCGTGGCGATGCTGGCGGGTATGATGTTTGGTCTGATTCACAGCACTCTCACGGTGCCTTTTGGCTTGTCACAGCATGTTGTGGGCCTTGGCATCACCTTGCTGGCCACATCGCTGACCTACTACGCTTATCGCCTTGCCCTGCCTGAGGTGACAAGCCCCCCCAAAATCACAGCGTTTAAACCCTATGAAATCCCTGTCCTGTCAGATCTGCCTCTGATCGGCCAGGCACTCTTCTCGCAAACGCCACTGACCTATCTGGCATTTGTGCTGGTGGGGCTTGTCTCGGTCGTCCTCTACCGAACACCACTTGGTCTGGCGTTGCGCGCAGCGGGTGAAAATCCATCAGCCGTTGCCGCGCAGGGCCTCTCGGTGACGGGGCTCCGCATGGGGGCCGTCATTTTTGGCAGCGGATTCATGGCCGTAGGCGGCGCGTTTCTGACCATGTCAGCGTTTGACAGTTTCTTCTTCGAGATGGTCAATGGCCGCGGCTGGATCTGCATCGCGCTGGTGGTGTTTGGCGCCTGGAAGCCTGGCAAGGCCCTTCTTGGCGCAATCCTTTTTGCCGCTTTCGATGCGCTGCAAATCCGTATCCAGCAAACGCCTCTGGGGGCCAATATCCCCTATCAGGTCTTTCTGATGATGCCATATTTACTATCCATACTGGCCCTGATCGCTATGTCCCGCCGAGCCGAAGTACCAGCCGCGCTAATGGTGCCGTTCAACAAAGGAGAACGCTGATGTTCGATCTTATCGTCAGAGGTGGCACCCTCCCCGATGGAAGAACTGCCGACATCGGCATCAGGGCCACTAAGATCGCGGCTATTGGCGATCTTTCGGACGCCGAGGCAGGCAAGGTGATCGACGCCGCCGGCGATCTGGTCAGCCCGCCCTTTGTCGATCCACATTTCCACCTTGATGCCACGCAATCCTACGGCATCCCGCGGATCAACGCCTCGGGCACCCTGCTGGAAGGTATCGGCCTGTGGGGCGAGTTGAAAAAGGTCATGACCCAAGATCAGCTGGTTGAACGCGCGCTCACTTATTGCGATTGGGCAGCCAGTATGGGCCTGCTGGCCATCCGCAGCCATGTAGATACCTGCGATGACCGGCTGTTGGGCGTCGAGGCGCTGCTGGAGGTCCGGGAAAAGGTTAAAGACTACATCGACCTGCAGTTGGTGGCTTTCCCGCAGGACGGTTTTTACCGCGCCCCAACGGCACGCGAAAATACCATCCGCGCTTTGGATATGGGTGTAGACGTGGTTGGCGGCATCCCGCATTTCGAACGGACAATGGCCGACGGTGCGGCGTCGGTCAAAGAACTATGCGAGATCGCTGCCGAGCGTGGCCTGATGGTCGACCTGCATTGTGATGAATCCGACGACCCGATGTCGCGCCACATCGAAACTTTGGCATTTGAAACTCAGCGCCTTGGGCTTCACGGCAGGGTTGCCGGATCACACCTGACCTCGATGCATTCGATGGACAACTACTATGTCTCGAAACTGCTTCCCCTGATGGCCGAGGCGCAGGTTGCGGCGATACCCAACCCGCTGATCAACATTATGCTGCAGGGCCGCAACGATACCTTTCCCAAGCGCCGTGGGCTGACACGCGTAAAGGAAATGCTAAGCCATGGAATTACCGTTGGTTTTGGGCAGGATTGCGTACTTGATCCGTGGTATTCGCTTGGCACTGCCGACATGCTGGATGTGGCCTTTATGGGCCTGCATGTCGCGCAAATGAGCAGCCCCGAGGAGATGCGCCAATGCTTTGACATGGTCACCACCGAAAGCGCCCGCATATTAGGCCATCAAGACTATGGCCTGCGAGTGGGAGCACAGGCCTCGTTGGTGGTGCTTGATGCCGGGAACCCGATCGAAGCAGTTCGCCTGCGGCCCGCCCGCCTGTATGTTATCGCAAAAGGCAAGGTGATCAGCAAAACACCCCGGCAGAACGCTGAATTGGCCCTGCCCGCGCGGCCTGAAACCGTACGTCGGCGCCACGCAGCTCATAATTAAGACGTAAACGTTTTGGTCGGGCATAAAGGGCCGTTCAAAGAACCGTCGAAATTTATCACGTTTGAAGGCATATCTATTATGCTGGTCCCAATTTTGCGCAATGAAGCCATTAAATGGAAAATGCCAGATAAAAACAGGAGTCATGAAGAGTGACACGTTATCCCCGTGACATGCGCGGACATGGTGCGCACCCACCAGATCCAAAATGGCCAGGCGGCGCCAGAATAGCGGTGCAGTTCGTGTTGAACTATGAAGAAGGTGGCGAAAACTGCGTGCTGCATGGGGATTCCGCCTCAGAGGCCTTTTTGTCCGACATTCCCGGTGCCGCCCCTTGGCCAAGCCAGCGCCATTGGAACATGGAATCGATCTATGAATATGGCGCGCGCGCCGGGTTCTGGCGTCTGCACCGCCTATTTACCGGGGCCCAAATTCCGCTGACAATTTATGGTGTGGCAACAGCATTGGCCCGCAGCCCGCAACAGGTAGAGGCCATGAAAGCTGCCGACTGGGAGATCGCCAGCCATGGGCTAAAGTGGGTCGAACACAAGGACATGCCCGAGGCTGAAGAGCGCAATGCAATCACCGAAGCCATCCGTCTGCACACCGAGGTCGTGGGCGAGCGCCCGTTGGGTTGGTACACCGGTCGCTGTAGCGCCAATACCGTCCGGCTGGTCGCCGAGGAAGGTGGGTTTGAGTATATTTCAGATACCTATGACGACGATCTGCCCTATTGGCTAGAGGTCGGAAACCACGACCAGCTGATCATCCCTTACACGCTGGAAGCAAATGACATGCGCTTTGCAACAGCACCAGGGTACATCACCGGCGAGCAGTTTTTCCAGTATCTCAAAGACGCTTTTGATGTGCTCTATGCCGAGGGCGAAACCGGAACCGCCAGAATGATGAGTATCGGGCTGCATTGCCGCCTGATCGGTCGCCCCGGAAAACTGGCGGGACTGAAGCGATTCATTGACTACATCCAGGGCTTTGACGGCGTCTGGTGCGCCAGACGCATAGACATAGCACGACATTGGGCAAAAACCCATCGGCCAAAGCGGTGGCGTCGCCCCAGCCAGATGACCAAACAGGAATTTGTTAAAGCCTTCGGTGGCATTTTTGAACATTCCGACTGGATTGCCGAGCAGGCTTTTGATCTTGAAATGGGGCTGGCACATGATTGCGTGGCAGGCGTTCACAACCTTTTATGCCGTGCGTTCCGCTCTGCCACATCTGACGCGCGCCTTGGCGTACTCAAAGCCCATCCGGATCTGTCGGGCAAACTGGCCACAGCAAAGCGCCTGACCGCAGAAAGCACGTCTGAACAGGCAAGCGCAGGGTTAGACGTTTTGACCGATGACGAACGCGCACAATTCACCGCACTGAACAGGGCCTATGTCGCCAAACACGGTTTTCCGTTCATTATTGCAGCCCGTGATCATGGCAAGGCGGGTATCCTTGGCGCCTTCGAAAAACGCTTGGGCAACGATCCTGAAACCGAGTTCGCAACGGCCTGCCGGCAGGTTGAACGAATCGCACGGCTGCGTCTTCAGGATATTTTGCCCGAATGAAGAACATGATTGTCGCCTCCCCGCTTACAGCCAAAGCTTTCGCACCTTATGGCGATGTCATTGAGATTACTGGCAAGCCTGACAAGTTGATAAATCAAGGTAAATGCGGGCGGTGCGACAATCTGGCGGAACTGGACTTCTCTGATGGAATCGCGGGAATCAGCATTTTCGAATCCGAGCCGCAGCAATTTCCCTATGTGGTAGATATGGTCGAAAGGCACCCTTTTGGCAGTCAGACATTTATCCCACTCAACCAAGTACCAATGCTGATCATAGCTGCAGAAGATGCCAACGGGACACCCACCGGTCCAAAGGCGTTTATCAGCGAAAACGGGCAATCGGTTAATATTCGTCGTGGCACATGGCACGGCGTATTGGCCCCTATCGGCAATCCCGGTCAATATGTCGTTGTCGATCGAGTTGGCGAAGGAATGAACCTTGAAGAACACCGGTTCCACATGCCCTATATTGTCACGCATCCCGACCTGTGACAACAGTCAGATCCTGCTTTGGTGCTGGACACCCACGAACAAGGCCTATGGCCGCGTTTTAAACTTGTTTTCCGGAAGTTTGGTAGCGGAGGAGGGACTTGAACCCCCGACACGCGGATTATGATTCCGCTGCTCTAACCAACTGAGCTACTCCGCCAAACCGTGGCGGTTGGTATGACACAGCAAAGCCTGCGTCAAGGCCCAAAAGCCTCGGGCAGCCCGGGTATCTGACCAACGTGACCGGATCGCTGTCGCATAGTTAAGCGGGTGCCGCCAGAAATACAATTGTTCGATGATAGGGCAGTTGCCGGATCTGCACAGATGCAGCATGATCAGTGCCATGTGCACATTCTCTGAAAACCCTGTCGTTGAACGGTTAAGCCACATTGTGGGCGCGCGTTATGTCCTGACAGGTGCAGATGCCAACCCGTGGTCACATGACTGGAGTGGCACTATCACATGGACGCCTCTGGCTGTGGTTCGTCCAGCCAACACCAGAGTAGTTTCAAAAATCGTCAAGCTGGCCAATTTGAACAAGCTCCCAGTTGTACCCGTTTCCGGCAATACTGGCCTTACAAAGGGCACCACAGCCGAGGGTGCCATCATGGTTTCTCTGGATCGTATGTCGGCCATCCGCGACATTCGCCCTGACGGGCGGACAGCCGTTGTCGAGGCGGGCGTTATCCTGTCGAGGTTGCATGAGGCCGCAGCAGAACATGACCTGATTTTTCCGCTAACGTTTGGCGCCCGCGGATCGGCGATGATCGGCGGAGCGATTTCGACCAATGCAGGTGGGTCAAACGTGTTGCGCTACGGCAATACCCGCGATCTGTGCCTGGGGCTTGAAGTGGTATTGCCCAACGGAGAGATAATGAACCTGATGAGTGCCTTGCATAAGGACAACTCGGGTTATGATCTGCGTCACCTGCTTATCGGCGCCGAAGGTACTTTGGGAATCATCACTGCAGCGGTTCTTAAATTGCGCCCGAAACCAAAGGCTTATGCAACAGCTATGGTGGCCGTAGCTTCCGTGGATCAGGCCGTGCATTTACTGAACCGGCTACAGAGCGAAACCGGCGGAGCTGTGGAAGCGTTTGAATACATGCCGCGCAGTTTCATAGAGGCGCATCTCAAGCGTTTCCCCGAGGCGCGAGCGCCGTTTGACGACATGTATGACGTCAATATTCTGGTCGAAGTGGGCGCATTGGCGCCGCGCGATGCCATGCCCAATCCTGATGGTAGCATACCGATCACGATGCATCTGGAAACCGTGCTGGCGGGATCGTTTGAGAAAGGCGACGTGCTGGATGCTGTGGTCGCCCAGAATGACACCCAAAGGGCGGAAATGTGGGCCCGGCGAGAAGCCGCGGCAGAAGTATCACGGTTGCGAGACCCTATTGTCGACAATGACATAGCTGTGCCTGTCGACAAAATGCAGGCCCTTCTGGAGCGTATAAATAAACGCACCCAAGCGCTGGATCCCGGTATGCAGAATATCTCGGTTGCGCATCTTGGTGATGGCAATCTGCATTTTGCCGGTTGGCCTGAAACCCTGGATCCCGAAATTCACCGCGCGATTCAGGACGCTGTTGAGGAAGAGGTCATTGCCCTCGGCGGGAGTTTCTCGGCCGAGCACGGAATCGGTCTGTCGAAACTGCCCGCAATGTCGCGGCGCAAGGATCCGGCCGCATTAGCGGCGATGCGGGCAATCAAACAGGCACTTGATCCAAACAACATCATGAACCCAGGCAAGGTAATACCTGCGCTCTAAGCTATTGTCGCCAATCGAAGAATCCTGAACCGGCTTGCTCCAGCAGCTTGACAGCCATAGCTCTGCCCAGTTCGCACCCATCTTCAATTGGGGCGGTCTGGTCGTCACTCAGGCTTTCACTTCCGTCTGGACGCAGGATTTCTCCGCGCAAGCGCAGGTTTTTACCGTCGAATTCGGCCAGACCCGCAATAGGTGTTTCACAGGAACCGTCCAGCGTGGCCAGAAAAGATCTTTCTGCCGCAAGGCGTTGGCCGGTTTCCATATGATGAATCGCAGTCAGCATATCAGCGGCACGACTATCGCCGGCACGACGTTCAATTCCAATGGCGCCCTGGGCCACGGCGGGTAACATGACATCCGGTGCAATCGCCGATCGGGCCACATCGGCGCGCCCCAAACGATTGAGCCCGGCCATCGCCAAAAAGGTGCAGGCGGCCACACCGTCATCCAGTTTTTTCAATCTTGTCTGCACGTTACCGCGAAATTCGACCACTTCAAGATGGGGATAGGCAACCAGCACCTGCGCCTTGCGCCGTAGAGAAGACGTACCTACCTTAGCCCCCTTGGGCAATTCGGCCAGACACTCAACGCCGGGCGAGACAAAGGCATCGCGCACGTCTTCACGCGGCAGGTAAGTGTCAAGCAATAGGCCCTCGGGTTGCAGTACCGGCATGTCCTTCATCGAATGTACGGCGATGTCGATTTCGCCTGTCAAAAGCGCTTGTTCAATCTCGCGGGTAAACAGCCCCTTGCCGCCAATCTCTTTCAGCGGGCGATCAATGATCCGATCACCCGTTGTTTTTATCACAACAATTTCAAAGGCTTCATGCGGCAGGTCAAAGGCAGAAGCCAACCTGTCTCGAGTCTCGTTCGCCTGCGCCAAGGCCAGCGGAGAGCCACGCGTGCCGATTTTCAAAGCGGTTTTCGGGGTTGGTAAATCAAGTGTCATAACGCAGGTCTAGACGCGGCAAACCGTCGTGGCAAGCGGGGGGTGCTTGACATCTTGTCGCCGTGGGGTGACCACCGACAAAACGGAGGATACCCATGGCCGAGAAGAAAACGATTTTACGGGCACTGGCGGGCGAAACTCAGGATGTGCCGCCGATCTGGATGATGCGGCAGGCCGGGCGCTATCTGCCGGAATACAAGGCCACGCGGGCCCAAGCTGGGGATTTCCTTTCCTTGTGTTATAATAGTGATTTGGCCACCGAAGTCACGCTGCAACCAATCCGGCGTTATGGCTTTGATGCCGCGATTCTCTTTGCCGATATTCTGCTGGTGCCGCAGGCGCTTGGGGCGGATCTGTGGTTTGTGACAGGTGAAGGGCCGCGGTTGTCTACGATCACCTCGCAATCGGAACTGGATCAGCTGAAACCGACGGACGAGATTCACGAAACGCTTAATCCGATCTACCAGACCGTGCGCAATCTGACCGGCGCCCTGCCGCCACAGACCACATTGATTGGATTCGCCGGCGCGCCCTGGACAGTGGCCACCTATATGATTGCCGGGCAAGGCACGCCCGATCAGGGACCGGCCCACGCGCTGAAGGCTGAAAACAAAGCTGTTTTTGAAGGGCTGCTGGACCGCATCACCGAGGCTACAATCGAATATCTTTCGGCCCAGATCACGGCCGGTGCCGAGGTGGTCAAGCTGTTCGACAGCTGGGCGGGATCGCTGAAAGGTGAAGATTTCGACAAATATGCGACCGACCCAACCAAACGCATCATTGGCGCACTTAAAGCCCGCCATCCCGGCATTCCGGTCATCGCTTTCCCGCGTGAGGCGGGGGATAACTACGTGGGATTCCACAAAAAAACCGGCGCTGACTGTGTGGCCATTGATGATTCGGTCAGCGCCGAATGGGCCGCTGAAAATGTTCAGAATGACGGCTGCGTTCAGGGAAATCTTGCGTCTTTCCATATGGTTACAGGCGGCGAGGCGCTGGTGAATGAGACCCGGAGAATTGTGAAGGCGTTCAGCAAAGGCCCGCATATCTTCAATCTGGGCCATGGGATCACGCCCGATGCCGACCCCGACAACGTGCAGCGGATGATCGACACGGTGCGCGGCGGCTGAGCGTACGCATGGTACGAAACGTACGTGGATTTCGTACGCGATTTGGCTGATTTTCAAAGCTGAGCGTACGTTTCGTACGTTTTGACGGCGGTGCGCCATGAAGGCGCCCCAACAGTGCGGTGCGATTATCCGGCCTTAACGCCTTGCCATCACAGTGCCCAGACCCCGGCAATGAGGCAGAGCATGCATATCGAACTTCGCACCAGCAAATTGCGCACCAACCTGAGCGCCTATCTGGATCACCATGCCGCCACCGGTGATCGTATCCTGTTGTTCCGCAATGGCCGTCCGGTGGCCGCCCTTGTAAGCCCCAAGGACATGCACGCGCTGGAAAAGGTCGACGGAAGCCGCGAGGAATTGCTGGAAAGGCGACAGGCCGCGCAGATGCGCGAGTTTCGCATGCTGAAAAACGGGCTGTTGTAACCTGCCTTGTTCTTCTTGCCATAAATATCCCAGAGTATTTGAGGGACAGCGTCCCGTTTTCCAAAACCAAAATGCGCGCCAAAGGCGCCCCGGTATGAAAATCCAACCTTGCCTTGTGAAATGGCGGCAAATCCGTGTCGCAATCGGACAAGCACCCCGCCTGAGCCCCGGCCAGACTGACCCAAAGCCGAGGGAGGCCCGGATGAACACCCATTACCGCGACACGCGCAAGATCGACCCAACGAGGGGTGCCACGCTAGGCGATAACACCCCCAACGATGCCGACCGGATCGAGATCGGGCCGACGCAGCTGGCCTATTCCGAATGGGCGGCGGCGGGGCTGCAATTGCCTGACCTGCAAGCGATGCGCAGGTTCCGGTGGGAACGGCTGACCCGACATATAGTGGATCGCGGCTATGCAGGCCTGCTGATGTTTGACCCGCTCAACATTCGCTATGCCACCGACAGCACCAATATGCAGCTGTGGAACACCCACAACCCATTCCGCGCGGTGCTGGTCTGTGCCGATGGCTATATGGTGATCTGGGATTACAAGAACTCGCCTTTCCTTTCCAAATTCAACCCGCTGGTGCGTGAGCAGCGCAGTGGCGCGGATCTGTTTTATTTCGATCGCGGCGACAAGATCGAAGTGGCCGCAGATGTATTTTCAAACGAGGTGCGCGTGCTGCTGGCCGAGCATTGCCCCGGCAACATGCGGCTGGCGGTGGACAAGCCGATGGTACACGGGCTGCGCGCGCTTGAGGCGCAGGGATTTGAGATTATGGACGGGGAAGAGGTCACCGAGAAATCCCGTTCGGTCAAAGGCCCTGACGAGATTCTGGCGATGCGCTGTGCCAGCCATGCCTGCGAAGTGACCGTCGCCAGAATGGAGCAGTTTGCCCGCGAAAACGTGCCGCTTGGCAATACGTCCGAGGATGACATCTGGGCGGTGATGCATGCCGAGAACATCCGCCGTGGCGGTGAGTGGATCGAGACGCGGTTGCTGGCCTCGGGGCCGCGGTCAAACCCGTGGTTTCAGGAATGCGGCCCAAGGATTGTGCAAAACAACGAGATTGTCAGTTTCGATACCGATCTGATTGGCAGCTATGGCATCTGCGTCGATATCAGCCGCAGCTGGTGGATTGGCGATCAAAAGCCGCGCCCTGACATGATTTACGCGATGCAGCACGGGGTTGAACATATCCGCACCAATATGGAGATGCTGAAGCCCGGCGTTATGATCCCCGAGTTGACGGCCAATACCCATGTGCTGGACGACAAGTTTCAGGCGCAGAAATACGGCTGCCTGATGCATGGCGTGGGTCTGTGTGATGAATGGCCGCTGGTTTCTTACCCTGACAAGGCCGTGGCTGGCGCGTTTGACTATGCGTTGGAGCCAGGCATGACCCTGTGTGTCGAGGCATTGGTGGGTGAGGTCGGCGGCGATTTCTCGATCAAGCTGGAGGATCAGGTGCTGATCACCGAAGACGGCTATGAAAACCTGACGAAATACCCGTTTGATGAAGCGTTGATGGGGCTGACCTAGGCGGGCAGCCCCCTTTTTTCTTTTTTGTCAGCCACTGGACCAAAACGGTCAGTGTGACCGCCGGACGTTGCCGTGCCAGTCTTCGATCTGGGACGGATCGGCGGCTTGAGACGCGCTGATCGGCGGGGTGGTATCCGTTGACGCGACAACAGCCGCCAGCACAAGCAGCGCGCCCAACAAAGCGGCCACCAATGCACCGGAATTCAGGGATGTCGTGTGGGAGTCGAGGCAGAGATCCTGAGGCATTTGTTTATCCTTTCCAAAACACGTTTTCTGATGCTTCAGAGATAGGAAAGATGGATTAATAAAGAAAACGAATATTTATTAACACCACCATCACGATTTGTGATGGTTTAATCGCCATCACGACCGCATAGCACACAGGTGCCCCGCGTCTTGCGGCCCTCGCGGAAATAATCGTGCATACCTTCGCGGTCATCGCCAAGGATCAGGTCGTGATCCAGCCAGGTGATCTCCATATCCAGCGCCTCGGCCATGAAACCGGTGGCGCGCCGGCTGGGGACGCCCACCACCGTGTGGGTCAGCCCGGGGGCATCGGCGGTGGCGTTCAGAGGATTTGCGACCTCTTCCTTCAGCAGTTGAATCATCGCGTTGTCGAGGGTGATGAATTCGCTGTCGATGATGATGATCCGGGGATGCAGGCGTTTGGCCAGCGACAGCAGGCGGAAATGATCCATGATGTGGTAAAAGATGCCGTAGACGGCGATCACATCAAACCGTGCGCCGCCGGCAACCAGCTGTTCCAACTCTGCAAAGAGATCGTTGCACTGCAGGTTGACCCGGGATTTGAAGGGGGTGTCGGGGAAGGCGTTGAACCGGCTGATCAGCTCGGGTCGTGCCTCGACCCCGTGCACATGGGTCGCCCCCGCTGCCGCCAGCGCATAAGACCAGCGCCCATCGTGGCAGGCCAGATCCAGCACACGGGCGCCAGAAATCTGCGGTACAAAGGGGGCGACCAGCAACCGGTGGCGATTGTTGAGGCGACGGATCGTCGTCTCATTCTCGGAATAGGGCGGGATATTTCGCATGAAATCAAAGAATTCAGTCATTTATCCCACCTTTTACCCGGAAGGTTAAAAGCCGTGCTGGACGACGTCAACGACAGGTTGTTTGGAGCAAGCCCCGCTTTTTCCACAAATATGCCGACAATTTCGGACTTGCCTCAATTGCGGGAGTCCGGATCGTCCGTAAACCGACATGACTGCCGTTTCGCGCCCATCCTCTGTCGGAATCAATCTTGACGCGGCCCGTATCGGGCTTCATACCTGACAGTGCAAGGTTCCCCGATGGATGCAAAGCGTTCGGGGGAATAATTGGGAATGACGTGATGGTGGACCCAAACAGGGCGCCCAATCGTCAGCCGCCCCCGCGACTGTAAGCGGTGAGCCCCTGCCATATGCCACTGGGATAGTCAAACCCGGGAAGGCGGCAGTAAGGTGACGACCCGTGAGCCAGGAGACCAGCCTTTGCGTTTCGTTCAACACGCCTCGGGTGAGAGGTGTACAGGAGAAAATAAAATGACTGCACAGGTAAAAACAGCCGCCAAATCCACAGCACGGTCAACCGTGATGCCGTTTTTGGCAGCCATGGTTCTGGGCCTTGGGATCATCACGATCGCCGGCCACGTTCAGGCCTCGGCCCTGCATGACGCGGCTCATGACGTGCGCCACGCCACCGGCTTTCCCTGCCACTAACAATGTTTTGAGTTTGATCTGATCCCTTGGATCAGATCGGGTGCGCGCAGAGCGCGGAAAGGGCGTAGTCCCTTTTCCGTCATTTTGTGCGCTGGAAACACGTGGGAAGGACCTGACTATGTTTTCAAGAATTGTGACCAGCGCACTGCTTGCTGGTTTCTGCGCGGGGCTGCTTGCGGCTCTGTTGCAGTTGATGTTCCTGCAACCTGTGCTGCTGCATGCCGAATTGTTTGAAACCGGAAAACTGGTGCATTTTGGCGGGCAACTGGCCGATGCCCATCCTGATCTGCCCGGTTTCGATCTGATGCGCGACGGGTTGAGCGCACTTTTTTGGACGCTGTTGCAGGTGGGCTATGCCCTGATCCTGGTGGCCTGCATGGCCTTTGCCGCCGAACGCGGCGTTGTTATCGACGCCCGGCGCGGACTGTTGTGGGGGCTGGCAGGGTTCATTGCCGTGCAATTTGCGCCTGCCTTTTCATTGCCCCCTGAAGTACCTGGGGCGGCCTATGTTGATCTGACCGCGCGGCAGGTCTGGTGGTGGGGCACGGCAATTGCGACCGCAGTGGCAATGGCGCTGATTGCCTTTGGCACAGGCGCTGGAATGTGGGGGGCGGCAGTGGTGTTGCTGCTGGCGCCGCATCTGATCGGGGCACCCCAGCCCGAGGCCTTTGCCGGGTCGGTGCCGCCGGAACTGGCATCGATGTTTGCCGCCCGCGCGCTTGGCGTGGGGCTGGCTTCCTGGGCTCTGACCGGGCTTTTGGGAGGATATTTCTGGCAACGCGAAAACGCCGGATCGTGAACATCTTTACCCCGCGGCATGCTGCCGCGGGTATCTGACATGGGAGCATGGCAATGCCCAAACATTTCGTTTTTCTGATTATCGGTCTGTTCTTCGGCTTTGGCGCCGGGGTTCTGGTCAGCGGCACGATGGGCGTGCACATGCAGCAGCACGATCATGGCACGCATGACCATGGGGATACATCAAACTGATGTCTTACGCGGGCACCCGGCCGATCAGACAATGGCGCAACCGGCCTGCAGGTCGGGCATCTTCGATCCAGCCATCGGGGCTGGCGGCGTATAGCGCGGCAAAGGCCAGCGTGTCGGCCATATCGGTGTCAGGATTAATATCGCCAAAAAGATATGTCGCCTTGTCCGGGGCACTGAAGGCCACACTCAGCGGGCGGCCACAGTTTGACATGCAGTCATGGTCCTGCACATCAAATGCCATGCCGCGCCCCGCCAAAGCAGTGCGCAAACGGGCGGCAAAGGCTTTGCCATCCGTGCCGTCACAGGTAGAACAGACCACAATCCGATGCGACATCATCCCGTTCCTTTCACGGGCGGGTTAGGCGATACCCGCAACTCACGCAAGCCTTTCGAGGAGCTTTACAATGCCTGCCAAAATTCCTGCTACCGTCGTGACCGGTTTTCTGGGCGCCGGAAAGACCACGCTTATCCGGCATATGCTGCAAAATGCCGAGGGCCGGCGCATTGCGCTGATCATCAACGAATTTGGTGATCTGGGCGTGGATGGTGACATACTCAAGGGCTGCGGCGACGAGACCTGCACCGAAGATGATGTGATGGAACTGTCCAACGGCTGCATCTGCTGCACGGTGGCCGAGGATTTCATCCCCACGATGCAAAAGCTGCTTGAGCGCGACAATGCCCCCGATCATATCGTGATCGAAACCTCTGGTCTGGCGCTGCCACAGCCGTTGGTGCGGGCCTTTAACTGGCCCGAGATTTCCACCCGCGTGACCGTGGACGGGGTTGTGACCGTGGTCGATGGCAAGGCGGTCAGCGAGGGGCGGTTTGCCCATAATGTCGCCGCCGTGGACGCGCAGCGCAAACTGGATGAAAATCTGGATCACGACACGCCTTTGTCAGAACTGTTCGAGGATCAGGTGGCCTGTGCCGATATGATCGTGGTGAACAAGGCCGACCTGCTGGGAAGCGATGAAGCTGACGCGCTGGTGGGCAGATTGCGCAGCGACAGCCGCGATGGCGTTCAGGTGGTGAAATCGACCATGGGTGTGCTGCCGGTCAATGTGCTGCTGGGGCAAGGCATCGGGGCCGAGTCCGATCTGGAGGCGCGGCACGAGGTGCATCACCACCATCATGATCACGATGACGACGACCATGACGACCATGACGACCATGACGACCATGATGATCACCACCACGATCATGATCATGATGCATTTGAAAGCTTTGTCGTCACACGCTCCGAGATTGACGATGCGGGCGCCTTTGCCCTGCGTGTAGCCGACGTGATCCGGGACCATGACATCCTGCGCCTCAAGGGGTTTGTCGCTGTGACCGGCAAACCGATGCGCCTGACGTTGCAGGCAGTGGGCCCGCGCGTGGATACTTATTTTGATCAGCCCTTTGGTAGCCAGCCACGCGAGACGCGACTGGTGGTGATCGGTCAGGCCGGACTGGACCGGGCGGCCATTGAAGCTGCCCTTGCGGCCTGATGCTGGTTGTCGAAAAAGCCGACCCGCACGCAGCGCAGGCCACGGCGCTGTTGCGCGCCAGCCATGCGCTGATGGACGAGCTTTTCCCGGCTGACGACATTTACGCCCTGTCGATTGACGACCTGTGCGCCCCGGACATCCATTTCTTTGTGGCCCGCGAGGGCGACAGGGTTCTGGGCATCGGTGCGCTGGCCGAGCGCATTGGCTATGGCGAAGTGAAGTCGATGTTCACTGATCCAGGCGCCCGGGGCAAGGGTGTTGCGGCCGCGATCCTGCGTCAGATCGAAGATCAGGCGCGGGCGGTGGGTTTACCATTGTTGCGGCTTGAAACCGGAACACTGCTGGCGGCGGCGGTCAAGCTATATATGCGGCACGGCTTTACCGAATGCGCCCGGTTTGGCGACTATCAGCAAAACGAAACATCGTATTACATGGAAAAGACGTTGTGAGGCTATTCGGGCGCTTTTTTGGTTTCTGCTTTGGCGGCAGCCTTCATCCGTTCCAGCAACTCGGCCTTGGAGGGGCGTTTGCCGAAGGGGTTTTTATCCGAACCCGGCTGGTTATGTTCGCTGTGACGCGGGGCGTTTTTGCCCATTTTCGGCGCGCCGGATGCTTTGTAATTCATGGGTTTGCCCTTTCGGCTTTGCGACAAATCTGCGGTCGCCTTTATCCGGCTCATGCCCTAAACCGGGCTCGCAATCAAGTTAGGATCGCGTGATGCATCTACTTGCCGCTACCCCGGGGAGCATCGATGACGGGAACGAACCCGTTGATCTGGGCCAGAGCCCGGCGGATGTGGTTGTCATTTCGGCAGCGGACACGGAACTGGCAGCACTGAGCGCTGCACGCGCAGAAATGGCAGGCCCCCCTGACCTGCGGCTGGGCAATCTTACCCATTTGCAGCATCCGATGTCGGTGGATCTGCATCTGGATAACTGCGCGACAAAATCCAGACTGGTGATCGCGCGCGTGCTGGGCGGTGTCGGCTATTGGAAATACGGCGCCGAGCAATATGCCGCGCGCTGCCATGAGGCGGGCGTGCCTTTGGCGCTGCTGCCCGGCGACGACAAACCCGATGCGGAATTGCGTGAACTGTCGACGGTTTCCGATGAGGACTACGACGCGCTCTGGGCCTATATGGTTGAGGGCGGCCCCGAAAATTCTGCGAATTTTCTGAGTTACGCGCGGGCGATGGTTGAGAATCTTGAAAAGCCAGCAGCCGCCAGCCCGCTATTGCGCGCAGGCGTCTATTGGCCGGGCGCAGGTGTGGCAGAACTGGCCGCTGCGCAGGCTGCATGGGTTGAGGGGCAGCCGGTGGTACCCCTGGTGTTTTACCGCGCACTGGTACAAGGCGCGGGACTGAATCCGATTAACCGGCTGGTGAAATCGCTGCTGCGTACAGGGCTGAACCCCCTGCCCGTCTTTGTAGCGTCGCTGAAAGATCCGGTCTCGGTGGCCACGCTGGAGCATTTGTTCAGCGCGGCATCGCCGTCGGTCATTCTGAACTGCACGGCCTTTGCCGTGGGCTCGCCTCATATGGAGGATGACAGCCCGATCAATCCCCTAGTGATGGCGGCGGCGCAAAAGGCCCCCGTGTTTCAGGTGGTTCTGGCCGGATCATCCGAAGAGGCCTGGGCCAGCGGGCTGAGCGGCCTGTCGGCGCGCGACATTGCGATGAACGTGGCGTTGCCCGAGGTCGACGGCCGGGTGCTGAGCCGTGCGGTCAGCTTCAAGGGCGAGGCCTATTTTGACGAGGCCACCGAATGCCCGATTGCCACCTATCGCGCGGTGGGCGACCGGGTGGAATTTGTCGCCAACCTGGCAGCGAACTGGGCGCGGCTGCGGCACAGGCCTGTAGGCGAGCGGCGCGTTGCGCTGGTGCTGGCGAATTACCCCAACAAGGACGGGCGGCTGGCCAACGGTGTGGGGCTGGATACGCCTGCGGCGACGGTGCATGTTTTGCGCCTGCTGGAAGAGGCAGGGTATCGGGTGACGGGCGCGCCCGCTGAGTCCGATGCGCTGATGCAGGCGGTGATGGCGGGGCCGACCAACTGGCTGACAGACCGGGCTGAGCGCCAGGGTGGCGTGAAAATGTCGATGGCCGAGTATCAGATCGACTATGGCCAACTGCCTTGGGAACTGCGCGAGGCGGTGGAAAGCCGCTGGGGCAGACCCGAGGCCGATCCGTTCTACACCCCGGGCGAGGTGGATTGCGGGCATTTCAGCCTGTCGGTGCTGGAGTTCGGCAATGTCGTCGTCGGCCTGCAACCGGCACGCGGTTATAACATTGATCCGACCGATACCTATCATTCCCCCGATCTGGTGCCGCCGCATAACTATCTGGCGTTCTATTTCTGGCTGCGCCATCAGTTCCGCGCCGATGCGATTGTACACATGGGCAAGCATGGCAATCTGGAATGGCTGCCGGGCAAGGCGCTGGCCCTGAGCCAGTTGTGCTGGCCCGAGGCGGTACTGGGGCCGGTGCCGCATATCTATCCGTTTATCGTGAATGACCCCGGTGAAGGCACGCAGGCCAAGCGCCGGGCGCAGGCGGTGATCATCGACCACCTGACGCCGCCGCTGACGCGCGCGGAAACCTACGGACCGCTGCGCGATCTTGAGGCGCTGGTGGATGAGTATTACGAGGCGGCAGGGGTTGATCCGCGCCGGATTGCCCATTTGCGGCGCGAGATCCTCACACTGACCTCGGCCACCGGGCTGGACAAGGATGTGGGCATGCACGGCACCGACGAGGATGGTGATCTGGCCAAGCTGGATGCCTATCTGTGCGATTTGAAAGAGGCGCAGATCCGCGACGGGCTGCATATCTTTGGCACATCGCCCGAAGGGGTGCAGGAACGTGACCTTGCCATTGCGCTTTTGCGTGTGCCGCGCGGCAACGGAAAGGGCAGCGATGCCTCGCTGATCCGCGCATTGGCGGCTGATTGTGATGTCGATATTGATCCTCTGGATTGTGACATGTCAGCACCTTATACAGGCCCGCACCACAAGTTTTTGAGTGCCGTCGACAGCGCAGGCTGGCGCAGCAATGGCGACACGGTGGAGCGGCTGGAAAAGCTGGCGCAGCTGGCAGTGGCGTGGCCCGAAACGCCCGAACACCTGCCCAATACGCGCCCGGTTCTGGAAGAGTTGCACAATGTGGTTTTGCCGACACTGCGGGCCTGTGGGCCGGACGAAGGAACGGGCCTTCTCACCGCCCTTGCAGGGCAATTCGTCGCCCCGGCGCCCTCCGGCGCGCCCACGCGGGGACGTTTGGACACGCTTCCAACGGGGCGGAATTTCTTTAGCGTCGACAGCCGCGCGGTGCCGACGCCGACGGCCTGGGCGTTGGGATGGAAGTCAGCCAACCTGTTGATTGAAAAGCACCTGCAGACCCATGGCGACTGGCCACGAACAATGCTGCTGACGGCCTGGGGCACCGCGAATATGCGCACTGGTGGCGATGATATCGCGCAGGCCCTGGCGCTGATGGGGGTGAAGCCCAAATGGGATAGTGCCAATCGCCGGGTCACCGGGTTTGAAGTACTGCCGCAAGGCGTATTGGGGCGACCAAGGGTAGATGTAACGCTGCGCATTTCGGGGTTTTTCCGCGATGCCTTTCCACAGCTGATCGCGCTGGTGGATTCAGCGGCGCGCGCGGTGATGGCGCTGGACGAGCCTGAAGATCTGAACCCGGCGGCGGCGCGGGCGCGCAGCGAGGGCCCGCAGGCGCGGGTCTATGGCGCGAAACCCGGGGCTTACGGTGCAGGCCTGCAGGCAATGATCGACGAGCGGCTATGGGCGGACAAATCCGATCTGGCCGAAGCCTATCTGGAATGGGGCAGCTACGCCTATGGTGCCGGGGATGAGGGGCGTCGCGACCGCGCGGGGTTTGAAACCCGCCTGCGCGAGACCGAGGCGATTGTGCAGAACCAGGACAATCGCGAGCACGATATTCTGGACAGCGACGATTATTACCAGTTCGAAGGCGGGGCCGCGGCGGCGGTGAGCACCCTGCAGGGCCGCGACCGGCCGATTTACCACAACGACCATTCGCGCCCCGAACGCCCGGTGATCCGCACGCTGGAGGACGAGATTGGCCGGGTGGTAAGGTCCCGTGTGGTGAACCCCAAGTGGATCGAAGGGGTCAAGCGGCACGGCTACAAGGGTGCCTTCGAGATGGCCGCGACAGTGGATTACCTCTTTGCCTTTGCCGCCACCACGGGCGCAGTGCGCGGACATCATTTCGATCTGGTCGAAGCGGCGTTTCTGGAAGATGATGATACGCGGGAGTTTATCGCTGAACACAATGCCCCGGCCCTGCGCGAGATGGCCGAGAGGCTGGCCGAGGCGATTGACCGTGGGCTTTGGATGCCACGCTCGAACTCGGCGCGGGCGCGGATTGAGGCGGCAAGGCGGGGGACGCCCCTACCCTGACAGGCGGTGTCTCTAAGGGAGCCATGGGATGATGCGGCGATATACCCCCGAAGATGACCTTGCTGCGGTTCATAACCTGCTGACCCGGGCCTTTGCCTATATGGAGGGGCGGATTGATCCAGCCTCATCGCTCAGCCGGTTGGACACTGAAGGGATGAAGGCACTGGCGGCACATCGCGAGGTCTGGGTGATGGAAGAAGGCAACGGGCCGGTGGGTTGTATGGTTCTGACGCCAAAAGACGATACGCTTTACCTGGGTAAACTGGCCGTGGATTACGCACAGCGCGGCAAAGGGCTGGCGCGGATTCTGGTGGATCAGGCGCTGCGGCGTGCGGGTGACCTGGGGCTGGACAGTGTGACACTGGAGACCCGGATCGAGTTGACAGAGAACCACGCGGCATTCACCGCCCTCGGGTTTCATAAAGCCGACGAAACTGCCCATCCCGGCTATGATCGCCCCACCAGCATCACCATGGTCCGCCCCCTTGGCACGGCGGGGAGGGCGGGTGGGCGGCGTGCCAAGCGGGCGGCACGCAACAGGGAGATTTGACATGATGCGCAAGGGGCATTGCCTGTGCAAAGCCGTTACTTTCGCATTGAGCGGCGCGCATAACTGGGCCGGGCATTGCTACTGCGAAAGTTGTCGAAGAGGCACAGGCGCGGCGGTGGTGACCTTTGTCGGTAACCCCAACGGGCAATGGCGCTGGACCGCTCAAGTGCCGGTCTGTTACACGTCCTCGCCCGGCAACCGGCGGTATTTCTGCGCAACCTGCGGTGCCTCGGTTGCTTACGGCAGTGACCGCTTCCCGGATGAAATGCATTTTCATGCTGCGCTGCTGGACGATCCCGAAGCGTTGACCCCGGATGAGCATTTCCACAAGCAAGAGCGGCTGGGCTGGCCCCTGGACCCGGATTAGGCGGGTTGCCCGGGCAGATATGTTTTGCAGATTATTTAAGGTTCGGACGCGATTTTTATCAGGTCTGGAATAAACTGCGCGCCAACGTGAGAAGGAGCAGGCAGGATGCCTCCGGCGGGAGTATTTTGGGGAAAAATGAAAGCAGGGTTCCGGGCGCCCTTTAGAGGGCGGGCTCGCAGATCAGATCGCCAAAGCCCTCAAATACATGTTCGAACTCGCAGTCGTATTCACCAGAGCGTGGCAGGGGCTGCAACGGGCCGCCGCAATCCAGCCGCGCCAGCAGGACCGCCTGGTCGCCATCAAGTTTGCGCGCCTTGCAGCCGCTGACCGCCTCGATCGCGGCGACACCGCGCGGGGCCACGGCGGCAAGACGCGGGGCCCATTCAGGAGTCAGGCGGATCGCCTGCGCCCGGGTGCCGTCAACACGGACGTCAAAGGTGCTTTTCCCGACGCTGATCCTGACCGGCCTGATGTCACGAAAATCAGGCCCGGGTGTGTTGCACCCCAGCAGAAGCCCTAAAGAGATTGCCATCACCACCCGCATCACGCCAGAGTGGCGCAGAGATGGTTAACAAGGGGTTACCGGGCGCGTAGCAGCCTTTGCAGCGCCCCGCCCGCGCCCTATGCTGCCGAGCAGCACACAAAAGGTAAAACCCATGATCCTGAATCTTGCGCTGATACTTGGCTTTCAATTGACCGGCGAAGTGCTGGGGCGCGCACTGGCCCTGCCCGTCCCCGGCCCGGTTATCGGCATGGGCCTGTTGCTGGCGGCGTTCCTGCTGGTGCCTGGTCTGGCGGCCCGGATGCTTGTGACCACGCAAGGACTGCTGGCGCATCTGTCGCTGCTTTTCGTCCCGGCGGGCGTTGGCGTGATCAGCCACGCCGAAGCGCTTGGCCAGACCGGACCCGCGCTGCTGACGGCCCTGGTTCTGAGCACCGCACTGGCGTTGGTGGCCGGCGCGCTGACTTTTGTCGGGCTTGCGCGGTTAACCGGGTCAAAGGGTACGGAGGCATGACCGCCCTGCCCGACATCTGGTCCTATCTGAGCGAAGAGCCCCTGCTGTGGCTGACGGCCACGCTGGTGGCCTATCTGATTGGCGATGCGGCGTTTCGGGCCAGCCGGGGCAACCCGCTGGTCAATCCGGTACTGGTGGCGATGATCCTGCTGGGTGGCGTTCTGTGGGTCACGCAGACCCCGTACCAGACCTATTTCGAAGGGGCGCAGTTTGTGCATTTCATGCTGGGGCCCGCCACCGTGGCGCTGGCCGGACCGCTTTACAGCAACCTGCACCATGTACGCCGAACTTTGCTGCCGATGCTGGGGGCACTGGTGGTCGGATCGGTTGTCGCCGTGGCCTCGGCCCTGTGGATTGCGCAGGCCCTGGGGGTTGAAGGGGCACAACTGGCCTCGGTGGCACCGAAATCGACCACGGCACCTGTGGCCATTGGCATTTCTGAAAAACTGGGCGGATTGCCAACGCTGACCGCAGCACTGGTCATCCTGACGGGCATCATCGGTGCGGTGATCGTGACGCCGCTGATGAACGCGCTGCGCATCCGCGACTGGCGCGCGCGCGGGTTTGCCGTGGGAGTGACCGCACACGGCATCGGCACCGCACGCGCGTTTCAGGTGAACGAAACCGCCGGAGCCTTTGCGGGTATCGGCATGGGGCTCAATGCCTTGCTAACCGCCCTGATTGCGCCTTATGTGTTATCCCTGTTCAACTAATCCCGAAGGACACCAGCCATGACCGACGACCCCGACCGCCACGCAATGAAGATGGCCAAGAAAAAGGCCGCCCGTGACAAGATCATGGCCACCAAGACCGACGAAAAGGGCCTGATCATTGTGCATACCGGCAAGGGCAAGGGCAAATCCTCGGCCGCGTTCGGGATGATCTTTCGCTGTATCGCGCATGACATGAAATGTGCCGTGGTACAGTTTATCAAAGGCGGGATGAGCACGGGCGAGCGTGATATGATCCTTGATAAGTTTTCGGACACCTGCGCGTTTCACACCATGGGCGAAGGATTTACCTGGGAAACACAGGACCGCACCCGCGACACCGAGATGGCGCAGGCGGCCTGGGAAAAGGCCAAGGAGCTGATCCGGGATGAAAGCAACAAGATGGTGCTGCTGGACGAGATCAACATCGCGCTGCGCTACGATTATCTGGACATCAACGATGTGGTAACGTTTCTGGCGGAAGAAAAACCGCATATGACCCACGTCGTGCTGACCGGACGCAATGCCAAGGAAGAACTGATCGAAATTGCCGATCTTGTCACCGAAATGGAGCTGATCAAGCACCCGTTCCGCTCTGGCATCAAGGCACAGATCGGGGTCGAGTTTTAGAATTCAACCGACTGGTTGCCTTGCTTGACAATCCAACGTCGAAAATCTTCGGAGAGCGCCCAAGGTGTTCTGCGAAGATAATCGTTCTTTCGCCCAAAAAGGAGTTCAGACATACTGCCATATGGCTCACCGGGCCTAAGCAATCCGGTGCCCTCAAGGGCCATGAAGAGAGGTTCAAGCGAGTGCTCATCGGTTGGCGCGCAAACAATACTGTTGGGCGTTCCTATTGGATGTGGTGAGGCAAGACCTTTCTTGACAGCACTCTCGAAATCCCGCCCAAAGAGAAACCCAAAACAAATTCGCTCCATTATCCATGAAGCTGGTTTTTGAAACGGTTCGCCTATTGGTTGATACAAATACTTATCAAAACCTTTTCGCACTTCAAGGTTTGGCTCCCGATCAAACGGCCACGAATCATTGATTTCGGCCCCTGAGAATTCGAATTTCTGAAGCTCAACTTTGCCGCTTAATCCCTCAAGGATGGGTCTGAAATCCTTTTTTTCATGAACCGACAAATTTTCTCTAAGAAGGCGATTCTCTTCCATCAACTCACCTATCTTCAACCGAGAATCCTTATCAGAGATGTCACTCGCCTTTGCCCAACCAATCGCTGGTTTGCTTTTCTTGATCTCCAAGAGTGCGTAAGTGGCTTCTTTTCCCAGTTGATCAGGAGTTTCCTAAAAGGCTACCATCCTGCTTTCGCGCATTTTGTTTCTGAACGTTAAGAGTTTCGCGAGCTTACCATCGTCCTCGTCAGCAATACTTTTGGGGTCCTTATGCAGCAACCGAATTACCGGCTTACCGATCTCCACCGCATAATCATATTCCATCTCGGTATAGCTTAGCATCGTCCCAGGGTGGATTGACCCATACCGCCCCGCCGAGATGATGACGTAGTAATCCGACTGGTCGATCACCGTCTTGATGAACTCGAACTGTTCCTCATCCGCTGCGGGAAACAATTCCATCCCAGCCGGAAAGCAATCGGCGCGCAACAGGGCCTGTGACACTTCCTGTCGGGCATTCTGCAAATCCTGAAATGTCGAACTGATGAAAACCTGATACCGTTTGTCCAAATGCTTGCCCCATAGCGTTAATCTTCTTAAGTGTGGCGTAGATGCAGATCGAGATCAACCAAAGGAAGATCAATGCCGAAAACCCGCGTTTTGACCGAATTTGGCATGGGGACCTCTCTGCGCCGACAAGATTATACGCAAGCTGCGAAACGCGCGCTGCAGGACGCGCTGTGGCACAATTCGATCAACATGGCCGAGCTTTTCGGATTTCCCAAAGAGGCGATGCTGGTCGATGTTGAAATTGCGGTTCAGCAACCGGATCAGGTAGATACAACTGCGTTGAGCGATATCTTTCCCTATGGCCAGATCACTGTCACGGCCACCCATGGGGGTCTTGATATTCCGCGCCCCGACGGCAAACCGACGGTAATTGCCAATGCCGCGATCTCGGTTTCATTTGAGATGGAGCGTGCCGATGGCTGATCAGCGCTTCATCATCGAAATGGGCATGGGTAACGACCTGCACGGGATGGATTACCAAAAAGCCGCACGCCGCGCGATCGAAGATGCGTTTCGCCACTCGACGCTGCCGATATTTGAAACCACCAGACTGGACCATACCGAGATGCGGGTGCAGGTGACGGTGGGGGTGCAGGAACCGGAGCGGCTTGATACCGACACGCTGGCAGCGACCCTGCCCCGCGGCCGCGCCAGCGTGCGCGCGGTCAAGGGCGGGCAGAACGTGACCAACCCCGAAACCGGCGAGACGCTGGTGATTGCCACCGCTGCTGTTGAGGCTTTTTTACCCCTGCAGGCGGACAGGTGGCAGCAGTCACAAGGTTAGTGCCCTCTCCAGCCGCGAATTGGCCTTGCGGCAAATTCACTTGTGCCGACACTTGCGGCGGTCATATAAATTGACCAATGGGTGAAAAAGGATTTGAGCATGCCATTTCAGAAAGTTACGCCTGAGAAGCTTTCAACCGCTGTTACGCGGCAGATTGAAAAGCTGATCCTGCGCGGTATCCTGCGCCCTGGCGAACGTTTGCCGGCCGAACGTGAACTTGCCGAACGGCTGGGTGTTTCCCGCCCGTCGCTGCGCGAAGCTGTGGCCGAGTTGCAGGAAAAAGGGCTTTTGACGACGCGGGCCAGTGCCGGGATATTTGTGGCAGACGTACTGGGAAACGCCTTTTCCAACGCACTTGTGCGGCTCTTTGCCGACCATGACGAAGCGGTTTTCGACTATATCGCCTTTCGCCGCGACCTTGAAGGGCTGGCCGCTGAGCGGGCCGCAAAGCTGGCCTCGGACACCGACCTGAAGGTGATACAGACGGTCATGGACAAGATGGAACAGGCCCACGCCAAGACAAATCCGACCGAAGAGGCCCGGCTGGACGCCGAGTTTCATCTGGCTATCATCGAAGCCAGCCACAATGTGATCATGCTGCATATGATGCGGTCGATGTTCCAGTTGCTGCGCGAAGGCGTGTTTTATAACCGGCAGGTGATGTTCAAACAACGCACCACGCGCGGTGCGCTGCTGGACCAGCACCGCGCCATCAATACAGCCTTGCAGGCGCGCGACCCTTCCGGCGCCCGCGAGGCGGTGATTTCGCATCTTGATTACGTCGAAAACGCCCTGGCCGATCAGCAAAAAGCCGACAAGAACGAAGCTATTGCAAAGCAACGGTTTGAACACGAACAATCGCGTTAAGTCGAACTTGGAAATCGCGCGGCAACTTGAAGGCGGCTGGCACAGACCGCAAGGGTTCACTCAAAATAGGGCGCCGTATACGCCATCGAGCCCCTGAGTAGTCGGTCCAGATCCTCCAAAGTGGCAGGCGATAGGGCAACAGCGTTTTGCTGGAGAATTCTAAGATTCCCCACCAACTGCTGGCATGTGTATGAAATCGTCATGTTACGTGCCGTGCCAACCGCACCATCATTGTAATTCGAACAAGAGCCAAAAACCGAACTGCACGCTTGTTGTGATATCTCGGCACAGCGCGATTGGGACATGCCAATATGTGCTGAAACCGCGCTCTGTAGCCCGGATATTTCGTGTGATTGCGCCAAATTGGCTGTTACCGACAAGGCAAAGCAAAATGCGAATCCGCCCAAAAAATAAGTCCGTTTCAAAGCAGTTCCTTTCTTTTGAAAACTTGTTGCACTTCCGATTTTAGCAAACAGCATCAGACCTGTCTCCTCTGCGCGCCATCTGGTGTAAACCGCAGGCGAGAGCAATTTTCTTGCCCCGATAAATTTTTACCAATTGATAAAATTTTAAAATGTGAAATACTGGGTCAGAGATTTTCCATACCGGAGGACCCCATGAGTGAGAATGCGCTGACCCCCGGCATCATCGCCGGACGCCTTGATGCCGCCAGCCTTGCCGAGAACTTTTCCGACCTGCATCCGCCACTGGATGATCACGAGGCACTGGTGGCCGCAGACCGGTGTTATTTCTGCCATGACGCGCCTTGCATGACGGCCTGCCCCACCACAATCGATATCCCGCTTTTCATTCGTCAGATCGCGACAGGCACGCCTGAGGCCGCAGCGGAAACGATCCTGAACCAGAACATCCTGGGCGGCATGTGCGCCCGGGTCTGCCCCACCGAAACCTTATGCGAAGAGGTCTGCGTGCGCGAAGCCGCCGAGGGCAAGCCGGTACTGATCGGGCAATTGCAGCGCTACGCCACCGATGTTCTGATGGCGACAGGCAAACACCCCTTTGCCCGCGCTGAACCCACCGGCAAAAAGGTGGCCGTCGTGGGTGCCGGCCCTGCCGGGCTCGCCTGTGCCCATCGTCTGGCAATGCTGGGCCACGATGTGGTTGTGTTCGACGGCCGCAACAAGCCCGGTGGGCTGAACGAATTTGGCATCGCGTCTTACAAAAGCGTCGATGGCTTTGCCGAACGCGAGGTGGACTGGCTGTTGCAGATCGGCGGGATCACGATTAAAACCGGCAAGCGGTTGGGACGCGAGGTGGCGCTTGCTGACTTGCGCGCCGCCTATGATGCGGTGTTTCTGGCTATCGGCCTGGGTGGCGTGAATGCCCTTGGGCTGGCTGGTGAAGACAAGGATGGCCTGAGCGATGCGGTGGATTTCATTGCCGAACTGCGGCAGACCGGGGATCTGACCAAGCTGCCAATCGGACGTGACGTAGTGGTCATCGGCGGCGGCATGACGGCAGTTGATGCCGCCGTGCAGGCCAAACTGCTGGGTGCGCTGAACGTCAGTCTTGTCTATCGGCGTGGCCGTGACCGGATGAATGCCAGCCGATTTGAACAGGATCTTGCGGCCTCAAAGGGTGTGCGGATCATCACCAATGCCGCGCCCGTTGCGGTGCATGGCAACGGCGCGGTACGAGAAATCGAGTTTGAATATACCGACAACGACCTGAATCCTACGGGTCAGACCTTTCGGCTGCCTGCAGATCAGGTGTTCAAGGCAATTGGCCAGACCCTGGAGGGGGATGACCTGCCTGTGCTTGAGGCCCGCAAAATCGCGGTCACGGGGCCTGGCCGGACCAGCGTAGAGCGGGTCTGGGCCGGGGGCGATTGCGCGGCAGGCGGCGATGATCTCACGGTGACCGCCGTGGCCGAGGGGCGCGATACCGCGATCGATATTCATGCTACACTGGTTGGGTAACGCAATTTTCAGGAGCCAGACCCATGACCGAAACAGACGCCAATATCGCCCGCCATTACGGCAAGGAAGGGTTGTTTGACCGGATCATGTCTGGTTTGGAAAGCCATGGGAAAACCGGCGCTTCCCTCACAGTCGCTGATTTGAAACCGGTGGACGAGTTTCATATCGGTGGAGTCGAGGCGACGAATGACCTGCTGGCACAGGTCGATATCGGGCCGGATACCCGTGTTCTGGATATCGGATCAGGTATTGGCGGTACGGCCCGGCATATCGCCACGCAATATGCCGCGCAGGTCACTGGCCTGGATCTGACACCAGAATTTGTCGAGACGGCGCAAAAGCTGACAGACCTGGTTGGACTGGACCCTAAATATGTTACCGGCAGTGCATTGGACATGCCGTTTGACACCGACAGCTTTGATCTTGCGACCCTGATCCATGTGGGCATGAATCTACCCGACAAAGTGAAATTGTTTGCCGAATCTGCACGGGTTCTGCGTCCGGGCGGCTGCTTTGCTGTCTATGACGTTATGCTGGTGGGCAAGATGCATCCGGATTTTCCGGTGCCGTGGTCAAGCAGACCCGACACGTCGTTTCTGGACCGGCCCGAGGTCTATCTGACAGCAGCAGACAAGGCAGGTTTCACACTGATGGCACAGAGGATGCGCGGCGAATTTGCCCGCGATTTCTTTGCCCGTCTTGCAGCCAATCTGAACCAGACCAACCCGCCGCCCGTCGGTTTAGGGCTGCTGATGGGGGCCGATGCGCAGGCGAAAATCGGCAACATGGTCAAGGCCGTCGGCGCCGGTGATATCGCGCCCGTTGAAATGATATTCCGGGCGCCGGGGTAATCGGCGCCACAGCAACGTACCTGCCCTCAAAGCGGGTAAAAACAGGAAAAAGGAGCAAGGCCATGGCCGATCTCACATCCAACTTCATCGGGATCATATCCCCCAACCCGTTCTGGCTGGCCTCGGCGCCTCCGACGGACAAGGAATATAACGTGCGCCGCGCGTTCGAGGCCGGATGGGGCGGCGTGGTGTGGAAAACCCTGGGTGAGGCCGGACCGCCGGTGGTGAATGTCAACGGCCCGCGTTATGGCGCAATATGGGGCGCTGACCGCCGCCTGCTGGGGCTGAACAACATCGAATTGATCACCGACCGGCCACTGGAAGTGAACCTTGAAGAAATGAAACGTGTGAAGCGCGACTGGCCTGACCGCGCGCTGATTGCCAGCCTGATGGTGCCGGTGAACGAAGACGCCTGGAAAGACATTCTGCACCGGGTGGAAGATACCGGCTGTGACGGGGTTGAGCTTAACTTTGGCTGCCCGCACGGGATGAGCGAGCGTGGCATGGGCAGTGCTGTGGGGCAGGTGCCGGAATATGTGGGTCAGGTGGCGCATTGGTGCAAGAAGCACAGTGACCTGCCGGTGATCGTGAAACTGACGCCCAATATTACCGACATCCGCAAACCGGCGCAGGCCGCCAAGGAAGGCGGCGCCGATGCGGTGAGCCTGATCAACACGATCAATTCGATCACCTCGGTCAATCTGGACCTCTTTGCACCTGAACCCACGATTGACGGCCAAGGGGCGCATGGTGGCTATTGTGGACCGGCCGTAAAACCCATTGCATTGAACATGGTGGCCGAAATTGCCCGCGACCCAGCCACCGCAGGCCTGCCGATCAGCGGCATTGGCGGGGTCACCACCTGGCGCGATGCAGCCGAGTTCATGGCGCTTGGCGCGGGCAATGTGCAGGTCTGTACGGCGGCCATGACCTATGGCTTCAAGGTGGTACAGGAAATGATCTCGGGCCTGTCGCAATACATGGATGAAAAAGGGTTCACATCCGTTGATCAATTGGTGGGCCGCGCGGTGCCCAATGTGGTGAACTGGCAGGACCTGAACCTGAATTATATCGCCAAGGCCAAGATTAATCAGGACGAGTGCATTAAATGCGGGCGCTGTTTTGCAGCTTGCGAGGATACTTCGCATCAGGCGATTTCCATGTCTCAAGACCGGGTTTTTGAGGTTAAGGACGATGAATGCGTCGCCTGCAACCTCTGCGTCAATGTCTGCCCTATTGAGGGTTGTATCACGATGGAACCGATGGCAGCCGGGGCCGTTGATCCACGCACCGGTCAGGTGGTGAAAGAGGAATACGCCAACTGGACAACCCACCCGAACAACCCGGGGAAATGCGCGGCAGAATAGCAGCCGATTTTTCGCAGAAAAATCGTTGGCGAAAATTCTGCGAATTTTCAAAAAACGATGCTGATTGATCCACTGTGGCAAATCACGATGAACTGATCGGCGGTCTGGACCAGACGAAAACCGCGTCGTCGTACTTCACCGATGAACCTGTCGCGACCAACCTCCCGGTCGATCCAGGCCATTGACCGGCGAATGACCGCGCCTTTCTGCACCGCCTTGGCAGAAAATATCTGGCTGATCCAGAATTCAGGGCTGTTTTGGCGCGACAGGGCTTGCATGCCAACAACCCTGCCCCATCCCGGTTAATGAGGCGTTAAGGCGCGAGGAGCCGGCGGAACATCCTGTCGAGATGCGCCGAAGCGCCCTCATAAACCGGCGCATCTCCCATCAACACCTGCACCTGCGCGTCAAAATCAGCATAGTGCTGGGTTGTTGCCCAGATCGAGAAAAGCAGATGACGCGGGTCTACCGGGGCCAGCTTTCCGGCTGCGACCCAGCGTTTGATCAGGGTCGCCGTTTCGTCGACCAGCGGTTTCAGAACGGTTTCAAGATGCGGAACCATGCGCGGCGCGCCCTGCAATACCTCATTGGCGAAAAGCCTGCTTTCGCGCGGCAGATCGCGTGACATCTCAAGCTTGCGCTGCACATAGCGCAAGACTTCTTTCAGCGGATCGCCTTGGGGGTCAATCTCGCGCAGCGGAGCCAGCCAGATGTCCATCAACTGGTTCAAGAGTGTAACGTGGATATCCTCTTTGCCATCGAAATAATACAGGATGTTCGGCTTACTCAGACCCGCCTCTACAGCGATCTGATCCAGAGTCGCACCGCGATAGCCATGTTGCGAAAACACTTCCAGGGCTGCTTCAAGTATAAGCTTGCGATTGCGCAGCTGGATGCGGCTGGTTTTCTTGACAGGCTGCGCGTCGTTCATTGGGGGCTCCGGTACGGTTACAGGATCAGAATGCGGTATTTTGCCCGTCGGGGAAAGGCCGCGTTACGTTTCCCGGTTCTGGCGCGCGCCGATCCCATTCAGAATGATGGTCTTGACCGATGTCTTGGCGGCCTCCCATTGCGCATCCGTCAGGGGTAGCCCCCCATTCAGCGTTTCGATCTGGTGGCCGAAATCTGCATAGTGCTGCGTCGTGGCCCATAGCATATACAAAAGGTGGCGCGGGTCGACCGCATCCATCTTACCCTCGTCAATCCAGCGCTGAATGACCGCCATCCGCCCTTCTGTCCATTCCACCAGCGTGGTTTCCAGATAGTCCTGAATGACTGGCGCGCGGTGCATCACCTCGGATGCCCAGACCTTGGACCCCGCCGGATGCCGCCGGCTTATTTCCATCTTGGCGTCTATATAGGCGCTGATTCCTTCAACCGGTCCCGGCGCGTCATCGAAAATATCCGCCGCCTTCAGCCAATCCTGAAAAATCGCCTGAACAACCTGTCGATATAGCGATTCCTTGGTGGGAAAATAATAGTGCAGATTGGCCTTGGGCAGCCCCGCCATATCGGCGATCAACTGCATTGTTGCCCCGCCAAACCCTGCTTCGGCAAAGACTTTTTCCGCTGCCTCAAGAATAAGCTTTTCATTCTCGCGGCGGATTTCTTTTTTGCTGAGAGGGCGGGAGGCTGCGGCCATCGCAAAAGGCTTTCAAAAATTTCTTGACCAGTTGGTCAGCATGTGGTGCTCTTCTTCCTGACCATACGGTCAGGATATGACCGATTGCAAGAGGGCCGATCAAGCGCCCCGGCAGCAAGGGAGAATGAACATGGCCGCACACACATCAGCACCGGGTGAGAATCTCAAAATCAATGGCGAGCGCCTGTGGGACAGCCTGATGGAGATGGCCAAGATCGGCCCCGGTGTGGCCGGGGGCAACAACCGCCAGACGCTGACCGATGAAGACGGCGAAGGCAGGGCATTATTCCAAAAGTGGTGTGAGGCTGCGGGCATGAGCATGGGGTTGGACACCATGGGCAACATGTTTGCGCGGCGAGAGGGAACCGACCCGGATGCACTCCCCGTCTATGTCGGTTCCCACCTCGACACACAGCCGACGGGTGGCAAATACGATGGTGTTTTGGGTGTGCTGGCCGGGCTGGAGCTGATCCGCACGCTGAACGATCTGGACATCAAGACCAAACACCCCATCGTCGTCACCAACTGGACCAATGAAGAAGGCACGCGTTTTGCCCCTGCGATGCTCGCCTCGGGCGTTTTTGCGGGTATCCATGACGAACAATGGGCTTATGGACGGACCGATGCTGACGGCAAGAAATTTGGCGATGAACTGGCACGGATCGGCTGGAAGGGCGACGAACCTGTGGGCAGCCGCAAGATGCGCGCATTTTTTGAGCTGCATATCGAACAGGGGCCAATCCTTGAGGCCGAGAACAAGGATATCGGCGTTGTCACCCACGGGCAGGGCCTGTCTTGGACGCAGGTGACAATCACCGGCAAGGACAGTCACACCGGCTCAACCCCGATGAAATTGCGCCGCAATGCGGGCCTTGGCATGGCGCGGGTGCTGGAGCTGGTGGATGATATCGCCTGGTCCCACGCGCCCGATGCGGTAGGCGCGGCCGGACATATCGATGTCTTCCCCAATTCGCGCAACGTGATCCCCGGCAAGGTTGTCTTTACCGTCGATTTCCGTTCTCCTCAGCTGGAGGTTATTCAGGACATGGAGGCGCGGCTCAAGGAAGGTGCCCAAAAGATCGCCGACCGCATGCATCTTGGAATCGAATTTGAAAAGGTCGGCGGGTTTGATCCGGTCACCTTTGACGAGGGCTGTGTCACGGCTGTGCGCAATGCTGCCGAACGGCTTGGCTATTCGCACCGCGACCTGATTTCAGGCGCAGGCCACGACGCCTGCTGGATCAACCGCGTCGCGCCGACGGCGATGGTCATGTGCCCCTGTGTGGATGGGCTGTCGCATAACGAGGCCGAGGAGATTTCCAAGGAGTGGGCCACGGCGGGGGCGGATGTGCTGATGCACGCAGTGGTCGAGACAGCGGAGATTGTGGAGTGACCCAACGCTGCATCTATTCACAAGATGGCCTTGTCGATGTCTTCTGGCGTGAGGACATTGGTGCGATACATGTGAAATGGCATTCAGAATATGACCCAAACGACGGGGTGCAAATGGCTGTCAGGGCTGCTGTTGCCTTCGTGAACGAAAACAATGTGAAGAACTGGCTGGTCGATATTTCGGACTCGGACGATGCACTAAGCGACAAGGACTATGAATGGGTCAGCGGAGACGAGTTTCGCAACCTCATACGGCAATCTACCTTGCAGCGTTTCGTGATGATACCGCCGGGCCCTAAAACCCGACAGGACACAAGTTGGATCGCGGATTGGGAAAAAAACACATTGCAAAATTTCGGAGAAAGCGTTGCGGCAAAAGTGTCTTCGGACATGGATGAAATCCGCGCCTTCTTCGACACATAACAGATGGGAGAAGACCAATGACCACCAAAGTCATTAAAGGCGGCCAGGTTTGCACCGCCGACCGCACCTGGAAGGCCGATGTGCTGATTGAGGGCGAGACGATCAAACAGATCGGCGAGGACCTTAAGGGCGACGAATATATCGACGCGGAAGGCGCCTATGTTATCCCCGGCGGGATTGATCCGCATACCCATCTTGAGATGCCCTTTATGGGCACCACCGCCGCCGAGACCTTCGAGACCGGCACTTGGGCGGCGGCCTGTGGCGGCACCACAATGCTGGTGGATTTCTGCCTGCCCGGCGCCGATGGCAGCATCAAGAACGCGATCAATGAATGGCACCGCAAATCCGCGCCGCAAATTTGCAGCGATATCGGCTATCACATGGCGATCACCGGCTGGAACGAGAACGTGTTCACCGAGATGGAAGACGCGGTCAAGATGGGCGTCAATTCGTTCAAGCATTTCATGGCCTATAAAGGCGCGCTGATGATCGAGGACGACGAAATGTTCGCCAGCTTCAAGCGCTGTGCGGAACTTGGCGCGCTGCCGATGGTGCATGCAGAAAACGGCGATCTTGTCGCCGAGATGCAGCAGAAATATTTCGATCAGGGCATCACCGGCCCCGAAGGCCACGCCTATTCCCGCCCGCCCGAATTTGAGGGCGAGGCCGCCAACCGCGCGATCTGTATTGCCGATGCGGCGGGGGTGCCTTTGTACATCGTGCATGTCAGTTGCGAGCAGGCCCACGAAGCCATCCGCCGTGCGCGGCAAAAGGGCATGCGGGTCTACGGCGAGCCGCTGATCCAGTTCCTGACGCTGGACGAATCCGAGTATTTCAACAAGGATTGGGACCATGCCGCACGCCGCGTGATGTCGCCGCCCTTCCGCAACAAACAACATCAGGACAGCCTGTGGGCCGGTCTTCAGGCCGGGTCATTACAGGTGGTGGCAACCGATCACGCCGCCTTCAACACCGAGCAGAAACGCGCCGGCCGCGACGATTTCCGCATCATCCCCAACGGCTCGAACGGGCTGGAGGAGCGTCTGCCGGTGCTCTGGACGACAGGGGTTGAAACAGGCCGCCTGACGCCGAATGAGTTTGTCGCGGCAACGTCAACCAACGTCGCGAAAATCCTAAACATCTATCCTAAGAAGGGTGCGATTGTTGAAGGGGCTGATGCCGATATCGTGGTCTGGGACCCGAAGATTTCCAAAACCATCTCTCCGGGCAATCACCACTCGATTTTGGATTACAACGTGTTCGAAGGGTTCGAAGTCACGGCCAACAGTCGCTACACCCTCAGCCGTGGCGAGGTGATCTGGGCCTGGGGCCAGAACAGCCAGCCGCAGCCCGGCCGCGGACGTTTCGTGCCCCGCCCGGCCTTCCCCTCGGCCCATGAGGCGCTGAGCAAATGGAAGGCGCTTACCGCCCCCAAGATGATTGAACGCGATCCGCTAAACATCCCCGCGGGGATTTGAGAAAAGGCCACCATGTGAACGACCAACCTGTTGTTACGGCTGAAAACCTCAGCCTGACCTTTGAAACCAGCGACGGCCCGGTGCATGCACTCAAGGATGTAAACCTTGAGGTGCACAAAGGCGATTTCGTTAGCTTCATTGGCCCGTCTGGCTGTGGCAAGACCACGTTTCTGCGGGTCATGGCCGATCTGGAACAGCAGACGGCAGGGACCATCACGGTGAACGGGGTCAGCCCGGAAGAGGCCCGGAAATCCCGCGCCTATGGCTATGTGTTTCAAGCCGCAGGTCTGTACCCGTGGCGTACGATTGGCGGCAACATCCGCCTGCCGCTCGAGATCATGGGGTACGACAAGGCCGATCAGGATCAACGGGTGAAACGCGTGCTGGAGCTGGTTGATCTGGCCGGGTTCGAAAAGAAATTCCCATGGCAATTATCCGGCGGCATGCAGCAACGTGCCAGCATTGCTCGCGCACTGGCGTTTGATGCGGATATTCTGCTGATGGACGAACCCTTTGGCGCGCTGGACGAAATCGTACGCGACCATCTGAACGAACAGCTTTTAAGCCTTTGGGACAAGACGCATAAAACGATCTGCTTTGTCACCCACTCAATCCCCGAGGCGGTTTATCTGAGCACCAAGATTGTGGTCATGTCTCCGCGCCCCGGACGAATAACCGACGTGATCGACAGCCCCCTGCCCCGCGAACGCCCGCTGGAAATCCGTGACACTCCCGAGTTTATCGAAATTGCACACCGCGTCCGTGACGGTTTAAGAGCGGGGCACGGCGATGACTGACCAACGCCGCCCCCCGCAATCGGGCCCCGCCCCTATCCGGGGTACGGACACTTTCACTTTTCACGGTCATCGGCTCTCCAGCCTGTACCGTGAGGCAAAGACAAACCAAATTGCTTTCATTTTTCTTAAAATACTCAATTCCCGTATCTTTTTTCAGCGTAGTGGCATGAGTATTTATGGAAAAATGAAAGTCAGGGTAGGGCACTGCTGATGCGCAACCTTCTACCTGTTCTCACGGTCGTGGCCGCAATTATCGCGCTTTGGTACGGGGCGGCGATCATGCTAAATTCGACCTGGGCGCAAGACAAGGCGACGCGGGCGGGAACAACCCTGAGTATGACCGAGTTGATCACCGATACCTGGAGCCAGAAAAAGCCCAAGCTGCCGGTACCCCATCAAGTCGCGGCCGAAATCTGGCAAACAACCGTTGAAAAAAAGATCACCTCGAAACGCTCTTTGATTTATCACGCCGGGATCACCTTCAGCTCAACCATGCTGGGCTTTGTGATGGGGACGGCGCTTGGTATCGCGCTGGCCATCGGCATCGTCTTTAACCGAACCATGGACATGAGCGTGATGCCCTGGGTGATCGCGTCGCAGACCATTCCCATTCTGGCGATTGCGCCGATGATCATCGTGGTGCTGAACGCGGTGGGGATTTCGGGACTGCTGCCCAAGGCGATGATCTCGATGTATCTGTCTTTCTTTCCGGTGGTGGTAGGTATGGTCAAGGGCCTACGCAGCCCCAGCCATATGCAACTGGACCAGATGCGCACATGGCACGCCAGTGCCAGTCAGACGTTCTGGCGGCTACGGTTACCATCGTCGATGCCCTATCTGTTTACCTCACTCAAGGTGGCCATGGCGGCCAGCCTGGTGGGCGCCATCGTGGGTGAATTGCCCACAGGTGCCGTCGCTGGCCTTGGCGCGCGATTGCTTGCCGGGAGTTATTATGGACAGACGATCCAGATCTGGAGCGCGCTTGTCATGGCGGCAGCGCTGGCAGCAGGATTGGTCTCGATCATCGGGCTAGTGCAGCGCCTGACCCTCAAACGGATGGGGATGGCGTGATGGGTGTCATACGCTCCAGATTTTTTGCGATCGTTGCTGCCGGGCTGATAGGGTTTGCCATACTTTTCTTTATGACACGTTCCAATCCTGCTGGTGGCTTGAGATGGTTACAGGCGATGGCGGTGATTTTGATCTGGCTGGTCTGTTGGGCGACAAATGCCAAACTTGCCAACCTGAAGCTATCTTCACAAAACGCCCAAAAGGCTCGCAAGTTTCTGGTTGCATTGTTTTTTGGCCTTACCGTGCTCTTGCTCTGGGAAATTACAGTTCGCGTCTTTGGAATAAGTAAGGTTCTGCTTCCGGCGCCATCCGCGATCGCATCAACCTTTGCAGCCTCGACCGATATCCTTTGGGTGGATTTCGTGCAGACCGTGCTGAAGGGCGCATTGTCGGGCTATGTGCTGGGCTGTGGCTCGGCGTTTCTGATTGCAGTGATCATCGACCGGTTTCCGTTCCTGCAACGGGGCCTTTTGCCGGTCGGTAATTTCGTGGCAGCCTTGCCGATTATCGGCATGGCACCGATCCTCGTGATGTGGTTCGGGTTCGACTGGCAGTCCAAGGCGGCGGTGGTGGTGGTGATGGTGTTTTTTCCCATGCTGGTGAACACCGTGCAGGGCCTGCAGGATACCGACGCGATGCAGCGTGACCTGATGCGCACTTACGCGGCCGGATATTGGAAAACCCTTCTGAAGCTGCGCCTGCCTGCGGCGATGCCGTTTATCTTTAATGGGCTTAAAATTGCCACCACGCTGGCACTGATCGGGGCGATTGTTGCGGAATTCTTTGGCTCGCCCATCCGTGGCATGGGCTTTCGCATCTCGACCTCGGTTGGACAACTAGCGATGGATCTGGTCTGGGCCGAGATCGTGGTGGCGGCGATTGTCGGCTCGGCGTTTTACGGCGGGGTTGCGCTGCTGGAGAAGACAATGACATTCTGGCACCCATCACAAAGGCGCCGGACATAAGGCAACTTAAAACACAAGGGAGAACCACGATGAACAAATTTACACAAGCACTGGCGGTTGCCGCAGCTGGGGCCTGGGCCTCGGTTGCGCAGGCAGCGGATGACGTGACACTGCAATTGAAGTGGGTCACGCAGGCGCAGTTTGCGGGGTATTACGTGGCGCAGGATCAGGGCTTTTACGACGAGGAAGACCTGAACGTCACGATCAAACCGGGCGGGCCCGATATCGCCCCGGCGCAGGTTATTGCCGGTGGCGGGGCCGATGTGGTGCTGGACTGGATGCCTTCAGCGCTGGCCAGCCGCGAAAAAGGTTTGCCACTGGTGAATATCGCGCAACCGTTCAAATCTTCGGGTATGATGCTGACCTGCCGCAAGGATGCAGGTGTTGAAACACCTGCCGATTTCGCCGGTAAAACCCTTGGCGTGTGGTTCTTTGGCAATGAGTATCCTTTCCTGAGCTGGATGAGCAAACTGGGATTGGCCACAGATGGATCAGAGGGCGGCGTGACGGTTCTCAAGCAGGGCTTTAACGTTGATCCCATTTTGCAGGGTCAGGCGGCCTGTGTGTCGACCATGACCTATAATGAATATTGGCAGATCATCGACGCAGGGCTAAGCCCGGATGATCTGGTTGTCTTCAAATACGAGGATCAGGGCGTGGCGACGCTTGAGGACGGCATGTATGTTCTGGAGGAAAACCTGAATGATCCTGCGTTTGTCGATAAGATGGTACGCTTTGTGCGGGCCTCGATGAAGGGTTGGAAATGGGCCGAGGAGAACCCCGAAGACGCCGCGATGATCGTGCTGGACAACGACGCCTCGGGTGCGCAGACAGAAGAGCATCAGACCCGGATGATGGGCGAGATTGCCAAACTGACAGCTGGCAGCAATGGCGCGCTTGACCCGGCGGATTACGAGCGCACGGTGCAATCGCTTCTGGCGGGTGGCTCGGATCCGGTGATTACCAAACACCCGGGCGAAGGCGCCTGGACCCACGTGATTACCGATGCCGCGCTGAACTAAATCGCCGGGTTCGACAGGGCTAAACCAAATGCAAAGACCCGGGGCACAAATGCTGCTCTGGGTCTTTTTTTGTTCAAAACCAACCTGCATCATTGGTGTTTTGGCCAGTTTTGTAGATACGCACACTAAAACCACAACATATTGCGATGATCGATTAACAACGGCCACAAATCCATTGAAAATGAAGGCTTTATTCAAATCGCCACCTGTGCTACGTTTTCCGCAATAAATCAAAAGCCAGTCGGAAAACCGGCGGCACGAGGCAGAAAAAGAGTAGTTCCATGAAGGCTCGGGGCAGGCAACCGATCCGTTGGGGTCTGGTTGCGTTAGCGACTATCTGGATGTTGATCATCGTACCTTTGAGTGCGGTTGCAGCACCTTATGCAGCGATGGTAATTGATGCGCGCAGCGGCGAGGTACTGCATTCGCGCAACGCTGATTCACGGCTGCATCCGGCCTCGTTGACCAAAATGATGACGCTGTACGTGGTGTTTGAGGCGATTGAGAACGGCGAAATCGGCCTGGATACCAAGGTGACAATCTCAAAGCATGCCGCCAGCGAGCCGCCCAGCAAACTGGGCCTGCGCCCCGGCCAGAAGATCGCACTGCGGTATCTGATCCGCGCAGCTGCGGTAAAATCGGCCAATGACGCGGCCACGGCCCTTGGTGAAGCGATCGAAGGCTCCGAAGCCAAGTTCGCCCGCCGGATGAACCGCACGGCCAAGGCACTTGGCATGACACGGTCGACCTTCAAGAATGCCCATGGCCTGACGGAATCGGGTCACCTGTCGACAGCGCGCGACATGACAAATCTGGGGCGGCACCTGTTTTACGACTACCCAGAATATTACAATCTGTTTTCACGGATCACGGCAGATGCCGGGGTGCGCAAGGTCTCTCACACCAACCGTAAGCTTTTACAAAGCTATCGCGGCGCGGATGGCATCAAAACCGGCTACACCCGTGCGGCGGGTTTTAACCTTGTGGCCAGCGCCGAACGTGGCAAAGAACGCGTCATCGCAACAGTGTTTGGCGGCCGGTCAACCGCGTCTCGGAATGCGAAGGTGGCTGAATTGCTTGACCTCGGCTTTCGTCGCGCACCTACCAGGGTTGCACTGCACCGTCCCAGCAAACCACCTTATATGGGCAAAGGTGGCGGACAAGCTATTCCGGCCGCGGCCGGCAAAACAGTGCGCTTCGCCTCGGCTGCAGCCGTCAAGAAAAGCTTGAGACCACAACAGCGCCCCATTACCGAAACCCAACCAATCGTTGTTGCGATCAAGGATGATATTGAAAAGGCCATCATGGCAGCTCAGCAGACCAGTGCGCAAAAGACCGAGAAAGTCGCCCAGGTGGTACCTGCCAAAGTAAGCCCCACTGCAAGGCCAAAAGACCTTGTACTGGCCAAGGCCGAGGTGGAAGACCCGATACAAGAAGTTGTGACGCGCGTCTCGACATCCGGCGGGCGGCATTGGGGAATAAACATCGGGCGCTACCCAAGCCAGTACAAGGCCCGCAAGGTTCTGTTGCAGACAGCACTTAGTGAAATGAGCACGCTGGACGGATCCCTGCGCAAAGTCGTCAAACGCTCGAATGGGTTTGACGCAAATTTCATGGGGATGAGCCGTGAAACAGCTGATCTTGCCTGCCGGCGGCTTCAAGCCAAACAGGTTACCTGCTTCATGATCGGACCGGGCTGATCTTTTCCCTTGTGATGCGACAGAATGTATTCCTGAAAGTCGCGACAGGGGCCCTTAGCGCACAATTGTTAAAATTAAGTTAATTTATCGTCGCCTTTTCGGATTTCCAACATAAGTTGGTTCCAGAGGTGTGAAAATTGGCTGATCCGTATTTCTCGGAACTGAAATTTGTCGGCGGGACAGTCCTTGATTTTCTTGAGATCGCCGTCGACACCGGGCTGGATGTCAGCGGCATTCAGGTTGTTGTCTACAATCCGGACGGTACGGTCAGGTCAACTGACACGCTTGGAACCGCCAGCGGAACAATTGCCGGAAGCGATATTTATGTAATTGACAGTACCACCGCTGCGAATTTCAACGGCGTGCATCAGAACGGCGCAGTGGCACTGGTGCAGGACGGCGTTGTGCTGTCCTTTTTGTCCTTCAGCAGAACCGTTACCCCGTCTGAGGGGCCGGCTGTCGGGTTAACATCGACAGCCCTGGGAACTACCACAGGTGGCCAGTCTCTGGAATCGACAGATGGCGGGACGACCTATGTCGTTCAGACCAACCCCACCCCCGGCACCGCACCCTGTTTTCAGACCGGGTCGCTTATCCTGACGGATCGGGGTTACGTTCCTGTAGAAACCCTGAAGGCGGGTGACTTGGTGGAAACGCTTGATCAGGGGCTTATGCCGCTTCTTTGGGTTGGAAATCGTGTGCTGACGTTTTCAGAAATGGCCAACCCCAAGTTTCACCCGGTCTGCATACCCGCAGGGTCTATGGCGCTAGGCGTGCCTAATCGTGATCTTTTCCTTTCCCCCAATCACCGCGTATTTCTCAACCATCCTGTAACAGAGTTGCTGTTTCACGAATCCGAGGTGCTGACCCCGGTAAAAGCACTGGTCGGCTATCGGGGCGTCGGGTGCAGACCGATCAGCGCACCAGTCAACTACCACCACCTTTTGTTCAAACGCCATCAGGTGGTCTGGTCCAATGGCCTGCCAAGCGAAAGCTTTTTCCCTGATCACGTCGGCCTTTCGGCCTATTCGGACAAAATGCAAAATAGCCTGATGTCGACACTTCCGGCATTGAGGCAGGGAATAAATGCCTATGGCCGCACCGCGCGGATGGTATTGAAACCGTCAGAAACGCAAGTTTTGCTAAGCTATGTAGCGACAGGTCCGCTATCCAGATTTTGCAGCCAGAACATGCCATCTGTGGCCTGAGGTCAGGGTTTGGGGTGGTCATCCCAATCATCAGAAAGGATACGGCGGCTGTCGCCGTCGGGATCGTCATACTGGTTGGAACGCACCGTATAGATAAACGCCACAAGACCCACGCCCCCCAGAAACAGGGAAATGGGAATCAGGTAGGCCAGGATGTTCATTGCATTACCTCAGCCTGAGCGCGTTGAGCGACACCGTGATTGAACTGGCCGACATGGCCAATGCCGCAATCAGTGGTGTGGCCAGACCTGCCACCGCTAGCGGCACGGCGATGATATTGTAGATCGTGGCAATCCGAAAGTTTTCGCGTATCCGCCGGGTGGCGGATTGTGCTGTGTCACAAGCCGCCGCAATCGGGCTGAGATCACTGCCCAGCAAAACGATGTCGCTGGCCACCCGCGCGGCATCCAGCGCTGACGCTGGCGAGATCGAGACATGGGCGGCTGCCAGCGCCGCAGTATCATTCAGCCCATCCCCCACCATCAGGACATGCGCACCATTGTAGGTCATGGCCTGAATGCGGGCAGATTTGTCGGCCGGAAGCGCCTCGGCCAGCCAATGGGTGATACCCAGCCGCTTTGCCAGTGCCTCGACCGCAGCCGTGGTATCGCCGGACATCAGATAAACAGATTTCCCGCTGTCCTTCAGCGCCTGCACCGCGTCGGAGGCGCCCTCACGTAAATGGTCGGCAAAGGTGAATGTAATGGCAGGCCGACCGGCGACCTGCAGGTGGGTTGCTGTCTGTGCGGTGTCCCCTGCCCCGGTCCAGCTGGCACGGCCCAGCCGAACCTCCTGTCCCTTGTAAGTGCCTTTGGTACCATAGCCGGGCACTTCGGTAATGTTGGCGACGCCAGCGCAAGCCATCCCGGCGTCACGCGCTGCACGGGTGATGGATTGCGCCAGGGGATGGGACGACCCCCGCGCCAGGGCATAGGCCACTTCGGCGTCTTTGCGTGGAAGGGATTCCAAATTGGTCAATTCGGGTGCACCCGCGGTCAAAGTGCCGGTTTTGTCAAAGACCACGGTATCGACCTGCGCCAGACGTTCCAGCGCCGTTTCGTGTTTGATCAGCATACCACGGCGAAACAGCCGGCCACTGGCCGCAGTCGTCACAGCAGGTACGGCCAGCCCAAGCGCACAGGGGCAGGTGATGATCAGTACGGCGGCGGCGATGTTGAGGGCCGTGCGTACATCCCATGAATAAAGGTACCAGCCCAGGAAACTGAGCGCCGACAAGATATGTACGCCGGGGGCATAAAGCTTGGCCGCCTTGTCGGCCAGTGAGGTATAACGCGAGCGCCCGGATTCCGCGAGCGCAACCAGATCGGCCATCTGGTGCAATGAGGTATCTGCGCCTACTGCCGTGGCGCGAACCGTCAACAGGCCCGTCAGATTGACCTCGCCGGCCGATACCCGCTGCCCTTCGCCGGCAAAAACCGGCACGGTTTCACCCGTCAACAGCGAGCGGTCGATTTCGGACGTGCCGCTGACAATCTCGCCGTCCACCGGCATGCGGCCGCCGGGACGGACAAGAATCATGTCACCGACACGCAATTCAGCGACATTGACGGTTTCCTCAGCACCATCGGACAGGCGGATCGCACGGGGCACCTCAAGTGCGGTCAGTTCTTCGGCGGCTGAACGGGCAATGGCGCGGGTGCGGTGATCAAGATAGCGGCCTGCCAGCAAAAAGAAGGTCAGGGCAAGTGCGGCGTCGAAATAGGCGTGTTCACCCGATAGCGCGGTTTCCCAAAGCGACGTAACCACCGCCAGCAAGATCGCCAGCGTAATTGGCACGTCCATATTGAGCGAGCGGTTGGACAGCGCGGCCCAGGCATTGCGGAAAAACGGCTGCCCGGCAAAGGCGATAGTAGGCAGGGCGATGGCCGCAGAAATCCAGTGAAACAGGTCGCGTGTGGCGTCTGCGGCCCCGGACCAGACGGCGACAGACAGCAGCATCACATTCATCGAGGCAAAGCCCGCCACGGCCAGCCGCATCAGCAATTCGCGCCCGGCACGATTGTTCGCCGTGGCGTTCAGGGTACCAGCGTCCAGCTCGTGTGCCTCGTATCCCAACCCCTGAACCAGGGCGACCATATCCTGCGCGCTCACATCAGCGCCCGCATCGATGCTGGCGCGTTTGAGGGTTAGATTTACACGGGCGGATTTGACACCGGGATGCGCGTTCAGCCCTCGCTCGATTTTCGAGATGCAGGCCGAGCAGTGGATCGTGGGCAATGACAGAGCGATCTGCGCCGGACCGATATCCCTGGCTGCCAACGCCTCGGCCGCGGGGCCGGCGGCGCAGGCCGGACAGGCAGAAAGGGATGGGCGCAGTGTGGCTGTCATTGCAGACCTATTTCTTGTGCAGCACAACGCGCTGCTGGAATTCCGTACCATCCAGCGCGGTTGCTTGCATCCGGATATTCCAGTTTCCGTCGCTCAGTTCAACCGGGGCGACATAGGCGTTTCCGTTAAACTGGAAATCAGGCTCGGTATCATCTTTAATCTGCGTGGCGCGGCCTACAATCGCGTGCAGGCTGCCAACCTGAACCGGCTTGCCATCTGCATCTGTGATGGCCAGCGTCAGCACGCCATCAGCATGGTCGGCGCTGACGGTCCAACCCAGCCCCTCCTGGGCAGCCTTTCGCACATTGAATTCCTGACTCGCGACATAAGAGTTTTTAACTTCAAGTCCGGGAAAGGTGCGGATCGCTGAGTAGGCCAGGACCAGATTTACGCCGATGATCAGGCCAAAGGCCGCAGCAAAGCCCAGAAACACATGCCGACCGGTGATCTGCCGTTCTGCCATCAGTTCGACCTTCCGTTAAAGACAGTGTCGCGATAAGCGCGTTCCCCGTTCGAGGTGTCTTCGATCCACAAGCGGACTTCGCTGCGCTCGTTGTTCGCAGCATCCGAACTGGGAGCGGCAATCAGGTAAACCCGCTGCAACTTGGTTGAATCTGCAGGCACCGTCACGGCACTATAAGGTGTTCCCTCAAGCTCGAGACGGATTGCGGCATCACCGACAACCGATAATTTGAACGGCCGGTCTTCGCCGTGCTTGTTGCGCAGTCGGACCTCGTAAGTATTGCGGATCGACCCGTCCGATAGGGTGACAAAGGTGGGGTTTCGTACCGGCGCCACGGTCATGTCGATGTCGGACTGGATGAACAGCGCAAAGACCAGACCAAAGCCGACCAGAGACCAGAGCGCGGTATACAGGATCGTGCGCGGGCGCAGGATGTGCTTGATAATCGGCTTGGGCGGTTTGCCCGCGCGTTCGTTTTCTTCGTCGGTCAGCGCCATATAGTCGATCAGGCCGCGCGGCTTGCCAATCTTGGCCATGATATCATCGCAGGCGTCAATGCAGAGCGCGCAGGTGATACATTCAAGCTGCTGACCGTCGCGGATATCGATGCCCACGGGGCAGACGTTGACGCAGGCCATGCAATCGATGCAATCGCCCTGCGGCTCACCTGCCTTGACCGCCTCGGAGTGTTTGCGCGGCTCGCCCCGCCATTCGCGGTAACCCACAACAAGGGTGTCTTCATCCAGCATCGCCGCCTGAATCCGGGGCCACGGACAGGCATAGATACAAATCTGTTCACGTGCGAAACCACCAAAGAAAAATGTGGTGCCGGTCAGAACGGCGATGGTGGTATAGGCGACGGGATGCGCATTGAGGGTGAACAGATCAACCAGAAGAGCCGGCGCATCGGTGAAATAGAACACCCAGGCCCCGCCGGTTGCCAACGCAATCAACATCCAGGTGATCCATTTTGTCATCCGCAGGCGGGCCTTGCGGAAATCCCATTTCTTTTGCCGGTGCAGGCGCAGCCGGGCGTTGCGATCGCCTTCGATCCAGCGTTCCACCAGAATGAACAGGTCAGTCCAGACAGTTTGCGGGCAGGCATAGCCACACCAGACCCGGCCAAGCGCCGAGGTAAACAGGAACAGGCCCAGCCCCGCCATGACCAGAAGGCCCGCGATAAAGTAAAATTCGTGCGGCCAGATTTCGATCCAGAAGAAAAAGAACCGACGGCTGGCCAGATCAACCAGCACCGCCTGATCGGGCAGGTTGGGCCCCCGATCCCAGCGAATCCAGGGCGTTAGATAATAGATGCCCAGGGTCACTACCATGATTCCCCACTTGAGGTTACGGAACTTCCCGTAAACCTTTTTAGGGAAAACCGGTTCATGTGCGGCGTAGAGGCTTTGCGGCGCGTCGGGCTGAGTATCGGCCAACGGAATCACTCCGGTTTTTTGGGTCCAGTTTCAGGGACTTTTCACAGGTAAGGCCCCGAGTCTCTTTGACATGTATCAAATTCTGACTCTCAAAGTGATCTATAAAACTCATTTGCCAAGGCAGACGCATCGCCGCAGGCAGGCGGATGGGCAGGCCAGAGGGTCTTTGACCTTGGGTCAATCTGCTGTCATCTTTGATTTAAACAGAGTTTTCAAAGGCGAATGGGGCAATGACAGGCAAGCGTAAGGCATCGGAACAGGACGAATTTTCGGCCGCCGAAATCGGTGCCTTGGCACATCTCTATCGCGGTGAGGTTTATCGCAGTACAATCTGGCGCACCCGGCTGGACACCACAACCAACTGGGCGGTAGTGACCCTTGGCGTAGCGCTGTCGATCACCTTTTCATCGCCCTCAGCGTCCCCGCTCCCGTTGCTGCTGGTGGGCATTCTGATCCTGCTTTTTCTGGCGCTCGAAGCGCGGCGCTATCGGTTTTTCAACGTCTGGCGCGGACGCACCCGGTGGATGGAAAAGTATTTTTATGTGCCGATGCTGCAAGACGGCGACCTGCACACAGAAGAAAACTGGCAAAGCGTTCTGGCGATGGATTACAAGTATCCACAATATCACGTCAGCTACCTGACGGCTTTGTCGCGGCGCATTCGCAGCAATTACCTGTGGATCCTGCTGATTCAGGCGCTGGCCTATCTGGGTAAACTGATGGTGCACCCCACCGGCGTGGCCAGTCTGGAAGAGTTGCGTACCCGTGCCGATATTGGCCCCGTGCCCGGTGAATTGGTGCTGGGGATCGGGGTGATCTATATCGGGGTCATGATTTCCTTGTCGATCTGGGTAACCCGTAATGACAAGAAAAATGCAGCACGACGTGGCGGCGAACGCTCGATGGGTTAGCTAATTGATCTCTTATATTAAATGGGGGCTTCGCATTCCCGAGCGCATTTTCGCAGCCATTTCAAAAAGGTTTTCAGAGCGGGGCGCTGCACGCCCGGGCGGGTTACGATGTGATAGCCTTTTTTGTCGTTCTTTTCGAACAAAACCCGCAACCGTCCGGCACGAATATCGGTTTCGGCAAAGGTGCGGATGGCCACAGCAATACCCCTGCCGTCGCGGGCACCGTCCAGCAACAGGTTGCCGGGCAATTGAATCGAGCCCTGCCCCATTTTAGACAGCGTGCCGATGCCTGACAGCCAGTTGTTGGCCTCAGAGATGCCTGCATCCATCACCCAGGGAAATTCTGCCAGCTCTTCAAAGGATTGAAACGTTCGTTCCCCAACCAAAGAAGGCGCCGCCACCACCACCATGGGAGACAGGAACAGACTTTCGCTGACAAGACCGGGCCAGTTACCTGCCCCATAACGCAGGGCAATGTCGATGTTGCCGGTGTCGAGGGGTTCAACCTTGGGGGTGGTACTGAGGATCAGATCAATATCCGGATGAGCGGCATGAAACCCGCCCAATTGTGGCATCAGCCAGGCCGAGGCGAACATTGGTGTGGTCGAGATATGCAGCGGTCGGTTGGCGTCTGCGCCCGTCAAGGCACTGATTGTACGTGAAATTGTTTCAAAACCGACAGACAGGGAATCGGCAAGTTGCTGGCCCTCGGACGTCAGTTCAAGCGCGCGACCACTGCGATTGACCAAAGACAGGCCCATATGCGCCTCAAGCGACTTGATCTGCTGGCTAATGGCTGCGTGGCTGACGTTTAGTTTGGTTCCCGCCGCCACAGCCGAACCGGTCTCGGCCAGTGCCACGAAGGCTCGAAGCGCGGACAAAGGTGGCAGGCTCAGCCAATCCATATCTGTAACTTATCCTTACATGTTAGAATTTTTCCTGAGTCGCAGGATGTCACGTTTTCCACCATATTCAAGACATAACAGCATCCACGAAAGGAAACGACATGCTGAATGTTCTTGCAAAAACTTTCATGACTGCCACCCGGTCTGAGCCCCGCAACCACTGGAAAAACCACACCCGGTTCGACGATCGTCATCAGGCCCAGCTTTTTCCGCACGCCATAGGAGGGCGCCGTGATTGATCCGATTGTCTTTCATCCCGAACTGGTCTTTCGGCAGGAAGGAAGGCCAAGACACTGGCCGTGGCGGGGCGGCAGATGGAGCACACAAGCTCCGGTATCTTCGACGAAAAGCCGCCGCAGATAACGTGTAAGGTCTGTAGCTGAATTTGAATGGCCCAGGTCGGCGATACGTTCTTGCAATAATTGGGGCCGCAGAGTAGGTACTCTGCGGCCCTAACTATGGCGGCACCGGCCTTCCTGGAAACGCGCGAACAGGACGGAAGAGCCGGTGCCTGACCTGCAGGAATGATCCCGCAGGCGTTCTGTTATTCACCGCCTCCCAGCTGATGAACATATGTCGCGACCGCGCGTACCTGGGCCTCGGTCAGGCGACCGCTCCAAGGTGGCATGACGCCGTAACGACTGTTGGTGACGGTTTCGGTGATCGTGTCGATATCCCCGCCATAAAGCCAGATGGCGTCGGCCAGGTTAGGCGCACCCTGTGCCCGGTCGCCTGTACCATCTTCCATGTGGCAGGCAGCGCAGTTATCCAGGAACACGGCTTCGCCCTCGGCAGCCAGGGCTGCGTCCTGTGGCGTGCCCGAAAGCGACATCACATAGTTGGCGACCTGACCGATTTCGGCAGGTTCCAGGATCTCGCCAAAGGCGGGCATCTCGGAATAGCGGGCATCGTCGTCCACCTCGTTACGGATACCGTGGCTGACAGTGGTGTGGATATCCTCGATGGTACCGCCCCACAGCCAGTCATTGTCCAGCAGGTTGGGATACCCCTTGGCCCCGGCAGCACCGGACCCGTGACACTGCGCACACCATGTCTTGAACACAGCCGCCCCTGCCGAGGTAGCATAGCCCGACAGTTCGGGGTCTTCGGCAATCGTGGCCAGCTCGACCGAGGCCAGTTTCTGGTTGATCGCCGCATTGGCGGCTTCTGCCTCGGCAATATCAGCCGCGACATTGGCGCGGGTTGAAAAGCCCTTGTAACCCGCGGTTGCGCCATTGATCAGCGGCCAGGCGGGGTAGGCGATCACGTACCAGATACCCCAGATAATGCAGAGATAGAATGTCCACAGCCACCAGCGCGGCAGAGGGTTGTTGAATTCCTGAATGCCGTCCCATTCATGGCCGGTTGTGTCAGGATCTTGCTTTTGCTTCATTGGTTGCTTTGCCATGTCTTTCACGCCTCCTTGGCGTCGGCCCCGGCCGGTCGCGATTGCGACGACGCGGGTTTGTCTTCGTGCCGGAAGGGAATGCCAGCAGGTTCGCTATAAGATTTGGTCGACCCCGGGCGGAACACCCAGATCACCACGCCTACGAAGAACGCAAACAAAACCAAAAGAACCCAGCTGTCGGCGAATTCGCGAAGAAGGGAATAAGTTTCCATTTTTTCTCTCCCTAGCGACTTGCCACTGGCGTGAAGGTCGAGAAATCAACCAGCGTGCCCAGCATTTGCAGATAAGCGATCAGCGCATCCGCTTCGGAAATCCCGGCCTGTCCGTCAAAGTTACGGACCTGCGCATTTGGATAGCGTTCAAGCAACCCGTCGGTATCGCCAAAAGGATCAACCTGAGCGGCAAAATCTTCATTGGCTGCTGCGATCATCTCGTCAGTGTAAGGTACACCAACCAGTTGATGGGTTTTCAGCAGGTCCTGAATATATTTGCCATCGATCATCCGGTTTTCAAGAAAGCCGTATTTAGGCATCACCGATTCCGGCACAACCGATTGCGGGTTGCGCAGGTGGTCGACGTGCCATTCATCCGAATAGCGGCCGCCAACACGGGCCAGGTCGGGCCCGGTGCGTTTAGACCCCCACTGGAAGGGATGGTCATATTGTGACTCAGCCGCCAGTGAGTAGTGGCCATAGCGCTCAACCTCGTCCCGCATGGGGCGGATCATCTGGCTGTGACAGACATAGCAGCCTTCGCGGATATAGACATCACGCCCTGCCAGTTCGAGCGGAGAGTAAGGGCGCATGCCCTCAACATCCTCGATCGTGTTTTCCAGCCAGAAGAGTGGTGCAATCTGCACCAGCCCCCCGATTGTGACCACCAGAAAGGCGAAGACTGCCAAAAGGGTGACGTTCTTTTCAAGAATCGCGTGTTTGTCGAGAATTGCCATTTGTCGGTCCCTCCTTCTTATTCGGCCGGGACAACGGAGTTGGTGGCGTCAACAGCCGGGCTCCGTCTGACGGTCATGAAAAGATTGTAGCACATGATGATTGCACCACTGATGAAAAGCACCCCGCCCAATCCGCGTACAACGTACATCGGGAACTTGGCGGCAACCGTGTCGGCGAACGAGTTCACAAGGAAACCGTTGGCGTCCACTTCGCGCCACATCAGGCCTTCCATGATGCCGGTCACCCACATCGAGGCGGCATAAAGGATGATGCCGATTGTGGCCAACCAGAAGTGCCAGCTTACAAGGCTAAGGCTATAAAGCCGCTCGCGGTTCCACAACTTGGGCACCAGGAAGTAGAGCGCGCCAAAGGTGATCATGCCGTTCCAGCCCAAAGCGCCGGAATGTACGTGGCCGATGGTCCAGTCAGTATAGTGCGACAGCGAGTTCACAGCGCGAATTGACATCATCGGGCCCTCAAAGGTCGACATGCCATAAAAGCCGATCGAGATAACCATCATACGGATGATCGGATCGGTGCGCAGCTTGTCCCAGGCACCCGACAGCGTCATCAGGCCGTTGATCATGCCACCCCAAGAGGGCATCCAAAGGATAATCGAGAACACCATGCCCAGCGTCGAGGCCCAGTCAGGCAGCGCTGTGTAGTGCAGATGGTGCGGACCCGCCCAGATATACAGGAAGATCAGAGCCCAGAAGTGGATGATCGACAGTTTATAGCTGTAGACCGGGCGTTCGGCCTGTTTGGGAACAAAGTAGTACATCATGCCCAGGAAACCCGCGGTCAGGAAGAAACCCACGGCGTTGTGGCCGTACCACCATTGTGTCATCGCATCCTGCACCCCCGAGAAAACCTGAACCGACTTGGAGCCGAAAACAGAGACCGGGATTGAGATGTTATTGAACACATGCAGCATCGCCACAGTAATGATGAAGCTCAGGTAGAACCAGTTGGCGACATAGATGTGCCGCTCTTTGCGCTTGACGATGGTCCCCAGAAACACGGCCAGATAGGCCAGCCAAACGATGGTCAGCCACAGATCGACATACCATTCAGGTTCGGCATATTCCTTGGATTGGGTCGCCCCCAGAAGGTACCCGGTGGCCGCCAGCACGATAACCAGCTGATAGCCCCAAAAGACGAACCACGCCAGATTGCCGCCCCAGAGACGGGCGGCAGATGTACGCTGGACAACATAGAATGACGTACAGATCAATGCATTGCCGCCAAAGGCAAAAATAACCGCTGAAGTGTGCAGCGGTCTTAAACGTCCAAAGTTGGCAAACCCTTGCGCCCATTCGAAATTGAGCGCCGGAAAAGCCAGCTGGAAAGCAATGAATGTGCCCACCAGAAATCCGACAACGCCCCACAGGGCGGTGGCGACAACCCCGGCACGGATGACCCCATCCATATATTCGCCCGAAAGGTCAACTTTGGGTTTCGGTTCATCCGTGTGGCGCAACGTCCACACAAACATGCCTGCGGCGACAAGCGCCACAGTCAGCGCGTTAACCAGGTAGGCAAGATCGCGCGCGTAGTTGGCCGCGATCAGCGCGAATAGCGTGACCAGACCAAGCGCAATCAGCTTGATATAATTCGTCATAATGCGTCCCTTCGTCTCTATCCGCGCGATTCGTATGTAAAGCGCGGGCGCGTTTAGACTGATGCGTTATTGCTGGCAGGGGCAATGACTTACCTTGATCTGTGTCAAGATTTCACAATTCTTGCCCAAAGTTCGGCCGCCCCCGGGGTCGGGCTGCACCGCCTTTCTCAAAAGCACGCGCAAACGCTGCCTCTCTGCCAATTTTTTGCGCAGTTTGGCGCCGCTTGGCCGAACGCGTCCTTATTTCTATGATAAATTCCGGATCGGGGTTAACGGTCGGTTACTTGACACTAATCAAAGCGGAGGTCCGGGAAACCTGCTTAGCCTGAATTCAGAAGCGAACACAGCAAAGGAATTCGAGATGACCTATAACTGCCTGTTTTCCGTCCTGACCGACGAGGCGCTGGTTGACGGCGTGCTGGCCCATGCCGTTGCGGCTGCGCAGGCCCATGATGCGCATCTGGATGTGCTTTGCCTGGGTGTCGACCGCAGCCAGACCGGATACTACTATGCTGGGGCCAGCGCAATCGTGCTGCAGGAAACAATAACCCGGGCCAATGAAGAGGCCGACGCGATTGAAGCCAAGGCCAGAAGCATCCTGAAGGCATCGGGCATCCGCTGGGCCAGCGAAAGCGGTGTGGCACAACTTGCCGATCTGGGGCGGCATGTGTCGGCCCGGGCGCGATTTTCGGATCTGGTGATTCTTCCGCAGCCCTATGGCGAAGGCCGCGGTGCCGAGTTGGAGCCGGTGACCGAAGCAGCACTTTTCGAAGGCCACACCCCGGCATTGGTCGTTCCTGATGGCGACGATCCGCAGCCTGGCCCGCAAAGGGTCATGATCGGCTGGAACGAAAGCATCGAGGCGCTGAACGCCGTGCGTGCGGCCCTGCCGTTGCTGCGCGGGGCGGACGTGGTGCATGTGGTCGTGATTGACCCGCCAACCCACGGACCCAACCGGTCAGACCCCGGCGGCCTTGTGTCCCAATACCTGGCGCGCCACGACGTGACGGTGGAAATTGATGTCCTCAGCAAAACCTTGCCGCGCATCTCGGATGTGCTGATCCGGCATGCGGGCGATATGGATGCTGACATGATCGTGATGGGCGCCTACGGCCATTCGCGCTTCCGCGAGGCGATCTTTGGCGGTGCCACACGCTACATGCTGGAACAGGCAAAGATCCCGGTGCTGATGGCGCATTAAACTGCTGCCCCGAAGTATCGGAACGTGAATGGCCCGCGCAGGAATCGGCAGGCCCGTTACCGGATTGCAACATTGCCAAAGAGCCAAAAACGGCGGCTCCAAATTAGTCCTTGACTGGGCCATAGGCCTCACGCCACCGTCAATCGCGAACAGGAGGCGCTGGCGTGAGGCCTGCAAATATCATTCGATCTTGGCTTTGCTCAGGTCCACTTTGTGCTTTGGTGGTCGCAGTATCGGGGGCTGTGGCACGCGCTGATGCCCAGATGGAATTGCATCTGGTGCTGGCCTTTGACGTTTCGGCAAGCGTCAATGACGATGAATTTGATCTGCAGCGCAGCGGCACCGCCGATGCCCTGCGCGCGCCGCCGGTTGTCGCGGCAATTGATCAGGCCCCTGGGGGCGTGGCCATCGCAATCATCCAGTGGTCCAGTGTGACACGACAAGCCCTGGGGCTGGACTGGGTCGCCTTGCACAGCGACAAGGATGTGCTCAAATATGCCGACACCGTCGATGCGATGCCCCGACGTCTGCCAGGTGGCGGCACCATGATCCATTCCGGTCTGGCCTATGCCGGGCGCCTGCTCGACGCAGCGCCGGGCTATGCGCGGCGACAGGTGATCGACCTGTCAGGCAACGGGCGCAGCGACAATCTGGATTTGATGCTGGAGGCCCGCGACAGGCTGGTTTCGCGCGGCGTGGTAATCAATGCACTGGCTGTGGAAGAGCTCAACAATGATCTGACCAGCTATTTCAACCGCCACCTGATTGGCGGGCCGAATGCCTTTGTGGTCACGGCGGACGAGTTCGAGGATTTCACGACCGCCATGAAGATCAAGCTTTTGCGTGAAATCAGCGGCGCGATGTTTTCCGAACGCCCCGTTTTGCAGGGCGATCCTGTCGTTGCCCTCCGGTAGCGATTGAGTGATCACCCTGTACAGGCGGCAGCGGCACCACGCAACGCTTGCCGCATAAAAGAACACCTGCACAAAGCACTTTCATTTTTCCCCAAATACTCAATCCCGCCACGGAACCTGCTTTTCGCCCGCCTGCGCACGTCACATGGCCCTCCGCGCCGAGGAAGGCACAGCCTGACGAGGGATCAAGCGCGCGCGTCAGCGCGCACCGCTGGATCAGGCCCGGCTATTTGTGGGTTTTGAGATCAAGCGCCGCCTGCAACAGGGTGCGGGCATAGTCGGTCTGCGGGGCTTCGAACAGCGCCTGCGCCTCGCCGGCCTCGACCACGTCGCCCTGTTTCATCACGATCACCCGGTGGCTCATGGCGCGCACCACGTTCAGATCGTGAGAAATGAACAGATAGGCCAGACCATATTTCACCTGAAGCTGGCGCAACAGATCAACAATCTGCACCTGCACGGTCATGTCCAACGCGCTGGTGGGCTCGTCCAGAACCACCAGTTTGGGCCGCAGGATCATGGCGCGCGCGATGGCGATACGCTGTCGCTGACCACCGGAAAACTCGTGCGGGTACCGGTCCATCGTAGCCGGATCAAGGCCCACCTCGACCATAACCTCGGCCACCAGGTCACGTTGCGGGCGCCCCCCGGGGTTGCCGTGCACGCCCAGCCCCTCGGCGACGATCTGTTCGCAGGTCATACGTGGGGACAGGCTGCCAAACGGGTCCTGAAAGACAATCTGCATATCAGACCGGTGGCGGCGCAACTCTTTGGTGGACCAGCTATTCACATCCTGGCCTGCAAAGGTGATTTTCCCCTCTGACGCAATCAGCCGCATGATCGCCAGCGCCATGGTGGTTTTACCCGAGCCACTTTCGCCGACAATACCCAGCGTTTCGCCGGCGCGGACACGGATGCTGGCATCATTCACGGCCTTCACATGGCCCACCGTCTTGCGCAGGAATCCGCGCTGGATCGGGAACCAAACGCGCAGGTGTTCGGTTTCAACTACCGCTGGCGCATCATCAGCCACCGCTGTGGGTTCGCCCACGGCGCGGGCGTTCAACAGCTTTTTTGTGTAGGGGTGCTGCGGGGAGGCGAAAATTTTGGCCGTGGGGCCGGATTCCACAATCTCGCCGTCCTTCATCACACAGACCTTGTCGGCAATACGCTGCACGATGCCCAGATCATGGGTGATGAACAGCAGGCCCATCTGCTCTTCGCGTTTCAGTTCGGCCAGAAGTTCGAGGATCTGCGCCTGAATGGTCACGTCCAGCGCCGTTGTCGGCTCATCGGCGATCAGGATATCGGGCTTGTTGGCCAGTGCCATGGCAATCATCACCCGCTGGCGTTGGCCACCGGATAACTGATGAGGATAAGCGCCCAGACGGCTTTTGGGGTCACGGATGCCGACGCGTTCCATCAGTTCCAGAATGCGGGTGCGGGCGGCATCGCCGGTCAGACCCTGATGCAACTCAAGGCTTTCGGTAATCTGACGTTCCAGCGTGTGCAGCGGGTTCAGCGATGTCATCGGCTCCTGAAAGATAAAGCTGATGTCGTTGCCGCGCACCTTGCGCAGCATTCTGTCATCCGCGCCGATCATCTGCTGGCCGTCATAGGTGACGCTGCCCTGCACCTCGGCTGAAGTACCCAGCAGCGAGACAGTGGAAAGCGCCGTGACCGATTTGCCCGACCCGGATTCGCCCACCAGGGCAACGGTTTCGCCGCGGTCTACGGTAAAGGACACGCCATTCACGGCGCGCACCACCTGGCCATCCTGGCGAAATCCGACATGCAGATCCTTGACCTCAAGCAGGCTCATTCAAAGGTCTTTCTTGGGTCAAACGCGTCACGCACGCCTTCAAAGATGAAGACCAGCAGCGACAGCATGATGGCAAAGGCAAAAAACGCGGTGAAGGCCAGCCAGGGGGCCTGCAGGTTCTGTTTCGCCTGCAGCGTCAACTCTCCCAATGACGGCGAGGACGACGGCAGGCCGAAGCCCAGAAAGTCCAGCCCCGCCAGCAGCGAAATCGTGCCGGTGATCACAAACGGCAGCATGGTCAGCGTCGCGACCATCGCGTTGGGCAGCATGTGGCGGAACATGATCACCAGGTTACTGACGCCCAAGGCCTTGGCCGCGCGGACATATTCAAGGTTGCGGGCACGCAGAAATTCGGCGCGGACCACGCCCACAAGGGCCATCCAGCCGAACAGGACGGTGATAAAGACCAGCAGCCAGAAACTGCGGGGCAGAATCGCAAACAGGATGATGATCACGTAAAGCTGCGGCGTGGACGACCATATCTCGATGATGCGCTGAAAAATCAGATCGGTGCGGCCACCGAAATACCCCTGCACGGCCCCGGCGAATATGCCGATCACCGACGACAGCGCGGTGACGATGAGGGTGAACAGTACCGACAGGCGGAAGCCATAGATCACCCGCGCCAGCACATCGCGTTTGGTGTCATCGGTGCCCAGCCAGTTCTGATGGTTTGGCGGCAGGGGCGCTGCACCGGGGCGATCGACCGAGGTGTTATAGCTATAGGGAATGAGCGGCCAGAGGGCCCAGCCCTTTTCAATCGGCTCGCCATTGACCACACCGTCGGCGGCGTCTTCGACAATGCCCTCGGGGTCGTCAAAGCAGTCTTCCAGCCCGCCCGAGGTGATCAGGCAGCGCACTTCGGGGTCGCGATAGATGGCTTCGGTATCGAAATCGCCGCCAAATTCCGTTTCCGGGTAGAAGTTGAAAATCGGCGTGTAATATTGCCCGCGATACTGGATCAGGATCGGTTTGTCGTTGGCCACAAACTCGGCGAACAGCGTGATGCCAAAGATAACCGCAAAGATCATCAGCGACCAATAGGCGCGGCGGTTTCGACGGAAGTTGCGCCAGCGGCGCTGGTTAAGAGGGGACAGGGCCATTTTGTCACCCTTCCCGTTTCTCAAAATCGATACGCGGGTCGACAAGCACGTACATCAGGTCTGACAGGATACCGACCAGCAGGCCGATAAGACCAAACAGAAACAGCGTGCCGAACATCACCGGGTAGTCGCGCCCCACGGCCGCCTCGAACCCAAGTCGCCCAAGACCATCAAGCGAAAAGATCGTCTCGATCAGCACCGAGCCGCCAAAGAACACCCCGATAAAGACCGCCGGAAAGCCTGCGATCACGATCAGCATGGCGTTGCGAAAAACATGACCATACAGCACTTTACGCTCGGACAGGCCCTTGGCGCGGGCGGTCATCACGTAGTGTTTCTTGATCTCGTCCAGAAAACTGTTCTTGGTCAGCAGCGTCAGCGTAGCAAAGGCGGCAATGGTCGAGGCAAGGACCGGCAGCGCGATATGCCACAGATAATCCAGCGCCTTGCCGACAAGGCTGAGCTGGTCAAAATTATCCGAGGTCAGGCCCCGCAGCGGGAAGGCCTGCCAATAGCTGCCGCCGGCAAACAGCACCAGCAGCATGATTGCAAACAGAAAGGCCGGAATGGCATAGGCCACGATGATGATGCCGCTGGTCCAGGTATCAAAGCCCGAGCCGTCGTGGACCGCCTTGCGGATACCCAGCGGGATCGACACCAGATAAGCGATGACGGTCGACCACAGCCCCAGCGTAATACTGACCGGCATCTTCTCCAGCACCAGATCCAGCACGTCGATCTTGCGAAAGTAACTTTCGCCGAAATCAAAGCGCATGTAGTTCCACATCATGTTGAAGAACCGTTCCAGCGGCGGCTTATCAAGACCGAACTGTTCTTCCAGTTCTTTGATGAACTCGGGCGGTAATCCGCGGGCGCCTGCATATTGTGAATTCTCATTGTCTGCGCTCAGGGTTGCGTCCTCGCCCCCGCCCGCAAAGCCGCCGAACACATCGCCTCCGCCCTGGATTTGGGCAATCATCTGCTCCACCGGGCCGCCGGGCACAAACTGTACCAGCGCAAAATTAATGATCATGATCCCCAGCAATGTGGGAATGATCAGCAACAGCCTGCGCAGGATATAGGCACCCATCAGCGGGCTACCTCAGCGCACCCGAGGCCTTGAGCGCCTCGGCTTTCTCGGCGTTGTACCACCAGAAATCCAGGGCCCCCAAGGCAAAGGGGGGCTGTTTTTCGGGATGCTCATACATGTCCCAGTAAGCCACCCAGTGATCGGGGGCATAGCCCGTTGGGATCAGGAAAAATTCATGTCGTAAAACCCGGTCGAGCGCGCGGATGGTCATATCTTCTTCGGCCTGGCTGCTGGTAAGCAGGGATTTGTTGATGATCGCGTCCACCAAGGGACTGGCCAGCCCGGCGGGATTGAACAGGCTGTACGACGCGGCTTCGGATCCAAAACGCTGCAGCAGACCGGTACCAGTGCCCATCAGCGATGGATAGCCGTCGAACACGAGGTCATAGTCGCGATCACGCTCGCGTTTGGTGTACTGGGCAGAATCAACGGATTCGAATCTGGCATCAATTCCCATGGTCTTGAGGTTGGAGACAAAGTTTTCGCCAATCGCCCGATCCGTCGGTTCGCCCGATGAGTTAAACAGAAAATTCAGCGTCAGAGACTTGCCTTGGGCATTACGACGGATGCCGTCATCGCCGGTTACCCACCCTGCCTGATCCAGCAGCTTTTTCGCGAGGCGCAGGTTTTTGCGGGTCAAAAGACGATCAGGATCAGAGGTATGCGGAACCAGCGGTTCAGTCGTCAGCAGCGCCGAAGGCACGATATCGCCCAGAGATTTCAGGAACTCCAGCTCGTCGCCCGCCGGCAGACCTTTGGATTCAAGGTCGGTGCCGGTCGAAAACGATCTTTGTTGCGCGTTCAGGCCGTACAGTAGTGATTTGTTGGTCCATTCGAAATTGAAACACAGGGCCACCGCCTCGCGGACGCGTTTATCCTTGAACGCCTCGGATCCCAGGTTGAACACGATACCGGTCATTGCAGGTGGCGTCCCGTCGGGCAGTTCTTCGCGCACCACAGAGCCACGTTCGATGGCCGGGAAGTCATAGAAACTGGCCCATTTCTTGGGGTCAGATTCGGTGCGAAAGGTCACTTCGCCAGCCTTGAACGCCTCAAAGGCGGTGGTGGCATCGGTGAAGTATTCCAGCCGGATCCGGTCGAAATTGTGCCGTCCCTTGTTAATCGGCAGGTGCCAGCCCCAATAATCCGGGTTGCGCCTGAAAGTCGCGCGGCGGCTGACGTCAATCTGGTCAATCAAATATGGCCCTGACCCCGGCGACACTTCAAGCCGGCCCTCATCCAGACGCGCACCAGTATCCTCGTACCACTTTTGGGACCAGACCGGCACGGTGCCGACCTGATCAATCAGGCTGCGGCGCGAGATACCTTCGGTGAAATAGAACTTGATGGTGTGATCGTCGATCACTTCGGCTTTGGGGATGCGTTTGCGCACGGCATCAGCATAGGATTTCAGCCCCTGATCCAGCAACAGGTTGTGGCTGAACAACACATCATGCGCCGTCACTGGCGTGCCATCGGAAAAGCGCGCCTCGGGGCGCATATAGAAGATGACCCAGTCCTTGGTTTCAGGATATTCCAACGACTCGGCCAAAAGCCCGTAGAGTTCGCCATCCGCATCCGCAGGCAGCGCGCCGCCACCGGCCAGAACCTCGCCCAGAAGACTTTCATACATCACCGTAGACAAGGCCGAGGCCTTGCCCTTGCGCGAATACGGATTCATCGAATCGAACGTGCCGCTGAGCGCGATCGAAATTTCGCCGCCCTTGGGCGCATCTGGATTCACATAGTCGAAATAGGGATAATCCGCTGGATATTTCAACTCGCCGAAGTAGGAGTAACCGTGCGATTTGATTATCTTTTCCTGCGCCAGAGCGGCATGGGCCATCAGGCTTGCGAGTGACAGACAGATGAGTGCAAAAACAAGCCTCAGGGGTGTGCTGTTGTTAAGCGCCCGGGTCTGGGCCCGTCTGCGTTGTCGGGTCATACTCGTTCCCTCCTGCTGCGATCCATATCGCATTGATCTGGTGCTTTTTTACTTGGGTGCAAGCTAAAGGAGGCATAGCAGTACATTCAAGCGCGGAAACGTGACCACCGGTTGATTTCCGGCACACGGGCATGAAAAAGGCCGCCTGCCCGGTTTCGGGCGGCGGCCTTTGGGTTTGTTTTGATGGCGACCTAGTTGCCGATGGTGCCCAGATAGGCAATCACAGCGGCGCGGTCTTCTTCTTTTCTGACGCCGGCAAAGCTCATTTTATTACCGGGGGCAAAGCCTTTGGGGTCTTCCAACCAGGCGTTCAACTGATCAACCGTCCAGTCGCCACCAATGCCCTGCAGAGCACCGGAATAGCCAAAGCCGTCAACACTGGCCACGGCGCGGCCAACAAGACCGAACAGATGCGGGCCAACGCGGTTTTTGCCGTCTTCAAGTGCATGGCAGGCCTTGCATTTCTTGTATACTTTCTCGCCTTTGGCGAGATCGGCCGCGGCGACCATCCCGGCAAAGCCAGAAGCACCGGTGCTGGCGGCTTCCTCGGCTGCAGGCTCTTCAGCGGCGGGTTCTTCGGCAGCAGGTTCTTCGGCAACAGGCTCTTCCGCGGCGGGCTCTTCAGCAGCGGGCTCTTCAGCAGCGGCTTCCTGATGGGTTTCTTCGACAGCGGGCTCCTCTGCAGAAGCCTCTTCTGCGGCCGGAACATCCATTTCATAGGTCGTTCCATCGGTCTGGTCGAGATAGGCGATCACGTTGGCGCGATCCTCGGGTTTTTTCAGACCGGAAAAGCCCATGGCGGTACCCGGCGCATAGCTTTTGGGGTTTTCCAGGAATCCGTCCAGTGCTTCGGGCGTCCAGACTTCGACCACTTTTTCAAGGGCGCCGGAATATCCATAGCCCGCAGCCGAATCGACCTTGCGGCCAACAACGCCGTACAAGTACGGGCCGGTGGCATTTGCACCATCTTCCAGTTTGTGACAGGCCTTACACTTGCCAAATACCTTGGCGCCTTTTTCCAGATCGGCAGCTGCAAACAACTCGGCCAGCGAAGGGCCTTCGTCGGCGGCGGCCTCACCGTGGGCGTCAGCTTCTCCAGTGTCGATTACATAGGCCGCACTATGGCCGTCACCATGTCCGCCTCCCGTAGTATAGAGCAGTTCAGCCGCCCATTTGCTCAAAAGGAGTATCAGCAGCGCTCCGCAGAGGCTGCCGACGATCTTGGTAAGTCTCATCGTATCGAACATAGGCCCGTTTCCATTTGATATCTCTTGGCCGCGTATCTATCCGCTTCCCCTATGTAGACGCAAGGTGTAGTTTGCGCGACCAAACGCCCGACCCGGGCAAAAAATGACAGGAATAACTGCTGATGACCAAGCGCATTGCCTTTCAGGGCGAGCCGGGCGCCTATTCGCACCAGGCTTGCCGTGACACCTATCCCGAGATGGAGGCCCTGCCCTGCCGTACCTTCGAGGACGCAATCGAAGCTGTGCGTAGTGGCGAGGCGTCGCTTGCGATGCTACCGGTTGAAAACTCGACCTTTGGGCGCGTGGCCGACATTCATCACCTGCTGCCCGAGTCAGGCTTGCATATCATCCGCGAGGCATTTGTGCGGGTGCATATCAATCTTCTGGCCCTTCCGGGCACAAAGCTGGATCAGGTTGAAAGCGCCATGAGCCATACGGTGCTGCTGGGCCAGTGCCGTGACTTCCTGTCCAAACATGGAATCCACCGGGTGGCCGGGGCGGATACGGCAGGATCGGCCCATCACGTGGCAGAGGCCGGCGATCCCAAGCTGGCAGCACTTGCCAGCGAACTGGCCGGTGAAATCTACGGGCTGGAAGTGCTGGCACGTCATATCGAGGATCAAAGCAACAACACCACCCGTTTTCTGGTGATGGCGCCCCAGCCCGATCATACGCCGCGCGGCGATAACGGGATGATGACAACCTTTGTGTTTCAAGTCCGCAACATTCCGGCCGCGCTTTACAAAGCCATGGGCGGGTTCGCAACCAACGGCGTGAACATGACCAAACTTGAAAGCTACATGGTCGGCGGGTCGTTCACAGCAACGCAGTTTTATGCCGATATCGAAGGCCACCCTGATGATCCGGCGGTGGCGCGGGCGCTGGACGAGTTGGATTACTTTACCTCGGACATCACGATTCTGGGGGTATACCCGGCGGATCGCCAACGTCATTGATGATGCAACAACGTCGCGGGATGCGCAGAGCGCAGGCAAGGCGTCCAGATGGCGACCTGGCGGATTGCCTGCTTAAAGCCTTTTGCGTTTTTCCTGAATCAGGGAAAGTGGAAAGGGCCCACGCCATCTCAATGTTGTGGGCGCTTTACATCAAATCTGTAACTCAGATTAAATGCAAAACGCTTTACGCCCGGCGTTTCAGGCGATTTTCAAGGTCTCTTGCATAATCACCCAGGCGCAGTGAAAACCGTTTGCCCAGATTTGCGCGGGCCAGCTTTAGCGACTGTACCAAAAGTCGCGCCGACAGGTTCTGCGGCTTGAGTACGACATCCACGTTGATCCGGGTCCGGTTGCGCGAGAGGGCTACCAGATCTACCGACACGACCCCACCAAGCGGTGACGCGCGCGACGCCAGCAGCATGCCATTGGGGGGCTCAAAATGCGTCAGTTCAAGAATGAGCTCGCGGCGCTTGCCACGCAATTCGAACGCGATATCCCAGGCCATGCCCGGACCGACGGTAGTCAAATCATCAACGCGCCGCACTTCGGCGCCGCGGCGCAGGGCGGAGCGTTCGAACGACTGAAAATTCGACACTTCGGCAAAGACATGGTCGATCGGTGCTTCGACATCTTCTTTCGCACTGAAATTCATGGCGCTGCCCCGGTTAATTGATTGAGTTTATTGTCGCGTCAATCCAGCGTATCCGCAAGCCAGTTGGCCAGCAAAAATTGCGCAATCGCACCTTTGCGCGCCGGGGCCAGAAAGGGATGGTTTCCGGCAAAGGCCTGCATCATGTCTTCGCGCGTGATCCAGATTGCATCCTCGATTTCGGTGGGATCGATGTTGATGTGGTGGTTCAGAGCCGTGCCCCGACATCCAAACATCAACGATGACGGAAACGCCCAGGGCTGGCTGGCCAGATACTCAACCTGCCCCACCATGATGCCTGCTTCTTCGAACACCTCGCGGCGCACGGCGGCCTCGAGCGTTTCACCCGGTTCGACAAAGCCGGCCAGCAGCGAATACATCCCCTCTGGCCACCCCGGAGATCGCCCCATCAGAACCGAATTTCCATTTGTTATCAGCATAATGACAACCGGATCGGTGCGCGGAAAATGCTGCCCGCCGCAGACGGAACAACTGCGTTGCCACCCGGCCATGACCATCTGGCTTTCTGAACCGCACTGGGCACAAAACCGATGACTGACATGCCAGCTTGCCACGGCTTTGGCGGTAGCGGCCAACTCGGCATCGCGAGGTGAAAGCCGGGTCATGATCCGGCGCAACTCGGCAAAGACCGTCTCTGCGGGCAGGTCGGGATGCTGTTGCTCGGTCGCGTCCAGGAACTGACCCAGCGCAGCCTCGTCCAGTTCCTCTGGCTGCCAGCCTGAAATGTCACTGGCAAAGATTAGATCGCCAGTTTCCTCTCGTCCCAACAGAATCGGAGGGGAAACCGCCTGCGTCAGAACGGGGTGATCCATCGGCAATCTGACAAGCCGGTCCAGCGCTTCTGCGCGCACCAGCGGCTTGCCGCGCCACAGCAGGATCGATTTGCTGCATCCTTCGGACGTCAGTTTGGCCAATGCCGTGGCGTCACCGCGCAATTCAGCGGCCCGATCCAGGGTTGAGCCTCCGAATGTTACTGTTTCTGCACGTTTCATATGCTACCCTCGGGCATCACCTGTCATTTTCTGGGCGCAAGGGCAAGCCGGGCAAGCAAAGAGGTCTCCTTTTTGTTATCACTCACATAATTCAACCTGAGGATGATTTTTAAACTGGAAATGCATTCACCAAGCCATATATTCCAGCAAGCAGCGGCTGTCGGTATCCGCACCGAGCAGCACTGTCTTGACACCGTCCGATCCTGACCAAAAGTTGACCTTTATTGACCGAGCCCGACCTTTCCTTTCCGTCACCCGCGCCTCACCGGGCTGGTGTGCCACAGGTTTTTTTGCGCCTGCTTGAGACCACTGATGTGCATGCTCATCTGTTACCCTTTGATTATTTTTCAGGACAAAACACCGGTTTTTCGGGCCTCGCCTGCGTGGCGACGCTGATCCGGCAGGCACGGGGTGAGGTGCAGAATTGCCTGTTGTTTGATTCCGGTGACTTTCTGCAGGGCACCCCGATCAGCGACATGACAGCCCAGCCCGGCACCGGCTGGACCGGGCCGCACCCGGTGCTGACGGCGATGAACCTGCTGGGGTATGATGCTGCCACCCCAGGAAATCACGAATTCAATTTTGGGTTGAATTGGCTGCACGAAACATTGTCACAGGCCAGCTTTCCGGTCACCTGTGCGAATGCCCTGAAGCAAAGCCGGGACGGGGCTGAAACGTTGTTCCCGCCTTATCTGATCCTAAAGCGGCAGGTTCTGGACACCCGGGGCAACTCTCACGATTTGCGCATCGGCGTGATCGGATTACTGCCCCCGCAGATCACCACCTGGGACCAGTACCACCTGCAAGAACGGGTCTGCAGCCGTGACATCGTTGAAACGGCACAAACCCTGGTGCCGCAGATTCGGGCTGCGGGCGCCGATCTGGTTATCGCCCTGGCCCACACCGGCATCGACCCGGCAACGCCGTTTTCAATGATGGAAAACGCGGCCCTGCCGCTTGGGGCTGTTGCGGGTATTGACGCGATTCTTGCGGGCCACAGCCATCAGATATTTCCCTCTTCCGGGTTTCAGGGGACAGTCGGCATCGACGCCTGCGCTGCTACCCTGAACGGAACGCCCGCCGTCATGGCCGGATTTGGCGGATCGCATCTTGGGGTTCTGGATCTGGGTCTGGAAAAGGGCGCACAGGGATGGCGGGTGACCCACCACCGTGCCCAGGCCAGAACCACGCAGGCAACCCCGCCCGATCCGGCCATCTGCGCCGCCCTCGAAAAGGCTCATCAGGCCACTGTGCGCCTGACAGGCCGAAGCCTTGGCCGGACGGCCAAACCCCTGCACAGCTACCTGTCACTGATCCGCAATGATGCATCTGTGCAGCTGGTCACCCGGGCACAAAGACTGGCTCTGACACAGCGCCTCAAGGGGACAGAACATGAGGGCCTGCCGGTCCTGTCGGCCTCGGCCCCCTTCAAAACCGGTGGGCGTGCCGGGCCGCTGCATTATTCCGACGTACCACCAGGGGATTTTCTGCTGCGCAATGCTGCGGATCTTTATGCGTTTCCCAACACCCTTTGCGGGCTGCGCCTGACCGGCGCACAGATACGCGACTGGCTGGAACGCGCCGCCATCATTTTCAACCGGATCACACCGGGAGGTGACGATCAGGTGCTGATTGACCCGGCTGTGCCGGGACACAATTTCGATGTCATAGACGGGTTAACCTATCAGATCGACCTGTCGCAGCCCGCCCGCTTTGATCTGTCCGGCAACCTTATAGCCGCCAGCGCCCGGCGCATCTGCGATCTATGTCACGCGGGCAAGCCCGTTGCAGACAAGGAGGAATTCATCGTGGCCACCAACAACTTCCGCGCCTTTGGCGGTGGCCCCTACCCTGTGCTGGCCAACGTCGGCCTGATCCATTCAGGGCATCGGGCCATTCGTGATATCCTGGCAAAATTCGTCTCCGATCACCCGGATATTCCCAGCGACACACAGCCCATCTGGACGTTTCACCCGATGCCCGGCACCAGCGCCGTCTTTGAAACCGGTCCCGGCATCCGCCGCTATCCTCGGGATCTGGCCGCGCTGAATGCCACGGACCTGGGGGATTCCGATGCTGGCTTTGCCCGCTTCAGGCTGCCTTTATAGCTGCCGGACGGCGACCGACAGGAGCACAAATGCATCCCTTGCGAATCCGTCCCGCCGCGCTTATGTACTGAGGCGAGAGGTTGGCGCGGGCGAGCGCCTCGCCAACCCGGTCAGATCCGGAAGGAAGCAGCCGTAACGAGCCCCGCTTGGGTCGTTGTCCAGCCTCTCACCCTTCTTCCCAGCTTGCAGATTGACCCAAGAATATAACCGGCGCGCCCGTAAACAACGATCGCCACAGGTCGCACTGTCAGCGACACGTCACCTTTCCCCGCATGCCGAGGAGACGCCCCAGCGGGCGTTGACGAGATAAAAGAGCGCGCCGCAGGCGCTCCTTCGGATCACAGTGCCTGCGATGAGGTTCAGCCCCTCCGCCCTGAACAACCGCCTTGTCCAAACTCAGTTCCGGGGGGGAACCAGTTTACCCGGATTCATGATGTTGTCAGGGTCCAACGCCTGTTTCAGCGCCCCCATCACGGCCCATCCGCCACCGTGTTCGTCCTGCATGAACTTCAGCTTTCCCACGCCGACGCCGTGCTCGCCGGTGGCAGTTCCACCAAGCTGCAGCGCACGTTTGACCATCCTGTCCGACACCTCATTGGCCTGCGCCATCTCGACAGGATCATCGGGATCGATCAGCAGGATCGCGTGAAAATTACCGTCTCCCACATGACCCAGGATCGGCCCCTGCACGCTGTTTTCGGCCAGATCGGCGCGGGTTTCCTCGATCGCCTGCGCCAGATTCGAGATCGGGACACATATATCGGTCACGATGGCGCGCGCACCCGGACGGGCAGCCAGAATGGCGTGGTAGGCATTGTGCCGCATCGCCCAAAGCGCGGTTCGGTCCTCGGTGCGCGTGGCCCAGTCAAAACCCGAGCCGTTGTGATCCCTGGCAATCTCGCCGAACATCCCGGATTGTTCCGCCACGCCGCTGTCAGTGCCGTGAAATTCCAGCAGAAGATGCGGCTTTTCCGGCAGAATGCTGCCGGAATAGGCATTCACTGCGGCAACGCTGGCCGTATCAACCAGTTCAATCCGTGCAATCGGCAGACCGATCTGAATCGCGTCCGTTGTCGCAGCCACGGCATCGCCGACGGTCTCAAACGCGCAGACGGCACTGGCAATCGCCTCGGGCTGGCCCCGCAGGCGCAGGGTCAGTTCGGTGATCAGGCCAAGCGTGCCCTCGGCGCCCACAAACAGGCCGGTCAAATCATAACCCGATGATGATTTGCGCGCGCGGCTGCCGGTGCGAATAACCTCGCCCGCCGCCGTCACCACTTCCAGCCCCAGAACATTGTCACGCATGGTGCCATAGCGCACCGCCGTGGTGCCGCTGGCCCGGGTCGAGGCCATCCCCCCAAGCGAGGCATTGGCCCCCGGATCGACCGGAAAGAACAACCCCGTTGCCCGCAACTCTTCATTCAGTGCTTCGCGGGTGACACCGGGCTGCACCCGCACATCCATGTCACCCGTGCGGATATCCAGCACTCGGTTCATCTGTTGGAAATCCACGCAGATCCCGCCGTGAAAGGCCTGCGCCTGCCCTTCCAGAGAAGTACCCGTACCCCAACCCACAACCGGGCAGAGATGCCGGGCGCAGGTACGCACGATCTGTGCCACCTCGTCGGTCGTCTCGGGATAGGCGACCGCATCGGGGGGAGTCGTCGGAAAATGCGTTTCACTGCGCCCGTGCAGATCCAGATCAGACTTGGACCGGGTCAGCCGTTGGCCTAGAACGGTTGACAACTCGGCGATTGCGTCCTGAATACCCATGCGTGGCCTTTCCTCGTGATTGCAGGTTAACCCTAAAACGTTTCGGTCTGTTTCTGAATCAGAAAAGGGCGATACGCTGCAGGAGCTACAACTGGTCTGGGTGTTGCGCGTTGATTATGTGAAGCGGGTTAAACGCAAAACACTTTTGGCGATGCGGTGCAAATGTGAAAGCATACCCCGTGTCGGGTAAACGGAAAGTCTATGTCGGAAGCGGAAAAATCAATCTTCAGGCAGAAAAGCGACGCGGGCCGTGATCAGATCCGAAATGGCTGGAAAGTGTTGCGCGCACACGGGCCCAGCCAGTTTCAGTTCTGGCTGATCGCGCTGTTGATCGGGATTGCCGCCGGATTTGCCGCGCTGTTGTTTCGCAAAGGGATCAACGCCTTGCAGTGGCTGGCCTACGGCACCGAGGATATGTCCCATATCCACAGCTTTGCCGCCACACTGCCGTGGTACTGGGTGCTGAGCGTTCCGATACTGGGCGGGCTGGCGGTGGGGCTGATCCTGCACCATTTCACACCGGATGCCCGGGTGCGTTCGGTTTCGGACGTGATCGAAGGTGCCGCGCTGAACGAAGGCCGGGTTGAACGGCGCGTCGGCGTCGCATCGGCACTGGCATCGCTGATCACGCTTGGCACCGGGGGCTCGTCGGGGCGCGAAGGGCCCGTGGTGCATCTGGCGGGCGTTATATCGACCTGGGTCAGTGACAAGATCAATGCCAACGGGATCACCGGGCGCGATTTGCTGGGTTGTGCTGTGGCTGCGGCGGTCTCGGCCTCGTTCAACGCGCCCATTGCCGGGGCGCTTTTTGCGCTTGAGGTGGTGCTGAGGCATTTCGCCGTGCACGCTTTTGCCCCGATCGTGATCGCCAGCGTGGCAGGCACGGTCATCAACCGGCTGGCCTTTGGCGATATCACTGAATTTGCGCTGCCCACGTCCACCGCACTTGAGTTTTACGTCGAATTGCCGGCATTCCTGCTGCTGGGGCTTATTTGTGGTTTGGTCGCCACGGCGTTGATGCAGGCCATCTTTTTTGCTGATGACTTTGCCAGCCATGTCCAGAAACGCACCGGAATGCCGCGCTGGATGCGCCCTGCCGTAGCAGGGGCATTGCTAGGCCTGCTGGCGATCTGGTTCCCGCACATCATCGGGGTGGGCTACGAAACAACCTCGGCCGCGCTGACCGGTCAATTGATCTGGCACGAGGCGATCGTCTTTGTCATGCTCAAGGTGGCGGCCGTTGCCATCACCATCGGCGGGCGCATGGGCGGGGGCGTGTTTTCGCCCTCGCTGATGGTCGGGGCGCTGACCGGGCTGGCCTTTGGCCTGATCGCCACATCGATATTCCCCGATGTTTCGGGCTCGCACACCCTTTATGCACTGGCTGGCATGGGGGCTGTGGCCGCCGCCGTGCTGGGTGCGCCGATATCGACCACGCTGATCGTGTTTGAACTGACCGGCGACTGGCAGACAGGGCTGGCGGTGATGGTGGCGGTGTCGATGTCCACCGCGCTTGGGTCCCGTCTGGTGCGGCGGTCGTTTTTTCTGTCACAGCTGGACCGGCGCGGCATCCGTCTTGCGGCCGGGCCACAGGCCTATCTGCTGGGGATGTTTCGGGTGGCCAAGCTGATGCGCAAGCCCGACGACCCGCGCGCTGCCCCCGAAGACGAATGCTGGGACCTGGTCGAGGACGGCGTATATATAGACGGAAACGCCACGCTTGAGGCCGCAATGCCGATCTTTGACCGCTCTGGCGCGCGCTTTATCCCGGTTCTCACCCTCGGCGGCGAGGATCAGCCACCTGAACTTTGGGGTGCGCTGTTTCATGTCGATGCTCTTAAGGCTTATAACCGCGCGCTGGCGGCCGTGTCGGAAGAAGAACACAGCTGAACCGCAACGGCGCATCTGCCCATATCACCTAATCGCGCCGCACCGCAGGGCGCCTAAACCTTGCCTGTTTCGCTTCCGGGCGCTAAGGCCCACAGGTATGACAGACAAACCCAAATCCTTTGGCCGCAAGTCGATCTCGGCCAGCCTCAAACCGCAAGAGCTGATAACCTCCACGCCGCGCCTTGCAGGTGCGTGGACGGCCAGAATCATCACGCTCTTCCCGCAGGCCTTTCCCGGGGTCCTGGGTGAAAGCCTGACAGGCAAGGCGTTAAAAGACGGTCTTTGGGCGCTTGAAACCATTGATCTGCGCCCCTTTGGCGAAGGCAAACACCGCAATGTCGATGACACGCCCGCTGGCGGCGGGGCCGGCATGGTGCTGCGCGCCGATGTTGTAGGCCGTGCCATTGATCAGGCCCGGATTGGAACCACTGCAAACTGGCCCATTGTCTATCTCAGCCCGCGCGGCAAGCGCTTTGATCAGGCCATGGCGCAAAGCTGGGCCGCCACACCGGGCATCATCCTGCTGTGTGGCCGCTTTGAAGGGGTCGATCAGCGGGTACTTGACCATTACAATGTGCAAGAGGTCAGCCTTGGCGATTTTGTCCTGACCGGCGGCGAGATTGCCGCGCAGGCCATGCTGGATGCCACCCTGCGGCTTTTGCCCGGCGTGCTGGGCAACGCCGACAGCACCGCCGAGGAAAGCCATTCGGGCGGCTTGCTCGAACACCCGCAATACACCCGCCCCGCCAACTGGAACGGGCTTACCATTCCCGAAGTGCTGACTTCGGGCAATCATGCCAAAGTGGCCGAATGGCGGCGCGCCATGTCGGAGAAACTCACTGCCGAACGACGCCCTGACATGTGGAAGAAATATCTGAACAAAGACAGTTGATTGGCACCCGAACACAACGCAGGTGTCTGCGGTGAATATCTGGCCGCCATCCGTATTTGAGCGTCACGCCTAGAACCCAGGATATCAGGTAGAAACGTGATGCCTTAGGCCGATGCGATACCACAATGCTGCATCCGCCTTGCCGCCGTTTGCGAAAAGCCCGGCGTTCCTGGCAATGAATGCCCGCAGTCGACCTTCGTTCCAAACGTTTCAATACGTCGCCACAACCCTGGGTCACTTGATCTGCAATGTTCTACGATAGGGGTTGAGAAAACTTGGGTTCCTCAAACAAGAACGCGCCCATGGCTGATCTGGCCACAGGCGCGTTGCAATTTTGTGATCGCGTTTATTTACGCAATTCGGTCCAAATCGCTGTGTAGAACTCCAATGCCTTGGGCGAGCAGGTCGGAAGGAAGTGACCGGCAGATTGCAACTCGGCCGGGATCAGGATCTCGGGCGCGTCTTTCATATCGGCGGGCATGAATTCATCCGATCCGGAAATGCCATTGGCATAGCGCGCAAAGGCCGAGATCAGACCGGCGTTCTCGGGCTCCATGATGAAGTTCAGGAACTGATAGGCCTCATCGACATTCTTGGCATCCGACAGCAGGGCAACCGAATCCATCCAGAGCGGAAAGCCCTCTCTGGGATAGCCGAACTTGACCTTGTCATTCTGAAGCCGTGCCCGGAACACCGCGCCGTTCCAATAGACCGAGGCCAGCATGTCGTTCGAGGCAAGCTTCGGCGTCGCGCCATAATCCATCGACTGCCATTTCGGCTTGGCCGCCATAAGCACATCGCGGGCCTTTTTCAAAACGGCCGTGTCCTCGGTGCAGGCCTCGCCCCCCACATACATCAGCGCCAGCGACAGAACGTCGTTCATCTCGGGCGCGACGTTGATCTTGCCCACAAGTTCTTCGGGCGGATCAAGGAAAATGGCCGAGGTATTGATATCACCGGAGTAGGTGTCAGAATTGACAGCCATGCCAACCGAGCCCCACTGCCACGGAATGGTGAAGGTCCGGCCCGGATCCCATGGCACATCCAGCCATTCGGGGGCGATATTCTTGTGGTTGGGCAGTTTGCTGAGGTCCAGTTGCTGGATAAGGCCCTTTTCGACGTAAATCTGCACATAGTTGGCCGAAGGCACGACAAGGTCATAGCCACCGCCGCCGGCTTCAACCTTGGAAAGGGCGGTATCGTTGCTGTCGTAATCGGTGAGGGTAACCTTGATCCCGGTTTCAGCCTCGAATTTCTCAAGTAATGCGGGATTGGTGTAATCCCCCCAGTTGAACAGCTGCAACTCCCCCTCTGCGCTTGCAAAGGTAGTGCTTGCAAGCAACAGCGCGGCTGCGGAAAGTAATTTTTTCATAGTCGTCTCCCTGTTGGATTTTTTTTGTTTTTTGTTTCTTTTCTTCGTCATTCATTTCTTCTTGTCAGCAAGAAGAAGGCCGTAAGCATAATAATCGTCAGACATATTAAGAGCGTAGAGATCGCATTGACCTCGACCGTCATGTTGCGGCGAATCTGACCCAGCATATAGGTTGGAAGCGTATCTTGCCCGGCAGATTTTACAAACAGAGATATCACCACATCGTCGAGCGAGGTAATAAACGCCAGCATGAGGCCTGCAATAACCGCTGGCATCAGAAGCGGTAGCGTCACATAGCGGAAGGTTTGCCAGGGCGTGGCATAAAGATCGGCGGCTGCAGTTTCGAGAGCAAGGTCCATCCCTTCAAGCCGTGCCCGTATCGGCAAATAGGCAAACGGGATGCAAAAGGCCGAATGCGCTATGATCAGATAACCCAGTCCCTGATATCCCGTCGCTACCTTGATGAACCCGAACAAAATCAAAAGGGCCACGGCGGTTACAATTTCAGGCACCATAAGGGGCTGGTTAATCATCAGATAAACAAAGGTCTGCCCGGCTGAACGCTTGCGCCGTGTCGTTCCCAAGGCCGCCAGAACAGCGACAGAAGTAGAAATCACCGCCGCAAAAGACGCGATGGTAAGCGATCTCAGGGTCGCATCCTTAACCTGTTCGTTCGCCCAGGCGCGTGGGTACCATTGCAATGAAAACCCTTCCCAGATTGCAGGCGACGGACCGGCATTGAACGAAAACAAAACCAGCAGGCCAATGGGCAGGTAAAGCATCACAAAGACCATTACCGCGAGGGTGGAAAAGCCCGGCAGACGGGCGATGGAAAATGCGCGATTAGCCATGACCATTGTCCCTGTTGGCAAAGCGGACATAAACCGCCAATGCGACGGCGACGATGACCAGCAACGTTACCGAAAGCGCCGCCCCCAACGGCCAGTTGCGGCCTGCGCCGAACTGCAAATCAATGAAATTTCCGATCATCATGTTGCGCCCACCCCCCAGGATGCGGGGTGTTACAAACGCCCCCATGGAAGGGATGAAGACCAGGATAGACCCTGCTATCACGCCGGGCTTGACCACAGGAAACACGATTTTCCGCAAAACCTGCCAGCGGCTGGCGTAAAGATCATAACCTGCTTCCAGCAGGCGCATGTCAAAACGGTCGAACGCAGCAAAAAGTGGCAAGACCATAAGTGGAAGATAGACATAGGTCATGCCCAGAAAGACCGCGAAATCCGTGTAGATCAGTTGAATAGGATCGTCGATCACGCCAATCCACAACAGAAACGTATTCAACACACCCTCATTACGGATGATCTGGTTGATCGCAAAAGTCCTCACCAGCAGGTTGGTCCAGAACGGTATGGTAATCAGAAACAACAAGGCGGTGCGCATGCGTGGGCTGCGCGTGGCAATAAACCAGGCAGTCGGAAAACCAAAAACAAAGGCGAAAAGCGTGGTGTAAAGCGACAGTTTCACCGAGCGCCAGAAGATCGACAGATGGGCATCGGCCAACTTGTAGGTGCCATCGAAAATGTCACGTGAATACAAGATTCCGACCCAGGCATCGGTTGAAAACACCCACTCCACATTGCCATATTTGCCCGGTTCCAAGAAGGAATAGATCAGGATGATGATCAGAGGGCCCGAGGCGGCAATGATCAGCAAAAACAGTGCGGGTGCCGACAGCAACCAACCGGCGCGCCTGGCTTTGCGATCTGCGGCTTGTTCGGCAGCGCTGGTCATTGGGCCAGTACCTGCAAAGCGCCCGGCTCAAATCTGAGGCCAACTGCTTCTCCCGGGGCAAGCCCGATCTCGCCTGACGGCGCGTTTTGCAGCCGGGCCACGATTTGCGTCCCGTCCCCAAGGCGCATGTGACAATGGGTGTCCGTGCCGAAATAAACCGTCTCAACGATGGTCGCGGCCAGACAATCGGCTTCATCCGCAGCGCAGATAACCACCTGTTCGGGCCGCACGGCAAAGGTTACCTTGCCTGCATGGCCCGTTACATCGGCGGACAGGACTTCTCCCGAAGTAAGCGTCGCCCTGCCTGCTTCAACGCGGCCGGTCAGGAAATTCGTTTCGCCAATGAAGTCTGCCACAAATCGGTCAACCGGATGGTTGTATATCTCGCGCGGGGATCCGATTTGCAGGATATTGCCCGACTGCATCACCGCGATGCGGTCCGACATGGTCAGCGCCTCTTCCTGATCATGCGTGACGAAAATAAAGGTGATCCCTGTTTCGGCCTGCAGGCGCTTTAGCTCACGCTGCATTTCCTTGCGTAGTTTAAGGTCAAGCGCCGAAAGGGGTTCATCCAGCAACAGTACCTTGGGTCGGGGGGCCAAAGCACGGGCCAAGGCAACACGCTGTTGCTGCCCTCCAGACAGTTGCTGCGACTTTCGCGAAGCAAGGCTTTCAAGTTGCACAAGAGCCAGCATTTTTTCGACGGCGTGGTTAACCTCTGCCTTGGGCCGGCCCATCATCTGCAAACCAAAGCCGATATTTTCCGCCACGCTGAGATGCGGGAACAGCGCATAGCTCTGAAAGACGGTATTGATCGGACGCAGATTTGGTGGATCGGCTGTAATATCTTGCCCCTCAAGAAAAATTTGACCAGATGTTGGTGTCTCAAAGCCAGCGATAAGACGTAAAAGGGTTGTCTTGCCGCACCCGGAAGGCCCAAGCAGCGTAAAGAACTCGCCCTGATCGATGCTAACCGAAACTCCGTCAAGGGCACGTACTGTGTGTGCTCCCGTGCCATAGTCTTTCCGCGCGGCGCGGGCTTCTACCGCTATTGATTTGCTCAAAACTGTCTCTCCGGTCCCGTTTTTTTCAGTTGAGCCCATACCGCATGAACAGGCAAGGGGTCAGGGCACTTTCTACAGACGCAGATTTGCTGCGATTGGCATAACAGGCGCTTGGCACCTCATTAAAACATTCATGAAAAGATGATGAGCAGGCTTAAATAATGAATCAAATTGCCATTTTGGACCTGTGGCCGTCCGAGGGTACGTCCCCCGGATCGTGATTGGCAAAGACAGTGGCAAGATGGTGATCGCCGGTGTTAAGATAAAGCCCCCTTTTTGGCAGGACAGCACCCCGGCCGCGCCGGACAAGCTGCCACGAGGCGACAAAGGCCACCGTATTCTGCGCGATGCCCTGAAACCCGCTGCGGATTTGAACGTCAGACTGCCACCATGAAGGCGCCGGGAATTTGCGCTTGGGTAAATTGGTGCAAAAGGTATTGTGCGCGATAGTGACTCGGGTGTTTTGTCCGGGCTTGGGGGCTTGCCGGAGGAATTTTCTGCGTGGTTCCACGTCGCAACCCATGACCCTGAATTTTATGGGATAAACTTATGAGCTTCCTTGATTCCCAGGACTGGACCTTTCCCGTCCCCATCGCCTATGGCCCCGGCCGCCTGAAAGAAATCGCCGGGTTCTGCCGGGTTGCCGGCATGTCCAACCCCCTGATCGTCACCGACCGTGGCAGCGCGAGCCTTGCGTTCATCGCGAATTTGCTGCGCTATCTTGATGAGGCCGGCCTGGATTCGGCGCTTTATTCCAACATTTCGCCGAACCCGCGCGATGAAGAAATTGCCGCAGGTCGTGCGCAGTACCGCGCGGGTGGTCACGACGGAATCATCGCCATTGGCGGCGGCAGCGGAATGGACGGCGGCAAAGCGATCACTCTGGTGGCCAATAATGACATCGACCTTTGGGCGTTTGAATATGAACAGCCTGCGCCGGACATGTCCGCGCATCCGGCTTTCCCGCCGCTGATCTGCATCCCCACGACTGCAGGCACCGGCGCGGAAACCGAAAGCACCGCCATGGTCACCGATACCAAACAGATGATGAAATGGTGCGTCTGGCACGCCCAGTTGAAACCCAGCTTTGCGATCCTTGATCCTGAGATCACCGTAGGTCTGCCCGCCGACCTGACAGCCTGGACCGGCGTGGATGCGATGGTGCATGCGATCGAGGCCTACTGTGTGCCAGGCTTCAACCCGCTCTGTGATGGTCTTGCGCTTGAAGGTTTGCGCCTTGTGGCAAGCTGGTTACCGGTGGCCGTCGCCGAACCAGCGAACCTCGAAGCACGCGGCGCGATGCTCGCGGGCTCCTGCCTTGCAGGTGTCGCGTTCATGAAAGGCCTGGGGCTGGTGCATGCAATCTCACACATGGTCGGCGCCGAGTACGACACGCAGCACGGGCTGACCAACGCAGTAATTCTGCCCGCAGTTCTGCGTTTTAACGCCCCCGCGATCGGGGACAGGATTGGCCCGATGGCGCAGGCGATGGGGCTGCACGATACCTCGTTTGATGCGCTGTATCAGAAAGTCGTCGATATCCTGGATACGGTGGATATACCGCGAACGCTGGCCGAGATCGGCGTGCCCGCGGATTGCGCCCCCCGGATCGCACAAAAGGCGCTGCAGGACAGTGCTGCCGGCACAAACCCACGCGCGCTGACTGAAGTCGAGATCCAGACTGTCATCGACGATGCCCTGAGCTTCGGGCGCTGAACAGATTTTAGAGGTTTCGGTCTTCTTGTGTTGTCAATCGGCCTTCGAAACCGGGTCCGATTCAATTCTGGACTCCGATTGCCGCAATTCGGGGTCAACTTTGCATGCCGTACCACAGGCAGAATTGCCCTGCGGTCGGGATTAATGGGCGTTACTTGTCGTCTGGATAAAAAAGCCAGGGACCGTCAAACTGGCCAATGGGGATGTGATGCGTCACCAGATTGCCCCGCGTTTCATGCAGCAAAAACCCACCGGGTTCTATGGTCAGGCAGTTGGGGGCGTCAACGCGCTGATCCATGGTGACGGCATGTGAAGTGCCCGGAGCGATCTGGCAGATTACATCGCCGAAGAGCGTGACGATATTGCGGTGAACATGGCCGCAGATCAATTTCAGTTCGCCCTGGTAAGCCGACAGGATATCTTTGAAAACGGAACTTTCCCGAAGGTTCTGAATGTCCATCTTTTGCTTACCCGTCAGAAAGGGGGGGTGGTGGGTTGCCACAATAACCGGCTTGCCCTGCAGCGCATCCAGATGCTTTTGCAGATAGGTTATCGTTGTGTCGGACAAGTGCCCATAAGATTTGCCTGCGACAGACGAATCCAGTCCGATCAATGCAATGTCCGCAAACTCGCATATCCAGTTTACCGGCCCGGCTTCTGGCATCCACTCCTGATCCGAAAAACCAGATCGCATGACATCACAATTGTCGTGGTTCCCGGGTATCGCCCGATAGGGAATTTCAAGCGGCGCCATGATGTCCCGAAACCTTTGGTATTCCTCAGCGGTCCCGAAATCGGTCAGATCACCCGTTACAATCGCCATGTCGACCGGGCCGATCACCGGCAACATCCGGTTGATCGTGTTGACGCACTCGGCCAGCGGGGTTGCGGTATCAACCCGGCCATAGGCAAGCTGGCCAAAAGGGACGATATGCGGATCGGATATCTGGATGATTTTCGTCATTTTCCAACCCCGCTTTTGGGGAGCAGCATAAGGGTTTCGGGCTTGATCGAAACCTTCACCACCTCGCCTGTCCGGGGGGCGTTCTGACCGGGAAAGATCGACGTCACGATATCCGGCATGATGCCTTTGATCCCGACCCGGTAATGCGTGCCCAGAAATGTGACCGTTTCCACCTGTCCCTGCAGCGGGCCGGATGGATCAATCTGCACATCCTCGGCGCGCACGAAAATATCCTGCCCCGCCCCATCGCGATCCAGCGGCAACACGCCACCGGTCAGGGTCAGGCTCTTTCCGTCACTTGTCCCTTTCAGGTGCATGGCATTGCCGACAAATCCGGCCACAAAGGCCGAGGTCGGATTGCGATATAACTCTTCGGGTGTGCCGCTTTGGACGACACTACCATCAGACATCACCGCAACCCGGTCGGCGATGGCCATCGCCTCGTCCTGATCATGGGTCACGAAAATGGCGGTGATCTGGAACTTATGCAGCAAGATTGCCAGTTCATCCCGCAGGGCCTCGCGCAGGGCCGCATCCAGCGCTGACAGCGGTTCATCCAGCAACAGCAATCTGGGCCGCGGGGCAATGGCGCGGGCCAGCGCCACGCGCTGCCGCTGCCCGCCAGACAGGGCCGCAATCGACCGGTGCGAAAACTTTTCCAATTGGCACATTTCCAGCACTTCGGTGACACGAGCCTCAATTTCGGGCTTGGGCAACTTCTGCATTTTCAGCCCATAGCCTATGTTCGCGCGCACCGACATGTTCGGGAAAAGCGCGTAAGACTGAAAGACCATGCCAACATTGCGCCGCTCAACCGGTTGGGCGGTGACGTTGTCATCGTCAAACCAGATTTCCCCACCCGGATCGGGCGTTTCAAGCCCTGCAATGATCCGCAGCAAGGTGGTCTTACCGCACCCCGACGGCCCTAGCAGCGAAACAACCTCGCCGGTGTCCACGGTCAGTTCCGTGGGCATCAGGGCCCTTGTACCATCGGGATAGGTTTTGGCGGTGTTGGTCAGGCGAAGGGTCATTGGGCGATCCTCTGAGCGCGCGCCGAGGCCCATTGCATGGCCATCAATAGCGGAACGATAAGTACGAAAAACACAAGCGTATAGGCCGATGCCACCTCAAGCCGCATCGACGCATAGCTGTCAGCCAACCCGACGGGCAGCGTTTTGAGGTAAGGCGTGTGCAGCATCCAGGTCAGGTTGAATTCGCCAATGGAAAGCGTCACCACCGTCAGCGCGCCCGCCAGAATGCCCGGCATGGCGTTGGGCACCACGATGTCCCGGAACCGCTGCCAGGGCGAGGCGCCAAGCGTTGCGGCACCTTCCTCCAGCGTTCTCAGGTCCATGGCTGCAAGGACCGACAGGATCGACCGGACCATGAAGGGTAACGTATAAAGAACGTGCCCCACCAGGATGAACGTCCATGAGGCCCGGAACCCCTTCAACGAGCCATAAAGCTGCAAAAGCGCCAGGGCCAGAGCAAGTCCGGGCACAGCAAGGGGAAGCGAAATGAACTCTTCCAGTATCCGCGACAGCCAGCCGGGGTGCCGTGCCAGCCCGTAGGCAGCAGGCAGGCCGATGACCAATGTCGAAATCAGACAGGCAATGGCCAGCCAGAGCGACAGGAAAATGCTGCCTGAATAAAGCTCCCAGACACGGAAAACCCATTTCAGGGTGAAACCAGACGAAATACCCTGAAAATAGTTCGCCGTGACGCCCGCCAGCACCGACAGGATCGTTGGCACCAGCAAAAAGGCACAGGCCGTCAGTGTGACCGTCAGTTGCAGGATTTTGGTTTTCGATCTGAACATCTCAGCCCCCCGCCGCAACGGTTGTGCCCGACAGGCTGCGGGCGATCAGCAACAGCGCCCAGGTGACAATACCCAGAACAATCGACAGGGCCGAGGCCATCGCGATATTCGCCGACAGGGTGAATTCCGTGTAGATCACCATCGGCAGCACGTCGATATTTGTGGCCAGCGTGAACGCGGTACCAAAGGCCCCCATTGCGGTCGCAAAGGCAATCGCGCCCGCCGCGATCAGCGAAGGCATCAGGCCGGGCAGGATCACATCAACGACGACACGGTAGGGTGAGGCGCCCAATGTGCGCGCCGCTTCCTCCAGTGCCGGGTCCAGCTTTTCGGCTGCCGCCATCACCGTCAGCAACACCCGCGGGATTGAAAAATAAAGGTACCCCAGAAACAACCCGATGACCGAATAGGCAAAAACCACATGCCCCGGTGTGATCTGGTTGATCAGCCCCTGACGCCCGCCTAGCAGGATAATCAGAAACCCGATGACAACCCCCGGAAAGGCCAGCGGCAAGGTCATGATCGACAACAGCACACCCCGGCCCCGGAATTGATTGCGCGACAGGAACATGCCTGCAGTTGTCGAGATCGCCAGCGCAGCAAGGGTGACCGAAATCGACACCACAACCGTCAGCCAAAGCGTGTTTAGGTATCGCGGCTTGCGCAGGATATCGAGATAGATTGCCCAGCCGGACTCGCCTTCACCCGAGGCCAGAAACAGGCGCACCAGCGGCAAGGCAAGAAAGGCCAGCGAGAAGATGAAAAGTGGCGTCAGACACGCCAGAACGAATTGTCGGTTTGACATGGGCAACAGTTGGGGCCGGACAGAAATCCGGCCCCTCCTTTCTGGACAGGATTATTTGACTTCCGAAAGGTAGCGCTCGCCGAAACCGGCCTGTGCTTTTTCCATCTCGGCATAGTCCACCGCAACAGCACGCGCGTAATCACTGGCAGGCAGGAATTTCGCGGCAACTTCTGCAGGCAGTTCCACCGGCCGCGCCGGTTGCAGATAGGCATTGGTCCAGATCGCCTGCCCCTTGTCGGACAGAATGAAATCCAGCACGCGCTTGCCAAGCTCGGGATGCGGGCCGTTGTTTACCAGGCTCATTACATAGGGCACGCGTACCGATCCTTCGCAGGGCAGAACAAATTCGAAATTCCCGTCTTCTTCGTATTTGCCGCGATAGGCGTTGAAGTCATAATCAAACAGGATCGGGATTTCACCCGATACAACCCGCGCATACGAGGTTTGCTTGGGCACGATCGGGTCGTTTGCGGCCAGGTCGTTGAAGTATTTGATCGCCGGATCGAAATTGCCCAGATCGCCCCCGAAGGCAATGTTGGCCGCAACGGCACCCGCATAACCGACAAAGGCCGATGACGGGTCAAGATAGCCAACCATGCCGCGGTATTCCGGCTTTGTCAGATCGGCAAAACATTGCGGCACCTCGGCCCCGCCCAGCGCGTCCACATTCACGAAAAAGCCCAACGTGCCATAGTGAATGGCAAACCACTTGCCGTCCGGGTCTTTCAACCCTTCGGGGATTTCGTCAAATCCGGTGGGTTTATAGGCCGTTGCCACACCTTCGTTGCCAGCCTTGATGCCGGTGGTGACGCCGTAATAGGCGACATCGGCAATTGGGTTGTCCTTTTCTGCCAAAAGCTGGCTAAGTGTCTGGCCTGAGTTTTTGTTGTCATGTGGCATCTGGATGTCGATTTCCTTGTCAATCGCTTCCAGCATCGACGCCCAGTCGGCCCATTGCGGCGGGCAGTTGTAACACACGGCATCCTCGGCAAATACCGGCGATGCGATAGCCATTGTCATAAAGGCGGCTGCAAGTTTATATCTCATTTTGATCTCTCCAGTTGGATTTTAGCGTTCTTCTTGGTTGGATTGTTTGACGGCGAAAGGGTTGCAGCCTTTTCGCCGTCAGCTCTTTCTGCGACCGGTGGGGCAAGACTACCCCCGGCGCGGAAACTGAAGGACAGTTCGGGGTCGGGCAAGGCGGGGGGTGGCGTGCCATCAATGACCGACAACACCGTTCTGGCCGCCCCACTGCCCATCATTTTCGGATCAGTTACAATGGTTGCCAAGCTGGGTTCGACCATCGTACCCACTTCGATGCCATCGAACCCGATGATCGACAAATCCTCTGGCACGCCAAGCCCCAGCGACCGGGCACTGCGGATCGTCGCAAGCGCCAGAAAATCGTTCGAGGCAAATATGCCCGTCAGGGCCGGATTTTCCTGCAGAAACACATTCAGCAGATCCGTCAGATTTTGGCTGTCTTCATCAATTTCCAGCAACGCCGGTTTCTTCAGGCCGTTGCGGGAACACCCTTCTGCAAAGCCCTGATAGCGTTGACGCGCGCGGTCAGAGCTTTTGAACTTGAGCGCCAGAAAACCCACATGACGGTGCCCTTTCTCAACAAATGCATCCGCCACAGCCATTGCCGCCGAACGATCATCAACTGACCAGCTCTGTTCATCATCTGGCGCCATGTTGAACAACAAACAATGCGGTATTTCGCGGTTTTGAATTGATTTCAGCCCATCGCTGGCAAGCGCATCACTGACTGTCAGAACAAACCCGTCGACCTGCTTCGCCGTCAGGGTCCGTATGGCCTGTGTTTCGATCTCCGGGTCATAGTTCGTACAGACAAGCAGAGTTTGATATCCGGCCAGCCGAAACGTTTCCTGTGCGCCCTGAACCGCATCCGCATAGACAGGGTTTGCCAAAGAGGGCACCACACATCCGATCGTTCGCGTTGTACTGCTCTGAAGCGATCGCCCGACTTCGCTGAATTCAAACCCAAGGTCGTCAACCGCAGCAATCACCCGCTGGCGCAAATCCGCACTGGACGGACCCGAGTCATTCAAAACGCGGCTGACAGAGGCAACGCCGCAGCCCGCATGTTGCGCTACATCTTTTATCGTGACCGGCTGGCGCACGATCCCCCCCCTGTGGAAACGTTTCCACTTATTGGTATCCTCATTCGAAGAAATAATCAAGAAAAGCAACAAACTCATGACAACCCAGTAGGATGTGCCGAATATTCAGTGTGCTGCTGTCAGGCTGCGCAGGCAGCCCAAAATAGCCCTGTGCAGTCGGCGGGAAAAAAGTCATGGGTCTTGTCCCGTCACTCGGCGGCCATCGCCATCTCAAGGCTTGATCCGCCCCGCTTTCCCGCCTATACGTCCGCTGGTTCGGAATCGCTTTGCGGCTCCGGGCCTGTTTGTTGTTGGCACCACGGTCCATCCGGCCTTCTTCGGCCTCTGGCGACCTGCCCTTACAGACAGCCTCAGATAATGACGACCTGAACTCTGGCGGGCTTGCCGTGCCAAATGGCACCACAGGGACCCGGAAGAAGACCAAGAGCTCTTGGGACGCGAGAAACCTTTGCGGATCAAAACCGCAAGCATAGTAGGAGAATGGCGATGGATATTATCGCTCAGTTGGAGGCAGAACAGATTGCCTCGCTCGGGAAAGACATTCCCGATTTCAGGGCCGGCGACACAGTTCGCGTTGGCTTTAGGGTGACCGAAGGCTCGCGCACCCGGGTTCAGAACTTTGAAGGTGTCTGCATTGGCCGCAACAACGGCAAAGGCATTGCCGGTTCGTTCACCGTCCGCAAGATTTCCTTTGGCGAAGGTGTGGAGCGTGTGTTCCCGCTTTTCTCGACCAATATCGACAGCATCACAGTTGTACGCCGTGGCCGCGTCCGTCGCGCCAAGCTGTACTATCTGCGCTCGCGCCGTGGTAAATCGGCCCGTATCGCAGAAAACGCCCACTACAAGCCCGCCAAGGGCGCTTCAGCGTAAGGATCGCCGCGATGAAAAAAGACATTCACCCCGATTATCACATGATCGACGTAAAGATGACCGACGGCACGATCGTCCAGATGCGCTCGACCTATGGCAAAGAAGGCGACACGCTGGCGCTTGACATCGACCCAAGCGTGCACCCCGCATGGACCGGCGGCGGCGCCCGCCTTATGGATGCCGGCGGCCGCGTGTCGAAGTTCAAAAACAAATACGCCGGTCTGGGCTTCTAAGCTTTTTCAGACGGCTGGCACTACAAACGCCGCTCCTGTCACGGGGGCGGCGTTTTTTGTTGGGTGCAGGGTGGGTGAAACCCACTCGCCCAAAGCATAATTTCCCAAAGCAATGGTCGCTTCGAGCCTATTTTGTTGAAAAACTCTTCCTTGATCGAAGTCTGAACTGCTGATTCAATTCCTGTAATCGAGGGGGAGGACCGGCGATGATGGGACCGAGGCAGGAAGCGCAACCGGCGCTGTTCTACGAGTTCTCGCTTGAGGATCATGTCCCACAGGATCACCTGCTGCGCTCCATCGACCGGTTCGTCGATCTTGGCGGCATCCGCACGCATCTTGCGGAGTTCTACAGCCACACGGGCCGCCCCTCCGTCGATCCCGAACTGCTGATCCGCATGCTGTTGGTCGGCTATTGCTTCGGTATCCGGTCCGAGCGACGGCTCTGCGAAGAGGTGCATCTGAACCTCGCTTATCGGTGGTTCTGCCGCCTTGATCTGAACGACCGCATCCCCGATCACTCGACGTTTTCAAAAAACCGGCATGGTCGGTTTCGCGACAGCGAACTTCTGCGCCACCTGTTCGAGGGGACCGTCGCGCGCTGCATCGCGGAAGGTCTGGTCAGCGGTCAGCGCATGGCGATTGATGCAAGCCTGATCGAAGCAGATGCCAACAAACAGAACTCGACGCCGAAGGAGGACTGGGACGTCTCGCAGATTGATCCAGCCG
>NZ_FWFL01000007.1 GCF_900172295.1 Roseovarius litorisediminis
CACGCCCGTCAACATGCACAACACAGGCCCCGCATTGCGACGTGTCACACCCAACATGCGTCCCCGTCAATCCACAACCCTCACGTAAAAAATCAACCAATAACGTACGCCCTTCAGATTCGGCCGAAACCGCCTTGCCATTCACTGTCATGCTGACCTGTGACATGGACTCCTCCCTTTTTGATTTTTGTTCTGGGTAGGAGTTAATCATGCGCCCGGCAGCTTGAGAACCCAAATTCTTGAATTTTACCCGCACAGCCGCAATCGGATATCCGCCTTTCATTCATCCTTTTGATTGATTGAACTCTCTCTGCATGTTGTTCACCAATAAGGTTGAACGAAAATCACATGACCCGCTGACCGATATATTCAAAGCTGCCAGCGATCCGACACGCCGCTTTATCCTGACGCTTCTGGCGCAGCATGGCCCGCTGCGGGACATCGACAGCTGGTTTGAGGAGCTTCTTTCAATCTGGGTGCTTCGCCTTGACGCGCTGGATGATCTGCTTAACACGGAGACTTCCAAATGACCCTCACACACCAAGACCTAACACTGACTGTCGAACGGACGATCAACGCACCGCCAGAACAGGTGTTCGACGCCAGGCTGGACCCAGCCCTGCTGCGGCACTTTATGCAGCCCGGCCCCGGCATGACGACACCCAGGGCCGAAACCGGCCCGCGTGTTGGAGGGCGGTTTGATTTGGTTATGGCCAATGGCAGCGATGAGATGCGCCAAGGCGGGGTTTATCAGGTGATCGACCGCCCTCACCGTCTGGCATTTTCCTGGGAAAGCCCGTTTTCCGTTGAGGGCAGCACCGTCACGCTTGAGTTCAAACCGAAGGGCGCGGGCAGCCATATTGCTCTTACCCATGTACGGTTTCCAAGCTAGGAAAGTTGCGACAATCACCTTGGTGGCTGGACGGAAATACTGGTCAGGCAGGGGGACGAACTGACCTAGACAAGCGGTGGCTTGGTTTTCTGCTACCCTTGTTTTCCCCGGCGCGGCATCGGTCGTGTCGGGATCTCCTTGAGCAATCCGCCCACTCCCATCCCGGCAATATCAGCGCTTGTCACCACAATGCCGCAGGCCACCCGCGCCAACACCCAGTCAGCGCCATTCAGTGCCGGGGACCGCGCACAGCCCGGCAAGCCGATCACCGGCTTGTCGCCCAAGGTGCCGATAAACAGCAGGTTGCCCGGATCAACAGGCATTCCGAACCTTTCAACCTGCCCCCCTGCCAGCCGCAGCGCCTGAGGCGCCGTATCATAGGCATCCGATGTGGCAGAGCCGGTGAGGATCAGAATGATCTCGCCCCGGGCCCGGGCGATGGTCTCGGACAGTACCGGCGACTCATGCGCACACAGCGTGGTCTCGGCCAGAGCCATATCCAGCGCCCGGATCCGGGCCGCGATGGCCGCAGCGCCCTTATCCCCTGGCCCGCCGGGAATTTCAGTGATGATCAGACTGGCACTACGATGCGTTGGCACCGACAATCTGATGGCAGCGCGGGCCAGATCCGCGGCGCGGGTCACGTCTGCCTCGGGCACGCCATAGGCAATGATCTTGACCGTGGCGACCATCCCTCCCTTCGCCATCTGCTGAAAATCCGGCACGGTGGCCACCGTGATCATCGGATGCACCGCATTGGCCGCGTTCAGACGATTGGAATCCAGCTGCACCACCCCGGCGCGGTCTGCAATCAGATTGACACGACCGGTAAAAGGCGTTGTCAGGTGAAGATGCGGGGCCCCGTTCAGGATTGCCCCGGCCAGATGCCAGGCGGCCTCATCCTCGTGCAGGTCGTCCAGTTCAAGCCGCGCAGCAATGACATTTGCGATTCCGGCAGCCTGCAAGTCAGCGATATGGCCGGCGTCCAGCACTACCCCCTTGCGCAACCGTCCGCCCGGCAACTGAAGTGAATGCGCCAGAATGGCGCCTTCGGCCTGTGCGATCGCGACCGGGCCAAACTTCATGCGCCTTTCCTCAGGACCATGAGCATTTGCGCCAATATGCTGACAGCAATTTCAGCCGGGCTTGCCGCGCCAAGGTCAAGACCGACAGGGCCGTGTATACGGCCGATCTCGGCCTCGCTGAACCCGCTTTCCCGCAAACGTTCGACCCGCTTGGCATGAGTCCGGGTCGATCCCAGCGCGCCAATATAGAAGGCATGGCTTTTCAACGCCTGCTCCAGCGCCGGATCATCCAGTTTCGGATCATGGGTCAGCAAAACTAAGGCGGTGCGACTGTCCAGACCATAGGCCTGCACACCCTCGTCCGGCCAGTCATGCAGAATGGTTTCGCCCGGAAACCGGTCGGCCGAGCCAAAACTTTCGCGCGGGTCGATCAACAACGGATCAAAACCAGCAATCCGCGCCATCGGCACCAGCGCCTGTGCGATATGCACCGCGCCAACGATGATCAGCCGCAGCGGCGGGTTATGGATCGCCACAAAGGTTTCGCCATCCTCTTCAAAACCTGAACGGTCCATTCGAAACCGGTCATCAAAACCGTCGCGGACCAGCCGTCGTTCCACGTCCTTGCCGGTGATGTAAGCGACCGGCACTCGTGCATCACGCGCCAGCACCAGATTCCGCAGAACCTGTAGGGGCATAACCGGGCCAATCGGTTCCACCAGCACCCGGATGGTGCCGCCACAAGCCAATCCCACAGCAAAAGCATCGCCGTCACTGACGCCGTATTCCAGCATCACCGGTTTGCCGGTCGATATGGCATCCAGCGCCTCGGCCACCACCGCGCCCTCGACACAGCCGCCCGAAACCGAGCCTTCGATCTCGCCTGCGCCGGAAATCGCCAACTGACTGCCCACCCGGCGCGGCGCGCTGCCCCATGTCTGCACCACCGTGGCCAGCGCGGCGCCCTTGCCCTCGTCATGCCAGCGCAAAGCTGTTTCGGGAATATTGTCAAATCGGTCCATAAGGCCCTCCTAACCCCGCCCTGTAGCGCAAGTCCGCACTGCCGGCGCATTCTGCTTTGGTCGGGGCCAGAACATAGGTATTAACGAATGAAACCCAGTGCAATGGCAGCCTGTCATGCAGGCACCCCAACAGGCCTAGGCCGGATCAGCCGCCGACAGGACAATCTTTGCAATGAACCCACCGCTTTTAGCCCCGGTATTGTCACTGTCACAAAAGACCCCAAGCGTCTCCAGAACAGGTGTGCCGGTACCGCCGATATCCTGGTAAAGTCGGCGCAGATCAACCGCCTGGTCATGCCACTGGCCGATATTTTCAGGCAGCCCATTAGCCACGTAGTGATAAAATGACCCGATGATCTTGAAGTCGCCGGGGGCGTATTTTTTGTTGCTCCAGATAATCTCGGCACCACGCGTGTCGCCGTCTTGATTGGCAAAGCGCAGGTATAGGCGTAGCGGGTGATCATCGCCCTCTTCCGTCGATTCATCCACATCGCTTGCAATTGGCTGGACCACTTTCCATCGCCAGGACAACATAGGCAGGTCCGCCACGGCAATCCTTGTATCACGCGCCAGGATCGACGCGCTGTTATTGGTGGTGCAACGCAGAGCACGCGCGCCGTCTGCTTCAGTCATTCGGTACTGTGTCGGCGTGACACGAAAGAATGTCCTGTGCAGCCAGCCCCTTGGCAAAACCTCCGTCTCAAGGCCCTCCAGCAGATGCACGGGCCCTTCGCTTGTCCGCAAGGGCGCGCCTGTGTCATAAGGCGCGGGCCGCGTCATCCAGAAGAGCGCCGCGCCAAACAGCACAAGACCTGCAACCAAGCCTAAACGTTTCATTTCCACCTCTTCTCGACATGGGTTCTGCCATCCTGACCTTGCAGGCGATGCTGAAGGGGCCTTATCGAATAGGCAAGGCCGGACCCGTGTTAACCGCCCCGCATCACTGGCTTGTGATAGACATGGGACGGCTAAATACTATGGACGCCACCAATAAAAACGGCCGCCCAATCGGGACGGCCGTTTCCAAAGGTTTTCGCAGGAATTATTGCGCGGCCACCGGCGCACCCTGTCCTGCCAACCGTTCAGGCAAAACAAAGGCTACAATGACAAACAGAACGCCCATGGCAAGCCCGACCACATCGCCGGGCAGGTTGATCAGCGCCGGATAATCCGCACCTGGCACCGCGCCAAGGGTCATTGTGCTGCCGGACAACAGGCCGGTTGCTTTCCAGAACGGATAGCTGAGCATATAGGCCGCCGCCCCCAGCAGGCCGCCAATGATGAAAAACCATGCATCATAGCGTCCCGAGGCCGCTGCACAAACACCGGTACCAGGACAATAGCCCGACGCGGCCCAGCCCGCTCCTAACAGCAAACCGCCAATGGCAACGCCCACATAAACGGCTTTCACGCTCATATGACCGACATCGACAAGACCCGCCATTTGACCGGCAAACATGAGGATAGAGCCGACACCAATGGCCAGCAAAATGGTTTTCATCAGGTGCAGGCTGGTCAGGTTCAGCATCCTGATGATCCAGTTGGGGTTGGTCGCCCCGATCCGGTCCAGCACAGCGCCAAAAGCGGCACCAATCAGAATTGCAAGTAAGATCGTCGTCATCGCTCAGCCCTCCTGCGGATAAAGTTTCATGGCGACGGGTATGGCGGCAGCAAAAGCAGCAGCCGCAAAGATATAGCCCGAGATCGCCGTCTGCATCGTCCCACTCATCATATGGCCCGACGTGCAGCCGCCGGCCAGCCGTGCGCCGTAAAGCACCACAAAGCCTCCCATGAACGCCATTGCATAGCGCTTTACCGGTGTGTCGCCATAGTTGGCGCACCAGATCGCAGGCAGGCGCCGCTCATCGGCACCCACGCCACCGCGCAGCAGGGCCGAGGTAAAGGCCCCCGCCATCATCGCCAGTACAAATATAAAACTGTAGTTGAGAGGGTTGGCGGCGCTCTTGGCGTATTTACCACCCGATTTCGCCAGATAGGCATTATTCGAGGTCACACCCTGGTCCGTTTGCGTAATCAGCCCCGGGCTGACCGTATCGCCGATAATGGCATCCAGAATAACAAACTGTGTCGACACGCCGATCGGCTTGACCAGCAATACCGCCGCGAAAAAAACAAGGCCCAGCAACACCCCACCGATTTTCCAATTAAGTACCATGGCTGCATCCTTTCGGTTTCACATTCAACTTTAAGAATATAACGAAGCCCGGCATGCCGCATTGATTTAAATCAAATTCACCTTTCCCCTCGGTAAACGATTTTTCGCGAAAAATCGAAGTCGCGCCTGTGTCAGCGGTGCAACGATGCCATCAAACGGGCCTTTTCACCGCTGTCACCTGGCGCGGAAATCGCTTTTGCCAGATCTTCCAGCGTGGCGATCGAATGGCCCGCGCGAAACGCATCCACATAGGGCAGCATTGCCTTGATGCCCTGCGCCTTGGCAGCAAACCCTTCCCAGCGCAATAGCGGGTTCAGCCAGATCAGACGGCGCGCGCTCAGATGCAACCGCTCCATCTCGTGGCTCAACTTTTCCGGGTCATCGCGGTCCAGCCCGTCAGTGATCAACAGCACCACCGCGCCCTGCCCCATCACCCGGCGCGACCAGTCGCGGTTGAATTCGTGCAGACAGGCCCCGATGCGGGTACCGCCCTCCCAGTCCTGCGCCTGCTTACCTGCGGCGGCCAGTGCTGCATCAACATCGCGCGTGGCCAGATGGCGGGTGATGTTGGTCAGCCTTGTACCAAAGGTAAAGGCATGCACCTTTGCCCAACCGGCACCTTTTTCATTCGCCACTGCATGCAAGAAATGCAGAACCATCCGGCTGTATTGACTCATCGAGCCGGAAATATCGCACAGCACCACCAGATTGGGCCAGCGGTCCCGTGGCTTTTTCAGATGGATACGGCGAATCTCGCCCCCCCGGCGCATCGCTGCCCGCAGGGTCTTGCGCGCATCCACGCGGTGGCCTGTATGGCTGGGCTGCCCGCGCCGCGAGGCGAGCGGTTTCACTGGCAGTTTCAGCTGGGCCAACATGCGTTTGGCCTGCGCGATCTCTGCCGTGCTCATCTGCTCGAAATCCAGGCTACGCAGGCGTTCCTCGCCCGACATGGTGGCGCTGGCGTCAATCTCGATCCTGGTTTCACCCTCGGATTCGTCCATCTCGGGGATATCGCGTTGAACCCCATCCAGCAAAGCCTCGGCCGCGCGTTTCTCGGCTGGCTGCGCACCGCGCTCTTCCTGCACGCCGCGAATGGCTGGCAGCATCATCGCCATCATATGTTCCACATAGCGCGGATCGCGCCAGTAAAGCCGGAACACCTGCGCAAAGACCTGCAGATGCTCCGGCCGGTTCACGAAGCAGGCGCGCAGCGTATAGAAAAAATCTGCTTTCGACGTAAATCCCGCTGCCTCGACCGCGCGGATGGCGTCGATCACCCGCCCCGGGCCAATCGGCAGCCCGGCGGCCCTGAGCGCCCGTGCAAAATGAGTGATATTATGGGTCAGCTTGGGGTTTTCAGGCAGATCAAGCGCGGGGAATTCAACCATCTGCGTTACCTCTGGCCGCAAAGGTGGGGGGCTGTCTGCACCGCTCCCCACCGAGGGTATTTTCAGCACGAAGAAACATCAAACAGGATCCAGCGTGGCGCGCACCTCATCGAGGATGCGTTTGGCCTCGGACCCCTGCAATTTCTGGATATCGTCCTGATATTTCAGGATCGCGCCCACGGTGTCGGCGATGACCTCGGGGCTCAGGCTGATCACATCCAGCGCCAGCAGGCATTTCGCCCAGTCGATGGTTTCGGCAACGCCCGGTTTCTTGAACAGGTCTTCGGTGCGCAGCGCCTGCACAAAGGCTACCACCTCGCGGCTGAGCGCCTCTGACGCCTCGGGTGCCCTGGCCTGCAGGATCTCGATTTCACGCTCGAATGTCGGATATTCCACCCAGTGATACAGGCATCGGCGTTTGAGAGCATCATGCACCTCGCGCGTGCGGTTCGAGGTCAGGATCACAATCGGGGGCTCGGTCGCTTGGATCGTGCCGAGTTCGGGAATGGTGACCTGAAAATCTGACAAAGCCTCCAGCAGGAACGCCTCGAACGGTTCGTCTGTGCGGTCGATCTCGTCGATCAGCAGCACCGGAGCGCCGCCGGGCTGCGGCCGCATCGCCTGCAAGAGTGGACGCTCAATCAGGAATTCCTCGGTGAACAACTCGTCTTTCAGCATATCGCGGTCCACCCCGCCCGAAGCTTCGGCCGTACGAATGGCGATCATCTGTTCGGCGAAATTCCATTCATATACTGCCGAGGATGCATCCAGCCCCTCATAGCATTGCAGCCGAATCAGCCGCCGCCCAAGGGCCGCGGCCAATGCCTTGGCAATTTCGGTTTTCCCGGTGCCCGCTTCCCCCTCCAGAAACAGCGGACGGCCCAAATGCAACGCCAGGTAGGTAACCGTGCTTAGTGCCCGACTGGAAACATAGTGTTCACCTGCCAACAAGCACTGGACTTTTTCGATAGATGCGGGTTTTCTCATAATAACCTCCGTACCCGGGCAGCACTGCATGGGGGCCTTGCTGTCGTCAAGGGTACCAACGTCGCAGCTGGGTCCCCCGGAAAGCGCAAATATCTCTTGGAAATTTCCAGCTTATGCCAGAATTGCGGCATACACCTAAAAACCAGTTCCCTGTGTTCAGGCGGTCGTATCAGTATTCAGGATTTATATTATGCAAGACAATTCAAACCGCTTTGACGCAGATTTATCCGATTTGGACTGGAGCCGCTGGCTTGAGGCACTTTCCGATATAATCGACGAAGACGGCTATGTCGAAACTCTTGGCGACAAGCATGTCGCGGCCTTTCTAGAAGAAAAACAAACCCTTCTGGTGACTTTTGACACCCACAAACGCGTCAGGGCCCAATCGGAAATCGCCCATCCGCTTGGCTGGACTATGGTTCGTGCGCTTGGCTGGTCGCATCTGGCACTTGTCAGCAATGGTGACACCTGGTTTCGCAACGAACGGGTTTACGCCTATTTCGACCGGCTGGTCGATGACGGTTTCTTCGACGAATTTGACCAGGTAATCTTTTACGGCGCCGGCCCTTGTGGCTATGCAGCGGCGGCTTTTTCGGTTGTGGCCCCCGGTGCCAAGGTTCTGGTGTTGCAACCCCAGGCCACGCTTGACCCGCGGCTGACAGAATGGGACGACCGGTTCCTGCGCATGCGCAGAACCGCCTTTGATGACCGATACGGCTATGCCCCGGACATGTTGGAGGCGGCCGCTCAGGCCTTCGTTCTCTACGATCCCGAGGTCGAACTTGATGCCATGCATGCCGCGCTTTTCTATCGCCCTCATATCGAGCGAATTCGAACGCGCTTTCTGGGCCCACGCCTGGATGAGGCCTTGATCCGCATGCAACTTCTGCCGCGCCTGCTGGCACAACTGAGCGCCGACAAGCTGACACCGCTCAGTCTGGCCCGTCTGCTGCGCGAGCGTCACAAAGACCCCGAGTATCAAACCAACCTCTTGCGACGTCTGACAATCGATGACCGATCACTGCTGACCAGTATTCTCTGTCGTAAGGTGTTGCAGCAACGCGACGAGCCAAAGTTTCTGACGGCCCTGACGCGGGCGGAGAAAGGCCTGTCTCACCGCCCGCGGGGCGATGCGGGGCCTTTGCACCATTAAATTCGCGCACGGCACATCTGGCACTGCCTTTCGCGATTGTGTAAAGCCAAGCCATGAGCCAAAAACTGACCCTCCGCCGACCCGACGACTGGCACCTGCACCTGCGTGACGGCGCTATGTTGCAAGCCGTCCTGCCCGAAACCTCGCGCCATTTCGCCCGCGCCATCATCATGCCCAATCTGGTGCCGCCGGTGGTAACCGGAGCACAGGCGGCAGCCTACCGCGATCGTATTCTGGCTGCCTTGACCAAGGGCCACGACTTCACCCCGTTGATGACACTCTACCTGACCGAAAATACCGATCCGTCGGACGTGGCCGCCGCCCATGCCAGCGGATTGATCAGCGCGGTCAAACTCTACCCTGCGGGTGCGACCACAAACTCGGCCAGCGGTGTGGCAGATTTTGACAAGGTGCGCGGTGTGCTGGAAAAAATGGCTGAAATCGGCCTGCCGCTTTGCCTGCACGGCGAAGTGACCGACAATGAAATCGACATCTTTGACCGCGAAGCAGTTTTCATTGACCGCGTCCTTGACCCGATCCGGCGCACCACACCCGGCCTGCGCACGGTGATGGAACATATCACCACCTCCAATGGGGTGGACTATGCCAAATCGCAGGACAATCTTGCTGCCACCATCACCACGCACCACCTGATCATCAACCGCAACCATATTCTGGTGGGTGGAATCAAACCGCATTACTACTGCCTGCCCGTCGCAAAACGCGAAGAGCATCGTCTGGCCCTGCGCGCGGCAGCGACCAGCGGCGACAAGCGGTTTTTCCTCGGCACCGACAGCGCCCCGCACACCGATGCGAATAAGGAGAGCGCTTGCGGCTGCGCCGGCTGCTTTACCGCCACCAACACCATGTCGATCCTCGCCCATGTGTTTGAGGAGATGGGCGCGCTTGACCGGCTTGAAGGCTTTACCTCGCTCAACGGTCCAGCCTTTTATGGCCTCCCGGTGAACGCCGACACGATCACCCTGACCAAAGGCGATCCTGTTACCTACCCCGATAAAATCGACACCGCTGACGGCCCCGTCACAGTGTTCGATCCTGGTATGGATCTTCACTGGCATGTTCACAGTAATCCATAGGGTTCACGGCCATTCACACCCAAAAGGCCGCATTGATCATGTCTATTCGCGGAAAAAATGACCGCAGTGTATTGCTAAACGGTAGTTTATTCGTGCCGCCGCATTTTGAAGAATGGGTTCAGGTCAGACATCCCCTCACTTCAGCTGACTGTCCTTTGACCCTCGCCGGTTAATCCCGCCGCGCGCCTGCTGCTGGCTTTGCACATCGGCCGCGCAATCAATGCACAGCTTCACGCCCGGCAGCGCCACACGCCGCGCTTCGGGGATTGGTTCTTCACAGTCGGCACAATGGGTCAGGCTTTCGCCCACAGGCCGCTTGCGCGCCTGCATCCGCGCCAGTTCATCACTGATTGACGCCTCGATCTGCTCGCTTACCGCGCCGTCGCGGGCCCATCCTCCGGCCATGGCGTCCTCCTATCCTGTAGAAACAAACCTGCACTTACCCGGGCATAGAATAGCTATGCGTTACGGCTGCGCTTTCAATACCATGAATTTTCCAAACCCGGTTCCCCGGCGCCCGGCCTGATCAATCATCCCGTTCAGCACGGTAATCGCAGCCGGTGATGTCACCGGAACAAAGTGATTAAACCCTTCTCCATCAGCCAGTTCAGTGAAGTCCACCACCGTCACATCCAGACCCTTCATCTGTTCGGGCGCGTCGATAACCCCCAGCCGGGGTTTTTGACCGGTCAGGAATCCGGCAAGACTTAATGCGCGGTCCTGTCGCGAAATGAAGATAAAAAACGGTTGTGGCAGCTTGCCAATGGCTTCGGCCTGACGTCGGAAAAGATCGGGATCGATATCGGGCGACATCAGGACCACCCCGCTGATCCTGTTCAGCAACCGCCGATCCCCGCGCTGAGCCGCCTGCCGCAAAACCTCCATTACCAGATGCGACCCCAAGGAGTGGGCAATCAAAAACACCTTTTCCCCTGAACCGGTGGTCAGCACCTTTAGTGTCTCTTCAAGATCATCACGCGAAAACAAAATACTGTCGCGGTCATAGATGTAACCGCGCGGATCCCCGGCAGAAGGCCAGGAAAACAGAACCGATGGCATTCCTGTCTCAAAATCCGTTTGAATCTGAGCCAGCCGATACATCGATTCTGACAACGTGTTGTTATACCCATGGACAAACACCAGCGTTTCCCGGCCCGGTGTCTCGGCATGTACCTGACGCACAAAGGCGCTGCTGTTGCCGAAGACCTGCGTGTCTATGACTACAAAATCGGTTGCCGCATCAGGCGGACCTTTGGGCCATTCAATAAGGCCGCTTTCATGGGTCGAAGGTACAGAAATATCAGCGCGGAAATAGTTCACATCGCGCGGTCGCTGCTCGCCGAAAACCGGGCCGGTTCGGTTAAGTTCGCGTTGGGTTGCGACGTAGATTGGTTCAATGCGCGCTGAAGGATGCGCCGCAGCCCTTTGCGCTGTGTTGCGAGGGGCACAAGAGGCCGCAACCATAGTCACGATAAACACCAACGAGACAATGCGCGGGGCTGTCGACCACCGCGCAATCTGAGATCGATCCTGAGCGCGCTTAACACCGTGACCAGACATTAAAAAACCTCTCCCGGTAAAGGGAGAGGTTACTTTGTTTCGGGCACGCCGCCAAGCCTTTACGCAGGGACCAGCATGCCCTTTTCCTGGGCCAGGGTGCGCATACGTTTCTGCAGCTTTTCAAACGCGCGTACTTCAATCTGACGGATACGTTCGCGGCTGACGTCATAGGCGCTGCTAAGCTCTTCAAGCGTCACAGTCTGATCGCTCAGGCGGCGTTGCGTAAGGATGTCACGTTCGCGGTCATTCAGCACATCCATCGCTGCTGCAAGCAATTCACGGCGCGCTTCCAACTCGTCACGTGCTTCGTAATCGCCGGCCTGATCGGCATCCTCGTCTTCCAGCCAGTCCTGCCATTGCATGGTGCCTTCGCCGTCGGATCCGACCGTGGCGTTCAGCGAAGCATCCCCGCCAGACATCCGGCGGTTCATGCTGATCACTTCATCTTCGGTCACCCCCAGATCTGTCGCAATCTGTTTGACGTTTTCAGGGCGCAAATCACCTTCTTCAAGAGCGCCGATTTTGGCCTTGGCCTTGCGAAGGTTGAAAAACAGCTTTTTCTGCGCCGACGTGGTGCCCAGCTTGACCATCGACCAGCTACGCAGAACGTATTCCTGAATACTGGCCCGAATCCACCACATCGCATAGGTCGCCAGGCGGAAACCACGCTCTGGGTCGAATTTTTTAACGGCCTGCATCAGGCCAACATTTGCCTCGGAAATCACCTCGGCTTGCGGCAAGCCATATCCGCGATAGCCCATCGCAATTTTCGCCGCCAGACGAAGGTGGCTTGTTACCATTTTATGCGCAGCTTCAGTGTCCTGCTCTTCTGCCCAACGCTTGGCCAGCATGTATTCTTCTTCGGGCTCCAGAAGTGGAAACTTCCGGATTTCCTGCATATAGCGGTTCAGACCGCCTTCCGGCGTCGGGGCCGGCAGATTTTTGTAGTTACTCAACCTTTGTCCCTCCCAATGTTTAGGGTGTTAACATTCATTTAGGAACATTCCAAACCCGTTTCAAGGCAAATGAACTGATTAGTTTAACGGTAAATGGGCGCGTTTCCGTCGGTTTGCCAGATTTGTGTCAAATGATACACGCGAGCGTGCGAAAAATTTCAATCGCGCAATGCTGCGATCAGCGCAGCCATATCCGGCGGTATAGGCGCCTCGAACCGCATGTTTGCCCCGGAAACAGGGTGTTCAAAGCCCAAAACCAATGCATGAAGCGCCTGACGTTTAAACTCACGTGCAGCGGTATGGCCCCCGCTTGAAAGCGCCTGAACCGACAACTTGCGTTTTCCACCATAAACCGCGTCACCAACCAGTCCGTGCCCTGCATGCGCCATATGAACACGAATCTGATGGGTACGGCCGGTCTCTAACCAGCAATCTACAAGGGCGACCACTGCAGGGCTGCCAAAACTTTCGACAATCCGTGCCCGGGTGACGGCATGGCGACCGCCATCAAACACTACAGCCTGTTTCTGACGGTCCGTCTTGTGCCTGGCCAGTTGAGTGGTGATACGCATGATATTGCCGGGTTCAAAACTGACGCCCCTGATACCGCGCAGGCGCGGGTCGCTGGCATCCGGCACGCCGTAGACCACCGCGCGGTAGTTACGTTCGACGCTATGTGCTTCGAACTGCGCAGCCAGGCCGTGATGCGCACGGTCCGATTTGGCAACAACCAGCAACCCACTGGTATCCTTGTCAATTCTATGAACTATCCCGGGCCGCTTCATTCCTCCGACCCCCGATAGAGAGTCGCCGCAATGATGCAAAAGCGCGTTGACCAGTGTGCCCGTGGGTGTCCCGGGGGCGGGATGCACAACCATGCCAGCCGGCTTGTTGATCACAATCAGATCAGCATCCTCATGGATAACGTCCAGCGGGATGTTTTCGGGGCCAATATGGCTGTCTTCAACCTCGGGAACGGTAATATCCACAACATCGCCTTCGGCTACTTTTGCCTTTGGGTCACTCACCACCCTGCCATTCAGCGCCACCTGCCCCTCTGCGATCAGCCGCGCAAGGCGCGTGCGTGACAGGCTTGCCGCCTCTGGCACATCACGGGAAAGCGCCTTATCAAGACGGCCAGGAGGATCGCTGTGGATCCGGAATGATAAAGGGGCTGTGCCCATGGATGAGAATCCTCAGCCGGTTGATCCGGCAATGGTGAAATATCTGCGCCTGCTGGTAACAGTCCTGACAGCCACGATGATTCTGGGCTTCATAGTGATCGTCGTGCTGTTTGTCATCCGCTTCTCGGATGCCTTTGGCCCCAAACTCCCAGACACGATTACGTTGCCCGAGGGTGCCAAGGCCAGTGCCTTTACCCAAGGTGGAAACTGGTATGCCGTGGTCACCACCGATGATCGCATCCTGATTTATGACCGCGATACCAATGAATTACGCAAGGAAATTACAATTAGTCCCCGCTGACCGCCCGGTACCCGCCTTTGTCCGCACCATTCTTACAATCTTTGTATGCGCGCAAAGGGTTTGCCAGCTGGTTTCCTGAGAATTGTAAAAACCGGAATTCGTGATACCCTTACCTAACGTCATCTTTGGGGTTTGACGTGAATTTGAGGGAAGGAAATTAAAATGCATGGCAAGACACCGGGGCTAACGGCCCTTCTTTTGACGAGCGTATATACAGTACCAGTATTTGCGGCCGAATGGGAAATCAGCCTTGGCGGCTATTACAATGCAATGGTCGGCTATGCCGAAAGCGATTCTGGCGGCATCGGAGAAGTGCGAGACGAAGAAATCTATATCAACCCCCGCATCACACTGGACAATGGCCTGACATTCAATACCCGGGTCGATTTTGAAGACGATGCCGACACTGGTAATAATGATGAACCTGTACTGCAGGTAAGTGGTTCGTTTGGCACGATCGTGATTGGTGAGGATACCGGATCAATCGCAAATAGCGTAGTCACCGACGGGTTGGCATCTGGTGCGTGCAACACGAAACCCGGCGATACCTCGTTATATTTCACTCCAAGTTTTACGGGCGCTAACCTTGGCGCCGGTTACGAGACGGATCTGAGCAACCGTCATCGTGGGGCAATGGCAACTGAAAACATTGGAGTCGTGTTAAACCCCGCCTTAACTTTTGACTACGAACTTTCCGGCGCCGACTATAGCTTGGGCACCGGTTATTGCCTGGATACAGGTCGTATTTTGCCAACTACCCTTGGTCTGGGATTGAATGGCTCGTTCCTTGAAGGCTCGGATAGCGTCAATAATCTTCAGTTTCTCAACGGGTTGGGTGTGACCAGCATGGGCGGGATGCCGGGGGTTTTCATCAATTCGCCGACTGATATCCAAAATGGTTCGTTCAATGTTGATCGCGATTCCTTTGGACTGTCGTTTGATTTTTTACATCCCATACGGATCAATGCAGATGGCGTGCGCGAAGAACTTGTTGCCACGCCATCAGGAAGTTTCTGGCGACCGATCAATTCTGGCCCAAGTCTGGGCGTACTTAGCGTTGTTGGCGGTCTTCGCTATAAAATGTTCGACCAAAGAGAGAACGTTTCTATTTCAGCTGACACCCCCGCATTTGGCGTTAATTCCGCTTGGAACGCAGACTACAGCACCAAGTTCGACAGTGACAGCTATGGTGCCTACGCGGGTCTTTCGACCAGCAAGTCCTTTCGCGGGCGCAATAACCTTACCAACACGTTTCGGGTCACCGGTACGGTTGGATACGATTTTTACAATATCGACGTGACCGACTCTGTGAACGCCACCGGTTTGGGTGGCGCGCTGAATTTCACCAACAGTCAAAGACACAGCTTTGATGACAGCTTGTTGAACGCAACGCTCAAGGCATCCTACACCCTGGCGGACGAAAACAAGGCTTTAACGCTATCGGCTGGGTTGGAATACGGCACAACACCTGAGATCAAATATCACCGGCCGGATTCCAATTTGGCGGGTCCGCTTGATCCGACACTGGACCTCGATCAGAATACAAGCATGGTATTTCAATTCGGATACAGAGCGTCATTCTGAACGAAATCGCGGCCTCACCGTGCCCTGAAACATAGGGGCCGAAAATCTCTGTTGGATGGTGGTACCACCGCCCCGGCTCGAACGGGGGACCTCTTGATCCACAATCAAGCGCTCTAACCAACTGAGCTACGGCGGCACTGTTGGGCGATTTATCGTTACCTTCTCCGAAATGCAAGCCTGTTGCGTGGTAAAAACTGCTGAAAGATCAATTTTTGGATAGATAGCCAGAGCTTGCCAAGGTGACCTAAAAACAGTACCTGAACGCCTGATAAAAGGAGATTCCGATGGGTATTGATACCGAAAGCGACGTTGAGGCCAACCTTCAAATCGGCCCCACCGATCAGGGTATGGTGCGCATTTATATCGAATCTCAAGGCATTGAAATTCCAATGGATTTCACCCCTGAAGAGGCCGAGGAAATTGCCTCGGAAATCATGGCGGCGGCGAAAGCGGCACAGGGACGGAAGTCATAAACGCGGATCGCGAAACCCGTGCAGGCGTCTGGCGGCATGACGGGCAAATTTTCGGATCAACACAGTGCGGCGCGCCGGGGCAAGTTTGACCTCAGGGGCCATGCGGATGATCTCGGCATTATAGGCGTCGGCAATAATCAGACCGGTGCTGTCGGGCAAAAGATCGGTCGGAAAATCTTCATCCACGGCCCAGAAATAACGATCGCACCAATCCAGGTATCCTTGCCATTTTGCATCTGACGTAAAATCGACGCGCGAGGATTTGCACTCGATCACCCAGATCTCGCCCTTGGGGCCAAGCGCCATGACATCCACGCGCTTGCCCTTCTCAGGTACAAATTCTTCAATTGAAACAAAATCATAGCCCAACAAGTGACGGCAAACACCCCGCGCAAGAAGCTGGCCAGGCATCAGATTTTGATCACTTTGAACATCCATGTGGAAATTATGAACAAAAGATGAACACATGCAACCCCTTGCCGTGGGCCCCGCTAAGGACTAACTGTTGTCAGTGGCGGGTTCTGCGCTTCTTGTGGATGGTTGCATTCCGGTGGCCTTAAGCAATTCCGAGGGAGCTGGCTCTGTCCGGATCCTGGTCCGGTTACCCGGTGCCCACCTGTATATACAGGTCCTCGGGAATGAGATAACCACACGGTTCGTGCGGTCCCGCCACACCACCCTGTTTCGTACGATCCGTACGTTTTGTACGTAAAAATCGTACGCAATTCGGGTGCGATTCAGAAATGGGCGTACAAAACGTACGCATCAGCCCGGTTTTCCAGAAATCAAGACTTAGCGCTTCTGCCAGAAACCTTGCGCGCGGCCTTTGTCGACGCGTACCGGGATCGTGGCAAATTCACGCCGCATCGCGACATGCTGACGCTTGCCGCCACCGGGACCGTCATCATCGTCGTCATCCTTCATCTTCATGACGGCGATAGCAAATTGCACGCCGGCAAAGACGATACCATTGGCCACCCAGAGGATAACCAGTGCCAGCCAGCCCTTGTCGGAGGTGGAGATCAGATGCCAAAGATTGCCGATGTTGAAATACAGCAGCATGCCCACAAAAACACCCGCGATGCCAAATCCGATGAGGACATTGGTGATGTAGAGGCGGATAAGCTTGGGCATTGGACGACTCCCCCAGTCTGGTGCTTTATTATATCGTGGTCAGCCGGGATATCTCAAGGGGAGGAACCGAGGTTTAGCGCAAACTCTCGGGCTTGGCCGAGGTTTGCCGAATGTTCATTTGAAATGTAAAGCTGGAGAAACGTCCAATATGCGGACCGAGCAGACCTCTGGACGCTACGAGTTTACGGTGACCACAAGCTTGCCGACAAAGTCCTTCCTGCCGAACGTCTCTTGGGCTCGGGCAAGTTCCGCGAGCGGAAATGCGCCCGCTAACAACGGTCTGATCGCGCCTGACAGGACATAGTCACGGACCGCCGCGAAGTCGCGGCGAGTGCCCTGTGTTGCACCGTGGATTTCGATGTTCTTGAGATAAATGCGACGCATATCGAGTTCAACGATCGGACCACCCATTGCGCCGCACGTCGCATACCGCCCCCCGGGTCGCAACACCTCGATCAGATCGGGCATCATTGGACCTGCCACCGTGTCCACGATCACATCAATAACTGCGCCACCTGTGGCAGCTTGGACGGCAGACACCAAGTCTTTGCAGCCCCGCTCCACGACCTCTTCAGCCCCTATTGAGCGCACAAGATCTTCTTTACCGGTGCCCACCACGCCATATGGGATCGCACCTCGTGCACGGCACAATTGAATGACACCTGAACCCACACCGCCCGATGCCCCGGTGACCAATACCCGTTCGCCTTCGCATACGCGCGCTCTGCGCAGCATGTGTTCTCCAGTCACGTAGGCACAACAAAATGTCGCCATTTCTGCATCGCTCAACTCAGTTTCAATCTGGTGAGCATTCACCGCAGGAACCGCTACATATTCCGCAAACCCGCCTGGTCGGTACGAACCGATATAGTCGTGGCTCGCGATATCGACTCCCTCACCAGAGTAGATTCCGAAATCGACCATGACCCGTTCCCCAAGTCGCGATGGATCGATCGCATCACCGCACGCGGCAATCGTGCCAACAATGTCAGCCCCCTGAATTAGGGGAAACTGCAAGGGGCTGTCACCGAATGAAGTGACTTCTTCGGGATCGTCCGAGCTTCCGTAGGCGCCCTCGCGAACCCAGATGTCAGTGTTGTTGATACCGCAGGCCCCAACTTTGATCAGCACTTCCTCCGGCGTAATTGTAGGGACTGGATGATGGTCATCCAAAACCAGCTTGTCGGGGCCGCCATGTCCGGTGAGCAGCATGGCCCTCATGGTCTCCGGTATCATCCTAATTTTCCTTTGCGTCGGCCTTAACTGCGAGACCAAACTTAGGCCGAATTGGGGTAGGTGGCAAGCTAGCGCCCTTTGGCTTCATCGGAAGAATGTCTGCAACGGGCTCAGAGTGGTCATCCAATCCTTTTTGCGCTACTCAGAACGCCTCGGGCTTGGCCTCGCGAGCCATGTGATCCAGTACGGCGTTGACGAATTTGGATTCCTTGCCCTCGGGGTAGAAGCTTTTGGCGATATCGACGAATTCCATGATCACCACCTTGGGGGGGGTGTTGGAATGGGTCAGTTCGGCCCCGGCGGCGCGGAAAAGGGCGCGGATCGTCGGATCAATCCGGTTTATCGGCCATTTCGCCACCAGTGCCCGGTCGGTCATCTGGTCAATCTGCACCTGATGGTTGACCGCATCCTCCAGCAGTCGGGTAAACAGGTCGACATCGCCCTCGGCCATGTCGGTTTCGTCGTCCACCTGAGCGCCAAAGCGGAAATCAAGAAACTCCAGCCGCACGGAATCAAGCGTCTGGCCGGAATGTTCCATCTGAAACAGCGCCTGCACCGCGTAAAGCCGGGCAGCGGATTTCATCTGTCGCTTTTGGTTGCCCGAAAGGGGTTTGTCGTCGTTCATGCCTTTGGGTTATCCTTAAGCTCGCCTGCCAGCTTGTATTCCTGCGCTTCGGGGATAAAGCCCACCCCCTTGCGCGAAGCGCCCCACTTACGGGTGAGTGCGATAAGATGCAAGGCCGCAGCAGCAGCCCCTGCCCCTTTGTTCATCGCCGCCGGATCGGCGCGCACCTCGGCCTGCGCGCGGTTTTCGACCGTCAGGATACCGTTGCCGATGCACAGCCCCTGAAGACCCAGCATGGTGATGCCGCGTGAACTGTCGTTGCAGACGGTTTCATAGTGCGTGGTTTCGCCCCGGATGACGCAGCCAAGGGCGACGTAGCCATCAAAGTTTGACAGGCGCTCGGCGATGCCGATGGCGGTGGGAACCTCCAGCGCGCCGGGCACCTCGACCAGATCCCATGTGCCGCCTGACGCCTCGATCTCGGCCTTGGCACCGGCAATCAGGTTATCGGCAATGTCGCGGTAGAACGGGGCCACAACGATCAGCAGCTTGACCGGTTTGTCAAAGCTGGCGCGCGGCAGGGAGTATTCTTTTTCAGCCATTTGGGATCAACCTTTGTTCAGAGGGCGGGTGCCGGTGATCGAGATACCATAGGCATCCAGCCCCAGATAACGCGTATCGGGGCTGTCGGTCAGAAGGATCAGGTCCTGCAGGCCCATGGTCTGCATGATCTGCGCGCCCAGACCGGTCTGTTTGATCGTGCGTGGGGTGTCGTCATCCTCCATCTCGCCGGACAGTTTCGGACGCGGCTGGCGGAACAGGAAGACAGCACCGCGCCCCTCGGACGCGATGATCTCCATCGCGCGGGGCAGCTTGCCGGTGGGGCCTTTGGCGGTTTTTGACAAACCGATACCCAGCACATCCTCCAGAGCATTAAGCGCATGGGTGCGCGCCAGAACCGGCTGGCCGTCGCTGATGTCGCCCTTGGTCAGAACCACATGTTCGGTGCCGCTGATCTGATCTGCGAAAATCCGCATCTCCCAGGCGCCCCCATGGCTGGAGTGCACGGTCTCGCGGCGCATCTCGCGCACCAGGTTGTCGTGCTTGTGGCGATAGGCAATCAGGTCGCTGATCGTGCCGATTTTCAACCCGTGCTGCTGCCCGAATTCGATCAGGTCGGGCAGACGCGCCATGGTGCCGTCGTCTTTCATGATCTCGCAGATCACACCCGAGGGATGCAGACCCGCAAGCCGGGAAATATCCACCGCGGCCTCGGTATGGCCCGCGCGGATCAGAACGCCGCCGGTGCGTGCGCGCAGCGGAAAGACATGGCCTGGCGTGGCGATGTCGGCAGGCCCGACCTTGTCATTGATCGCTGTGGCGACGGTCAGCGCGCGGTCGGCGGCGGAAATGCCAGTGCTGACGCCTTCTCGGGCCTCTATCGAGACAGTGAAAGCGGTCTCGTGCCGCGACGAGTTATTGACAGCCATCATCGGCAGGCCCAGATGCTCGATCCGTTCCGACGTCATCGGCAGGCAGATCAGGCCGCGGCCATAGGTGGCCATGAAATTAATGGCTGCCGCATCAGCGAATTCGGCCGGGATCACCAGATCGCCCTCATTCTCGCGATCCTCGTGATCAACAAGGATATACATCCGGCCAGCGCGCGCCTCGGCGATGATTTCCTCGGTCGAGGCGATGGCGCTTTTCAGGTTGGCCTCAACTGGACCTGGTTTTTCGAACGGTACGGTATCGGACATGGGATTGCCCCCTTAGCGTAATGCAGCCCGGCCCGGATACCGCAGGCAGACCGCGAAGGCCAGAGGGGAAAGCCGCAGATTCAGCCTTGTTTCAGCAGGGCAATAACCGGGGCCAGAGCGTCGCGGGCCCCAGCAAAGCCCGCGTGTTCCAGCACCAGCGCTTTGCCCGTCAGCACCTTTTGGACAAACGGGGCCACCAATGCGCCGCTGTCCAGCGCCGATTGCACAAGGCATTGATGCCCCATCAGAACGCCCGCACCATGGCGCGCCTCTTCCACTGCGATACTGTAGAGCGAAAAGCGGGGGCCACGGTCAGGGGCAGAATGACCGGGCATGGCGCTGGCGGCCCAGGCGGCCCAGTCCCCGGGCCAGAGCGCGTCGTGCAGCAAGGTTTCATTCAGCAAATCCTGCGGTTCACCCAACCGCGCGGCGATGTCCGGTGTGCAGACAGGGAATATGGCATCCTGCGCCAGAATTAATTCGTGGGCCGCACCGGTGGGGGGACGGATAAAGAGACTGAGATCAAAGAGTTCGCGCGCCAGATTGGGAGGAGATTCGATAGCCGAGACCGACAGAGAAAGCTGTGGCAATCGGGCGCGTACAAGCGGCAGGCGGGGCGAAAGCCAAAGCTGCGCCACCGATGGCAGGGCTGCAATATGAAGCGTCTTCTGGCGGGCGGCCGATCGCATGCCATGCACCGCCCCTCCCATGGCGTCAAAGGCTGCGGCAAAGCCCGGCGCAACCCTGGAGCCAAAGCTGGTCAGGCGCACGCCTTGTGAGCGCCGCTCGAAAAGGTCGGCGCCAATCCACTCTTCCAGTGCCTTGATATGCTGCGAAACGGCACCAGGGGTCACGCAGAGTTCATCTGCGGCATTGGCAAAGCCACCCAGACGGGCAGCGGCCTCGAACGCGCGCAGGGCGTTAAGCGGAGGGCCTTTGGGACGCGGCGGAGAGACGGACATTTGTTAGCCTTAGTTTTTCTAAGCTGATTTTTACATATTCTGGTTTGCGCCGTCCAGCAGATCGCAGCAGAGTAACGACAACACATGCCATGGAGATTTGAGATGACCCTTAACCACCGTTCCTGGGTGCCGGAAAACTGCGAAACCCTTGTCCAATCCATTGCCACCCGCACCGCCAGCCAGACAAGGGACGAGATTCTGAGCCGACTTGAAGGTCTGGCCGAAAAAAACCGCGAAATTCACGAGCGCGAGTGTTTCAACCTGAACCCGGCCACCAACGTGATGAACCCGCGTGCCGAGGCGTTTCTGGCCAGTGGTATGGGATCACGCCCGTCGCTGGGCTATCCCGGAGACAAGTATGAGATGGGTCTGGAAGCGATCGAAGAGATCGAGGTGATCGCCGCCGAGCTGAGCGCCGAAATATTTGATGCCGCCTATGCCGAGATCCGCGTGCCCTCGGGGGCGATTGCCAACCTTTACGGCTTCATGGCGACCTGCAAACCGGGCGATACGATCATCGCGCCGCCCGCATCGGTGGGCGGACATGTAACGCATCATATGGCGGGTTGTGCCGGGCTCTACGGCCTGCGTACAGTTGAGGCGCCGGTGAACGCTGATGGCTATACGGTGGACGTGGACGCCCTGGCTGATCTGGCGCGCAAAGAGCGGCCCAAACTGATCACCGTCGGGGCCAGTCTGAACCTGTTTGAGCATCCGGTACGCGAGGTGCGGGACATTGCCGACGAGGTAGGCGCGAAAGTGCTGTTTGATGCGGCCCATCAATGCGGGATCATCGCCGGGCGCGCCTGGCGCAATCCATTGAAAGAAGGTGCCCATCTGATGACCATGAGCACCTACAAATCGCTTGGCGGCCCGGCGGGCGGGCTGATTGTCACCGACGATGCGGAAATGGCTGAAAGACTGGATGCGATTGCCTTTCCGGGCATGACGGCGAATTTCGACGCCGCGAAATCGGCGGCACTTGCGGTGACCATGCTGGATTGGCGCACGCATGGTCAGGCCTACGCCGCGCAGATGATCGCCGTGTCTCAAGCCCTGGCCAAGGCGCTGGCAGACGAAGGATTGCCGGTGTTTGAAGGCGCCGATGGTTATACCGGATCGCATCAGTTTGCGGTAAAGGCCGCCGGCTTTGGCGGCGGTCAGGCAGCATCGAAAAAGCTGCGGCAGGCCGGGTTTCTGGCCTGCGGGATCGGGCTGCCGATTGATCCGGTCGAGGGCGACATGAACGGGCTGCGCATCGGCACGCCGGAACTGGTGCGGTGGGGCATGACGGTGGCGGCTGCACCGCGCATGGCCGGGTTGATTTCCGGTGCGCTGCGCAGCAATGACCCAAGCGCGATGATGCCCGAGGTGTCGGCGTGGCGGCAGGAGTTCGACCAGTTGCACTTTGTGAACTAGGCGCATGACCTTCCCTTGCGTGCCGCCCCGAAAAAGCGTGTACGCAAGGGCACGATGAACAGCCTGTATCAGTGCATTTTCTTGTGAATACGCCGGATCATCCACCAGACCGTCAGCACCACCGGCAGGGTCACCGCAGCAATGATCATGCCTTTGCTGATCCCCAGCACATCCGTCAGCGGATAAAGCAGGTAGCCCGACAGCGATACCGCGTAATAGCTGATCGCGACAACCGACAGCCCCTCGACCGTGCGTTGCAGGCGCAGTTGCAGATCGGCGCGGCGGTCCATGCTTTCCAACAATGCCTGGTTTTGCGCACTGCGTTCCACGTCGACACGGGTGCGCAATAGCTCTCCGGCACGCCTTGCCCGGTCTGCCATCGCGGCCAGACGTTCCTGCGACGACAACACCGTGCGCATCGCAGGCTCGTAACGACGCATCATGAATTCCGAAAACGTTTGCCGCCCTTCAAAGCGCTCTTCACGCAGCACGTCGATGCGCTGGTTCACAATTTTAGAATAAGCCGCCGTGGCCCCGAAACGAAACGACGATTGTGCCACCATCGCCTCAAGCTCGGCTGAAACTTTCAACAGATCCTGCAGGGTTTCCTCGGCTGGCTGATGCCCCCCCGTCATTTCGCCGATCAGCCCACTGAGGTGGCCGTCGGTCTGCCCCATCTGCACACCCATGTCACGCACGCGGGCAAAGCCCAGCATCGACATCGCCTTGTAGGTCTCGATCTCGCACAGGCGCTGGACGATACGGCCGATACGGCGCTCACCCGTCTCTGGCGCCACGGTGACGGAAAACCGCAGATGCCCAGCCGGATCAATTCGGAAATCGCCTGCAATCACCGCGGCATCATCCAGCACACGGGCCACAGCCACGCTTTCGGCCACAAACCAGTCGTTGATCTCGGTGCGGGTCTTGTCCTTGCTGACCCAGGGAGAAACCCGCACGAGTGCCGAGGTTATCCGCTGGCCGGGCGCGTCGGCCAGCCAGTCATCCGGAAAGACTTCGAAATCTGCGGGATCAAAAGGCCGGGTGCTGACGCCTTCGGTAAAGACGGTATAGGTCACAAATTCGGTATGGCTTTCCCATTTCAGCACATGCCGCCCGATCTTGCCGGAATAATGCGTCGCGCCGGGCTGAGGATGAGCAGCACCGTAACGATCCAACAACGCGGTCAGGTGTGCCAGATCAGCATCGCGGTCGCGCTTGGCCGCATCGTGCGGTTGCTTGATCGCCAGAAAGACCGCCGTACAGGATGGACCCAACGACGGAAAAGGGCGCGCGTGCAACTCATTGGCCAGTTGATAGCGCAGGGGGTTATCATTTATCGGCGGCATATCTGTGTTCCTGAAGGTTGCAGGCACCCTAATGTCTTGCCCCCACGATTGGAACAGATTATTATGTCACACCAACAACTTAGCGGCACACAGCGGCATACAATAACCTGTCTTCGGCTTAGTCGCTGCAAAAACGCCCAAAGACCCTCTGTTCATTTGAAAAGGGCGCCCTGTGCAGGACGCCCTTTTCAATGATCTGCGCAGTGCCTCAGTCGATCTTGGGCAGCAGGCTGTTGATGCTGTCCTTGGCGTCGCCATAGAACATGCGGGTGTTTTCCTTGTAAAACAGCGGGTTCTCGATACCGGAATAGCCGGTGCCCTGACCGCGTTTGCTGACAAACACCTGTTTCGCCTTCCAGCATTCCAGTACCGGCATGCCGGCGATGGGGCTGTTGGGATCATCCTGTGCAGCCGGGTTCACGATGTCGTTGGAGCCGATGACAATCGCCACATCGGTGTCGGGGAAATCCTCGTTGATCTCGTCCATTTCCATCACGATGTCATAAGGCACGCGCGCCTCGGCCAGAAGCACATTCATGTGGCCGGGCAGACGGCCCGCCACCGGGTGGATGGCAAAACGCACGTTCTTGCCTTTGGCGCGCAATTTGCTGGTCAGTTCGCTGACCGCCTGCTGCGCCTGTGCCACCGCCATGCCGTAGCCGGGGATGATGATGATGCTGTCGGCCTCATTCAAAGCCGCCGCAACGCCGTCGACATCAATCGCGATCTGCTCGCCTTCTACCGCCATCTGTTCACCCGCGGGGCCACCAAAGCCGCCCAGAATGACGCTGATGAACGAACGGTTCATCGCCTTGCACATGATGTACGACAGGATCGCACCGGACGAGCCAACAAGCGCACCCACAACGATCAAAAGGTCGTTGCCAAGGCTGAACCCGATCGCCGCCGCTGCCCAGCCGGAATAGCTGTTGAGCATCGACACCACCACCGGCATATCGGCGCCGCCGATGCCCATGATCAGGTGATAGCCGATAAACAGCGCCGCCAGCGTCATCAGGAACAGCGGCAGGAAGCCACCGGTGTTGAAGTACCAGATCAGACAGAGCACCGAGAGCGCCGCCGCACCTGCGTTCAGGACATGGCCGCCGGGCAGCTTTTTCGCCGTCGTGTCAACCTTACCTGCCAGTTTGCCATAGGCGATGATCGAGCCGGTGAATGTCACGGCCCCGATGAAGATGCCCAGAAACACCTCGACCCGCAGGATCGACTGCTCGACCGGCGTCTTGTGCGCCAGAAGCGCGGCAAAACCGTCGAGCGCTTCGCGCGCTGTGTGGTCCATGGCCAGCACATTGTTCAGCTCGATATGCGCGTTGAAGCCCACGAAAACGGCGGCCAGACCGACAAGGCTGTGCATCGCCGCCACCAGTTGTGGCATCTCGGTCATCTGCACCCGTTGGGCCACGATATAGCCGATGGTGCCGCCGCCTGCGATCAGCAGGACAGACAAAAGCCACAGGCCCGACCCGGGGCCAACCAGCGTTGCCGCCACCGCCAGCGCCATGCCGACAATGCCGTACCAGACCGCGCGCTTGGCGCTTTCCTGCCCGGACAGGCCACCTAGGCTGAAGATGAAAAGGATAGCTGCGACCACGTAAGCGGCTGTTGTAAAACCATAATCCATAATATCTGCCCCTTACGATTTTTGGAACATGGCAAGCATGCGCCGTGTCACCATGAAACCCCCAAAGATGTTGATCCCGGCCATGAATATCGATAGCGCCGCCAGCAGGATCACCAGGAACGAGCCCGATCCGATCTGCATCAGCGCGCCCAGAATGATGATCGACGAGATTGCATTCGTGACCGCCATCAGCGGCGTGTGCAGGCTGTGCGAGACATTCCAGATCACCTGGAAACCGACAAAGACCGCCAGCACAAACACGATGAAATGCTGCATGAAGCTGGCCGGGGCCACCAGCCCAACACCCAGCAACAGCGCCCCGCCAACAGCCAGAAGCGTTACCTGATTGCGGGTCTGCGCCTTGAACGCGGCCACCTCGGCGGCGCGTTTTTCTTCGGCCGTCTGGACCGGCGCGGTTTCTTTCGGCTTGGCCGCAATCGCCTGCACTTTTGGCGGTGGCGGCGGGAAGGTGATCTCGTGATTGAAGGTCACGGTAGCACCGCGAATGACGTCATCCTCCATGTCGTGATTGATCTGGCCGTCCTTTTCCGGGGTCAGATCGGTCATCATGTGGCGGATGTTGGTCGCATAAAGCGTCGAGGCCTGCGTTGCCATCCGGCTGGGGAAATCGGTATAACCGATGATGGTGACGCCGTTTTTGGTGACGATCTTTTCGTCCGGCACGGTCAGTTTGCAGTTGCCACCCTTTTCCGCCGCCAGATCGACAATAACCGAGCCGGGCTTCATCGCCGCAACCATATCCTCGGTCCAGAGCTCGGGCGCTTCGCGGTTGGGAATGAGCGCGGTGGTGATGACGATATCGACCTCGGGTGCCAGTTCGCGGAATTTGGCAAGCTGCGCCTCGCGGAATTCAGGACTGGACACAGAGGCATAGCCGCCGGTGGCCGCGCCATCCTGCTGTTCCTCTTCAAAATCCAGATAGACAAATTCGGCGCCCATGGATTCGACCTGCTCGGCCACTTCGGGGCGCACGTCGAAGGCATATGTGATCGCCCCCAGCGACGTCGACGTGCCGATTGCCGCAAGGCCAGCCACACCAGCCCCGACGACCAGAACCTTGGCCGGCGGAACCTTGCCCGCCGCCGTGATCTGGCCGGTAAAGAACCGGCCAAAGTTGTTGCCCGCCTCGATTACCGCGCGGTAGCCCGCGATATTGGCCATCGAACTGAGCGCGTCCATTTTCTGCGCCCGGCTGATCCGCGGCACCATTTCCATGGCAATCACGTTGGCGCCGGTTTTTTTGGCGGCTTCCATCCCGGCCTCGTTGGCCGCCGGGTTGAAGAACGAGATCAGTGTCTTGCCTTCAGTCAGGCGCTTGAGTTCGACCGCTTCGGGCTGGCGCACCTTGGCAACGATGTCCGCGGCTTTCCAAAGCGCGGCGGCGGTTTTCACAACCTCGACGCCCGCGTCTTTGTAACTGGCATCGGAAAACCCGGCCAGCGCCCCGGCACCGGTTTCGATCACACAGTCATACCCCAGTTTCTGTAATTGCAGGGCCGAGTCTGGCGTCATCGCCACCCGGGCCTCACCCTCAAAGATTTCTTTGGGCGTTCCTATCTTCAATGTCCTGTCCCCCTATGGCAACGTGATCCTGCAAGGCCGGTTCGCAGCGGCCGTCGGTCTTTTATGTTCAAGTGTCGTTATTTCACAAGGTCAGGAAAGATGCGACAGCCAGTTTGTCCCATCTATTACACCCAACGTCGCGTTTTCTGGCAATATCGGGCAAAATCGGCCCGAAATTTACGTCGAAGCCGGTCTTCTTCGCCAAGAATGAACCGCTTTTCGATCGTCCAGACAAAAACGGGAATCAGTGGCAGCGCCAAAACCGCATCCCACCGCAGAATCAGCCCCGCCAGAACCAGTGCATCACCCAGGTAGATCGGGTTGCGGCTGTGCTTGAATATACCCGACTGGATCAGCCGGTCCGCATCGCGGTGCGGAATGACGGTGGTGCGGTGGCGGCGAAACTCGGCAAAGGCCATCGCCATCAGGACCAGCCCCCCGCCGACCAGCAAGCCGCCCAGAAAATCAGCCCAGACCCCACCAAACGACAAGCCCATGGGATACCAGGTGGTCTGCACCCAGGCGAGGACCAGAAACGCCAGAAGCCAGACGGGAGGTAGATCAATCCATTTCAAAGCGTCACCCTTTTTTGCAGAACATAAGCGCTGTGACGTTGGGTGGAAACGGCGCGACTTGCCACATGCGGGCAATAAAGTAGGGTGGCCACAGCAGGAGGCGGTTTCATGACACTCAATGGCAAACACGCATTGGTCACAGGCGGAGGCACCGGCATCGGGCTGGCGATTGCCCGCGCGCTGGCGACGGCCGGGGCGCAGGTGACAATCACCGGGCGGCGGCTGGAGGTGCTGGAAAGTGTGGCGGGGAACAGCCTGCACGCGTTGGCCATGGATGTAAGCGATGAGGGCTCGGTGATCGAAGGCGTGGCAGCTGCGGTCAGCGCGCGCGGACCGGTCCAGATCTGCATCCCCAACGCGGGCATTGCCGAGGGGCGCGCCCTGCACAAGACTGACGCAGAGTTCTGGCGAAAGATCATGTCGACCAATCTGGATGGGGCATTCTTTACTATCCGCGAATGTCTGGGCAGCATGCGCCAGACCGATTGGGGCCGGGTGATTGCGATATCGTCGATTGCGGGACTGAAAGGGTTGAAGGGCGCCGCAGCCTATAGCGCCAGCAAACACGGTATGATCGGCCTGATCCGGGCGCTGAGCGAGGATTATCTGGGCCAGCCCCTGACCTTTAATGCCATTTGCCCCGGCTATGTCGATACAGACATCATCACCCGTAATGTAACCTCGATCAAAGAACGCGCCGGCGTGTCCGACGAGGCAGCCCGCGCGATGATGGTCGAGGCCAACCGACACAAACGCCTGATTGAACCAGACGAGGTAGCGCAGGCGGTTTTATGGCTGTGTGGCCCAGGATCGCAAAGCATAAACGGCCAGGCGATCGAAATAGCTGGCGGGCAGTTCTAGGGAGCCTGATTTACACTGCCGGCGCCGGGACAGGGCACGACAGAGCAAGCCGAAATTCAACCACGCCTCTTTTTCATCACCATGCCGACAACCATCTGAACGACCCGGTCCGCGACACCGCGGTCAACCGCACCGTGCAGCAGGTTACCAATGTCGCCCAGCGAGTTGCCAGAGGCGACTTTTCCACCTCGGTCCCCAAGGCACAACCACGATAAAAAGCGATGCGAAAAAACCTTGGGGCCATTGTCTTGGCCCGGCCTGAAAACAGAGTCCGATCCCCGGCGAGAGAGGAAAGTGGGCAAAGATCATCGCGGTGCAACCAAACGGATAGTGTCGCTGCTTCGTTTGACTTAAGATAGGGCTACACCCTTTTGCCAGCCCCGTGAAAATGCCATGACCCGAGATGAATTCAATACATTTTGCCAGTCCCTTAAGGCCACAACCCACGTGGTACAGTGGGGCAATGCGGATGTCTGGAAAGTAGGCGGCAAGGTGTTTGCCATCTGCGGCTGGAATGACGGAAAAGATGCTTTTACCTTCAAGGCGTCCGAGATCGCCTTTGAGGTGTTGCAGGATCAACCGGGCGTGCGTCCGGCACCCTATCTGGCATCTCGCGGGTTGAAGTGGCTGCAGGTTTACGACCGGCCGGGCCTGTCCGATAACACTTTGAAAGAGCATCTGGTGATGTCCTATCACATGGCCGCAGCCAACCTGTCGAAGAAGAGACGCACGGAATTGGGCCTTGCAGCTTTGCAATGACCGATTTTACCGCCACCAGATCCCTGTTTCAGCTGCCCGATGGGGTGATTTACCTTGACGGCAATTCTCTGGGCCCCCTGCCCCGGGCCGCCACTGCCCGGATGACGCAGGTGATGCAGGACGAATGGGGAGAGATGCTGATATCCGGCTGGAACCACGCCGGATGGATGGCGCAGCCTACCCGGCTGGGCGACCGGATCGGCCGGCTGATCGGCGCCGAGCCGGGGCATGTGGTGCTGGGGGATACCCTGTCAATCAAAGTGTATCAGGCGCTGGCAGCAGCATTGGAAATGCGGCCTGACAGGCGGGTGATCTTGTCAGACAGCGGCAATTTCCCCTCGGACCTGTATATGGCCGAGGGGCTGATCCGGGCATTTGGGCGGGGGCATGAGCTACGTGTCGTGCCGCCCGAGGACCTGGCCGACGCGATAACTGATGAGGTGGCGGTAATCTTGCTGACGCAGGTGGATTACCGCACAGGTCGGTTACACGACATGGCAGACCTGACGGCCAGGGCCCATGCAGCGGGGACGCTGGTCATCTGGGATCTGGCCCACAGCGCGGGCGCGATCGAGGTCGACGTTGCAGGCACCGGGGCCGATTTTGCGGTCGGATGCACCTATAAATACCTCAATGGCGGGCCGGGGGCGCCTGCGTTCATCTATGTGGCCCCGTGCCATGCGGATGTTGCCCGCGCAGCCCTGTCAGGATGGCTTGGCCATGTCGCGCCCTTTGCGTTTGAGCAAAATTACCGCCCCGGCGCAGGGATCGAGCGGATGCGCGTGGGCACCCCGCCGGTGCTGGCCATGGCTGCACTTGAGGCAGCGCTTGATATCTGGGACAGCGTGGATATGGCAGCGCTGCGGGCCAGGTCGATCACATTGAGCGAGCTGTTCATCGAAAAAGTCGAGGCCACCTGCCCGATGCTGGAACTGGCCAGCCCCCGCGACCCGAACCAGCGCGGCAGTCAGGTGTCATTCCGATATGAGCAGGGTTTTGCGGTGGTGCAGGCAGCAATTGCCCACGGCGTGATCGGCGATTTCCGGGCCCCGGATATCATACGGTTTGGATTTACTCCGCTCTATCTGTGCGAAGAGGATATTACCGATGCGGCATCTGTATTGGCCAGGATCATGGCCGAAAGAGTTTGGGACAACGCCATTTTTCGCACCCAGGTTGGGGTTACCTGACGCCAATACAACCAAACGGGGGTAAGTGTCCCAATACTGCCGCAAACTATCGAAAATTCACCTAAAATCTCTCGATTTTCAGCCATATCCTACGCATAACATATTCGGAATGTGAAAGTGATTCCTAACCTTTGTTGTGCAGGATCAGCCACGGGCAGAGCAATCTGTCTTTCGCATAACGCGTAAATAAATAGTGACGCAGGTGGAACTGCCTGCAGTGTAAAATCTGGAGTTATCGAGTGGCAATTCTTGACAACGCGATATGGCTTTCGGGCACGGGCGGCACCGCGACCGGGGGCAGTACCGTTATATCGGAAGGCGGAAAAACCACGACCGTCACCGGCACCTTTACCGCCAATGCATGGGATGCAACGGCAGGAGGCACGGGTGTTTCGGATTTCGGCGCCGCCTTCGTTACCGCGCCGGTCACTGCCAACTACCAGTTTTCCAACCCTGTCGAAAACCTGTCATTCTCGATCGAACATCTGAATGACGATGGTGCGTCAACCTTTGACGACAGCTGGACGATCTACGCCTATGACGAAAACGGCGTCCTGATCCCGGCCGCCGATGTTATTGCGGGCCTCAGCGGGCTGGTCGATGAAAACGTAACCACCAATCCCGATGGATCGGTAACAATCGACTCTGCCGGGACAATCGCAAACAACGTGACGCTTGATCTGGCCGGTCCGGTTTCGGAACTGAACCTGACCTATGAACCCGGACCCGACGGGACGCAAACCGGTGGGTCTGGCATCAGCGATCTGACTTTTGACATTCCAGACATCGATACAGACGGCGACGGCGTTCTGGACGCGGACGACCTTGACGACGACGGCGACGGGATTCTTGATACTGACGAGGGACACGGCACCTCAACCCCCAGCACCATCACCATCACCTTTGATGGCGACGAATGGTCGGCCGCTGCCAGCGACAACACGCGGTGGGAATTGCGCGACCCCGATGGCAACCTGATTGCCAGTGACGACGCAATTGATTCAACCGTAAAGATCACCGATGTGCCGGTCGCCGGGCTGGGTGACTATACCTTCACTGTTCTGGATGATTTTGGGGATGGGCTGGGCGGTATCAATCCCGCAAGCTACACCGTAGCCGTTGATGGCGTTGTTGTCATAGATTCCGGTCCAAACCCCGGATTTCCCGCTACTTTTTCCCAGACATTCAACGTTAGTGAAACTTTAACCACGCAAGACAGCGATGGGGACGGCATTGCCGACCACCTTGATCTTGACAGCGATAACGACGGCATCACCGACAATGTCGAAGCACAGTCTACCGCCGGTTATGTTGCCCCCACGGGAACTGACAGCAATGGGGACGGGCTGGATGATGCCTATGAAACCGGCGGGCTGACCCCGGTTGACACCGACGGCGACGGCACGGCGGATTACCTGGATACCGACAGTGATAATGACGGCATTCTGGACGTGGATGAGGCCGGTCATGGCGTCACCCAGGCCATCATTGATGCCTCGGGCGATGCCGATGGCGATGGCATTAAGGACGTGGTCGACGATGTGGTGGGCTTTGACGCCAACGATGCCGATATCGACGGATCGGGCAATTTCACCCTGGCCGACACCGATGGTGACACAGCGCCCGATGGCGCCGGCGCCACTCCGCTTACCAGTGATCTTGATTTTCGCGACGCAACGGGCATCAATTTTGTCGTCGAAGGCACTTCGGGTAACGACCTGATTGACGGGACTTATGTGGGTGATCTTGAAGGTGACCTGATCGACAACAGCGACCACTCCGATGGATCGAATGACGACTCGATTGTTGCGGGCGCAGGGGACGATACGGTTGAGGCGGGTCTGGGCAGCGATACAATCGATGCCGGTGCCGGCGACGACCTGGTCTATGGCGGACAAGGGTCGGATACGATCACCGGCGGCGATGGAAACGATACGCTGGATGGCGGCACGGCGCCGGGCGCCGGAACCGGCATTGGTGGCACCGGTGTCATTGGCAATACCTTTACTGTCATCAGCCTGGGCACTTTTGCCGACGCTGATCCGATCGAGACCAACGGCGTTACCGACAATGCCGCTGACCTGTTTGGCACCTATGGCGGCCCGGGATCCGAGCTTTACAACAACTTACAGACCGCAGTTTCCAATGACACAAATGCGGATACCAACCTTGGTGACAACGATAATGGACTGACGCCTGAGACGATTGTCATCAATGGCACCACGTTCATGCTGGATTCGGCAACGGTGTACGACGCCACGGTCACCTTTACAGACGGAACCACCGGCACCTTCACTGCGGTCACCTTCCAGACTACCACTGGCGAATTCTATTTGGCGCCAGAACTCAGCAACAACGCCGACAACCTCCTGCTGACCAGTAAACCCATCGAGTCGATCTCACTGGATAGTGTCAGTGTTGATGACACATTCCTGGCGGCAAACCGTCTGGATGCCGATTATAAAGTTCCGGTTGCCGACAACTTCGGGGACTCGATTGATGGCGGCGCTGGCAACGATTTGATCAGTGGCGCGGAAGGCAACGATACACTGATCGGCGGCACCGGGGCTGATACCATTCTGGGCGGCACCGGCGACGATTCAATCTTTGTGGCACGGGGTGACTCGGCCACCGGCGGTGACGGGGATGATTACTTTACCCTGCAGGATCTGGGTGAAGCAGGCGCTGGCACGATCGACATCGTCGGCGGCGAAGGAAATGAAACCGCGGGCGACACGCTGCAACTGACGCCGGACGTCACATATGCAGACATCACTTTCACCAACACTGACGACACTGCAGGCGGCCTGTCGGGGAATTTCTCGATGGCCGATGGCACGGTTGTCACTTTTTCAGAAATCGAGAACATCATCTGCTTTACACCCGGCACTCAGATCCTGACGCAATTCGGCGAACGCCCGATTGAGACCCTTAAACTGGGTGATATGGTTATCACCCGCGATCATGGGCTGCGCCCCATTCGCTGGATCGGCAAGCGCAGGGTTGCCGGGCGCGGTAAATTTGCCCCGATCGCAGTGAATTGCAACGCGCTGGATGGCGCACGCAATCCGCTGCTGGTGTCGCCGCAGCACCGGATTCTGTTCACCGGATATCGTGCCGAACTGCTGTTTGGTCAAACCGAAGTACTTGTCGCCGCCAAGCATTTGGTCGACGGGCGCGATGTGCAGATCCGCGAGCAGGATGAGGTGACTTATTTCCACATCATGTTCGACCACCACGAGATTATTTATGCCGAAGGGGTGGCCACCGAAAGCTTCCACGCAGGCGACACTGGCCTTTCCGCAATTTCCCAACCCGCCCGTGACGAGCTTTTCGCGATATTCCCCGAATTGCGCAGCGCCCCGGGCCGCCATCGCGAAACCGCCCGAACCTGTCTGAAAAAGTACGAGGCAAAGCTTTTGCTTGATGATGACGACACGGGCCAGAACGCCGCCTGACCCGACCTGCCCCGCCTGACTACGAGGGCCCGCAAACATTGACGGATGGGGCCAGCCGGCGGATTTTTCAGGAATGCCCCTGGGGTTTGGTGTCAGAATATCCCATTGGCCTTTTGAACCTGACGCACATAGGCAATGATCGCGGCGATATCTGCATCGGTGACGCCAGCCACCGCAGGCATATCGCCGAAATTCCAATGATGGCGACGCACCCCCTGACGTGCCGCCAGAACAAAGGCCATGTCGCCATGATGTCCCGGTTCGTAATACTTATGCACCAGAGGTGGGCCTTTGCCGTCGACACCGCCGGCATTTGCGCCGTGACAGGTGGCACATTTGCTTTTGAAGATATCCGCACCTTCGGCGGCGGCCCCGGTCAACGCTGGCAAGGTGACCGACACGATCGTCTTGCCCTCGGTTGAATCGCCGTTCGGGGGTGGGGCACCTGCGCGCCAGCTTATCCACCCTATCACCATCGCGCCGGTCAGCGCGATCATCATAACCTTGTTTCTTGACATGCCACATATCCTGAAAATCTGTTTCAGGGTCTTCCTGCAGGTTCCACCTTGGGGAAGGTCAATAACCGTTATGCAGATTTCAGCGCCGGTTTCCCCTGCCCCGTCGCCCAGGCCCTGGCTGCATCGCCAAAAGCCGTAAACAGGGGGCGACTGACCGGATCATTGGCCGCATTCCATTCCGGATGCCATTGTACCGACAGCGTAAAGCCCCGTGCCCCTTCGATATAAATCGCCTCGGGTGTTCCGTCGGGCGCATGCCCGTCAACCACCACATTATGACCGGGTTTTTCAATACCCTGCCCGTGCAGCGTGTTGGTCATCACCTGCGAGGCCCCCATCAGCCGGTGAAACACGCCGCCTTGCCGGAAGTTTACCATGTGGCGCAGGGCAAACTGTTCCTCAAGCGTACCGTCAGGGGGCATGCGGTGGTTGTCCCGCCCCGGCAAATCGCGGATTTCAGGATGCAGCGTTCCGCCCAGGGCCACGTTCACCTCCTGAAAGCCACGACAGATGCCCATAAAGGGCTGACCGCGTTCCACGCAGGCCCGCACCAGCGGCAAGGTAATCGCATCACGGCAGCGGTCAAAGGTACCATGCGCCTCGGTCGGCGCGTGCCCGTATTCTTCGGGATGCACATTGGGCCGTCCACCGGTCAGCAGGAACCCGTCAAAGGTTTCAAGCAGTTCATCAACCGTCAGATAGCGCGGATCGGACGGGATCAGCAGCGGCATGCAACCAGCCACGTCGGCCACGGCTTCGGAATTCATCGTGCCACCGGCATGCACCGGATAGCGGTCGTTCAGCTCATAGCTGTTGCCAATAATACCAACCCTTGGACGAGTCATTTCAAGCTCTCGTTACTGAATCCTCGTGCAACGGTAGCCGCGCCCGCACAGACGGGCAACACCTGACATAGCGCAGACGGTTGTTCACCGACGCACAAAGCGCAAAACCGGTTGCCCTGAGGCAGCGCCCCGCACGCGAAAGTCAGATTTCGCCCGTCAGTCCAGCGGCCTCGATCCCGGCCATCGCGGCAATTGCGTCGTTGTCCGAACTATCGCCGGTCACGCCAACGGCACCAATTACAGCACCCTTTTTATCGCGCAGCAGAACACCGCCGGGCACCGGGATCACCTGACCGCCGTAGACGCCATTCACCGCCGCCATGAAATAGGCCTGCTGTTCGGCCCGCGCCATCTGCGCCGTGCCCGCCATGCCCAGCATCACAGCGCCGTAAGCCTTGCCATGCGCTATTGCGAACCGGCCGGGGGCTGCGCCATTCTCGCGCTCAAACGCCTGCACATGCCCGCCGGCGTCCAGCACCACAACCGACAGAGGCTTCAGCCCCATATCACGGCCTTTTTCCAGTGCCTTGCGAATGATCGTGCGCGCCCGGCGCAAAGAAATTCCCAATCTTCAACCCTTTCTTCTTGCTTTATTATCCTGGGAGAGTCCGAGGGGGTCAGCCCCCTCGCCCCTGCCATATCCTCAGGTGCGCTGGCTGGCCTTCAGTTCCAGACGCCGCGCGTGCAGAACCGGCTCGGTATACCCCGAAGGCTGCTCCCGCCCCTTGAAAACCAGGTCGCAGGCTGCCTGGAACGCGATCCCGTCATACCCCGGTGCCATCGGATGATAGGCCGGATCACCGGCGTTCTGGTCATCAACCACAACCGCCATCTTGCGCAGGGCCATCATCACCTCCTGGGCGTTGACCACATCATGGTGCAGCCAGTTCGCCAGCGCCTGACTGGATATCCGGCAGGTTGCGCGATCTTCCATCAGGCCGACATTGTTGATGTCGGGCACTTTGGAACAGCCCACCCCCTGATCAACCCAGCGGACCACATAACCCAGGATGCCCTGCGCGTTGTTTTCAACCTCGCGGGTGATCTGTTCGGCTGTCCATTTGCGGTAGGTCGCCAGCGGGATATCCAGCAAGGTATCAATATGCGCCCGGCGACCACCGGCCTTGAGTTTCGCTTGAACGGCAAAGACATTGATCTTGTGATAGTGCAGCGCATGCAGGGTGGCTGCCGTGGGGCTGGGCACCCAGGCACAGTTGGCCCCGGCCTTGGGATGTTCGATTTTCTGTTCCAGCATCGCCGCCATCAGATCGGGCATCGCCCACATGCCCTTGCCGATCTGCGCTTTGCCGGACAAGCCACATTCCAGACCGATATCAACGTTCAGGTTTTCATAGGCGCCGATCCAGGCCTTACGCTTGATGAAATCCTTGCGGCTGAACGGGCCGGCCTCCATCGAGGTGTGAATTTCGTCGCCGGTGCGGTCAAGGAATCCTGTGTTGATGAAGGCCACTCGCGATCTGGCGGCGCGGATACATTCCTTGAGGTTCACCGAGGTACGGCGCTCTTCGTCCATGATGCCGATCTTGACGGTGTTGGCAGGCAATCCCAAAGTCTTTTCCACATGGGTAAAGATGCGGTCGGTAAAGGCCACTTCTTCGGGGCCGTGCATCTTGGGTTTCACCACATAGATCGACCCGTGCAGTGAGTTGCCGCCGTCGCGGGCAAGGTCGTGTTTGGCGATCATCACCGTTATCATCGCATCAAGCAGACCTTCGAAGGCTTCGTTGCCGTCGCTGTCCAGAACCGCTGGGTTGGTCATCAGGTGCCCGACATTACGGATCCACAGCAGCGCACGGCCCTTGCGTGTAATGATCGAGCCGTCAGGTGCGGTATATGCCCGGTCGTCGTTCAGGCGGCGTGTGACGGTCTTGCCGGCTTTGTCCAGACGGGCCTCGAGATCACCTTTCATCAGACCCAGCCAGTTGGAATAGGCCTGTACCTTGTCCTCGGCATCCACGCAGGCGACGGAATCTTCACAATCCATGATCGCGGAAACCGCGCTTTCCAGCTGGACATCGGCCAGACCGGCCTGATCGCGACTGCCAATGGGATGGGCGCGGTCAAAGATCAGTTCGACGTGCAGGCCATTGTTGACCAGCAGCACCGCATCTGGCGCTTTGGGGTTGCCGCGATAGCCCACGAATTTCGATGGATCGACCAGCGGCAGGTCATCCACCAGCAAAGCGCCGTCATGCACGTGATAACGCCGCGCGTCGGCGTGACTTGTGCCCTCCAGCGGAAATGCCTCGTCCAGAAACACCCGTGCGCGGGCGACAACACGGGCACCACGACCCTTGTCATATCCACCTGCAGGTGGGGCGCTGCCCATGGCATCGGTGCCATAGAACCCGTCATAAAGACTGCCCCAACGGGCGTTGGCGGCGTTCAGCGCGTACCGCGCATTGGTAATCGGCACCACAAGCTGCGGGCCGGGAACCAATGCAATCTCGGGGTCAACGTTTGTGGTTTCAATCTGGAAATCGCCACCTTCAGGCAGCAGATATTCGATCTCTTGCAGAAAGGCGGTATAAGCGGCGTGGTCATGCGGCTGGTCGCGATGGGCGATATGCCAGGCATCTATTTTCGACTGGAGATCGTCCCGCTTGGCCAGCAATGCGCGGTTCTCGGGGCCCATGCCGTCGATAAGCTCGGATAGGCCGGCCCAGAATTGATCCGTACTCACACCGGTGCCAGTCAGTGCCTCGTTTTCGATGAAAGCCACCAGTTCGGGTGCCACCTGCAACCCGTGACGTTCCTGCATCTGACCCATTTGATACCCCTCTAAATCCCTGCTTTGATCAGTTTCCGGTTCTGTCTTACGCTGAAAGTTTCCTATCGGCAACAGCGTGGTAATATTAACTTACCAATCATTATCGAAGCTGTTTCAAAAAACCTGAAAAAGCAAATCATGGATGTGTGCCCTTGCGACTTGCGGCCCCCTGATGAAGTTTCTAACGTCACGCTGATCCAACCAGTGAGGCCCCCATGCGCGATGCCGCCCCCCAGACGATCTATCTTAAAGACTACACACCCTTTGGCTATCTGGTGGACAATGTCCATTTGACCTTTGCCCTGTCCCCGGGGGCCACCCGGGTCACCAGTCGCATCGCATTTCGCCCCAATCCCAAGGTGACGGACCGGGTATTTTTCCTGCATGGCGAAGATCTGAAGCTGCACTGGGCCAAAATCGACGGGGCCGACGTGTCGCCACAACTGACCGATCGCGGGCTGACCTGCACCGTTCCTGACGCACCGTTTATCTTTGAGGCCGAGGTTGAAATTGATCCGGCCGCCAACACGGCGCTGGAAGGGCTTTACATGTCGAACGGCATGTATTGCACCCAATGCGAAGCCGAAGGGTTTCGCAAGATCACCTACTACCCTGACCGCCCCGATGTGATGTCGGTCTTTACCGTACGCATCGAAGGCGATGAAAATGTCATGCTGTCCAATGGCAACCCGGTAGCCGATGGTGATGGTTTTGCCGAGTGGCAAGATCCCTGGCCCAAGCCCGCCTATCTGTTTGCGCTTGTCGCGGGCGATCTGGTCAATCACCCAGACCGCTTTACCACCCGTTCGGGCCGCGAAGTAGAACTGAACATCTGGGTTCGCCCGGGCGACGAAGGCAAATGCGCCTTTGGCATGGAAGCGCTGAAGAAGTCGATGAAATGGGACGAGGATGTATACGGACGCGAATATGATCTGGATATATTCAACATCGTCGCGGTGGATGATTTCAACATGGGCGCGATGGAAAACAAGGGGCTGAACATCTTCAACTCCTCGGCCGTTCTGGCCAGCGCTGAAACCAGCACCGATGCCAATTTTGAACGGATTGAAGCGATCATCGCCCATGAGTATTTTCATAACTGGACCGGCAACCGCATCACCTGTCGCGACTGGTTTCAGCTTTGCCTGAAAGAGGGGTTGACGGTGTATCGCGACAGCCAGTTCACCAGCGACATGCGCAGTGCGCCGGTCAAACGGATCAGCGATGTGATCGCCCTGCGTGCGCGACAGTTCCGCGAGGATAACGGACCGTTGGCGCATCCCGTGCGCCCCGACAGTTTTGTCGAGATCAACAATTTCTACACCGCCACGGTTTATGAAAAAGGCGCCGAACTGATTGGTATGCTCAAGACGCTGGTGGGGGATGAGGCCTATTACAAAGCGCTGGATCTGTATTTCGAGCGCCACGATGGCGATGCCGCCACGATCGAGGATTGGTTAAATGTGTTTCAGGATGCCACCGGGCGCGACCTGACGCAGTTCAAGTGCTGGTATGAAGAGGCAGGAACCCCGCGCCTGACGGTAAGCGATGACTTCAAGGACGGAACATATACCCTTAATTTTGAACAAAAAACACCACCGACACCTGGGCAGGATGTGAAAAACCCCAGGGTGATTCCGATCACAGTAGGCCTGCTTGGCCCCAATGGTGATGAAGTGCGCGAGTCGACCGTTCTTGAAATGACGGAAGGCAAGCAAAGCTTTTCATTCGATGGTTTAAGTACACGCCCTATACCCTCCATTTTACGTGGCTTTTCCGCTCCTGTCATTCTGGAACGCAAGACGGCAAACACGGAACGCGCTTTTCTGCTCGCGCATGACACCGACCCTTTCAACAAGTGGGAAGCCGGCAATGCTTTGGCCCGCGACGGGCTGATTGCGATGGTGCGCGACGGGGCCGCCCCTGACGGGGCCTATCTGGACGCTGTGCAGACCATGGCAAGAGATGACGATCTTGATCCGGCTTTTCGGGCGCTGGCGCTTGGCCTGCCGTCACAGGACGATCTGGCGCAGGCGCTGTTTGATCTGGGCCACACGCCTGATCCGCAAGCCATCTGGGACGCACTGGAGACACTGCGACAGGCCCGCGCACAAGCGATGCAGGATCTGGCCCCCCGTTTATATGCCCAGTTCCAGGTCAACGAAGCCTATTCCCCCGACGCCAGGCAAGCAGGCGCGCGGGCGCTGGCCAATGCCGCCCTTGGGCTGATAACCCGGCTGGACGGCGGATCGCAGGCCCAAAAGCAATACGACACTGCCGATAACATGACCCAGCAACTGGCTGCCTGGTCGTGCCTTTTACAGGCGAAAACCGGGGATGCGGCGACGCAGGCATTTTACCGGCAATGGCAGCATGACCGCCTGGTGATTGATAAGTGGTTCATGCTGCAGATCCTGCACGCCGAGCCAGAAGAGGCCGCAAATACCGTTAAGAAGCTCACTAAACATACTGACTTTACGATGAAAAACCCAAACAGATTCCGGGCGACCCTGGGGGCACTTTCAGGCTCGGCAGCCGGGTTCCATCATGCCCGTGGCGAAGGATACAAAGTGCTGGCCGACTGGCTGATCAAGCTTGATCCGCTCAACCCGCAGACCACCGCGCGCATGTGTTCCGCCTTTGAAACATGGAAACGGTATGACTCCGGCCGCCAAGCCCTGATCAAGGCGCAGCTTGACCGGATTCTGGCCACACCCAACCTGAGTCGCGACACCACCGAGATGGTCAGCCGTATCCGGGGGGCCTGACCCCCCGCATGATCAGTTGCGGTCTTGGGTTTCTGAAAGGCCTGCAGGACGTTGCTGCGGGCGAACCGACTCGATCGGCTTGCAATAGCTCTGGGCGCGGGTCCAGGCCATCATGTCGTTGCGCTTGGACCGGTTGTGCAAAGGGCCCCAGTCTGCGGCGACCCCGCCCATGCCCCTGGACACCACCCCGTCACGCGGGACTGTCACGGCCATGATCCGTACCGCACACGACAGGTTGTCGGGCCCGTTTTTCAGTGCCGCGCCGCTGCCGGCCCGACATTTATATCCACGTGCCGTCGACGGTTTGATCTGCAACAGGCCAAACCATTTGCCACCACCCCCCACAGCATCGGGGCGATACGTGCTTTCATGCTTGGCAAGAGCGGACAAGAATCCCACCCAGAACGCCCGCCGCCTGTCGGCATCGGCCTGCGGATAGGCCGGGCACCAATTCGCAATATCACCCGGCACCAGTTGCACAAGCGGGGCGCCATGAGCCCTGAGCGCGGAAAGGGTGCTGCGGGTCCAAAGCAGGGCCTCGGCGCGATGCTCCCATCTGGTGCGCGGGATATTGCCGTCGCGAACGGGCGGATTATCGCCGACAAATCCCGGCTGAACCCCTTGCGCAACCGCAAAGAGGGGGAAAAGAATCATTACAAAACAGGCAGCTACCCGGAACATTTAAACATGATCGCTGTTTTCGCGGGCCAAATCAACGGCCCCTTAAATGTTGAGAATTTTCCCGCCGTTTTCGGCAGCGCCCTCTTTTGGCCAAAAATACAATCTATAATAGAAGTACAGTTTATTGGAGACCCGATGTCGATTGCCGTTAAGTCAGGCCTGAATTTTGTTGACGCCATCAAATCAAGATTGGCGAAGAACAAATTTGCAGACCGCGCACAGTTGCTGCGTTTCGGCCTCCCCCAGGCCGCGCGCCGGCATGATGTCAGTGAACTGGCACAACATATCATCCTGCCGTGCCTGCCGGTCACGGACGAAGAAATGGCGCGCACCCGACACCGCGACAGGGGGCAAAAGATGGCGCGGCAAGAAATGTGGCAGGAGTTGTCGGATATGATTGAATATGCCGATGATGCCAGACTGGCCACGTCCGGAGGTGACAATGCCGCACTGTTGCTGGCTACCGGAGCACGCGGCGATATCGTGGCCGCCGCCGAAGATGCCCTTTGTGACGGATCAACCCCGGACCCCGAAGGCATCGAGGCGCTGGAGGCGGTGCTGACCGAACACCCCGGCAATGCCGTCTGCGCGATGATCGTGGCGATGACCTATATCGATATCGGGTGGATCTGGCGCAATCTGGCTGCCGGAAAAACCCAGCAAGAACGTGAACTGCGCTATCGCGCGAATATCAGGCGCGCAGCCGATTTGCTGGCGCCGTTCGATCCGGTCGATCTGGATTCACCCTCTTTGGCTGCAGCTCTTTGCGCCCTGACCGAAGCGCAGCCAGTTCAGGAAACAAGCGTGACAGAAGCCTACACGCAACTGATCGAGCTGGACCCGGACTGCCCCCGCCATATGCGGTCCTATGGCCGTAGCCTTCTGCCGGACAGGTTTGGCAGCCATGAGCAACTTGAGGTTCAGGCACGCCGCATTGCCGCGCTTACTGCAGACGTCTGGGGGGCCGGGGCGTACGCTTGGATGTACATTGACGCACTGGCGCTTGACGCGAAAGCACTGGTTCTTCTGGACAGCGATTTATTCATTGCCGGTCTGCGCGATATTCTGAGTTGCAGACGAGATCAGCATGTGGTCAATCAACTGGCCGCTTTTTGTGCCATTACGATGGCCCCGCCCGCAGACAAAGATAAACTTCCCGCCAGGGCCGAAGAAAAACGCGCGAGGCTGTATCGTTGTGTCGACTGGATTATTACCGATCACCTGCAGGAACTGCATCCGCTGATCTGGGCGCAGGCGTTGCTTACCCCGGGGCTGACCGCGCCACTGCCCCGCCGCCAGGCGCTGGTTGCGAAGGGGCGCGAGATCGCCCTTCAGACGATTGCAGAACGTTTTGCCGACGATATCGCAGGGGGCGCATCCCTGGTGTTTTCAACGGACGGCATGAACCGTATCCCCGGTCGCTAGCCCCGGCTTAGCCACTTCGACGCAACTCAGACGGTGTGGCACCGTATTGCCTCCTCATGGCACGGGTCATTGCCGCCGGGGAATCGTACCCGCAACGCAACCCGATCTCGGCAATGCTAAGATTGGTGCCTTCCAGCATCTTGCGGGCCGAAGCCAGGCGCAGGTGGCGGTAGACTGTGCCCGGTGGCGCACCCAATGCGGCCCGGAACCTGCGGTCAAGCGTGCGCGGCTGACACGACAGGTGTCGCGCCAGAATGGTCTGCGACAGCGGATATTCCAGATTGTTCCGCATCAGCGCCAGCGCACGGCTGACCAGCGGATCGCTGACGGCCTTTTGATCGCGGTTCGATCCGACAGGTGGATCGCCGTGGATAAAAAGGGCCTCGACATCCAGCCGCGCTGACATTCCCAGATGGTCATTGATCAGGCCCATTGTCAGGTCCAGCGCCGACATCGCCCCGGCGCAGGTCATCATCGGACCGTCGCGCACAACCCGCGCCTGTTCGGCCTCAACCCCCAGAAACGCTTCGGTAAATCCATCCAGCAGATCCCAGTGTACTGTGGCACGCCTTCCGTTCAACAGCCCTGCAGACGCCATGAGCCAGGGCCCGGCATCCAACCCCACAGTGACCTGTGCCCGTCGAGAGGCCCGCTGCAACGCCTGGCGGGTCGCGCGCGTGTCGTGACGGTCATGGTCATAGCTGGCCGTGATAAAGAGATAGTCGCAGGGTTTCAGTGCCGCCAAAGGTGCATGCGGAACCACCTGCATTCCGCTTGACGACAGAACGGGAGCGCCATCGGATGTCAGAATCTGCCAGTCGAATGCTCGCTTCAACGTTTGGGTGTTGGCGGCGCGCAATGGCTCCAGACAGTTGGCCAGGCACAGGTTTGAAAACTGATCGAAGATCAGAAAACCAATGCTGACCGGAGCAGAATGATGTTTTGTCCATTCAGGCATGATTTTTGTCTGATACGGCAAATTTATCGAGAGCACCAGAGCGATAGGCTGAACCCAACGCAAAACTGGGAGACTCAGATGCCACTGACCATGAACCGTGAGGTTTTTATCACCTGCGCCGTAACCGGCTCGGGCGCGACCCAGGATCGCAGCCCGCATGTGCCGCGTTCCCCCCAGCAGATTGCGGAAAGTGCGATAGCCGCCGCCAGGGCCGGGGCCGCAGTGGTGCATTGCCATGTGCGCGATCCCGAAACCGGCGCACCGTCACGTGACCCGAAGATGTTTCGCGAAGTCACCGACCGCATCCGCGATGCCGAAGTTGACGTGGTGCTGAACCTGACCGCAGGCATGGGCGGTGACATGGTGTTTGGCGATGTTGAAAACCCGCTGCCGGTGAACGAACTGGGCACCGACATGGCGGGTGCAACCGAGCGGGTGGCCCATGTGGCCGAGTGCCTGCCCGAGATTTGCACACTCGATTGCGGCACGATGAACTTTGCCGAAGCCGATTATGTCATGACCAACACCCCCGGCATGCTGACCGCGATGGGCCGGATGATGACCGAACTGGGTGTCAAACCCGAGATCGAGGCATTTGACACTGGCCATCTTTGGTACGCAAAACAACTGGTGGCCGATGGCGTGCTGGAGGCGGATGCACTGGTGCAGCTGTGCATGGGCGTGCCATGGGGTGCGCCGAATGACCTGAATACCTTCATGGCGATGGTCAATAACGTGCCTGACAACTGGAACTGGTCAGCGTTTTCGCTGGGGCGCGATCAGATGGCCTATGTTGCCGCCAGCGTATTGGCGGGGGGCAATGTGCGTGTTGGACTGGAAGACAACCTGATGCTGGATCGTGGTGTTTTGGCGGAAAACTGGCAGCTGGTTGAGCGCGCGGGTGAGATTATCGAGCGTATGGGCGCGCGGGTCATCGGCCCCGAAGAAGTGCGCAAGAAACTGGGCCTGACCAAGCGGGCGCCAAAAGGATGACAACCCAGCGGGTCCTGATCACCGCCGGGGCCAGTGGCATCGGGCTGGGGTTGGCGCGCCGGTTTGCCGAACGCGGCGACCGGGTGGCGATTTGCGATGCTGACGGCGATGCCGTGGCCCGCGTTCAGTCAGAGCATCCGGAGTTTATCGCCCGCCAGGCGGATGTAACCAACGAGGCGCAGATGGCTGCGTTTTTTGACAGGGTCGAAACCGAATGGGGCGGGGTTGATGTGGTCTGCGCCAATGCCGGTACCGGCGGTCCTGCGGGACGGATCGAGGATCTGGAGTACGACGCCTGGGCTGCCTGCATCAACGTCAACCTGAATGGCACGTTTCTGACCTGCCGTAGGGCGGCGCGGATGATGCGCAGGCAAGGGTCGGGCCTGATCCTGCTGACGACCTCAACCGCAGGTCTGTTTGGCTATCCGCTGAGATCGCCCTATGCCGCCGCGAAATGGGGGTTGGTAGGTCTGACCAAAACACTGGCCATGGAACTGGGACCAGTGGGCGTGCGCGTCAATGCCATTGCCCCCGGTGCAGTCGAGGGCGACCGGATGGAACGTGTGCTGGCCAATGAATCGGCAGCCTCGGGCCGACCTGTGGAAGATCTGCGCCAGCAATATGTCAAAGGTGTCAGCCTGCGCACATGGGTGAACACAGACGATCTTGCCGATATGGCGCTTTTTCTTTCCTCATCCGCCGCCAGCAAAATCTCGGGTCAGATTCTGGCGGTCGACGGGCACACGGAAACGCTGGTGCCATGAAAGCCTGGTGTGCGCTGATTGTCGTGGCAGCTCTGACGGCTTGCACTGCCAAGCCCCCTGCCCCCGGCTATCGCGACGACTCACCGCTCAGCATCACGACCCGCGATGATGACAAACGGCTGGCGGGCGACTGGCAGGTGCGCGGGTATTACCCAGGCGATGACGCCTTGCAACAGGTTGCCTTTTTACCGGAATGGCAGGGCACGCCTGCATTTGAACTGGTGACACGCAGCTGCGAAGACACTGGCGATTGCGAAGATGTGGGCGAAATCTGGCGCGCCAAATCTTTGGGCCCGAACCGGTGGACAATCAGCGGCCCGCACAGTGAAGCTGAACGCGAGCTGTGGGTGGTCTGGGTCGACGAAGGTTACCGCACTGCAGCGATCGGGGCCCCCGATGGCCGGTACGGCTGGGTGCTGGACCGCACCGCTAAAGGTGGTGCTGACCGTATAAAGGCCGCACGCGAAATACTGGACTTCAACGGATATGACATCGGCGCAATGATCCTGCGCTAAAGGGAGTGACTGGAATGGCTGGAACAGCAGCAATTATCGGTGGCGGCGTGATTGGCGGCGGATGGGCCGCACGGTTTTTGCTCAATGGCTGGGACGTACGGGTGTTTGACCCCGACCCGGAAGCCACCCGCAAGATTGGCGAGGTGTTGGATAATGCCCGCAATGCCCTGCCGATGCTGTATGATTTTGCCCTGCCCGACGAGGGTAAGCTGAGTTTCCACCCCACCATGTCCGAGGCCGTGGCAGGAGCAGAATGGATCCAGGAAAGCGTGCCTGAGCGGCTGGAGCTGAAGCGCAAGGTCTATCAGACATTGCAGGAACACTGTGATGCGAATGCCGTGATCGGCTCGTCAACCTCGGGCTTCAAGCCCTCGGAGCTTCAAGGCTGTGCCACGCGGCCTGATCAGATTGTGGTAACGCACCCTTTTAACCCGGTCTATCTGCTGCCGCTGATCGAACTGGTAACAACCGACAGGAACCCAAGTGAGCTGATTAACGGGGCAAAGGAGACGCTGACCAGTCTGGGTCTTTATCCGCTGCATGTTAAAAAGGAAATCGACGCGCATATCGCTGACCGGTTCCTTGAAGCGGTGTGGCGCGAGGCGCTATGGCTGATCAAGGACGGTATCGCCACGACCGAGGAAATCGACAATGCGATCCGCTATGGTTTTGGCATCCGATGGGCGCAGATGGGCCTGTTTGAAACCTACCGCGTGGCCGGGGGCGAGGCGGGCATGAAACATTTCATTGATCAGTTCGGCCCCTGCCTGCAGTGGCCCTGGACCAAGCTGATGGATGTGCCGGAACTGACAGATGAACTGGCGCAGATGATCGCCGATCAGTCAGACGCACAATCGGGGCATCTGAGCATCCGCGAACTGGAGCGCAAGCGCGATGGCAACCTGATCGCGATGATGCGGGCGTTGCGGCAACAGGACAATGCGGCCGGACGGCTGATCAACGAACATCAGGCGGGCCTGCGGCCTGTGCTGAAGGACGGCCCCCCGATCATCAGCGCGCGGCGGGTGATCCCGATCGACTGGACCGATTACAACGGCCATATGAACGAAGGCCGCTATGGGCAGTTGTTCAGTGATGCAGCCGACGCGATCATGACCCACGTCGGCGCCGATGACGCCTATATCGCCGCCGGCAACAGCTATTTCACCGCCGAGACAAACATCAAATTCCTGTCCGAGGCCCATGCCGGTGAAAAGGTTGTGGTTGAAAGCCTAGTCACCCAGGGCGAAGGCAAGAAGCTGCGCTGCTATCACGAAATGAAGCGCGAAGCAGATGGCGAGATTCTGGCCACATCGGACCAGTTCATGCTGCACGTGAATCTAGAGTCGCGCAGGTCCTGCGATCCGCTGCCGGAGGTTCTGGCGCGGGTTGAAGCGCTGGCAGCCCTTCACAAGGAGAATTGAGATGCATTTCGGACTGACCGACGAACAGGACATGATCGTCTCGACTGTGCGCAGCTTTGTCGAAAACGAGATTTACCCCCATGAGGCCGAGGTAGAGCGAACCGGCAAGGTGCCCGCCGACGTCGCAGAACGGATCAAGCAAAAGACAATTGATCTGGGATTTTATGCCTGCAATTTCCCGGAAGAGGTGGGCGGCGCGGGCCTGAATCATCTGGAATTCGCACTGGTCGAGCGGGAGCTGGGGCGCGGATCTATGGCCCTCAACCATTTCTTCGGCCGCCCGCAGAACATCCTGATGGCCTGCAACGCCGAACAGCGCGAACGTTATTTGCTGCCCGCTGTGCGTGGAGAGCGGATGGATGCGCTGGCGATGACCGAACCGGGCGCCGGATCGGACGTGCGCGGCATGGCGTGCTCTGCCCGGCGCGAGGGCGGCGATTGGGTTCTGAATGGCACAAAGCACTTTATCAGCGGTGCGGATCACGCTGATTTCATTATTGTTTTCGTAGCTACGGGCGAGGACGATACCCCGCGTGGCCCCAAGAAACGTATCACCACCTTTCTGGTGGATCGCGGAACGCCCGGCTTCACCATTCGCGAAGGCTATAAGTCGGTCAGTCACCGGGGCTACAAGAACTGCATTCTGGAGTTTGACGATTGCCGCCTGCCGGACGCCCAGGTGCTGGGCGAGGTCGATGGCGGTTTTGCTGTGATGAATGAATGGCTTTACGCCACCCGCATCACCGTCGCCACCATGAGCGTGGGCCGCGCCCGGCGCTGTTTCGACATGGCGCTGAACTATGCCGCCGAGCGCAAGCAGTTCGGTCAGCAGATTGGCAAGTTTCAGGGGGTCAGTTTCCAGATCGCCGATATGATTACCGAAATCGACGCGGCTGATCTGCTGACGCTGAATGCCGCCTGGCGGCTGGATCAGGGCCTGCCTGCAAATCGCGAAATTGCCTCGGCCAAGGTCTATGCCAGCGAAATGCTGGCGCGCGTTACGGACGCCACATTGCAGATTTACGGAGGTATGGGGCTGATGGATGACTTCCCCATCGAGCGCTTCTGGCGAGATGCCCGGGTCGAACGTATCTGGGACGGTACATCGGAAATTCAACGCCACATCATCAGTCGTGAACTGCTAAGGCCCTTGGGGGCATGAGACCATGAACGCGCCTAAAAGATTAGTGCCTCCGGCGGGGATATTTGCAGCAAGAAGAAACGGGGGAGCCCAACCCGGCCCCCCCTGGAAAAAGGGCAACCCTTTTCTCCTTGCACGGCCATCGGCGTCCCCGCCTGTACCGCAATACCAACTTGACACGATCTGGTTAACAGAACCTTGTTTCTTCTTGCCAAAAATATCCTCGCCGAAGGCATCCGACAGCCCGGCAGACACCAGAGCCTGCGGATGACGCGTGATCTTTCCCGTCTTATCAGGCCCCGGTCGATTGCCGTCGTGGGCGGGGGTGTCTGGTGCGCGTCGGTCATCGAGCAGTGCCGCAAGATGGGGTTCGGCGGGCCGGTCTGGCCGGTGCACCCCAGCAAGACAGAATTGGGGGGAATCGCGACATTTGCGTCGCTCGAAGCCCTGCCAGGCGCGCCGGATGCGGTGTTTGTCGGCGTGAATCGCAAGGTGACGATCGAAACCGTTCGAATTTTGCGCGCAATGGGCGCAGGTGGTGCGGTGTGTTTCGCCTCGGGCTTTCGCGAGGCACAGGCAGAAACCGGCGATGGCGACAGCCTTCAGGACGCGTTGCTGGCGGCGGCGGGAGATATGCCCATCATCGGCCCCAATTGCTATGGCTTTATCAATTATCTGGACGGGGCACTGCTCTGGCCTGATCAGCATGGCGGGGTGCGAAGCGGCAGCGGTGTGGCGCTGATCACCCAAAGCTCGAACATGGCGATCAATCTGAGCATGCAGGCGCGCGGGTTGCCACTGGCCTATGTCATGACAGCCGGCAATCAGGCGCAAGTGGGGTTGGCAAAAATCGGACAGGCCGTGCTGGCGGATGACCGGGTGACTGCGCTTGGAATGCATATCGAAGGCGTCGGCGATCTGCCCGCCTTCGAGGCATTGGCCGACATGGCACGGCGTCAGGGCAAACCACTGGTGGCACTCAAGGCGGGCCGGTCGGAACAGGCGCAGGCAGCAGCCGTGTCACATACGGCATCTCTGGCGGGCAGTGATGCCGGGGCGAAGGCCTTGTTGTCCAGGCTGGGTGTGGCACAGGTGGACAGCCTGCCCGAAATGCTGGAACTGCTGAAACTGTTGCATTTCGCCGGGCCTTTGCCGTCAAACCGTATCGTGTCGATGTCCTGTTCCGGAGGTGAGGCCAGCCTGATGGCAGACAGTGCTGTCGGGCGTGATTTGGAATTTCCAAAGCTGGACACGCGCCAGCGGGAGGGGTTGCGCGCTGCACTTGGCCCGATGGTAGCGTTGGCCAACCCCTTGGATTACCATACGTTTATCTGGGATAACGTGCCCGCAATGACCGACACCTTTGCCGCGATCCTGCAGGGCGATGTGGCCATGGGCTGTATCGTGGTGGATTTCCCGCGCGAGGACCGTTGCAGTATCGCCGCATGGGAATGCGTGATTACTGCGGGCGCAAAAGCGCAGCAGCGTGCGGGCAAACCGCTGGCATTGCTGGCCACCCTGCCCGAAGCCCTGCCCGAAGCGATCGCCTTGCGTGCGATTGACGCCGGGCTGATCCCGATGCTGGGAATAAGCGATGCGCTGACAGCGATTGAACGCGCCGCCTGGCTGGGGCAATCCCGGCCCAACGCAGCCCCCCTGCTGCTACCTAGCAGCAACGGCAAAACACAGGTGATATCCGAAGCTGCCGCAAAACAGGCACTGGCCGGGTTTGGCGTGGTTGTGCCCGCCGCAGAAAGTGTTGTCAGCGCCGATGACGCGGTAAAGGCGGCGGAACGCATCGGCTTTCCCGTGGTAATCAAAGGCCAGGGCGTCGCGCACAAATCCGAGGCCGGGCTTGTGGCGCTTGGGCTACAGAATGCCACCGAGGTACGCGACGCTGCAAGGGCCATGCAAAGCCCCGGATTTCTGGTCGAACAGATGATTGGCGGCGGCGTGGCCGAGTTGCTGGTCGGTGTGGTTTGCGACCCCGCACATGGGTTTGTTCTGACCCTTGCAGCCGGCGGGGTACTGACCGAAATTTTGCAAGACAGTACATCACTTTTGCTGCCCGTAACCGCAGAGGATGTATCAAAGGCATTGGACAGGTTGCGCATCGCCCCCATCCTGCGCGGCTATCGTGGCAAACCGGAGGCTGACCGCGCGTCTGTTATAGGGGCTGTAATGGCAGTGCAGAGTTATGTCACAGCCCATGCGGCCGTGCTGCAAGAAATTGAGATAAACCCGCTCATCTGCGGGCCCCAAGGGGCGATTGCCGCAGATGCGCTGATAAGGATTGGAGAGACGTCATGACAGACAACCCCATCAGAACCGAACGACGCGGCGCGGTGCTGGAAGTCACCCTGGACCGGCCCAAGGCCAATGCGATTGATCTCAAGACCAGCCGGATCATGGGCGAGGTCTTTCGCGATTTCCGCGATGATCCCGAATTGCGGGTGGCGATCATCACCGGCGCGGGCGAGAAATTCTTCTGCCCGGGCTGGGATCTGAAAGCTGCCGCCGATGGCGACGCGGTGGATGGCGATTACGGTGTCGGTGGGTTTGGCGGCATTCAGGAAATGCGCGCGATGAACAAACCCATCATTGCCGCCGTCAACGGTATCTGTTGTGGTGGCGGGCTGGAGTGGGCCCTGTCAGCGGATATTATTCTGGCTGCTGATCATGCCAGTTTTGCCCTGCCGGAAATCCGTTCAGGCACGGTGGCGGATGCGGCATCGGTCAAACTGCCAAAGCGTATCCCCTATCATATCGCCATGGAAATGCTACTGACCGGGCGCTGGATTGATGCCGAAGAGGCGGCCCGCTGGGGCATGGTCAACCGTCTGCATCCCGGCGATCAGCTTATGGCCGAAGCGCGGGCGCTGGCCGATCATCTGGCGTCTGGCCCGCCGCTGGTTTACGCCGCGATCAAGGAAATTGTCCGCGATGCCGAAGGCGCTACCTTTCAGGATACGATGAACAAGATCACCCGGCGGCAGTATCAATCGGTTGATGTACTGTATTCCTCAGAGGATCAGATGGAAGGCGCGCGGGCCTTTGCCGAAAAACGCGATCCGGTCTGGAAGGGAAAATAGACGCAGAGGGGCGTTCTTGACGTAGTCCCGCATTGGCTGACCGGTCCTGATGCCGGGCTGGGCTTTGAAATTCAGAACAATCTTGAAGCCTGAATTTCATCTGGACAAAGGCCATCGCGCAGAAAGGGATGGCAAGCCTGGTCAGCATCCCCTGCCCGACTGAGGGGAAGTGCGCGGGGTCTTTACCGCCGTTCGTGTTAACGCGCCCCGCCAAAAGCTGTTTCTCAGGTTTTGCAGGGCAATTTAGTCCACCCGGCGCTTCCGGCCCGAACCGGAACTCGTTGACTCTTTTGCGAAGGTCCGCTCTTTACGACAGCAAACGATGTTCTAATTTCGGCCTTGGATTTTCGGCAAGAAGACGTTCTGAAACCTACGTTTAGTACCTAACCCTAAAGCCGCTTTTCGACTTCGCGGATGAAATCTTCGCCGCGTTTTTCAAAGCTGTCGTATTGGTCAAAACTGGCTGCTGCCGGGGCCAGCAGCACGCATTCCCCCTCTCCGGCCTCGGCCATGGCCTGGGCTACAGCGTTGGCCATTGTTGTGCACACCTGCGCCTCAACCCCGTGTAACTGCATGGCAAAATTAGCCGCTTCCCGCCCGATCACATAGGCTTTGAGGACATGTTGCAGGCCGGGCTTCAGGCCAGCAATCCCGCCTTCCTTCTCCAGCCCACCGCAAATCCAGCGGATTTTCCTGAACGCTTCCAGTGCCTTAAGGGCGCTGTCAACATTTGTCGCCTTGCTGTCGTTGATAAAGGTAACACCATTTGCCTCTGCTATGAGCTGACTGCGGTGTGGCAGGCCCCCAAAACTGGCAAAGCCCTTTTCGATCACTTTGGGCGCCAGCCCCAAAGTGCGACAAGCCGCGTAGGCTGCACAGGCATTCTGGTGGTTATGCGACCCCGGCAAGCCTTTGATATTCCTCATATCAATCGATCCCGCCTGCCGCCCCTTGCGGTATTCAGAAAGGAATCCCTTACGTGCAAAAACCGACCAGCCGGGCCCGGAAAGCTTACGCTCTACCGACACACGGATCACCCTGTCATCACTGGCCCCCTCACTCATTTGCCCCGCCAGAAACTGTCCTTCTTTTTCGTCCACACCGATGATTGCACGATCTGGCCCACCTTCAGCAAACAGCCTGCGCTTGGCAGCGAAATACCCACCAAGCCCTGCATGCCGGTCCAGATGATCCGGTGAAAGATTAGTAAAAACAGCAACATCCGGGGTCAGAGCCCGCGCAAGGTCGGTCTGATAACTGCTCAGTTCCAGCACCACTACACCGCCGCTTTCGGGTGGGTCGATATCCAGAACACCCCGCCCGATGTTACCCGCCAATTGCACGGGTTTGCCTGCCTCGGACAACACGTGATGGATCAACGCGGAAGTGGTTGATTTTCCGTTACTTCCTGTGACCGCAATCACCTTTGGCGTGACATCCAATTCCTGCCATTCCGAAGTTGCGAAAGAGCGAAAAAACAGCCCGATATCATTATCCACTGGTACACCGGCCTCAAGGGCCAGGGCCACCACCTTGTTGGGTTCAGGATAAAGATGCGGGATGCCCGGGCTGACAATAAGGCTGGCTATATCTGCAAAAGCGCCATCTCGGGAAATATCTTTGATTTCAAAACCTTCAGAGTGCGCCCTTTCGCGGGCAGCAGGATTATCATCCCAGCAGACCGGGTGCGCGCCACCGGCACGCAACGCCCGCGCCGCACTCAGGCCTGAGCGACCCAACCCCAGCACCGCCACCCGTTCGCCTTCAAAACCCAAAACCGGAATCATGCCAAAGCCCTTTTTTTCTCGCGCAGAATGGTCGGTTTCCTAACGCGTCGCAAGACAATCAAACTGCGGTATCAGTAAGCCGCTGGTGGCTGCCACAGTTCAATCGGGTTTCCCTCGGGGTCATGGATACGCACAAAACACCCTGCTTCAGAATTCCACTCATCGCGGTTTTCCACTGCATTCGCCTTTTACGAGCCACCCTGCAAAGGCGAATGGGCGGTCCCTTTATCGTACTTTAAGCGTAGCAAGACCGATCATCGCGAGGATCAAGGCAATGATCCAGAAGCGGATCACAATCTGCGGCTCGGCCCAACCTTTTTTCTCGTAGTGGTGATGAATGGGAGCCATCAGAAAGACCCGTTTGCCGGTGCGTTTGAAATAAAGCACCTGAATGATCACCGAAAGCGCCTCGACCACAAACAGGCCGCCGACAATACCCAGCACGATCTCGTGCTTTGCGGCCACTGCAATGGCCCCCAAGGCGCCACCCAGGGCCAGCGATCCGGTGTCGCCCATAAAGACAGCCGCAGGTGGTGCGTTGTACCACAAAAAGCCCAGACCGCCGCCGAATAGCCCTGCACAGAACACAAGGATTTCGCCGGTACCGGGCACGTAATGCACATCAAGATATTCGGTGAAGTCCACCCGGCCCACCGCATAGGCAATGACGCCCAGCGTGCCTGCAGCAATCATCACCGGCATGATCGCCAGACCATCCAAACCGTCGGTGAGATTGACCGCGTTGGCGGCCCCGACAATGACGAACATGGCAAATGGGATAAAGAACAGGCCCAGATTTAACAGCGTATCCTTGAAAACCGGCAGGGCAAGTTTGTATTGCAGTGGCTCGGGATGGTACATCGTGGCCCAGTAACTTGCGATGGCAGCGATCAGAAATCCCAGGCCCAACCTTACCTTTCCGGGTACGCCTGACACGTTTTGTTTGGAAACCTTTGCGTAATCATCAGCGAAGCCGATCAACCCAAAGGAAATGGTAACAAACAGAACCAACCAGACAAACGGGTTGTCCAGTCGGGCCCAAAGCAAGGTCGAGGTCAGCAGCGCCCCCACAATCAGCAACCCCCCCATGGTGGGTGTACCGGATTTGGCGAAATGGGATTCAGGCCCATCGCTACGGATGGGTTGGCCCTTGCCCTGCTTGCGACGCAGCACATTGATTAGCGGCTGACCAAAGATAAACCCAAAGATCAGCGCGGTCATGAATGCCCCGCCAGACCGAAAAGTGATGTAGCGGAACAGGTTAAATGCGTCCCCGCCGTCCGACCATGCGGTCAACCAATAAAGCATCTAGCTGTCCCTCTTGTGCTGGCGCGGCATACGCCCTGCCCGTCGCAGCGCATCGACCACAAGGCTGACACGGCTACCCTTCGATCCCTTGACCAGAACCACATCGCCTGCGTCTATCACGCGATGTACCCGGTCTGCCAGTTCTTCTGCGGTTTCAACCCATTTACCGCGGCGTCGTTCCGGAAGGGCCTGCCAGAAATGGCGCATGAGCGGGCCAACGCAATGGATTTCGTCCAGGGCCTCAATATGGCGTGATCGGGCAATATCACTGTGCAGAGCGACCTCGTCAGGCCCCAGTTCCAGCATATCGCCCAGAATGGCAACACGACGCCCCTTGGATACCCTGCCCACTCCGTCGCGCGGCGCAGAGGCGGCCAGCACCTCAAGCGCTGCCGCCATCGAGGTGGGGTTCGCATTGAAGGCGTCATCAATCAGGTCGATGGTCAGGTCCTCGTCCGCCGTGTCAAGCAAGACAGTTTCACGCGTTCCCCGACCGGGCGGCGGAACCCAGTTGGACAGCTCGATCGCGGCCAGCCCCAGATCAGCCCCCAAAGCGTCGACCACGGCAAGCACGCCAAGGCCATTCATAGCAAAATGGCGCCCGGCGGTCATAATCTTGAACAACATAGGCCCGCCCAGAACCTGCGCTTGGACAACCGTGATATCATCTGCAAGAGTAACACCCTTAAGGGTGAAACTTTCGCTTTGTGCACCAAAGGGAACAATCCGCGCGCCCGCGGTTCTGGCTTTCTCAAGCAGGATCATGCTTGTTTCCAGATCGGCATTGATCACCGCCACGCCACCGGGTTCCAGCCCTTCAAAAATTGACGCCTTTTCAAGGGCGATTCCCTGGATATTGTCAAAAGCTTCAAGATGGGCTGCAGCAACGGTCGTGATCATCGCCACATCGGGCCGAGCCATGCGGGACAAGGGCGCGATTTCACCGGGATGGTTCATCCCGATCTCGATCACCGCGAATTCTGTGTCGACAGGCATCCGCGCCAACGTCAGCGGCACACCCCAGTGATTGTTGTAACTGGCCTCAGCCGCGTGGGTTTTGCCCTGAGCCCCCAGAACCTGGCGCAACATTTCCTTGGTTGATGTCTTCCCGACCGAACCGGTTACCGCGACAACGCGCGCCGAACTGCGGGCACGGGCCGCGCGACCCAACGCTTCAAGCCCCATCAGGACATCATCAACGATAAGCAGTGGTGCAGTTTCAGCGACCCCATCCGGGATATAGCTGACGAGGGCTGCCGCCGCGCCATTTTCCAAAGCCTTGGCGACAAATTCATGACCGTCGCGCGCAGCTTTAAGGGCTACAAACAGGTCACCAGCCTGCAGCGTTCGGGTGTCGATTGAAACACCCGTGGCTTGCCAGTCTGTTGTGGAATATCCGCCTGTCGCAGCGGCGGCATCGGAAGCAGACCAGAGTGTCATGCCATCCCTCCATCCAGCGCCGCGACCGCCACGCTTGCCTGTTCGCTGTCATCAAACGGAAGAATACAATCCCCAATAGTCTGGCCCGTTTCGTGCCCTTTACCCAACACCAGCAAGGCATCACCGGGTCCCAGACAATCGACGCCGCGCAAAATTGCTTCGGCGCGGTCGCCAACCTCGGTTGCGTCATGACACCCCTGCATGACCGCTGCGCGAATGCTGGCGGGGTCTTCGGATCGGGGGTTATCATCGGTCACGATCACCAGATCGGCGTTGTCTGCCGCCGCCTGCCCCATCAACGGACGTTTGGCAGTATCACGATCGCCACCAGCCCCTACGATAGCAACAAGCCGGCCCATCACATGCGGGCGCAACGCCTTTAGCGCAGTCGCCACCGCATCAGGCGTATGGGCATAATCAACGAACACAGCCGCACCGTTTTCGCGGGTGGCGGCCAGCTGCATCCGGCCACGAACGGTTTTCATTTGTGACAGGCTTTCGAACACGCGGCCCGGATCAGCGCCTGCACCAATTGCCAGTCCGGCTGCCAGCAATACGTTTTCTGCCTGGAATCCGCCGATCAGGTTGAGGCGCAGCTGATGAATGCGATCTTCCCACGAAAACCGCACCTCCTGCCCCGTGGCGTCAAAGCGTTGCGCCTGCAATTGCAGATCAGCACCGGGGCTGCGGCCCACAGTGATCAGATCCTGCCCGCGATCCGTAGCGATGGCCGCCATTTCAGGGCCACGCGGATCGTCAATATTGATGACTGCCACGCCGTCTTCCGGCAATACGCGCGAAAACAATCCCGATTTGGCGGCAAAGTATTCGTCAAATGAGGCGTGATAATCCAGGTGGTCCTGGGTAAAATTGGTAAAGCCAGCAGCAGCCAGCCTGACACCATCCAGTCGCCGTTGGGCCAGCCCGTGACTGGAGGCCTCCATCGCAGCATGAGTCACGCCGGCGGCATCGCACTCGGCCAGCAACCGGTGCAGGGTAATCGGTTCCGGCGTTGTATGCGCCAACGGTGCCGAATAGGCTCCCTCAACCCCTGTGGTGCCCAGATTCACCGCATCAAGATGCAAAGCCTCCCAGATCTGGCAAGTAAAGGATGCGACGGATGTCTTCCCGTTTGTGCCGGTTATGGCGACCATTACTTCAGGCTGCGCGCCGAACCAAAGCGCCGCAGCATAGGCCAGTGTCTGCCGGGGATCTTCGGCGACGATCAGCGCGGCGTCGCTGTCGGCCAACACCTCGTGTGCGATGCGCGCACCCTCAGCGTCGGTCAGTACGGCCGCGGCCCCCATGCGTAACGCATATTGGATAAATTCACCCCCGTGCACGCGCGTGCCGGGCAGCCCTGCAAAAAGAAAACCTTCCTTCACGTCACGGCTGTCAACCGCAATACCGGTCACGTCTGCGCGCCGCCCGCCCTGAGCCGTCAATCCCAGCTCTGCCAATGATTTTTTTTGCCCCACCGCGATCTACCCTACTCCGGCCAAATGCGCCTTGCCCTACCCTAATACTGGGGCATCAGACAAGACGCGTGCCACACTTTTACATTGCGGGCGTTTCACATCGGCAGAGTGGCCTCACCCAGACACAAAACGCTTCAATTCGATGTCAGCGTTATACCAGCCAATTCCCCGGGTTCAATCGCAGGTCGCAAACCCAACAAGGGTGCCACACGGCGAATGATCTCGGCGGCGACCGGCACGGCCGTCCATCCTGCTGTACGGCGCGGTTCACTGCCCGATGTTTCCACTGGTTCATCCAGCGTGACAACCAGCACATATTTCGGATCATGGGCGGGGAAAAAGCTGGCAAACGTCGCTATGACCTTGTCATTGTAATATCCGCCCCCACGTTCTTTGGGCTTGTCAGCGGTTCCTGTCTTGCCTGCCACGGCATAGCCCGGCACTTCGCCAAAGCTGGCAGTGCCTTCGGTGACAACCTGACGCAGCATTTGCCGCGCCGCCGAGGCTGTTTGTCGTGACATAACGCGCGGGCCCAGCTGGTTTGCGGGTTGTTGCAGCAACGTCGGTTTAACCATGGTGCCGCCATTGGCGATCGCAGCATAGGCCGTGGCCAGATGCAGCGGACTTGTCGATAGCCCATGTCCATACGAGATTGTCATCGCCGAAAGTTCAGACCATTTAGGTGGCAACAAGGGCTGGCCGCCTTTGGCCTCGACCATTTCGAATGGCACAGAATCCAATAAACCCAGTGACTTAAGAAACTCCTGCTGCCGGTCCGCACCAATCATCTGGGCGATCCTGGCAGTCCCTATATTTGAGGATTTGACAATCACCTTGGTTACCGACAGCTCGGATCCGTAGTTGTGGAAATCCCGGATCCTGTGTTTGCCCCACCGCATCGGGCCCTTGATGTCAATCATGGTCGACGGGTTAAGCAACCCCAGTTCAAGCGCCTGACTGACTGCGAAAATCTTGAAGGTCGATCCAAGCTCATAAACACCCTGCACAGCCCGGTTGAAAAGCGGGCTGTCGCTTGGGTTGCCTGTCGTCGGCGGCCGGGGGCGATCATTGGGATCAAAATCTGGAAGCGACGCGATGGCAATCACCTCGCCTGTGTGAACATCCATCAGCACTGCCGCAGCGCCTTTGGCATTCATGATGTTCATACCGCCAAAAAGAACCCGCTCGGTCGCCGCCTGCACTGACAGATCCAGAGACAAACGCAGAGGCTGATGACCCATCGCTGGGTCGCGAAGACGATCATCATAGAATTTCTCGATACCGGCGACCCCGATCACCTCTGCCGCGTGAACGCCTTCGCGACCAAAGCTGGCTCCGCCCAGAACATGGGCTGCAAGCTTGCCGTTGGGATAGAGGCGCATCTCGCGCGGGCCAAACAAAAGCCCTGGCTCGCCAAGTTCATGCACCGCTTGCATTTGCTCGGGGCTGATTTTCTTTTTGATCCACAGAAACTTGCGTTTGCCGGTGAAATCCTTGAGCAGCCGGTCACCGTCAAGGTCGGGAAAGATTTCAGCCAGCTTTTGGGCAGCCTTTTCAGGCTCGATCAGCTGTTGAGGCTGGGCATAGAGGCTATGGGTTTCGAAATTGGTGGCCAGAATGCGCCCCTTGCGGTCTACGATGTCCGCGCGTTGCGCAAGAATTTCGGCACCCGCCACACTGGCGCGTGGTTCGGAAGGCTCGGAATTGGCCAGCACACCCATGCGCCCGCCGATCAGGGTAAAAGCACAGAAAAACATCATCCCCAGAACCAACAGGCGCCCCTCGGCCCGCAGCCGCGAGCGATCCCGCATTTCCTCGTGGCGCAGGCGGATATTTTCGCGTTCGATTGCATCGGGGTTCTCGCCTTTGGCACGCGCCTCCAGAATACGGGCCAGCGGACGTAGCGGTGTTCGGATCATTGCAGCCCCTCCATGTTGGAGACATCGACCGGGTTGGTGATCGGCAACAGATCATCCTCGGGCGGAAAGGCCACCTGATCGATCTTGCCAAACTGGTAGGGCTGCAGCGGCAAAAGCCCCAGCTTGTCATAGTTGATTTCAGCCAGATCCCGCAGCCGGTCAGGGCGGTTGAGATAGGCCCATTCGGCATTAAGCACACGCAACCGCTGCCGGGCATCGGCGATTTGGCGCTGCAGTTGCTGCGCCTTGCCCTGCGCCTCCTGTGTTTCGTAATTCTCGCGGTAGGCCCAAAAGGCCAGCCCGATCACCGCCAATGCGGTCAGCGCATAAAACAGGCTGCGCATCAGTAATCCCCTTTTAGTAGTGGCATGCCAATTGCCTTCCGGTCGGTTTTGCCCGCCGGCGCATTGGTGCGGATGGCAACACGCAGTTTGGCGCTGCGCGACCGTGGATTTTCGGCCAATTCAGTTTCATCCGGGCCAATGGCCTTGCGTGACTTTAGTGTAAACTGCGGCAATTCATGCTGGATTTCCGGCGCATAGCGACTGCCCCTGCCACTGCCACCCGACCGGGCCTGCAGGAAGCGTTTGACCATGCGGTCTTCGATCGAGTGAAAAGTCACCACCGCCAATTGCCCGCCGGGCCTGAGCGCGCGCTCCGCCGCTTCAAGCCCCGAAATCAACTCACCATATTCGTCGTTCACCGCGATACGTATCGCCTGAAAACTGCGGGTTGCCGGATGGGCTTGCCCCGGCTTGGAGCGCGGCAGGCATTTTTCAATAATTCCTGCCAGTTGCAGCGTTGTCTTAATTGGCGATATGGCGCGTTCACGTACGATGGCATGGGCAATGCGGCGGCTTGCGCGCTCTTCGCCGTAAAGATAAAGGATATCAGCCAGAACGGCCTCTTCAGCGTCATTGACCAGATCGGCTGCAGACCGGCCCCGCTGACTCATCCGCATATCCAAAGGCCCGTCCCTCATGAAGGAAAAGCCACGTTCGGCCTGGTCCAGCTGCATCGAGGACACACCCAGATCCAGAACAATCCCGTCCAGATCCTGACCGTAGTCGTCCATCTTGGAAAACGTGCCAAGCACCAGTTCCAGACGGTCGCCATAGGGCGCACCCCACGTCGTCGCCATCTCAAGCGCCATCGGGTCGCGGTCAACGCCGATCACTTTGTCAGCGCCTGCCTCAAGCAGAGCGCGCGTATACCCGCCCGCCCCCAAAGTCCCATCCATCCAAGTGCCCAGAACGGGTGAAACGGCCGCGATCAACGGACGCAATAAAACCGGGATATGAGGGGCATCAACAGGGAGTGCGGCCGCAGCAGCCATGGCTTAGTCCCCTTTCGCGCTATCCAGATAGATCAGCGGATCAAAATCGTCAGGCAGTTCATCCAGCCACGTTTCGGTTTTGGAAAGCTCTTCTTTTTCATAGGTTTCCGGCTTCCAAACCTGAAAAGTATCGCCCGCGGCGATAAAGAACGCCTCGCCTTCAAGGCCGATTTTCTGGCGCAGCTTGGCCGGCAGAACCAGGCGGCCGGTTTCATCTACGTTTGTAGGAAAGGATTGGCCCTGAAAAAGGCGCTGCAGCATTTTGCGCTCCATCGAGCCACGCGGCAGGCTGGCGATTTGCGCATCAACCTCGTTGATCGCTTCAATCGTGTAGCATTCAAGATAGTTGCGGCGGTGGTCGCCATAAACGATGACCAGTTCGGGGTTCAGCCCTTCGGTCCAGTTAGGGTCAGATGCCTCCAACACACGGCGAAAAGAGGCCGGGATTGACACCCTGCCCTTTGCATCCACCTTGTGGTGGCTTTCACCTCTGAACCTGCGAACCACTGTACCCTTGGCCCTTTATACTTGCCCCCCGGAAAACTAACCCCTTGAAACGAAACGACGGATTGAGCTGCTGCCACTGCCCAATCCGCCGCCCTCGTCCCGCGTTGCGGGGTATGTCCAGCTGCGCGCGCCACCTGGGGGGATGTCTGCTCGCCCGCGCGCCGGATCCTTTGTTCGATGAAAGCGGGGCCTGTATGAAACCTGACTTGGGAGATTTTGCGGGGTCTTTTGTGCGCCCCTTTATTCCCGACCTCATCGTGTTACTAGGGATGCCATGGGAATTCATGGAAATCAACAAGTATTTACGGGAAAATGCTACATCATCTTGTGCTCCACAGGTCTATAAAACCAGATAATGTGGCGTCACTCACCAAAACAACGCATTACCTAGCGAATGCAAAAAAATGCGACACTACATATTGTGGCAGCATTGCTGTGATATTAATTCCCACGAATTCCCTGAAATTTTTAGTTTTACTCAAATATAACTGCAAATTGCCTTTGCCCAGTCGGCTTTTGGCGCGCAATCCGGCCCATTTCCCATAGATGATTCGTGATTATCAGCAGAAATTCTTATCGCTTTCCGCCCCCGTTCCCATAAAATCCCGTGACCGTACGTTTCGTACGCAGATTACGTAGACTCAAAGGGAGGCGTTAGGGCAATTGCGCACGAAACGTAGGTTCTGGCCTGGCTTGGTTAGCTTCCATTTACAGGCCCGGTACGGTGCTCAAGAGTTATACCAGACAACCAATGGCAATTATGAGCCCTTTTTGATCCTTCGTTTCGAGCGGATCAGGGAGATGACGTTTTCGGATGCTGGCTGCGCGCATGGTATGTTGGTTCAGAAATGGGCAAGCTTCGGTGAACCTTGGTCGCCTCTCTCCAAGCGTCCGTCGCGGCCCGGCCTTTCCACGTGCTGGATGCACAAGGCGCGTTGCCCCCCTTGATTGACTTTTCGAGCGATACGCTGCCTACTCGTTTCACGGTTTTTGCGTAGAGAACCTCTGGCAGACAACAAACCAGGCCCTTCTCCAAGAGACCGGACGCAATTTCGGGCAACTCCGAGGTCGGTCTCATCAGCAAGGATTACATATGAAATCTCGAGTTCTCATTCTGGGCGCAGGCTTTGGCGGCCTGGAACTTGCCACCCTTCTGTCAGAGGCCCTTGGCGAGGGGGCCGATGTCACTGTCGTCGATCGAAGGGACAGTTTCGTCTTTGGATATTCCAGAATCGACGTCATGTTCGGCAAGACGACGCTGGACGATGTTTCCTTGCCTTACGCCGCCTTCGAAAAGCCCGGCATACGTCTTGTCAAAGAGACGATAACCGCCATCGACGCCACTGCGAAGCGCGTAACGACGGATGGCGGCACCTATGAGGCCGACTTTCTCGTAATCGCGCTCGGGGCGGACTATGACATGGCGGCGACGCCCGGCCTCGTCGAGCATGGTAACGAATTTTATTCCGACGCCGGTGCGGACCGGCTGCGCGACGTCTTTCCCGGCTTCAACTCGGGTCCGGTGATTGTCGGGATCTGCGGCTTTCCTTACAAATGCCCCCCCGGGCCCAGCGAATGCGCCCTGACCCTGCACCATTATCTGACAGAACGCGGAATCCGGAAGGATTGCGACATAACGTTCGTCTCGCCCCTATCAAGCCCGATGCCCGCCTCGGCCGAGATGGCGCAGGCACTAATGGAGTCGTTTGAAGAGTTTGGCATCAGACTTCTGAAGCAGCGCACGGTCATCCGACTCGAGCCCGGATTGGCGGTGCTGGACGACGGGACAGAACTGCCCTTCGCGTTGTTCCTCGGCGTACCCAAGCACCAGCCGCCGCAGGTGGTGATCGACAGCGGACTGACGGAGGATGGCTGGGTTCCCATCGACCTGTCGACACTGGAGACGCGTTTTCCGGGCGTCTACGCCATCGGGGATATGGCCGCGACGGGATTGCCCAAATCGGGTACGTTCGCCGAAAGTGCCGCCCACTGCGTGTCTACGTCCATCCTCGCAAAGCTCAGGGGCAGCAACGCGCAACTCAACACGGGGCAAGGCACGTGCATCGTCGAATACGGGGATGGCCGTGTGAGCTATGCACAGCTCGATTTTCTGACCGGCCCGAAACTTGAAGCGATCTACCATCCGCCCTCGATTGCCGGAAAGCGCTTTAAGCAAGGTTTCGACGAAACGCGAAGGTCGCGCTGGTTCAATCTCTAAAAGGTGAAAAAGCAATACTGTGCTGCCTTGGGCCTGGTTTTACACCTCGCCGACGACGAATGGCGTTCGCGGGCGGCAAGGCCTCGGCCGCTCTCAGCTTGGATTTTATGCGGTAGAGAAGATGATCAGGCTAACGCATCGATTGGCAGCTTTGTCCCGCAAAGCTGAATTCAGACCGGATGCTTCAGGCGTCTGATTGCGGCGCCAGAGGTTTGCTCATGACCAGCGCATCGACCAGCCCAGCCGTTGGGTGGTTGAACGCAAGCGGCAGACGGCCGACGGTTTCAAACCCCAGGCGCTCCCACAACCGTATCGCGCCCGTGTTCGTAGAAACGACGAAATTGAACTGCATCGCCATATAGCCCATAGCGCGGGCCTCGTCCTGACTATGCAGGCACATAGCTGCGGCCAGCCCCTGCCCGCGCGCGGTTGGCGCCACCATGTAACCGCAGTTGCAGACATGGGCGCCGCCGCCCTGCTGGTTGGTCTTGATGTAGTAGGTGCCCAGAATCTTGCCCCCGATCATCGCGACATAGGTGGCGCGCGGCGCTTTCATCCACAGGTCGAACGCCGCGTCGCAAGACATGTCGGGGTCATAAGCATAGGTATCCCCCGCGCGGATTACGCCGCGCAGGATTGGCCAGAGCGCCTCGAAATCTTCGTCGCGCGCAAATCTGATTGTGATGTTTGCCCTGTCGTTCATTCCGCCCCCCCGCGTGTGGCCTGTTTTCACTACCCACGCGAGAGCATTGGCGCAAGGTTCAGGCGTTCACATCGACTACAACACGGCCCTTGACCTGACCTTTCAGGATATCACGGCCCAGACCTGGCAGATCTTCCAGCGTCGCAGGCTGAATCATCGCCTCCAGCTTGTCCATCGGCAGGTCTTTGGCAATCCTCTGCCACGCGCGAACGCGGTTATCATAAGGCTGCATCACGCTGTCGATCCCCAACAGATTCACACCGCGCAGCAGGAAAGGGATAACCGTCGCCGGCAGGCCTGCACCGCCGGCAAGGCCGACAGCGGCAACCGAGGCGCCGTATTTCATTTGCCCCAGCACACGCGCCAGCATGTCTCCCCCCACCGCATCCACACAACCTGCCCAGGTTTCGGCCTCAAGCGGGCGTTTGACTGTTTCGTTGATCTCTTCACGCGCAACGATCTGCTTGGCCCCAAGGGATTTGAGGTAATCGGCGGTCTCGGGGCGGCCGGTCACACCTGCCACCTCATATCCGAGGTTTGCCAGAATGGCCGTGGCAACCGAGCCCACACCACCCGCCGCCCCGGTCACCAAAACCGGACCATGGCCAGGGACAAGCCCGTGATCCTCAAGCGCCATCACCGCCAGCATTGCCGTGAACCCAGCGGTACCAACAGCCATCGCAGCCCGCGCATCAAGGCCCTCGGGAAGCGGCACCAGCCAATCCGCACGGACATTGGCCTTTTGTGAATAACCGCCCCAATGCGCCTCGCCGACGCGCCAGCCGGTCAGAACAACCTTGTCACCGGGTTTATAGCGGTCATCCGAGGATGACTCGACAGTACCGGCAAAATCAATCCCCGGCACATGCGGATACTTACGCACCAGCCCGCCACCCGGCCCGATGCACAGCCCATCTTTGTAGTTGACAGTGGAATACTCGACGGCAACCGTCACCTCGCCCTCGGGCAGATCACTTTCGCTGATCTCCTTGACCGCCGCGGATGTCTTGCCGCTTTCCTCGTCTTTCTCAACAACCAGAGCCTTGAACATCGTCTCTCTCCTAAATCTCGTTCTTCTTGCTTCAAATATCCCGGGGAGCGCGAGGGGCTGGCCCCTCGCTTTCGCCGCTGTCGCGAACTCAGGCCCAGAAGGCCTCGCGCACCACGGCGCGTCGTGTCTGATCCGGGGCCTCGACCTCAACCTCGGTACCCGGCTCCCAATGGGTCATACGGACCATGCCGATGGCCACGTTGGTATTGTGATCAGGCGACCAGGCAGCCGAGCTGATCCGTCCAACACGCTTGCCCCCAGCCATGATCGGCCACCAGCGGTCGCAACCCGGCACGTTCGGGCCTTCAATCTCAACCGCGCAGATTTTTTGCACCGGGCCTTCCTTGGCAACCCGCAACAGGGCATCACGACCGATACAGCCGATTGCCGTATGGGTGTTGCAGAACTTGCCAAGGCCGCATTCATGCGGGGTGTTGTTGCTGTTCATGTCATTGCCATAGCTCAGCAGCCCGCCTTCGATCCGCTCGATCAGGTTGGGGCAGCCGGCGTGCACGTCCAGATCCTTGCCTGCCTCAAACAGCGCATTCCACAGCGGCATACCAATATCGCCGCCCTCGACGTAAATCTCGTACCCGCCTTGCTTGGAATACCCTGAGCGCGCGATCACCAGGTTACGACCCTGAAAATCAAACACGCCGTATCGGAAGAAACGCACATCGCGCACGCTGTCGCCAAAAACCCGCGCCATCAGATCATCGGCTTTGGGCCCCTGCACAGCCAAAGGCGAAACATCGGGCTCGTCCACCAATACATCCAGCCGCCAGCCATGGGCAATTGCCTTGACCCAATACAGCAGGTCGGAATCCGCAATGGAGATCCACCAGCGGTCCTCGGCCAGTTTCACGGCCACGGGGTCATTCAGCATGCCACCGGTTTCATCCACAATTGGCACGTAATAGCACTGGCCCACGTTCATGCCCCGCAGATCGCGCGGGGTCAGCATCTGCATCAGACGCGCAGCATCGGGTCCACGCAGTTCGACCTGCCGCTCGCAGGCCACATCCCAGATCTGCACCGCCGTCTTCAGGTGGTGATAATCCTCAGCCGGGCTGCGGAACACCGTCGGCAGCAGCATATGATTGTAGACTGTATAGGCCTTGACGCCTGAAGCCTCAACGCCGTCAGAAAACGGGGTGCGCCGCAAACGGTGCGACAGCGAAAGTGCGACCATCAGTTAGGACCTTTCCAGTCGATCGGGCAGATTTCAGCGGATTTGCCACCAAAGTCCCAGACACGACCATAGTCGCGCACCTTGGATTTAACGCCGCGCGCCGCGATGATGTCAGGCCCCATCCAGTATTTCGAATTGGTGACCATGACCGGGTGATCCGGGCTCAGGCCTTCGACCATCTCGATTTCACCGGCGATCTTGCGGCCGATATAGATGCCGCGCTTGTTGCCTTCTCGGGTGATCTCGACCTTCTGACGCTCGGCGCCGATGATCTCGGAAACCAGCATAGTGAAAAGGCCGGTAGTGCCGCCCGCCTGACCCGAAAAGATTTGCAGAATCCCGTCATAGGCCGCCTCGGTCGAGCGGTCATCGACATAGGCCGCAACCTTCCAGTTGCCCTCGCCCATGCGACCGGGGATATCGACCAGAAGGCCGACATTCAGCCCCGACAGGTCTTCGCCTTCGTAATGTCCCTCGTCAATCGCTATGGCCATCCAGGCATGGCAATGGCCTTCGGTCGGCGGATGCGCCCCAAGGCTGACAACGCAGGGGCAGAATACGGTACACGAACAGTTCAGAAAAAGTTCGCCTTTGATGGACCATTCCACCGGCGCCTTTTTTACTTCGGCCATGACTTATCCTTTCATGAACAAGGGTGCGGCAAAAACCGCCAGACCCGCCAGGACCAGCAAGGTCCCCATTGGTTTTGTAATCCGGTGCCCGATCTGCGGCAGTTTTTCGAGCACCATGAAAAAAGTTGCCAGTCCCATCCAGGCCAGGTTCATCACCCCGCCGACGAAACCAAGCGCCATAAAGCCCCAGCAGCAGCCGACGCAGAATGCCCCAAGGCCAAGCCCCATGCGCAAACCGCCGCCAAACCCGGTGCGCCAGTGGCCCACGAAATACATCATAGGTGAATGACAGACGCCGTGGCAAATTTCTTTGGCGCGGGAAAACTGGAAAAGCCCAACCACCACCAAAAGCGCCGCGGCAATGGCCGGTGACGTGGCGATGCCAAGGCTGTCAATTATACCACTGGTCAACAGCCCCACCTGCACGCCCGCAATCAAGGCGGCAAAGCCGACCCAGGTGATGAAATAGCCCAGAAGCACGCCCAGCCACCCTGCCCGGGTGCCATTGGCGCTGACCATCAGATCTTCGTAGCTGCGCAGGGTCGGCACCAAAGTGGGCAGCATCATTGCCGCCATCATGATCGCCCACATCGGTGCCAGTGCGCCAAAACTGGTCATTGGCATCATGTTCATGCCCGTCGAGCGCCCCAGAATATCCAGCCCCGACATCCGCGCCATCGAAAACATCACCCACCACGCCGCCAGGATGGCCGCAAAAAAGCCCAGCCACAACAGGCTGCGCAGGGGAATGGCAAACAGGTTACGCAAGCGGTGTCCTCCGACTCGGGTCTTGCTTTTAAAATGTCAGACATTTAAATGTATGACAAATGAAAATTGATCCGGACAATAAAGCCGACCTTTCGGCACAGATCGCACAGGCAATTCGCGACGCGATTGTCAGTGGTGACATGATCGTGGATGAACGCCTGCCATCCGAGGCCGAACTGGCCGATCAGTTCAATGTCTCGCGCCCGACCGTGCGCGAGGCGCTGAAACGACTGGCAGCCCAATCGCTGATCCGTACGCAACGTGGCGCCTTTGGCGGCGCGTTTGTAAATCGGTTAAGTTATGAAGAGGCTTACGGTCAGCAAATCACCACAGCGACGCTGCTGTTGTCTATGAATGCAGTCAGTTTCGACGTGGCCTGCGAAGCACGATACGCGTTGGAACGCGCCTGTACGCCGCTGGCGGCCGAGCGGCGCACGCCTGATCATCTGGCCACGATGCGGGCCGAAATCCACCGTCAGGGCCAGCCGGGGCTGAGTGACGAATCATTCTGCGCCTCGGATGTCACCTTTCACCGCGCATTGGTGGACGCGGCGGGTAATCCGGTGCTGTCCTATCAACTGGCCGGTGCGGTCGAGGCGATGCAGCCACTGATGAACATGATCACCTTTACGGCCCGTTCGCGCGAAGAAATCGTCGGGTTTCATAGCCGTATCGCCGACGCGATCGAGGCAAAGAATGGCCCTGCGGCACAGACTGCCCTGCGCGAGTTGGAAAGCTACACATTGCATCTGGCCCGGGGTGTCATGGAAGCCCGGTTACACAAATCGCGCCCGGCCGGTTAAAGCGTTTCGCCTTAACCAGCCCAATTGATTTCTGGCGTTTTGCAGGTTCGCCCGTTGCTTTTTGATTATTGAAAAGGGGCGGGCTTGAATGTGCGGATGCGTTTGCGTTCTCTTGTGACCGAAACCAGATATGTGTCGGTTCCAAAAGTTTCGGCCAACTCACCCAGCGAGGGGGGGCTGTCACTCCAGAACTTACGAATGATCTGATCGCTATCTGCAACCTTCACACAATAACCGGAAATCGATAGAAGCGCTTTTTGGCGACCCTTGCGTGCGACTTCAAAAATTGCGCCAACCGGCTTTTCGACGCGTTCACTCAGTACATAAACATTATTTTGCATTTTTGTCTTCCCCCAGTTCCGACAGCATCGATCCTATTCGAAATGTGGTAAAAAACAAAAAGCACTGCCTTATTTTTGGCGTATTTCCATACACTTACGTAACAACTGCCCGCACAGCAGAGCATTGGCCGCAAAAGGGAAACAAAGAACACAAAAATTTGCACCGCCTCCCTTCAAATATGGCGAAAATTGGGCATTGAGTTCTAACCTTGATTCGCAACCTCAGGCAGACCAAGCTGCCAAAGCTCAGAACACTTTCAGGGAACTCTCAAGAAACGGATGTTGCGCAATCGCGGGTTTCACGATGCTTTCCTGCAAAATTGGCCTTAACGTTTTTGCCACGCTTTCCGGCATTTCCTGCAGAATTCCTTTTCGTGCCGTCAGCGAAATCGTGCGAGACAGGGGTTCAAACGGCAAATCCATCACGTCGATCTGAGCGGCAAAGCGGCGCGCCCGCATCAAGGCCAACGGAGTCAGGATGGTCCAGCCCGCCCCCTGCCCGACAAGCGCAAGGATCGCATGGTAGCTATCCAGTTCAAACCGGTGTGGAAGGCTGATGTTTTGCCGCGCCAGATGCGAGGTTAGCAGACGGCCCATATAGTGGCGCTGTGTATATTGCACCAGCGGCAGGCGTTTGAGCTGGCGCAAGATATCGCCACCAGGCTTGATCACGCCTTTCGGGGCCGCCACAACAAAGCCCTCGCGCATCAAAGGATGCACCTCTACCCAATCTGTTTCGGCACCAAACTCTGCCGCGACGATCACATCAAGTGAACGTGACTCAAGCAGATCATAAAGGTAATGACTGGCTCCGGTTTCCAGCAGAAACTGGCAACCTTTAAGTTCGGCGGCCATATGAGTCAGAAGTTGCGGCGTCACGTCAGCCTCGAAATCCTCGATCATGCCAAGACGAAAACGGGTAAGTCGCGACAAATCGGACATCGCAAGTTCGGCACGGGCCTGAGCGGCCTCGTTCAGGATAACCTGCGCACGGCGGTGCATGATCTCGCCTGCGGGTGTCAGGCGGATTGGACGGGCATTGCGTTGCAGCAGCGTGGCGCCAACGGCGCCTTCCAGATTGGTGAGTTGCTGGCTGACGGCCGACGGGCTGGCACCAAGACGCCGGGCAGCCGCCGAGATCGAGCGTTCATCGGCCGCGGCCATGAACACCTCTATCCCCCAAAGGGTTATCCGGCCAGGGCTGTCGACCATCGCGGCCTATTTTCCCAGTTTTGAAAGCTTGTCTTGTAACTCGGACAGCTGTTTTTTGATGTCATCAAGATTGTCATCAGAAGGCTCGTCTTCTTTGCTGCTCTGCCCCGGCATTGCGGACGGCATACCAGACAGACCGCCCAAGCCACCGGTCATGGCCTTCATGAAAGCCTCTTGCTGGGCGCGCATGGCTTCCATTCCGGGCATTCCGGCCAGCGGATTGGCCTTGGTCATGTTTTCCATAACCTTGGACTGACCGTCGCGCAGCATCTCGAAACTGGCCTGAAGAAATTCAGGCACGACGCTACTGGCCTGTGTTGCATAGCTACGCACCAGATCGGTCAGCACGTTGATGGGAAGCATGTTTTCGCCGCGGCTTTCATGCTCGGCGATGATCTGCAGCAGGTATTGGCGGGTCAGGTCATCGCCCGATTTCAGATCAATGATCTGCACCTCGCGACCTTCGCGGATAAACTCGGCAATGTCTTCGAGTGTGACGTAATCGGACGTCTCGGTATTATACAACCGGCGGCTGGCGTAACGTTTGATGAGTAACGGTTTGTTGGTTTCAGCCACGGGGTTTCCTCCCAGAAAATGCAGCGTTGCAGCAAAGCTTATGCTACCGCAGCACAAAAAGAAAGGGCGAGCCGTAAAGCTCGCCCTTCGCAGACTAACCCGTCAGGGAGGGTACGGGTTGCTGTTCTGCTATTACTTGGCAGCAGCTGTTGCTTTTTTCGCAGCCGAAGTCACATCGTCGGTGGCTTTTTTGACGGCGCTTGCAGCATCTGCCTGCAGGTCTTTGCCGGCTGCCATCAGCAGTTCGACAGTGTCCATTTGGATTTTCTTGGCAACTTCCGCGAAAGCAGACATGTTTTCAGCAGCAACTTCAGCATTGGCCGAAGCGAAATCGGTCAGTGCTTTTGCGTAGTCGGCAGGCTCGGATTTTGCTTTGGTCATCTCGTTCAGTTTGGCCAGGGTCTCTTTGGTCCATTTGTTCGAGATTTCAGCCGATTTTTCGGCAGCTGTCAGAGCAACGCCCGAAAGCTTTTCGCTCAGGGATGCTTGGTTTTTGAAGGCATCTTCCATCGCTTTGGTGTCGACGGGGAATGCGCCCATGATGTCTTTCATTACGGCGTTGAAATCTTGTGTTTTAGCCATTGGTCAATTCCTTGTGCTTGTGGCGGGTCGGCCCGCTGTTTCTGCAACTGCACATATATCTACATGCTGCAGCGCAGCATTTCAAGTTTTTTCTGCACTGCAGCATAAATTATTTAGCAAGCGCGAAAACGCCTGAAAGATCAGGCATTTGCTTTGCGGCGCACATAGGTTCCGGGTGCTGGAGCCAGCGGTGGATGGTCCGAATCGCCGGGTTGGCGCGCCGGAATCATCTTTCCTGATCTCTTGGCCAGCCACGATTCCCACCGCGGCCACCACGATCCTTCGTGGAAAGTCGCCCGCTCCATCCAGTCATCTGCTGAGAGGCTGAGATCATCATTTGTATAATGGCCATATTTCTTTTTTGACGGCGGGTTGACGATGCCCGCGATATGGCCTGACTGCGAAACGATAAACGTGCGATCCTTGGAGCCGGTCTGCTGAAAGCCGCGATAGCAATCTTTCCACGCCGCGATATGGTCGGTTTCGCAGGTCACAGACATCAGTGGTACCTTCACATCACTGATATGCAGTTTCTCACCGCAGATCATGAACCCGTCCTCGACAAATTCATTTCGCTGACACAGGCCCCGCAGATATTGCATTGTCATCTTGCCAGGCAGGTTGGCCCCGTCGCCATTCCAGTAAAGAAGATCAAAAGCCGGAGGCGTCTCGCCCATCATGTAGCTTTTGATTGCCGGCTGATAGATCAGATCGTTGGACCGCAGAAAAGACATAGTGCGCCCCAGAATGAACGAGCGCAGAATGCCCTGCTCGTTTACTTCAGCCTCGATGCCGTCAATGAAATCATCCTGCAGAAACGGGGTGAATTCCCCCTGCTCGGAAAAATCCGTCAGCGCCGTAAAGAAGGTGGCCGACTTGACCGACTTGTCGCCTCGTTTGGCCAACAGCGCCAGAGTCAGATGTAACGTTGTGCCTGCAATACAATAGCCCACGGTATTCACCTGCTTTTGCCCGGTGATCGCCTTGGCCTCGCGGATTGCAGTCAGAAAACCCTCGTCGACATAGGTGTCCATCGTGATATCGGCCATCGAGGTATCGGGGTTGACCCAGGAGACCACAAACAGCGTATAACCCTGATCTGTGACCCATTTGATCATGCTGTTCTGTTCTTTGAGATCCAGAATGTAGAATTTGTTAATCCAGGGCGGAAAGATCACCAGCGGTATTTCATGCACCTTTTCCGTGGTCGGGGTGTATTGGATCAATTCCATCATCCGGTTGCGAAAAACCACTTCGCCTTCAGTAGTCCCGATGTTTCCACCCAGCTCAAACGCGTTTTCGTCGGCCAGACGCACAACCATTTCACCCTTGTTTGCCTCAAGATCAGCAATCAGGTTCTCCAGTCCCTTGACCAGGCTTTCCCCCTCGGTTTCGATCGCGCGCTCCAGGGCGTCGGGGTTGGTGCCCAGAAAGTTGGTCGGACTCATCATATCAATGATCTGATTTGAAAAGTATTCAAGACGGCGCTTTTCCTTCGGGTCAAGTTCGTCCACATTGTGAACGGCCTGCTCAATCGCGTGTTTGTTCAGCGCATACTGGTTTTTGATGTATCTGAAATACGGGTTGGTTTCCCACAGCGGATTGGCAAAACGCCGGTCACCCTTAAGTATTTCGGCAACTTCAGTGTCTTCTTCCGGGGCGCTGCCTTTCAGAAGCACCTGCTGGGCGTCGATGAAATGGCGGACAGCTTTGCCCCAGTATTCAAACTGTTGTTCATATAGTTTGCCGGGGTTTTCCAGCATATCGCCCCAATACGACGTGGCCGCCTTGGTAAATAAATCCTGAGACGGTGAATTCAGGGTCGGGTTGGCTGGATTCCGCTCGGACAAGGCATTTACGAGCCGCTGTGAAAGTTGCTCGACCTTTTCAAGGTTCTCGCCCAGCTTTCCGAGATTTTTACCTGCGACATCCTCATGCGTTGCCATTTAAACGAATCCCTCGTAAGTTTCTGCTATGCAGCATAACGTCGCCCTACTGGAGGGGCAGTGCGACGAATGGAACCGGGCCGCATACCCATTAGTGGAGACGATAATGCGTTACATGACCACATACGACCTTATGGAAACCCTCCGTAATACAAACCAGTGGATGGGCGCATCAGCCATGTCACTGGCATCGTACCCGGTTTTCAGCATGGTGCCAAACCCGATGTTTCAATGGATGGCAGCCTGGGGTGAGGTAACGGAACGCACGTTTCAGCGCATGGTCTGCAAACCCGACTGGGGGATCGAGTCGATCACCGGCGAGGACGGCCGCGATCACCTTATCAAAGTGGAAACAGTGATTGAACGCCCGTTTGGCGACCTGATCCACTTTGATGTTACCGGTCGCGAGGAAATGGACCGCCGCGTTTTGCTGGTCGCCCCGATGTCGGGCCACTACGCGACACTTCTGCGCTCGACCGTACGGTCGCTGCTGCCCGATTGCGAGGTCTACGTGACCGACTGGCACAACGCCCGCGATATTCCGGTTAGCGCAGGCAAATTCGATGTCGAGGACTACACGTTATATCTGGTTGATTTCATGCAACAACTTGGATCTGACCTGCATGTCATCGCCGTCTGCCAACCGGCGCCCCTGACCCTTGCGGCCACCGCCTATCTGGCGGAAAAAAACCCTCATGCGCAGCCCCGGTCGCTGACGCTGATCGGTGGACCGGTCGACCCCGATGCAACCCCCACAGACGTGACCGACTTTGGCCGTCGCGTGACCATGGGCCAGCTCGAGGAAACCATGATCCAGCGTGTTGGTTTCAAATACAAGGGTGTCGGACGATTGGTTTATCCGGGCCTTTTGCAGCTGCAATCGTTCATGTCGATGAATGGCGAGCGTCACGCCAAGGCTTTTGTCGATCAGATCGGTCGCGTCGCCCAGGGTGAAGCCAGCGATCACGACCCCCACAACAAATTCTACGACGAATATCTTGCCGTCATGGACATGCCTGCCGAATTCTACCTTTCGACCGTCGAACGCATCTTCAAAGGGCTGGAAGTTGCGCAGAACAGGTTTGTGGTAGATGGGCATCAGGTGGATTTTGGCGCCATCACCAATGTTGCGGTAAAAACGGTCGAGGGCGGCAAAGACGACATTTCGGCGCCAGGTCAGTGCATCGCAGCTTTGGATTTGTGCACCGGGCTGCCGGATTCGAAAAAAGCCAGCTATCTTGAGCCCGACGCCGGCCACTACGGTATCTTCGCAGGGCGCAGCTGGCGCAATAACATCCGTCCGCTGGTTCTGGATTTCATTGACGCCAACTCTGAGGCACCCGCCAAACGCAGCCGCACATCGCCGCGCAAAGCCAAAGCCAAAGCCGCCAATAAGAACGCGGCCGCCTGATCTGGCTATGCTGCCTGTTCCGGACCTTTCAACCGGTCCGGGCAATGCAGGCGCATTTTAAGACGCGCTATTTCTTTCGCCCCCGCAACCAACGGATCAGCGGGACAACATCCAGTGCGGCCACGGCAATGCCGATGGGGATCATCCAAAACCCAAGCACAGGCAAAAACCCCAACAGACCGCCTGCGATCAGAAGCAGCCCGGCGACCAGCCGCAGGCCCGGCGGCAGATGGCGACCGGTCCAGAGTTGAACGTGGCGGCGCAACCGGCGCAGGCGGGTCCGCCAATTTTCGGGTTCGTCAGGCATCGGCCCGGGTTTGCAGGACATAGGGCAGTTTCAACCAGGCGCGCAGCGCTTCGGTTGTGGCCTCAGGTGCTTCAAGTGTTGGCAGATGGCCTGCGTCCTCGATCACGGCAAGTTCGGCCACCGGGATCAACTCGGCCATGAAACTGTGGCGCTTGACCGGCGTCAATCCGTCATGCTGCCCACACAAAACCAGCGCTGGCACCTTGCAACGTCTGAGCGTGGATTGATAGTCTCGCCGGCGCTGCATGGCGCGGGTTTGACGGATGATCGCATCCGCCCCGATATTCTCGGCCATCTGAATGAGCTGGCCCATGACCTCGGCTCGACCCGGCCCAGGTGCCAGATATTCGGGACGCAAAAAACTTTGCACTGCGTCGGCAACACAGCCAGACCGCAGTTTGATGATAAAAGGCTCATACTCGGTGGCTGATTGCGGTGTTTCCGCCAGTGGGTTGGTATCCATCAGCGCAATGCGCGTCACACGGTCCGGTGCACGGCGCAGGATTTCCATCGCCACTATCCCACCCAGCGATAAACCCGCCAGGGCAAACCTGCGCGGCAATCCATCCAGCAGGTTCGACGCGATTTCTTCTATCCGGACACCCTGCGTTATCGGCGCTATGGTCACGGGCACCTCGCGCCCCAGGTCGATCAATTGCTGGGAAAACAGACGCAGATCACACATCATGCCCGGCAGAAACACCAATGGGTCACGCATTCTTGGGGGTATCCTTATACTCGGGTCTTAATGCCTGAATTGCCTCAACCCCAGCTTGCCACAGGCAGGCGTCAGGTCAAGCAGAAGGATAAGCTATTCCCCTAAATGGCGGAAAATCTGCATAGCGGGCCTGCCTTTGCGGCAGCGATTCAGCAGGCTGCGCGCCCGCCTGCAACAACATACCGCGCGGTGCGATGTAACTGGAAATCGTGCGCCGGGGCTTGGCCCGCCAGCTGAGATTCATCGCGCACAGCTTGGGAAAAAACCACATGTCTGAATAAGGCAGATGGTCATGGATCCACCAGGCCAGATCGCGCCAGTCGCGACCCTGATCAAACTGATCTGCAAACCACGGAATCGCCAGCGATGTCCCTGCCCCGACCTGGTCATTGCCGGTACGGTCCCAGATATGATGCCCGTAGTTGGCATCGTTGCGCGCACAATTCATTTTGTTTTCATTGCCATACCGGTTGAGCTCGGGGCTGCGATATCCTGATCTAATAGCGATACGACCAAAGGTTTCTTCCAGTGGGTCCAGCAAATGCGTGCAAAGCAAACGACCGTTGGCGATCGCCAGATCAGGGTCTTCCGGCAGGTTGGGAATGCGGTGAAAACTGCCGATTTCCGAATAGAGAAAATCACGCATAAAGAAATGACGGCTGAGACGGACACGGCCCAGTGCCTCAAGGCTCCACATGCTGCGCGGGCGGCGCATCAATAGCCATTCCAGCGAAACGCACCCTCGGGAGATAGCGGCGAAAAGGGATTATGGGCAATTTCCCAGATGTGACCGCCGGGGTCCGAGAAATAGCCATGATAGCCGCCCCAGAACACCTCTTGCGGGGGCTTCAGGATTTTGGCCCCGGCGGTCTGTGCGGCCCTCATCAATGTGTCCACTTCGTCGCGCGTTCGCAGGTTATGGGCCAGCGTGGTCGCCCCCGTCCCCAGCGTTTCAGGGTCAACCCCCAACTCATCCGCAAGGGCGGTCAACGGATAAAGCCCAAGCGTCTGACCGATAAGATCAAAGGCGATCACGCCATCCGGGCTATCCGCGCGCTGCCAGCCAAGCGCCTCGTAAAATGCCGCGGCCCGTTCAATGTCATGCACTGCCAATGTGATAAGCGATACGCGTTGTTCCATCAGTCTGTCCCCCCGGCAGCCCGCGCGATCACCTCTTCGACCGAAGCCTCGATCAGCCCCAGACAATCAGGATCTGAAAAGCGGTGATCGGCCCCATCCACCAGTGTCAACCTCATATCCGGCCCTTGCGCATGGTCCAAAAGCCGCAAAGCAACAGACTTATCCACATCTTCATCAGAAGTTCCTTGCAGAAATCGAACAGGAAACGGCAATTCTAGCGGATCACGCAAAACCAGCTGATTTCGACCATCTTCGATCAGTTTGCGGGTAATGATATAGGGCTCACCATATTCACTTGGTAAAGCCACCTGCCCTTTTTCCATCAACTCGGCCTTTTGGTCCGCATCAAATCCGGCCCACATGGAATCTTCGGTGAAGTCCGGGGCAGCGGCGATAGTCACCAACCCGGCCACCCGTCCGGGCATCGCGCGCGCGGTCAAAAGTGAAATCCAGCCGCCCATGGAGGAGCCTACGAGTATCTGTGGCCCGTCTGTCAGCGCCTCTAATACAGCCGCCGCGTCTGCAGCCCAATCGCCGATACAGCCGTCTGTAAATTTTTCCGAAGACTGGCCATGCCCGGAATAGTCGAACCGCAAGAACGCCCTGCCGGTGCGGCGCGCCCACTCTTGCAGATGCACCGCCTTGGTGCCATCCATGTCAGATTTGAACCCGCCCAGAAAAACCACACCGGGGGCGGAACCATCCGTTTTATGATAAGCCAGTTTGCGACCCGCTGAGGTCTTGAGGTATCGGGGCGCAATCATGACGTTCTCCTTGCAAATGTTCATGGGCATAGTGTGCACCGCATGGCTGCACCGGGCAATTCGGATTTCGTGTTTCAGTCATCAACCGCGCGCAATGTCAGGGCCAGAAATCCGCCCGCCAGCGCCATGACAGCAAAGCCTGTCAGTGCATACAAGGGCCCGGCCCATGCCAACGCGCCACCTAAAGCACCTGCAACCAGCAAGATCAAACCAATCGCCGTGTTCGCAAGCGCGGTATTGGCAGAGCGACGGTTCTCGTCTGAAATATCAACCAAATAGGTCGATCGCGATTGCCGCACGCCGTGATGGGCGATCATCAGCACGCAAAGAACCACAGGGATGATCCACGGTTTTTCGGCAATCCCCGCCAGAGTTGCCAGAATGGCCGCGCCCATCGCCATTGCGCCCAGCCCCCCTGAGAACAACAAGACCAGCGGGCTGTTTCGATCCGACAAACGACCCCAGACATATGAACTGAGAAACGCAGCTGACGCCGACGCCAGCACCATTGCGCCCAACTGCCCTGTTGCAGACTCGTCCGAGACCGACAAAAGCACCATGTAGGGCGGCGCAAGCGCGGTGGAAACCAGCAGCCCACGCACAAGAATAAAGCGGCGCAGGTTGAGATCGTCGCGCAGGATATCCAGATACCCCTGGGCACTTTCAGGGGCCTCGGGTGTGCTGCGCTTTTCCTCGATCCGGGAAAACAGGAGCGCCGCAAGCAGCCAGAGGCCTCCGGCCGAAACGATGGCACCGATAACCGCTGCCTTGCTTTTCAGTACGCCCGTTAGCAAAAGCGCTGCAAAACCCAGAACCAGCAGGGCCGAGACCGACCCGGCCAGCCCCGTTACTGCACCGCGTCGCTTTTGGCTAATGGTTTTGCCCAGAATGTCCTTGTAGGACACCGAACAGGCCGCTCGCGAGACCGCCAGTGCGGCCAGCAACAGGCAAATCACACCCCCCGCCGCCGCGCCATCAAGCGTCAGCGCCGCCACGGCGATCAGCCCTGCGGAAATGCCCTGCCCCACGCTGCCGAAAACCCAAACCCAGCGACGGTAGCGGATTTGTTGCACCCGGCGACCCAACAACATCTGCGGCAACAGCGCGCCCGCCTCGCGGATGGGCACCAGCATACCGATAATAGCGGCCGGCGCGCCCAGGATTCCTAACAGCCAACTGAGCACCAGCTTGGGGTCAATCAACCCATCGGCCAGCTTTGTCATCGACAGAGACAGGACGTGACGCAGCCCATTGCGCGCCTCGGTCGTTTCAACCTCTTGCCCTGTTAGCCGCGCGATAATGTGATGCAAACCTGCCTCTGATCAACGTTCCCTTAGCCGCCGATATACGACCCCGAGCGTGGACGGAAAAAGATTTTTTGATTGTGCAGCCGCCCCAGCAGATCGTGGATCTGGCGCAGAGTATCCTCTGCGTCATCCATGCGGTCAGAAACCTTATCGGGTTGCGCACAGCTGTCCAACGTTTGCGCCGACAATTCGCGTTTCGACTGGCGCAAAGCATTTTCGATCAGTTCCACATCTTCCATCGTCAGTTCAAAGTTCGAGTTGTACGTCGTCATGCGGCACTCCCTGGTCCAGCGACCTGTTGCGGTTTCGTAGAGGATAAGCGTCAAGATAGGCCCCATTTGCGACAGGTCCATCTGAATTTTATTAACTGCGTCAATATGTTACGTTGAAAAACCGCATGCAATTGCGCACCGTTACAGAATGCCGTTGCACACCCAATCCTAAGTTCTGTTGCAATTCAGGCAGTTGCCCTGCTGCACGACATAGTGTTCCGGGCAATCCACCCCCTTTCACCGGACTTGACTTGCCCTGCTCTGCGCGCCACACAGACCGCGAACCAATCATATACCCGCAACCGGGCGTTCCGTGGGCGCCAAACTGACGAGGAGCTTGTGCCCGATGGCCCAGATTTCCCTTACTTTTCCCGATGGCAATGTTCGCGATTTTGCGACCGGTGTAACGCCTGCCGAGGTGGCCGCTGACATCTCTACTTCGCTGGCGAAAAAGGCGATCTCAGCCACGGTAGACGGCCAACACTGGGACCTTCAGTGGCCGATTGACCAGGATTCCGCCATCAGCATCAACACCATGAAAGACGAAGATCAGGCGAACGAGCTGATCCGTCACGACCTGGCCCATGTCATGGCCCGGGCGGTGCAGGAATTGTGGCCAGATGTCAAAGTGACCATCGGACCGGTGATCGCCAACGGCTGGTATTACGACTTTGACCGCGCCGAGCCCTTTACCCCCGAAGACCTTGGCGCAATTGAAAAACAAATGCGCGCGATCATCAACAAGCGTGAACCTGTCACCACCGAAATCTGGGAGCGTGACCGCGCCGTCAAGTTCTATGAGGCCAACAACGAGCCCTACAAGGTTGAGCTGATCGAGGCCATTCCGGGCAACGAGCCATTGCGCATGTACTGGCACGGACACTGGCAGGATCTGTGCCGTGGGCCGCACCTGCAACACACAGGGCAATTGCCCGCAGATGCCTTCAAGCTGATGTCAGTGGCCGGCGCTTATTGGCGGGGCGACAGCGACCGTGCCATGCTGCAGCGCATCTATGGCGTGGCCTTCACCGGCAAGGAAAAACTTAAGGAATACCTGAACTTCCTGGAAGAAGCCGAAAAGCGTGACCACCGTAAACTGGGCCGCGAGATGGACCTGTTTCATATGCAGGAAGAGGCCCCCGGTCAGATCTTCTGGCATCCAAACGGCTGGAGCATCTACGTCACGCTACAGGATTACATGCGCCGTCAACAGGTGCACGGCGGCTATGTTGAGGTGAACACCCCGCAGGTCGTGGACCGCAAGCTGTGGGAGGCTTCGGGGCACTGGGAAAAGTATCAGGAACATATGTTCATTGTCGAAGTTGACGAGGACCATGCGCGTGAAAAATCGGTGAACGCGCTCAAGCCGATGAACTGCCCCTGTCACGTACAGATCTTCAACCAGGGCCTTAAATCTTATCGCGACCTGCCCCTGCGCATGGCTGAATTTGGCAGCTGTAACCGATATGAACCCTCGGGCGCGCTGCATGGCATCATGCGGGTGCGTGGGTTTACACAGGATGACGGGCATATCTTTTGCCGCGAAGATCAGATTGAATCGGAAACCGCTGAGTTTATCTCTTTCTTATCCAAGGTTTATAAAGATCTCGGATTTGAACGCTTTAGCGTGAAATTTTCCGACCGCCCCGACACGCGCGCCGGATCGGACGAGGTATGGGACAAAGCCGAAGCCGCGCTTTTGTCGGCCACCCGCGCCGCTGGAATCGAACCTGAACTGAACCCTGGCGAAGGCGCGTTTTACGGCCCCAAACTGGAATTTGTGCTGACCGACGCCATCGGGCGTGACTGGCAATGTGGCACCCATCAGGTGGATTTCGTTTTACCCGAACGGCTGGACGCAAATTACATCGGCGAGGATGGCGCCAAGCACCGCCCCGTCATGCTGCACCGTGCCACGCTTGGCAGTTTCGAACGGTTCATCGGCATTCTGATCGAAGAACACGCGGGCAAACTGCCGTTCTGGCTGGCGCCGCGGCAGGTTGTCGTGGCCTCGATCGTGACAGACGCTAACGACTATGTTCTTGATATCGTTTCCAAACTACAGGCTTCTGGTGTTCGGGCCGAGGCCGATATTCGCAACGAAAAGATCAACTACAAAGTCCGTGAACACTCGGTGGGCAAAGTGCCGGTGATCCTGGCCTGCGGCATGAAAGAGATCGAAGAAGGATCTGTTTCGGTCCGCCGTCTGGGTGAGAAACACACCAGCGTACGACCGTTTGCAGAAGTGGCCACCGAGCTGGCATCAGAGGCAACACCGCAGGATCTTAAATAATCAGAAGGCCGGGGTCCATCGCCCCGGCCGTCGTCAATTCAGAAATGTGCCTTGGGCTCGTCCGGTTTACCTGCGGCAATCGCCAGCACGCCGGCAAGGCTGATAAAGCCAAGCGGAAACATGGTAAAGACGTTGAATTCAAAGGCATAATACATCATGCCCGCCGAGATCAGCAGCAAGATGCCCCCCCAAAGCGCCCGCACCCGCGCCATCGCTCCGCCGGCGATGGCAAGAAGCGGCGACAGGAAACTGGCGGTTCGGATGAGGCCCACATTGTCAACCTGTTGGGCCAGCCCTTCGATTTCGCCAAAGCGGTCAATCGCTTCGGTATAACCGTAGCTGAAAAACCCGACCAGTAACGCCAGAAGGCCACCAATCACACCAAGTACAAGAGCCGCGTTGCGCATGTTTATCTCCTTTTTCAACTCGGTAGATAGGCATTCAGCGACACGATCCGCACAGGGAATCCTGCACGTCTTTTCCCCATCCCAGATAGAGCTGGCCGTTTTGCTCAATTAACGGGCGTTTCATTAACGCAGGGTGCTGCACGAGCAGATCCATCGGGTCGCGGGCGCGCTCGGCTTCGCTCAGACCGCGCCATGTGGTTGACCGAATATTCAGCAAAGCGGCGCCAAATTGCTCATAAGCGGATTTCAGCACGTCCTTGGGAACGCCATCGGCGCGGACATCGCAAAGGGTTACTTCATGCAATGATTTCAATGCCTTACGACAGGTATCACAATTTTTTAGCCCATAAAGGATCATATTTTCCCCTTCCATTTCCCGATTGATTAACCGGCAGAACTGAAAAGGTCACGGGGTTTCGCTTGATTTTTACATGCGCCGTGCAATCATTATATTTGTGACATTAGCCCTTTGGCCTCCGCCTTCATTTGTTGACGTCGGGGCGTCTGGGGTTGGTGTGACATGGCCCGGCATTTTCCGGGGAAGAGAAGTGAAGAAGGAGAAGCGGAATGCCTAATGGCACCGTGAAGTGGTTCAATACAACAAAGGGTTACGGGTTCATCGAGCCCGAAGGCGGCGGCAAGGATGTGTTTGTTCACATCTCGGCTGTCGAACGCTCGGGATTGACCGGGCTGGCGGATGATCAGAAGGTCGCGTTTGAACTTCAGGAAGGCCGCGACGGACGGGAGATGGCGTCGGATCTGAAGCTGCTTTAAAGCAGTTAACAGACCATCAGGGCGACATCTGCTGACACCTACGGGGCATCAATTGCCCCGCGGGTGGGATGGTTTTTGGCTTTTGGCCCAGGTCTGGAAACGGCTGTTTCCGACCAGAAGAAGTGTCGCCAAAAAGGGGTTTGACCTGCAATTTGATTAACTTGCAGGGCTTCCGTGCTGCGGCGCAAAAGCGCGCTACCTTTTCTTCGAATTAACTCCCTTGCGATCCAGAATTGATCCGTGAGTGCTTGATTAAAGGGTAGAGAAACACACACATCTGTCAATTTATTTGGGGTGAATTTCAACCGCTGGTGGGTGCAAAACCGGTAAAGAGCTATTGCAGGCTCTGCCGCGCCGACCTCCTGTCACCCCACCATCCGCGCGGCCATGACCCCCGACCAGGCGGAAACCGCGGTCAGAACGGCGCCCCATGTCACGTCGACGGCAACCATGTGCCAGTGCCAGTCGCGCAGGGTGGCGTAGTTGGTGAACTCGTAGGTGCCATAGGCCAGCGCGCCCAGAAAGGCGCCGGCCAAAAGCGCCGTGAGAGGGGTGCCCGCGCGCAGGGCCGGGAGCGAGACAAACCACAGGATGCCCGCAACATAGAACAGGTAGAACAGCGCCGCCGGGGCAAGCCGCAACTCGGCCGCGAACAAGCTGCCGATGTGGGTGTCAAACAGCGGGCGCATCACAGCCTTCAGCATCACGGCATCAAGGCCAAGGAACACGAGGGCGGTGACAAGGTAGAGGACAAGGGTTTGCATCACAGGGGCCTTTTGGCGGGGATTTGAGATGTATACGCCGCCGGGGCCGAACTGGATTAGTTTTTTGAGATTATGCACAACATGAGGGCCGCGCCCGCCCATGGGGGCAGTCGGGCGCGGCCCGTGCAGGGCACGGGCGGTTTTGGTTTAGCTGTTAGGAAAAAAATTTTCGCTTGCACATGCTTACGGGTGTTCCTCCAAGTCAATGGAGGTATCCAAGAATTGAGCGATCTTTTTTGCATCAATAAAATAGAAGAAATCTTGTCCGCCTCGTTGAATCATACCTCCAAATTCCAGCCTATTTCCAAAAACAGATTTTCTAATAAAGATTACAGAACCACCTGACATTCCATCAGGTAGAAAGTCCTCATCATTTAAGTTCCGTATCCGATGCACTCCAGACATCGAGGTGCCGCCAACGTACTCACACTCAATGTTTCTCCTAACTAAATGGAGTTCTCTTGTGTCATACGGCTTCAAAATTTGGTCGGAGTAAGCACATCCAACAGCATAACACTTAAAAATTTCTTGGGGTTTGATGTTCCAAACATTTGAAAATTCAAAGCATCTCCCCCTAAATTCACGATGAATTTCAGCTTGCTCATCAAAGAAAAACGCCACGATATCGTATCTATCATCTTCGCGAACTGCTTCTTCGCCTCCATATATGAAATAACCTGAATTAGTAATGATTGCGTCTTCTGATAGGATCAGTTGCCCAACTTTTTTAAATTCCCCTTCCGAAATACCTGTGTTTTTAAACTGATGGCGTGTCCCGATAACAAAATACCTCCCTCGATAGTGTAGAGCGCACGAACTTCCTAAGAGTTGGAGTTCATTTTCAGTCACCTCTCGATGCCAAGCAGCAGCGTTCGTGCACATATTCCCTGCGATACTTCGCACTGCCTCCGAGTCCAGCCACAGACCGTTATGCCAGCATCGATCAATTCCAAGTTCAAATGGATCTGATTCTGCGATGAATTTATGCTCCCTAAAGCTGACCACCAATCACTCCTTGAATCTCCCGCTATTCACCTTTTTTCTTATCCAAGAACCGACAAGCCGCTAAGTTATCTCCCCCCTCACCAACTCCCTTAGCACACACCTCGGCGGCCCCGCAGACAGTTCACGACGGGAAATCTCAACCCACTCCCCCTCGTCAAACTCGGGAAAGAAGGCGTCGGCGGCCTCGACCTCAAGGTCGACCTCGGTGATCAGCAGGCGGTCGGCGATGGGCAGCATGTCGCGATAGATCGACTGACCTCCGATGCCGTAAAGCCGCTGGTATCCGGCGTCATAGCCCATCTGCACGGCCTGCGCGACGGAGGTGCAGACATGCTCGGCCAGATCAGGATTGCGCGAGACCACGATGTTCATGCGGTTTTTCAGCGGGCGCACCGGCAGGCTGTCCCATGTCAGCCGCCCCATGATGATAGCCCCGCTGGTGGTTTCGCGCTGAAACATTTTCAGGTCTTCCGGGGAATGCCACGGAATGTCGTTGTCTTTGCCAATGGCGCCGTTGCGGGCGCGGGCGACTACAAGTGTAAGCATGATCTATACCGCCACGGGAGCTTTGATCCCCGGAAGGGGATCGTAATTGAGAAACTCGAAATCCTCGTACCGGAAATCGAAGATGGAAGTGACATCGCGCGTCAGGCGCAGGGTGGGCAGCGGCCGGGGTTCACGCGAAAGCTGCAGGTTCACCTGATCGATGTGGTTGGAATAGATATGCGCATCGCCCAGAGTATGGATGAAATCGCCGGGCTCGTACCCGGTGACGTGGGACAGCATCACCTGCAGCAGCGCGTAAGAGGCGATATTGAAGGGCACGCCGAGGAACATATCGGCCGAGCGCTGATAAAGCTGCAGGTGCAGTTTGCCGCCCGCGATGCGCACCTGCCACAGGGTATGACAGGGCGGCAGCGCCATCTGATCGACCTCGCCGGGGTTCCAGGCCGAGACGATCATGCGGCGGCTGTCTGGCGCGTTGCGGATGGTGTCGACAAGGGTGCTGATCTGGTCGACCTCACCGATCACCGGGGCACCGGGGGTGCCGCCCAGTTTGGGAAAGTGGCGCCACTGATGGCCATAGACCGGGCCAAGATCGCCGTTTTCATCGGCCCATTCATCCCAGATCGACACGCCGTTTTCCTTGAGATAGGCGATGTTGGTGTCACCCGAGAGGAACCACAGCAGTTCATGAATAATCGAGCGCAGGTGCAGCTTTTTTGTGGTGACCAGCGGAAAGCCATCGGCCAGCGGATAGCGGGCCTGCATGCCGAAATGTGAAATTGTGCCGGTGCCGGTGCGGTCTGTCGAGGCGACACCGTGATCCAGCACGGTGCGAAGGGCAGTCAGATATTGGCGCAAGGAATGTCCTCCGGTTCAGGGGCGGTGAGGCACGTCGGGATCGGTTGAACGCGGGGCAGCACCCCGTGCAAAGCCCCGCGATCAGCGGTGCGGGCATGGCTGGGCAGAGGCATGGAGACTCCTTTCATCACAAGGGCGAGTCGGCAGCCACTATATCTGGTGGATCGCCACCATCAAACGCCAATATCAGGTGTATGTGCAGGTGCAACAGCGGGTCAGTTTTTCGAAGTCAGGCCGTAAGAAAGATTGACTTTCAAGTTTAAACCCATGAATTTCACTGAAAAGATCAAAAAACATCTATTGAGGGCAGTCTCATCATGAAACGTATAGTGGCAACTATGTTGGTGCCTTTATGGCTTGCGTCCTGCGGCAGCGGATCGAATCCGTTTGAACAAGACACTACAGGAACGGGTACGGGAACCGGAACAGGCACGGGGACAACCGGAACGGCGGTACCGGCGTCATTGGCGCAGGATGTGTCCGGCGTTACCTTTGATCCCGTTTCCCAGACACTGACGGTAACGGGGCTGTCTTTCGACGGGCCGACAGATGCCGTTGTTTACAGACGGCGCGCCGCGATGGATGTACCCGGCTATCAGGCCTACACTGCGCAGCAGGATGGCGCCGCACGTCACGCGACAGCTTTTGCAGGCCAAAGTGCTACCTCTGGCGCCGTCTCGGCGACCGTTGGCGCCACGGGCGGGCCGCGCAACCGATTTTTCACCGGAGCCTTTTTTGAGCGTACCGGGTCCTATTCACCTGCAAGTGGCGAAGTTGTCTATACAGGTAAATATGTCGGCCTGACCAATCTGGATAACAGCGGGGGTGATCTGATTGCACCTCCCCCTGGAACGGCGCCAGAATTGATACCGACACAGGCCGCAGCCACAACCGGCGACATTTCCCTGCGCGCCAACTTTGCCGACAAGTTGGTCGAGGGGAACATCATTAACCGTCAACTTAGAGAAGCCGGCACCGCCCTGCCCTCGATCGTGTTGATCAGCACATCGCTTGCCGACAACGGGACCTTCACAGGTGGCTCGGTTGAATACGACCAGCGCGATTTCCCTACCGACCGTGTGATCGGCAACAGCATCGGTGAGTTCGGCGGTATTCTTGGCGGCACGGGGGCAACCGAAGCCGCCGGGATTGTCAAACTCAACGAGTTTGATGGGCCAAACGACCCGCTGGGAATGGAAAACGAACTGGAAACAGGCATTTTCGTTCTGGACCGTTAAGGAGGGCCGCGCAATGTGGCGCCGCCTTGCGATATTCATCGCAACCTTCAGCCTGCCCATCACAATATGGGCCGAGCCAGCTGTATTGACCCTGCCACAGGTAGATTCACTGGCTGGCCAGGCCCTGGAAGACGGGCAGCCCAGACTGGCCTACGACCTGAGCAAAGGACTGCTGCAAGCCGATCCCCGAAACCCACGTGCGCATTATTATCAGGCACTGGCCTTGGCCCAAGTTGAAGCCTTTGGCGCGGCGCAGCAATCAGCGGCAGAGGCCTACCGCCATTCGAACACTGATGAACAGCGTTATCAGGCTGCCAACCTGGCGGCACAGCTTTCCTTTGCGGATGAGCGGCTGACCGGATCGCAGTTGTGGCTAAGGCGCGCGGTGCAATATGCCCCCGACGAAACGTCCCGCGACAAAACAATCAGCGCCTACCGCAATGTACGTTACAAGAACCCGCTGCATTTCAATTTTCAGTTTTCAATTACCCCGTCAGACAATGTGAACAATGGATCAAACAGCCCGCTTAATGTTATCGACGGCGTGCCCTTTGTCGGCACCCTAAGCCCGGCAGCACTGGCATTATCAGGGTTGGTTACGACCGCTGAAGTGGAAGGCTCCTATCGGATCTTTCAGGGCGAAAAACATGAAACGCGCCTGACCGGGGGGCTATACACCCGACATGTCAGCCTGTCAGACCCGGCACCCGGGCTGAGCGGCAAGGACCTGTCTTCAACCATCGCCGAGATTGGCGTCAGAGAAATTATGCTTGGCACAAATCAGGATGTTGTCTGGCAGTTTGACGTGACAGGCGGACGCACCTGGTACGGCGGCGATCCGCTGTATGATTTTGTCACCCTTGGTGCCAAACGGCAGAATAGGTTGCGCGAGGGGCTGTATCTGACCTTTGGTGGCGAAATTGAGCAGCAGCAGGACGAGACAAACAGCGATGCCGACACCATCCAGATCGAAGCCTTCGGAGAGGTAAGTCTTCGTCTTAAGAACAAAAGCAATCTGGCGTTTCGCCTGCAATATCGCGACAGCGACAGTGATGGTTTCAACCGGACCTCTCAACAATGGAGCAGCATTGCCAGCTATAGCCCGGGCAAACAACTTGGCCCGGCGCAAATGTCATTTTCACTGGGCTACAGCACGCTGGAATATGATGACTACCGCCTTCTGATTTTCACGGTCCCCGGCGGGCGGCGCGACGAATCCGTGTTTGGAAGCATCTCGGCCACTTTCAAGGACTGGAGCTATTTGGGGTTTGTCCCGACCGTTTCGCTCACGTCCGAGCAGAGCCGATCGAATGTCAGCCGTTTTGATGTTGACGAAACCTCGGTCACGTTAGGTATTCGGTCCGAGTTCTAGGCTCGACACTCACGGCAAAGGCGTTATCGTCGCTTTTATCACACTTGATGGAAACGCAATGGCGGAGGGCGATATGCGCGTTAAATATCTGCACACTATGGTTCGGGTAAAAGACCTGGAGAAAACGATCCGCTTCTTTGAACTGCTGGGAATGAAAGAAACCCGACGCTGGGACAACGAAGGCGGGCGGTTCACGCTGGTGTTCATGGCGCCTGTCGGGAACGAGGACTGCCCGGTCGAGCTGACCTATAACTGGGATGGCGATGACGGGTTGCCAAGTGACAGCCGTCATTTCGGACATCTGGCCTATGCGGTCGAAAACATCCATGACATGTGCCAGCACCTGATGGACAATGGCGTGGTGATCAACCGCCCGCCGCGCGACGGGCGCATGGCTTTTGTGCGCAGTCCCGACAATATCTCGATCGAACTGCTGCAGGAAGGTGAGGCGCTGCCCCCGGCCGAGCCGTGGATCAGCATGGAAAACACCGGCCATTGGTAAGGCTGGCGGCCATAATTGCCACCGTTTGGCTGGTATCGACGACAGTGGTGCAGGCGGGCTGCCGTCTGGCGCTGGTCCTGGCGCTGGACGTTTCTTCGTCTGTGGATGCGGCGGAATATGACCTGCAGCGGCTGGGGCTGGCCGCTGCCCTTGACGCGCCCGAGGTGCGCCATGCCATCCTGCAGGGTGCCTCGGGGGATGTGGCGCTGGCGGTTTATGAATGGAGCGGTTTTTTTCAGCAAAAGCTGCATCTGGACTGGACCCTGTTGCGCAGCGACGCCGACATTGACCGGGCCGTGTTGGCGATTGCAAGCATGACCCGTAGCCATGACAATTTCCCCACGTCGATAGGTCAGGCCCTGGGCTATGGCGCGACTGTCCTGAAACGCGCGCCGGTCTGTGACCGGCGGGTGATCGACATGTCAGGCGACGGCATCAACAATCACGGCTATGGACCTGCTTCTGCCTATCGCAATTTTCCCCTGCAGGATGTCACCGTGAACGGGCTTGTCATCCTCAGCCAGCGGGCGGGGGTGGTGGAATATTACCGCGATGAGGTTCTCAAGGGGCCCAACGCCTTTTTGGTAATTGCCAATGGTTTTGACGATTTCCGCGAATCGATGACGCGAAAACTGTACCGCGAAATCAATGATATCATTCTGGGCGAGGTTGCGGGCGCCGAAACCGGGCGGGACGGCTGAACACTGCACAGCCTGCTGGTTTGCCGATCCCCCTGCCCCCGGAATGTTCAAAGCAACTTGGCTTGCGTGCATGTCTCAGGTTTTTCGCGAAACGCTTTAATAGATATAGCGGATCTGATCTGTCCAGTACCGCTCGACCCGGCGCAGCGAGGTGGTGATCTGATCGATTCCGTCCATCCCCAACACGCCCTTGCCCTGTAACCCCTCGGCATGCCGTTCAAAAAGGTCTCCGACGATATTGCGGATATCGCGCCCCTTCTGGGTCAGACGCACCCGGACCGAGCGACGGTCAATCTCGCATCGCTGGTGGTGCATATAGCCCATTTCAACCAGTTTTTTCAGATTGTAGCTGACATTGCTGCCCTGATAGTAGCCGCGCGTTTTCAGCTCGCCTGCCGTCACCTCGTTTTCGCCGATGTTAAACAACAGTAGCGCCTGAACCGCGTTGATCTCTAACACATTGACGCGCTCAAATTCGTCTTTGATCACGTCAAGAAACAACCGGTGCAGCCGCTCTACCAGGGCCAGCGCATCCAGGTAACCCGTCATGAAACCTTTTTGCTCGACCGGGGTCGCCAGGCGGGTGTGCAAACTCATAATTCATCTCCGTCCGATACTGCTCTGAACAGAAACTGACGGAAAATGGCGAATAATCAGTTAAACTGAGGAAATGACGCTTAAAATGCGACCTAGTTTGGCTGGCAGGCGATTTCGGTGATCTCGCCCACTATCCCGCTGAGCCGTTCAGGCGCCCCTACCTGCCCCGTTACCCACTGATAGAGATCCTGATCGTTTTCAGACAAAAGCGCGTCATACAGATCAAGTTCGCCAGGGGTCAGCGTGCCAAGGCGGGCGTCGGCATAGCGGGTCAGGATGATATCCATCTCCTTGATGCCGCGCCGCATTGACCGCATGCGCAGCCTTTTCAACCGATGCTCGGGCTGCTCAGTCAACCGCTTCTTCTTTCAACTTTTTGCGCAGGTTCTTCTCAAGCAGGCCCAAACGCCCGACAGACAAGGACAGTTGCGCGCGAATATCGCGAATTTCGGTCAGGATACCGGCAACATCCTGCGAAAGCTCGCCCGCGCCACGGGCAATCGGGCCTTCGCCTTCCCCGGTGATCAACCAGCGGAAAGAAACGTTCAGCAGCCCCGCCATCATCGAAAGCTTGTTGGCGCGAGGTTCAGACTGATCATCTTCCCAGGCCTTGAGCGTCTTCAGTTTGACCCCCAGGCGCTGTGCCAGATCAGACTGCGACATGCCTGCATGCTCACGCGCCCCAGCAACGCGGTCCCCAAAAGTAGTTGCATCGGGATCAAACCAGGTTTCGGTGATTTCGGCGTTCATCAATGTATCCTTTCAGCTGATCGTGCTTGATCAGTCTCGGTGCGCAACCTAAGACATTCGCGACTGCTATTCAAACCGGAGCCCGCCATGAACTTCCTTTCCGCGACATTATCGCGCGTCAAACCTTCGCCGACGATCGCCGTTTCGACCAAAGCAAACGAAATGAAGGCAGCCGGAGAGGACGTGATCGGCCTTGGCGCAGGCGAGCCGGATTTCGACACGCCCGACAATATCAAGGCCGCAGGCATCCGTGCCATCGAAGAGGGCAAGACGAAATACACCGCCCCCGATGGTATCCCCGAGCTGAAAAAGGCGATCTGCGCCAAGTTCAAACGTGAAAACGGGCTGGAGTATGTACCGGCACAGGTCAGCGTTGGCACCGGCGGCAAACAGATTCTTTACAATGCCCTGATGGCCACGCTGAACCCTGGCGACGAAGTGGTGATCCCCGCCCCCTATTGGGTCAGCTACCCCGACATGGTGTTGCTGGCCGGTGGTGAGCCGGTGATTGCCGAGGCGACGCTGGAGGATGATTTCAAACTGACCCCCGAAAAGCTTGAGGCGGCGATCACATCAAAAACCAAATGGTTTATCTTCAATTCGCCCTCCAACCCCACCGGCGCAGGATACAGCCGCGATGAGCTGAAGGCGCTGACCGACGTGCTGATGCGTCACCCGCATGTCTGGGTGATGACCGATGACATGTACGAGCATCTTGCCTATGACGGTTTTGAATTCTGCACCCCCGCACAGGTCGAACCACGCCTCTATGATCGCACGCTGACCTGCAATGGTGTCAGCAAGGCCTATGCGATGACCGGCTGGCGGATCGGCTATGCCGCAGGGCCGGAAAAGTTGATTGCGGCGATGCGCAAAATCCAGAGCCAGAGCACCTCGAACCCCTGCACGATCAGCCAGTGGGCCTCGGTCGAGGCCCTGAACGGCACGCAGGATTTTCTGGCCCGCAACAATGAGATGTTCAAGCGCCGCCGCAATCTGGTGGTGGGCATGCTGAGCGAGATCGAGGGCATCATCTGCCCCACGCCTGAAGGCGCCTTTTATGTCTATCCGTCGATTGCCGGGCTGATTGGCAAGACCACCCCGCGCGGCACAGTCATTGAAAATGACGAGGTGTTTGCCACGGCGTTGCTGGAAGAAACCGGCGTTGCAGTGGTTTTCGGCGCGGCCTTCGGTCTTTCACCAAACTTCCGTATCAGCTATGCCACGTCGGATGAGGCACTGAAAGAGGCCTGCACAAGGATACAGGGGTTCTGCAAAAGCTTGTCATGACTCAGGAACGGATCACCGCAAATCCACCCAGTCACAACCCTGGGCCTGTGCACGGCGGCAGCCGGTATTCCGCTGCATGTGGGTGCCCGAAATTGACAATCTAAACAAAGAATGGTCGAAACCGGGCATCGCGCGGGAGTCGCCGGACTTCCTGCGCCGGTCTATGAAGGCCTTGCAAAGGAAGGCGCACCACAGATTTTCTGCCTGCACGGCCCGGGCGGGTCGCTGTGGCGGGTGCTGGAGTTTGGAGAAGACTGATGAGCAGCGATCTGCCCGACTATTACTTTCGCGTGCGTGAAAACGGCGCTTTCGTTTTTCGTGTGAACGCCGAGAACCAGCAGCGTCGTGTCGAAATGGATCAGATTGCGGTGGTCAACCTCCGCAAGGGCGAGATCAAGCCGCAGGGCGACCGCCAGCTAAGCGACCGGGATATGGAGGTCATCCAGAACTGGATGGTCGAACGGCAGGCACTGCTGAGCCATCGCGATATCGACGACATCCACCGGGCGGTAGATTACCTGAACACCACGGCACATTGGGCCCAGTCAAAGGCCACAGACGATCAGCTGGAAGCGGTGACAGATGCTTTGTTGCTGGCGATGCATGACTTGCGGACGGTTCTGGCGCGCAAAAAGGCTGACAGACTGCTAAAAGCCGGCAAGTGATTTTTCCAAAAGACGCGGCGCCAACAAAAAGAAGCGTTGCGGGCATCTTGGGCGTCACTGCAATCCCACCTTTTCTTTCCAGTACACCCCGCTGACAGGTTACGGTCCCACCGCGCGCTTCAACGGGAAGTTTCGCAACTGCCCTTGAACTGACCGGCAAAGCATTCAAATGTGAGGACTAGCCAAAGGACCCATCCAATGCCCTATGCCCATTCCGACAAATCCGACACCTTGCCGATGATGCACGCTCCCGCCCCCGATGTGCGCGAACGTCTCAAGCTGGAAGGCGGCAAGCGGTTTGAGATCAATACCGGTTTTGAGCCCGCAGGCGACCAGCCCACGGCGATTGCCGAGTTGACGCAGGGCATTGGCAACGGTGAGCGCGATCAGGTGCTTTTGGGGGCAACCGGCACCGGCAAGACCTTTACCATGGCCAAAATTATCGCCGAAACGCAGCGCCCCGCCATCATCCTGGCCCCCAACAAAACCCTCGCCGCCCAGCTATATGGTGAATTCAAAGGCTTTTTTCCCGACAATGCGGTCGAATATTTTGTTTCCTACTACGACTATTACCAGCCCGAGGCCTATGTTGCCCGCAGCGACACCTATATCGAGAAGGAATCCCAGATCAACGAACAGATCGACCGGATGCGCCACTCGGCCACCCGGGCGCTGCTGGAGCGTGACGATGTGATCATCGTCGCCAGCGTTTCGTGCATCTACGGTATCGGCTCAGTCGAAACCTATGGGGCAATGACGCAGGATCTGAAGGTCGGAAACGAGTACGATCAGCGCAAGGTCATGGCCGATCTGGTGGCACAACAATACCGCCGCAACGACCAGGCGTTCCAACGCGGATCGTTCCGGGTGCGCGGCGATAGTCTTGAGATCTTTCCCGCCCACCTTGAGGATCGCGCCTGGAGATTAAGCTTCTTCGGGGAAGAGCTTGAATCAATTGTTGAATTCGATCCCCTGACCGGTGAGAAAACCGACAGTTTTGAGCAAATCCGTGTCTATGCAAACAGTCACTATGTAACACCCAAACCGACGATGCAGCAGGCCATCATCGGCATCAAGAAAGAGTTGAGGATCAGGCTGGATCAGCTTGTTTCCGAAGGAAAATTACTGGAAGCGCAGCGGCTGGAACAGCGCACCAATTTCGACCTGGAAATGCTTGAGGCGACGGGCGTCTGCAACGGGATCGAAAACTATTCGCGCTATCTGACGGGGCGCGCGCCGGGTGAGCCTCCCCCCACCCTGTTTGAATTCATCCCCGATCATGCCATTGTTTTCGCGGATGAATCCCACGTTTCGGTGCCGCAGATCGGGGGAATGTACAAGGGCGATTACCGACGCAAATTCACTCTGGCCGAACATGGGTTCCGTCTGCCCAGCTGCATGGACAACCGCCCCCTGAAGTTCGAGGAATGGGATGCCATGCGCCCACAGTCGATCTTTGTCTCGGCCACCCCTGCCAAATGGGAGATGGAGCAAACCGGCGGCGTCTTCACCGAACAGGTGATCCGCCCCACCGGCCTGCTAGATCCGCAGGTTGAAATCCGCCCCGTCGAGATGCAGGTCGATGATCTGCTGGACGAAGTACGCCGCGTTGCCGCCGACGGGTTCCGCACGCTGGTGACCACGCTGACCAAACGAATGGCCGAGGATCTTACCGAATATCTGCACGAACAGGGTATCCGCGTGCGTTACATGCACTCTGATATCGATACCATTGAAAGAATTGAGATTTTACGCGATCTGCGACTGGGGGCCTTTGACGTTCTGGTCGGCATCAACCTGCTGCGTGAGGGGCTGGATATCCCCGAATGCGGGCTGGTGGCGATCCTGGATGCCGACAAGGAAGGCTTTCTGCGGTCCGAAACTTCGCTGATTCAGACCATCGGCCGCGCCGCGCGCAACGCCGAAGGCCGGGTGATCATGTATGCCGACCGTATCACTGGTTCGATGGAACGCGCGTTGGGGGAAACCAACCGCCGCCGCGACAAGCAGATCGCTTATAATCTTGAGCATGGGATCACCCCGGCCACGATCAAGAAAAACGTCGAGGATATTCTGGCCGGGCTCTACAAGGGCGACGTAGACATGAGCCGCGTGACCGCAAAGGTCGACAAACCCCTGCACGGTGCCAACCTGGCCGCCCATCTGGACGGGCTACGGCTGGAAATGCGCAAGGCCGCTGAGAACCTGGAATTCGAAGAGGCCGCGCGCTTGCGCGACGAGGTCAAACGCCTGGAAGCGGTCGATCTGGCCATCGCGGACGATCCCTTGGCACGGCAACAAGCGGTTGAAAAAGCATCTCAGGAAGCGATCAAAGGCCGCGGACGCTCAACCGCTGGCCGACCTGGGCAACGGAGCGGGAATGTAAAGCGGCGGGGGCGTTAATTTTTATTTTGTCCACCCGCAAACTAGAAAACTTTACCCTCATTTTCCCGTTTCATTTTTACAGATGAATTCGAGTTCTATTTTTGGTTGATGCCGAATTTCGTACGTGAAAAAAGCCCGTATACAAAGATACGGAGAAAATTATGAAGACTATACCCACCATTTTGGCTGGAATAATTCTTTCGACCTTTTCCTTTTCAGCATCAGCCCAAGAAATTGAAGGCGTGTGGGTTATATATTATATCAAAGACGACACCAGCGTTGTGACTGGTTTGATGCAGGTAGCGATCAAAGAAAATAAGAAAGCCATTCCAGCAAGTTATTCTCTGAAGCGCATCTCAAAATTTATTGCGCAGGATTGCGCTGGCGGAAAAGTCGGGAAAATAACCTTAGGCAAACAAAAAACCAAACGCAGGTGGAATTTGTCCGTCAGAGGTTTGAAACAACATGCCAGGGCGGTCCACACCCCAGTATTGGCGCCACCAGTGGTACGGTTCAGGTGCAAGTAAAAAGGCAAAGTGATGGGCGCGATCTAGCTGAATATTTTTTCGGCAAGAACGGCGATATGGTTACGGTCAACAAGTATCGTTAATCAAATTAAACCCAGGGTGGACCCAAACCCACCATGGGGGCGATCAAATTACTCACGCGCAGGTTTCACCTGCCCCATGCAAGCTCCACCATGCGCTCAGCACCCCTTCGCGGGTGGACCTGACGCGCCCACCCATGGTGCGGACGGGTGCTGACCATGTCGCGAGCGACCCGGGAGAAATCCATGCCAAAATCCCGCCAAATTCTGCGGTTACTCTAACGCCCAATGAAAATTGTCGAAAATACCCTGGATCTCCTGATCCTCGAGGACCGGCCCCGGTTTTTCGCCGGTTTTTTGTGGTGCATGGGCGCGGCCTGCTTGATGGCGGTCATAACCGGCCAGACCGACTGGCCCGGCGAAGCCTTGCTTATTACCCCTCTGGGTCTTGGCACGCTATGGATCGCGCATCACTTCTTTCCCTTCCAGCGCCTGACGTTCGACCGCCCTAACGGTTGGTTCACCCGTCTTGAGGCACGGGTCAATGGCCGGACAGTCAGCACCCTGCCCCTGTCGGGGATCGAACGCGCCGCCGTGCAGGCACAATGGAGCGACAACAGCCGGATGGAGCGCATCACACTGGTCGTCGAAGGTGAAAAACACCCGCTTGAATTCGGCTTCACCGCCTCTGCGCGCGGCGGTTTGGCGGATGACATCAATAGCTGGCTGAACGCCTGATCACAGACAGACCACCCTTTTTAACCTGGTGTTAACCGTGCCTGGTCAGAAATCTCTCATGCGTTACCCGATTTCCCCCCTGTCGCCTGAGGTCTGGTTGAATGACCTGTTTGCCAGCAAAGCCGTACAAAAGGGCGGTGTGATCCGGCGCAAGGCCCGCGATATTGAACGTTTTGCCGGCATGGACCTGTTCATGCTGGAAATCCGGCGCCGTGGCTATCAGGTTGCTGAAAACTCGGGCCAGATCATCATATTCTGTAACCGCGCCCCAATTCGGTGGTTGCGTTGAAGGGAACCGCTTTCTTTGAAAGAAAGCGGGCCGAAATCTTTCAAAGATTTCGGATGAGACCCCAAAAGTTGCAGATTTGATTTCAATCATGTTGTCCGACAGAAAGCTTCGCCATCCTGCCGCCATGAGACAACCAAACCCCACCGGCCTTGACGCCTATAAACCCGCTGAAATCGCGCAACTGGTCGAAACTGCCGGTGTCGCCAAGGCCGCCCTTCCCGCCCTGCAAATGCTGACCCTCGCCATACTTGCCGGGGCTTTCATTGGCTTTGGCGGGGCAGCCTATACCATGGTGATGACCGGCGTGGATTCCGCTTATGGTCCGGCGCGCTTTCTGGGCGGTGTGGTGTTCTCTCTGGGCCTCATTCTGGTGATCGTCGGCGGGGCTGAATTATTCACCGGCAATGCGCTGATGACCATGGCGGCGGTCGACCGGCGGGTCACCGTGGCAGCACTTTTGCGCAACTGGGGCCTTGTCTACCTGGGCAATGCGGTTGGTGCCGTGGGACTGGCGCTGGCCTTTGGTCTGACCGGCCTGCTGGATGGTCCCATGGGGATAATGGCAGCCAGGATCGCCGACGCCAAGGCAGCCTTGGGCCCGGTTGAGGCGTTCACCCGCGGTGCGCTGTGCAACGCGCTGGTCTGCCTGGCGGTCTGGCTGACTTTTGCCGCGCGCACTGCGGCAGGTAAAATTCTGGCGATCCTCTGGCCGATCAGCGGCTTTGTTCTGCTGGGACTAGAGCACTCGGTCGCCAATATGTATCTGTTGCCGCAGGGCCTTTTGGCCGGCAGCACCGCCCCTGCCACAGCGCTTGCGACGAACATCTTGTGGGTCACCCTTGGAAATGTTCTGGGCGGTGCCGGTGGTGTGGCGCTGGCCTATCGTCTGGCCTATCCCGACCTTCGATGACGTCGCGATAACACTGTAACCAAAGAAGTACACTCGAGGATCCCGCAGGTAGGGTTCTCCTGACTTGAGAAATCCCGCTGTAATTGCGATATTTTCCCAATGGCCAATCCTATTTCGGCCAGTTTTTTTTGAGACGGAAAATTTATTCAAGGGCATTTAGCCTGCCCGCCAATCGGCACCCATTCTGCCGTCCGTCCGCAAGGAGAAAAAATGAATGCTTTTATTCTGGGTTTTGGTTACAGCCTTATCACCGCGGTCATTGTCATCCTCGGAGACACCATCCTGAAAATCGCGGCAGATGGCGGAATGCCTCTGACATCGCGTCATGTTCTGGCGGGCTGTGCGCTTTACGGCATCTCGGCGATCATGTGGTATTTCGCCATGTGCAACATCACGCTTGCCCAGGGTGGCATGGCCTATTCGATGCTCAGCCTGATCGCCTTGTGTGTGATCAGCACGGTCTGTTTCAACGAACCTTTGGGAAACCGCGAAGTAATGGGGATCAGTTGCGCGCTTTTGTCGATGGTGCTGATGGTAGGCGAAGCCTGACAGGCACTCAGGACGACAAAGCCACACGCGCCAACCGCTGATAGAACGGCAGGTGATGAGCCAGATAGTCCTTCAGCCGCGGGGCGGTTTCGGTGCAGGTTTCAAACGCCATTTCCTTGCGCAGCATTTCTTCGGCGTCCGCGGCACGGATGCCAGATGACGTGCTGACCTCTTCGTGCCAGGCGCCGACCTGTTCCCAGTCTTTAGGGGGCTCGCGGGCCCAGTCGAACGCCTCTTCGCGCCAGTCAAGCCCGATATGCGCCCAAAACTTGGCCATCATGCCGCGCGTGTCGGCGCGTACTGCCTCGGCCTCGATCACTGCCGGTGTCTGCCCCGCGTCAACGAGAGCCTGATAGAGTTGCCACTGGGCTTCGATCCCGACCTCTTCCTGCGTAAGCCCTGGGTCAAGTTTGTGATAGGACAAGAGCGACGCCATCGGATTGCGGATCAAAAAACTATGGGTCAGCCGCCCGAAGAAATCCGGATCTTCAAATATGCGCGGCACCACGTAATAAGCCATATCCTTGAAAAACACCGGACCCGTCCTGGCACGCTGTAACAGCATGTCGCGGATATCCTCGTACCGTGTCGGATGGTCTGGCTGCACGTCGAATTTCGGCATATGGCCCGCGCCGCGCGCGACGTAATAGTCATACATGAAAGGTTCGTGCGCGCACCACAGGTCGCCCCGTTCGCGCATGATCCGCTCCATTGCGGTGGACATGGACCGGGGGTGGGACCAGAGAACAATGATCTTGTGCATGGGCAGGCCTTTGTGGTTACCCGCTCAGCCTATACCAGTCGCGAATGCTGTGCCAAGCTTGCGTTCTGACTGGACAGCGCCCTACGCGCAAGACAATCTTACCAGATGTACGACACGTCTCCGCTGAACCGATTTCTCAAGCCCCTGATCATCGCCCTGTCCCTGCTGGCAACGCAGGCACCGGCAGGCACCATCTGCCTGCCGTACCCCTACGCCAATCCCGGCAGGCCTGACGCGGCGCGCCTTGCCCGTATAATGAACGGGCTGGCCCCGGTATTGGCTGAATTTGTGTCGTTGCAGGCTGCGTTGGATGATCGCGCCCCCCGAATATGCCTGTCAGACGAATTGCGCGATGCCCACGGTTATACGGACCCTGAAGAGAACCGCATTGTTCTGGACGCTGCCCTGCCCCTGCCCATGCAGCGCGCCGTCATCCTGCACGAGTTACGCCATCTGGACCAGTTGGCAACCGGTGCCTGCCCAAGTGATGACCTGTCGATGCGGGCCGCAGGCCTTGGGGTTCTGGCAATGGAGGCTGATGCCAGTGCCATTACCATGCTGATTGCCTGGTATCTGCGCGAAAACGGGGATGCATCGGTCTGGCAGGCTGTGGAAAAATGGCCAACACAGGCCGATATCGCCACCCGTTTCAAAAATGAAATGACCCTGAGCGGCGATATCTCAATCGCGACAAGTGCCGCATTTGATCAGTGGTTCAATTCCGACTGGCGGCGTGAAAACTACTATCTGGCGGCCTGCATGGACTATCTTGAAACGCAGGAGCGCAACAAGCAAATCCCGCAATATAACCCCCTTGCTGCCGATTTTCTGAACAGTCTGTGCCAAATGCCCCAGGGCGGGACCTATGTCTGCTCACGCACCCGGGTTTTCGCGCCAGACTAAAGCGGTTCGCCTTATTGTTGGCACACAACAATCGCGCGGAACGCCCGGATCCGATCAAAGTTGTGGGCGTTTCAAAATCAAGCTGCGGATCAGATTGATCCCAAAACGCTTGAGGTAATAACCCGACTGCGCCGACGGTCGCGACTGAAAAGCAAGTTCAGAAATCGAACAGGTCTTCCAGAAATCCGCCGCGTTTCTTCTTTTTGTGCGGCTTCTCATCCGCCTGCCAGACTCTGGCCTGTGGAGGCTGCGGGGCCGAACGTTCAAGGATCTTGTCCAGTTCCCCCCGGTCCAACCAGACACCCCGGCATTTCGGGCAGTAATCTATTTCGACCCCGGCGCGATCAGTGACAACCAGAACGGTTCCGTCGACAGGGCATTGCATTGGCATCCTCCTTGCATGTTGATATTCCACAACATCTGGGAAGAAGGCCCTGCTGCGGCAAGGCCCTGCGACAAAAGGCCGACAGGTTTGCAACGGCCGGTTACCGGATCACATGCACCGCGCAACTGGCATGGCGAACCACCTGTGTGGCGGTCGAGCCAAGCAGCAGATCCTGCATGCCGGGCCGGTGACTGGCGATGATGATGCAATCAACGTCATGGCTTTGGGCATAATCCAGAATCGTGCGGCCCGAATGGCCTTCGACCAGCTCTGCGGTGCCGTTGGGCACTCCATCAACTATGCTTTCCAACTCTGTCAGGATCGCCCGGCGGCTTTCCTCCAAATACTCGGCGGGTACATAGGAAATTGCGTAGCCGGGAATATGCTCCATTACATGGAGCAGCGTGATACGGCCTTTATCGCCCGCCAGCACCTTGGCGATACTGATGGCGCCCGAGGCGTCACGGTCTTCGTCAAACGAGATTGGAACAAGGACATTGTTGTACATTGGAATTCTCCCTGATTGTTTAGCCCATACTCGCGTAGATTCTGTCAATGCGCCTTGATTCAGGTCAGCTTTTTGCGGGCCGCAAAATGTCCTTGATCCTGGCCAGCGCCCGACCGTCGGTAAGGACCAGAGCAAAGCCGATCAGTGCAAACCCACCCAATGCGCCGGGCGGCAACCGCTCGTCCAGCACACCGGCCCCCAATGCAATGGCAAAAGGTGGGATCAGCAAGGTCACCAGCATCAGGTTTGCCGCCCCTGCCCGGACCAAAATGGCGAAATAGAGCAGATAAGCCAGCGCCGTAGACAGAACCGACAGCGCCCCCAGCGCACCCCAGACAGGCAGGCTCAATCCGACTTCGGGCACCCCGTCAATCCAAATCACCACCGGAATCATCAGCACGCTGCTGCCGGTCAACATACCAAGTGCATTCATCTGTGGCGCCTGCCCGGCAAGCATGGTCTTGCCCCAGACACTGGCCAGTGCATAGCTGAACGCCCCCGCCAGAACTGCCAGTTGCGCCAGATTGCGCGGGTCAAGACCGTACATCGCCTTGGGCCCGATGATCACCGCCACACCCGCCAGACCAAAAACAGCGCCCATGATCTTGCCCGCCGTCAGCCTCTCGTCTGCCAGCAGCAGACCGGCCACCACCGCACCAAAGATTGCTGTCATTCCATTCAGGATCGACGCCAACCCGCTTTCGATCTGGGTCTGCCCCCAGAAAATCAGGGAAAACGGTATTGCATTGTTCAGCGCTCCCATGACCAGATAAGCGCCCCAGACCCGCGGCGCGCGCGCAAGGGGAATCCCCCGCAGGCGTATCAGCATCGCCAGACAGGGCACCGCCCAGAACACCCTGTGCAGCGCGATGGTCAGTGGGGGCACCTCGGCCAGAGCGACCTCAGCGAAAAAGAACGACCCACCCCAGACGGCAGCAAGCGCCAGCAACATCAGGGCAGAGATCGGGGTCAGGCGGAGCGTGGGCTGTTTCATGCTCCGGGTTATGCCCTGCCTTGCCTGACAGCACGACCCGTTTCCTGCGCAAATGCAGGTACTTACGGTGCGGCTTTCATTTGCCGGGCGATTTCAGCGGCCCATTCACCGATGATCGGCAGAAACTCGATCTGGCTCAGCGACCATAATACCAGCGACAGCAGCGCCGACGCCCCCAGCACGGTGCCAAGACCAAATGCCAGACCACGCAGAAAATTGAACATCAGCAGCCGCCACAGGCTATTGTGCATGCGGATAAAACGATGCTTGTTCAGCTTGGCAATTTCCCCCCGAAGCCCGCGCAACTCGGCGCGTACATCATTGGGAACTGCCTCGGGCTCGACCGTAGCTTTATGCCGTCGCCCGATCAATTGAATGTCGCGGCGACATCATACATCACCGGTTCAAAGCTTTTGCACAACTCATTGATCTTGCGGTTGCGCGCGCGCATTTCTTCGCTGCGCAACATCGCCTGGAAATCCTCGCGCCGCTGCCATTGCGAATAATTGGCGATGCGGGTCTGGGCATCGTTCACATGCAGACCTGCGGCGATGAAACCGGGCTGTTTCGAGATGAACTCATCATAAGCCGCCGTTAGCAGGTCCAGCAGATCCTGGCAGGTGCCTGGGGTCATCTCAAAGGTGGTGATCACGGTCTGGTGACTGTCGGATTTGGCGATTGTGGGCATGGCGCACCTCCTTGGCTGTTCCTAGCCTAACATGCTGCGCGCGCAGGGCAAATTTTTCCGCACCTTAACCCCCGGTTTACCATTTTTAACCATGGTTAACCTGGAGGTAATCATGTTTCGAATGCTGGCTTTGCTGATCTTGCTGGCCGCGCAGGCCCAGGCCGGGGCCTGGTCGCGCGAGAAAGGCAAGACGTTCCTGTCGTTTTCAACGCAGGTCGAAGGGCCCAGCGAATTCGGGCTCTATGACAGTTTCGCGACCGTTTACGCCGAATACGGGCTGACCGACAAACTGACTGCAGGACTGGATCTGGGCGGCAGCGCCCTCCAGATGACCAAGGCAGTGGCCTTTCTGCGCCTGCCGCTTGGGCGCCTGGACCAGCCCACAAAACTGGCCGCGGAACTTGGTCTTGGTCAGGTCGACGGCCGTACTGCCCTGCGGCCAGGTTTCTCGATGGGGCGCGGGTTGACACTGTGGCAAAGACAGGGATGGGCCGCCATCGACACCCGGTTTGTTAAGTTCGACCGCGGTTCGGACAGTCTGTTTGAAACCGATCTGACCTTTGGCCTGAATGCCAGCAAAAAAACCAAACTGATCCTGCAGCTTCAGACAGGCGCCCGCAGCAGTAATCCACTTTATATCCGTCTGGCACCCTCGCTTGTAATCGAAAGAAAACCCGGCCATCACCTTGAACTGGGGATCACGGCCGGGCTGAAGGAAATCTCGACAAAAGGTATCAAGATCGGAACATGGCGACACTTCTGATCCGCCATGCCACCGCTTTGGTCAAAGCGGAAGATCAATCCTGACCTTCAGGGTCACCGTCCCTTGCACCGGCGTGCCCCATTTCAGATTGATCCGGTCCTTTGCGGGCCCCTGCGCCGCCTCATAGTAGGGGCTACCGAAATGGGCGGCCCCACCTACGGTCTGCACGGGCCCTGCGGGCACCACAGATTCAACCGCCTGCGCCCAGGCGCCGAACGGAAGCTTTGGCGCCGGGTCGACCACCCAGGTAGCCGAGGGGCTGGCCTCGGTATGGTTCAGCACCAGCGGGTTCACCGTGGGGGTCTCAACATTGTTGAAAGCGTTGTCGCCAAAGGTGATGTTCCGGAACCGGGTGTAATCCATATCGGCAAAGCTGGTATCGATCCCCTCGATCCGGTCAATCACCCCGTCAATCAGTCGGAACGTATTGCCAGTCACCGTCAGCCCATTGATGAAATGGCCTGTCCCATGTGGTTTCACCACCAGAAATCTGAACCATGGCGCGGTGCTTTGCGACAGAAACACATTGCCGGTGATACTAAGCGCGCTGAACGAAAACTCGCTGGAGAATCCCGGCGCCTGATCATGCTCGTTGCCCCATTCCACCGAACAGTCGCAGATGTAATTGCCCGTAATAGTAGCCCGGTTGTTGGTCCGGGTCATTATGAACCCGGCAGTGCGCGGCCCGATTGGCCCGGAATCCCCCTGGAACACATGGTTGCCCAGAATGATCGAACTTGTCCCGGAAATAACTGCAAAATGCAGGAAATGTACCACCCGGTTGTTGCGGATCTTGATATCATTGGCATTGGCATTCAGCGCAATGGATGTCCGTTCAGTGGCCAGCACAGGGCTTTCGTCAGACAGAAACTGGCAGCGGTCAATCATCATTCCCTGATCGCCTTCGCCATGGCTGGAAATACCGCGGTTCTTCGGCTTGGTGACAAAACAGTCTTGCAGGCTGAAACCTACGCCCGACGGCGGCAGCAGGATACCGCTGCAATGGCCACCGCACTGAAATTCGATATTCGACATGCCAAACTTGGACAGCTTGTCGAAACCACTGAAATCCAGCATGTATTTGAACCGCCGGAAGGTGAAAACCTGTGTGCCTGCAGCATCATAAAGCGGCTGGCTCAGCGTGATTTCCTGGGTGCTGACGTTTTTGTCGCGAACATAAACCTCGCGTCCCACGCCGGCGCCTTCGATCAACGATCCGATGGGAATATTGGCCACATTCAACACCCCGGTCAGGCGTTTCGCCTCGTTCGGGTCATAACTAGCCTGCGAAGTAAAAACCTCGGTGTCCCAGTTCGGCCCGGGGAAAACTCCGATCTGCCCGTTGCGTATGATCCGGCGCTGCGCATAGCTTGTCTTGTTTGCCACTGCCGCCTGCATGTCCACCGGCGCGCGCAGCCCCACCTGCCGCCCTCCCAGGTCAAGGGAATCATGCCCGGCATTGTTCACCAACGCCTGAAATGCCTTTTTGAAGGCCAATTCTTCTTCGCCAAACGCGTCTATATAGGCCGGCAGATCATAATTCTTAGTCAGCGCCAAAATCTTGTCATCAGGCATGACAACAGTGCCTTCAAACCGGATGCGGCTTTGGATCGTGGTGCTGTCACCCAGAAAATACACCCCCGCCGGCACCAGAATCTCGCGTCCGTTCGCAGCGGCATCCGCCGCCTCGAAGGCCGGGAAACTGTCGGTCACACCGTCGCCGACAGCACCGTAATCCCGCACATCCACGGTGCTGACCAGATCCCGCAGAAAAGCCCCGCTGACATCCTCGATCTCGATATCGTCGATCCGGACCACTCCACCGCTTGGCCCGGTCAGATCCAGCCCGAAATGGCCATACAGAACCCCGCCGCCCCAGACCATATCGACACCCGTCCGCTGACTAGTGCCCACGATGGCTGTCACTTCGACAACCTCTCCGTAATTGGTCAGCGTAACCTGGTTTGCGGTCTCGGTCAGGCCAACAACGTGCTGGCTACCCGCACCCCCGGCCCAGGCTGAAATACGTACATTGGGCAGGTTGCCGCTGATCGCCTTTACCCGTGCCCGGATTTGCAGAAAACACCCCGGCAGGATCGGCGTTTCCCCCATATAGCGCAGCTTTTGTATTGCGTCGGTTTTTTGCAGCTCCAGCGCGCCGCCAAAATCCTGATCGGCCGGAACAAGCCCGGCATTCAGCGCATTCTCATAAGTGTCCGAGCCCGGCGTACCATCGCCACTTGACCAGACATCCAGCCCATTTGCAAAAGCTGGCGGAGTAAAGACGACGCCATCCGTGATTGCCTTGTTCATTCAAATCCCTTTCCACATCCGCTGCCCGACGGGCCAATTGCAGGCAGCCCGCCTGCCCGGATGTCACATGTTTCAGCAGCCCGGGGCGGCGCCCGGTCGCTGAGGGAAATATCAACAAGGTATTAACTGCTCTTGACCCCACCGTGACGGTGGTTTGCGCAGACGCCCTGCTTTTGCCGGTTTCTTCTTGCCAAAATATCTTGGGGAAGGACTTGAAATCCCTCAGGATTTCAGCGTCGGCGGCAACGCCGCCGGCTAACAGCGGGCCTAAAGCGTTTCGGCATAAAATAGAGACAAACGTTTTTGAAGCGCCCGCGACATCAATTGCTTACACTCGTTTCGCGACAAACCCACGATTCAGGTTCATCGCGTAACGCTTTAGACAGCGCCAGCGGGGGCCTTGCGCACTCGCACGGCATTGATCTTCCAGCCATCGTCGCCTTCAACCATTTGATATTCAAGGATATGCAGTACGCCATCTGCATCGCGGACCATGACATTCTGCCATAGCTGCCCGGCAATCGTTTCGGCCTTCAGAAAATCCACTTCGGCCGGGCGCCAGACCATCGGATAGCCGTCGCGCACCATCGCGCCAAAGTTTTCGGGCGTGCGGAAAATCGACCGGATCGACGGGCTGGCAAAATCAAAGGCAGCTTCAAAGTCATCGGCCAGAAAAGCTGTAATCTGATCCGAAATCACCTGCCGTATCGCAGTTTCGTCGGCGCGGGCCGGCAGGGCAAGGCACCCCATCAGCATCAACGTATAAAGACCCCTTCGCATGGCACACCTCCCATTTGTGCCAAACCTAACCCGGTCAGCACGCAGGTCAACGAACTGCGCTACTCGCCTTGCAGCGACTTGAGGAATTCCACCAGATCAACCACCGGTTGACTGGTCATGATCGGTTGACCCGCTTCGGTTTTCAGCGCCACATCAGACCCTTCAAAGAAATCGCCATAGACCGGCATCGGGCTACCGTGTGACACCAGCGGGTCGCGCCCGTCGATACGTTTGATTACGCGCACCAGCGGGAATTTTCCGCCATTGCCCGCAGTCAGTTGCGTAAGGTCAGCCGGCTGTACCGTCAGCACCGGGCGCATCGGGCCCTGGCCCGTGGCCTCCAAACCGTGACAGCTGGCACAATAGCGTTCATAAGTCTCGCGCCCTGCGGTCTCATCTGCAACAGCAGGTCCTGCAAGGCCAACGGCAGTGGCCGCAATCAGTATCAGTCTGGTCATCTTCAGTTCCTTTCACTCAAGGCTCAGTTTTGCTGGATCGTCTCCAGATACCCGGCCAGATCCAGCAAGGCGCGGGGGGTTTCACTTGTCTCTCCGGTGTCATCCTTCCACATCACGACCGGTCCGGCAAAAACAGCGCTGAATTCCGGCATGAACTCAAACCTCCCCGGATAGCCATAGACCTTTGCCATAACCCGGCGCCGTGGAAAAACCCCTTCATTTGAACGTGATAACACGCCCAGATCCGCCGGGGCCAGTGGCAATTCAGCCCCTACTGGCCCGTCGCCTCGACCCTGCTCTCCATGGCAGACTGCACAATAGTCGGCATATAGCACGGCGCCACGGCTTACCTCCTGTGACGCACAGGCGGAAAGGGCTAACACAGCGATGACAAGCAATTTCCGCAAGCCATAGGTCCTTTTAATGTCCCCCCATCCAGCCTGATTTCCTCACCCTGCACATTGATCTGGATCAGCCACGCCATGCATGCCAGTTTGAGCGCAACACGCCCAACCGGAGAGTCACCATGCAGCCCACCACCACCTATGCCATGATCATGCTGGTCGCCGGAGTCGGAATCCCTGTTCTGGCAGCGCTCAACGCCGCCCTTGGCACGCGGCTGGGGTCCCCCGTTGCCGCCGCCTCAATCCTGTTTGTGGTGGCGCTGCTTTCCACGCTGCTGGTGCTGATGTTTGACCGCCCCGGCGCGATGGCGGGTGCGGCCAGCGCCCCAAAGCACCTGTTTCTGGCCGGCTGCCTTGTGGCATTTTACGTGCTTTCCATCACCGTCGTCGCACCGCAGTTCGGCATCGGCAACGCGGTATTTTTCGTGCTTCTGGGCCAATTGATCAGCGCCGCCGCCATCGACCATTTCGGCCTATTTGGCGCGCTTGTCTCGCCCCTGTCGCTGACCCGCGCCAGCGGCATCGCCCTGATGGCCGCAGGGGTGTTCGTCACCCAGCAGGTTTGACTGTTCACGGCCATAATATCCCGATGCGCCCGAATTGTCCCTGCACGTCAGGTCCGTGCTGCGGCAGCCCCGTGTCTTCATAGCGTTTGCGGAGATGGTTCAACACACCAACAAACCCGTCGGCAATGGCTTGCGTGTCTGTTTTTCAGAAGGTGGGTTTTATTCGCCCTGAGATTGTCATAGGTCTGATCAAAACGATTTTTCTTCGCCCCGGTTCCGCGTACCGGGCTTTCGGAATGGCAGGTTGAAACCAGACAGCCTTGGTGAGAAACGACATGACAAAGAACCGGCGGATACAGCCCCCAAAAGGCGATCGACATTGCAACATCCATTGCGGGCAAGGTCGGTCTCGATGCCATCTGTGACAGGCCACCCTCGACCGGGCGCTTCTGGCAAATACTGCATGGAAAGACACCCCAAACCTGAAGAACAGTTGTTACGCCTCGGGGCGATGTATACTTTCGAAAGAGCATGAGAATGAGATCACAGGAACAAGAATTGCCAACAGCCTCTCGATTGGACCATGTGGAATCCGATATGTCCGCAGCCATCACGGCTTTCCCGCAGGATAACCCTGTCGAAGGACCGCGGATGGTGTCATTTGTCGAGCGCAAGACGCTGGACATGTCAAGGCTGGCGCGTTTTCTTGAGGGGGCCGATACCTTTAACCGCTGGGCCAATCGCGGTCCAGCCTGGCACGCACTGTCGCAAGCCTATCAGACCCATTTCAGGAAGCTTCAAGGCAAGCGCGTGGTACCTTGCGCCAATGGCGGCATTGCACTTGAAGCACTGGCCGCACTGCATGAAGTGCGAGCGGGCCGTCGGCTCAGATGGGTTGTCAGCGCGTTCAGCTTTGCCAATACCGGTCGCGGGACTCTTGCAGATGCGATCAAGGTGGATTGTGACCCCGACGGGGTGTTGTCGCTGAGTGCCCTCGAAGGGCTGGATCCAAACAGTTTCGACGGGTTGATCGTGACCAACCCTTTTGGGCTGATGACCGACTTTTCGGCATTTGCAGCCTGGCAGCACAAGACCGGAAAACCGATGCTGATCGACAATGCCGCTGGCATCAGCCCCGACGTACCGGATCTGCCGGATCAGGCATTCAGCCTGCACCACACCAAACCCTATGGTTTCGGCGAGGGTGGTCTGGCAGTGGTATCGGAAGACGACTTTGAACCTTTCCTGCGCCTGCTGGAATACACCCCCCTGCCCGATGGTGAAGCGCCCTATTGGGTCAACAACGGCAAATTGTCCGAACTGTCCGCCGCAAGCCATCTTATGCGGCTGGAAACCCAGCCGGAATGGGCCCCGCTATATGCCGAACAGGCGTCGCGGATTGACAGCATCGCCGAAAGCACCGTGCTGAAAACGCTTATCAAAAGCAATACACCTGCCATGAGCCGCCCCTACCTTGCCCCGTTTCCAATTCCTGTGAGTGTTTTGCCCAATAAATTTGTCGTCCTGGGCAAATACTACAAGCCACTTGAAGATTCACCCAATGCAAGGTCGATCTATGATCATGTCATAAACATTCCGACCAATCCCGGCCTGAGCAAACTCAGCCGGGAACAGATTGCCGATGTTCTTAGTGGTGTGCTTGCGAGAGCGCGCCCGACATGACGATTGATTGGCAGAACTATTGGGCTTCGCGTCCCCAGTCTCTGGATGGTTCAATCGAAGAGGCTCTTGCTCAGGTTGGTAAAACGCGGTTTGGCAAACCGGTTCCACCGGAACAAGTAACGCTATTGGTGGAGTACATAGCTGAGACATTGCGCCTGTCTCCTGACATGGCTGCGGTTGATCTCGGATGTGGGAACGGTCTTATTACTCATGCACTGGCTACCCGGGTCGACCATGTCGTCGGCTTTGATTATTCACCGGCCTTACTGGAAACTGCACGTAAACATTTCAACGCATCGAATATCTCGTACAGGACGGGCGATCTTACCCAGATGGAGTCGCAAGCGCTTCCCCGGTCGGGAATTGATGTGGCCTGGAGTATCGAGGTAATTCAAAACCTCGACCCAACCACTTTGCCGAACCTTTTAAGTTGGCTTGAAAAGGTTCTTGTGCCTGGCGGTCGGTTTCTCGCCAGCGGAATTCCTGATATTGATCGCATCAGGAACTTCTATAACACTGAAGAACGCTGGCAGATGCATGTGGAAAACGCGCGCGAAGGCCGTGAGCAGATGGGGCATTGGTGGAGCAAAGATGATCTGTCCGATGCTGCAGAAACGGCAGGCCTTCAGATAGAATTTGTTACCTTGCCAGAACAGTTCTATACGGCAAGCTATCGAGTTGATGCTTTACTGTCCAAGGTTTCGGCATGAACATCGAGGTCGGCGCGCCAATATTTCTGCTTGGAATGCCAAGGTCGGGAACGACTTGGCTATCACAGATTTTTGAAAGTGCCCCAGATTTTCTTGTTCGCCTTTCTCCACCCTACGCCTATGATTTTCGGGGAAGACTAACCGAAACCTCAGGGCTTGCAGACTGGCAAGAGGTACTGCAGGGCGTGATCTCCAGCCAGGACAAGTTCGTTACACAGAACTGGAGGCGCGAGACCGGAGAATTGGTGTCCTTTGAGAAAAAACCCGAACAGGTGACCCGGCTTGCAGTCAAGGACACCCGGTTTCATGGCCTTTACCAGAGTGCAATGTCCGTTTTGCCAAAGGCCAAGATTATTTATATCGTACGTCATCCTGCCGCTGCTTTATGGAGTTGGCGCAACTGTAAGGAATTTCCAAGTGGTGCAGATTTCAGGCAGGAATGGCGTAACGCACCCTGCCGAAAACAAGAGGGCCCACAAGAGTATTGGGGTTTTAACGATTGGGTAAGACTGACAACAGAATATATTCAGTTGGCAAAAGAAGATCCCGTTCGGTACCAAGTGATCCGGTATGAGGATTTGATTGCCGATGCTTGCGCAGTGACGCAGGGTATGCTGACCTTTTGCGGTTCTAAACTAAGTGATCCGACCATCGAATTTATTAAGAAAAGCCAGACAAAATTCGATCCGCGCCCTTATTCGGTATTTAAGGGGAAGGTCAGAGACGACCAGTGGCGCGAGCATTTTCCGCCCGATATTCTGGCGGAAATCCAGATGGCCTTGAACGGAACAAAACTGGAAGCATTCTTGGCATGAAACTTGGAATAATGCAGCCTTACTTTTTCCCCTATGCCCAGCAATTCCGGCATATCGCACAATGCGACCAGTGGATCGTTTTTGATACCGTCAAGTTTTCGCGCAAGTCGTGGACGAGTCGAAATCGCGTGGCTAATCGAGACACAGAATGGGGCTATATTTCTGTCCCCGTTGCGAAAGGGGCAACCAATGGCACCATAGCTCAAGCGGAAATAGGCCAAACTGACTGGCGCAGTACTTTTTTTAACCAATTACGCAGCTATGAAACCGTCGCCCCTTACTACCTTCAAACCATTGGAATTTTGCGAAACTGTATAGAAGCGGACGTTGACACACTTGGAACGCTGAACACGCGAATCCTTAGGACGATCGCTTCATCTTTGGGAATACAAACCGAGATAAAGCGACTGTCCGAGATGGAATTAGAACTGCCGACTGCGGCAGAGCCAGGCGAATGGGCCTTGATTATCAGCAAACAAATGGGGGCAAGTGTTTATTCAAACGCACCCGGCGGTCGGCACCTGTTTGATTCTGATCGCTATCTCAAGAACGGTGTAACTCTGGAGTTCTACGAACCTGCACCGCTGGAATACCCAACCGTCGGCTTGCCATTTGTGCCTGACTTGGCGGTTATAGACACACTCATGTGGCTCGGCAGGGATGGGGTCTCGCAATTTGTTCTCAGCTAACTTGTTCCAGATTCCGCTGACAGTAATCAGGCAAGAGGAGATGCCATATAGTGCTGACCGGAAACGCAAAAATTTTACTCCCCGGACTAAAACACAAGCTGTCAATCAGAGTCGACATCTGCATTTAAATTCTTAATGTCTACGGTTAACCTTCAAATGCTTCCGGCAACTAACCCGCAGGTCTCTAAATTGAACACTCAGCCAGAGACCCGCGTAAAGGTATTCATGCCGTGCTATAACCACGTAGATCACATCGCGGATGCCATAGAGAGCGTTCTTCGCCAGAAAACTGACTTTGGATTTAAACTTATTGTCCAAGATGACGCGTCAACCGACGGCACAGCAGAAATAGTAGCTGATTACGCTTCCAGATATCCCGACACAATCGAACCGGTACTTTTTAAAGATAACCAGTTTTCACAAGGCCACCGAATATTCGCTCTGGCCTGGCCACGATTTGACAGTGAATATGTGGCTCTTCTGGACGGGGATGACTTGTGGGAAGATCCGCAGAAACTTGCTGTTCAGGTTGACTTTCTCGATAGAAATCCTGACTGCTCGCTCTGTCAGACCCTGACGCGATACTGGGATGTTCCCAACGATCAGGAACTTCAAATTTTTCCGACAAAAAAGAAGCGCATGTTTTTCGCCACTCTGGATGATTTAGCAGATGGCAACTTCATTCAGACCTCGGCGGTTATGTTCAGATTGTCGGCTTTGCCATCGCTGCCTTCGGATTTTGGTACTATACCGTTTGGGGACTACGCAATTTTCGCTCTTCTGGCGCGCAAGGGGTCCATCGGTCTCATACCCAAAGTAATGGCCCTTTACCGTGTCCATAATGCTAGTTTCTGGAGCAGTCGAAATCAGGAAGAGCGGACAAAAAAGACCAATGACGTCAAGCGCTTCATAATGCGCCACATCCCAAAATCCCAACAATTACCATGGGAGTGTGCGCTCGAAGGGCGACCGCTCCCATTTTTTCATAAAGTACGACCACGTCTTCGCCGCGCTATGTACAGGTTGCTTGCAAGATCGCCTTAATAAGTATCGTTTATTCCGATTTTAGGTTTTGGGCACGATCTTGACCAAAAGCGCTGTGGGAATTTCTTTGTTGTCGATGTTCTTGGAAATCGTCTTGTTCAGGAACCTGTTTATTTTTTGCCTGTCAGACTGCGCTTGGAGCTTGGACATATAGAAGTCGTTAAATTCTGCAACAAGACTAAAGGGTTGCGTTCCGTTGACTTCTACCGAAATTGAGTGCCCACGCGCGGCAGCCCAATCCTCAACATCCGATTGTTTTGGGAGCGTGAATTGCAAATGCTCCTTGGCCCAGTCTGCGCCAATCAAATCAACAACAAGTTCCAAGCCCTCTATTTGTGGGGAAAAATCGTTGTGAAACGGATTTAGTAAAACAAGCCCATGCTGGGAAAGCGCCACCAACCCATCCAGAAAATCCCACCGCAAGTCTTGGGGAATATGCTCTAGCACATGACAGGCCACGACAAAATCAAAGGGCTTCTTGAAGAATGAAACGTGGTCACTGCTGATCCCGTTGGTGCCCGGATCGGCCAGAAAATATTCGCATTCCGGCAGGAAGCTCGCCAGTTCACCCCCACCTCCGCCGATATCAAGAAGACTGGGGTGCTCCAGGCCTTGGGCCATATCGCGAACGGCCTGTTGCAAGGTCAGAAATCGATAGTATTGATTATGATTCAGCGAAAGAAGATCGTCATTTTTCACAACAGGATACTGACCGTCCAAAGCACGCTCGGCTCCTTGCAGGAAACTGGCAGAGCTTTCGATGGCATGCGCCAGAGCGGGCCTGCCCGCAGATGCATATTCAGATGCCAGCCTCATATGAGCGTCAGGGTTTTTGATATCAGCGATTAAATTCTGAATGAGTGTGGAAATTGTTTCACCTTGATGCCCGGACCGGCGTTTTTTAAAGAATTTCATCAAAGCGTAATTCGCCTTTCTTGTCCGTCATTGGTACGGCGCAAAGTGATTTAAAACAGCAACAGTTTGGGCCTGCTATTTGTAGGTTGAACCGTCCGGGTGACACTGCACATCTGCGATTTTAACAAATTGGCGTTTGAGCGCATAGGCCTCCAGCGAACTTACATTTAAACTTTACCTTTGGCCACTCGGTTCTGAGCCATTTCCGCCACTCTTGCAGCCAGCCGGTCGGGCAGATGGGCTTGCCAGAACTCTGGATCGTACCGCTCGATCGCATGACCACCAAACGGAAGTTCCTGGCCTGTCTGTTCATAAAGATCTGCCGGGCACGCCTCGAATGCAAAGTGGGCTGCAATCTCGGGCGTAGGCCTGCGGAATTCGGGCAACAATGACGGAACGGTACAGCTCCAGAACACATCTTCGTTCAATCGTTTCTCTATCGTGGCGATGCGAGTTCGCCCCAGCAGACGATTTGCAAATGTCAGTATACCAGCTTTTTCCAACAGGCGCACAGCGCGACTGCGACGCAGTACGATAAGCTGGTGCAGCGCGTTCTGTGCATCTTGAACATGGCGCAAAGACAATCCACCGTTAAGCGCGGCTTCAAACTGCAAAGGTCGAATTGGCACCGTATACCCCTTGAATATTGGCGCCCCGACAAAGCTGAAGCCCTGCGCCATCCATTCATCAAGCCGGTCGGACAGGACCAGCGCATCGGACTGGCAGATCAGAATATGGCTGTGACCGGCAAAGGCGCCGTAAAACTGACGGGACATCAAAAGCGCGCTGTAACCTTCAATGTCGGCAAAGAACCTGTCCTCGTAGCAGAGCACAGCAATCTGCGCGCCAGTGGCCCGGGAAAGATCGCCCCGCAATTTCTCCAATACATCACGCGCCTTGTTTGGCCCGACCAGAGTGGCAGGCCACGCGGCAAGCTTTTTAAGATTATGCGTGACAATCGCCAACTCGGCCGCGTCCAGCGTGCGGTAGACCGGTACAACGATCCGGCAACTATTGTTTTCCCGCGATTGGCTACTTTGAGGCACAGGTGCGTCCATAATTTCAGAAACTATGGATTGACTACAACAGCGCGCCAGAGAATGTGAAGTTGATTATTGGATTTGCAGTTGGATCTTCCAAACATGCAGCGCTTGCGCTTTTTTTCTGATAATGGGCTCCACAGTTTCGGTTGACCGGGCAGTGTCAGCGTAAATCCGGTTAAAGCACCCACCCTACCCTGCCAATTTAACAAAACCGCAGGTGTATGTTTTTCAGAACCCACATGGAAATCATTCGCCTGTTGGTATTGCTGTGTGTTTTGTTGCGGCTTTTGGTTATCAAGCCGCAGAATGAGCGTGACGCAATGGAAAGGTGTCGCTGTTCCCTTAGTGGTTTTCGGTATTGCCCGACAGCATCGATCAGTTCTGCAAAGTCGCCATGAGCTGATGAAATTTTTCGCCCTGAACCGCGACGTGGTTTCTTAATGTCCGGGAAGCCAGTTCGGCGTCTCCGGATTCCAGAGCTTCGACGATGATGACATGTTCAGACATCGACTGTTTCATGCGTCCGCGAAGCCGAAGCTGAACGCGCCGATAGGGTTTTAGACGGTTTTGCAGGCGAAGCGCTTCTTTTTCAAGGTAACTATTGGCTGACCCACGATAAATTTCCTGATGAAAAACCTCGTTCTCTGAGTAATATCTCAGGGCGTCCTTTTCATCGATGGCCTGCTGGCATCTGTCATTCGCAGTTTTCAGTCTTGTCAGGCCTTCATCGGTTATTCTGGCCGCCGCAAATCGTCCGCAGGCGGCTTCTAACTCGGCCATTGTTTCGAACATCTCTATCAGTTCGACAGGGCCCGGCTGACGAACAAACACGCCCCGCCTCGGTATTTGTTCGGCCATTCCAGACATCACAAGACGCTGCAGGGCTTCGCGGATTGGTGTGCGTGATACACTGAAATGCTCGGCAAGCCTTATCTCATCAAGGCGTTGACCATCCTTATATTCGCCCTTGAATACGAGCTCCTCCAGTTTATCGGCAATCTTATCGGCGCGCTTTAATTCCATAGTGAACCATTACCAGTCGCACACTTGGCATGCAAGACTGATTATATTGTATACAATATTGTTGACTATGGATGCACGCTGTGAAAAAACAGAGTCGCCGGAACAGAGTCGCCTGTATCGGGCTATAAGGGAGGAAATTATGAAAGCGAAGTTTCTAACAGCGGTGACCGCAGTTGCGATTCTGGGCATGGGAAGCATTTCAAATGCGACCGAATTGCGCCTGTCACATCAATGGTCAAACAAGGATGTGCGCCATCAGGTTGCACAAATGGTTGCGGATGAGGTCGCGGCTGCGGGTGTAGATCTGGACATCAAGATTTTTGGATCAAAGTCGTTGTTCAAACCACGTGAACAGTACCGCCCGCTAAGCCGGGGGCAACTGGATATGACAGTACTGCCTCTTAGCTACGCAGGGGGTCAGCAACCCGCGTTTAACCTGACCCTGATGCCGGGCCTGGTCAAAAACCACGATCACGCTGCGCGTCTGAGCGCTTCACCCTTCATGGAAGCGATCGAGGCAAAGATGGCCGAAGACGATGTCATGGTTCTGGTACACGGCTACCTTGCCGGTGGCTTTGTCGGGAAAGACAAATGCATCACCAAGCCTGCGGATGTGCAAGGCCTTCAGACACGTGCCGCCGGGAAGGCGTTTGAACAAATGCTGGCCGGCGCAGGCGCATCCATTGCTTCGATGGCGTCTTCGGAAATCTACAATGCAATGCAAACAGGTGTCCTGACAGCGGCAAACACGTCGTCGTCGTCTTTTGTATCCTATCGCATCTATGAACAGGTCAAATGCTACACGCCTGCTGGTGATGTCGCCCTTTGGTTCATGTACCAGCCCTTGCTGATGAATAAATCCACGTTCGAGGGGCTGACAGCCGATCAGCAAGCCGCGTTGTTGGCGGCCGCGGACAAGGCCGAAGCCTTCTATCTGGAAGAGGCCAAGAAGCAGGATGCCAACTCGGTCGAAGTGTTCAGAAATGCCGGTGTCGAAATCGCCGAGATGACGCCCGCTGACTTTGAACAGTGGCGCGCGCTTGCCAAAGAAACGTCCTACAAGGCCTTTGTCGCCGATGTCCCGGACGGACAGGCGTTGCTGGACATGGCGCTCGCTGTCGAGTGATCCGCGAAGGGAAGGTAGCGCCGAGGTGCTGCCTTCCTGCCTGCCCCTGCTGATGAACTAAAAGGACAATCGATATGGCTGGCCATAGCTCGGCAGTCGCATCGCGGACTGGTAACAACTGGTTCCTGCGAATTGTGGCTTCTCTTTCTACACTTGCGGGCTGGTGCTCGGCAGCAATGATCGTCGCGGCAGTCGGGATAACCTGTCAGATGATTTTCATACGCTTCGTGCTGAATGGATCGACCGTGTGGCAAACCGAAGCCGTGATCTATCTGGCCATCGCTTCAACTCTGATCGGATTGCCATATGTTCAACGGCTTCGCGGCCACGTGAACGTTGATCTTGTACCCATATCATTGCCCAAGCGGGCCCGGTTTTTCCTGGCGATTCTCACGCTGTCTTTGTCGATTGTGATGGTGGCGGTCATGCTGTGGTACAGCTTTGAGCATTGGCATCTGACATATGAGCGCAATTGGAAATCTGACACCGTCTGGGGTGTCAGGCTGTGGATACCTTATCTGGCCCTGCCCGTCGGATTTGGCCTGTTCCTGCTGCAACTGATCGCAGATCTGATGGCCGTCATTCTGAAAATAGACCAACCCTTCGGTCTGGAGGACGTTTAATGGACCCTCTGCTACTGGGCGCAATAGTCGCCATATCCACAATTCTTGTTTTGTTTTCCGGCGTGTCTGTCGCAATCGGCCTGATGATCGTATCAACCGGGTTTCTGCTGGTTTTCGATGGTTTGCGATCACTTGAACTGCTGCCCGAGATTTTGTTTGGCAAACTTGATAACTTTGCACTTTTGTCTATCCCGATGTTCATCATCATGGGATCAAGCATTGCCTCTACCCGTGCAGGCGCTGACCTTTACGAAGCCCTTGAACGGTGGCTCACCCGTGTACCCGGAGGCCTGGTTATTTCAAACCTCGGGGCCTGCGCGCTTTTTGCAGCAATGTCCGGCTCCAGCCCTGCCACCTGCGCGGCGATTGGCAAGATGGGCATCCCCGAGATGCGCAAGCGCGGGTATCCCGATGGCGTCGCAGCCGGGTCCATCGCGGCGGGTGGCACGCTGGGCATTCTGATTCCACCTTCGGTCACGATGATCGTCTATGGCATTGCCACTGAAACATCGATCGGACGGCTTTTCCTGGCTGGCGTTGTTCCCGGCATGATGCTGGTCTTTCTGTTCATGGCATGGTCGCTTTATTCGACCTGGCGCTCGGGCAATAAAGAACTGCTGTCATCGGGCAATTACAGCTGGAAAGAGCGCTTTGAAATTTTGCCGCGGGTGCTGCCCTTTCTGCTGATCATTCTGGGCGTGCTTTACGCGATGTATGGGGGGGTCGCGACACCCTCAGAAACGGCGGCGGTCGGGGCCCTGTTGTGTTTGATCATTGCTATGGTGATCTACAAGCTCTGGAATCCAAAGGACCTATGGGTCATCCTGCGCGACAGCACCAAAGAAAGCGTGATGATCCTGTTCATCATCGCAGCAGCAGGCGTGTTTTCCTACATGCTGTCCAGCCTATACATTACCCAAGCCATTGCCGAATGGATCGGTACACTGGATGTAAACCGATGGGTGCTGATGGGCGCTATCAACATCTTTTTGCTTATCGCCGGGTTCTTTTTGCCCCCTGTTGCGGTGATCCTGATGGCAGCACCCATCCTGCTGCCAATCATCACTATCGCCGGATTTGATCCGATCTGGTTTGCGGTTGTGCTGACCATCAACATGGAGATCGGCCTGATCTCACCTCCGGTTGGCTTGAATCTGTATGTGATCAACGGCATTGCACCTGACATTTCGCTTAAGACTATCCTTGCGGGGTCACTGCCCTTTGTCGCCTGCATGATACTTGCCATCGTGTTGCTGTGCCTCTTCCCGGGGCTGGCCACCTGGCTGCCCGACACCGTGATGGGGAGCGCATTGTGAGCTTTTTCAGCGGCCTGATATCGACCGTTTTCGAACGGCGCTATCGCTCTGTTTCATCCAGAGAAGCAGACGGAAGAAGTATTGTCGAGTTGTGCGAAGCCCTGCTTGGCAGTCATGGCGAAGTGTCAGGAGCGACGTTGGCACGTAACATTCTGGACCGCTACGCGCAGATGAATCTGGCAGAGAAACAAGCCTTTTTCGAATTTCTGATGGAAAAGCTTGAAATCGTTCCTGAAGAGGTGACGAAAGCACTTCAGGATTACAAGGACAACCCCTCGAAAAAAACCTACCGGGCGTTTGCCGCTGCGTCCGAGCCCAGACGTCAGGAACTGGCGCGACGCCTCAATCAGGTTCCGGGGGCCACCGGGCAGCTTGTCGCGATGCGCAAGGACCTTTTGGCGCTCATGGTGGACCATCCCGGGCTTGAACCTTTGGATGTGGATTTCAAACATCTCTTTGCGTCTTGGTTCAATCGCGGGTTTCTGGTGCTTCGGCCGATTGACTGGGATAGTCCGGCGGGCATTCTGGAAAAAATCATCGCTTACGAGGCCGTCCACGCGATTGATAGCTGGGAAGACCTGCGGCGCAGATTAAAACCTGCGGATCGCAGATGTTTCGGCTTCTTCCATCCTTCGATGGCGGATGAACCTCTTATCTTTGTTGAGGTCGCTCTGATCAACGGAATACCCGGTTCTGTTCAGGCGCTTTTGTCGGACGAGCGAGAAATCCTGAGGGCTGAAGATGCGGATACCGCCGTGTTCTATTCGATCTCAAACTGTCAGGCCGGGCTGGCAGGCATTTCTTTTGGCAATTCACTGATCAAACAGGTTGTTTCTGATCTTTCCGTTGCTTTGCCGGGGCTGTCGACTTTTGTAACCCTGTCACCAGTTCCGGGCCTGAACCGATGGCTGGAAGATAACGATCTGACTCTGCCTGAAAAAGCAGCGGAACAGGCAATTGCAGCGCACTACCTGCTGGAAGCGAAACGCCCCGACGGCATGCCCTACGACCCGGTTGCACGGTTTCACCTTGGCAATGGTGCTATGGTTCATGCCGTCCATGCCGGGGCAGACACATCCGAAAACGGGTTGAAACAATCGAACGGAGCCATGGTCAACTATCTCTACGACCTGCCCCAAATCTCTCAGAATCACGAAAAATTTGTCGGCGAAAAAACAGTGGTGGCCTCGTCCGAGGTGCGAAACCTAAGCGCGTCCGTCAAAACCAGAACGCAGGAGACCGAGAATGCCCAACCCGCTGTACGATAATCTGTTCGGCAAGCACCAAGGTAAGTCCACGGTTTTTCTGCAATTACCTGATGGTTCAACCGTCACCCATGACGCGTTTTTGAAGCTTTCCGCGCAATATGCGAACTTGTTTGTCCAGCTCGGCCTTCAGCCCGGCGACCGGGTCGCGGTTCAGATTGCTAAATCCCCTCAGGCGCTTGGCGTCTATGCTGCCTGTGTTCAGGCGGGGATCATTTTTCTGCCGCTCAACACGGCATACACCGCAGACGAAGTGGCATATTTTGCCGAAAACAGCGGCGCGCGAGTTCTGGTATGCGATCAGGCGCGCGCGCAGAACCTGACCCCCATCGCGAAAGCCACAGGCGCAATTCTTGAAACGCTGAATGCAGATGGCAGCGGATCGTTTTCTGCGCAAGCAGCGGCCATGCCGGACACGTTTTCGACGGTCGACCGCACAGCCGATGACCTTGCTGCATTCTTGTACACCTCCGGAACAACCGGGCGCTCTAAGGGGGCGATGCTTACACAGGAAAACCTGTTGTCCAATGCACAGGTTCTGGCGCGGGAATGGCGGTTCTCGCCGGATGATGTACTGCTTCACGCGTTACCGATTTTTCATACCCACGGCTTGTTTGTAGCAACCAACATCACCCTTGTCGTCGGCGGCAAGATGCTTTTCATGCCCAAGTTTGATCTGGACTTGATTATTGATCTGATGCCACAGGCGACCACGATGATGGGCGTCCCCACCTTCTATACAAGATTGCTGGGCGACCCGCGATTTAACCGCGAACTTGCCCGTCACATGCGGCTGTTTGTGTCCGGTAGCGCCCCGCTTTTGGCGGAAACCCATATCCAGTTCGAAAAGCGCACCGGGCACCGCATCCTGGAACGTTATGGCATGACCGAAACCAACATGAACACGTCAAACCCTTATGAGGGCGAACGCCGTGCAGGCACTGTTGGGTTCCCGCTTTCGGGTATTGAAGTCAGAATTACTGACAGCTCTTCTGGCGAAATTCTGCCGCAAGGCGACATCGGTCAAATTGAGGTGCGCGGGCCAAACGTCTTCAAGGGTTATTGGCAAATGCCTGAAAAAACCGCCGAAGAACTGCGTGAGAACGGTTTTTTTATCACGGGTGACCTGGGAAGCTTTGACCAAGATGGATATTTACACATCGTCGGTCGAAACAAAGACCTTATCATCTCGGGCGGCTACAATATTTATCCGAAAGAAATCGAATTACTGCTGGATGACGAGGCAGGCGTATTGGAAAGCGCCGTCATAGGCGTGCCGCATCCGGATTTCGGCGAGGCCGTCGTCGGCATTCTGGTGGCTGAAGACAATTCTGACCTTGATCTGGATGCGATCAAATCAAACATCGGCAAGTCTCTGGCCCGTTTCAAGCAACCTCAAAAACTGATCGTACTTCCCGAGCTTCCGCGAAACACAATGGGCAAAGTTCAGAAAAAAGGATTACGCGAGCAGTTTGCCGACTTGTTCAACAATTCGTGACCTGTGCGGTTCCGGTTTCTATCGGCAACCGGCCATGAAACGATTTTAACGCGGGTGTTGTTCTCACAAATTTTCCGCAGACCAATGTTGGGTATTTACTCATTTTTAAAGGTTCGGGCGCCTCTATCGGCGCACCGAGCCCGAATATGGCAGTGTTGCAACGTCCATTGACAGCAACTTACAAAGCCCCGCAACGCCCCTTTATTTAAGCCCAAAAACTGCGCTCAGCAGCTGATGTAAAAGCGGGAATTTAGTTCATACGGTCAACTCTTGCCACAAGGTTAGCCGATAAATGTCATGAACTCACCACAATCTTGCAGACAATAATGTTCTGTAGAGTCTTTTGTTTCGCGTTTTTGGTTACCTGAACGAAATCGAACCGTCTGGATCGAAAAATGACAACTGACATGGAATTCAAGAACAGTGACCTGCCCCACCACACGCTGTTGTTGAGAGATCAATACTGCATTGAAAGTAAACTGGTCCAAGGCGGTTTTGGTATAACATACATGGCGCGCGACAGCCTGGATCGGCAAGTGGTGATCAAGGAATGTTTCCCATCGCAGTTTTGCTGCCGGGACGGCGTTACGGTGCGGGCGCAATCGGCAGATTTGAAAGAAACATTTTCGTCGATTTTACGGCAATTCCAGTATGAGGCACGGCGGCTTGCTGCATTGAGCCATCCGAATATCGTCGGCGTTCATCAGGTATTCGAGGAAAACGGCACGGCCTATATGGCTATGGAATTTGTTGATGGTGTTGATTTGACAACAATTTCCGAAGTCGAACCAGAAAGGTTTCAACCGGATGCGTTGCATTACATGCTCACTCAGGCGTTAGGCGCAATTAAGTACACTCATGATCAGGGATTCCTGCATGGTGATATCGCGCCCGACAATTTCCTGCTTGGTGCTGAAGACTACTTGACGTTGATTGATTTTGGCGCAGCGGATGAAAAACGCAAAATCCAAAACAGCGGGCGGTTCAAAATTCTGGCTGTCAAAGAGGGATTTTCACCGCACGAATACTACACAGATAACGAATGCCAAGATGCGTCAAGCGATCTATATTCACTGGCTGCAACCTTTTACTATCTAATCACCGGCGCCCCACCGCCCGACGGTAAGGACCGGTTTGCTGCAATCACAAATAACGCAACCGACCCCTACCAAAATCTGGCACAAGGGGCCTGGGGACTGGATAACCGTTTACTTGCATCGATTGATCAGGCGTTGGCCGTATTGCAAAAAGACCGGATTCAATCAGCGGATGAATGGCTCGACCTGTTGAACGGCTGCGAAAACGCGAGCAGCGTTTCTGTAATTGCGCCATCCAGTGTCATTTCCGAAATTGCGGATGACGCGATTTGCCAGCTGGTCAGTGCGACGAATACACAACTGACCCCGGGATTGCCGGAAGTTCTTAAGCGGCAGATGGAAGACCAGTCAGGGCCCGAGAAGCAGAAAAATAAGCCAACCAAGGTAAAGCAGTGGGTCGATATTTTTGGCAATCCGATCAAGGACGTTGACGCGTTTTTGCGTGAACAGGATCGACAGGCAAGAAAGAACCCGTCGGGCGCGGCTTCGGCAAGTTCAAAGCTGGTGGTTCAAATCCCACCAGTGCAGGCCGATAACGGCGATGAAAAACAGCGAAGGTCCGTCATTGGGAAAATGTTTGGAAGTATCCTGCCCAAGAAAAGATCGACCAACCCAGCTATTATCCAGACATAAAGGAAACAGACATGAAGTTCATCCGAGACATCATCGCCGAAAAAAGACGGAACGTCGCTAGCGATGCGCAGGAAGACCCCGGTCAGCGTTTTCCCCCGGTTGGCGATCTGAATGAAAGTTCGCAAACAAGCCATCACGTCCTTGATGAAAACCAGGCACCTGACGCTGAGGAATCGGCAGGTTCAGTGGCTTCAGCACATAGCGAAACTAACGGTATGGACGTCCCGGACAAGGTGACTTCAGACCTGTCTGACACAACTCTTCAAACCGATTTGGCAACCGAAGAACAATCAAAAAACGAAATGTATCGCGAGTTATCGTCGATTGACTGTTTTCACCTTAACGATGACCCGGCAGAAAAGGACGAAACCGAAAGCCGTCGCCAAAAAATGGTTGAAAAATTGGTTCAGCCAAAAGCCGAGGAAGACGACGACGAAGGGTTTATCCCGGATGAGCCAAGCGATCTGAAATTTGGGTACGCGGTTGAAGTTGGTGCAGTGGCGCAGGATCTAAAGCAAATCATTAACCCGTATACCGACGACAACGATCAGAACCACGACGAAGAAGTGGCTGAAGAGGCACAAACCGCATCACACGATGACGCAGTGCCCAAGCCGCAAGGTGCTGAAAACGACTACAGTCACGCCATCGCTTCCGCAATCTCTGGGCAAAACGCAACCCCAGCCCCGATTCAGGAAGAAACGGTCAGCCAGCCCATGGTAAATACGCCCGATCCCGCGCCGCGCGAAGTTGCGCAGGTTACTGGCACTCAAAATGCAGAAAACGATCAGGCTTCAGTGGCCCCGGATGGGCTGATGCCTGAACAGGAAAACGCAGCACCGACGCCTAATGCGCCGGTCAGTGTTCCGCAACCCGCCCCTGGGCGGGCCATGGGTCGGTCTGGCAGGGTGAAGACCCGTCTTTTGGGCTTCACCGGACCGGATTCGTCGGGATCGGACCCGTTTGCAAAACAAACTAAGAACACCCCCCCGGCCTACTCCAACTTTCCAGTGGGCTGGCTGGTCGTCGTCGATGGCCCCGGTCGCGGTGCGGCTTTCACACTTTTCAGTGGTGTTAGTCAAATCGGGCGCGGGCCGGATCAGACGGTTCGGCTGGATTTCGGCGACAACAGCATTTCCCGCGAGAACCATGCTGCAATCGCCTATGACTCCGAGCAGAAGAAATTCTACCTTGGCCATGGCGGAAAGGCCAACCTTGTGCGCCTAAACAACCGCCCTGTCCTAAGCACCGAAGAGCTGGAAACCGACCACCAAATCCGTATTGGCGAAACGGTTTTACGCTTTATCGGGCTTTGTGGACAAGACTTCTGTTGGGACCAGCACGAACAAGGTGTTTTGCAACATGCCTCCAACGGTTGATCTGGTCTATGATGCAGCCTGGGCGCTAAGCCCGGGCCGCCGCGAGCAGCAGGAAGATTCCGTTGTGGCGGACTTTCCGGTTGGCTCTGGTCTGGGTTTTGCTGTTCTTGCCGATGGCATGGGCGGGCATGCCGCAGGGGATGTCGCAAGCAAGATCGTGGTGACAGAAGTCTTTAGCGAATTAAAGATGCTGTCCAATGATCCGGAAATGCTTGAAGAAAACATTCAAGTGGCACTTCGCCAGGCCGTGTTGGGCGCAAACTTTTGCGTCGAGCAATTTGCCAAACAGAACCCAGAGGCCAGTGGCATGGGCGCCACTCTTGTAGCGCCGGTCCTGTTTGATGACCGCCTGTATTGGATTTCAGTCGGAGATTCACCGCTTTTCCTGTTCCGCGACGGGCATCTGTCACAGATAAACGAGAACCATTCATGGGCCGCGAAAATCGATCTGATGTGCAGCCAAGGCCTGATTGACCGCGACGAGGCAGCACGTCATCCGGACCGTCAATGTCTAACGTCGGCCCTGGCCGGCCATGAAATCCCACACATGGATTGCAGCGAGACGCCACTTTTCCTGAAGTGCGGGGATATCGTGATTGCCGCAAGTGATGGCCTGCAATTTTTGGCCGATGCGCAGATCGAGCAGATCCTGAAAGATCATAGCGACCGGCCAAGCGCCGAGATCAGCGCCGTTCTATTAAGGAACCTGAAAGATCTTGATCATCCTGAGCAAGACAATGTTTCCATGTGCATTATCAAGATGAACCAACTTGGCGATACGGCATCGATTGCTGCCAAGCCATCCTCCGAGCCTGTGGCAGAACGCCGGCAAGAAGACGAGCAAAGAGTGAAATCTCTGACAGTGCTTGTCCGTAAAAGTAAGCCGAGCGAATGCACGACTTACTGCGTTTCGCAAAAGGAAAGAGCGTGACACAGTTGCAGGAAAATATCGATGTAGCCGATCAATTGGAACTCGCTCTTGGCGGCGGCAGGATCCCTTCGAAGTACCACCAATGGGGGGCTCATCTTCTGACGCATTTGCGCAGGCCAATTCAGATTGCCTTTGTCGGCCACCCCAAAAGTGGAAAATCAAGCCTTATCAGCATGATGATTGGCCGACAGGACATACCGACGCTGGGAAAGATTGCGACGGTCGAGATTGTTCATGGTCCGCAGAAACATATCTCTCTCGAACACGCGGACGGGTCTGTCGAGCATCATGACTGGCTGTCTGACGAAGTACCACTATCCGACAGCATCGTTCGCGCCCGCCTTGAATTACCCGAAAAAGCGCTACTTAACCGGTCTTTTACAAAACTCCGCCTTTCCGGATCCCCGTTACGGCAGGAAAACCTTTTGCGACATGTAGCCCAATCTGCAGCTATTCTTGTGTATTGCAGTGAGGAATTCGGGGAGTCTGAGCAAAGAATTTGGGCCAATGCGCCCGAAGAAATCAAAGATCACAGCTTTCTTGCGCTGACTATGGCCGACCGGCAGATAATGAAGGGGCGCCTCAACCAGCGGATCTCGCAGTTGGAAAGTGTCGTTTCCGAAGAGTTTTTGGGCCTTTACCCGATCGCCACCCTCCAGGCGATCGCGGCCCGCTCTGACAGTGTGACGATTCGGCCAGACCTGTGGACATCAAGTGGCGGCAAGGATTTCCACGATGCGCTGGAGCACCAGATTGATCGCGGCCGGATGGAAGATCTGGACAAGGCGGGCATGCTGTTAGCGCAGTTCGCCGCGGACCTGCCCGGGCAGAGACCCGACCAGAAATTTGTCGCACCACGGCCTGAACAGAACCAAATCACGGCAGCAGAACCTCAAGCTGCAGTATCGCAAGTGGCCGAGCATGAGGCAGCGGAAGTGCTGAAAGAGACGTTGAACATGCTGCAGAAATGCGCAGACGACATGCTGCAAGACATTCCTGAAATGAGCGAGCCCAATCCGTCGCAAATCATCGAAAAATGCGCCCGGATCATTGGTGACCTGTCGCACACTCTGGCACATGCTGATTGCGGTAATCCGGTGATCAAGAGCATTCAGGAAGATGCGCGGGAAGGCGAAGAGATGATGTTGCTGCTTCAACTCGAAAAGGGTGAAGACGCGGCAAGCGATGCTGTTGTTTTGTTAATGCAACTGAAAAAGGAGATTTCAAAGAACCTATGCGGCTGAACCCTGGCGATATCGGGACTGTTGCCACTTCACACCGCAAGGCGATCACAAACCGTCAAGAGCCTCGTGAGCTGATTGAGCTTGCGGTGCTTTCGCCGTTGCAAAGACCAAAACACAGTCGACTTAAATCCGGGTATAAGAGACATGAACATCGAAACCAACCACACGCCTGCAACCGAAATCCGTGCCTCGGCCCGCCCAACAAATCTGACCTCGGGGCTGGAAGGTTTGGTCGATTTTGCAGAAGCCTCCACCAAGCTTGAAGCTGATCTGAAATCGCTCAGCGATATGACCGGTGACGGCACCACCCGGGTGGTCGACCGCTTGCGAAAGTCATTGGCCGACTTTGAACCGACGATTACGATTTTGGGACAGGTTAAATCAGGTAAAACATCGCTGGTGAATGCGATGACCGGCTGGGCAGATCTTTTGCCCTCGGATGTGAATCCCTGGACAACCGTCGTTACATCGTTGCACCTCAAGCCTGGAACCAAACCTGCCAGCACCGGGGCGCGTTTCAGGTTCATGACGGAAGAAGAATGGGACAGGCTTTCTTCGAAGGGCGGACGGATCGGAGAACTTGCAAGCCGCGCCGGAGCTGAAAGCGAACTGCAGAAAATCTCAGAGCAGATTGAAAGCGTGCGCGAGAAAGCGCGTAACAGGCTGGGCCGGAAGTTTGAACTGCTTCTTGGTGAAGAGCACGAATACGGGTACTTCGATAAAAACCTTCTTGAACGCTACATTTGCTTGGGCGATGATTTCGATACCCAAGACGCCCCTGACGACACCGCGGATCAGGGCAGGTTTGCTGATATTACACGTTCTGCTGATCTGTATCTGAACTGCCTGACAGTTCCTTGTGGCCTGTGCCTCAGGGACACGCCCGGTGTGAACGATACCTTCATGATGCGCGAGCAAATAACGGTTCAAGCCATCCGGGACAGCCGTATCTGTGTTGTCGTCCTGTCCGCCAGTCAGGCGTTAACAGCCGTGGATATGGGGCTTATCCGGCTGATTTCAAACCTGAAATCCCGCGACGTTCTAATTTTTGTGAACCGAATTGATGAATTGGCAGATCCGGTCACACAGATCCCCGAAATTGAAATGAGCATAAAGAAGACCCTCCGCGACAAAAAGGGCCCGGAAGGGGTTGAGATTGTTTTTGGCAGCGCGTTTTGGGCCAGCAAGGTACTGTCTGGCGATATCGAAAACATTCCCCCTGCAGGAAAAAAAGCCTTGTTCGACTGGGCCGAAGCCAAGCTTGATCCTGAAAAAAGCGAAACTCATCCCCATAATATCCTTTGGGAACTTTCGGGCATCCCGGCACTTTTCAGAGCGATTTCAGATCGTGTGGTCGAAGATCAGGGAAAACCGCTTCTTCAAAAAATTGCAAGTTCAGCTGTGACAATCGCAACCGGCCAAGAGGCCGTCAGGGCGATGCAAATAGGCGGTGCTGAAACAACAGAAACGATGAATATGCAATCAGCGATGGCCGAATTCGATACATTGGTCACGCAACATACAGAGGCCCTTGAGACAGACCTGCAACAAATGATTTCCGGATATCACCAGCGGGCAGACAAGGCCCACGCGACTTTCGTTGAACGAGCGACACAATCCCTGCTTGCGCATCTTGAAGCTTACGGGCCACAGGCTTTGTGGGACTACGACCCGACGGGTCTTCGGATGCTGTTGCGATCAGCGTATTTGGTATTTGGATCCAGGGCCCAGAAATTGGCGAGTGCGCGCTATGAGGCGGCGCTAATTGATGTGGCCGAACTATATTCGCGCGCCTTCGGAGCGGCTGTCGAAGGCATACAGATTGCGGTGCCGCCTGTTCCGGACTTGCCGGCGCCAGTTTCCATAGGTCAGACCATCGCCCTTGATTTCACCGATGGCTGGTGGGTGTCCTGGTGGCAGCGGATCAGGGGATACGATGCGTTTTCCAAACGTTTCCAGCAGCTTATTTCAAGCGAAACCGAAGATTTCATGACCCAAATCAAATCAGTCCAAACCGAGATGATACGCACACAGATAGTATCAACGCTGACCGAGTTCTTTGACGACCAGCGCGACATTCTGTTTGAAATCAGCACCAGACGTGGGAACCAGAACAACCTTCACGAGCTTTTTGTGGACGGCGAAACATCAGAACGCCTGAACAGGATTGAAGGTTTGCTGGAGACGTTCAGATCGTGCGCTGCATAGTACGAAAAAGGAGAGGACCATGAACCAGAACGATGCCAACATCCCCGCTGACACGCCAGACGAGCCTGACCGTAAAATACGTATTGCCCTGATGGGAGAGTTCAGCGCAGGCAAAAGCACGTTGTCCAACCTGTTACTAGGCCGCGATCCCTTGCCGGTTCGGGTTACGGCAACCAGCGTTCCGCCGGTCTGGATATCTTTGGGTGAAGAGGCCGCCACGATGACCCGGCACGACGGTACCGAAGAGCCCCTGAATGTCGAAGATCTTACAAACACCACGCTTGAAGATGCCAAGCTTATCAAGCTGACTCTGCAGTCAGAAATATTGGAATTGTGCGATCTATTGGACATGCCGGGTATTTCGGACCCCAATATGGCGCGTGATACATGGGATGACGTGATAGATCAGGCTGACTGCGTAATCTGGTGTACCCACGCCACACAGGCGTGGCGGCAATCAGAAGCATCTACATGGGCGGAAATCAAAGACCGGACCAATGGCAACAATCTGCTTTTGGTCACTCAGTTCGATAAACTCAAAAGTGAGCGGGATCGGTTCCGTGTGCTTGCGCGTCTTAAAAAAGAAACCGAAGGAGCGTTCCAGGCGCTTTTTCCGGTTTCTCTTATCGAAGCCCTGGGGGCCGAAGGCGATGACAACGCCTGGAAACGCAGTGGCGCCGAGGATTTCACCCGTTACCTGATATCAATGCTGCTGGATCCAAACCCGTTGCGGGATCTGGCGGGCAGTAGCAGCGCACATGTCGAAGGCGAATATGAAAAACAGGGCGAAGCCGCTCCTGAAGATTTTCTTGATAAAAGTGATACAGGACCGGTTTCAATCGACGCCGCGCGAAAGATTGCGGAAAAGACTAGGCTGGCTGAAGCCGATGATGATACAAATACGTCACCGAAGGTGTTGCCAAAACGGATTTCTGCCAAGACCGGGGCGCGTACCCGCGCAAGACCGGTCGGACCATTGGTTTCAGAACCCGGTGCGCCGGGCTTACTTGAGGCAAGCGCACTTGGCGATAACTAAGGGGACCTAAAATGAAGGCCACACGGGGGTCGTGCTTCAACAGCTGTTCGTTTTACCAATTCCATTGGACCAGACAATGACGATTGATGAGGAACTTGATGCACTGCGGAAATCGGCTTTGGGCTGTTCTTTGGTGGCGTTTGGCGATGCAAGAACCAGATTGGTACTTCGTTCAAGCCATGAAAAGGCTTACCACAGGGAGTATCTGGATGAGCTATGCATCCAAGCCGCAAATTGCTTCGAGTTGTTGGACGCCGCTTCGCAGGCAGATAATGACTCTGTACAGGAAAGGTCTTGCGAAGCGGTTGTCCTGACAGCGAGCAATATTAGAATGTTCGTCAGGGCAGAGGATGGCGGGCCAGATTTTCTTTGCTGCGTTTGTGATTTTCCATGTATCTCAGAAAAACTGATGACGACAGCACACAAGACTTTGGGCAGAATTGCGGACAGTTGCTGATGAAACAAAGCCGGCCAGAAATTCCGCAAAAAAATGAAACCGGACAGTCCCGGTTGCGGCATTCTTTGTGGCGTTTTGCAAACACCTGCCGTTCCTCTTCGCAAACGCGTTATTCTTTGCACACTGATCACAAGATTCTGCTGCGGGCCATTCTGGTTGAAATAGACGAAACCATTCTACCACGCGAAATCACGCTGACTGCCGACACTGGCGCCACGGCAGTTCTGACAGTTTCAAACCGCAGGCTTTTGTCGCTTTTTCTAAGTGACGACGAAACGGGCCAAACGGGCGAGCTTCCGTCTGACCCGACGTCTGCCGCCAAGCAATATATTTCAAGACTGCTTTACATGTTTGGCCGTTGTGACGAGGTAGCGCTTGAAGTATCCGAACGCGCACCCGCAAAGCTGGCTGTCGGGTTATCATGTTCGGCACAATCACTTGCCGATGCTGCCGGCCTTTGCGATATTTATGGCCCCTTGAATCCCTCTTTGGATCGATTTTTGCAAGACATCAAGGACATGGCCTGCGCATGGATCGAGCTTGGCCCACCACCAGCTGCGCAAAAAAGTCACGGATCGGAAGGGCTGATCAAAATGCTTGAAAATTTCGAGCGTGCAAGCCTGAACAGGGGGCAGACCCTTGCGCAGGCGCAAAAAATTGGAGGGCAGGAACCGAGCTGTGTCCTGTTGCCCTTGAAGGGTGACAGGTTGCTGACGATGGTAGTTAGCCGAAACACCAAGCTGATCGCACTGACCCAAACAAGCGAAAAACAGGCCATCTGTGACAACTGGTATACCATTACAACTTCGCTGACAGCAGATAGGTTTGGTCAAAAGAAACCGGGGTGAAATCCGCAATTTCTCCCCCTACCCTGCCAGCCCCCTAATACGTCTGCAAATTCCGGAAACTCGAAACCAGCGCCGGGATGATCTGCCCTGCGCGGAAGTTATCGCAGTGTTCTTCGAAATCGCTGATATCGCCAGTGCCGCCCGCCAGATCTTTCTACAAGCCGTTGTTGCCACCGAAGTTCCGATGCATGTCTGTTGTGGCTCAAATGGGCAAAAAACGTAGATTTTTCGACTAGTTTTTCTTCGTTGTCGATTTCTTCTACGACAGCAAAACCGGCCAGCTCCTCATAAATTTCATCTGAAGCAGGCGAACCCGGCTGACGGCCCGGGCCTTTTTGGGCAAACCGTATCTGTTCACGCCGTTTTCCTGGACTGAGCCGCCGTTCTCTCATCGACCGATACGGCGCCATCCGTTCTGGCATTCACGGTCATGCCAGTCTTCAGCTGGTCCAGCCCCGTGCAGCCGACAAGCAATAGAATGCCCCTTTCACGTGCGACAATCGCCATATGGCTCAGCCACCCGCCGACTTCGCTCAACACGCCACCCGAGCGTTGAACCCAGGGCAGCCATGCGGGGCTGATCATGCGGCAGACGATGATATCGCCATCCTTGAAGCCGGAAAATGCGCTGTCATCTATCGCGGTTTCATCCTGCACGACGAATACCCGACCGGTTACATTCTGGCTGCCGGAAACACAGGTTCCTCCCAAAGCTTTGGATTTGGACTGGCCGCGCGCAGGCACTGTTGACGACAGGACCTCGCAGTCGCGTACCTAAAGGGTATTCAGGAGGCGGATGAGCGGTTTACCGGCCGCGCGATCAAGAACATCACCGACGCGGTCAAAGTGCGGGCGATGGACTTTGAACTACCCGATGAGTGGATGGAAAAGCCCGACCTGTTCCTGTTCAAGGATTACGACACCAAGATGGGCATGATCGAAGAGCTACGTCAGCCGATCACGGTGGAGATGGTGATACAGGAAATCAACCGCTACGCCGATTCAGAGTTCCGTTATGCCGACAAATCCGACGAGGTGGCGATTGAAACCGCCGTGCGCGAAATGGGCCGGATGGAAGAGGCCAAGCGGCGGTATCTGGAGGGGAAAGGGTGATCGAATCTGCTTCCTCTAACAATTCAACTGCGCGCAACGCATTTAGAATAGCTGGGTTAATTACTTTAGCGTTTGTGGGCTTCGTCGCCTATTTAATGGCCAGTGAAATCTGCACAAGCAGTTTTGTTTTTTTAAAAAATTGTCAGTCTAGGTGGAGTTACTTTTGGGAGGCTCCCCCTAACGAAATTGGAGATGCTCTAGCGGGTGTTGCCAGCGGACTTGCCCTTATTTGGGTGGTGGCATCGGTGATAATCCAGCGCCTAGAATTATCCTCAACGGTCGATGAACTGCGAGCGAGTAGACAAATAGAAATCAATCGCAACGCACTCAGAGAATATCAAATAGCCTTGGGTGAATTTTCAGATGCATTTTTCTCAGCGACTTCCCCCGAGGTCATGTACGGAGAATGGGCCTATAAACCATTGAACCAAGACCATCTGGAACATGTTGTTATCCGGAGTACACCTGACAGAAAAACAGATGATGACGAGTTCAATCTTGGTGTGGCCTGTGCAATGATAACAAAAAATATCTCGAAAATATTTGGTAACTCAGACGTTTTAACTTCCAAGCCAAGTTTGCACTTAAAACACCAGCAGTTGCTTCTAAGCGTTATGCGGTTAGAGGAACTCAGAAACCGATTGCCATACCGAGAAGCGAACAAGCTAAAAGCAATGAAATTAAACGAGGCCAAAACTCTACTTGAGAAGTTGCTTGCTCAAGACGAGCTGTTTGCTGAGAAAGGCGATGGTAAATGAACCGCCTCATAAAATCCGGTCTGATGTTTGGCAATCTGGTGCATGTCTCCTCGCCGGCGTTGGTCGAACGGTATAACCGTGCGCTCAAGCATCTGACGGGCAAGACCACCCAGCTGACCGATTTCTATATCGACTTCTCGGGCTTTTCGCCTGAAATCGGGTTTGAACTGGATGATACACTCTACCTCAACCATGCGGGCGTGAACCGGCAGTTCATCCTGCTGACCACCAATCAGAAAACCGCGCCGCTGCTTGAGGCCAAATTCTCAACCTCGCGGGGTATCCTGCGCCAGTTCATCGAGGAAAACGAAGACGCCCTTTTTGCCCTTACCGCCCGCGATGCCGTGGCCGGGGAACTGGTGAATTCGGTCTATGACATGTCCAGCCCCGCGCGCCTGTTTGATATCCGGCGCATTACCATCGAGGCCGACACCACCGGCGGCGCCATCCGGCAGGCGCAAAAGCTGGATACCAAGGTGGCGCAGTTCCTGAATGATCAGGACGCGTGGTTTGACGATGTGCTGATATCCCAGATGATCACGCTGGCCGGTGAAACCGGCGATGTGGTGCGCAACCCGATCAAGCTGAAGGAAATGAGCTTTGATCAGCGCAACTACTGGACCGATCATTTTGGCGGGATCTATCTGTTTCAGGATGTGGACCACCCGGCCCTGATCACCGGTGGCGACAAGGCCATTCTGAACGATCTGCCGATTGACCATGTGTTTGATCTGTCCGAGCGTAACCGGATCGCCAGGTTTCTGGAACTGAACGATCTGGCCGAACCCATCGTCAAGGCACGGGGCGTCGATGCAGGTGCGATCCTGCGGCAGAAGATGGATTTCATTCTGGTCGATGCGCTGGCGGGTCAGGGCGTGCCAATTGAGGGGCGCTCGCGTACCGATATGCGACGGCTGGCACGTGAACACGCAGGCAAGCTGCCCAAAGAATTCCACGCGCTGGCCGCTTTGGTGAACTGGGCTGAAAACGGTGGCCCGTGGCCCCGCATCACATCGGAGCATCCGGCCTATTTCTATACCTTGCGGGCGGCAGCGCACAAAGACGCAGATCTGATCAACATGCTGCTCAGTCAGCTGACGTCCAAAGATATCCGCCAGCTTTTCATCTGCCACAAGCCGCTTTTCTACGAACTTTACCAACACTGGCCGGACGAGAAAAAAGACTATGTGGTCGAATTTTTGCGCAACGAGTATCAGATCGACAAGGTAGGGGCGCGCAAAGCGCTATTTGGCCGTGAGGCGCCGATGGAAGACATGGTTGCCCGCGTTGGTCCCTGGGGTGCGGTCAGAAAATAGGCCTTAAAATCCGCCGGCCTGTTTATTCCCTTTGGTCACCGTGGCGCGCTGATCTTCCAGCCCCATGGACACCAGTAGCGATGCCGCTTCCTGTTGCTGCTGAAATTCAGCTTTTGAATGCATACCGCGCCAATTGGCCTGAATCAGCGACTGCGCTACCGCACCGCCCAGTGTGGTTCCGGGGCCGGTCACGATGAACAGGTCAGGTGCGAATTCGCGCGCGGCTTGTGAAATTGCTTTGGTAAAGTCATAGGTTTCAACCACTTGATGCCCCAGCGTGTAGGCCCACAGTGCGTGGGAATCTGTGGCGCTTGGCCACCAGACAGCGCCGCGTCCATCAATCAGCGGCAGATTTGGCTGGCCGAACAAATCTGGGCCCATGCGGGCGCGTCCGGCTTCGGCGACAGGGGCCTGCAGGGCTGAATGGAAAGCGGCATGGTTGACCAGCCGCATCGGGAACCGGTCCTGCAGGGGGGGGACTGCTGCCACAAAGGCGGCCAGTCCGGGCTCGTCTCCGGCCAGAACCAGCATGCCGCCAAGATCAATCGAAAGGCTCAGCCTGTGGTCGGCGCGCGCATTGATTTCGGCAACCAGCCCCAAAAGGCTGGCCTTGTTGGCGGGGTTGGGGTGCCAGTTCTCATCGACGAAAGGGTAGATAAGCTGACCACCGATCAGCCGTTCCTGCATCAGCGTTCCCATGGTGTTCACCACCTCGAACCCGGCTTCGGGCGTCAGCGCACCGCCACAGGCCAGCGCCGAATACCAGCCCATCGAATTACCAGTAACCGCCACGACCTCAACCCCGTCGAGGGCGCGGAAATCGGCCAGCATCGCCGCATAGATCAGCGCGGAGGCATTATCGCCCCGCGTATGTGTCGCAACCGAATAGCGCGCGGCGCTGTCCAGATCGGTCAGCGTTGGCTGGCCCGCCTGTTGGCGCCGCTCATCGAACCGGCACATCAGGTCCTTATCTTTGAAGTGACGCCCAAGTATACCCAGATCGGACTTGTTATAGGTGCCCCGCCCGGGGCAGATCACCACAGCAGTTTTCGTCATTTTGCGCCCTCGACAAGGGCCCTGGCCGCGGCGATGATGCTTTCTTTTGAAGGCATGGTTGCCGCATAGGCCGGGCCGGTGGCGATGAAGCTGTCCTGGGCCGTCAGTCGGGCCAACGGCACATCAGTCACCTCGTGAAAATGCGCCACCAGGGCTTCGGCCACGCCGCCGGAATGACGTGTCTCGTCAACGACAAGGATGTTTTTGGCCCCTTTAACTGCCTGCGTCAGCGCCTTTTTCGGCAGAGGTGACAACCAGCGGATATCGATGATCCGGGCAGCTATACCCGCTTTGGCCAGTTCCGGTTCGGCCTGGTGGCTTAGGTAGGTGCCATTGCCGAAACTAACGATGGCCAGATCGTCGCCCTTTCCAGTTATACCGACCTTGCCCAAAGCGATAGATTCAGAAACGTCCGGATAAAAATTCATCCAGCCTCCATCCTTTTCCGCATGCAGGTCTCGCATCGGGTACAGGGCGATCGGTTCCAGGAAAACCACCAGCCGCTGCTCTTCTCGGGCCAGCCTTACGCATTCGCGCAGCATCCGTGCCGCATCCGCCCCGTTTGACGGGCAGGCCAGGATTAATCCGGGGATGTCGCGCAGCACCGCGACCGAATTGTCGTTGTGGAAATGCCCGCCAAAGCCCTTTTGATAGCCCAGCCCGGCAATCCGAAGCACCATCGGGTTGCTGTATTGCCCATCTGAAAAGAACGGCAGCGTCGCCGCCTCCCCACGCAACTGGTCCTCGGCATTGTGCAGATAGGCCAGAAACTGAATTTCGGGCATCGGAATAAATCCGTTTTGCGCCATTCCGATAGCCAGCCCCAGAATTGATTGCTCGTCCAGCAGTGTGTCGATCATGCGGTCAGCGCCAAACCGGGCCTGCAGCTTTTGCGTAACACCGTAGACTCCCCCCTTGCGGCCCACGTCCTCGCCCATCATGACGATCTCACCATGCTCCAGCATCAGGTCGGTCAGCGCCCAGTTGATCAGGCGCGACATGATCTGTGGCTCGGCCATGGCCTTGATGTCCGCGCCAAAGGTGGCCGCGCGGCGCTCGGCAGAGGGGCCGTTGGTAGGCCGGCAGGCCCGCCGGGGCGGAATCAGGCTGGCCATTACATCGCTTGCCGTTTTCAGACGCGGACGCGTGACGGCCTCATCGGCGACGCGGGCCACACGGGCGCAGGTGTCGTTGTAAATCCCCAGTGCGCTGGCAGGATCCAAGGCGCCCGACTGATCCAATAGGCGGACCGAATGTAGCAGCGGATCGTTGGCTTCTTCGGCCTCGACCTCGGCCTTGGGCAAATAGGTTGTCGGCACATCCGCCCCGGCATGGCCATAGAGCCGCACCGTGCGAATATGCAGGAAGGCGGGTTTGCGACAGGTGCGAACATAGTGCGCCGCGGCCTGCGCAACCCGGAAGGTGTCAAAGATGTCCAGCCCGTCGCAGCTAAAATATTTCAGACCGGGGCGGTGTGCGAAACTGGCTGCGATCCAGCCTTTGGGTGTTTTGGTTGAAATGCCAATCCCGTTATCCTCGCAGACAAACAGCAACGGCAATGGCACCGACTGGTACGACGTCCACTGCGCAGTATTGAAAGCCCCCTGCGCTGTCGAGTGGTTGGCCGAAGCATCGCCGAAAGAGCAAAAAACAAGACTGTCATCCGCAAACTCGGCATGTTCGGGGCGATGCCGGCGTGCGGCACCCACCGCATATGCCGCGCCAACAGCCTTGGGAAGATGCGAGGCAATGGTCGAGGTCTGCGGCGGAATGTTCAGCACCTTTGATCCAAGCACCTTGTGGCGCCCGCCGCTGATCGGATCCTCGGAAGACGACGCAAAGGACAGCAGGATATCCCACGCAGGTGACTGGCCCGGCACCTGTGCGCTGCGCGCAATCTGAAACGCTGCGTCACGGTAATGCAGAAAAGCCGTGTCTTCCGGTCTTAGCGCGGCGGCGACGGCCGCCATGCCTTCATGCCCCGATGACCCGATGGTGTAAAATCCCTGACCGGCCTTCTGCATGGCGCGGCTTTGCCGGTCCAACGCCCGGCTCAGGCATTGCGACCGGAATATCGACACCGCAGCGGGCGCGGACAACTGTCCTGATGGCGGCGCCCCTTCGGGCAGATCTCCTGCTGCAACGCGGCGCAGGAAATTCTCGTGAACGATACTGGCCCGGTCCATGATCTGCCCCCTGAAATAACGGCCTTGTCCCGTTTCCTGCGCAACCCGGGTTAAGGCTATGCGCATTGCGGGTGTTTCGATAGATGACGACGGTAATGCTGATCCGTCCACCCAAGGATGTCGCGTGCCAGACCTGCGATGTCCAGAGGCTTGTCTAAATTGTCTGGCTCAAACTACAAAATTGTGCCGGCGGCCCCTGATCAGAAGGTAGGTGGGGTGCAGGCGCTGATGATCACGCTTTCCTCGGGACCGACCTGCCGAAACCTGTGGGGTTTGCTGCTTTGAAAGAAATAGGCATCCCCCGGTCCAAGGATTTTCCGCTGGTCGCCGACCGTCACCTCAACGCGGCCAGAAATCACGATGCCCCCCTCTTCACCTTCATGCTCGTACAACACACGCCCTGTGTCAGCATTCAGCCCATAAGTTTCCTTGAGAATCTGCAGGCTGCGCCCAAATGGATTACCTCCGATCTGCTTGATCGATAGCCGGCCGCTGCCAATCTCGGACAGGTCTTCGGCCGCATAGAACACGGTTTCGTCTGGCTCTTCCGCAAAGGCAAAAAACTCGGATAACCCAATGGGAATCCCTTCTAAAATCCGTTTGAGAGACCCCACCGATGGACTGATTTTTCCCGCTTCCATAAGCGAGATCGTAGCGCTTGCCACACTCACCTTTTTTGCCAGTGCCCGTTGCGACAAGCCCGCCTTGCGGCGCAGTGTTCTTAACCGCTGGCCAAGTTCGGCATTGCCCATATCATCAGAATTTGCCACGATTAAAATCCTTATCGCTGACGTATTACTTTGTTATTTTACAATATGTTGGCGAGATAAAGAAATAGGCTTTCGCCCAAATACTCAACACTTTACGAGGCTGCCATAGCCATGGTACCCGTGCAGGCGCGGTAATGGATCTGTTCTGGAAAGGGAATCCAATGTCGAACAAAGAGTTAAGTGAACGGCGCGACAGTGCGATTGCACGTGGGGTTGGCATGATGACGCAGGTCTATGCCGACCGCGCCGAAAACGCCGAAGTCTGGGATATCGAGGGCAACCGCTATATCGACTTCGCCGCTGGCATTGCCGTGGTCAACACCGGGCATCGCCACCCCAAGGTGATCGAAGCGGTGAAAAAGCAGCTCGACCGTTTCACCCACACCTGCCATCAGGTCATGCCCTACGAGAATTACGTTGGTCTGGCTGAACGCCTGAACACCCGCGTTCCAGGTGAATTCGAGAAAAAAACGATCTTTGTGTCCACCGGCGCAGAAGCGGTTGAAAATGCGGTTAAAATTGCCCGCGCCGCTACGGGGCGCAATGCCATCGTCGCGTTCTCGGGCGCCTTCCACGGTCGTACTTTCATGACCATGTCGATGACCGGCAAGGTATTTCCCTACAAGGCGGGCTTTGGTGCCATGCCGGCCGACGTATTCCACGCGCCGTTCCCGATCGAACTGCATGGGGTTACGGTTGAGCATTCTCTGGGCGAGTTGAACCGCCTGTTCAAGGCCGACGTCGATCCGGCCCGTGTCGCGGCCATTATTCTTGAGCCTGTGCAGGGCGAAGGCGGGTTTTATGAGGCGCCCAAGGCGTTCATGACCGCACTACGCGAGATCTGTGACGAACACGGCATTCTGCTGATCGCCGATGAGGTCCAGACCGGATTTGCCCGGACCGGCAAGGTTTTTGCGATGGAACATCACGATGTCGCGCCGGATCTGACCACAATGGCCAAAGGCCTTGCAGGCGGCTTTCCTCTGGCAGCTGTGACCGGCCGCGCCGAAGTGATGGATGCGGCCAACCCTGGCGGTCTGGGCGGTACCTATGCAGGTAACCCGATTGGGGTGGCTGCGGCCCATGCCGTTCTTGATGTCATCGACGAAGAAGAACTTTGCGATCGCGCCAACTATCTTGGGTCGCGCCTGAAACAGCGGCTGGAAAGCCTGCGCTCGGACATTCCGGAAATTGCCGATATCCGCGGTCCGGGCTTTATGAATGCAGTCGAGTTCAACCTGCCTGCCTCGTCCACGCCGAACCCTGATTTTGCAAACGCAGTCAAGGCCGAGGCGCTGAACCACGGTCTGGTCCTGTTGACCTGCGGCGTTTACGGCAACGTCATCCGCTTCCTGTCGCCGATCACAATTCAGGACGAGATTTTCGCCGAAGCAATGGACATCATCGAGGCGTCGATGCGGACCGTCAGCCAAAAAGCTGCGGCTTAAACTCACTTGCACTAACAAAAATAGCGGCCTTTCGAGGCCGCTATTCTTTTTTCAGATCATGCTAGACGGGCGTTGCTGATTTGCTTTTTGTCGCGCTTTTGGTCTGACGCACGGCTTCTTCCAGAGCTTCTTCGCTGACCTGCGCCTCAGAGCGCACCACGTGCCCGGTGCAGCGTGCAACCATATCCATCCATTCCCCGGCATCTTCGGCAATTCGCTCGACCGAATGACGCTGCCAGTCCGCCATGGCCTGCATCGCCTCGGTCGGATCATTTGCCGAAACGGTTGCTTTCTTTGCAGCATCCATGGCGCTTTTTGTTGCCTCATGCCGGCGGGCGAACCAGTGGCGGGTAAAGGCCTCGGCCTCTTGCAGTAATTTTTCCTGTGCGTCCCAGAATTGCTCAACCTGAGGCTTCACCAGCGGATTTAGCGCCAATGGCGTCCCGGCCATCTTGAGAAGTTCGGGTAACACGGAAGGTACTTGTTTTTCTTTGGTCATTACAGCCTCCAAATCGATAGTTCAAATGCAAACATCAGCCTTTACATGGCACGGTTAGAGGACAGTCGCCTTGACTCTAATCAACACGGTGGCGTTATCGGCCGATTTTCTCAGATCCGTGCCAGCTTCCAGTCGGCGGTGATCCCGGAATCCCGGGCGTAGACACCCACATCGTGCCCCGCAAAAAGCCCGTCGCGTGTGACCAGGACTGATCGCCAGCCCATCGCAGCTGCCCCAAGGATGTCGGTGTGCAATGAGTCGCCGCACATCGCAATCCTGTCCGGCGCCACACCACTAAGGGAGGTCTGCGCCATCTCAAACACCTCGGCAAAGGGTTTTCCAAAAAACCGCACCTCGGCACCGGTCCGGTCGGCAATCTGATGACCATAATATCCCGGTTCCAACGAAAATCCGTCGTCTCGGGGGGCCACCAGGTCGGCATTGGCAATCAGCAGCGGACGAGGATGATTTTCAAGCGATGCCTGCAACAGCAGTTGTCGCCCATCATTCCAGTCGATGCTGGAAAGAAAAAGAAATCCCTCAACGGCGTCATAGTCTTTCGCAGCATCCGCCAACCGCGTCTTGGAATATAGCACATCGTCCAGCTTATCCTCGGGCGCCGCAATCACGCCCCAGTGTCGCCTGTCCAGTGCGCCCAGCGTGGCATCCCGGCTGGTGATGATCTCGTCATCCTCCAGCACCAGCCCCAAACGCCTGAACTTGGCAATAGCGCCGGATTTATCGTAGCTTGCGGCGTTGGTCAGCACCCGGATGGCACATCCAGCCTCACGCAATTCTTGCAGGCGCTGGCCAGCGCCGGGGATCGGAGTTTCACCCACATTCAGCACGCCAAACGCGTCAAACACAAATGCATCGACCTCGTTGACGATATCGTTCAGGCTGTTGATTTCATTCATCGTGCCAAGTGCCTTCATCAAGGGCAGGCGCGGCCGGATTGCCTCGTAGCGTTCAAATATTGCCTGTGTCGTTTTCATGTTTTGCCTGCCTTGTTTGGCCCGGTAAGACCGCTACCCCGCGGGGTCACACTCTGCGTTGATGACCTGCCCGCTGCGGATTGGTACAGGCAGAAAAGATCTCTGTCAAAAAATGTTCGAATGCTCAAAAAATTCAGAGCACTTTACCTAAAGAACCCATAATATTCCCTCCAAAAAAGTACAAATCCTTACGGCGCCCATAAATATTCCGATTTATTATCAGTATATTGAAAAGAATCTCGGGCGAAACCGTCAACCTGAAAGCTCCAACCAGTATTTTTGTTGATTTTTTGCTCACTTGACCATTACCATTTCCTAGGGTGGAGAATCGACCAAATATGACATTGCGAAAAAAACAACGTCGCGATCATATCGTCGCGCTGACACGACAACACAAAAGCGTTTCTGTCGATGAACTGGCAGACATGATGGATGTATCGGCCCAGACCATACGCCGCGATATCAACCACCTTTGTAAGCTCAATGTCCTGCGTCGTCGCCATGGCGGGGCGGAACTGTTTGAGCAGCAATTGAACACCCCTTATGATCAGCGCACCACCACAAACGCCGCTGCCAAACATGCCGTCGCACAAGCCGCTGCCGAGATGATCCCAGATGGGGCAACCGTATTCATTTCCATCGGTACAACCCCGATGATGGTGGCCGAGGCTCTGAGCCGCCGAAAACAGCTGACAGTCATTACCAACAACCTGAATGCCGCCATGGCGCTCAGCCGTGAAACGACCAACCGGATCATTCTTCCGGGGGGCGAACTCCGCCTGCCCGACCGCGATATTCTGGGTGATGAGGTGGCAAAGATGTTTGAAAGTTACCGGGCCGAATTTGGCATCTTTGGCGTGGCCGGTGTGGCGACAGACGGCGGTCTGCTCGATTTTCATGCCTCCGAGGTGGCGGTGCGCGAAAAGATACGGTCAGGCTGCAAGACGTCCATTCTGGTTCTCGACAGTACCAAGTTCGGGCGCGTAGCCCCGGCAGTTGGCGGAAACATCGCGAATGTAGACAGGGTCATTCTGGACAAAGCACCGGACGCCGAATTTGCCCCGTTGCTCACTCAGAACACTGAGCGACTGACACTGGTTGAGGAGGCACTCCAATGACGGCCCCGTTTGTGGTTCTCAAGGATATTGCCAAGCGCTGGAACGGGCAGCTTGGTGTCGAAGGCGTTTCGCTTGAAATTGCCGAAGGGTCGTTCGTGGCCCTTCTGGGCCCGTCGGGCTGCGGCAAATCTACCACCTTGCGATTGCTTTCAGGTCTGGAAATTCCCGACGAGGGACAGATCCTGATTGCCGGGCAGGATGTGACCACCAGCGCCGCCTCGGACCGGAACCTGTCGATGGTATTCCAGTCTTACGCGTTGTTCCCGCACCTGTCGGTCGCTGAAAACGTGATGTTCGGCCTCAAGGTGCGGCGCGTGCCCAAACCCGAGCGGCTGGAAAAACTGCGCCGCGCCCTGGAGATAACCGGCCTGCTTGGATACGAGGCGCGAAAGCCCGGTGAATTGTCCGGTGGTCAGCGCCAAAGGGTTGCCCTGGCCCGTGCCATCGTTGCCGGGAAACCGGTCTGCCTGATGGACGAACCCTTGTCGAACCTTGATGCTAAACTGCGAAATTCAGTGCGCAAGGACATCAAGAAACTTCAACAGGATCTGGGGATCACGGTTGTCTACGTGACCCATGATCAGACCGAAGCGATGAGCATGGCTGATATGGTTGTCCTGATGAAAGACGGCCGCATTCAGCAGGTTGGCACACCCCAACAGCTATATTCTGAACCCGCCAACACCTTTGTTGCCGAGTTTGTCGGCGCCCCCCCGATGGCATTGATTCAGGGCGCGGCCCTGCATGGGATGTCTGACGACCAAACCATCGGTGTCCGTGCCGAACATGTCAGCCTCACCAGCGCCGGCAAGGGCCGCTTGACCTGTCGGGTGACGGATTGTGAGTTTTTGGGGTCGGAAACCTTCATCGGGCTGGCACATGACCACGCTACCGGCCTGACCCTCAAGGCACCGGGGCTGGTCACGATACCTGCTGGCGACGAAATTGAGATCACGTTCGACGATGCCAACCTGCACGCCTTTGACAAGACCGGAAGACGCGTTGCAGTCCATTGAAACAGAAACCAAAAACGCCATGACCCAAAAGCCGGAAAATGGCGCGAATTCAACATCTAACTGGAGGAAATTATGGGTTTTTCTAAAACAACCGGTGCTATCCTGTCCGGCGCGACAGCCATAGGCCTATCACTTTCAGCGGCGGCCAAAGCCGAAACTGAACTGACCATGTACTACCCGATTGCCGTCGGTGGCGCCCTGACCGAAGTGGTCGACGGGATCGTTGCCGATTTCGAGGTGGCCAACCCCGACATCAAGGTCAACGCGATCTATTCAGGCAACTACGATGACACCCGCGTGCGGGCCTTGTCGGCGTTGAATTCAGGCGAGCCCGCACAGCTTGCGGTCATGTTTTCGATCGACGCCTATGACCTGATCGAACAGGACATCATCGTGCCGTTTGACGATGTTGTCACAAGCGATGCCGATAAGGCTTGGCTGAACGGATTTTATCCCGCCCTGATGGCCAACGGCCAGATCGAGGGTAAAACCTGGGGTATTCCGTTCCAGCGGTCCACCATCGTGGCCTATTACAACAAGGACATGTTCCGCGATGCGGGCCTTGACCCTGAAAAGGCTCCAACAACCTGGGACGAGATGATTTCGATGGGCAAGGCGCTGACCAAGGGCGACACCTATGGCATCATGATCCCTTCTACTGGCTATCCCTACTGGATGTTTCAGGCCCTGGCGATCCAGAATGGCAAGGAACTGATGGCGGGCGATGGCCTGACCACCTATTTCGACGATCCCAAAGTGGTGGAAACGCTGGAGTTCTGGCAATCGTTGTCAACCGAACATGACATCATGCCCACCGGCACCGTTGAATGGGGCACCCTGCGTCAGGCGTTTCTTGAAGGTCAGACCGCTATGATGTGGCACTCCACAGGCAACCTGACAGCGGTCAAGAAAAACGCCTCTTTCGACTTTGGCGTCGCCATGCTGCCGGGGAACGAACGGCTGGGCTCGCCCACCGGTGGCGGCAATTTCTACCTCTTCAAGGACACGACCGATGAGGAAAAAGAAGCGGCCATGAAACTGATCCAGTTCATGACATCGCCCGAACAGGCCGCTGCATGGTCCATTGCCACCGGCTATATGGGTGTTTCGCCTGCGGCCTATGAAACCGAAGCGCTCAAATCCTACACGGCCGAATTCCCGCCCGCCCTTGTGGCCCGCAATCAGCTGGAACATGCGGTTGCCGAGTTTTCGACCTTTGAGACTGCCCGGGTGCGCGACGGTCTGAACAACGCCATCCAGTCGGCCCTGACCGGGGCCAAATCCGCTCAGGACGCCCTCAGCGAAGCGCAGGCTTCGGCCAAGCGTCTGCTGGCGGCCTATCAGTAAACCAGAACCGGCACCGGCCTTTCTGGGCCGGTGCCCCCTAATCCAAGGCACGCGGTGATGAGCAAGCACGCAAATCTGGAACGACGCAGGCAGGCCATTTACGGCTGGCTGTTGCTGACGCCTGCCGCGATCCTGCTGTCTACTTTTGCGTTTTACCCGTCTCTGGCCACGTTGTTTTCAAGCCTGTTTTCACGCGGCACCCGGCGCAACCCGGCCGAATTTGTCGGCGGGGAAAACTATTCCGATCTGTTTGCGGATCCCACGTTCTGGCTGGTGGTAAAGAACAATCTTTTCTACGCAGGCATTACCATCCCGGTGTCGATCTTTATCGCGCTTGCCATGGCCCTATGGGCCAATTCCAAAATCTCTGCGCGCGGTTTTGTGCGCACCGCCTATTTCACGCCCACCGTTCTGCCGATGATCGCCGCGGCCAACCTGTGGCTTTTCTTTTACACGCCGGGCCTTGGCGTGCTGGATCAGATCGGTGCGCTTTTTGGCCTGCCGTCGGTCAACTGGCTGGGTCAGCCTGAAACCGCGCTTTGGGCGATCATTATCGTCACCATCTGGAAAGAAGCCGGGTTTTTCATGATCTTCTATCTGGCCGCGTTGCAGACCATCCCGGCCGACCTGAAAGAGGCCGCTGATATCGAAGGCGCCAGCCGCTGGACCTATACCCGACGCATCGTTCTGCCCCTTCTGATGCCCACCACACTTTTCATCATGGTCAATGCGATGATCAACTCGGTCAAGCTGATCGACCATCTGTTCATCCTGACCAAAGGCGGGCCGTCGGATGCGTCAAAACTGATCCTCTATTACATCTGGGAAATGGCCTTTGCGTTCTTTGACGCGCCTCACGCTGCGGCAATGACCATCATGGTCCTGCTGGTGCTGGGCATCGTCGCCGCAATTCAGTTCTTCTACATCGACAAACGGACCCACTACCAATGAGCCGCCTAACCCCATATCTGGATAGCTTTGGCGCGATCCTGCTGGCAGTGATCTGGATTGCGCCCCTGCTTTTTGCCTTCTGGGCGGCGTTTCACTCGACGTCAGATGCAGTCAACTTCACCCTGCTGTCGCCCTGGACACTGGATAATTTCCGCACCGCGTGGGAGGGCGCGCCGTGGCTGCAGTATTTCCTCAATACCTTCCTGCTGGTCACCGTGGTCCTGATCGGTCAGTTCATCCTGACGACATTGGCGGGTTTTGCCTTTGCACAGGTCAAGTTTCCAGGCCGCGATGTTGTATTCATTCTGGTCCTGCTACAGCTGTTCATCCTTCCCGAAGTTCTGATTGTCGAAAACTACGCGATGATCTCGCGTCTTGGGCTGTTTGACACGATTGTTGGCGTCGGCATGCCCTATATGGCCAGTGCCTTTGGCATATTCCTGATGCGGCAAGCCTTTAAATCCGTGCCGATTGAGCTGCACGAGGCCGCCCGCATCGAGGGCTGCAGCTGGTTCGGCATCCTGATCCGGGTTTATGTACCCTTGGCCAAACCCACCTATCTGGCCTATGCGCTGGTCTCGGTTTCAACCCATTGGAACAACTTCCTGTGGCCCCTGATCGTGACAAATTCACCCGACACGCGCCCGCTGACCGTCGGCCTGTCGATCTTTGGCGCGCCGGAAAACGGGGTTGATATCTCGGTGATTTCGGCGGCAACCCTTATGTCAATTGCCCCTCTGCTGATCGCTTTTCTGGTCTTCCAGCGGCAATTCGTTCAGGCCTTCCTGCGCGCTGGCATCAAATAGGCTTTACAAAGTTTGGCACGCATCCTTCAGATCACCGACCCCCATGTCATTGCCCCGCCCGGGCTTGTGTCGGGTCAGTTGAATACCCCCGCGCTGATGGCCGCTGCCATCGATTCCATCCTTGCGGATATGGAAAAATACGGCGTCATCGACGCAGTTCTGGTTACCGGCGACGTTACCGATGATGGCGCACTGGAAAGTTTTGACTGGTTCCGCACCCAGATCGAACGCCTGGAGCTTCCCTATTTTCTGATCCCCGGCAACCATGACCGGCGCGATCTGATGCGGGCCAGTTTTGCCGATCAGGCTTTCATGCCCGAGACCGGGCATATCAACTGGGTGCATGACCTGCCGGATCTGCGGCTTGTGGGGCTGGACACGCTGATACCCGGTCAGGGCAGCGGGATTCTGGATCAGACCACGCTGGAGTTTCTGTCAGAGGCGCTGCGGGGCCGGCCGGATGCCCCCTTCCTGATCGCCATGCACCATCCGCCCTTTGCTTCGGGCATCCGCTTTATGGATGAGTTGGGACTGGCTGGAATTGAAGACTTGCAGCGCATCCTCCACTCTGCCCCAAATACCTGCCGGATCATCTGCGGCCACGTTCACAGCATGATTGTCAGCACGGTCGGGCCCGCCACGGCCATCGCCTGCCCATCGATCTCCAGTCACTTCAAAACAGATTTACGCAATGACGCACCTGTGGGCTTCATGTCCGGCCCTACAGGGTATATGCTACATGACTGGAATGACGGATTTTGCAGTACAGGCATTCCATTATCAAAGGCACAAGGCCCGTTTCCGTTTTAAAACCCGGGGCAGGACAAAGAGCTTTTAGAACAGAGAAACAGTTTCGCCTTTTGGAGACTAAACCTTGCAAGAGCCAAGTGTAATCATGTTCTTCCTGCATATCGCAGGGGCCGCCGCCCTGCTCATCTGGGCGGTGCGTCTGGTCCGCACAGGGGTCGAACGCGCATTTGCCGTCCAACTCAGGCTGTGGCTTCGCCGGTCCGCCAAAAACCGCGCTCTGGCGGCGTTTACCGGCACTACGTCGGCAATGCTGCTGCAAAGCTCGACCGCCGTTGCCATTCTGGTATCCAATTTCGTATCCGCCAAAACCATCGGCATAGCGGGAGGTCTGGCCATTCTGCTGGGGGCTGATGTCGGGTCGGCACTGGTGGCGCAGGTGCTGCTGGTTCGGGCCGAGTTTTTGGTACCGCTGCTGCTTTTGGCGGGAACTGCGATGTTTTTGCGCGCTGAAGAGCGAAAACTGCGCCAGACCGGTCGCATCCTGATCGGGTTAGGGCTGATCTTTGTATCGCTCGACATGATTCGCGCCGCCACCGCGCCAATGATGGATAGCGACAACGTTGTGCATGTGCTGCAATATCTGGGCCGTGATACGCTGACCGCCTTTGCTATTGGTGCCATCTTTGCCTGGCTGGTGCATTCGTCGGTGGCTGCCGTTTTGCTGTTTGTCACGCTGGTGATGCAGGGTGTCATGCCGGTCACCGCAGCAGCGAGCATGGTCCTTGGTGCCAATTTGGGCGGGGCCATGATTGCCTATGCCCTGACTCTTTCAGCCTCGATCAACGCCCGCCGCATGATCGTGTCAAACCTGGTCCTGCGGGGCGGTGGCGCCGCTTTGCTTCTGGTCTGCCTGACATTCTTTGTATCCTCGCTTGACTGGCTGGGATCAACCGGCATGCGGCAAGTCATCAACCTTCATCTGGTGTTCAATTTGGGCCTTGCCCTGATCGCCGTCCCGTTTGCGCCCCTGATCGCACGCATCGCCGAAACCCTGATGACAGCGCCTGCCGACCCCGTCGAGGGATTGGGGCGGATCAGCGCGCTTGATCCAACGGCCCTGGGCACGCCCGAGCGCGCGCTTTCCTGCGCATCGCGCGAACTGATCCGCATGGGAGAAACCGTTGAACAGATGCTGCGCTCGGTCATCTCGATCTACGACAAATGGGATGACACCACGGCCGCCGCCATCCAGTCACAGGACAAGGCGGTGCGCAGAATGCACCATGAAACCAAACTTTACCTAGCCAAGCTAAACCGCGGCGCCCTGGAAGAAGAAGCCAGTCAACGCTCGATGGATCTGTCAACTTCAGCCGCCAATCTGGAGGCTGCCAGCGATATCATCGCACGAAAAATGGTGGGACTTGCCAAACACCTCAATTCAGGCGGCGTGGCCTTTTCCACGCAAGGCTGGGAAGAGATTTGCGATTTTCATGACAGGGTCCTGGCCAACACGCAACTGGCGCTGGATGTCATCATCACCCAGAATCCCGAAACAGCCCGCGAACTGGTAGCCGCCAAAGAAAGAGTTCGTGCCGTCGAAACACTGCTGCAGCAACAGCATCTGGGCCGCCTGCAAAAAGGCATGGTCGAAAGTATCGAGACCAGTAACATTCACCAAGATACGTTGCGCGCGCTGAAACAGGCCAACGCCTTTGTTGCGATGATCGCCCACCCTATCCTGTCAGACACCGGTGACCTGCTGTCCAGCCGACTGACCGACGAACCCGCGACCGAGGGCTGAACGCAGACGTCTTATTTCAATGCAGTGATGGTCAGTTTGCCATTGATCCGGTCAGCGGCAAACGTCACCGGCTTGCCCGGCTGCAATCTGCGCAGCATCGACGGGTCGGCCACGCGAAACGATGTGGTCATCGCGGGCATGTCCAGATTGGTCAGCGCCTCGTGACTGATCGTTACCAGCCCGCCTTCGGGTTTGATCTTTTTGACCATCCCTTTTGTAAAGGCCTGCTGCGCCAGCGTACCGGTCGCCGTCGCCACGACAAGCGCGACCATAAGTGCCGCAGATCTGATCCGTTTCATAAGACGTCTCCTGTCGTCAGCTATCCTGCCCGGATACATTCAAAAACCAACGGCGCAATTGGGCGGTAAGCTCAAGCGCGTCATAGTACATTTCGGCCAGCGCTTCTACTGCTTTACAAAAAGGCTTTGCGCTGCGCCATAATCAGCACAGCATCGGCCACGTCTTTCGCTGCAGGCGCCAATCGTGCTTGTCACATCCTGCGCCGCCGCTTAGCGTCGCGCTGCCAACAGCGGCAGGGCGGCGTTCGGGCCGGGACGGGATACAATATTTCATGCCAAGTGATACGCCTTCTCTGACGATTGCCGCACCGCGTAATTTTCATGCGGCGCTTCTTGCACTTGTCTCGACTGCCATCCTCAGCTTTGTCGACAATTTCGTACAGCCCGTATCGCAAGAGGCAGGGCTTTGGCAATTTCATGTATTCCGAACGCTGATTGCCGTGCCTCTTTTACTGATCTGGGCGACGGTGTTTGGCTTCAATTTCAGACCCCGCACACCGAGATTTCTGATATTGCGTAGCGTCACGGTTGGCATCGGCCTGATGATCTATTTTGCCTCTCTGGGCGTGTTGCCCGTGGCGCAGGCCGGTGCGGGCATCTTTAGTGCACCCATCTGGGTGTTGCTGTTTTCGGCGTTGATCTTCGCCAATCGGATCACGTTTTTTCAGTTTCTTGCCGTGGTCTGCGGATTTGCCGGGGTGTTGATGCTGTTGCAGCCCGATCTGGCCAACCTAACGGCACTTTCCTTCCTGCCGCTGGCTGCCGGGGCGTTTTATGCGCTTGGCACATTGATCACCCGCCACCTGTGTGGTGCCGAAAACGCACTGACCCTGACGCTTGGAATCTTTACCACGATGGGCGCGGCCAGCGCGGTGATTTTGCTGTGCGTTACCCTCTGGCCCAACGAATCTCAGGGGTTTGTCACCCGCGGATGGGAAACGCCAACCGCGCGTTTTCTCTACCTCACCCTCATACAGGCCGTTGGCGCGATGATCGCCGTGTCCTGCATCGCGCAGGCCTACCGTATCGGAACACCTTCGTTCATTGCGGTTTTCGAATACTCATTTCTGGTCTTCGCCAGCCTCTGGTCCTACCTGCTGTGGGGGACGACAACCAACACGCTGGCCCTTGCAGGTATCGCGGTTATCTTCGCCTCAGCTATTACCCTCTCGCTGATGAAACGCGCAGAGGTACCATAGCTAACCTGCCGCCTTTTCCAGCTCTTCCTGCAAAATAGGCGCCGCCAGCGTCATCGAATGGATCCCCATGATCGAGGTCAGCTGGATCACTTCCATGATCTCTTCCTTGGTGGCGCCTTCGCGCAGCGCGTTCTGAATATGCCGCCGCACGCCGGGCGCCCAAAGGTGGGTCGTGGCGGCGTTGATAGCGATAAAGATCAGCTCTTTGTATTTCTGCGGCAGCGGCCCCTGTTTCTGCGGCACGGCCCGAAACGCCAGAAACGCCTCAAGGTAATCCGGGTCCATTTCCTCCATCAGGTCCCACATCGGGTTCCAGTCGTCGGTCTGTTTTTGCGCCTCGGTCGCGGGATAGGTCTTTTTGGTCATGATGCTTCTTTCATTTCAGTTCCGGCGCGGCGATCCTTAACCACCGTGATCCGGATCATGCAGCGATAGGCGGGCAGATAATCGGCTACGGCCTAATGCATGGTGCAACGGTTGTTCCACATCGCCAGATCGCCTGCGCGCCAACGCCAGCGGATCTGATCCTCGGGCTTGTTCATGTGGTTCGCCAGCCATGTTTTCAGCGCATTAGCCTCATTGGTGGGAAGGCCCGGAATATGAGTCACAAAGGCCTCGTTGAAATTCAGATGCTTGCGAGCCGTCACAGGATGTGTGTCTATGAGCGGGCGAATATTATGCCCGAACCGTGCCATTCCATCGTTCAGTGGCTTGGGGGTGATGTCAGTGCCACGCAAAAAGATCACCTGATGCTCAAGCAGCGCATTATACAGACTATCGGCCACAACGCCGGTCAGCTTGGTTAGGTCCACCCCGCTGATTTCAGCCCCGATAGCCGGTGTAATCCCGTGCGCTTTCATTTTCACCCTCCGCGGTGTTTGAAACTGTCACGGCGGAAAGAATATAGCGCCGCCGGATCAACCATGACGTCAATAACCGCAGGCTTGCCACAGTCCAGTGCCGCCTCGATCGCCTCGGCCATACCCGTCAGCGTATCCGCGCGATACCCTTTGGCGCCATAAAGCTCGGCCAGCTTGTCAAATGGCGGGCTGGAAATATCGGCACCGATATAGCGCTCGCCAAAGAAGTCACGCTGATAGGCTTTTTCGGCCCCCCAACAGCGATTGTTCATCACCACCGTCACCGTATTGATCCCGTAGTCGACAGCCGTGGATAGTTCCGAAACGGTCATGCCAAACCCGCCATCCCCCATCAGCGAGATGATCGGGCGCTCAGGCGCGGCCAGTTTCAGGCCCAGCCCGCAGGCGAAGGAAAAGCCGACCAGCCCGAAATCAAGCGGCGTGAACAGGCTTTTGGGTTGCCAGTAATTCAGCGCATCGGTGGCCTGCAGGCACAACGTGCCCGCATCCATTGTCACGGCTGCATTTTTCGGCATCACATCGCGCAGCGTCTTGAACAAGCCCGAGGGATGGATCGGCATCGCCTCTACCTGCGCATCCGCGTCGCGTTGGGCAAGATAGGCCTGCCTTTCAGCCTGAAAGGATTTCGTCCAGGCCTCGGCCTTGTGGCGCGCCGTAATCTTCGCCACAGCCCCGCGCAGCTGACCAGCCGCCGTGGGCGCATCAGCCCATATCCCAATCTCAACCGGGAAGTACCGGCCAATCGCGGTGGGCTCCAGTTCGACATGGATGATCTTGGCGTCTCGGTTGATGTTGTCATAGGTATAAAAGGTAGCGTTAAACCCGACGCGTGTGCCCAGCGCCAGAATTACATCGGCCTCTTTCACCAGACGTGACGCTACAACATTGCCCCGTGGCCCCATCTGACCCGCGTTCAGCGGATGACCGAAAGGCACCGCATCGCCGTGTCCCGGAGATGTGACAACCGGACAATTCAGTGCTTCGGCCAGTGCCATACACTGATCAGCACCGCCGGTATTCTTGATCCCGCCACCGGCGATGATCACCGGGCGGCTTGCCCCGGCCAGCAAAGCCGCTGCGCGGTCAATCTCACCCTGTGCCCCCGCCGGGGCAGCGCAGGGGCGATAGGCGCCGGGTTTCTGGAAATCATCGAATTCGGCTTGCGCCGACAACACATCCCGCGGCAGATTAAGCTGCACCGGGCCACGGCGTGGGGCCATCGCCTCGCGATAAGCTTCGCGCAGCATTTCGGGCACACGATCGGCACTTGTAGCGGTCCAGGTCTTCTTGGTGATCGGTTTGAATAGCGCGTCCTGATCCACCTCCTGAAAGGCGTCGCGATAGCGGTGCCCGCTGGCCAATGCCCCGGCGATACTGACAACTGGCGAATAGGCCGCCTTGGCTTGTGCCAGACCGGTCACAAGGTTGGTGGCCCCCGGCCCGTTCTGCCCGGCCAGGATCACCCCTGCCTGCCCGCTCATCCGGGCAAACCCATCAGCCATATGCGTGCCGGTACGCTCGTCATGCACGCCGATGAAATTGATATCCTTCGCATCATAAAGCGCGTCGAACATTTCCATCGTGGCCGAGCCGATCAGACCAAACACATGGCTTGTCCCCTCGGCCCGTATCGCTTCAATTGCGGCCTGCCCGCCTGTCATCTTTTTCATATCGCATTTTCCCTCAAATTCTTCAGTGTCCTGTCGCCGCCCGGGCCTGACCCGGGGCCTCCCGACTGGCTAAGACGTCCCGGCTCAGGGCCGGGACGGGTTGTTCTGTAGTTTCCGGCTCAGAAATTCCTTTACCGGTTCGGCAAACAGGTCTGGCCTTTCTATCAGCCCCAGATGCTGCAATTCCGGCAGGATGATAACCTCTGACCCTTCGATCTCGGAGGCAATCGCATGGCTCATTTCTGGTGGCTGGCCGCTGTCTTTTTCGCAGGTCATGATCAGCGTGGGATGCGTGATCGGCGGCTCTGGCCGGATCAGTTCCACCACCCCTGCCGCCAATACAAACCGGTGCAGCGCATAATTCTCGTGGTGATTGGCCATCACCACCTTGCGGATTTCAGCCACCTTATCGGCATGATCGCGGCGAAACCCTTCGGTGAACCACCGGGCCAGCGTGGCATCAATCGTGGCCCCCGGCCCGCCAGCACTGGTATCGCGCGCACGTTCCTCGACCAGCTTTTGCTGTTCCTGCCCACGTTCATGCGGTGAATTGAGGATACACAGCGCCGATACCCGATCAGGATGATCCATCGCCACGCGCCGGTTGATCATGCCACCCAGCGAAAACCCCACCAGGGCGGCCTGCTCGATTCCTAACTCATCCATCAGCGTGATCAGCTGTTCACTCAGCACTGTCAGGCTGGGTGTCTGCGTCGGCAAAGCCGTCTCACCGTGGCCACAAAGATCATAATTCAGAACCCGGAACTTTTCCGCCAGAATCGGTACGATGTCGGCATAGGTACTGCCGCGCGACATGCCCAATCCGTGAATAAGCGCCACCACCGGAGCCCCTTCGGGCCCCGACAGTTCATAGGCGGTACCTGCCTTGCTTATCGGCATCTAAACCCCCGCCGGGTTATCAACGTCGCGGCCCATCTCTTTCAGATCGGCATAGCGGTCCCCGATCCGGTGGTTGGGATGCCCGCCAATCGAGGCGCCCAGCGCCATGATAATCTCATCATCCGCAGGTGCATCGGGGACGCAGGTATGGATTGTCTGATAATGCGAGCGGCGCCCGCCATCGTCCTTGTCCATCAGCGGGATCATCAGCGACGTGCCCGCAGCCCCCCGGGTGTTGGAAAACACCAGATACGACTTGGCATTGACCGCGTCGCGGTACTGGTTGCCGAACCACAATGTATGGGTCAGGGCCTGCGCGTGCTCCACTTCACCGCCCATGCCCACGACCGAGGCCTTGCCATAGCCTTCAACCGTGCCGCCGGTTTCCTTAAGGATCATCTCGGTCAGCAATTTGCCCAGAACCGGGCCGTGCTCTTTCACCTCGGGGCTTAAATCTTCTACATGACCAAGGCCAAACCACGGATTACGGATGATCGCCATGGCGGTGACCATTTTGGTGGGCTCGGCCACCTCTTTCCAACCTTCCTTAAAGGTTGTCTGAACCAGCGTCAGCGTACGACGAATTTCAACCGGCATTTACAAGTTCCTTCTCAGAAAATTCAGGCAGAACCTGATCAATAAACAGTTTCAACGAGCGTTTCTGCTGGTCCATGTCCATGCCCATCGAGGCATAGTAAATAAACCCGTCCACACCGATGCCTTCATACATCTTCAGTTTTTCGACCACCTGTCCGGGTGAGCCGAACATCAGGTTCTGTTCCAGCATTTCCGGGTCGACTCGCGCATTACCCTCAAGACTGTCCAGCGGGACCTGCTCGGGGAAACCGTTGATCACCTCGCCCGATTTCATCATCAGATTGCCGAACTGGCTGAGCTGTACGCGGATCGCATCCATTGCCGCCTTGCGGTCGACCTCATTGTCATAGATGGCCGTGTGCCGCATCAGCGCCCAGCGGCCATCGTATTTGCCACCGTTTTTGGCAATCGCATCGTCCAGCCGCGCGCGATAGGTTTCGGCCTCGGAAAACGGCATGGTCAGCGGCCAGCTCATGATATTGCAACCGTGCTCTACCGCGTAATCAAATGTGATCGGCGCGCGGGCGGCAACCCAGACGGGTACGTCTTTCTGAACCGGTTTGGGGCACGAGGTGGCACTGGGGAACTGCCAGAACTCGCCGTTATGCTCGTAATCGCCTTCCCAGAGTTTTTGCACCACCGGCAGCATTTCCTGCATGTAGCGCCAGCTGTCGCGCTGATCCAGACCCGGCTTCATCCGATCAAACTCTCGCTGGTAAGCGCCTGATCCAATGCCGAATTCCAGCCGCCCGTCGCTGGTAAGGTCCAGAAACGCCGCCTCACCCGCAAGATCAATCGGGTGCCAGTAGGCCGCGTTCACCACGCCCACACCCAGACGGATGTTTTTGGCGTGCTCGCCCCACCATGTCAGGATCTGAAACGGATTGGGTGCAATCGTCATCTCCATCGCATGATGCTCGGCGGCCCACGCAATCTCAAACCCTGCGGCATCGGCCATCTTGACCATTTCCAACGTATGATCGCGCACCTCCTTCATATCTACGGAAGGGGTCATTCGCTCCAGATTGATTGCCAGTTGGAATTTCATTTCATGATCGCTTTCTTGCTCAGTTAAAGTTGGTTGGAAGCTCTTGCCATCGTCCCTGCATACCAGGCGGCAAAGGCGGCAACGTTGGGTTCCAGCAGGGGCTGAAACCGCCCCTGTCGCGCATCCGGGCAGGATAGTCCGCGATGTTGATTTACCAGCGCAGGAATGTCTTCGGCCAGCGCCGCATCCAGCCGGTCGTGATAGGCGCCCACGCGCGACGCGGCTTCTGACAGCTCCAGCGTTTCGGGTGGGAAACAGGCGGTTTGCACCACATGGCATTGGTCCGGCCCCAGCGGATAGGCCTCATAAACCCACAGCGCATCCGTGCCTGCCGCGAAGGTCATATTGGGGAAAACCCAAGTGTATCGTACCCCCTGCGCTGCGTGCCCGACCAGGCCCGGCATCGGCGGCAAAGCCCGGTCCTGCTGGGTCTGCAACAGTCCTCCGGTGCCCACGGTCTTGCCAAACTGGCTGGCATAGGCCCCTGTCGTGACTGTTGCCGCATCAGGAAGGGAGTACACATTGTCAATTGAATCGCGGTGCACGAATGGCAGATGATAATATTCGTTAAAGACCTCCAGAAAAGCCTTCCAGTTGCAATCGACCGTCACCTCCCGCCGCCGGGTCGACACCAGAGTTTCCATCGGCCAGGGTGCATGCACCCTGGCAAAATCGCCCAACACGACATCCAGCTCGGGCGCCGCCTTATCCAGACAGACAAAAGCAAAGCCCAGCCGTTCCTCGGCGCGGTACCGGATCAGATTAAAATCCTCGCGGCAAAACCCTGCCGCCTCTTCCATTTTCGGGGCCGCCGCCAATCTGCCGTCCAGATGATAGGCCCAGGCGTGAAACGGGCACTTGAAGCCCCGGCAATTCCCCGCCCCTTCGGCCAGACGTGCGCCGCGGTGCCTGCAGCTATTGGCCAGCGCCTGCAACTGCCCTTCTTTGTCACGCACCAGCAGTACCGCCTGCCCGGCCACATCCAACGTAACAAAATCGCCTGGCGCCTTCACCATATCTGCACGCCCCACACCCAACCAGGATCTGCGAAAGACGGCCTGTTCTTCGGCTTCGGCCATCTCAGGCACCACGTAACATTCCGGCGGGATGGAAAATGCCTGGTTCACCTCGGCTCGGCATTTTTCCAACCCTTCCAGCAACGATGGTGAAAGCTTCATTTGCATGAACCCGTTCCTCAACGCGCTACAAACTGGCTGCCCAATGGTTCGGAGGATGTGTTCATCCAAACTGTCTTGGGCCGCGTATAGTCGTAAATCGCCTGGAACCCGCTTTCGCGGCCATAACCCGAATTCTTCATGCCGCCAAACTCGGCAATGGGCGAGACGGCACGATAGGTGTTGACCCAGACAATGCCCGCCCGGACACTGCGAGACATCCGCAAAGCGCGCGCGCTGTCGCGGGTAAAGATGCCTGCGGCCAGCCCGTGTTCGGTGTCATTGGCAAGGCGCAACGCCTCTTCTTCGGTTTTGAAACGCAGCACGCTAAGTACGGGACCGAAAAGTTCGGTATCGACGATTTCCAGATCAGGTGAGGGGCAATCAATGATCGTGGGCTCATAGAACATGTCACTGCCCTGCCCCGCCGCGCGCTTGCCACCGCATAAAACCTTACCGCCCTGCTCTACCGCCTTGGCCACCTGCCGTTCGATATTTTCAAGCTGACCGTATGTGCACAACGGACCCATTTCGGTTTCATCCAGCATAGGGTCACCGATTTTGGCTTCATTAGCGATTTTCACCATCCGAGCCAGAAATTCATCGGCAATATCTTCGTGCACGATCAGGCGCGACCCCGCGACACATGATTGCCCTGATGCGGCAAAGATACCCGAGACCGAGCCATTGACCGCGCTTTCAACATCCGCATCGTCAAACACGATAAACGGGGATTTCCCGCCCAGCTCCAGCGAAACCTCGGCAAAATTATTCGTGGAATTCACCAGAATATGCTTTGCCGCCACTGGGCCGCCAGTAAACGAAATCCGCGCCACCAGCGGGTGCGATGTCAGGACCTTACCGCAGGGGTCGGCGTGCCCGGTTACGATATTTATCACCCCATCGGGAATGCCTGCCTCGGCAAATAAGCGGCCAAATTCCAGTATAACCGCCGGGGCAAACTCGGATGTTTTAAGAACAACAGTATTCCCAGCCGCCAGCGCCGGGCCGATTTTGACTGCCGTCAGAAACATCTGGCTGTTCCACGGCACGACGGCGGCAATCACGCCCAAAGGCTCGCGTTCGGTAAACACAAACATGTCGGGCTTGTCGATCGGGAGGGTTTCACCATGCACCTTGTCGGCGGCCCCCGCATAGAAATGCAGAAACTCTGCAATGTATTTCGACTGCCACTTGGTTTCTTTCAACATCTTGCCGGTATCGCGGGTCTCGACTTCGCCAAAATACTCGGACCGTTCTGCCAGCAGATCAGCCAGGCGACGCAGGCAATGTCCCCGCTGCGTGGCGGTCATCGCGGCCCAGGGCCCCTCGTAACAGGCGGCGTGCGCCGCGCGCACTGCCCGGTCTATATCCTCGGCTGTGGCTTCAGGCACAGTTGCCCAGTCTTCTCCGGTTGCTGGGTTTGCTGTGGTGAACCTGCCACCATCACCGGCATCCACCCATTCCCCGGCAATCAGCATCTGATAGGTCTTCATTCGCATCCCTCCTTATTCGGCCGCACAGGTCGCCGCCTGCGGTACGACCCGATGATAACTGCCAACACGATACGCCAGCGGGGGCATCTGCCCGTCCCACACCTCTTTGACATGACCGATCACAATCAGATGGCTGCCGGAACGGACATGCTGCTGCACATCGCAGCCGAAACACGTCGCCCCGTCGATCATCGGCGCGGTCCCGGCCTCGCCATAGCACTCGATCCCCGAAAACCGGTCGCTGAACCTGGCATCATGGCGTCCGGCAAAGCGGTCGGCAATCTCGGGGCTGTTTTCCGACAGGACATTGACACAGAACCTGCCGTTTTCTGTTACTGCCCGGGCAATCCGGCTATCTGCGTATAGGCAGACCAGCACTGTCGGTGGATCGGCTGAAACCGATGAAAAAGCACTGACAGTCGCACCAAATCGGCCCGCGGTGCCGTCGGTTGTGACAACCGTGACCGAAGACGCAACCGTGCGCATCGCCGAGACAAACCGATCACGCGGCACAAGGCCGTCATTTTCCCTGAACATAGCTGAACCCCCTGTTCGCATTTTAAAGAAGGTGGTGCTGAAAGCTGGCACATATTTTCACTTCTTGAAAACGAATTGTTTTGCTACATAAATGCAAAAAACTCGAATTGAGTGCGGCGTCATGAATATCACTTCCCTGCAAACCTTTCTGGCTATCGTCGATACCGGCAGCCTTGTACGGGCTTCGGCCAAGATGAACGTGACCCAATCTACGGTCACCGCGCGCCTTAAAACGCTGGAGGAAGAACTGGGTCAGGTCCTTCTGAACCGGCAGAAATCCGGCACGACCCTGACACCTACGGGCACCAAGCTTTTGCGGTATGCGCGGGTCATGACCGGTATTTGGCGCCAGGCAAAACATGCAACTGCCCTTCCTGCCGGACTGGATTCGATCTGTACCTTCGGTTGTGACCGCGAACTTTGGCATGGTCCCGGACGCGCGTTTTTCAACAGGCTTATTTCCGATCATCCCGAAATGGCCGTCTCGGTGCATCAGGGCAGCTTTCGCGATCTCGGAACCTGGCTGGACGAAGGCATGGTCGACGTCATTCTGACTTACGATTCCGGGGGGCGTGGCAACCAGACAGTTTACCCTCTGCCACCAGAAGAGCTGGTTCTGTATTCAAACCGGCCGGACACGCCGATCGACGCGGACCCGCTTTACATCTTTGTAAACCACGGCGCCGAGTACCGACGCCAGCACGATGAAGCCTATCACAATGCCGGGGTGGAACGGATCAGTTTCGACAGTTCATGGTGGGCCTTGCAATGCATGCTCGACCGCGGCGGCTCGGCCTATCTGCCGCGGGCGCTTGCACAGCCGTATGTTGATGACGGCAAGATTTACGTCCTGGACATTGCACCCGTCTTTACCCGCAAAAAGAACCTGATCGTCAACGACATGGCTTCCAAAAACTGGGGCTGGTTCCAGCCCCTGGTCAATGAGCTTTGTCAGAAGGTGAGACTGTAATCACAAGTCGCGAGACCGTCATTGCAGAGAACCCGAACTCTATTTTTCGTAAATTTGAAAAAACCGCACGTTTTGTGCATAAAGTTTCACTTTTCAAAAATATTGTGGTTTGAAAGACTGATTACACCGTAAAATCCGGTTATACTGGGCCGTCATGAAACAGGAGGTAAAGTCGATCCGACGAAGTGCCAAACGGATTTCTGGAAAGATCTGGCACTATAAGAGGAATAATTTTGGCCCTATCTCTTCAACGACCCAACACACACTGTGCAACAAAAACCAAAAGCCCGAAAATGGGCGCCCAACAAGGAGATATCTAAAAATGAAGAAACTCACAGCGCTTGCAACCGGAACCATGATGGCATTTGCCGCTCCGGTAATGGCCGCAGACATCGTAATCGGCGTGCCCAACTGGCCATCGGTCAACGCAACCGCACACATCCTGAAGGCAGCAATCGAACAGAATCTCGGTTTTGAAGTTGAACTGCAGAACGGCACCAACCCGATCGTATTCGAAGCGATGGACAGCGGAGCCATGCATGTCCACCCCGAGGTCTGGATGCCCAACCAGCAAAACCTGCACGACACTTTCGTCAAGGAAAAAGGCACTGTCGTCATGAACCCCAACGGGGTTGAGGCATTCCAGGGCATGTGCGTCGATAAAGCCAGCGCCGACAAACACGGCATCACTTCAATCGATGATCTGTCCAATCCGGACATCGCCGCCCTTTTCGACACCAATGGCGACGGCCAGGGCGAGGCATGGATCGGTGCCCCGGGCTGGGCCTCGACCAATGTCGAGCGTATCCGCGCCAAATCCTATGGCTATGACCAGACACTGGAACTGACCCAGTCGGACGAAACCATCGCCTATGCCAACCTTGCCAACGCGATCAAGGCGGGCGAGCCATGGCTGGGTTTCTGCTACACACCCCACTATGTCTTTGCCCTGCATGACATGCAAATTCTGGAAGAGCCGCCTTACGACGCGGCCAAGTGGAACGTAAAGCAACCCACCGACGATCCCAACTGGCTGGAAGTTTCCGAAGCCGGCGTTGCCTGGGATCTGGCCTACCTGCACATTCACTATGCGAAATCGCTTGAAAACGACTTCCCCGCCGTGGCCAGCATGCTCAGCAAGGTAAACTTCGACACCAAAGCTGTGTCCGATATGACCTTTGCTGTGGTGATCGACAAAAAAGATCCGGCCGCCTATGCCGACGAGTGGATTGCGGCACACGAAGATCAGGTTCTTGGCTGGTTCGCAGAATGATCTGCACTGCACTAGCTTAAAATCATCATAGGGCCGCCGGGCATTTCCGGCGGTCTTTTGCTCAGTGAAGGGGAGATCATGAGCGAAACCGTAGTCAGCCTGAAAGACGTCTGGAAAATCTTCGGCGCCCGCGCCGACGAGGCGATGCAGGCAGTGAAAAACGAAGGCATCGGAAAGCCCGAGGTGCTGGAACGCTTTCAATGCGTTGTGGGTGTTCAAGGCGCCACATTCGATGTTCCACGGGGTGAGATCTTTTGCATCATGGGCCTGTCCGGATCGGGCAAATCCACCCTGGTGCGCCACATCAACCGCCTGATCGAACCTACTGCAGGCACAATCGAAATTCTGGGCCGTGATGTGTCATCGATGAGCGCATCTGAGCTACGCCGCGTTCGGGCTCAGCAGATCGGCATGGTGTTTCAGCACATGGCGCTGATGCCACACCGATCGGTCCGCGACAATGTCGCCTACCCACTGGAAATCAGGAAGGTTTCCAAATCCAAACGCTGGGCCGTATCCGATCATGCGTTGGGTCTGGTCGACCTGACAGGCTACGAAGATCGTCTTCCAAAAGAGCTCTCAGGCGGCATGCAACAACGCGTTGGTATTGCCCGCGCGCTGGCGTCCGACCCCGAGATTTTGCTGATGGACGAGCCCTTCTCGGCGCTTGACCCTCTTATCCGCCTGCAATTGCAGGACCAGTTCAAGGCGCTTGTCGCCCAACTTAAGAAAACCACGCTTTTCATCACCCATGATCTGGACGAGGCCATCCGCATCGGCCATCGCATCGCAATCATGAAAGACGGCGTAATCGTACAGATCGGCACCCCAGAGGACATCGTGATGAACCCCGCCGACGATTACGTGCGCGAATTCGTTCAGGGCATCTCCAAACTGAAACTGGTCAAGGCCCATTCGATCATGCAGCCGCTTGGCAGTTACAAGGGCTCGCTGGAAGGCGCGCCGCGCGCCGATGAAGGCGCTGATCTGGATCAGTTGATTGATCTGGCTGTCGGCAGCGAACAACCGGTGGTCATCACCGAAAACGGAAACGATGTAGGCATCGTGACCAAACCGCGCCTGCTGCGCGGCATTCAGGGGGGCAAAGATGAGTGATCCAACGTCCGAGATGAAAGTTACCGCCGCCTCGGATATCGAGGTCGACCGCGACGCGCTTGATGCCTCTATCAAGAATTTCGCTGGCGATAGCGGCGGCTATTACGCGGGGGTCTTCCACAAGATCCACGATGCCACCGGTCTATTACCCACCACCTTCAATTTGTGGGCAGCCCTGCTTGGGCCGCTCTGGTCTGCGTCCCGCGCTGTCTGGGGCATGTTCTGGACTTTCCTCATTCTCGAGGTCATCGCCTGGGTTCAGATTGGCCGTGGCTGGTGGGGTAACCCTGGCTCGGATATGGCTGACCGCGCCCAGCGCCAGCTGGACCGAGCACAGGAATTTCTCGACAAAGCGGCCGCCGCAACGGCATCCGGCGAAGATCCGGAACGCTTTAACAAATTGGCCGAAAACATCACCAAAGCTGCCAATGATAGCCTTGCCAAGGCAGACGCTGCCCAGTCGCAGGCATTTGGCATCATGCTGACCGGCCTTGCCCTGCTTGTATTTTTCAAACTGATACAGGGGTTTTATGCCAATACTGCCTATGAAAAGCAGTATTCCCGCTGGCGGATTGACCCGGATAGCACCGAAAGCGGTCGCAGCATGCGCAACATTGCTTTGGGGGCCATTCTTGTGGCTGCGATTGCGCCATTGATCGTATTCCGGTTCACCATCAGCTCTTCGATCCCGATGCTCGATACCTTTCCCGAGGATCAGGCTTCAGCACTATTTCTGGGCAACGGATCCGCAAACCTGTTCACAAGCGTGGCCAACTGGCTGAATGCCGTGATCGACTCGGCCGTGACCGCCTGGAGCGATGTTACACGGGGTATCATCGTATTTGTAAAAACTGTTCTTGACGGTCTGCAACTTGCTCTCAGCGGCTCGCCTTGGCCCGTGGTGATGCTAGTCATCTGCGTTACCGCATGGCGCGCTGCAGGTCCCCGCGTGGCCATCTTTACGGCTGCCTCGCTCGCCTATATCGCGCTTTTCGGCTACTGGGAGCTGGCAATGGAAACCGTGGCACTTGTCGGGGCTGCGGTGCTGATCAGCGTAGCAATCGGCATTCCGTTAGGCATCTGGTTTGGCAAATCCAAACGTGCCTACAAAATCGCCGAACCGGTTCTGGACCTGATGCAGACCCTGCCCGCCTTTGTCTACCTGATCCCGATCATTGCGTTTTTCGGCACCGGCAACCCGCCGGGCATTCTGGCGACGATCATCTTTGGCATGCCGCCGGTCATTCGCCTGACCGCCCTTGGCATGCGCGGCGTTCCTGAAAGCATCAAAGAGGCTGCCGTGGCCTTTGGCGCGTCGCGCTTTCAACTGCTCAAGGATGTCGAGGTGCCGCTGGCGTTGCCGTCGATCATGGCCGGCGTCAACCAGACCATCCTGATGTGCCTGTCGATGGTGGTGATCATCTCGCTTATTGGCGGCGGTGGCCTTGGCAAGGTTATCCTTGAGGCACTGCAATATGCCGCCAAAGGCGAGGGCCTGCTGGGTGGCTTTGCCATCCTCTTCTGCGCCATGGTCATCGACCGTATTGTACAAGGCGCCTTTCGCCGAAAAGATCAGACAGACTGATTTCCCGACCGGCCCGGGCAATTCGCCCTGGGCCGGTCGCAAACCTTGCAAAATCCACATGGAAACCCTTCAGCGCTCACAGTCGGCGCTCAGTAATTCTGCGCCTTGCGGATCTGCGTCATCCGCCGTTCGGCCGCGATGGCCTGCCGCAATGTCCCGATGCCCTCACCCTGCATAACCTTAAGCATTTGCTGGAAAACTTCCGCAGTCGCCACCGCATCACCCAATGCGGTATGGCGCAATTCAGGTGCAATCGACACCCCGAACCGCCCCGCCAGAGCATCCAGCGTATGCGACCCCGTATGCTCAAACAGCGCTGCCGAAAGCAAAACAGTACACAAAACCGGCTGCGAGAATTTTCGACCGATCTGCTGTTCCTTCAGGCGCAGGAAAGCAAGATCAAATGGTGCGTTATGTGCAACTAAAACAGAGTCTTGGCAAAAATCATGAAACCGCTTTCCAGCCTCGGAAATACCCGGGGCATCGACCACCATATCGTCGGTTATATGATGCACGGCCGTTGTTGCCGCCGGAATCGGACGCCCCGGATTGACCAGCGTCTCAAACACTTCCCCTCGGAGCAGGCGACCATTTACGATACGCACACCCGCAATCTGAACGATCTCGTCCCCATTACTGGGAGACAACCCTGTGGTTTCGGTATCAAACACGACGAACGATAGCTCAGACAATGGACGGTCGGCCATATCATCGTCGAGTGCAACGGCGGGAAGATTGAAATCGTAAAACTCCGGCCTTGCCTCCGACGCACTCAGCACCGGCTCTCCTGCAGCGACAAGTGGTAGCACGATACGATGACCATCTGCCTGGATCTCCGACCAAATCTCGGTTCGATGACCATCAAGAACATCACGCCCGGTATACTGGCCATACCCCCCTGAAATTGGCTGCTGCACCCAGGCATCAATCAGACCATCTGGCGTTTCCTCGCCATTCCAGATGATGGTCAACCAGACCTCGTGGTCATGTGGTTCAGCTTTCAGAGTGATGTCGTGACGCGTTTCAGACTTGGCCAATCCGTTTAGAACCAGGGCTAAAAGCCCGACAATCGCGAACCCGTCACATCGCATAAATTGCGAGCCGCCTACTGAATCCAGCTTCGTAATTCCCCGGGCCCTGAGTGCATCAAAAATGTCCTCGGCGGCCACTTCCGTCATCGGCCAGTGCCGCGACGCAGCCGAACCATAACGCGGGCCTGTATCGCTGAGGCAGGTGAACAGACGGTCGACCTCTTCACGCATTGCCGCATTGAATGTAGCACGGGTCTTGGCGGGCATATCGCCGTCCTCCTGCAGCACGTCGAGAACAGCACTCAACGCAGCAGCCGGGCGGCGCACCTGCTCCAGCATGGTGTTGAAAAGATGGTCTCTTTCGGCATGGACTTGCAGATCCTCAGTGGCGTCGTGAAAAATTAACACGTGGCCCAACCGTTCCTCATCCGAGATAACCGGGCTGATCCGGGCAAGAAAGAAACGGGATCCGTCTGCGCTGGCCGCCAGAAAGCTTTCAGCCTCGATCTGCCCGCGGGCGTATTTGGATTCCATCCGTTTTAGCGCATGTTCCAGCGGTTCGGGACGCAGAAAGGCCTGAATTCTTCGATCCAGACCAAGCGCGCCCAGCAACTGCTGGGCAACGCGGTTATACAGCATCACCCGGTTATCCGGCGTCAGAACAACAGCCCCTTCGGCCAGATCATGCAACAGCGTTTCAAACAGCGCCTTCTCACGGTTGATCCGCGCCGTTTCAAGCGCGACGGCGTGCTCCTGTGCCGCTCGCGCCTCGGACAGGGCATCATGAATGGTGCTGACTGCCGGTGCCAGCGCCCCCAGATACCGCGCCTGTTTTTCGTCGATGTCGGCATCAACGCCCGCCCGTGCACGCGTGTTCAGCTCCGACGCCAGTGCCAGGATCGGTTTTGCCACGTTTTCATCAAACAGAAGCCCAACCCAGGCGGCCAGCCCCAGCAGACCGAAACCGGCGACTATTCCTGCCGTGACATAGCCTTCGACCGGGCCGCCCATGCGTGTATACCCCAGCCACAGGCCCCCGCAGATGGCAATCGACCCGCCCAAAGCAAGGGCTGCGAAAAACAACGCAAAGCGCAGTCTCAGACCAAATCGTTCAGCCATTGGGGGTCTCCCCCAGCAACGCGCTGATCTCGTTTGTCAGATCGCTGGTGGCAAACGGTTTTGTCAGAAACGCATCTGCCCCAAGGGCCAGCCCCTTGCGCCGTTCAACTTCACCGCCACGTGCCGTCATCATCAAAATCTTGAGATGCTTCAGCGACGGATCCTTGCGTATGATCTGGCAGATTTCATAACCCGAACGCTCGGGCAGCATGACATCCAGAACCACAAGATCAGGACATTCCTCGGCGAGGGCCGCAATGGCATCATTGCCTGTCGCCACACGTCGCAGCCTATACCCCTTTCGACCGATCAGAAATTCCAACGCCAATGCAATATTGTCTTCGTCTTCGACCAGAAGAATTGACTTTGCAGACATTGGACTCTCCTTTGCAGTCAGCCTTTGCAGATGGCCCGGATTAGCGGATCATCAGCGCCAGCCGTGATCCAATTGGCCGCTGCCGGGTCAGCCAGGCTTTTATCGGTCACCACTGAGCGCGCCTGCATTTCACAATTGACCAGTTGGGGCTTTATCGCAGTAGGCGACCAGCGGGCAAAAAGGTAAAGATCTACCATCTGAGTGTCGGGTGCATCTGGGTTTTTGCGAATACTGCGCGTATCCAATGTCATCAGGCGCGTGGTCTGTGGGGCAAGGTATGTCCAGGGTTTCCAGTATTTCTTTTCTTCGGCGCTGTAGATCACAACCAAACCTTCGGGCAACTCGGCTGTGACGCGCCCAGCCCAGCTATATTCCGACCAAATGGTATAACCGAGCATGGCCAGCCCTGCCGCCACTGGTATGATCGAGCGCGGCAAACGGCCACCGGTGAAAACATTCAGCACCATCACAAGGCCGGCAACGCCGATCCCGGCCGCAAATGTCGCAATCAATTCAAAAAACATAGTTACCCCAAACTTCCCCGGCCCTGTCCAAGGGCCGATTGCATTGTCTTGATTACCATAAATGCATCGCGCAGGTGGTTACGTTCAAGGTCGGATAATTGATTGGGCGCCATGAAGTTGTCCGGCGCCTCGCCCGCCCTGATCTGCGCCGCCTGGTGACGCAACCGCGTTTCCGCAATCAGATCGTAGGCATCAATCAGGTCCCGGGCACCGGATTCGGACACGATACCGGCTTCGCGCGCAGCTTTCAGCCGGTCATACGTGTTGACCGCTTTAATCGCGCCTTCCAGGGCATAGACCCGGCCCAGATCGACCACCGGCACCACCCCAGAATGTTTCAGATCAACCTTGTTTTTATGCTCGCCCGACCGGATTAACGCAAAGCCCCGGAACAGGCTAAGAGGCGGCGTATGCTTGAGCGAATTTGACACCATATGCGCCACAAAGATCGAGTTGGCACGGGCCCGCGTCAGCACCTGCTGCTGAAGCTCATCAAACAGCCCGTTTTCGCCTGAAATGGGCCGCAGATCAAACATGACCGAGGCCAGCATCTGCGCCTCGTTGTCGGGTTCAGATATCCACTTGTTAAAGTATTCGCGCCAAACACGGATCGGCTGACGCCAACGCGGGTTGGTGGCCATCATGTCACCGGGGCAATAGACAAATCCGCAGGTGTTTAACCCGTCCGATACGAACTGTGCCATCTCAGCAAAATAGTCGTCATGTTCGGGCTTGAACGCATCGTCCAGGATCAGACAATTATCCTGATCCGAAACACCGGTCTGTTCGCGCCGCCCCTGGCTGCCACAAGCAAGCCACAGATAGGGCACTGGCGGCGGGCCAAGCTTTTTTTCCGCCAATCCCAAAAGGCGATGGGTGATCGCATCGGTGATATCCGTGATCCGGCGGGTGATGGCGTTCGGGCGGGCCCCGGCACTAACCAGCTGTGTCAACAGGGTTGGTACCCGTGTCATCACTGCAGCCATATCGTGTGCATCTTCAGCCTGCACGATATCGGCAATCATGTGGCTTGCTGTGGCGGCCTGCTGGCGGAACAGATCAGTCTTACCAACCATCCCGACAATTTGCGCGTTCACCACCACCGGCAGGTGGTTAATACCATGATCCGACAGCATCATCAGCGCATCCAGCCCCAGGGCATCTGGTGCAATGGTCATCGGATCCGGTGTCATGATCTGGTGCACTGGCACATCACCGGTCAATCCTTCGGCCAGCACTTTGTTGGTCAGGTCATGGGCCGTGATGATACCTTTGAGCGCGCTGCCGTCCATCACCACAACAGACGAGATGCTATGCGCGCGCATCATCTTTGCCACATCGGTAATCGTGCTGTCCGATGCGCAGGAAATCGGTGTTGCACTCATTAGGTCCGACACCTGCAGCGCGGTCAGCCCGGTGGCATATGGCCCGTCATCCGATGTCATGGATGATGACGGGCGGGCCCGCTCGAACCATATTTCAAACTCGGGCACGCGTTCGATCAGATCGAAAAATATTTTCGGCGGGATCAACAACAAAGTTGAGGCCTCCGTCGCACGCGCGGTCAGCATGGCCAGCCCGTCGCGCAGTAACCCGCGTTCGCCCATAATATCACCAGGCCCGCGACGAGACACCAGATCAGCGTGGCTAGAAACGATATCCAACGCACCGCTTTCCACCAGATAAAGCCCCGCCAACCGGGCGCCTTCTGAAAACAGGATTTCACCCTCGCGCGCCTCAATCCGGGTGATACCCGGCGCGATCTCGGCGCGCAGGGCCTCGGGCAACATATCAAACGGCGCGTGTTGCTTGAGGACGTCCAGAATGTCCGAAGGGTCGTCAGCCATGATCGCCGGTATCCTCTGTCAGTGCTTTGTTCAGTGTATCTAAAAGAGAGCCCTGTGCCCGGAAATATCGGGGGCCGTGTCCGGTCATGATATCCTGATGATCGGACCAGAAGAACTATAGGGGGCACATTCTTTGCGCCCCCTAAAAGATTTTACCTTAACAATCAGTGATCGGTCGCAGCACCGGCACCTTTAGGTACGCGTACACTTTCAACCAGATCACGGATATGTTGCGGTGTCGGCTTGGTCATTCCGGCAACCGTATAGGCAACCGCAAAGTTGATCATCGCCCCAATCGCACCAAACGAGGTGGACTTGATCGTTCCCAGCAGCGGATCAGCGTCAGTAAAGCTGTTCGTGTCTGGGATAAAGAACCAACCCTTGTGCAGGAAGATATAGACCAGCGTAACGGTCAGACCGGCCAGCATGCCTGCCACGGCTCCGTGATTGTTGATCTTCTTCGAGAAGATCCCCATCATCAGCGCCGGGAAAATCGACGCCGCCGCCAGACCAAAGGCCAAGGCCACAGTTTGCGCCGCAAAGCCCGGAGGGTTGAGGCCCAGATAGGTGGCCACGACAATCGCGATACCCATGGCAACACGGGCCGACAACAGCTCGCCTTTTTCGCTGATGTTGGGGTTGAATTGCCCCTTGATCAGGTCATGGCTGACCGCCGACGAAATCGCAAGCAGCAGGCCGGCAGCGGTTGAAAGCGCCGCCGCAAGACCACCCGCCGCAACCAGACCGATGACCCAGCTTGGAAGGTTGGCAATCTCGGGGTTGGCGAGTACCAGGATATCGCGGTTAAAGTTGGTCAGCTCATTGCCGGTCCAGCCGTTTTCAGCCGCTTTTGCCTGCATCGCTTCGGATTTATCATTGTAGTATTGAATATATCCGTCGCCGTTCTTGTCTTCCCAGCCCAACAAGCCCGTTTTCTGCCAGGTGGCCATCCAGTCATATCTGGCTTCGTTTTCGATCTGTTCAACCGATACGGCCTGTGCGTCTGTACCATTTGGCCACATGAGTTCAGTGATGTTCAGACGCGCCATGGCACCAACTGCCGGTGCTGTCAGATAGAGCAATGCAATGAACACCAGTGCCCAACCGGCAGACCAACGTGCATCGGCCACTTTAGGAACGGTGAAAAAGCGCATGATGACATGGGGCAGACCAGCCGTACCAATCATCAGGCTAAGCGTGAACAGAACCATGTTCAGCGTATCAGCGTGATGCGCGGTGTATTCGGCAAAACCCAGTTCAGCAACAATCGCATCCAGCTTGGCCAACAGGGGCTGGCCGCTGGCGACGTGATCCCCAAACAGGCCAAGGGCCGGGATAGGATTACCCGTCAGTTGCAACGAAATAAAGATCGCCGGAATGGTGTAGGCCATGATCAGCACGCAGTATTGTGCCACCTGCGTATAAGTCACGCCTTTCATCCCGCCCAGAACAGCATAGGCAAACACCACACACGCGCCGATCAACAGGCCAGACGTGTTTGAGATTTCCAGGAACCGGCCAAAGGCCACGCCGACGCCAGTCATCTGGCCGATCACATATGTGGTCGAGGCCACGATCAGACAGATCACCGCCACCAGACGCGCAGTGGGGCTATAGAAACGATCACCAATAAACTCGGATACGGTAAACTTACCGAACTTGCGCAGGTAAGGGGCCAGCAATAGAGCCAGCAGAACATAACCGCCGGTCCAGCCCATCAGGAAGGACGAGTTGTCATAGCCGGTAAAGGCAATCAGGCCCGCCATCGAGATGAACGAAGCCGCCGACATCCAGTCAGCCGCCGTTGCCATACCGTTGGTGACGGGGTGAACGCCACGGCCCGCCGCGTAAAATTCTGATGTTGAACCCGCACGGGCCCAAATCGCGATGCCGATGTAAAGCGCAAAAGACGCGCCCACAAACAGCAGGTTAATTGTAAACTGATCCATTTGGTCAGGCCCCCGTTATTCTTCGCCGACGCCGTGTTCGGCATCAAGTTTGTTCATGCGCCAGGCGTAAAAGAAGATCAGGCCAAGAAAGACCAGGATCGACCCCTGTTGCGCAAACCAAAAGCCAAGGTCAGTTCCGCCTACCGCGATACCCGAAAGCATTGGGCGCAGCAGAATGCCAAAGCCAAAAGAAACCAGAGCCCAGATTACCAGGCTCCAGAGGATTAGCCGCACATTGGCCTTCCAATATGCATTGTTTTCAGAGTTGTCGGACACGTCCCGTCCTCCCTTTTCAGGTTTCCTCACCCCGATGCAGGACCATCCTGCACCGGCCTTTTCCTTATGCGCTTGCCTTGGCGACAATCGCATTCAGCTGGGTACCGATGGCGCCAATGTCGTCCATCGCATCAACGCGCCGAAGAACACGTTTGAAATCGTAGTAAGCAATCAGCGGCGCGGTTTGGGCGTGATAGGCTTTCAGCCGCTCTGCCACGGTTTCTGCATTGTCATCGGCGCGGCGCTTCATCTCGGTACCTCCGCACTGGTCACAGGCGCCTGCCTTGGCAGGGGTCTTGTAGGTGTCGTGATAGCCTTCACCGCAGCCCGCACATGTATACCGGCCCGAGATCCTTTCGATCATTGCGTCATCTTGCACCTCAAGCGAAACAACTGCATCCAGAGACAGCCCCTTGTCAGCCAGCAGGCCATCCAGCGCCTCGGCCTGAGCAACCGTGCGTGGAAACCCGTCAAAGATAACTCCTGCCGCCGCATCGGGCTGATCCAGGCGGTCATTGACGATGGCAATGACAATGTCATCGCTGACCAGACCGCCAGCCTTCATAACCTCGTCCGCCGCCTTGCCCGCTGATGTGCCACGGGCCACGGCTTCGCGCAGCAAATCACCGGTCGATAGCTGCACCAGCCCGTGACCATCAGTCAGCATGCGGGCCTGAGTACCCTTACCCGCCCCCGGAGGACCAAGCAGAATTAGGTTTGGCGCTTTTTGCGCTGAATTCAATCCACTCATATCCTGATCTCCTTTTCTGGTGTCACTTTGCGTGAACACTGTTGGCAATCAGGTCGTCCACGACAGCCGGTTCAGCCAGCGTCGATGTATCACCAAGGCTACCGGTGTCGTTTTCGGCAATCTTGCGCAGGATACGGCGCATGATCTTACCCGAGCGGGTTTTCGGGAGGCCCGGCGCCCATTGGATCACGTCCGGCTTGGCAATCGGGCCAATCTCGGTACGGACCCATGTTTCAAGCTCTTTGCGCAGCTCTTCCGTGGCCTCGACCCCTTCCATCAGAGTGACGTAGGCATAGATGCCCTGCCCCTTGATATCGTGCGGATACCCCACCACGGCGGCCTCGCTGACAGCGGCATGGGCGACCAGTGCGCTTTCGACCTCGGCCGTGCCCATCCGGTGACCGGATACGTTGATCACGTCATCAACGCGGCCGGTGATCCAGTAATAGCCATCCTCGTCACGGCGGCAGCCGTCACCGGTGAAATAATAACCTTTGAACATCTCGAAATAGGTCTGCACAAACCGCTCGTGATCGCCCCAGACGGTGCGCATCTGACCCGGCCAGCTATCCTTGATCGCCAGCACGCCTTCGGTTGCGCCAACCAGTTCATTTCCCTTGTCGTCCAGAATGATCGGCTGCACGCCAAAAAACGGCTTGGTGGCCGAACCGGGTTTTGTTGGGATGGCACCGGGTAGTGGCGCAATCAGAATGCCGCCGGTTTCAGTCTGCCACCAGGTGTCAACGATCGGGCATTTTCCTTTGCCGACATTCTCGTTGTACCAGGTCCACGCCTCGGGGTTGATCGGCTCGCCGACCGAGCCCAGAATGCGCAGACTGCTCAGGTCACTGCCTTCAACCGGCGCGGTGCCCTTGCCCATCAGCGCGCGAATGGCAGTGGGCGCTGTGTAAAACTGGGTAACTTTGTGCTTTTCGCAAACCTGCCAGAACCGTCCCGCATCGGGGTAGGTTGGCACGCCCTCGAACATCACGGTGGTGGCGCCATTGGCCAGCGGGCCATAGACGATATAGCTGTGGCCGGTGACCCAGCCGACATCGGCGGTGCACCAGTAAATATCACCCTCTTGATAGTCGAAAACATATTGATGCGTCATCGCGGCATAGGTCAGATAGCCACCGCTGGTATGTACAACACCTTTGGGCTGCCCCGTGGAGCCCGAGGTATAAAGAATGAACAGCGGATCTTCGGCGCTCATTTCTTCAGCCGGGCAATCGGCGGTTACAGTTTTGCGGATATCTTCGAAATGTACATCGCGCTTGTCGTCCCAGGTTGTCTGCTCGCCTGTGCGCTTGACTACCAGCAGCTTCACATGATCATCGCAACGGCGCAGCGCCTGATCACAGTTGGTTTTCAGATGGGTCACGCGGCCGCCGCGTGGCGCCCCGTCAGCCGTGATGACAACCTTGGCGTCAGATCCGTTGATCCGGTCTGCCAATGCATCCGCCGAAAACCCCGCGAATACGATCGAATGAATGGCGCCGATCCGCGCACAGGCCAGCATCGCATATGCAGCCGCCGGGATCATCGGCAGATAGATCACGACCCGGTCGCCTTTACCTATACCCAGTTCTTTCAGCACATTGGCAAACACCGACACTTCTTCATGCAACTGCTTGTAGGTAATATGCTGTGCTGCGTCCTCGGGCGAATCCGGCTCCCAGATGATCGCGGTCTGGTCACCACGGGTTGCCAGATGCCGGTCGATACAATTGGCCGCAACGTTCAGCGTACCCTCTTCGAACCACTTGATCGAAACATTGCCATAAGCAAACGAAGTATTCTTGACGGTATTGAATGGCTTGATCCAATCCAGACGCAGGGCTTGCTCACCCCAAAAACCATCGGGGTCTTCAACAGATTTACTGTATAGCGCCTCGTATCCGTCCGCATCGACATGCGCACTTGCAGCAATTAGATCAGATGGAGGGTAAATTGTTTTTGCTACTGCAGCATCCGCTGAATGATCAGCCATATCGGTTCTCCTCATACATTACGAAAAAATTCGATGCGCGCCCTTGAAAAGCGCCTCCTGTATCCCTTCGTATACAATAGGGAAATTTTTGTAAAAAAATACTATCCATCTTTTATCAATAACTTTTTTTGTGAATACAGTTACGGTAATGCAGGGCATTTTTGTAATATAATTTACAAATCGGAATTATCTCTTGAAATTCAAAGGCCCGCATCACTCATGAAAACCTCTGGCGCTCATCAATGCCGCAACGCAGCGCCTGAAACTGAATTCCAATTAACAAATATCTGATGAGAGCCCGCCACCTGCCTGTTCGGGTCGACAAAAAGAAGATCCAAGCGACTCGGCATTTTACCTAGGGTAGATTTTCAATTCGACCGGATCCTCAGGCTTGGCGCGGATCTCAAGACGCCAGCAGCGACCCGTCATGCATTTCAGAACCCATTGACGGAAATCGGCTGGTTCAGCCGTGACAATGCCAGATGGCCTTTTGCGCCCCAGTGTCGAGATGCCAAATTTCAGGAAGAGCGATAGATATTTTCAAAAGACCTTATGGCAAAGATCAGTTTTGGTTCATCTGCGACAGGCTCTCCGCCGCTTTTTTCAGAACAGGCAGAAAGCCCAAAAGACCAGTAATGCTCTGGCGCTGCAGCGGCGCGTGCGCCGCCAGCGTGGCGATCAGACGTTGCTGAATGTCAACGATGGGCACGGCGACCGCCACCATTCCCTCCATGAATTCCTGGTCGTCCGTGGAATATCCCCGCTCACGGATTTCCTGTAAATCCCGGCGCAACTGCTCAGGCTGGGTTTTCGTCTGACCGGTGTGTTTTTCCAGCTCACGCGCTGACAGGAAGGCCTCTAGCGTAGCGGGCCTTAAGGTTGACAGATACATTTTGCCGCTGGCCGTGCAGTGAAACGGAACCTGTGTACCAATCGGCAACTGGATCCGTAGGGGCCACTTGGTTTCAACACGGTCAAGATAGGTCATGCCTTCGCGATCCGGGGTGGCGATGTTGCAGGTTTCACCGATCTCCTCGGCAACCCCTTTCAGGATCGCGAGCCGGGCTGTTCTTAAATGCACCGACGACATTGTATTCACCGCCATTTCGCGCATGCGCGGCCCCGGCCCGTAGGATCTCCCATCCAGATCGCGCTGCAGAAAACCTTCAGCCTCGGCCGTTTGCAACAGTCGATGGATCGTAGGTTTTGGTAAACCCAGCTTTTCACCCAGAACCGAGGGTTTCACGGCAACCCCCAGACGGGCCACCTCTTCCATGATCAGCAGTAACCTCAGGTTTGTAGGCAGCTGCTGGCCTTTATGGGCTGGTCCGTCTGCGGGCATTATTACTTCGTCGTCTATCTGTTAGGAAGCAAGATCAAAGCAAGGTCCGGCACAAGAGCCACTAAAACCCAGACGCTGATCAGCGCTGCAAGGTATGGCACCGTATAGCGAAGCAGGCGGAAATAGGGAACTCCCGTTACCCCCGATGCGACATATAAGTTCAGGCCATAGGGCGGTGTGATAAACCCAATCGAGGCCCCCACCAGGAAAATCACTGAAAAGTGGATCGCATCAATCCCGACCGAGGCCGCAATTGGCGCCAGGATAGGTGCAAGGATAATCGTAACCGGCAGACTTTCCAAAATCATGCCCGCGAAGAAAACGATGACCATCGACGTAAATAGAACTGCATAGTAGCCCCCCATTCCCGTTACGAAATCACCAATGATCTGTTGCGCCCCCAGGGCCGAAAGCACTTGCTGCATGGCAATGGACACCGCAATCAGCGGCGCCAGAATCCCCGTGATCTGGGCAGACCGCACTACGATGCCGGGGATTTGGGCTATGGTAAAGCCACCGACCACGAACATCTCGGTAAAGCCCTTTTCGGTGACCGGCGTGTCGTCGTCAGACTTTAGTATCTTGTTAATCGGATAGCAGATCAGCCCGACGATGATACAAAACCCAACAGTCACGCCTGCCGCCTCGGTGGGTGAGAATTTTCCGGTGTAGATGCCCCAAAGCACCAGACCAATGGCAAAGAAACCCAGCCAGGCCCCAAAAGCCGTTTTAAGCACCCGGTTCAGTTGCAGCGGAATCAGGTGGCCCCAGCCATTCAGGCGACAGATGATCCAGCAGGCAAATTGCATGCCAACCACCATCAGGGTGCCTGGCAGAATGCCTGCCACAAACAGATCCGAAATTGGCAGGTTCATCAGGAAACCGTAAACGATAAAAATGATCGACGGCGGAATGATGATACCGACGGTACCGCCCGCGGCAGCAGTGGCCGCCGAGAACCGCTCGTCATAGCCACCTTTGACCATCTCAGGGTGTAGCATAGAACCGATAGTGGCCGTCGTGGCCGAGTTCGAGCCCGAGATGGCAGCGAAAAGCCCGCAAGCCCCAAGGGCCGCCATGGCGAGACCGCCACGTAGCCAGCCCAGACAGGCATAGGCGAAATCCGACAGCCGCTTGGCAATGCCGGACATGTTGATCAGGTCGCCGGTAAGGATGAACAACGGCATAGCCAGCAGCGCAAATCCTTTGTTGAAAGTGTTCATCAACTCGGACCCGGTGTTATCAAAGGTCAGTCCCAGAACCGCGCTGCACCCGATGGTCCAGTAGAAAATGACCAAAAGCACCGGTGTGCCCAGCATGAACAAAAAGGTCACCCCGATTGAGATGAGCGTGATCAGGTTGCCATCGGTCATTATACATCCCCCCCGATAACAGATTGCTGGATCAACGGAGCCCCGGTGCGGAAATTGCGAATATCCTCAAGATAGTTCTCAAGTACGCGGGCTGCCATCAGGACAAACGAGATCGGCACGGTGATGATAAACCACCACTGCAGCACGTCGTCGGTACCCAGAACAATCTGAAAGTTTGCCGCCGAATTGGCGGTGACACGCGCCGTCGTGGTTACCGCGATAACGCAGAAGCCGAACCAAAGAAACGCATCCAGTGTAAGGGTGGCCATCTGCATGACACGCGGCATGTTCGAACGGAATTCGTTGAAACTCAGGTGAGTGCGCAGTTTGACGTTATAGGAACAGCCAAACCAGACCATAACCATAAACAAGAGGGGCGGAATGGTCGATGACCAGGGTGGTTGCCCGTTCAGCACAAACCGCTGGACAACGCCGGAAAAAATGATCCAGGCGATGATAAGGTAGGAATAGACGATAATGAACCGCTCAAGGTGGCGGTCCAGAAAAGGGAGGGCGCGAAAGAGTGCCAGTATGCCCAAAGCACTAATCAGTATCAGCACCCCAAAGAACAGATAGCCCCCGTCGGTATTAAAGGCCAATTTCATCTCGAATGAATCGTTGGTCAGTATGGAAGCAGCGGCATCGCCTGCTTCGGTCCAGATCGACATTCTGGCTCCCCCTTTTGATGGATGGCCTCTGCCACGTTATCGGGCAGATGGTACCATCGGGCCGACCTGTTCAAACAGACCGGCCCGAACTGCTTGGCTTGGGTTTATGCTTTCCACCAGCGGCGGGGTTCGACATTTTCCGGCTTCATGTCAGCAGGAACCTGACGCGCGATGTCATAGATTTCCTGATAAGTGTCGATACCACCGGCCCATTTGTTCAGGCGTTCGCGCCAGTCGGTCCAGAGATCCGGCTGGAATTCCGGCGAACACATTTCTTCGGCCATCTTGATCTGGTCATCAGCAAGGAAGGCGTTGCGCACGTTGTTCTCGGCAAAAATCGTGCCCGGCAACTGCGGGTCCGAATGGCCGACGGTTTTGACAAGCGCTGCCTCGTTGGCGGCCTGCACATGCGTCTGCGCCCAATACGACGATTCCAGAACGGCATCCTGCAACTCGCCTGACAGGCTATCAAAGACGCCAGCGTTCATCGAGGTATGTTCGGTCCCGCAGAAGAACTTCAGATCAACCGATTGGCTGACCACCGGCGACATGTTGGCATAAGCCACGGCCGAGGCCCATGTCTCAGCACCGTCAATCAGGCCCTGCTTCAGACCATCAAGAGTTTCCTCCCAGGCCACTGGCACCGGGTTAAGGTTGAGAGCCTGCATCGCGATACGCCCAAGCTGTGTGCCGGTGACGCGGTTTTTGGTGCCAAACAACTCTTCAATCTTGGTTACGGTAGGCTTGTCTTCCCAGCCGAGACCCAGTTGGATACCGCGCAATTCGCAGTGACTGAAAAGGAATTTCAGCCCGTGACGTTTTTCCAGCGGATCGCGCAGAATGCGCTGCGATTCCGGGCTGTAGAGGAAGTGGTATTGCGATGCCCGGCCTGGGAACATGTATGCGTAATCCAGCACGTTGAGATAAGGCGCGCCCCCGGCAGAGTTCTGGGTCGATGCGGCGTAGATATCGACGATACCCTGCTGGGCTTTTTCAACGCAGGACGTTTGACCACAGATCTGGTTGTCACCGACAAACTCGATTCGAATCTCGCCATCCGTGCGCGATTCAAGATCACGGGCAAATTCCAGAGCGCCCGCGCGTTCAATCAAAAGGTTGCGCGCGTTAAAGCCGGCTGCACCAAATTTCAGCGTGTGCTTGGCCTCTTTGGCAAATCGTTTTTCATAAGTCGATTCTGCCGCATTTGCCAGGTTTGCAAGGCTCATCGCCCCCCCGAAAGTGCCGGCCGCCATGAGCGTCGAGCTCATACCATACTGGCCCGCAAGCCTGAAAAGATCCCGCCGTGAAATGCGGCCCAGATTATTCTCGATACCCATGTTATTCCTCCCTAGGGTCAATTATTGAGACTTTTTGTTTCAAAAAATGCTAGTATAGTTCTTTCATTCTGGCTAGACTTTTTTTCATCAACACACGGAGGGATGTATTTTGGAGGCTGATTTTGTCGTAATCGGTGCGGGCTCGTCCGGCTGTGTGATTGCCAACCGGCTAAGTGCCAAGCCCGGCAATCGGGTCATCCTGCTTGAGGCGGGTGGCAAAGATACAAACCCATGGATTCACATCCCGGTCGGGTATTTTAAAACCATCCACAATCCCAAAGTCGATTGGTGTTATAAGACCGAGCCTGACCCCGGCCTGAACGGACGCTCCATTGAATGGCCCCGCGGCAAGGTTCTGGGTGGCTCTTCATCCCTGAACGGGCTGCTTTACGTTCGTGGACAGTCGCAGGATTATGACCGCTGGCGTCAGATGGGCAATGTTGGCTGGGGGTGGGACGATGTCCTGCCTCTATTCAAGCGCGCAGAAAACAACGAACGCGGCGCTGACGAATTTCACGGCGATCAAGGGCCTTTGTCGGTGTCGAACATGCGCATTCAAAGACCGATCACCGATGCCTGGGTCGCCGCTGCCCAGGCTGCAGGGTATCCGTTCAACCCCGACTACAATGGCGCGACACAGGAAGGCGTCGGTTTCTTTCAGCTTACATCCCGCAAAGGCCGACGGTGCAGTGCGGCAGTGGCCTATCTCAATCCAGTCAAAAACCGAACAAACCTGCAGATTATAACTCATGCTCAGGTCGACAAGATTGATATCCAAGACAAGCGCGCCACAGGTGTGTCCTACAGAGACCGCGCCGGAAACGTTCAGACAATTACCGCCCGTCGCGAGATCATTTTGTGCGGCGGTGCCATCAACTCGCCCCAGCTGCTGATGTTGTCGGGGATTGGTGAGGCCGAACAACTACAGCATCACGGTATCAAGGTGGAACACGACCTGCCCGGCGTTGGCAAGGCAATGCAGGATCACCTGCAGGCGCGACTTGTCTACAAATGCAACGAACCCACCCTGAACGATGAAGTCAGCACGCTGATGGGACAGGCGAAAATCGGTCTGAAGTACGTGTTGTTCCGCTCAGGGCCAATGACCATGGCCGCCAGTTTGGCCACGGGCTTTCTCAAGACGCGTAGTGATCTGGAAACACCGGATATTCAGTTTCATGTCCAGCCTCTGTCTGCGGAAAACCCTGGCAAGGGCGCCGATAAATTTTCGGCATTCACCATGTCAGTATGTCAATTGCGGCCCGAAAGCCGTGGAGAAATACGGCTGGCCAGTGGTGATCCCAGGGCCTACCCCAAGATCATACCGAATTACCTGTCGACCGAAACCGACTGCCGCACGCTTGTTGCCGGGGTCAACATCGCGCGTAAAATTGCCCGGCATGCACCGCTGACTTCAAAAATTTCGCAAGAGTATCGCCCACATGCCGATCTGGATATGAATGATTACGATGCCACACTGAACTGGACACGCGGCAATACAGCGTCGATTTACCATCCGACCGGCACCTGCAAGATGGGAAAAGGGGCCGATGCCGTGGTGGACGACAAGTTATGCGTCCACGGCATCCAGGGCCTGCGCGTTGCTGATTGCTCTATCATGCCCGAAATTGTGTCCGGAAATACCAACGCCCCGGCCATCATGATCGGGGAAAAGGCCAGCGACCTTTGCCTTGGCGCCTGAACTGTTTGCGGAAACATCTGCCTGCTGACAGTCCGGTCTTGCAGATATTTTAAGGGATCAAATCACCCTGCCCGCCTTCGGCAAGGCGTCCCCTTCAAGCCTGCGTACCTTCGAAGAAGGTTCCGTTGCAACTCGAAATGCTTCGATATCCGCTGTTTGCCGCCACAACATTCAAAATGGTTTGTCCAACGTGATTCCGCAAAACCCTATTTTTCGGTGATCTTGGTTTCGGACGTGTTGGATTGCACAGGCGACTTGTTCGGCCGGGTGACACCCAAGTGACACCCGTCAAAAACCGCCGTACACCGACAGCGAAAGCACGACGCAACTAACTTATTGATATTTGTTATTTAAGTGGTGCCCGGGGGCGGAATCGAACCACCGACACGAGGATTTTCAATCCACTGCTCTACCCCTGAGCTACCCGGGCACGGGGAACGCTGACGCGTTCGGGTTCCGGCGTTCTAGGCGAGGGCGAAGGGGGTGTCCAGAGGGTTTGGTAAAATTTTCAATGTGGTTTCACCGACGCCTGCTCGACCGCTTCGATCGCGGCCTCGATATCCTCGGGGTCACGGGAGGGAACGGCATAGGTACCATCCAGCCATTTGCCCAAATCAATGTCGGCGCAGCGTTTGGAACAAAAGGGCCGAAACCTTGTATCAGCATCTCTTTCACAGATTGGACAGGTCACGTTGGCACCTCACTCAGAGCAATTCGGTCGCGTTTACGTTGCAATTCAAAATGCCCCAGAGGGGTCCAGCCGACAAGGGCGGTTTCCACCTGGTCGGTGCGAAAAGCAGCCCGCAAGGTCGTTTCAAACTGACGGCGATCTTTTTTTCCCATGGGGGCCAGATCCAGCGTGATCTGCCCGCCAATACCCCGCAGGCGCAGCTGGCGGGGTAGTTCCCGCGCTGCAGCAAGGTTCGCTTTGAGGCCAGCTGCGGCTGAGGCATCCCCGCCAGTGTTGACGTCAACCGCCGTAAGCGCTCGTGTTGGTTCGATATAAACAGAGGCACCACCGGACAGTTCAACACGTGCACCGCGCAAGTCGTCGATTTGATCCAGGATACCAAGCTCGGAAAAAGACCCGGGATCAGTGATCACCTCGGCAGGTGCTACCCATTCGCGCCAGGCCAGCGCATGCGGACTGTCACCTTCGGTCAGTGTTTCGGCGCCAGCACCGGTAGCATCTGCCATGATTGCCTGAGCAAGACCATGCATTGCACGAATATCTTCCGTGATCTCAACGGCATCCGCGGTCTCGCACGAGGATCGCAGAATCAGTCCCATCTCAGTGCCACCCATTTCGGCATGCGCAATCTCAAGAAGCGAGTCGCGCAATTTTTCATCCTTGATGGTGCGCGAAATATTAAGCCCCGGCGCGGAAGGGGTAACAATGGCATATCGGCTTTTGAAAAGAAGTTTTGACGTAACCGGCAGCGCTTTACCCGGTTCGGCGTATCCGGTTACTTGCACCAAAATAGGTTGGCCGGGCGACAAACCTTTGATTTGCCTTAAGAACGCGGATCCATCAGGGGTCTGCAAAAACATCCCCCCCTGCCCTTTGACGGGGCGATCTGCAATAGCGCGATAGATAGCGCCGGGACGGGGTTGATCGGTATCAAGCAAAAGATCTTGCAGACGGCCGTCAGCCAGCAGGGCTGCGGCTTCGAATCCATTAACGTGATCCAGAACGATGGTGCGGCCTTTCATCGATGCTCCTTGTAAATCGGGTAACCTGCGGCCCTGAGCAAACCGGCTGTCTCGGCGAGTGGCAAACCGACGACCGCTGTAAAAGACCCTTGTATCCAAGGGATTAGCGCGCCCGCGGGACCTTGAATACCGTATCCGCCAGCTTTTCCCTGCCAGTCGCCGGTAGCCAGATAAGCGTTCAGGTCTTCGTCGGACAGGCGCTTCATCTTAACGTTTGTCACAACGTCCTGCTCCCACAGGTTCGCTCCACGGCGTATGGCAACAGCAGTGATCACACGGTGGCGCCGCCCCGATAGTGACAAAAGAAATTCAGCCGCGTCACCGGCATTGTCGGGCTTACCCAAAATTCGGCGACCAAGGGCCACAGTGGTATCGGCCGACAGTACGATGTCATTGGCATCAGCTTGTACCGCCCACGCTTTTTCCCGCGCCATCCGGACGCAATAGGGGCGGGGCAATTCGGCCTTCAGGGGGGTCTCATCTATATCGGGCGGGCGGATGTCATCCGCCACAACCCCGATCTGCGCCAGCAGTTCCCGCCGACGCGGACTGCCCGATCCGAGGATCAAACGCATTTGATATCAATCGCTTACTTAAAGCGATAGTTGATCCGACCCTTGGTCAGATCATAAGGTGTCATCTCAACCTGCACCTTGTCGCCAGCCAGAACACGGATGCGATTCTTGCGCATCTTGCCTGCCGTATGTGCGATGATCTCATGGCCGTTTTCCAGCTCGACCCTGAATGTCGCGTTCGGCAGGAGTTCCTTCACGACACCGGGAAATTCGAGCAATTCTTCCTTGGCCATGGTCTCTCCTTTGTTAGTTTTTCCGCCCTTTCGCGGAACGAGGCCTTAAATGGGCCTATTCCGCGTTTTTTTCAAGGGGATAATCACCCAAGCCGCTGAGGTGTGACATGCGCGTCGCGGCCCGGTTGCTCGTCCCAGTGGGTGCGGCCTAGAACCCGACCGTCCACGCGCACATGGGCAACGGCAGAAAGATCAACAGTGGCGTAGGTCCAGCCGGGGACGTTAAGCGCGCCTTGAGATATCACTCCGGTATCGGGAAAGCCGGTATCGGGTGGGCCGAAGATGCCGCCCATGCCGGTGTTGGCCTCAACCACATCGTTCCATGGCGCAGGCCCGACGAGCGAGGCCATAACAGCCACGCACTGATTTTCCAACGCCCGTGCCATCGCCCCGATACGGACCCGCCAATAGCCAGAAAGCGTCTCGGTACACGAAGGGGAAAGGATCAGGTCGGCATCGGTCAAGGCCCTGCCCAGCAAGGGAAATTCGGAATCGTAGCATATCAAAGTGGCGATATTTCCAAGGCTGGTCTCAAAGACGCGCAAGGGCCCGCCCGGGGCCATGTTCATCGGCTCGCGTTCGTAGCGGGTCATGATCTGTTTGTCCTGAATGCCGCGCCCGCCGGTGGGGGAAAACAGGGTTGATCGGTTGACCGGACGGTCGCTTATGGTGGCGTCAAATACAGGGGCCGAGGCCGACAGGATATGCACGCCGAATTTGGCCGCCAGATCGGCGTGCAGGTCGTCGGCGTCGGGCATTTGGTCGGACACCGCCTGCAGTGACTGCTCAAGATCCCCGGCCACGTCGGCCCCGGACAGCATTGCCAGCTCCATCGCCCCATACTCAGGAAAGACCAGCAGCTCGGCACCCTGCCCTGCCGCATCGGCCACCCATGTCGTAATTTTTGTCGCATAATCAGCCCAGTTTGTTAACGGATCGAGCGGATAGGCAGCAGTGGCGATTTTCATCAGAACCTCCCGGCAGGTTGGCGTGTAAAGGCGTTTCGAAATAAACTTGAGGCACAAGTTTTTTCGAAGCGCCTGTAACATCAATAGGTTACATGCGCTTCGAGACAACCCATGATTCAGGTTCATCGTGAAACGCTTTATTTCTCCAGGATTTGTACACAGTTTTCATAAGGTCACCAGTTCCCGCGAGTGCTTTGGGTGAAAATTATTAATGCCCCACGCCACAGACTGGTGCGGTCTGCGCAAAGTCCGCTGGCTGAAAGTAGCACGATGCGCGATCGGTTTACGCAAACAATCAGCCACCACAAACGCCCGCAGCGTTGCTGGCTATGCACGCAGCCCCTGCCCCAAGGCACCGGCCAGGGGCCGATAACGAGACAAAAAGCGCGCGCCCAAAGGCGCGCACCGTTCTTGGACACCCCGCTTACCAAAGGGCAATCCAACCTTATTGCGGGATGCGCAACACCTGACCGGGATAGATTTTATCGGGGTGGCTAAGCATCGGCTTGTTGGCCTCGAAAATCTCTTCGTAACGTGCGCCATTGCCCAGAGTTTTCTTAGCGATGGCCCAAAGCGTGTCGCCCTTCTGTACCTCGTGGAACACCGGATCGCTGCCACCCGCACTATCCTCGACTGCCGCGACACCTTCAATGTTGCCCACCGCCAGAATCACCTTTTCCTTGGCTTCCTGACTGGCCGCTGTGCCCGTCACCTTGACGACATCGCCGTCGACTTCGATCTCAAGCCCTTCAGCATCCAGACCCAGACCCGCGACCTCTTTTTTCAAGGCGTCGGCATCAGGGGTGTCGTCGATCCCGAAAAGCGATTTCCCCGACGTCTTCATGAAATTCCACAGTCCCATATCATGCCTCCATAGCAATTTGATGGGCACATTCTTTACCTGGTGCGCGGACCCGGCAAAGGGGAAACAATTTCAGGCGGCCTCACCATCGGTGAATTGCAGCCGGGCAAGGCGGGCATAAAGGCCATCCTCGACCACCAGACTGTCATGGGTCCCCTGCGCCACGACACGCCCCTGATCCATCACCACGATCCGGTCGGCCTTTTTCACCGTCGCAAGACGGTGCGCCACGATGATGGTGGTGCGGTTGCGGGCCATGGCATCGACAGCACGCTGCACGGCGCGTTCGCTTTCGGCGTCCAAGGCCGATGTCGCCTCGTCCAGCAGCAGAACGGGCGCGTTGCGCAGGATGGCGCGGGCAATGGCGATACGTTGCTTTTGTCCGCCCGACAGCATCACGCCGCGCTCGCCCACATAAGAGTTATAGCCCTCGGGCAGAGCGGTGATGAAATCATGCGCGGCAGCGGCGCGTGCAGCCTCTTCAACCTCGGCGTCCGAGGCATCCAGTCGGCCAAAGCGGATGTTGTCGCGCGCCGAGGCGGCAAAGATTACCGGATCCTGCGGCACCAGCGCCAGATGTTGACGGAACTCGACGCGGGCCATGTCCGCCAGCGAGACACCATCCAATGTGACCTGCCCCACGTCGGGGTCATAAAACCGCTGAATCATCTGGATGATACTGGTTTTGCCCGCGCCCGAGGGGCCGACAAGCGCCACGGTTTCACCCGGTTTGATGTCAAGACTGACATCGTCCAGCGCCGGCGTGCCGGGACGCGAGGGATAGGCAAAGCTGACGCCATGAAACCCAATCGCACCCTTGACCGGTGTGGGCACCGGCTTTGGGCGCACCGGGTCAGTTACCGTGTCGTTTGCCTGTAGCAACTCGATCAACCGTTCGGTCGCACCCGCGGCACGTTGCAATTCCCCCCAGATTTCCGACAGGGCTGCAACGGCGCCTGCGACCATGACCGAGTAGATCACAAACTGCACAAGGCTGCCCGCAGACATGCCCCCGGCGCGCACGTCGCGCGCGCCGATCCACAGCACGCAGACCACACCGGTGAAAACAAGGAAAATCACGATGACAGTCATCGCCGCACGAACGGTAATACGGCGACGCGCCGCGTCATAACTGTGATCAGTCACATCCGCGAATTTGGCGCGTGTAGCGCCTTCGTGGGTAAAGGCCTGAACGGTCTGAACTGACAAAAGCGCCTCGGACGCGCTGCCGGAACTGTTGGCTATCCAGTCCTGATTTTCCCGGCTCAGCACCCGCAGGCGGCGGCCAAGTGTCAGGATCGGCACAATAATAAGCGGCACAATCAGAAGCACCATGGCGGCAAGTTTGGGTGAGGTGACCAGCATCAGCCCAAGACCGCCCAGAAAGATCAGAAAATTGCGCAATGCGATCGAGATTGACGAGCCGATAACCGACAGGATCAGCGTGGTATCGGTGGTAATCCGGCTGAGGACTTCGCCTGTCATAAGGCGTTCGAAAAACGCTGGGCTCATGCCGATCACGCGGTCGAACACGGCCTTGCGAATATCGGCCACCACCCGTTCACCCAAACGCGTGACCAGCGCGTAGCGCAGCCCGGTTCCGATGGCCAACAGCGCAGCGATCCCAAGGGCCGCAGTGAAATAACGATCCAGCAGCGCACCATCCTGGGTACTGAAATTGTCGATCACGCGGCGCACCGCCATCGGCAGGATCAGCGAAACACTGGCCGTCAGCACCAACGCCAACAGCGCACCAAATGCCAGAATTTTGTAGGGCTTCAGGAATGGCCACAGTTCGGCGAGCGCACCCACACGTTTCGATTTTTCGCGATCTAGCATATCAGCGCCATTCTCGGCTCTGCGCACCATGGGGATGTTCCTTTTTCACTCGGAAACCGTTCTTGGCTCTGCCGCCCCCAAGGGTCAAGGGGCCAGATAGCCACAGAGGGTGATAATTTGCACTTCGGCAGACAATCCGGCAGGTTCGCGGTCTGGGTGCAACGCGGGCTTGCCCCCTGAAACCGAATGGCTTGCAGTCTTCTATTGAGGTGGGTTTCACAGAAAGTGATTTGAAGCGGCCGGCAGAAATTGAAACGACATCGCCAGCTTTAAAGACAAACGTACCAACCCAAATTATTGCATATATCTTAATGCAAGACCGTAATCTTAACTGAAATTCTTCGGTGACTTGTCAGAGAATATTTTCTGGAGCGGGCGGCGGGAATCGAACCCGCGTCATTAGCTTGGAAGGCTAAGGTCTTACCACTACACAACGCCCGCTCAACAGATTCACCACCTATTTCATAGCAATTCGCACGTCAAGTCCACGATCAAATTTGATTAGGCCGGCTTGCTCCTTTCACGGTCGCAAACGGCCGAAGCTGATGAATTTCATGCAGAAACATCCTGAACTTGACAGAGGGTTATTGTATCATTTGCGCAGTCTGCCTTGGGCAACCGAGCCCTTGGTTTTCAGTATCAGATTGGCGCCGGCATTGGCGATATTGGATTTATTCGTGATAGAGAGTCTGTTCGTGCTTCAATTTTGGCTTCAAAGAACTATCATCGATGCGATAAGACCTTATTTCTTTATCAGGAGTTCGCGTGTCCCTTTTTATAATCGTCGCCCTGCCTTTTTTAGGTGCGCTTTTGCCAGGTTTGATGAATTCTGCAGGGCGGCAGGCCTGTGCGGGCATCACCTTTATCGTATCACTCGCTGCCTTTATTGGCCTGCTGACCAACCTGCCCGCGGTGATTGCGGGCGATCTGGTGACCGCTCGGGTTGATTGGCTGCCGTCGTTGGGTCTGAACTTTACGCTGATGCTGGACGGGTTGGGCTTTTTCTTTGCCAGTCTGATCCTGGGCATTGGCCTTTTGATCATCACCTACGCGCGATTTTATCTGTCGCGTGACGATAATATGGGTGAGTTCTTTACATATCTGCTGCTGTTTCAGGGCGCGATGGTTGGCATTGTCCTAAGCGACAACATACTGCTTTTATTGATTTTCTGGGAATTGACATCGCTCTCGTCCTTTTTGCTGATCGGGTATTGGAAGCATCTGCCCGAAGGGCGCCAGGGCGCGCGAATGGCGCTGGCGGTGACCGGCATGGGCGGGCTTGCCATGGTCGGTGGCATGCTGATTCTTGGCCAGATCGTGGGCAGCTATGACTTGAGTGAAATCCTAAAAAACCGCGAGCTTATTCAGGCATCCCCGCTTTACGTGCCCGCCCTGCTGTTGATTTTGCTGGGTTGTTTTACCAAGTCCGCACAATTCCCGTTTCATTTCTGGCTGCCTCATGCCATGGCCGCGCCGACACCGGTATCGGCCTATCTGCACTCGGCCACGATGGTGAAGGCCGGGATATTCCTGATGGCGCGCATGTGGCCCGTACTGTCGGGTTCACCGGAATGGTTCATGATCGTCACCGGCGCGGGCCTGATCACGATGGTGCTGGGTGCGGTTATCGCGCTGTTCAAGCACGATCTTAAGGCGCTTCTGGCCTTTTCCACGGTCAGCCACCTGGGTCTTATTACCATGCTGTTGGGCACAGGTACCGCCTTTGGCGCGATGGCAGCGGTGTTCCACATCCTGAACCACGCCACCTTCAAATGCGCCCTGTTCATGTCCGCGGGCATCATCGACCACGAGACACATACCCGCGATATCCGGCGCCTGGGCGGCTTGCGGCATCTGATGCCGGTCACCTTTGTCATTGCGACCCTGGCGGCGTTGTCGATGGCAGGCATCCCGCTGCTGAACGGCTTTTTGTCGAAAGAGATGATGCTGGAAGAGACATATCACACGGTTCTTTTCGGGTCGCACTGGCTGGTGCCGGGGCTGGCGGTATTCGGCTCACTTTTTTCGGCGGCCTATTGCTTTCGTCTGATCGGACATGTGTTTCTTGGCTCGGTGCGCGACGATTACCCGTCGAAGCCGCATGATCCGGGTTCGGGCATGTGGCTGCCCCCGGCGCTTTTGGTTGTGCTGGTGGTGGTGATCGGCGCGGCCCCCTTTCTGGCCGAACCCTATGTCCGCCTGGTCACCGAGGCCGTACTGGGCGAGGCTGCAGTGATGCCCGAGGCGCATCTTAAAATCTGGCACGGGCTGGTGCCCGCCCTTTACATGTCAATCGTGGCCGTTGCCGGCGGTCTTGTGTTGCTGGCGGCATATCGCCCCGCTCTGAAGCTGTGGGATGCCACACCACGCCCCGAGGCCAAAACGATCTTCGAAGCCGTCATTGCTGGTGCTGTTTCCATCGCACGCCGCCTGATCCTTCCCCTGCATGATGGCGCATTTACCCGTTACGGTGCCATCATGGCGGTTACGGTCATTGCCGCCGGTGTCCATGCCTGGGGAACCGGCACAATCGGAGAAATCACGCGCGCCATCCAACCTGTCAATGCAATCTCGGTTGCGGGGTGGTTAATGCTGGTGGCGGCAACCTGTGGGCTGACTTTCCTGCATCGCAATCGGCTTTTGTCGTTGATCCTGATCGGGATCGTCGGGTTGATGGTTTCAATTGGCTTTGTGTTCTTCAGCGCCCCGGACCTTGCGATGACGCAGATCACCGTTGAGGTGGTGACAATTATCCTGCTGCTTCTGGCGCTCAACTTTCTGCCCAACCGGACACCGGTTGAAAGCAGCGTACTGCGCCGGACGCGCGACACGGCAATTGCCGTGGCAGGTGGTCTGGCCACAGCGGTGCTTTCGTTTCATTACCTGCTGCGCGACAGCGTGACTTCACCCATCTCGGAGTTTCACCTGGCAAATTCCTACAAGGGCGGGGGCGGTACCAACGTTGTGAACGTTATCCTGGTCGATTTCCGGGGCTTTGACACCTATGGCGAGATCATCGTGCTGGGGATCGCGGCGCTGTTGATATACGCGCTGACTGAAACGCTGTTATCCGGCCCGGTGCGGTCGCGTCTATTGAACCGCAAACCTGATCAACCGCGCGCGGGCGACATGCATCCGATGATGATGGTGGTGCTGACGCGGGTGATGATGCCGGTGGTGCTGATGGTGGGCTTTTACATCTTCCTGCGCGGCCACAACGAACCCGGCGGCGGATTTATCGCCGGGCTGATCGTGTCGATCGGGGTGGTGATGCAATATATGGCCAGCGGCTTTAGCTGGACTTCGGCGCGGCTGCGCTATCCCTATCACGGAATCATCGGGGCCGGGGTTCTGGTGGCCGGGCTGACAGGTATCGGATCTTGGTTTGTCGGCAAGCCCTTCCTGACCTCGGATTTCACCTATGTGCGTATTCCGCCTTTTGAAAAATTTGAGCTGGCCACCGCTGCCCTGTTTGACCTTGGCGTGTTTCTGGCAGTTGTGGGTGCGGTGATGTTGTCGCTTGAAAGCTTCTCGCGACTGGCGCGACGTGCGCATGTAAAAGAAAGCGAGCACGCAATGGACATTGATCCGTCGCGAGACGAGCCAATTGACCCTATTTCACCCGTAGCCAAGGGGGATGTGTAGCATGGAGTTGCTTGTTTCATCCGCGATTGGAATCCTGACCACGGCAGGGCTTTATCTGGTTCTGCGTTTGCGGACATTCCCGGTGATTATGGGGATGTCGCTGCTGACCTATGCGGTAAATGTTTTCCTTTTTGCCTCCGGGCGGCTGACCATTGGTGCGCCTCCGATCCTTGTCAAAGGGGTCGAGACATATACCGACCCGTTACCGCAGGCGCTGGTGCTGACCGCGATTGTGATTTCCTTCGGGATGACGGCGGTGGTTGTGATGATCGCGCTAGGGTCTTATCTGGGCTCGGACGATGACCATGTTGATGACCCTGCTGAAGACCTGACAAAAGCGCCGGAGGATATCGTATGACCCACTGGATCATCCTCCCGGTTGTTCTCCCTGCGATCCTGGCCCCCTTCATCGTTTTGGCGGCGCGCTATCACATTGGTATCCAGCGGGTATTCTCGATAGTAGGTGTCGGGGCGTTGATTGCCATTGCTGCGGGCCTTGCCTGGCAGGCCTCGGACGGGACGGTAACCGTTTATCGGCTGAGCGATTGGGCCGCGCCTTTCGGGATTGTGCTGGTCGGCGACAGGTTATCTACAATGATGGTATTGCTGACGGCTGTGCTGGCGCTTTTAGTGCTGCTTTATGCGATAGGTTCAGGCTGGGATGACCGGGGGCGGCATTTCCATGCGTTGTTTCAATTCCAGTTGATGGGCATCATGGGGGCGTTTCTGACCGGCGACCTTTTTAACCTGTTTGTATTTTTCGAGGTTCTTTTGATCGCCTCATACGGGCTGATGATCCATGCAGGGGGTAACGCGCGACTGCGCGCTGGTGTTCAGTATGTTCTGTTCAACTTGCTGGGCTCGACGCTGTTTCTGTTTGCCTTGGGGTCGATTTACGCCGAAACGGGAACACTGAACATGGCCGATCTGGCACAGCGCGTTGCCCTTATAGATCCGGCGGCCAGCGTCGGGATTCGTGTGGCTTCGGTGCTGCTGCTGTTGGTTTTTGCGATAAAGGCGGCTGTGGTGCCGCTGCATTTCTGGCTACCCTCCAGCTATGCTGAAGCGCCCGCACCGGTTGCGGCCCTTTTTGCGATCATGACCAAGGTCGGGGCTTATGCAATCATCCGCGTCTACACGTTGATTTTTCCGCCTGACCTTGAAGTCACCGTTGGGCTGCACGGAATGTGGTTGCTGCCAGCGGCCCTAATTTCGCTGGCAATCGGCATGGTTGGCGTTTTGGCGGCGCGAAAACTTGACCGCTTGGTGGCCTTTGCCGTCATCGGTTCGATGGGCATGGTGATGGTGGCCATCTCGATCTTCACGCCCACAAGCGTCGCCGCTGCACTTTACTATATCATTCATTCAACTTTTGCGGCGGCGGCGTTGTTCCTGATTGTAGATCTGGTGCGTTCGGGTCGGGATAACCTGGAACTCAAAGCTGTGGCGCCAATATCCGGGGCAGCCTTGACGGCGGCGCTGTATTTTACAGCCGCAATTGCGATGACAGGTCTGCCGCCGTTATCAGGCTTTGTTGGAAAACTTTTGATATTGGATGCATCCTTTTCCTCGCCGCTGGTGGTCTGGACCTGGGCAATCATCCTCAGCGCAAGTCTGATCAGCATTGTCGGCTTTGCCCGGGCTGGCAGCACAGTATTCTGGAAGGCCGAAAGCATCGCGCACCCTGTGGAGGCCACATTGCCAATGCGCCCTGCCGCCCTGTCTTATGTTGCGGTTGGCGGCCTTTTGGGGCTGCTGATAGCGCACACCATCTTTGCAGGACCGGTACACGCCTACATGAACGCGATGTCAGAGCAACTTTTCGCACCCGAGCCCTATATATCCACGGTTCTGGATACACCTGGTAAGCTCAGCACGCCAAAGGAGGCACACTAGCATGGTCAAAGCATTCCGCTGGCTGCTGCCGCACCCTTTTCTTACGATATTGCTAACTGCGGTCTGGGTTTTACTGCAAAATAACGTCTCGACCGGGATGGTGGTTTTTGGCCTGATCCTTGGGGTGATCATACCGCGGATCACAGCTGTCTGGTGGCCCGACAGGCCGCGTGGCTTTCGATTTGGCCGGATGATTCCATATGTTCTGCTGGTAATCTGGGACATCCTTGTTGCCAATGTGCAGGTCGCTTGGATCGTTCTGACGCGGCCCAATGATAAGCTGCGCCCGGCCTGGGTGGTGATCCCTCTTGAACTGCGCCAACCCGAGGCCATTTCGATCCTTGCGGGCACTATCACCCTGACGCCGGGTACGGTGTCGGCTGATCTGTCTGACGAGGGCCACAGCCTGCTGGTTCACGCACTTGACGCAGATGATCCCGACGCGGTGCGCGATCAGATCAAAGAACGTTACGAACGCCGACTGATAGGGATATTCGCATGACCTTTGCCACTGACCTTATGAACTACGCACTTGTCATCGCTTTTGCTGCGGTGGCACTGTCACAAATCCTGTCAATGATCCGGCTGTTCGTCGGACCCGATACTGGCGACCGGATATTAGCGCTCGATACGATGGTCGTTAACGCCATTGGCCTGATTGTCCTGTTGGGGATTGCCCAGGGCACGCGGATTTATTTCGAGGCGTCGATGATTATCGCCATGCTGGGTTTCGTGTCGACGGTGGCCTATGCACGGTTTGTTCTGCGGGGGGATATCATCGAATGACCCTGGAAATTCTCGCCACTGTCGCCATCGCATTCTGTTTGCTGATTGGAGCGATCTTTTCACTTGTCGGATCAATTGGCCTGCTCAAGTTCAACGATTCCATGACCCGTCTGCATGCGCCAACCAAGGTTGGCACCGTTGGGGTGGGTGCATTGTTGCTGGCCTCGTTGATACATGCCTACACCTTTGGTGAAGGGTCGATGCATGAGGTTCTGATCATGGCCTTCCTGTTTGTGACCGCCCCGATTTCAGCAAACTTCATCGCCAAGGTTAATATCCACCGGCGGTCGTGCGTTTCCCCGCCGTCACCTCCGCGCGACGATACATGGTCAACTCTAAACGTTCCCCAAGCTGACCTTGAAATTGTGGAATCGAAATAACGGCAAGCGTCCTCTGACCCGCGCATCCGCTGATATGTATTGATCAGCAATTCTGGGTCCTGAGAAGGCACCAACATTGTACATCCGCTTGGGATCAGGGGAGACGCCCACAAAGCGGCGTCATGCCGCCATGAAGAGCGGGCGACCGGGAAAACTTGTTAAGCTACGCGCTCCCCTGATATGAATTCACCATAACTTGCCGACTGCAATTCATAGTTACATAATTCATCAGCCGCTCCAGTTTTCCTGAAAAAGAAATCCGGACAAGCCGCTGCGGCGCAAGGTTTACTGTGGCCTGGGCAGCGTTATATCGTCGAAGATCGACACGTCTTTCATTGTGCGAGCCAAAATCAAGGCGCCTTCTGAAGCTGCCAGGGTACTTAACGCCAGTTTGCGCATTTCTTCAGGGCCAGCCCCCTGCCCCCAGGCGGTATTAGCAAAAGCACCGCTCAGCCATTCAGTGCTGCGTTCAAAGAAATGTCGTGCCTCGGCGGCCACGCCTTCGGGCAAATCCGCCACCTCGGCCCCCAGCATGCCGCACAGACACATCAAATCTTCTTCGACCAGAGACAACCGTGCCAGCGCATGCAACTTATCCTGCACTCCGGCAGCACTTTCCGGCGCGTCCTCGACTGGGCCCAATGCCTCAAGAAAACCGTCAGTGTAGCGCTTTGCCACGGCAACCCCAAGCGCTGCTTTGGTGGGGAAATGATAATGCACACTGGCACTTTTCACACCTACTACGTCGGCGATTTCGCGAAAGCTGAACCCGTTGTACCCCCGTCCCCGGATCATCGTCTCGGCTGCATCGAGGATCTTTTCCTTCATGTCTGGTTCAGTCATGGCTGCTCCTTTCCCTACCGATAGATAGAGGGCGGCGCGCTCAGAATCAAGCGCAGTCCACAAAACCAGTCCGCTTAAAGCTACCTAGTGATAGATAGTCATTGACATAGCGCCCGCCAAGATCTATCCGCTTTACCTATCGACCAGTAGATAGTTTAAATCGGAGACCTAAATGAAACCCACCCCACCCCTCGCCCTGATCATTGGAGGCTCTTCCGGCATGGGCTATGCCACTGCAGAGCGGCTTCTTGAACGCGGGGCCGAGGTTGGCCTGATGGCCCGCCCCGGCGAAAAGCTTAAAAATGCAATGAAATCCCTCAGCACCAAAGGCGCTGTTCACAGCTTTGGCGTTGACCTTACGCAACCGGGTAGTGTCAAAAATGCTGTGAATGCCATCGCGGGCGGCGGCTCGATCGTCAATATTGGCTCAATGTGGGCGCATCAGGCAATTAAAGCCACGCCTTCCTCGGCCTATTCCATGGCCAAGGCAGGTCTGCACGCACTGACGCAACATCTGGCAATGGAACTGGGCGAGCATGGCATCCGCGTGAACGCCGTGGCCCCCGCTGTTGTCGAGACCCCCATCTTTGGAGCGTTCATTCCGCCCGCCGAGATCAGCAAAACCCTGCACGACAGTTTTGACGCCTTTCACCCAATTGGCCGCATCGGAACGCCTGGCGATATCGCCTCCACAATAGACTTTCTTTTGTCGGACGCAGCCCAGTGGGTCACCGGCGCGATCTGGAACGTCGATGGCGGTGTAATGGCTGGCCGCAACTGACCCAAACCCACCACTCATGAAACAAAAGGACAAAAAATGACCGGCTTACACCCGCTCCTGAACGGCCTGCGCCGTCTTGCCTTCTTTTTTACCACCGTAATCGGAACAATCCTGATGTCCCAAATTGCCCACGCCAAGGATACCATCCTCAACCACCACAGCTTTGGCTCCGGCCCCGAAAATGTGCTGGTCTTGCATTCCTGGATCGACAACGCTGGCAGCTTTGACAATGTGAAACCCTACCTTGATCCTGACGTCTATACTTACGTCTTTGCCGACCTGCGCGGTTATGGCGGATCGAGCACAATAAAAGGCGAATATACCTCGTCCGAGGCCGCAAGCGATGCCCTGAACCTTGCCGACCATCTGGGCTGGAACAGGTTCCATGTCATCGGTCACTCGCAATCTGGCATGATCGTGCAACGCATGGCATTGAATGACTGGAGATCCGGATCAAAACGCCTGAAGTCCATGATCGCGGTTACCCCTGTGGCAGCCGATGGCTACCCGGCAGATGACGATACCAAGGGCTTTCTCACCGCTTCCATCCATAACCCCGAAATCGCGCAACAACTGGCCGCAGGCCTGACCGGCGGCCGCCTGACCGCTCGCTTTGCCAAGGCTGTGGCGAGTGGCAACATCGCCACCTCCAACCCGGATGCGATGTTGGGCTACTACCACATTTGGGTAGACGAAGATTTCTCAGACGAACTGGCTACCGCCCACATCGAAACCCCAACCCTTGTCATCGCAGGACGCCAGGATCTGCCAGGTTTTCAGGCTGATCATTACAATGACACGATCATGAAATGGCTGCCCAATGCCGATCTTGCCGTGATCGAAGAGGCAGGCCACCTGCCGATGTACGAAACCCCCGCCTTGCTGGCCGCCTTGATCGAAGGTCACCTGAGCGCAAATTCTGGTCCGTAACCACCTGACCCTGGAAGGTTTTTGGGCAACGCCCACCCCCTTCCTGGCGCGCCATCGCCGCTTGGGCCTTGGCGCGCCGTGCGGGGCAGATTATACACCGCCTCAGCAACCCAGCGGAGGCACCATGCGCAGCGCTAAAGTAACGCGAAAAACAGCCGAAACCGACATCAGCGTCGAGATCAATCTGGACGGCACCGGCACCTATGACAACCAGACCGGCGTGGGCTTTTTTGATCACATGCTGGACCAACTGGCACGCCATTCCCTGACCGACATGAAAATCCGCTGTTCTGGCGATCTGCACATCGACGATCACCACACGGTCGAGGATGTGGGCATTGCCCTAGGTCAGGCTTTGGCTCAGGCGCTTAACGACAAAAAAGGTATCCGCCGCTATGGCGCCTGTCTTTTGCCTATGGATGATGCGCTGGTACGTGCTGCCCTTGACCTCTCTGGCCGCCCCTATCTGGTGTGGAATATGGAACTGCCGACCTCCAAAATCGGTAGTTTTGATACCGAACTTGTTCGCGAATTCTTTCAGGCGCTCAGCACCCATGGCGGCATAACCCTGCACGTTGACGCCCTGCACGGGATCAACAGCCACCACATGGCCGAGGCCGCATTCAAGGCCGTCGCCCGCGCCCTGCGCGAAGCGGTAGAAACTGACCCGCGCAAATCGGATGCGATTCCGTCAACCAAAGGGGCGCTTTGAAACTGATGCAAACGGTCATCGTCGATTACGAAAGTGGCAATCTGCACTCGGCCGAAAAGGCGTTCCAGCGTATGGCGTCCGAGACAGGCGCAGGAACTGTCATTGTCACTTCAGACCCCAATATCATCCGCAAGGCTGATCGCGTGGTTTTGCCCGGTGATGGCGCTTTCCCGGCCTGCCGGAAGGAACTGTTTGACCATCGCGGTGTGTACGAAGCCATAGAAGAGGCTGTTATTGCCGGCGGCCGTCCCTTTATGGGGATTTGCATCGGCATGCAGATGATGGCCACGCGCGGGTTGGAATATACCGAAACACCGGGCTTTGACTGGATCGGCGGCACGGTTGAGCATATCGCGCCCTCTGATCCGGCACTGAAAGTGCCCCATATGGGGTGGAACGATCTGGTGATTGATCATGATCACCCCGTCTTCGACGGCATAAGCACTGGGAAACATGCGTATTTTGTGCATTCCTACTATTTTCGCGTGGCTGACCCCGCGCATCTGCTGGCGCATGTTGATTATGGTGGGGCCATTACCGCCGTGGTGGGCCGGGACAACCTGATTGGCACCCAGTTTCACCCTGAAAAAAGCCAGGCCACAGGATTGCGGATGATCGCGAATTTCCTGGGCTGGACTCCCTGAATGGCCCAAGGCAAGGACAGCCTGCAACAGATCCTTGACGACGTCGCGTCGGCAGCCTTTGCAACTCCAGACAGGGGTCGCGTGGCCGATTACATCCCCGAACTGGCCAGGGTGAATCCCGACCAATTTGCCGTTGCAGTTGCACGTCCTGGCAAAAAGACGATGTTCGCCGGCGACGCCCACACGCCATTTTCGATTCAATCGGTTTCAAAGGTTTTCACCCTGGCGCTGGCCCTTGGCAAGGTCGGTGACCGGCTTTGGGCGCGGGTTGGACGAGAGCCATCAGGCCAGGCCTTTGACTCGATGATCTTGCTGGAACAGGAAAAGGGCCGCCCACGAAATCCGTTCATCAATGCAGGGGCGATTGTCACGACAGACACCGTTCTTGCTGGGTCCTCCCCCAGGGAAACCCTGGGTTCACTTCTGCGTTTTGTGCGCGCCGCCGCGGGCGATGACAACATCCACATCAACGAAAGCGTTGCCCAGTCCGAGATCACCACCGGGCATCGGAATTTTGCGCTGGCCCATTTCCTGTTGTCACATGGAAATCTGGCAAACGCGCCCGATCTGGTTCTGGGGACCTATTTTCACCAGTGCGCCATTGAAATGACCTGTACGCAACTGGCCAATGCCGGGCTTTTTCTGGTTGGGGACAAGGCCGCGCCGCGGTTGGTCTCGCCTGACCGCATCCGCCGCATAAACGCGCTGATGATGACCTGTGGCCACTATGACGGTTCAGGTGACTATGCGTATCGCGTTGGCTTGCCGGGTAAAAGCGGCGTGGGCGGCGGCATTCTGACCATCGTGCCGGGCATAGCCTCGGTCGCGGTCTGGTCGCCGGGCCTGAACAATTATGGCAATTCGAAACTGGGCACCGAAGCAATGCAGAGATTTGCGGACATGACCGGCTGGTCGGTGTTCGGATCGCGCGAAGGCCGACCATAGGCCTGAGCATCTGTTTGCAAAAACCGCCTGCCTCGCCCGGCACCTATCGGACGCGGGTCCAGACCTGCCCCTGACAGACAGGGCCAACGCACCCCTTGACCGAAAGTTTCTGGCCCTGCAGTTTCATGGCCGCATCGTATTCGCGATTATGAGCAGGCACAAAAACACGTCCCCCCCCATAAGCGCCGGCACCTTCGACCTTCATGTTCCAGAAAAGCCGCTTGCCGACATTTGGCGTTACAACCTCTTTCCCGCTTGGGTCATAGGCTTGGATGATGGTGCCACACAGCATTGAACCGCAGGGGGAAATCTGAATATGGCCAATCTGGCCCTTTCGATCGGGCGGTGCCTGCCAGACCCCCAGGACCGGGTCGCGCGCCAGCGCTTGTGTCGTCATGAAAATCAAAAACAAGCTTGTCAGATACAACTTTTTCACCGGCACATCCCCCACCAGCAAAACCCCCAACCCGGAGGGCACGTGCCCCGCACCCAGCCAACGGGACGAGACTAAATTACTCTATCGTCAATATTGCGTCTATTGCCCGACGAAAAGAAATTTGGGACAGGCCAGTTTTGGCCTATCCGAAAGCTTGCAGATCAGGGTGGTTGCCCCGGGTCAGGACGGCGTCAGTTCACGCGCTTCCAGGTACCGCCATTCCGACAGATACCAAATACGCAGCCGCTGACATCCAGCGTATCACCCGAAAGACGCAGCTTCGAGCTATAGGTTTTGTCACGGTCGGGCGCATAGACCTTGCCTTTGTAGATTCCGCCGCCCTTGTGCTGGGTTTCGGAAATGATGTTACGGCCGATCATGGTACTAGCTTTTTCTTTGCCGGAAGAATCGAACGACTTGATGAGCTTTCCGCAAAGCTGGTTGCCGCAGGGCGCCACCTTGATCAGACCAGAATCGCCATGATCATCCTTTGCCGTGCGCCAGAGACCTTCCAGCGGATCAGCCATAGCTGCACCAGCACCGATCACGAGGGCCGCGGCCGCTACCAAAAGTTTCTTCATTCCTTAATCCTCCGGGTTATCTCGGTTGGAGGCAAGTGCCCCATATAGCTTACAGATGCCTTACCGGCCTTTGCCCTGTCTACATTGCAATTCGCTTTCAGGCTGTGCAAAAGGCCGTGACGTTGCGACAAAAGGCCGTGAACATGATTCTTTATCCTGCAATTGACCTCAAAGACGGGCAAGCCGTGCGGCTTTTCAAGGGCGAGATGGAAAAAGCCACAGTGTTCAACGACGACCCTGCCGCGCAGGCGATGGAGTTTGTCGCCGCGGGGTGTGAATGGCTGCATCTGGTGGATCTGAACGGCGCCTTCGCAGGCGAGCCGATCAATGCCGCCCCGGTCGAGGCCATCCTGGAACGGTGTCAGGTACCGGCCCAGCTGGGCGGAGGCATTCGCGACATGGCCACAATCGAACGTTGGATGTCCAAGGGGCTCGCACGCGTAATTCTGGGCACGGTGGCTGTCGAAAATCCCGCTTTGGTACGCGAGGCCGCCCACGAGTTTCCCGGCAAAGTCGCCGTCGGTATCGACGCACGTAATGGCCGTGTGGCAACCAAGGGCTGGGCGACAGAAACCGATGTGATGGTCACTGATCTGGCCCGATCCTTTGAAGACGCAGGCGTGGCGGCGATCATCTACACCGACATCAACCGCGACGGCGCCATGCAGGGCCCGAATGTCGAGGCCACGGCAGCGCTGGCCAATGCCGTCAGCATCCCGGTGATTGCCTCGGGTGGTGTATCATCCCTCGACGACCTCATCGCGTTGCGCGATTGCGGTGCATCGCTTAACGGCGCAATCTCGGGACGCGCGCTTTATGATGGCGCGATTGATCTGGCTCAGGCGCTCAACGTATTAAAGGCCAGCGAATAGTCCAGGTATCAGATGAACAGGTCGCTGGCCCTGAGTAACCCCGGGGGGATGTTACATCCCCGAAGCCTTACCTGTCAGCTTGCCCAACGCGCCGGTCATTTTCTTGATGTATTCGGCATCATCCGAAATGCCACCCAGATCGTCCAGCATCTCTTTGGGGTCTTCATAGGCCAGCCACGTCTGCCCTGCTCCGTCTTGGTAAACCAGCACTTTCAAGGGCAGGAATAATCCTGCCAACGGGTTATCCTGTATTGCGGGTGTGCCCAGTTTGGGGTTGCCGAAGATCAGCACCTGTTCAGGCGCCAGCTCCATCCCCACCTTTTTAGCCCCCGCTGCATGGTCAACCCGGGCAAAAACCGTGGCCCCTGCCCCGGTCACGGCCGCCTCAAGTGCGTCCATCGTGGTGGCCACGTCTCCAGCCGCCTTGACCTTGATAATATCGTCATTGCTGGCCAGTGCGGGCAAGGCTGAAAGGCCAAGGGCGACGGCGGCGATCAGATTTTTCATGGTAATCTCCTACGAATCCAAATGTATCAGGGTGTACCCTCTGGCATGTAACCTGATTTGCACATAAACAATCGCGTGAATCTATGCCGGGAAGCAAGAACATGCTCAAGACCCGTATCATCCCCTGCCTTGACGTGGCTGATGGCCGCGTGGTCAAGGGTGTGAACTTTGTTGACCTTCGCGATGCGGGTGATCCGGTTGATGCTGCTCGCGCCTATGACGCGGCGGGCGCGGATGAACTGTGTTTTCTTGACATCCAGGCGACCCACGAAAACCGGGGCACCATGTTTGATGTGGTGCGCCGCACGGCCGAGCAGTGTTATATCCCACTAACCGTCGGCGGTGGCGTGCGTACAGTTGAAGATGTCCGCGCCTTGCTGCTGGCCGGGGCCGACAAGGTCAGCTTTAATTCCGCCGCGGTCGCCAACCCCGATGTGGTGGCCGAGGCTGCACAGCAGTTTGGCAGCCAGTGCATCGTCGTGGCCATCGACGCCAAAACCGTCAGCCCCGGCAAATGGGAAATTTTCACCCACGGCGGGCGCAAACCTACCGGCATTGACGCTGTGGAATTCGCCAAACTGGTTGAGCAAAAGGGCGCCGGTGAAATTCTGCTGACCTCAATGGACCGCGACGGAACCAAGCAAGGCTTTAACCTGCCCCTGACCCGCGCGATTAGTGACGCGGTTGATATTCCTGTTATCGCCTCGGGGGGTGTTGGCACCCTTGACCACCTGGTCGAAGGTGTCACAAAGGGCGGTGCAAGCGCTGTGCTGGCGGCCTCGATCTTTCACTTTGGCGAATTCACCATTCAACAAGCCAAAGAGCATATGGCCGCCGCAGGTATTCCCACACGGATGAACGCATGACACTCGACGACCTTGCCCAGATTATCGCAGACCGAACCCTGGCTGACCCTGATAGCAGCTGGACAGCAAAATTGTTAGCCAAGGGCCCTGAAAAGTGCGCCGAGAAGTTTGGCGAAGAAGCCATTGAAGCCATCATCGAAGCCACCAAAGGTGACCGCACGGCCCTGACATCTGAGGCCGCGGACGTGCTGTTCCATCTGCTGGTCATGCTGCAATCACGAGGCGTTCCACTTTCAGACGTCATGGCGGAACTAGGCCGCCGTCAGGGCACCAGCGGCCTTGCCGAAAAAGCCTCACGCAACAAGAGTTAACCATGATCCGCCACATTGTTTTTTTCAGCGCTAGTAAGCCCGAAGATGTCCAGACCATTCAGGACGGCCTGATGATGCTGCGCGACATTCCCCATTCGCAACATTTTGAAGTGGGGCGCAATCTGCAAAGCGACGGCATCGCCGGGGCGCAGGTTGATCTGGTGGTCTATGCCGAGTTTGCCGACGAGGCCGCACTGGCCGCCTATAAGGCCGATCCGATCTACACCGCCTGCATCGCCCGGGTCCGCCCCCTGCGCGAACTGCGTATCGCGGCTGATTTCAAGGCAACCGTTGATAATTAAGCCCTGTTGCGGGGAATTGTCAGCGGCCGCTTGATGGGCGAGGCCGAGATTTATGGCGACCGCCTTTTCAGGCCCCGCCGTCGTGCAATCCTTTGATTTCGATCAAAAAGTAGCCCCGTTTATTTCATATAAACAGCACGTAGAGCAGGGATTTGAGGAGGAAAAGGTGTCAGTTAAACGTGCAAGCAGTGATGTCCTTCGTGAATTATTCAGGCTATTCGGAGTCGCACTAAGGTGCCTGTTCATCGCCGCTTTCTCGATCACTTTAACGGGTCCCATCGCGGCCCAGTCTCTCAAAGAGCAACTTGATAAAATCCAAGAGGTTCTGCCAGGAAACTCGTACACAAAATATTCTCCAGCTCTGGCAGTCCAGTCCTGGGAGATGGCTGCAACCGTAGCGCATATTCAGAAACCCATGTCCTGCAAAACTGCCAAAATTATCGACACGAAAGTTACAGCTGTAAAAGAGAAAGTGATTTTCACATCGAAAAGGAAGCTGAAGCAGGGCCACTGGTTAGAGATTTGGACGTTTGACAAATGCGGGAAAAGGGTGCGCGTGCAGGCGGAGTTCAGGGCCGACGGAAAAGGCACTGCTGACGGAGATTTTTCTGTTGCTAAATAACACGAAGGCGACGACAGCTCGCCCATACCTTATAACATATGCGGGTATCAGTTGTTTTAGAGGAGCTCTGGTTTGAGTTCATAGCCGCCAGAGCTTCCCAAACTCAGAGCTTTGACGAAATCACCCCTGTATTAAACCCGCCCATCCGCAGTTCGCCAAACAGGCGCTGGTATTCGATTTTGGGGCAGCGGTTCATGATCACCTCAACGCCGCGCGCGCGGGCCACTTCGGCGGCTTCCTCATTGACCACGCCAATCTGCATCCAAACCGTCTGAAGGTTCGGAAACGCCGACAGGGCCTCGTCGACGATGGGGGGCACGTGTTCGGACCGGCGGAAAATGTCCACCATATCGACGTGCCCTTCGATATCCGACAAGCGCCCCACAACTTTTTGGCCAAAAAGCATTTCGCCAACATGGCCCGGATTGACCGGCACAACCTTGAACCCCTTCAGGGCCAAATACCGCGCCACGTAATAACTGGGCCGCACCGGGTTCATCGACACACCCACCACCGCCACACGTTTGGTGCGGGTCAGGATATCTCGCAGATAGTCGTCAGAATAACTCTCATTCATGCCAGCACCCTACCTGCATTTTAACCGGCTGCAAGTCATTGGGAAAACATTTCCAGAGATAAGTATGCTGCTGACAGGATGCTGTCAGGAACGGTCTGTCAAAACCGCACGGAAACCCGGACAAGGAGACCAGAATGAGCATCATTGCCACAGGATTTGATACAGCGCCAATCGAGATGCAGCCGGTGTGGTTGCTCATGTTTCAAGCGCCTTCCGAGGACGTCGACCGCATCTTCGACGCGATTATCAGGATTGCACCGCTGAAGCACGGCAAAACCGACCACAATGCGTACCGCGCCACCGGCGGGATTGAATATTACCGACCACAAAACGGAGCCCCCACCGGCGCTGAAGACGACACGCGCCACCGGCCTGACGTTGATGAAATGCGGCTCTTCCTGCCCCGCGACCCCATCACTTTACGCGCGGTGATCGAAGCAATTTATGCGGTGCATAGCTATTATGAACCTGTCATCACCGTGACCGAGGTGCTGCGCAGCCAGTGCAAGGGGCTGGATGATAGCAACAACCCGCACAGGTGGTGGAACAAGGCTGGTGACTGGAAAACCTCGTGAGGCATGAAAGCAGTCGCTGCAAAGAAAAAAGCGCCCAGGGTAAAACCTGGGCGCCAGTCGCGGAACGAGGGACAGTGAAAAGAAACATTGATGTTCCGTATCAACGCTTCTGGACTTTAAATAGGTCCGAATCCGACAATAAAAAGAGTTTGTAATATAGCTGTGAACAGAATTTTTAATTCGCACAGCTGACCCTTAATCAAAAATATCTTCGACCACATCCCATAGCTCGTCCAGCACACGCCGGGCCAGGGGCTTGCGACGTTTCGACCGCTTGTGCCGGGGGCGTTGATTTTGCCTGTTGCCCGAAACTTCCTGAAACCATCGCGGTTGCTGAATCACTGCGGGCCGCCTGGACACAATTGATTTTCGCTTTTTACCCTCAGTTTCAGAATGTTGCGGCATCATCTTGATATCGTGCAACGGGGCCCCGCAAGACGCGCAAGCCAATTCATGCCTGGCCTTGTCCCAAAGCAGCGCTGCGCGCATACCGCAATAGCTGCAGGTTGCAATCTTGGGTGTCATGCGTTCACCGCCCTTAGCCTGACAATTTGAGCCTGAATTATTAAAGCAGACTTAGGAGAGATTGCAGATTTTCCAACCCGCAGATTTTCCAACCCGTTGTGCGGCAAAGTACCAAGATCGCCAAATACGTGCTATAACGCAACCTGCTGCATTCAAGAGAATTTAGTCTGATGACCCAGATTCCAGACCCCTCGATTGCCCCTGATGACCTGCCTTTTGCCCTCAGCCTAAAGCGGGTAAACCGCGGCGTTGGATATGTCGCCCTGTTCCTGCCAGTCTGGCTGATCTTGCTGACTGTTTTTACGAATACATGTTTCAATGCCTCGATCAGCCACTACTATTTCAGCCGCATCGGGGGCGATCTTTTTGTCGGATCCCTAACCTTCATCGGCCTCTTGTTGACCTTTTTCTACAGCTTCCGACCACATCAGGTTGACGGTTATCGTGCGCACGAATGGTACGATATCTGGCTGATCAAGCTGGCGGGCATCAGCGCTTTTCTGATTGCGTTTTCACCGACAACCGGCTCGGGCTGCACCTACAACGGGGCCGAGGTCGCACGGGCCTTTTTAAACCACGCAAGCGGATCTCAGGCGTTTCATCCACCCGGCGGGACAATCACCGGTACGATCTCATACGATATGTGGGCCACTTTCCCCGTTTTTGGGGATGCGGCACATGTTCCGGGCATTCTGAAAGCCCTGCATTTCGGTGGCGCAGCGGTGATGTTCAGCGTGTTGGGTTATTTTTCATACTTTGTGTTCACGCGAGTGAATTCCCTGGCATCACTGGCGGCGGGCAGTCGCAAAGACCGCCGCAACGGATGGTACAAAATCCTTGGCATGGCCATTTTCGCCGCTGTCGGCATCATGGGGGGCGCCGCCATCATCGCAAAAATGGTCCTGTCGCCTGAAGCGTCCGAGGCATTTGTCACCTGGTGGGACGGTTGGCGGCTGACCTTTGTTCTGGAAACCATCGCTTTGGTCAGCTTCGGCCTCAGCTGGATGATCAAAGGCCGGTTTATAGGCGCATTCGAAGATCAGGCCGCCCTGCGCTGAACCGGCCATCTGTCAAAGATTTTTCGCAGAAAAATCTCAGGCCCGAGCGGCATAAAGCGCAACTGCGGCGGCGTTCGAGACGTTGAGAGAACCAAAGGAACCGGCAAAATCAATTCTAACCAGCTGATCGCAGGTTTCACGGGTTTTCTGCCGCAATCCGGGGCCCTCGGCCCCCAGCACCAGAGCTACCGGCCTGTCGCGCTGCCCTTCAATGGCCTGCTCGATTGTTACCTCGGCCTCGCCATCCAGTCCCAGCACTATATACCCCATCGACTGCAACGCGGTAATCCCATCCGCCAGATTGCGAATCCTCAGATAGGGTTGACGTTCCAATGCACCGCTGGCCGTTTTGGCCAGTGCACCGGTTTCAGGCGCAGAATGATGACGCGGGGCGACAACCGCGCAGGCACCAAAAACCTCGGCCGAGCGCAGGATTGCACCCACATTATGCGGGTCCGTCACCCGGTCCAGTAAGATGACCCGCGGCGGGCGTTCACCATCACCCAGACAGCAGTCTTCCAGCCCCCCCCAGTCAAGCGGCTTTACCTCCAGTGCGGCGCCCTGATGTACCGACTGCGGATCAAGAGGCGCTGTGAATTTGCGTGGGTCTGCCATTTCCGGCTCAATCCCCGATGCCGCTATTGCGTCTGCCAGCTTGTCGCCAGCGTTCCGGGTCACAATCAGCCGCAGTTTTTCGCGTTTGGGATTCTCCAGCGCGTCGCGCACCGCGTGCAGCCCGAACAGCCACACGGTTTCACTGGCGGCCGCGCGCTTGGCCTGCTCTTTGTCTATCACCCAGCGGGGTTTTTTCATTTGTTCTTCCGCCCCTTATCTCAGGCGCGTGACAATGCGACGCTACAGGCCGGCTTGCAAGGCATTTTCCTGTTGACGCAGTCAGACCGCACTAGTAATCAGCCCCCCACGTCAGACAGTGTTGCTGCTGACAGTGGGCGACAGGCCGCAAGGTGTGGCAGGGGACTGTAACTCCCTCGCGGAGACGCACGCCTGGTTCGATTCCAGGGTCGCCCACCACTCAGTCTCCGCGAAACCGTGTCGGTCACACCCAGTCTGGGTAGTGTTTATTTTTCCGTGAGTTACGAGAGGTCGTGACGGTAGAGACCTCACAAACCGTCTCAGATCCGGGCCAGTTTAACGCGATATCGGCAGAAGTCTCAGCGGGGCAATTGCGGGTGAGGTCTTGGGCCGGGCTTGGATGCTCTAGTGATGCGGGACGCCCAGAATCTCTCGCTGCTCGTTCCAGTCCACCGGCAATTCCGGAAGGTTGCGCAGTCTCATTGCCGTGAGATGCGCTGGCTGACGGCCTTCTAGAATGGCTGCCGAGATGTCCGGCGCCAGCCAGGCCAGCGGCAGGATGCGGCTGACCGATCCACTCCGAAGTCCTTCGCGATCTTCAATCTGACGGATGGTGCTGGACCTGCCGTCTAGAAGTTCAGCGGACCACCGCCTCGCATCAGCAACAAGGTTGATGAGGTCCTTGTCAGGCTGCGTCGCATCCGGCGGCGCAATGACGATTGGTTTCGCCCGGCCGCTTTGACGCTTCTGGAAAGGAACCTCCAAGGTGGTAGGGATCGGTTGTTGGGCAGCCTCAGATGAGAGCAACGCACCTAGATTGATCTTTACACCTAACTGTCCCTTTTTTACATCAATGCGATCGACCAACCCGTTAAGATGCTGAGGTTCTGCGTCGTCATTGGTTGCCGCGGCTTGGTCACACCAGGCATCAGCTGCTCGAAGGATTTCTGCTAAAACGGATGGATTCGGATCGACCGCAGATCCAATCTGTCTGGCCAGCCAGGCTTTGTCTCCCAAGTGAGATTTGAGGCTGTTCAGAACCAGTCGCTCGACTTCTTCGGCGGGCAGCCGTTCGATGCCGTCCTTGTCCTCTTTGCTTGATGGCTTTGACGTGTAGTACCAATACCGCCGCGATTGGTCTGTTCCGCCCTCGCGTTTCGACTTGATGGCGTAGGTCGTGCGCATGGGACGACCGGTTGAATCGAAGAGCAGCCTGTCCAGCGTGCGCTTCGCCGACCGTCGCGATGCGAAGATCTTCTTGCCACCGTGCTCTGCGAGCAGCCCCTGCACCTGCTGCCAGGTAGCATCGTCGATGATGGCCTCATGTAGCCCATCATAGAACTCATCCTTGTGGCGGGTTTTGCCGATATAGATGGGGTTGCGCAGGATGTTGTAGAGCGCACCACGAGAGAAGGACGCACCCCCCCATCGTGCGTCCGTGCCGGTCGGTCCGGCGCTTGCTGACAGTGCCAAGTACGTCGAGCTTATTGGACAGTTCCCGCACCGAGCCGGCGGCGAGGTATTCGGCGAAGATTGTTCGGGTTGCTTCGGCCTCAACCGGGTTGACAATGAGAGCCTTGTCTTTGACGTCGTACCCCAAGGGGACGGCACCACCCATCCACATGCCTTTGCGTTTGGAGGCCGCCACCTTGTCGCGGATGCGCTCGGCCGTCACTTCGCGTTCGAACTGAGCGAAGGAAAGGAGAACGTTGAGCGTCAGGCGACCCATGGACGAGGTTGTATTGAAGGCCTGGGTGACCGATACGAACGACACCCCTGCCCCGTCAAAGAGATCGACCATCTTCGCGAAGTCGGACAAAGATCTGGTCAGACGGTCGACTTTGTAAACAACGATGATGTCGATGCGGCCCGCCTCGACGTCCTTGAGCAACTGCTTGAGGCCCGGGCGATCCATTGAGCCACCAGAGAACCCTCCGTCGTCATAGCGATCAGAAAGTTCCGCCCAGCCCTCATGCCTCTGGCTCAGGATATAGGCCGCACAGGCCTCGCGCTGCGCATCCAGCGAGTTGAAGTCCTGATCCAACCCTTCTTCGGTCGACTTGCGGGTGTAGATGGCGCAGCGTTGCCGGATCATGGTTTTGCGCCCTCGCGCAACCCGAAGAACTTCGGACCGTTGCGGTTGGTCCCGGTCATTGCCCGCGCCACTGCCGACAGCGAGGAATAGCTCTGACCGTTCCAGGTGGCGCCACCGTCTCCGGTGATCAGCACTTCATGCGTGGTCGCACCCCAGGCCTTCAGGATGCGGGTGCCTTCACTTACGGCGGTCCTGGGGACACCCGGTCCGCCGGCCTGCCTGACGGGGACCGATCGCGCCCTCATGATCCGTTGCCAACTCTTCCGGTCCCTTGCGCTCTCTACACCCTCCGAGACAGCCTGTACCTCCCACGCCAGCGACAGCCGCATTAGACGCGCGGTAAGGGTCTTGGGCGGCGCGGTGCCCCTAGTCTCGCGCCAGATCTGCCGAAGTGCAGCCGCATCCGCCTCCTCCAGTCGGTGGATGTCCGGCTTCGTCGCCGTCGTGATCATTGATCCTTCTCGGATACTACGCGGTAGCGCGCTACCTTGCCGGACCGGTCCAGATCGATAGTAAGCCCTGAAGATCTCAGTCGCGAGATCGCGGCGCGTATCGTATGCGGCTGCCAGCCGAGTTGTTTTTGGAGCTGGGCCACAGTTGCGCCGTTCTGGCGCAATAGCAGTTTGGACAATTTGTCCGATTTGGACTTGCCCGTCGTGTTTCCCGGCCTGGGCTTCGCAGATCCGGGTGCGGCGGCCTCAGTCTCGTGTTCTATCATCTGGTGTTCGGTCATTGCCTTTTCCTCCAGGTCGCGGGGCTTCGTTGCCCCGTACCGAGGAAAGCCCGGCATTCCGGGCGAGAGATCTGAGTGTGTCGTTGTCTCCAGTGACGCTCGGCTTGGCTCGGAAGTCCAGTGGAAGATCGCGGTCCCCGGCAAATAGCAAGGAAAGGCAGGCGACCAACGCCGCCTACCTCTTCTTCAAATATCGATACGTTCCGCGATACTCAGCGCATCCTCAAGCTCAACACCGAGGTATCGCACCGTGCTGTCCACCTTGGTATGGCCAAGCAGGAGCTGAACAGCGCGCAGATTGCCCGTCTTGCGGTAGATCAGGGCCGCCTTGGTGCGCCTCAGCGAGTGCGTGCCGTAGCCACTTGGATCCAGACCAATCGCGGCGACCCAGTCGCGGACCAGCCGCGCGTACTGCCGGGTCGAGATGTGCGGGCTTTCATGAAAGCGGCTTGGGAAAAGAAAAATGCGGCCGAGCATCTCCGGTCGACACACCCAGTTCCAGATAGACTCGCGCGTGTACTCTGACACCTCGAATTGAACCGGCCTTTTTGTCTTGCTTTGGACCACCGTTACCCGGTCGCGAACGCGGTCGCCAATGACAAGGTCGGTGAGCTTGAGACGAACGAGGTCACAACCTCGCAGCTTGCTGTCGATTGCAAGGTTAAAGAGCGCGAGGTCCCTGAGATTACCCGCGAGTTTCAGCCGGGCGCGGATGGCCCAGACCTGTTTCGCAAGAAGCGGACGTTTCTGACCGATCAGGCGATCTTTGTTCCAGGCTTTGCGCCTCGGTTTTATGGCAGGAAGTTGAACTTTAGACATCGTTAGTCCTCCGGCCATCCCTCCCTCTCCAGACGTCGACACCATGTCAACCGACACATGCTATCAACAGATCAAATGGCTGGTTGCTTCGGTGACCCAGACCTTCGGGCAACGCGCAGCGATTGGCCGGGATGAGCCCTTTCTGCACGATGCTGCGCCGCGTTCAAACGGAAGGATTGTGGGGCAATCTGGACGTTCGGTGAGTGCGCGCTAGGCGTAGCCCTTACCCTACCCGGACATTTGGAGAAAGGCCCGAAGGGAAGCCAGACAGATGAATTTTGTGCCCATCGGCGGCCAAAGCATATCATCTGACGCCAACGAGCTTGTCATAGATCAGGGCCCTAATGACGGGTCTGGTCCAGTCTCCCACATCTTCCACTTCAATGGTTGCCGCGGTCCTGCCGGAACAGACCCAGCTTCTCCTGCGCCACACGGTCGGAATAGCTGAACAGCACCGACTCGCCCTCCGCCTCATGGGTGACCCAGGCCCAACTCGGCGCGACGAAGATATCCTTCGGCCCCCACTCGAACTTCTCGCCGCCGATGGTGGTCCGCCCCCCGCCCTCGACGCAGACATAGATCGTCGCGTCCGTGGACCGGTAGGCGGCCGATTTGAACCCCTTCGGCAGCAATTGCAGGAAGGCCGCGATGGTCGGCATCGCGTGTCCGCCGTCGACCGGGTTCACATAGCGCATCTTCAGCCCGTGGCAGGGGTCCCATTCATCCTGCGCCTTCATCCGCTCCAGTGCCTCGCGCGACCGCGCATAGGGATAGTTGAAGATCGGCGAGGCCAGCTTCTCCTGTTTGTAATCCACCGGCAGCATGTTGGCGCCATAGCGCGCCAGACTGTCCCCGGTTTCCCGGCTCACCGGCTGCTCGTCGTCGCCGTAGCCCTCGGCGAACGATGCGTCGAAATGGCTGACGATGGGGATGTCGAGGCCGTCAAGCCAGATCATCGGCGCCTCGGTCTGGTTGCCGTGATCATGCCAGGCGGTCGGCGGGGTGATGACGAAATCGCCATACTTCATCATCGTCCGCTCGCCGTTCACCGCGGTGTGGGCGCCCGATCCGTCCAGCACGAAGCGCAACGCCGACTGGCTGTGCCGATGGGCCGGCGCGACCTCGCCCGGCATTACTAGTTGCAACCCTGCATAGAGCGAGGTGGTGATCTTCGACAACCCACGCAACCCCGGATTCTCCAGGATCAGCACCCGCCGCTCCGCCTCCTTGGCGGTGATCAGCCCGCCCGCCTCCATCAGGTGTGCCCTTGCGGCGTCGAACTTCCACAGATGCGCGCGGCAGCCGCTCTTCGGCTCCGGCGTGATGATGTCGGACATCACCGCCCAAAGCGGGGTGAAGGCCTGCTTGTCGATCTTGGCGTAGAACGCCAGCCGCTCCGGCGTCTCCTCGGGCTTGCTTGTCAGGGACATGGAGCTTCCTCCTCAGTTGCTCAGGCCGTTGCCACCATAGATCCACGAAAGCTGGTTGTACCAGTCCTCGGGCGACATGCTGGACGTCACGCGGTTGCGGACCGCCGCCTTGGCATCGTCCGGGTGATAGATCCGACATTCCCCATTTGACGTTCCTTCCGCGAGGTTACAGCCGCCAAAGGTGACTTTCCAAGCAATTTCTGTCTACAGGCAACCAAATGGCTCTGAACTTACAAAGACAAGCACCCCAACAAGAGTATCGGCGGCATGATCCCCGCGATGAAACCGAAAACAGCCGTGTGAATTTTATGGCTGAACCCCATCAAAAATAGGGGGATTGCCGACTGTCCGCCGTTAGAATCTCTGCCCCACAGAGATATAAAGCACGCTGTCTTGCTCATCGTTGATTGAGCCATCCACGGCGAAGTCGACAGGAAATTTCTTAGATACCCTGTATCTCAACCCCAAGCCGAATGCCGATGCAACATTATTTAGCGCGTCAAACCCACCGCCAACGCCGCCTATCCCGCCAAAGGCAACGACACCGAGCCGCTTTCCCAGCCGTTTGCGATACTCGACCTGCGAGGATACGAGGGCATTATCGAGAAACTGTGTGATGTTGAAACCGCGAAACGCGTCTGTGCCGCCGATTGAACAGAGATCGTAGAAAGGGACGCGTCCCGGGGCCGAGCACCCAGTCAACCTTATCGCAACAACGTCATTCTCGCCTAAGCTGAAGTATTTATCGTAGGTCAAGATGGATTTTATGTACTCATCACCAAATCTGCCAGAGGGCTTATTGTAGGTACTGGAAAAAGAAAGATTAAATCCAGACGTCGGATAAATCTTGTTGTCGAGGCGGTCATAGTCTGCGAGCAGGCCAAAGCCAACGGTTCTAAACTGGTTGGGCAACCGGATATGCGTTGGCAAATTTGGAAAAATTGGGTTCGACGAGCCTATAGTGGATTCGAGATAGCGTGCGCTTACGCCGAGATGGAAATCCGATGTAATGCCGTACGTGAGCTTGGACTTAATCAACTTACCTTGCTGACTGACCGGGATTGTTCCGAGCGCAGTTATTAAATCGTAATTAATGTCCGCGTCGATGAAGGTCATTCCGATGGACCAACGATTGTCCTGGAGGGCCAGATTAAACGTGAGGCCGTAGGCCGAAGATCCGTTTTGCGAGCGCAGGTATCCTAAACCTACCATAGATGGGTCTGACCCTTCATCAATTTTGAATAGATACCCTGCTCCAAGTGCGATGCCGGTGTCGATCATCGGATCGCTGAATGGTATCGGTGCGATGATCAAGGATCCGTTGCGAACCCCGAATTCCGGTTTGGCAGAAGCGTCGTTCAGTGGAGAAAGTTTGTGATCCAGATTGCTCTCTGCAGCAATCACCTCCGCCGTTTGTCCCATCGAGACGCTCAGGCAGACCAGGCAAAATATCAAAGATCGGATAGATATTGGAACCTGTCGGTTCTGGCCTTTAGAAGGCCTGTACGCATGTCGGAGTCTGCGAAATTCCGTGGCAACTGAAGAGGTGAGCCCGCGCCACCAGGGACTGAATGATTCATGGAAACCACCCGCTCCGCTTTTGATCTGAATGGTTTTGGTTCTTTTGCAGATAAAGTGGAAAATGGACATTCAACAGGCCTCAATTTTGAAAACTTTTGAGCTGGCATAGAAAAATGGGAAGGGTGATGTGAATATCTCTGCGAAGTTTCAGGCTGCTGCAAATCCCTGTCGAGCTCAATCGCCCAGCAACACCGCCCTTAGAACAAAAGAAGTTTCCGCAGGATTTGAAACAGGTCCTTCAGGGGCAACTGCGTTGCTCCTGCCGCAAACACGGGCAGAACTGCCGCAGCTGAAATGGGCAGAAGTGAAGAGCGCTGGACCAGCACTGTTGAAAGATTTCGTGCAGCCTTAAAGATGGCGCCGGGATCTGAAACCGAAGAGGCCAATTTGATCTCCTTCTCTGTTGCGCCACAGATGCTTTGTTCAATCAGGCCATGTTCCTGAACAAGTTGATGACGCGTTGCCTGGGCTTGGGCAACATCCAGTGATTTTTGTTTCAAATCTCCGAGAGGCTTGGAGAAAAACAGCGCGGGCAAGGCAAGCAGACCGTTCGTCACCACGAGCCAGATGATCATCACCGCAGTAAAGCTTGTAGTACTGATTGTCTCTGCACTTATATGTTCCGCAATTGCAGCCCCCAGATTACAGCTCAAGACCAGTACAAAAAGGGTATAAGCATTGGGGAATCCAGCCATAAAGCCAATACCGCCGGCATCGTCCGGATGCGTGACTGTCAGTCGCAATTCAAGATCTGCGATCGACTTCAGGAGTAGCGCTACGATGACGACACGCCAAACCCATCGTGTCACCAGGAAAAAATAGATCGGACTGCTGATCCAAAGGCACCATAAAGCGGCGTAAGAAAAGCTTTGCCCCCCACTGTCGGCGACGAAGGCCCATGAGTTTTCATCGAAGGCACTGAGACCAAAACCAGCACCGACCGACAGACCACAGGCGACTCCGAAACAAACAATCTCTGCTAAACGCGAATTGCGACGTCGCACAGCTAGGGTTGCTGAGGATACAGCAGCCGCGTGCGAGCCGGGCGCGAGCAATGGCGGGCTTAGAAGAGGGCGCAGAACAGTGGAAAGTTGGTGTTCCACGACGGGTTCCATTGCAATGAGCAGGCCCACCCCGATAAAAAACCGGGACAGCACTGGTAAGTGAAGCAGGTAGGGCATGTCGGTAAAACTTCCGAACGCCTTTCCTTCAAAAATGCTGATGATAAGAGGCACGGCCCATGCAATCAGAACAAAGAAAAGCGCTCTGAAAGCCGGGCGCAGTTGATCGTCTTTCACCAGCCCAAGACGCGCCTGCATCTCATGGTAGAGGCCGCCTCGCGAAATTCTAGCCGCTTCTATGATTGGGTCTTCGCTCATTACCTACAGAACCCTGTCTCAAAAGGTGTCGTGCCCGCAGCGCGGGCGCTATCAGCGTTTTGGCGGCAGCGGTGATGGGGCAAGACCCCTGATGTTGGTTTGTACATTTTCACGCCTCGTGAATAACGTTGTGCCCGTGATCCGGATTTAGCCCGACCGCGAGGGGATGATCGGGAAACGCATTCATTCCCTTTTGAAGCTTGAGGCAGAGGCGCAACCATTTGGTCTTCGCAGCCGCGCATTACTTTCATCCTTGCCCCACGCTCAGTTGGCGACCTTGGTTAAAACCGATAGGTGACGCCGAAAATTGGCCCCTGTCCGTCGTCAGGGTTTTTGGCACCAAAGGCGGCTTAAACTAAGAGAGTTTTCGGCTCATCTGGTTGATTGCATTATGCGGCACGTTGTCTGTGATGCAAGCGTCGCGCGTCGATGGTCTTTCGTT
>NZ_FWFL01000014.1 GCF_900172295.1 Roseovarius litorisediminis
GAGAACTCATAAAACAGCGCCGCCTGTGCTTCCTGCCTCGGTCCCAACATCGCAAAATCCCCCGATCAAGATGGGAATTGAATCAGTGATGCACGCCTCGATCAAGGAAGAGTTTTTCAACAAAATAAGCCCATATTGTCAGAGATTGAGTTTAGACCCTCTCATGCACCTCAGGAACTCTTCTGTGGTTCGGTCAAGGTCAATGCGCCCTCCCGCAACCATCATTAATTGCCCCCCGGACTTCGTGTCTCGGGGGCTTTTATTTTCAAGCGCCATGATGGCCGCTAATTCCCCCACAAGCTCAATGGACAAAGCGCCTTCGCCGGGTATGAGCCGCACTTCCGTCAGCAACCCCCGGATCAATTCAGCGGCTTGAGTGCGCGTACCCTCGGTGTTCAGCGCTTCGGACAGTTCCGCAACTTTCTCACGGTAGATGCCACTCAGGCTGGGGTGCAGGCGGATTGGTTCTTCCTGCTGTTTCTCAAGTTCGGTCTTGGGCTCCGCTTTGCGCGATTCGAGCGCGCCCATCTTGTCGTTCATGCTCGGATGGTACATGCCGTTACAGACAGCCTCGACCATGTCGTCGAGCTGCTTCTGGACCTTGGCCAATTCGCGCTTCTTCGTTGCCTGGGCCTTCACTTCAGCCGCTCGTATCTCGTTATAGGCGCGTTGGTACTCGGCCACGAACTCTGCGATCAGTTCAGGCGACAGGAGCCTGTCCTTCAGGCCCTCCAACACCCGCTGTTCGAGGTCCTCCCGCTCAATAGTCTGGCGGTTGTCGCAGATGCCTTTGTTGCGCGCATTGGCGCAGCCGTATCTGGTTTTGCCGATCAGGACGTAGCCGCCACCACAGCAGGCGCATTTCAGCAGCCCGGAAAACAGGTATTTTGCTCTTCGCGCATGGTCAAGCCGTCTACCGCCGCCAGTGTTCATAGCGTCGCGGGTCGAAGATTGCCGTTTTTTCACCCGATCCCAGAGGTTCTGCTCGACGATTCGCAATTGTGGAATTTCCTCGATGACCCATTCTTCCTTGGGGTTAAGTCGCGCCTGCCGTTTGCCCGTCAGCGGGTCCTTAACAAAGCTCTGGCGGTTCCAGACCATCCTGCCCACATACAGCTCATTGTTAAGGATGCCGGTCCCACGCTTCCAATTCCGGTAAATCGTGGATGGCCCCCAAGTCGCGCCACGAGGTCCGCCGACACCCTCGGAGTTAAGCTCCCCTGCAATTTTTCGAGGGCTCTTTCCATTTGCATATTCCGCGAAGATACGACGTACGATTTCCGCTTCTTCTTCAAGGATCGCGCGGTCGCCCTTGGTGAAGGTGCCATCAGGTAACAGTTGCCGTTCTATTTTGTATCCGAAGGACAAGCCACCAGCGGCCTTGCCCTGCTTCACGCGCCCCTCAAGGCCTCTATGCGTCTTCAGCGCAAGGTCTTTAAGAAACAACGCTGACATCGTGCCCTTCAGGCCAATATGCAGTTCCGTGATCTCGCCCTCGGCCACGGTGAAGATCGGGATACCAGAGAACGTCATCTGCTTATGGAAGTGGGCGATATGCTCCTGGTCTCGGCTGAGCCGGTCGAGGCCTTCAGCGACCACAACGTCGAACTTGCGATATCGTGCCTCCTCTAGGAGTTTTTGGTATCCGGCGCGCAAATGCGTCGCTCCACTTTGACCGTAATCGGAATAGATCGGCCCGACTTCCCAACCCCGCCCCTCGATGAGTTTGTTACAAATCCTGACTTGGTCTTCGATCGATGCCTCTGACTGCATCTCGGTTGAATAACGTGCGTAAATGGCGGCTTTCATGACCGTGGCCTCCCGGAAAATTTGTTCTGATCGGCCCTGCCTACTATAGGCAGCCTGTCCTGGATGTCCTCAACAATCGATTGAAACTGACTGCAACTGGAGACACCCTGCGCGCGATTATAGTGGCGTTCGGACATCTCCAATGTGACGTGACCAAGGATATCCTTGATGATGTTAACATGCTCCGGATCAGTTTCGGCGATGGAGGTAGCCGCGATATGGCGGAACGCCTGAGTTCGGAGGGGTACACCGAGGAAGCGCCTTGTTACTTTGGGAAGTTCGCGAGAAAATCCGTCAGGCGTGATGGCATTTCCATATTGGTTGAGCCACAGCGCATTGGCCTCGCTGTCCTGTGCAAGCGTGGGGCGGAACCGATCCAGATAGTCGCGCATAGGCCCGACCAGCTTCTTGGGTAAAAGAAATACTCGCGCCCGCCTGTCTTTCATGTCCTCGGCGGCGAATTGCAGCCGAAACAGTTGATCCTCCTGGACTGTCTGACGTCAGCGCTTATGGGTCCAAATAGGGTGATTTGATAAGGGAGTGTTCTTGGCTCATCGTAACCACTGAGGAGTGGACGATGAGAAAGACAACTGGAACCCGCAAAAGCCCTGGCGAGAAGATCGTCAAAGATATCAAACGTGCGACGCGCAAACAGTATTCCTCTGAAGAGAAGATCAGGATCGTTTTGGACGGCCTGCGTGGCGAAGACAGCATTGCAGAACTGTGCCGCCGAGAAGGCATATCGCAGGGTATCTATTACAAATGGTCTAAGGACTTCATGGAAGCTGGCAAGCGACGTCGTTTCCGAGGCAATGCCAAACCCGAACCCGAGACTTAAAGCATTCACAAACTGGTTGGGGCAACAGGCACGTGGTTAATTCGTTGCCAACAGAACTAACCATGCGATGGTTATACGGAGCTATATTTTCTGAAAGCCAAAGCCGCAATTGGCGCGCCAGCCGCGAGGGCTAACTTGTCCGCAACTCGGTCATCGGCTTCAATAAACTTGCTGCGCTGTGGATGAACAGCCGCTTTTCGTTCTGCGGCGCAGCTGACGATTTTAGGCGACCGCATTTCTGCACTTGCGAGCGTCAGCGCAGGAGCACTTCCGCTTTGGGCTCGGAGCTGACCGTCATCACCCAAGTCCGTCTCACCCCTGGGCTGCGCCGGCATAGCCAAAGCTGTCCACAAACAATCGTTTTGGCATTGTCTGCTCACGGTCGAAACCTATTGAAAATTCTTGTGCCACAAACCCTTGCCAAAACTCTGACTGGTTTTGTCACGAATTCGGCCGCTTCCGCAGCGTGGGCATGCGTTGCGCTGCTTTCTGCGCGTAAGGCGTGTTAGCCCCGAACAATCAGGCGGCTGGCGGGGGTGACGGCGCGGGCGATTCGCAACAGGTGGTCGCGGCGGAAGGCAATGCAGCCTTCGGTCGGGTATCCCGGACGCCGCCATTGGTGGATGAAGATGCACGAGCCCTGCCCCGGCTGCGCATCAGGCCAGTTCCAGTCGGTGACCAGCACCAGATCATAAAGCGGATCGGCGCGGCGGAGCACCTCGTGGCTGGGGGCATAGGGCGCACGGACCATCTGGTTGTAGTCCCAATCGTCCGGGGCATCCGACCACAGATCGCCGGGGCGGATCAGTTCAGCCCAGGACGCAGGGCGCGCCATGCGGTCGGGGCGGTAGAGCATACCGACAATCTGGAGGATGCCCACGGGCGTCGCGCCATCGCCCTCGCGTTTATCCGCACGGATACCCCCCCGCCCGATGCTGCAGGGAAAACGCTGCCCCTGAAACCGCAGGCCGGTGGGGGTGAGGACAAGATCGTTGGGTGTCATATCTGTATTTCTGCCGGAAAAGCGGCCCCTTGGGAAGGGATCAGGCGCAGATATGATCGATCACGGTGCCGTCCGGCGCCTCGCAATGCGCTATGATACGACCGGTGGTGCGGGGGGGCGGGGCCTTGCTGGCGTGTGCTTTGGCCAGTCGGCGCAGGTCATTGATGTCTTTGACCGGCAGGCCGGCGGCGCGTGCCGCCTGTGCCAGATCGGGGCGCGAGGGGTGGATGGCGATCCCGGCCTCGGTCACCAAAGCCCCGATCGTGGCACCGGGCGTCGTGAGGCAGGTAAGGGTTTTGACCAGCTTGGCAAAGCCGCCCGCGACCAGCGGCGTGGTGACGATGGGCAGGGTGGCTCCGGCGCCGGTATCGGCATGCCCACCCGAGCCGCCGATGATCCGGCCGTCGCTGGCGCAGGTCACGTTGACGTTGAAATCCATGTCAACCTCAGCCGCGCCAAGGATCATCACATCAAGCTGGTTGGCGATATTGTCGGGGCGCTCTGGGTTGGCATATTGATCGGCGGACATGGCCAGGTGGTCGGCGTCCTGTGCATAGGATTGTACGGCGGCCAGATCAAAGGCCTGCACATCCCAGAGCCGCTGGAAGAGGCCTGATTGGAACATGTCGACCAGAGCGCCGGTGATCCCGCCTGCAGCAAAGTCACCTTTGATATTGTCAGCGGCCATCAAGGGCGCAAGCGCGCGAGCCACGGCCAGCGATGTTGCCCCGGCGCCAGTCTGGAATGTGAAACCGTTTTGCAAAAGACCCGAGGCCGCAATCAGCCGCGCGGTGAGATCGGCGATGATCAGGCCGGTTTCCGAGGGCGCGCGCCCGGTGGTGCCCGAGGCAATCTGCGCAGCCTCGCCGATACGGGGAACGTGAATGATATTATGCACCTGTTTAGCCGGGATGCAGATGCGCGGCAGGCGGTCGGCGGTGTGGTCGGTGAGCGCAACGACACGACCCGCATGCGCGGCGTCGACCATGGCATAGCCCAGGGGGCCGCAGGCCTCGGGGCCGGTGGCACCACTGAGGTTGCCGGCGGCGTCGACCGCAGGGGCGGCGATGAAGGCAGCATCGAGAGGCAAGCGGCCAGAGGCGATGGCACAGGCCCGCCCGCCATGGGTTTGCAGATGAACAGGGTGCGGCAGAGCGCCCGCCCGCACCGCATCGGCCAAGGGGCCGGTCATGTAAGAGGTGGTGATCCGGGTGATCGTGCCGTTTTGAAGGTAAGGGATCAGGCTGGCGTGACAGGGAAACAAAGATGAGGGCGCGATATGCAGATCGCGCAGGCCAAGCGTGTCGCAGGCGGCCAGCACCTGCCGCATGACATCATCGCCGTTGCGCAGGTGGTGGTGAAAGGACAGGGTTGCGCCGTTTGACAGGTTGAGCCGGGCAATGCTGTCGGCAAGGGCGTTCATGTCTTGGCCTTTGGGGCGTGGCAGGCCGAAGTCTAAACCACCATGCCATCCGCATCAAAGATCAGTGTTTCGGCGGCAAGGACGCCGCGGTGATTGGTATAGGTGATGTGATCGGAGTAGTGCGACAGGATGCGTGTCAGATCGTGGAAATTCCACGCATCCTGCCAGTCTTGGGCGAAAGCGCCGTAATCCATTTCGGATCAGGAACGGACCAGTTTTTCGTAAGCGTCCGACATTTCGCGGGTCAGGGCGCCGACCTCAAAGTGGTAGTCACCGATCTGGCCCACTGGCGTTACCTCGGCGGCGGAGCCGGTCAGCCAGCATTGCTCAAAACCTTCGAGTTCTTCGGGCATGATATGGCGCTCATGCACCTTGATCTGGCGGTCTTTCAGCATGCCGATCACCGATTGGCGGGTCAGCCCGTTGAGGATGGCATCGGGCAGCGGTGTGTGCACCTCGCCATCCTTGACGAAGAAGATGTTGGCGCCCGTCGCCTCGGCCACATAGCCGCGATAATCAAGGAACATTGCGTCTGAACATCCCTTGGCCTCGGCCGCGTGTTTGGACATGGTGCAGATCATGTAAAGACCAGCCGCCTTGGCCGCGACGGGGATGGTTTCGGGGCTGGGTCGTTTCCATTTGGCAATATCCAGCTTGGCGCCTTTCATCTTGGCGTCGCCATAGTAATTGCCCCATTCCCAGGCGGTCACTGCCATGCGGATCGGGTTGCGCGAGGCCGCGACCCCCATATCTTCGCCCGCACCGCGAAACGCCAATACGCGGACGTAAGCGTTGGTCAGACCATTGACGTCAAGCACCTGTTTCTTGGCAGCTTCGATCTGATCAACGGTGTAGGGGATATCCATATCCATCAGTTCGCCAGATTTCAGCAGGCGCTTTGAATGTTCGCGGCTTTTGAACACTTTGCCGTCATAGCAACGCTCGCCCTCAAAGACCGAGCTGGCATAGTGCAGCGCATGGGACAGGATATGCACATTTGCGTCGCGCCACTCGACAAGGGTGCCATCCATCCAGATCTTGCCGTCGCGGTCATCATAGCCAGCCATTGGTCTTCTCCTCTTAGGCTATCTTTTCATTTATTGCGCACGTTACGTCCGGTTCGGACATAATATTGCGCGGAAACTGCGATTCGGTACCAGTTTGACCTTGGAATGTCAACAAAGCTGACGTATTGTAACAACCATAACCAGTGGTTTGTGATCGGAGGACGGCAATGCCAGAGGTACAGGGTGGGGAAAACCTGCTGTTTCTGACCGACGAGCAGCTCAGACAGGGCATCGAGGCAATGTTTTTTGCCTATCGCGGATTTACCGCGGATCCTGACCGAATTCTGGCGACAATGGCCTATGGCCGCGCGCATCACCGGGCGATCCACTTCATTTCACGCAGCCCCGGCACCACGGTGAACAACCTGCTGAATATTCTGGGCGTGACCAAACAATCGCTGAACCGGGTGTTGCGCACACTGGTTGAGGATGGTCTGGTCGAAAGCCGCGTCGGTACTGCGGACAAACGCGAGCGGCATCTGAAACTGACCGAGGAAGGCGAAGCGCTGGAAAGAAAGCTGAGCGATGCACAACGCGCCCGGATGCGCGCGGCCTACCGCGCTGCCGGGCCCGAAGCGGTATCGGGATTTCGCCAGGTTCTGGAAGCAATGATGGACCCCGAGATGCGGCGGCGCTACTACACAATCAGGGAGAGTGAAGTATGAGCGACCCAGCCCCACATCTGCTGATTGTCGATGATGACGAACGTATCCGCGGCCTGCTGCGCAAATTCCTGGCCCGCCACGGGTTTCTGGTATCGGTGGCGCGCGATGCCAGACATGCCCGCAGCCTGCTGGCCGGGCTGGAATTTGACATGATCATCATGGACGTGATGATGCCGGGCGAATCCGGTGTTGATCTGACCCGGTCCTTGCGCGAGCATCTGAACACCCCCGTTTTGCTGTTGACGGCAAAAGGTGAAACCGGCGACCGGATCGAAGGGCTGGAAGCGGGGGCGGACGATTATTTGCCCAAACCCTTTGAGCCCAAGGAACTGCTGTTGCGCATCAATGCCATTCTGCGCCGCATGCCCGAACCCAAACCCGAAAACACGGCACCAAAAGTTCTGCAGATGGGCCCGGTTCGGTATGATATCGAACGGGCAGAGCTGATGAAGGGCGACGAAATGATCCGCCTGACCGCGACCGAAACCCAGTTGATGCGCATTTTTGCGGAAAACCTGCGCGAACCGGTTGTCCGCTCTAAGCTGGTCGAGGATCTGGGCCGCGACCGGGGGCAGGCCCAGGAGCGCGCGGTAGATGTCCAGATTACCCGCCTGCGACGCAAGATCGAGACTGATCCAAAGCAGCCCCGCTATCTTCAGACCGTGCGCGGCGAGGGCTATATGCTGGTGCCGGATTAAGCATCACGCATCGCACCCGCGACCCCCAGATCACAATCCAAGCACGTTAAATTGATCGCATGAAACCACTCTTTGGTTGAGTGCGCGCCCCATTGCCCCGCATGGTGTCGTCAATTCAAACACATGCAAAAATATGCATGGAAAGGTTACTGCACTTATCAAAGGGAGATTAAGAATGGCTATTCGCAAATTCGCTGCAACCGCGGCACTGGGACTGTCGATGCTGGCCAGCCAGGTGTTCGCAGAAGCGGTAAACGTCAAGGCGGTGATGGTTCCGCAGGAACAGATGAAATTTGAAATGGGCGACGGCACCAAGCATTTCGTTCTGGCCGTGCACCGGCAGGGCCAGGCCGAGGGCGAAGGCCCGCTGGCAGGCGCCAAGGTAGACGAATTTGGCTGGCACGACATCGACCCGCCCCGCGCAGGCGATCCGCAGGGCTATCTGAAGTTCGAAACCGCCGCGGGCGATGTGGCTATCGTGAAATTCACCGTACGTGCCGTTTTCATGAAGGGCGCGGACAAGCCCGCGTTGCATGACAACGGGTTCTGGGAACTGACCAGCGGCACCGGCGCCTTTGCCGGCAAACGCGGTGTTGGCGCGCTGGAAATTCATCCGGCCGGTGGGCCGAACCGAGAGTTCACCCTGACCGGACTGATCGAGGACGCGCCGTAAATCGCCCTAAAGGGTAACGGTTTTTGCGTAAGCGACACAACGTATGAGGCCCGGTCAATGGGCCTTATGCCGCAGCTTTGCGTCATCGCGGCAGAACCAGGGTTATCGGCGACAGCAAATCCCATGATCCGGTTTGCCCCCCAGCTCGTTCAGCGTGCTGTGGATGAGTTCAGCGGTGATGCGTTTGCCTAATCCCTTGCCACGCTGCGCCGGGTCGGTGGCATCACACCTATCCACCCGAAATCCGCCAGCGGAGAGAACCGGTTTTGCAGCATGCCGACAAAACCCATGGTCGCAATGCCACCGTACGCATCCCGGATCAGCAACGAAAGCGCCGTACATTTCTGCCCGCCCAAAACAGCCGTTGAGAGAGGTGCCATATCCTGATCCGCCAGCTTGGCCTGCATTTCGGTCAGGGCATTCTGCCGGTCAGACAGGCCCCCGGTGTTTGCATGATCCACGGCGTCAGACGGTCAGAGTTTCCTGTTGGCGCTGCTGTTTCTTGGTTCCGTAATATCGGCCCATAACTCAGATCTCATTTGCTACTTAAATCCGGTTTGTAATGCGTATCACACAGAATCCTTGAAGTCTTGCAGCCGCAGGCGTAGATCAACCCCATGACACGGATTTTCGACATGGATGATCGCGCGCGCCTGCCCTGGCGGTTTTTTGGCGCATCGCTGACTGTACTCGCCAGCCTATGAGGCGCGGCCACCCCTGTCACATCTGAAAACCATCCAAAAAACGGGAGAGGACTCATGTCCCCCAAGACACTTTATGATAAAATCTGGGATGCCCATCTGGCCCACGAAGCAGAAGACGGCACCTGCCTTTTGTATATCGACCGTCACCTTGTGCACGAGGTGACCAGCCCGCAGGCCTTTGAAGGGCTGCGTATGGCAGGGCGGGATGTGCGCGCGCCGGACAAAACCATCGCCGTGCCCGATCACAACGTGCCCACCACGTTGGACAGGGCAAACGCTGCCACCATGACCGAAGACAGCCGCATTCAGGTTGAGGCGCTTGACAAAAACGCCAAGGAATTCGGCATTCACTATTATCCGGTATCCGATGTGCGGCAGGGTATCGTGCACATCGTGGGGCCCGAACAGGGCTGGACATTGCCAGGCATGACCGTGGTTTGCGGCGACAGCCATACCGCGACCCATGGCGCCTTTGGCGCACTGGCCCACGGCATCGGCACATCCGAAGTAGAGCATGTTCTGGCCACGCAGACGCTGATCCAGCGCAAGGGCAAGAACATGAAGGTCGAGATCACCGGCAAGCTTCGCCCCGGTGTGACGGCCAAGGACATCACCCTGAGCGTGATCGGCGAGACCGGCACGGCGGGCGGCACCGGCTATGTGATCGAATATTGCGGCGAGGCGATTCGTGATCTGAGCATGGAAGGCCGCATGACCGTCTGCAACATGGCAATCGAAGGCGGCGCCCGCGCGGGCCTGATTGCACCGGACGAAAAGACGTTTGAGTATTGCATGGGCCGCCCCCACGCCCCGAAAGGCGCGCAATGGGAGGCCGCAATGGCTTGGTGGAAAACGCTTTATTCCGATGATGACGCGCATTGGGACAAGGTAGTAACCCTTAAGGGCGAAGATATTGCCCCGGTGGTCACATGGGGCACTTCGCCCGAGGATGTGCTACCTATCACCGCAAACGTGCCTGCGGCGTCGGATTTCACCGGCGGCAAGGTGGACGCGGCACAGCGCAGCCTTGATTACATGGGGCTGACCCCCGGCACACCGCTGAGCGAGGTCGAGATCGACACCGTCTTTATCGGGTCCTGCACCAATGGCCGGATCGAGGATTTGCGCGCCGCCGCCGCAATTCTGAAAGGCAAGAAGGTCAAGGAAGGACTGCGCGCCATGATCGTGCCCGGCTCTGGCCTTGTGCGCGCGCAGGCCGAGGAAGAAGGTCTGGCGGATATCTTCAAGGAGGCCGGGTTCGAATGGCGTCTGGCAGGATGTTCCATGTGTCTGGCGATGAACCCCGATCAGTTGTCACCGGGTGAGCGTTGCGCAGCCACGTCAAACCGCAACTTTGAAGGCCGTCAGGGCCGCGGAGGCAGGACGCACCTGATGTCGCCCGCCATGGCCGCAGCCGCCGCTGTAACCGGCAAGCTGACCGATGTACGGGAGATGATGTAATGGACAAGTTCGACAAACTCAGCGGCATTGCCGCCCCCCTGCCCTTGATCAACATCGACACCGATATGATCATCCCAAAGCAGTTTCTGAAAACCATCAAACGCTCGGGGTTGGGTGTGAACCTGTTTGACGAAATGCGTTATGATGATGACGGCAATGAAATTCCCGATTTCGTGTTGAACAAGCCACAATATCGTGAAGCCGAAATTCTGGTCGCGGGCGATAATTTTGGCTGCGGATCAAGCCGCGAGCATGCGCCATGGGCGATCAAGGATTTCGGCATCCGCTGTGTCATCGCGCCCAGCTTTGCCGATATCTTTTACAACAACTGCTTCAAGAACGGCATCCTGCCCATCGCCCTGCCAAAAGAGCAGGTAGATGTGTTGATGAAGGACGCGGAAAAGGGTTCGAACGCTAGGATCGAAGTGGATCTTGAGGCGCAGACGATCACCAGCTCGGATGGTGAAGTTTTCAGTTTCGAGGTCGATCCGTTCAAAAAGCACTGTCTCATGGAGGGGTTGGATGACATCGGCCTGACCATGGCCAAAGCCGAGTCTATTGACAGCTTTGAAGCGAAGGCACGCCAGGAACGCCCCTGGGTCTGAGGGCGATTTCCCCTTTAAAACGTGCATTGCCGCATGCTTATTGCATGCGGCAATTGTATTTTGTACAACCTCTAAATGTACTTTTTTTACCCACCGAGCCACGCTTGTAGCCCGAAAATACGAAACCGCAAGATGTTGTGGCACCCAACAAGGTTGCCTAATTTCTGTACCAAAAATGATGTATTCCCGCACCAGTCGCATCATCAATTAGCCCTAAACTTAACGTCTTGTTAACCAACATCTTGAGCCGCATACCGAAAGAAGGCACACATTGGATAATACAGAGGCAAACCGCCAAGGGGCGCGGACTCAAGTTGGAACAATGGCGCGGCATCGTACTGCGGCAGACCAGTTTGAAGGGAAACGGGCAGTGATTTCACAGCTGACAAGCGCATTGAGTCGCGCACTATTAGTCGCGTTGCTGATTGCAACGCCGTCTTTGCTTTTGCCGTCAACCGAAGCAGATACAGCCCAAGTAGTTGTTGTTCTGGCCTTTCTAGCCTCTGTCATGACCTTCATCGAGTATTACGGCCGCTATCCCAGCATCATCGAGTTTCGCTTTGCCCCACCTTTCAACCGGCTGAAGTTCATTGGTCTGGCGGCAACAGTTATCCTGCTGTCACTGATCTGCCGTGGTAAAACCGACCCCACCGGTCTGACCGTTTTGCTGACCAATCTGGGCACCGGCCTGGGTGAGGCAATTGATTTCCCCTATTCACCGGTGCGCCTTGTTGTGCTGATGATGCCCGCAGACGCCGATCTTGAACTTGTGTCGCTGGTCAGGACCTCTGCCGGTATTTCGTACATGGTTTCGCTGCTGATGATGTTCGTTTTCCTGACATTGGTGCGCATCTTTGGCTGGCCTGCCCGTAACGGCGCATTCAATGTATGGGTCAATCTGCCCCTGTTTGATCCTACCGGTGGCGGTGATGTACTGCACCGTCTGAAAAGAGATGCAGGCCTTAACATTGTGTTAGGAATTTTGCTGCCATTCTTGATACCGGCTGCCGTCAAAGCCGCGTCAACGCTGATTGACCCCATTTCAATCGCAAACCCGCAAACCCTGATCTGGACAATGACCGCATGGGCCTTTCTGCCTGCCAGCATGTTGATCCGAGGCATCGCCATGGGCCGCATTGCCGACATGATCGAAGAAAAGCGTCGCCGCGCCTATGCCCGGGCCGAGGCCGAAGCCGACGGGCTGCAGCGCGCCTGATCCCATACCTTGCGGCACTTCTGTTACTCGCCGCGCCGGTGTTTGCCGAAACATTTCGAATAGCAACTTACAACACCGGGCTGTCACGTGACGGGCCCGGTTTACTGTTGCGTGATATCCTGAAAGGCGATGATCCACAGCTGACTGCCTTTCGCAAGGTCGTGGCGCAGGTCGCGCCGGATATTCTGGCACTGCAGGATGTAGACTACGATCTTGGACTGACCACCCTGACGGCCCTGCGCGATATGATCAGGGCAGACGGCCCTGATTATCCGCATCTCTTTGCCCGCCGCCCGAACTCGGGATTGGAAACAGGGTTGGACATGGATGGCGACGGCCGGCTGGGACAGGGTCGGGATGCGCAGGGGTTCGGCCTGTTTGCAGGTCAGGGCGGTATGGCGATCCTGTCGCGGTTTCCTTTTGATCCCGACAAGGCACAGGACTTTGGCACCTTCTTATGGAAGGACCTTCCAGGTGCAATCATGCCCATTGTGGATGGCACCCCCTTCCCTTCTGCCGAAGCCGCAGAGGTTCAAAGGCTTTCATCGGTTGCCCATTGGGTGGTGCCCGTGATCCTGCCGCAAGGCCGGATCGACCTGCTGGCCTTTCATGCCTCGCCGCCGGTATTTGACGGACCAGAGGATTTGAACGGGCGGCGGAACCATGATGAGATCCGGTTCTGGCAACTTTTTCTGGATGGCCAGATCGGGGAGGCCCCGACAGGTGCTTTTGTGTTGCTGGGTGATGCCAACCTTGATCCGCACGACAGCGATGGGCGCAACAAGGTCATGCGCAACCTGCTGGCGGACCCGCGCCTGCAGGATCCGCGCCCCCTGCGCCCCGGCGTGGTGGCGCAGGACGCGGGCCAAGTCGGCGACCCAAGGCTGGATACCGTGGCCTGGCCCAAGCCTGATCCGGGCCATCTGCGGGTGGACTACGTCTTGCCCGCTGCCGGGTTGAAGCTACGCGGCAGCGGGGTTTACTGGCCGCCAGACAATACGCCCGAAGCGGAAGTGGTCAATGCGGCCAACCATCATCGGATGGTCTGGGTTGATCTTGTCATCGACTGACGCTGCCTGCATCTTTTGTGGCGCAGACCAAGCTAGGGGGCTGCCGCAATTTTCAGAGCCTCCTCGACCGGGGTTGCTGGCAGACGGGGCACATGAACCGAGCCGGGATAGATCAGCCAACCCGTCTGGCTGGCCACGCATCAGGCATTGGGCCAAGCACTGCGGATCGCGCGGGTCTGGAATGGGTTGACCGAGGGGTTGAAACCCAACCTTTCTTGACCATCGCGGGGCTTCGGGATAGGCGAGTGCCAGCAATTTACACAGCAAGGACACGCCGCCATGAGCAACCCATCGCTTCTTATTCTGCCCGGTGACGGGATCGGCCCCGAAGTCATGGCCGAAGTCGTCAGGATCATTGACTGGTTCGGTGCAAAACGCGGTCTGAAATTTGATGTCAGCGAGGACCTGGTGGGCGGGGCAGCTTATGACAAGCATGGCGTGCCGCTGCATGATGACACGATGGCTAAGGCGCAAGAGGTTGACGCGGTTCTTTTGGGTGCCGTCGGTGGCCCGGCCTATGACAACCTTGATTTCAGCGTGAAACCAGAGCGCGGCCTGCTGCGCCTGCGCAAGGAAATGGATCTGTTCGCCAACCTGCGTCCGGCCCAGTGTTTTGACGCTTTGGCCGATTTTTCCTCGCTGAAAAAGGATATCGTGGCCGGTCTTGATATCATGATCGTGCGCGAACTTACCTCGGGCGTCTATTTCGGCGAGCCGCGCGGCATTTTCAATGAGGGCAACGAGCGGGTGGGCATCAACACCCAACGCTATACCGAATCCGAGATTGACCGGATCGCCCGCGCCGCGTTCGAGCTGGCGCGCAAGCGCGGCAACAAGGTCTGTTCGATGGAAAAGGCCAACGTGATGGAATCCGGCATTCTGTGGCGCGAAGTGGTGCAGAAGGTGCACGACGAGGATTATGCCGATGTCGAGCTGAGCCATATGTATGCCGACAACGGCGCGATGCAGCTTGTGCGCGAGCCCAAACAGTTTGACGTGATCGTCACCGACAACCTGTTTGGCGATATCCTGTCGGATTGCGCGGCAATGCTGACCGGCTCGCTTGGCATGCTGCCCTCGGCCAGCCTTGGCGCGCCGATGGCCAATGGTCGCCCCAAGGCGATGTACGAGCCGGTGCATGGTTCGGCCCCCGACATCACCGGTCAGGGCAAGGCCAATCCGATCGCCTGCATCCTGAGTTTTGCCATGGCGTTGCGCTATAGCTTTGATCAGGGAGAAGAGGCGACACGGGTTGAAAATGCCGTGGAAAAAGTGCTGGCCGATGGGCTGCGCACCGCCGACCTGCTGGGCAATGATGGCGAAACGCCGATCTCGACCACCGAGATGGGCGATGCCATCATCGCGGCACTTGACGCCAGTCTCTGAGCATTACGACTCTTAAGACGAAAGGAAGGCCCGCCAATTGTGCGGGCCTTTTTCATTTTAGGGGGCCATCAACGCAAGCCGGGCGGGCCGACAATCACCCGGCGCCTGCGGCTTGAGTCCGGGTGGCGCCAGAGCCCTGCAAGCCTAGAAGAACCCAAGCTTGTTGGGGTTATAGCTGACCAGCATGTTCTTGGTCTGCTGATAGTGGTCCAGCATCATCTTGTGGTTCTCGCGCCCGATGCCCGACTGTTTGTAACCGCCAAAGGCCGCATGCGCCGGATAGGCGTGATAGTTGTTGACCCAGACACGCCCCGCCTCGACCGCGCGACCAAAGCGGTAGCAAGTATTGGCATCGCGGCTCCAGACACCGGCACCAAGGCCGTACATCGTGTCATTGGCAATCGCGAGCGCCTCGGCCTCATCCTTGAAGGTGGTGACCGATACGACCGGGCCAAAGATTTCCTCCTGGAAGACGCGCATCTTGTTGTGCCCCTTCAGGATCGTCGGCTGAACGTAGTATCCGCCCGCCAGATCGCCGTTAAAGCGCGCCGCATCGCCGCCCACAAGCACCTCGGCCCCCTCTTCGACGCCGATGGTCAGATAGGACATGATCTTGTCCTGCTGTTCGGCACTCGCCTGTGCGCCGACCATGGTTTCGGGGTCGCGCGGGTCGCCCTGTTTGATCGCCTTCACCCGCTCGATGCAGCGCTCGATGAAGGCCTCATAGATGTCCTCCTGGATCAACGCGCGGCTGGGACAGGTGCACACCTCGCCCTGATTGAAGGCAAAGAGCACAAAACCCTCGATCGCCTTGTCCAGAAACGCGTCATCCTTGGCCATCACGTCCGAGAAAAAGATGTTCGGGCTTTTACCGCCCAGTTCAAGCGTGACCGGGATCAGGTTTTCGGTCGCCGCCTGCATGATCTTGCGGCCGGTTGCGGTTGATCCGGTAAAGGCGATCTTGGCGATGCGCGACGATTTGGCAAGCGGCGCGCCAACCTCGGCGCCCATGCCGTTGACGATGTTCAACACGCCCGCAGGCAGCAAATCAGCAATCAGCTCGGCCAGGACCATGATCGCGGCAGGCGTCTGTTCGGCCGGTTTCATCACGATGCAATTGCCAGCCGCCAGGGCCGGGGCAAGCTTCCATGCCGCCATCAGGATCGAAAAGTTCCATGGGATGATCTGGCCAACCACGCCAAGCGGTTCGTGGAAATGATAGGCGACCGTGTCATTGTCGATCTCGGACATGCTGCCCTCTTGCCCGCGCAAAACGCCGGCGAAATAGCGGAAGTGATCCACCGCCAGCGGGATATCGGCGGCGCGCGTCTCTCGGATCGGCTTGCCGTTGTCCCAGGTCTCGGCCTGCGCCAGCAGTTCAAGATTGGACTCAAGCACATCGGCGATCTTGAGCAGGGTGTTCGAGCGCTCGGTCGCGGATGTGCGCCCCCAGGCCTCGCGGGCGCCATGCGCGGCGTCAAGCGCCAGTTCGACATCCATCGCATCAGAGCGCGCAACAGAACAGACGGTTTCGCCGCTGATCGGCGTGATATTGTCAAAATAGCGCCCGTTGACGGGGGGTACGAATGTGCCCCCGATGAAGTTGTCATAACGGGTCTTGAACGGCGAGGCATGTTGCCCGGCCACTTGGGTCATTTCATTCATGGTGGTTTCCTCCGGTTGCACCCGGTCCTCCGCCGGGAATGCCGCAAACCTGCGCTTTGGAGGGTGCCCTGTCAGCCCAGGCACCGGGGACGACCCGGCGCACCTGTCTCAGGGCTGAGACAGGTCAGGCGGTGTTTTCGCTCAGGCCAAGCCGTTTCATGCGGCGATAGAGCGTCGCGCGCCCGATGCCGAGCGCGCGTGCCGCCGCAGAGACATTGCCGCCCGCCCGCGCAAGGGCGCGAATCACAGCCGCGCGTTCGGCGCGTTCAAACCCGCGCGGGCCATCCTCGCGGCCAAAGATATCAGAGGCGGGCACGGCGGTGATCGGCCCGGTCGCCCCAAGCCCGAATGCCTTGCGTGCGCCGCGCGTGGCACCGATTACAATGTCATCGGCATCCACCGCCAAAAGCATCGCCACCTCGGAATCGTCGTGATCGGCAAAGACGATCCGTGCGCGCGGAAAGGCGGCGCGGAAATTATCCGCCTCGATCTGGCGCGCGGTCTGGGCCACAGTTGCGGCAATCAGCCGGTTGAAGCCCTCGGTCTGGTCCGAGCGGGCCGAAGATACGTCAAGCGCCGCCACGATCTGACCATCGGCGCCATAGATCGGTGCATCCATACAGCTCATGGCGGTGTTGCGGGCCAGAAAATGTTCGTCACGGTGGATGATCACCCGGCGATCCTCGGCGATGCAGGTGCCGATGCCGTTGGTGCCCTCTGCCGCCTCGGACCAAACCGCGCCCTGCCACAGGCCCCAGCTTTGGAAAATATCAGCGTCGCCTTCGCCACAGCGCTGATCCAGCACCACGCCCTGCGCATCGGTCAGCAGCACCGCACAGCCCGATTGCCCCAACAGGCCGAAAAGCTGATCAAGCTTGGGCGCGGCCACCTGAAGGAACTGTTCCATCCCGGCGCGGCGCGTGGCCAGATCACGGGCATCCACCCTCTCGGGCGCGCGGCGCTCGGCCGGGTCAAGCCCGTGCTTGACCATCGAACGGCGCCACGACGCCGCTATACGCGAACGGGCCGGCGCCGAGGCCGATTGCGACTCTTCCAGTACCTTGTCGACATGGTGGCGATGATTTGGGGCGATGGTCATTTCCTTTCGAAACGCGATGGGGCGCGCGATCTGTTTTGCGACACGCGAAGAATACCCTGCACGCACCATAGCCTGTCAATGACACTTTAGGACCAGTTTACCATCCAAAACCCGCTTGCAAAGCCACGCCACCGCGTATAATCGCCTTTCTCACGGTCGGGCTGTAGCGCAGCCTGGTAGCGCACCTGCTTCGGGAGCAGGGGGTCGGAGGTTCGAATCCTCTCAGCCCGACCAGAATTTCCTGTTACATACCCACACCACAAACGTTGCTCTTTGCCACGAGGCGCGTGAGGCAGAGATAGACGTCTGACCAGACGTGGCATACTGCCCGCTGCTTTGCTTCACAGATTAGACTGCGGGGCCTTCAGGGCGCTTGTGAAAAAATCATGGGGTCTCAGTTGTCGGGCCCTGCCACCAAAGTCTTGATAAATCTTGAAAACAATTCGCCCTGAGATCGAATTTGCAGTTTTGAATATACATTTCGCCGGTGTATCCGCACGGTGCCCGGAGAAATCTCAAGAATGCGGCCCACCGCATCGGCAGAGTGGCCTTTCAGGGTGAACTCGACAACCTGCCGCTCTCTTGGGGTCAGAATGCCACCGCCGATGCGGGTAAAGGCAAGTTCCACGCTATCGTTCAGGCTGGCATCAACGGGTTTTGTGCCTTCAGCGCTGAAGACAGTGGAAAGATCATGCCAGTGGCGCTGGCCAACAGCGCAGACAATTGGCCAGAATTCGCCAAGTTGACGAAATTCTTTTGCTGTAAACGCCTTGTTTGCACGCATCAGAGAAACGACCACCGTCGCACCGCCCGGGATCGGGATAAAATAACCGATTTCTTCCGTAAGTCCGGTTCTGGCATAATAGCTGCGGTAATATTCACCCTGAAAAAAGCGGTCCGGGGCCAGGTCGCGGATTCGGTAAAGGCCCGGTTCCACACGATTCTCGCTGGCCAGATAAAACGGGTCCAGAAGGTAGGGGCCCTCCTGATAATCCTCGACAAAAATCCGGCGCTTGCGCTTTGGAAAGTCATCAAACAGATCCATCGGGCGGGCGGTATCAAGATATCCGAAAACCACGGTGTAGTCGAACGGCGTTATTGCCCTGAGAGTGTTGGAAAGTTCGCGGGCAAATCGATCGGTCCCGATCGCGTCAATCAGCGCTCCGGTTGCTGTCTGCCAGCTTTTCATCACGCCCCCCCCGGCACCAAAATTGATCTACCAAAAACGTGGTATATACAACGAAACCGGTTTTTCCTACAGTTTTCCCAATATGGATGGTATTTCATAAAAGGGAAAAAGATAGCAACAAATGAACGTTGGGGGATATCGCACGGGCGAGGCTGCAGTTGGCAAAACGGTAATTGCCGAGCTTCGGAACGTATCAAAACGGTTCGGCGACGTCGTTGCTGCACGCGATCTGAATCTTTCCATAGGCGAGGGTGAGTTTCTGTCTTTCCTTGGGCCGTCAGGCTGCGGAAAGACGACCGCCCTGAGAATTCTGGCTGGTTTCGAGGCCCCGAGCGAGGGCGAGGTTCTGTTGGACGGCGAGGTGGTCAACAGCCTTGAGGCCCACCGCCGGCCGGTCAACATGGTATTCCAGCACTACGCGCTATTTCCACATATGACGGTTGCCCAGAATATCGGGTACGGACTGCGCCAACAGAGGCCCCGCCTTGCCAAGGCAACCATTGCGGAAAAGGTCGGCAAGGCGCTGGACGTCGTGCGCCTGAGCGATTTCGAAGACCGCCGCATCTGGGAGATGTCGGGCGGCCAGCAGCAGCGCGTGGCGCTTGCACGCGCCATCGTCAATGAGCCAAAGCTGTTGCTGCTGGACGAGCCGATGGCCGCACTGGACCGCAAGCTGCGTAAAGAAATGCAGATCGAGTTGCAGAACCTGCAACGCAAACTGGGGATCACTTTCGTTCTGGTGACGCATGATCAGGAAGAGGCGCTGTCAATGAGCGACCGTATCTGCATCATGCGCGCGGGCCGGATCGTTCAGATCGGCGCACCGCAAGACCTGTATGACCGGCCAAACTCGCGTTATGTGGCGGGGTTTGTCGGGTCGTCCAACTTCTTTGACGGTGAAATCATCGGGCAAAACGGTGCACTTGTCTCGGTTCGGCTGGCCGATGGCCGTGTCGTTGAAGGGACGCCAACCGGCACCCTGTCCAGGGATCAGAACGTGTGTATCAGCGTGCGCCCCGAGCAGATGAAGCTGACCCGCAAAGCAGACGGCGTTGCGGTCGAAGTGCGCAACCGAATTTTTCTGGGCGAACACACCGAATATCTGGTGGCAAGTGAGACGCTTGGCGAATTTCTGGTGCTGTCGCCAAGGCAATCGGAATTGAACGACGGCCCGTTTGAAGCGGGCGATAAGCTGTTTGTGAACTGGGAGGCCAATTCGGCGCTCGTGCTTGATCGTAACTAGGTATGAAACCGCACTAAAAAGGGAGAAGACCAATGACCAATGACATCGACCATATTTCGAAGAAAAAGTTCATGGAAGAGTTTCGGCGCTATCAAAAGGGATCTGTAACCCGGCGCCATTTTCTGAACGTCACCGGGTTGGGCGCGGCCTCGGTCGTGATGGGGGCGGCGGTGCCCGGCCTGCGCGCAAAACCGGCCTTTGCCGCTGGCGATATTGGCGACCGCGTCATTCTGGCGACATGGCCGAATTATCATGACCCGGAAAATTTCGAAGCTTTCACCGAAGCAACCGGTGCGCATGTGCAGGTCAATGTTTTTGGTTCAAACGAGGAAATGCTGGCCAAGTTGCAGGCCGGTGGCAGCGGCTGGGATGTCTATGTGCCGACCAATTACACCATCACCACCTATGTCAGCGAAGACCTGATCGAGCCGCTGGATACCACGCGTCTGCCAAATTACGATCCCGCAGCCTTTGATCCGCGTTATGCCGAGGCCGGATCGGTTGATGGCAAGCTTTATGCGGTGCCCAAGAACTGGGGCACAACGGGCTATGCGGTGAACACCAGCCATACCGGTGGTTACAAGATGACCTCGTGGAAAGACTTTTTCGACATGACCATGGACAGCTTTTCTGGCCGTACGATGGTGCATGATTACCAGTTGACCACCATCGGCAATGCGCTGAAATATTTCGGCTATTCTTTCAACTCGGTCGCCGAGGATGAACTGGCCAAGGCTGAAAAACTGCTGATTGATGTAAAACCACACCTGTTTGCAATCTCGTCAGACTATCAGCCGGCAATGCGCAATGGCGATGCCTGGATGACCATGTGCTGGACAGGCGACGGCAAACAGTTGAACACGGACATCCCCGAGATTGACTATGTTCTTGGTGTCGAAGGGGGCGAACTGTGGAGCGACTATTACGCCATCCCAAAAGGCGCCCCACATATGGATGCGGCCTATGCGCTGATCAACTTCATGCTGGACCCTCAGGTGAACGCCAAGGAAGTACTGGCCCACGGCTATCCGTCCGCCGACGCCCATACCAATGCGTTGCTGCCCGAGGCGCTTTTGAATGATCCGATCCTTTATCCGGCGGCGGAATTGCTGGACGCCCTGGAATTTGGCGCGGCTGTCACCTTGACCGACCCGAACCGTGCCGAGTTGATGGCGCGTTTCAAATCGGCCTGAAACCCGGGAAACGGATAAGAGCAACATGACAGGGCGCATGCGCACAACGCTGCTTTTGGCACCCGCCGGAACATGGTTTCTGGTGATGCTGCTGCTGCCGCTGACAGTTGTGCTTATCTTCAGCTTTGGAGAGCGGGCACCCGCCGGTGGCGTTGTGCCCGCTTTCACCTTTGAGCAATATGCCAATCTTCCAGCGCGCTGGACCGCCTTCAAGAATACCCTGACTTTGGCGCCGGTTGGCACGCTGGCGTCGCTGCTGATTGCCTATCCGCTGGCCTATTTCCTGGCGGTCAAGGCCAGCCCGAAATGGAAAACCATCCTGCTGGTGTTGGTCATTGTGCCATTCTGGACCTCGATCCTGATCCGCAGCTATGCGTGGATTTTCCTTCTGGGAGGGCGCGGCATTCCGGCGCTGCTGGAGTGGGTCGGGATCGAGGGTGTCCGTCTGATCAACACGCCATTTGCGGTGCTGGTGGGCATCATCTATGGCTATCTGCCGCTGATGGTATTCCCGATCTATGTCAGCCTTGACCGGCTGGACAAACGCCTGCTCGAGGCCTCGTCCGATCTGGGCGCTACACGCTGGAACACGTTCCGGCAGATCACGCTGCCGCTATCCATACCCGGTATCGCCACGGGCTGCATGCTGGTTTTCATCCTGTTGATGGGTGAATTTCTGATCCCGGCGCTGCTGGGCGGTGGCAAGGTATTCTTTGTCGGTAATGCCCTGGTCGATCTCTTTCTGCAATCACGCAACTGGGCCTATGGCTCGGCGGTGGCGGTGACCCTGGTCATCGTCATGCTGATCACCGTGACCGTCTATATGCGGCTTATCAATCGTCTTGGCGCCACCCGCGAAGACGTGTCGATCATGTGAGGCGCGCGCAATGAGACTGTATGCCATCTGTGTTTACCTGTTTCTGTATATTCCCATCGGGGTGATAGCGCTTTTCAGCTTCAACGCCGGGCGGCATGCCAGCCAGTTGCAGGGCCTGTCGACCAAATGGTACGGCAAGACGCTATCCAACCCGTTTGTTATGGACGCGCTGGAAACCAGCCTGATGGTGGCATTTACCTCGGCCCTGCTGGCCAGCGTCTTTGGCACGATGGCCGCTGTGGCCCTTCAGGGTATCAAGGGGCCGGTTCGGACGGTGTTCGACATGCTGATCTATGTGGCGGTGATGATCCCTGGAATCGTGATCGGCATTGCAACGCTGATTGGGCTGGTAACGCTTTTTGACCAACTGAACCCGGTGCTGGCCGTGCTCTGGCCCGAAGACAGCACCCCGCCCAAGCTGAGCATGGGGTTGGGATCATTGATCGCTGCACATACCATGTTTCTGATGGCGCTGGTGATCATCATCGTTCGCGCGCGTCTGGCCGGGATGGATCGCGCTTTGGTCGAGGCCTCGTCTGATCTTTATGCCACCCCTTTCGGCACGTTCCGGCAAGTGACCCTTCCGATGATCTTTCCTGCCATTCTGGCCGGGTTCCTGCTGAGTTTCACGTTCAGCTTTGACGATTTCATCATCGCCTTCTTCGTTGCCGGGTCGGAGACCACCCTGCCAATCTATGTCTTCTCGTCGATCAGGCGCGGTGTAACGCCGGAAATCAATGCCATCGGCACCATGGTTCTGGGCGTTTCGCTGATCTTGCTGGTGACGGCCCAAATTCTTCTGCGACGGGGTGAGAGAAAAGCAATATGACACATGCACCCCCATCCGAGTACCCCGATATGACAGGTCTTCTTCAGGGCAAGATTGCGCTGATCACCGGCGCGGGATCAGGCATCGGACGCGCTGGCGCTACAATCATGGCGCGTCACGGGGCGCGGGTTATTGTTACCGATCTGGACCAGCGCAAGGCCGATCAGGTCGCCCTTGATTTGCAGGCTGAGGGGTTGCAGGCGACCTCTGCAGGCCTTGATGTCACCGATGACCAGGCCGCCAGCGCCTGTATTGGCGACACTGTTGGCAAATTTGGCAGGCTGGACATCCTGCATTCGCATGCGGGCTATCAGGTGGAAGGCAATCTGGAGCAGGTCCCGATTGAAGGGATGGACCTTTCATGGCGCCTGAATGTGCGGTCACATTTCATCATGGCCCGCGCCACTGTAGGTCATATGCGCGCGCAAGGTGGGGGCAGCATCATCATCACAGCGTCGAATTCAGGCGTACAATATGACCGTGAAATGATCGCTTACGCGACAACCAAACACGCGGTGATCGCGATGACCCGGCAGATGGCCGCTGACTATGCAAAGGACAACATCCGCTTCAACGCCCTCTGCCCCGGCTTTATCGACACACCGTTCAATGCCGGGTTTGAAAAACAGATGGGCGGGCGCGCCGGGCTTGAAGAGTATATTTCCAGCAGCATTCCGATGGGCCGCTGGGGAACGACAGACGAAATCGCGGGTTCGATCTTGTTTCTTGCGTCGGAAATGTCCTCTTTCATGACCGGGCACGCCCTGGTTGTTGACGGAGGGGAGTGCCTTTGAGCGCAGGTATCAGAAGCGTTTGTGGGCGAGCATCTCAGGCTTTTGTGTCGCGGGGTCACAAGCCGCCAAGCCCTTCTGTGCGGCGGGCCCTTTAAACCTTTGGTCCATCGTTACTGCGGTGGATATCTTGCCTGGCAATCGCCACGTTTTGATCTTCGCTCCGGCAGCCGTCTTTTTCAGGCAGCAGACAGCCCGTTTCGCCAATCGGAAAACACGCGGCCCCGATTGAAACGCTTTAATGAAAATCCCGGCTGGGAAACAGCCGTTTGGCCTGCTCGCGCGGATGTCTGGCACGGGCGGGTTGATGGGCGCGGCGCGGGGCATCGTCAGCTTGTGGCTGGGTGATACCAATGGCATCATCCAGCGGGTGGCCCAGATCGATCAGCCGGGGGGACATGTCCTCGACCTGTTGCGCGATCAGATGCACCACGATCCCTTCACGTTGCAGGTAGCCCGTTACCCGTAACAGCCGCCCGCCCATGACGATACGACGGAACCGGTCATAGACTTTGGGCCAGACAACCACATTGCTGACCCCGGTTTCATCTTCCAGCGTCAGGAAAATCACCCCCGAGGCGGTACCGGGACGCTGGCGGGTAATGACAAGGCCGCAGACGCAGGTACGTTGCAATGGCGCCTCCGGCAGTTCTGCATGCGGTGTCAGATCCGGCATGGAAGGACGCAACAACTCCATCGGGTGGGCACGTAGGCTGAGACGCATCGAGACATAATCCTCGACCACCTCTTCGCCCAGATGCATGGGGGGCAGATCGACCTGAGGTTCATGGATGCTTTCGCCATCAATCGGGTCATTGAAAAGCGGTAACGGCGCCTGCCCGCGAATGGCCCGGACCTGCCAGAGGGCATCGCGGCGGGTCAGGCCCATTTCCGTGAACGCGTCCGCCTCGGCCAGCCGTTCCAGAACCGAAGGCGCGACCCCGGCACGAAGCCACAGTGCCTCGGGGTCGCGGTAGCCGTTGCCGCGTGCGGCAACGATCCAACCGGCGTCTTCTTCACGGAATCCCTTGATCTGCCGGAACCCCAGCCGCAGGGCCAGTGCCCCGTCGGCCCGGCGTTCCAGCGTGTTGTCCCAGCCACTGGCATTCACGCAGATCGGGCGCACCTCGATCGCATGTTCACGCACATCACGGACGATCTGGGCCGGGGCATAGAACCCCATGGGCTGAGAGTTGAGCAACGCACAGGCGAAAATGGCCGGGTGATGGCATTTGAGCCATGAAGAAACATAGGTGAGCATGGCAAAGGCGGCAGCATGGCTTTCGGGAAAGCCGTATTCCCCGAACCCTTCGATCTGCGAAAAGCAACGATCGGCAAACTCCGGGGCATATCCGCGCTCCAACATCCCGGTGATAAAGCGATCCCGGAACGTGCCAATGGTCCCCATCTTGCGGAAGGTAGCCAGAGAACGGCGCAGGCGATCGGCCTCTTCGGGTGAAAACCCGGCGCCGACCACGGCGATCTGCATCGCCTGTTCCTGAAACAATGGCACGCCAAGGGTCTTGCCCAGAACCGCCTCTAACGCGCAGGACGGAAACGATACGGCCTCTTTGCCCTGGCGGCGGTTGATATAGGGGTGCACCATGCCGCCCTGAATCGGCCCCGGTCGGACGATGGCGACCTCGATCACCAGATCATAGAAGGTTCTGGGTTTCATCCGCGGCAGGAAATTCATCTGCGCCCGGCTTTCGACCTGAAACACCCCGATGGCATCCGCCTTTTGCAGCATGTCATAGGTCGGCCCATCCTCTTGCGGGACCGTGGCAATGGACATCGGTTTACCTTCGTACTGCGCCATCAGATCAAAGGCCTTGCGGATGCAGGTGAGCATCCCCAGCGACAGCACATCGACCTTCAGAATGCCCAGCGTATCAATATCATCCTTGTCCCATTCAATGATCGTGCGATCCTCCATGGCGGCGTTTTCGATGGGACACAGCTCATCCAGCCGCCCTTTGGTGATCACGAACCCGCCGACATGTTGTGACAGATGTCTGGGAAAGCCGATGATCTCCCCGATCAGGCGGATCGTCTGGGCCAGGCGGCGGTCGGTCGGGTCCAGCCCCAGCTCTCTGATCCGTTCCGGATCGGCCCCGCCATTGGACATCCCCCATATCTGACCCGACAGGCCCGCCGTCACGTCCTGACTGAGGCCCATCACCTTGCCCACCTCACGGATCGCGGCGCGGGACCGAAAATGAATCACCGTGGCACAGAGGCCCGCCCGGTGACGGCCATATTTATCGTAAATCCACTGGATCACTTCCTCGCGCCGCTCATGTTCGAAATCGACGTCGATATCAGGCGGCTCACCGCGGTATTTCGACATGAATCGTTCAAAGACCATGGTGATCTGATCGGGGCCAACATCAGTGATGCCCAGCAGATAACAAAGTACCGAATTGGCCGCCGATCCACGCCCCTGGCACAGGATACCCAAAGAGCGGGCGTATTGGACGATATCGTGCACGGTCAGAAAATAGGCCGGGAACCCCAGCTCCGCTACAAGCTTCAGTTCTTTTTCCATAAGGGCATGAACCCGGTCCGGGGCGCCATTTGGATACCGGCGTTTCACCCCCTGACGAGCCAATCGTTCCAGTCGCGTTTGCGGGGCTTCCCCCTGGGAAATTTCAACGGGGTATTCGTAGCTGAGTTCGCTGAGACAGAAAGAACACCGCGCCGCAATCTCGAGCGTCCGGCGCAAGGCCGCCGGATGGTCGCGAAAGACCCGGCGCGCCATATCGGCATAGCCTTTCAGACGACGTTCGGCATTGGGCAGGGCCCGGGTGCCGATCTGATCAATCGTGATATGTTCGCGCATACAGGTCAATACATCGGCCAGTTGGCGGCGCGAGGCCCGGTGCATCAGCACATCCCCGACGGCAACCATCGGGGCCGAGGTTTTGAGCGCCAGTCGGGCACAGGCCGCAAGATAGGCCTGATCGGTGCCATCATAGCGCGGCGCGGCGCCCAGAAAGACATGACCGGGAAAGCGCCGCTGAACCTGCTGTATATGCGAGGTTGCTGTTTGCAGCCCCTTCCGGGGCAAGGCGATCAGGATCATGCCGGTACAGGCACCGAACATATCCTTCAGATCAAGATGACACTCCCCCTTCCCGGCGCGACGCTTGCCCAGCGTCAGCAGACGGGTCAGACGCTGATAGGCGGTGCGGTCTTTGGGCAGGGCTATCCAGTCTACCGAACTGTCGCGCAGCACCAGACGGCACCCTACGATCAGTTTCGGAAGCTGCGGCATGATGGGCCGGTCAATCGGTTCAGGCTGTCCGACCTCCTGACGTGAGCAACTGTCGGTCCGATGTTGTGAGCGGATGCGAATGGCATCCTCGGCCTCGCGGGTCAGTTCCTTCAGGGCGGAATAGGCCCGGACAATCCCGGCCAGCGAGTTCCGGTCCGTGATGGCAATCGCGGCAAGCCCCAGCTCGACGGCGCGGGTCACCATTTCCTCGGGGTGGGAGGCGCCGGTCAGGAAGGTGAAATTGGTGGTGACACATAGTTCGGCATAGCTCATGCAAATTCCCCCTGCACAAACCAGCCGGGGTTCTGCGGCGTATAGAACAGCCAGAGCCGACGCCCCTGCCGGGTTTCGACACGCCAGTAATCGCGAAGGCCTGAACGCCAGTTGTCATCCACCAGCCACCATTCCGGGGCGATCCGTTCCGGCCCTGTTGCACGGGCCGTTGTGAGGGACATACGCCGCCAGCGAAACCGCTTTGGCGGGCGCGGGCCAGTGCCCGCAACAGGGACAGGCGGAAACAACTGCAAAGGGCGTGAGCGCAGGCTGACCCATGGACCGCCGGGGTCAGAATAGGCGGCCGGTGCAATCAGAAAACTGCGTTCCGGAATATGGCTGTCGGCCGGAAGAAAACGCTGGATATTCTCCAACCCGATGCGGGTGCCGATGCGGGTGACAAGATCATCCAGCTGATCCTTTCGGCCGGAAGAAACATGGCTGACCTGTTGCACTGGCAATGGTTCGACCTGCGTGGCCTCAAGCCGCATCTGGTCGATGCCGAACCCGGCATCGACATCCCGGACCCCGCGTTCAAAAAGCGGCAGGATGCGCCGCGGGTCACGCAAGGGGCGGGCAAGGCGCAGCTCGATTGTCTGGCTGTCCTGATCGACCCGGCGCAGGGTCAGGCACAGCACCCGCGCCCCGGTTTCCTGGGCTTTCAGCCTAGCACATATCTGGTCCAGCAGGCGTGCGGTGCCTGCCATCACATCATCATACAGGCCGATCGGATCAGGCACGGTCATCCGCACCCCGTAATGGGGCGGCTCAGCCAGCGGGGCGATCTGTTCGGGTTGATGGCCAAGGGCCTGATCCAGCCGCATCAGCACCTCTGGGCCGAACCGACGGGCCAACGGGGCACGGACAGCCCCGGCCAGATCGCCAACACTACGCAGCCCCAGCCGCTGCAGGGCAATGGTGGTTTTATTGTCCAGCCGCAGGGCGGCTACGGGCAAGGTCTGCAGCGCAGCCAGCGCCTGCCCCGGCGCGGCATACCCTTCGCCGTAATGCGCCAGCGCCCAGGCCGCGCCGCGTGTATCCCCCAGCCCGATCCGGGCCGCAAAACCTGCCCGACTTAGCCGCTGGCGCATGTCAGTCAGCATCGCCGCCTCGCCGCCGAACAGATGCGCCGCACCGGTGATATCCAGCACCAGCCCATCCCCCCCCTCAAGCCCTACCCAGGGGCAATAATGGCGCGCAGCCCAGCGGCGCAGCACATGCAGGAACTGCTGATCTCCGATCGGATCTGCCGGGCGGCTTTGCAGATCCGGGCAAAAGGCACGGGCATCGGAATAGGACATGCCCCGGTGCAGCCCCTGTTTTTCGGCCTGCATGTTCAGGCAATACAGGCGGTTGGCGTTGTTTTCCTGCAGGGTCAGGGCGAACGGCCCCTCAATCAGGCGCGTCCTGAGAACCCGGTCGCTTGCCAGCCGGGGAAACCACATGGAGACGACGCGACGCTGCATCCCATCGAACATGCCAGGCCCTCAATGTTCCCGATTTGTTCTTTATAATTTCCCAGCGCTGCAGAGTCGAGTCGGCAGGATCAAATGCCGGATTAAAAAACGGGGTACATTGCCAGCGGGTTTCGGCGGCATTGCTGCCCATGCCTTCGGGAATGAGACAAAGCCCGGTAGATTTCCCGATCTTTGCCGCCAGCTGAAGCCGCCGCCCTTTTGTCAGGTCAAGCGGTTGGCTTAATTCGACCACCACCAGCGGCAGGGCGCCATCCCGCAGGGCCTCTTCGGCGACAGCAAGGCCTTCGGTCTGGTCCTTGACCTGAGCAACCAGCATCCTTGCGGGATCAAAGAAAGCGTTCAACCCGACGGGATTGAGAGCCTCGGGCCGCCAGACCTCGCGTATCCAGAGCACATCGCCCTGCATCTGAGCCACACAGACCGCCGCAAACCCCATGGCCCCGGAGCCACAGACTTCGTGAACGCGGGCCCTTCTCAGGGGAAAACTGGTGGAGAGATCAGACTGCATAGGTTTTACAATATAGTGATTATGCCGCGTTTCAAACTGCGCCAGAGATTTCGCACACTCTTTTCGCGCAGAATGTCCTGCAAGGCCCTGAGCGCCAAAAAAGTCGACAAGACGGCGATGACCTTATGATCCTGACCGTCTGTTCCAACGATTATTCGGGCCGCGGTAACACCCGCAGCGCTTCTGCCATACGCCTGACCAGTTTGGGTATGCGATTTTCGGGCGCGGCAGAGAATCCCAGAACGAGACCTGAGCGGCTTAACGGCTTCTGACAATACACAGCCAGCGGCAGCGATTCGATCCCGGCCTCAAGCAGCGCATGATGTGCCACCTGATCGTCCACGCCATTCTTCAGCCAGGCCAGCATGTGCATGCCGGCATCCGTCGCCTGCGGTTCAAGCACATCGGGACAATCGTTAATCAGACAGTCAAAAAGGATATCCCGACGTTCCCGGTAGATGCGGCGCATTTTCCGGATATGCTCAACAAACCGGCCATCATCCATAAAACGTGACAAGGCCTGTTCGGCAACCGCAGACGAGCTTTGACCAAGCAGATTACGGGCTTTTGCAAAGGTTTCGACCAGCCCCGGCGGCACCACGATATAACCAAGCCGGATGGCGGCAAACATTGATTTCGAAAACGTCCCCACATAGAAAACCCGACGTTCGCTGTCTAACGCACTTAGCGCCGGCAAGGGGCGTCCGCGATATCTGAATTCGCTGTCGTAATCGTCTTCAATGATCCAGGCGTCGTTCTGATGCGCGTGGTTGAGCAACGCCAGCCGCCGGACGAGACTCATTGTCGTTCCCAGGGGTTGCTGATGCGACGGCGTTACGAAAATCAGCGTGGGCTTTGGGTTCACCTTTGCAGCATAAGCAAGATCCATCCCTTCGCTGTCGATTGGCACAGGCGTGACATTGGCCCCCATGATCTGCATGACATCGCGCCCGGCAATATGACCCGGATTTTCATACCAGACCGTATCGCCCTTGTTCAGCAGCACAAACGCGATCAGAACAAAGGCCTGCTGCGCGCCCGACGTAATGATGATCTGATCGGGGTCCGCTTGCATACCCCGGGCATCGGTCAGGTGTTTGGCAATCGACGTCCGAAGGGCCGTGCTGCCGTTCACCTGCCCATAGCTGAGGTTGCGACGGGCGTCACAAACCATCGCGTCGGACAGATATTTGTTCCAGATATTGACCGGGAACTTGTCCAGCGCGGGCACACCAGGGCGAAACGGGGCAATCTTGCCATGCCGAACGCTGGCCTTGGAGGACATGATTGCCATTGCGCGATCTGATATCTCTATCGCCGGAGGATTTGCTTTCGAGCGAGGGCGTCGGAATTTTGGGAAGGTTTCAAAATCCAGCCCTTCAGAAATGAACGTTCCCGCCCCTGTTCTGGCCTGCGCATACCCTTCGGCGACCAGTTGTTCGTAGACGGATTTTACCGTGATACGGGACAAACAGAGCTCAAGGGCCAGTTCACGCGTCGACGGCAGTTTCTGACCCGGCTCAAGCGTACCATCCAGGATCAGCCGCCGCAGCGCCGCATCCAGCTGCCGATAGATCGGAACGGACGATCCCCGTTCGATATCAAACCCATGCAGCAATGCTCCTCCCGGGGATTTTGGCACGGCGTCCTCCAAATGGGCTTATAGATTATGCAATAATGGATATATTTAATAAATCCAATTTTCGATAGCAAATAACCCGAAAGGCGTCTCTGACATGGGGCTGTGAGGGGCTGAAAGGCAAGGTATCGGAACATGATCAAGATAGAAAATTACGCCCATCCCGTGGGATTACACCTGCTGACGCGCTGGCAGAATGGCGATGTTGGTGCAAGGCAGGAAATGACTGATATTCTTGACGCAGCCCTTGCCGGAGAGTTTGACGAGAACTTCAAGGTGCTGGCCCCTCCCGACAGGGTAAATTCAACCGCTTCGGTTCATATGCTGGGGCTTGCGGTTCTCAATGACCTCTATGGCGTTGAATCATGGGACTATTACAACACCGATCCATACCGCTATGTCCGGGCCAATCTGGCCGTCAGCCGTTTGCTGGGCGTGCATAAATTCTACATGACCTGGGCGCTTTATGCCTTCACCTGCGAACCGCTGGGCCAGAAAATGATGTATCCGGACAAGTTCCCACCCGGCGCCGATCCGGATACGGTTCTGATCAACCGCGACAACTGGCATCTGCTTGAAACACCGGATTTTACCGTTGGTGTACCCAAGGCCATTGATGGCATTTTGCGGGTCACCGAAGAGCTGACAGGCATGCCACCGATGTTGCAGATTTCGGCCCCCTACAGCCTTGCCGCTGATATCTACGGGCAGGAACCGCTGCTGGCGGACGTGGTAAACGACCCGGACAATGTGAATGCCTTGCTGGATCATCTGGGCGACAAAGTGCTTGGGCCCTGGATGGATCATCACATGGAGACCTTCCCGAACGGCTGGGTGGAATTGTCGGACGCCTCGGGTTCTCCTTTCTTCATCGGGCCAGAAAACTGCAAATCCATGTCGATCCGATCAATCCGGCACATGCTGCGCGACAAACCCTATGCCGACCGCGTGTTTGACAACAATTATCGTGGTGATTTCGTTTCTGAAGTCAAAAGAAAGGGGCGAGCGTCGCGGCGCAAAATTCCCGAAGGGGCAAATGTAGACCGGGGCAGCCTGCTGGAACTGACTGAGGCCAAAGTCAGCGTCAATCCGGTGTTCATCATGCGGCTGGAGGCGGACAAGGTGGATATCGCATTCTACGAAGACCAGGCCATACAGCGGAATCTGCCCCTGACCTCGGGCATCGGCTCCCCTCAGATCGACCGGAACAGCATCGAGGATCTGAAGGCCGCAAAGGCAGAAATCCGCGCGCAGGCCCGCTCTTTTGTTGAAGCCATAAAACGCGTTTGTGACACCATTGATCTGCCCGAGGACAATCATGTCGGCGCCCCTTGGCCCAGCCATATCTATTTTGAGGACGTCAACGGGCAATCGCAATTCGAGCTGGTCGAAACCATTCTGGATGAAGTCTACAATTGCCCACCATTTGAACGGCAAAAGTGAAAGCCGGTCCCCTGGAAATGGGCAGTGGGCTTGGGTTGCCGTTTAAATGCCCGCCTGCCGCTCTTTCGGCACTGATCATCAGGATCGCACGGCAATCCCGGACATCAGAGATCAGGCAAATCGCAACGTCTATCATGCTGTTGGAATTGCCTGTTGACCCAGCCTGACTGGAGTGGAATTTATTTTCGTGCGTGAAAAAAGATTTTCGCGCCCCAGCACGTCTGGAGAATCGGACAATCAAACGGCCATATAGGCTTTACCTTCAAAGGAATGACTGCTGCATGAACCCACTTTTGAAACAGCAGCCCCCTACCAAAGACAGGTATGATGTTGTCATTGTCGGGGGGGCCATGATGGGGGCCTCTACCGCCTGGTTTTTAACAGACACCCCGGATTTTGATGGCTCGGTTCTTGTTGTCGAACGGGACCCGAGTTACGAGTTTTGCTCGACCGCGCATAGCAATTCATGCATCCGTCAGCAGTTTTCGACGGAAATCAACGTGCGGATTTCGCAGTTTGGGGCGGATTTCATCAACAATTTACCACGCCATATGGGCAATGACCCCAGGGTGCCTCAACTGAGAATCCAGAATTACGGCTATTTGTATCTGGCGGACAATGACGCCTTTGCCGACATCCTGCGCGACAACCAAAAGGTGCAGCACGCCGCAGGCGCTGGTACAAGGCTTTTGTCACCCGAGCAGATCAAAGAGGCCTACCCGTTTTACAACGTGGATGACGTGGTTCTGGGCAGCCTCAATACCGTCGACGAAGGTTATTGGGATTCAATTGCGGTATTCGATTGGTGGCGCAGACAATCCAGAGAACGCGGCGTGGAATATGTTGCAAACGAGGTTGTGACCATGGCCAAAAATGCTGCGGGCACCCGTGTGGAAACGGTCACGCTGGCCTCGGGCGAGGTGATTTCCTGCGGGCAGGTTGTCAATTGTTCCGGCCCCCGCGCAGCCCGCACCAGCCGGATGGCTGGCATTGATATCCCGGTGGAACCGCGCAAGCGCTACACTTGGGTTTTCAGCGCAGAAAAACCACTGGACCGCGAGCTGCCACTGACAGTTGATCCGTCGGGTGTGCACATGCGGCAGGATGGCAAAACGACCTATATGGCAGGTGGCCACTCAGAGGTTGATCCGGCGGTAGACTATGATGATTTCAACATGGATCTGTCATTGTGGGAAAATCATGTCTGGCCAGCGATCGCGACCCGCATTCCCCAGTTCGAGGCCATCAAGGTGATGCGCGAGTGGACGGGGCACTATGCCTATAACACCTTCGATCACAACGCCATCATTGGGCCACATGACACGATTGAGAATTTTATTTTTCTCAATGGCTTTTCCGGCCACGGACTGCAGCAGGCCCCGGCGATGGGGCGCGGAACGGCCGAATGGCTGACCTACGGAGAATATCGCAGCCTTGATCTGACACCTTTCCATTACGACCGGATTCTACGCAACGCCCCGCTTGTCGAAAAAGCGATCATCTAAGCCATCAGCCCCCTGCCCTATCCTTTTTGCGAAAACGGGTCCTGCGGCGTATTCAGTCTAAGGTGACGCATGAAGGCCCGCGCGATGCGGGGCAAAGGCCGATGATCGGACACAACAAAATAGCTTTGATACCGGATGGGTGAAGCGAAAGGCACAAAAATCAGATCCTCGGACCGGTAGTGATACAGCGGAAAGGGATTGATGATGGTCAGCCCCAGCCCCTCTTTCGCCAGATCCGCGGCGGCAAAAGAGGTCGAAACCTCGGCCACGACATGTGGAACGGCGCGGGCTTCATGCATCAGGCGGTCCAACTGACTGCGACGCGCGTGTCGGTGGGTCAGCGCGATCATGGCCTGCCCGTGCAGATCCTGCGGCCTCACCTCCTGCGCGGCGGCAAGTGCGTGGCCACGCGGCATCGCACAGACTGCCTGGGAAAGCCGGTAAGGAATCATCTTGACCCCCGCACGTGACAGCTCGACTCCGGCAACACCAAGATCAAACCGATCGTCCAGAATGCCGCGGGTCACCTCGTCTGACGTATTCACCTCGAAGCTGACATAGAAATGCGGGTTGGCTGTCAGGAAACCTTTTATCTGCGACACCAGAAACCGATGCGCATAGGTGGGTGGGGCAATCAGGCGCAGCGTTTCCTGCACCTGATCGGTCGGGCCGTCAATTCGGTTGAGCGCATCAAATAACGGATCCAGCCGACGATTCAGGCGCACGGCCTCGGAGGTGGGGCGCAAGCGGCCACTTTCACGTTCAAACAGTGTGTTCCCGACCCTGTTTTCAAGATTGGCGATCGAACGGCTGACCGCTGACTGTGACAGGCCCAGTTGCCGGGCCGCGCCTGTGGTTGTTCCGGCCTGCATCAGCGCGCGAAAAGCCTGATATTCAGGGATCGAATGCCAGTTCCTGATTTTATTCAAAAAAGTACCTTTTCAAATACCGACTAGATGTATGACTAAAAATCATACTATTCCCGCTCGGACATGAATAAAAGGGCTGATAGCGTGTGCCAACATTTGGGGTGGATGACTGACGTGGCAAACAGCGAGCCGATTATTTTCGACGGGCACAACGATGTATTGCTAAAGATCTTCCGCGCCGGCGGTTTGACCGCGGCACAATCCTTTATCGACGGGCGCGACGGCGCGCTGGATCTGAAAAAGGCGCGCAGGGGCGGCTTTGGCGGCGGATTCTTTGCGGTTTACGTCCCTTCGCCCACCGATTTGAACGCCAAATTCGATGAAATGACCAAGGCCAGCTATGACCTGCCGCTGCCAGAACCGATTGATTGGGAAGATGCGCTGCCGGTGGTGATGTCCGAGGCTGCAATCCTGTTTGATCTGGAACGACGCGGCGCTTTGAACGTTTGCCGCAGCGTGGCCGACATTCGCGCAGCCATGGCCGAGAGCAAGATTGCAGCGATCTTCCATATCGAAGGGGCCGAGGCGATTGACCCCGAGTTGCACACTCTGGATGTGCTTTATCAGGCGGGCCTCAGGTCACTTGGCCCGGTCTGGAGCCGCAGCACGGTGTTTGGCAACGGGGTTCCCTTCCGATTTCCGTCGACGCCCGATATTGGCGAGGGTTTAACCGATCATGGCTTGCGGCTGGTGAAGCGCTGCGATGAGCTGGGGATAATGCTGGACCTGTCGCACCTGAACGAAGCGGGATTCTGGGACGTGGCGCGCCATTCGACGAAACCGCTGGTTGCCACCCACTCCAACGCCTATGCGATCTGCAACCATTCCCGCAATCTGACGGACCCTCAATTGGATGCGATCCGTGAAAGTGACGGAATGGTTGGTCTGAATTTTGCGGTGGCTTTTCTGCGAGAAGATGGCAAGATGCTGGCCGATGTCCCGATTAGCCAAATGTTACGCCATCTGGATTACCTGATCGAAAAATTAGGCGAAGATCGCGTTGGGCTGGGCTCGGACTATGACGGTGCCGTGGTGCCACAGGACCTGACCACAGTCGCGGATCTTTCGAACTTGAGACAGGCAATGACAGAGCATGGATATGACAATGCGTTGATCACCAAGCTTTGCCACGCAAACTGGTTGCGCGTACTTGAAAAAACATGGGTGTCTTAAGGCCCCGGTGCGCAATCAAATTCGTAACCAACAGGAGAGGTAATACAAATGAATGCTTTTAACCGATTATTGACAAGTGCCGCCATCGGGCTGGCAGTGGCGGTGACGTCCGCGCCTGCCGGGTTTGCGGAAACGCCTGCGAACATGCTGGTGATTGCCAACCGGATTGACGATATCACCACGCTGGACCCGGCCGAAAGTTTCGAATTCGCCGGCTCGGATGTCAGCCGTAACGTCTATCAGAAACTGGTCAATTTTGACCCCAACGATCTGGACGCCGGATATCAGCCGGAAGTGGCTGAAAGCTGGGACGTCAGCGATGACGGCAAGACCATCACCTTTACCATTCGCGACGGGCTGACATTCCATTCGGGCAACCCGGTGACTGCCGCTGATGTGGAATATTCGCTGCGGCGGGCGGTGATCTTGAACAAAACACCGTCGTTCATCCTGACGCAGTTCGGATTTAGCGCCGAAAACGTCGAGCAGACCATCGTCGCCGATGGCAACACTGTAACAATCGTCACAGACCAACCTTATGCGACGTCGTTCGTGCTGAACTGTCTGACCGCCACTATCGGCGGGATCGTTGACATGAAAACGGTCATGGCCAACGAGGTCGATGGCGACATGGGCAACACCTGGCTGAAAACCAACACCGCCGGGTCGGGCGCCTACAAACTGGTCAGCTGGAAACCCAATGACAGCGTGACCCTGCAATCCAACCCCGGTTACTATCGCGGCGCCCCGGCGATGGAGCGCGTGATCGTGCGCCATGTACAGGAAAGCGCCAGCCAGCGTTTGCTGCTGGAACGTGGTGATATCGACATCGCCCGCAACCTGAACCCCGAAGACGTTGCCGGGGCCAGCAGTGCAGAAGGCATCAAGGTAATTGACGAGTTGAAAGGCCGTCTGATGTATGCCTCGCTGAACCAGAAACATCCGATCCTTTCCAAACCCGAAGTCCGCCAGGCATTCAAATATCTGGTCGACTATGAAGGAATGCAGAACAGCTTTCTGAAAGGTCAGTATACGATCCATCAGAACTTCCTGCCGAAGACCTATCTGGGGGCCTCGAATGAAGCGCCGTTTACCTATGACGTTGCCAAGGCCAAAGAGCTGCTGGCCGCTGCCGGTGTTGATGGCCTGGAAATCGAAGTTGGCGTGCGCGAAGCGCAAGAGCGGATCGAGATTGCCCAATCGCTGCAGAACTCGCTGGCGCAGGTCGGAATCAAGATGAACATCACCGTAGGTACAGCCAAGCAGATTCTAGCGCGCTACCGGTCGCGTGAACTGGACGTTTATCTGGGTGCCTGGGGGCCGGACTATCCGGATCCGCAAACCAATGCGGGTACATTTGCCTATAACCCAGACAACTCCGACGCGGCACAGGCGACCGGCCTTCTGGCCTGGCGCAATGCCTGGGACACGGATGGGCTGACGCCGCTGGTGGACGCGGCTGTAACTGAAAACGACCGTGATGCCCGTATACAGATGTACAAGGACATTCAGGCAAAGTTCCGTGAAACCTCGCCTTTTGTGATCATGTTCCAGCAGATCGAACAGTCGGCCATGCGCGACAACGTGACGAACTTTTCGACCGGACAGGCCATCACGTCGGCCTCCTACTGGCAAGTCACCAAGTAAATGGCATTGACCGAAGAAAATCGTGAGGGGCGCCGCCGGGCGCCTCTTGCACCTTGGTTAAAGACGACGCTGATGACCGTGGGATCAATTGCGGTCACGATGCTGGGGCTGTTATTCGTCACTTTCGTGATCGGGCGGGTCATGCCGATCGACCCGGTGCTGGCAATTGTCGGCGAGCGCGCCAGCCAGTCCACCTATCAGGAGGTGTACGAACAGCTTGGGCTGGACAAGCCGCTGATCGTGCAGTTCTTCTATTATCTCTGGGATGTCATTCATGGCGATTTCGGCATGTCGCTGCTGAATGCGCGGCCCGTCTCCGAAGACATTGCAAGGGTCTTTCCCGCGACGCTGGAACTGGCCACATTAGGCGTCTTTGCCGGGATCGTTCTGGGGGTGCCACTGGGCGTGATTGCCGCCGTGCGCCGCGGGTCATGGATTGACCAGATCGCTCGTGTCGTGGCGCTGGTTGGCTATTCCATGCCAATCTTCTGGCTGGGCCTTATGGGCCTATTGGTGTTCTACGGCATCCTTGGCTGGGTTGGCGGACCCGGGCGGTTGGATATTTTCTATGTCGATATCGTGCCGCAGCGCACCGGTATGATCCTTCTGGATTCGGCGCTGGACGGAAACTGGGAGGTATTCCGCAACGCGTTCAGCCATATCGTATTGCCCGCCTCATTGCTGGGATATTATTCGCTGGCCTATATCAGCCGCATGACCCGGTCCTTCATGCTGGAGCAGTTGAGCGCCGAGTATATCACCACCGCCCGTGTCAAAGGCATGTCGGAACGCGCCGTGATCTGGCGGCATGCGTTTCGCAACATCCGGGTGCAGCTGATCACCGTGATCGCCCTGAGCTATGCCAACCTGCTGGAAGGATCGGTGCTGACCGAGATAATCTTCAGCTGGCCGGGCATCGGCAGCTACATCACAACAGCGCTGCTGTCGGCCGATATGAACGCGGTACTGGGTGGTACGGTGGTGGTCGGGCTGATCTTTATCCTTCTGAATATTTTCTCGGACCTTCTTTACAAGGTCTTCGATCCGAGGTCGAAATGAGCGAGACTGAAACCCTGCGTGCCTGGCTTTTAACCGATACGCCCACTTCACGGCGGCATGCGCGGCTGTCTAGCTTTTACAAGGGCTGGCTGGCACTCCGGTCCAACACGATGGCCATGTTCGGACTGGCCATTCTGGTGCTGTTGGGGCTGACTGCGGTTTTTGCACCCTTTCTGGCCCCGCATGACGCCTTTGCCCAGGACTTGGGTAACCGGTTGCAGCCGCTTGGCAGCGACGGAAACTTTTTAGGCACCGACAGTCTGGGCCGCGACATCCTGAGCCGGTTAATCTATGGCAGTCGCATCACGCTTTATATCGTGCTGCTGGTTGCGATGATTGCGCCAATTGCCGGGCTGCTGGTGGGCACAATTGCCGGATATGTCGGTGGCTGGGTCGATCTTGTCCTGATGCGGATCACTGATATCTTTCTGGCCTTTCCGCGGCTGGTACTGGCTCTGGCATTTGTCGCCGCCCTTGGCGCCGGAATTGAAAACGCGGTGCTGGCCATCTCGTTGACGGCTTGGCCGCCCTATGCCCGGATTGCGCGGGCCGAAACGCTGACCATCCGCTCTTCTGATTACATCAGCGCCATCCGCCTGCAAGGTGCCGGGCCGCTGCGGATCATCACCAAACATGTCTGGCCGCTATGTATCTCTTCGCTGATCGTTCGGGTCACGCTGGATATGGCCGGGATCATTCTGGCTGCAGCCGGCCTGGGTTTCCTGGGCCTTGGGGCACAGCCGCCCAGCCCCGAATGGGGCGCGATGATTTCCGAAGGGCGGCGGTTTATTCTGGATCACTGGTGGGTTGCTACCGTTCCGGGGCTGGCAATCTTTACTGTCTCACTTGCCTTCAACCTGCTGGGCGACGGGCTGCGCGATGTGCTCGACCCCAAGGACGGAGGCACACAATGACACTGTTGGATGTCGAAAACCTGTGGGTCAAATTCCCCACCCGGCAAGGCATTTTCGAGGCCGTGCGCGGTGTCTCGTTCACCCTTGGCAAAGAACGGCTGGGTATCGTCGGCGAAAGCGGATCGGGCAAGTCGATGACCGGGCGGGCGATCCTGCGGCTGATCCGCAAACCCGGCATTGTCGAAGCAAATCATATTCGTCTTCATGAAACAGATCTCATGAAACTGACAGAGGTCGAGATGCGCAAAGTGCGCGGCCAACGCATTTCGATGGTCATGCAGGACCCCAAGTTTTCGCTCAATCCCGTGATGACCATCGGCGATCAGATCATGGAAGCCTACCTGCTGCACAACAACACATCCAAAGCACAGGCGCGGGCCAAATCGATTGAGATGCTCAATGCGGTGTCGATCCGTGACGCCGAGCGTGTGATGCGCGCCTACCCGCACGAAATGTCGGGCGGCATGGGCCAACGGATCATGATTGCAATGATGCTGATCCCGGACCCGGAAATTCTGATCGCGGATGAACCCACATCAGCGCTGGATGTCTCGGTGCAGCGGCAGGTGCTGGATATCATGGACGCGCTGGTAAAAGAGCGCGGTATGGGGCTGATTTTCATCAGTCATGACCTCAATCTGGTGTCCGAGTTCTGTGACCGGGTACTGATCATGTATTCCGGACGGATCGTTGAGGTGTGCGATGCCGACAAACTTCATCAGGCGCAGCACCCTTATACGCGCGGACTGCTGAATTCTCTTCCACGTCTGGATGCGCCGCGCAAACGGTTGGAGGTTCTGCAGCGTGATGACAACTGGGCCAAGGCCGATAGCGTGTCGGGGGCTGTCTGAGATGCTGGAAATTGAAAACCTGAATGTCTGGTTCGGGATCGGTCGCGACAGGGTCGATGCGGTACGCGGCGCCAGTTTTTCGGTGGCTGACGGCGAAAGCTTTGGGTTGGTAGGCGAAAGCGGTTCCGGCAAGTCGACGATCCTCAAGGCGATCACCGGACTGGCGCCAACCTGGTCTGGCAGGATTGCGGTAGATGGCCAAGAGTTGGGCAGACGCCGCGACAGAACATTCTACAAATCCGTCCAGATGGTATTTCAGGATCCCTATGCCTCACTTCACCCGCGCCATTCGGTCGATCAGGTTCTGAGCGAAACGCTGCACTTGCACGGGTTTCGCGATATCGATGAGCGCGTGGTGCAGCTTTTGGAGGATGTAGGCCTTGGCGCGCGGTTCAGGTTTCGTTATCCGCACCAGTTGTCCGGCGGGCAGCGGCAACGTGTGGCGATTGCCCGGGCGCTGGCTGGCGAGCCGAAGCTGCTGCTGCTGGACGAACCGACATCCGCACTGGATGTGTCGGTGCAGGCCGAAATACTTAACCTGCTGGCCGACCTCCGCGAGGAACATGGGCTGACCTATCTGATGGTCTCGCACGATCTGCCGGTGATTGGCCATATGTGCGAACGGCTTGCGGTTATGAAAGACGGCGAAATTGTTGAGGTTATGGATGTTGAAAAACTGCGCCAGATGAAAGCCGAGCACCCCTATTCAAAGGCGCTGTTGGCAGCATCTGTCGCGGGTTAGGCCAATCTGTACCATCCCATCGGGATCGACCTGGGGTCAATGCCCCCGCCCGTTGGCAAGCCTTTGGCGATCTCAATCAACTCGAACATGGGCGCGCGGATGCCCAAGCGATTGTTTCTGCTGACGTTTTTCCAGCAAGACCTCGTCGCGCGGGCGCCAAGTGTATCGCCGGTCTGAACCAGTCCGCACCCAAGTCAACTCACCACCCTTTCGCCAAGGGTCCAGCACGATCCCCTGAAATATCGTATCCCCCCGCAGGCTTACGATTGCAGTGCTGTGTTCAAGCCGGAACGGGCTGCTAGGAGTGGCCACCGCCCGGTGAAGGTCAAGCGTCTGAAAATTCTCTTTCATCAACCGTGCCTCGATATCATGCGCCCAGTGCCAGCACAGACCGCGCGGCTTCAACCCAAAATTGACTTTGGTATTGTGGACAATCGGTGGATCGGTGATCTGATACTCTTGCGCCAGCTGCGCGGTATACTCATAAGCAATGCGCGCCGCACGCTGTGCTTCATTCGGGTCAACCTTGGGGCCAAGCGCACGGATTTCCTGGGTCAGGCGATTGATTTGTCGCGGGTCCACAGGTTGCTGCGCCGCTGCCAAACCGCTGACAGCGGTCAGCATCACCAGAAGTGAAAACAGATACGCTATTTTCCTTTTGATCATAGTGATCCCCGACCGCATTCAAACGCTCTTGCCTTCATATTAATGGGTACCATCACGGCTGTCGAGAAACCGCAAATGCAATGCTAAGCCGCAGAATTTACAATGGACCCTGGCCAACAGACCCTGATGGTGAAGCCTATCCCCCCCGCACCAGATCATCTTCGTCATCGATGGCGGACAGGCCCAGTTCATCCAGGCCATTTTCTAGGTGGTCCGACAGATGCGGGCTTCCCAGCAGGTAGTCCGCTGTTGGCGTTGTTGCCTCTTCGCGGGCGGTTGCCTTGGCTTCTTCCAGTTCATCGGCAGTGAAACTTTCACGACCAATCCACATAAGCGCCACAAGACTAACCTGTTCCTCTTCGGTCAACCGGTCAATAAACGCCCGAAGCTCGGATTCGGCGCGATCCAGTTCACGGGCCATCAGGATGACCTGCGCCACTTTATATGTGCTGATGTCTAACATTGTTCTCTCCTGTCAGCGCTACGGTACCACAGGATTGAACCTGTTGCGCGGTCCGCGTCCTTGATCTCACTCAATAAGGCGGAAATAGGCCGGACTTGGCATTATCGGATTTTTGCGCACCTGGCCGCAGAGATTGCTTCTGACCTATCAACCGTAGCGCTGCACAAAGTTTCGCAAGATCAGTTCGGGCGCGCGCACATCTGCCGCGCGGCACATCGCAATCAGGTCACTGGCTGTTTCAGGCGGGAAATAACCTCGATGTTTGTATATATTGATCCGGGTCTCAAACCCTGCGGCGTCAGCCTCGGGATGGAATTGCGTGGCATAGACATTCTTTTTGTAGCGAACCATCTGGAAGGGACAGGTGGGGGAACTGACCAGATGAGTGCAATCATCGGGTAAGGACTGCATCGCTTCCTTGTGTCCGACAAAAGCCGTAAATCTTTCGGGTACACCATTCAGCAATGGATCGTCAGCACCCTGAGGTGTCACTTCGCAATCCGATGTTCCAACTGGTTCAGCAAAGGCGGCCTTGCTGATGTCACCGTTGAGGTGCTTGCCAAGAATGCCAATGCCGTAACAGCAACCAAGGAAAGGGAAATCGATTGCGGTGATTTGGGGCATCAAAGCCAGCACCTGTGCCTCGATTCGCGCCTCGACGGGGGTTTTGTCGTGTGGCGCATCACTGACGCAGCCGGGCCCGCCACCAACAATCACACCGGCAAGCTCTTTCAGCTGCAAGTTCGCAGGCAGGTCGGTTTGGTCAAGCCGAATACGTTGTGTCTGATCAGCGGTCATCCCACCTTTGCGCAGGATCGCGGCATATTCGTCATCGGCAGCCTCGGTTTCGGGGCGCAGCTGCAGGATCAGAAAGGGTTTGAGCATTTTTTGCTTTCAGTTTTTCAGAAACGCATGCCGGTTTCAGCCCAGATCGTCAAGCCAAGGCAAAACGGATCCGCCCGACGTGCTAGCTACGGCGTGGTTAAAAGTCCGATTTTCATCCATTCGCTTGACCCTGCGCCGCAATCGAATACCTTGCGCGCATCTGCAAATTTCTGGCAAGGATACTGACATGACCCAACGCCTGCATCTGGTTTTTGGCGGCGAACTGGTCGATCCATCCAAAAATGTTTTCAAGGATGTCAGCGATCTGCATATCGTCGGCATTTTTCCGAACTACGAAACGGCTTACAACGCCTGGAAGGCCGAGGCCCATCGCACCGTCGACAACGCACACATGCGCTATTTCATTGCCCATCTGCACAAGTTGCGCGACGAAGAAAGCGAAACCTCTTCGACAGAGGAACTGGGGTAGGCAAGCAATGAGTCGCTCGCTTAGTCTAGCTGCTTACCTGGCATATGCGCGCCGCAGTTCGCAGCCACAAAATATACCGGACATACCGCGCCCGAAGGGTGAGCTGATCTGGGCGCATGCGGTGGATTCGATACGTGCCGACGCCCTGGTGCAACTCACCGAACGCCTGGTTCAGCAACGCCCCGGCGTGCAGATGTTGTTGACGACAAAGGGGGATGTTTCAAGTCCGTCCAGAACATCCGATGCCGTTATCTGGCAACCTCTGCCCGATGACACAGTCGATTCAGCCGAAGTTTTCCTTGGCCACTGGTCACCCGACGTCTGCCTCTGGACGGGTGGCGATCTGCAGCCGGCCTTTTTGATTCAAGCGGATCAGCGCGGCGTTCCCTTGTATCTGATCGACGCCGAAGAAACGCTGCTTGACCGACCGGGCTGGCGTTGGTTTCCGGATCTGCCGCGTTCAGTGTTAAGACTATTCACGGCGATCATGGTCCGGACAGAAAATACCGCGCGCTACCTGCGACGGCTGGGCATCCGCGACGACGATATCTTGGTTACAGGTCCGTTTCTGGGAGGGGCGATGGCACTTCCCTATACTGAATCTGATCGCGAAGAACTTGCCGAAATTCTGCGCGGGCGCCCCATATGGTTGGCGGCAATGCTACAGTTGAACGAGCTTGAGGTCGTTCTTACCGCTCACCGTGACGTCAGCAAGCTGGCACACCGGACGCTGCTGGTGATCGTCCCGAATGATATCAACCAAAGCCAAGAAATGCAGGAGCAACTGGATCTGGAAGGTTGGCGTTACGTCATCTGGTCCGAAGGGCAAATACCAGATGAGTCTACACAAGTATTACTTGCCGACACACGCGGGGAAATGGGCCTGTGGTACAGGCTTGCGCCGATAACTTTTATGGCCAGTTCTTTATGTCCGGGCCAGTCGGGCTGTGATCCCAACGAGCCCGCAGCACATGGATCGGCCATTCTTTATGGCCCCAACATTAAGCAGTACCTGTCCAGCTATTCCCGCTATGCCGAGGCCGGGGCGGCCCGGATCGTTCGGGATACCGAGACGCTTGCCGCAGCTGTTCGACGTCTGATCGCACCCGATCAGTCAGCGCTGATGGCGCATGCGGCGTGGGATGTCGCATCCCAGGGTGCAGCAGTGACAGACCGTATACTTGATACAGTGCAGGACACATTGGATGTGACGGTGGCGCGATCATGAAAGCACCCGGTTTCTGGTTTACGCCGCCCGGCAAACCCTCGATCATCGCGCGCCTTTTGGCGCCACTTGGCGCGATTTATGCCCGGGCGACCAGACGGCGGCTGGCAAATGGGCAGGGCTTCAAGGCGGCAATGCCAGTCATTTGTGTTGGCAACCTTAACGCCGGCGGAACAGGAAAAACGCCGACCGTAATTGCGCTGGTGACCCACCTTTTGGAAAAAGGCGAAGAACCTTGTGTTTTGTCACGGGGCCATGGTGGCACGCTGGAAGGACCGGTCGAGGTCAACCCTCGTCGACATACGGCTGCCCAGGTCGGTGACGAACCTTTGCTATGCGCCGCCTTCACTGATACCTGGATCGCCCGCGACCGTGCTGAAGGCGCGCGCCATATCGCCGCCGAGCAAGAGGACGACGACGGGATTTCTGTAATTGTAATGGATGACGGATTTCAAAATCCGGAACTTGTCAAAGACCTGTCGATCGTCGTGGTGGATGCTGTCAAGGGCTTTGGCAATGGCCGCTGTATACCGGCCGGTCCTTTGCGTGAACCGGTGCATGAAGGGTTAGCGCGCGCCGACCTTCTGCTGTCAATAGGCCCCGACAGTGCGCAAGACAGCTTTGCTAAGGCATGGGGTGAAAAAATTTCCATTCCCCATCTGAAAGGGCATCTGGAGCCTTTGGAAACAGGCATGGACTGGACAGGCGCCCCCTTTCTGGCCTTTGCTGGGATCGGCCATCCAGGTAAGTTTTTTGCCACCCTGCGCGGCATGGGGGCCACTTTGGCCCGCTGCGAAGCTCTGGACGACCATCAGCCCCTGACCGACTCTCTTATGGCGCGACTCGAGCGTGAGGCCGATCAATTGGGCGCTCAACTGGTAACAACGGAAAAAGATGCGGTTCGCCTGCCGCCCGACTTCAAGCGCAAGGTTGTTACCCTGCCCGTCCGGCTGAAAATCGAGGATTGGGCGCCTCTGGACGCGGCATTGTCACGTATAGGTCTGTAAATAAAAGATAAGCCAAAGCTTTGAGGTTGGGGCGAAGTAACCGACCTCGCCCCAGACGCTTTTATGGTTATTCAGCGAGCTTTTCGTCGATGATAACCTTCAGGTCGGCATAGCTCATATTTGAATATTTCTTGCCGTTGATGATCAATGTCGGCGTCGACGTCACATCATCCCTGGCGGCATTCTGTTGATACCACGCAACCAGCGCCTTGGCTTTGTCCGTGTCACTCAGGCACGCCTCCAACTGGTCTTCGCCAAGACCGGCGATCTTGCCGATCTTGCGCAGATTTTTAGAAATCTCAACCGGGTCACCGTTGCCGATCCATTCTTTTTGCTGAGTGTAAATCATGTCGGAGATGCCAAAAAAGCGCTTTTCGCCATCACAGCGCGCCACCATGGACGCCCACAAGCCGAAGCGGTCGAAATAGACATCGCGATAGGTGAAGTGCACCTTGTCATTATCCAGATACTCGGCCTTCAGTTTCTTGAAAGGACCTTTGTGGAAATTCGCACAATGCGGACAGGTGAACGACGCGTATTCCACGATGGAAACCTTGGAGTCTTTCTGGCCAAGCGACATTTCGACAATACTTGAGGTATCAACCTCTGCAGCCTCTTGCGCACTTGCGGCCCCAAAAGGCAGGGCAGGAGGGGTTGATGGCCCGCTACCCATCCAAAAAAAGGCTCCTGCTGCAAAGGCAAGGCTTGAGACACCGGCAATAATCATTCGCTTCATAAGGGTCACTTTCGTAATTTCAGCGTTTCGACTTTGATAGTACATTCCGCCCCAGAGTTTCCAGTGCTTCGCGCAGGGAAGTATCGCCCACAGGTGCCACCAGTTTTGCGGCCTTTTTCAGGGTCTCTGGTTCAGGAAGAGGTTTGGTTTCAGGGGGTGCGTGATGCGCAAAACTTGCCTGACCCTCGGCAAAACCCGTCGGTGCTGTCTGGGTGATGCGCAAGCGCGATATGGCGTTATACCCATATACTGCGTTCACTTTGTCGCGCAGCTTTTCCTTTTGCATTTCCAGCATCGGGGCCTGAGCCCCTGTTGTCAGCACTGTCAGAGTTGCCCCAAGCCCCTGTCGACCGTAAGCGACATTGACCGGGTGCGCAATTGCGGCGATGTCTTCACCGACAATTTCGGCCCAATGGGTCAGCAGACGGGACTGGGCGAAACCACGGCTTTCAGAAGCGCCGCGGATACGCTTTTGCAGCAGTGTCGAGGTGCGTTTGAACCCCCGGGTCGGGGATTTGGGGGCAGCCATGGTTGGACTCCTGTACTCACACCCTAATTTAGGGCATGTGACAAAGCATACCAGCCCCAAACCCGACCGACGGATAAAGAATGTGTGACACCGCCAACGCTGCCGACCTGCTGCACTGGTACGATGCCCATGCACGTGTATTGCCGTGGCGCATCAGTCCGGCGGCCGTGAACGTAGCAGGCACCCCGCCTGATCCATACCGTGTCTGGCTGTCCGAAGTAATGTTACAGCAAACGACCGTGGCCAGTGTGAAATCTTATTTTGAAAGGTTCACCACACTATGGCCTACCGTCGGCGATCTGGCCGCTGCCGAAGATAGTCAGGTCATGGGGGAATGGGCCGGATTGGGATATTATGCCCGCGCAAGGAATTTGCTGAAATGCGCGCGCGTGGTGGCCGGCGACTACAATGGGGCTTTTCCCGATACCCGAGAGGCTTTGCAGAACCTGCCGGGCATCGGCCCTTATACAGCTGCCGCCATTGCCGCCATCGCTTTTGACCGGTCCGAAGTGGTTGTCGATGGCAATGTCGAACGGGTGATGGCGCGTATCCATGATATCCACACGCCCCTGCCTGCCGCCAAACCCGCGTTGACGCAGGCAGCTGCGAAACTGACCCCAAAAAAGCGACCCGGCGACTATGCGCAGGCCGTGATGGATCTGGGGGCGACTATCTGCACACCAAAATCCCCCGCCTGCGGAATTTGCCCCTGGATGAAAGCCTGCAAGGCACGTGCCCGTGGTACCGCTAGTGAACTGCCCCGGAAAACGCCGAAGAGCCCCAAGCCCACGCGGCTTGGTATTGCCTATGTGGTTTTGCGCGACGATGGTGCTTTTTTGCTGGAACGTCGTCCCGACAAAGGCCTGTTGGGCGGCATGCTGGGCTGGCCTGGTAGCGACTGGAGCGAGGCCCCCTCTCCTTCCCCGCCGATCAAAGCCGAATGGACCTTGCTGGCAGAAGAGGTACGGCACACGTTTACGCATTTCCACCTGCGCCTTCAGATCACAATCGCCCTTGTGAATACCGACGCGCAGCCACTGACAGGTGAATTCCTGCCTAAACCGCAGTTCAGACCATCCGAATTACCCACCGTCATGCGCAAAGTTTATGATCTTGCCCATGGCGCGCTAAAGAATATGCCTTAAACTCTGCCACGAAAAGCACCCCTTCCATAGTCGGAGCCAGTTATGATCCCCTCCAGTCAGGTCGCCAAGTTTCAAAATGCCCTTCCGTTCTGGATGTCGCTGCTGCTGGTCCCCATCGCCCTGATCGGAGCACTTTATGGGGGATGGACTGTCGTGCTGCTGCCCATTGTCACGTGGTATCTTTTTTCGATTCTCGATGCCTTGCTGGGCCTTAACCTTGAAAACGCCGATCTGGAAACCCGTGAAGATCAGCTGACCTGGTACAAAGCCATCACGTTGATCTGGGCACCGCTTCAGTTTTCCCTGCTTTTCTGGATGATCTGGTATGTCACAGGCCCGGGCGACAGCCACTTGGCGCCGCTGGAAAAGATCGTGCTGTTCTTTGGCGTTGGCGTGATTACCGGGACGGTGGGCATCAATTATAGCCATGAACTGATGCATCAAAAAGACCGTGGCGAAAGATTTCTGGGTGATGTGCTGCTGGCGATGGTGCTGTATTCGCACTTCCGATCAGAACATCTTCTGGTGCATCACCGCCATGTCTGCACCCCGCGCGATCCGGTAACGGCCCGCTACAACGAAGGCTTTTACCGGTTCTTTCCCCGTGTGTTGACCGGCTGTCTGAAATCCGCTTTCAAAGCAGAAAAAGACATGCTGGCGCGCAAAGACAAGCCTTGGGCAAGCCTTGGAAACCCCTTTTTCCGCTATTGGGCTTTGCAGGGTTTCATGCTGGTGCTGGCCGCTTTGATCGGGGGCTGGATTGGCGTGGCGCTGTTTGTCTGGCAGGCGTTTATTGCGGTCTGGCAATTGGAACTGGTGAACTACATCGAGCATTACGGTCTGACGCGTAAGCATCTGGGCGATGGCAAATACGAGCACGTTAAACCACAACACAGCTGGAATGCGGCGCAGAAGGTTTCAAACTGGTTGCTGATCAATCTGCAGCGCCATTCCGACCATCATTACAAGCCTGACCGGCGCTTTCCGCTACTGCAGAACTATACCAATACCGATGCACCGCAACTGCCCTATGGCTATTCGGTCATGACCATGGTCGCGATGATCCCACCGGTATGGCGCCGGGTCATGAATCCAAGGGTACGGCGCTGGCGGCAGATGTATTATCCGGAAATTACCAACTGGCAGCCCTACAACACGGCACGCAATCCTCAGCCCAGGTGACAGTTCGCCAGCGCCTGGTAGGTGTGGTATAGTAACTTCGCGCGCGTCCAATCAGCGGAGGAAACACCATGCCCCTGACCCAAAGACAGCTGGAATTGGTACGCGAAAGTTTTTCGGTATTGCGTGACGACCCAATCCCTAAATCCATTGATTTCTATACCTCGCTATTCCGGCAAGCCCCTGAACTCAAAGCCATGTTTCGCGAAGATCTGGCGGGTCAGGGCATGCGGTTCATGGCGACCCTAGGTGCTATTGTTGACAACCTGCACGATACTAAAGCCATGGCTGACCGATATGCCGATCTGGGACGCGCGCATCGGGCCTTGGGGGTCAGGGCACAGGATTTTGAACCCATGGGCAAAGCCCTGATCGAGACGCTGAGCGCAACATTGGGTGATGCGTTTACACCCGAAATGCAGGAAGCGTGGGAAACCGCTTATACCGAGTTTTCACGGGACATTATCGCAAAAGGTGATATTCCCCAGCCCCCCAGTTAAGCGGCATTTTCCATCGGCAAGTGCCCTGTTTTCACATAGATCAGGCATCCTTCGTCGGAAAATGGCGTGTGCCGGGATAAATGTGGGCTGCGAATCCATGTGCCAGCAGGGTATGATCCGTGTTCGTCCTGAAAAGTGCCCTCTAAAACAAAGATTTCCTCGCCCCCCCAATGCTGGTGGGCGTTGAACCTGGTGCCCGGCGCCCAGCGGACCAGCGCCACGTTTTCATTGACCGCACTATGCAGCGGCAAGACAGACAAGCCTCCAACCAGCCCGGGCTGAAACTGGGCCTTGGTGGTGTCAATATGGAAGTGCGCGGTATCGCTTTCGTCGAACTGGTGCAGCTTTACCAGAATCGTACAGCCCTCGTCTGTGTGCGGTTTGTGAGTGGTGCCGATTGGATTGCGCACATACGTGCCTGCCGGGTAATCACCTGTTTCATCAGAGAATACCCCTTCCAGAACCATAAATTCCTCCCCCCCGCCATGAGTATGCGCATCGAATTGTGAACCGGGGGCAAACCTGACAATCGTGGTGGCGCGGGCAACTTCGTCACCGATGCGGTCCAACATCATACGCTCAACCCCCATGGCAGGCGAACTGACCCAATTGTAATCTTCTGGCCGAACGACAACCCGTTGTGAAAAATCGGCATTAATACGCATTCTGTTTCCTCCGAATTACCCTACCAACTAGTAGATAGCTTTTTCGATTTCAAGACCAGCCCACAAAAAGATTATGTAAGATCTATAAGGTTCGTACCTGAATTCCCTAAAGAATGCACCGACGTCCATTGTCGCAAAAGAAAAACCCCGCAGGCGGAACCTGCGGGGTTTGGACGTTTCAGAAATCCGCTAATGGATCAGCTGGTCTTTTTGCCTTTGATCGGCGCCCAGATCCGCTTGTTGGTCAGATAAAGCAGAACCGACAGAACCGTCAGAAAGATCACCCCGGTCAGACCGGCATTTTTGCGCGCCATCAGCTTGGGCTCGGCGGCCCACATCAGGAAGGCGGCAACATCTTCGGATTCGTGATGAAGCTCGTTCGAGTGGCCATCGGCATACTCGACATCCTCACCCAGCAGCGGCGGGCCCATGGCGATCCATCCACCGGGGAATGCGGTGTTTTCGTAGAAGGTGGTGCCTGCCTCTTCTTTTTCCTCACCGGTATAGCCGGTCAGGATCGAAACGATATATTCCGGGCCGCCCATACCTTTGATCAGCTGGTTGATACCCGACCCATAGGGGCCATGGAACCCGGCACGCGCCTTGGCCATCATGCTGAGATCAGGCGCGCCTGCTGCGGTATTGGCCGGGAAGTGATCGGTCGGAGCGGCCGGACGGTCGTCTTCCAGTTCGGCGTCATACACACTGAAGTTCTGTTCGGCGTAGGCGCGAACCTGATCTTCAGGCAGAGCTGGGCCACCTTCGTCGCCCAACGTGCGCAGCGGCACATAGCGCAGACCGTGGCAGGCCGAACAGACCTCGGTATAGACCTGCAGGCCACGTTGCAGCTGGTTCTGGTCGAACTTTCCAAACGGGCCTTCGAACGAGAAGTCCACATCATGAACGTGGCTTTCCCCGCCTGCAGCAAGTGCTGCCCCGGCTGAAAGGGTCAGGGCGGTAACAGCGGATAGGCTGAGTTTCTTAAACATTATCCCGTTTCCTTTCTTATTCAGCCGGCGTTTCGGCTTTGCCGTAGTGGCTGGCAAAGTCGGCCTCGATGGTTTCGGGCTGTGCGGTTGGCTTTTCGAGCACACCCAGCAGCGGCAGGATCACCAGAAAATAGGCGAACCAATAGGCCGAGCCGATAAGCGAGATGATCGAATAGGGCGGTTCGGCCGGCATGGCGCCACACCACATCAGCACGACAAAGTCGATGCACAACAGCGCAAACCACCACTTGAACATCGGCCGATACCGGCCTGAACGCACGCTGGAGGTATCCAGCCAGGGCACCAGAGCCATCACTACGATCGCACCGAACATCGCCAGAACACCAAAGAACTTGGCGTTGATGATGCCACCGGTGATCCAGCTTGCCAGCATCACAACCCAGACATCGGATGTGAAGGCCCGCAGGATCGCGTAGAACGGCAGGAAGTACCATTCAGGCACAATGTGCGCAGGCGTCGACAGCGGGTTTGCTTCGATATAGTTGTCGGGGTGACCCAGATAGTTGGGCATGAAGCCGACGATGGCAAAGAAAACGGCCAGGATGACTGCCAGTGCAAAGAGGTCCTTGATTACAAAGTAGGGCCAGAAAGGCACTGTGTCTTTTTCGGCTTCGGCCTTTGAGCTTTTGCGCGGGTCAACACCGGTCGGGTTGTTGTTGCCGGTAGTGTGGAACGCCCAGATGTGCACAGCGACAAGGGCCGCAATCACGAAGGGCAGCAGGTAGTGCAGCGAGAAAAAGCGGTTCAGCGTAGCATTATCCACCGCCGGTCCGCCCAGAAGCCACGTCTGGATCGGTTCACCAATGAAGGGGATCGCTCCGAAAAGTCCGGTGATCACCGTGGCACCCCAGAACGACATTTGCCCCCAGGGCAGAACGTAGCCCATGAACGCAGTGCCCATCATGGCCAGATAGATCAGCATGCCGACAATCCACGTAATTTCGCGCGGGGCCTTGTAAGAGCCGTAATAAAGGCCGCGGAAGATGTGCAGATAGACGGCAAAAAAGAACAGTGACGCGCCATTCATGTGCAGGTAGCGCAGGAAGTGGCCACCGTTTACGTCGCGCATGATATGTTCGATCGAAGCGAAAGCCATATCGACATGCGGGGTGTAATGCATCGCCAGCACGATGCCGGTAACGATTTGCAACACCAGACAAAAGGTCAGGACGATACCCCAGATCCACATCCAGTTCAGGTTCTTGGGTGTGGGGATCATGATGGTGTCATATAGAAGACCAACGATGGGCAGCCGTGAGTGCAGCCACTTTTCGATGCCGGTCTTGGGTTCGTAATGATCGTGCGGAATTCCGGACATTGCGCGCTTCCTTATCCCAGTTTGATCGTCGTATCGTCGACGAATTCGGCCAGCGGAACCGGCAGGTTTTCAGGGGCGGGCCCTTTGCGGATGCGGCCCGAAGTGTCGTAATGCGACCCATGGCAGGGGCAGAACCATCCGCCAAAGTCGCCAGCACCGTCCCCGATTGGCACGCAGCCAAGGTGGGTACACACACCGATCATCACCAGCCATTCACCACTTTCATCCAAAGAGCGGTTCTGGTCAGCGGCATCAGTATCCGGCTTGTTCAGGTTTTCCGAGGTCGTATCAATCAGGTCGCTCATTTCGACGGCGCGGGCAGCGTCGATCTCGTCCTGCGTGCGGCGGCGGATAAATACCGGTTTGCCCAACCACTTGACGGTCAGTTGGGTGCCGACGTCGACACCGGATACATCAACACGGATCGAGGACAGCGCCTTTACGTCTGCGGACGGGTTCATCTGGTCAACCAGTGGCCAGACGGCGGCCCCTGTGGCTACGGCACCTGCGCCAGCCGTGGCGTAGTAGAGGAAATCTCTGCGGGTGCCGTCGTGATCTTCTGCGTGGGACACGAGGTATACTCCATTCTCAAAGCCGCGACCGGGCTCATACGGGTTTCGGGCTGCGAGATTCCCGCAACCGTTCCGGACCGTTGTTTAGCGGGGCTTTTAAGGCCAGTCCAGTGCGCAATGCCGATGTTTTGAACTCGGCGCGCTTGTGTCGCGCTTGAGAGTGGTCGAATCCGGGTGTAAGCATGGGGAAATCTTAACGTGATGCCACCCGGAAAGGCCCATGAATATGCTGAAATCCCTGAAACTGACCGCCGCCGCGATTGCGCTGATTGCCAGCCCTGCCGCTGCGGAAATGGAACTTAGCCTTTACATGGGCGTTCAGAATGTTCAGGACAGCACGGCTTCTGGCAATTTGCCGGGCGGCGCGTCCTTCAGCCGCAACGTCAACTGGGAAGGCAAACCGCTGGAGAATCCCTATTATTACGGTGGCCGGGCAATCTGGTGGACACAAGGCAATCTGGGTTTCGGCATTGAAGGTACGCACACCAAGGCGTACGCCTCGGATGCGGACCGGGCGGCCATCGGTGTTGACCGGCTGGAGTTTTCGGACGGGCACAACATTATCACCGCCAACATCATGAAACGCTGGCCCGGCGTATTCAACAACGCCAAGTTTACGCCCTATGTCGGCGCTGGCGTGGGCGTTGCGATTCCCCACGTCGATATCAGGGTCACAGGCGCTACCGACCGGACCTTCGGGTACGAAACGACCGGCCCGGCAGTTCGCGGCATTGCCGGCATGAAGTACAACCTTAACGACAAATGGGCGCTGTTTGGCGAATATCAGGTTGTCTGGTCGGACAACGACGCCACCATCGACCCCGATCCTGGCCAAACGGCGGGTAAGCTGAAAACAGAACTCGTGACTCACGCGGTCAATCTGGGCATCAGCTACAGCTTCTGAAGCGTTTCGACCCTGCATTATCCTAAAAGGGGCAGTCCTGATCATAGGGCCTGCCCCTTTCTGTTTCAGAGACAGAAAATGAAAGCAACAACTACTCCCAAGGTCCAATAGCCATTGGCGCAGGTTCCGCCTAGAGTGACCGCAACAAGTAGGAGACCCACGATGAAACTATCTGATTCCCGCGTGATCGCAGCCCCCCGTTCCGAGGTCTGGGCCGCCCTGTTGTCTGCTGATGTTCTGAAAGAATGCGTCCCCGGTTGCCAGGAGATGTCAGGCTCGGCCGAGGACGGATTCGAAGCGACAGTCGTGCAAAAGGTCGGCCCTGTCAAAGCCACGTTCAAGGGCGCGGTGACCCTGTCTGACAGGGTCGAAGGCGAAAGCCTTACGCTGTCCGGCGAGGGCAAGGGAGGCACTGCCGGTTTTGCCAAAGGCGGCGCAGATGTGCGCTTGGAAGACGCCCCCGAAGGCACAAAACTCAGCTACGACGTCGAGGCCAAGGTTGGTGGCAAACTGGCCCAATTGGGCAGCCGCATCATCGACGGGTTTGCCAAAAAGATGGCCGACCAGTTTTTCCAGCGCTTTCAGGAGGTCGTTGAAGGCCCCGCCGAAGAGACGGCGCAGGATGAAGAGGGCGACACACCCGAGAAAAAGGGCTGGTTGAAACGTACTTTTGGCGGCTGACACCACACAGGATTTCCAAAGGGAGAAAAAATGACGAAAATTACAATGACCGTGAACGGAACGTCCCGCTCGGCCGAATCTGAAGGGCGTACGTTATTGGTTGATTTTTTACGTGAGGGTTGTGGATTGACGGGGACGCATGTTGGGTGTGACACGTCGCAATGCGGGGCCTGTGTTGTGCATGTTGACGGGCGTG
>NZ_FWFL01000024.1 GCF_900172295.1 Roseovarius litorisediminis
TTTACTCACGAGCAAATTTCAAATTGAACCGAGCCGCCGCTCTTGCCGAGTGGCGGCAGCTTTGTTCCGCATAAGTTCACGCGTTCCGCGGTAAACTGAGACTGGTTCGAATTAGTCTGACAGCTTCCGTTCGTGGAGCAAATCTTCCACATTGCGAAGCGAGAGAGGAAACCGCACATACAACATCACCGCCAGGCGGATAATCTCACGGCTCGTTTTGAAATAGCGAAATGGATCAGGTTTGGTCATCTCCACACGCTACAAATCCGCCGTGCCCGCCTCAAGACAGTTTCTTCTGACAATGCCGTTGAGGGTGCAATCGTGCCTTTCAACTGTCAGGCACCTGCGTGGATGGGACAGCTTCGGACGTATCTGTTTTGAGCGGAATATCTCCGGAAGCGTTCACCACATGTGAAACAAGATCCATCCAGATATTCACTGCGGGTTCTTCAAAAAGGCCCAAATGCGAAGCTTCGACTACCGCTAATTCGGCAGTTTCCGACAGAATCGACTGCCAGATTTCGTATCGTCCACCCTGGTCGTGAAACACCGCAAGGCAAGCACCTTTGTATTGCTGGGCGACATAGGATCGAGCCAATTGCTGCGCCATCATCCAGAATGCAGGCCACCGGTTCTTGGGGACCAGAAAACTGGTCAATCGCGAAGGATAACGACCGTACAGATCAAGCCTATGATAAGCCAGACGTTGCCAGACCCGCAACTTGCGCAATTCTCCCATTGTCTTGCTACCCATTTTTGGCAAGCTAGCAACCGGATCCCTGACTAGGTTGCGAAGTTGCCGAACGAGCCGTTCAGCAAATGGCGGGCTCTGATAGCTGTGGGATTCAACAGTCTCTCCTGACTGCGCACTGCGATACTGAACTGGAGACATTGGGTCGAGCAGGAACAACAGCTCGACCTCTTCATCTAGCGCGTGAAGCTGACTGGCAATCTCCAACGCAATCAGTCCCCCCAGCGAATAGCCTCCAATACGATAAGGGCCGCTGTTCTGAATTGCGCGTATCTCGCGAATCTGCGCGGCGGCGAGTTGTTGGATCGACTTTGCCTTTACAAAGCCTCGCCCGTGCGCCCACTGCACAATCGCGTAAAGAGGGCATCCACCCTTCCAAGGCGCGGACCGGCCAAGCTTTTGATCAATATTGCTGAAAAAAAGCGGGGGGCCGTCACCCTCTTCCACAAGCGGAAAGATAGTTTTCTGGTTGTTCAGGTCAACCGGTTGCCACCGCAGGATCTCGACCGTTCTGGCAAAGTCACGCAACCGCGGCGCTTTGGCAATCGCGTCAGGCCCCATCTTGGCCCCCAGTGACTTTTCGACGTACATCATCATCACGATAGCCGACAGGGAATCGCCACCTTCCGCGAAGAAATGCGTATCCAGCGTCACAGTCTTGGTGCCAAGAACATTGGCCCAAATCGACAGCAGCCGACCCTCGGTATCCGTGACGTCCAGCGCGTCGTTTATAACCGGTACCTCGTCACGATGGTTTGCGATAGAAGCATCTCGGACCGACTTGCGATCCACCTTGCCATTGGCTGTCAATGGAAGGTTTTTAAGAGCGACGAAACGCGAAGGCACCATGGCTGCGGGAATTTTGCTGCGCAGGCAGTTCTGCACCTCGTCGAACGTCAGGCTTTGTCCCGGCGCCCAGACTATAGCGCAGCATAATCCTCTGGGACCGGCGGGCGTCACAAACCAGGTGGCCGCTGCTTGCGTCACTTCGGGCAGTGCCAGCAGCGCCGTTTCGACCTCGCGGGGCTCGATGCGCACACCACGGATGTTAAGCTGGTCGTCGATCCGGCCGTGATAGTGAATTATTCCGTTCGCGTCGCGCGACACCAGATCACCGGTGCGATAAAGCCGCTGTCCGCCGCTTTCGAGTGTGACATACTTCGTTACGGTCAATTCTGGGTTGTCCCGATACCCACGCGCCAGACCGGCGCCGCCGATCATCAACTCGCCGATACTGCCGTACTGTACGGGTCGGTCGGCCTCATCTACGACAATGGCGGTGCAGCGCGGTAAGGGGATGCCGATTGGCGCGGAAATAGCCGAGACCACCGGGGTTGTTGGTGACGCCTTTGAATCAAGCCGTTGACCTGTCACCCAGACCGTCGTTTCAGTCGGCCCGTATAGGTTCCAGACAATATCTGCAACTCGGCCCAGTCGCTCCGCAAGATCGGGCGCAACCGCTTCGCCAGTAGTGATTGCGACTTTGAGTGGCGGTATCTCAACGCCACTCTCCAACATCACCGACCAGCTTGACGGACCCAGTTGCACTATATTCACATCGTGTTGTTTCAGTTCGGAAAACAGCCGCTTAGGTTCCAGTAACAATGTCCGGCTTCTCAGTAAAAGGCTGCCTCCGTTCACTAGGGGCAGGAACAATTCGACCAACGAGATATCAAAGGCGATCGTGGCCACAGCAAGGTAACGGTCGCTTGGCCTAAAATCGAACAGTTCGCCCGCGGCTTTAAGGATGTGGAGCACCTGACGGTGTTCGACTTCCACACCCTTTGGCACGCCAGTGCTTCCGGAAGTGAAGAGAATGTATGCCAGTCTTGCACCACCGGGGGCGCAGACGAATGTGTCCCGGTCCTCGCCCATCTTTATCATGGCGCCGTTCAGGACCAACGGTGGCAACCAACCTGCCGCATCCGCGGTTTTTAGCCGTGCATGATGCGTGGCATCCGTCACCACCAAGGCGCAGGAGGCTGCGTTCAGAATGCCGATACCCCTGTCAACCGGGTCGTCAGGATCAATCGGTACATAAGCATGGCCGCACCACAGGATCGCCAACATCAGAGCCACCATGTCAAAATCCCGCGACACAAGCAGCGCGACTGTCGATTCCGGTTGCAAGTCATAGGTTGAGAGGCCGCGTGTATAAGCCATCATACGGCGTCGAAGCTGATCATAGGTTCGAGCGCGATCATCAATAATCGCAATTGCATCGGGGTTTGATTGGGCCTGATTGTCAAACCATTTTGCAAGGTTGCCATCAAAGCCGGTTTGTCCCGGACCTGTTTCGGGTACGCGGGTCAATTGGGAACTGCCGTGTCGCGCGGTGTCAGTGCTGGGCAGAAGGTGTTTTCGGGCTCCCAATGATAGAGGCCCCGCACTGAACGATTGGGCCCGTCAGCGTTCAGTCGGTATTTCCGCGACAGAGCCTGCAAAAACGTCGCCCCGAACCGGACAGAAAATGTACCAAAGGGGCATTGGTGGCGGTCCGCGCCAAAGGGCGAGTACCGGTCGGGTCCCGGCTTGCTGTCGAGAAAACGGCTGGGATCGAATTCAAACGGGCGGTCATGCGCATCAGTCAGCTTGTGCGATTCCCAGATGCAAAACCGCACCATCGCGCCTTTAGGAAACAGAAAACCGTCAGCGACAAAATCTCGCGTGACCCTGCGGACAAGGCGTTCCGCCTGCTCCAGCCGCAGAACTTCCATAACAAAAGCGTTTGCAAAAGAAGAAGAGCTTTGTTCACGTGCGATCCGGTCACCCTGATCCGGGTGCTTCGCAGCGAACCACATCAGCCAGCGTAGGAATGCGGTTGTATCGTATCGGCCCATTTCAACCATGTATATCAAGTTTCCCATCATGATTTTGTCTACGCATCCCTGGGCGTTCAACTGCCCAAGAATGCTGTTTCGATCAATTTCGGCGGCGGCAGTCTGCAGAATGTCCGCAATGCTTCCAACGGCCTGTTCTTGGCGAAGACCGGGCGTCCAGACCAATCCGTTTCCGCCAAGCTGGTGATAGGCCTGACGCAGCGCGTCTGCACTGCTGCCATCCGGCTGAATGCCTAATATCATGCGAAAGAATGCGTTGAAAACCAAGTCTGATAGGAACCCATAAAGATCGCTTGGGGGCACGGGGCCAGATCCAAAATCGGCTGCCAGTTCGTCCAGCTTGCTCGCGGTCTCTCGTCCAAATGTCTCAAACCCGGTGGCGAAATCTACTGCATTCAGTGCTTGAAAAAGCTGTGTGCGATAAGTGCGATGGACGTCCCCTTCCATCTGCCGCAACAAGCCCTCAGGAAATATGGACTTCGTGTCGATGGTCACTGGGCGCATATCGGCCTCGTGATCGCGTAATATCTTGCGACAACGAGGCAACCCAATGACATAAATCCAAAATGCGCCCCAGGCCCGTCCCTTGAAGATTGGTACTTGATTAATGCAGTTTTCGATGAGCGCCAGCCGATTGGCAGCCTCGATTTCGTCCAGTCCGGGTTTCATTTTACCAGGTGGAAGCGGCTGGCGACGATAAAGCGACAACAGCTTCGCGCGTGCTAGAATCATGTCATAGGCAATCGTTTTGTCATTTTCCAAAGCACACGTTCCAGCCTGTCAATATCCGTTTTGGAGAGTGTAGCAAGGCGAGCCACCAAAATTCAAAGTATATTCAAAAACCTCAAAAGGCCCGGATTCTTAGCGAGTTGTGCAATACAATGGCAGTTTCGCACTCTTGTATTTCGTATTTTGGAATCCTGACATCCGGTAAATGGGGATCAGTCATTCGTTGCGAATGTGGATTAAGTTACCAAACCAACGGCTGATTCGGGGAAATCCTGCCGCAGTGCCACGAAACTGTCACCTTCTTGATTGGGCAGGTCTGACGAAATGTGCGGCATGAGCATCAGGCGGCTTTGTCCGCTTAGCCGACCTCGGCGCAAAGTGCCGCGAAAGTCCGGTTTCCGCCCATGTCGAGGGTAGAAGCTACATGATCGGCCCATACCTGCCATTGGTCACGATCAACGCCGCCGCAGTGCAGCTTCACCACAGCAGCCATTCGTACATCGCGCAGCATTTTTTGGCGCCGGATGACGGTAAAGCGGACTTCGAAAATTACTTGATGTTTCGTAGTGCATTCCAAAACACCAATTTAAATAGCCATAGTCTGCTAAATCGATCTTGCCTTGTCGGCTGCCGCCAGAAGCCCGTCACTGATTGTTTTGGACAAGCTCGACTGCTCCATTGCAATTAGCCCGGCGGCTGTCGTCCCAGCATACTCGATCATCCAACGAACCTGATCGGCGGGGCTGGTGCTGGCGGCGGCCAACATTGTTCCACCAGCAAGAAAAAGTTGACGAATGGCCCGGTCAGCAACATCAGGCGCAATACCTTGGCTTGTGGCATGATCCACCATGCACTTGGCAAAATAGGCGACAAAACCCGGTACCGGGCCAGTCATTGCGGTGAAGTGATCGAGCTGTTGCTCGTCGAAAATCTCATCCGTTGTGCCGCACGCCCCAAAGATTTTTCTCACGATATCTCTGTCGTCCGACCCAATTTCTGTGTTTGCTATCCAAGGTGAATACGCCATGGACAAAGAAGCGGCAGGACTGCTCATGGCCCGCACAACACGAACAGATGCTGTCTTGGATTTCATTTCACCAATCGTCACACCGGCCACAACTGAAATTACCAACCTGTTGGGTGCGTGGATGTCGATGTCAGGAAATCGAGCAGGCGGCACGCATAGAATGATGACATCGCAGGCGTCAACCAACTCCTGATTGTCTTTTGTGAAGTGAATAATTGAACTTTGTTCGACGTTAGAGGCATTGCCACTCCTGTTTGAAACCCAGAAATTCGATTGTTCAAACGCCTCGCTTCCAAGAAGTGCACTCAAAATTGCCGATCCGAGCATTCCTGAACCCCCGATGATACCGATGGTATTGCCGGTATTTTCCATTGAAAATCTCCCTTTGTGCTCAAGTCACAGATTCTGAGTAATCACCGGTTCATGTCAATTGGTCACAGAGGCACTGTCAGATTAAATCGGCTTGAGGCCGGAAAGTCAGTTTCGTAGCGTCGCCGGATGACAAAACGCTCCCCATTTCGCTATTTTAAAACCAGCCCTGAGATCATCCGCCTTGCGGTGATGATGTATGTTTGATTTCCGCTTTCACTACGCAATGTCGAGGATCTTCTCCATGGGCACTGTCAGATTAAACCAGCTTGAGGCCGGGAAGTCAGTTTCGTAGCGTCGCCGGATGACAAAACGCTCCCCATTTCGCTATTTTAAAACCAGCCCTGAGATCATCCGCCTTGCGGTGATGATGT
>NZ_FWFL01000006.1 GCF_900172295.1 Roseovarius litorisediminis
AAACCCGCACATTCCCGCGCTGGACTGGCAAGTAGGGCTGGATCAGCGCGTATTGATTTTCTGTTATCTCATTCATAACAGATACTTAGCATCAAACAGCACTACGTAATAGTGTTAACAGGCCCTAATACAACCCTCGAGGATTCAGCATGCGCAGCCTGACCATCATCTTATGCTTGGTTGCTTCTCTGGCCGACGCCAAGCCACAACAATACCGGCTTGATACTGCTCGCTCGCAGGTCGGCTTCAGCTATATCTTTGGCGGTACTCCCAAGGACGGAACCATGCCGGTGAAATCCGCCAACATGATGATAGATTTAGATAATGTCCCTGACAGCCAGGTATCCGTAGCGCTGGATGCCCGTGCGACCCGGGCGGGGTTTTTCTTTGCCACACAGGCAGTGAAAAGCCCTGAGGTTCTTTTTACTGACCGATTCCCCGAAATTCGTTTCCGCTCAACCCGGATCACCGGCGACCTGTCAGGCGCAACTGTTGTCGGGCAACTCACAGTGCGTGGCGTTACCCGGCCGGTCACACTTCAGGCAGGGCTCTATCGTCAGCGTGGCACAGAACTGGGCGACCGCAGCCGTCTGACGATACTTCTGACCGGATCAATCAGCCGCGCGGCCTTTGGCGCAGGCGGGTATGGCAGATACGTCGATGACCAGATAGACCTGCGTATTCTGGCCCGGATCCAGAAATAAATTCCAGACGCGGAAAACGACACAGAATTGTCGATTATGCACAGGCCTTCGCAGGCAAGCCTGCGATGCTTGGGGCAATATGCGCTTATTGATCTCCTTTGCGGCCCTCTTTTTGTCGGTCATCCTCTTGCAGCTTTCGTCAGGTGGCGTTGGCCCGCTGGATGCCATTTCAGGTTTGGCGCTGTCGTTTGACACCGAACAGATCGGCCTTTTGGGATCGGCTCATTTCATGGGTTTTTTCATTGGTTGCTGGTGGGCGCCACGCCTGATGGGCAGCGTCGGCCATTCGCGTGCTTTTGCGGCTTTCACCTCGGCAGGGGCCATCGGATTGCTGGCCCACATGATGGTGGTCAATCCCTATGCCTGGGCGCTGATGCGCGTAGCGTCTGGTCTGTGTGTTGCGGGTTGCTATACGGTAATCGAGGCCTGGTTGCAGGCCAAGGTCACCAACGAAACCCGCGGTCGCACGATGGGCGCGTACCGGGTGGCAGACATGGGCGCATCGCTGGTGGCACAAATGCTGATCTCGGTGCTGGAGCCCGCCTCGTACGTATCTTACAACCTTTTGGCTATCCTGTGCTGCGCTGCCCTTTTGCCGCTGACGCTCACCCGGGCCAGCCAACCCGAGACACCCGACGCCCCGCGCCTTCGCCCCCGGCTGGCCATCCAATGTTCACCCCTGGCTGCAGCGGGTGTGGTTGTTGCCGCGCTTTCCAGCGCCAGCTTTCGCATGGTCGGGCCAATCTATGGCCAACAGGTTGGGCTTGCCGTGGATCAGATCGCCTGGTTTCTCGCCGCCTTTGTACTGGGCGGGGCGCTGGCCCAATATCCGGCGGGCTGGCTGGCTGACCGGTTTGACCGCCGCTGGGTGCTGATCGGCCTGTCGGTTGCAGCGATTTTCAGCAGCGCCCTGACCGCTATGTCACACGACCTAAGCGAAAATGGCATCCTGCTGACCGCATTCTTTTTCGGGCTTACAACCTTTCCCATCTACTCAGTCTCGGCCGCGCACGCCCATGATTTTGCCGACCACAGTCAGCGGGTCGAATTGTCGGCGGCGCTGATGTTTTTCTACGCGCTTGGCGCCATTGCCGCACCTCTTGTCGCTTCGTGGTTAATGGATGCCTATGGACCCGGCGCCATGTTTGCAATGATCGCCGTGGGTCACGCTGTTCTGGTCATATTCGGCCTTAGTCGGATGCGCGCGCGGCCCACCCTGCGCGACCGCACACCCTATGTCTGGTCACCACGTACCAGCTTTATGATCGGACGCCTGACAGGGCGTAGCCGAGACAAACGCTAGAACTGCCCGACAAGCTGCGCTAAAGGAAGCACAAAGCGGTAAAGGGTACGATCCAAATGGCACGACATCTGATCACTTCGGCAATCCCATACATCAACGGGATCAAGCATCTGGGCAATCTTGTCGGCAGTCAGCTACCCGCCGACCTTTATGCCCGTTACCTGCGTAGTCGTGGCCACGAAGTGCTGTTTCTTTGCGCAACGGATGAACACGGCACCCCGGCAGAACTGGCTGCGGCCAAGACGGGAGAAGCCGTTGCCGACTATTGCGCACGCATGCACGACGTTCAGTCCGAGATTGCCAAAGGCTTTCGCCTGTCTTTTGACCATTTTGGCCGCTCCTCCAGCCCACAAAACCACAGGCTGACACAACATATGGCCGGGCAGCTCTACAAGGCTGGCCTGATTGACGAAATTATTGAAAAACAGGTCTATTCCAATGCCGATGGACGGTTTTTGCCGGATCGCTATATCGAAGGCACCTGCCCCAACTGCGGCTATGACAGGGCCCGCGGCGACCAGTGCGAGAACTGCACCAAACAGCTGGACCCGACCGATCTTATTGATCCACGCAGCGCGATTTCCGGATCGACCGATCTGGAGGTTCGTGAGACCAAACACCTCTATCTGAAACAAAGCGTCATGCGCGCCCAGCTGAACGCCTGGATCGACAGCAAAAAAGACTGGCCCATTCTGACGACATCAATTGCCAGGAAATGGCTGAACGACGGTGACGGTCTTCGGGACCGGGGTATTACGCGCGATCTGGATTGGGGCATTCCCGTGAAACGTGGCGACGAAGACTGGCCAGGCATGGAAGGCAAGGTTTTCTACGTCTGGTTCGATGCCCCCATCGAATACATCGCCTGCGGGGCCGAATGGGCCGAGGCAAACGGGCTGGACGATGCCGCATGGGAACGCTGGTGGCGCACGGAAAAAGGTGCCGACGACGTGACTTATACCCAGTTCATGGGCAAGGATAATGTGCCCTTTCACACGCTTTCCTTCCCCGCGACGATCCTTGGTTCAGGCGAAGACTGGAAGCTGGTAGACTATATTAAGTCCTTTAATTACCTCAACTATGATGGCGGGCAGTTCAGCACCAGCCAGGGGCGCGGCGTGTTCATGGATCAGGCACTGGATATCCTGCCGCCCGATTACTGGCGCTGGTGGCTGCTGAGTCATGCCCCCGAAAGCAGTGACAGCGAGTTTACGTGGGAAAACTTCCAAGTTTCGGTAAACAAGGATCTGGCTGATGTGCTGGGTAATTTCGTCAGCCGTGTCACCAAATTCTGCCGCTCGAAATTCGACGAAAAAGTACCAGAAGGCGGCAATTTGGGTGAGGCCGAAATTGCCCTGATTGATCGTCTCACGGCCCGTATCCGCGCCTATGAAGGTCATATGGAGGCAATGGAGGTGCGCAAATCGGCGCAGGAGCTGCGTGCGATCTGGGTGGAAGGCAACGAATACCTGCAATCGGCGGCCCCCTGGGCCACCTTCAAGGAAAACCCTGAAACCGCCGCGATGCAGATACGTCTGGCCCTGAACCTGATCCGGCTGTATGCGATTTTGTCGGAGCCCTTTATCCCCGATGCAACGGCATCGATGCTCAAAGCAATGCAAACGAACGACAACGACTGGCCTGATGACGTAAGTGCTGCGCTCCATTCACTTGCGCCGGGCCATGGCTTTACCGTACCCGAGGTTTTGTTCGCCAAAATCACCGACGAGCAACGTGAAGACTGGCTATCACGGTTTTCAGGCTCAGGAGACTGATTGACCTAATAGCCGGCTTGAATTCCCACTGCCAGCCCGCTGTCCAAGACAGGAAAGACATGACCAATCCCGAAACCCCGCGCCCCCGACCAGAACGTGTAAACGGTGTGGCTCATTTTTTCGCCGCTGCCGGCTACTCGCTTGCAGGCCTCAAACGCCTCTGGCGGGAAGCGGCCTTTCGGCACGAAGTCCTGGCGGCCTGTCTGTTGTTCATCCTGCTTTATTTCGTCGGTGCATCGTTGCAACAGTTTGTCGTCATGGCGGTGTTGGTCCTGATGACAATTGTGGTAGAAGCACTGAATACGGCGATTGAGTGTATTGTGGACTATATTTCACCCGATTGGTCCGAACCTGCAAAACACGCCAAAGATCTGGGATCACTGGCCGTGATGTGTATGCTGATAGCAACGGGCCTGTACGCGGGCATCACAGTATGTTCGATCATTTTCCAATGACAAAAAACCGGATCCACACATGAACATGATAAAAATCGTCGCGGTGCCAATGCACAAAGAAGGGCGCAAGTTTGTTGCGATCTTTGCGGTCATCGCCATTTTGCTGGGCCTTTTGTGGAAACCGCTTTTCTGGATAGGCGCCGCGCTCACCGTTTGGTGCTATTATTTTTTTCGAAATCCCGTGCGCAGCGTGCCGCAAAAACCCGGGTTGGTCCTGTCACCGGCGGATGGCATCATCTCCTTGATTTCAGATGTTATTCCACCTGCGGATATGGATCTCGGGACGCAGCCCCTGACCCGCGTTTCGGTTTTCATGAACGTCTTTAACTGCCATGTAAACCGCGCCTGCATTCCCGGAACCGTATCAAAGATCGTCTACCACAAAGGCCGCTTCGTAAACGCGTCACTAGATAAAGCCAGCGAACATAACGAGCGCAATTCCCTTACCATCACGGGTGACGATGGCATAAAAATCGGCATTGTTCAGATCGCGGGGCTGGTCGCCCGAAGGATTGTATGTTTCACTTCTGTAGGTGAAAAACTGGATGCAGGTGAACGGTTCGGACTGATCCGTTTCGGTAGCCGACTTGATATTTATCTGCCACCAGGTGTTCCTCCTCGCGTCAGCGTAGGCCAAACGGCCGTCGCAGGTGAAACAATTCTGGCTGACCTGAACCTGCCTGCGGAAAACTGGCAAGGAAAGCTGATATGAAACACCAGCCCAGAGTGTCCTCAGGCGTGCCACTGCGCGGCTTGATTCCGAATATGATAACGATATTTGGTATCTGCGTCGGCCTAACCGCTGTCCGGATGGCACTTCAGGGCAACTTGAAAACAGCGTTGACGCTGCTTGTGCTGGCAATGATTATTGATGCAGCAGACGGCAAGGTTGCCCGATTTTTACAAAGCCAAAGCAAGATGGGAGCCGAACTTGATACGCTTTCAGATTTTTTCAATTTTGGTATCGCGCCCGCACTGATCCTGTATTTTTCGATCTTTGCCGGCTCGGAACACGCAAATTTCGGCTGGTTTACTTCGCTTGCTCTGGCCACTTGTTGCGCCTTCCGTCTGGCGCGTTTCAATGTCGGGCTGCAGGTCGAGGAAGAGGTGATCAAATCTAAGGATTATTTTGTCGGCGTGCCTGCTCCAGCCCTCGCGGGTCTTGCCTTTGCGCCGCTGTTCATGCGGATGCAGGGGTTTGACGTCGGCTCGGCCTATCCAATCGCCACAGCAATTTACATCCTGTTTTGCGGTGGTCTGGCCATTGGTACATTTCGAACCGTTTCACTGAAATACGTCGTGATCCCGCCCCGCTTCCAATATGCCGTGATGCTTGTCGCCACCGCGACGATCATGTCCCTTATCGTTTATCCTTGGATCACGATTTTATTCATATGCGCGGTTTATCTGGCCACTATCCCCATTTTTGCATTCAAGCGATAGATACGGGCCTTAACCGACAGCGGCCTGCAAATCAAAAATTGGCAGCAAAATTGCCAGCACGATCACCAGGACCATCCCGCCAACAAGCATCATCAGCAAGGGATCCAAAAGGGCTGCAACGCGCTTTCGCTCGTTGGTCAGCCAAGTCTCGACCAGAACGGCCGAACGTTCGGTCATCTTTCCCAAACGTGCTGATTTTTCCCCTGCATCAATCAACTGACGGCATACAGGTGGAATCAACGACATCCGGGTCAGTCCCTGACTCAGGCTTTCGCCTGAGCGTACCGCCTCGGCCAAGGCCTGTGCTTCATTGCGGAAACGGGTGATAACAAGAACGTCACTTGCGCTGGTGACGGCATCAACAACAGTCTGGCGGCTGGATATGACCAGCGCCAGTGTGCGCAAATATTGTGCCGCCGCCGACAGGCGCAACAACCGCCCGATTACCGGCAGCGCAAGCGCCACATTGTGCCAACGGTCCCGAATACGCGGCACCCTCAGGGCCATGACAATCCCGGAAATACCGCAAACCAGCCCAACCAGCAACGCGATCCAATGTGCCTGAATCCAGTCACTGATGGCCATGACAAACTGCGTCAGTTGCGGCAATTCACGGCCTGAAACCTCAAACATAGCGGCAATTTCAGGGGCAACATTGACCATCAATATTCCGCAAACCAGCAGCGATACACCTGCCACAAATGCCGGATAAATCAGCGCAGTTGCCAGTTGCGCCTTGTCGCTGCCGACACTTTCCAGGTAATCAGCCAGCCCTTCGAACACGGCAGAAACGTCGCCCGAAACTTCGCCGGCGCGCACAGCAGCCACATAGAACCGCGGGAACCCGGCATCGGCACTTTCCAGAGATTCCGATAACGACTGGCCATCCAGCAGTGCGGCCTTGGCCTGAGCCGCAGCAGCCTCGATCGCCGGGGATGTACCCGAACTTCGAACCGTTTCAAGGGCGACTTCGGCAGACAGATCCGAGGACAAAAGCACTGCCATCTGACGGGTAAAAACGGCTCTCATATCTGCATTAAGCCTTTGCCGGCGTCCCCTTACGGAACTGCGGCTTTGGCCTTTGGCGGAAATTTCTTCGGCAAACAGCCCCTGCGATCTCAGAATTTCCGAGGCCTGCACCTCGCTTTCGGCCACAAGTGTGCCCTTTTTACGCTGGCCGTTGGCATTAAAGGCTGTGTATGCGAATGCCTTCACAGCGCGTCGCCTACCACTCGCAGTGCTTCGGCCAGGCTGGTTTTACCTTCAGCCACCTGATACAGCGCCTGACCAAACAACGTTTGATCCGGCGCCAGCGCTTTTTCCTTCATCTGAAGCTCGGACTTGCCCTGATCAATGGCATCACGCAACGTGTCGCTAACCTCGAGTATCTCAAAGATACCGATACGGCCTGCATAACCGGTATTCAGGCAGGTGCTGCAGCCTTTTGCGTGGGCAATCGTGGGTGGTACATCCATGCCCGCATCGGTGAAATGTCGGCTCTCTTCAACGGTGGGCGGCGCCATTTCGCAGCATTCCGTACAAAGTTTTCGCAGCAAACGCTGGGCAATCACCCCGCGCAAAGTGGCTGCAATCAGAAAATCATCTAGCCCCAGATCACGCAGCCTGACCACCGCCCCAACAGACCCATTCGCGTGCAGCGATGAAAACACCAGATGTCCCGTCAACGAAGCCTGCGCGGCCACGCTGGCAGTTTCATGGTCACGGATTTCGCCAACCAGTATAATATCAGGATCTTGTCGCAGGGCGGCTCTAAGGCCAGCGGCAAAGGTCATGCCGATCTCGGCATTGATCTGACTTTGGGATATCCCCGGCAGATCGTATTCAATCGGATCTTCAGCCGTCAGAATGTTGCGAATCTCATCATTGGCCAGTTGCAGAAGCGAATAAAGCGTCGTCGTCTTGCCACTGCCTGTAGGTCCTGTGGCCAGGATAATTCCGTTTGGCTTTGAGGCGAGCCGCTCCAGTATAACCACCTGATCAGGGCGCAGACCCAACTGATCAAGCGGCAGCAGCCCGGCCGAGCGGTCGAGCACCCGCATAACCACCCTTTCACCGTAATTTCCCGGCAAGGTCGAAACCCGCACATCTATGGCACGACCGCCCAGCCGAAGGGCGATATGGCCATCCTGCGGCAGACGGGTTTCTGAAATATCCAGACCCGCCATGACTTTCAGTCGCGATACAACACGGCGCACGGGGACATCCTGCCGGTCCATGACCGATTGGAGCATCCCGTCCACCCGCATCCTTGCCCGCAAACCGTTTTCATTTGGCTCTACATGCAGGTCTGATGCCCCGGCCCGCACGGCACGGCGCAAAAGTTGGTTCACCAATTGGATTACCGGGGCCTCTTCCCCATCCTCCAGAAGATCCCGTGGGCCCCGGGCACTACTGCGCTCTTCCAGATCAAAGGTCAGTTCGCCATCGACCTCATCCGCACCGCCACCGCCCTGATAAAGAGAAGCAAGGCGCGCCTCAAAGTCCTCGGTTGTCAGTTTATTCACGTCCAGCGGTGTCCCTGCCCGGCGACGCGCTTCGCGCAGACCGAACATTGTGGCAGCTGGCCCAATCAGCAGTTTGTCGCCCTCGACCAGCACCTGCTGGTCACGTGCAAGGGTAAACGGAAGGACCGGCGCCGCCATCGCTATCTTTCCCCGAATTGCAACCGTGATGGCAACGGAGGATAACGGCGAGTTTGCGCCATTTCGTCAATAAATCCGGCGTCAAAGGGCTGGTCCAGGTTTGCTCCGTCAAACGGGAAGCTTAAACTTGGAACGCGAGGGTAGCTGCCATCGTCTATCGGGGCGATTGCCTCACTTGCACGTTTCGCCTCGCGTGCCAGCCGCTGGGTCAAACGACGCGCCTCTGAGTCCGAGCTCAATATGCGTGGCCGTAACATAATCAACAGGATGCGCTGCGTCTGCGACACGCTGCGCCCACGGAACAGCTTGCCCAGCAGTGGCACCTCACTCAGGCCCGGTACGCGCTGGCCTATCGAATCCGAACTATCTTCCAGCAAGCCACCCAACATAATAACATGACCATCCCGTACCAGAACATTGGTCGAAAGCTGGCGCGTGGCGGTAATTTCACCGCCCGCCGCAGAGGCTGAACTGGTCAGGTTCGAAACCTCCTGATCGATCGACAGGCGTACGGTGTTATCCCGCGTGATCTGTGGCGTGACGCGCAAGGACAAACCTACATCCTGCCTTTCGATGGTCTGAAAAGGCTGCTCGGGTACGGCACTGTCGCCGACCGTGGAAAAGCTGCCGGTGACGAACGGCACATTCTGCGCTACGACAATCTCGGCCTCTTCGTTGTTCAGGGTCAGAATCGAAGGCGTCGACAACAAACGAGTAGACGTCTTTGTCGCCAAAGCTGCCAGAAATCCGCCAAAGCCCTGCTTGTCAAACGCGGCAAGGGTTCCCCCACTTCCTCCGCCGGTCGGCGAATTACCTGCAAGAACCGTTCCGACCAGACCGGTCAGCGTGGGGCGTCCCTCAAAGGCAAACTCTACCCCCCCGACAACGGCGTCTTCAAGAACCCCGCCGAATTGAACAGACAGCTCCGAGAAACTATCGACGGAAAGTTCAAAAATCACGGCCTCGATCAGAACCTGGCTGGGACGTTGATCCAATCCTTTGATGGCGTCCACAATCGGGCCGATGCGATCAGATGGCGCCGAAACGATAATGGCATTCTGCTGCGGCTCGGGGACAATCGTGATAGCGCTGTTTCCGCTGACCTGGCCTTCGGCATTGGTGGCTTGCCCGCCAAAAGACTGACGCACTACATCGGAAAGTTCTGCGGCATCCGCATAGTTCAGTCGCACGACACGGGTGGCGAAATTTCGCTGTGGCTTGTCCAGCTGATTTACAACCTGACGTATGCGGTTCCGAAATTCTGGCGTGCCAGACACAAGCAGCGCATTCGATCTCGCATCGGCAGACAGACTGGAGCCCGGGGGTGTAATCGCCAGCGTATTGATGACCGACAACATCTCAGCGGCGCTACCATTTCGCAGCGGGATTGTTTCAATGGCATTTCGCGTCGGTGTATCCAGACGGTCGATCAGTTGCACGATACGCTGGAAGTTCTCGCGCCGGTCCGAAAGGATCATCAACCCGGAATCCGGCACTGTCGACATGACGGCCTCGGCGGGCAAAAGTGGTCGTATAACTTCAGCGATTTCATCCACTGAACTGTTTCGCACAGCAATGACGCGGGTTTCGTAATCGCCACCCAACCTTGATCTGTTTTGTCCCGGCGCCAGTTCGCGTGCGATATCAACCGGAACAATCCTGTCTGACTCGTCTCCTTCGACGATGGTCAGCCGGTTAAGCTCCAGAACGTTCAGGAAAATCTCATAGACCGCCGTACTGGACACCTCGTTCGGCGCCACCACGGTCACCGTGCCCTGAACGCGCTCGTCCAGAACAAAATTTCGGCCTGTTGACTGAGCCACGATCTGCACGAAATCCCGCAAACTTGCGTCACGCAGATCCAGAGAAAGCTGTGCCTGCCCCTGAAACGTCGTAAGAAACAGAACAACGGCCGACAGGGCCCACGCTCTAAAAAACAGCATTTTGAAATACCAAGGACGTCATATCCTGACTCCGCTCGCCTATGTGCCTCTCAGGGAATTACCATCGCGCGTTTCGTCACACGGGCCTCCCTCTCATATTATTAAAAAGCAGTATAACCACAAAAAGTTAGCGATTCTATCATTAATGCCAGAGGGCAGCCGACCAACACACAGTGTATCCAAACTGCCGCGCCGACCGATATTAAGGTCTTGGAAATAAAGCCATAAAGACTTTCCAAGCCTGCGCTTGGCAGTAGAAATTGCCTTTGATTTCAACGGCACAGCGCGGATCATTAATGTGACCATTTCGCCGAAAACGTAAATTCTTTTCTAAAAATCACTTCTGTTTGTATGCGACATGGGAAACTCCGTGTTAAAGCTAAAAATAAAAATATAGAGGCAGGAAACAAAGATGCGCATTCAATTTGAGTGCCGTTCATTGACCGTTTTTGGGCTGGTCTTTGCATTGGCCGCGTGTGAGCCGGGTGTCGTAAGCAAAGGCAGCAGCTTTCAGCGCAATTACAGTATTGCCCGAAAAGCGCTTGAAACAGGCAACTACGACATGGCAATCAAAGGCTATGGCGCCATGATCCCCGAGGCAGGGCCGTTTGAACCGCGACTGCGGCTGGAATATGCCCATGCCCTGTTGCGCGCAGGCCGCTTTGATGAAGCATCAAGCGTATCAGGTGCGCTGGCACAGACCCTTAAAGGCTCGGATCGCGCTGCTGCTCTGGCCGTCAAGGGGGCTGCTGAACATGAAAAAGCCATTCTGGCGATGAACAATGGCGATTTTGGCAGCGGGACAGCAAACAGCCTGCACGCCGCCAGCAGCGCCATTGATGAGATGCTGAAAATTGATCCCGAAATGGACCCAATGGGCGCCATGGCGTCGCGCCGCAGTGACATCCGCGAAGAGTTATCGCGCGTCAACAAAAGCGGTTAACAGCCTGTTGCGTGTCGCCGCAACCTGCAGAAATTCAGGTCGGCCTGCCAGAAAACGCTTTCAGAATACTGGCCAGCCTGTGGCCAGGTTAAGTTCCCGCGTTAACACCCAACCGTTTTCGCCGCGCGTCACCTGCCTGCTTAGCGTCTGCTTCCACTCCAAAGGCATTGCGCCAGCGTCTTCGATTGTCACGTCAAGCTGAACAACGCTCAGGCCAAACCGACCTTGCATTTGGCCTCTGACAACCACGACATCGCCCGAGATTTCGAACGGCGCCCGCCAGCCGCCATTCTGATCAGACACCAGAGAAAGCGCGCCCTCGCCAATATCGAAACCATCAATCTGCGCACCCAACCATCGCGCCGTACCGTGCAGTTCGGCAATACGCCCGTCGGGATAATCAAACCTTGCATCAAAATCCCTGAAAGACAGGATGCCGCCCACCTTGGCGCCGCCCGCGATAGCGGGTAACTGATCCAGTGCAATCTCACCTCTTGCATCGGTCAGTTGGGCGGTTCCGGTCAGCTGAGGCACTGCAAGATATCCAGAACCTTCAACCCCGGCGGCCTGAAAGCCTACTTTCCAGACCGGGCCTTGCAGTTCCAATCGCTCAAATGACCAGTCCAACGTTGTGGTTACAGGCAACCCGGGCACCTGAAATCCCGTGGCTTCGCCCCGCAGAATACCTGAGGCATCTGTCACATTTGCGGTCCATTGCGGCAAAGCCGACGGTGCAAATTTGCGTAAATGCACAACGCGGCCCTCGGTGACTGCCACAGCACCTAACCCCAAAATCAAGCCCAGTATCACCAGCAGGAAACGCATCATTGCGCAGGTACCAGATTAAGCTCAGCCGCGACAACATCCGGTTCCTTGCCGCGTTCAAAGGTGAAGGAAGTCAGATCATATCCCCAGACGCCAGCACTTGCCGTCAACCACTCTGAAATCGCTGTGAAGCGGACAGTTTCAAACCGTAAGGTGATACCACCTGCGGCATTGTTAGCCAGCTGCGCGACATCCTTGCGCAGACCCGCCGATACCAGGCTTTCTTCGATACCACTGATGCCAACCGGCGCGCCCTGCGTCGTGGCTTTCTGACCTGTTGCCCCCTTCATCGCCATGAAAACAGCTGCCTGATCCCCAACCCAGGCCTCAACCGCCTGAGCGTCGGCGACTTCGCGACGGGCGGCGTCTCGGGCATCGGACAAGGGCAATACAACGCCATAGAACAGACCGACGGGTAGCACTGCAAATACCAGCAACAGCATCAGCCACCTCTCCCGTTGGCTTAACCCCGCCAGATACTGGATCACCCTATCCCACATGTTGGCCTCGGTCCTTCTTGTCACTGTGATCCACGCCGCACCTCCAGCCCAAGCGCCAATGTCGCCCCGACACCTTCGTTCTCGCGTGTGCCCGATTGGGCGACATTCAGGTTGATCCCTGTTTCCCTGAGATTCAGAACCAACTCGTCCAGGCTGGCAAAATCTGCGACCTGAAGATCAATGAGCAAACCGCCGTTCGATTGATATCCGACACGTGTCACCCGAACGTCATCACCACTGAGAATACCACCTGCAGCCGCCAGAACATCCAATGGCCGGTTCTCATTGCTTTTGGAGGCCTCACTTTGACGGCGATCATCCATCAGTTTGGTCACCTGCGCACGGATATCCAGGATCGGCCCTGCTGGGATCATGGTTTCGCGCAGAATACTTTCGGCGTTGCGGCGATAAGTCAGCGCCTGTTCACGGAGCTCGCGCGTTTCCAAAATGACACTGCCAGACCAGAGCGCCAACGCCAGCAAACCCATCACCGCCGTCAAGCGGTAGGGGCGTAAGGCATTGCGAAGTGCCGCAGCATCAGCACCCGGTTCGCGCGACAGATCCAGTGACATTTCGCCATGCGCCAGCGCCAAGGGTTTTGGAAGGCCCATTGCGGCAATCTTGTCGGGGCTGTCCGCCAGCTTTAGATTCCGTTCGGATATGAAGCCATCAATTAACGGAGAATAGGCCCCCAGACGCAAGACCACGTTCGGAGGTTCAACGCGATATGCCACTTCCAACATTGAAAGCGCCAAATCGGGTTCGGCAGCAAACCCATCTTCGGGACCCAGCCGCGCGCGGATAACGCCATCCGAGGCCTCAAGCGTCCAGCACCCGACAGCTGTCGGCAAGGCCAGATAATCGGGCAAAATCGCACGGCACAAACCATCAGCCGACTTCACTTCGTCACACCAGGCCTGCCTGTCGCGTCCGGCAGCCACTAAGCCTCGGCTAGTGAGCTTTTTGGTCCCTGCCAAATCCGCAAGGCGTATTTCAGCCCCGCCCGCTGAACCACCGTAAGCATCAGTCAACTGTCGTTTTGCAACCCGTTCGCGGGTCTGCCCTTTCAAACCAGGCGGCAAATCCAGCGGCAATAGCGGCGCATTGGCACCAGGGGCCAGGGCCACAAACTCTGACCGGGGCAATTCGGCACCTGTGCCCAGGATATGAAACAGCGTCATATCCTTGCGTTGAGCTGTGTCAGACTTTCCAAAAAAACTCATGGTAAAACCGCGGAACGATAGGTTAGTTCAGTTTTGCCAGTCAGGCTCGAACGCTCGACAATCAACTGACGTGCCGTTGTTGTATCGTCCAATTGAGCCGTAAATTCAGCCTGAAACCAATTGCTTTTTACCGACACCCCCCCCAGCGGAAAATGCGATTGCTCAATCACACGTCCATGGATCAGTTTTTCTGCCCGTTCCCGAAAATCCCCGCTGCTGGAAAATGGCAGGCGGTCACGCTCTTCCAGCAACTTATCAAGGCCCCCGGGATTGGCTGTTGGCAACAGCGCCGCCAGAACCAGGCGCGGCGCGGTATTCATATTGATTGCACTACAGCCACTCAAAGCGCTGACATAGGGACGCAGCCGCAGATACGCTTGTTCCGTCATCCCCTGTATAAGTCGCAATTCTTCAACCGTTTGAACCGGGCCATTCGGCGGGCGAACGGGCAATTCACGTTGCGTGTATAACTCTAAATTCACCGGCCCTCTGGCTTGTACAAACGAGGCTGTTTCACGCGCCAGTACCACAGGTACATCCAGACTGCGCAACAGTCTATCGAACGCCTGCAATGCTTGAACATCGGCCGGATCGCTTAGGCAATTGATATTGAAAAGACCTTGCAGGTCCTGAAGCTTTCCCGAGATTTGGCCGCGATCAATATCGGCCTCAAAAGTTTCTGTGGCCCAACTTTCCCTCAGGTGGTCAATGCTCTGGTCCTGCGCCCAGTCCGCCTGCAAAACCGGCTCGACCAATAACTCGGCCGCATCAAGATACAGCCCCGCCTGATCGGCAGCGCGCATCTCAAACAGGTTGGTTCGGCTGGTTTCTGCGCGCAGCATCAGCCCCGATGCCACGGCCGAAATTGCAGCGACCATCACAAGCGCATTCAAAAGAGCTATGCCGCGCTGCCCGTCCATCAAAAACTCACCACCACTCTCAAAGCTCCGTAAAGCCTGGATTCCAAACGAATGTCCACTGCCTGGGGAAGCGGTGGAACTTCAATATCCTGGTCCAGCCCGTAATCTCTGACCCATCCCTCACTTTCGCCCGTATAGGACCTAACGTCGAGGTCAATAATGCCTTCCAGCATAACCACTTCGGGCGACAGCGCCCGAACCGCGGCAGGGCGCAGCACCGGCCAGACCTGCCGCGTCAGATACCCTTCATCGCGATCATAGCGCCAAATCACCCGGCTTTGACCTGCGGCCTGGACCCCGGGCAGCACCTGCTGACCCGTGATCGAAAAGGTAACAACCCCTTCGTTGGCCGACAAATCCATAAATGCAGGTTCAGCTTCATCGGCACCCGGGGGCATAAACTCCCTTGCGGCCGCCGCCCTCAGATCACTTCGCATGATCGTCAGGGCACGGGCCAGTTCGGCGGTTCTGTCGTCGACCTCTATCAGCCGATCCTGCGCCCGCATTGTGCCACTCAATGCCTGCAACCCCATGACGGCCACGAGCGCAAACAGCGACAGGACAACAACCAGCTCAAGAAGAGTCAGCCCCTTATCCCCTGCACAGCCTCTCATCCGCCTTCTCCGGATTTCGCAATCACCACGGCCTGCCCCCCCGGCTGACCCGGCGACCGGGTGGTCACGGTTGCCTCAACAAACCCGGCGCGCGTTTCCTCTTCGTCGACGTTGATGCTCCAGCTGTAAGGGCCGTAATCGATATTCACGGGTAAGGCGCGCGCGCGCGTCATCCCAAGCAATTTGATTTCCTCGGCCCTGTTCAATGCCGCCTGTGCTGCGAAAATTCTTGCCGCCGCTCCGCCGATGTTGCGCTGTGCATGGTCGACACTTCGTAACGCAGCGACTGTTCCGATCGACAATACAAAAATGGCGATGACCAGTTCCAAAAGTGTCACACCTTTCGTACTGTTCATGCGCTCTGACATCACTGTCCCTCACAGCTCAGGCCAGACCAGCCTGACCCGACGCAGCGCGTCACCAGACCCGCCGAGATGAAGCTGACGTCAAAAGGGGTGGCCTGACCGTCCGGCAGAAAAACGACATCCGGTAAAAGCTCTTTTTCATCGAAATCCGCGCTTAATGGGTCCTTCAAACCCTGAAATCGCACTTCACCTCCGTATCTCTGCGCTTTGTTTACGGGTTGCCAGGGCGATTCCCCGTCATCTTTGAAATGGTACTCCAGCTCCTGAAAACCTTTCTGCCTCAGGGCCATCGCTCTGGGTTTGTGCGACATGATTGCGGCGTGGCGCAGACGATCATAGCTGGCTTTGAAACGCTGCGTATCGCTTTGGGAAGGGCCGGCAGACCGGCCAACTGAAAACACAGCCGTGATCGACAAAAGCGCAACGACCGCAACTACAATCACAAGCTCCAGCAGGGTAAACCCCTGATCGGCTGGCGCTATTCTTCGGTCCATGTCCCGATATCCGCGTCCAGCCCGGTGCCGCCCGAAACGCCATCAGCCCCCAAGGTAAAAATATCAACCTGGTCATGTACGCCTGGCTGCAGGTATTGATAGTCATTACCCCAGGGGTCTTTGGGCAGACGATCAATATAGCCGTTCTGCGCCCAGTTCTTTGGCACAGGTTCGGTTGTCGGCGCCTCGACCAGCGCCATCAGTCCCTGTTCGGTTGTCGGATAGCGGTAGTTGTCCAGCTTATACAGCTTGACCGCACTGTTCAGAACAGCAAGGTCCGACTTGACCCGCGCCACGCGTGCCTGGTCCGGACGGTCTATGATCCTTGGCATGACAACAAGTGCCAAGATTGACATGATAACTACGACAACCATCAGTTCCAGCAGAGAAAATCCTTCATCTTCGCTGCTCTGCGATTGGGTCTGAAGGTTACGTGACGCATTGATTTGCATGGTAAAATCGTTCCGGAATTCATAAAGTTTTTCAGATGGAATCATATCGCACGAGCGACACTTATACAATCTCGGCGTTTGCCGGTCTGCGGCAATGCAGGGATTTTAATACGTCATGACGCATCCATTACCGCTGGCTGTTTTTCTGATCCTGATCGGCCCCGCTGTCGGTTCGTTCATGGCCCTTCTGGCCGACCGCCTTCCGTTGGGCGAAAACGTTATGACCCATCCATCGCAATGCCGGACGTGCGGTAAAGGTATTGCATGGCGCGACAAGATACCTGTGTTTTCCTATCTGTCGCTTGGGGGAAAATGCCGCCATTGCGGTCAGGCCATTCCTGCACGGCTATTTTACGCGGAAATCACCGGTGCGGTTCTGGCAATCCTGGCTGTGTCTGTCGCCTTTGGGCCGACACACATGGTTCTGGGGGCGGCATTTTTGTGGACTCTTTTTGGATTGGCCCTGTGTGATCTCGCCGCTTTCCGTCTACCCAATGCATTGACCAGTTTGCTGTTTCTGATCGGAATGGCGCTGGTGTGGGAGGACCCCTCACGCCATATCAACCAAGGCGTTCTCGCCGCTGCCGCCGGGGCCGGTTCATTCTGGCTGATACGGATCGTCTACAAATCACTTCGCAGGCGCGAAGGGCTGGGATTGGGCGATGTCAAGTTAATGGCCGGTATCGGTGCAGCCTTGGGGATCAGCGCAATCCCGGTAGTGACGCTTGTTGCGGCCCTGCTGGCACTTTTGGTCACAGCCATAAACGCGCGGCGACATGAGCAACCTTTGGAAGGTGAAATGGCGATCCCGTTTGGCGCTTTTTTGTCTGCGGCCGCAGCCTTGGTATTTGTGGTGGGATAAAAAGACGTGGGCGGCAGGTTACCCTACCGCCCACTCGTACCCAAAGGCCCATTACTCAAAACCCTAGGGTACGATCCAGTCACTGATCACACGGTATCCGACCCGTTCCTCAGGGGCCAACTTGGCAATGAAAGCGCCTTTGGACGCAAATCTTTGCCCAGGCCCCAGTCCCAGTTCGGGGTGTGTGCCAGGATTCAATTCATTCTCGGCCTCATGCTCGATAATTTCCATCAGATAGTCACGATGAAAATCGTTGATCGCGTGCAACAGCCCATATTGCATCATCGTCAGCGCATAATATGTCTGCAATTGGAGTCTTGGATGTGTCACATTCAGCCGACGCGTGTGCATCCAGGCGCGGATGCGATATTTCCGCGGATGGTACGAATCGGGCTTATCGTACGGCCACACAACCAGGGTTCGATCGATCAGGTCTTTCGACAATCCGGCAGCTGCTTCATCCTTGGTGGCCGATGGCAATACAATCATCTTTGAAGGCGGATTAATATCGGCCAAAGCATCCACTGCGGCCTCTGGATCATCCGGCCAAACGACAAGTACTTCGGCGTCAGCATGTTTGGCCAGTGCCGCCCGCAAACTGTCAGCATCCTCATAGGTAACCGTTTGCACATCGGTATTTTCCATCATCATCGCTACTGCGTCTGAAAGGGCATTGGCCGGGCGCTCGCCACTCGGCCCTGCGGCTCTTATCTGGACAATCTGGTTTGGTACAGTTTCGCTGTCTGCCAGATACATTGCCAATACTTCAGCCTCAAGCGGCAAGCCCCGGTTGAAGAATACAGAATAGCCATACCGGCCTTCGCCCGGCGTAGGCAGTTCGGTATTTGGCAGGATGCAGGGCAAGCGTTTGTCATCACAGAACTTACCAATTTCATCCCAGGGTCCGGGAACCAGCCCGCCTACCGTGGCAAAAACAGGTTGCTCTGCGTATTTGGCCTCTAACTGTGCACGCCAGGTTTCGGGCGGCCCTTCCAGTTCCCACACATGCAGGTTCCAATAGCGGTAAGCCTTGATGAACTCTGACCTGTACCGGGGCGAAAACGTGGGTTTGCTGGTATCACCTTCGGTGTCTTTATTCATCCATGTCGTGAACAGGTTCATCGTGTCCAGGATTGCTTTTTTCTCGTCAGGATCCGCATCTGGTCCGATGATCGTGGCAAGGTGGATCTCTGTTTCGCCAACACCCTGTGATATTTCGGCGGAAAGTGTTTTTAGGAACGCATCCAGATTGGAAACGTCGTCCTTGGACAATTCATACCGTGGCATGATTGGATCCAGCGGGCGGCCGGCAGCATCCAGGCCTTCTTTCAGTGCGCGCGCCAGCAAGGGCTGATCATAGGCTGGCCTGATCCGGGGTTGACGCACCCGTGCCCAGAAACCAGGAGGCTGTACTTCCTGGTAAAGCTCTTTGAACATACGATTCCGGTTGGGTGTACGCTTTTCATAAAGCACCGGCCCGATGATCGGAGGAACATAGTTGCCCCCTTCCGAGGTACCAAAGCCACTTGGGCGGTGGCAGTTCACACAGGAAAATTGCGCGCCCGACACCGGCACGTCGCCTTGTGTCTTGCCATGCACGGGCATACCGTCCGCTCCGATACCTTCCCAATAAAGCTTGCGCCCCAACTCGGCATCACCTCCGGCGAAGGCCACCAGCGGTGTAACGGCCAATATTACGCCAGCCATCGCGCCCTGCAGGGTCGCGACCACACGGTTATGTACCATTAATTGACCTCCGGATTTACCAGTTCGGTATATTCGGCGGCAAGTTCAGCCGATGAAAGCAGGCCTTCCAAACGCAGCCACTTCGCATCAGGACCTTCACGCAGGAATGTCAGCGGCCGGTGATACATCTTGTTCTCACCTTTATATATGGCGTCAAAGGCGCGAACGACCTGGAAAATATCGTCAAATTGTCCTGTGAGCAGCACCCAGTTGTCATGCGCGTCATGCAGTTTCGCATATTCCCGCAGCCTGCGGGGGGTATCATATTCCGGGTCGATCGAGATCGACACCATGAGATAGTTTTCGTCAATTGCCTTAAGCTCATCCTGAGTCTGCCCAAAGGTCGCACTCATCACCGGGCAAATCGTGGCGCAGCTTGTAAAAATAAAATTCAGCAGCACCGGGCCGTCATATTCCATTAATTCCGCAACATTCACCTTACGGGCGCGACTGTCGCGCAGGGTGACATCGGGCATCTCATAGGCATTGCGGCTGCGCTGATATTGAAACCCGTCCGGGCGCGCGGCCAGTTCGACTGCATTGCCATCGTCCATGCCAATATGTGTGGGCATCCGGTGATCACTGGCGCCGTGATCATGGGCCTCCATATCGTGGCCTTCAGCGTTCTCGTGACCCATCATTGTGTGGCCATCGCCATGCGCAGAGTGGTCCATTTCGGTATCGCTTGCGGCCAGGGCAAATCCCGACGCCGCGACCATCAAGGCAAAGGCGGATACGGCGGTTGCCAAACCTTCAAAGTGTTTCATTTCAAGTCTCCATTGAGAGAGTAATGTCTCAAAATAAGTAGCACCGGCAACTATTGTTGCCGGTGCCAATCTTATACCGGTCCTAGTGTACAGACCAGACGGCCACGTCGTGATGAAGCGCGTCGAACTGATACATCCGCAGACGGCGTGATGGTTCGTAGTTAAAGTTTACGATCACCTTGTGTTCGCCAATGCCTTCAGCTGTTGTGTAGCCATCCACTGGCATCATCAGACCACCCCAGGAGCTGTGCTCGTTGTTGCCACGTCCGTGAGCGTTGCCATTGTGACCACGCATGTACTTGTGGCCATGAGCCTCGGCGTAGGATGCATGCGGTGTAACAACAGGCTCTGTCGGGCGCACCGCAGGCGGCACAGGGATCGGGCCATTACCAGCGATGTTGATCCAGAAGTAGTTGCGCCCGAAGGTGAACAATGGTCCAGCACCACCGATAGGCAGCGTGTTGTGGAAGGTGTTTTCCCATCCACGCACACCACCGAAGTCAACCAGAACATAGGCGTGGACAAAGTAGTCGCCGTTCAGCAGTTGCACGTTCACAGTGTCACCACGGTTCAGCCACATATCGTCGGTCAGAGCGACCTGCGCTTCACCATCATGCCCACGCACCTGACCATAGATCGTGTTGTTCAGGAACAGCACGGTCATGTCCGCCCAGTCCGCCATTTCGTAACCGGTAGGAAGTTGGTTACGGTTCGACCAGTCATAGAAAGCCTGACGGATCAACGGCATCAGAACGTCCAGACTGCGCGGGTGACCTTGGCCATCGGCAATCTCTTTGAACATCCGCCACATCCGCTTGGACGGGGCCGTGTCGCCAATCATAGCGATTGCGGCCAGCTTGGCTTCTTCGCTGGCAAGCGGGTTTTCACCAAACACACCAACTTCGGCAGCGTTTCGCGGCGCACCGTTTGCAAGCGGCACATTGCGGTTCTCGACGACCTGAACGCGTGGCGGGTGAACCCTCCAGCCCCAGTGATAGCTGAGGTTCCACATGCGTGCCGGGGGCATCTTCATGTTGAGCGTGTACTGCTGGCCTTCCTCCATCGGGAAGAATGTCTGGTCAAGACCAACGTTGGGGATGTTCCGGCCCTGAAGGTTCGGGCAGGTGATCGGCCCCATCGGCGTCTGACATGTCTCGTTCGAGAAATCCAATTCATTCGGATCGTCGAACACCATCATGTAAGGCGCAAAGTCCTCGTGACCGCGATTCAGGATCTTCACGTTATAGGTGATGGTCCACTCATCGTTCTGAACGTCATCGGTGTTCAGATAGTTGGCATCGGCCTCAATGTGGCTGTCATACCAGATCTGGTTGATCACAACGTTCTTGGTCACACCATCAACTTTTTTGGTCTTCAGACCGCCAAAGTAGTGCAGGATCGGAAAGCCTTCGTATTCACGGTCTTTGAATTGACCGCTCAGAGGCACACCTTCGATGATATCGACCGCATGTTGCGCCAGACTACGTGCATTGGAAGTTCTGCCTGATTGCATCTCTTCCAGACGGTCCATGATCCAATCCAGATCATCTGTGGGCGACGTTTTATCGATTTGCGTCACCACCGGGTCGTCATGCAGGTTATAGGGGTTGTCCGGTGTCGAGGGCAGCGTATTGGGGATTGGAGTGCCCCGGCAGGTTTCTGCGTCCTCGTACTTGGTCGGAATCACGTTGGTCGGATTTGCCCCAAACGTTCCCATTGGCCCCGTGGGAGGCGGGAATATCGATGCCGCAGTATTGAGTTCGGTAATCGTTGCACCACGTACAACGTTACCATCTGCATCAACTACCAGATTACCATCTGCATCCCTTAACGCGTTGTCCCTGCGGTTCTCGAAAGAAACGCGCGGTTGCTGGTTCGAGCCGTACTTGTCAATGCAAAGCTGGTTCAACACCGCCAGGTTCCCCGGGTTGGGGGGAACGGGCCCGAGGGTGTCAGTGTCTGCGAAAGCAGCACCCCCCCCAAGTGTGTGTACGGCTGGCAAGGCCATCACCGCAACTACTCTTATAGATTTGCGAAACATTTTCATTTTCTCCGTTTCAATGCTGTGCTGGTTCCCCGGTGTCTCCCGGGGTCCAGAAACTCAGACTTCGCGGTTGTGATTGCGGGTGTCGTTCATATCGAACACACGAGGTCCGGCGCGACGCATCTTGCCATCAACTGGCAATTCTTGCGGCATCACCCAGGACACACGGCTCGCAGCGTCATCCGCCTGGATGCCGTGCGGGAAGGCGCCCCAAAGACCGGCAGCGCCGTTACCGTAAAACACAACATCGACCTTACGCTTGCCCGGAAGGGTGCTGTGACCCATCCGATACATCCGGAAGGCAAGGTCCGCGCAATGCTGTTTGGTCCCTGTCAGGAACTGCCAGCCCTTGGGGGCGTTCAGTTCTTTGGCATAGGCCGACAGACGCGAGGGTGTGTCATGTTCGGGATCACGTGTAATCGAATAGACCTGCACATCACGGCCAACTTTGTCGCCAAGCTCGGCCACAACATCGCCCACGAAGCGGGTGATCGGGAAATGTTCTTCATCCCGAAGGCTCATGAAATGCATCATGACAACCTTGTTCTCGATAAAGCCCTCGTAGAACGACATGCCCAGACCGTCATGATTGACCATCATGACATTTGGAAACGCGTCGCGCATCGAGGTGTCGATCACCCCACCACTATTGATAGGATTACATACCACCGGCAGATCATTGGGGCCGATAGCTTTTTGCGCAGCGAGACGGTTTGCTGCAGCTTGCTGCGCCGCGAGACGTTCGGCAGCAGCCCTTTCGGACGAACTGCCCGCTGTGGTCGAAAAGCCCACCGCCGCGGCAGCGACCGGAATTCCGGTCAGGAATTGACGTCTATTTGTCATCTTAATATCCTCTCTTTCTCAGAGATTTCCTTGAACGGTGGAAAATCAGTCGCCCTGACCGACCGGGACGATATCCCAACGGATCATCATGGCGTGGTCTTCGTGCACAACGTTGTGACAGTGCATCACGTGTTTGCCGAAGAAATCGCGCCAGCGGCTAAAGAATGTCACCTCGTCTCCGGGCCCAAGCGAGACCACGTCTTTACGCGACGTCTCAAACGGGCTTGGCGGACGACCATTGACCTCAAGGATCTGGAACTCTTCAAAGTGCGTGTGAACCGGGTGCGCCCAGTTTGAACCCTCGTTGCGGAAAGTCCAGATTTCGGCAGAACCCTGCTCAATCTTGACGTCCACACGGTTGGGATCCATCAAGCGGCCGTTAACTGTCCAAAGACCGTTGTCATAGTCAAAGACAAAAAGACGCTTACGGCGAACTTCCGACATGCGGATTTTCGGCAGTTTGCGCATTTTGGCCGGAACTTTTGACGGGTCAGCAACTTCACCGGGTTTACAGTTGAACTGAATAACCGGCATCAGATTATCACCTTCCAGCGTGTAACCCGTCGGGCCAGCGCCATCGGGACGGATCTCCATCTGGTTCATGACCTGAATCTTGTCGCCCTCTGCATACTTCGAAAAGTCGACAATGACGTCATTCCGGTTTGCAACCCAGATTTCCAGCATCGGTTCTTGGATCGGCTCTTCAAGCAGGTTGCCGTCGTTCGAAAGAACGGTCCAGTCGTCGAAATACGGATCGCTGCCATCCGCCGGTACAATTCTAAGCACCAGTTGATACAGACGCGAGGGGCCACCGTTCAGGAAGCGGAAGCGGTACTTGCGGCGATCCACATCCAGATAGGGCTGAATGATCCGGTTAACAGTAATTTTGTCACCGGTCATGCCGTTCGTGGTGTATTGACGACGCAGCGGTTCGAAGGTGTCAGGACGACCGTCAAGGTTACCAACATCGTGCGGAGCTTTGGTCGCCGGAGAGGGTGTAAAGAAGTCCCAGATCACCTGACCTTCCGGTGTGAACTGCACGTCGTGCATGATCAGCGGAATGTCATAATCGCCCGATGGCAGGTTGAAGGCCAGCGGGTTGGGATCGGTCTCATCGCCCGAGTCACGCTCGTCGAAGATCAGATAGAAGCCTGAGAAACCCGCATACACGTTGGTCGCGGTGAAATCCAGACGGTGGTCGTGGTACCACAGCGTGTTCATGATCTCGCGGTTATGCGGCCCATGCCCATTCGGCGAACCCGCCGGGAAGTTGGCATAGTGATGATCCCAGAATTCACCAGGGTTGAAAAAGTCCTGCGGGATACCATCTGATTCAGACGCGGTATGCGCGTTGTGCAGGTGGATCGTGGGCGACGGCAGTGCAAAGTTCACATGGCCAGAGCCAACCGGCGGAAGCTCGTTGTTGCGACGCAGGAAGACCGGCTCGCCATAACGTGCATGATACGTTTCGCCCGGGGTGATGCCGTTGAAACCCCAATGCCAGGAACCAACGTTCGGGTCACCACCCTTGCCGACGACACCAGGTGTGCCATCGCCATACGGGGGCTGCCAGTGATACTTCCAGCGGAATTCTCCCAGCACCTCTTCGTAGTATTTCTGAGGCGGGAAATCGTCGAACCGCTGGTGACGCGCCGGCTCAACTGGATCACCGTACAAAAAATCCGGTTCACCCGTCGCTGGGTTGATGTCAAGCGGCTGTGCAACCGGCATAATGTTGAGTGGTGCCGTAAACGGCTCAACAGCAGGGCTTGGTGACGCCTTGATGCTCGGTTCAAAGTTGTCAGGGAAAACAAGGCCCGATTGCGTGGGGTTTGTGCCCCACTGGTCGATAATCTCCCTGTTGTCATCAACAACATCTGCACCGGCCTGGCTGGCCACTAGGCCAGCACCAGCAGTGCCCAAGCCTAGTTTTAATGCTTCTCTTCGTTTCATGCTTAGTCCTCCAGCAGAAAAAGCTCGCGAAAATAGTTTCAATAGTACGCCAAACATGGCGCGACGGGTAACGCGCCACGAGTGCCGCGAGTCAGGAAGGCCCAAACGGACCTCAAGATAGAAGAAGTCAAAAGACCTCTTTAGGTTTCGGGTTCAGTACCCGATGACTATGTGATGTCAGGCCGATGAGTTGAGTAATGTGGTTGGCCCGGGCGGATCTGTGATACGCCAATTTTTTAAAATGCTCTGGGGGTAAACACCCCATACCATGCACAACGGCAGCATGGCCTTGCCATTAGTTCCCCAGTTGGAAAACCGGTGTTGTGGCCGGTCAACTAACGCTTTTGATCACAACATGAAAAACTCCGTATAACAATCATAACTTTATCGTGATCTGGCGAAATACTTCTTTTTTCACCGCTGATAAAAACCGATATCCAGTTAAAACCCTGAATTCAAATATTTTTAAAAGTTCTTCCCTAGCGTAAACAAATATTCACTTGGTTGATCCGGGATGTTTCAACCCCCAAAAATCGTTAACAAATGTAGGGCTTATGCGAACAATCTCTGCTTTTTTCGGGCAATGTTTTCCAAAAATACACAACAGATAGCAGCGCCGTGATCGACTCGAATTAGACAACAACCGCAGGCAGGCAAGAAAATGGCCTGCACTCAACCCCTGCCTGATACTTTCACGTTGATTGTCTGGCGCTGCCCACCGCGCAAAATCTCGACCACAAACTTGTCTGCGCTGCTCAGAATTGTGCTTGCGTTTTCCAACGTATCAAGATCGCCAACAGAATACCCATTGACCCTCAAAACCAAGTCTCCCCTGCGTAGTCCGATGAGATCGTAAAGCTGCCCTTCGCGCACCCACAGAATTTCGGGAAACTTGTCGCCATTGCCCCCGCGCGGCGCAACCATACGGACACTTCCGGCACGCCCCAGCACCCTGCGCATATCACGGCCGGAAAATGCTGAAATGGGAACTTCCGCAGTTTTCGGCTTCAAGGGATCGGATGACACCAGGCGCGAATATGTCTCGGCGGGCGTCTCCTCAAAGCCCACCACCTCTTTGGCGCCGTCTTTTTCGATCCAGACCCCTTCGGCATCTATGCCGCGAACAACCTCTCCACCGGGCAAGGTATCACCAACACTGACAAGGGCATTGCCCTGTGAGGAGGTGACCATTGCCCACGCTTGGTCGCCTCCGGCCATCAGCCCTAGCAGTTCGTAATTCTCACTTGGCTTGGGCGCGGCGGCAGTTACGGTTTGGTTCGGCGTGAAAACCCCAAATATCGGCGGCCAACCACGAGCATCGTCCGGCAGATCACTGTCACCAGCGGCACTATTACCCTGCTCGAGTACAATCGGGGCAACCCGACGCAAATCAGATGCCGTCAGTGTCAACGCAAGCTGCCCAGTGCCATATCCCAATGCGATGGCCGCCAGAAACGTCATGCTGCCCGATCGCCACGCCATATCAGCCAACCGAAACACTGCCATGGAAACAAGCTGCGCCGGACGTTCCCAAAAATATTCTTTCAGTCGGCAAAACAGGTAACTCCAGTCGAAAAAAAAGACGTGACCACGTGAAAAGGCACTCAACACCAGCCAACAATAAGGCCAATTCTGTAATTGAACAACGTGTCATCTGACAGTCATCGCGCGGCTGTGCCAAAGGGCACATCTTTTGAGTTCAATATACCCAACCCTGCGAGCGATGCGTTGTGTCGCCCAGCAACCTGGATCACGGGAGGGTGCGTTCACCGTACCTGTGGTCCCGGTAAATCAATGGGCCAATGCGCCGTCGCTTTTGCTTCCTGCGCAGGCCGGGCCAGAAAAAGCTGCGCATGAAAATGGCCTGTGCTTTCTACACCATCTGTCTCATGCCCGGCTGCGCGCGCGTTTTCTATGGCCCGCGCCTGTTCATCCTCGCCTTCAAATCGACGGTGCCGGAACGGCCCGCCCAGAACTTCCACTTCAAGCCCATGGTCACGCATCACTTCAAGCGCTTGCGCCCGTTCATTCCCCCGGATGGGCGAAGTGACGATCCACGGCTTTTCACCCCCTGCCATAGACAGCATCTTGTCCAGAATGTCGGGCATCAGATATGCGACACTACCGCATTCGACGATCATATCACATGCCCCCAACGCCGCCTGTAACCCGGCCGATGCGTGGGCGGCGCCCAGATCTTCTGCATAGCCTTCATCAAGCAGCCCAACATCAACCGCGTAGGCCACCGCGTTCTTGGCCACATCAATTCCGGTAAAATGCGCCGTCACATCCGGCCGTCTGTTCCCGGCCAGCCATTCGCGATCCCATTTTATGACCTCCTCGGGCACAGCCGTGTCAAACCGTGGCTCCCGATACCGCGCGAACATGTCCTGCAGGCTGACTTCATGCCGCATCAGTGCTGTGACAACCCCATAGCTGCAGGCAAAGTCGATCACCCGAGCGGAACCCCGCACGCCCCTGACACGTTCCATTTCTTTCAACGCAGCCCGGAAAACAGCAGTCGCATGATGCTGGTTGCGATAATCAAGATCATCCATCATGCGGAAATAGGCGCGGCAGTCGGGCTGATTATATGTGTCGTCGAAAATCGTTACAAAATCTTCATTCTGGGGGGCTGCAGCGTCGGTCATGTCGTTATCTCCGGATAAATATAGCACGCGGATCATGTGCAACTGGCCCGGTCTAACTTGGTAAAATGTTAACATACAACCATAAATCACTCCGGTCTTTTCACACTCCGCCACGCCAGCGTTACCGATTAACGCAATCTGAAACAATATTTCCGCCCATGTCGGCAACGTGATTAAAACGTGACAACACAACCATTGATATAGCTGCAGCATCAGACAACATCATCCTTACTAGCCTAAACTTTATTGTAGGACCCGATTTATGAGCCTCGCAAAAACAGACATCGCGCCAGACGTGTCCAAGGTAATGATGGGGGCCATTTTCGCCTGGGCGGCGGTGCTGATCTATGCCTCGTCCAATTCCATCGTGTCACTGCTGGCCGACATCGGGGCGCAGCACAAGGTTTATGGTCGCAATGCCATTACCTATTGCAACCTCCTTTTTGTCGGCTCGCTAATGTCAATCGTGCCAATGGCGTTCATGTTCTGGCGCGAATGGACGCTTGAAAACCTGCGCAAACTCAAACCTCATCATTGGCTGATCCTGACCGTGTCGGCGTTCCTGTCTTCGGCGCTGACACCGGGGTTATTCTTTTACGCATTGGAACGAACCACCGTGACCAACGTGGTTCTGGTCGGTCGGATCGAACCGCCACTATTCATCCTCGCCACCTTTCTGATCCTGCGTGAAGAGTTCGAACCCTGGGCATTCGTCGCCGGTCTAGTAGCCCTTGGGGGCGCGGTGGTGATGATCCTGATGAACAATGGTGAAAACCAGTTCACCTTCGGCAAGGGCGAGATCGGCGCAGCACTGGCCACCCTGTCCTACATTGCCTCAACATTGGTGGCGCGTACCGGGCTCAGGGGCATTCCAATGGGGATATTTGCGATCTACAGAACAGTGATCGGCACCATATTCTATTTCTTTCTGGCAATATACCTGTTCGGGCCGAAACATTTTCAAGACGTTCTGGCGCCCGTCGTCTGGCAATGGGTCTGGATCTATGCGCTGATCGTGGTGGTTCTGGGCCAGTTCGCTTGGGCGATCGGCCTGAAATATGCGCGCTCGGGTGACGTATCGCTGGCAACGTCCTTCTCGCCCCTTGCCGCCATCATAATTGCCATGGTGATGCTGGGCGAAGACCCCGGCCCCGGCCTTGTCCCAGGCGGTGCGATAATCCTTCTGGCCATAGGTATTGGCCAATATGGCCGCATCCGCAGAAACCGCGCCGAAGGCATTGCCGAGGAAATGCGCCTTGGGCAGGAAGATGCGTTGGAACACGAGGGCCGGATCAACTTCAAGGGAACCTAAGCCTGGAATTCACGCCCTGAGGGCCAGGTAAACGAAAGTCGGGATTACATATTCCCGGCGTCGGCGCAGTTAGATGCGGGCAAGAGTTGCGATTTTAGCGCATCAGGCAACGACTGGTAGCTCTGAAACAATTCTCGTGGGCTCTGCTCTTTGCTCGCAGCGCCTATTTCAGCTGCAATCTTTTCAAGCATCTGTGCCTTGATCCGTGAACCACTGCCGGTCTCAATTGCCATGTCCGCTTTGAAACCATCGACCACAACACGTTCCGGCCTGTTCGGCATCAGAAAAAGATCATGCTCGGGCCTTCCAAATGCCTGCGCGATCCGCAGGGCTTCATTTATCGGGCCCTCTTCGTTGACCACGGGGTAGGACGCAATGACGCGCAAATCCGCCGGAACATGCCGGGGTTTGAAGCCGCCCGCCTTGTCCAGGGATTGCACAGACGCCGTTGGAAAGGGTGAAAGGGCATTGCTCAGAACGCGTGCGCTATCGGTGTCGTATTGCGCCAGAAACACCGTTACAACAGCACCATATTTTGAACGTGCCGCCAAAACGCCAAGACTGTTGCAGATCACCTGCTCTGCCGTCTGTGCCAGCACCACGGTTTCCTTCAAAATCTGTTTTTCATGCTGCTCCAGAAAGAAGCCCATGATTATCTCGGCCATATTGTTGTAATGCTGAATGTCCCGGGAATCGTGTACGATCCGGCCGATATCAACCTCGACCACCTCGGCGCCCGACGCGTGCACCCGCAGCATAACATCCAGATCAACCGCATAGTCGCCCGTCATCTCCTCAATGGCGATCAGGGACTGGTCAAATAGATAAATCCCCGAATTCGGGGCGCGCAGCTTGCCCAAATACGGGAACATCTGCCGGATCGCCGGCATCACCAGCAAACGGGTCATTGGCATATTGTCTTTGGGGTCGTTCCAGGCGCCTTTGACCAGGCCAACACCACTGGTACGCGCCTCGGACATGCGCGCGAACAGACGGGTATCAAACTTGTCCAGATCGGCATCGACCTTCATTACCCAATTGTGGCTGGCGGCGGCAAATCCTGCTTTGGCCGCGTGGCCCATGCCCGGGGTGGATTCAGCGACAACACGCGCGCCTGCAGCCAGTGCGATGCGCCCGGTGTCATCTGATGATCCGTTGTCAACAACGATCACTTCGGTCACGCTGTCCATTCCCAACAAGGTTTCAACCACCTTGCGGATCGTGGCCGCCTCGTCGCGGGCGGGGACAATGACCGAAACAGGATCTGACATCGGGGCTCCCTATACAGCGCCGTATTGACACCGCACTTCGATACGTAACGCCCAAAGCCTTTCACAACAAGGTGTTGCGCCAGACAGTTGCCCAAATCTTTCGTGAGAAATGCCAATAACTAGCAAACGTTTGTTAAATCACTCTAAAACACAGGCTGCCAAGCACGGGTTCAAATCAGCACTCAGAACGTCAGCGTCGCCGCCACCGCCCTTTTCCAGGCATCGTATTTGCGCTTGCGTTCGGCCCTGTCCATCGCCGGCGTGAATTGCTTTTCCAAGGCCCAGGTTTGGGCGAATTCGTCCGCTTGGGGGTATAGTCCAATCCGCATCCCGGCCAGCCACGCCGCCCCAAGCGCCGTGGTTTCCAGAACCTTCGGCCGATCCACAGGCGCATCAATGATGTCAGACAAAAACTGCATCGTCCAATCGCTGGCACTCATGCCGCCATCCACCCGCAGTACCGCCTCAGCACCATGACCGGCCCAGTCGTCGCGCATAGCTTCCAGCAGATCGCGGGTCTGAAAGCCCACGCTTTCCAGTGCAGCACGGGCAAATTCCTCGGGGCGCGAATTGCGGGTCAGGCCAAACATCGCGCCACGGCAATCTGCATTCCAATATGGGGCGCCAAGACCGGTAAAAGCCGGCACCAGAACCACGTTCTGCGACGGATCGACGCTTTCGGCCAGCGGTTGCGTCTCGCCCGCGCCCCCGATGATTTTCAATCCGTCGCGCAGCCATTGCACTACCGCCCCGGCCACAAAGATCGATCCTTCCAGCGCATAGGTCGGTTTGCCGTCCAGCTGATAGGCGATTGTCGTCAGCAACCGGTTTTTGGACGTCACCGGCGTATCCCCGGTATTGAGCAGCGCAAAGCACCCAGTGCCATAGGTCGATTTCAGCATACCTGGTTGAAAACAAGCCTGTCCCACCGTCGCCGCCTGCTGATCGCCCGCCACCCCGCGGATAGGCACCTCGCGGCCCAACAGATCGGCACTTGCCATGCCAAAATCATCGGCGCTGTTGCGTACTTCGGGCAACATCCGGATCGGGATTTCCAGCAGGTCACAGATCGTCTGACTCCACCGCCCTTTGCGAATATCATACAGCAACGTGCGCGCCGCATTTGTAGCATCAGTGGCATGCACCCGGCCGCCCGTCAGTTTCCAGATCAGATAGCTGTCGACTGTACCGAACAGCAAATCGCCATTTTCCGCCCTTGCCCGCGCCCCGTCGACATTTTCCAGCACCCAACGCAGTTTTGTGCCCGAAAAATACGGGTCCAGCAGCAGGCCTGTGCGGTTGCTGACCATCGGCTCGTGTCCGGCCTCCCGCAGGCTGCGGCAGTAATTGGCTGTGCGCCGATCCTGCCAGACAATCGCATTATGCACCGCCTCGCCGGTGGTACGATCCCAGACAACCGTGGTTTCGCGCTGATTGGTAATGCCGATCGCGGCCACATCCGCAGCACTTAGGCCCGCCTTTTCAATTACCGCGCGACAGGTATCCACCGTGGTCGTCCACAAATCCTTTGCCACATGCTCAACCCAACCTGAATCGGGGAAATGCTGGCGGAACTCTTCCTGCGCCGTAGCCACCAGCCGCATCTTTGCGTCAAACAGAATGGCCCGGCTTGAGGTGGTGCCCTGATCAATGGCCAGGATATGAGTCATGGGTTTGGTCCCTTTTAAAAGACGTCATCCCCGGGCTAGGCCCGGGGATGACAGGAGCAACGCTTACTGCCAGGACTTGATCAGCTCGTCATAGGCCACGGTGACCGGCTCTTCGTCCTCGTTGGCCAGCTTGGCCTTGGGCGATCCGGGCTGGCTCAGCCAATGCTCGGGGTCCATCTCATCGTTCAGTTTGGGGCCAAACTCACCCTGCACGCCAGCACGTTCCAGACGGCTCAGCACCTTTTCCTGATCGGCACACAGGCTATCCAGCGCTTCTTGCGGTGTCTTGGCACCTGACATCGCATCACCGATGTTCTGCCACCACAACTGCGCCAGTTTGGGATAATCCGGCACGTTGGTCCCCGTGGGCGACCACTGTACGCGGGCGGGTGAGCGGTAGAACTCGACCAGACCACCCAGCTTGTCGGCACGCTCGGTAAAGCTGTCATGCTGAATGGTCGACTCGCGGATGAAGGTCAGGCCAACGTGGCTTTTCTTCACATCCACAGTTTTCGAGGTGATGAACTGTGCATAAAGCCAGGCCGCCTTGGCCCGGTCCACCGGCGTCGATTTCATCAGCGTCCAGGATCCTGCATCCTGGTAGCCAATCTTGGTACCCTCACTCCAGTATACCCCGTGCGGGCTGGGGGCCATACGCCACTTGGGCGTGCCGTCCTCGTTCATCACCGGCAGGTCAGGTTTGACCGTGGCCGCCGTGAACGCGGTGTACCAGAACATCTGCTGCGCCACATTCCCCTGCGCCGGAATTGGCCCGGCCTCTGAGAATGTCATGCCCTGTGCGGCGGGCGGTGAGTATTTCTGCAGCCACTCAATCGCCTTGGTCACGGCATAAACCGCCGCCGGGCCATTGGTTGCCCCGCCGCGCGCCACGCAAGAGCCCACGGGCTGCGAATTGTCATTCACCCGAATGCCCCATTCATCGACCGGCAGGCCATTGGGCTCGCCTTTATCGCCCATGCCGGCCATGGACATCCACGCGTCGGTATAGCGCCAGCCAAGGCTTGGGTCTTTCTTGCCGTAATCCATGTTGCCAAAGACTTCGCCTTCAACACCCAAATGGCTCAGATCGCGCCCGGTGAAAAATTCTGCGATATCCTCATAGGCGGACCAGTTGACCGGAACACCCAGATCATAGCCATACTTGGCCTTGAAATCCGCCTTGTTCTTGTCGTCGTTGAACCAGTCGTAACGGAACCAATAAAGGTTCGCGAATTGCTGGTCGGGAAGCTGATAGACCTTGCCATCGGGGCCGGTGGTAAACGACAGCCCGATAAAATCCTGAAGGTCGAGATTGGGGTTGGTCACATCCGCCCCCTCGCCCGCCATCCAGTCGGTCAGGTTGCGCGCCTGCTGATAGCGCCAGTGGGTGCCAATGAGGTCAGAGTCGTTGATATAGGCGTCATAGATGTTTTCGCCCGATTGCATCTGGGTTTGCAGCTTTTCAACCACGTCGCCTTCGCCAATCAGGTCATGGGTGATCTTGATGCCGGTAATCGCGGTAAAGGCCGGGGCCAGAACCTTGGATTCATAGGAATGGGTATCAATGGTTTCCGATACCACCTTGATCTCCATGCCCGCCATAGGTTTGGCAGCGTCGACAAACCATTGCATTTCGGCTTCCTGATCGGCACGGCTCAGCGTCGACAGGTCTCCGATCTCGCTATCGAGAAACGCCTTCGCGCTCTCCATATCCGCCAGCGCAGGACCGGCCGCCAGGGCCAGCGCTGCCAGCGCGGTTGAGGTTGTCAGTCGAAAGTTCATTTTGGTTCCTCCCTAATCGAACTTCTTTGATTATGTGCTCCGGGCCGCGCCTTTGCCGCCCGAAGGTCGTGCATTGCCAATCACACCCAGCGAAACACCGCTGCGGCGTAGATCAGACAGACAATCAGCGCGAACGGCTGGTTCGCACCGACAATTCCAAGCCAGGCCAGATTGATAAAGGCCGAGCCCAAAAGCGTAATAAACAGACGATCCCCCCGCGTCGTTTCAATCCTGAGCACACCCACGCGCGGCGTCTCGGGGAACTTGATCGCGAGGATCGTGAAGGTGATCAGCAGACAGGCGATCACTACGAAGAAGATTGCTGTGGGTAAGGTCCATGCCATCCAGGCCATTACTCTTTCTCCTTTCTTTTTTGCGGAACAATCCAATGGGAGAACTCTCTATTTGTCCCTCGCGCTAATGCCGTAACTTTAATCCAGTGCTTGTCGGGTCGATACTCACTAATAGGGTGTGCCATTCCGTGAATTTCGTCACCGGGCTGAATTACATTGGGTTCCCGTTTACTTGTGTTTGGCTTTCCGTCGACGGGTACATCTTTAGTTGCCGGGTTGAATCGTGTTGAGTGATCAAAAATCGCTTCACCAAGCTTCCCTGTTGAGGCACCTTTTCCTTCGAAGAACTCCACTTTTACTTTTCTCACAATTGTTGCGCGCCTACCTGAGTTGGCAATTGCGAAAGCAAAAGCATCTGATCCCAACCAATTCTCAAATTGGTGTATTCCATGGACTGTCAGATATATCTCTCGCATCCACCAATTCCATAGACCTACTATCGCCAAGAAAGTAGAAAGCACCGCGCCGTATACTGCGATCACATCCATTTAGTGCAGACCTTCCCTCAATTCACACCCTCCCCAGGGCAAAGCCCTTGGCAATATAATTCCGCACGAAATAGATCACCAAGGCCCCCGGTACGATGGTCAGCACACCCGCCGCTGCCAGAACGCCCCAATCAAGGCCGCTGGCGGAAACCGTCCGTGTCATCGTGGCCGCAATCGGCTTGGCATCGACGCTTGTGAGCGTCCGGCTCAACAGCAGTTCCACCCATGAGAACATAAAGCAGAAGAACGCCGCAACCCCTACTCCTGATGCAATCAGCGGCATGAAAATCTTGATGAAAAACCGCCCGAAACTATAGCCGTCGATATAGGCGGTCTCGTCGATCTCTTTCGGCACGCCGCGCATGAACCCTTCCAGAATCCATACCGCCAACGGCACGTTGAACAGGCAATGCGCAAGGGCCACGGCGATATGCGTGTCAAACAAGCCCACCGACGAATACAGCTGAAAGAACGGCAGCGCGAACACCGCAGGCGGCGCCATCCGGTTGGTCAGCAGCCAGAAAAACAGGTGCTTGTCGCCCATAAAGTGATAGCGGCTGAACGCATAGGCAGCAGGCAGGGCCACGGTGATCGAAATCACCGTATTGACCACCACGTAGATTAATGAGTTTACGTACCCCATGTACCAACTGGCATCGGTCAGAATGGTCGCATAATTGGCAAATGTCAGATCGCGCGGCCACAGGGTAAAGACGTTCAGGATCTCTTCATTGGTCTTCAGGCTCATGTTTACCAGCCAGTAAATCGGCAGCATCAGAAACAGCAGATAGAACGCCATCACCACCGCTTTGCCATTCACTTTCGGTATTGCCTTACGGCGGGCAGATTGGCTTGCAGTCACATCAGTCATGCCTCAGCCCTCCCGCTTATCAAGGTTGGTCATTACGGTATAGAACACCCAGGAAATCAACAGGATCACCAGAAAATACATGATCGAGAACGCCGCCGCAGGGCCCAGATCAAACTGACCAAGCGCCATTTTCACCAGATCAATCGACAGGAATGTCGTGGCATTGCCAGGCCCGCCACCGGTGACAACAAACGGCTCGGTGTAAATCATGAAACTGTCCATGAACCGCAGCAGAATGGCGATCATCAGCACGCCCATCATCTTGGGTAATTCGATGAAACGAAATACTTTCCAGCGGCTTGCCTGATCAATCTTGGCCGCCTGATAATAGGCGTCGGGAATAGATTGCAGCCCCGCATAGGCCAGCAAGGCCACCAGCGACGTCCAGTGCCACACGTCCATCACAATCAACGTGGCCCAGGCGGCAAAGAAATCCTGCGTGTAGTTGTAGGAAATTCCCAGCTTGTCCAGCGTATAGCCCAACAGGCCGATATCCACCCGACCGAAAATCTGCCAGATCGTGCCCACCACGTTCCACGGGATCAGCAGCGGCAGCGACATCAATACCAGACAGAGCGACGCCCAAAAGCCTTTCTTGGGCATATTCAGCGCCACAAATATTCCCAAAGGCACTTCAATCGCCAGAATGATCGCCGAAAACGCCATCTGACGACCCAGGGCATCCCACATCCGGTCGCTGTCCAGCAGCTCACTGAACCATTCCAGCCCGGCCCAGAAGAACTGATTGTTGCCGAACGTGTCCTGCACTGAATAGTTGACCACGGTCATCAACGGAATCACCGCCGAAAACGCCACAAGCAACAGAACCGGCAGCACCAGAAACCACGCTTTTTGGTTAACAGTTTTTTCCATCACGCGGCCTCCCCCTGCACACGCCAGTCATTGGCATAGACATTCACATGCGCCGGATCAAAATTGACCCGGTTCATGTCAGGGCCGATTTGCGCGCCCTCTTCTACTATGATGTTGATCTCGCTTCCGTAAAAATCGGCCCGCACGATCTTGTGGCGGCCTACGTCCTCAATCCGGCGGATTTTAACCGGCAGGCCTTCATCCTCGGACAGCCTTACAAATTCAGGCCGCACGCCGATCTCAACCTTACCATCAAGCTTGCCATACGTCTGCGCCAGCGGCACCTGTGAGCCGCTGACAATGGCCCGGTTGCCCTCGACCTGCGCCGGGATCACATTCATGCCGGGACTGCCGATAAAATAGCCGACAAAGGTATGTTCGGGCCGCTCAAACAATTCCTGCGGCGTGCCAATCTGCACCACACGACCGTCAAACATCACAACCACCTTGTCGGCAAAAGTCAGCGCCTCAGTCTGGTCGTGGGTGACATAAATCATCGTATGGCCAAACTGGTGGTGAAGCGATTTCAGCTGCGTGCGCAACTCCCATTTCATATGCGGGTCGATCACCGTCAGCGGTTCGTCGAACAGCAGCGCATTTACATCCTCACGCACCATGCCGCGCCCCAAACTGATCTTCTGCTTGGCATCCGCAGTCAGCCCGCGCGCCTTGCGGTCAAGTGTCTCTTCCATGCCTATCATCCGGGCAATCTCTTGCACGCGCGCCGCCACATAGCCCGCATCTGCCCCGCGATTTTGCAGGGGGAACGCCAGGTTCTGGCGCACGGTCATAGTGTCGTAGACCACCGGAAACTGGAATACTTGCGCAATGTTCCGTTCGGCCGTCGGCGCATGGGTCACATCCACATCATTAAACAGAATTCGCCCCTGGCTGGGATGCAAAAGCCCCGAAATGATGTTCAGCAATGTCGACTTGCCGCACCCCGACGACCCCAGTAGCGCATAGGCCTCACCGTCCACCCAATCGTGGTTCAGTTCCTTCAGCGCAAAATCATCCTCTGATGCTGGATTGGGCAGATAGGAATGCGCCAGATTATCAAGCGTTATCTTTGCCATTCTCCTGCCCCTTAAGCCGCCAAAGCATAGGCTGCGGGCGCAATCAGCCCACCGTCTTCGCCGAAAATATAAACATGCGCAGGGTCCAGATAGACCTCCAGATCCTCCCCCAGTTTCAGGTCGTGCACACCGTGGATCAGCCCGACCCAACGTTCGCCCTGATGATCAAGATGTACAAATGTCTCTGATCCGGTCAGCTCGGTCACCATCAGCCGAGTGGTAAACACCACCGCCTCGGATGTGTGCTTTCCGATTTCAAGGTGATTGGGCCGGAACCCGGCAGCGTAGCGGCCATCGGGCAGGTCCGCCAGCACGCCGGTTGCCGGCGCATTCTGCCCGCCATCGAACATCAATTTGTTCCCGATCTTGGCGACTTTCAGGAAATTCATCGGCGGATCGCTGAACACCCGCGCTGTTGTGGCATCCACCGGTTGCCGGTACACCTGCGGCGTCAGGCCGAACTGCGTGACCCGGCCCTCCCATAACGTCGCTGTATTACCACCCAACAACAACGCCTCTTCCGGCTCAGTGGTTGCATAAACAAAGATGCTGCCCGCCTCTTCGAATATCTTGGGGATTTCGATCCGCAGTTCTTCGCGAAGCTTGTAATCCAGATTGGCCAGCGGCTCGTCCAGCAGCACAAGCCCGGCATCCTTTACAAGCGCACGCGCCAGGGCGCAGCGCTGTTGCTGTCCGCCGGATAACTCCAGCGGTTTGCGGTGTAGCATCGGCGTCAACTGCATCAGGTCTGCGGATTTCTTCACCGCCGCGTCAATCTCGTCGCGCGACTTGCCCATCAGCTTTAGCGGCGAGGCGATGTTGTCATAAACCGTCATCGACGGATAGTTGATGAACTGCTGATACACCATCGCCACCTTGCGGTCCTGCACGCGCATCCCCGTCACGTCCTGCCCGTTCCACAAAATCCGGCCCTTGGTCGGCGCATCCAGGCCCGCCATCAGCCGCATGATCGAGGTCTTGCCAGACAGCGTCGGCCCTAGCAGCACATTCATCGTACCGTTTTCAAGGGTCAGGTCGGTGGGATGGATATGTACCCGTCCGTTGACCACCTTTGAAACCCCCTCCAGTGTCAGCGTCATCTGACTGCCCTCTCCCTCATGTCGGCATAGCCGTGGATAAATCCACCGGCCCGCCGCCCTTGTGTTTCGTCATCCACACATCCAGCGCTTCAATCTCGGCTTTGCTCATCCGCAAACCCAGCTTAGAGCGGCGCCAGACCACATCCTCGGCACGGCGCGCATATTCTTTGTCCATCAGCCAGTCGATCTCGCGCTCTGTAAGCGTAGCGCCGAACGATTGCCCCAGGTCCTCCGCGCTTTTGGCCCCCCCCAGAATTACCGCGGCGTCAGTGCCATAGGCACGCACCAGTCGCTTGGCCCAGAAATCATCCAGGAACGCATAATTCTCCTGCAAGTTGTCAACAAGTGTCGCCACGCCGTCAACTGCGAAATCCCCGCCCGGCAATGCCACGCCCGCTGTCCATTGCCCATCCGGCTTATCGAAATACGGCGCCAGCCTGGCCATCGCGGCCTCGGCCAGTTTGCGATAGGTGGTGATCTTGCCTCCAAAGACATTCAACAGCGGCGCAGGGCCTGATGTTTCCAGCTTCAGCACATAATCCCGCGTCGCCGCCGTGGCCGATGTGGCCCCGTCATCATAAAGTGGCCGCACTCCGGAATAGGTCCAGATAATATCTTCCCTGGTCACCGGTTTCCGAAAATATTCCGAGGCGAAGTTGCACAGATAGTCGGCCTCTTGGGGCGTGCATTCAGGTTTGGCATTCGGGTCCTCGTGATCGGAATCCGTGGTGCCGATCAGGGTGAAATCCGTCTCATAGGGAATGGCGAAAATGATCCGTCCATCCTGCCCCTGAAAGAAATAACACTTGCCGTGATCAAACAACTTGCGGGTCACAATATGGCTACCCCGAACCAGCCGCACACCTTCGGTGGCGTTTACCCGCACGGTGTTGCGGATCACGTTTTCAACCCATGGACCGCCGGCATTGACCAGCGCCCGGGCGTGGACCTTGCGCAGTTGCGCTGTGTCCTGATCCTCCAGCACGATCTGCCACAACGCGCCGTCACGCTCGGCGGACACAACCTTGGTGCGGGTATTGATAACAGCGCCACGGGCCTCGGCATCGCGGGCGTTCAGCGCGACCAGACGGCTGTCTTCAATCCAGCAGTCGGAATATTCATACGCCTTGCGGTATTTATCCTTTAGCGGCTTGCCCTCAGGGGCCATCGTCAGATCAACCGTGCTGGTCGCCGGCAAAATCTTGCGCCCGCCCAGATGGTCATACAAAAACAACCCCAGCCGGATCAGCCAGGCCGGGCGTCGCCCGCGGGTCCATGGCATGATCACACTCAGCAGCTTTGACGTCGGTGTTTCCCCTTCAAACCGCATATCCTTATGATAAGGCAGAACAAATCGCATAGGCCAACTGATATGCGGCATTGCGCGCAACAGGGTCTCGCGCTCGATCAGCGCCTCGCGCACCAACCGCATTTCGAAATACTCCAGATAACGCAGCCCACCATGAAACAGCTTGGTTGACGCGGATGAGGTCGCCGAGGCCAGATCGTTCATCTCGGCCAATTCCACGCTCAGCCCACGACCTGCAGCATCGCGCGCAATCCCACAGCCGTTGATCCCGCCGCCGATCACAAACAGATCGACCGTATGTGTAGCCTTTGGCGTAGGCACCGACACCGCCCCCATTGTCAGATATGCCACCAAACGAACCATGATTCCGTATGTATCGTCAATAATAGAATGTTCGTTTCATTTCGATTTCCCTCGAAAACGTGCTTTCCAACTGGAATTCTCCTTTTAATCCAAGTGAGCCGGGAGCGAGCACTGTAAACCTTTCCATAATTAATTGGCCAAATCGCCCACACTTTAATTAAAACACTCGATTATTGGACCCATCCAGGAAATTTTGGCGCTGCCCTTGCGCAAACCGCAAAAACGAACATAATCGAACAATTATCAGGCAGGACCCGCCCTATGTCCCAGACTTTCCGACAGCCCGACATCCTTGAAATCGCCCGCGCCGAGGGCAAGGTCACGGTCGAAGATCTGGCTGAGCGGTTCGACGTGACCGTTCAGACCATCCGCCGCGACCTAACTGAACTTGCCAACGCCGGCAAACTTGAGCGCGTCCATGGCGGCGCCATCCTGCCCTCGGGCGTGACCAACATTCTCTACGACGAACGCCGCCGCCTGAATGAGGCAGGCAAGGCGGCCATTGCGCGCGCCTGCGCGCGGGCCATCCCAGATGGGGCCTCGCTGTTTCTTGATATCGGCACCACAACCGAGGCCGTCGCTCATGAACTGCTGGATCACCGCAATCTGATGGTTATGACCAATAACATGAACGTGGCCCAAATCCTGTTGGCCAACAAGGAATGCGACATCGTCGTCGCCGGTGGCGCACTGCGCCGGGCCGATAACGGGCTGGTCGGCAACCTGACCGCACGCAATATCGAGAATTTCAAATTCGACTACGCAATCCTGGGCTGCTCGGCTTTGGACGACGACGGCGATCTGCTGGATTTCGACATTCAGGAGGTAGTGGTCAGCCAGAAATTGCTACAATGCTCCCGTTCTACGTTTCTGGTTGCTGATCATTCGAAATTTCAACGCTCTGCACCGATGCGTATCGGCTCACTGCGCGACATCGACCAGTTCTTCACAGACCGGCCGTTACCTGCTGCCCTGTCCGAAAGTTGTTCTGCCTGGGACACCTCTGTTCATGTCACAGGCTGAATGCCTACGGGCTTGGCTATGCGCGGCAAGCAAAGAATAGCTATAGCCAAAATCATGACCAATGGCGGCCTTGTTGAGATACGGTTTAAAAAGCACGGGCTTTGAGTAAAGCTACCGAATTGGTCTTACAGCTCGTTCAGTGGAATATGACATCGGACCACATGGCCGTCCGCACCTGTCTGTGAGGGCGGTGTGTCCGTTTCACAGACGGAATCCAGTTTGCGTGGACAGCGGCGTTGGAAGGGACAGCCGCAGGCGGGCGGTGCCAACTCAACTACATCTTCGGCCATAAGCTTTGGCGCAACGTCTGGGTCAGGCTCCAGCACTGCGTTCAGCAGGATATCGGTATAGGGGTGCGATGGACTGCCATAGACGGCCGCCGCCGGGCCAACTTCGCAGATGCGGCCCTGATATAGCACCGCTACCCGATCGGACAGCGCGCGCACCACCGTCAGGTCATGGCTGACAAAGATATAGGTGGTATCCATGGATTTCTTCAGGTCGTTGAGCAGTTCCAGCACCGCCGCCTGCACCGAGACATCAAGCGCCGAAGTAATCTCGTCACACAGAACAATCTCGGGATTGGCGGCAAAGGCGCGGGCCACAGCGACGCGTTGTTTTTCACCACCCGACAATTGCTCGGGACGCCGGTCAAGGTAATGCGAACCAAGGCGGACGGTTTCCAGCAATTCCACCGCGCGATCCTGCAGCGCCCGGCCGCGCAGATTGAAATAAAGCCGCAGCGGCTGGGACAGAATTTCAAGCACCGACTGACGGGGATTAAGGCTTTCGTCAGGATTCTGAAAAACCATCTGAATGCAACGCAGTTGATCCGGGCGACGGCGTTCGACATTGGGTGTCAGAGGTGTGTCCGCTCCCATCAGGATTTGCCCGCCCGAGGGCGGTAAAAGCCCGGCGATAGATTTCAGGATGGTGGATTTTCCGCTGCCGGATTCACCCACCAACCCCAGGGTTTCGCCTTTGGCCAGGATGATGGAGATCCCATCAACCGTGGGCACCGTGGGAACAGCCGGTGGAAACAGCCGTTCGATCAGGCCAGAACGGGCATAGCTGATCGACAGATCCCTGAGCGTCAATGCGGTGTCGCCGCAGGCATCATGGTGCACCGGGTCGGTACCCGACCCGATGGTCGCAATCTGCCCCGTCTTTTCGGGATAAAAACAGCGGGTCACTTCGCCATGGGCGCTTGTGATCAGCGGTGGACGTTTGCTGCGGCACTGATCGTTCGCCAGCACGCAGCGCGGCGCAAAGGCGCAACCTGATCCGGTTTTGCCCGGGGTCGGTGGGCGCCCGTCCAGCGCGACGGGCAGATGGGTCTCCCCCAACCGTGGGATAGAGGCCAGCAACCCGCGTGCGTACGGGTGCAGCGGGTCAGTCAACACATGTCGCGTTGGCCCCTCCAGTACCACCTCGCCAGCATAAAGAACCTGCACCTTTTCGCAGACCCGGGCAATTACCCCCAAATCGTGGCTGACATAGACCATGGCCATGTTCCGCGTTCGGGCCAGCTCGCGCAGCAGCTCAAGGATATGGGCCTGTGTGGTGACATCAAGACCTGTAGTCGGCTCGTCCAGCAACAGCGCATCAGGCTCTCCGGCCAGGGCCATTGCGATCGCCACCCGCTGCTGCTGTCCACCGGACAATTCATGTGGATAACGCTGCATAATTGTCGACGGGTCAGGCAGGCGTACCTGCGATAAAAGGTTGATTACGCGGGCCTCATGCTCGGCCTCTGGTAGAGTGCAATGAAGGCGCAACGCCTCGCGCATCTGAGTCCCGATACGCAAGGTCGGCGTCAGCGACTGGCCCGAGTTCTGCGGCACCACACCCAGTTGCCCGCCGCGGATGGCCTCAAGCTGCTTGCGGGTGCGGTCGAACATGTCATCGCCGTTGAACAGAACCTGCCCACCCATCCGCTGCAATCCACGCTTGAGAAAGCCCATCGCAGCCAGCGCCAGCGTGCTTTTGCCCGAGCCGCTTTCGCCGACAATGCCCAGACTTTCACCGCGACAGACCTGCAGGTCGACGTTGCGCAGCACCGGCAGCAGTGCGCCTGATCTGGCCCTGAAGCCTACTGTCAGGTTGCGGATATCAATCAGCGCAGGCTCGGCCATCTCAGACAACCGCCTTTCGGCTGCGATCCAGCCCGAGGGTTTTGGCAAGTGCGTCAGCGGTCAAGTTGATCCCGATGATCAGCGATGATAGGGCAACCACTGGCCCCAGCACACCCCAGGGCGCCAGCGACATGTAGACCCGCGCGTCAGCGATCATCAGCCCCCAGTCGGGCGTGGGCGGCGAAACGCCAAAGCCCAGAAAAGACAGCGCTGAAAACCCCAGCAGCATCCAGGACCAGCGCATCGCGCCTTCGACCATCATCGTATCCAGCACATTGGGCATCAGTTCGCGCCGGACAATAGTCAACTGGCTGTGGCCACGCGCTCGGGCCGCCGAGATAAAATCACGTGCTACGACCTCATGTGTTGCCGCCCGTGCCACCCGTATCACCGGAATGCCAAAGAAAAACGCAAGTGTCGGGATCAGAACATCGTTGCCAGTGCCGAACACCGTGACCAGCACCAACAGCGGCAGCACCCCCGGCAAGGCCAGAAACGCATCGACAAGGCGCATTACCACCTCGTCCAGCCAACCACCGCGCAAGCCCAGCAAAACACCGGTCAGCCCGCCCCAGATCAGCGCGGCCGGGGTGGCGATACCGGTCACGATCAGCGCCTCGCGCCCGCCCAGCAAAACCCGGGTCATCACGTCACGGCCCAAATGGTCTGTGCCCAGCCAATGGGCAGCAGAAGGATCGGCCAGGATGATGGCCGAATTCATTTCCTTGAAGTCATATGGCACGATCAGCGGGCTGATCAGCGCCAGCACAATATGCAGCGTCACCAGCGTCAGGCCGATACTGCCTGAGGGTAGCCGCACGACTTCTTGCAGGGTTGTCAAAACCCGCTGAAGGCGCGATTGAGCCGGTGCAGTGATGGGGGAAACCTCGGTCATTGGCGCCTCGTCTGGTGGGTTCTGAGGCGCGGGTTCAGCATCATCGCCAGAATGTCTGCCACTAGGTTCACACCCACATAGGTGGCGGCCACGATCAGGGTAATCGCCTGAATGACAGGCAGGTCACGGTCCGAGACCGCATCAACCAGCATCCGGCCAAGCCCAGGATAATTAAAGACAACTTCGACCACAACCACCCCACCCAGAAGCCACGCGATGGTCAGGGCTATCACGTTGATGGCGGGCAACAAAGCGTTGGGCAGTGCGTGTGTCAGAACGATGCGCCAGTAGGGTACGCCTTTCAGCGTGGCCATCTGGACGTAGTCTGTGGCCATGACTTCGATCACCGAGGATCGCACCATGCGCATGATATGGGCGATCATGACAAGGGTCAGAACCACCGCGGCAAGCACGAATTCGGGGAAGAAATCAAGCGGCGGCGCATCGGCCGGTGTGATAACAATTGCAGGCACCCAGCCCAGCCAGATGGCGAAAATCAGAATGAGGATCGTGGCCGAGACAAAATCAGGTATCGTCATGGCAAAGATGGCGCCGGTGGAAAACAACAGGTCAATCGGCTTGTCCCGCCACAGGCCGGCCACGGTGCCCAGAAAAATTGCCAAAGGAATTCCGACGCTTAGCGCACCTGCCGCCAGTAAAAGAGAATTGCGCACCCGGTAGCCCACCAGTTCGGAAATGCTTTGCAGGCCATTGGCAGACATGCCGAAATCGCCGTGCAGAACACCAACGGCCCAATCGGCGTAACGGGTTAACGCGGGTGCGTTCAGCCCCAGATCGTCGCGGCATTTGGCCAGCACCTCGCCCTGGGCATCGCGTTCCAGCACGGCGGTGCAGGCATCGCCCGGCAATGCCTCGACCCCGAGGAAGATAATAACTGAAACAATCCAGATAGTTACCAGACCAAGCGCAAGGCGGCGAAGGAGCAATGAGGTCATGTCAGCCGGGCCTGTCCTTGTAAGTGCGGGGTCCGACTCGGAGCCTAGCCCAAGCTTAATACCTTCGTCGAGCCCCTTGTCCGGATGGGGCGTGTGAACCATCGGATTTCGTACGATGCGTACGAAACGTACGTGGATTTCGTACGCTGTTCGCAAGGCGTTCAGAAACAAGCGTACGTTTTGTACGAAATGAGCGGTAGGGGGGAGGTTTCATCCAGCCAATGCGCTAAGTCGGGACTTGATATAGTCGCGGATTTGGATGGCGTTTTGGTGATCATTGGGCATAGCTTTTTTGGTGAAAATGCTTAGCGCGCGCTCGATACTTCTGAGAGCACCCTTCAGGTGGATTTCAGGTTCTTGCGTATTATTGTGTTCTGCACGATTGATCCTCATGAGTGCAAAGTTTGCGTGGGTCTCCGCCAGTAGCCTAGGGTTGTCGGAGTTTGACAGGATTTTAATTACCTCTTCATAATCCTTTAATGCATGATCAATATGTTCAGTTCCTCTATTGCCCTCAACCATTTGACCTAAGCAAACCCTTGCCGAAGCGCGGTCCCGGCGAATCTCAACGTTCTTATTAAAATCCTTTTCGCGCGTTATGACTGTAAGTGCGTCGTCGAAGGCTTCCAGTGCTTCGAAAAGAAATTTTTCTTGATCGTGATTCCCGAATAATACCGCATAATTCTTTCTCGCATTTGCGTAATTGTTTCGTGCTCCAGCCCATTTCTCCATGTCTTCAACGCTACGAAAATAGTCCACTGCGGAAGATAAATGCCACAACGCCAATTCCATTAGATGAACATCTTCTATGGGCTGAGCGTTTGCACGGTTAGCTGCGGTATTTCTTCTAACAAGTGTATTGAGAGCACGGCCAAGGCTATTTTCGACTGTTGCGGCGTCTTCCTTATGCCCAACATGCATATAAGTTGCCAAAAGCGGAAGGTACTCCATGATGACCTCTTTGAGCAAATGGGATGCACTAGTGTCATCCATCCTGTTGCTCTTTTCCACCAAGGTTTGAAGGCGACTGTGTTCTGAACGCAAGGCCTTGTTATCTTTAAGTTTATTGTAACTTTGCGTAGCGGCCTCAAGGATTTTTACAGCAAAATCAAAGCCCTCTCCACCAAACCTGTCTCCATGGCTTCTCAGGCGTTGGTGATATGCGAACCTTTTTTCCGCCGTTTCTAGCGGATCGATGCCAGCAAAACTGTCAGCGGCACGCGAAAGATAATCGTACGCGTCTTCGACCCGGTTTTCGATTAACGCTAGGTCAGCTTTTCCTTCAAGAGCAAATGCCGCTTCCTCTAATCGCCGATTTAATTCGCCGTCACGCCCCATCTCGAGGATACCATCAAATAGTTTTTGGACTTCTGCATAGCGACGCTCCCGCAGAAGGCGGGCGATCTCGCTTCGTGCATTAGCGTTGCCATCCTCAGGAGAAGTTTGTTCGTAGCGGGTAATCGTTGCCTGCAGTTGCTGAACTTTGTTGGTAATATAAACGATCAGGTCTTGCCAATTTTCGCGATGAGGTTTGGGGTGGTTAAGTTCAATTGCGATATCACGCAAATCGGCAAGTGCGGCTTCCGGGTCATTCTTGTGTTGTTCTTGCAAGCGGCGGAAGTTGCTTTGAATATCCTGCAAACTTTCCTTGATTTCGTTTTGGCCAGCCTCGATCTTCTCGGTCCGTTTTTCCACCCGATCAACCGTGGTGGTGAGGCCATCGGTTTTGCGAGCGATATCGATCAAGGTTTCTTCGTTGAGTTGCGCGCGGAAGTCCTTGTCGTCGTAGCAGGAGCGCATTGCGGCGGTGAGGGCATGGCGCAGGAGCGTTTTGATCTGATTGGTGTCACCGTCAAAAGGGATGGTGGCGTGCAAGAGCTCTACCAGAGCGGCGATACGTGCTTCTTTGGCGCCATGTTTATACGCAGCGATCAGATGTCCGGAGTTGAGGGTTGTGTGCTCCTGCCGGTCTTGCAGAAGGGCATTGGCGCGCTCAAGGTTAACCCCGTCGAACTCGGGTGTGTCGCGCAGGGCCACAATGGTGGCTTGGATGGCGTTTTCGCGAGCACGTTTGGCGCAGTTTTTGCGCAGGGCTATACCGACGGCGGCCAGCCCGCCCAACCCGGTGGCAACAACAATACCACCCGAGGGGTCGCCCAAAGCGAAAGCCAAGGCACCGACGCAAATCGTGCTACTTTTGTCGGCGATCTTTTCAAATGTACTCATACAGGTTGCTCCCCCCCAGAAGAACCCAAGCAGGGTGGCCCAACCGGTGATTGAATGCAAGCGGAAGGAGTCTTGGCGTCAAGGCGCGTGGGATTTACCCTCCCTACCGGCGGATGCCGATCTTGCCGCCGACGCCCTCGGGCAAAGGCAATCGCGCGTCAGAGGCGGCCATGGCGCGGACACGGGTGAGGATGAAATCAGGCATGGCGGCCACGCGGGGACCGTCAAGATTGACATGCAGGGTCATGCATTCACCGGTGGCCGCCAGCCAGCCGTCTTCGTGGAAAAGTTCCTGAAAGGTGTGAAACCGCTTTTCATCGTGGTCAATGATCCGGAAAGACGAGCGTACCCGGTCGCCCAGTTTCAGCTCGCGCAGGTAGCGGACGTGAAACTCGGCCGCAAAGGTGGTGTGGTTGTGGGCGGCGATATAGTCGGGGCCGAAACCGAAGCCTTCGAACACCTGATCGGCAGCGCGGTCGAACAGCACGGTGTAATAGCCCATGTTCAGGTGGTTGTTATAGTCGATCCAGCCCGGCTCGATCTCAAGCAGGGTGGAAATGAAGGGCGTGTTTTCAGTCATGCGGCGGGTCGTCCCTGGATTGGCGTTACGCCAAGGTACGGTGTCTGCCGGGGGGGATGCAAAGCGATAATTCCAGGCCCTTCAGGCATCCACGATCAACAGGCAGGCACCCAGCAGTTTGCGGGTGTCGTCGTAGACATTGGGCCGCTCGCCCAGCCAGCGCGCATACATCCGGTGCGCAGGGGGCTGGCCGCCGGCAAGCGCGTCGATGACGGCCAGCGTTTCATCGGCGATCTTGCCGATGCGGTGGCGCATGTTGTCATGATAGGTATCGCGGTGGCGTGCCTCCATCCGCAGGTGGAAAAGCGAGCTGCGCGCGCGAGGCAGAATTTGCATATTCTCAACTGAATCTTGAATATTTCCCCTCCAGATCGCGCGAGCCTTGTCAAAACGCGATAATGCCCGCCCTGCCCGGCCATTGGCCTGATCCAGCATGGCCAGATTGACCAGAACCGTGGCGCGGCGCGGGTCAGTTTTGGAAAAACGCAGTTTCGCCACCCAATGGGCGCGGGTGAAAAGCGTGGCAGCGCGGGATTGATCGCCCGATGCCCAGGCGGCATTACCGGCCTCCATCAGCCCTTCCCACAGGATATCGGCGCGGGTCCAGCCCGCGGCCCGGGCGATGCGCGCCTGGGCCGAGCCGAGGTCAAACCCCCAGATACGCGGCGCGAACATGTTCGTTGTCATGGAGCTCATTTGCGGGGCCCTCCAAGGCCATGTTTCCGGTTTCCAGCACATAGGCGTGATCGGCCAGTTCCAGCGCCAGTTCGGCGTTTTGTTCGACCAGCACCACCGACAGGCCCTGGGCGTTTATCTCTTCGATGATCACGGCGATTTCCTCGACAATCACCGGAGCCAGACCCATTGAGGGTTCGTCCATCAGCAGCAGTTTGGGCGCCGACATCAGGGCGCGGCCGATAGCCAGCATCTGCTGTTCGCCCCCCGACATGGTTTTTGCCATCTGGCGGCGGCGTTCCTTGAGGCGGGGAAAGCGGGTGAACACGCCTTCCAGATCATTTTCAACCGCCTCCTTGTCGCGGCGCAGGAACGCACCGGTGCGCAGGTTTTCCTCGACTGTCATGTCGGGGAAAATCCGCCGGCCTTCGGGGACATGGGCAATGCCGTGCGCGACAACCTTGTCCGAGAGAAGGCCGTCGATCCGTTTGCCGTTGAAATGGATCTCACCGCCCGCCAGCGGCACCATGCCCGACATCGCGCGCAGGGTGGTGGTTTTGCCCGCCCCGTTGCCGCCGATGATGGTCACGATTTTTCCGTCGGGCACCGAAATCGAGATGTTACGCACGGCGGATACCTTGCCGTAATTGACCGAGATATCCTTCATCTCAAGCAACATGGCGCGCGCCTCCCAGATAGGCCTCGATCACCGCCGGGTGATGGCGGATTTCCTCGGCGTTGCCTTCGGCGAGGAACTTGCCGAAACTCATGCAGGTGATGGTATCGCACAGGCCCATTATGGCCTGCATATCGTGTTCGACCAGAAGGATGGTGATGCCATCGTCGCGCAGCTTGCGCATCAGGCCCATCATCTGGCGGGTTTCCTCGGGGTTCATGCCGGTAAAGGGTTCGTCCAGCAGCATCACGTCGGGGTGGCTGGCATAGGCCACGGCCATGCCTAGCGCACGCTGGTGGCCATGGCTGAGATCGCCGGCCAGATCGTTTTTCAGGTGATCCAGACCGAAGAATTCCAGCGCCTCGTTCGCGCGGGCCTGCGCCCCGTGGCGATCCTCTTTGTCCCAGCCGATGATGGCCGCAAAGATATTGGGGCGAAACGGCATGTGGGTGCCGACAAGGGCGTTGTCCATCACCGTGAGTTCGGCAAACAGCGTCGAGTGCTGAAAGGTGCGCACCACGCCGCGGCGTGCAACCTCGTGCATCTTGAGGCCTGAAATGTTTTCGCCGCGCAGGCGCACCTGCCCCTCGGTCGGTTTGTAAAAGCCCGAGATCATGTTGAAGGTGGTGGTCTTGCCCGCGCCGTTGGGCCCGATCAGCCCGTGAATTTCGCCGTGATTGACCTTGAACGACAGCCCGTCCACCGCCGTCAGACCGCCAAAACGCATGGTCAGATTGTCGACTTCGAGAAACTGGGTCATTTCGCGGCCTCCTGTTTGGGGGCACCGTCCGGTGCCCGGCGGCTGAATATTTTCTGCACGACGCTTTCAAGGCCCTTGGGCATGAACAGGATCGACAGGATCATGATCGCGCCATAGATCAGCGGGCGCATCTGTTCGAACCCCATTTCACGCAGAACGATTTCGTTCAGCACGGTCAGCACGACACAGCCAAGGATCGGGCCATAGAACGTGCCGGTGCCGCCGACGATGGCCCATGTCAGCACGAACACCATTACCTCGACGTCAAAAGAGTTGGGGTTGATCGTGCCGATGTAATGGGCGAGCAGCGCCCCGCCGATACCGGCAAAGCCGCTGGCGATTGCAAAGGCCAGGGTGCGGTAGGCGCGCAGGTTGACGCCCGAAGCCTCGGCCAGTTTGTCCTGCCAGTGCACGGCGTGAAAGGTCAGCCCGACCGGGGATTTTTCAATCCGCCACAGAACCCACAGACAAAACGCCACTACTGCGCCGGACATGTAGTAATAGCTGACCGGCTCGAAAAAATCGAAATCATAGATGCCGATGGAAAAGTCCGGCATGGGGTCGATCCCCTTGATCCCCTTGGCCCCGCCAAAGGGATCGCGAAAGCGTTTCCACAAAAGGCGGATGATTTCACCGGCGGCAAAGCTGCCGATAAGAAAATAAAACCCCTTCATCCGGAACAGCGGGAAGGACAAAAGCACCGCCAGAAGGGCGGCGGTGATGCCCCCCAGTAAGATCGAGACGGGCACGTAAACGCCAAGCTTTTTTGAGAAAAGCGCCGAGGCATAAGCGCCCACGCCCATGATGACCACATGACCAAGCGACCATTCGCCGGTCAGGGTCAGCAGGCGATAAGACGAGACCAGAAGGATGTTTATGGTGAGGAAAACAAGGATTTCCTGTTGCGAAAACGACAACCCGTGGGGCAGCGCGATAAACGCGGCAACGGCGGCAAGAAGGATGATCAGGTTACGCACGATCCGCACTCCCGAACAATCCGGTGGGCTTGACGATCAGCACCAGCAGCATCAGCGACAGGCCGGTGATATCGGCAATCACCCCGTCAAAGAAGGTGGTCACAAAGGTATGCACAAAGGCATAGGCAACCGAGGCAACAATCGCCCCTTCAAGGCTGCCGACCCCGCCGACAATGATCACGATAAAGGCGGTCACAATGACCGAGTGGCCCATATGCGGGTTGACCGACACCAGCGGTGCGGTCAGCGCGCCCGCAATACCGGCCAGCCCCGCCCCGATGAACATTGCAATCCGTGCGGTCTGATTGATGGAAATCCCCTGAAGCGCAGCGGCCTCGGGGTCTTGGGCGGCGGCGCGCAGGGCCCAGCCAAAGCGGGTTTTCTTGAGAAACACCCACAGCATGCTAAGCAAAACAACCGCCGCGATGATTACATAAAGCCGCGCCAGCGGCAGGCGCACCCTGTCGGAAAACTCGATCACGTATTGGGTGACGGGGGGAATATTCTCCATCCGCACGCCAAAGCCCATCACCGCCAGTGCCTGCAGGATCATCAGAAACCCGATCGACGCCACAAGCCCGCCCAAAGGGTTATCCCTGAGCGGTCGAAACAGCGCCCGTTCCATCGCAAGCCCCAGAAAGCCGACAAATATCAGCCCGGCGGCCACGGCAATGAAAAACGGCAGCTGCCAGTCGGTGTATAGAAAGACAACCGAATAGGCGCCTGCCATATACAGCTCGCCATGGGCAAAGTTGATCACGCCCATCACCCCAAAGATCAGCACAAGGCCGACCGCAATGAGCGAGATGTAGGAAGCAGCATATATGGCGTTCAGGCCGGTCTGCGCGAGTAGGTCCAGCATCGTTGGGTTTCTCTTATTAGAGGGAGTTGGGGCGGCACCCTTGCGCCGCCCCGAGCCAGTCTGAAAGGTTAGCCGCGCTGATCCCACATCTGGTCATAAGCCTTCATATGCTTGACCAGAAGATCGCCGTGCTTGTCATACCAGGCGGGAATACTGCGGAATTCCTTGATGGTGGCCTTGCCACCTTCGATCGCCACAACCGGCCAGTCGCCGACCAGCGCGTTGTCAATCCCGAACAGCTCGGTGCCCCACCACTTGGCGTCGCCAAAGGCGTGTTTGCCGGTTCCGCCTTCTTTCATAGCGGCGGCCACGGCGTCGGGCTCGGCCGAGCCGGCCTTTTCGGCGGCGGCCTTCCACAGGTCCATGATGCTGGCATATTCCCAGCTGACCGCGCCCCATTGGCCGGGGAAGCGTTTGTTGAATTCGGCATAGAATCCGTTGGGATCAGCAAAGTTGATCTGATCGGAATTCAGTGCTGCATCGTCGAAATCGGGGAACTGGAAGATGAACCCTTCCATGAATTCTTCGGATGTTTTTGCGATCATCTGGTCGTAGAAATCGGCCGTGCAGCTGATGATCTGACCTTTGAAGCCTTGCTGGAACAGCTGTTCGGCGATGGGATGGACGTAATCGGAATAACAGGTATCCAGACAGACGATATCGGGATTGCCCGAAATCAGCTTCGTCACCACCGGCGCGAAATCGGTTGTGGCCGGGTCAAACAGCAGCGGATCGTCCAGCATTTCAATGCCAGCGGCCTCGAATGCGGCCAGATAGGTGGCAACCGACGGCAGGCCAAGGGCGTCGTCCTGCGCGCACATCACGGCTGTTTTCAGCTCGGGTTTGTTTTCGGCCAGCCATTCAACACCGGTGACGTTGTAAATCGGGTGCACCTCGGCCGGGGCTATCAGGGTTGTCGTATCGGGGGACAGATCGCTGGGAAGCAGGGTGGAAAACAGCATGCCGGTCTTGTCGGCCACGGGTTGGACGCCGGGCCATGTATCGCCACCCAGCATCATGATGAAGCTCACGCCATCCTCGCGGATCAGCTTGGTCGCACCGGTGCGGGCCTTGGCGGGGTCATATTCGTTGTCATAGCCGACAAATTCGACCTGATAGTCACCATCGGCCAGCTTGATCCCGCCGGCGGCATTCACCCGCTCGGCCCAGATTTCGCAGCCATCAAGGCCGGGTTTGCCCCAGGCCGCAACCGGCCCGGTCAACGGCGCCAGAAAGCCGATCTTGATTACCTTGTCCGCTGCCAGCGCCACCCGGGGCATGCTGGACGCGGCCGCCGCGGCGGCGGTCGATTGCAGAAAGGTCCGGCGCGTCAGGCCCGACTTCATGATCTTGGATAGCATTAGACTTCTCCCATGTTGGCACACCCGTTTTTCCGGGTAGATGTTTTTGGAAACCACCTACTTGCGTTCACTCACTGCCGAGCGTCGACATCTTAAGGTGTTACAATACCAGTTCGCGCAAATTGGTTTGGTCCCGTGAGAAAAAGCTAACAGACAACCGGGTATCTGCCAAGAAAATTGGTTCTTTTTTTGATGTATTTTTTGATTTTGGTACATTTTCGGTCTATATTTATTATAAAATTTGCACGAATATTCATATATTTCAGCAACTTGAACAAATCTTCTGCATCCGATCATGATGCGATCAAAAAAGTACCAATTTGGGGGTATCTGCTCTATATTGGTTCAAAGTCGGCCAGAACGACACCGGCAGCCATAGGGGTTTATGGCGCTTTTCGCCGTGCATAGCGCGCTCTATGGTATAAGACACGCCACTCAGGGGCCCGGCGCGGGGCCCGACAATTGCCCGGATGCCGAGATGAACAAAAAGATTGATGAAACCGCCACCACCCTGATCACCGGTCAGCCGGTCGGTGCCACGGTGCAGATTGTTGTGGACACGCTGTTTGCCCGGATCAAATCCGAAGAATACCCAACCGACACCCGGCTGCCATCCGAGCGCACGCTGGCCTCGGAGCTGGGCGTGGCGCGCAATACGGTCCGCGAGGCGCTGGATGTGCTGGAAACCCAGAAGGTCATCCGCCGGCGCGCCGGATCGGGCAGCTTTGTTACCTACAAATCCAGCACGCCCAGCAATACGCCGGAAAATTCGGTCGCCGATGACACCAGCCCGCTGGATCACCTGGTGGTGCGCGGCATTCTGGAGCCCGAAATGGTACGCCTTGCGGTGATCAACATGACCCCGCGCCAGATTACCGAACTGTCCAAGACACTGTCACAGATCGAGGCGATCCTGACGGATGTGGATGAATTCATCGGGTTTGAGGAAAAGATTTACATGCAGATCGCCGAGGGCACCGGCAACCCGCTGCTGGCGTCGTGTTATCGGTTGACGATTGAAACCTACCGCCAAAGCTTTCGCACCAAGCTGCGCCGCCGCAACCTGACGCCCAAGCGAATTCAGGACTATCAGAAGCGCTACAACACCCTATTCAACGCCATCGCCTCACGCGATGTGGCCTCGGCGGTGGAGTTCATCAAGCTGCATCTGGTGGAAGAGCAGAAACTGCTGTTACAGGAGTTTTGAGGGTGGGCAATTCCGATGTTCGCTATGGAAAACGCAAAGCGGACCTTCAACTTGCAAGCTTTAGCTTCCATCAGCAGCGCCTTTACATCTCTTGGGGATCGGGTCAGAGGGAAATAACCTGATCACCGGCCCCACGCCCCAGAGCGCCGAAATTGGGGTACTCTGGGAAGCAAAGTGATGGCGCTGATTTCTCGGGGCTATTCTTGAACTGTCTCCAAGTAAAGTGCCACCGCCATAGCCCGGCCAGCAGCAATGGAAATGGAATCAGACTTGCTAACGCCGCGATCTTGCATTGCATCGGCGATAAATTCATCACCCCAAACCGGCATCGCTGAAGGGCCGTGACCAGGTGCTTCCATACCTAGTATTATGACATTATAGACATCAGAAAACGGAAACTTTCCACCCGCACGCTCGGAAAGTTTCGTTAAATCTTTTGGCTTTACCTGAAACAGGTCTGCGACCTCACCTCCGCCTTTGGCGTCGTCCCCATGGCACACTGAGCAAGTTTTGGTATAGGTCGATTTCCCTAATATGATAGTGGAATCCTCAGCTTGAGCCGCGCACGCAGAAAATAGTATTACTGCAGTTGCTAAAGTATTCTGAAGTGTCATAGATCTTCTCCTTGCATATTGTTCTGCAGAAAGCTCCGCTTCCCCAAAAACCTTCGGACGGCCTCATTGACCCTGAGCCCGCACATTTGTCAGTCTAAGCTAGAACTCAGACTGACAAATTGATCTGTGTTAATCCTACTGGATATCGGATGTCAGAAAGGCCAAATGCAGCGGGCAGACGTTCGCTTTGATCTCTAAATGGCCACGCATCACACACTCTGTACGCCTCAATCCCCCGCGCACCGAGGGAACGGGCAGCACGCTGTGGGCGTTGCGTTACCAGCCGACGATTGAAACCTGCCGCCGGAGTTTCCGCACCAAGCTGCGCCGCCACAACCTGACGCCCAAGCAAATTCAGGACTACCTGAAAGGCGACAACACCCCTTTCGGCGCCATCACCTCACGCGATGGGGGGATCGTTAGCTTGTCCATGACCTGCGTCAACGACAGCATATTCGTCGTAAGCGCTTGATCAAGGACGTCCAGAGTATCCGGATGACAAGGGGAGGAAGAACAAATAATGCCAATCAATTCAAAAATCGTAGTGCTCACGACCTGTTTTGTAGCAGGAGCAGCAACTGCAAAAGACCGTGATGAAAGCTACCATGCCGACTTCGTTTTCGGCGCGCCTGCAGAAAGCACAGAAGCATGGGAAGTGACGCGCGGAGGACGACTCTATGACAACTGGTACGCCACTCAAGATATGGACAAGCCCGAAGACACGCATCCTGCGTGGCCAGCAAGCAATGTTAAGAAGTCCGGCGGTGTGACCACACGCTGCAAATCCTGCCATGGGTGGGACTATCGCGGGGCCGACGGCAAATACGGTTCGGGATCTTACCAGACCGGCATTGCTGGCGTAATGGGCTATTCCGGCGATGCAACGGCACTTGAGGCGCTTTTACGAGCCGAACCTCATGGTTACAGCGAAGACATGATTCCGAAAGACCACGCGCAGTATATTTCGACCTTCCTTGCCAAAGGGCTCGACGACATGAACACCGTGATCAACTTTGATACCGGCGAAGTAGCGGGCAACATTCAGAACGGCGCCGCTGTCTTTCAGACAACCTGTGCGTCTTGCCACGGTTTTGATGGTCGCGCGCTTGACTGGGGCGATGCCGATGAGCCGGGCTATGTCGGGACCGAGGCGAATGCAAACCCATGGGAAGTTCTGCACAAAATCCGTAATGGCCACCCCGGCGTAGAGATGATCGCGTTGCGGGCATTTGATCTGCAGGTCGGTGTCGACGTACTGGCCTTTACGCGGACTTTGCCCGTGAAATAAAAGCCACTTGGCTGGGGGCTTCAAGAAACAAGCCCAGCCTAAACCGTAGATTCACAAAGCTCTCGGTGTAGCGATCACCGAGAGCTTGCGGTTCATGCTGATCCTGCCCTGGCCCGGGGCGGCGGGCCTCGCCAACGCAGGCATCCGCCACGCAGGCCCTAGGCCTCGATCCCACGCGCGCCCAGTTCCGTGCCCTCATCCACCCGGCGCAGGCGTTGTTGCCACATCTGGCCAAGATCCTGCATCTCGATGCGCAGCAGGTCACTGTGATCGGTCAGCCATCCGGGGATCGATCCAAAGTCGACGATCCGCGCTTTGCCCTCTTGAATCGTCACCACCGGCCAGTCCCCCACCAGCGCGTTATCAATCCCGAAGATTTCGGTGCCCCACCACTCGGCCGGGCCAAAGGCGTGGGTCACATGGCCCAGTTGTTTCATCGCCGCCATGACAGACATCGGATTTACCGTATCAGCCTTTTCGACCGCAGCATGCCAGATATCGAGGATGGCAGCATATTCCCATGAAACCGCGCTCCAGCTGTTGGGGTAGCGGTTGTTGTATTCTTCAAAAAACACATTGGGCTGGTTAAAGAAAAATGCCTTTTCGCGCAGGGCCGGGTCATCGAAATCGGGGAACTGGAACACCACCCCTTCCATGAAGTCCGCGCTGGTCTTGGCCACCAGCGACTCGTACTGGTCCAGCGTGCAGGAAATGATCTGGCCTTTGAAGCCCTGGGTGTAGGCATATTCGGTCATTGCATGCACCATTGGCGTATAGCTGGTGCACCAGCACAGGATATCGGGGTTCTGATCCAGCATCGGCTGCACAATCGCCGCCGCATCGCCGCCTTCGCCGGGATACTGCACCTCTTTGACGATATTTGTGCCCGCCGCCTTGAACGCGGCACGATAGGTGGCCAGGGACGGCAGGCCCATGCCATCAGTCTGGCTGCACAGGGCGACGGTTTTCAGGGTCGGCCTTGTGCGGGTCAGCCAATCAACGCCGGTCACAACATAAATCGGGTGCACTTCGCTGGGTGCGATAAGGTAGGGCGTGTCGGGACTGAGATCACTGGGCAAAAGAGTCGAGGTCAAGATCCGCCGCTCGCTCAGATAATCGGCGACGGGGGTAAAGGTATCGCCTCCCAGCATCATCATCAGCTTGACGTCATGATCCTGCACCAGTTGCATAGCGCCCTCGCGCGCTGCCTGAGCGTCATAGCCGCAGTCATAGGCATGGATTCTGATCGGATAGCGCCGCCCGCCAATCAGCAGACCACCGGCGTTATTCAGCCAGCGCTCCCATATCCGGCAGCCATGCAATCCGGGCAGCCCCCAGGATTCGACCTGGCCACTTAAAGGCGCCAGAAAGCCGATATTGACCGTGGACGCCATGCCAACTGACAGTCGCGGTAGCGCACCACTGATCGCCAGACGATGGGCAAAACTGGAAGATTCCATGTGTTATCAAGTTCCTGTTCAACTGGTTCCGGTCTAGTTGAGGGATGAATTTCAGTCCAGTCAAGGATTGCTGTTGACAAATTGGTTCACAATTTGGCTTATTATAACGAACCAAAAGAACCAAAGCTGAATATTGGTTCATACCAATCCAGGGAGACAACACACATGGCAAAGAAAAAAGTAGCGATCATTGGCGCGGGTCCGTCAGGCCTTGCCCAGTTGCGCGCGTTTCAATCCGCAGCCAAGAACGGCGAGGACATCCCCGAGATCGTCTGCTTTGAAAAGCAATCCGACTGGGGCGGCTTGTGGAACTACACCTGGCGCACCGGCGTCGATGCCTCGGGCGAACCCTGCCATGGCTCGATGTATCGCTATCTTTGGTCGAACGGCCCCAAAGAAGGCCTGGAATTTGCCGATTACACATTCGACGAACATTTCGGCAAGGAAATTGCCAGTTACCCGCCCCGCGCCGTACTGTTTGACTATATCAAGGGCCGCGTCGAAAAGGCTGGCGTGCGCGACTGGATCCGGTTCAACAACATCGTGCGCGACGTGCACTACAATGATGATACCGGTATGTTCACCGTCACCGCCCGCGACACGGTCAAAGATGCCGAAACTGTTGAGGACTATGACCACGTCATCGTTGCCTCGGGTCACTTCTCGACCCCGAATGTGCCCTATTACCCGGGGTTTGAATCCTTCAATGGCCGTGTCCTGCACGCCCATGACTTCCGAGATGCCCGCGAATTTGCTGGCAAGGATATCCTGATCCTCGGCACATCCTATTCCGCCGAGGATATCGGCAGCCAGTGCTGGAAATACGGGGCCAAATCCATCACCGTTGCGCATCGCACAGCCCCGATGGGTTATGACTGGCCCGACAACTGGCAAGAGGTGCCGGCACTGGTCAAGGTCGAAGGCAAAACTGCATATTTCAAGGACGGCACCAGCAAGGATGTCGATGCGATCATTCTGTGCACCGGCTATCGCCATCACTTCAACTTCCTGCCGGATGATCTGCGTCTGAAAACCGCCAACCGTCTGGCCGCGGCCGACCTTTACAAAGGCGTCGTGTGGACCAAAAATCCGAAGATGTTCTACCTTGGCATGCAGGACCAATGGTTCACTTTCAACATGTTCGACGCCCAGGCATGGTGGGTGCGTGATTGCATCATGGGCAAGATCGCCCTGCCCGATCAGGCCACGATGGAGGCCGATCCCAAACGCCGCGAGGCCGAGGAAGACGCGATCGAGGATGACTATGGCGCAATCCGCTATCAGGGGGCGTATGTGCAGGAGCTAATTGACGAAACCGACTATCCCAGCTTTGATGTCGAGGCCGCAAATCAGGCTTTCTTTGAGTGGAAAAAGCACAAAAAGAAAAACATCATGGAATTCCGCAACCACGGCTATACCTCGCCGATGACCGGCAAAAAGGCCCCGCCGCACCACACCCCGTGGAAAGACGCGCTGGACGACAGCCTGGAATCCTATCTGCAAACCTGAAACCGGGCCAAACGCCTGGCATAAAGTCGCTCCGGCCGCGCTTTATCTCCCCAGTGGCCGGGGCGGTGATCGGTTTGATCCCCAAACTGCCCCGGCCACTGTGCCGGGCTTTTTTTTAAAAAATATCCGGGCTGTGTTCAGCTTTGGTCTTCTTTGACCGATTGACGTATTCCGCCCGCGTCAGACCAGCCTGGCTGGAATACCGGCGGTGGCGATCAAGGCCGCAGAACAACCGCGCCAAAGCTTTCTGGGTCTCCATTATCGCCAAACCGTCGCCTACCGGCATTTGTTGGTGACAATATTTGGGGCGGAAACCGACACATAATGTCATCCACATGCATCAAAACACGGATTGCCGATGCTTCTATTTCAGGGAATAGGCCCCAATTTTAGATGTTTTAAGCCGGTTGTTCACCAGCGCTTCTGCAAAGGTGACCCCCGCTGCAACACCATCAATCACAGGCAGGCCGAATTCTTCGCTGAGCTGCGCCATAAGGTCGGCCATTCCGGCACATCCCAGAACAATGGCTTCTGCGTGGTCCTGAACGATTGCCTCACGGATTTCAGACCGTATCTTGAACAGTGTCGCCGGGTCACCCTCCTCCAGTTTAAGGACGGGAATGTCGGTTGCCCGCACGCGTACGCACTTTTGCGCAAGACCATAGCGCATCAGGTTGTTTTCAATACCTGGCACAGAACGGGACAACGTGGTGATAACGCTAAATTTCGTCGCGATCATGCTGGCGGCATGATAGGCGGCCTCGCCAATGCCCAGAACAGGAACCGAAACCGACGAGCGGACCGCGTCGAGGCCGGTATCGTCGAAACACGCGATGACGATCGCGTCAACATCGGGATGTCTTGCGACCTCGTCCAGCAGTCCCGGCACACATATGGCGACGTCCAGAAATCCCTGAATGCTGGCGGGCCCATTTTGTGAATTGGCCGCTACGATCTCTGTGTCCGGGCGGGCAACGGCGCGCGCTGCGACCGCGATTTTCTGGGTCATCGAGGCGGTGGTATTTGGGTTTATCACGAGGATTTTCATGTCAGATCAGACCTCTCCACCAAGATATGCAGCCTTGATCCGGTCATCGTGCAGCAATTCTTTCGATGGGCCTTCGATCATCACATTTCCCGTCGCCATGGCATAGGCACGATGCGAAATACTCAAAGCCATACGTGAGTTCTGCTCGACCAGAAGCACCGAAACACCTTCGTCCCGGTTGATCGCCACGATAGAGCGCGCAATGTCCTGCACCAGTTTGGGGGCAATACCCAGGCTGGGTTCATCCAGCAGCAAAAGTTTGGGCTTGGCCATGAGCGCACGGCCGATCACCATCATCTGCTGCTCGCCACCTGACAGGGTACCGGCAGCCTGACCATAGCGTTCTTTCAGGCGGGGAAAGCGCATCAGGATGCTGTCGAGCGTGTCTTGAATGTCGGCCTTGTCGCTGCGGGTGAACGCCCCCATCATCAGGTTGTCCTTGACCGACATGAAAGGAAACACGCGGCGGCCCTCGGGTACCATCGCGATGCCGCGTTTGACGATGTCCGAGGGGTCAGTGCCGTCAACACGTGCACCTTCGAACGTCACAGACCCTTTGGCGGGTTTTGCCAGCCCGGTGATGGCGCGCAGGATAGATGACTTGCCAGCCCCATTGGCCCCGATCAGCGCCACGGTTTCCCCCTGATTGACGCTTAGCGACACACCCTTCAGCGCATAAACGTGGTCGTAATACAATTCGACGTCTTTGAAATCCAACATGGCTGTCATGGTCTACATCCCAATCTCATCGTCAGCGCTGCCCAGATAGGCCTCGATGACTTTTTCATTGTTCTGGATTTCAGACGGTGTGCCTTCGGCGATCTTTTCGCCAAAGTTCAGCACCACGATCCGGTCCGAGATGTTCATGACCGCCGGCATGTCGTGTTCGACCAGCATGACGGTCACCCTGCGTTCATCGCGCACCGAGCGCACAAGATCTACCATGCGCATGGTTTCATCATGGTTCATGCCCGCAAACGGTTCGTCCAACAGTAAAACCTTGGGGTCCGTGGCAAGGCCGATTGCGATGCCGAGCGCGCGCAGGCTGCCTTGCGGAAGGTTGCTGGCTTGTTCATTGCTGATCGCGGACATGCCGAGAAACTCCAGCAGTTCGTCGGCATATTCGCCAAAGGCTGCAACATCTTCCTTTGCAGTTTTCGACCCCCAGAAATATCCGGCAAGCGATGCCTTGGCCCGCAGGTGCTGTGCCACCACAACGCTTTCGCGCACTGTCATGCTTTTGAAGATAGTGGTTTCCTGAAACGTCCTGACGACACCTTTGCGCGCGACAATGTGCGGCTTGAGGTTCGAGATGCGCTCGCCTTGATAAAGCACTTCGCCGGAAGTGGTTGGCGTGAATGACGAGATCATCTTGAACAGGGTGGATTTGCCAGCCCCGTTTGGCCCGATCACCGACAGGATTTCGTTTTCGGCCACGTCAAAGCTGATGTCGTTATTCGCGGTCAGGCCACCGTATTTCTTGGTGACATTCTTGACCTCAAGCAGCGGACTCATTTGTCACCTCCTTTGCCGATGCGCAAACTGAGCAGGCCATTGGGCAGGAAGCGGATAATCAGGATCAGGAGCGTTGAGTAGATCAGCATCTGGTATTTGCCGAATTCAAACAGAAGGTCCCAACCGAAATAAAGAACCAATGTGCCAAGCATGGGGCCAAACACATAGCCCAAACCGCCGAGGAAACAGTTCAACATAAAGTTAACGGAATCCACGACCTGAAAGCTGGAGGGGTAGACCGACTGCGCGATAGAGCCGAACATGGCCCCGCCAATGCCGCCAAAGAAGCTTGAGATGGCGAAAATCACGATGCGAATGTAGGCGATGTTGACCCCGATCGAGCTGGCCAGTTCCTCGTTTTGCTGCATTGACCGACATAGGTGGCCAAGGCGGGAATTTACCAGGCGATACAAGGCGGCATAGGTCACGATCATCAGGATGCACGCGGTATAGTAGAAGGCCAGCTTGGTGTTCTCCATCCCGGCAAAGTCAGGCAGGAGGGGAATGCCAAACACAGATACACCTGATGGCAGCGGAATGGACGAAATCCCCTTGGCCCCGTTCGTGATTGGCAGGGCAAGCGCTGTGAGTGTGACAACCTGCGTCAAAACCAGTGTGATCATCGCGAAATAGACGCCGCGTAAACGCAGGATCGGCATGCCGATCAGGATTGCCACCAGGGCGGCAAATATCCCGGCGGCAGGCAGCGATACCCAGAACGACCACCCGGCTTTGACGACCAGAATGGCCGAGACATAGGCCCCGATCAGGGCAAATGCGCCCTGGCCGATGTTGATCCGGCCGATGTAGAATGTCAGCCACACCCCCGCACTTGCGATCGCCAAAAGCGCCACCGATGTCAGTGTAAAATAGAAATCCCAGCGGCCGGTCGCGCCGATAACCAACGGCACGCCGACGAAGATGGCGAACAGGAAGACGCTGACGCCGACCAGTTGTCTTACGGAAAATCCCAGCATCAGATCAACCCCACGGCTTGCCCATCAGGCCCTGAGGCCGGATGGCGAGGAAAATCATCAGCGAGACAAAGATCAGCAGATAGGTGATATCGCCGTATTGCGACAGCACGGCAAGGCCGATGGCCTCCATGAAGCCAAGGATGATGCCGCCCCAGATCGCGCCGGAAATCACGCCGGCACCGCCGATCATCACCATCATGAAGGCCTTGATCGAGGTTGGCCCGCCCATGCCAAGGTTTACGCCCGTGATGGTGACCAGCAGCCCACCGACAAGCCCCGCCAGCATCGCGCCAAGGGCAAAGCCGATCATGGAATACCGGTCAACATTGACGCCCATCAACTGGGCCGCAGTCCGGTCCTGCGCAAGCGCGCGCAGGGCGCGGCCTGTTTTGGTGTACTGCATCAGCCCGATAAAGGCGACGATCGACAGGATTGCCAGAACACAGATCAGAATACGGTCGTATGGCATGATCAGGCGGAAATCGTAGTTGAACACGCCATTGACGATCTTCGGAACACCGCGCTGCTTTTCCCCGAAAACAAGCAGGATTACCGCATCCAGAAAGAACGCGATACCTGCGGCCAGCAACATCGTGCTTTCTTCGCGGGCCGAGCCTTTTATCACCGGTGCAAACAGGAATTTTTCGATCAGGGCGCCCAGGATGGCCAGCGTCACACACGACATAACCAGCGCAAGAACAAATGGTACGCCCCACTGGCCATAAAATGTATAGGTGACGAAACCGCCGATCACATACATCTGCCCATGGGCAAAGTTCAGGACATTCATCAGGGCAAAGATCAGGGTCAGACCAAGCGCGATCATCGCATATTGGGACCCCAGATAGACGCCATTGGCAAGTATCTGTTCCATGAGTGCTTTCTTTCAGGAAATGCCCCGGGCCAATATGGCCCAGGGAAGTTCTGCTTGGGACGAACCTGAAAACAGGCCGGAACGCTTAGTCGACTTCAGCGACGAACAGCGTCTCGAATGCACCGTCCTGATAGACATTGACCACAAGTGGCACAGCAACCTGACGCTTCTGTCCGAAGGATGACATGCCGACATAGCGCAGTTTCGCATCGCCGTTCATATACGGGTTTGGTGCTTCGAACGTGTCCATCGCCGCCTGAAATGCAGCCACATCGGTCATTGCCGCAGGATCGGCCTTGAGCGTTTCAAGGATGTATTCAAGCGCATAGACCTTGGTGTTGGACTCGTCGTTGTATTCGCCAAACATCTTTGTGTAACGCTCGACGAATTCGTTCATCATCGGCGAGGCAAGCTCGGGTGTGGATGCGCCGCCAACCGAGATAAACCCGTTCGCCAGATCGCCCGCACCTTCGGCCAGAACACCCGCATCCTGTGCGGTTTCCGTCGAAATCACGCCCTCAAAACCCAGTTCGCGCGCAGAGCGGATCAACTGTGGCGCATTCGCGGGCGACACACCCGACAGCACAAGCAGATCAGGGCGCGTACGCATGACCGGGGTCAACACAGGGGTAAAGTCGGTGGTGTCGACCTGATAGGTCACATTGGCAGACACAACATCCAGCCCCAAAGCCTTGGCGGCTGCAACACCGCCATCACGCTGGCTGAGCGGATCGGATTCGTTGGCCGCAATGAAAGCGACGGTTTTGACGCCCTCGTTCTCCATCAGGTATTTGTAGATTGCCGGGCCAGACTGATAATTGGCCACCATGCCCAAAACCGCGTTCGAGGCGGGCGCCTGATACAGCGACTTGGGGAAGGCGTAAGGGAAATACATGATCCCGTTCGCCTCAGCGACGGGGCGCACAGCCGCCGCGCCGTCATCGACGTTGGGGCCCACGACATAATGGATGCCTTCCTGGGCCATCTTCTCCATGCCCGCGATCGCGCGCTTGGGGTCTTTCTGGTCGTCAAATGACACGATCTCGATGTCATAGGTCGTGCCGCCGATGGTGTATCCTCCGGTCTCGTTGATCCAGGCCGCGCGGGTTTCCATCGAGCGCTGGTTCGAGATGCCCCACGCTGCTGCCGGGCCGCTGGTTACACCGACAAAGCCGATTTTCAGAACCGGGTTTTCCGCAAAAGCCGCCGTGGCCTGAAACGCGGTGAGGGCCGCCGCCGTCAGGGCAGCTTTCATAAGGGTTCTACGTTGCATTTCTAACTCCCGTTGAATTCGATTTCGACGCCTGGGGCGCCATTATTGGCCGGCAGTTAGATGGACGCACCATTCATGCCGCCCCTCGATTTCACGATTGTTAACAATTTATGTCAACACATTTCTATGAATTTAGTCGACAATATCTCGTGCTTGTCCCTACATTGGCTTGTTCCAAAGCAGCATCAATCACCATATGCTGCCAAATCAATCGGTCTCGAAAGGTCTCATTGTGAGCATTAAATCTCGGGCAAACAGCCAAGATGAAACGGATTTTTCAACTGAACCAGATGAGAACCTGATCGTTGAACGAATCTACAAGGCTGTCATGGAGCAACGCCTGGCACCCAACACCAAACTGAGCGAGGCGCGCCTTTGCGAAACTTTCGGTGTCGGCCGAATGCGTGTTCGGCGCGCGCTTTTGCTTCTTTCAAGTCAGGGAATCATCGAACTGCACTCAAATCGTGGTGCTTATGTCGCCTGCCCGGACAAGGCCGAAGCGAATGACGTATTTGCGGCCCGAATGCTAATCGAACCGCCGCTTGTCCGACAGCTGGCGGAAGGGCCGAATGAGGTTAGCCTGGCGCTGCTGACAGATCACATCGCGCTGGAAGATTCTGCCCGCGCCCGGAACGAGCGCACAGAGATCATTCGTCTGTCCGGCGAGTTTCACACCAAACTTGCCCAGGCGACCGGGAACAAGTTCGTCTCCCGCATGATGCGGGAACTTGTCACGCGCACCTCGCTGATCGTGGGCCTTTTCGGGTCCTCGGAGAACGCAAGCTGTCCTGATGACGAACACAGCAGGATACTTCAGGCGATCCAGTCGCGTGACCCAGAGCAGGCTGAAACGCTTCTGATAGCACACCTGAACCACATTCAGAGCGGTCTTAACATGGATGTTCGACAACAGCCTCAGGATGATTTGGCCACTATTCTGGGACAATCCCTGAGGTGACCCCCAGCCTTCCAGGCAACTGCCGGGTCAGTTTCTGCCGTCTGAATTCGAAGTCAACGGGTGACAGGATGCCGTTGTTCGTGTGCTTACGCATTTCGCCTTGAACCCGTGGCAGGGTTATGGCGAAACACTTTAGGCGCGGCGAGTACCAGACGCCTGCGGCTTTATTCCAGATGAGAGGCACAAGGTCGAACGTCGGACCTTCAGCTGCATAACAGACAATTGCGATCCCTTACCCCGGCGTCAGCGAGGTTCCGATCCGCGCTGCGCGCCTGCCCGGCTGCGACGCACCAAGTGACCGACAGAGGATAATTACCGGGATAAGGCCAAACGCCACCAGCACCAGTGACGGCACGGCGGCCTCGTTCAGGCGCTCATCGGCGGCCAGCCGGTGCGCCTGCACCGCCAGCGTCGAAAAATTGAACGGGTGCAGGATTAGCGTGGCGGGCAGTTCCTTCATCACATCGACAAAGACAATCAGCAGCGCAGTCAGCACGCTTGTTCGTGCCACCGGCAAATGCACCCGCCACAGCAGCTTTGGCCCGGGTTGTCCCAGTGACCGGCCAATCGCATCGAAATGCGCTGGCACCGTAGCCATGCCGCTGTCATAGGAATTCAGCGCCGCCGCCATGAAGCGGGCGACATAGGCCAGCACCATCAACCAGATCGATCCGGTGATCAGCAGCCCGGTGTTGATGCCAAACCGCGCCTCCATCACCGCATCAATGGCATTATCCAGCGCTGCCATCGGCACCATCAGTCCCACGGCGATCACGCCGCCCGGCACGGCATATCCCAGCCCTGCCCCGATCACGATCAGACGCGATCGCCGCCCCGGGTTGGTGCGCGCGCGAAAACCGATCAGGATCGCGCCAACCACCGTCAGCCCTGCCGCCACCCCGGCCAGCATGACCGAATTGCCCATCAGGCCCAGATAGCGATCTGACAGCAACGATTGCCCCGAACCGATCGCCATGTGCCCCAGCATGATTACCGGAATGACAAACCCCAGCAGTACCGGCAACAGACACAGGCATGCCGCCCCCCACCCCACCGGTCCGCGCAGGCGGGGCTTTTCCATCGACTCGAACCGTGCGCCACGCCCGGCGGTGCGGGCCTTGCCCCGTTGGGCGCGTTCCAGTCCCGCCAACAGCATGGCAAACGACAGCAGGCACAGCGACAGTTGCGCCGCGGCCGCCCGATCGCCAAGCGAAAACCAGGACTGATAGATGCCGGTGGCAAAGGTCTGGACGTTGAAAAATGCCACCGTGCCGAAATCGGCAATGGTCTCCATCACCGCCAGCAGTGCGCCACCGGCAATCGCCGGGCGCGCCATCGGCAGGGCCACCCGCCAGAACGCCTTGATCGGCGACCGGCCCAATGTCCGCGCCACCAGAAAGGCGTTTGCCGATTGCTGCCGGAAAGAGGCGCGCGCCAACAGGTAAACATACGGATAGAGCACAATCGTCAGCATCATCGCCGCGCCCCCCAGGCTGCGGATTTCCGGGAACCAGTAGTCGCGCGGTCCCCAGCCGGTCACGTCCCGCAGCAAGGTCTGCACCGGTCCAGGATGATCCAGCAGCGAGGTATAGGCATAGGCCAGCACATAGGCCGGAAAGGCCAGCGGCAAGGCCAGCGCCACCTCCAGCCATTTTGAGCCGGGAAACCGGTAGACCGTCACCAGCCACGCGGTGACACTGCCGATCACGGCAGTTGAGATCCCGACAATCACCACCAGCGTGAGCGTGGTAAGGGCATAGCGTGGCAGGACCGAGGACAGGATATCGCGCCATGTCTTCAGATCACCGGCAAAGGCTGCCAAGGCTGCGGCAACAATCGGCGCCACGCAAATCAGCGCGACAATCCAAGCCAGTCTGTGCAGCAGGCGTTCAGTCAACAAGAAATCCTCAAAAAAGCAGCCAATGTCCGAGTCTTTTGATCAGTATTATGTCGGCCTTCCGGGGTCAATCACCCGCGGCGACTTTGGGTAAACACGACCAGGCGAATCGCGAAAACGACAGGTCACCGCAACAAATGGAAACCTTTCGCACAACCCGTCGAAGGAATAGTTCAAGCTTTCAGTGAAAAAACGGGCATTATTTTCTTTCGTCACGCGCTCTTTACACTTCGGCAAAATCGCGACACCCTGCCGCACATGATCGGACCATCATGCGCCTGCCGCGTGAAAGTGTCCGGCTAATTCAGGGAGACTCCAATGAAAACACTTCGACAATTAGCAACCGCAACAGCCGTTGTACTGGGCATGGCCACGATGGCCCCGGCACAAACGCTCAACTTTGCCTATGACGCCGATCCGGTGTCACTTGACCCGCACGAGCAGCTGTCGGGCGGCACGCTGCAGCTTAGCCATATGGTGTTTGACCCGCTGGTGCGCTGGAACAAGGAACTTGGTTTTGACGGGCGTCTGGCATCAAGCTGGGAACGTGTCGATGACACCACCATGCGCTTTAGCCTGCGTGACGGTGTGACCTTCCATTCCGGCAACCCGATGACCGCTGCCGACGTGGTCTGGACCATCAATCGCCTGAAAGAATCGCCTGATTTCAAGGGCATTTTCGCCGGATGGGTAAGCGCCACCGCCCTGGACGACACGACGGTCGAAATCAAAACTGACGGCCCCAGCCCGCTGGTACTGCACACCGCCACGTATGTGTTCCCTATGGACAGCAAGTTCTACGAAGAAGGCGGTGCTGAAATCGTGAAACACGGTGACAGCTTTGCCTCGAAAACCGTGTCGGGCACTGGCCCTTTCACAATTTCCGAACGTGAACAAGGCGTTAAGGTCGTCTTTCAACGCAACGCCGATTACTGGGACACAAACAGCCCCGGCAACGTTCAAACCGCGATCCTGACCCCGATCAAAGAGGCGCCGACCCGTGTGGCGGCTCTTCTGGCAGGCGACGTTGACTTTATCGCGCCGGTTCCGCCCACCGATCTGGAGCGGATCGCCAACAATGACGGCACCGATCTGATCACCATGTCAGGCACGCGGATCATCACGCTGCAACTGAACCAGAAGCGCAACGAGGCGCTGGCCAACACGAAGGTGCGTCAGGCGATCGTGCATGCCATCAACAACGAAGGCATTGTTCAGAAGATCATGAAGGGTTTTGGCACCGCTGCGGCCCAAATGTCGCCAAAGGGCTATCTGGGTTACAACCCCAACCTCAAGCCGCGTTATGATCTGGCCAAGGCGCAAGCCCTGATGGAAGAAGCAGGTTATGCTGACGGCTTCAAGGCCACAATGATGTGCCCCAACAACCGCTACGTCAACGATTTCAAAATCTGCGAAGCAGCGGCGGCGATGCTGGCCAAGATCAAGATCGACATTGATCTGACCACCATGCCCAAGGCGCAATACTGGCCCAAGTTTGACGAACGCGCTGCTGACATCATGATGATCGGCTGGCATTCGGATACCGAGGACAGCGCCAACTTTTACGAATTCCTGGCAATGACCCCGAACGAGGAAACCGGCCGTGGTCAGTATAACTCGGGCAATTATTCAAACGCCGAAGTTGACAAGCTAACCGTTGACTCGCTGGTCGAAACCAAGGGCGACACCCGCGCCGAGATGCTGCAAAGGGTCGAACAGATCCTTTATGATGACGCCGCGTTTGTGCCGCTGCATTGGCAGGATCTGGCCTGGGCTGCACGCTCGGGTGTTGGCGCCGAGGCCGTGCTGAACGTGATGAACTTCCCCTATCTGGGCGATCTGGTTATCTCGGAATAACAAAATGTGGCGGGCCGGTTCATGACCGGCCCGCCTTTTTCGCACCTCGCATCCCGGACCTGATCCGGGACCTCTTCCACCAAACCAGAGGCCTCGGCTCGGGGCCCGGGCGCATAACGGGGACAACCGACGCCGATGCACATCATCGCCTTCCTTATCCGCCGCGCCGTTCAGGCCGTGATCGTGATGTTCGTGATCTCGATCATCGGATTTTCTATTCAGGACAATCTGGGCGACCCCCTGCGCGAGCTTGTGGGACAGTCTGTTTCCGAAGCCGAGCGTGACCTGATGCGCGAAGATATGGGCCTGAACGACCCTTTCTTTGCCCAGTATGCCCGTTTTCTGGGCAAGGCTGTACAGGGTGACCTGGGCACATCTTACTTTTTCAAGCGGCCCGCGCTGGCCGTGATCATGGATAAATTCCCCGCCACCTTCGAACTGGTGATCGGTGCAGTTGTCATTTTCCTGTCGCTGTCGATCCCGGCAGGCATCTATTGCGCCATCAACCGAACTTCGTGGCTTAGCCGGATCATCATGTCCGGCTCGATCCTTGGCATCTCCGTTCCGGTTTTTCTGACTGCCATTGGCATGGTCTGGCTGTTCGGTGTTGAACTGGGTTGGCTACCTGCCTTTGGACGCGGTGACGTGTACGAACTGCCTTGGGGCTGGGAAACAGGGTTTCTCACAATAGACGGCCTCAAACATCTGATCCTGCCGTCGATCACGCTCAGTTCAATCATGCTGCCGCTGTTCATCCGCCTGATCCGCGCCGAGATGATGGAGACGATGGGCACAGATTACGTCCGTTTCGCCCGCGCCAAGGGGCTGTCCACCGCGCGCGTCCGCTACGTACATGCATTTCGCAACACATTGCTGCCGGTGGTGACGGTCGGTGGTTTGATGATCGGCACGCTGATCGCCTACACCATCCTGACCGAAACAGTGTTCCAGTGGCCCGGTATGGGATTTCTGTTTCTTGAGGCGGTGAACCGCGTCGATACCCCGCTGATCATCGCCTATATCATCGTCGTCGGCCTGATCTTTGTGGTCGTCAACACCCTGGTCGATTTCATCTATACGCTGATTAATCCAATGGTAAAACTGCCGGGAGCCAAAGCATGATTACCTGGCGCGGCTTCCTCAAACGGTTCCTCAGCGATCCTGTCGCCATCGGCGCCGGGATCGTACTGCTGATCCTTATCCTGATGGCAGTGCTGGCCCCGGTCATCGCCCCACAAAACCCCTATGACCTGCTGCAGATTGACATCATGGACAGCGAAATGCCCCCCAGCTGGCAACCCGGCGGTGATCCGCGGTTCCTGTTGGGCACTGACAGTCAGGGGCGCGGTGTTCTGTCTACCATCATGTATGGCACCGGCATTTCACTGCTGATCGGCATCGGCGCGGTGATCGTGCAGGGTATTCTTGGCGTCACGCTTGGCCTGTGGGCCGGGTACAGGGGGGGCTGGGTTGACAGTTTTCTGATGCGACTTGCAGACATCCAGATGTCGCTCTCGACGCTGATGATCGCCATCATCGTGCTGGCGCTGTTTCAGGCCGCGTTCGAGGCCAGCGTTTATGCCGATTACGCGATCATCATGCTAATCCTGATCATCGGCATCGCCGAATGGCCCAAGTTTGCCCGCACCGTGCGATCCTCGGTTCTGGGTGAGAAAAACAAGGAATATGTCGATGCCGCCCGCGTCATTGGCCTTCCGGCGCGCAAGGTGATGTGGGGCCATATCCTGCCCAACGCGCTGACACCGGTGATGGTTATCTCAACCATTCAGGTAGCCGAGGCGATCATGACCGAGGCGGCGCTTTCGTTTCTTGGCCTCGGCATGCCGGTTGATCGGCCTTCTCTGGGGTCTCTGATCCGATCCGGCTTTGAATTCGTTTTTTCGGGCAGCTGGTGGATCACCCTCTACCCTGCCCTTGTCCTGATTGCTCTGATCCTTGCGCTAAACCTGCTGGGCGACTGGCTACGCGATGTGCTCAATCCGAAACTGCGCCGGGGGGATGACTGATGGCCATGCTCGAAGTATCCGACCTGCATGTCGCCTTTCCGCGCGGCAAACGCGGCTGGGTCGAGGCCCTGCGCGGCGTCGACCTGACACTGGAAAAGGGCGAACGCCTTGGCGTGGTAGGCGAATCCGGCGCCGGCAAGTCGATGCTTGCCTTTGCTATCCTCAACCTGATTGCCGATCCCGGCCGTGTGTCCAAAGGTACGATCCGGTTCGAGGGGGCCAACCTTCTGGAGATGTCCGAAAGCGAAATTCGCAGGATCCGGGGCAACCGTATTTCGATGATCTTTCAGGATCCGATGGTCACGCTCAATCCGGTGCTCAGCATCGGGACGCAGATGGTGGAAACCCTCAAGGCACACCGCAAGATCAGCACCGCCGAAGCCCGCAGACTGTCTATCGACAAGCTGAAAGAGGTGGCGATCCCCTCGGCCGAAACCCGGCTTGATGCCTACCCACACGAACTCAGCGGTGGCCTGCGCCAGCGCGTGGTCATCGCCATCGCCCTGCTGACCGACCCCGAGATCATCATCGCGGACGAACCGACAACAGCACTGGATGTCACCATTCAAGCCGAGATCATGGCACTGATCCTCAAGCTTTGCCGCGAAAAGGATGTCGCCCTGATCCTGATCACCCACGATCTGGGTGTCGTCGCCGAAGTCACTGAACGGCTGATGATCATGTACGCAGGCAAATGTGTTGAAACCGGCCCCACCCGGCAGATCATCGACGCCCCGCGCCACCCTTACGCCAGCGGCCTGCTCAAGGCGCTGCCGCAAAACGCCGAGCGCGGCTCGCGGCTTTATCAGATACCCGGCTCGATGCCGCCTATCACGGCCCTGCCCAACGGCTGCTCGTATCACCCGCGCTGCGAGTTTGCCAGCGAGCGGTGCCACGCAGCAGCCCCCGCTCTGGTGAACGGGGTCGCCTGCTACAATCCGCTCAAGGCCAAAGCCGAGGCCACATCATGACCCAGCCCATCATCGAAACCAAGGGCGTAGACATGCGCTTTGCCCTGCCCACCCACTTTCTCAGCCGCGAAAAGCCGATGCTGCATGCACTGACAAACGTCAATGTGTCGATCGAGGCCGGCGAAAGCTTTTGCGTGGTGGGCGAATCCGGTTGCGGCAAAACCACCCTTGGCCGCGCCATCATGGGGCTGAACACCCCCTCGGCGGGCGAGATTTATTTCAATGGCCAGCGTATTGACCAGATGGACGAGGACACCCGCAAGCCGATCCGCCGTGACATGCAGATGGTGTTTCAGAACCCCTACGCCTCGCTTAATCCGCGCCGCAACGTATTTGAAACCCTGGCTGAACCGATCCGCCACCTGATGCCCGAAAAATCCGAGCCCGATGTGCGCCAGCAGGTCGAGGACGTGCTTGAGGCCACCGGCTGTGATCAAAGCTGGCAACGCAAGCTGCCGCACGAGTTTTCAGGCGGCCAGCGTCAGCGCATCGCAATCGCCCGCGCGCTTGTCACCAACCCTGCCTTTATCGTTGCCGATGAACCGATCTCGGCTTTGGATGTGTCCATTCAGGCGCAGATCCTCAACCTGCTGACCGACCTGCAGGCGGATCGGGGGCTGACCTATCTTTTCATCACCCACGATCTATCGGTCGTCGAACATTTCGGCACCCGCGTGGCGGTGATGTATCTGGGTCAGGTGATGGAACTGGCGACGGCCGAAACCATCTTTGCCACCCCCAAACATCCCTATACGCAATTGTTGCTGGACGCGATTCCGAAACTGGCAGGTGGCTCTTTCGACAAGCCCCGTCAACCGGGTGAACTGCCCGATCCGGTCAACCTGCCCAAGGGCTGCCCCTTTGCACCGCGCTGCGCCAAGGTACAGAATCGCTGCCTTGCCGAGCGTCCCAAACTGCGCACCCTGCCAAACGGAACCCAGGCCGCCTGCCACTACGCCGAATAGGCCCACGCCTCGGCACAGCGGGTTCTTCTTGCTACCAATATCCTGGGAGAAGCCCCGGATATCATCCGGAACGGGGGCACCGCCCCCCTGAAAGCTTGGGAATACCTCGGACCGATGTTCGGTTCCTTAAAGTTTCCCCTCAGAAACCCTACAGACCTTACATTCGCATCGCCGAAAATCAAAAGCCGTCAAAAACCCCGGCTGACACCGATACTGCCCCGTGGCACCGCCGTTGCCTTGAGGATCGCAAAGCAATCTTTACCGGGCTTCAGATCCATTTCCGCCGCCGCCCGTGCGGTGATCCGTGCCAGCAAACGGTCTTTTCCGGCGCGCAGGCCAATGGCCACCCCCGGGCCGCCACCCTTGTGGATCGCTTCAACCTTAACCGGCAGAATATTGCGCGATGAAAGCCCGGCAGGTAATTGATTTGAAAGGATGATATCCTGTGCCAGCACCCTGATCCGAAGCCAGGCGCCAAGCTTGGCCGTCACCCCCGGCAACAGCAATTCGCCACCGCTGATTGCCAACCGGCATAGCCCGTCTGCCCCATGTTCAACGACTTGTGCCGGCAAGATTGCCCCGGCCTCGCGCACACCCACAAACGGCAGGGCGGCCGGGTCGCTTAAAACATCCTCGGCCGAGCCGGCGCAGACCACCTTTCCATCCTGCATAACCACCAGATCATCCGCCAGCCGCGCTACCTCGGCCAGCGAATGGCTGACATAGATGATCGGCATCCCGGCTTCATCCCGCAGCCGTTCCAGATAAGGGAATATTTCCTCTTTTCTGGGTTCATCCAGCGCGGCAAGTGGTTCATCCATCAGCAATAAATGCGGTTTAGACAGTAACGCGCGCGCCAATGCCACCCGTTGTTTTTCGCCACCGGACAGGGTGCCGGGGCGTCTTTCCAACAGGGATTGCAACCCCAGCATTTCGACCACCTGCCGCATTTCCTCCGGTCCCGGCGCAGGGTCGGCAAAGCGCATGCCAAATCGGATATTGCCCTCAACTGTCAGATGCGGAAATAACCGCCCATCCTGAAACACATAGCCGATCCGCCGTTCCTGCGGTGCCAGATTGACGCCGGAGGCAACGTCGAACAACGTCTTGCCCTTTAACGAAACACGCCCTGAATCGGGGGTAAATAACCCTGCTATAGCATTGATAGTACTTGTCTTTCCAGATCCGGACGGGCCAAACAGGGCCGTAACACCAAGACCAGCCTCAAACGCCAGATCCAGCGTCAGCGCGTCAAACCGATGCGTGATCTGCACCTGCAGGCTGCTCATCCCCGGCCAATCCTTTCAGCAACCTTGCGCGCCAGCCATTCCGATACCAGCACCGCCCCGAGTGCCACCACCAGCGACAACCCCACCAGACGCAGCGCGCTGGCTTCACCTCCGGGAACCTGAAGGAAAGCATAGATCGCCGATGGCAGGGTCTGGGTCTGCCCCGGGATATTGGCAACAAAGGTGATTGTGGCGCCGAATTCACCCATCGCCTTGGCAAAGCCCAGCACCGCCCCCGCCAGAATCCCCGGCGCGATAAGTGGCAACGTCACAAGGATAAATCCCGCGACCCGCCCCGCGCCCAAGGTGGCCGCCGCCTGCTCCAGCTTGGGGTCCACCGCCTCGATTGCCAGCCTGATGGCCCGCACCATCAGGGGAAATCCCATGATCGCAGCGGCCAGCGCCGCCCCCGTCCAGCGAAACGCCAGCACGATGCCCAGATCGGCCAGAAACCCACCCACAGCCCCGTTGCGCCCAAAGACGATCAGCAGCAGGTACCCGGTGACCACCGGCGGCAGGACCAGCGGCAGATGCACCAGCGCACTGAGCAGGGCCTTGCCACGAAACTCGCGCCGGGCCAGCAGCCACGCCACGGCCAGTGCGAGCGGCAGGCTGAGCAGGACCGCCCACACCGATACTTTCAACGACAAGGCCAGCGCCGCCCATTCTTCGGCGTGCAGGGTCATGACGGGGGCCTCAGAGGGATAAAGCCGTGATTGCGAAAAATCTCTGCGACAGGTTCGGATGTCATGAACCCGATAAATGCAGCTGCTGCCAGGGCATTCCCCTCCTTGACCGGGGCCACAGGATAAATGATCGGATCATGTTGATCCCCGGGGATTTCAAGAACCACCGCCACCCCCGGATCAGCCAGCGCATCCGAGGCATAGACCACCCCCAAAGGTGCCTCGCCCCGCGATACCAGCGCCAGCGCCGCGCGCACGTTTTCGGTCTCGGCCAGATGTCCGGCCAGATCCTCCCACAGCCCGGTGCGTTCAAGCCATTGGCGTCCATAAATCCCGGCCGGCACGCCATTTGTCTGTCCGATGGCCAGTCGTCCTTCGCCCAGCCGTGCCACCACGTCGGTGACAGGCGGCGCGCCGGAAGGGCCAATCAGAACCAGATTATTCCCAAGCAAATCCATTCGCTTGTCTGGCACAATTGTCTCTTTAGACTGCAGCCAATCCATCCAGGCGACATTGGCCAGCACAACCACGTCCGCAGGCGCCCCCGCGGCCACCTGCCGTGCCACAAGGCCCGAACCGCCATAAGATATCACCACCTGACCCGGATAGGTTTCGGCCACCTTGTCGAGCGCCTCTTTTAACGAGGCGGCGGCGAACACCCTCACTGACGCGTCTGCCAACCCCATAACAGGGCATAACATTAGCGCGCAAACTGTTGTGAAAAGGCGAAAAACAGATGGCATCGGCGCAAGTATTTCCCAAGCCCGGCGTCAGCGCAAGCGGCAGATTTACCCTGCAATTGCATGAATAGACTGGAAATAACATCCGAGTATTGATTATATTAGGCTGAAAAACTAATTCGGTAGAGCAGCGATGGCTGGCGGGAAGGACCCGATGAGCCTACAATCCATATCACAAGCGCCGATTTCTCTGCGCTCCGCCGCGAAAAGCGACGTGCGTACACAATTTGCCGCCGTTTGCTATCGGATCGTCAAGGGCAAGCCCGAGATTCTGATGGTCACAAGCCGCAGAGCAGGCCGCTGGATCATCCCGAAAGGCTGGCCCATGGATGGCAAGACACCAGCCGAATCGGCGCTGATTGAAGCCTGGGAAGAGGCTGGTGTGCGTGGCGACGCGCATAACCGTTGCCTGGGTCTTTATTCATATCGCAAATCGATTGGCCCGGAACGCGGTCTGCCCTGTGTGGCCATGGTCTATGCCATCAAGGTCAAATCACTTGCCGTTAAATTCCCCGAAAAAGGACAGCGCCGCCGGAAATGGATGCGCCCTGCCAAGGCGGCGCAAAAGGTCGACGAACCCGAGCTTTCCAATATCCTGAAGTATTTCGACCCTGATATGCTGAAGATTTAGTCGCAGTATCCGCTTCTTGATTTTTGGGGATTATAAGTGGATTATCCGACTGGTTTAGATTGGAACGGATGATGATAAAACTGTCCCTGAAGTGCGCCGAGGATCACCAGTTTGACAGCTGGTTTCAATCCACTGAAGCTTTTGGCAAACTGAAGGGTGCGGGCCTGGTCACCTGTGCCATTTGCGGATCGGACAAAGTGGACAAGGCCATAATGGCACCGCGCATCCGCGACAGCCGCTCAAAAGCGGTAAAACCAGCTTCAGGTGAGCTGAGTACACCAGCCAATCCCGCCGAACAGGCCATAGCCGAGCTGAAAAGGCAGATTGAGCAGAACTCGGAATATGTCGGTTTGAATTTTGCGGCTGAAGCCCGCGACATGTATGAAGGTACGACACCTGCGCGCTCTATCTACGGCGAAGCCAAACCCGATGAGGCACGCAAACTGATCGAAGATGGCGTGCCCGTCACCCCCCTGCCCTTCAGATCCGGTCAGAAGTCGAACTGACACCAAAAGGAATCCCTCATGCATATTGTCATCACCGGTGCGACACGTGGCATCGGACAGGCGCTTGCGGCGCGGTATTCGGCCGCCGGACATCAGGTTACCGGCACAGCCCGCGCACCGGGCGCACAAGCCCGGCTTGATGTCACCGATCCTGAAAGCCATGCCGCGTTGGCCCATCAACTGGATGGTCAGCCTGTTGATCTGCTGGTCTGCAATGCCGGCGTCTATCTTGATAAGCACGAAAACCTAGCCGATGGCTATCCGGTGCCCATGTGGGCCGACACGTTTGCGACCAATGTCACCGGTGTTTTTCTGACCGTCCAGTCCTTGCTTCCGAACCTGCAACTTGCCGGTACAGCAAAAATTGCGATCATATCCAGCCAGATGGCCAGCCAGACCCACGCACCCGGCGGCAGTTACATCTACCGGGCCTCCAAGGCCGCGGCTCTTAATCTGGGGCGCAATCTGGCCACCGACCTCAAGGTGCTGAATATTGCCGTGGGCATCTATCACCCCGGCTGGGTCCGAACCGACATGGGTGGCGAATCAGCGGCAATCAGCGTGGAACAGTCTGCTGACGGGCTGATCGCCCGGTTTAACGAACTCTCAAATAAAACCACAGGTTGTTTTGTAACATTCGAAGGTTGCGACCATCCGTTCTAAGCCCTAAAAAATAAGGGTAAACTCCCATTTTTTGGTAGAACAGACTGTTTCGCAATCAGGCGTAGATCACATCCACGTGAGTCGTGTAAAAAGGTCTTGGGGGTGCCGCGTTGTCCCGTCGTTTACGAGTGTCCACGTCCCCGGATTTTATGTTTTAGTGTTTTGCGGCACCCCCACCAAGTACTGTTATGTAACGAGTTTGAATTACAAGGCTGCGGATACAATCAAGCGTTTTTGGTAATTATAACCGTTCGTTTGGAAACAATTGATCGCAGCGTAGCAAATTTCAGGCACCCGCCGGTCAAGACGGCGGGTGCCTTTTTTCCTAACACCACGTTTCCTGCGACAGCAATGTCATCTTGCCCTTTGCCGTATCGCCGCGTAAACCGCGCGCAAACTGACGCAGTGGGACAAAGACATGCCCGTTCTTGTGATGAAATTCGGTGGCACATCTGTCGCCACGCTTGACCGTATCCGCCGCGCCGCCAAGCGCGTGGGCGTTGAAGTGGCCAAAGGCTATGACGTGATTGTCATCGTTTCGGCCATGTCCGGCAAAACCAACGAACTGGTCGGCTGGGTCAATGAAACCTCGCCGCTGTTCGACGCACGCGAATATGATGCGGTTGTCAGTTCGGGCGAAAACGTCACCGCCGGTCTGATGGCGCTAACGCTGCAGGAAATGGATGTTCCCGCGCGCAGCTGGCAAGGTTGGCAGGTGCCCGTCAAAACCACATCTGCCCATGCCAGTGCCCGTATTGAAGATATTCCGCCCGAAAATATCCGCACCAAATTCGCCGAAGGCATGAAAGTGGCTGTTGTCGCGGGCTTTCAGGGCGTCAGCCCCGAAGGCCGGATAACAACACTGGGCCGGGGCGGGAGTGACACCACCGCCGTGGCCTTTGCCGCCGCGTTCGAGGCCGAGCGTTGTGACATCTATACCGATGTGGATGGGGTTTACACCACCGACCCGCGGATCACGGACAAAGCCCGCAAGCTGGACAAGATCGCGTTCGAGGAAATGCTGGAACTGGCTTCGCTTGGCGCCAAGGTGCTGCAGACACGCTCGGTTGAACTTGCCATGCGCTATAACGTGAAATTGCGGGTTCTCAGCAGTTTCGAGGAACAATCAGACGACGCAGGAACCCTTGTCTGCGCCGAGGAGGAAATCATGGAATCAAATGTCGTAAGTGGCATCGCCTATTCGCGTGACGAGGCAAAGATGACCCTCATCTCGGTCGCCGACCGCCCCGGTATTGCCGCTGCCATCTTTGGCCCGCTGTCCGAGGCTGGCGTGAACGTGGACATGATCATTCAGAACATCTCGGAAGAGGGTCGTACCGACATGACCTTTTCGTGCCCCACCGATCAGGTGAAACGCGCTGAAAAGGCCCTGTCCGACGCCAAGGAACGCGGTGAAATCAACTATCACGATCTGATCGCAGACACCGGCGTCGCCAAGGTTTCGGCAGTGGGCATCGGTATGCGCAGCCAGTCCGGCGTGGCCGCCAAGATGTTCAAAACGCTTTCCGATGAAGGTGTGAACATAAAGGTCATTGCGACATCAGAGATCAAGATTTCTGTGCTGATTGACCGGAAATACATGGAACTTGCCGTCCAAGCCCTGCATGATGCGTTCGAATTGGACAAAGCGACCTGACCCTGACCTTGCATGTTGCTAGGTTTTTGCAGGTCGCTGAACACACAGGGCCCAGGCATCGTCAATGACGCAGACATTCAAAACTGACAGTCGGAAGATGCTGGGGCGTCTTCGTGCTGCCATGGCCGAAGACGCGGCGGGCCAGGCACGGCTTGACCAGATCACGGATCTTATCGCCGAGGAAATGCGCACCGAGGTCTGTTCGATCTATCTGTTCCGCGATGACGACACGCTGGAGCTTTGTGCAACCCAGGGCCTGAATCCGCAGGCCGTGCACGAAACCCGCATGAAACTGGGCGAAGGCCTGGTAGGTCGGGTGGCCCGCACCGGCCAGACCATCAACACCGATGATGCCCCCGGCACCAAAGGTTTTCGCTATATGCCCGAAACCGGGGAAGAGGCATATACCTCCTTCCTTGGCGTACCGATCCAAAGATTGGGTGAAACGCTGGGGGTTCTGGTGGTGCAGTCCAAACAGGCGCGCACCTTTTCCGACGAAGAGATCTATGCCGTCGAAGTGGTTGCCATGGTGTTGGCTGAAATGGCCGAACTTGGTGCCTTCATCGGCGAAGGGGCGGCTATGTCGGCCCGGCACCAGCATCCGGTTCTGTTTCGCGGCGCCACGGCACAGGAGGGGGCCGCGCAAGGCCATGTCTGGCTGCACGAACCGCGCGTCGTGGTCACCAACCTGATTGCCGAAGACCCCCACCGCGAACTTGAGCGTCTGCACACGGCCGTGGAAGAACTGCGCGTTGGCGTCGACAAGATGCTCAACATTGCCGCCATAGGCGACAAGGAACAGCTTGAGGTACTCGAGGCTTACCGCATGTTTGCCAATTCCAAAGGCTGGATGCGCCGCATGGAAGAGGATATCGGCCGGGGCTTGTCAGCCGAAGCGTCGGTCGAGAAAGAACAATCCACCGCCCGCGCCCGGATGGGCCAGGTCACCGACGCCTATCTGCGCGACCGCCTGCATGATCTGGATGATCTCAGCAACCGTCTGCTGCGCATTCTCACCGGTCAGGGCGCTGAAACCGGTGCCGAAATGCCACCAGACCCGATCCTGATTGCCCGCAATATCGGCCCCGCCGAACTGCTGGATTACGGCCGCGGCCTTAAAGGTATCGTGCTTGAAGAAGGCTCGGTCGGCAGCCATGCCACCATCGTCGCCCGCGCACTGGCCATCCCATTGGTAATCCACGCCCAGCGCATCACCACCGAGGCCCTGAATGGCGATCCCATCCTTGTTGACGGCGATCAGGGTGTTGTGCATTTGCGGCCAGACGACACGGTAATCAGCGCCTTCCGTGACAAGATGGCGATGCAGGCACAGGCGCAGGAACGTTATGCCTCGATTCGCGACAAACCGGCGGAAACGCTGTGTGGTCAACGGATCACGCTAAAGATGAACGCCGGTCTGATGGCCGACCTGCCCAGCCTGGAAAACTCCGGCGCCCAGGGCGTCGGCCTGTTCCGGACCGAACTGCAGTTCCTGATCCGCAACCACATGCCCAAGCGGGCCGAACTAAGCGAGCTTTATTCGCATGTCATGGACGCCGCCAAAGGCAAGCGCGTGGTGTTTCGTACGCTCGATATCGGCTCGGACAAGGTGCTGCCCTATATGAAGGCCACCGACGAACCAAACCCGGCCATGGGCTGGCGGGCGATCCGGGTGGGGCTGGATAAACCCGGTGTGATGCGCATGCAGCTGCAGGCCCTGATCCGCGGAGCCGCCGGGCGGCCGCTGACGGTGATGTTCCCGTTTGTTGCCCAACGCGAAGAATTCACCGCCGCCAAACGCGAAATGGACAAGGCACTTGAACGCGAACGTATCCTTGGCCATCCGCTTCCCGAAAGCCTTGAGGTCGGCGCCATGCTGGAAACGCCCAGCATTGCCTTTTCCACCGATGATTTTTATCGCGAAGTCGATTTTCTGTCGATCGGCGGCAATGACCTCAAGCAGTTCTTCTTTGCCGCCGACCGCGAGAATGAACGCGTGCGCCGACGCTATGACACGCTCAACGTCAGCTTCCTGCGCTTTCTGGAATGGATTGTGGAACGTTGCGCAAACAACGGCACACCGCTCAGCTTTTGTGGCGAGGATGCCGGCCGCCCGGTAGAGGCCGCCTGCATCACGGCCATGGGCCTGCGCACCCTGTCGATGCGCCCGGCCTCAATCGGGCCGGTCAAATCGATCCTGCGGCGCACCGACCTGAGCGAACTGCGTGCCGTGATCAATGATGCCCGCGACCGGGGCGAACAATCGGTACGCCCCGCAGTTCTGGAATACCTTCGCGGTAAGCTTTAAGGCAAACCAGCGCACCGGTTTAGGAACCTTGACGACGTCGGGCGGAAAATGGAGTGGTGGCGTGTGGACGACGAAACGCCCCATCGCCAAAGCGCCTTTGGCACAAAGCGCCAAAAACGCTGATGAAAGGCTCGGGCCTGCAGCAAATAACCCGGGCATTCCCGCTGTAAAAACTCCAGCCGACTGCTCCAAACAAAAGGGTAACTCAACCCTTTCGGGCAGAAAGCTAAATATACCCCAAAAAGTTGATTTAACTCACTGATGCAATTCAGTGCGTTCAGATGCAGAATGGTCAAATCTTTTTTGGTGAGCTAATTTCCAATTAAAGTATTGATAAATATTTATTTATTTTGGAATTCGCGTTTCTTGAAATTTGTTTTGTTAAAAACGGGTTTCAATCTATAATTGTCGTGCTTTTTGATAGTTCACGCTTGTTACCAGCTCCTTTTCCGGGCTGATTTTTACCAGTTAAAATCTAAACATTTTTTCAAGAGGAGGCGTCTATATGGCACGCTCAATTACATTCACTGTTGAAGGTCCAGTCGACAGTCTAATCACAATAACTGAGTTAGCAGACGGGACATTGCGATTTGATATCGAGATTTTGGGCGACGGGGCTTTGGGTGATCTGCGCGGCATGTTCTTTGATTTGGGCGATTTAGATGCCAGCACTGCCGGTTTGGCCATCACAGGCGTGGACGGCAGCGAAGACGTTATCGGCGGCACGGTATTTGGCGAAGAAAATGTTGACCGCGTTAAGGGTGATGTGAACATCAAAGGCCAGGTTGAAAAGGAACAAGGTAAATTCGATGTTGGTGTCGAGTTCGGCACACCCGGCAGGGGCAGAGATGACATTTCAGAGGCAAGTTTCATTCTATCGTCAGATATAATGGATCTGTCGCTGGACAGCCTTGATCTGGCTGATTTCGGTTTGCGCTACACTTCCATCGGCCAAGGGCGGGATCAAGGGGGAAGCTCCAAGGTTGCAGGCGATGCCAGCGGAGTTGCCCGCGATGACGCTTTCGAAGTTGATGAAAACTCGGAAGATACTGCAGATTTGCTGGCCAATGACACCAATGGCGCACAACCGGACGGCACCCGCAAAACCGTAATTTCGGTCGAGGATGCGGACGGCAGCCTGCCTGCTGTCGCCGGAGGTTTTGAGCGGACAGTCGTGGTTGATTCTCTTGTGCTTGGCACGCTTTTTATCAGCACTGACGGCTTTGCGACCTTTACGGCGGATGGTGCGGATGTGGACAAACTGGGTCACGACGCAATCAAGACCTGGGGATTTACCTATGAGACCACTTCAAGCACGGGCAACTTGGCAACAGCGGATGTGGTTCTGACCATTGATGGTCAGAACGACCAACCCAACGCCTTTGATGTTGCGCTTACTGTCAATGAAGATGATGCCTTTGACACCGTACAGAACTCGCAATTCCAGCCTTTGACTGGCGATGGCGTGACGGGCAGTTTTGTGGGCACGGATATCGACATTGGAGATGCGCTGAGCTTCCAGATTATTTCGGCCCCGACGGATGAGTTTGGCAATCAATATGGTAAAGTGGTCAATAACGGTGACGGTACATTTACTTTTAACCCGACAGATGAATTTCAGTTCCTGGAGGAGGGAGAAACCCGTGATGTGACTTTTCAATATGTCGCGATTGATGACAGCGGCGTAGGTCTTACACCTATCTCACCCGAAGAAACAGACACCTCGACCCCAGCCACAATCACCGTGACCGTTGTTGGTGCGGATGACGCGCCTATCAACTTTACCGATGACTTGCTGTTTGCGACGACGGGGCAGTCGATGTTCGGCACCGGTGAAGCGCTGAACTTTCAACCCGATTTGCCGTTCTTTGGCTTTGACACCGGAACGCAAAGCCTCAACGCGACGATTTTGTCGGGCTTTTCTATCGAGGGTGACTTTCTTGAAGGGATTCTGGACGGGATCGAGTCTATCGTGAATGCCATTGGCGATCTTGGTTGCACCATCGGATCGATCTTTGGTGCAGATTGTGACGCGGATGTTGACCTGCCCAGTTCGATCAACATCCCCGGCATCAGGACCGAGGGGGATTTCTCGGCCAGGGTTGGTTTGCAGCCCTATTTCTCGTTCAATTCCGGAGAAGTGGATGCATCCATTCCGGTTGACGTGATGTTCACCACACCGCGGCAAGTGGAAAACGGCGAAAGTTTCATCGTTGAAAGCGTCTACACGGTGGACGGTGGTGCGACCTTCAGCACGATGTCTCCGAACGTGAACTTTGGCATGGATTTCATCTTTGATATTGATACGGCGCTTGATCTGCTGGTTGGCAGTACGCGCCTTGATATCTGGGATCTCGACACCGGCAATATCTCTGGGTTCGAAGGCGAGTTGGGCGAACCTGGCTTCAACCTGTTTAATGCAACAGGCGATGATCTGGAAATCGAAGGAATCGATCTGGCCGGGTTTGGCACGCTCGACCTTAACTTCCCTGTCATCAACACAACAAGCGACCCGCTTGTTCCGGGCAGTGAAACACTCACCAGCGAAGGTGAAGACGATGTTGCTGTCCTGACCCTTGATATCGACGCCATAGCAGCCCAGGCGATCGAATTGGCCACGGGCGTTCCGATCACCTTTGGCGAAAGCGATAGCTTTGGTCTTGGAACCACCATTGCCGGCGTCGATCTTAACCTGATCTCGATTAACTATACCTGGGACGTTGTTGCAGTTGACCTGATCACCACGCTGAAGGCGATTCAGGAATTCTCTCTGTCCCTGATTGATCTGCCGCTGGTTGCCAATCTTGAAGACGGCTCCTCCATCACCGGGTTCTCTTTGGGTGACGAGATCACCATTGTAGCGCCGGACGACAGCCTGTTCGATGTCGATGTGGACGGAAATGCCGATGGATTGATGGGCGTCGATGTCGCCGTCGATATGGATGCGGTGTTCTCTAACCTTTCGACGCTCGGGCTTGATCTGGACCTGTTTACCGGCCTGCTGCGGTTTGATGCAGGAATTGGTTCCAGCTTCTTTGACGGACCAAGTATCAGCCTGTTTGACGGTATTATCCCATCGATTGATGGCAATGACGACGGCTTCCTGCTTGGCAATACGTTCTCGCTTCTCAGCGATGTGCCTGTAGGCACACTCTTTGAAGAAGAGTTCCCGATTGAAGGTTGGAACACAGAATCAACCGATTTCATCTTCGATATCGCCTGATGATCGTTCGGCCGGGCAACCGGCCGAACACCCGACTATAAACAATAGGTTTCGAAGATGGATGCCCGCCCGGTCGTCCTCTGTCGCAAAAAAATCCGCCTAAGATGGGTTTGCACCGCAAGAAAGACGTCACCGTGATCAGGCTTTGTTGAGGGGTGCCTTTTCAACCCGTTTACGGAACTCCTCGATCAGATCGGCATGATCCCGGTCAGCTTCAATCGCCAGTCGCCGCAGACCGAAATGCACATGCGCCATCTGTTGGTAATAGCTGGTGTAGGCATAATTTGTCGCCGCCCCGGCCGCCGCGCCAAGAATGGGAACGGTCTGAGCTGCCAGTTTTTGCCCCAGCACTGTCGCCAGCCGTGGCGCCACCCGCGCGATCAGTACCTGAAGTGCTGCCCCTGTTACCGCCACACGGGTGCTCAGAAACGCCAGATCCGATCCGTCGTCATGATCCAGCGGCCCGGCGGCTGCAAAAACCTGTACGCAGTCAAACCTGACACCTTGTTCTGCTGGATCAAATCCGTGTTCGACAGCGACATCCTGAATGGCGCGCAGCAGCACGGTTGTGGTCATCGGCAACTCGGCCAGCGCGCTTGGCAAGCCGCCAAAGCCCCCCGCAGCGCCCATCGCCGTGGTCACAACCAGGTTCATCCAGCCGGGCTGTTCGCCGACCACATCGCGTGAGCGATGCGCGGCCTGCATGGCCAGTTGCAGGGCCTGTTCAGCGCCCTCACCCAGTCGGGACCGCACAGGCGCAGGTAGACGATCCAACAGGTTTTCGGCCTGACCGCCCAGAATATTCAGCACCTGTATCCCGACATTGCCAGCCCGCGCATGGCGCCGGGCCAATGCCTCCAGACGGCGGTTTACATCCGGTTCATCAATCGGCGCGTCCAGAAGCTCCATTTGATCCCTTACTTTGTAAAATCCAATGTTATCAACATTGCCACTTGGCCCCCGGCTTTCAAGCGCAGCGGGTGACTTTACCCACAACCTCATCCCAGGCGCCCGGCACCAGCGCATGGCCCAATACCCGGTCAGGGTTGGTAGGGGGTGGCATTTCAACGCCCTCAAGCCGGGTAAATCCAAACCGGCTGTAATACGGCTCGTCCCCCACCAGCATCACCCGTTCCCAGCCTTTTTTTGATGCAATCTCAAGGCTTTCCCGTATCAGATACCCGCCCAGCCCTTCGCCCTGATGCGTCGGGTGCACCGCCACCGGCCCCAGCAAAAGCGCGGTCTGGTCCCCAACCAGAACAGGCCAGAACCGGATGGCCCCGGCCAGAATACCCCCTGCGTCACGTGCCACAAGACTCAGGCCCGCCACCGGCGGCACCCCGTCACGCAAACGGTAAGACGACAGCGCCTCGCGCCCCGGCGCAAAGCAAAGGTCATAGAGGGCTTCCACCTCCCACCAGTCGTCTTTTGTTTCGGGCCGCAGGTCAAACATGCGGGGTATCCTTGTGGATTCGACTGGAATTGCGCCTAGCACGACGCTAGGTCTGGTACAAACCAGTAAGCGAGGGCAGATGTTCTATAAACCAGAAGACGGCCACGGATTGCCCCACAATCCATTCAATTCCATTGTGTCCCCACGCCCGATCGGCTGGATATCAACCCGTGGTGCAGATGGATCCGATAATCTGGCCCCCTATTCGTTTTTCAACGCCGTCGCCTATGTGCCACCCCAGGTGATGTTCGCATCCACCTCGGCCAAGCCCGACCGGGATGGCACCAAGGACAGCGTTGCCAATATCCGCGAAACGGGCGTTTTCTGCGCCAACATCGTGGAGGAAGCGATGAAAGACGTGATGAATCTCACCTCGGGTGCATGGGCGCGCGAGGTCGATGAATTCGCCGATTCCGGGGTCGACAAGGCCGAATGTGTAACCATCAACTGCCCGCGTGTGGCCGCAGCACCTGCATCGCTGGAATGCAAACTGACCCAGATCGTACAATTGCCCGGTGCGGCAAATTTCGTGGTTTTTGGTGAAGTCACAGGCGTGCACATGCGCGACGACTGCCTTGTTGACGGCATGTTCGACGTGCTGCGCTACAACCCGCTGACAAGGTTGGGGTATCAGGATTATTCCGTCATCCGCGAGAAATTCAGCCTGAAACGTCCGGGCGAATAGCACGCCTTTTCGCGGCTCGCCTGGCAATTCAGGTTTGCAGGGACAAAGCGAACCTTCGCAGAACTCTTGTGTCGGCATTACCTGGTTCTATACTGGCCGTCGAAACGGGGGGACGGAACATGACCTTAAAGGTAATTGGAGCCGGGTTTGGGCGCACGGGTACGGCCTCGTTGAAAGTTGCGCTCGAAACGCTGCTTGGCGCGCCTTGTTATCACATGAGCGAAGTTCTGGGAAATCCCGGGCATGTCGATAAATGGCTTGATGTAGCGGCCGGAAACCCGGACTGGAACTCCATATTCAGGAACTATGAGGCGACAGTTGATTTTCCGGCGTCGACATATTGGCGAGAGCTTGCAGATGCCTATCCAGAAGCGAAAGTGATACTTTCCGTTCGTGATGCAGAAAGTTGGTTTCAGTCCACCCAGAAAACGATCTTCAGTAAAGACCTTCAGGCGCTTTATGCGGGAACAAAATGGGGTCGAATGATCAAAGCTACAATTGATGATCATCTTGGCGGTGACATCAATGACAAGGAATCTGCAATCGCTGCATTCCACGCACATAATGCACGTGTGGCGGAAGCTTTCACTGCAGATCGTCTGCTCAAGTTCGAAGCCAAAGATGGCTGGGCGCCTCTGTGCAAACTTCTGGATTTGCCAGTGCCCGATGAGGCTTTTCCACATATCAACTCTAAAGAAGAGTTTGACGGCGTCCTGGAACTGTTGAGTTCGCCGCTGGGCACCGGTGCCATGAACGGAGATGGTATGGCTACAGATTCTGCACACGACGACTTCTTCGATAAAAAGTAGATTTCGGCGCTTTTTAAGCACCTTTTTGGTATCGAAGCTGAATCCCGAGATCTAGATTCAGCCGGGCTTTTGTAGGCCCGAAGCAGACGCAAGGCCGTGATATGTGATTGCGCTTCTCCAGCTCCGCTTTGGGCTCGACCAGCTATTCACAACCGAAAATCCCTGCTTCAGTGCCCGCCCAGAATGCCGGTGCGCACGCCATAATCGACCGCAATTTCGTAATCGGGATCATCGTCGCTATCGACCATCAGGTGTCCGGCCTTGGTCAGCAACCGGTGGCAATCGCGGCTCAGGTGGCGCAGCTTGATCTGTTTGCCTGCGGCCTCGTACTTGCCGGCGACGGCCTCGATCGCCTGCAGGGCGGATTGGTCAACCACCCGGCTTTCGGCAAAATCGACGATCACAACGTCCGGGTCGTTGGCGACATCGAACAGCTCGGCAAATCCTTCGGCCGAACCAAAGAACAGCGGGCCTTGGATTTCGTAGACTTCCGCGCCGGTTTCCGTCACCGACTCGCGCCGGATCGCATGGATACGCTTGGCATTGTTCCAGGAATAGGCCAGCGCCGAAACGATCACACCTACGACCACGGCGATGGCAAGATCGTATTTAACCGTGACAACCGTCACCAGCACGATCACCATTGCATCAGTCAATGGCACCTTGCGCAGAATGGTCAGCGAATTCCAGGCAAACGTGCCGATAACCACCATGAACATCACCCCTACCAGCGCCGCCAGCGGGATCAGCTCGATCATCGGCGCGGCGAACAGGATGAAGATCAGCAGAAACAGTGCTGCAACAATGCCTGCCACCCGTGTGCGTCCGCCGGATTTGACGTTGATCATGGACTGCCCGATCATCGCGCAGCCCCCCATGCCGCCAAAGAATCCGCACACCGTATTTGACAGGCCCTGCGCGATACATTCCTGGCTGGCGCCACCGCGTTTGCCGGTCATTTCCCCAACAAGGTTCAGTGTCAGCAGGCTTTCGATCAGGCCAATAGCGGCCAGAATGACGGCGTAGGGCAGGATAATCTCGAATGTTTCCAAGTTCAGCGGCACCATCGGGATATGCCATGTCGGCAATCCGCCTTTGATACTGGCCAAATCACCCACCCGGGGCACGTCCAGCCCAAAACCGATCACCACAGCGGCGACAATCCCGATCCCCGCCAGCGGCGCCGGGATCAGTTTGGTGATGCGTGGCATGCCCCAGATTATCACCATCGTACAGCCGACCAGCACCAGCATCAGATACAAAGGCATACCCGAAAGCCATTCACCGCCGCCCATGCCGTGCCCTGTGTTCACAATGGATCCCGGAACTTTGAACTGGCTCATCTGCGCCAGAAAAATTACGATCGCCAGACCATTCACAAAACCTAACATCACCGGATGTGGCACCAGACGAATGAACTTGCCCCAGTGCATGACACCGGCAAAAATCTGCATCAACCCCATCAGCACTACAGTGGCAAACAGGTATTCAACGCCGTGTTGCGCCACCAGGGCCACCATGACCACCGCCAAAGCGCCGGTCGCACCCGAAATCATTCCCGGTCGTCCGCCGATCAGGGCGGTAATCAGCCCCACAATAAATGCTGCGTAAAGCCCCACCAGCGGATGCACCCCGGCAACAAAGGCAAAGGCAACGGCCTCGGGCACCAGGGCCAGCGCCACGGTTAATCCCGCCAGAACTTCAATCCGCAGGCGTGAGACCGTCAACCGCTCTTCCGGCATCAGTTGCAGATCGGGCATGGTCAGACGGCTGGCAAAGGCTGCCAATATTGCTTTTTTCAAGGTCTTGTCCTGATACGTGTCGTGTTGCGCACTCGAACGGACCCTCTACAGGGTGGCGTCGGATATGGCCAGTCCTGACGGCGGGATGCAGCCATGCGCTGCGGTAAATACCACTGTCATGGCGTGTTGGGATCGGGTTTTGATCCTTCTTGAGCGTGAAACGCTTCAGGTGTCACACCCATCCCGAAAAGCCCGCGGTGATTGCCCCCGGCTGGCGGTAAAGGCCCGGGTAAAGGCGCTACGGCTGTCAAAGCCGACCAATTGGGCAATTCGTTTGATCGGTTCGCGCCGCTCGGACAAAAGCTGCGCCGCCCGCGCAAGGCGCAGTTGGCGCAAAAACGCCATCGGTGCTGTACCGTAAGCCTTTTGAAATCTTTCGGCAAAACGCGAGCGACTCATTCCCGCCGCTGCCGCCAGGCTTTCCAGCGAATGCGCAGCACCGGGGCTGTCCAGCATCGCGCGCAACGCCAGCCACAGACCAGGATCGGCAAGGGCCGCAATCCACATCACGGCCGGATCGTGCGCTTCGATCCTTACGCGCAACATTTCGGTGACGCATTGCAGCAACAATACCCGTATCATCGCCCGGCGCCCGACGCGCGGATGTGTCATCTCGGTCATCAGGGCCTGCACCGCGCGTTCCGCTGTGGCGCTGGTCGTAACATCCAGTGACAGGGGCGCACGCAGCAAATCAATCAACCCATGCGTATTGCGCAAACCCAGCGACAGGTTTGAACAAAGCACCACCATGTTGCCACTGCCTTCCCCCTTTTCCAAATGCTCTTGCAGGTTCAGACCGGCGGGTTTGCAAGCGGGCAGGCCGGTTTGCCCGCCCCCCGCGTTACACAGGCTATGCGTCACACAGGCCGGCACCAGCACCAGCCGCCCTGGCGACAGCGGCAGTGGCTCGCGTGACTGGAATGACAACTGCCCCTGCCCGCCCAAAACGTAATGCAACGTTGCCCCGGGGTTGCGGCCCAGCCCCATGGTGCAGGTCCCCTGCAAAGCGCAGACCGCAAAAGGTTCGGCCCTGATATCCAACTCGCCCAATATCCGGTCATGCAAATCATGGTCTTCCATGACTGAACGATACCGCACCCCGGCGCTTTAGGCACAAAAATAATCGTCTGAGCCACAATTTTGGGACGAAAAGGCACATCCCCCCTGTCAACTTGAACCTAGGATCAAACTGACAGAAAAAGGAATGTCACATGTGCAACTGCCACGATCATGACAACGACTCGAAAATAAGCCGCCGCCAGGCGCTGGTTGGCGGGGCCGCAATCGGGGTTGCCACTGCGGCCAGTGTCGCAGGCGGAAACGCCCAGGCACAAGAGGCCGACCCTTACGCCCCCCCGGCCAAACCGGCCCTGCCCCCCAGCGACATGAAGATCGATCCTGCCCGCGCCGCGCTGGTGGTGACGGATCCGCAAAATGATTTCCTGAGCCCTGATGGGGTTACCTGGGGTGTTGTCGGGGCTTCGGTCACCCGTAACAACACGGTTGCCAATATCGACAGCCTGTTCAAGGCGGCCAAGGCGGCGGGCATCACCGTTGCCGTCTCGCCTCACTATTACTACCCGACAGACAAGGGCTGGCGGTTTGAAGGCGCGCTTGAAAAACTCATGCACAAGATTGGCATGTTTGACCGCAAGGATGCGCTTAGCCTGGAAGGGTTCGAAGGCTCAGGTGCGGATTTCCTTGAGCAGTACAAGAAATATATCAACGACGGCAAAACCATCGTGACGTCACCGCACAAGCTTTATGGCCCCGAACATAACGATCTGGCGCTGCAACTGCGCAAGAACGGTGTGGATCAGATCATTCTGGCGGGGATGTCGGCCAACCTGTGCACCGAAAGCCATATGCGCGAATTGCTGGAACAGGGGTTCGAGGTTGCCGTTGTCTCGGACGCCACCGCCGCTGCGATGCTGCCCGAAGGCGATGGCTATCTCGCCGCGCTGACCAACTTCCGCTACATGGCCAACGCCGTGTGGACCACGGATGAAGTCGTCAGCATGCTGGCCTGATACGCCATCTGGCGCTCCCCTGCTTTTCGGGGATGAATGGCAGGGGGGCCACCAACACTCGCGGAACAGTGTATAGGCATTTTCATTTCCGTCCCCGCCACGTAACAATCGCGCACAAACGCGAAGTTACAGGCGGGGATTTTTTATGACCGGAACTATGATTGGCGTCATCGGCGGCTCGGGCCTTTATGACATCGAAGGGCTGGAAGGCGCGGAATGGGTCACTGTCGATAGCCCCTGGGGGGCGCCTTCGGACGCCATTCTGACCGGCACGCTGGGCGATGTCAGAATGGCCTTTCTGCCCCGGCACGGGCGCGGTCATGTACATTCGCCCACCACTGTCCCCTACCGTGCCAACATAGACGCGCTGAAACGGCTGGGTGTCACCGATGTGATCAGCGTCTCGGCCTGCGGGTCTTTCCGCGAGGAAATGGCACCGGGTGATTTTGTCATCGTCGATCAGTTCATCGACCGCACCTTTGCACGTGAAAAATCGTTTTTCGGCACCGGATTTGTCGCCCATGTCAGCGTGGCCCACCCCACCTGCCCGCGCCTTGGCGATGCCTGCGAAAATGCCGCCAAAGACGCTGGGATCACCGTACACAGGGGCGGCACCTATCTGGCCATGGAAGGCCCGCAGTTTTCTACGCTGGCCGAGTCAAAAATGTACCGCAACGTCTGGGGCTGCGACGTGATCGGCATGACAAACATGCCCGAAGCCAAACTCGCCCGCGAGGCCGAGCTTTGTTATGCAAGCGTGGCCATGATCACCGATTACGACAGCTGGCACCCCGACCATGGCGAGGTGGACGTGACCCAGATCATCGCCACGCTGATGGGCAATGCCGACAAGGCCCGCAACATGGTGTCCCGCCTGCCCGCCCTGCTGACCCCCGATCGCACGCCCTGCCATCATGGCTGTGATCGCGCTTTGGAGTTCGCGGTTCTCACCGCACCCGAGGCACGCGATCCCGGCCTTGTCGCCAAACTCGATGCGGTGGCGGGAAGGGTTTTGTGATGGCGAATTTTACCGCAATGTACGCAACAAAGGAAAAGGTATCCATTGTCGGATCAGGAGAGCCGGATGACGCTGTTGGACATACCAGTGGCTAAGACAACCAACACTTTCCCAGTATGTGGTGACACCATATTTGTTTGGCACCAAGAAGACGGTTTGTTGAGAGAAGCCTTGGTCAATGTTGTTACGGAGCGCGAAGACTACCTGGCGGTAGAAATTCAACATTGGCTCGAGTATCCGGATCCAAAGCTGCCCCGCAGCCATTTAGCAAGTGTAAAAGGATTATCAAAGCCGCACCCTGATGATATGCGGGACTTCCTTGGGGCTCGAAGGCGCTATTATAATTTGCCAATGAACGAATGTTACCTGGCTGAACTTGATATTGCGCGACGCTCTCCAACTATAAACTCGGATTTCGAATATGCCCCTTGATCTCTGGCTGACCTTCGTTGCGGCCTCAACTGCGCTGCTACTTATCCCCGGCCCCACAGTTCTGCTGGTGCTCAGCTATGCGCTTAGCCAAGGGCGCCGCGTGGCCATTGCCTCGGCCACCGGGGTGGCGTTGGGCGATTTCATCGCCATGACCGCCTCTCTGGCCGGGCTTGGGGCGTTGGTTCTGACCTCAGCCACGCTTTTTACGATCCTCAAATGGGTTGGGGCCGCATATCTGATCTGGCTGGGTGTGAAACTGCTGCGCGCGCCCCGGTCCGAGGGGCTGGATACGGTCGCCACCGCCGACAGTACCCCGCGTCAGGTTTTGATCCATGCGGCGGCTGTCACTACGCTCAACCCCAAATCAATCGGCTTTTTCATCGCCTTCGTGCCACAGTTCGTCACCATTGGCGCCCCGCTGGCCCCGCAATTCGCAATCCTGATCGCCACCTTTGTCATCCTCGCGGCGCTGAACGCACTGGCCTATGCGCTGCTGGCCGATCGGTTGCGTCAGACCATCGGCAGGCCAAACGTTATCACCTGGCTTACACGCGCGGGCGGGATGACCCTGATCGGCATGGGGCTGATAACCGCCACCCTGCGCCGGTCTGCATGACGGGCCGCCCCGGCACGGTTCTGGTCCTTGGCGCCGATGGCTTCATCGGGTGCCATCTGGCCTGCGGGCTGCGCGCATCCCGTTGACAGGTCATTGCCTCGGCACTGCGGACCAAAAGGCTGGCGTGCATGGGATTTGACGCCCCCTGCGTGTCGATCTGACCAGCGAACAGACCGCCGACCCGGCCTTTTGGCAGCCTCACCTTGCCCGCGTCACCCATGTGATCAACGCCGCCGGGGTGTTGACTGCCCCTCCGGATATCTACGAGGCGGTCCACCTTACCGCCCCCGAGGCGCTGTATAGCGCGCTGCCTGAAGTTACGCGTGCCCTGCTAATATCGGCCATAGGAATCGACGGTGCGACCGCCGACTTCGCGCGGTACCATCTGGCCGCCGAGGCCCTTGCCAAGCGCACGCCACTTCCTCTGACAGCCCACCGCGCCTATCGGATATGGTAGGCCCTGGGCTGGCCCGCCTTTGGCGCGCTTGTCGCTGTCTTCTGGTTGATGATGGCGAAACCCACGCTCTGGTAAACTCTTCGCGCGTCGGGCTTGCCACCACTGGACGCGGATACACATGGTCGTCACAACATGGCACATGACACAGCTTATCGACAAACTTGCTGATCAGGCCTGGCGCTATGATATGGGCCGTCGTTTCGAGGCACTTGCGGATGAAGTTTTTCAGGTCATCCGCTGGGTACTGGTCGTGGGTTTTGCCAGTTACCTCGCCAAGGCGCATGACGAGATCCTCTTTTCTGTCACCTACTGGCTGCTATCGGCGCTGCTCTTTGGCTATATCGCCTCGCGCTTTCTGCTGCGCCCCGAGATTCCGTTTCTTGGCAATCCGGCGGCTCGCATCCCTCGTCTGATACAGTCTGCGCTTAATTTTATGCTTTGCATCGTGGTTTTCGGCCTCACACTCTGGGCGGTCAGCGCCCTCACCCAGGCTATCGCCGAATATCGAGGCGCCGCCTGACCCCTTGCACCCGCGCCCGTCCTGCGCCACAACCACTGCCGGATCACAATCGGAGCCGCACCATGCCCCCCACCAGAACCGTCAAGGATTACATCCGCACCATCGTGGATTTTCCCCATGAAGGCATCATGTTCCGCGATGTGACAACGCTGTTTGCGGATCCGCGCGGCTTTCGCATGGCTATCGACCAGATGCTGAACCCCTATGCCGGTATGGAAATCGACATGGTTGTAGGGCTTGAGGCTCGCGGCTTTATCCTGGGAGGCGCCATAGCGCATCAGCTTAGCGTCGGCTTTGTTCCGGTCCGCAAAAAGGGCAAACTGCCCGGTGCCGTGATCTCTGAAGACTATCAGCTTGAATATGGCGAGGCCGTGGTAGAAATCCACGATGACGCGATCGAGGCCGGCGACAAGGTGCTGCTGGTAGACGATCTTCTGGCCACCGGCGGCACCGCCGAGGCCGGGATCAAACTGATCGAGCGGCTGGGCGGTGAAATCGTCGGCTGTGCTTTCATCGTCGACCTGCCCGAACTGGGCGGGCGCAAACGAATCGAGGCGCTGGGCATGGATGTGCACACGCTGTGCGAATTCGACGGTGCCTGACAGGCTATGACGGCCTGACCCGTCTTCTCTTCTTGATGCTCGGTAATAGACCTATACCCACCCGACCAAACCGGTGGCATGCGCATATCCGGCGGATCATGCTGCCAATACCGGGCCAACTGGCCGCGTACGATGGTGTTGTAATGCGCGGTCGCAAAGGCCGGTGCCGTGCAGGAGATGAACAGCGCATCGAGGGTCATGTCCTTAACCGTACGCCCAATGCGACGCCTGCCTGTCTTGTTTGCGACATGGCTCAATCTTTAGCTGGCAGAATCGAATTTCGCCGCTATAGGCTGCGGCAGAACAAGTACCACGGAAAGGGCGCGCAGTTGGCCGACAACCTGGATTATACAATTGAGATTCTGAAAAACCTTGTTGGGTTTGACAGTGTTTCGGGTCAAGCAACCCACGGCATCGTTGGCTATATTCAGGACTATCTCGAAGGCCATGGGGTTGAGGTGACCCTGTCCCATGACGCGGATGGCGAACGCGCCAATGTATTTGCAACAATCGGTCCAGAGCTGGACGGCGGCGTTGTTCTGAACGGCCATACCGATGTGGTGCCGGTCGAAGGACAGATATGGGGCACGGACCCGTTTCAGCTTATCCGCCAGGATGAGCGTCTTTATGGGCGCGGGTCGGTGGACATGAAAGGATTTCTTGCCTGCGTTCTGGGCTCTGTTCCGCTTTTCAAAGCTGCAGACCTGAAAAGGCCGATCCACATCGCCTTTTCCTATGACGAGGAAACCGGCGGGCTGGGAATGCCTCCATTGCTGGAAAGCATGGCCGGCAAACCCTTCCGCCCCGGCATTGTGATCGTGGGCGAACCGACCGAGATGAACATTGTCACCGGCCATAAGGGTGGTGCCGAAATGCGCACCGAAATCACCGGGGTCGAGGTGCATTCCTGCAATCCCACCAAAGGTGTCAGCGCCATTTCGGTGGCGGGGCGCCTGATCGCCAAGATCGAGGAAATCGGCGCCCGGCTGGCGGCACAGTCCAACCCGGATACCCCCTATGATCCGCCCTACGGCACCTTCAATGTCGGTATCATCGAAGGCGGTGCCGCGCGCAACGCCACCGCAGGCTGGTGCAATTTCGATTGGGAATTCCGCCCGATGCCCGGCCAGGACAGCAAGGCCATCATCGCTGAAATCACCCAGTATGCCCAAAACGAACTGCTGCCACCGATGAAGGCCATCAATCCAAAGGCCGACATCCAGATCATCACCGAGGTCAACGTGCCCTCACTGGACGATCGCAACGCCGAACGCGCCGCCGCCTTTGTCAGCGAGATCACCGGCCAGAACAGCCGTAGCGTTGTCGCATTTGGCACCGACGCCGGCTATTTCAGCGACGTCGGATTTTCAACAGTGGTCTGCGGTCCCGGCTCGATCTCTCGGGCCCATGCGCCGGATGAATATATCGAAGTTCAAGAACTGGAACAGGGCCTTCGATTCATGGCAGGCATCGCAGACCGGCTTTCACGGTAAAGCCACTTCTCACAGAATTAACATCTAGCGTTGCGGCAGGCTAAAAACCCTGGCAGCCCTGCTCTTTAAGGTGCAGCATAAACACGCGGTTACCCCATGATCACCCGCATTTGGAATGCCCGCAACTGCCGCAGGTCATGCAGCCCTCGACCATGTGCATGCCATACTCTCCGCAGGCCGGGCAGGCAGGGCCTTTGGGCGCGCCGCCCAGATTGACCACCTGCGCCTGCGGATCGTTCTTCAGCCCCATGCCTTCGCCTTCCAGAAATCCGATCTGCACCATGTGCTGTTCCAGAATGCCGCCAATGGCCGCCAGAATACTGGGCACGTATTTGCCCTTCATCCAGGCCCCACCGCGCGGATCAAAGACCGCCTTGAGTTCCTCAACGACAAACGACACGTCGCCACCACGCCGGAACACGGCCGAAATCATTCGTGTCAGCGCAACGGTCCAGGCGAAGTGTTCCATGTTTTTCGAGTTTATGAAAACTTCGAACGGGCGCCGGTGCCCGTTCAGCACGATATCGTTGACGGTGATATAGATCGCATGGTTGCTGTCGGGCCACTTCAACTTATAGGTAGCGCCCTCCAACTCGGTGGGCCGGTCCAGTGGCTCGGACATATAGACAATCTCGCCACCCTCTGCCGGGAAATCGCCATGCACCTGTTTGGGGGCTTCGCCCGGCACCTTTTCAGAACTCTCGGACACACTCAGAACGCTGCCCGTCACATCATTGGGCCGATAGGTCGTGCAGCCTTTGCAACCCGTTTCATAGGCCTGCATATAGACCTCTTTGAAATCCTCAAACGCAATATCCTCGGGGCAGTTGATCGTCTTGGAAATCGAGCTGTCCACCCACTTCTGCGCCGCCGCCTGCATCTTGACGTGATCCAGCGGTGCCAGCGTTTGGGCATTGACAAAATAATCGGGCAATTCCTTGTCGCCAAACTTATCGCGCCACATCCGCACGGCGTAATCCACCACTTCCTCTTCGGTGCGGCTGCCATCCTTCTGCAGCACCTTGCGGGTATAGGCATAGGCAAAGACCGGCTCGATGCCGCTGCTGACATTGCCCGCATAAAGGCTGATCGTTCCGGTCGGCGCGATACTGGTCAGCAACGCATTACGAATACCATGTTCGGCCACCGCTGCACGCACGTCTTCGTCCATGCCTTGCATCGTGCCACTGGCCAGATAGGCTTCGGCGTCAAACAGGGGAAACGCGCCCTTTTCTTTCGCCAGGTCTACCGACGCCAGATAAGCCGCCCGTGCAATCGCATGCAGCCAGTCTTCGGTCTGCTTTGCGGCCTCATCCGATCCATAGCGCAAACCCACCATCAGCAGCGCATCGGCAAGTCCCGTGACCCCAAGACCAATCCGCCGTTTGGCCCGTGCCTCGGCGGCCTGTGCCTCAAGCGGAAATTTTGACGCATCCACCACATTATCCATCATCCTGACGGCTTTACCTACCAGATCATTCAACGCCGTTTCACACAGATGCGCGCGTTCTTCAAACGGATCTCTGACCAGCTTTGCCATGTTGATCGACCCCAACAGGCAGGCCCCATAGGGGGGCAAAGGCTGCTCGCCACAAGGGTTGGTGGCTGCGATGGTCTCGCAATAGCTCAGGTTGTTGGCGGCATTGATCCGATCGATGAAAATCACCCCAGGTTCAGCAAAATCATAGGTCGCCTGCATGATCCGGTTCCACAGATCGCGCGCCTGAATGGTGTGATAGACCTTACCGTCAAATACAAGATCCCAGGGCCCGTTGGCCTTGACCGCCGCCATGAATTCATCGGTGACAAGTACGCTGAGGTTGAACATACGCAAACGCACCGCATCGGCCTTGGCGGCAATAAAACCCTCAATATCGGGGTGATCGCAACGCATCGTCGCCATCATCGCCCCGCGCCGTGACCCCGCACTCATGATCGTGCGACACATCGCATCCCACACATCCATGAAACTCAGCGGGCCACTGGCATCGGCCCCCACGCCCTTTACATCCGCGCCCTTGGGCCGGATCGTGCTGAAATCATAGCCGATCCCGCCGCCCTGCTGCATCGTCAGCGCCGCCTCTCGCAGGTTGTCGAATATCCCGCCCATGTCGTCGGGCACCGTGCCCATGACAAAACAATTGAACAGCGTCACCTTGCGGCCCGTGCCCGCCCCTGCGGTGATACGCCCCGCCGGCAGGAATTTGAAATCCTCCAGCGCCCCGTAAAACCGGTCTTCCCACAGATCCTTGTCGTTCTCGACCTGCGCCAACGCCCTTGCAATACGACGCCAGCTATCTTCGACCGTCTTGTCGTGGGGCGTGCCATCCGGCGCCTTGAAACGGTATTTCATATTCCAGATCTGTTCGGCGATCGGGGTGGAAAATCGGGTCATGTAGCGATTCCTTGGGCCAGCAGGCAACCACAATAGCTTGAAGCCGTCGCCATTTCCACTACCCTATGTGCCCAATGTGGGGATTCTTGTGGTGACAATGCACCTGATCAAACTCAGCGTCGGAACAACCTCGGTCGAAGGGCTGAGCGACTGGCAATCCACGCCCCGTGCGCAGGGCCCGGATGGCCTGCCGCGCCACATCACCCGGATGTGGCCGAAACGCGAAGCCGAAATCCTGCAGGGTGGCTCGATCTACTGGGTATTTCAGGGGATGTTACAATGCCGCCAGCGCCTGATCCGGTTTGACGAAGTGATCGGAAATGACGGAATCCGCCGTTGCGCCTTTGTGCTTGACCCCGAGGTGATCCGCACCGCCACCGCCCCAAAACGCCCGTTCCAGGGCTGGCGCTATCTCAGCCCGTCTGATGCTCCGCCCGACCTGACACAGGGACGGGCCAGTGAAGACTGCCTGCCGCCTGAACTATCCGCCGCACTGGCGGACATAGGCGTGCTTTAACCAATTCCCCAAATCGCCCCATGAGGGCGGACAGGGTGGGCGGGCGGGCGCCCGAATGGGGCGATCACATTTCCGAGAACTGATTGAACACAGGCAGTTTTCAGCGCAGCCCATCCACGCATCAGCAATTTTCAGCCACTCCGGTCACGCCCAGTTGAACAAACGCTACTACGACCACACTTGCCTTATACGGGTGCTATCCCCATGTCCGCCATAGTCGGACGCACCCAGTGTGCAACGGACAGAAATGTAACCAAAAGGACGTGAAAATGCTTAAATCGACCCCCCTTATCGCAGCCGCAATCACGCTTATGACCGCGCCTGCATTCGCTCAGGACTGGACAGGCTTCTATGGCGGTGCCCAGATTGGTTTTGCCAATGTCGATGCCAGCCCGGGTGGTGACGACGATGGTGTCATCGGCGGTATCGTCGGTGGCTATGACTATGATCTGGGCAACAACTGGGTGATCGGTGCCGGTCTGGATTATGACTTTGCCGACATCACCATCGGCACCACCGACGTCGAGGAAATTTTTCGCCTCAAAGCCCGTGGCGGCTATAAGGTTGGCAATGGCCTGATCTATGGCACCACAGGCTACGCCTGGGCCGATACCAATAACGCCGGCGACGACAATGGTTATTTCATCGGTGCTGGCTACGAACATCTTGTTTCGGCAAACTTCTCGGTCGGTGGCGAGGTTCTGTATCACGAGTTTGACAATTTCGGCTCAACAGGTAGCGATCTAGAAGCGACCACCGTTCAGATCCGCGGTACATTCCGCTTCTGACTTTCACTTCTTGCAGACAAACCGCAGGCGCCCTTTCCGGGGCGTCTGCACCGCCAGATTAGGCTGGTCTGATCCAATTGAGCGCGCGATGCGCGCGCCGGTCTGGCACCTTCGGTGCGATTGGCACACCGGGTTTACGCCGGGAAAATTATGCGAATGATTCTCAGGTTCATGCGGGTGCTCTATTTCGACGCCATGAACCGAAGTGGCTTTACAAAGTTCGATCAGTCGATCCGCAGCTTTTCCTTCAGCGCAACCAAAGTCGCGCGATCTGCATCGCTCATTTCGGCCATCCGTGATTTGAACAACGTCGCCTGCGACTTTAAAATCAGCCCATCATCCAGTATTTTCAAATGGTTCGCCCGCAACGTGTCGCCGGTCGAGGTAATATCGGCTATCGCCTCGGCGGTTTCATTCTTGACCGTGCCCTCGGTGGCGCCCTGACTATCCGCCAACTGGTAATCCGCCACGCCATTGTCGCGCAGAAAATCACGCACCAGACGGTGGTACTTGGTGGCAATTCTCAAGCGAAATCCGTGCTTTAACCGAAATGCAGCGGCGGCGGCATCGAGATCATCCAGCGTGTTCACATCCACCCAACAAGTCGGCACCGCCAACACCAGATCCGCATGCCCGAACCCCAGTTCGGCCAGTTCCTTCACCCGGTTTTCCCAACCGCCCAGTTTTTCGCGTACCAGATCCGTGCCCGTTACCCCAAGATGAATGCGCCCGGCGGCCAGGTCGCGCGGCACTTCGCCTGCAGACAGCAGGATAAGTTCAACATTATCAATACCCTGGACAAAACCCGCATATTCCCGGTCCGACCCGGCGCGCCCCAGCGTAATGCCCTGCTCACCGAACCAGTCAAAGGTTTTTTCCATCAGCCGCCCCTTGGACGGTACACCCAGTTTGAGGCTCATCCGACGCCTCCCAGTTCCAGAAGAAGCCCCGGCCGGATCACGCCACCCACTGCCGGAATTTCGCGCCCCTGCCCCAGTTGCCGGGTCAGCGCATCATAGCGCCCACCCGTTGCCACCGGCGGCAGGTCGGGGCGATTTTCTGCATAAAATCCAAAGACAAAACCGTCATAATATTCCATCTGTGTCCGTCCGTAGCTGGCCTCAAAATCCAGTTTCGTAACGTCTACGCCGCGTTTATCCAGCGCATCAAGCCGCGCCGCCAGCCGGTCTACGGCGGTCGTGATCGCCGGCATATCCACCGCGATATCACGCAGCCGCTCCAGCGCATTGTCGCTGGTTTCACGCACCGCCAGAATGGCATCAATCAACAACACGTCCTGTTCCGAGATCGGATCAGCCGCTGCATCTTCACGCAAGGCATTGATGCGACTTGAAATTTCATCCAGTCCACGCAACCCTATCACCGGACCGGCCGCAGCCAGAGGATCCCGCGCGGCCAGCAGGGCCATCCGGCTTTCTGGCACCACCGCCCGCCCCGAGAATCGCTCGATCAGTGCCCGAAACCGCCGCGGGCGCCAGATGTGCCGCATCAGGGCCCGCTTACGCCGCTCGGTTGTTTGCAACCCTTCGACTGCCGCCATCAGGATACCGATATCTCCGGTCGAGGCGCGCAATTCAAAAGACGACAACATGCTGTAAATCATAAAGAAAACTTCTGCATCCGCCGCCTGTGGTTGCTCGCGGTCAAACAGCTCGAACCCGACTTGCGTATACTCATTGGCGCGGTCAGCATCATCTTCCTGCCGCCGGAAAACCTCGCCCGAATAGGTATAACGCGCCGGCTCGGCCCCGTGCTCCATATGCATCTGCACGACAGGCACCGTGAAATCCGGGCGCAGCATCTGTTCGCCCCGCAACGCATCCGATGTCACATAGGCCCTTGCCCGGATATCCTCGCCATAAAGGTCCAGCAAAACCTCGGCGGGTTGCAGCACCGAGGTTTCAACCGGCTGCGCCCCTGCCGCCTCGAACATGGTGCGCAGACGGGTGGCCTCGGCCCGAATTGCGGCGCGTTCAGGCATCAGCCCTGCCCGCCCAGAATTTCGCGAACTTTTTCAACCAGTTGCGTACGGGGTACTTCAAACTGGCTGGGTCGCTCTTTCCATTCTTCCAGCGTGGCATTTTCCGCAATCTGCGCGCCAAGGATCAGATCCTTGATCTGCACCACACCCTTGGCCTTTTCATCGCCGCCCTCGATCACCGCGACGGGGCTGTTGCGCTTATCGGCATATTTCAACTGGTTGCCAAAGCTCTTGGGGTTACCGAGGTACACCTCGGCGCGGATACCGGCAGCGCGCAATTCGCCGACCATTTTCTGATAATCAGCCATCCGGTCGCGGTCCATCACCGTAACGACCACCGGCCCCTGAACCGAGCCGCCAATCCGGCCCTTTTCATGCAGCGCCGCCAACAGGCGATCAACGCCGATGCTGACACCCGTGGCCGGCACAGCCTGTCCGGTGAAGCGCTTGACAAGATCGTCATAACGCCCGCCGCCCGCAACGCTGCCGAACTGGCGCTTGCGGCCTTTTTCGTCAAAGATTTCAAAGGTCAGTTCGGCCTCGAAAACAGGGCCGGTGTAGTAGCCCAGGCCGCGCACCACCGAAGGGTCGATCACGATGCGGTCGGGACCATAGCCTTGGGCGGCGAGGAGGGTGGCGATTTCCTCGAGTTCGTTGACGCCTTGCATGCCCATGTCCGAGCCACCGACCGCCGCGCGCAGATTGGCCAAGGTTTCAGAATTCGAATGCCCGCGAGATGTTAGAAACAGTAGAACTCTTTCTGCTGCATCCTCAGTAAGGCCAACACCCTCAATAAAAGCACCCGAACTGTCTTCTCGACCGTCTGTCAGAAGGGCTTTGACGCCCTCGAGGCCAACTTTGTCGAACTTGTCGATCTGACGAAGGACATCAGCTCGCGAAATCTGCTCAATGTTCCTCCTGACCATTTCGGCGTAAAGAGCATCTGCGGCTTCATCGACTGTCATTGGGCGAGGATTGAGAAGAAGGTCTTCACTCAAACCAATCGCCTCCAAAACCCCGTTCAGAACCTTGCGGTTGTTCACCCGCACCACATAGTCGCCGCGGGGGATGCCGACCTCTTCAAGGCAATCGGCAAGCATCGCGCAAATCTCGGCGTCTGCCGCCATGCTCGCTGTGCCAACCGTATCCGCATCACATTGATAAAACTGGCGAAACCGCCCCGGCCCCGGTTTTTCATTGCGCCAGACCGGCCCCATGGCATAGCGCCGATAGGGCGTCGGAAGATCGTTGCGATGCTGTGCGTAAACCCGCGCCAAAGGCGCCGTCAGATCATAGCGCAGCGCCAGCCATTTCTCGTCCTCGTCCTGCCAGGCAAAGACGCCCTCGTTTGGACGGTCCACATCCGGAAGGAACTTGCCAAGCGCCTCGACCGTTTCCACCGCACTGCTTTCCAGCGCGTCAAACCCGTAGCGATGATAGACCCCGGCGATCTTTTGCAGCATCTCGGCGCGTTCGGATACTTCGGCGCCGAAATAATCGCGAAACCCTTTCGGCGTTTCAGCCTTGGGGCGGGGTTGTTTTTTAGGCTTGGCCATGGCTTGGTCCTTGCGGGTGGCTGTCGTCGCGGGGTCTAGCCCAAGGGCGCATCGGGGGCAAGGCGCGGCTTTCCCCGCCGGGACGATACACATGCTATTGACCGGCGCAGGCGCTGCACCGTACACCTGCAAACATGGAAAAACTTGAAGAACAGATCGCGCATCTGACCCGCACAACAGACGAGTTGTCAGACATCGTGGCCCGGCAGGAAACCGAGATTGCCATGCTGACCCGCCGTGTTCAGTTGCTGCTGGAACGCGAGGCCGAACGCGAAGCGACCAATAGCCCGCAAGTGGTTTTGGGGGACGAGCGCCCACCACACTGGTAGCCCATTCTGAAATTACTGATTCACGGCTTTGCGGACAAATTCGGACAAGCGCGCAAAACTGACCATCGGCCTTTCATCCGGCGTCAGCGCGATACGCCCGTGAATCATGCTGTCGGATTCCAAAAGCTCCATCCGGTCGCCCAGTTTTTCCTTTAACATCCGTACGCCGCGGATCGACACCCGTCTGTCATCTGGGTTGTGAAGGGCCAGCACCCTGGTTTGCGTCGGCGCGTGAACCAGATCGGGATAGGTATACCCCCCCGACAAGCAGAATACGCCAGCCACGGGCGGACGATTCAGGCCAAGCGAAGGCGCGGTAAAAAGCGCATTCAAGGCGGTGATGCCACCCGCTGACATTCCGCCGATGACCCGGCCGCCAGACCAACCGTAAAGATCGGCCTGCTGCTCGGCCCAGTTCAGGAAGACCACGCAATCCTCCATCGCGGCCAGCGACCGGTGATGGGTTAGACCGTTGCGGATCAACCGCGTGCTTTTGCCCATCAGTTCGTCGAACTGGTCGCGCACAGTTGGCGACAGATCTTCGGGCGTGGCATTAAGCCGGTATTGAATGGCTGCTACAGCGATGCCTGCCCGCGCCATTCGGCGCCCGACCCGGCCACAAATCCTTTGTTTATAGCTGCCAAATTTGAACGCCCCGTCGTGCAGCCAGAGCAACAAGGGCGGCGGCGCTGAATACGAATTGGGCAGATAAAGCGCCGCGTGCAGTATGGTTTCAGTACCGTTCAGCATTGCTGTGCCATAAGGCACATCATCAAACAGGGTATAGGCGTCAAACTCCTGCGCAGTGCTGCCGGTTGTCACAACTCTTCCACCATCACAACGCCACCAAGGCTTTTTATGGCGCCTTTGATTTGCGGGGTAACCGGATACTCCTGACCGGTCGCAATTTCGACCTCACCGGGCAGGCCCTGATCCATCAGGCAGAAATGAATGGGGCCTCGTCCACCTGTCTTGACCGTTTGCGCTGCATTCTGCAGCACCGAAGCGACGGTATGGATCACGTCGGCCTGATCTACAAATATCCGCAGGCCCACAGCGCCCGCGTCGGCCACCACATTGTCAATCGGCGCCACGGAACGGCACAACAATTTTAACTGGTCGCTCTCCAACGTCGCCTCGGCAGTAATCACCACCTGCGCACCAGTCTCGAGGTAATCGCGCGATTTCTCCAGCGTGTCCGAGAACAACGTCACCTCGTACCCCCCGGTTGTATCGCTGAGCTGGACAAAGGCAAATCGATTGCCACGCGCCGACTTGCGCTCTTGCCGTCCGGCCACAACGCCCGCCATTTTCACAATCGCAGGGGCGCGCTCGGCCTGTACCGTCACTTCGTCCAGCGTTTTCACGTCTTTGCGTCGCAAGGCGGCCATGTAGTCGTCAAGCGGGTGACCGGACAGATAGAAGCCTATCGCCTTGAATTCTTCGGTCAGGCGTTCCGCAGGCAGCCAGTCTTCTACCGGGCTCAGACGTGGTTCGGGCAAGTCATCGCCCGCCTCACCGAACAGCGACACCTGATTCGAGTTTTTCTGATCATGAATCGCTGCCGAGTAATTCGTCAGCGCCTCGACACTGTCAAACACACGGCGACGGTTGCGGTCCAACTCATCAAAGGCGCCTGCACGCGCCAGCATTTCCAATGGCCGCTTGCCAACCCGTTTCAGATCGACCCGTCGGGCAAAATCGTAAAGCGTTGCAAACGGTTTGTCGCCACGTCCCTCGGTGATCAGCTTCATCGCCTCAACACCCACGTTCTTCAAAGCCCCTAGCGCATAGTGTAATGCCCCCTCGCGCACGACGAACGTCGGCTCTGACCGGTTTACGCAGGGCGGCAGGTAAGGCAGATCCAGCCCCTTTTTCACCTCTTCGAAATAAACTGCCAGCTTATCGGTCAGGTGAATATCGCAGTTCATCACACCAGCCATAAATTCAACCGGGTGATTGGTTTTCAACCACGCCGTCTTATAGCTGACCACCGCATAGGCAGCGGCGTGGGATTTGTTGAAGCCATAGTTGGCAAATTTCTCCAGCAGGTCAAAAACCTCGCTGGCTTTTTTCTTTTCAACACCGTTCTCACCCGCGCCTTTTTCAAATTTGGGTCGTTCGGCATCCATCGCCTCTTTGATCTTCTTACCCATCGCGCGGCGCAGAAGATCAGCACCACCAAGGCTATAGCCTGCCATCACCTGGGCGATCTGCATCACCTGTTCCTGATAGACGATGATGCCCTGGGTTTCCTCAAGAATGCTGTCGATCAGGGGGTGGATCGATTCAATCTCGCGCAGGCCGTTCTTGACTTCGCAATAGGTCGGAATGTTTTCCATCGGGCCGGGACGATAAAGTGCCACAAGCGCCACGATATCCTCGATACAGGTCGGCTTCATGCGCTTTAGCGCGTCCATCATGCCCGAGCTTTCAACCTGGAACACCGCCACAGTTTTGGCCCGCGCATAAAGTTCATACGTCTTTTCATCATCCAGCGGGATATGTCCGATATCATTCTCGGCCCCCGGCGCGGGCTCGTAGATCCGGCGACCATCGGCAGCGACATGCAGATCGCGCCCTTCACCATGGATCTGCTGAATCGCATTTTGAATCACGGTCAAAGTTTTCAGACCCAGAAAGTCAAACTTCACCAGTCCGGCCTGTTCGACCCATTTCATGTTGAACTGCGTTGCTGGCATATCCGAACGCGGGTCCTGATAAAGCGGCACCAACTCATCCAATGAGCGATCCCCGATCACCACGCCGGCCGCGTGGGTCGAGGCATTGCGCAGCAACCCTTCCACCTGCATGCCATATTTCAGCAGGCGATCGACCACCTCTTCGTTCCTGGCTTCTTCGCGCAGACGGTCTTCCTGGGCCAGTGCCTGCTCGATACTGACAGGTTTAACGCCTTCCACCGGGATCATCTTGGACAACCGGTCTACCTGCCCATACGGCATCTGCAAAACCCGGCCGATGTCGCGCACCGCAGCCTTACTCAGAAGTGCACCAAAGGTAATGATCTGCCCCACCCTGTCGCGGCCATATTTCTCCTGCACGTATTGGATCACCTCCTCGCGGCGATCCATGCAGAAGTCGATATCGAAGTCCGGCATCGAAACTCGCTCGGGGTTCAGAAACCGCTCAAAAAGCAGCGAATAACGCAGCGGGTCAAGATCGGTGATCGTCAGGGCATAGGCCACAAGGCTGCCTGCACCCGATCCGCGCCCCGGACCCACCGGAATATCGTGATCCTTGGCCCATTTGATAAAGTCCGCGACGATCAGGAAATAACCAGGAAAGCCCATACCCTCGATGATGCCCAACTCGAATTCGAGCCGTGCCTCGTAGTCCTCGACCGGTGCGGCATGCGGGATAACTGCAAGGCGCGCCTGCAAGCCTGCTTTGGCTTGTCGGCGCAATTCGTCCACTTCATCATCGGCAAACTTTGGCAGGATCGGATCGCGGCAATAGGCACCGAAAGCACATCGCTTGGCAATTTCAACAGTGTTTTCAATCGCCTCAGGCAGATCGGCGAAAAGCGTCACCATTTCCTGTGGGCTTTTGAAATAATGCTGCGCGGTCAGGCGGCGGCGCGGCGTGCTTTGGTCAACGTAGGCCCCTTCGGCCACGCAAATCATAGCATCATGCGCTTCGTACATCTCGGACTTGGGGAAATAGACATCGTTTGTGGCCACTAGTGGCAGGCCCATCGCATAGGCCATTTCGACAAAGCCGCGCTCGGTCAGCTTTTCCGCCTCCGGCGCACCGTTTTCACCTGGGTGTCGTTGCAGCTCGACATAAAGCCGATCACCAAAGGCCGCCTTCAGCCGCGCCATTAGCGCCTCGGCCGCTGGGCGTTGCCCCGCTTGCAGCAAGCGGCCAACCGGCCCGTCCGGTCCACCCGAAAGGCAAATCACCCCCTCGGCATGCCGCTGCAGATCATCTGCCGTTACATGCGGTAATTCACCATCCCCCCGCAGGTACAGGCAAGAGTTCAGCTTCATCAGGTTTTCATAGCCACGTTCGTTCTGCGCCAGCAAAACCACCGGGGCGGGTGGCTTGGCCCGCTCGCCCGGCGTCGCCGGGACATAGGCCATGTCAACCTGGCAACCCATGATTGGCTGGATACCTGCCCCGCTTGCCGTCACTGAGAACTCAAGTGCTGCAAACATGTTGTTGGTGTCGGTCACCGCCACTGCGGGCATGCCTGCCGCAGCACAGAGGCCGGAAAGTTTCTTCAGGCGCATCGCCCCTTCAAGAAGCGAATACTCGGTATGCACGCGCAGGTGGATGAATCGGGGATCAGTGCTCATGCCCCTACCCTAAGACAGGCTTTGGCCGTCTGCCACCTCAATGCGTAGGTCCGGCCTGCACCTGGAAAAAATTTCCGGTGCCGTCCAGAAGCAGTTTCAAGAAAACCAAGGCAATCACTCAAGGCTCCTTTAGTATGTTGATAAAGTAGCAAAATTCACAATGCGGCAACTCAATTGCAGTTACCGCGCTTCACTGCGCCCTTGCCAAACCCACTTGGGCCCGCATAGCCTGAAAGCAGGGAAAGCCTGCTCTTTTCTACGCCACATCGAGGGGAGCATAAAAAGGCATAGGTATCGTGGCGGGCAAATTTGCATGAACATACACTTTCTTCTGAACGGAGAATGGGTGGACCTAAGTGATATTCCTGACACTCAAACACTATTGGACTGGCTGCGTGAAAGCCGCAATCTAAACGGCACCAAGGAAGGCTGTAACGAGGGCGACTGCGGGGCCTGCACGGTTATGGTCAGCGACGCGCAGGGGACAAAAGCACTTAACGCCTGCATCCTGCTAATGCCGCAACTGCACGGCAAAGCGGTGCGCACGGTTGAAGGCATCAGCGGCCCTGACGGCATGCTGCACCCGGTTCAACAGGCGATGATCGAAAACCACGGTTCACAATGCGGCTTTTGCACGCCTGGTTTTGTGGTCTCGATGGCAGTGGCACACCTTAACGGCGACAGTGATCACGACACGGTACTGGCGGGTAATCTTTGCCGCTGCACGGGCTATGCGCCGATCATTCGCGCGGCAAGATCCGCCGCCGATCAGCCTGTCCCACCCTGGATGCTTCACGACATGGAGACCCTCAGGGGCGACGCGGGCGCCGAGGCGGCCCCGGCGCTGCCGGGGTCCTCCGACGCGCTCGCCGCGCTTTTGCTGGAAAACCCTGACACGACACTGGTGGGCGGGGCCACAGACGTGGGGCTTTGGGTTACCAAGCGCTTGCAGGATATCACACCCGCTGCATTCCTGCATCGTTGCGCTGACCTGCAGCAAATCCAGAGCACCGATCACGAAATCCGCATTGGCGCCGCTGTCACCCTCGATCGATTGGGTGCGGCCATGCAAGACCTGCACCCCAGCTTTGCCGACATGATCCGCCGCTATGGATCGGCTCAAGTGCGCAGCGCCGCGACCATTGGCGGCAATATTGCCAACGGCTCTCCCATCGGCGATGGCCCTCCCGCGCTGATCGCCCTGGGTGCCGTGCTGCAGTTGCGTCTGGGCGATACCCGCCGCACTTTGCCGCTTGAGGATTTCTTTATCGAGTATGGCAAACAGGATCGCGGCCGTGGCGAATTCGTTGAATTCATTACCATCCCGCGCCAGACCGACAGGTTGCGCTGCTACAAACTCAGCAAACGATTTGATCAGGATATTTCCGCCGTCTGCGGTTGTTTCAACATCACAGTCGAAGATGGCATGGTAACCTCTGCCCGTATCGCCTTTGGCGGCATGGCGGGTACACCCAAACGCGCATCCCATGTCGAAGCGGCCTTGACCGGCCAGCCCTGGACCAAAGAGACTATCGCAGCCGCTTGGCCTGCGTGGGGTTTGGATTATACGCCTATGTCTGACATGCGTGCCTCGGCCAGCTACCGGTCAGAGACCGCCCGCAACATGTTGACGCGCTACTATCTGGAAGACCTGGGTGGGTCCGTCAGCGTGCTGGAGGTCCAGCCATGAGCGTCTCACAGCCCCTGCCCCATGATGCCGCACACCTGCATGTGACCGGGACGGCGCGCTACGTCGATGATATACCAACACCTGCCCGCTGTCTGCATCTGGCCTTTGGCCTTTCGGATGTGGCCGCAGGCCGGATCACCGCGATTGACCTTTCTGCCGTGCGCGCGGCACCCGGCGTGATAGCGGTTCTGACCGATGGCGATCTGCCGCATGATGCAGACTGCTCTCCGTCTGCTCATGATGAACCGCTTCTGGCGAAGGGCGAGGTTCACTATCTGGGCCAGCCTCTGTTTCTGGTTGTAGCGACCAGCCACCTTGCCGCCCGCAAAGCGGCGCGTCTCGGCTCGGCCAGGATTGCAGAGACCGCCGCGATCCTGAGCATCGACGACGCTTTGGCCGCCGACAGCCGGTTCGAAGAAGGCCCCCGCACCTATTCCAAAGGCGACGCGGCCCAAGCTATCACCAATGCGCCCCACCAGATCGAAGGAACCTTTGAAATTGGCGGGCAGGAACATTTCTATCTTGAAGGTCAGGCCGCTTTGGCCCTCCCACAGGAAGATGGCGACATGCTGGTGCACTCATCCACCCAGCATCCAAGCGAAATTCAGCACAAGGTCGCCCATGCCCTGGGTCGGCCCATGAATGCCGTCCGCGTGGAAACCCGCCGTATGGGCGGTGGGTTTGGCGGCAAGGAAAGTCAGGGGAATGCGCTGGCCATTGCCTGCGCCGTCGCCGCCAGCCTGACCGATCAGCCCTGCAAAATGCGCTATGACCGCGACGACGATATGATGATTACCGGCAAGCGGCATGATTTCCGCATCACCTATCGCGCGGGTTTTGATGATACGGGAAAACTGATGGGGGTCGAATTTGTCCAATACGCTCGGTGCGGCTGGGCGCAGGATCTTTCCTTGCCCGTGGCGGATCGGGCTATGCTGCATGCCGACAATGCCTATAACCTGCCCGCCGCGCGCATCGAATCGCATCGTCTGAAGACCAACACCCAATCCGCCACAGCCTATCGCGGATTTGGTGGCCCACAGGGAGTGGTCGGGATCGAACGAGTTATCGACCATGTCGCCCACCATCTTGGCGCCGACCCGCTTGAGGTTCGTAAAGTCAATTTCTACGCCGCCGCCACAGCACGGGCACATGACACCACACCTTATGGGCAGGACGTTGAGGATTTCATCCTGCATGAGATGACCGACGCGTTGGTCACAAACAGCAACTACCACACCCGTCGCCAGGCCGTAATAGACTGGAACGCGGTCAATCCGGTGCTGAAAAAGGGCATCGCCCTGACCCCCGTCAAATTCGGCATCTCTTTTACCCTTACCCATCTCAATCAGGCGGGCGCGTTGGTACATGTCTACCAAGACGGCTCGGTTCATCTGAACCACGGTGGCACAGAAATGGGCCAGGGCCTGTTCCAGAAAGTTGCACAGGTGGCCGCCGCCCGCTTTGGCCTACCCCTGGAGGCGATCAAGATCACCGCCACTGATACCTCCAAAGTTCCCAACACCTCGGCCACCGCCGCCAGTTCCGGCAGTGATCTCAATGGTATGGCAGTCAAGGCGGCTTGCGATAAGATACGCGACCGGATGGCTGAATTTCTGGCCAAACACCATCAATCGGACGCATCAAACGTCACCTTTGCCGATGGTAAAGTCTGCCTTGGCGATCACAGTTATACTTTCGCCGAAGCCGCAAAACTGTCTTATGAAAACCGCATCAGCCTTAGTGCCACGGGGTTTTACAAAACGCCAAAAGTCGCCTGGGACAGGATCAAGGGCCATGGGCGCCCGTTCTTTTATTTCGCCTACGGCGCCGCCGTGACCGAGGTGGTAATTGATACGCTGACCGGCGAAAACCGCATCCTGCGCACCGACATTCTGCATGACGCAGGGGCCAGCCTGAACCCGGCACTGGACATCGGACAGATCGAAGGCGGCTATGTTCAGGGCGCAGGCTGGTTGACAACCGAGGAACTGGTCTGGGACGACAAGGGCCGCCTGACCACTCACGCCCCATCGACCTACAAGATCCCGGCCTGTGGCGACCGGCCCGATGTGTTCAACGTCACCCTTTGGGACAGCGAAAACCGCGAAGATACGATCTATCGCTCCAAAGCGGTGGGAGAGCCGCCTTTCATGTTGGGTATATCGGCCTTTCTTGCGCTATCGGATGCGGTCGCCGCCTGCGGGCCGGGTTATCCGGCGCTGGATGCGCCCGCCACCGCCGAACAGATATTGCATACCGTTCAAAAGGTGCGTGATGGGATTTGATCTGAACAGCCTGTCCCGCGCCGTAGCGCAACATGGCCGCGTGGCCCGGGTTGTGGTCGCCGCCACACACGGCTCGACGCCGCGTGAAGTTGGCGCGGCGATGCTTGTCTGGGAGACAGGACAATCCGGCACCATCGGTGGTGGTACCCTGGAATTCAACCTTGCCCGCGCCGCACGGTTGCAGGCCGCCCCCAACCAGCTTGGCCGTCACGCGCTTGGTCCTGAAATGGGCCAATGCTGCGGCGGTGCAGTGGACGTTCTGACAGAAATTTACGACGCCGAGCGGCTGAAAACACTCACCCAGCAACAGGTCTTTGCCCGTTTGGTTGCCGGCCATGGCGATATGCCTTTCAAGGTCAAACGCCTTCTTGCCGCAACCCGTGCGCAAGGCGTGCCCCCGATGCCGCAACTGATCGGCGACTGGATGATTGAACCGTTTGAGACCCCGACCACAACCCTGTGGATCTGGGGGGCGGGTCATGTGGGCCGCGCGCTGGTTCATACACTTGCGCCGTTGCCGTGGGTGCAAATCACGTGGGTGGATACTGCTACTGACCGGTTTCCTGACGAAATCCCACCCAACGTCACCGCCCTGCCCGCACAAGACCCCGCACGTCTGGTTCGTCATGCCCCGGTTGACGCAAATCATCTGGTTCTCACCTACTCTCACGCGCTTGATCTTGAACTTTGCCACCAGCTTTTGGCACATGGCTTTGGCCACGTCGGGTTGATCGGTTCGGCCACCAAATGGGCCCGCTTTCGCAAACGCCTGGCGTTGCTTGGTCACGCAGGCGAACAAATAGCGCGCATTCAATGCCCGATTGGGGATCCAGACCTGGGAAAACACCCACAGGCAATTGCAGTGGGTGTTGCTGCAGCATTATTGAATGAACGATCGCCTCAGCAGCTTGGGCAGGAGAAGATAGCGTGACGAAAACATTGCTTAGAATTTCCGGGCTGACCAAGGCCTACCCCGGGGTCATCGCCAACAGCGATGTCTCGTTCGAGATTACCGAGGGTGAAGTGCATGCCCTGCTGGGTGAAAACGGCGCTGGAAAATCGACATTGGTCAAGATGATCTATGGCCTGGTCAAACCCGACAGTGGCACCATGACATTGCGCGGAGCGCCTTTCGCGCCGACCGAACCACGCGCCGCGCGCGCGGCTGGTGTTGCCATGGTCTTTCAGCATTTTTCGCTTTTCGACGCGTTGAACGTCGCGGAAAACGTGGCGCTCGGGATGGAAAATCCTCCGCCCATGCGCGATCTGGCCACACGTATCCGCGATGTTTCGGAAGCCTATGGCCTGCCGCTCGATCCTTTCCGGACAGTGGGCGATCTTTCCGCAGGCGAACGCCAGCGCGTTGAAATCATCCGCTGCCTGCTGCAGGATCCGCGCCTGTTGATCATGGATGAACCAACCAGCGTCCTGACCCCGCAAGAGGTTGAAATCCTGTTTGAAACCCTGCGTAAACTGACCTCCGAAGGCGTCGCGATCCTATATATCTCGCACAAGCTTGAAGAGATACGCGCGCTTTGTGACCATGCCACGATTCTGCGCCTTGGCAAGAACGTCGGCACCTGTATCCCGCGTGATACGTCCGCCCGCGAAATGGCCGAACTGATGGTTGGCAGTGCATTTGAAGCCCCGGCGCGCGCTGGTCGCGAATTGGGGGATGTGGCGCTGGATGTTACCGGTCTGTCCCTCGGGTCACCGGGTGAATTTGGCACCTCGTTGAGAAATATCCATTTCACCGTAAAAAAGGGCGAAATCCTGGGTATCGGCGGAGTTGCTGGCAACGGCCAGGATGAGCTTTGGGGCGCCCTTTCTGGTGAACTGACAACCGACAACGAAGCGATCCGCCTGATGGGTCAGCCCATCGGCAACCTTGGGCCCACCGCCCGGCGCGATCGCGGCCTTCTGACCGCCCCCGAAGAGCGTTTGGGCCACGCCGCGGCCCCTGAAATGAGCCTGACCGAAAACGCCCTGTTGACAGGCGCCAAGCGTGAAAATCTGATGAACCGCGGCTTTTTGAAATGGGCCGCCACGGAAGAATTCGCCAAACGGATCATCAAAACGTTCGATGTCCGAACCCCTGGGCCCGGTACGGCCGCGCGGGCGCTGTCGGGCGGCAATCTGCAAAAGTTCGTTATCGGTCGCGAGGTGCTGCAACACCCCGAGGTTCTGGTCGTGAACCAACCCACATGGGGCGTTGACGCGGCCGCCGCCGCCTCAATCCGGCAGGCACTGCTGGATCTGGCGGCAAATGGCACCGCCGTGATCTGCATCAGTCAGGACCTGGACGAGTTGATGGAAATCTCTGACAGGTTCTGCGCCCTGAACGAAGGTCGCCTGTCAGATATCCGCCCGGCACAGGGCCTGAGCGTGGATGAAATCGGCCTGATGATGGGCGGTGCACACGGAATGGAGGTGGCCCATGTTGAAGCTTGAAAAACGGCCCCAACCCTCGCAACTCTGGACCTATCTGACACCGCTGCTGGCCGTGATCATCACCATGATCGCGGGCAGCGCTTTGTTTGCATTGCTCGGCAAAAACCCGATTGAGGCCGTCGCCACCATTTTCTGGGAGCCCCTTTTCGGTGAGTTTTCGTTCTACTATCGCCCGCAACTGCTGGTGAAAGGCGCGCCTTTGGTGCTGATCGCGATCGGGCTTTCGCTGGGTTTTCGTGCAGGCATCTGGAACATCGGCGCCGAGGGGCAATATATCATCGGCGCGATCACAGGCGCCGCTGTGGGATTGGCCTTTTACCCGGCTGAATCCTGGCTCATTTTCCCGCTGATGGTTCTGGCGGGCGCGTTAGGAGGGTTGGCCTGGGCAATGATCCCGGCCTTTCTGCAGGTCCGATTTGGCACCAATGAAATTCTTGTTTCACTAATGCTGGTTTATGTGGCCGAACAACTATTGGCCTCGATGTCACTGGGCCTGTTGAAAAACCCCGAAGGGTTCGGCTTTCCGGGCAGCCGTAATTTCCAGCAATACGCAAGCGGTCATAACGCCGAGATCATCACTGGCAGCGGCATGCATTGGGGTGTTGTCGCCGCGCTGATTGCGGTAATCTTTGCCTATATCCTGCTGAACCGACATATCCTTGGCTACCACATCCGCCTGACCGGACAGGCCCCGCGCGCGGCACGCTTTGCTGGTGTAAGACCCAATCTTCTGATCCTGTTCTGCCTTGGCACGTCTGGCGCGCTGGCCGGGTTGGCCGGACTGTTCGAGGTCTCGGGCCCCGCCGGACAGATCAGCATTGATTTCAACGTGGGCTATGGATTCACCGCCATCATCGTGGCCTTTCTGGGCCGGTTGCATCCGGTGGGAATAATGCTGGCAGGGCTGTTGATGGCGCTGACATATATCGGCGGCGAGATCGCCCAATCCAACCTTGGCCTGCCCGCCGCCGCCATTCAGCTGTTTCAGGGGATGTTGTTGTTCTTCCTGTTGGCGGTGGATTTGTTGACAAACTACCGTATCCGATTTGTCAAAGCGGAGACCGCCTGATGGACCTGTCCTCGATCAATCCCGTCCTCCTTCTAGCCTCTCTCATGGTCGCGGCCACTCCCATTCTGATTGCCGCCCTGGGCGAATTGGTGGTCGAACGCTCGGGCGTTCTGAACCTTGGCGTCGAGGGAATGATGATCACCGGCGCGATCTGCGGCTTTGCCGTGGCGGTTGAAACCGGATCGCCCTTTTGGGGTTTTGTCGCGGCGGCAGCGGGGGGCGCATTGCTGTCACTTCTCTTTGCCCTGCTGACGCAATTCGCCCTGGCCAATCAGGTGGCAAGCGGTCTTGCGCTGACGCTCTTTGGTCTCGGGCTTAGTTCCCTGCTGGGACAGGGCTATGTGGGCGTCAAACCGCCCCACACTGCCAAACTGGATATCCCGATCCTTGGCGATATCCCCTTCCTTGGGCCCGTGGTTTTTTCCCATGACCTGATGGTCTATTTTGGTCTGGCACTGGTCGCCGCAATCTGGGCCATGCTGAAATACACCCGTATTGGCCTCGTCCTGCGCGCGGTCGGTGAAAACCACGATGCCGCCCATGCACTTGGCTATAAGGTGGTGCGCGTTCGCGTTATGGCCATTCTGTTCGGTGGCGCCTGTGCTGGGCTTGGCGGTGCCTATATCAGCCTGATCCGCGTCCCCCAATGGACCGAAGGCATGACTGCCGGAGCGGGCTGGATTGCCTTGGCGCTGGTCGTTTTTGCCAGCTGGAAAGCAGGCCGCGTGATGCTGGGGGCCTATCTGTTCGGCGGGGTCACAGTGCTGCAACTGAACCTGCAGGCGGCAGGGGTTTCCATCCCGGTGGAATACCTGTCGATGTCGCCTTACCTAATCACTATTCTGGTTCTGGTCATCATGTCAGCCGACCGCAGCCGCGCGCCAGCATCGCTTGGTCGCATCTTCCACGCCACGCAGTAACACGCTAACAATCAAAAAATTAAGGGAGACTCCACTCATGAAACTAACCAAATTCCTCGCCTCCGCAGCGCTGACGGTCGGGCTGGCAACCTCCGCAATGGCCCAGGACAAAACCAAGGTCGGCTTTATCTACGTGGGCCCCGTTGGCGACGGCGGCTGGACCTATGAGCACAATCAGGGCCGCCTGGCGGTTGAGGAACATTTCGGCGACAAGGTCGAAACCGTGTTTCAGGAAAGTGTGCCAGAAGGTGCCGATGCCGAACGCGCGATCACGCAGATGGCCCTGCAGGGTGCAGACCTGATCTTTACCACATCCTTTGGTTATATGGAGCCGACGCTGAGCGTTGCAGGTAAATTTCCCAAGGTGAAATTTGAACACGCGACCGGCTATAAGACTGCGCCTAACGTGTCGACTTACTCGGCGCGTTTTTATGAAGGCCGCGCTGTGCAGGGCCATATCGCGGGCCGCATGACCAAATCGAATATCATTGGCTATATCGCATCCTTCCCGATCCCCGAAGTTATCCGCGGTATCAACTCGGCCTATATCCACGCCAAAAAGGCTAATCCTGATGTCCAGTTCAAGATCATCTGGGCCTACACCTGGTTCGATCCGGCAAAAGAGGCGGATGCCGCCACAGCCCTTATTGAACAGGGCGCGGACGTAATTCTGCAACATACCGATTCAACCGCCCCCCAAGCCGCAGCCGAAAAAGCGGAGGGTGTGATCACCTTTGGCCAGGCCTCGGACATGGCCGAATATGCCCCTGCCCCGCGTGTCAGCTCGATCATCGACAACTGGGCACCCTATTATATCGCCCGCACGCAGGCCGTCATGGACGGGAGCTGGCAAAGCGTTATGACATGGGACGGCATCAGCGCCGGCATGGTCAAGATCGGCGAAATTTCCGATGCGGTCCCAGCGGATGTAAAAGCCGAGGCACTAGCCCTGAAAGATGCAATTGCCGCGGGCACAAATCACCCCTTTACGGGACCCTTAAAGAAACAGGATGGCTCAGACTGGCTGGCCGCGGGCGAAACCGCCGATGACGGCACGCTGGCGGGCATGAATTTCTATGTTGAAGGTATTGAGGGCGACATTCCGAACTAAGTCCCCTCCACAACAATCACAAAATAACCCCCGCATTAAGTGGGGGTTATTTTTTGTCTTTGGTCAGGCTGACTTAGGCGTGGCACGCCCGGTACGAGCGCCCGCGCGCGACCGGGTGTTTGGCGCTTGGGTAGGCACAGCGTTTACGGGCCAGATTAGGGAAGAGATCGACGATAGTTTCGCGCGCATCTACATCCAGCAGGCTGATAGCCTTGGGCGACGGACGAAAGCTTTCGATGGGCACCCCTTCGGCGCAGAATACCTCGTGCCGATCAAAGACCAGATTGTAAAACACCACCGTGTCCGCCGCACGATCCATATAGGCCGCATCACTGGCCAACGCCACCGCATCGACGCGCATCAGGTACGAAGTGTCATCGGGGACATTCGCAATCAGATATCCCGGAATCAGGGCACGGTGGCCACTGGCAATGCGCAGATCGCGGCTAGGCATCATCGGACCGATCGCGCGTGGTTTCAGTCGGATCGGGGCAAGATCCGGGTGTTTTTGCATGTCAGAGGCCGATACAGTTCTGGTCCAGATCATTCTGACCGGCTGCAAGCCGTGGTCGCGTGTCACAACCATATCTCCGGGATTAAGCATCTCAACCCGCCTGGGCCCAAGCGGCGTTCGAAGATTCGCATCACCACATATACCCGTCAGGTAACGTCGATCCAGTTTACCATCAACAACCGTGTCTGAAACAAACCCCATGTCACACTCCTCCGCTGATTTTATGAATCGAATATTCTGAAACAATGTGCCGGAACTTGGGTGAATTAGTGATGTAACCGTGAACAGCACTAAAATTTCCCCTTCATTTACCATGTTTGCCGCAATATTCCCTGACAGGCCTTTCCCCTTTTCCAAGCTCATGCCATTTTCACTGGATGACAGATCGTGCCTTGCCACCTTCCGCCTCAGTCGCCCATACTTTCGACGGTGCACGCCTGAGCACCCCTTCAGCGGCACGCAATGCGCAGGCCATTACCGATCTGTTGCAGTGCTACGTACCTCGTTCTGGCAAAGCCCTGGAAATTGCCAGCGGCACTGGCCAGCATGTCGTTGCTTTCGCCGCAGCCATGCCCGAACTTGACTGGCAACCCAGCGAGCCTGACCCGGTCCGTCGCGCCAGTATTGATGCATGGGCCGCCGAGGCAGGCCTGCCCAACCTGCGCCCCGCCATATCCCTGGATGCCTGCACCTCTGGCTGGGCCTCGCAGTTTCCGGGCCAGAACCTGATCGTGCTGATAAACCTTTTACATCTGATAACGACGCCTGAGGCACAGATTCTGATCGCCGAAGCCGCAAAAGCACTGGCCCCTTCCGGTCGGCTGATCCTGTATGGGCCTTTTTTACGGGCAGGCCATGCCACATCCGAAGGCGACAGGCGTTTTCACACCAGCCTGATCGCCCAAGACCCCGGGATCGGCTACAAGGATTTGGACGATGTTCGGCAATGGCTGGCCGATAACGGCTTAGGCTTGATCGCGACGGTTGACATGCCCGCCAACAATCTGACCCTGATAGCTGAACACCCCGCGGAGACTGTTTGATGCGCCTGATTGTCCATGTCGCCATATACCTTATTGTGACAACTTTTGCCTTCGCTCTGCCCGCGCAGGCCCAGATTGCTGAGGCCGCCGTTGCAATTCCCCGCAGCTTTGGCGACAGTTCGCCGGTCAGGTGGATCGGTCGCTCACCTGAGCGTTATCCAGTTCACGGCATTGATGTTGCCCGGTTCCAGAGTTCAATAAACTGGCGCGCCGCCAAGCGCGCCGGTGTAAAATTCGCCTATGCGAAGGCCACTGAGGGGGGCGATTTCTTTGACCCCATGTTCCGCGACCATTGGAAGGGCGCACACCGTGCCGGAATCCCGCGCGGGGCCTATCATTTCTACTATTTCTGCCGCACTGCCAAAGAACAGGCCCGCTGGTTCATCCGCAATGTTCCGCGCCGTCGGGGCGCCTTGCCGCCAGTTCTGGATATGGAATGGAACCCTTTTTCGCCAACCTGCACCAAACGCCCCCCGGCCAAAGAGGTGCGCCGTCAGGCCCGCATTTTCCTGACAATGGTGGGAAAACACTATGGCCAGAAGCCCATCATCTACACCACACCAGAGTTCTACCGCCAGAATGACATGGGCAAACTGCCAGGCGTTGAATTTTGGCTGCGCTCAACAGCCAAAACACCCGAAAATATCTACCCCGGACAGCACTGGACCTTCTGGCAATATACAGGCACCGGTCTTGTTCCAGGCGTCACAGAAGAGGTCGATATTAACGTTTTTGCAGGCACCGAAGACGGCTGGAACGCGTGGCTTGAACAGCATCAGCGCTGAAACCTAAAGCGTTTCGAGAAAAAACTGAATCATAGGTTTATCGCGAAACGGGCATAACCCATTAATTTTACAATTTTTTCCACAAAAAAGGGGCCAAACGTTACCGCTGGCCCCTTGCTGGTGATGGTTTCTAATTCAGCCGTCCTTGCGGATGACTTCGTTTTTCGGATCGTAAGGGCTGTCGACAGTGACCTCGGCATCCCATAGCTTATCCTGCATTTTAACCTTCAGCTTTGTGCCCGGTTCGGCCAGTTCGGGGCAGACATAGGCCATCCCAATCGACTTACCAAAGGCCACCGAATAGCCACCCGAGGTAAGGCGCCCGACACGTTCACCATCAGCGGTATAAAGCACCTCGCGGCCCCACGGGTCGGCATCCTCGGGCCCGTCGATCAAAAGCGTGCAGCATTTCACCCGCACACCGGTTTCTACCAGCTTGGCCTTGCCGTGGAAATCTTTCTCAAGATCAACAAACCGCGGCAGGTCAGCTTCAAGTGGCGTGGCATCGCGTCCCAACTCGTTGCCAAAGGCACGATAGGATTTTTCCTGCCGCAACCAGTTCTGTGCCCGTGCGCCAACCAGTTTCATACCGTGTTTTTCACCGGCCTTTTCGAGCAGATCGAACAGGTAATTCTGCATCTCGATCGGGTGGTGCAATTCCCAGCCCAATTCGCCGGTATAGGCCACGCGAATGGCGTTGACCGGACACATGCCCAGCTCGATCTTGCGCGCGGTCAGCCACGGGAAGCGCTTGTTCGAAAGCGCCGTTTCCGGATCGGCATCCTTGATGACCTCTTTCAGGACATCGCGCGATTTCGGCCCAGCGATGGCGAAAACGCCCCATTGCGTGGTGACGTCCTGAATTTCGATATAACCGAAATCCTTTGCCTTATCCTCGGCTGCCTTGCGCAAATAATCAGCGTCATATTCTGTCCAGGCACCGGCGCTGACGAGGTAATAGTTGTCTTCGCCATTGCGCACGATGGTGTATTCGGTGCGTGTGGTGCCGTGATCGGTCAGCGCATAGGTCAGGTTGATGCGCCCGACTTTGGGCAGCTTGTTACAAGTGAACCAATCCAGGAATGCTGTTGCACCGGGCCCCTTGACCACGTGCTTGGTAAAGGCCGAGGCATCAATAAGGCCAACGCCTTCGCGGATCGCTTTGGCCTCTTCCACCGCATGTTGCCACCAGCCGCCGCGCCGGAAGCTGCGGGCATCGTGGTCGAAATTCTCGGGTGCATCAAGCGGGCCGAAATAGTTGGGCCGCTCCCAGCCATTCACGAAGCCGAACTGCGCGCCGCGTGCTTTCTGGCGGTCATAGGCCGGCACCGTACGAAGCGGACGGCAAGCGGGGCGCTCTTCATCCGGGTGGTGCAGGATATAGACGTGATCGTAGCATTCTTCGTTCTTGCGCGCGGCAAATTCGGTGGTCATCCAGTTCGACGAATAGCGTTTAGGGTCTAGTGAGGCCATGTCGATTTCGGCCTCGCCATTCACCATCAACTGCGCCAGAAAGTACCCCGTACCACCCGCGGCGGTAATACCAAAGCTGAAGCCTTCGGCCAGCCACATGTTGCGCAGCCCCGGCGCCGGGCCAACCAGCGGGTTGCCGTCGGGCGTGTAACAGATCGGCCCGTTGAAATCGTCCTTGAGGCCGGAGTCTTCGCAGGACGGAATGCGGTGGATCATCGCCATGTACTGCTCTTCGATCCGCTCAAGATCGAGCGGAAAGAGGTCGGCGCGGAAGCTGTCGGGCACGCCGTATTCAAAGCAGGCCGGGGCGTTCTTCTCATAAACGCCCAAAATCCAGCCGCCGCGCTCTTCGCGGACGTAGGATTGTGCGTCGGCATCGCGGATTACCGGGTGTTCTTTGCCGCCATTCGCACGGTATTCGACCAATGCCGGGTCTTTGTCCATCACGATGAACTGATGCTCGACCGGGATCGCGGGGATCTTGATGCCAAGCTTTTTCGCCGTGGTCTGAGCGTGGTTGCCAGAGGCGGTGACAACATGCTTGGCGGTGATGACGATCTGTTCGTCGCCGGGCACAAGGTTGCCGCCCTTCTCGATCATTTTGGTACAGGTCACCTCCCAATGGCTGCCGTTCCAGTGAAACGCGTCCGCCTGCCATTTGCGCTCGATCATGACACCACGCTGGCGCGCGCCCTTGGCCATCGCTTGAGTGACATCGGCGGGGTTAATATAGCCGTCGGTGTTGTGGTAAATTGCGCCTTCAAGGTCTTCGGTGTTGATCAGCGGCCAGCGCGCCTTGATCTCATCGGGGGTCAGCCATTCGTAAGGGACACCACAGGTTTCGGCGGTGGAGGCATAAAGCATATACTCGTCCATCCGCTCTTTCGTCTGGGCCATGCGCAGGTTGCCCACAACAGCAAACCCGGCATTCAGGCCGGTTTCTTCCTCAAGCGTCTTGTAGAAATCGACCGAGTATTTGTGGATATGGGTGGTCGCATAGGACATGTTGAACAAAGGCAGCAGGCCTGCGGCGTGCCAGGTTGACCCGCTTGTCAGTTCATCGCGCTCCAACAGCATCACATCGTCCCACCCAGCCTTGGCCAGATGATAAGCAATCGAGGTGCCGACGGCACCACCGCCGACGACGAGGGCTTTGACATTGGTTTTCATCTGCAGCGACTCCCTTGGTGCTAAGCTTTGGAAGGATATTTATCAAACCTGCAACGCTATGCGCAGCCTAGCCGACGCTAGATCGCGCAAAACCGACGTCACCACCGGATTGCGGGTCTGGAAACAGGGCCGCGTTGCATGAAATTGCAGAACCGGCGCGCGGGCCGCACGCTGCAACAGGTGGCATCTGCGCCGCAGCGTGCTATTCGCCGAACGCCACACCTTCGCGACGCGGATCGGCGCCGCCCAGCAGGGTTTCACCAATCGAAATCGCATGCAAACCTGAGGTTAATTCGCGTTGATTGACTTCATACCCCAACGCTTCAAGTGGTTTGGTAAATGATTCAGCGGCAGTGCCTGCCTCGACGTCATAGGTGCCAAAGCGATTAACAAGATGCGGCAAGCTTACGGCCTGCTGCACATTCATATTCCAGTCCAGATGCGCAATGATCGTCTTGGCAACATAACCTATGATCCGGCTTCCCCCCGGACTGCCCACGACCAGAACTGGTTTACCATCCCTTGTCACAATCGTCGGCGACATTGACGATCGCGGCCGCTTGCCCGGCTCGACCCGGTTCGCAATCGGCACACCACTGACGTGGCTGCGAAAAGAAAAATCCGTAAGTTCGTTGTTCAGCAAAAAGCCTCGCACCATAAGCCTTGATCCGAATCCGTTCTCGATCGTCGTGGTCATGGATAAGGCATTGCCATATTGGTCCACGATTGAAATATGAGAAGTCGAAGGGAATTCGATTGCCGTATCATCCGCCCAATTCAGGGTGTGATCGAATTCGGGATTGCCAGGGGTAACCTCGGGCAGCGCATCATCCCCTGCCAGCAGCTCGGCCCGTTTCGACAAATAGTCGTTTTCGACCAAACCTTTTGTCGGCACCGGTACAAAATCGCTGTCTGCCATATAGCGTCCACGGTCAGCAAAGGCCAACCGGCTGGCATCCCCAATCAGCCGCCAGGTGACCGGATCTTCGGGGCCCGAATTGCTCAGGTCGAACCCTTTCAGAAGCCCCAGAATTTGCCCCACAGTCAACGCACCAGACGAGGGCGGACCCATTCCGCAAACGTCAAACTCCCGGTAATCCACGCAAACCGGAGTACGTTCCTTGATAGTGTAAATCGCCAAATCCAGTTCACTCAAGACGCCAGGGTTTTCTTCGACAGCTTGAACAGCCTCAACGATATCACGGGCGATTTCGCCGGTATAAAATTCATCCGCTCCGTCGCGGGCCAGAACCCTCAATGTGTTTGCATAGCTGGGGTTTCGGAGATATTGCCCCGCTTGCAGCGGCTTTCCGTTTACGAAGAAATAGTCACGGGTTTTCTGGAATCGTGACAACCGCTCTTGGTCGGCCGCAACCATACTGGCCAGTCGCGGGCTTACTTCGAATCCCTGTTCGGCCAGATACACCGCATCTGCAAAAAGATCGGCCCAGTCCGCGCGCCCCCACCGATCATGAGCCTTTTGCAACAACGCGGGCGTTCCGGGCACGCCCACCGAGCGCCCGCCGACAACGGCGCCAAAGAAAGCCAGGGGTTCACCGGCATCATCCTGAAACAACAAAGGAGTAGCGGCCAGCGGGGCAGTTTCGCGACCATCCAGTGTAGTCATTTCTCCGGTGGCACCATCATACCAGACAAGAAATGCGCCACCGCCCAGACCCGAGCTTTGTGGCTCAACCAGCCCCAGCACGGCTTGCACTGCGATCATCGCGTCAGCAGCTGTTCCGCCCGCGCGCAACACCTTCGCACCGGACTCAACCGCTAAGGGATTGGCCGCAGCCACCATCCAGTTTTTCGCCTCAACCGGGTGCCCTGATGATTTGGATTTTAGCGCTTCAGCAAGCTCAGGCGATACCGAAACAATACCGGAACCGCCAGTTTCAGGCGCGACAGCATCGGCTGCATCCTGCGCAACGGCGCCCCCCGCTAAAAGCAGAAAACCTATCACCAAACGCAATGCACTCATGATTTGCCTCCCACAATTCCTTTGTGCAGCAATGACCAACGGCAGCTACAGCATTGCCGGTACGACCTGATCAGGCGGGCGATGACCGTCGTCGAACGTCTTGATATTCACGATCACCTTCTCGCCCATTTCGATACGGCCCTCGGTGGTTGCCGATCCCATGTGCGGCAACAGCACAACATTCTTGAGCTCACGAAGACGTGGATTTACCTCGCTGCCATTCTCATAAACATCAAGGCCCGCGCCCGCGATCTCATGCGTGCGCAGCATCCTGGTCAGTGCGTTTTCATCAATCACCTCGCCACGCGATGTATTCACAATCACCGCATCGAGTTTCATCAGCTTCAGGCGTCGGGCATTCATCAGGTGAAACGTTGACGGGGTATGCGGGCAGTTCACACTGATCACATCCATGCGCGCCACCATCTGATCCAGGCTTTCCCAATATGTGGCGTCCAGTTCATCTTCAATTTCAGAACGCAATCGATGGCGGTTGTGATAATGAACCTGCATTCCGAACGCCGCAGCACGGCGCGCCACGGCCTGCCCGATCCGCCCCATACCCAGAATTCCCAGGCGCCGCCCTGCCACACGCCCCCCCAGCAATGCCGTCGGTGACCAGCCTTCCCAGTCTCCCGATTGCATGACAGCCAGACCTTCAGGTATCCGCCGGGTCACGGCAAGTACCAACGCCATGGTCATGTCCGCCGTATCATCCGCAGAGACGCCCGGCGTGTTAGAAACGAGAATACCATGCTGACGGGCCGTCTGGACATCAATGTGGTCCACACCAGCGCCGTAGTTTGCAATCAATTTCAGCTGATCACCCGCCTGCGCGATCAGAGTGGCATCGATTCGATCACTCAGCGTCGGCACTAAAACGTCTGCCTGTTTCACAGCTTGGACAAGTTCATGGCGAGACATCGGCTGATCATCCTCGCGCAACTGAACATCAAACAGCTCGCTTAACCGTTTCTCGACCGTTTCAGGCAACCGTCGCGTAACAACAACACTCAAGCGGGTAGATGACATTTAGCCCCTCCTCGTTCTTCCAATTTATGCGCGTTGCTGCCAGAGTGGCGCAGGAATGATCGGGGCACAAGAACCCCTTACATATTGTTGAGCAGAAATCGGACCATGAACCCTAAATCAGTCATTTCTTGCGCCTTGGCAGTGGGGTTGACCCTGTCATCTCAGGTTTGGGCACAGGAAAAAGGGCCTGTCACGAACCTGCCCTTGCCCCGGTTTGTTTCGATGAAAGCCAACGAAGGCAATGTGCGCAGGGGGCCCAGTATGACCCACCGCATCGACTGGGTTTTCAAGCGCAAGGACGTACCACTGGAAATCACAGCAGAACACGGCCACTGGCGGCGCGTACGTGACCGCGAGGGCGCGGGGGGCTGGGTGCACTACTCGCTATTGTCAGGTGTCCGGACAGTCCTTGTGGAAAAAGACATGCTGAACTTGCTATCAAAACCAGAACAGGGCGCTATCCCTGTAGCGCGCCTTGAACTCGGTGTAATTGCCCGGGTAGAAAAATGCGACATCGACTGGTGCCGCCTGTCTGCCGACGGATACAAAGGCTGGGCGGTCAAAGCAAACCTGTGGGGCGTCGGGCCCACCGAAATATTAGACTGACACAGACCCTGCAAAAATCTTCAAATGGTGCCCCAAAGATCGCTGCAGCCGTCTAAATTGATGGGCAATCCAATTGTGGAAAATTTTTTACCTTTCTGCTCTTGAACCCTTGCCATGACCAGAGTAATTAGCGCGTCACTATTGGGGTGTGGCCTAGCGGTAGGGCAACTGTTTTTGGTACAGGAGATCGTAGGTTCGAATCCTACCACCCCAGCCAACAACTTATTGAAATTAAACAACAAAATACCTTTAAAGGTTTTCTCGCGACGTGTCTGCGGGTTACGAATGCCGGTACGTGACAGAGACTCCGATTCACGCCGAAATGGAGCCTGAAATGGCCTCGAGTCTCTGTTTGGAATTCCCACGGTACGAGTTTGCGGCCAGTCCGGTTGTTTGCCAGAGTGCAATTGCATCGGAATAATTGCACCGGGCCGAAATCTACATTGCAGAGACCCAAATGTTAAAAAGCCAAAACCTCAGTCCGTCCGAACTGTACGACCTCGTGTGGTCCAAACCCATGACAGTGTTGGCGAAAGAGTTTGGAATCTCCGATCAGGGATTGGCCAAGATCTGTCGCCGCAATGACATTCCGACACCTGAGAGGTTATTGGGCCAAACTCCAGGCCGGCAAGCAGGTCCATGTGCAACCGCTTTCCGCGCATCTTCGCGACAGTAAAACAAAGATCACCATTCAGGCCACCGAGCCCAAACCGAAGCTGAAACCCGTGCCCAAGCCGGAAAAATCGTCGGACTGTCTGACGTCAGCGCCAACGGGCCAAATTGGGGCTAATTGATAAGGGAGGATTTCTGGCTCATCGTAAACACCAAGGAGTGGAGATGAGACAGACATCCGGAACACGTAAGAGCCACGGCGAGAAGGTCGTCAAAGACATCCGCCGAGCGACACGCATATCCCCTTTATAGGAGCTCTTTCCCTTAGAGGGGTTTTTATGGCAGGGGGGTAAGCACAGAGGGTTCCAGCAGGGAGCACTCTAGGCCCTGGATGGTCCTAAACACGGTCTGGAATGCTGGGGGTATTAACGGGGGCTTTTTGGGCCCTGGAGAGGCCCTGAGGCCCTTATTCCACAATGTCTAAGGAAGTAGGCTGGGGTGGTAGGAAACCCAGCGGGGTGATCCCTTTCATCGGCTTACCCAGCCAAGGTCAGAAACTGGGGCAGTTATCCGTTCTGCAGTAGAATCGACAGCTTCCTTAATGGCCACCTTCTTCCCTCTGAATGTTACGAGACCAGCCGAAGCATCGGAAAGTTCCGATCGAAGCTTTTTCGTGGCGCTGCGTTCTAGAGACAATTTCGTAGTGGTATCAGCCAACTCGCCACGGAGTTTTCTGGTTGTTGCACGCTCTGAGGACAAGTCGGTTGTGGCGTCCGCCAGTTCGCCACGCAGCTGTTTTTTAGCTGTCCGCTGCTCCGCTAAATCCGTGGTTAATGATGCCACTTCATCCGCATGCTGCAGCGCGACAGTTCTGATCCCAGTGACCGCTCTGAATGCAGACGATGCCACTTGGTAGAATGCTCCACCAACGAACATGCTAACATTCAAAGTGACCGATAATATCAGCAGAATTACGACCAGTAATTTGGAAATAGACTTAATGAATTTCACGATAGACCCCAGCGTTAATAGTTTAACGACAGTGAACCGTTTGTAGTTGTTGAATGCAAGAAAGCTACGTCTAGGTTTTGATACTGGATGGGCGTCACTATCGGGCCTACCAGACAAGCATCCCCTTGCGAAGTCTACGGGGCATTAGATATGCCTTTGTAAGAATTATATATTCCCCCAGAATAAAACCGAGAAAAAGCAGGCATCTATACAAACTGTCTGACGTCAGCGCTCATGGGACAGTTTAGGGGGCTAGGGCAGTGGGAGTTTCATTCAGTCCGCACCACTCCGCAATGAACAGCGCAAGAAGCACCGTAAGCTTGCGGATGGAGTCAAGTTCAACCCGTTCGTCGAAGCCATGGATGTTTTCTGCCCGCGGCCCGATGCAGAAGGCAGGCACACCATAGTAAAGCCCATAGAAGCGCGTGTCGGTCAGCGCGGTCATCTTGTTCTCTTTCATTTTCTGGCCTGCCCCAAAGACCTTCTCGTAGGCTCCTTGCATAACTGCGAGCGGGGGGTCAGCGGTGTCGTCCAACACATACCCTTCGGCCTGAAACCCGTTCCAGATCACTTCGGGCGGGTTGTTGGACAGGAAGGGATGATCGCGGGATGCAGCCGCGACACAGGCGGCGATCTCGGCTTTCGCCGTCTCCAGATCCTGACCAGGCAAAACCCCCATGCGGCAATCCACATCACACCAGGCAGGGACGCTTGATGCCCAGTCGCCGCCCCGGATCTTGCCCGCGTTGAAGTTTAGTGGGTGCCGCACGTCCTTGTAGACAGGGTGTTTGGCGGCGCGCGCGTTCCATTCTGTCTCCAGCTCCTGAAGCGCTCGGACTACGTCATAGCTGGCCATGATCGCGTTCGAGCCTTCCCCTGCAACAGCCACATGCACAGGCCGCCCACGCACCCGCAGACGGAACCAGAGTACGCCGATCTGGGCACGATTAATCTGAAAGTCCGACGGTTCCGGCAAAACCGCCACATCCGCCCTGTATCCGCGTTGCAAAGTGGATAAAGCGCCGAGCCCGGTGCTCTCTTCCTCGATCACCGACTGGAAATGCAGGATCGCCGCCGGTTCAAACCCGGCCCGCGCCAGAGCGTCCAGCGCAAAAAGAGCGGCGGCGGTTCCGGCCTTCATGTCGCCCGCACCACGGCCATACATCCAGCCATCGCGTATTACCGGCTCGAAGGGCGGGTCGGTCCACATGTCGGAAGGCCCCGTGGGAACCACATCGAGATGGCCCTGCAGGATCAGTGAGCGGCCCTTGGTTTTTCTGGGATGGTGGCTGCCCACCACGCTACGCGCGCGGGAAAAATCGCCGTGGATCTGACCAAAGCCATCCAGATGCTCGAGATCGGACAGATCGATTGTCCAATCATCTACCTTGTAACCGCGTGCGCGCAGTGCCGCAGCGATATAATCCTGTGCGGGGCCTTCCTCGAAGCGCAGACTGGGGATGCGAACGAAATCTGCCAAAAATCGTATCTGGTCATCAAATCCAGCATCTACGGCTGCTTCTATCAGATCAACAGTTGCGGCGGTCAAGTTGGAGCTTGAAGCCTGGTTGGTCGGGGACATGCTGTGCGCTCCTTCGGATTCCGAAGGGTCATATTGGAAGAGTAGGGCAACCACGTCAATCACCGGGGCTTTGTCAGACGAACCCTGCAATCATGTAGAACTTTCGCATGGTCTGGGTATTTTCCCACGTGCAGGGGCTGCCTTTGGGAATGAAGAAGGTATCACCGGCAGTGAACGTCTCGGATCGCCCGTCCGGTTGGGTGAGCGTCACCGACCCCGAAATGATGTGCATCATCTCGTGAACCGGGTAGCCGTCCGGGTAGTCCTCGCGGGCGGGGGCACATTCCCATACGCCTGACAACAACCTCTCATCTTCGGATGCGTAGGCGAACAGGTTCATTTCGGTCTTGTCGCCGGTTGTGAAGCTGCTTGGATTGGTAAATTCCGACGGCGTCATCCCCTCGGGATTGGGCGTGAGTCTGAAGGTGCTTGCAGTCATCAATCTTCTCCTGTTGGGTGAAATAGCGCGGCGATATCGAGACGGTGCGCCTATATCCCTTGAAACATGATCGGGTGGGATGTCTTTATCCCGGATCAGGCCTTGTATTTTTTCCATGCGGTCTCCAATCCGAGCCGCAGAATGCCGACCAACGTGTCAATCTGTTTGGTGGTTATCGTCAATGGCGGTGACAGGACGGCCGAAGAATATACCGGACGCAGCAAAAGACCGTTTTCCTGGCAAATGTCATCGACCTCTAACAGAAAGTTCATGTCGCGCTCATTGTCCGGTTTATCCGGATCAAGGCAACATTCGACCCCGGCCATCAGGCCTTTCACCCTAATGTCCCGGACCATCGGCAGATCGGCAAGTTCCTGCAGGCGTTTTTCAAAATGGGGCGCCACGTTGTGGACGTGATCAAGCAGCGCGTCGCGTTCGAATATGTCGAGGTTCGCAAGCGCCGCCGCCGCTGCAACCGGATGGCCCGAATAGGTGAAGCCGCTGAAAAACCCTTTTGACTCATTCCCCGCCGCCTTGATGTCCACCATCAGTCGATCAGATATGAACAAGGCCCCCATCGGCACATAGCCTGAGGTCAGCCCCTTGGCCGTGGTCAGCATATCAGGCTCGACCCCAAAGACATCTTTGCTGGCAAAGTAATGGCCAAGACGGCCAAATGCGGTCACCACCTCATCGGCGATGAAGAGCACATCATGTTTGCGGCACACCTCATGGCAACGCTGGTAATAGCCTTCGGGCGGGATGATGACTCCACCAGATGCCAGAACCGGTTCGGCAATGAAGGCCGCAACCTTGTCGGCGCCCAGTTCCAGGATCTTGCGCTCCAGATCCTCGACTTTCTGGTCGCAGAAACCCTCGGTCGACATGCCGGCCGGGCGCAGGGCCGGATTGGGGTTTTGGATCAGGTGGACCCGATCCTCGACCATATCCATGTTGGCCTTTTCCAGCATCTTACCCGAACAGGATGCGGACAGGTAGGTGCTGCCGTGATAGGCTCCGACGCGCGAGATAATGTGCTTTTTCTCAGGGCGGCCAAGGCAATTGTTGTAGAAAAATACGAAGCGAAGCGCCGAGTCGACAGCCGTCGATCCGCCGGTGGTGAAAAACACGTTGTTGAGATCGCCGGGGGCAAGGGCGGCCAACCTTTCGGCAAGGATAGCTGCAGGTGCGGCTGTGGCTGACCAGGGTGAAAAATAGCTCAGATCCCGCATTTGCGCGGCGACCGCTTCGACGATCTCTTCACGGCCATGGCCGACATTCACGCACCACATTCCACCGGGGCCATCAATCAGCCGATTGCCATCGCTGTCGGTGATGTAGATCCCCTCAGCTTTGGCAATGACTGTCCGTGCCTCAGAGCCAATGGCGGTGACGTCTTCCCACGGGTGCATAAAGTGCCGGTCTTTAGCCTGAATTTTTATGGTCGCTTCGGTGTGTTCCGTTGCCATGGTTTTCGGTCCTTTCTCCGGCCAGTGGCCGTTCATATTTGTGTTCCGACGCGAAGCCCTTCGAGAACGGCCTCTTCTACGGTTCTGGGGCAAAGGCAGTCGCCGATCATATGATTTTCGCCGCTCCACTCCCCGAGGCTGTCGGCAAGCGAAGTATCCGGCCTGTTGCCAAGCGCCGTGACGACGGTATCAATGCCTTCAAGCACGATGGGTTCCCCGCTCAGGGTGTGCTGGAAATAGGCGCAGTCATTGTCTGCCCCAAAAAACCGGGCATAGGGGATGATCTCGACCCCAAGCCGGTGCAGGTCGCCCAACCATTTGTCGCGCGCATATTGCGGGATCAACTGACCGGCCATTGTACCATTTACCGCAAGGCGTACATGGCATCCGTCGCGGGCCAGCCGTTCGGCCAGACCCAGCCCGACCCAGTCGCAACGCCAGTCTGTAATTGCAACTCGACTACCGACATTGGCCTCGCCTTGCAGCACCTGCCAGGCGGTCACGACATGGGCTTCGTCGCTGCCTTCCAAATGCGGGGTGAACAGCGTAGCCCCAGTGGCAAGGATCAGTACGTCCGGTGCGACACCTTCTATCAGATCTGGTGTCACTTCACGGTTCAGATGAACTTCAACGCCTGCTGCGGACATCTCACGGGCAAGGTTTTGGGTGACACCGCCGAACTCGGCCCGCCCGGGGAGAAGTTGCGCAAGCCCGATCTGGCCGCCCAACTGGTCAGACGCTTCGTAGAGCGCTACCTCGTGTCCACGCTCTGCCGCGACCGCAGCGGCCTTCATCCCCGCCGGCCCACCGCCGACAACCATGATCTGACGCGAAGATTTTGCCGGTTTGCGAGGATAGAACTCCAGCTCGCGCCCGGTTTCGGGGTGTTGAATGCACGAGATCGGATAGCCGTTCAGCATATGGCCAATACAGGCCTGGTTGCAGGCCACACAGGCGCGGATGGTATCAGCCTTTCCTGCGCTTGTCTTGGCGGGCATTTCTGGATCAGCGATCATGGCCCGGGTCATGCCGCACATGTCAGCCTGCCCGCTGGCCAGAATTTCCTCGGCGATCTGGGGCTGATTGATCCTGCCTGCCACGAATACCGGGATTTCAGTTCGCGCGCGAATGGCTGCTGCCAGGGGTGCCGTATAGGCCGTTTCGATCGCCATCGGGGGAACGATATGGACCGACCCGGCCAGCCCCGCCGATGTGCCTGCGGTCACGTTCAGGTAGTCAAGAACGCCGTCATTGGCCAAGGCTTCTGCAATCTCAAGGAATTCTGCGCTTTGCAGTCCAACATGGTCTTTCTCTTCGCCAGACAAACGCATGCCGATAGTCAAATCCTGTCCCGCGCCCCGGCGTACCGCGGTCAGCACCTCGCGGGCAAAACGCAATCGATTGTCGAAACTGCCACCGTATTCATCTGACCGGACATTGACGCGAGGGTTGAAGAATTGGGCGATCAGGTAACCGTGCGAGGCAACAACCTCGATCCCATCCAATCCGGCCTGTTGGATGCGCCCGGCCGCTGACTCAAATCCGGCAACAATATCCTTGATCAATGCGGCCGGCATTTCACGGGGCATGACATGAAACCGCTCGTTCGGAATCGCTGAAGGGGCCACTGCTACGGCCAGTGTGCCGTCAGCCGCCAGGGGCATTTCACGCCCTGGGTGTGACAACTGGGCAAAGACCTTGCAGCCGAAAGGATGGCAGGCCTCGGCAATGCGACGGTAGCCTGGAATGCAGGCGTCCTCAAAGGCGCGGATGGCCGGTCGACCGCTGTCACCAGAGACATGCGCGCGTGCCGCTTCAACGATGATCAGCCCAACTCCCCCTTCGGCGCGGGCTTTGTGGTAGGCCACCATGGCATCGCTGGGCTGGCCGTCTTTCAGCAAGACGGTCATGTGCCCGGTCGAGAAAATGCGGTTTTGCAGCGTCGTTGGTCCAACCGACAATGGTGAGAACAGGTTTTCGAAAGCGCGTGCCATTACTCGTGCCGTTTTTCGTTCGAGTTTCGCGCGTCACGCAACCGCGACAGGTTCTGGTGCCGCGCCGTACAGGAATTGCACTCCTCGGTTACTGTAATGGCAGATGGCTGATCGTGTGCACTGGTGGATGTTTTCATCCAAATCAAGCCGCCCGCCCAAGCGAACGCAACAATTGCCATCAGGATTATCCGGGGTCGGTTCACTCGATGTCCATCCTCAGATAGTTCATCATCGGTTCGACGCTGTTCTTTTCGCCGGATATTTCCAAATTCAGAAACTCAACGGCCGCGACCTCGTGTTCGGTCAACAGTTTCAGACGCGGGAGGTCCTCTGGCGGGGCCATTGCCTCAAGTCGCTGGAAGTCTTCGATATAGCCCGGAAAGACGCGCGCAAACTCTGCAAGAAGTGCACCCCATGGTTTCGCAGCTTTCCGCGCCATTTTGCGGCCAGACCGGAACAGGTCGTCTTCGCATCTGGGGATCAGGCCATGTTTGCGGATCAGCGGCAAGGTCACCTTGGCGGCGTGGTCTTCAACCGCCGCCAACAGGTGCAACTTTTCCCGCTGGCTGGGGTGTTCCGACCACTCTGCGAGGCCGTTGAAAAAGGCCTCACCCTCTATTTCCTCTTCATAATAAAGAAGGAGCGTATTGAGATATGCCTGTGTCGGGGCTGGTGTCATGCGTGGCGTCCTTGATCTAGCCCATGTCGGGCGGCATATCGCCGACATCGATCCGGTCGTGTTTCAGAGGTTCGTCAGCGTCAACCTCCGCGTCCAGTTCGCGGGCGTATTTGTGGCCTGCATAGGTGGCTGCTGCGATGATGGCGGGGGCTTCACAGTCACCGATCCGTTTCAGGGTAAAGGGAAGTTTCTCGGTCTGCCCATCCACCTTGGCCAGAAGCTCGTGGTAGAGTGCGTCGTTGGGGCGTCGCTGGGTGACCATGACCACCGAGCGGGCGACAAGCGGTTTTTCCTGACCTGAATATTTACAGGTCAGGATTGCGGTATCGCCGTCATAGCTTTGCAGGCTGTGGGAAACGATCGTCTCGACGCCCAGTTTCATCAGGTGGGTGCGCACGCGCCAGCGCTCAGATGTCTTGCCGGCCCAGTCTGAAATATTGTCCGCAGGCGTTGCGATGGCTACGTCCAGATCTTCCCGGCACAACTTTTCCGCGATTACACCGCCCAGATAATAGCCGTCTTCATCATAGACCAGCACCGGACCCTTGGGCACCAGGCCATTCATGATGTCATCGGGTGTCAGGATGTCGGGGCTCGTGCCGGAAGCGGCAACCGATACATAGGCCTCGCCGTTGAAACGCTCTTTGCGCCATATGGCGCCGGTTGCTATGGCAACGTGGCCGGCCTCGAAAGCCATAACATCCTCAACGGTCAACGCGCTTTCGCGGTAGACCTCGACATTGGTCATCTCAAGCAGTTCCTGTTCGCGATAGTTGCGCACGCGGGCGTATTCGCTCATCCCCGGCAGCGCACATTCGCGGGTAACCCGTCCTCCCAGATCGCGGGATGCCTCGGCCAGAGTCACGCGGTAGCCGCGTTCACCAAGGGCTCGGGCCGCTTCCAACCCGGCGGGACCGGCGCCAACGATCAGGACAGAACTGTCCGAGCCCTTGGGGGCGATCTTTTCCGGGTGCCAGCCCTTGCGCCATTCCTCGCCCATGGTCGGGTTTTGCGTGCAGCGGATCGGCACGCCAATTGAATCGCCCGAATAGCAAACGTTGCAGCCGATGCATTCGCGGATTGAATCGATACGCCCTTCTTGGATTTTCTTTGGCAGGAACGGGTCGGCAATGGATGGCCGCGCCGCACCTATAAAATCGACGATCCCGCGCTTTAGCTGGCTGAGCATCGTGTCGGGTGAAGTGAAGCGGCCAACGGTGACGACCGGTTTGGTCGTCTTGGATTTCACAAAATCCATGTACGGCTCAAGCGGGGCTTCCTTGACGAAGCGCGACACCCCCATCTCCAGCGAGTAATCGGCGATATTGATATCCCAGAGGTCGGGCATTTCGGCCAGCATTTCGAACATGTCGCGCCGCTCACCGTGGATCGGCACGCCATCTTCACCGATGCGTTCGTCGGCAGCAAAGCGCACGGCAACGGCACAACGGTCCCCCACGGCGTCTTTGGTTTCCTCGATAAGTTCCCGCACCAGCCGGGTGCGGTTTTCCATTGAACCGCCATATTCGTCACTGCGGGTATTTATGCGCGGGTTGAGGAAGTTCGAGATCAGGTAGCCGTGCGTCGCGTAAACATAGACGATGTCAAACCCTGCATCGCGCGCCCGAAGGGCAGCGCGCTTGTGCCAGTGGCGAAAGGTCTTGATGTCAGTCTTGTCCATTGCGCGGGATTGAAACGGATTGCCGACCGCGTTGGGAAAACTATCAAGTTCCAGCGCGACCTCGCGGGTCATCATGTTCGAGGTCCGGATGCCGCCATACCAAAGCTCGGCCCCGGCAAGCGCGCCGTGCACATGCACCTTTTCGGTCATCAGCCGGTTCGCGCGAATATCTCTGTCATCCCAGAGCGACGCAGACGGGTGCGGCAAGTCGTCGGAACTTGGGTGGATCGAGTTGTATTCAGTGCAGACAACACCCCAGCCGCCCTCGGCTTTGATACCGCGCATTTCAGCCAGCATCCGGGGGCGCAGCCAGCCCATGCCAGTGCAATGGGGGACCTGGTAGAACCGGTTGGGCGCCGTTACCGGGCCGATCTTAACCGGTTCAAACAGGATATCGTAACGCGGGTCTCTTGGCATGGATCAATCTTTGCAATCAGGTGGTTGCGGGTATTCAAAATGCTCGGGAAACAGGCCCGCCAAGTATTCCTTGATGCGTCTCATGGCGTGAAAACGGGTGAATTCCCTAGGATAGATCAGGATGTTGAGCCAGAAGCCATCATAGAGACCTTCAAGTGTCATCGCGACATTTTCAGGGTCAATGTTTTTATAGCCACCTTCTCTGATGATGTCGCGGCACAGACGGGCCGAAAGGTGAAAGCGCTCGGCGTCAATATCAGCAACCAGCTTGCGGTAGGATGCGCGTGCTTTTGCTTCTCCGAAAAAGCCATACCACACAGTGATTTTCTTGCGTTTGCAGATGGTGGGATGAAAGTGAGCGTCAACAATTGCTTCAAGTTTTGCCTCTGGGGCAAGGTTGGCTTTTTCGTAGCTCTCTTTCCAGAACTGGTGATGCTCTTCAGCCAGATAGCGAAGGGTTTCCTCAAACAAGTTCTGTTTGGTCGAGAAATGAAAGTTCGCCAGGCCTAAAGACAGGCCAGCCTCGCGGGTGACTGTCGTCATGGTTGTTCCGGTCAGCCCATATTTGGCGATGCTTTCGATGGTTGCATCGATCAACTGCTGGCGCCGCACCTTTTTTGATGCGGTTCTTGGTTGCTTACCGTTACTATTCGCTACTTTGGAAACGTCGTTCATTCAATTTCCTGAAATTTGGTTGTGAGGTCACGATCGACCGATTTACCCTTTCTCCAAAACAACAAACGCATTGTCTTCCCAACTTATCCAGACAGTACGTTTTTCTTCTGGTGTCCCTTCAGCGCGCTGCCGGTTCTGGGCTGAAATCGCGACGGGATGCGAAATACCGTCCAGTCCCACGTAATAGTGGCTTCGTTCACCAAGATAGGCAGCCTTGTCCATCAGGCCTTGAACTTTGTTACCCATTTGCTGAGGTTCACTTTCGGTCAGGTTCAGCTTTTCAGGCCGGATTGCGATACAGACATCTTCACCCGGGCGCAGTCGCGGGCCGAAGTTCGTCGTAGACACCTCTCCGATCCCTTTGACGTCAACATCGGCAGTGCCATCAGAGATGCCTGTCACCTTGCCATCAAAGAAATTCATCGTGCCGATGAAGCTTGCCACCTCTCGGGTCAGTGGGTTTTCATATAGCCGTGTTGGCGTATCAACCTGCAGGTCCCTACCTTCGGCCATGACAGCGATCCGGTCCGACAGGGTCAGGGCTTCTTCCTGATCGTGTGTCACAAACACGAAGGTGATGCCGACCGTTTTCTGAAGGGCGCGCAGTTCCAGTTGCATTTGTTCGCGCAATTGCTTGTCCAGTGCTCCCAGAGGTTCATCAAGCAGCAGAACCTTGGGTCTGAGGATCAAAGCCCGGGCCAAAGCGATCCTTTGGCGCTGACCGCCTGAAAGCTGATTGGCTTTGCGGTCGCCATAATCCGGCAGCTTGATCAGCTCCAGCATCTCGTCGACCAATTCGTTGCGCTTGTTCTTGGGCAGCTTTTGCTTGCGCAGCCCGTAGGCAATGTTGTCGCGCACATTCAGGTGCGGAAAGATTGCATAGCTCTGGAACACCATATTGACCGGACGTTGATGCGGCGGCACGTCCGACATGGGTTGGCCGTCAATGTAAATCTCGCCGGAAGTGGGGCTTTCAAATCCCGCCAGCATCCTGAGCAGTGTGGTTTTTCCACAACCCGAGGACCCCAGGAGCGAGAAGAATTCTCCTTGGTGAATGTCAATCGACACGTCATCGATTGCCTGGAAAGAACCAAAGAATTTATTGACGTTCCGGATCGAGATATAGGCATCGTTTTGCGTCATTTTTTATCTTCATTTGCAAGGGTTTTGGCTTGTGCATCCCGGTTGATCCATTGCCCGATGAAGACAAGTATGAAGGAGACCACCAGGATGATGGACGCCATGGCCAGAATAGAGGGGAATTCCTTGGGAAACCGCAATTGACCCCAGATATACATCGGCAAGGTCGGGTCGGTGCCGCTGAGGAAAAAGGCCATGATGAATTCATCGAAAGACACCGTGAACGTCAAAAGCAGGCTGGCCAGAATACCGGGGAAGACCATGGGAAATGTCACGCGCCAGAAGGTCCACCAGGCATTCTCACCCAGATCGGCCGAGGCTTCTTCAATCGACCGATCAAAGCCCTCGAACCTTGGGATCAAGGTAGCAATGGAAAAGGGCAGGCAGACGATGACATGCCCGATTGTTACGGTGTAAAGCGACAGCGGAATGCCCAGTTGACTAAGCAATACCAGAAGGGCGACGCCGAAAATGATACCGGGCACGACCAGCGGCAACATTATGAAGCCTACAAGTGGTCCGCGCCCCGGAATGCGATAGCGGGTGATCGCCTTGGCAGCGAACACACCAAACCCGGTCGCGATGAGCGATGTGGTGACGCCGACTTTGACACTGTTCATTAATGCAGCCCAGACCGGCTCGCGGTGGAACAATTCAACATACCATTGCGTGGTGAACCCTGAGAGCGGGAATTTGACATAGATCGAGTCGTTGAAGCTGAACAGCGGAAGAAACAGAACCGGCACGTAAAGCACGATCAGAAATATGGCCGCATAGATCTGCAATGTCCGGTTGGGGCGGCGTATGTAGGATTTTGAGCTCATGATATCCGCTTCCTGACGAAATTGGTAACAAACATGAAAACAAGGGCAATCGTGGCGATTGACAGCATCAGGATGATCGAAAGCGTCGCCCCCATCGGCCAGTTGTTGATCGCGCCAAACTGTTTCTGGATCAGATTGCCGATCATTGCCCCGTCAGGACCCCCCAGAAGTGCCGGGGTGATGTAGTCACCGGTCGTTGGGATGAAGATCAGTAAACTTGCGGAGATCACACCCGGCAAGGAAAGCGGTAATGTGATCCTGAAAAAGCGCCAAACAGGGCCATCGCCAAGGTCCGTCGCGGCCTCAAGCAGCGATTTGTCGATCTTCTCAAGCGACACATACATCGGCAGAATGGCGAAAGCAGCCCAAGCATGCGCCAAGGTGATTACGACGGCCGACTGGCTGTAGAGTAAAAACTCAAGCGGTGTCTTGATCAGGCCAAGTGTCATCAGTGCCGAGTTGATCACACCTTCGTACCCCAGAACCACCTTCCAGGCGAAAACCCTCAAAAGGTAGCTGGTCCAGAATGGCAGGGTGATCAGGACGATCCAGATCATCTTGTTGCGATGAATGTGAAACGCGACAAAGTAAGCCATCGGATAACACAGCAAGACAGTCGCTACGGTGGCCGCGCCGGACATCCAAAGCGAGCGTGTCAGCAGTGCTCCATATATCGGGCGCTCGCCAAAATTCTGATAGTTCGCAAGCGTCAGGCTTGTGTCAAAACCAAAGCCAACCTGCGTCCAGAAGCTCATCACGACGAGTATACCGAATGGTATGGCAACGCCGATGATCATGATCAGAAGCGTAGGCGAAAGAAGAGAGATGCCCCTCGCGGCTTCGGATCTTTGCAGCAGCCCGCTCAGACGTCCGGTTCCCGATGGCTTTGATAAACCTGAGTTGGCAGAGGTGACGCGTTCTCCACTCATGTCAGCCGTGCTCCATCTAGACGCGGTGAGGATTTGCTCAAAAGGCCACCGAAGTGGAGACCGGTGGGCTGTTCAAGTCCGGGCTGGAAAACCCAAGAGAATTCATCCAGCCCGGGTCAGGGTGATCAGAAGCCCGCTTTGATTTCCTCAAACAGAGCGTTCATCTTGGTTTCCCATTCCTGCGTTTGCGGGATCTGGAAATGCCCGGCGGACAGGATATCGGTCGGGGTTTTACTTAGGCCGAGGCCCTTCAATGTTTCCTCATCGAAGGCGTCGAACGACTTTTTGTTCGAATGGCCATAGCCGTAGTCATTGATCATGAACTTACCGCTTTCAACGCTCAGAAGAGAATCGATGATGTCATAGGCACGATCCAGATTCGGCGCGTCCTTGTGGATCATAAGGCCGCAAACCCAGGTCAGCGCCCCCTCTTTGGGATCTGCAAACTTCACCGGAACGCCTTCGGACTTCAAGGTCGTTGCAGAGCTGTTCCAGGTCATCGCGGCAACCATCTCTCCGGATGCGAGCGCCTGCTCCAGCGTGGTTGTGTCATCTGTATAAAGACGGATAAGCGGGCGTTGTGCACGCATCACAGCCGCGATTTTTTCAAACGCTTCGGGTGTTGCGATATCCTCCATGGAGACACCGGCCTTGATCGCGCCACACCACCAGGCGTCGCCGCCCGATGCCAGACTGCCAAGTCGGCCTTTGTAACGCTCATCCCAAAGCATATCCCAGGATTCTTCGCCTTCCAGCTCAAACAGATCGGTGCGGTAGGTGATCGAGGTCTGACCCCAGTCGAACGGCGCAAGATACGGCTTGCCATCCACGATATTGCCTTTGAGGTTGTAAAGCTCGGGCATCACGTCAGCCCAGTTCGACAGGCGCGACGTATCGATGGGCTGGAACAGGCCTGAAGCAATCCAGCGCGGAATGCCCGCATTGCACGGGTGTGAAACATCAACGACATAGCCACCGCGCATTTTCGTAAGCGCCTCTTCGGAGCCGCCAAAAGTAGCAAAATTCGGAAGTTCGCCGTACTTTTCCTTGTAGGGCACGAACAGTTCAGGGATGTCATACCCTCCCCAAGTAAAGAATGTGCCCTGGTCTTCGGCTGCTGCGGTGGCCATTCGTGTGGCCAGAGGAGTTGTCGCAAACCCAATGCCCGCCGCCAGAAGCGATTTGGTGAATTTCCGACGGCTCAACTTACCTTCTTTAAGCGATCCTAACTGATCAACGACGTCCATATTTGCAGTCTCCCTTTTGTTGGCAATTTGGCTTGGGAAAAGCCCTTTTGTTTGATTTCTACATGTTTACACTCAGCAAAAACCAAGTGTTTTTCTTACTTTTTCCCAGCCAAAACATCAATTAATGTAAGTGACCTGTTCAGCCAATCAATTGAATGTTCATTCGATGATTGGGTTGCTTTATGAGTCGAGTCAAGTCAGGATTTGGTGCAGTCACAAACACCCGGCACCTGAGTCACCTGTAGCAGTCTGGCGTGATTCAGCTCCATCAACGGCTCAGGAACCCTGAAATGACTCAGGAACAATACGTTATTCGGATCGAACGAAACGACCCCGCCAATAGGAGTATGCCCAAGATGGAATGCGATCCGGCGTTCTTTAAAATCGCACACGCCCACACAGGTCATGCACATTTATTTCGAAGACCGCGAAATCGCAGACGTCGTGGGGGGTGTGAAACGACGCTCATGCAGGAAGCAAAAACCACCTGGATCAATTTGGACGGATAACAGCGCACAAGTGCCAAAGGACTGATAAATATGACAGAAACCCTTCCTACCCACGCCCAGACCGTCATCATTGGCGGTGGATCGATCGGTTGTAACACCGCTTACCACCTGACCAAATTGGGAATGAAAGACGTGGTGGTGCTGGAGCGCGACCAACTGACCAGCGGCACGACCTGGCACGCCGCGGGTCTGATCGTGGCGGGATTGCTGAAGTCCGAAGCCGAATGCGAAATCTACACCCATGGCCGCGATCTTTATGCCAATCTGGAAAAGGAAACCGGTATGTCGACTGGTTTTCGGGATGTAGGTTACCTGCAGATCGCCAACAACGAAGAACGCGTGCATGAGATGCGTCGGCTTGCCCCCTTCATGCGCCGCCACGGGATCAACATTTATGAAATTTCACCCAAGGAAACGGCGGAACTGTTCCCTATTGGCGACCTGAGCGATGTTTTGGCCGGTTTCTATATCCCTGAAGATGGGCGCGCGAACCCCGTTGATGTCACCATGTCGCTGGCCAAGGGCGCGCGCATGGGCGGGGCCAAGATCTTCGAAGGTGTGACAGTCAGCGAAATCATGGCCAGGAACGGAACCGCGACCGGTGTGCGTACCGTGGACGGGCAGACGATCACGGCAGAAAACGTTGTCATCTGCGGTGGCATGTGGTCACGCCAATTGGGGGCATCCGCAGGGATCAATCTGCCGCTTCAGGCCGCCGAACATTATTACCTGATCACTGAGAATGTCGAAGGCCTCAGCCGCGATTTGCCGGTGCTTGAGGACCCTTCAACCTATACTTATTACCGTGAGGAAATGGGCGGCCTGATGCTGGGCCTGTTTGAACCGGGGGCCGCGCCCTGGAAGCTGGACGCCATCCCCGACGATTTCTCGTTTGGTGAGATTGAGCCGGACTGGGACCGTGTTGGCCCGCATCTTGAGCTGGCCTATAGCCGCGTACCGTCGACGCTGGATATCGGCGTGCGCAAACTGTTTTGCGGCCCGGAAAGCTTTACCCCGGACCTTGCCCCACTGGTCGGCGAGACACCGGAACTGCGCAATTGTTTTGTCGCCTGCGGTATGAATTCTCTGGGCATTCTGAACGGAGCTGGCACGGGCAAAGTTCTGGCGCATTGGATCGTGGATGGCATCCCGCCGATCGATGTCACCGGCATTAACGTCAACCGATTTACCAAGAACGAAGCGACCCGTGCCTTCCGGCGCGACAGGGGACCCGAGCTTCTGGGAAAGATGTTCGGTCAGCATTGCCACAACGAAAGCTTCAACACCGCACGCAACGTCAAACGCTCGGCTCTTTATGATCGGCTCAAGTCCAGAGGGGCTTTTTTCAGTGAAAGCCATAGCTGGGAACTGGCCGACTGGTTCGCGCCAACACCTGAAGAGGCGAAAATCAAGGAATATTCATGGAGTCGGCAGAACTGGTTCAACTGGCACGCCGAGGAACACCGGGCCGCACGCGAGGAAGTGATCGTGATGGACATGTCCTCGATGTCGAAGTTTCTGGTGCAGGGCCGTGATGCGTGCGCCCTGATGGGTCGGCTAAGCTGTAACGAGGTCGATGTAGAGCCGGGCCGTGTGGTCTATACCGCCTGGGTCAACGAAAAAGGCGGGTTCGAAGCCGATCTGACCGTGACCCGGCTTGAGCAGGACAAATACCTGGTCGTCGTCGGCGAAAATTCCCACGGCCACACCGAAATGAGGATGCGCCGCCATATCGGGGCCGAGGAATTCGTCACCATCACTGACATCACGCCGGGCATTACGCAAATCAATGTCCACGGGCCAAACGCGCGCGAGTTGATGCAGCGGGTCAGCTTTGCCGATCTGTCTGACAAGGCGTTCGGGTTCATGACCGCACAGGAAATAGATGTCGGTTATTTCAACCTCCTCGCGATGCGCGTGACATTTGTCGGTGAACTGGGATGGGAGCTGCATGTGCCCGCGCTCCATGCCGTACAGGTTTACGATTTGTTGATGGAAGCCGGGGCCGATCTGGGTGTGCGTGATGCCGGCATGCAGACGCTCGGCTCTCTTCGGCTGGAAAAGGCGTATCGTGACTTCGGGATAGATGTCGACAACACCGACAACCCGATAGAGGCTGGCCTTGGCTTCGCCGTGAAACTGGACAAACCTGGCGGATTCATCGGTCGCGACGCGCTGGCCGAGATCAGGGCGCAAGGCGTGCCTAAAACCCGGATGCTGCAATTTCTGCTGCAAGACCCCGAACCACTGCTTTACGGCAACGAGCTGATCTATCTGAACGACCGAGAGGTCGGGTATATGCAGATCGGCGCCTTTGGTCACACGCTGGGCGGGGCCGTCGGTATAGGGTTTGCTGAAACGGACGAACCCCTGACCGCCGAGACCGTCAACACGGGCAGTTGGGAGGTTGAAGTGGCTGGTGTTCGCATCCCCGCAACCGCCTCGCTCAAACCGCTCTACGATCCTGGCATGGAAAAGATCAAACGTTAGGGTCAGGGCCTAGGCCTGATCCCCAACGCACATTGGCAAGGAACCAAGAAATGGCCCGTGATCCCCGCTATGATATCCTGTTCGAACCGGTTCAGATCGGCCCGGTCACGGCGCCCAACCGGTTCATGCAGGCGCCACATTGCAATGGCATGGGCCGTATGTATCCCGACAGCATGATCGCCATGCGTGGCATGAAAGCCGAAGGCGGGTGGGGCATCGTAGCCACCGAGCAGTGCGATTTTCACCCGACCGGCGATGTGACACCCTTTACCGAAACCCGGCTTTGGGGCGACATGGATGTGCCTTATCTGGCGGGCATGGTGAACGCAGTGCACAAACATGGCGGGCTGGCAGCGGTGGAACTGGTTCACAATGGCCATGACAGCGGCAACATCTACAGCCGCGAAGTGCCCATCGGTCCGATGCACCGTCCCGTCTCATGGCGCGATCACCCGGTACAGGCACGCGCCATGGACCTAAGCGATATCCGTGCCTATCGCCGCTGGCACCGCGAGGCCGCGCTGCGCGCCCGCGACGCAGGGTTCGACATTGTCGTGGTCTATGCCGGGCATGATGGCACGATGCCATCGCATTTCCTGTCACGACGGCACAACCAGCGCGGTGATGAATATGGCGGCAGCCTTGAAAATCGCCTGCGGCTTTATCGCGAACTTCTGGAAGACACGCTTGATGCAGTTGGCGATACCATGGGCGTGATTGCCCGTTTTGCGGTGGATGAGATGATGGGTCCAGATGGTCTAGAATGGCAGCACGAAGGCCGTGACGCGATCGAGATGCTGGCCGAAGTTCCACACATGTGGGACGTCAATGTTTCCAATTGGGAAAACGACTCCATGACCTCGCGCTTCGCGCCAGAGGGCTATCAGGAGGAATATATCGCCTTCGTCAAACAGGTGACCAGCAAACCGGTTTCCACCGTCGGTCGCTATACCTCACCCGACGCGATGGTGTCGGCCATCCGCCGCGGGTTGGTCGACATGATCTGTGCTGCTCGCCCATCGATCGCCGATCCGTTCCTGCCCAACAAGATCAAAGAAGGGCGCATCGAAGATATTCGCGAATGCATTGGCTGCAATATCTGTGCCGCATGGAACAATATCTCGGCCCCCATCCGCTGCACTCAAAACCCCACCATGGGCGAGGAATGGCGCAAAGGCTGGCACCCGGAAAAGATCGCCCCGAAAAGCACGGACTCGCACGTGCTGGTGGTCGGGGCCGGTCCGGCGGGGCTTGAGGCCGCGCATCAACTGGGCAAACGCGGCTACCGCGTAACCTTGGCCGAGGCCACTGCGCAGGCCGGTGGGCGGGTCACCCGGGAAAGCGCCATGCCAAATTTGAATGCCTGGGCGAGGGTCCGGGATTACCGCATGGGCCAAATAGCACCCATGGTGAATGTCGAACTTTACCTCAACAGTGAACTCAGCGCAGATCAGGTGCTGGAATTCGGCGCCGATCACGTGGCGCTGGCCACGGGTGCCACTTGGCGGCGGGATGGCATCGGGCGGCATATCAGGAACCCGATCCCCGGGGTGGTCTCCTCCAACAGCTTCAGCCCCGATGACATCATGGACGGCAAGCGCCCAGAAAAAGGATCCGTCGTGATCTTTGATGATGACCACTATTACATGGGCAGCATGATGGCCGAACTATTGGCGGGCGAAGGCTATCAGGTCTCGCTGGTGACGCCGGGCCTTTGCGTCAGTAGCTGGACCGAGCATTCTTTGGAGCAGGAACATATCGAAAAACGACTGGTCGGCCTGGGTGTGGAAATCCTGCCACGCCACAGCGTATTGTCACTGGGCAGCGGGGGTGTTCAGCTGGAAAACCTCGTGACCGGTGAACTGCTGGCGCGGTCGGGTGCGCTGGTGCCGGTGACCATGCGCCTACCCAACGATGCACTCTATGGCGCGCTGGTTGCGGATCAGAAGAAACTTGACGCGGCCGGCATCAAATCCCTGCGCCGTATTGGGGATTGTTACGGCCCAGCCACCATCGCGGCGGCGGTCTACGAAGGCCACCGTTATGCCCGCGAGCTTGATACCGAGGCTAACCCGGATGGCGTGCCTTTCAAAACCGTGAAATACGATTTGGAACTCGGGGGGTGACCGTCTCGGCGCTCTCCCGGGTGTCCGACCGAAAAGCCGCTGCGAACCCGTATCAGCCTGTCGACTCTGCTTTCAAACCGAAGACAACATACCCTATTTCTACCTCCTTCTGGCTGTCCTGGCCAAGACAGTCGTCACCTTGGCGCTTCAGACCAGTGAATAGTTCAGGCCTGCGTTTGTTGTTGTAATCGGCTATGCGACCTCCTTCTACTTCATGGCACTTGTCTTGAAATTCCTGCCGGTTGGTGTCTTCTATGCCATTTGGTCCGGTCTCGGCACTGCCATGATCGCGATGATGGGAAGGCTAGTTTTCGACCAGCTACCCGGCTTTCCGGCCTATCTGGGAACAGCCCTCATCCTGATCGAGATTTTGGTGATACCGTTCTTTTCCAAAACGGCGAGGCATTGATCATCCGTTTGGACCCCCAATCGTCGTTTTCACATTTCTTGGTCTAGCACCCGCTGCCGCGTTCTCGTGCAGATTTGTTGGAACGCAGATTGGGTCGTTGCAGCGCAGTCCGCGAACTTCTGGCCAATCTCGCATTCTCCCCTTCCGCGACAAGACAGGAATTGACATCCGGTGACACACTTTTTGTTTACGACCGCAACCGGGCGACCTGGGAGATCACCGAGAATGTCACAACAGTGTTTTTTGGGGCCACAAGGCGGGCGGCTGCTGACTCGGGCACGACGTCGCCGCTGAAGAAGCGAGGTTGAAATTCTTTTTACAAATCAACTGGCGTCGCAAACGGAAACCAAATTGCGGGATCGCATAAAACCCAAAAGCTCTGCGGTGTCTTTTTCGATCTTTTCGGCCTCGCAAGCTGGAAAAGCTTCTTGCAGGATACCAGCAATTGTCAGGCCGGTTGCCGGCGTTTCTAGCAAAGTCCAAATTGCGGCGGCGATTTGGTTTAAACTGTAAAAATTGCGTTCTTCTATTTGCCACAAAAAGGTATCAGATCCAATCTGACGGGGTATCACCAGGTCGTTACGTTGATAAACAAGGTGTAGATCTGCAATCTTGCAGTCAATTTCATCCGGCTCCGGGGGGCATGGCGGACCTATTTCGATATTCGGGGAAGGAATTTTATCCCCGCTGAAAGCGTCCCTGATTAAAGGAACGGCGTCTTCAAGATCGGAATATTGCAGCTTGAGGCAAACAACGTTCTCGGCCATCGCAACAATCTGATCGAAATGCGTGTCGACGGCACCCGGATCAGCGATGTTTTGACGGATCAGATAACTTGCCGTCTCGGCGATATCTACCTGATGCAACGAGGCTGCCACCCCCTCTTTACGAGAGAGGATTACAAACCCGGCCAAAGGAGCCCGACTGCCGCGCGTTGCGAGGTTTGGCATGTCTACGAAACCATAACGCTTGTCGCGCACTGTCAGATGAGCGTCCACGAATGCGTGAAACTCGGGGGTGACTTTTGGCGGCAGGGGTAATCGTAGCCGGGGCTGAACCCCAAGGCTATAGGCCCGTCCATCTGGCAGGACAGGCAGGATATCGTCGCAAAAAAGGCTGATGCCTTGTTCTGTTGCAAGGCGGGTGACCAGAGTTGTTTTACCCGCGTGATACGGCCCGGTGAGTGCTACCAGATGCCCGCCGATACAAACCGCGCCGCAATGCAGGCCCAGAGTTCCGGGGTGGGCATCGCAAAACGCCTGCGACAGATCCGCAACCACAGCACAGGTTGCCCCTGCCAGTCCAAGATTCTGAAGTGCCCGATGCGTCCAACGGGACCGGAAATCGTAACTTCCGTCGTCTTTTCTTCGGATTGTAGTCGCCGGTATCGGTGATGTGGGGTGATATTGTCGCTTCGAGTGGATCCATCCGGGCATGACCGTATCCAACGCCCGGCCGACGTCTGGAGCGTCATGCAGATTGACAGCGTGAGGGATATCCACAATTTGCAGAGACTCAATATCGGACTTGGGGGGCGCATCACCTGCGCCCCCCTTTTTCTTAGTCATGTGACCAGTTTGGCCCATGCTAGTTATTAGCGCTAGTAGAGCTGCTTGACGAATCTGTGGAGCTACCTGAGTCGTCAGACCCACCTGTACCGCTACCGTCATCGGATCCACCGCCAGAGCCGCTTCCGCTAGATCCATCGCCCCCGCCACCGGAGCCACCACCGGAGCCACCGCCAGCACCGCCACCGGAGCCACCACCGGAGCCACCACCTGCACCGCCACCGGAGCCACCGCCAGCACCACCACCGGAGCCACCGCCGCCGTCACCACCGCCGCCGTCGCCGCCGCCGTCACCGCCAGAGGCATGTGCCGCGCCGAGATGCATCATGACCGGCGCAACGTAGGCGACACCGCTCGCAAGGCCGAGTCTTGCCAGCAGCTTGCGCCGCGACAGATCTGGGGTCTCGTTCTCATCCATGAATTTTCTCCAATTTGTTTCCGTCGACCGCACGCAACGTGCGACACTACAAAAACGGGATAGTTTCAGTTTTATTCCCCCGATGCGGGAAATACATTCGCCTCATCGGCGAAACATTGCCCAGGGGCAGCGACAAGGCCGTTTCCAAACACCGGATCGACCCCCGGATCCCCCAAGTCTTTGGCGCAACGCATCATTTCGCCTATCGTTACGTTCAAGGGCAGGTTTGGCAGACGCATTAGTTGCACTGCAAGCGAGGCCGTGACGAACGGCGCGGCATAAGAGGTGCCCGATTTCAGGCGGCCGCCTGAAATCGACGCCGCCACCCAAACACCCACACCGGGTGCGGCAAAGTTTATATACGGGCCACGATTGGCCTGGCGATAGACGTGTTCCTGTTTGTCAACTGCAGTCACCGCCAATACCCTTTCAAAGGCTGCCGGATAGGCCGGTCCTGCCCCGGGGCCGTTGTTCCCCGCCGCTGCGACCACGGCAACACCTGCTGCAGCGGCCCGTTCCACAACCTGCTCTAGCAATGAATTTTCAGGGCCGGAAAAGCTCATATTAATGACGCTGACCTTGGCTTCGAGCAGGATATCAACCGCCTGCACCAGCGAGAACACATCCGCCTGATCACCGGAACTGCCCTTGTGAAACGCCTCAACTGCAACCAACTCGGCATTTGGCAACAAGCCCGGCACCCGTTGATCCATCCTTCCGACAAACATGGCGGCAATTGCAGTGCCGTGCTTACGTCCTGCCGACTGGCGTCCATCCAGGTCAACCTGATGAACCGTCAGGTTTTGGCCCGACAAAGCGTCATGATCCAGATTTATCCCGGTGTCGATCATTCCGATGCGCGGCGCATATATACTTGGCCAGCCCGACCATCCGATCATCTCGTTCGCAGCGCAGGCGCCATCGTCACAGAGAAAATCATCGGGCGTATAAAAATGATTCACTTCCGGAGTTGAATCCGGGACGAGGCTCCGAAGTTCTTTTCGCCCTTCCTCGATCGAACGCCCGGAAGGAACCGACAGTCGGTAAAGCTTTCCGCCCAAAACCGTGTTGGTCGCCGTTGCCTGAACCGAGTATCCTGCCGCCCGCGCCCGATCCAGGCCTTTGCTGGCTGCAGGCAGAAACATCACGATTTCGGTTGGCGGTTTCGGTGTACTATTTGCTGCCTTGCGGCGGTGCTGAGTTTGCGAGATGCCTGCATTGTCTGCGCCACCATCCCGACCACTTTCACCGCCATTGTTTCCTTTCTCACCGCGATCAGATCCGCTTGGCCCGGACGAGCCGCCACCACCTCCGGATGCGCCGCCACCAGGGCCTCCGTCGTTACCAGCATCTCCACCGCCGGACCCGCCGCCACCATCCCCCCCGCCGCCATCCCCACCGCCTGAGGCATGTGCGACACCCAGATTGGTTAATGCAGGCGCACTGTAAATTGTCACGCCGGCCAAACCGATACGTTTAAGAAGCCTGCGGCGTGCAAGGTCGGGGCTATCATTTTCGCGGTCACTCATGAATCATGATCTCCCTGCAGTTAAGATGTGGTACTGACAAAGCCGCTCCAGACTATCAAAACGTTGCATCCCACCGGATTATTCATAGATTTCGCCTTAGAGATATTCACATTAAATTGTGGAATAAAACCTTTCCGGCAGCGTTTGTCCTATAAGAGCGATTATTTGCCCGCCGCTATCGACGGAAAATCAAGAGTGAGTGAACCTCTACAGATTCAGATCGTCGCCATGTTGCCGCGGCTTCGTGCTTTTGCGCGAAGCCTGGCGCCGGCCTGGGATCAAGCGGATGATCTTGTGCAGCAAACAGTTGAAAAGGCGCTTCGAAATATGTCCAGTTTTACGCCAGATACCCGTTTGGACAGCTGGCTGTTCCGTATCATGCGCAACAACTGGATTGACCAGCACCGCGCTGCGCGGCCAACGGTGGACATAGACGATGCTGAGATTTTGCAACCTCTCGTCGGTCAGGATGGCCCCCGCTCGACTGAGGCAAGGCTGGAATTGCAACGGGTAAGCACCGCAATGAACGAATTGCCAGAAGACCAACGCGCCGTGCTGATGCTGGTTTGTGTCGAAGGCCATAAATATCGCGAGGCGGCCGAAATGCTTGAAGTGCCCGTTGGAACAATAATGAGCAGACTCGCCCGCGCCCGAGGCAACCTGGCGGACAAACTGGGGATCGGACAGATGAGCGCCACTCGCAAAAAGGGAGAGGCGGAATGAGTGAAAATGCCAATCAACTTGTGAGTGACGAAATGCTTATGGCCCATGCCGACGGTGAACTTAGTGATCACGATACCAAAGCACTTGATGCCCGCATCGCGCGCGATCCCGATTTACAGGCGCGCCACGCCGTTTTTGTGGCTACGTCCGAAGCACTACGAACTGCCCTGTCACCGGGGCCTGTCCCTAAAAGATTGATTCAGGCTGTTCAGAATAGTGACATAAAAAGCGGCAAGGCACGCACGCCACCTTTGAAGGCATCTTTCTGGCCGGTGGCATTGGCTGCAACCCTGGTTGTCGGCGTAGGCTTGGGGTGGGCGTTTCAGGCTGCGATGAAAAAGGGGGCTTTGACAGGGCTGGCCGAAGCTGAACGAGTCACAGGCACGGTGCAGACTGGTAACTCGCTTGATCTGGCCGATGGCGCACGTCTGAGAGCGATTGGTACATTTGAAACAGCACGTGGGTTGTGCCGGCTGATGTTATTGGCGCCGTCCAGCACAACCAAGACCAGGTTCGTCGCCTGCCGTACAAATACTGATTGGCAAGTTGCGTTCAGTGTCAGCGAAAGCTCAGAAGACGTCTTTGCCCCAGCATCGGCGGGCTCTGACGAACTGATCGACAGCTTTCTGGATTCGATAAATGCAAGTCCAGCGCTTTCTTTCGAAGAAGAACGGGAATTGCTGCTCGAAATAAAGGTGAAATAATACTTTTAGACAGGTAGCTGAACACTAGGCACTGGCCAAATCTGTGTCGCACGGGCATGCAGCTTGGGCCTATCGCGGTTTGATGCCGCTCCTTTGATAGCATTTACTGCAACAAAGGAGACGACCTATGGGGCATGGAAGAACGGACGAGTTCCGTCGCCGGCTGTCGCTTCATTCTATTGCGCGGCCCAATCTCCAACGTTTTCCAACGCAAATTAACATTTTTATTTAATTTCTGTTGCTTTATGATGGGTATCCGTTCGCTTTTATGGTTATTTGCACTAAATTGCTGAAAGGCACATCAGAAACCCACATGCCAAACGACACCAGCCTCACCCATGCCGGAATGCAGAACGCTGCCACTGTCGTCGCGCGGCGCCAAGCTCATCAAGCTATTGGCCCGGGCTGGTGGGAGTATGCGCATCCAGTCAATCGCCAAAGCGCCGGAATTGTCAGAGGTGACCATACAACGCAACGTGCGACGCCTTTCCGTCAAAGCACTGGTCCACAAGGTGCATGGAGGCGTCCTGCTGCAAGACGGATCGACCGAACTGAGCTTTACTCAGCGGATGGCGGAAAACCCTGCCCCGAAACAACGCATCGCCGCGCATGTGGCCGCTCTGACCGGCAACAGCGCGCCATCGACCGTGGACCTACTGATCACCGACACTCCGCGTCCCGAGGATATCCAGAACACTGCCCAGACATCGGGCACGGAAATCGTCGTTGCGGACTGAACCTGAAAGACAGACCATGCCAACTCTGACCGACCTGCGCACCCGTCTGGGCAAGGCCCTAGAGATCACCGAAACCGCAAGCCAGATCTCGCTTGCCCATTTTAATGGCGCGCTTGAGATTGTCACAAAGGCCGATGCCAGCCCCGTCACGATTGCGGATCAGGAAACCGAACGGTCAATCCGCGACGCATTGCTCAAAGCCTATCCCGACGACGGGCTTTTCGGCGAGGAGTACGGCACTGAGGGTCTTGAGAAAGAGACCGTCTGGGTCGTTGATCCTATCGACGGCACCCGCTCCTTCATCGCAGGTGTACCGCTGTTCGGAATGCTGCTGGCAATGACGCGGGGGCAAAAGCCGCTTCTGGGCATTTGCCGCCTGCCGGCCCTCGGCCAAGTCTACGCAGCGGCAAGAGGCATGGGCGCCACCCGGAATGGCAGTAGCATTGCAGCGTCCGATTGCAGGACAATCGAAGACGCAATGCTATTCATCAACGAGGGCGAGAAGATTTATACTGACGCGCCGGCCGTGTTCGACCGGCTCATGCATGCCGGACGGCTCCGGCGTCTCTCATATGATTGTCAGCCTCACGCGCTTGTGGCTGCGGGCCAGATCGACGCGGTCCTCGACTACGATCTGAAACCTTATGACTTTCTTGCCATGGCACCCATCATCGAAGAGGCCGGCGGTGTGATCACTGATTGGCATGGAAAGCCGCTCGACTTTCAATCTGACGGTCGGGTTGTGAGCGCGGCCACGCCGGAACTCCACACCGAGTTGCTTGCCCTGCTGAACTAAAAAGACGGGCGTGAGGGATCATCCACACGCCCGCAAGTCGGGGAGAGAGATAGTCAGCCTCGGCGCACGGCTTCGACATGGTCGGCAAAGGCCGGGTCCGTCATCAGCGCCTTGCAGCGCTCGAACCGGTTGATGGCATAGGCCCAGAAATCTTCCGCCGGGTTGTCATCTGCGTGCTGGATCAGGCCCCAGAGTGTCCAAAGCAGGTCGCACATAGCCTTGTAAATAACAGTTCGCCCAATCTGTTCGTCCGTGGGCGCCTTGCCAAAATAGGCGGTCAGCATCTCGAGATCCTGCGCGTCCGTAAGCCCTGCCTCGACCGAGAGGTCGCCAAGATCCCACAGCGGGTCGTTCATCCCGGAATATTCGAAATCGACGATCCACATACGGACACCATCGTCGAGGAAGTTTTCGCACAACGGATCGCATTGGCTAGGCACAAGCGCGCCGGGTTTGTCGGCAAGAAGCTTCTTGATCGGCTCCGCTTCGGCGACCACTCCGGCGTAACCTTCGGGCAACTCCGTATCCTTGGTGGACAGCACCTTCAGGTAGTCGTCGATCATCGAAAACAGTTCAAAGCGGAACTTGAAGGGCTCGCCTGCATCGTGCAGCTGACGCAGTGCGGCACCCGCACGGGCGGGGGCGCCGGATCTTGAATGGAACAGGTCCGGCGTCATCGTGACGATACCCTCGACACAATCGCAAACAAGGTTGCCGGAGGCCGCATCGTCCCAAAGCACACGGGGCGCAACCCCGGTCTTAGCCGCAACCTTAGTGTTGTGGATTTCGACGGCCCGGTCGATATATTCCTCGGTGCCATCGCCCGGAATACGCACGATCACGCTGCGCTCCCCGGTTTCGACGCGGTACACGAGGTTCGTCAACCCGCCCAGCCTTTGAACACTCGCGGTCTCCGGCGTGACATCCGCCAAGCCCTCGACCCTTCGCAGAACGCTCAGAACCCTTTCGATGTTATCCTCTGTCAACTTTCGCTACCCCTCTGTTTTTCCCTTTCAGGCCTTCAGCCGGTGATTGGCCGGATCGTAGAGCGGCCCGTCTACTCGGCGGATCGGATGGCGTTCGCCGAACACCTCCAGTTCGAAATCTTTCTCCCCGTCCAGCGCCGTGGGCAGGTATCCGAGGACGATCGTCTTGCCGACCGTATTGCCGTAACCCGCACTGGAGGCCAGTGACACAACTTCGGTCCCGCTCAGGATGGTCTCGCCGCCAGTGACGGGCAGCTTGTCATCGCAGGTGAAGGTGCAAAGCCGCTGCTCGGGTCCGTTCGTTTTCTGCTGCTCCAGCACGGCGCGACCGGTGTAGTCGCCCTTGCTTTTAAAGTGGACACGGAACCCTAGCCCAGCCTCAATCGGCGTGTAATCCGGGGTGATGTCGGCGCTCCAGTAAAGATAGCCCTTTTCCAGTCGCAGGGACTCGATCGCGCGATAGCCGACGTCGCGGATGCCATTCGCCTGCCCGGCATCCCACAAGCAGTCGTAGACATGCCGAGCAAATTCGGTCGCCACGTGGAGCTCCCACCCCAGTTCGCCGACATAGCCGATACGCACCGCTTGAACATGGGCTGCGCCTACGATGATGTCTTTCGCTGTCCCGAAGGGGAAAGCTTCATTTGACAGATCCATCTCGCTAACCGCCTGAAGCACATCGCGGGCCTTCGGACCACAGATGTTGATCACGGCCTTGGCCGAGGTCATGTCGATCAGGTGCACGGAGGCATCCTTTGGCAGGGCGCGGCGAATCCAGTCACTGTCATGCACACCAAACCCGGATCCTGTGACGATGTAGAACCGGTCCTTGCCCAAGCGCGTGATGGTCAGATCGGCCTCAATCCCGCCCGTCGTGTTGCAGAGCTGGGTATAGATGACACTGCCCACGGGCTTGTCCATGTTGGACACGGCCATGCCCTGTAGCGCCTCAAGTGCCCCCGCCCCGATCAGTTCGAACTTGGCAAAGCTTGACTGGTCGATCAGCGCAACGCCCTCGCGCACCACCTTATGTTCTTCCGCGGCGTATTTTTTCCAGCCGGGGTTGATGAAATCAAGCTGATCGACCGGTTCGACCCCTTCCGGCGCAAACCAGAGCGGGCGCTCCCACCCATTTTTCGAGCCGTAAACGGCGCCATGGCCCTTCAACCGGTCATAAAGCGGGCTTAGGCGCAGATTGCGGGCAGTTTCCGCCTCTTGTCCTGGATAGCGCATCTTGTAGTGATGCGCATAATGCTCGACCGCACGCGGATACATGAAGGCGCGTGTGGAGTGGTGCGGGCTGAACCGACGCACATCAAGCGGCCACAGGTCGAGACTGGGGCGGCCTTCGATAATCCACTCTGCAATCATCTCGCCAGCGCCGCCCCCGGCGGCAATGCCATAAAGAAAACCCGTCGACAGCATCAGGTTGTCCAGTTCCGGCGCCCAGCCCATGACAAAATCGCCATCCGCGGAATAAGGAATCGGGCCGTTGATAACCTGGCGGATACCCACCTCATTAACGACCGGTGTTACCTCGCCTGCCAATTCCGCCAGCGGCGCGAAACGATCGAGGTTGTCCGGCAGCAATTGCCGCACGAACTCGCCGGGAATGCCCTTGTCGCCAAAGGGCAAGGTACCCTCTTCATAGCCACCGATAACCAGTCGCCCGCCCGCGTCTGGCTTGTAGTAGACCAGCCGCTCAGGGTCGCGTAACGTGGGAAGGCCCTTCACCAATTCCGGATTCGGCAGCGGTTCAGTCACAATATACTGGTGCTCAACAGCACAAGCCGGCACGGTAACGCCCAGCTTCGCTGCAAGTTCGCGGCTCCACATGCCCGCGGCAAGGATGATGTTCTCGGACTCATAGTCACCCTCGGTTGTCATGACCTTCGTGATACGTCGACCGGTGATCTCGAAATCCGTGACTTTCACGCGCTGCCGGATCTGCACACCCCGCTTGCGCGCCCCGGCGGCGATCGCCTGACACAGGCTTGCAGGGTCCACATGGCCGTCAGACGGGATGAAAGCGGCGCCCTCGATGCCTTTTGCATCGATGTAAGGGAAAAGCTCCTTCGCATCCGCCGGCGTGATAATTTCCATATCAAGCCCGAAACTGCGAGCCATCGTCGCCAGCCGCTTGGCTTCCAGCAGGCGTTCGCGCGTGGCGGCAAGCCGCAGACTTCCGACTTTCTTCCAGTCGAAGGCCATTCCGGTTTCCGCTTCAAGAGCATCGTACATCGCGACCGAGCGCTTTAGCATCCGTGTGGTGTTGCGCGACGAGCGCAATTGCCCGACCAACCCAGCCGCGTGCCAGGTGGCGCCTTCGGTAAGGGACGCCTTCTCAAGAAGTACGATGTCCGTCTCGCCGGACTTGGCCAGATGATAGGCAACGGAGCAACCGATGATCCCGCCTCCGATGACAAGGTGTTTCGCCGCGTGCGTCGTCATGCCAATCGACCCTTCTGTGACATTGCAATTTTTAGAAATACACACCTCATTTCAACATAAAGCAACATTTTTATACCATTATTGTTGTTTTATGTTGTTTGCAGGGTCAATTTTCACTCAAATTTTCTCAGAACCCCGCATATACTGAGAGAATCATGTCAAAACACGAGCACAACATTCTAAGTACGGTGAATCTGCGCGGTACGATTTCGGTCGCAGAGCTGGCGCGCATTCTCGACGTCTCGGATCAGACGATTCGGCGCATCGTGAAGCCTCTGGTGGAACGCGGCGAAGTGCGCAAGGTTCACGGCGCGCTGGTCAGTACGCAGAAAGTGACTGACCCACCATTTCTCGCGCGCATGAATGAAAATCGCCCAGAAAAAGTTGCGATCGCGAACGCGGTGGCCGCGATGGTAAACGACGGCGGCTCGGTCATGATCGACACCGGTTCAACCTCCGCCTTCGTCGCACAGGCGCTTGAGGCAAAGCAGAACCTCACAGTGGTAACGAACTCGGCCTACATAGCGAGCCAGCTTGCGCTGATAGAGGGGAATCGTGTTTTTATGGCCGGCACTCAGCTGCGCAACCACGACGCCGCCGCCTTTGATCGTGCGGCCTTCGAAGTCATTGGCAGCGTATCAGTTGAACTTGCCATTCTCTCGGCATCGTCAGTTCATCCTCTTCGCGGGTTCCTCGCGTATGACCAATGTGAAGTCGACATCGCGAAAGCAATGATGGAGGTCTCGGCCAAGACGGTGATGGCGGTGGACCACACCAAATTCAACGAAAAAGGCGGGAATGCATCACTACGACTGCCAGATCTCGGGCCTCAAGACATCGTGGTTTGCGACAGGCGTCCTGATAAGGCGTTCGATAATTTGTTGGACGCACAAAATTTCATCGAGGCAAATCGGTATAGAAAAATTGCCGAATAATCCTGACTTGGAAGCAGTCAGGCGGATAATCAACCGTTCGTTTTGTAAAAGCGAAATGGATCAGGTTTAATCATATCCTAACACTACAAATCCACCCTGCCCGCCTCAAGCTGGTCTCTTCTGTCAAGCCCGTAAAACGGCACCGGGTTGCGCATGTAAAAGCCAATCAGACTTGGCGGCAACACGTCGCTGATAGCCCATTCGTCTGTACTGGCGATTTCCGCGATACGCGAAGCAGGGTTTTCAAGGGGTTGTAGTGCGCAGACGTTGCGCTTGCCAGTCGGAAGGCGGTTCGTGGCGCAGGCACACTACAGGTTTTCGATCTGAAACACTTAGCTTCTAGAGACCCGCCGGTATCTTTGGGGGCTCATTCCAGTCCAGTTCCGGAATGCACGCGAGAACGCGGATAATTCTGAATAACCAAGATTTAACGCGATTTCTGTCAGGGCAATTTCCGGATCATCCATATAGTGCAACGCCAGCTCATGCCGTGCCGCCCGCAGGATATCGTTGTAGGACAAGCCATGTTTGCGCAGTCGTTTCTGAAAGGACGGGCCGGAAATGCCAAGAATGGATGCGATATCGCCCAAGGCTGGAATGCTGCTGCCCAACTGCATCTTGATTTCGTTGCGTACGACTGTAGCAAAATTTACAGGGTCTTCAGACGTCTTGCTGCGGCTTTCCATAAACGCTTTGACCATTGAAAAAAGATACGGGTCATGCCCGGGCATCTTGACGTCCAGATCGCTGCGCCGAAAGGCAAGTGCGTTCGTCCGGCGGTTGAAAACGACCGGCGCACCAAAAGCCGTTTCATGCTCATGTGCATTGTCGGGTTTGGCATGTTCAAATCGAACTTCAAGCGGCGACCAGTTTTCTCCCAGCGCGTTGCGGAATACATTGCAGAACATACCAAGCGAAAGTTCGGCATCCTGACGGCGGTTCGGAATGCGCGGGTCGACAATGCGATAGCTGAGCCAAAGAATGCCGTCGTCCTGTATCAGTCCGAAACTTGTTTGTTCCTGATGGGCCGGAAAGAAGGTCTCCATATTGCGCAGGCCAGCGGCAAGTGTGGGAGAACTGATCGCCGCGTAACCAAGCATTCCTAACTGACGGGGTAGGAAGTTGCGGCCGAATTGAAGGCCGATATTGCCATTTTTCGTCTGTTCCGCGGCGGTTTCGAACATATTGCAATACTGTGCGAGATTGATCTCGGACACCGGGCTGTCAAGTTCTTCCAGGGAAATACCGGCATTGCCGAATATCCGGTCAAGACAACCGCCGTTTTTTTCAAACAGCCGCGCCGCGCCGTCGGCTGCCGCAGACAGCACCTTGGCCGGGGCCAGAACATCGAAAGTTTCAGCAGGCATACCCATCTTTGTCCGATTCGCTTTCAGAAGTACGAAGCATACGCCAAGTTAAGGTTTCTACAAAACGTGCAGACTCTAAGACAACCGAGGTACCGGGTGCATGGTCGCTGCTGTTAAATTTCAAACACCTGCTGTCAAGTCAGTTTACCGATTTGCTGTCTAGGCTGAATTCACTAAAAAAAATTGGCCAACAACAGGGAAACACCATGACACTTACCAGAAGACAATTCACGGGCCGTGCCGCTGCTATGGCTGGCCTTGCTGTCGGCGGGCCTTTGTCACCCGCATTTGCGGCCCGCAACGACCAAATGAACATCCTTTGCTGGGAGGGGTACAACTCGGACGAGGTGCTGGGGCCATTCCGGTCTGCCAACGCGGGCGCCACAGTGCGCGCCGAAAGCGGCACTTCCGACCCGGATATGATCAATAAACTGCGAGCAGGAGAGACCTCGGTCTGGGACTTGATAAACGTCAACCAGCCATGGGCCCGCGATCAGCTGTACCCGGAAGGTCTGATCAAGCCGCTGAACAAAGACCGGTTCATGCCCCATTTCGAAAAGATGCTGCCCGAGTTCGCGGCACCTTATCCGCTGTCTTTCGCCGATGATGGCAACCTGATCGGCATGCCGCAGCGGTATGGGCCGTTCAGCTTTGTTGTGAACACCGATGTCATCAGCCGCGAGATGGCCGAGGATCAGGGCTGGAACCTGTTTCTGGATTCAAAGATGAAGGACCGTTACGGCGTTCTGACCTATGACAACTGGAATGTTATCCATATGTGCCTGACGGCGGGTCTGAACCCGTTTGCGCCGGTCGAAGGGGATGATCAGGCCAAGTTCAAATCAGTCGCCGAGCAGATCTTTGGCGGTGCCAAGCTGCTGACCGATGACCTGGTGGCGATGAACACCGCCCTGATCAATGGCGAGATAGACGCCTACTTCACCGGCGGCACCTACACTGCCTCTCCGGCACGCTTTGATGGCGCTACAAACATACGAGCTATAACGCCCAAATCCGGGCCGGTTGACGGCAAGGGCGGCGTTGTGTGGATTGAGCTGACCTCGGCGGTGAACAACCCCGACCCCAGCAATCTGGCCGAGGATTTCCTGGAATTCGTGCAGTCTCCGGAAATATCCAAGGCGGTGGCCTTTACCGAAGGCACCTATAACCCGGTGGCACAGATGGGCAACTCAGAGGTTATGGCCCTGTTTGATGCAGATGAGCTGGATGCGATCCAGATGGATAGCCTGGCGGAAGAAATGGATCGGTCGCTGGATTACGAGGTGGTGGCATCCTATGATGCGCTGATCGAAATCTATACCAAAGCACGTCGGTCTTGACCTTAATGATACTCCGGGGCGTATGCGCCCCGGGGCTGCAGTTTAAATCCTAGCTCAGGTTCAGAATATGCAATCGCAACCCATTTTGCGGCTTCGTCAGGTCGTGAAAAAATTCGGCAACTTCACCGCGCTGCATGGCGTTGACCTTGAGATTGAAGAAGGCGAATTCTTTACGATTGTCGGCCCTTCTGGCAGCGGCAAATCAACGATGATCCGCCTGTTGGTAGGCATGGACGAGCTGTCCGAAGGCGAAATCTGGTTGCGCGACAAACGGATCGACCAGACTCCGGCCAACCTGCGCCCGACCTGTATGGTGTTTCAGTCGCTTGCCCTGTTTCCGCATATGAGTGTGGGCCAGAACATCGAATTTCCGCTAAAGCTGCGGGGCGCGGCGCCCGCCGACCGCAAGGCGCGTGCGCTGGAACTGCTGGACCTGCTACGCCTTCCGCAAAGTTATTACCAAAAGCGGATTTCGGAATGCTCAGGGGGTGAGAAACAGCGCGTGGCACTGGCCCGTGCACTGGCCTTTGACCCCGAGATCCTGTTTTTCGACGAGCCGCTGTCGGCGCTGGACTACCGCCTGCGCAAGACCCTTGAAAAAGAACTGAAATCGCTGCACGCCCGCACCGGAAAAACCTTTGTCTACATCACCCATTCGCTGGAGGAAGCGATGGTAATGTCCGACCGGATCGCGATCATGCGAGAGGGCCGATTTGAACAGATATCGGTAGCGGACGAGATTTACGGCCGCCCGGTCAGCCGGTTTGTGGCCGAATTCATGGGCGAGGTGAATCTGTTTGACGTCGAAGGCACTGCATCGGACGGGTTGCACGGCAAAGGCATTGAAATTCACGTTAACGGCGACACTCGGGACTTCGGTATTTCGCTTGAAAAGGGCGTGACCGGGACATTGATGGTGCGGCCTGAATATGTGCGTTTTCTGACAAGCTCGGCCACTGCCGACTTCATTGTGCGCGGTATACTGCGTGCCGAATACGCGCTTGGGTCACGCATCCAGTACGAGGTTGAAACCTCGGCGGGGCAAACCCTGACCGTAGAAAAGCTGCGCGAAGACCGGTTTTGCGGCAACGAGGGGTCCGCAGTAATTCTTGGATTTGACGCCGAAAACGTCCACCTGATCAGGGGGACGTAATGGAACGGATTGACCGCAAACTTGGCCTTTTGTCCGCCCTGCCGCTGGCGGCAATTCTGGCTCTTAGCTTTCTGGCGCCTCTAGTGGTGGTTGCGCTGTTTTCCATCATGCCGCCGAAGGTGTTTGACCTGGCCCATATGCCGAATTTCGCGGCCTATTCGGTGTTCTTCGACCAGGGCTATTACAAATCGCTCTTGTGGTCGCTGGGAATGGCGCTGATTTCAACCCTGATCCTGTTCGTCATTTGCTGGCCGCTGGCCTATGGAATGGCCAAGGTTTTTGGCCGCTTCTCGCTGATCCTGACAATCGCGGTCGTGATGAGCCTTTTCGTGTCAGAAAACATCCGTCTCTTTGGCTGGGTACTGACGCTGATGAAAGGCGGTTTGATCGAAGGGCATTTGCGTGCCTGGACAGGCGTCGGGTATGACAGCCCGCTCTACAACACCGGCATTATCATTTTCGGGCTGGTCTATGTGTATCTGCCTTTCATGCTGTTTCCGTTGGCGCAGGGCATTTCGATGGTGCCGGATGACACCCGACAGGCGGCCGCCGATCTGGGGGCGACACGCTGGCAGATTTTGCGCCAGATTGATCTGCCGCTCGCAGCACCGGGGATCATGGTCGGATCGCTTTTGTCTTTTGTTCTTGCCGCCGGCGCGCTGGCCGAATCCAAGATCCTGGGCGGACAGGCAGTGATCGTGATCGCAGATGACATCGAAACCGCCTTTACCTTTGGACAGAACTGGCCATTGGGGGCTGCACTGTCGGTCATCCTGATCATAATCATCGGCGGACTGGCCATTCTGGGCGTCAACCGGATCGATCTTGATGCGATCATGGGAAGGAAACGCTGATGAACCCCAGCCGTTCAACCCGCATCGCGCTTTATGTCTATGGCATTGCGACGATTTTCTTTTTGTACGTGCCGCTCCTTTCGGTCGGCTTTGCGTCAGTCTCCAAAGCGCGCTACCTGAGCTTTCCGATCAAACGCTATTCGACCAAGTGGTATGGCGATGCCCTGCAAAGCGAAACCGTACGCGATCTGCTGGTCACATCACTGAAGGTGGCCGTGATCGTGACTGTGATTTCCATGGTCGTGGCCTTTTTTGGTGCACTTGCTTTTGCCCGGTATAACTGGCGCTACCGCACGCTATTTCAGAAGCTGATCTTGCTGCCGATTTTCTTTCCGCAGACGGTTCTCGGGCTGGCCCTTCTGATGTGGTTCAACTCGGTCGGGATCATCCCGACTTGGAAAACGGCCATCGTGGCTCATCTGGTCTGGATCGCGCCAATTGCCACGCTGATTGTCGCCATCCGCGCCTATAGCTTCGACCCCGCACTTGAGGAAGCCGCGCGTGACATGGGGGCAAGCACAATGACCATCCTGCGCGAAATCACCCTCCCCCTGTTGATGCCAGGGATCATCTCGGCCGGGCTGTTCGCCTTCTTGCTGAGCTGGGGAAACTTCCCATTGTCGCTGTTCACAACGGGAGCGGACTCCACTCTGCCCGAATGGCTCTATGCCAAAATGGTATCGGGGTATTCGCCCCTTGTTCCAACACTGGGAGTTATGTCCGTTGTAGGGTCTTTCCTGCTAATCCTTCTGGCCTTCAGCCTCAATTGGCTGATCCGGTCAGTGCGCGAATCCCGTTCCGCAGAAAACTGATAATAGGAAGAGGAGAAAACATGCTTACTTCACTCAAAGGTAAAAGTGTCATCGTTACCGGTGGCTCCAAGGGGATCGGACGCGGTATTGCAACCGTCTTTGCCCGGCAGGGCGCCAAAGTTACGATCACGGCGCGCGGGGAAGAAGCCATGAAAAAAGCTGCCGCCGAGATCGAGGGCGATGTCAGCTATGAGATTTGTGATGTCTCGGACTGGGACAGCGTGCAGGCCATGGTCGCAAATGTGGCGCGTGACAAGGGCGGCATTGACGTGATGTGCGCCAACGCCGGTGCCTTTCCGCAAACCAAGATCGTCGATATGGATCCTGCCGAATGGGATGGGGTGATGGCCACGAACCTGCGCTCGTCTTTCCTGTGCGTAAAGGCTGCGATCCCACATTTTGAAAAGGCTGGCAAAGGCCGGGTTGTGCTGACATCGTCGATCACCGGACCGGTTACGGGTTTTCCCGGTTGGGCACATTACGGCGCATCGAAATCTGGACAGTTGGGCTTTCTGAAAACCGCTGCGATGGAGCTTTCACGCTATAACACCACGATCAACGCGGTGATGCCCGGCAATATCTACACCGAAGGCCTGCAGGATCTTGGGCAGGACTATCTGGATACGATGGCGGCCTCGATTCCGCTGAAACGGCTGGGCAATGTCGAAGATATCGGAAATGCCGCGCTGTTTTTCGCCTCGGACGAGGCTGCGTACATAACCGGACAACAGATTGTGGTTGACGGCGGGCAGATCATCCCTGAATCGCTGGAAGCCATCGACGAGATTTAACAAACCCGAAAGGGAGGACCCATGTCAGGACATGATATGCCGCTTGAGGAGCTCCTCAAGCATCTGGATAGTCTTGCAAACGCATCTCTGAATCTTTGGGAATTGCCCGAAGGCGCGCGGGCGCGCCTGATCAACGTATCCGAAAACGCGACCTATCTGGTCGAGGCCTCGGGAGGTTATAAATCAATCCTGCGAGTCCACCGCGAAAATTACCATTCCCGCCGCGCGATTGAGTGTGAACTGGAGTGGATCGCGGCATTGGCCAAGGCGGATGCCGTGATCACCCCGGGGCACTATCTGGGCCGCAATGGTCAGGCCATTCAGGTGGGGCGCAGCAAGGAGCTGGCTAACCCTCGTTACATGGTTCTGTTTCACTTTGTTGAAGGTTCTGAACCGGATGAGACCGGCGATCTTGTTGGCCCGTTCGAGGATCTGGGCGAAATCGCCGCGCGCACGCATATCCATTCGGTGAGCTGGCAACGCCCTGCCGATTTCGAGCGGTTGACCTGGGATGTGGATGCCGTGTTTGGCGATAATCCCACATGGGGAAACTGGCGTGATGGGCCCAAGGTGGATGCAGGCGTACGCAATGTTCTCGAGCAGGTAGAGGCGACGGTCAAACGACGGCTCGCGGATTTTGGTCAATCACCTGATCGTTACGGCCTTATCCACGCGGATATGCGTTTGGCCAACCTGCTGATCGATGACGGTAGCACGCGATTGATTGATTTCGACGACTGCGGTTTTGGTTGGTTTCTCTATGATTTTGCCACCGGCATCAGCTTTATGGAGGACGATCCCCGCGTGCCCGAGTTAAAGGCGGCCTGGGTACGTGGATACAGAAAAATCCGCCCGCTTAGCGATGCCGAAGAGGCCGAAATCGACACCTTCGTGATGCTTCGCCGACTGGCCCTTTTGGCTTGGATCGGCAGCCATATCGAGGCACCGGAACCTCAGGCGCTGGCACCCGATTTTGCCCGTGTGACGGCCGAGTTGGGGGCAGTCTATCTAAAGGCTTTCAGCTGACATCAGCATGTCAAAGAATCGCAATCTGCAGTCAAGCCGACCTTTTGGGAATCGCCATTACTGGGTGTAACTTCTGAAAGGACACTCCTATGTCACAGGCCAAAACCGAGTTTCTGGAACGGTCCAAGACCTTTTGGAATCCGGGGAAAACACAAGACTGGATCGATATGGGTGTCGATCTGGTGATTGACCGGCGCGAGGGCTATTACCTCTATGATATGGATGGTCGTCGGCTGATCGATCTGCACTTGAACGGTGGCACCTACAACCTGGGACATCGACATCCTGAACTTGTCGAAGTGCTCAAGGCGGGCACCGAACGGTTTGACATGGGCAACCACCACTTTCCGGCCCTCGCGCGGACCGCGCTTGCCGAAGCATTGCAGGCCTGCGCACCGGGGGACCATTTCAAATACACGGCTTATGGTTCGGGCGGGGGTGAGGCGATCGACATTGCCCTGAAAACAGCGCGCCACGCGGCCCAGAAGAAAAAGATTGTCTCGATCGTCAAAGCCTATCACGGCCACACCGGCCTTGCGGTCAAGACGGGTGATGAGCGGTTTTCCAAGCTGTTTCTGTCCGAAGACACGCAGGGTGAATTTATTCAGGTGCCGTTCAACGATCTGAACGCAATGGAAGACGCGCTACGCGGGCGTGATGTGGCCGCAGTCATCATGGAAACGATCCCAGCCACTTACGGTTTCCCTATGCCGATGGAGGGCTATCTGCCTGCCGTCAAAAAGCTGTGCGAAAGATATGATGCGTTCTACATCGCCGACGAGGTTCAGACAGGGCTGATGCGCACGGGTGAGCTTTGGGGGTGCATGAAATATGGCGTTGTCCCAGACATCATGGTGACTGGCAAAGGCATTTCCGGCGGGATGTACCCCATCGCCTGCGTCCTGATATCCGAGCAATGCGGTGGCTGGCTGAAAGAAGACGGCTTTGGTCATATCTCGACAATGGGCGGCGCAGAGCTTGGCTGTGTGGTTGCGATGAAAACGCTTGAAATCGTGCAGCGACCCGAGGTTCGCTCCATGGTGCAGTTTATCGGCGATTATCTGCGCGCCGGGCTGAATGACATCATGGCCGCATTCCCCGATTTCTTTATCGGCATTCGCCAGCATGGTGTGATCATGGGGCTGGAGTTCAACCATGAACAGGGCGCCAAACCAGTGATGAAGCACCTATATGAAAACGGAGTCTGGGCGATCTTCTCAACCCTTGATCCACGTGTGTTGCAGTTCAAACCAGGGCTGCTGCTGACCCAGGCGGATGCCGAAGAAGTGCTGCGCCGGGTCGCAATCGCAGTGGAACTGGCCCGCGCCGAGGTCATGGGCAACCGGAGGAGGATGGTATAGTGAAACCCGCCCTTTTCAACTCCCTCATCGACATTTCCGACAGCCCGGCCGCGCGCCGTGGGCAAGCGGACTTGATGCTGGAACAAGCCCGCTGGGCCGCTGCTGTCTTTGATCGCTATGACCGCGACACCACGATGCGTATCGTCGATTCAGTCGCGCAAGCTGCCCATGATCATGCTGCTGAATTCGCCGAAAAAATTGTGGCTGAAAGCGGCTTTGGCGTGGCCGAACACAAGAAGATCAAGAACGAGCTGACAGCCAAACCGCTGGTTGATTTCTACCGCGATCAAGACTTCGTCAATCCGCGCGTGGACGAAGCCCGCAAGATCATTGAAATCCCGCGCCCTGCAGGCGTGATATTTGCCCTGACGCCCTCGACCAATCCGATTGCGACACTCAATTTCAAGGTGCTTATGGCACTGATGACACGCAACGCAATTGTACTTTCACCACATCCCGCGGTCAGACAAACCAGTGTTGAGGCTGTCAGGTTACTGGCGCGTGCCGCCGAAGAGGCCGGTGCCCCGACCGGCACGATCCAGATCTTGCCCGAACCTACAATTCCCGTGGTCGAAGCGTTCATGAATTCAGACAAGACCAATGTCATCCTGGCGACCGGGGGCACGGCCATGGTGCGGGCGGCCTATTCTTCGGGCAATCCCGCGATCGGTGTCGGGCCCGGAAATGCCCCGGTTTTTGTGGATATCAGCGCCGATATCGCAAAGGCGGCACAACGTATTGTCGCCTCGAAAAGCTTCGATAATTCCGTGCTTTGCACTAATGAAAGCGTTCTGATCACCCTGCCCGAGGTCGAAAGCCAGCTAAAAATCGCGCTGAAATCCGCCGGGGCCTATATCTGCTCAGAAAGCGAGACCGAAGTGCTGCGTCGTTTCCTGTTTCACCCGCGCGGGTTTAACATTGAGGCGATTGGCCGGGATGCGACATGGATCGCTCAGGAATGCGGTATCCGCGTGCCCGGCAACACAAAGATTCTTGTCGCGCCGATCACGCAAATCGGCGTAGAAGAGCTGCTATCGCGGGAAAAACTATGCCCGGTGCTGGCACTGCACGTGGCCAAGACCAAGGCGCAGGCCCTCTCCCAGGCCCGCGCTGTGTTGCGGCTGACCGGTGCCGGGCATTCGGCAGCCATTCACACCAGCGATGAGATGTCGGTCATGGATTATGCCAGCGCGGTTGAAGTCTACCGCGTGGTTGTCAACGCGCCCTGCTCCCAGGGGGCGGCCGGATTTGCCACCAATCTGGCGCCGACATTTACAATCGGTACCGGGTTCTTTGGCCGTTCCTCAATCGGTGAAAACGTCGGCCCCCAGCATTTGGTGCACTGGACCCGCGTTGCCTACAACGCCGGGGCGGATGTGCCCTTTGGCAATTATCACGGGCTTGGCCGCAGCTTTCGCGGTGCCTTGCCCAAAGCCCCGGCAGACGGGGTACCGGGATCGGCAAAGGCGCCCCAACCGCCACGGCAGCCCTCGGCAGCCTCTTCCATCGACAACGCAACCAAAGACGAATTGCGCCGCCTGATCGCGGCCGAGCTTCGCGATCTTCTGAGAAAGTAGCCATGGCCGAACTGCGCTCCTTCATTTTCATCGACCAACTGCAACCGCAGACCCTGGCTTATGTCGCCACATGGATGCGTGGCAGCCTGCCACGTGCCAGAATGGCAGCTCAGATAATCGAAATTTCCCCCGGTCTGGATATCGAGGCGCTGACTGACGTGGCGCTGAAAAGTGCCAACGTAAAAGCAGGGCTGCTGGTTGTAGAACGCCAGTTCGGTACGCTGGAATTCCACTCGCGCTCAACCGCAGAGGTGCAGGCAGGGGCCGCGGCTGTTTTGCAGGCGCTTGGTGCGCGGCGCGAGGATGCAGCCCCCCCCAAAATCCTCGCATCCAAGATCGTTACGCGCGTTGACCATCAGCATGCTTTCCTGATGAATCGCAATCGCCTGGGGTCGATGGTCCTGGGCGGCGAAAGCCTTTATCTGCTGGAATGTCAGTCGGCCTCCTATGCGATGCTGGCCTGCAATGAGGCCGAAAAAGAAGCCAATATCAAGGTCATTGACTATCGCATGATCGGCCCCAACGGGCGGCTATATCTGGCAGGCGATGAAGCTGAAGTTCGTAATGCCCGCAATGCGGCCGAAGCGGCCCTCAGGCAAGCGGGGGCCGTTTAGTGGAAGATTTGCGTTCCCTCATCCGCGAAGTACTGAAGGAAGAGCTTTCACGCCTGCGGCCGGACGCCGTACCTGCAGCGGCGCGAATAACTGAGGAAGTGGTCTCGCTTCGTTCAAGCACTGATCTGAACGAATTCGCCTGCCGGGTTCTGAATATGGCACAGGATGGTCGCCTGCGCGCCGACATTCTGGAAGGCCGCCACAGGTTCTGCCTGTCCGGGCAGCCTGCTGTGCAGGTCGAGGCCCACCAGCCCATCGCCCCCGCGCCGTCGGCCACGCCTGTTCAGCAATTCACGCGCGGCATAGTGTCCGAACGTGATGTCGCGGCCCTGCCCCAGGGAACACGCCGCATACAGGTGGGCAAACCGGTGAAATTCACGCCTCTGGCGCGCGATGAAATCCGCCGCAGGGGCATCAAAGTCGAAAGGACATCGTCATGATCCGCGGAAAAGTCACGGGCCGGGTCTGGTCCAGCAAACATATCGAAACAATGCCCAGCGGTGCGCTGCTGGAGGTTGAGGTTGCGGGCAGCATCATTGTTGCCTTCGACCCGTTGGGATGCGCCGAGGGCGAGGAAGTACTGATCACCCAGGGATCGGTCGCGGCGGCATTTTTCACCAAACAAAAGGCCCCGATTGATGCGCTTATCATCGGGTCTATCGACGAAACCTGAACCGGGCCTCAAGCCCAACAGAATTTGACCTGAAAAAGGAGTATCATCATGGCAAGTCAGGCAATCGGAATGATCGAAACCCGCGGCTATGTCGCCGCACTGACCGCAGCAGATGCGATGGTCAAGGCGGCCAACGTTGAAATCGCCGCCCGCAACGAAGTAGGCGGCGGGCTGGTGTCGGTCGTCGTCAAAGGCGATGTCGGTGCAGTCAAGGCCGCAACCGAGGCTGGCGCCGAAGCCGCCAGCCAGATCGGCGAAGTTGTCGCGGTACATGTCATCCCGCGCCCGCATGCCGACCTAGGCAGGCATTTTGACGCCGCGAAGCTCAAGTAACTGCCAGACAAGAAGGCCGAAACGATGACCGAACTACGGGTTTATTTGCCGATCAAGGATCTGCAACCACAGTTTGCGGCCTATCTTGCCACGCCGCTCAGGGCGCGGGGATATCCACCGTATGAGGGCCAAAACAGCCTGATCATCGAGGTTTCACCCGCCCTGTCCATCCACCGCATCGCTGATCTGGCGCTAAAGGAATCACCGGATATGGAGCCCGGTATATTGTTCACCGAGCGCCAGTTCGGCCTTCTTGAGTTGCATTCCGACGACCCGGAAGAGTTGGACAAGGCCGGTCAGGCGATCCTGAAGGGGATCGGGGCCAAGCCAGGGGACCAACTGGCCCCCAAGGTGTTGTTTCATGACATCATCGACGACCTGTCAGACCAGCATGCCATCATTCTAAACCGATCCCGGGATGCGTCGATACTGATACCGGGCGTCTCATTGCTGATCTACGAGATGGCCCCGGCCCTGTTCGCCTGTGTCGCAGCGAACGAGGCTGAACGTGCAGCCCCCGGCGCTATAATCAACGATGTTCAGATGATGGGCGCGTCAGGCAGAATCTTCATGTCCGGCACCCATGCAGAAATGGAATTGGCACGCGACGCCATTACCGCGACACTTGAGGCGGTGAAAGGGCGCAAGACATGAGCAACTGGAAAACCGCCTATCGCAGTTTCTACTATGAAAACGCGGAAGAACCCGACGACCTGTCTCTGCCCCCGGAGGAAACCGCGCTTTTGGTGATCGATATCCAGAACACCTATCTCGAGGAGCCCGACGACAAGACCGAAGCCGCGCGTTGGCAGCCATTTTTTGAACGGATGAACGGGACGGTGATCCCCAATACGATTGCGCTGACCGATTGGGCTCGAAAGGCGGGAATCGAGGTCATCTTTGCCCGCATCGCCTGTCAGACCGACAACGGGCGCGACCGCTCGCTCAGCCAGAAAAAGCCCGGCTTCAACTACCTGCTGCTGCCCAAAGACCGCGCAGACAGCCAGATCGTGCCGGAACTCGCGCCGCAGGCCGACGAGATCACCGTGCTGAAAACCACCGACAGCGCGTTGACCGGTACCAACCTGCGGCTGACCCTGCACAACATGGGCATCAAGAACGTGATCGTCGCGGGCATTTTCACCGACCAATGCATCAGCTCGACCGTGCGTTCCCTGGCGGACGAGAGTTTCAACGTGGTGGTGGTCGAAAATTGCTGCGCCGCAGCCACCGCCGACCTGCACCACCGCGAACTCGAAATCATCAACATGATTTATTGCCATGTTGTACAAAGCGACGATGTTTTCGCGACCTGCCCACCAACCCGTTAGTCACGGGTGCCACACGCAGGTTACGGTAGCACTGGTCTGAAAATGGCCAAGGAGGACTGAACAGTGGACACACCCCCGGCCCCAAACAGATGGCGACGTTATTCCGACTGGGACGAGCGCCCCTTGCGCCTGGACAAATTCGCACAGGAAGACGCTGCAAATGGATTTGCGGCTTTCAAAAGCCCCTCTGACCCCAAATCCGACATCCAGATTTCACAGGGTAGGATCGCCAGCATGGATGGTGTTCTGGTGCATGATTTCGACATGATCGACGCCTTCATTGCCGAGCACCACCTAGACCTTGAGATCGCCCCGGAAGCGATGGCGATGACTTCAGACAAACTGGCGCAGATGCTGGTGGACATGCACGTGCCCCGCGCAGAACTTGTACGTCTGGCGCGCGGCCTGACCCCTGCCAAGCTGGCTGATGTGGTCGGGCGGCTCAACGCGCTGGAACTGGCCTTTGCCTATTCCAAGATGCGCCCCCGGAAAACCCCCGGCAATCAGGCGCACGTGACCAACGCCAAGGACGACCCGCTGCAACTGGCGGCGGATGCGGCGGTGGCGGTGGGACTGGGCTTTGACGAGCTGGAAACCACAATGCGAGTGTCGCGCAATTCATGGTCAAACGCGCTGGCATGCGTGGTGGGTTCGGTCGTGGGTCGCTGGGGCGCGCTTTTCCAGTGTTCTTCGGAAGAGGCCGAGGAACTCAGGATCGGCATGGCGGGGTTCACCTCTTATGCAGAAACCGTGTCGGTCTATGGCACCGAGAAAAGCTTTACAGACGGCGATGACACGCCGTGGTCCAAGGCATTTCTGGTCGCGGCCTATGCCTCGCGCGGGATCAAGGCGCGCTGCACGTCCGGGGCGGGTGCAGAACTGCTGATGGGCTTTCACGAGGCCAAGTCGCTGCTGTATCTTGAGGCGCGATGTTTGTGCCTGCAACGCGGCATGGGGGTGCAAGGCACGCAGAACGGCGGCATCGACGGCGCACCTTTGACGGCTACAATCCCCGGCGGCATGCGCGAGATGATGGCCGAGAACCTCTTGGCGGTCTGGCTGGACCTGGAATGCGCCAGTGGCAACGATGCCCGCGCCACTGAATCCGAAATACGCGTCGGCGCCAAAATCATGCCCTACCTGATTGCTGGCTCTGATTTCATCTGTTCGGGCTTCGGCTCAATCCTGTCTTATGACAATTCCTTCAACGCTTCGCTTTTCAACGCTGAAGAACTGGAAGACTACCTTGTGCTGCAACGCGATTTCGAGGCCGATGGCGGCTTGACCCCACTGCCTGAAACCACTGCACTCGACCTGCGCACTCGTGCCGTCGATGCGCTGTCGGCCGTTCTCGAGGAACTGGAACTGGCACACCCCACGCCCCAGATGAAGGCCAGTGTAATTGTCGCTTCAGGCTCGCGCGAAACGCAGACCTTTTCAATTGGCGAGGTCACCCGCATCAGTGAGGCCATCGAAAGTCGCAACCTGAGTGTGATCGACGTGATCCGTGCCTTGGCCAAACGCGGCTTTGTGCCCGAGGCCCAGAACCTGCTGAATCTGGTCAAGCTACGGGTGTCTGGCGATTATCTGCAAACCTCGGCCATTGTGCGCAACGAACACGTAATCAGCGCAATCAACGATCCCAATGATTATGCTGGCCCCGGCACCGGTTACCGCCTGTCCGAGGCCCGTCGGGACGAGATCATCGGCATCCGCGACACTTTGGGCCAGTCCGAGGTGCTGAGCGCGCAGGCCCGGCACAAAAAGGCCGAGTCAAAGCGTATTGTCTATCTTGAAACAGAAACTGCTGTTGAGGGCAAAAATAGCTCAGAAGTCGTCATTGGAATCAGCCCGGCCTTTGGGCTGCAACTTTTCCAGACAACCGGCGGGCTTAACCTTTCTGAAGTTCTAAATTGCCTGGTTGAAGGCGTTGAATCAGGGGGCGGCAAGGCCCGCGTTGTCCGGATGTACCATACTGCAGATACATCTTTTCTGGGCCTTTCTGCAGCAAAACTGTCGGGCTCAGGCATCGGCATCGGCATTCAGGCGAAAGGCACCGCCGTGATCCATTCCAGTGACAGGCTGCCACACAACAATCTTGAGCTTTTTTCGAACGCGCCGATTACCACGCTGGAGCATTATCGGGCCTTGGGGCACAACGCGGCACTTTATGCATTCAAACAAGAGGTTGAACCGATACTGGTGCCAACGCAGGGCGAAGCCCTGGGCGCGCGTTTCCATGCACAGGTTGCCCTGATCCACGCGATCGAAACCGGGCTTGTCGATCCCAACCGTGCGCCAGCCGAGGTCGCTCTGAAATTCACTGGCAAAAAAGCGGGGGCGCACCAATGAAGGCCCCGACCCTTGCCGACTATCCCCTGTCTGAAAGCCAAGACGACAGCATTTGCGGCCCGCGAGGGGTACCGCTGAACAAGATCACCCTTGCTGCTGTCACAGCCGGAGATATCGAAATCGAAGATTTGCGTATCTCGCGTGATGCCTTGCTGGCGCAAGCCCGTATTGCCCGCGCTACCGGGCGCGAAACGCTTGCCAGAAATTTCGAACGCGGTGCTGAACTGATTAATGTACCACAAGAGGTGATCATGCAGACCTATGAAATGCTGCGCCCGGGCCGTGTGCACAGCAAATCAGCGCTTGTTGCACAGGCCACGCTTCTGCGAAATGAATATGGCGCAGCGCTGATCGCGGATTTCATCGACCGTGCCGCCAAGGTTTACCAGCAACGAGGTCTTTTTGACGAATAGTCTTTGTGGTCTGTTTTCAGTTAAGACAGCCCAACTCAGGTTAAATTTGAGTCATTGCACTTTCTTTGGGCTGTATCCCCTTGGTTACATCACCTGACCCATACCAACGCCGCTGCGTTTGAACACGAAAGGAAGGCCCAAACGAACCCGGGGGTCGTTTGGGTCTTAATTGTCAGTGGACAAAGCATTCGGATCGAAAACGTTCCCAAAGCCCGAATTATTTTCAGACTTCGGCGCTTGTTGTACGTCCTCTTTGTTATCTTCCTTGGCGCGGTTCGCATCACGTTTGGCACGCAATTCCTGAATCAGTTTTTCAGCCTCGATACGTTTTTGCTCTTTGACGTCCGCGATACATTGTGCCGGGCTATGCGTGGTTGCCGTGACCACGACGACGACTGTCGCAATCGAAACCAGCACCAGCGCCACAGCGGCGGCATTGCCGGACAGAAACCCGGGAAGTTTGATGCCCTGTTTCAGTTCTTCGATACTGGCATTTTGGCGGGCGGCCAAAACAAGTTGCTGCCGCTTGATTTTGGCTTCGTTCGCCAGCGCTGCAAAAACGGTTAATACGACGATAATAAAGGCCAGCGCCGAGATCGCCGGGGTGATGCCATAGCGTACCTTCTGCGCAAGTTCGATCGTCAGCGTCGGGTATTCGCCAAAAGTGAACGTGGTGGTGTTGTAGTTCTCAAAACTGGCCAGAAATGCCAGCACTGCAGCACTGGCAAGCGCCGGTCGCATGAAGGGTAACAGCACCTTGCGAAAGGCCTGAGCGTGGGTAGCCCCAAGATCAAGCGCCGCCTCGGTCAGCGCAACATCATAGCGCTGCAGCCGCGCCACCAGAACCAGCATGCAATAAGAGGCAATGAAAGTGGACTGGCCGATGATCGTCAGGAACAGGCCATTTGAAAGGAAACTATCAGCACCCAGCCCCAGCATACGGTTGATACGATCCCAGAAAACCAGGGTCGAGATCCCCAGAACAACGCCGGGAATAAGGATAGGCGCGATGATGATGGTGTAATAAGTCGCGCGCAGTTTCGGCCATATCTGGGTCAGAAGTAACGCCCCGGCCAGCCCCATGGCGACAGACAAAACCACCGTACCAAACCCGATGATGACCGAGTTCTTGATGCCGTTCAGAATCCGTTCATCCTGAAACAGGGCTGAAAACCATTCAAACGTCAGGCATTCCCAAGGCGTGATCCGCGGGAAATCGGGCGAGTTGAACGCCGTCGCGGACATGATGATCAGCGGGCCCAGAAGATAGGCAAAGAAAATCGCCAGATAAAACCAGACGCTCAGGCGCAGGAAAGACAGATTCTTCATTTGCCGATATCCCCCATGTTCACCTTGAACAGCCGCATGATGGCCAGAACAAGCAGGATACAGGTGACCAGAAGAACAACCGCATAAGCCGCGCCTTGTGGCCAGTCACTGTTGTCGTTGAACTGTTGATAGATCAACTGAGTGAACCACAGGCTGGACGGGCCGCCGAGGATCTGAGGCGCTGCAAGCGCGCCCGCACTTAGCATGAACACCATCGTACAGCCCGAGCTGATGCCCGGCTTGGCATAGGGGATGACAACGCGGCGGTGAATCTTGATCCAGCTGGCGCCCATGTCACGCGCAGCCTCGATCTGATTGCGGTCAAGGCTTTCGATCACGTTGTAGATCGGGAAAATCATCAGCAGGATATAGGCATACCCCAGACCGGCATAGAGTGCGATATCGTTCCGTATGAAATCGAAAGGCGTATCAAACACCCCGAGCCCCACAAAGAAATTGTTCAGAACTCCGGTTTCACCAAAGATGATCCGTAATGCAAAGGCCCGCAAAATCTCGTTGATCCAGTAAGGAATGATCAGCATCAGCGCAAAAATGCGGATATGGTTGCCCTTGGTCTGCCCCAGATAATAGGCGATCGGGTAGCACAGGATCAGGTTGAAAATTGTGACACAAATTGCCGCTACCAACGTACGGAAAAAGACCCGCAGATCGACAGCGTTATAATCCTGACTTCCGCCCTCGGGGCCAAAAATCAGATATTTGTAGTTCTCAGCCGTATATATATCCTTGGGCCCGCCAATCTCGGGTGGCGGCAGGTTCGGGCGGAACGAAAAGTCAAGCATCGACACCTGCGGCAGGATGATCAGGACAATGGTCCAGAACAGAACGAGGCCAAGGATTGCAAGCCCCATGCCCGTGCCGTTGCGATTTAAAAACTCCTTCAGGAAGCCTGGCATGATCAGCCCCCCTACTCTGCCGCCAGCTCGCCAGCTGGAACAACAACCGAGTTTTTGATCTCGTATTCCAGCGTCAGCGACTGACCTGTGTGATCTTTGAACGACTGACCCAGGTTGGGGATCGTGACTTTCAGCTCTTTGCCACCGCCCCCCTCCATGAAGATGTTGAAAGAATTCCCTTCAAACTCTTCATGGTTAACCTTTGCGGTCACAAAATGGTCGCCCTTCGCTCCCTTGGATGCAATTGCAAACGCTTCAGGGCGAATGAACATCATCGCGTCGTCACCCTCTTTCATCTTGCCCTGATTGGCGGTGGATATCCGCGCCACCAGATCACCTGAACGGTTGGTAGCAACAAGCGCTTCATCGCCCGAGATGCGTTTGATTTTCCCGCGGAAGACATTGTTTTCACCAACAAAGCTCGCGGCAAAGGCTGTGGCCGGGTCGTTGTAAATGGCTTTCCCGTCGCCAATCTGGTCGATGATACCTTCGCGCATGACGGCGATGTTGTCTGACATTGTCAGCGCCTCACCCTGATCGTGGGTGATATAGATGAAGGTGATACCGACCCGTTTTTGGATTTCTCGCAATTCGGTACGCATGTGCTGGCGGAGTTTGAGATCAAGCGCCGAAAGCGGCTCATCCAGCAACAACACATCCGGCTCGGCGCAAAGCGCCCGCGCAATCGCGACCCGTTGACGTTGACCGCCCGACAGTTCGCTTGGCAATTTGTCGCCCTGCCCCGGCAACGCAATCATGTCCAGCAACTCATCCGCGCGTTTGCGGCGTTCGGCGGCGCTGGCCCCGTTAATCTCCATCGAAAACGCGATGTTTTCCCAAACTTTCATCAATGGGAAAAGTGCAAGATTCTGAAAAATCAAAGCGGTGGGCCGTTTGTTGGGACCAATGCCCTTCATATTGCGACCGCCAATCAGCACATTGCCTTCACTAGGCTCCAGAAAGCCGGACACGGCCCGCAGGATTGTGGTCTTGCCGCAACCCGATGGTCCCAGAAACGAGAAAAAATCACCCCCGTTTATGTGTACGTTCGCATCGCGGACCGCGACAAAATCGCCAAAGCGAATCCACAGGCTTTCCAGATCAACGCCGACGCCAGCACTCATGTAGCTTCTCCCTGGATGAACGTAGGCCCGTCGCACTCAAAGGTCCGGCCCAGCGCATCTTTTGTTGTTCAATTTTTTGTCTGCACGTTCAGTCGCGCAGTTGCAAATGGTCCTCCCGCTATTGCGGAAGGACCTTGATCATAAGCGCTATCAGGCGCTCTTGAACTTGTTGACGAACTCTGTCCGGACGTCGGCATACCACGGGGCTTCTGCTGGCCATGGGTTCAGATTGGCCAGGCTGTCACCGGGGTAGGCTTCGGCAAAGTTCTTCTTGTAGGTATCACCCGAGAAGCCATCAGCCCCCAGAACCGGCGAGTTGTAGCCATGGCTGTCAATCGCCACGCCAGCAGGTTCTTTTTCATAGGCAAAGTCGATGAAGGCATAGACCTGTTCGATATTCTGCGCCCCAACCGGCATCGACATGCCGTCAACCCAGGCCATCGCGCCTTCGACAGGCGCCTGATAATGCACCGGCTCACCAGCGGATTTCAGTGCCAGCGGCGGGCCGTCCCAGGTTTGACCAACAACCACACCTTCGTTCAGCAGGCCGTTTTTCTGCGTGTCGGCATCATTCCAGATCAGCTTGATCCGGTTTTTGCGTGCAATCGTCCAATCGGCGATCTGGCCCCAGACCTTGCGCATGGTGTCTTCGTCGTTATAGGCGGCCCAGACAGATCCCGGCTCCATTTCGCCCGACGCTTCCATATAAAGCCCGGCACCCAGCATCATCGAATGCGCCCGGCCCATGGTCTTGCCAGCGTTTTCTTCCGACCAGACATCACCGTATGACGGTGCGTCACCGGCCGGCAGCCATTTGTCGGTGCGATAGGCAATGCCCTCGGTGCCCCAGATATGTGGCAGCCAATGCGCGCCATTTCCGCCAAAGTTCCAGGCGTCTGTGCCAATTTTCGACATGGACGGGTTGACCGCATCCATGTTGACCTTGCTCAGATCAAACGGCTGCAGCAGTTCCAGCGGCCCCCATTGCAGCGACCGGTTGTTGGTCGGCGATACGATGTCAAAGCCCTGACCCTTGGTAGCCTTCATCTTGTTGATGATTTCTTCGTTCGATCCGATGCCGGTGTAGTTCACCTTGATACCGGTCTTCGCTTCAAACGCTTCGATGAAGGACGGCGGCAGATAGTCCGACCACATCAGGATGTTGACCTCTCCCGAGGACGCAAGAGCGCTTTTCGAATACAGCGGCGCCGCAAGTGCAGTTGCACCGACACCTTTCAGAACCGTACGGCGTGTAAGATTGGTTTTAGCAGTCATTCTTTTTCCTCCTGTTGTGCCTGTTCTTAAGTCTTTTTGACGATCGACTTGTCACAGTGCAATTTATGCGCCGCATTGACGCCTGTTTTTTCCCGTGAGTCCAGTTCGTTTTTGGGTAAGCCAAGAAATTCTATGTGATATTTATTGTTTGGCTTTACAAAAATTCCATTCTGGCATTACCCCGCAAGCGGTCTACCAGACCCGATTCCCGTTCGGGAAAAATTGCGAATATTGCGCCTCTGTCCGAATTCCTTGCAAAGATTCGGCCTGTAATCAGGTCTCAGAGACACTCATCGTGCTTCAGAAAAAAGGCGGCGCTTCAATTCACATTGAAACGCCGCCCCTGTTTTCGTTTTTACCAGCGCCTTAAACGACCGGTATCTTTAATCAATCCAGTCAGGCCTAAGCCTTTAACCGGCCACCTCAGCCCAAATCGAAGCGATCCGCCTGCATCACCTTGGTCCAGGCAGCAACAAAGTCGTTCACAAAGGCTGCCTGATTGTCATCCTGGGCGTAAACCTCGGCCAGTGCGCGCAGTTGCGAGTTGGAGCCAAAGACCAGATCGACACGCGTCCCGGTCCACTTCACATCGCCGCTGGCGCGATCACGGCCTTCGAACACGTCTCCATCATCCGAGACAGGCTTCCACTCCGTGCTCATATCCAGAATATTTACGAAGAAGTCGTTGGTCAGCTTACCGGGTTGATCGGTCAGAACGCCATGTGCCGCGCCACCATGGTTTGCACCCAACACCCGCATACCGCCGACAAGCACTGTCATTTCCGGCGCAGTCAGCGTCAGTAATTGTGCACGATCAACCAGCAGTTCCTCGGCTGAGACGGTGTATTTAGCCTTGAGGTAGTTGCGGAAACCGTCAGCAACGGGTTCAAGCGGCTCAAAGCTTTCGGCATCTGTCTGCTCTTGCGTGGCGTCTCCCCGGCCTGTGGTCACCGGTACCGTGATGTCATGGCCTGCATCTGCAGCTGCCTTTTCGATAGCTGCAGCGCCACCAATCACGATCAGGTCGGCCATCGAGACGGCCTTGCCGAAATCTTTCTGCACCCCTTCAAGCGCGCCCAGAACCGTTGCCAGTTCAGCAGGCTGATTGACGTCCCAGTCTTTCTGCGGGGCAAGGCGGATGCGCGCGCCGTTGGCCCCGCCGCGCTTGTCCGAGCCGCGGAAAGTTGATGCCGACGCCCAGGCGGTTTGAACCAACTGGGAAACCGTAAGTCCAGTGGCAAGAACCTTTGCCTTCAGGTCGGCCACATCGGTATCCGACAACTTCGGACCGACCGGAATCGGGTCTTGCCAGATCAGGTCTTCGGCAGGCACCTCTGCGCCCAGATAGCGCGATTTCGGGCCCATGTCGCGGTGGGTCAACTTGAACCATGCACGGGCAAATGCATCGGCAAACTCGTCCGGGTTGGCATGGAAGTGACGCGAGATTTTCTCGTACTCGGGGTCCATGCGCATCGCCATGTCCGCCGTGGTCATGAATACCGGTACCTTTTGCGAAGCATCGGCCGAGTCCGGCGCCATATCCGCTTCTTCAATGTCCTTCGGAGTCCAGATCCACGCACCAGCGCGGGTTTTGGTCAGTTCCCAGTCGTATTTGAACAGAACGTCGAAATACCCCATATCCCACTGCGTCGGGTTCGACGTCCAGGCACCATCAAGGCCCGACGTAATGGTATCACCGCCCTTGCCCGACTTGTAGCTGCTCAACCATCCGAAACCCATCGCTTCAAGCGGGGCAGCCTCTGGCTCAGGGCCAACATGCGAAGGATCGCCCGCGCCGTGCATCTTGCCAAAGGTATGGCCACCCGCAGTCAGCGCCACGGTCTCGTAATCGTTCATAGCCATCCGGGCAAAAGTTTCGCGGATGTCACGGCCCGAGGCAACCGGATCAGGGTTTCCATCCGGCCCTTCCGGGTTGACGTAGATCAGGCCCATCTGCACGGCAGCCAGCGGGTTTTCCAACTCGCGGTCACCGGAATAACGGCTGTCGTCGCTATCGGAAGGGGCCAGCCATTCGGTTTCGGCGCCCCAATAGATATCTTCCTCGGGCTCCCAGATGTCGGCACGTCCACCGGCAAAACCAAAGGTTTTTCCACCCATGGATTCAATCGCGCAATTTCCTGCCAGAATCATCAGATCAGCCCAGGAAATCTTGTTGCCGTATTTCTGCTTGATCGGCCACAGCAGGCGGCGCGCCTTGTCCAGGTTGCCGTTGTCCGGCCAGCTGTTCAATGGTGCGAACCGCTGCGATCCGGTCGAAGCGCCGCCGCGGCCATCGGCGGTGCGGTACGTTCCGGCGCTGTGCCACGCCATCCGGATGAACAGCCCGCCATAGTGACCATAATCCGCCGGCCACCAGTCCTGACTATCCGTCATCAGGGCATAAAGGTCTTTTTTCAATGCTGTCAGGTCAAGCTTCTTGAATTCTTCAGCGTAGTTGAAATTGGCCCCCATCGGATCAGACAGGGCAGAATTCTGATGCAGAATCCGCAGGTTCAGCTGGTTCGGCCACCAATCGCTATTTGATCGGGCGCCAAAGGTGGTAGCACCATGCATCACGGGGCATTTTCCGATATCATTTCCGTCCATTTTTCTCTCCATTCGTGGCTGCGTTGTCTGATCTTGCCAAAGGTGGTTGGGTGAACTCGCCAGCAAGACGATCCAGAGTCAATACCGTCAATTTGGGCAATGCTGGTCAGACCGAATCTGTCGCAGGCCAACCCCCTCATTGCAAAAAGTTTATCAAAGAACTTCAATTAATTTAAGTTGCATTTAGTAATCACCGCGATAACTTTTAATTATGAAAAATCTCACACTAAAACACCTCCGGTATTTTCAGGCGCTCTCTCTTCACGGCCATTTCGGGCGTGCAGCTGACACCTGTTCAATCTCGCAGCCCGCCTTGTCCGTGCAAATCAAGGAACTTGAGGAAACACTCGGTATCACACTGTTCGAACGAGGCCCGCGTCAGGTACGCCTGACATCTTTTGGCGAAGAATTTGCCATGCGCGCCCGCGAAATCCTTCGCGCAGTTGATGATCTTGCAGATCTCGCTCGCACCTCCCGCGACGTTCTGATCGGTCGCCTTCGCATTGGCATCATCCCGACAATCGCGCCTTATCTGTTGCCAAGGATCATCGGTGACCTTACCCAAAAGCACACCGGTCTTGATATCCACGTGCGCGAAACCATGACCGAAAAGCTGATCCATGAATTGACCGAAGGGCGGCTTGACACCGCCATCGTCGCCCTGCCCATATCCGAACCCTCCCTGACCGAAGTTGCCTTGTTCAAGGAAAATTTCGTTTTTGTGCGTCCGCAAGAGGATGCTGAAAAACCTGTCCCCAGCAGCGAAAAGCTGCGCGAAATGCGACTGCTTTTGCTGGAAGAAGGCCACTGTTTTCGCGATCAGGCGCTATCCTTCTGCAACATCCGCTCCGGCCTTCCCCGCGAAGGGCTTGACGGAAGCTCACTGTCGACCCTCGTGCAGATGGTTGGTGCTGGTATTGGGGTCACTCTGATCCCGGAAATGGCGGTCCCGATCGAAACGCGCTCGGCGTCCGTCTCTGTAGCTCAGTTCAAAAACCCGCAACCATCGCGCCAGATCGGCATGGTCTGGCGCAAAACCAGTCCGCTGGCCGAACAACTGATGCAGATTTCCAATATCGTGCGTCAGTCAGCCGAAGCGATGCAGATTGGCCAAACCTGAAGGTGCCAGCGCTCAAGCGTTTCGAGATCACGGTGATCCGCAAACTGATCTTGAAACGCCCACACCATCGATAGCGTCCGGGCGTTTCGCCTTAGCCTGCGGTCAGCCCCTCACTTTCAGCATTTTCGGATCGTATAGCGGTTCCATGTGCACCTGAGCGCGTACGCGTTCTGTGGCCACCTCAAGTTCGTAGTCGCCCGACATCACATAATCCGCATCCACGCCGTCCGGGTTGCGAACATACCCCAGCCCGATGGATTTACCGACCGTGTAACCATACCCCCCCGAGGTCAGCCAGCCCACGCGCTGTCCGTTCCGGTAAATTGTCTCGCGCCCCAGCAACACCACATCGGGGTCAACAGTGAAACAGGCCAGCATCTTTTTCACACCGCCTGATTTCTGGGCTTGCGCAGCGGCACGGCCCTTGAAGTCGATATTCTTACCCAGTTTTACGGCCCAGCCCAGCCCGGCCTCGAACGGGGTATGATCCGGCCCAATATCCGACCCCCATGCCCGATAGCCTTTTTCAAGGCGCAGAGCCTCAAGCGACCGGTACCCGGCATTTTTCAGCCCGTGGTCCCGCCCGGCCTGCATCAAAGCGGCATAAACGGCTTCGGCATATTCCACTGGCAGATGCAATTCCCATCCCAATTCCCCCACATACGTCACCCGCAGCGCCTGAACCGGGCACCCGGCGATGCCAATGGTGCGGATTGTGCCAAACCTGAAACCATCGTTTGACACATCATCGCGAGTGACCTTTTCAAGGATATTGCGCGCCTCGGGCCCCATCAGCGCCAAAACCGCATTCGAAGAGGTAATATCGAAAAGCTGGCAATTCATACCTTCGGGAATATTGCGGCTGATCCAGTTGAAATCATGCGTCGCAAAACCGGTGCCGGTGACGATGTAAAACTCATCATGGGCAACACGGCCCACTGTCAGGTCACATTCGATACCTGCCTTGTCGTTCAGCATCTGGGTATAGGTCAGTGACCCCACCGGCCGGTCCACATTGTTGGCACAGATCCAGTTCAGAGCGGCCACAGCATCAGGGCCTTTCAGTGCAAATTTCGCAAACGAGGTCTGGTCGAATACAACCGCCGCATCGCGTGCGGCCTTGTGCTCGCGCCCGACAGCCTCAAACCAGTTCTGACGGCCAAAACTATAGACATCCTTGGGCGTCTCACCTCTGGAAGTGTCAGCAAACCAGTTCGGCCGTTCCCAGCCCAGCTTTTCGCCAAAGCAGGCACCGGCATCCGCCAAGACATCATAAAGCGGCGATTTCCGGCAGGGGCGGCCTGAATCGTGCTCTTCATAGGGCCAGGCCATGGTGTAGTGTTTGCCATAAGCCTCAACCGTGCGGGTGCGCACCCAATCGGTATCGAAATGCGGGCGGCCAAAGCGGCGGATATCGGCAGACCACAGATCAAACGGCGGTTCGCCGTTTTTAGCCCACTCGGCGAGCACCATTCCCGCACCCCCGCCCGAGGCGATACCAAAGGCGTTAAACCCGGCACCAACAAAGAAATTCTTCAACTCAGGTGCTTCACCGATGATGAAATTGCCATCGGGGGTAAAGCTTTCAGGCCCGTTGGTCAGCGTCTTGATCCCTGCGGTCTGCAGGCCGGGCACACGGCCAAGAGCCTGTTCCATGATCTGCTCGAAATGGTCAAAATTGCTGCCCAGCAGCGAATAATGAAATCCTTCCGGTATGCCATCCACTGCCCAGGGGATCGGATTTGGCTCATATCCGCCCATGACCAGGCCACCAACCTCTTCCTTGTAATAACACAGGCGATCCGGGTCGCGCAGGGTGGGCAGGTTGCCGGGCACGCCCATGGGTTCGGTCAGCATATACTGGTGTTCCATCGACACCAGCGGCACATTGACTCCAAACCGTTTGGCAAAGCTCCGCGTCCACTGCCCGGCGCAGACAATGACCTTTTCACATTCAATGCGGCCCAGATCGGTGATGACAGCTTTGATCCGGCCGTTCTCGACCTCAAGATCGGTCACCTTGGTATCTTCGAAAATCGACGCGCCTGCCATGCGCGCGCCCTTGGCCAGGGCCTGCGTAATGTCCGATGGGTTCGCCTGCCCGTCCGTGGGCATAAAGGCCGCGCCAACCAGATCCGAGATATCCATCAGCGGCCACAATTCCAGTGCCTCGGACGGTGTCAGCAACTCCATTTCAAGGCCGAAACTATGGGCAGTGGTGGCCTGCCGTTTCACTTCGGTCCAGCGTTCCTCGTTACAGGCCAGGCGCAACCCGCCATTCATCTTCCAGCCGGTCCCAAGGCCGGTTTCCTCTTCCAGTTTGCTATAAAGATCCACCGAATAACCCAGAAGCTGGGTGATGTTGGCGTTTGACCGCAACTGCCCCACCAGACCCGCCGCATGAAACGTGGTGCCCGAAGTCAGTTTTTTGCGCTCCAGCAGAACCGTATCGGTCCAGCCCAGTTTGGCCAGATGATACGCAGTTGAGCAGCCGATGATGCCGCCGCCGATGATGACCGCTTTGGCCGTTGTGGGAAGGGTTGTCATGGGATGCCTCAGCTATTCTTGAAATCGTCATAGGACGCGCGAAACCGCGCAAGGTTTTCGGCCGTATATGCCGTGTAATCAAAGTCAATTTCCGATGTGATTTCCGACACCATGCTCCACATCGTTTCCCGCAGAAGCGATGCGCACTTCATGGCTGAATAGCGATGGCGCAGATCATCGGTTACAGATTCATCGAAATAGGTCTCCAGCAGCCAGACCTCTTGCGTCTCGCTCAGCCCGTTGTTCGACGCCAGACCACCAAGATCAAACAGCGGGCTGTTGAATCCGGCATAGTCAAAGTCAATCAGCCACAGGCGGCTGCCGTCATCCAGAAAATTCCCGCACAGCAGATCATTATGTCCAAAGACAATATCATAGGGTCCGGCCGACTGTTCCAGCGCATTCCCGATCCGGACCAGTTCTGGAACCAGTGCCGTGTGGCTGCTGCCACGTTCCAGCAATGTCGCACCGTAATCGCGGATGACATGAAACACCCAGAACACCAGCGATGGCCCGCGCAGATGGTCCGGCACATCGCGATGACAGCGTTTGACCAGATCCAGCACGCGCGGCAACATCTCGGGCGCGCGCACATCTTCTTCAGTCAGGGTGCGGCTATCGATATAGTCCAGCACGGTGATCCCGTCAGCGGCGTACACTACCGCCGGGGATAGCCCGGCGGCATGCGCTGCGCGACTTGCGGCCAACTCGTTGAAACGCATGACCTGATGCAGCGGAATATCATCGCCGACGCGCACCACGTATTTGCGCCCCGCATCCTCGACCAGATAGTTCACATTGGTAATCCCGCCGGTCAGCGGCGTGGCGGTGATCTCGCTCTGCCAGATCGGAAGGTTGCGGAATTCGGGTTGGCTCATGGTTTAACTCTCCAGTCCAAAGCGAATGCGTGCGCCACGGGCGCCCGCGTTGACCAGCCGATCGGCGATGATGGCGATGAAAGCGATGGCAAGACCGGCAACCAACCCCCGGCCCGTGTCGGCCTTGGTCAGGGCGATGTACACCTCCTGCCCCAAATCGCGCGTGCCCACGAGGGCAGTGATCACCAGCATCGACAGCGCCAGCATGATCGTCTGGTTGATCCCCAGCAAAATCTCGGGCAGCGCCAGGGGCATACGCACAAGCCGCAGCAACTGGCGTGGCGTGCAGCCCGAAACGATGCCGGCCTCGATCAGATCGCTGCTGACATTGCGGATGCCATGCGCCGCATAGCGCACAGCCGGGGCAAGCGCATAAAGAACGATGGCGATCATCGCGGTGAAATCTCCGACGCGGAACAACATGACCACCGGGATCAGATAGACAAAACTGGGAAGCGTCTGCAGCGTGTCGATCAGCAGGCCAATGGCCGTACCCGCCCTGCGGTTCAGCGCCGCCAACACCCCCAAGGGCACCCCGATAACAGTCGCCAAAATCACCGACGCACCGCACAGATAAACCGTGACCATCGCCTTGGCCCACAGCCCGGTAATTGCAATCAGGCCAGACAACCCGCCACATAGCAGGGCCAGACGCCAGCCACCTGCGCGCCACCCCAGAAGGGTTAACATGGCAATGGCCCAGGGCCAGGGTATGCCCAGTAGGGTTCGCTTGATCGGCAGCATGAAATATTGCAGGAAAAAGACCTTCACCGCCTCGAACGTATCGAAATAATTCACGTTCAGGTATTTCACCACGTCATCCCAGAAATGCCCGGTGGTCAGGGTATGGCTGTCCGGATAGTCCAGCAGCGCAGGCGCAAACCGCCCCAGAACCCACGTAAGACCCAGCAAGACAACCACCAGTGTTGTGCGCTTGTGACGCGTGACCCAACTTTGCCCATGAACGGGCGGCGTAATCTGCCCCATACGTTCGGCGAAGGCCTGGCTTAGCCGGTCAACGGCGATGGCCAGCACCACAATCGCGATTCCGGCCTCGAATCCGGCACCGATATCCAGCCGCCGCAGGGCTGCCAGCACGTCAAAGCCCAAGCCCCCCGCACCAATCATTGAGGCGATGATCACCATGTTCAGCGTCAGCATGATCACCTGATTGACCCCCACCATCAGGCTGTGTGACGCCGACGGCACCAGCACGCGCCACATAAGTTGCCGCTCGGTTGTGCCCACCATGCGGCCAAAATCCACGATCTCGGGATCAACCGCTTTCAGCGCCATAATCGTGATCCGTACCATGGGCGGCGTGGCATAGATGATCGTCGCCACCAAAGCCGAGACCGGACCGAACCCGAACATGAACAGGATCGGCACCAGATAGGCAAAGATCGGGATGGTCTGCATCAGGTCCAGAACCGGCGACAGCAGGCGTTCACCCACTGGATGCCGGTAGGCCCAGATACCGATCATTAGCCCGCCACCGGCCCCAATCGGCACCGCAATCATGACCGAGGCCAGTGTGACCATGGCACTGTCCCACTGCCCGAAAATGGCGAGGTACAGAAAACAGGCGCCGACCAGCGCCGCCAGGCCCCAATCACGGCAATATTTACCAAAAGCAACCACGGCAGTTGTAACCACGATCCAGCTGACAGCAGGCAAAAGCGTGACTTCCGCGGATCCCTGCCCCGAGGTGAAACCCTTGCTTAACAAGTTCAGCAGCAACTCGTAGGGCTGCTCGATCATCCAGGCAATCGCTCGGGTCACATCGGTAAAGGAAACAGGTCCGATCGCAGCCTCTTCCACCAGCCATTTTATGCCTGCTGAAATCGGGTCTTTGAACGAAACGACCCAAGCCGACGGGAATTTGACCAGCCAGCGCATGTCCAGTGCCTTGGAAAGGTCGCGGCCAAATTGGCCCAGCACAATCGTGACAACAATCAACGCGCAGACAATCAGCGCTCTGTTGTCAAGTCGCCGGATCATTCGCCACCTCCGGCACCAAAAAGCACATGCGCGATGGCTTGCCGGTCAATACTGCCAACAATCTGGCCAGAGTTATCTGCAACCGGCACAGGCCCGTCGGCCATGATGATGCGTTCGGCCACTGCCGAAATCCGATCCGTCTGACGTATGGGCGGCCCGGACCCGCCCGCGCCTTTGGTCATCAACCCGCCCGCTGTCAGTACCTTTGAGCGAGGAATATGCTTGGTGAACTCCTCTACATAATCCGAGGCCGGGTTCACCACCAGTTCCTCGGGCGTGGCGACCTGAATGATCTCGCCATCCTTCATGATGGCGATCCGGTCGGCCAGACGTACCGCCTCGTCAAAGTCGTGGGTGATAAACACGATCGTCTTGTGCAAGCGCGCCTGAAGGCTCAGAAATTCGTCCTGCATTTCGCGACGGATCAGCGGATCAAGCGCCGAAAACGGCTCGTCCAGAAACCACAGATGCGGTTCAACCACCAGTGACCGGGCAATGCCAACGCGCTGTTGCTGTCCCCCTGACAATTCGCGCGGGTAATTGTCTTCGCGCCCCTTCAGGCCGACCAGTTCCACAACCTCGCGCGCCTTCGCTTCGGCCTGCGCTTTTGGCGCAGCCTGAACCGTCAGCGGAAACATCACGTTTTGCAAGACTGTCAGATGGGGCAAAAGGGCAAAGTGCTGAAACACCATACCCAGCTTGTGACGGCGAATCTCGATCATTTCCTTGTCGGTGGCGCGCAACAGGTCGATCCCATCGAACAAGACCTCGCCGCCGGTGGGTTCGATCAGGCGCGACAGGCAGCGCACCAGCGTGGACTTGCCCGACCCCGACAGACCCATGATGACAAATATCTCGCCCTCGGCAATATCGATGCTGGCATTGCGTACCGCACCTATTATGCCCGCTTTTTTCAGGTCACTCCCGGTGGGCGCCGGGGTATTCTTTAAAAACCGCTCCGTATCTGCGCCGTAAAGCTTCCAGATATTCCGGCACGACAGCTTGATATTGGACGTCATAGGTATCCCCGGACCGGAGTGGTGAATTGAAAACGCGCATTCTGGTGAAAAGCCGGGGCTGCATCTGATTGAAAACAGCCCCGACAAACAGGCTTACTGATTGACCCAGCCAGACCAGCGGTCTTTGTTTTCTGTCATCCAGTTCGCCACCACAGTGTCAATCTCGACCCCGTCCAGATCGGCCTCTCCGACCATGGCGCTCATTTCTTCGTTGCTCAGGCGGTAATCCTCAATGATGTCATACGCCCCCGGCCATTTGTCTTTCAGGCCGCTCCAGGCCGCTTTCCAGATCGGGCCGCGCGGCTTGCCGCAGTCGTAGGCCATATCGGGGTTCACGCCCACCGACGGGTCAGAATAGCATTCCGGCGTGTAGGGCGGAAATTCCACAAACTCGCCCTCGTATTTTGCAGGCGCCCAATGCGGTACATAAACCCACAAAATAACAGGATCCTGCCGCTGATAGGCCGACTCAAGTTCGGCAAACAGCGCCGCATCTGTACCGGCGTGCACAACCTCGAAATCCAGTTCCAGCGCCTCGACCCGTTCGTCATCAAACCCACCCCAGGTGACAGGCCCGCCAACATAGCGGCCGTTGGGTGCAGTTTCGGCAGTGGCAAATTCCTCGGCGCAATCTTTCAGCGCTTCCCAGTTGGGCAGACCGGGGCACCGCTCCTTCATATAAGACGGATACCACCATTCCTCGATCGCCATCAGGCCGGTTTCACCCACATTCACAACGTTGCCGGTGGCGGTTGCTTCGTCCAGCGCCTCGCGCCCGGTGGTTTCCCAGATCTCCATCGCCAGATGCAGGTCGCCGGTTTTCAGCCCGGCAAATTGCGCGATGTAGTCGGCCTGCACATATTCGACATTATAACCCGCCTCTTGCAGAATGCTGCCCATGATCTTGGTGTTGATCAACTGCCCCGACCAATCGTGCAACGTGAGGCGAATAGGGTCTGACGATTCGGCAGCCCAGCCGGCCGATGCCGTTATAGCGCTCAACGCTAAAGCGCCTAAAGTATTGAGTTTCAGCATTTTTTAGCTCCCTGGTTTGTGGTTTTGTGTGTTTTTTTATTCTTAATACGATTTATTCTGCGGCAATTTTGCGTATCGGTCAATTAAAACCACAAATAACCACATTAAAAGGTGTCAATTCTATAGAACTGCAAAATATCCGGGCATTAACGTTGCATAATGTGGCTTTTTGTTTAAGTTCCCCTATCAGAGGTTTCATGAACACTACGCGAAAAACAACCAACCAGCGGGAAGAAGAAATTCTGCGCGAGCTGGAAAAGCAGGGCGGGTCCTGCCGGGTCAGTTTTCTGGCCGACGCGCTTGGCGTTTCGAATGAAACCATTCGTCGCAACCTGCGCACGCTGGAAGAAAACAAGATCGTACGAAAGGTGCACGGCGGCGTTCATCTGATCGAGGATTTCAGCGAGGCACCGTTTCAAAGCCGGATATCCACCCACGCCGACGCCAAACAACGCCTTGCCGCCGCGGTGGCCAACAGCATCAGCGACGGCGACTCCGTCTTTCTGGATATCGGGTCGACCACCGCTTATGTGGCGATGGCGCTGAAAAAACGCAGCAACCTGTTGGTCGTGACAAATTCGGCCTTTGTGGCCAATACACTTGCCACCCTGAACAATAATCAAGTGTTTCTGGCAGGCGGCAAGCTGCGCCGCCACGACGGGGGCGCTTTTGGCGCCGAAGCCCTTGATCTTGTACGCCGCCTGAATGTTCAGTTTGCGGTATTTTCCGTCGGCGCTGTGAATGGCGAAACGGGCTTCATGCTGCACGATCTGGAAGAGGCCAATCTGGCCCGCGTCGCGGCCCAGAACGCGCAGGTTCGCATTGTGGTGGCCGACAAGGAAAAATTTAACAAACGCGCCCCTGTATCCGTCGGCAATGATACTCAGTTCGATGTCTTTTTTACCGATGCCCAACCACCCCGATCCATTGTCACGATGCTTCAGGAAAAGGACATTGATCTGGTTGTCGTCGACTAAAACGCCGCTTTTTAGACGGAACTGAAAACCATAAACCCGGTAAAACAGCATGGCCCCAATCCGCGAAACGCCCTAATCTGGCGACAACCCCATGGCCCAAAAGAAAACGCGCACATGCCAAGTTCGCCACCAAATCAAGGCAAGAACGTAACCCGGCGAGGCCGGCGTGCCCGCGCTGCACCAGGCGGCAATGGTCGCCCGCTTGCATCAACCTGCGTCAAAGGCGGGCATTATTCTCCGGTTTCACAGGAAAACCTGGGCCGGATTCACCAGGCCGCCCTACGCATCCTGTCACAGACGGGCATGGCCGATAGCCCGCCCGCGGTTGTTGAAACCGTTTCAAAAGCGGGCGGCACCACAGATGCCGACGGGCGGCTTCTGTTTCCCGAAAAACTGATAACCCGGATGCTGGAAACCCTCCCGCGTGACCTTACGCTATGTGGGCAGACAGCCCGCCACGACATGGATCTGCGCGGCACCCGTGTGCACGTCGGGTCGGGCGGGGCCGCGCCGATGCTGGTTGACCTTGACAGCGATAGCTATCGCCCGTCGACCCTGCGCGATCTCTACGATGTGGCACGCATGGTTGATGCACTGGACAACGTGCATTTCTTCAGCCGCTCACTCGTGGCCCGCGACATGAACACCACTGCGCTTTTGGATATCAATACCGCTTTCGCCTCACTCGCGGGGACACAAAAGCATGTGATGGTGGCAGCCCAGTCCACCGAAAACCTGCGCGAAATCGCAGCGATGTGCCACATAATCGCGGGCAGCGCCGAAGCTTTCCGTGCCCGGCCCTTTCTGTCGCTCAACATCAATCATGTCGTCCCTCCGCTGCGGTTTTCCGCCGAGGCCTGCGACGTCCTGCGCGAGGCTGTCTTGCAGGGCATTCCCGTGCACATCAACACCTTCGGACAACTTGGCGCTTCCAGCCCGGTGACCATCGCAGGCTGTGTGGCCCAGACCGTGGCAGAAACGCTTGCAGGCCTGTGTTTTGCGTGGCTGCTTGACCCACAGGTCAAGGCCGTTTTCGGCATGCGCCCGATGATCACCGACCTGCGCACCGGCGGCATGGCAGGCGGCGCCGGCGAACAGGCGTTGCTGACAGCCGTCTCGGTACAAATGGCCAGATATTACAATCTGCCGAACTCAACCATCGCGGGGGCCACCGACAGCAAGATCAGCGATGCCCAAAGCGGCTATGAAAAAGCACTCACCATCAGCTCGGCGGCCCAGTGCGGCGCCAACCTGATCACGCAGGCCTGCGGCATGCAGGCCGGGCTGATGGGCGCTTCGCCGGAAAGCTATGTGGTCGACAACGAAATGCTGGGCGCGGTACTGCGATCGCTGTCACCGGTCGGGGTGGATGATACCACCCTTGCAACCGACGTGATCGACAGGGTGGCCCGCGGCGAAGGCCATTTTCTGGGGCAGGCCGACACGCTGGCCCGGATGCAAACCGATTTCCTGTACCCCGTCATCGCCGACCGGACCCCGCCCGAAGAATGGCAGGCCGCCGGCAAGCCTGATATCCGCGTCCGCGCCAAGGCCCGTGCGCAGGAAATTCTGACGTCACATTATCCCACACATCTATCTGCCGACACACAGGCCAAGTTGCGCGCCCGGTTTGACATTCGATTGCCGCCCCAGGCAATGAACCGCCCCCACATGCAAGGCGCCGAATAGACTCCCTGCATCGCACAATTCATCAACCATGTGCTGACCCGGGGCCGCACGGGCCAAAGCCCAAACCCGGCCATATGGCGAATCCTGCAACACTCCTGCAATATTTTTGGGTTCAAAAACGGAAACGCGACGTCGTGAGACGTAAACGTGACGATTTTACCCTGTTTCACCAGTGTACAAATCGGTATCAACGCGCCAAAGCCTTTTGTGGTTTTCCCGACTCAGGGAAAATGGAAAACGCTTTATAGAGCTTTCCCGAGAGTCGCGTCGCGGCTCTCAATCATTTTAACGGAGACCATGCCAATGAAGGTGCTCGTACCTGTCAAACGCGTGATCGACTATAACGTGAAGGTCCGTGTCAAAGCGGATGGAAGCGGTGTCGATCTTGCCAACGTCAAAATGTCGATGAACCCCTTTGACGAGATTGCCGTCGAAGAGGCGATCCGCCTGAAAGAGGCCGGCAAGGCCGAAGAAGTGATCGCCGTTTCGATCGGCGTCAAGCAAGCGCAGGAAACACTGCGCACGGCGCTGGCCATGGGTGCAGACCGCGCCATTCTGGTTGTCGCCGCCGATGACGTGCATACCGATATCGAACCGCTCGCCGTTGCCAAGATCCTCAAGGCGATCGTCGACGAAGAACAGCCCGGTATCGTGCTGTGTGGCAAACAGGCGATCGACAATGACATGAACGCCACCGGTCAGATGCTGTCGGCCCTTCTGGGCTGGAGCCAGGGCACCTTCGCCAGCAGCCTGGACATCGACGGCGATCATGCCACCGTCACCCGTGAAGTGGATGGCGGCCTGCAGACGATCAAGGTGAGCATGCCGACAATCATTTCGGTCGACCTGCGCCTGAACGAGCCGCGCTATGCCTCGTTGCCCAACATCATGAAGGCCAAGAAAAAGCCGCTGGACGAAAAAACCGCCGCCGATTACGGCGTCGATGTCACGCCCCGCCTGCAAATCACCGGCACGTCAGAGCCTGACAGCCGCGCCGCCGGGATCATCGTTGGCTCGGTTGACGAGCTTGTCGCAAAACTCAAAGAAGTGGGGGCTGTATAATGGCTGTTCTTCTTCTCGCAGAAGTAACCGATGGCGAACTGGCCTTCGACGCAACCGCCAAGGCCGTAACCGCCGCCAAGGCCCTGGGTGATGTCACCGCGCTTTGCTGTGGCGCCTCGGCTGCCGCCGCAGGCGATGCTGCCGCCAAGATCGACGGCGTGACCAAGGTACTGGTTGCTGAAGATGCCTCATTGGGGCACCGCCTGGCGGAATCAACGGCCGCCTTGATCGTAAGCCTCGCGGGCGATTACGAACATATCGTGGCCCCCGCCACCACCGACGCCAAGAATGTGCTGCCCCGCGTGGCTGCATTGCTGGATGTCATGGTGATCTCGGATGTCTCGGGCGTTGTCTCTTCCGACACGTTCGAGCGCCCGATTTATGCCGGTAACGCGATCCAGACCGTGAAATCCACCGATGGCAAAAAAGTCGTATCCTTCCGGACTTCGACCTTTGACGCCGCCGGTGACGGTGGCTCAGCCCCGGTTGAAACCATCTCGGCGGCTGCCGATCCGGGCCTTTCGTCCTGGGTCGAGGACAAGGTTGCCACCTCGGACCGCCCCGAACTGACCTCGGCTGGTGTGGTTGTCTCGGGTGGTCGCGGTGTCGGCTCGCAAGAGGATTTCGCCCTGATCGAAAAACTCGCCGACAAGCTGAGCGCCGCCGTTGGCGCGTCTCGTGCCGCGGTCGACAGTGGCTATGCACCGAACGACTGGCAGGTGGGTCAGACCGGCAAGGTGGTTGCCCCCGGTCTTTACGTTGCCGTCGGCATCTCGGGCGCCATTCAGCACCTGGCCGGCATGAAAGACAGCAAGATCATCGTTGCGATCAACAAGGACGAAGAAGCCCCGATCTTTCAGGTCGCAGACTTCGGCCTTGTCGCCGACCTCTTCTCAGCCGTCCCGGAACTGACCGAGAAACTGTAAGCCACTGAAATCGTAAACCAACCCAAAGGCCCGCCGAAAAACGGCGGGCCTTTTTGATTCATTCGGCCAGGCCGGAAATCAGCGGCGACAGCAGAAAAGCAGCATCCGCATGCACCAAAGGCCCCGGCAGATCGCGCGCCGCAGCCGCCTCTATGTCGGAACAGATCATTCCCGCCGTCCCGGCGGCCAGCGCTTCGGGGCTGGCGACAACCTCAACAGTTTGCGTCACCATCTCAGACAGCTTGTTCAGCATCTGCCGGGTGACATAGGCTGGCTCATGCGCCAGATCAGCACCATTGGCATCCTCTCCGGGGCGGCGGTTTGAGAACCACAATAACATAACCGGTCCGTCGATCCGGCCCAGCAAAAGCCGCATGCGCTCAACCCAGACCCGCTGCAATTCTTCGCGGACCATGGCAAACCGCCCCGGGGATACCCTCTGCAAATGCCCCAACATATGCCGGGTAAAGTGGAATTCGGTGAAATCGACATCGCAAAACACCGACCTCAACAGACCTGTAGCTTCAACAAACCGGTCGTTCCTGCGTGGATGCACGGCATAAAACCGGTTCGTCATATTCTGCGCGCAAGGCACCTGAACAACAGTGACAAACGCACGCCGCGCCGCCCCCAGAACCATTGGGTCGTTCAGGAACACATCCACGCCGGCATTCGGAAACCCAAGATTCACACATGTCACACCGGTGGCTTTTTCGATCAGCGCCGGAAAGGGGCGCCAGATAAATTTGCCATAGGTTTCCGTACTGCCCAGAAAGACAGCATAACGTCCGCTCAGCCGCCGCCGTGGCCCCCGGAACAATAGCCCTGATCCGGCATACCGGCACGGCAAATAGTCAAGGGATCTTTCCCCAAGTTTTTCATAGGCCATATCACCCACCATTTAATCTCACCCATGGTCAGGATTCGGCCTTATGCATTGAGAATTTGCTAATGCGTGAATTCATTACATGTTTTAACGATCCTCAGCCCTTGCAGCCCGGCACCCGCGGGGCCTATGGTACTTTCGAAAAACGTCGCGAGGCAGGCTATGGAAATCCAGAAAATCGGCATTGTCGGGGCAGGTCAGATGGGCAACGGCATCGCCCATGTTCTGGCATTGGCAGGGTACGACGTACTGCTCAACGACATCAGCCAGGATGGGCTGGATGCGGCCATGGCAACCATAACCCGGAACATGGAACGCCAGGTCAGCCGCGACAAGATCACCCAGTCCGATATGGACGGCGCCCTTGGCCGCATCGCCTCCACGCTGACCCTCACAGACCTGGGCGCCACAGATCTGGTGATCGAAGCCGCGACCGAGCGTGAAACCGTCAAGCAGGCCATCTTTGACGCGCTTCTGCCGCATCTGCTGCCCCACACCATCCTGACCTCAAACACCTCGTCGATTTCCATCACCCGGCTGGCCAGCCGCACCGACAGACCCGAAAAATTCATGGGCTTCCACTTCATGAATCCGGTGCCGGTGATGCAGCTGGTCGAACTTATCCGCGGCATTGCCACCGATAAAGATACATATAATGCCTGTCTTTCAGTGGTTGAAAAACTGGGCAAGACCGCCGCCTCCGCCGAGGATTTCCCCGGCTTCATCGTCAACCGCATCCTGATGCCAATGATAAACGAGGCCGTTTATACCCTTTACGAAGGCGTCGGTAATGTTCGCTCTATTGATCAGTCGATGAAGCTGGGCGCCAATCATCCAATGGGCCCGCTGGAACTGGCCGATTTCATCGGGCTGGACACCTGTCTTGCCATCATGAACGTGCTGCACGACGGGCTGGCCGATACCAAATACCGCCCCTGCCCGCTTTTGACCAAATATGTCGAGGCCGGCTGGCTGGGCCGCAAAACCGGCCGGGGCTTTTACGATTATCGCGGTGAAACACCCGTGCCCACGCGCTAACCCGCTTTTTCCAGTCCGGTTTCCCGCACCAGAAACATGTGCCGCTGCCGCAAGGTTTCGCAATGGGCCCGCACGATGCCCGGGCGCAACAACACATGCCAGGTCTGCTGCGCGATCGGGACCGGCTGAGCAAACGCCGCGCAGCTTAGTACCGCCACATTGGCCCTATGATCCGGATCGCGAACCGACGCATACCGTATCGCCTTGGCACCCGCGTCGCGCGCCCGATCCGCCAGCGCCAGGCAGTCAGTATAATCGTCGGGGTCTTCCCACCGCCCCTGCCCGGCCCAATCCGCATCTGTCAGATCCACCGCACTATCCACCCGGATATCCGCCATCACCGCCGTATGCACCACCGGCCAGCGCGGCATCGGCGTATCTTCAGACGCCGCATAAAATCGCAAGCCTCCCCAGGCGCTTTCTGCCAGCGCTGTCAGCGGCGCCTCGGACCCGTACCACACACCCGGCGTCGGCCCCGCCCGACGAAAACGTGAGGCACGCGGATAGCGCCCATAACGAAACGGCGACCAGAACTGATAATCCAGATGCTGGCAGGGTTCGGGCACCGGCGGTTTACTTTCCTCCAGCACTTGCTCCAACACACTCTGCTCGGCATCGGTATCAACCAGCCGCATGGTCGAGGGCCTGAATTGCCCCTCAATCATCCGCCAAAGGTTGCCATGATAAGGCTTGTATCCCCCTTCAGGTCGGGGCACGGGCCGCATCCAGATAATTCATAACCGCAATCAGCCCTGTGGCCTGCACCATCAATTCGCGCGGCGCGGCGCCCAGATCACTGTTGGCATTCGCCATCCAGCCCTGCATCGTATCCGGATCGCCCCCCGAAATTGAATCCAGCGACCGAAAGATACGCACCACACAGGCTGCCAGTTCAAACGGCTTGCCCTGCAACTCATAACCACCTTCGCGCATTCGCGAAACGGTAGCCTCGCTGACGCCGATCACCGCTGCCAGTTCACGCTGCGACAGGCCCAGTTCCTGGGCTGCGTTAAACGCTGCTTTAGCCAACACCCGCCCGGCGCTATGGCTGACATCTTCTGGCTTTCTGGCAAGAGATAGCATCACAATTCTCCGGAATAATGAAAGTAAAATAACATTTATTTCTACAGAAATCAAGAAAGCGCTAAATGCCTTTCATTTTTCCCAAAATACTCCCGCCGGAGGCATCCGGCCAGACATCCCGCAATCCTGATTTTTCAATTCATTCCGCGACCGTCCGGACTTAAGACGTTTCGAGATTAAGCTGATCCGCAGTTTGATCCCGAAACGCCCACACCACCGAAAGAGTCTGCGTGTTTCGCTTGATTGTTGTGAGCCAAAAATAAGCCGAAACGCTTTAGTCACCCAGAGAAAGGGTATGTTCCCGTAACCAGGTCATGAAGCCGCGCGGATCCTTCTCCAGCATCTTCATCCGTTCGTCGCTGATCGGCTTGCCGACAACCGGCTTCTGCGGCTTGTTGCAACTGTGGACCACCTCATGCAGCAGCAGGCTCTGCCGCAGGGTTGCCGAAATCCGGTTAGCAATCTGATACCAGCGAGAATTTGAACCGGGAAAATAAATCGGCACCACCTTGGCGCCTGAACGGCGAATCATCTGCGCCGTAAAGACATTCCACTCGCGCTCAATCGCTGGCCCGAACATCGTGTCGGACGATGCCACAACGCCCGACGGAAAGACGCTGATCAACCCGCCCTCTTTCAGATGCGCCATCGCCTTGGCGCGCATCTCGACTGATTTGCGTTGCGCGTCAGGCTCGTGCGGAAACGGCACTGAAATCATGTAGGATGCCGCCACCTCGTCAATCCCGGTCAGCAGGGCGCGGGTCAGAATTTTGTAGTCGCTTCGCCGCTGGCCAATCAGATCCGCAAGGATCATCCCATCTACCAGACCATGCGGGTGGTTCGACACCGCCACAACCGGGCCATCGGACGGGATATTCTCCAGTTGCTTGGGCGGGGTCTCCAGATCGATGCCCATCGTCCCCAAAGCAGCCCGCCAAAACGCCTGGCCGGTCGGCGCACCGCGCTTTTCAAACGCCTTGATCATGCGCACAATGGTGATCTTGCCGGTGAACCATTCGATGGTTCGAATGATCCCTGCTGTCATCGGGTCGTCAAAGGAGTTGGCATAGGTCAGGCTACGGCGGTCATATTTGGTGAAGTTCACCGTTTCGCCGGCCTGCTTCAACGCCTGGTCCTCCTGCACGTTGTCAGCCACGTGATCTGTCCCTGCCCCATCGTAGCGCATCTGCGCTTTTACATGTCCTCGCCAAACCGGTCTGCCACCAGCGCTTCGACCGCATCGGCCAGCGCAACCGCATCCGGCCCCGAGATTTGCACGTCAATAGTTGTTCCTTTGGACGCTGCCAACATCAAAAGCCCCATAATGCTGTCTGCGCCGGTGTATTGGCCGTTCTGCGACACTTCTGCCGTTGCGTCAAATCCTTCGACAACTTCCACCAGTTTGGCCGCCGCCCGGGCGTGCAGACCTTTTTCATTCACAATCTTCAGCTGCCGCACAATCTTATCTGTCATAGGACCTTCTAACTATTCTGCAGACACATTGTGGCTGTCTATATATTTACGCCCCGCATCCAGCGCTGCACGCACGGCATCCAAAATCGGTAAATGGCGGCTTTTCGCCAGTTTGATCAGCATCGGCAGGTTGGCCCCATAAAGGATCCGGCGATTTTCGGGCTGGCAGGCACGCAGCGCCAGATTCGACGGCGAGCCACCAAACAGATCGGTCACAATCACCACGCCATCCCCCTTGTCCACCTCATTGGCGGCGCGACAGATTTCTTCCTGCTTTTCAGTCCGATCGTGGTCACCCTCGATCACGATTGCGCGGATCCCCTGTTGCACACCAACCACATGTTCTATGGCCCTCAGATATTCCGGGGCCAGTCCGCCATGGGCCACGATCACAATACCGATCACAGACGTCTTACTCCCAACATCCTCACGTGCCGCCATCCTTGGGTGGTGTCACGTTGGTCTCCGTCACCCCGCGCCTTTCCAGCTCGCGGTGTCTTATTGACACTTGCCAGCCCCCATCTGCAAGGGCTTTGGCCAAAGTTTCTGCCATTGCGACGCTACGATGCTGCCCACCGGTACATCCAAACCCGATCGCAAGATAGGCCTTGCCTTCGGCCTGGTAGGCCGGCAGCAGCAGGCCCACCAGGTCACTCACCTTATCGCGAAACGCCTGAAACAGCGGGTCCTGACGGACATAGTCTGCCACCGCGTCATCGCGCCCGTCCAAAGGCCTCAGCGTTTCCTCCCAGTAGGGATTACGCAAAAAGCGGCTGTCCAGCACCATGTCCAGCCCCCGGGGCAAACCGCGTTTGAAGGAAAACGAATGCACCGATACCGCCAGTTGCCGCCCGCCCTGTGGCGCAAACCAGTGCTCCAGCTCGGCGCGCAGATCATGCGGGGACATTTCAGATGTGTCCACCAGAACATCCGCTCTGGCCCGGATCGGCCCCAGCAGATCAAACTCGCGTGCGATGCCCACGCCGGGGCTTTCCGCCGGGGCCAGCGGATGACGGCGGCGGGTTTCTGAAAACCGGCGCAGCAGTACATTCGCACTGCAATCCAGATACAGCACCTGCATCGGTACATCCGCCCGGCCCCCCATCTGGTCAATCGCCTCGATTAGCGCCGCGGTCGAGAAATCCCGGTTCCGGGTATCCACTCCCAGGGCCAGGGGCTTTTCCGGCCCCGGCCCGTCCAGCAGCCGCGGCAACAACGACAGGGGCAGATTGTCGATCGCCTCATATCCCATATCTTCCAGCGCCCTAATGGCCGTGGTCCGTCCTGCCCCCGACGGGCCGGTGATCAGAACCAAACGATTGGCGACAGCGGTCTGCATAGTTTTGTTTCCTCAGGCAAGACGTCTGTTCTTTAGATAAAGCAGGATTGCGGCAGGGAAATGGGGGAATTCCGATTTTCTGATAACCGGCAGACTGACCCCCAGCAAATCTTCCTGCCGTTCAGGCGGCAAGCGTTCAGTTTCGGGCCTGTCCATGTCTACCAAAAGGGTAACCTTGCACGGCCCCGCAGGCCGGGCTGCCAGAATGCCAACACCGCGCGCCTCGATCTTTCCGTGGATGGACATTGGAACATCCGCCATCACTGCCGCACCTTCAGGCCATACCCGGGTGCGGTCATCCGCCACCAGCTCGGCGCCCAAGGCCATAAGCTGCAGCGCCAGCCCTGATTTTCCCTGTCCCGAGGCCCCGCGTATCAACACCGCGCACCCATCCACCGCCACACAGGACGCATGCAGGATAGTACCGCCACGATCCATGTTCTTGTCTTTACCCGGCCACATTCGGCTCAGGTCGGCAGGCCCACGACGAAACGCGCGCCCAGCGGGTCTGACGTGGGATCGGCATCGGTCGGGCGAATATTCTCGGCCCAGATCACGCCATCATGCGCTTCGACGATCTGCTTGGAAATTGCCAGGCCAAGGCCCGAGTTATTGCCGAAATCGCCCTCAAGCCGCTCGGAATAGAACCGCTGGAACACTTTGGTCAGCGCCTGCTCGGGAATGCCCGGCCCGGTATCCTCGACCACAACCAGCACCCGGTTATCCCGTTTGCGCGCCCACAACCGGATCGCATCCCCTTCATCACAGAAACTGATTGCATTGGTGATCAGGTTGACGAAAACCTGCGCAAGCCGCGCTTCAAGCCCGGTGATCACCACCGGCTCTTTTGGAAAATCCGTGATGAAATCAATGCCTTTGTTATCGGCTTCTTCACCCAGATATTGGCCCAGGTTGCGCAGCATACTGATCAGATCAAATGACTCCTGCTCTTCCTTGACCAGCTCACTGTCCAGTCGCGACGCGTTGGAAATATCACTTACAAGGCGATCCAGACGGCGTACGTCATGCTCGATCACCTGCAACAACTTCTCGCGCTGATCGTCGCGCTTTGCCACGCGCATGGTTCCGACGGCACTGCGCAGACTGGCCAACGGGTTCTTGATCTCATGGGCCACGTCGGCCGCAAATTGTTCATTGCTGTCAATACGGTCATACAGCGCCGACACCATGCCGCGCAGCGCGCCACTCAGCCGCCCGATCTCGTCAGGCCGAGCTGTCAGGTCGGGGATTCGGACGCGCCCTGCGGACCCGCCCTGATTACGATCACCACCGATTTCAGCCGCTGACGCCAGATCCGACAGCGGATTGGCGATGGTCGAGGCCAGTATGAGGCTCAGACCAATCGAAACCAGCGTGGCAATGACAAACATCTGCAAAACCCGCTCGCGCTCCGACCGGACCAGATTGTCGATCTCACCGGTCACACTGGCCAGGGCCACCACGGCCACCGGTTTGCCCGATTGAAGAATCGGAGAGGCAACGGAAAACACCGTCCCCTTCGAGATTTCCCCGGTTTCAACCTGAGTCCCGCTTGCGATCGTACGCTCTACCATCCCCTGCACCTGTTTTTCGATGCTGATCCGGTCACGACGCGACGACGCCGAGGTGAAAGGCGATGAAGCTTTGGACCAGACAGAATTCAGAGCATCGGTAATGATCGTCGGCTTTGGCTCTGCCTGGCTGCCATAGCGGGCCGCCTCTCCGACAACCTTTCCCGCCAGCGTCCCGTCCGCATCAAAGATGAAAACTTCAACGCCTTTCTGAACATCTAGCCGGGCCAGAGTCTCGGCGATGTTAATCCCGTCTCCGGTGATCAGATTAACAGGTGCGCCGTCCGGCATCTGTACCTCAAACACGTCGGCGATCAGATCGACCTCATTGATCAGGCTGTTGGCCCTTTGCAGCGCCAGACTGTCCCGAGACGAATTGAGATAAAGGATACCCGCAACCAGAACGTTCAGGGCGATCAGATTGAACGTGATGATCTTGCGCGTCAGGGATGAATCCCTGAGTGAGAAAAACCCACGCCCTTCGCGTCGGACACGAAGCTCGTGTTCGACAATATTATCTGGCGCTACAAAATCATCCCCCAGGACAACGTCGCCGTCTTTTCGATGCGCATTATTACGCACGTTGACCCTCTCGGCCAAAGCCATCAGTCTTCGTTATATCGGTAACCAATTCCATAAAGCGTCTCAATGGCCGAGAACTCTGGATCTACCATTCTGAGTTTCTTGCGTAGCCGTTTGATATGGCTGTCGATTGTCCTGTCATCGACGTAAACCTGATCATCATAGGCAACATCCATCAGCTGATCGCGGCTTTTGACGAAACCAGGCCGCTGCGCCAGTGCCTGAAGCAACAGAAATTCCGTCACGGTCAGCGCTACATCCTGACCTTTCCAGCCCACCGAATGGCGCAAAGGATCCATCCGAAGATCCCCACGCTCGATCACCTTTGTTTCTTCGGTATCGCCCACGACATCGCCCGCGATGGCTTCCTGACGGCGCAACAGCGCCCGGATCCGCTCCACCAGAAGACGCTGCGAAAACGGCTTTTTCACATAATCGTCGGCGCCCATGCGCAGACCCAGAACCTCGTCAATCTCGTCGTCTTTCGACGTCAGGAAAATAACCGGTATCGACGATTTCTGCCGCAGCCGCTGCAACAGGTCCATCCCGTCCATACGCGGCATCTTGATATCCAGCACGGCCATATCTGGTAGTTTCTTGCTAAAGGCATCAAATGCCTGCTGACCGTCATTATAGGTTTCCACTTCAAAACCCTCGGCTTCAAGGGTCATAGAGACGGACGTCAGAATATTCCTGTCATCGTCCACCAGGGCGATCCTAGACATGGCAACTATCCTTATACTGCTCTTGTTGCGTTATTTTTCCGCCCACTATGCGCTTTTTCAGGCTTTACAATCAATCCAAAAGTGCGATTCGCGTCTTTCCGCGCCGCAGTTTGCGACAAAACAAGTTGGATATGGCCAAATTGACTCACAATTTGCAGCGACATTCTCTACTGTTTCCGCTAACCCGGCGGTGGTTGCGCTAACTTACGCTTGGTTGCGCTAACTGCGCCAAACCGTCCTGTTCTTTTCGATAAGCGTCATGCTAAGAGGCCGATAAAGGGCGGTGTACCATTACACACCGGTGCTCACTGACACCTCGCACCGCCCCGGCAAAATGCGACAGGAGCTTGAAACGCATGACATTTGGACGGGTAAACCCGCAATTCCGGCTGGAAGATCAAGGCATCAAAGGTCTGGGAAATGTCTACTACAACCTGATTGAACCGGCCCTGATCGAAGCCGCAATCAAGAATGGCGAGGGCAAACTGGGCCGTGGCGGGACGTTCCTAGTCACCACCGGCAAATTCACCGGCCGCTCACCCAAAGACAAACACGTCGTGAAAACAGACAGTGTTGCCGATACCATCTGGTGGGAAAACAACGCAGCGATGTCTCCCGAAGGGTTCGATGCGCTTTATACCGACATGATCGCCCATATGCAGGGCGGGGATTTCTACGTGGAAGACCTTGTAGGTGGCGCTGATCAGGCCCATGCGATCAATGTCCGCATGATCACCGAACTGGCATGGCACGGTCTTTTCAACCGCACCATGCTGCGCCGTCCAGACCGCGAAGACCTGGATGATTTCGTCGCCGATTTCACCCTGATCAACTGCCCCAGCTTCAAGGCGGATCCAAAAAAGCACGATTGCCGGTCCGAAACCGTCATCGCAATGAACTTTGACCGTAAGATTATCCTGGTCGGCGGCACTGAATATGCCGGTGAAAACAAGAAATCGATCTTCTCGCTGCTCAACTACCTGCTGCCCGAAAAAGGCATCATGCCGATGCACTGCTCGGCCAACCATGCCCATGGCAACCCGGTTGACACCGCCATCTTCTTTGGTCTTTCGGGCACTGGCAAAACTACCTTGTCGGCTGACCCGTCACGCACGCTGATCGGCGATGACGAGCACGGGTGGTCTGAACGTGGCACCTTCAATTTTGAGGGTGGCTGTTATGCCAAGACGATCAACCTTAACCCCGAGGCCGAACCCGAGATTTACGCCACCACTACAAAATTCGGCACCGTCATTGAAAACATGGTCTATGACGAAGAAACTCTGGAACTGGATTTCGAAGATGACAGCCTGACGGCCAACATGCGTTGCGCCTATCCTCTGCACTATATCTCGAACGCATCCAAATCGGCGATTGGCGGCCATCCCAAAAACATCATCATGCTGACATGTGACGCCTTTGGCGTGCTGCCCCCCATCGCCCGGCTGACCCCCGCGCAGGCAATGTATCACTTCCTCAGCGGCTTCACCTCCAAGGTCGCCGGAACCGAGCGCGGCGTGACCGAGCCCGAGCCAACATTCTCAACCTGCTTCGGCGCTCCCTTCATGCCGCGCCGGCCAGAGGTGTATGGCAACCTTCTGCGCGACAAGATCGCCAAGCACGGTGCCACCTGCTGGCTTGTCAACACCGGTTGGACCGGTGGTGCTTACGGCACCGGCAGTCGGATGCCGATCAAGGCCACCCGCGCCCTTCTGACCGCCGCGCTTGACGGCTCGCTCAACAAAGTGGATTTCCGTGCGGACCCCAATTTCGGTTTTGACGTTCCCGTCAATGCTCCTGGCGTGCCCGAGGTTTTGCTGCACCCCCGCCGCACCTGGGACAAGCCCGACAGCTACGACCGTCAGGCCGCCAAACTGGTGCAGATGTTCTCTGACAACTTCGAACAGTACCTGCCCTACATCGACGACGACGTCAAAGCCGCCGCCATCGGCTGACGTACGGTTCGATCCTGCACAACTTCACAGGGTGCGCAGACATGCGCACCCAATCTGTGAGAACCTGTCGAAATCTCCTGAACGGCCGCCAAGCAAATTTCGCTGGCAGAAAACGGGTGCCGCTATCGGCCTGGCACCTGCTTTTCAATACGCCGGAACATCAGGGTGATTATCCCGGCGATGATCATGTAGAACACGGCAAGCAACAGCAGCGGTTCGTAAACAATAAACGTATCCGAACGCACACGCGACGACACCGAATAAATCTCGACCACCGTGATCGTTGCCACCAGCGGCGTCGCCTTGAGCTGAAGGATGGTTTCGCCACCCAGGGTGGGCAATACATTGCGGATGGCCTGCGGCAGCCAGATACGGCGGAACATGGTGAAACGTGGCATGCCAAAGGCGTTTGCCGCTTCAAGCTGGCCTTTGTTCACGCCAGAAAACGCGCCGCGCATGACCTCGCCTTCGTACCCCGCATAAGACAGCGTCAGGGCCAGCACCGCATAGGGCCAGGCTTGTCGCAGGTAGGGCCACAGTTCGCTTCCGCGTATCCACGGGATTTGCGGAAAGAGCGAGCCCAGCCCGTAATAGAGAAGCCAGATTTGCAAAAGCAGCGGCGTGCCACGAATGACGGTACAAAAAATGCGTGCGGGCGCCGACAGGTACCACGGCCCCACCGCCTGGGCGAGGCCCAGCGGGATGGCCAGCAGAAAGCCCAGAACCGTGGTGACAACAAGAATCCAGATTGTCCGCCACAGCCCCTGTATCGCCAGCGGTGCATATTGCGGAATCCAATCCCACCTGAGTGCGACGGCACACCAGATGATCATCCCGATGAAAAGCGCCATCAGGACAATCCGGTGGGGCTGCATAAGGGCGCGCCAGGTGATCATCGCTCGCCGCTCCTTAAAGAGCGTTGCCCCCGCCGCGCCCATTTCTCGATCCGGGCAAAGACCGCGCCCGAACATAGCGTGACAATCAGATAAAGCGCGCCTGCGGCTAAGAAAAAGGTGAAATAGGCCCGGGTACTGGCCGCAGCCTGACGGGTTTCCAACGTCAGTTCACTAAACCCCACGATGGCAAGAAGGGCGGTGTCCTTGGTAGCAATCAGCCACAGGTTGGCCAGCCCCGGCGTGGCAAAAGACATCATTGCAGGGATTGTAACCCGGCGCATCAGCATCAGGGGCGGCATGCCAAAGGCACGCGCCGCTTCGATCTGGCCCGGCGGCACGGCCTGAATAGCGCCGCGCAGAACCTCGGTTGAATACGCACCCTGAACGATGCCCAGCACCCAGATACCCGCGACAACACCGCTGATTTCAACCCGGCCATATCCCATCGCCTGCGACGCCTGATTGATCAGATCGGTGCCGACGTAATACAGGATCAGGATCAGCACCAGTTCAGGCACCGCCCGGATCACGGTTGTGTAAATGGCAAGGAGGTCACGCATGACCACCCCGCCATAAAGCTTGCCATACGCCCCGAACAACCCGATCACCAAACCAAAGCCAAACGCCCCAAAGGCGATCTGCAATGAATTAGCCAGACCGCGCAGAAGGTTGCTACCCCACCCCGGAGGGCTGAGCGACAACAGTTCCGCGCTTTTGGCCAGACCAAGCGTTTCGAGGATAAGGTCCAAGTCCTGACCTTATTCGCTGTAGATGCTGGTGGTAAAATACCGCGAGGTGATCTCGGCATGGGTGCCATCAGCCAGAATGGCGGCAATGCCCGCATTCAGTTTTTCGCGCAACCCATCGTCGCCCTTGCGGACACCGGCACCGACGCCGCGACCAAGGATGGATTCGTCATTGGTGACCGGGCCTTTGATCTCGCAGCAGGCGCCAGCGTCGGTTCCGACAAAATCTGCCATGGCAATGCTGTCTGCCTGTGTGGCGTCGATCCGGCCGGAAACAAGGTCCTGATTGGCCTCGTCCTGGGTCTGATAAACGCGAATTTCGGCAGCGTCACCAAAATAGGCATTCGCATAGGCCTGATGGATCGTCGAGGCCTGAATGCCAATGATCTTACCCGCCAGCGATTCTGGAGTTGCCGAGATATCCATGGATTTGTCAGCCACGATCACGGCAGGCGTGTTGTAATAGGGATCGCTGAAGTCGATGGTTTTCTGACGCTCTTCGGTGATCGACATTGATGCCATAAGCGCATCAATTTGCTGTCCGGTCAGCGACGGGATAATCCCATCCCAGGCCACCGGCGTGATCACACAATCAAGTTTGGCGGCGGTACAGACCGCATCAATCACCTCGATCTCCCAGCCGACCCATTTGCCCGATGAATCCAACGAGGCGAACGGCGGGTAAGGTTCAGCGGCTATACCAATCTTGACTTCTTCGGCGGTGGCGGCATTTGTGCCCAGCACCGCGGTTGCCAGACTGGCAATCAGTAGTTTCTTGAGTTTCATTGGTCTTCTCCCGTTTTTTGGTTTGGTTGATTTCATTTAGCCGACTGTTTTCAGAAATTGTTTCAGTCGTGCTGATTTCGGATTGCCGAACAATTCGGCTGGGGGGCCTTGTTCTTCGATCCTGCCCTCGAACAGGTAAACAACATGAGTTGCCACCTCGCGGGCGAATTTCATCTCATGGGTGACCAGCAGCATGGTGCGCCCTTCGGCGGCCAGATCACGGATCACGTTTAACACTTCGCCGACCAGTTCAGGGTCAAGTGCGCTGGTGGGTTCGTCAAACAGCATCACACTGGGATCAACCGCCAGTGCACGGGCAATGGCGGCGCGCTGTTGCTGGCCTCCGGACAGGAAAGCCGGGAAAGTATCGGCCTTTTCACCCAGCCCAACCCGATCCAAAAGGACCTTGGCGTTTTCAATTGCCTCTGCTCGGGGAACCTTCAGCACATAAACCGGTACCTCGATCACGTTTTCCAGCAGGGTACGGTGTGTCCACAGGTTGAAGGCCTGAAACACCATGCCAAGGCGGGTGCGGACACGTTCGATCTGGCGTCGGTTCGCTGGCGAACCGTCGGGGCGCATCTGAATCTCTTCGCCACTGACGACGATCTGCCCGGACGTGGGTGTTTCCAGAAAGTTTATACAACGCAGGAAGGTGGACTTGCCCGAACCACTGCCGCCAATGATGGCCACGACGTCGCCCTTATGGGCGGTCAGCGAAAGCCCTTTAAGCACCTCAAGCGCACCAAAGGATTTATGCAGATCAGTGACGCAGATGGCTTCGTCCTGTGTATCGGGCGACTGCATTGTTGCGGCTATCGAATCTGCTGTTGCCATCGGATTTCCCTGCTTTCCGGGTTGTAGTTATGCGTGCATTCAGTAATTATGCAAGTGTATAATTAAACGAAACGAGACGCCCGGTGACTGAAAACGCTCCAAAATTCAGGCGCGAGCCCGCTGAACAGCGCAAAGAGGCGCTGATTCTGGCGACGCTGTCCCTCATTGCCGAAAAGGGCGTGCGGGGGGCGACCGTGCGCGAGATCGCCAAACGCGCCGAGGTTACCCAGGGCCTGATCCGTCATCATTTTTCGTCAAAAGAAGACCTGATCACAGCGGCTTATGAGCACCACATGAGACATATGACCAATCTGACCGCAGCCCGCAGTGCCACGGCTCATGCCTCGTGCAGGCTGCGATTGGCGGCCTTTGTCGAAGCGGGATTAAAACCGCCTGTACTTGATTCCAGGTCGGTCTCTTTGTGGGCCAGCTTTCTGAACAAGGTTCGCGAAGATGCACGGATGCAGGCCATTCACGAGCAAACCTATCATGACTTCCGCGACCGGCTTGAGGTTTTGATCGCGGACGCCCTGAAAGAGGCAAAGATCACCACCACAGCGCAGCACCTGCGGGAACTGGCGATCGCCTGCAATGCCGTCATCGACGGGCTGTGGATGGAAGGCGGTGCTTTGCCCGGTGCATTTGAACCAGGCGAGTTGCCCCGGATCGGGCTCAGATCGGTTGGTGCGATTATCGGCGTGGAATTGGAAGCGGCAGAGGGCCAGACATGAAACACACAGCAATCACAAAACGTCTGGCAGGCCTGGGTGGCGCCAAATGGGAGGTTTACCTGAAAGCCAAAGATCTGGTGGCACAGGGCCGGGACATCATCGAAATGACCATTGGTGAACCGGATGTGCCTACACCCGATACGCTGATAGATGCGGCAACCGACGCGATGCATCGGGGCCGGACCACCTATTCCAGCGGGCGGGGTGAGGCCGGGTTAAGGGCCGCTCTGGCCGAACAATATACCCGTAGCGCGGGACGCGATATCACCGCCGATCAGGTCTTGTGTTTCCCGGGCACGCAGACCGCGCTTTTTGCCGTTCTGATGGGCGTGGCCGAAGAGGGTTGCGAGGTGCTGGTTGGTGATCCGATGTATGCCACCTACGAGGGCGTGATCCGCGCCAGCGGTGCCGATATGATCCCTGTGCCGCTGCGCCCGGAAAACGGGTTTCGCATCCACGCCAAGGATATTGCCGCACGGATCACACCAAGGACAACCGCCATTCTTCTGACAACACCGCATAATCCCACCGGCTCGGTTCTGACGGCGGCTGATATTGACGCGGTTGGCGCTCTGGCGGTTGAACATGACCTGTGGATCATTTCAGACGAAGTGTACCAAGAGCTGATTTTCGACAGCTCTGTTTTTACTTCTCCGCTGTCGCGGCCCGAACTGGCCGACCGGGTGATTGTGGTGTCTTCGATCTCGAAATCCCACGCCGCCCCCGGGTTTCGCAGTGGCTGGTGCGTGGGGCCCGAAGCTTTTACCCAAGCGCTGCTGCCCTTGTCGGAAACCATGCTTTTTGGCAATCAGCCCTTTATTGCCGACATGACCGAAAAGGCGATACGCGACGGTTCAACCGTGGCACCGGGCATGCGCGCACGATATGCCGCGCGTGCCGATTTGCTGGAACGGCGCTTGTCGCAGGAAAGCGCCTTGAAAGTACACCAGCCACAGGCCGGGATGTTTGCCATGATCGACGTCAGCGCCACGGGACTGAACGGCAACGACTATGCCCTGCACCTGTTGGAACATGGCGGTGTGGCCGTTATGCCCGGTGCTTCTTTTGGTGAGACGCTGGACAGCTGGGTGCGCATCGCGCTGACGGTCGATGACGCCGATTTTGACGCTGCCTGCGACCGGATCATTAAACACGCCAGCCTGTTAGAAAAGGAAATCGCATGACAAGCATCGGAGAAGCACTGGTGGCCCAGTTGGCCCAACGCGGCGTCGATACAGTTTTTGGTATTCCCGGCGTTCACACGGTCGAGCTTTACCGCGGATTGGCGGCCTCGGGTATTCGACATGTCACGCCCCGCCACGAACAGGGGGCGGGGTTTATGGCCGATGGCTATGCCCGGGTGTCGGGCAAGCCCGGCATAGCCTTTGTGATCACCGGGCCGGGGTTGGCTAATACGCTGACAGCGATGGGGCAGTCACGCGCCGATAGTATTCCGATGCTGGTGGTGTCAGGGGTGAATAAGTTGGCCAGTCTGGGCAAAGGTCTGGGTCATTTACACGAACTGCCGGATCAACAGGCGATGGCGCGGACCGTGGCGCTGGTGTCTGAAAGGATCGAAGGCGCGGATGATCTGGCCCCGGCGCTCAGCCGCGCCTTTGCGCCATTTCAATCCGGCCGTCCCGGCCCGACCCATATCGAGATACCGCTGGATGTGGCGGGCGCAGACATGGCCACCCGGACAATCACTGCAAGCGTTCCTGCGATTGCCGCCCCTGATGACGATCTGATCATTCGGGCCGCCGCTTTGCTGAACAACGCAAAAGCGCCGGTTGTTCTGGCCGGTGGCGGCACACGCCACGCGGCACAGAAGGTCCGTGAACTGGCGGAAAAACTGGATGCCCCGGTGGTGCAGACAGTGAATGCCCGCGGTATCCTGTATGACCACCCACTTGGCGTACCCGCCAGCCCAAGCCTGAATGCTGTTCGGGATCTGATCAAAGCCTCGGATGTGGTTCTGGCCGTCGGCACCGAGCTGGGCCCGACCGATTACGATATGTACGCCACCGGCACGATGCCTGTGATGCAAACACTGATCCGGGTCGATCTGTGCCCGGATCAGCTGGCGCGCCATCCGGCTGAAGTTGCAATTGTTGGCGAAGCCTCGGCGGCGCTGACAGCCCTGAACAAACGCCTTGAACCCCGCACCAATGACACAGGTGGCGCCACCCGGGCGGCCGAAACGCGCAGCGGTGCCTTTGAGGAAATCGGGACGGAAATGCGGGCCCTCAACGAAATGCTGAACACCCTGCGCGATACAGTTCCAGAGGCAGTAATCGTGGGCGATTCCACTTATCCGGTCTATGCGGGCAACCTTTATTATGACCATGACCGCCCCGGCGGGTGGTTCAACGCGGCCACCGGATTTGGCGCGCTCGGCTATAGCATCCCGGCTTCCATAGGTGCGGCACTGGCCGCCCCCGATACCCCGGTGATCTGCATCGCAGGGGATGGCGGTGCACAGTTCAGCCTGCCCGAGATGATGTGCGCCGTGGACGAGAAGCTGCCGATCATTTTCGTGATCTGGAACAATCACGGCTATCAGGAAATTGCCACCTCGATGCAGGCCGTGGGCGTAACAGTTGTGGGCTGTGATCCAACCCCGCCGGATTTCGCAGGTGTGGCCCAATCCTGTGGCATGCCGTTCTGGCGTTGCGGGCCTGACACAGATGGATTTGCCAGCGCGCTAAAGGCCGCATCGCGCGAAGCAGGGCCAACCCTGATCGAAATCCGGGCGCCCAACCTGTCCCACGGCAACTGATCCAACGAGGAATTGATGACCAACCCAAGTTTTGAATTTTCCCGCGCAGTCACCCGCCGCCCCTCGGCAAGCATCATCAATGGGCTGCGCGCCGAAGATATCGGCACGCCCGATCTGGATCAGATGCTGGCCGATCACGCGCATTACGTGGCAACGCTGAAAGAAACCGGGGCCGAGGTGATCGAATTGCCGCCGCTCGAGGCTTATCCCGACGCGGTCTTTGTCGAAGATACGGCCCTGTGCCTGCCGCAGGGGGCGGTGATGATGCGCCCCGGCGCCCCCAGCCGAATGGGCGAAGTGGCCGAAATGGAACCGGCGCTTCGGGCGGTCTATGAGGATATCCGCCAGATCAGCGGCCCCGGGCATATTGAAGGGGGCGATATTCTGGTGACAGGGCGCGAGGTTCTGGTAGGCCGCTCTGACCGCACCGATGCCGCCGGGGTGGCCGAACTGGCCGGAATCCTTGCCGATTGGGGCCATAGCCTGCGCGAGGTGTTCACCCCGCCGGGTGTGCTGCATTTCAAGACCGATTGTTCGCTGCTGGATGCAGACACTATCCTGTCGACCAAACGGCTGGAGGCGTCAGGCTGTTTTGAAGGCTACAACGTTCTGCACGTCGCCGACGGCGAAGAGGCAGCAGCCAACAGCATCCGGTTCAACCAATACGTGATCTGTCCTGCAGGATTTCCGCGCACCGCAGAAATGCTGAGCAATGCCGGATATGATGTGGTTCAGATCAACAATTCAGAATGCAGCAAGCTTGACGGCGGCATGTCGTGTTTATCGCTGAGATTTTGAAGGCCAAGAATAGGTGGTGTGGCGGGACTTGGTGGTAAGGATACTTTCAATCGGTCCAGGGCTAAAAAATGCCGCCCACCTCAAACGCATCCTCGGCCTGGGACGGCTCCGATTGCGCGGCCCATGTGGCGTTCAAGACGAGTTTACCCTCGCAGCCACCGCCCAAAACCTCCGGAAACTGGCAAAGCTCAAGCCAATACTGCCCGCCGCAGGTTGAACCGACGGTTACGCCTTAGACATCTGAACGAAATCAAACCGATACCTCAAACCAGCCTGCCGAAATCAAAGACTTTTTCAACGAAATCGGCTCTCTGCCCAAATTCGCTGCATCGTGCTTGAATGGCCGGTGTGGACCGGCGGCGCATAAGCCCTTACATGTTGCCGTTCACTAACGTGTTTTGGGAAAGCAGTCGTTTATTCAAACCCGCCATGCGCAAACGTCCGGTTTTCCATTTTGGGTCACTTGGTGGCGTGAAGGTCAAAATCACCTGACGTTCGACACCTGGCTATCTGCACGTTCTGCTGAACAGATTAGGCAGGGTCTGTTGATGAGCCCAATTTGAAACACCCCGATGTTACAGGTCTTTGCTGCGGCCCAAGGGCTGGTTTCCGCAATTTGCCCCAAAATCCCTGCCGGGGGCATCCGGTAAAAAGGGCCGAAAGTGGCCAGCCACAAAAAGTTTGGGCTGCCAACTTTCTGGTCAAGCATTTCAAAAAACCACGAACAGCCCTGCCCTGCGGCTTGGTCCCAAATGCCGGATTTCGTACAAAACGTACGCTCTGTTCCCAGAACCACCCAGATCGCGTACGAAATCCACGTACGTTTCGTACGCTTTGTACGCTCTCAGGTCGGAGCCATCCGCAGCGCGGCGCGGCCCATGCATAGGTTTGTGGCCATCGCCCCCACCCACATGAAGAAAACCGCTACCCAGGCCGTAGTGGCAAATATCGCCCCTCCCGACATGCCTGCACCCACCGCACAACCGCCTGCCAGCATCGCGCCAAAACCCATGAGAACAGCCCCGATCAGATAGCGCTCCATCGGCGTATCTGCGCCAAAACGCTGGATTTTTGCCTCGCGCTTGAACAGCGCCATCACCGCCGACCCGATAAATACCCCCGGCACCAGCCCCACGCCAAAACCAAGCGGCAGATCGGTGCTATTGACCAGCCCCATCAGCGTATCCGTAGATGGGCCGGTGAATGTGACGGACGAGACCGCCACCACCTCAAACGAGGTCTCCGCGATGGCATAAGTTAGCAACCATCCCAACGCCACGGCCATCCCAACAAGTGCTGCAGCAACTGCCTCACCGATCGGAACTTGCCTGCTAAACGCAAGGAAAAAAGAGAAAAAAAGCACGATGAACGCAATTCCCGCTGCCATCCCATGCCCCATTCCGATCTGTGACAGCAGGCTGCGCGCTTCGCCTCCGGGAACCAGCCACAGCCCCGCCAGCACCTCGCGCACGGGCGATAAAACACCCCGCAGCGATGATTGCGCCACTAACGTGAGAACCAGCCCTGTCACAAAGGCCCGCAGGTTGCCCGTGGCCGACAACACCAGCAATCGGCTGGCACAACCCCGGGCCAGGATCATCCCGCAGCCAAACATCAGGCCGCCGATGATCGCCCCCGACATAGAGCCGGTGGTCGCCAGCTGACGTGCCTGCGACACATCCAGCCAGCCAAGCCAGATCGCGCCCTGCACGGCGGCAACCCCAGTGCAAAACGCGATCAACCATATCGACAGACGCGGGCCAAAACTGCCTTCGCTGACCTCGACCGAGGCCGCGCGCAGGCAAAATCGCGAATGCTGCGCCGCCGCACCGAAGAGCACGCCAACCAAGGCCCCGGCCAACATTAGCACCGCCCCATCACCGAAACGGTCAATAAAACTTTCCAGCATATGCCATCCTTTCCGGATCGCCAGACCCTAGCGGCAGGACGCCAAAATCGCTTTGACCTTTGTCAAGCAGCAACCTCGGAACCAGGCACCAAAGCCTTATTCCATTGCCTTTTTCACAATTTCATCTGACAGGGCCTGCACCTTTTGCATCACGCCATCAGGGTAGTTGGGATAGCCGATTTCAACATCGCCGCCCCGGTCGGTTACGAATATCTTGTAGGGGCAATGCACGATATTCATTGCATCGGCCTCCATCACTTCGCGCGACAGCTGAGCCGAGCAGAACAAAAAGATGTCAGCCGCTGTAAACACCTCAACGTCGCTGCCTACATCAGCTGCGGTACGGTTCAGCATTTCACCAACATGGCTGGTAAAATCGATGACCAGGCCATGCCCGACAATTGCGTTTTCAACGGCAAATGTGGCATCTTCAAACGCGCCATCAAACTTATAGACCGTCGCAACGTCACCCGCGAACACAGGGACGGCCATCAGGGCAATGACACCCGCAAGGAAATTGGTTTTCATGATGGTTCTCCTCTCATAACTTTCATTCAGACAGATATTTTCGGTGCGGGCGTTGCGCTGGATCAATTCGCCACCGGTTGGGTTCAGCCAAACATGTCTGCAGTGATCCCGGCATACCAACCTACGGATTCCTCGTAGGTAGCTTTACGCGTTGCCGCGTCTTCGCCGGTCTGAGAAATGAACCCGTCAACCTTGGCGATCTTTTCATCTGTCGCCTCATAGGTCGCTCCTACTTTGACCCCGTCGTCGGTATCAATCAGCGACCAGCAGGTATTGCTGAACTTGGCCGGAAACACCTTGGAGCTGGTCAGCGCACCACGCACCGCCATGGCACAGACCTTGGCCTGGGAATTGGCAGCAAAGCCGGATTTGGGCATATCGCCCTGCGCGGCAGAATCGCCCAGCACATGCACATCCGCATCCGCCTTGCTGCTCATATCCGCTGCATTCACAGGCACCCAGTTGCCATCGGCCACACCTGCCATATCTGCGATGCGCCCGGCTTTCATCGCCGGAATGACGTTGCAGACATCAATCTTTTCTTCGGAGCCGTCGATATCAACTGTCATGGCCTCGGGGTTCACGCTGACATTGTCACCGCCGAAATCCGGGCCGATCCGCTCGATCATGCCGCCGTAATGATGCTGCCAGCCTTCCTCGAACAGCGCCTGTTTCGAGAATTTTTCTTTCGGGTCGACGATCAGGATCTTGGCCGTGGGATTGTTCTGTTTGAGGACGTGCGCCACCATCGACACCCTCTCGTACGGCCCCGGCGGGCAACGATAAGGGTTGGGCGGGGCCACCATGGCAAAGGTGCCGCCTTCGGGCATCGCCATGATCTGTGCCTTGAGCAATTCAGACTGCGAACCTGCCTTGTAAGCGTGGGGCATCTTGTTTTGTGCAGACACGTCCCAGCCCGGAACCGCGCCGTCGACAAAATCAATGCCGGGGCTCAGGATCAGCTTGTCGTATTTCAGCGTGCTGCCACCGGCCAGCGCAACCGTCTTGGCATCGCGGTCCACGTCCACAGCCCAGTCATGCACAACGTTGATGCCGTATTTTGCGGCCAGCGTACCATAGGTGTGGCCGATATCCTCGAGGTCGGTGAATCCCCCCAGGTAAAGGTTGGAGAAAAAGCAGGTAAAATAGGTCCGCGAAGGTTCAACCAATGTAACGTCGATGGCACCCTTGCTGTCCTTAGCGATATAGCGCGCGGCCGTGGCACCGCCTGCGCCCCCCCCAATCACCACAACGCGGGGTTTGCCGTGGCCATCAGCCATCACCGCAGGTGCGGCAAGGCTGACAGCAGCTGCGGCGCCTGTGCCGATAAATAAGCGTCTGTTCAGCTTCATTATTCTTCTCCCTGAATGCCCCGGCTATTCGAGGTCTTTGAAATAGGCCGCCAGCGATGCGATCTCCTCGTTCGACAGGCGCCCCGCCATCATTTGCATGACAGGGTGCCGACGCAATTTGTTCTTGTAGGCATGCATGGCCACGACAAAGTTTTCTTCGGGCCAACGGGTAATCGACGGAATGCCCTGCGCGCTACCATCACTTTGGTGGCAGGTCAGGCATTCGGTCGAAAGGTATTCACCATATTCCGGGTCGCCCTGAAGGGCCAGAATGGCCGGATCAACATCGTGGTCGGTGCCGCGCGCGGTGGGTTCGGCCTCGGGAATATTTGAAGGGTTATCGGAAAACATCCGCAAGTAAGCCATCAGATCGGCCCGTTCCTGCGAATCATCCAATCCCGGAAAGCTCATCCGTGTTTTCGAAACCAATGCCAGCGGGTTGGCGATATAGGCGTCCAGTGTTTCGAACGTCCACGTCAGCCCGTCAACGCCCGCACGCTGCATCGACTTTGAATAGGCAAATCCTTCGTGGGTCGCGGCCCGACGACCAAACAGCCCATTCAGGTGTGGCCCGATACTGTCTTGCGCGCCGTTGCCAATCTCGTGGCACCCGCTGCAAACATCAAACAGTTCTTTTCCAGTCTCGGCATCGCCCGCCAGTTCGGCGTGGGCTGCCCCTGCCGCCAGGACAGCGGCAAAGGCTATGTTCAGGTATCGAGCGATCCGCATTCTACCTATTCGGCAAAGGTCGAAAGATAGGCCTCAATCGCGGCAATATCTTCGTCCTTGCGTAAACCGGCAAAGCTCATCTTTGTGCCTTTGATGTACTTCTTTGGCTTGGCGAGAAACTCGGCCAGGGTCTCAGAGTTCCAGCTCAGACCTTCATCGGCTTTTTCCATCAAAGCGTTTGAATATTTGAATCCATCCACAGCACCTGCAGCACGTCCCAAGATACCATTCAACTGCGGACCCACACGGTTCTTGGCCCCGTCGCCTACCTGATGGCAGGACTTGCATTTCTTGAATACTTTTTCACCCGCAGCCACCAATTCGGGATCAGGTGCTTCAGTTGCGGCGGCCGCTTCTTCCACGGGCTCGGGTTCAACAACCTCGGCCTCAGCGCCTTCTTCTTCCGGCGTTACATCCAGCACAAGCGCACGCATGGTAATCTCCACGCTATCCTTGCAGTTTTCCATGCAGGGCTCACCGGTCCAGATTGCATGCTCTGCCTCGATCCGGTCATCGACGATAAAGCCCTCTGCATTGGGCATTTCCACGTCCAGGAACGTATCGCGCGACAGTTCAAAATCTTCATCAACCAGATCGTTGGAATAGAGGATATAGGCAACAATCGCATAAACCTCGTCATTTGTCAGGCTTTGTGCGTTGCCAAACGGCATCGACCGGTTGACGTAATCCCATGTGGTCGACAGGTAGGGCCAGTAGGATCCCACGGTTTTCAGCGGGTCCTTATCCGCCAATGTGCCCTGCCCGCCAGCCAATTTGGGCCAGTTGCCCACGCCCTCGGCAAAATCACCGTGGCAGGCGGCACATTTTTCGGCAAACACCTCTTCACCGGTCAGCACATCGCCCGACCCTTCGGGCAGGCCGCTGCCATCCGGGCTGACATCAAGGTTCCATGCAGCAATCTCTTCAGGCAGTGCCGCGCGCCCCAGACCAAACTTTTCGGCCAGAACCGGGCTGGCCGTCAGGGCAAACGCCGTTATCAGCGTGGTTGATTTAAGAAACTTCGACATTTTCAGCCTCCCCGTTCGGGCGGACCCACCAGGTCTGGATACAGTTGTTATGATAGATCGAGTTTTCACCACGGACTTCGCGCAGCTGTGTCTTGGTCGGCTGAACATAGCCGGTTTCGTCCATCGCACGGGATTGCAGCAGCATTTCTTCGCCGTCCCACTCGGTATCCAGATAGAACCGCGTCAGTGCCATCTTCTCGCCGGGCTTGGCCAGACGGGCGGTTTCCCATGTCTTGCCGCCATCTTTGCTGACATCCACACGCTTGATTGCACCGCGACCTGACCACGCCAATCCGGTGATCACCAGGGGCCCTTTTCCGTGAGTGATGGGCGATTGCGGGCTGGGTGAGGTCACGACCGATTTCGCGTCCATCGCCCAAGTCCATTTGCGGCTGATACCATCAGCCAGCGTATCGGTGTATTTGCTGGTTTCCTCGCGGCTTTCCACGGGGCCTTCCATGACCTCAATCCGGCGCAACCATTTGATCCACATGTTGCCTTCCCAGCCGGGAACAACCAGCCGTACGGGATAGCCATGTTCTTTACGCAGCGCCTCTCCGTTGGCCTTGAAGGCGACCAGCACATCATCCAGCGCCTTTTCCATCGGGATTGAGCGACCGTTCGATGACGCATCAGCGCCTTCGACGTATATCCACTTGCCAGCAGTGTCATAGCCGGCCTCTTCCAGCAGTGTGCGTAGCGGCACGCCGGTATATTCCATATTGTGGATCATACCATGCGTGAACTGTGCACCATTCAATTGCGCACCGGCCCATTCCATGCCGGTGTTGGCCGCGCATTCGCAGAAATAAACGTGGTTTTCGCGCGGAAACCGCTCAAGATCGGCGTAGGTAAAGATCAGCGGCGTATCGACCATGCCGTTGATCATCAGGCGGTAGTCCTGCTTGCTCAGTTCAATCGCACCCGAGTGGTGGCGCTCGAACGCGCAGCCCTGCGGCGTGATTGTCCCATCCAGCGCATGGATCGGTGTGAAGTTGATTGAACTGATCGTATCGGCGGTCAGCCATTCCACATTGCGGCGTATGACGTCGCTTTCATACTCGATCGGCAGCCCGTAGGGCGTGGCATCTACACCGTCACCAAAGCCATTGGCCCATGGCTGAACTTCGGTGATCAGCGGGTCAGGTGTTTCGGCCTTTGCGGCCCCGGCCGTAATGGCCCCCGCCGCAGCCGCCGCCGTGCCGCGCAGAAACGCGCGTCGCGACGTTGGTTTGCCTGTGAAGGTCTTGGACATCTCACATGCCTCCTTTCAGCTAGACTTCAGGCGCCAACAACTTTGACGCTGGTATTGGGTTTAACAGTGACGGTGCCCTGCTTGCGGATATGGCTTTCGACCACATCCCAGATCTGCGGGCCTTCGGTGCCTTCGTTCACGCTGGCCCAGCCCGCAATCTGATAGGTCTTGGCCGGATCAATCGCCTCGCCTGTTTTCAGCAGGGTCATTTCGGTGATGCGGCTGCCCTGAGGTTTGGTGATATCAATCCGATACCCCAACCCCCCGGTGCGCACCATGTCGCCCCCTTGTTGATAATAAGGGTCAGGGTTAAACAGGTTGTCTGCCACGTCTTCCAACACCACACCCAGGAATTCCCCAGTCATTTCCGTACGGTACGCTTGACCATAGGTCATCGAGGTGACGTTCCAGATATCCTCGCGGGTGATATCCTGGCCGGGCAGGATCGATGGCCCCCAACGCACTCCGGGTGACAGGGCGATATCGGCCTCACGTTCAGAGATCAGCGCATCGCAGATCAGATCATCCCATGTGCCGTTGAAATTGCCGCGACGATAGAGCAGCGAATCCGTCTGCCCGATCACCTCGGTCAGTTGGTCCATGTAAGGCGCGCGCTGTTCGTCAATTACGGCAGCCACTTCGGCGTCAGGTTCAATCACATCCGAAAAGATCGGGATCAGTTTATGGCGAAAGCCCATCATCCGCCCGTCGCGCACATCCAGATCGACGCGGCTGACGAATTTGCCGTTACTGCCCGACGCGATGATAATCGTCTCGCCCACCAACACAGGTTCAGGCAGTGCGTCATGGGTGTGGCCCGACAGGATCACGTCGATGCCGGTCACGATACTGGCCATCTTCTTGTCTACGTCAAAGCCATTGTGGCTGAGAACCACAACCAGTTCCGCACCCTGCCCGCGCACCTCATCGACCATTTCCTGCATGTTCTCGTCGCGGATACCAAAGGCGTATTCGGGGAACATCCAGCCGGGATTGGCAATTGGCATATAGGGGAATGCCTGCCCGATCACGGCGATCTTGACGCCGCCGCGCTCAAAGAACTTGTAGGGCGGAAACAATTCGGCCGGTTCATCCCATTCGGCGTCAAAAATATTCTGGCCAAGAGCGGCGAATGGCAGACCCGCGACAATCTCATTCACCCTGTCCGATCCAAGCGTGAATTCCCAGTGAAAGGTCATCGCGTCGGGTTTCAGCGCGTTCATCACGTTGACCATGTCCTGGCCTTCGGTCTGGTAACAGGTATAGCTGCCATGCCATGTGTCGCCGCCATCCAGCAACAGGGCATCGGGCCGCTCGGCACGGATAGCATTAATCACCGTCGCCATCCGGTCCAGTCCGCCGACCCTGCCATACGCCTGCGCCAGCGCGTTGAAATCCCCGGCACTCAGCGCGTAATGCGATGCGCTGCCGTCGTCGATGCCGTAAAGCTTGCGGAAATCGGCGCCGGTGACATGCGGCACCTGCCCCTTATTGTCGCCAACGCCAAGATTGATCGAAGGCTCGCGGAAATAGATCGGTTTCAGCTGCGCATGAATATCCGTCACATGGATAAGAGAGACATTTCCAAACGTATCGAACTGCAGCAACTGGTCCTGCGTCAGTGCCTGTTGCGCGGCCAACCGCCCCCATTGCCCGTAAGAAGAGGCCCCAAGAATGGCCGAAGCCGCCATGCTTGTCTGAAGAAAATCACGCCGTGAAATCATCTGAAGTCTCTCCGTACCGTATATACATGCGGCTTTTTGAATGTTTTGTGATAAAGAAACCCCCGCCCGGTCAAACCGGGCGGGGGTTTCAGATTTTAGTTTCGGACAGACGGCCCTTCGACCGACAAACCGTTGCCACGCGAAGCGACATAAAGCTCAAGCGCCACAAACTCGGGGCTGCCGGGCTTATAAGTCTCAGCGCGTGTGTCACGTACACAGCCCTTGAACCGGGCATGGACCGAGTTCAACTTGGTATTTTTCAACCGGTATGCCGGGAACCCATTGATTTGACCCTGACTCAGGTGATCCGCGCGGATCATCTTACCATAGTTGTCTTCATGGCAATTTGCGCAGGACAGTTCCAACTGACCGGTACGGGTATAATACAGCTCTTTGCCGTCTTCCCAGGTCGATTGTGCCGGGCCATCAATTGCCACATTAATGGGCATCCCGCGTGAAACGGATGCCAGCAGCGCCGTCATGTTCACCATGTCGCCGCCGGTGTATTTCCACTTTTCGGCACCCATACGCGTGGTGCGGCAATCGTTGATCTGCATCTCAAGGGTGCGGACCTCTTCGGCGGCATCATTCCACTTGGGATAGACGGCGCGCACGCCTTTCATGCTTTCTTCTGCATCGCCGTGACAGCTGGCACAGGATTTGCCCTCTGAGCCTTCAACCGTTTCCCAACTATCCATTGCTTTTTCCACAAAGATCATGCCGGGATTGTCAAAGTCATCAGACTCCATTGCCCGGGTTTCAGTGCCCCGGAAAAGCCAGCCCGACATAACCTCGTCCAGCGCGTCGGCCAGATGGGCCGGTGCTGCTGTGCGGGTTACAATTTCAATCTCTTCATTGATGATCAGATTGTCGTCCACCGGATCAGCAAACGCTGCGCCGGTGGAAAGCAGTGTTGCGCCAATCAGGCCAGAAATCAGTTTTGTTCTTGTCATTATCGTCCTCCCTGACGATTGCCCTTATTTCAACGCGATTTTTTTGGTCGTTTCATAGACCGAGCCATCGTCGTCGTACCAGGTGAAGTGGAACTCACCGGCCTCGGGCACTTTGGCCTGAAACTCAAGATAAGGGTTGGTCGAAATCGCCGGCTCCAACGTAATATCAACGACCAGTTCGCCGTTAAATTCGCAGGTAAAGCGGTTGATGATCGAACGCGGGATGATGTTGCCATCATCGTCTTTGCGCTGACCCGATTCCATTTGGTGACTGATCAGCGTTTTGACGGTGATCACGTCACCGGCGGCAGCCGATTTAGGTACTTTGACGCGGGGTTTTACACCTGAAGCCATATCTTAATTCTCCTCGAATGCCTTAGCCGCCGCAGCCGCCGATTGTTACCTTGACTGTCGCCGATGCCTTCGCAAACGAGCCGTCGGCCATCTTGGCAATAGCCACAACGTCCTGCGTCCCCGCCAGGCGGATACGTGTAGAGGCAGCCTGCGATGCAGCCAGAGGCCCAAATTTAAAGGTCGCGACACTGGGTGTCGGATTGCCCATCGCCAGAACCAAAATCTCACTCGCGCCGGGGGCATCAACTTCGATCGGAACAGTATTGCCGTTTTCGGCAATCTCGGGGGCGGTCAAAGTAATACCGCCATCGGCCATTTCGGCCCCACCGGTAAAGGCGGCAATGGCATCTTCGCCCAAACCGGCCGATGCCGACAAAGGCAGGCCAAGCGCCACAAAGGCCCCTGCCCCCACAACCAACGCGTCACGTCTGGTCAGTTTCATGTCTGAATTCTCCTGGTCTTGTTCACCGCATGCGGCGAACGATCACTCTTTGAGGGTTGCCAGATAGGCAACCACGTCTTCGATTTGCTGTGCGGTAAGGATCGGGCCAAACGTATCGTCCGGCGCTTCACCGGTGTAGGCATTGCCCGGCCGGATGAAACCTTCTGTTTTGTAGAACGACGGCATCATGGTGCCTTCAAACATTATCTTGGCGTTGGCCACGATGCCGCGCAGTTCTTCTTCGGTCCAGCGATCACCGGCACCATCAAGAGACGGGCCGATTTCGCCGTGGAACGGCACGTCGCTCAGGTCGCTGACCTGATGGCATGCAACGCAATTGCCCAGTTTCTTGCTGCCGACAATTTCGCGACCGCTTTCGCGATCACCCGGAACGCCTGTCAGCGATTCCGCAACAGTCCCGTCGCTGAAACTGACTTCGGTCGGCGCGATCTCGCCCGCCGAAACGGCAAATGCCGTCGAGGCCAGAGCAATGGCGGTGATGATGGATCTTTTCATGCGTCCTCCCATAACACATTCAAAATTTCGTATATCATAGTACACAGAATCGTGAACCGGCAAGGATAAATTCTGTTTTTGGAATTCATCGCTCGCCAGCATGCGGCTCAATCGCCCAGATCGACCGTTCGTTCCCGTATCATACGAGCATGATAGCGCTGGAAATCCTCTTCTGATTCAAGCGCATAGCGTTTTTCATTCACCCAGGTCAGCAGGTCAAGCGTGGTACCTGCTTCAAATGCTCCCGGCATAACGGCAACGGCGGCCTGCGCGGCGGTCTGGCCCTCTTCCACCTCTTCTGGCATGAAAAGAATCGATGGCGTGAACATCATTCCCCATTTGCGGGCGGCGTCCCTCTGCGAAAGTACCTGACCGTCGAAATCAGTAAGTTCAGATGCCCCATACAGATCAATCTGAACCACAAAGAAATTCTCACGGATGTAGCTGTCTATCACAGGCAACGGAAAGACATCACGGTGCATTCGTTCGCAGTAGATGCAACCGCGCTGCTCGATCAGGATCATCAGGCGTTTGCCCTCAGAATTGGCCTCGGCCAGATCTTCACGCAGATCCTTGAACGTGTCTCGCAGCCAATCAGGTTTGTGCAGCCCGTCATCGCCCAGTTCAACCGCCCAAACAGGCAAGGCCATCAGCACAGCTGCCAACAGAATCAGAACACGTTTCATGGCATCTCCTCCTTCGTCAGATGTTGCGGAATACCGGAAACGTCTCCAGCATCCATTGCGCGATGTAATTCACACTATCGGTGGCAATCAGCACCGCAAAGACGATCAAAAGTATGCCCATCGCCTTTTCTACCTTGGGCAGATGGCGCCTGAATTTGGCAGCAAACTTTAGGAACGGCCCGATGAACAGCGATGCCACCATAAAGGGTGTGGTCATCGCCAGCCCGAATACCAGCAATAGCATCAGCCCCTGCATCGCGGTCGATTCGGTGCTGGCTGTGAACACCACCGCGGTCAGCACACCACCGACACAGGGGGTCCAGCCTGCGGCGAAGGCAAAGCCCACTACATACGCGCCCATCACCGACATGTTCTTTGTCTTACCGGCATCCATCTGGAATACACGATTCAGAAACCCGATACGCAGCAAGCCTAGGAAATGTAGTCCAAGTATCAGCACCACCAACGCCGCAAGCAGCCGGAATTCGGTCTGAAATCCACGAAATGCCTGGCTTAGCCCAAAGGCCGCCGCCCCCAGCAGGACAAAGACCGTGATGATCCCAGCCGAAAACATGACCGAGGCCAGAAAGGCCCGTCGCCGCACGCCCGGCGCCAACTCACCTTCGGCGCTGATCTCCTGCATGGACGCGCCTGCCATATAGCTCAGGTAAAATGGCACAATCGGAAGCACGCAGGGGGAAAAGAAAACGATCAAACCACCCAGAAATGCGCTCAGGATCGACACGTCAAACATCGGGGTCCCTTCTGACAGCTTGATCACAACTCACATTCAAACTATTATATGTTTTACCAAACCGTCAATCGGAACAATCATGCGTCTGCTGTTTGCAATCCTGGCCACGTTATTGCTGGTGTACACCTTTTACAGCCCTGCGCGCGCAGGTGAGCTGGTAATGATCGAGCGTGACGGCTGCCACTGGTGTGAACGCTGGAATACCGAGATCGCGCATATCTACCCCAAGACGGACGAAGGCAAACGCGCGCCCTTGCGCAGGGTGAATATCAGTAACCTGCCTGATAACATAATATTTGCGTCTCGTCCGATCTTCACTCCGACCTTCATACTGGTTGAGAATGGACAGGAACTGGGCCGGGTCGAAGGCTACGCCGGGCCTGATTTCTTCTGGCACCTTCTGGGGCAGTTGCTGAACGCCCATCCCGGCGCCACGGGTCTGGCAGGATAGCATGGCGCCCCGCCCCGATACCTCGTTGCCCGTGTTCATTCCGAACATGCCCAGAGAAGAGATAGATCTGTTGGCCACCAGCGCCTGCCACGCCGCCGCGTTTCTCAAAGCCATCAGTCACGAAGGCCGTTTGATGATCCTGTGCCATCTGGCCACGGGCGAAAAAACCGTGACCGAGCTGGAAGAATTGTTGTCCGCCCGGCAAGCCGCTGTTTCACAACAACTGGCACGGTTGCGATCCGAGGGGCTGGTCAGCCCCCGCCGCGAGGGCAAGGCGATCTTTTACCGTTTGACAGATCAACGCGCCATCCGAATACTTGATGTGGTTTACGATCTGTTCTGCAAAGACAGCTGAGTCCAAACACCTAACCCGCCTTGATGCATCCGGAGAACAGCCATGTTCGACACCATTACCGAAGACGCGGCCCTGGTTGCCATGATCGGGTTTGCGGGTGGCGTGCTGCTGGGGCTTGCAGCACGGCTGGGGCGTTTCTGCACCCTGGGCGCGATCGAGGACTTTCTCTATCAGGGCAGCGATATTCGGCTTCGCATGTGGATACTCGCAATTGGCATCGCGGGTCTTGCCTCGTTTGGCTTGGTCAGCGCCGGAGCATTGGATCTGACGCAAACGGTTTACTACCTCACCCCGTGGTCGCCTTTGGCCAGTATCATTGGCGGGCTGCTTTTTGGCTATGGCATGTCGCTGTCCGGCAATTGCGGGTTTGGCGCTTTGGCCCGGTTCGGCGGGGGTGATCTGCGATCGTTCGTTATTGTCATCGTCATGGGCATCGCTGCTTACGTGATGCTGTCCGGCCCCCTTGCCGCCCTGCGCGTGCGCTTTACCGACATGACGACTTTTGACACCATCACACAAGGCTATGCAGGGCTGCTGTCTTCAACAACAGGCCTGCCCCTTGCCCCCAGCGGTCTTTTGATAAGCCTGTTGATCGCTGTCGCCGCCCTTTTTTCAAAAACGTTTTTGAACAACCGAAAAGCAGTCCTTTGGTCAGTGATCGTCGGCTTGGCGATTGCCAGCGGTTGGGCAGGCACCAATTGGGTTTCCTATCACGGGTTCGGATCGGTACCAGTGGTCTCGCATACCTTCTCGGCTCCCTTGGGTGAGACCATGATCTTTGTCATGACGTCCAGCGGTGGCGGAATCAGCTTTGGTGTTGGCTCGGTCTTTGGTGTGCTGACCGGCGCGTTTATCGGCAGCCTGATCAAGGGCCATTTCCGGTGGGAAGCCTGCGAAGACCCGCGCGAACTCAAGCGTCAGATTCTTGGTGCCGTCTGCATGGGCTTCGGCGCGGTCATCGCGGTCGGCTGCACCATTGGTCAGGGCATTTCAGCCTTTTCCCTTTTAGCATTCAGCGCGCCCATCACGTTTGCCGCAATCTTTGCCGGGGCGGCCATCGGCCTGCGTCAGTTGATCACCGGCTTTGCCTCTGCCTGAAGCCTGCGCCGACCGCATGTACCAGCAATCTTGGCACCCGCAAAGCCAACGCCTTCAGGATATGCTCGTACTCGATCTCACCTGCCATCAGCCGCAAGTAATCTTGCCGAAGGGTTGAAGACCTTCGAAATGTTGTCTCAAACGCGCCTTCAAGGGCAGGCAAAAACACCACCGGCCTGATCCATCGTGCCATCCGCAGTGCGCGATGAATCCCAACCAGACGCCGCCTGTAGCCCTCCAGCGCCGTTGCTGGGGCATTATTGCTTAGACTGTCTACCGCAGACAAAGCCGCCAGTTTCCCGCTTTTCAGTGCATAGGCGATCCCCTCGCCTGTAATAGGGTCCACCAGCCCTGCCGCATCACCACACAACAGCATAGCGTCACGCCCCGGCACTTTCCTGAAATCCCCAAACGGCAGAAACTGGCCTTTGAACGCTTTCGGCGCGCAATCTATTCCCAGTTCCGTCAGATATTCTGCCATTGCCGTCTTCATGTCGGGGTTCCGCGCCATCAGCCCCCCCACGCCAACAGTCGTGCTGCAACGCTTGGGGAAGGCCCAGCCATAGCCCCAGCGGGCAGCGGCAAAGTCAATCCGGAGCGGCGCCTCGGGGTTGATGTGATCACCCGTCGCCTCGATCTCCAGACCGAAACCAATCCTGGTGCGATCAAACGACTGCCCAAACAAGGCCTTGGCGACACTGCTGTTGGCGCCGTCCGCACCGATTAACACCCCATAGCGGATCGTCCGCCCATCCTTCAGTCCCAGAAATTTGGCGTTCAAATTGATCTCGCTGATCTGGCACCCGGTAAAATCCCGGGTGCCTGCCGCTATTGCCTTGGCACAGATCAGATGGTCCATGTCCCATCGCATCGCCATACACAGTGCAGGAGCGTCATTGATCAGCCCTACAGAGCGTCCGCGAAACCGGAAATCCACCACCGTTTTACGGTCCTGAGGTTCAAACGGCATTTCTTCGCCAAATATCTCGTGGTAATAACGCCTGGCCCGTCCGGTGATCAGCCCACCACACAGCTTGTTCCGCGGAAAGGTTTTCCTGTCGATCAGCGCGACCTGAAGCCCGGCCCGTGCGGCCGTAAAGGCAGCCGCACCGCCTGCCGGCCCGGCCCCCACAACCACAACATCAAAAACCTGATCCGTCATGTCCAATCCCGCAGGCCCCAGCCAGCATGGATCAGGCATAGCGCTGCCTCAGCTTGCGGGCAAGGCATCTCGCCGGATCATCGTGCGCAGGGCAAAACTTGACCGCATCGACCGGATACCGGGGATTTGCATCAACCCGTCCTCCAGAAACCGGTCAAACCCTGACAGGTCGGCAGCCACCACTCGAATCATTACATCCCGCGTGCCGGTCATGAGATAGCATTCCATCACCTCATCAAACCGCTTAAGTGCCTTTTCAAATGCCGCAACCGCGTCCCGCGATTGCTTTTCCAGTTCCAGGAAAATGAAAACATTCAGCGGGAGACCCAGTTTTTCCTGATCCACCCGGGCGGAATACCCGGTGATCACACCCTCCGCTTCCAGCCGCGCGATTCGTCGTGCACAGGGGGTGGGTGACAGACCCACGGCTTCGGATAAATCCCCAAGCCGCTGACGCCCGTCGCGTTGCAACGCCACAATGATCTGCCGGTCAATCTTGTCCATAACCTCTAATTTTCCTCCATAAATTAGGTATTATCCCTAATTTTTTCCACTTCCTTACATGTATTCGCTGTTTTTTCGCGCAAGGCCAGATCTATCTTGCGCATAGGGAGGACCAGCCATGCTGACACGACTTTCATCCACCACCCACGAAGGGTTGTACCGCGTCGACGACGCAGCCAGTGGATTGCGCGGCTTTATCGCGCTCCATTCAACCCGGCTGGGCCCGGCAGCGGGTGGCCTCAGGATGCGAGTCTACGACAATGATCAGGCGGCAATTGACGACGTGCTGAACCTGTCGCGCGGCATGAGCTACAAAAACGCCGCTGCCGGCCTGCCGCTTGGCGGCGGCAAGGCCGTGATCCTTGGCGATCCGCGCACCGAAAAGACGCCCGAAAAACTGCGTGCCTTTGGCCGGGCGATTGACGCCTTGCAAGGCCAATACTGGACCGCCGAGGATATGGGCATGGCCCCTTCGGACATGGCGGAACTGGCAAAGGAAACCCGCTTTGTCGCCGGGCTTGATAGCGGCAATCACGCCAGTGGTGATCCGTCACCAGTGACGGCGCAGGGCGTTTTCAACGCCATGCTGATCGGTTCGGAAAAGCAGTTCGGCAACAAGGATCTGACGTCCCGCCGCGTGGCCGTGCAGGGGCTGGGCCATGTCGGCTGGCATCTCTGTCGTCTGCTGCAAGCAGCGGGTGCCCATCTGATCGTCGCGGACATGGACCCTGTTGTCGTGGCTGATGCCGTGCAGACCTTTGGCGCCGACGTTGCCGCGCCGTCAGACATCCACCAGACCCAGGTCGACATTTTTGCCCCCTGCGCCATCGGCGGCATCCTCAACAACCATACAATTCCGCAAATCAACGCCCGACTGATCGCAGGAGCAGCCAACAATCAACTGGCCAGCCCGGCCGACGCAGACGCGCTGCAGGATCGCGGCATCCTTTATCTGCCAGACTATGTGGCCAATGCTGGCGGGATCATCAACGTCGCAGCCGAAATCCTGCAAATCGAAAATCGCCAGAAATGGGTCGACGAAAAACTGACGGCCCTCAATGCAACAATGGCCCGTATCGTGATCCGCGCCGCGGCCGAAGGCATCAGCCCGGCACATATGGCGGACCGCACGGTTGACGACATGTTGCTGAAGGTCGCCATCTGACGGGATTTATACCATCACTGTCATCTCATCTTTTTACCGGGCGGATCAAACGGTAGAAACTCGACCACGCTTTGCTTGACCGGAGACGGGTAAAGTTTCATCAGCGACAGAATCTCGGGGGGCATATCGACAGTGATCGGCAATCCCAGTTCCGTCGCCTCATGAGGCGTCAGGGCATAGTCGTGGGTCCACTTGCCACAAGTCAGCGTCGCGGCCAGTTCTTCGGCTCTGTCCTGCGCCATGCGCGGCGTCATGATCTCGATCGCGCCACGCCTGACCTGCGCTATCGCCTTGTCACTGACATCTGCCAGCACCAGAGCGATATCCGACACATGCTCGATCGGCTTTGCATCGCGCGCCGCCACCACCGACGCGGCTGAGATCCCCATGATCTGCGGATCAATCGGACCCAGCATTGAAAACTCCCCCATCACGATCTCATCCGCCGCCATCGCAATCAATGTGCCACCGGACATTGCATAGATCGGCACAAAAACCGTTACCTTGGCGGGATGGGCCTCGACCGCGCGGGCAATCTGCATCGCAGCAATCACCAGCCCGCCCGGCGTGTGCATCACCAGATCAATCGGCATGTTATCCGGCGTGGCCTTGATTGCTGATATAATGCTTTGGGCATCTTCCAGATCGATATGGTTCGACATGTTAAAGCCAAACAAGCTGCGTTTTTCCTGTCTGTGGATCATGGTGATCACCCGGCTGCCACGCAACCGCTCAATCACCCGGATCGCCTGCACCCGACGCAACGCGAAAACGCGCCCCATCAGAATGGGCTGCAACATCATCACGATGAAAAAGATGAAAAAAAGGTTTGGAAGGCTGAACTCCATGGTGTGCTCTACTCGAATCTGGGGCACCACCAAACTTGGGCGATGTGACCCAAGTGTTGCAGCTATGGGTGATCTTGTGAATTGAAAACTCTGGCCAGATGCGGCATTGATCCCAAAAGGCAACGGCAAGCGCGGTCGACAAGAGGGTCACATCCCCGGAGACCGCCAGGGCAAACGAGGCAAGAGCAATGAAACAGGTCGTTATCCTGGGGTTGGTCCTTCTGCTGGCGGGCTGCGGCGGATCAAACAGATTCAAAAGTCCAGGCAACAGCAGAACCACCCCCGCAACCGTGTCCAGACTGGCCCCGGTTTCCTATGGCCCGATCAGCAAGGCGTGTCAGGCCTCGGACCGCAAGGCGCGTTCGCGCCAGCTGTGCGGATGCATTCAGGCCGCCGCCGACCAGACCCTCAACAGCGCCCAGCAAAACCGCGCCGTTGCATTCTACAACAATCCGCACCTGGCACAGGAAATCCGGCAGTCCGACCGGTCATCAGATGAACGGTTCTGGAAAGCGTATTCCAACTACGCCGATCACGCCAAGGCGCTTTGCAGCTGAAACGCTTCAAGCCTTCAGCCGGTAACCCCGCGCCAACATCAGCCAGGCGATAAGACAGACCACCAGGGTTGATCCCACACCAACCCCCAGGCTTAGCAAGGGGTTACTGTCGGACACCCCGATAACCCCATAGCGCGCGCCGTCAATCAGATAGAAGATCGGGTTGAAATGGGTGATCGCCCCCAGTACCGGCGGCAACGCATCCACGGAATAGAACGTGCCCGATAAAAATGCCAGGGGCGTAACGATGAAATTGGTGATCGCCGCCATCTGATCAAACTTGTTGGCGTAGATGCCCGCCAGAATGCCCAAGCCACCCAGAAACGCCGAGCCAAGGATGACGAAAGACAGCGCCCAGACCGGATGCTGGATGCCGATCCCCAGAAAAACCAGCAGGCCCAGCCCGATGGCCATCGCCACCAGCAGCCCGCGCCCGACCCCGCCCGCCAGATAGCCCAGCACCAGTTCTCCGGCGCTCAAGGGCGGCATCAGCGTATCCACAATATTGCCCTGAACCTTTGAGATCACGATCGAAGACGAGGTGTTGGCAAAAGCATTCTGAATAACCGCCATCATCAAAATACCGGGTGCTAAAAACGTGGTGAAACTCACCCCCATCACATCACCGCGGCGCGGGCCGATGGCGATGGTGAAGATCAGCAGAAACAATCCCGCCGTTACCAGCGGCGCCAGTAATGTCTGCGTCCAGACCGCCATGAAACGACGCACCTCGCGTGAGGCCAGAGTGCCAAGGCCCAGCCAATTGACCCGCCCAAAGCGCCGCGCACCCATTTTGACGCCGTCTGCCATACTTTACCCTTCGCTGAAACGTGATTCGATGCCTTGTATCTCAGGCCGCAGTGATTAGAATAGGGCCTTGACCCAATTTACAAGGCGGCAGACCAAGCCTCTGCCGCCTTTTGAGATAAGGAAGCCCTGTTATGTCGTGGAACGACGAACGCGTTGAACTGCTGAAAAAAATGTGGGGCGAAGGCCAGTCCGCCAGCGTTATTGCCAAAGAGCTGGGCGGCGTGACCCGCAATGCCGTGATCGGCAAGGTGCATCGCCTTGGCCTGTCGAACCGCAACGGTTCGGGCGGTTCTGCCGACAGCGGCAAATCGAAAACCGCCGCCAAGACCGAGACCAAGGCAAAAGCTGCCCCCAAGGCGGCCAAACCCGCCACCAAGGCCGAACCGGCAAAAGAGGCATCTGTACCCTCGGCCCCGGTGACCCGGATCAAGCCGATCATACCCGCAGGTCAGCCGCTGCCGCCGCAACCCTCGGCCAACGAAATTGACCCGGCCGCTCTGGCCAAGGTCAGCGAGATCGAAAAGAAGGCCAAGAAACTGTCGTTGATGGAGCTGACCGAACGGACCTGCAAATGGCCCGTTGGCGACCCCGCTACGCCGGATTTCTGGTTTTGCGGTCTGCCGGTCCAATCCGGCAAACCCTATTGTGAGGCCCATGTCGGCGTCGCCTTCCAGCCGATGAGCAGCCGGCGGGACCGCAAGCGCTGAGATTTTTTCAGGCAAGCCGTTATTAAGCGGAGTGCGCCGTCGCGCACACTGGTTCTATGATTGGGCACCCCTTGGCAGGCGATCCCGTAGCGCAGCCATTCCTGTGACTGTGGCAAGGGTTGCGCCGCCCCGGGCCGGAAATTTTCTGCCCGAAAAAGGCAAACCGGACGCCTGCACCTCTTTTGATCCGGCTTAGATATTTCTTCACTCTTCCCGATCTATCATCCCGCAACTGCCTTGTGAGGGATGGAATGACCGACGCAACACAGCTTGCCCGCCTGTCATCGTCAAAACCTTTGACAGGTGCCGCCCGCCTGACCCGCAAGCAAAAGGCGGCAATTATAGTGCGTTTTCTGCTGAACGAAGGCGCTGATATTCCATTAAAAGACCTGCCCGATCCGCTTCAGGCCGCACTGACCACTCAGATGGGATCAATGCGCTATGTCGACCGCACGACATTGGCTGATGTCGTCGCCGAATTTGCCGCCGAGCTTGAGGCCATGGGCCTGACCTTTCCACGCGGGGTAGCTGGTGCACTTTCCGCACTGGATGGACGCATCAGCCCGCAAACCGCCACCCGCCTGCGCAAAGAGGCTGGCGTTCGACAGTTTGGCGACCCCTGGGAACAGGTACGCAGTGCCAAGATCGAAGCGCTTTTGCCGATCGCCGAACAGGAAAGCACAGAAGTGGCCGCCGTCATGTTGTCTAAGCTGGATGTGGCCCATGCCGCCGCACTGCTGGGCAAGCTGCCCGGCGACAAGGCCCGGCGCATCACCTACGCAGTTTCACAGACCGAAGCAGTCACACCCGATGCGGTTGACCGGATCGGGCTGTCGTTGGCCGCACAACTACACGACGTGCCCGAAACCGCCTTTGAAAGCGGTCCGGTTGAAAGGGTAGGTGCAATCCTGAATTATTCGCCGGCCATTACCCGTGATGACGTACTGGCGGGGCTCGATGAAACCGACATGGATTTTGCGAGCCTTGTGCGCAAGGCCATCTTTACCTTCGCCAACATCCCTGAGCGTCTGAACCCGGTAGACATACCAAAAGTCACGCGCGAGGTAGATCAGGCTGTTCTGGTCACCGCCCTGAGCGCGGCCTCGGGGGGCGATCTGGCTTCTGTCGCAGATTTTCTGCTTGAGAATATGTCCAAACGCATGGCCGAGACCATCCGAGAAGAAATTCAGGAACTGGGCAAGGTAAAAATCAGGGTTGGTGAAGAGGCCATGACCGAAGTTGTCAATGCCATTCGCACGCTTGAAGCAGGCGGCGAGATCACTCTTGTCCTCCCGGATGACGATGCTGATGCCGAAGAGGGCGAAGGTTAAAGCGCGACCACAACAACTCGGTTTTCGCAGGTTGATTCAGGTCATGGCAGCCTTCCCAAAAAAGGTTTCCAATTGGCTCTGCGCAATCGCGCCTTAGGTCCTTTGGACCACTGAGAGGAACTAAAATGAAACCGACACTTACAATAGCATTTACAATAACAGCGTTGACAGCGTTTCCAGCATTTGCAGACGGCGACCTCAGCCGTGCCAATGTGATTGATGTCCCCATGGAGATGGGTAGCAACGACAACGGCATGTATTTCAAGCCCGATAATTTCGAGTTCGTCACCGGCCAGGCCTATAAGTTGATCCTGACCAACGTGGACGAGATCAAACACGAAGTGTCCCTGAACGAAATGACCGAACGTATTTTCACTCGCAAGATCGAAGCGGCTGACAACGAGGGTAATCTGATAGCCGAAATCAAGGGCCATATCCGCGAGGTCGAGGTCGGCCCCGGCAAAACCGTTGAATGGTTCTTTGTTCCGGTCCAGCCCACTGGCGGCCCGGTTGAAATCACCTGTGAAATCCCTGGCCACCTCGAGGCTGGGATGCGCGCCAGTTCAGTCGTCAACTAACACCCTCAGGGGGCGCCGTCAGGCGCCCCCTGAGGCAGCGATTTTTTAGCCCAAAGACTGTAGACAGGCCCGCGCGGGCGCCATACGATCCCGGCATGAGTGATACAGATGGTCGCCGCTGGCATGACATGGGCGGATTACCCGCCGGAGCAATCCCGCAAGACGGGCATGATTTCGCGCTTTGGGAAAAGCGCATTGATGCACTGATGGTACTTTGCGGCGGCAAGGGGCTATTCACAGTCGATGGCCTGCGCCGCGCGCTTGAGGACATGGGCGAAGACGCCTTTGAAAAACACAGCTATTATGAACGCTGGATCGCCGCAGTGAACCAGAACCTGATCGAGGCCGGGGTGTATTCGCTGGAAGAACTGGGCCAGAGAATGGCCGCCGTCAGCAGGCGTGGCGCCACCTATGGCGAGGCGCAGGATGGCTGACAGGGTTCGTGTCAAATCCATGATGCCGCCGGGCCACGTGCGCGCACCTGCCTATTTGCGCGGCAAGACTGGTTATATCGAACGCCCGCTCGGGGCCTTTGGCAACCCGGAACAATTGGCTTACGGTCTAAAGGCAGACAAGAAACCACTTTACCGGGTGCGTTTCACCATGGCCGAAATCTGGGGTGACGATGCCGAAAACCCCAGCGATACGCTGGACGCCGAAATCTATGACCACTGGCTGGAAAGGCTCTGATCCATGCCGCATGATCACCACGACCATTTTCATCACGAAGGTCTCAGCCCCTCGGGCCATCCCTACCGCAGCGACAATGACGAACCGCTGTCCTATTGGCAATGCATGGAAATTGCTGTGCGCGAGCTCCTGATCGAAAAAGGCCAGATCACCCCGGCCGAGATTGCCGTACAGATTGACGCGATGGATGCCCGCAGCCCTGCCAATGGTGCTGCCGTGGTGGCGCGTGCCTGGGTTGATCCGGCGTTCAAGCAGCGTTTGCTGGACAACGCCGGGGACGCCAGCCGCGAAATGGGATTTGATATCGGCCCGCTGAACCTGATCGCGGTGGAAAATACCGCAGACACCCATAACCTGATCGTCTGTACGTTGTGTTCGTGTTATCCCCGAAACCTGCTGGGCCTGCCACCTGACTGGTACAAAACCCGCGAATACCGCAGCCGCGCCGTACGCGAGCCGCGCGCCGTGCTTCGGGAATTCGGCGTTGATCTGCCCGCTGGTACCACCGTCCGGGTTCACGACAGCACCGCCGACATGCGCTATATCGTCCTGCCCGCCCGGCCCAACGGCACCGACAGCATGACCGAGACGGAACTGGCCAGCCTTGTCACCCGCGACAGCATGATCGGTACCGGCCTGCCCCGGCAGCCCTGATACACTTGTGATCAAACCCCGGCAGGCGTATGTCTTGCGCCAAACACTCAAGGCAGCGAAGTGATGAGCGACAAACCAAACCCTTTACTGAAACGCGCCTCTGACACAGCCGTGGGCATGGCCATGTACGCGCCCATCGCGCTGTGCAAACTGCTGCCCTATCGCTGGCGTGTGCCTTTTATGGGTTGGTTGACCTCACGTATCGTGGCGCCGATCGCCGGATATGACAAACGTGTGCGTGAAAATCTGGCCTACGTGCTGCCCGACATGCCAAAGAAGGACGTCAAACGCCTTATGCGCACGGTTCCTGACAATGCCGGGCGGAACATGATCGAGCTATACTCGGCCACCGAGTTTTCCGAAAGAACCCGTCACTCGCGTGTCCATGGACCCGGTGTTGACGCGATTCGCGCTGCACGCGAGGCAAATCGCCCTGTCATTTTTGTTACCGGCCATTTCGGCAGCTTCAACGCCGCCCGCGTGGCAATGATCGAGCAGGGTTTCGAGATGGGCGTGTTTTACCGACCGATGTCAAACGACTGGTTCAACAGGCGTTATATCGCGGCCATGGGTGCGCTCAGCCAGCCGATGTTCGAACAGGGACGCCGCGGCATGATCCAGATGGTCAAACACCTGAGGTCAGGTGGGGTTTTGGCGATACTGACAGATCTCAACGCCCATGACGGCGTGCCGCTGGATTTTTTTGGCAAACCGGCGCTTTCCCCGCTGGCCACTGCCGAGTTGGCCCTGAAGTTCGATGCACCTTTGGTACCAGTCTGGGGTATTCGTGCTGAAAACGGAATTGATTTTGAAATTCTGGTGGAAGAACCCGTTCCCCCCACCGATCCGGCCACAATGACCCAAGAGGTCAACAACCGGCTTGAAGCGCAGGTCCGCAAGCGTATGGATCAATGGTTCTGGATTCACCGACGCTGGAAAGACGGCATCGGCCCGATGGCTGATCGTGGCGCCAAACAATTGGCCGAGATGCAGCGCAAGGGCTGAAAAACTACGATATCAGCGAAGCCCTTTGTGGCGGATGCTGCATAACACAACAACAGCGCACCCCGACATCCTTCAGGGACCCATACCCATTCGCAGCCGGTGAACTAAATCGTTTCTATTTAAACCTGAGCCGGGGGTAAATGGAAATGCAGTGAAACATACAAATGTTGCGGGCGTTTCGATAAAAATTCGTGATTCAAGTTTTTATCGAAGCGCTTTAGCTGCCCTGAAATTCAAACCCATTTCGCCATTGGCGGCAGGCTCATCAACACCGCGTCGGCATCATGGCCCGTGGCCAGGCCAAACTTGGTGCCGCGGTCATAGACAAGGTTATATTCCGCATATAGCCCGCGATGAACCAATTGCGCATCCTTGTCCGCGTCGCTCCACGGCTGCACCCGGCGCTTTTCGACCAAAGGCGCAAAGGCGGGTAGAAACGCCCGGCCGATATCCTGGGTCAGCGCAAAATCCGCCTCCCAATCGCCCGAGTTCATGTCGTCCATGAAAATTCCGCCCACCCCGCGTGCGCGATGCCGGTGCGGGATGTAAAAATACTCGTCCGCCCAGTCTTTCAGACGCGGGTAATGCGCCGTGCCGTGCGGATCCAGATGCGCCTTTTGAACGTTGTGAAAATGGGCTGTGTCCTCGGCGTATTCAATACAAGGGTTCAGGTCTGACCCACCGCCAAACCACCAGGCATTCGGTGTCCAGAACATTCGCGTGTTCATGTGCACCGCCGGGCAGTGCGGGTTCTGCATATGCGCCACCAGACTGATACCGCTGGCCCAGAAACGCGGATCCTCCTCAATTCCAGGCACCCCTCGCGCCGCCATCGCGCTTTGTGCCGCAGCCCCCAAAGTCCCGTAAACTTCCGAGACATTGACACCCACTTTTTCAAACACCCGACCACCGCGCATCACGCTCATCAGGCCACCCCCGGCATCAGATCCATCTTCACTGGCGCGTTTCGTTTCGCTGACCTCGAACCGCCCGGCGGCAGCCTCGGATAGCGGCCCGTCAGAATGGCTGTCCTCCAACCCCTCAAAAGCCGCAACAATCTGGTCGCGCAGCGCCCTGAACCATGCCGCGGCACGGGCCTTTTCTTCGATGAATTCAACAGTCATATCAGGTCTTTCCAAGATTTTCAGCCGGGGCACAACTACCTGTAAAAGCGGGCAGGAACACCCTAGTGAGCGGGCGCAATTACCGGGTCCAGCAAAGACCGCCCGCCGTCCAGGGTCATGATCTGCCCGGTCATAAAGCCAGATCCGTCACAGGCCAGATATTGCACAGCCTCGGCCAGTTCCGCAGGCGAGGCGATCCGTCCAAGCGGCGTGCGGTCCTCAATATCAGACCGGTAACCGCGATTTTCACGCAAGGAATCCTTGAGCGAGGCACTCATGACCGACCCGATCGCCACCGCATTCACCCTGATCCTGTGTGGGGCCAACGCCACTGCCAGACTCCGTGTCATTTGGTCCAGCCCCGCCGCCGCCACCGAATAGGCCAGCAAATCAGGATGGGCCAGCCGTGCGGAGATCGAAGAAAGATTCACGATTGTTCCGGCCATCCCTTCCTCCTGCCCCTCGGACTGCTTGATCATGCGCCGGGCTACCTGCTGGCTCAGCCGCAACGCCGTTATCAGGTTTTGCTGCAACAGCACCTCAACCGCGTCATCATCGGGGTTCAACGGGTCTGACGGCAGTATCTGCCGCGAGGCATTCACCAGAATGTCCACCTGATCAAACGCATCTATCGTGGCCGACAGAAGATTGGCCTGTGTCAGCTTTTCGCGCAGATCACCGGCGAAATACCGGATGTTGCCTTCATCGGCATTCTGACCCAGTTCCTTGATAAGACGTTTCTCGTCCATGTCTGCAAAGACGACATTCGCGCCTTTATCAGCAAAATGCCGGCCAATTGCCAACCCGATGCCATTGGCCCCGCCAGTGACAATCGCCGTTTTGCCCGAGATGGAAAATGACATTAGCGGGCCTTTCCCGTTGATTCTGTCTGTTGCAAGCTAAGCGAATTCAGCGCCGCTTGCGAGACGGTCGCGCCCCACGCAGAATTTTGAACCGATTGTTGCCGGTCACTTCCTCGACCTGCCCGAAACAGCCTGCCATCGCGGCCTCATAGGGCAGATGCCGGTTGGCTACCAGCCACAGTTGCCCCGATGGCTTCAGCATGTCTGCCGCCGCCGCGATGAACGCCCGGCCAATTGACGGGTCCGCAGTGCGTTCGGTGTGAAACGGAGGATTCATGATGACCGTATCCAGCGCAGTCTCGGGCTTCCAGCGGGTCGCGTCCTCCCAATGCAGCTGCGCACGCGGATCCGCGATGTTGCGCCGTGCGCAGGCCAGCGCTGCGTGATCGGCTTCGACCAGATGCAGCTCTTCGATGCTGTCGCGGTCCAGCGCACGGGCACTAAGATACCCCCAGCCACCGCCCAGATCGGCCACCCGCGCGCCCAGCTTGGTGGGAAGATGTGCCGCCAGCAACTCCGAGGCCGGGTCAATCCCGTCTGCCGAAAATACCCCCGGCGCGGTCAGAAAACCGCCTTCGATTTCGGCGGGCCCGTCCGGCGCCCAGTCTTCAAATCCCGGACCTGCGGTAAACCAGAAAATCTTGCCATGCGCCTTCGACAGCGGGGCGGAAACATCTGCCCGCTTCCGGCAGTCTTTCAGCACCGATTCCACCCCGTCGGTCTTGGCCCCGTCCACAATCACCGGCCCGTCAGTGACCGATGCCGCCTGCGCCACAAGGGCCCGCGCCAGCGCCTTGGCCCGTGGCAAACAGACCAAAGCCGCGCTGTAGCGCCCCTCGGGCGCGACATCACACTCAAAACCCAGACCACCAAACGCGTCATGGTCCGGCTTGAACCCGGTCAGCACATGCACCCGTTCGCGCGGCAACGCCGACAGGTCCATCCCTGCGCGTGGGCCAAAAACGGCGATCCGGCCGACTTCCGGCAAGTCTACGTCACCCGTACCAAGGGCAATTGTGAGGCGTGATTTTTCTGCCAAGTTATTCTTTTTCCATAGTGCATTGCAGCGGATGCTGGTGCTGGCGGGCAAAGTCCAAAACCTGTGCCACCTTGGTCTCGGCAATTTCGTGGCTGAACACCCCAACCACGGCCAGACCCTTTTGATGCACTGTCAGCATGATCTCGAAGGCTTGCGCGTGGTCCATGCCGAAGAACCGCTCCAGCACCGCCACAACAAATTCCATCGGCGTATAATCATCATTCAACAGCAGCACCTTGTACAAAGGTGGCCGTTTGGTTCGAGTGCGCGTCTCAACAACAACCGAGGTATCGTCGTCGTCATCGTTGGCGCCCATATGAATGCGGGTCTTGTCCATGTCTCTCGCTAAATCTTTGACGTGGCAGGTTCTGACCGGTCTATATAACCCCTGCGCTGTAATAGAAAAGGGGCTTGGCCGCTCCAGGCACATTTCCCACAACGCAAGAGCGGGCATTCCCGGCCTCAATACCATGACAGCCCCCTGAAATTCGCCAATCGTTCGGCGTAAAAATGCCATCAACCGTCTACTGGAACAGCTTCAGCAGTTCTTTCTTGGCCTTGTCTTCCAGCTTTTCCTTCAACGCATCCTCAACCGACTGGTCCTCTTGTGTCGTCACACCCAGTTCTTTTTCGATCGCCTTGTTCAGCTCATTTTTGGCCTTGGCTTTCAGTTCCTTCTTTTCTTCCTTGAGATTAAGATCCAGCGCCTTTTCCAGATCCGGCGTAATCCGTGGATTTGACCACGGTCCACGAATACGCACCGGAATCGCCAGCCCGCGTTTGTTTTCCCCCTCCAGCAAGGTAGGCGTAAACAGATAGTCGATATCTCGGGCCCCCAACCCCACGCGTCCCTTGCCTCTGGCCTTGGCCAGTGGCAGCGACATCAGCAAATCATTGTTGGTCAGGTTTCCACCAGCGATATTGAACGTAGCCCCCATGGAATCAAAGACGGTCGTCCCGCCCGTCACGCTGCCCGACCGCATCAGCTTGTCCAGATCAAAACCGCTGATCACGCCGCGCCCGGACTTGACAGCACCACTGCCATTCAGGCTGTTCATGATAGCGTGCACCGAATTACCCACGCCCAGAAACTTTAGATTACCATCGGCCTTTGCAGCGAAACGCCTGATATCCATTGCGTCTGCCAGAAAGGTCTCAAGGTTAATACCACTGGCATTCATCTGCCCGCCCACAGACAGACCCGACCGGTTGTTGGCGACAAATTCTCCGGTCAGCAGGCCGTCATAGGCGCGAACCTCACGCAATTCGAATACCGCGCGCGACTGATCCAGCTTCATCAGTGTGCGGGTTTTTCCCAGCTTCAGATCGCCCAGATTGATGCTGTCAGCGACCAGCGCCACCTCGCCATTGGCCAACGCCAGCCCGCTGGCATCAATCGGCGCTTTCGACCAGCCGCTTTCGGCCGCACCGCCACCGCCCGAGGCCCCGCCGCCGCCATTGCTGTCAGCGCCCGCCAGTTTCGACAGGTCCAGCGCCCCGGCATTCAGCTGCGCATTCAGCCGCGGCACATCTTCATCCAGAAATACATCCGCAGCCCCGGTCATCTGGTTGCCGCCCAGCCCCAGAACCATTTCTCGCAGCGACAAGCGCATGTCTTCGGTCAGCGTGATATCAGCCTTGGCATTCAGCGACCGGCCCAACCCCTTGGGGATGTCCACGCCGCCAATGCCCAATGCTGTCAGAAATCTTGCGGTGCTTTCCAGGTCAGCCGTCAACCGGCCACTCACCTGCGGCTGAAACCCTGCGCGCCCGTCAAAACTTACCTTACCCCCCGGCCCTGTGACCGTTGCGGTGATATCCGACACGCCACCTTCAAGGAAGTTGGCAACCTTGTCCAATCTGCCCGACAAGCTGATCGTGTCCCCCACAGGCCGGGCCGAAGCGTCGAACGTCGCCGCCCCCAGATAATCCGGCCAGCGCAGGTCAAAATCCATGTCCTTGAAGACAGTTGTCTTGCCTGCTTTGTGGTCTTTGTAGGTCAGCGCCGCATCGGTTATCAGCGCCCGGTCCAGCGTCAGCGCCAGTGGTACCGAACGCGCCGGTGTGCCACCATCCGACTGACCCGAAGGCGCCACGCCCTGCACCCCAAGCTCCCAGTTCACCCGGCCATCCCGGGCCTTTTCCAGCAGGATACGCGGGTTCACCGCCTCAAGACCGGTGATCCGGATATCGCCGCCAAACAGCGCTTTGGGCTCCACCCCCACTTTCAGGCTTTCGGCCTGCAGCATGGGGCCGCCATCCGACCACCCGGCATTGGCGACCTCAACCCGGCCCGTGGAAACGCCCAGCACCGGGTAAAAGCTGATCTTGGTCTCGCCACTCATCGTGACCTCGCGGCCCGTGGCCTTGCTGATCTGCTCCGCCGCGATCTTCGCAATCCGGTCGCCCGGCAACAACAGCAACGACACAACGGCCACCACCGCCACCACAACAATCAGCCCGATCAGACGTACCACCCAACGCATACCGTTCTCCCATGCTCTCTGGTTGAAATGTAGGGCGCTGCACCCGCATCAACAACCGCTTTTGTCCTTCCCGGCAAGGCCCCGGCACGTTATATCGCGCGACATGAGCACCAATCCCCCCGATCTGCGCCCCGATCTGGCGCGCGCCCGCATTGCCAACCAACCCCGCAAAGGCCAGCCCACCATCGGCATGGTCAGTCTTGGCTGTCCCAAGGCGCTGGTTGACAGCGAACGCATCCTGACCCGCCTGCGCGCCGAAGGTTATGGCATATCCCCCGACTATACCGGCGCCGATGCCGTGATTGTGAACACCTGCGGCTTTCTGGATAGTGCCAAGGCGGAATCGCTGGATGCGATCGGCGAGGCTTTGACCGAAAACGGCCGCGTCATCGTCACCGGCTGCCTGGGGGCCGAGCCGGATTATATCCGCGAACATCACCCCAGGATTCTGGCTGTCACCGGCCCGCACCAGTACGAACAGGTACTTGATGCCGTGCACGCCGCCGTGCCGCCCTCACCCGATCCCTACATCGACCTGCTGCCCGCCTCGGGCGTCAGCCTGACACCGCGCCACTACAGCTACCTCAAGATATCCGAGGGCTGTAACCACAAGTGCAAGTTCTGCATCATCCCCGACATGCGCGGCCGCCTTGCCAGCCGCCCCGCCCATGCCATCCTGCGTGAAGCCGAAAAACTGGTCGAAAACGGGGTGCGTGAATTGCTGGTCATCTCACAGGATACGTCGGCCTATGGCGTTGATATCAAACACGCCACCGATCGCGGCCACCGTGCCCATATCACCGATCTGGCACGTGATCTGGGATCGCTTGGCGCATGGATCCGCCTGCATTACGTCTACCCCTACCCGCATGTGCGCAACCTTATTCCGCTGATGGCTGACGGGCTTGTGCTGCCCTATCTGGATATCCCGTTCCAGCACGCCCACCCGGATACCCTCAAACGGATGGCCCGCCCGGCGCATGGGGCCAAGACCCTTGATGAAATCGCCGCCTGGCGCACCATCTGCCCCGATCTGACCCTGCGCTCTACCTTCATCGTCGGCTATCCCGGCGAAACCGAGGCCGAATTCCAGACCCTGCTCGATTGGCTGGACGAGGCGCAACTGGATCGCGTCGGCTGCTTCAAATACGAAAACGTTGCTGGCGCGCGCTCAAACGCCCTGCCGGGCCACGTGGCAGAAGAGGTCAAACAAGACCGCTGGGATCGGTTCATGGAAAAGGCGCAGGCCATCTCCGAGGCCAAACTCGCCGCCAAGGTCGGTCAGACCATGGACGTCATTGTGGATGACATCGACGAGGATGGCATCGCCACCTGCAGAACCCGCGCCGACGCCCCCGAGATCGACGGCAACCTGTTTATCGACGAGGGTACCGAAGGGCTTTCAGTTGGCGATATCGTCTCGGTCGAGGTGGACGAGGCGGGGGAGTATGATTTGTGGGCAAGTCAGACGAGAACATAAAAGATTTTTTGGGCTACGCTGATTGTTTTCGGCAGATGCAGGCTAAAATCTCAGACGGTGTTAGCGCCCAATGGCACGATCTGGATGAGGACATTCTGAACGCCAATGAAGCCGCACTATCTGTTCTGAATTCGGTTCTGGCCCGAAAAGCCGGAATTTGTATAATTTCGATAACTGATGAGGATAAAAATCGAGCTTCAGTTCATGCTGATTTCGTAAAGAGCATAAATGCTGTGGAACATTGCCTAAAACGAGGACTTTACGGCGCTGCAGCAACGCTTATTCGAAGAGAGCACGAAGCAGTCAACAATTGTTATGCCTATAGAAAAGGGAAACAAAAGGACGGTAAAAACCCTCATATTAAACCGCACAAGCACTTGGACGATGTGTATAGGTCCCTGACAGACGTCGCGCACAATGCCAAGCGCGATGCCATGCTCTACCTGTCCGGCGGATCCCCTGCAAACTTAGATCCTAAATTCAACAAAGATTATGCAGAATGGTTATTGCTGACACATATTCATTGCCTCTGTTCCGTTGCTATGGACATGACGCACAAAGCAGAGTTTTCTGCAGATCAACCTTTCTCTGGAGAAGAGGAATTCTTTTTAGCGTGCGCGCTAGGCGTTTTGACGGCAAAAAAATATTTGGTTTTCGAATAGCAAAGGTGGCTGTATTAAACCAACCAGTCCCAACAAAGCACAGCGCTCGACCCTGGGTGGGTGCGAAGCGCCCTCCCTTGGGGAGGGTCGGGCGCTGCCCGGCGGCGCGGTGCGCCTTGAATCCGGGCAATGGGGTTCGTCCGCTCAGGGCTCAGAACAGACCTTCGCGCAAAACGAGTGGGGTTATGTCCAGCCTTGGGTAGGATGCAAAGCTCCCTCCCACTCTTGCTTAATATGGAAGGGTCGGGCGCTGTCCGGGTCGCCTGCGAACCGGACCTGAACCTCGATACCCAAAACCCACACCGCATTACGTTCCCCAACGGAAACAATGTTTTGACGCGAATTTTCTGGCTTTAAGGCAATGTTTGCGCTTTCATGCTCATATAGAGGGAGTGTTTTATAGGGGATTATGAGTAGCTGGAGGGTAAGAGTATGTCCTATCCGAACTACACCCGGGCCGAACGTATCGCCGATGGCGCGGTCCATATTGTGGGTATCTTGCTTGCGCTGATGGGGATCATGCTGGTCTTTACCATCTGGGCCCTTCCAATGAACGGACCCGTCTTTATCGCCACTGTCATCTATTCCATTGCGCTGCTGACCATGCTGTGCGCCTCGGCCACCTATCACATGGCGGCCCACACAACGGCGCGGCCCATTCTGCGGCGGCTGGACCATGCGGCGATCTATGTGAAAATCGCCGGCACCTTTACCCCGCTCAGCGTTTTTCTGGGTACCGCCTTTGGCTATGCCCTTCTGGCAATGGTCTGGGCTCTGGCCCTTGCCGGTGCTACGGCCAAGCTGATGGCAGAACGCGGCAAGATGACCACCGGCGCGATGCCCTACCTTGCACTTGGCTGGGCCGGCGTTGCTCTTTTCATTCCGCTTACCGGTGTGTTGCCCGCAACCAGCCTGTGGCTGATGCTGGCAGGTGGTTTGCTTTATACCTCGGGGGTGGTTTTCTATCACTGGGAATCGCTGCGCTTTGCCAATGCGATCTGGCACACCTTTATCGTCACGGCGTCGGGATGTTTCTTTCTGGGGATATCCGGGGCCCTGGCAGCCGGGTTTTAGCCCGAACACGCGCGCGCGTCATTTCGTACGAAATCCGCGTCCAAAACGTACGGATCGTACAAAATCTCAGGCGGGTTTTCCGGCCTTCAGGCGTTTAAACATTTCGGCGTTTCGACATCCATCCGGCACAGAGTCAACCGGGGCAACCTGCGCCTTCAACCAGCCGTCACAGTCATCGGGATTCGCGCAACCCGTGCAGTTCAAAACGGCATCACATACCCCATCGGGCATGATCAGCCCTTCCAGCATTTTCTCTTCCAGATCAATGCCTAAAGTGGTCGCCATCCGGTCAACCAGATCAGCGTGACGTTTCATTGTGGTGTTAGTTGGCATGGCAGTTCTCCCTTGCATGGCAAGAAGCGTAGGGGGCAGATCACCAGGCAACCTTGACCTAGATCAACTGCGCAGATCGTCCAGATAGGCGCGCACGCAATCCTGTACATGCCGAAATCGGTCGCCCCCCAGTTTTTTGCCACCATACCAACGGGTTACAACGATCATGTGGTCGGTCAGCGCTTCGCGCTCCAGCATGCGCAGGATCACCATCCCCGCCCCGGATTCGCCGTCATCGCCTTTGATCGCCATGCCATCTGACAGTAAAGCCGCCCAGGTATTATGCGTGGCCCGGGCGAATTTCTTGTCTTTCTTCAATTCCTTGAGAAATAAATCCACATCTTCGCGTGTTGTGACAGGCCCACCAGAAACCGCATATTTCGAGCCGCGATCACTGACAACACCCGTCAACTGCCGCATCACAACCCGGCATTCACACGTCTGACGGTCTCCATCCGCTGCGCATTAGGCGGATGTGTCCCAAGGAACCGGTTACCCGGATCCGGAAGTTGAGTGAAAAACTCGGCGCCGCGCACCGGATTATACCCGGCCTGTTTAGTGATCAGGGTACCCAATGCATCGGCTTCAAGCTCAAACTCCTTGGAATAGGTCCGCGCCCCGACTGACGCCCCTAAATCTGTCGCGGAACGTACAGTACTTGATCCGGCACCCGTAATCGCTGCCAACCCGCCCAGGATAAGGGCGCCGGCAGCTGCATTTTGCTGCTGGCGTGCAATATGGCCGCGGATATGGTGCGACGCCTCATGCCCCATCACAAATGCCAGTTCATCCTGATTGCGCACTGAAGCAATCAGACCAAGGTTGAACGCCAGTATCGGCCGGCCTTGTTTATCCAGCGTCTGAAAGGCATTCGGTGGCTGATTGGGGCGGCTATCAACGACAATCCGGAAGTCACAATTCGCGCCCCGGGTGCGTGCCCTGCATTGTTGTTCAGCAACAGGCTCTACCCGCTGAACAACGCTTTTGAAGCGCGACACATCAGCATTTGTTGGCTTTGGAATGGCTTTCCTGACGGTCTTGGCCGGGGCTGGCTGAGTTGGTTGAGACGGTTCAACTGTCGCCACGCAACCGGCAAGGCCAAGGGAAATAACAAGGGGAATCCAGCGCATGTTCGTCCTCTTACAAAATACCACGCCCTCAACTTAACAGGGTTTTTACCCACTGCCAGCCCTGATAGTGATAGCCAAAGTCTACTTGCAAAGACCCGCCAACCGACCAGGGGAACGTAATGTTTTCAATAGAACACGAATTTGACTCTACAGTGATAACGTTGGTCGATGAAGGCAACGCGCCTTTGACTGAAGATGTTATCGTCAACGCCTTTGAAGAGTGCATCACAGTCGAGCAATATGATCCACGTACGGATCAAGTGCACAGGATTACCCTGTCGATATCCCAGGCCCGCGATCTAGCCGCTGCGCTGAACCTGCCCGAAGGGGTCTACAAACTAGCCGGTGACAACAGGACGAAATGACAGTCGCGAACCTACTCGATGAGAAAAACCTTGTCCCTTGATGTTTGGCCCCGAACCAAGCGCAAGCGTGACTTGGGTACTCCCAACGCTTTTGCCAGCAGCTTTTGCACTGCGATATTTGCCTTACCACCTTCTGGAACGGTTGTGACATAGACCCGGATCTGACCGTCCACATCAACAATCCGATTGCTGGATGCTTTCGGCGTCACGCGCAGGGCAATCTGAGCGCCAGAAATCGCAAGGTGACTGAGAGGAGAGGTCGACATCGTTCCTGCGTAACGGCTTTTTTTCAGTCTGAACAGGGACTGCACCGCCCTTTTTGAATACCGGGGTTGACGCTGCCGCACGACACCCCGACATGTATAACGACACAACTATTTTTGCAGGAAACCATGTCTAATCCAAATGCTCCCGTTCTTGAATTCCTGCTAACCCGCAGATCTCGTCCGGCAAAAACCCTGACGACACCGGTGCCTGATCATGCCGCGCTACAACCTATCCTGACTGCTGCTGCGCGCAGCCCGGACCATGGCAAGCTTGAACCATGGCGGTTTATCGTACTCGAACGCACGGCGCTTCTGCGCCTTGCGGGTTTGGTTGCCACGCGTGGCGCTGCCATGCAACGCGACCAGAGCGATATCGACAAGGCCCGGAGCCAGTTTGAAAATGCACACCTTGCAGTGGCCGTGATCGCGGTGCAGAAACACTCACCCAAAGTTCCAGCAATCGAGCAAAGTTATTCTGCCGGTGCGGTCTGCCTGGCCTTACTGAATGCAGCGCTTGCTTCGGGCTGGGGCGCAAACTGGTTGAGTGGCTGGGCTTCGCATGATCGCGAGTTTGTTGAACAGGGTCTTGGACTTGAGGACCACGAAAGGGTGGCTGGGCTCATCCACATCGGCACGGAAACCAACGCCCCGCCAGAGCGGCCAAGGCCCAATATTGAGGCGATCACAACCTGGTTGCAAGAATGATCTTTTCCAGTTTCCTCAAAGCGTTGTCTCAGATTGGTGATCGTCGGTTTCGCAAGGTTCTGCTTTTGGGCGTCGGCCTGACTCTGGCACTATTGATTGCCGCTTACGCGATTGTACTAGCCTTGCTGCAATGGGGACTGGGCGATAGCGCAACTCTGCCTCTGATCGGAGAAGTGACATGGCTAAACGATCTGCTTGGATGGGGCAGCCTGTTGCTGATGGTCATTCTGTCCGTCTTTTTGATGGTTCCAGTCGCCTCGGCGATCACCTCGATGTTTCTCGATGAGGTGGCGCAGGCAGTTGAGGATCAGCACTACCCAAACCTGCCAAAAGCCGCTCACATTCCTCTGGTCGACGCGCTGCGCGATACATTTAGCTTTCTGGGCATCCTGATCGGCGCAAACCTGCTGGCCTTTATCCTTTATGCGATCTTTTCACCCTTCGCGCTTTTCATCTTCTGGGCACTCAACGGGTATCTACTGGGAATGGAATATTTTCAGCTGGCTGCGATGCGCAGAATCGGCCGCATACGCGCAAAAGAACTGCGCCGGAAGAATACTTTAACCATCTGGGCAGCAGGCACCCTGATGGCCATGCCGCTTTCAGTTCCACTGATCAATCTCGTGATCCCTATTTTGGGGGCTGCAACGTTCACTCACTTGTTTCACGCGATTCAGTCGAAGGCGGACCCATCCGGTTGAACATGTCGATATCACGTACACTGATAGCCCCGGACAGAATAATCGACGCAATAATTCCCCAAAGCACCGCTGCGATACCCGTGGCAATATACGCCTTCTTTCGCAGGTGATGATGTTCGGGCGATCCGGCGTGTGTGCCGGGCACGATGTCGCCCAGATCGCCCTGAGTCTGAATACGGATCGGCAGCACGACCATAAAGGTCAGAGACCAGATCACCATGAACAGAACAATACCCGAAGCGATCCCCATCAGACTTGCTCCAATTCCACAAGGCAACCATTGAAATCCTTAGGATGCAGGAACAATACCGGTTTACCATGGGCCCCGATCTTTGGCTCGCCCGTGCCCAGAACACGTGCACCCGAGGCCTTGAGATGGTCGCGTGCAGCGATGATATCATCAACTTCGTAACACACGTGGTGAATACCGCCTGAGGGGTTTTTTTCAAGAAACCCATTGATCGGGCTGTTCTCACCCAAGGGATAAAGCAATTCGATCTTTGTGTTCGGCAATTCAATGAAAACCACTGTCACGCCATGGTCCGGCTCATCCTGAGGGGCGCCAACGGTGGCCCCAAGGGCGGTACGATATTGCTCAGAAGCGGCGTCCAGGTCGGGCACGGCAATTGCGACATGGTTCAGGCGTCCAATCATGATCTATTCCCTTTTGTTGTTGTTGCGCCTGTTATGGGGTCGCCAGTCGCCGGTGACAAGCGACAGGGGGACGCAACCCGGACATTAACCCCCCGTTAGGTATGACTGCGTCATTCTAGGTTCACAGTCGCAACAAAGGGATCACTGCCATGGACGAATTTGAAGGCCTGTCGCCGCTCCGCATGCCAACGCGAAATCGCCCTCTTCTGGGCTTGACGGTACTCGCCGTCGAAGACAGTCGTTTTTCCTGTGAAGCGCTCAGATTGATGTGCCTGCGCAGCGGTGCACGTATCCGGCGCGCGGATTGTTTGCGCGCTGCACGGCGTCACCTGCAAGTTTATCGCCCCTCGGTTGCCATCGTCGATCTTGGCCTGCCAGACGGACCGGGCGTTGAACTGATCAAAGAACTTGATCATGCGACGCCTAGGGTTGAGGTGATTTTGGGTGTCAGTGGCGATGACGATAGCGAAGCCAGGGCAATGGCTGCAGGTGCCGACGATTTTCTGCCAAAGCCGCTTACCAATCTTGCTGCATTCCAGCACAAAATTCTTTCGCTTTTACCCGTCGAGAGGCAACCCATCGGGCCCCGGATCGTCAGTCACGAAAGCATCGACCCCGATCCGATCGCCTATCTGGACGACATGGCCCACGTCGCGAACCTGTTGGACGGTCAGAATGACGGCGCCATTCTGGATTACGCCAGCCAGTTTTTGTCGGGTGTTGCCCGCTCGGCCAAAGATGCCCCACTGGCCGATGCCGCAAGTGAACTTGCGCGCTGCCGCAAAGGCAACGGCGCTGTCAAGGCTCACCTGACGGTTGTCACAAACCTGATCCACCAACGGCTGAGCAAGCGGCTGGCGATCTGAGCAATGGTAGCGTGTTCAACCCGGCAGCCGAGGCATTTGGCATCACTCTTGCGGAATGACCCTTAGCCCCAGTTCCATCAGCTGGTCGCTGGTTGGATCCGAGGGCGCGTTCATCATCAGGTCTTCGGCGCGCTGGTTCATCGGGAACATGATAACCTCGCGGATATTGGCCTCGTCTGCCAACAGCATGACGATCCGGTCAATACCTGCGGCACAGCCCCCGTGCGGCGGCGCACCATATTGGAAGGCGTTGACCATTCCGCCGAAGCGCTTGCGCACCTCACCCTCGTCATAACCCGCCAGTTCGAACGCCTTGATCATGATATCCAGTTTGTGGTTCCGGATGGCCCCGCTGACCAGTTCATAACCATTACAGCTAAGGTCATATTGATACCCCAGCACTTCCAGCGGATCGCCATTCAGCGCCTCCAGCCCGCCCTGTGGCATCGAAAACGGGTTATGGCTGAAGTCAATCTTGCCGGTTTCACCGTCGGCCTCGTACATCGGAAAATCAACGATCCAGGCAAAGGCAAAGCGGTCTTTGTCGGTCAGGTTGAGCTCTTCACCGATCACGGTGCGGGCCCGACCGGCAACTGCTTCGAATACTTTAGGCTTGCCGCCCAGGAAAAACGCGGCGTCCCCCTTGCCAAGCCCCAGTTGCAGGCGGATTGCCTCGGTCCGCTCGGGCCCGATGTTCTTGGCCAGCGGTCCCGCAGCGTCCATGCCACCTTCGACCTCGCCCGCTTTCATCTTGGCTTGCGCGTCCTTGACAGAAATTCCCAGTTCTTGCGCTACTGAATCTGCCGTTTTCTCACGCCAGAAGATATACCCCATCCCGGGCAGCCCTTCTTTCTGGGCAAAGGCGTTCATCCGGTCACAGAACTTGCGGCTGCCCCCGGTAGGTGCCGGGATGGCGCGAACTTCTGTGCCCTCCTGCTCCAACAGCTTCGCGAAAATGGCAAAGCCACTGCCGCGGAAATGCTCCGACACGTCTTGCATCTTGATCGGGTTGCGCAGGTCGGGCTTATCGGTGCCATACCACAGTGCGGCATCGCGGAAACTGATATGCGGCCAATGCTTGTCGACAGCGCGGCCATTGCCGAATTCCTCGAAAATTCCTTCGATAACCGGCTGGATCGTATCAAATACATCCTGCTGTTCAACAAAGGACATCTCCAGGTCCAACTGATAGAAATCGGTTGGGCTGCGGTCTGCACGCGGGTCTTCATCGCGGAAACACGGTGCTATCTGGAAATATTTGTCAAATCCACTGACCATAATCAGCTGCTTGAACTGCTGCGGCGCCTGAGGCAGGGCGTAGAACTTGCCGGGATGCAGACGGCTGGGGACCAGAAAGTCGCGCGCGCCCTCGGGGCTGGAGGCGGTGATGATCGGTGTCTGGAATTCACGAAAGCCCGAGTCCCACATACGCCGACGCATCGAAGCCACCACATCCGAGCGCAGTTTCATATTCTCCTGCATCACTTCGCGTCGCAGATCCAGATAACGGTAGCGCAGCCGGGTTTCTTCCGGGTACTCCTGATCGCCAAACACGATCAGCGGCAATTCTGCAGCACTGCCCAGCACCTCAATCTCGCGCACAAAAACCTCGATCTCGCCGGTGGACAGCTTGGCATTGATCAAGCTTTCATCGCGCGCCTTGACCTCGCCGTCGATCCGAATGCACCATTCGCTGCGCACATTTTCGACCTCGGCAAAGGCCGCGCTATCGGGATCACATAACACCTGGGTCACACCATAGTGGTCGCGCAAATCTATAAACAGGATGCCGCCGTGGTCACGGATGCGGTGCACCCAGCCCGACAGGCGGACAGTATCGCCCACGTTGGATTTGGTCAGCTCGGCGCAGGTATGGCTGCGAAATGCGTGCATGATTTATTCTCCGGGCCCGGAAGCAGGCCAATGTGTTGGTCCGCGCCGATACACCTTGATGGGCCAGCAAAGTCAAGGGGCGCGGATAGAGGATAGCCGTTGCATCCCTGTAAAACCGTTTGCAGAACGGGATTTTCGGGTGAAAATGCATCAAGCTGGGCAGATATTCTGGATCATGCTGGATGAGCTGCATGATTGCGCGTCGCTGGCACCACAATCGCACCAAATGATAAGCTGTCCGAACGATCCCACTTTCAGGGGGTCATCGTAAGGTTTCGATCAGGTGAAAGCCAGGGCCAGCTGGCGGGCAAAGCGGGCTTTCCATAGCGCCTCTTCGTATTCACTTTCGGCTGTGCTGTCATAAACGATACCACCGCCCACATTCAGCCTTGCCTGCCCTTCGTCCAATAAAAGCGTGCGGATGGCCACGTTGAATTCGCTGCGCCCATCTGGGGCCGCCCAGCCGATTGTACCGCAATAGACATCACGCGGTGTATCTTCCAGATCGGCCAAAACCTCCATCGCCCGCAGTTTAGGCGCACCAGTGATAGACCCGCAGGGGAAAAGCGCACGAAATATATCGGCCAGGCCAGTGCCTGCCTGCATCTGGCCGGTGATCAGCGATGTCATCTGATGCACAGTTTTGTAGGTTTCGATTGCAAAAAGCTCGGGCACGCGAACGCTACCGGCCTCACAAATGCGCGAGATATCATTTCGCAACAGATCAACGATCATCAAATTCTCTGCGCGATTCTTTTCATCCGTTTGCAGGAAAAACCGCCGTCTTGCATCCTCGGTTGGGTCATCACTACGCGGTTGGGTCCCTTTCATCGGACGCGTCTCGATCTTGCCACGCGTGTCGGTACGGAAAAACAGCTCGGGAGAGCGCGACAGTATCGCTGGCCCCTCTTCCTGCTCGATCAAAGCGCCATGGCGTACCGGCTGCACTCTCTCCAGCGCCTGATACAGCGCGGAGGCGCTTCCACGGGCCTGCATCCGAATCGGAAATGTCAGATTGGCCTGATAAAAATCCCCGGCGCAGATGTATTCATGAACCGTCTGAAAGGCTTCTGAATAGCGCGCTTCGTCCCAGTCGGGTTGCATGTTTTCCAATGCAGCTTCGCCTGGGGTCAGGACATTGGCAATTGTCGGCCAGCTGTAGGCCCCAAATTGCATTAGCGGCAACTGCCGCCCCTGGGGCATAAGCGGCGCCAGCCTTGGTTCCAGCGCATATCCCATCTCGTAACTGGCAAACCCGGCCAGCCATAGCCCCTCTGCCCGCGCGGCATCCAGCTTGGCCAAGGCACCCGGAACCTCATCTGGCTGATGCGCGACGATCAGCTGTTTCGCCTGGGCAAATTGGCAGGCAGATCCGTCGGGGCCATGATCAAAGCGAATTTTCAACTGCACGCATTCCTAGTCCGGTCCCGGGTTATCTAGCGGCCAGACCTGCAAATAACACCCTTAAAAGCGTCTTTTTCGGATGGTTTTGCGGTGTTTTTCCAAAACCGCCCGACACATAGTCATCTTGACACATTAAGCAGGGGACAAGACGCTGTAACTGCGATTTTTTGTTCGGAGCGATTTATATGAAACATCACTTTTTATTTGGCCTTGTTCTGGCCTTTATGTTGACTGCCCCCGCATTGGCCGGACCGGTTTCCATCGGATTTGAAGGGCCACCAGAAGGGCCCGCGCCAACAGATATGTCCGAAGATGGCTATACCATTGTCGCGAAGAATATGGCTATTTCATCATCGCTTAAATCGGGTGATGGCACCGATGGCTCCAACGAAATCGAAAGCATCATGGGCGCTAACGGTACACTGACCATCACGCGCCCGGGAGTGCCATTCCGCTTTGTCTCGCTTGACTGGCAAGCAGAAAATGCAACGGCCACAATCAGGGTCCAGGGATTTCGAAATGGGAAAGAAGTCGCCATAGACACCTACACCGTCACCGGACCTTCGGGTTACATACATTTCCGGGCCGAGGCGCTCTCAGGCGCGACCCTTGATAAATTGGTCATCCATCCGCAACGCGATCAGCTTGGGGTTGGGGCCCTGGATGCCGTTGTGCTGGACGAGGCGCCCGGGAATTTGCAAACTTCAGATAATGCCCCCGTGACACGCAAAAGTATGAAAGAATTTCTGAGTGGTTCAAACGCTATGGCATAGATTTAACGGTCCGAATTTCCCTTTGCTGCTTCAGGCTCTTTGTCAGATTGTATCAAAGCAAAAAACGGAGTCACAAATACCCGCTCCCACCGCCATCAAGTTGTGCTGTTAAAATTTTCTTAACCTCAAAGCTCCATCCGGCCTCGGTTTCGCATTTTCAAGGCCAATCGCCCCTTGCACACAGGCGTTTGATGGATATAACCCGCAACAATTTGCGTGTGCGGGCATCTGCCTGTACCCACCTAGCTGCCCGGGGAAAACCATGCCGAAAAGAACCGATATCTCGTCCATCATGATCATCGGCGCGGGACCAATCGTGATCGGCCAAGCCTGCGAATTCGATTACTCGGGCGCCCAGGCCTGCAAGGCACTTCGCGAGGAAGGGTACCGGGTTATTCTGGTCAACTCGAACCCGGCCACGATTATGACCGACCCGGAACTCGCGGATGCGACCTATATTGAGCCGATCACACCCGAGGTCGTCGCCAAGATCATCGAAAAAGAGCGCCCTGATGCCCTGCTGCCGACGATGGGTGGCCAAACCGGGCTTAACACGGCTTTGGCTGTCGCGGACATGGGCGTTCTGGAAAAATACGGCGTCGAGCTTATCGGCGCCAACCGCGCCGCCATTGAAATGGCCGAAGACCGCAAGCTTTTCCGCGAAGCAATGGACCGGCTCGGCATTGAGAACCCCAAGGCCACCATCGCCAACTCAATCGAAGAATGCATGGCCGCAATCGATTATGTCGGCCTGCCCGCCATCATCCGCCCCGCCTTTACCCTTGGCGGCACCGGCGGCGGCGTGGCCTATAATCGCGACGATTACATCCATTTCTGCACGACAGGCCTTGATGCCTCACCGGTCAATCAAATCCTGATCGATGAGTCGCTATTGGGCTGGAAAGAATTTGAGATGGAGGTCGTGCGCGACAAGGCCGACAACGCCATCATCGTCTGCGCAATTGAAAACGTTGATCCGATGGGGGTGCACACAGGTGACAGCATCACCGTGGCCCCGGCGCTGACGCTGACTGACAAGGAATACCAGATCATGCGCAACGGCAGTATCGCCGTTCTGCGTGAAATCGGTGTCGAAACCGGCGGATCAAATGTTCAATGGGCGATCAACCCCGAAGATGGCCGCATGGTGGTGATCGAAATGAACCCGCGTGTCAGCCGCTCGTCCGCGCTGGCCTCCAAGGCGACCGGTTTTCCGATTGCCAAAATCGCAGCCAAACTGGCCGTAGGCTATACCCTGGATGAGTTGGACAATGATATCACCAAGGTCACGCCCGCCAGTTTTGAACCGACAATCGACTATGTCGTCACCAAAATTCCACGCTTCGCGTTTGAGAAATTCCCCGGTGCAAAACCCAACCTGACCACCGCGATGAAATCCGTGGGCGAGGCAATGGCCATCGGCCGGACCATCCACGAGTCGCTGCAAAAAGCGCTGGCCTCAATGGAAACCGGCCTGACCGGGTTTGATGAGATCGCTATAGAAGGTGCGCCTGACAAAGCAGCTGTCATCAAGGCCCTCAGCCAGCAAACCCCTGATCGCATCCGGGTCATCGCTCAGGCTATGCGTCATGGTTTAAGCGACGATGAAATTCAAACCGCAACCGCCTTTGACCCATGGTTCCTTGCCCGTATCCACGAGATTGTCGACGCCGAGGAAGACGTGCGCGCGAACGGGTTACCCTCTGACGAAGCTGGGCTGCGCGCCTTGAAAATGCTGGGCTTTACCGATGCGCGGTTGGCCAAGCTTACCGGCTTTACAGAATCCGACATTCGCCGCAAACGCCATGCCGAAGGCGTCATTGCCGTCTTCAAACGGATTGATACCTGCGCTGCCGAATTTGAAGCGCAAACGCCCTATATGTATTCCACCTACGAAGCCCCGATGATGGGCGAAGTGGAATGCGAGGCGCGCCCATCGGATCGTAAAAAGGTGGTTATCCTGGGTGGTGGCCCCAACCGGATCGGTCAGGGGATCGAGTTTGACTATTGCTGCTGTCACGCCTGCTATGCCCTGACCAAAGCGGGCTACGAGACGATTATGATCAACTGTAACCCGGAAACGGTTTCAACAGATTATGACACCTCGGACCGGCTTTATTTTGAACCATTGACGTTTGAACATGTCATGGAAATTTTGAGGGTAGAACAGGAAAACGGCACATTGCACGGGGTGATCGTGCAGTTCGGCGGCCAGACCCCGCTGAAACTGGCCGACGCCCTGGAAAACGAAGGCATCCCGATTCTTGGCACCTCGCCCGACGCAATTGATCTGGCCGAAGACCGCGAGCGGTTTCAGGCGTTGGTCAATCAACTGGGCCTCAAGCAGCCGCATAACGGTATCGCCTCAACCGACGCGCAGGCGCTGGCCATTGCCGAGGATATCGGCTTTCCCCTCGTGATCCGCCCCTCGTATGTTCTGGGCGGCCGCGCGATGGAGATCGTCCGCGACATGGCCCACCTGGAACGCTACATTTCCGAGGCGGTTGTGGTTTCCGGCGACAGCCCCGTTCTGCTTGACAGCTACCTTTCGGGGGCCATTGAATGCGACGTTGATGCGTTGTGCGACGGCGAAACCGTACATGTCGCGGGCATCATGCAGCACATCGAAGAGGCCGGCGTTCATTCAGGCGACAGCGCCTGTTCCCTGCCGCCCTATTCACTTAGCGACAACGTGATCGCCCGGATCAAACAGCAAACCGAGGCGCTGGCGCTGGCGCTGAACGTGGTCGGCCTGATGAACGTACAGTTCGCCGTCAAGGACGACGATATCTACCTGATCGAGGTCAACCCGCGCGCCTCGCGCACGGTGCCTTTTGTGGCCAAGGCCACCGACAGCGCCATCGCCTCGATTGCGGCCCGGCTGATGGCCGGCGAAAAAATGGCAGCTTTCCCGCACCGCGGCCCCTACCCGACCGACACCAAACCCGGCACGCTGCCGATGGCCGACCAGATGACACTGGCCGATCCCAACATGCCGTGGTTTTCGGTGAAAGAGGCCGTACTGCCCTTCGCCCGCTTCCCCGGTGTGGATACGATCTTGGGCCCCGAAATGCGCTCGACCGGAGAAGTAATGGGCTGGGATGTGTCCTTCCCCCGCGCCTTCCTGAAGGCCCAGATGGGGGCCGGAACCGAATTGCCCTACGAAGGCAAAGTGTTCTTTTCCATCAAAGATTCTGATAAAACCCCGCAACTGGTTGAAACCGCCCAAACGCTTGTAAGCCTTGGCTTTTCCATCGTTGCCACCGGTGGCACGGCGGCCTTCCTTGAAAGCCACGCGATTGGCTGTGAGGTTGTGAAGAAGGTCTACGAAGGCCGTCCAAACGTTGTGGATATGCTTAAAGACGGACAAATTCATCTCTTGATGAACACTACCGAAGGCGCTGCTGCGGTCGAAGATAGCCGCGAAATCCGCTCGGTCGCACTTTATGACAAGATACCGTATTACACCACGGCCGCAGGGGCCCATGCCGCGGCCATGGCGATTAAGGCACGCCAAGACGGAGAAATTATCGTGATGCCGTTGCAGGGATCAGCCTGAAGACATCAATTGATGGTATAAACGCACTTGCACTTTCGTCATTAAAACTAAGTGTTGTGTTCCGGGTTTCCACTTGGAACACAAGCTATGACTTCATGCGACAACAGGCTTGCAATTGGTGCATGGATTTTTAAACAAAAAAGACTTGCGCGGTAAAAGTTTTCGATTATGTGGGGTCGGCAAGCGTATCTTGCGCTTACATGATCCCACAGCCTTTCCAATCAGGAGGCCACTATGACCCGTGATGAACTGAACCGCGAACTTCGTGCTCACAGCGCCACGTGGCAGGCTGTGGTGGTTGTCTATGGTCTGATTGTGGGCACGCTGGTTTTCTCGGCCATGGCAATCGTCTGATCTGACCACCATCAAATTCAGGTCCGAGACCGTCCTCTTCGTTCACAGATGAAATAGGCCGCGAATGGTTTGGCAGCCATACGGCTTTGATCATTTCATCTGAAACAGTGACTGGACCTTTCTTTCCGCCCAACAGAGGCCCAAAATGACACGCGATGAATTGAACCGTGAGCTTCGTGCACATAGCGCGACTTGGCCAGCAGTGCTAATCGTTTATGCCATCATCGTGGCGACGATGGTATTCTCTGCAATGGCAATCGTCTGAGACCGTAGAATTCTGTACATCCAAAATAGAAAAAGCGGCGGATGGAGCCTCATCCGCCGCTTTTAGGTGATCAGATTAGCACTGATCAGAGCTTGGCTGTAGCCGCATCGCCTATGTTGTCAACACCGCGTTCTTCCAGTAGTGTTGTCAACCAGTTCGGGTCCATCTCGGGGACAGAACTGAGCAGCAGATCGGTATACGGGTCGTGCGGCGGCGTGAACATTTCGTCCTTGGGCCCCTGCTCAACCACTCTACCATGCTGCATCACCACGACCTCATCGGCGATCGAGCGTACCGTCGCCAGATCATGAGTGATAAACATATAGGCCAGATCCAACTCGTCCTGCAGCCGGTCAAGCAGTCGCAGGATCCCCTCAGCGACCAGCTGATCCAGCGCGCTTGTAACCTCGTCACAGACGATGAACGTAGGTTCCGCTGCCAGTGCCCGCGCAATCCCGATCCGCTGTTTCTGCCCACCTGAAAGCTCGGGCGGATAACGGTTGTAGTATTGCGAAGGCTCAAGCTCGATCAGATCCAGCAATTCATCCACCCGGTTCTTGAGGGCCGCCCCTCTGAGCCCCGAGTAGAACGCTGCCGGTCTGCCGATAATCTCTGATATTCGCACTTTGGGATTAAGGGCAGTATCTGCCATCTGATAAATCATCTGACACTGTCGTAACTGGTCCTTGCTGCGGTTACGGTAATCCGGTGGAAACGGTGTGCCCTTGAACAAAATCTCGCCCTTGGATGGGGGAAGAAGACCGGTGATACAGCGTGCTGTAGTTGACTTTCCCGATCCGGATTCGCCTACCACAGCAACGGTCATCCCCGCATAGATATCAAACGAGACATCATTCAGGATCTTTGGGCCGGCGCTATAAGACGCATCGACATTCTTGACCGAAATCAGCGGAACACCATCTTTGGGTCGGTGTTTTTGAGGGCTTTCAAAGCTTCGCACCGCCCAGAGGGATTTTGTGTATTCCTCTTTCGGATTACTCAGCATTTCCTCAGTTGATGCTTCTTCAACTTCGGAACCCTTCAACAACACCTTGATCGTATCCGCCATCTGCGCCACCACCGCAAGGTCATGGGTGATGTAGATGGCGGCGGTGTTGAATTGCTCGACAATGTCACGGATTGCGGCCAGAACCTCAATCTGAGTGGTCACGTCAAGCGCCGTTGTCGGCTCATCAAAGATGATCAGATCTGGTCGACACGACATCGCCATAGCCGTCATCGCCCGTTGTAGCTGCCCCCCTGATACCTGGTGCGGATACCGAAACCCGATTTCCTTGGGATTGGGCAGGCGCAGACGCTCGTAGAGATCCATCGCATCTTCCTGGGCTTCCATCCGTTTTTGCAAACGGTATTGCAGTGGCCCTTCGGTATGCTGATCAATGATCTTATGCGCCGGGTTAAACGATGCCGCAGCCGATTGCGCAACATAGGCGATGCGTGACCCGCGCAAGGCACGCCTTTCCGCTTCGGTGGCCGTTGTCAGCTCCATCCCGTCGAACTCAATCGAACCTTCCGAGATACGCGTGCCGTCGCGGGCATAACCCATGGCACCCGCACCGATGGTGGATTTGCCCGCACCGGATTCACCGATCAGACCCATAACCTCACCGCGGTGGAGGGTCAGATCGACACCTTTGATGATGTCGACCCATTGCTCATCAGAATAGCCCTGAATTTTCAGGTTCCTGATCTTCAGAAGGACTTCTTTTTTCTTAGGCATTTAGATTACTCCTTCAGGCCGGAGGACCGGTGCAACATCCAGTCAACGACAAAGTTGACCCCAACGGTCAGCAACGCGATTGCTGCCGCTGGAATCAGCGGCGTAATGTCACCGAATGAAATCAGCGTGGCGTTCTCTCGCACCATCGAGCCCCAATCCGCCGTTGGCGGCTGGATACCCAGACCAAGGAACGACAGGCCAGCGACCAACAGGAACACAAAGCAGAACTCCAGGCCAAACTCGGCAATAAGTGGAGCCATCGAATTTGGCAGGATTTCGCGGCGGATCAGGTAACCCGTGCCTTCTCCACGCAGCTTGGCTGCTTCGATATAGTCCATCACGACGACGTTGCCCGCAACCGCGCGCGTCAGGCGGAACACCCTTGGCGCATAGATGATGGCAACGGCGATAATGATCACCGGTGTGGTAGGACCAAAGATCGACAGCATAAGCAGGGCGAAGATCAATGATGGGATCGACATGATCACATCCGCAAACCGCCCCATGAACTGATCAAACCACCCGCCCTTGGTTGCCGCCAAAAGCCCGGCGCCAGCACCCAGGACAAAGGCAGCGATCGTGGCAGTCAGAGCAAGCCCAACCGAGTTGCGGGCCCCAAACACCAACCTGCTGAACATATCACGGCCCAGCTGGTCCGCGCCAAGCAGCATGTTTTCGTCTGCAGGCGCAAAGGCCGAAGAAATAACCTCCGCCTCTCCAAACGGCGCAATCCAGGGTGCAAAGATACCCGCAATTGCATAGGTGAAAATGACGAACATTCCAAACGCAGCTGTTAAAGGTGCAGTTCGCAGTTCCTTTGCGGTCTCAATTGGGGCCAGCGCGATCAGGAATTCGCGGAAGGCGTAAGATACCATTGCTGTCAGGCCCAACAGACCTGCGCAGATGGCAACAGCCTTCAGGGCACCAACGCCGCCAACGATCCCCAGAACGAAGGAAACCAACGTCAGAGAGAACGCCAACAGAAAGACAGACCTTCTGTTGTAGAAGGCAGCAAGGCAGGACACCGCTAACAAAAGGGCGTAGTAGCCGATTACGAAATAGCTCATTTCTCTACTCCCTTATTTTGGATGCCGCAAACGCGGGTTTGTCAGGATGGCGCCGACATCAGCTGCAAGGTTAAGCAAAATGAATGTCGCCGCGAAGATCAGACAGCAGGCCTGAACAACAGGGAAGTCTCGTTTCGAAACCGCATCAACCAGCGCCTGGCCGATGCCGGGGTAAACAAAGACCACCTCGACCAGAACCACACCTGTAATCAGATAGGCCAGGTTCAGGGCCACAACGTTTATAATCGGGGCCCACGCGTTAGGCAGAGCGTGCTTTACGATCACTTTCCAGGGCGGGGCCCCCTTCAGACGAGCCATTTCGATATAAGGCGAGGCCAGAAGGCTGATAATTGACGCCCGCGTCATTCGCATCATATGCGCCACGACCACCAAGACCAGCGTAAGCGCGGGCAGGAAGGTGCGGTACAACAAGTCTGCCAGGGTCATACCGTCAGAGATTTTAGCGTTCGACGGGAACATCCCCCATTTAATCGAGAAGTAGAGGATCAGGATATAGGCCAGAAAAAACTCAGGTGACGAAATTGATGTCAGCGTTGCCACGTTTGCAACCCGGTCAAAGATTGAGTTGCGAAGCAGCGCAACAATAACACCCAAGATGATTGCTATGGGCACCGCTATCACAGCAGCATATGCTGCCAGGAATAGCGTGTTTACAAACCGCTCTCCGATAATCGCTGAAACCGCTTTTCCGGTTACTATCGATGATCCGAAATCAAATTGGACCGCACCAGCAAGCCATCCCAGATATCTGACGATCGCAGGCTGATCGAGTCCCATTTCCTTGCGCATGGCCGCAAGGTTTTCCTCGGTCGCTCCCTGGCCAAGAACCGCTTGGGCAATGTCACCCGGCAACAGTTCGACCATGAAGAAAATTATGATTGAGATGATAAAAAGAATCACCAATCCGAGACCGAGCCGCTTTCCAACGAGCCCAAGAATGTCTCCCATTCGTCCCTCCTGTTTTTCCACTGACATCCAAATAGCAAGAACTCTAGATGGCGCTCAGCTTACTTTTTGGCCATTCCACACCTAAGATCGGAGCATGATCTTGTGGGTTCCGGCAATCTGTTATGAGTATCCCACACAATTTTCGGATCTCAAAAAGTAAAAGCCCGGCGCATCAGCGCCGGGCTCTTTATTTTAGGTTCAACCCTCAAACCACCAGCGGCTACAGGCGCGTGCGCCATCCATCTGCCAGCTAGCGGCAAGGTTTTCACCATGACGCACATTTTTACGGCGTGCGTAAACAAAGTTGGGGAAGAACGGGATAACTGTGCCGCCATCGTCACGGGCCAGTTGACCCATTTCAGCATACATTTCTTTACGCTTGGCATCATCCAACTCGGCCTTGGCCTGACGCAGCAGCACATTGAAGCGTTCGTTCTGCCAGTGGCTTTCGTTCCAGGCCGCATCGTCCTTGTAGGCCAGGCTGTACATAACATCCGGTGTCGGACGCGCGCCCCACTGAACGGCACACCAAGGTTTCTTCAGCCAGACGTCAGAATAGTAACCATCGTTTGGTTCACGTTGAACGTTGATCGTGATACCAGCAGCCTTGGCTTGCTCAGCGTACAGTACGCACATATCCACAGCGCCCGAATAAACCGAGTCGGCCACACTCAGACCAACTTCCAGTCCCTCATGACCGGCCTTCTTCAGCAACGCTTTTGCTTGTTCCGGGTCATACTCCCGCTGCGGAATATCCGCTGGGAAATAGGGCATTGCCGGGGAATGGTGGAAGTCATTGCCAAGTGACGCAGCGCCATAAGCGATCTTTTCGATCAGTTCGTTGCGATCTACCGACAGTTTCAACGCGTTGCGCACATCGACATTGTCGAATGGCGCCACGTCGCACAGCATTGGCATTGTGATCGCCGCGGCCGACGGTACGTTGTCGATCTCGATATCGGGATTGCGCTGCAACAGAGCCAGAGTTTTCAGATCCAATTGCGTCGCCGCGTCGATGTCGCTTGTCACCAGCGCCGACTGCATCGCATTCGGATCGTTCAGGACCGTAATTTCAACAGCGTCAAAATACGCGCCTTCCAGATGCCAGTCATCGTGGCGAACAAGGCTGTAATTGACCCCGAAATTGGCCGCCATCATCTTGTATGGTCCGCAACCATCGCCGGACTGCCAGTTTGCACTGCCATCTGCGTTGCCGGGAACAATTGCCAGGTGATAGTCGGTCATCAGCCAAGGCAGGTCGGCATTAGGCGAGCCCGATTTGATCGTGATCGAGTGGTCGCCATTATCAATAATATCGGTAACATCAGCCAACAAAGCCTTAGCCGCCGAGGTGCTGTCATCCCCACGGTGATGGTTCAACGATGCGATAACATCGGCAGCGGTCAGTTTGGCACCACTGTGGAACGTCGCCTTGGGGTTCAACTTGAAGGTCCAGTCTTTGGCGTCCGGTGTTGCCGACCATTCGCTGGCCACGTCCGGCCCAAGCGACCCGTCAGATTCAATAAGAGTCAGATACGAGCGGAACGTATGCGCTGTCTGAATCATCGAAAAAGTAACATAGGTACCGGGATCATGTGAATCCGAGGTGTTACCGTCGTGTGCACCAAGGCGGAAAGTACCGCCCGGCGTAGGCGCTGCTTTGGCCGTGGTTCCCCATAAACCGGTTGCAGCTGATGCGGTCATCCCTGCAGCCATTGAATAGTTCATGAATGAACGGCGTGAGATTTTGCCCTCGCGAGCAGCATCTGCCAGCCGATCAATCATCATCTGATCTTTGATCTGTTTCATCGTATCTCCCTGTGAGTTTTTTTGTTGGAACTTTTTTCGTTCGTACAGCCGATGTTCCGGCCATTACCCAGAAGCTTCTTATTCCTGCACGTCAGTAGGTGGCTTATTTGCGACATAAAGTAACCAAAACACGAAAATTAGATGACTACCAGTCTCTAGTTGGCTGATTCAGTTTTTTTTTCGTTATGTCCGCTAGATACAGTTTATTTCAGGAGTTTATGCATAAGTGTAGGTTTCGTGCGCTTACACGCCTCCTTAGTCAAATGGTCAGAAAACGACATCGTCCTGAAATTTTGAACCTTACTGCCTGATAGTCCTTATCGACGCTGGCACGCACCGAGCGCGGTATCGTCTCAGTTCTTCTTGGCACGCAATTTCGAAAAATAATCCAGTCGGCGTTTCAGCTCACGCTCAAAACCGCGCTCGACCGGTTGGTAAATCACCGGGCGTTTAATGCCGTCCGGAAAATAGTTCTGCCCCGAGAACCCATCTTCGGCATCATGATCATAGGCGTACCCATCGCCGTAACCTTGATCCTTCATCAGCTTGGTCGGGGCATTCAGAATATGCTTGGGGGGCGGCTCCGAACCGGTGCGTTTGGCCATGGCCATGGCCGCCTTGAACCCGGCATAACCCGCATTCGACTTCGGCGCTAACGCCAGATAAGTCACCGCCTGGGCAAGCGCCAGTTCACCTTCGGGGCTGCCCAATCTCTCGTAGGTCTCCCAAGCGTGCAGGCAAACGGTTTGCGCCTGCGGGTCGGCCAATCCGATATCCTCAACAGCCATGCGTATGATCCGCCTTGCCAGATACCTTGGATCCTCTCCGCCGGTAAGCATTCGTGCAAACCAGTACAGCGCGGCATCCGGGTCTGAGCCACGCACCGATTTATGCAGCGCCGAGATAAGATTATAGTGCTCATCGCCGCCCTTGTCGTATTTTGCCGCCCGTTTCATCAGCCGCCCGGCAAGTGAGGCGGTGTTCAGTTTGCCATCGGTTTTCCAGGCCGCCACCTGCTCGATCAGATTCAGTAAGGCGCGGCCATCGCCATCGGCCATCTCCAACAGCGCCTCGCGTGCGGGGCCATCGAGCGGCAGCGAACGATCCAGTTCCTGTTCGGCCCGCTGTGCCAGATGTTCAAGATCAGCAAGGCTAAGCCGCTCCAGTACCAGCACCTGTGCCCGGCTGAGCAAAGCGGCGTTCAGCTCAAAACTGGGGTTCTCGGTCGTGGCCCCCACCAAGAGGATGGTACCATCCTCCATATGCGGCAAAAACCCATCCTGCTGGGCCTTGTTGAAACGGTGGATCTCATCCACGAACAAAAGCGTACCCTGCCCGTTGCTGCGGCGATGGCGGGCTTCTTCGAACACCTTGCGCAATTCGGGCACGCCCGTAAAAATCGCGCTGACCTGAATGAAATGCAAATCGGTTTCATCCGCAAGCAACCGCGCGATGGTCGTCTTGCCCACCCCCGGCGGGCCCCAGAACACCAGTGAACTTAAACTGCCGGATTCCAGCATCACACCAAGCGGAGCCTGCGGGCCCAAAACCTGTTGCTGACCAATTACTTCGGACAGTTTGCGGGGCCTCAGCCGATCGGCCAAGGGGCGTGGGGCGGTTTCAGCCACGTTTTTGCCCGTGTCAGAGGTGAAAAGATCAGCCACCCGTTATAACCTGAACCGCATGACCATGCTCCTGCCCTCGCGCTGCACCCCAAGCGTCAGTCGCCGGGTCGCTGTATTTAGCAGGGTCAGGGCTGTGGGAACATCTGTTGCATCGTAATTGTTTATACTTTGCAGGATATCACCGGGGTGCAACCCTGCTCTTGCGCCAATCTGGCCGGGGTCGCTTATGGCAACGCCCTTGGCACTCAGGGGCAGGCCATAGTCGGCAATCACGGCGGGGTTGATGTTTATCAGCGTCATTCCGGGGATGGCCGAGGCGGCTCCAGTTTCCTGAGCATCGCGTGGCGGAAGGTCAGGTGCGGCGATCAGATTGACGGAAATGTCTTTGACCTGAGCATCACGCGCCCGCGTGACAATCGCTTGCGCGCCTAGCCCTGCCACAGACATACGAAAAACCATCTCGGCGGCGGTATTCACCGGCTGACCATCCACTGCAGTGATCACATCTCCAGCCCGAAACCCCGTTTTTCTAAAGGGGCTTTCAGGGTGCAATAGCGAAATCACGATGCCACCGGGACGGTCCAGCCCCAGCCCTTCGGCCATATCCGCCGTGACCTGCTGGCCTGCTATCCCTGCCCAGGGGCGCTGAAACCGGTCGCTCCCGGCACGAGCCTGCGCCACAAATTGTGCCACCAGTGCCGAGGGGATAGCAAAGCCAATACCATTTGATCCGCCCGAGCGCGATAGAATTGAGGTATTGATTCCAATAAGTTGCCCCTTCACATCCACAAGGGCCCCACCGGAATTCCCTGGGTTGATCGGCGCGTCGGTCTGGATGAAATAGCCCCGCCCGTTGCCCGTGGCAGCGCCTGAGCGCGCCAAACCTGACACGATGCCGCTACTGACCGTCTGGCCAACGCCGAAGGGGTTGCCGATAGCCAACACCAATTCGCCCACCTGTACCGTATCGCTGTCGCGCAACTCCAGTGCGGCCATGCCGTTGGCATTCTCCATCCGTAGAATTGCCAAGTCACTTTCCTCGTCTGATAACAACACCTTGGCCGAAAATTCGCGGCGGTCATTCAGGACGACGCGGATATCCGTCGCCTCACCCACCACATGGTAATTCGACACCACGATCCCATCCTCGCCCAGGATCACACCCGACCCCAGAGAGTTCTGAACCCGCGGTCGCGGTGAGCCGAAATCACGGAAAAGCCCTTGAAAAAAGGGATCATTCTGAAATGGGGAAGAGCGGACGTTGACGATGCGCTTGGCGTAGATATTGACAACCGCCGGGGCGGCGTGGGCAACGACGGGGGCAAAACCCAACTGAATCTCAATCTGGTTCTGCGGCACGCTGGTTTCGGCCCATGCGGGATTTATCAATGATACCAAAAGGATGCAAAACGCCCGGATCAAAACAGCCCCCTTTTCCATGATTGCACTGCCACAGGATATGCGAATACCAGCCCGCAGATGCAAGCAAACCCTGCTTTATTCCGGTAAAAATTGCCAAGCCAGAAAAGGCAAAGGCCCCCGCCGGTGGGGCGAGGGCCTGACAGTAACCAGTTGTTACTGAATGATTATTCGTCACCCGCCTCGGCCATGGCAGCAACGCGGGCCTTGTCTGCGGCGCCTTTGGCATCCACATCACGGTCAACAAATTCGATAATCGCCATCGGCGCCATGTCACCGTAACGGAAACCAGCCTTCAGAACGCGGACATAGCCGCCCTGACGCTCTTTGTAGCGCGGACCCAGGACAGCAAACAGTTTTTCAACATACTGGTCCTGTTTCAGCTGCGAGGCCGCCTGACGGCGGGCGTGCAAATCGCCGCGTTTTCCAAGGGTTACAAGCTTCTCAATGATCCGGCGCAGCTCTTTGGCTTTGGGCAGGGTCGTTTTGATTTGCTCATGTTCAATCAGCGAGCCGGCCATGTTTGCCCAAAGCGCCTTGCGGTGCTCGTGGGTACGGTTCAGGCGGCGGTAGCCTCGTGCGTGACGCATTTTAATTCTCCTAGACTTGTTTTGCTTTGTCCGGCGGTCTGATGCGTGTCAGCCGCTCTCCTTGGGGCGGGATTGCCCGGTGTGGGAAACGTACGAAACGTACGATTTGTACGCGGATTCCGTACGTTTCCCAAATTGCTTAGAAAGCATCCTCGAATTTCTTGGCCAGATCCTCGATGTTGTCTGGTGGCCAGTCTTCGACGTCCATGCCAAGGTGCAGACCCATGCCGCTGAGAACTTCTTTGATCTCGTTGAGGGACTTGCGGCCAAAGTTTGGCGTGCGCAGCATCTCGGCTTCGGTTTTCTGGATCAGATCGCCGATGTAAACGATGTTGTCGTTCTTGAGGCAGTTGGCCGAACGGACAGACAGTTCGAGCTCGTCCACTTTCTTGAGCAGAAGCGGGTTGAACTCAAGACCATCGTCTTCGTCCTGACGACCAGCGGCTTCGGGTTCGTCGAAGTTGACGAAGATCGACAATTGATCCTGGATGATGCGCGCAGCATAGGCCACGGCGTCATCGGGTGTGATCGAGCCATCGGTTTCAATCTTCATGGTCAGCTTATCATAATCCAGCACCTGGCCCTCGCGGGTGGGCTGAACGTCATAGCTGACCTTGCTGATCGGCGAATAGATCGCGTCGATCGGAATCAGGCCAATCGGCGCATCTTCGGGCTTGTTCTTGTCGGCTGCGACATAGCCTTTGCCCTGGTTCACTGTCAGTTCCATGAACAGGTCAGCGCCTTCGTCCAGGTGACAGATCACGTGGTCCTTGTTCAGGATCTCGATACCGGCACTGTCCGAAATATCACCAGCGGTGACAACACCGGGGCCTTTGGCATTTATCGACAGGCGTTTCGGCCCTTCGACTTCCATACGCAGGGAAACACCCTTGAGGTTCAGAACGATGTCGGTGACGTCTTCACGTACACCGGCAACAGATGAAAACTCGTGCAGAACGTTGTCGATCTGCACCGATGTGATGGCCGCGCCCTGAAGCGACGACAGCAGCACCCGGCGCAGCGCGTTGCCAAGTGTCAGACCAAAACCGCGCTCCAGCGGTTCGGCGACAACGGTTGCCTGGCGGATCGGGTCATTCCCCGGTTTCACTTCCAGCTGTGTCGGCTTGATCAGTTCAGCCCAGTTCTTATGGATCATGTGTCCCTCCATTCCTGTCTTGTCCTCATGTCCAAAGGTGCAAGACGCCCGAGGTATTAAAATGACGGAATGGGGCCCACGCTAACAAGCGCAGCCCCACCCGGAAAACAGTATCAGACCCGGCGGCGTTTCGGCGGGCGGCAGCCATTGTGGGCCATCGGGGTCACATCACGGATCGAAGTGATGTTAAAACCAACGGCGGCCAGAGCGCGAAGTGCCGATTCACGGCCCGAACCGGGCCCCTGAACTTCGACCTCAAGGGTGCGCATGCCATGTTCCTGTGCCTTTTTGCCCGCATCTTCTGCGGCCATCTGAGCGGCATAGGGGGTGGATTTACGCGACCCCTTGAAGCCCATTGTGCCGGCCGACGACCATGCGATCGCATTGCCCTGCACGTCCGAGATCAGGATCTTGGTGTTGTTGAAAGACGAGTTCACATGAGCAACGCCGGTGGCGATGTTCTTGGAGACCTTCTTTTTGGTGCGTTTGGTATCGCGTGCCATTGATCAGCCCTCCCTTATTTCTTCTTACCGGCAATGGCCTTTGCGGGGCCTTTGCGTGTGCGTGCGTTGGTATGGGTCCGCTGACCGCGAACCGGAAGGTTGCGACGGTGACGCAGGCCACGGTAGCAGCCAAGATCCATCAGGCGCTTGATGTTCATCTGAACTTCGCGGCGCAGGTCACCTTCGACGTCGATGTTCGCGTCGATATGTTCGCGGATGGCCAGAACTTCGGCATCGCTGAGTTCGTTTACACGACGGGAAACGTCGATGTTCACGGCTTCACAGATGGTTTTGGCGGTCGAATGGCCAATTCCGGTGATATAAGTCAGGGCGATCGGGACCCGTTTATGGGTCGGGATGTTTACGCCGGCAATACGTGCCACGTGTCACTTTCCTTTTCGTTGCGGGTCCGTAATGCCAGACCCTTTTTTCACAACGCAAGCCCGACGCGTTTTCGCTTCGGGCCGCAGCTGATTTGGTGATCTCGCGCCACAGGAGCGACCTGTTTTGCGATCTGATTCTCTATACAGATAGGGCGTGTTATGAGCATATTACGCCGCCGTCAAGCCAAATGGCCTGATAACAAGCCATTTGAATTTTGACGGCGGCGTTGTTGCAGATAACTGCGTTTTTTTAACGCGTCTCAGCCTTTTTGCGCACGTCGACGCATAAACCCAAAGCCGAAAATTGAAGCAGCTAAGAGAGGAAGGCTTGCGGGAAGCGGAACTCGGGACACATCGTTGAAATTAAACACCGTGTTACCCCAATTGTGATTCGCCTGAGATTGATTAGGGGAACCGGTCGCGCGGATACCGGATACGATACCCGTTGCAAAACTGACGTTCGAGATCAGGCTGGACAACACATTATCGCCGCTGACCGGAGAAACAGAGTTCGTCGAGTCTGTGAAAATTGATGTCCATACACCGTCAAGCAGAACTTCAAGATTGAAATTCACAACCGAACTGGTGCTATGGCTGTGAAAGAATGCGCTGCCGACCACACTGGTAAGCTGATTGGTGTTGAACCCGGTAAAAGTGATAGTATCCGTATCAAAATCAGACAGACCACCTTCTGTGGTCCAGTTCACACTTGTTGCGCTTGCCTGAGTGGCAGCAATTAACGTTGTTGCCATAAAGGCCGAAACTAAAAAAGCTTTGATAGTGTTTAGCATGATTCCCCCAAGGAATAATTGATGAACATCAAAAAGATATTTAAGAAATGCCTTTAGATGTCAAACAAAACCGAAAATCCGAAGAATATTGAGTGAATTTCCCTATCTGGCTTGTACAATATAGCCATTCTCGAGGCATTGTTTCGAAATAGGGGACATAGCCCCTAATCTAAAAGCAGAAACCGCCGCAGAATATTTTGCGGCGGCTTAAAGCTAATCAAAGCATTTGAACTAATAGATGACAAAACGACAAGGTGCGAAGTGAGCTTCAGGTGTTCAAAACCGAGTTGATCTCTGCTTGCACTTCAGCAATTTCGCCCAGTCCGTTGACCGACCTGAGCATGCCCTTGGCATAGTAATAGCCAATCAGCGGCGAGGTTTTCTTGTAGTATTCCATCAGGCGATTCTTAAGGCTTTCCTCGTTGTCATCCGCCCGGCGCTTGACATCGTTCGAGCCACAGTTTTCGCACTTGCCATCCGCAGGCCAGGGCTTGGTGATGTCGTTGTAGACATTGCCACAGCCGCCACAGGTGGAACGTGCGGTGATGCGTTGTACCAGCGCGTCATCATCAACGCGCATCTCGACCACGGCATCCAGTGTCTCGCCGTTCTCTTCCAGCAAACCGCCCAGTGCATCAGCTTGTGCCAGCGTGCGCGGGAAACCGTCAAAGATAAAGCCGCCTGCCTTGTCGCCCTGCAGCTTCTCGCGGATCAGCCCGATCACGATATCATCCGTCACCAGATCACCGCGCGCCATGACATCCGCCACAACCTTACCCATTTCGGTGCCGCTGTCCTTGGCTTCGCGCAGCATATCGCCGGTTGAAAGCTGGATCATGTTGCGGCCTTCCACCAAAAGGTGAGCCTGTGTACCTTTGCCTGCGCCCGGCGGTCCAAGAAGAATGATGTTCATCGGCGTGCAGCCCCTTTCCTGCGAGCGCGCTTTTTACCTTTGCCGCTCAGCTGTGATTTCTCGATCAAGCCTTCGTATTGATGTGCCAGAAGATGCGATTGAACCTGCTGGATCGTGTCCATGGTCACCGAGACCACGATAAGAACCGATGTGCCGCCAAAATAGAACGGGATTTGCAACTGGCTGCGCAGAATCTCGGGCAGCAGGCAAACGGCCGCAAGATAGGCCGACCCCAGCACCAGAACGCGGGTTACGACATAATCCAGATACTCGGCAGTCTTTTTACCCGGACGCACACCGGGAACAAAACCATTCTGGTTCTTCAGATTCTCTGCCACTTCATCTGTCTTGAACGAAACGTTGTAGGTGTAGAAATAAGCGAAAAATACGATCATTCCCGTGAAGAAAAGTAGGTAAAGCGGCTGGCCGGGGCCGAAATAAGCCAGGATGAGCGACATAATCGGGCCGGTTTGAGCGCCCGAGAATGTGCTGATTGTGGTGGGCAACAGCAACAACGAACTGGCAAAGATCGCCGGGATAACGCCAGCCGGGTTTACTTTGACCGGCAGGTGGCTTGATCCGCCGTCATACACCTTCATCCCGACCTGACGGCGCGGGTACTGAATATGGATCTTGCGCAGGGCGCGCTCCATGAACACCACAAAGGCAATGACGGCCACCACCATGACCATCACACCGACGATCACAGCGGGGCTGACAGCGCCCGAACGGCCCTGGCTGAAGAACTGTGCAAGGGCTGCGGGCACTTCGGCAATGATGCCGACGAAAATGATAAGTGAGATACCGTTGCCGATGCCGCGTGCGGTGATCTGTTCACCCAGCCACATCAGGAACATGGTACCGCCCACCAGCGTAACCATGCAGGAAACGATGAAAAAGACGCCGGGATTGGTGACCAGATCGCCGGATTGCAGGCTGACGGCCAGTCCGTATGATTGCAGCGTTGCCAGACCCACGGTGCCATAGCGGGTGTACTGGTTGATCTTCTTGCGGCCCTGTTCACCCTCTTTCTTGAGCTGCTCCAGCGTCGGAACCATCGCGGTCAGCAACTGAATGATGATCGAGGCCGAGATATACGGCATGATCCCAAGGGCAAAGATACCCATCCGGCCAAGCGCACCACCGGTGAACATCGACAGGATACCACCAAGGCCCTGTGTCGCCTGCTCCATGAATGCGCGCAATTCTGCGCCGTCGATACCCGGCACCGGAATGTAGGTGCCCAACCGGTAGACGATCAGCAGACCCAGCGTAAACAGGATGCGGTTGCGAAGATCAGAGGCTTTGCCAAGTGCGGACCAGCTTGTATTGGCCGCCATTTGTTCTGCTGCAGATACCATTCGGCTCTCTCTTAATGACAACGCCGCCATGAGCGGTTTTCCAGCTCAGGCGGCGTCATGGGAAAACGTGTGAGACTATGTAAGCGGCGCGGGCGCCGCTCACAACCTCTTATTCAGCAGCCTGCGCAGTTGTGACTGTCAGCGAACCGCCAGCTTTTTCCACCGCTTCAACGGCAGATTTCGACGCGCCGGTCACTTCCAGCTTCACTTTGGCCGAAATATCGCCTTTGGCCAGAACACGAACACCGTCAAGTTTGCGACGCACAAGACCCGACGCAACCAGCGCATCTTCGGTGATGGCGGATTTGATGTCGAGTTTCTTGTCGTCGATGAATTTCTGGATCAGACCAAGGTTCACAACGGCGTATTGCTTGCGGTTCGGCTTGGTAAAGCCACGCTTGGGCAGACGTTGATAAAGCGGCATCTGGCCGCCTTCGTAGCCCTTGATCGCCACGCCCGAGCGTGATTTCTGACCTTTAATGCCCCGGCCACCAGTTTTACCTGTGCCCGAACCCGGACCACGGCCAATGCGTTTGCGTTTCTTTGTTGCACCGGGATTGTCGTGCAGTTCATGCAGTTTCATGTCGCTTCTCCTTTGCCGGAAGTGGCCCCCAGCGACGGGAGCGGCCAAACGCGGCGTTTCTTGATTGTTGAGTCGGGTCCACAACGGACCACCGGGGGCGTATAGACGGGATGTGCGCCGCGTTCAAGCCTTATCCTGTCCTCATCCCGGCGGGGCATAGCTTCCGCTGGCGTCATGCGTCTCTTCGCCGCTGAGGGCAGGCGTAAAGATGCAGATGAACCTCAAGTCACTTTGGGTTGCGCGAATGATATGGGCGTCGTGTTGATCCAGCACATACATGGTGCCGGGGCGCAGCGGCCAGACCTGCCCGGTGGATACCTCTTCCACTTCACCCTCACCTTCGATGCAGTAATTCGCCTCGATGTGGTTTTTGTATTCCAACCGTTGGGTGCTGCCCTTTTTCACGACTGTATCGTGAAAGGAATACCCCAACCCGTCCGCCGCCAGCAGAATGCGGCGGCTTTCAAAGGCATCACCCGTAACATGGGCAGGTGTGATCAGAGTGTCAGACAGTTTTTTGACGAACATTGCAGTGCCTTTCATTGATTTTGAAACGAGACTAGTGCCAAGCTGTTGGTATGAGAATGCCAATCTGTCTGATTGGGGCGGCCGCACTGTCAGTTGCAGCGGTAAGCCCGCCACCTGCGCGTGGGCTATCTGGTTGTGCGGCGGATGCGATGCTGGTTTTTGACGCGTCTGCGTCGATGGCCGAACTTGGGTTTGATATTCAGGATACCACCCGGATCGTCGACGCGCGCCATGCAGTGCGCCGGGCCATGCCGCAGATTGCCCCCTATCGCAGGGTTGGACTGATTACCTATGGGCCCGGGCCACTGGATGCCTGCAGCAACATCGACCTGCGCTTTGCCCCTGCCCCGGACGCCGCCGACCGGATCATCACTGCCATTGATGGCTTGCAGCCCAATGGGCTGACACCGTTGACCAATGCGGTCCGGCGGGCGGCGGGCGTGTTGCGCCAAAGAGGTATTGTTGTGCTGGTGACCGACGGGAATGAAACCTGCGGCGGCACGCCCTGCGCCCTTGGCACCGAATTCGCCGCCATAGCGCCGGGTCTGACGGTGCATGTCATCGGTTTCAAGGTGGTCGCGGATTTCTTTACCTGGGACAGCCCCGAGGCAAAGACCTATGCCGATGGAAAAACCGTCGCCAAATGTCTGGCGGACCGCACCGGCGGCATGTTCGTTTCGACCGAGACGGTGGACGAGCTGGCCGAGGCACTAACCCGGACGCTTGGGTGCGCGTTAATCGGGCGGGCACAACAAACCACCCCAAGCGCGGGCGGGGCATAAGCCCGGGGCTGGGGCGCGGAGGATCTTCCCCCGCGCCAATCCGTTCGCATTTTCAGGACCCTTCGGGCCAGACGAAATCAGGACGCAACCCTTCGTAGACCGGTCGGCCATCCGAGGGCTTGGGCACACCGCTGGCGGGATCATAGAAGGCGTGATAGGGCGCCGGTTCAATCTGATCGCCATAGCCCATCAGGTTGGGCACGATCACCCGGATGCGGCTTTGTTTGTCGTCCAGCATGACTGGTGCGCCACACTCGCCACAGGTGCACAGCTCTAGCGGGCCGTCGGGGTTGTTGGCATTGAACGGCTGGCGTTTCAGCTTGTCTTCATGGTCAACCACAACATCGTCGTGATTGAAAAACACCACATGGGTGGTGTCCTGGCCGGTCACGCCTTTGCAGACGGAACAGTGGCAGGTGTGATTGTCAATCGGGTCGCTGTCGGAATGGGTATGGATGTGGCTGCAGCCACCGGAATACTTATGAGACATGGGTCCCCCCTGTTATTGCTGGTTCATCACCTTAATGCACAGGCTGGCGGGGTACGGTGTTATACACCCGTCGCAGGGAAATCTTACCATGCCAAACAGGGCGGTCGTGAATCAAATATTGCCACCCGATACTAAAGAATATGTGCAGGCGTCAGGCAAATCTGCCCGAATTTCAGCGCGTGAGCCTGGATTTACCTGCGACTGAGATTAAAAAACGCCCCAGTCAGCTGACCGGAGCGTTTGCTATTTCTGGGCCCAAGGCGGCGTGAGCGACTGGCCGTCAACCTTTCGGCGAGGTGTCGCGCAGGTAATCTGTCCAGTGCGGCACCGGGCCCGCAGCCCATGCCGTCTGAGCGCGGCGTATCAGCGATGCAAATAGCCCGGCAAGCGGGGCGAAAAGAGTGTTGTAGCGGGCGGCCATGGCCATTGGAATTACTCCGGGGTTTGATTTATTCCTCAGAGGCGCAAGTAAGCCTGCGAGACTCACCCCACTAGGTCTGATTTGGAATATCCGTATTGCGGTTGACGCATGGTCGTAAAAGCTGGTTTCGCCCCCTGCAACTCGTGTCCAGCAAAGCAAAGCGCCCCGGCCATTTCTGACCGGGGCGCCTGCAAACTCTCGTAGGGCGGGTGAGACCTACGCCTGCGTTCAGCCTTTTTCTTCGATGATCTCAACCATATGCGGAATCTTGTTGATCATGCCGCGCACGGCTGGGGTATCTTCCAGTTCGCGCACGCGGTGCATTTTGTTGAGACCCAGGCCAATCAGCGTCTGACGCTGTTTTTCCGGGCGGCGGATCGGCGAACCGATCTGCTTGATGACGATGGTTTTTGCCATGGTTCAGATCTCCTTACGCTTCCGCGGTTTCTTCGGCAGGTGCCGCTGCGGGGGCCTCATCGCGTTTCAGGATGTCGGCCACCTTCTTACCACGACGCTGTGCCACCATACGCGGGCTGCTTTCTTTTTGCAGGCCGTTAATTGTGGCGCGGATCATGTTGTAGGGGTTCTGGCTGCCGTTGGATTTTGCAACAACGTCCTGAACGCCCAGCATCTCGAACACGGCGCGCATCGGACCACCGGCAATGATACCGGTACCTTGCGGGGCAGTACGCATCACGACCTTACCGGCGCCATGACGGCCTTCCATGTCGTGGTGCAGCGTGCGGCCTTCGCGCAGCGGTACGCGGATCATCTGACGCTTGGCTTGCTCAGTGGCTTTGCGAATAGCCTCGGGGACCTCTTTCGCTTTACCTTTGCCAAAGCCTACGCGGCCTTTTTGGTCGCCAACAACGACCAGAGCGGCAAAGCCAAAGCGTTTACCACCTTTAACGGTTTTCGATACGCGGTTGATTGCAACCAGACGATCGGCGAATTCCGGCGTTTCGTCGCGATCGCGACCACCGCGACGGTTGTCATCTCTTGCCATATTGGCGTCCTTTCCTTGCGGCACCATAGGTACCTGTTTTATTCAATCCCAGTGGGCCAAAACCCCCGGATCATCGAGGCGGTCCTGAATGGACCGCCTGCGCTATTTAGATTTTCAGGCCACCTTCACGCGCGGCGTCGGCAACTGCCTTGACCTTGCCGTGAAACAGGAAACCGCCACGGTCGAAGTAAGCTTCGCTTACGCCGGCCTTTTTGGCACGTTCGGCAATCGCTGCACCCACTTTCGTGGCTGCTTCGACGTTGTTTTTGCCAACCACACCCAGCCCCTTTTCGAGGGTCGAGGCCGCGGCGAGCGTCACACCATTGACGTCGTCGATCAGCTGAACGCTGATATTCTTGTTCGAGCGGTGAACGGAAAGGCGCGGACGCCCTGCGTTGACCTTGCGAAGTTTGTTCCGAACGCGCATGCGGCGTTTTTGGAACAGTTTTCTTTTGCTGTTTGCCATCTGTCGCGTCCTTACTTCTTCTTGCCTTCCTTCTGGAAGATATACTCGTCTTTGTAGCGAATGCCTTTGCCCTTGTAGGGCTCGGGACGACGCCAGTCGCGGATATTTGCCGCAACCTGACCAACGAGCTGCTTATCCGTGCCTTCAACCACCAGTTCGGTGGGCTTGGGCGCGGTTACAGTCACACCTTCCGGAACTTCGAAATCAACGTCGTGGGACAGGCCAAGGTTCAGCTTCAGGACATTGCCCTGCATCTGAGCCCGGTAACCAACGCCGCGAATCTCAAGTTCTTTCTTGAACATTTCGTTGCAGCCATGGACCAGGTTGGCCACCACAGTGCGGGTCATGCCCCACTGCTGACGTGCGCGTTTCGATTTGCCGCGCGGCGTCACCGAAATCTGGCCATCCTCGATGGTGAGGGTGACATCATCAGTCGCCGTGAAGCTTTTGGTCGCTTTAGGGCCTTTGACCTCAATCGTCTGACCCGACAGCGTCGCGGTGACACCACTGGGCAGAGCAACAGGTTGTTTGCCGATACGTGACATGTTTCAGCCCCCTTAGAATACGGTGCAGAGCACTTCGCCGCCAACATTGTGGCTGCGTGCACTTGCATCCGACATCACACCTTTTGAGGTGGAGACAATCGACACACCCAGACCCTGACGGACCTGCGGGATGTCATTGACGCCCAGATAGACGCGACGACCGGGTTTTGAGACCCGTTTCATTTCGCGAATAGCAGGGGTGCCTTCGAAATACTTGAGGCTGACCTCGATGGCCGGGTGGCCATCTGCGCCGGTGGTTGCCTCGTAGCCGCGGATGTACCCTTCGTCCGCAAGCACGTCGAGAACCCGGACACGCATTTTCGACGCTGGGGTCAAGACGGTGGATTTGCCACGCATGCCGGCGTTACGGATACGGGTGAGCATATCGCCGATAGGATCATTCATATCAAATCTCCCTTACCAGCTGGATTTCACAAGGCCAGGAGCCTGACCGCTTGAGCCGAGCTCGCGCAGCATGATCCGTGACACTTTGAGTTTGCGATAATAGCCGTGCGGACGACCGGTCAACTGGCAACGGTTGTGAAGCCGGGTGGCCGAGCTGTTACGCGGCAGTTTTGCCAGCTTCAGAGAAGCGCGAAAGCGCTCTTCCATCGGCTTGCTCTCATCATTGATGATCTCTTTCAACGCGGCGCGCTTGGTGGCGTATTTTGCCACCAGTTTCTGGCGCTTGGTTTCGCGTTCGATCATTGCTTTTTTAGCCATAATTCTTTCTCCCGCTGCTTTAGCTGTTGAAGGGCATGTTGAAATGCTTCAACAGCGCCTTGGCTTCAGCGTCGGTTTGCGCCGTGGTTGCGATTATGATGTCCATACCCCACATTTCATCAACTTTATCAAAGTTGATTTCGGGGAAGATGATGTGTTCCTTGATGCCAAAGGCATAGTTGCCACGACCATCAAAGCTTTTGCCAGATACGCCGCGAAAGTCGCGGATACGAGGCATTGCAACAGTCGTCAGACGGTCAAGGAATTCATACATCCGGTCGCCACGCAGGGTAACCTTGGCCCCCATCGGCATGTCTTCGCGAACGCGGAAACCAGCGATGGAGTTCTTGGCAGTCGTGATGACAGCGTGCTGGCCAGCGATGGTGGACAGGTCTTCCTGGGCCGATTTGGCCTTTTTGGAATCGCGGACCGCCTCGGCGCCACAGCCGATGTTCAGAACGATTTTATCCAGACGCGGGATCTGCATGTCGTTCTTGTAGCCGAACTCTTCTTTCATGGCAGCTTTGATGCTGTCCTTGAACAGAGTCTTCAGACGCGGGGTATAATTTGCAGTATCAAGCATTGATCACGTCCCCCGTGGTCTTGGCAAAACGCACTTTCTTGTCACCTTCGATCTTGAAGCCAACGCGGGTAGGTTTGCCATTTTTGTCCAGCATTGCCAGGTTGCTCAGGTCGATCGGCATCGCTTTTGGGATGCGGCCACCTTGGCTGGTCTGGCTTTGACGGGTGTGGCGGATTGCCATGTTCACACCGTCTACAACAGCTTTGCCGGCTTTGGGGTCAACCGAGGAAATAGTTCCCTCTTTACCCTTGTCCTTGCCAGCAAGCACGACGACCTTGTCGCCTTTTTTCAGTTTGGCAGCCATCTTACAGCACCTCCGGGGCGAGCGAGATGATTTTCATGAAGTTCTTGCCGCGCAATTCGCGCACAACCGGCCCAAAGATACGGGTCCCTACCGGCTCACCTGCGTTGTTCAGGATCACGGCAGCGTTACGGTCAAAGCGGATGGCGGTACCGTCTTCACGACGAACTTCCTTGGCGGTGCGTACAACGACGGCCTTGCGAACGTCGCCTTTTTTCACGCGGCCGCGCGGGATGGCTTCCTTGACCGAGACGACAATGATGTCACCCACGGATGCGTACTTACGCTTGGAACCACCCAGTACCTTGATGCACTGAACACGGCGCGCGCCGCTGTTGTCAGCAACATCCAGGTTGGTCTGCATCTGGATCATTTGGTTTCTCCCGACCTATGGGGGGCGATGCACTGCCTTGTCCCCAGGGTTTCGATGATACTGTAAAGTATCTGCAGGCTTAGGCCTCCAGAACCTCCCAGCGTTTGGTTTTCGAGCGCGGCGCACATTCGATGATACGAACCTGGTCGCCGACCTTGAAGGCGTTCTTTTCGTCGTGAGCCCGGTATTTCTTGGACTTACGGATGGTTTTCTGCAGAACCGGGTGCTTGAAGCGGCGCTCAACGGACACGGTTACGGTTTGCTCGTTCGCGTTGCTGGTCACGGTGCCAGTCAGGATACGTTTGGGCATCTTATGGCTCCTTATTCAGCGGCCGCTGCAGCGGCTTTTTCGTTCAGGATGGTCTTGACGCGCGCAGCGCTACGGCGGGCCGTTTTCATCTGCGCGGGGTTTTCCAGCTGACCGGTTGCGGCCTGAAAGCGCAGGTTGAACTGCTCTTTTTTCAGTGCGGCCAGATCCTCGCGGAGCTGGTCCGGTGTTTTATCACGTAGTTCCTTGGCGTTCATCGCCTTTTCCTTTCTCAAAACACCAGTTGGCCCCTGTCGGTTGTTACAGGGTCACCTGAAACCTGGTGGATGAATTGCAAACACACGAATCCCGGTTGCCCGGGCGTCGCGGATTGGGGGTCTATAAGGGAGGTAGGGGGATAGGGCAAGGGATAAGTTTTCTGTTTTCCACTGTGTGGGTGATGCCCGCGCCTGGAAATCTTCAGACCATTACGACATGTGTGGCTCACACACGCCAGGTTTGCTGGCCCAACAAGCCGGGATGGTCACCAATGCCGGGTTCTAAATGCTTCAGTCGCCCTTAATTCGAACGCGCATTAATCCGTTCGTCCCAGATGATTTTCATAAGGACTTCGTTGGCGCAGCCAGCTTTCCCATCACCTAAAAACAAAAACGGGCGGCGCCGGGGTGTTCCCGATGCCGCCCGAATTAGTCAGATCAGTTCGACTTAGGCGAGCTGAAGGTTCGACGCGCTTTCGCGGCCATCACGGCCTGCTTCGATGTCGAAGGTTACTTTCTGGTCGTCGGCCAGACCGGTCAGACCGGCGCGCTCGACTGCAGAAATGTGAACGAAAACGTCTTTGCCGCCACCATCAGGTGCGATAAAGCCGAAGCCTTTGGTTGAGTTGAACCATTTTACGGTGCCATTAGCCATACCGTAATCTCCTTGTTTTTTGCTGCCCGCGGTAGTGCTGCAGCCCGGCGTGGTCGGTCTGGATCGAAAGACTGAACGCCGGTTTAAGGGAGACAGTGGGTCGAAAAAGAATAACGTAAGCATGACGTACTTGGGGGTGCTTGCACAATTTTGCAAGCAGAAATCGCTGAATCTTGGGATTCGGCGTAATTATTCCCAAAATACCGGCAAACAAGCACGCGATTCGCCCCATGCCCGCGATTTGGGCAGGCCATTCAGCCCCAATTGTAGTTGAAACTGACGCTGATCCGTTCTTCTTCAGACATATTCATCGGCACCTCGTGGCGCAGCCAGCTTTCCCAAAGCAGGACATCCCCCACCGCAGGGGCAACATAGATGAAACTGCGCATCTCTTCACGCGCGTCTTTCTTGCGGGCGGGGGCGGCCATCATCCGGGCCGAGCGGGGGTCTTCCAATTTCAGTGCGCTGGCCCCTTCGGGCATCGCCACATAGGTGGTGCCGCTGATCACCGAATGCGGGTGGATGTGGCTGCTGTGGGTACCGCCCTCGGGCAGGATGTTGATCCAGATATCTTCAAGCTTCAATTCCTTGCCATCCAGATCAAACTCCAGATCTTTGGCAAAGGCGGCCACATGTTTGTCCAGGGCCTTGACCAGATCGGCAAATATCGGAAAACGCCAGCCCAGATCAGTCAGCGAAGCATAAGAGGTATAACCAGGATAGCCGTTTTCCTCGCACCATTCTTGCCCGGCCTCGTCATCTTCGGCGATGGAATAGCATGAGGTTTCAAGCTCTCCCACGTCAATGGGTTTGCCATGCTCGGAGAGAGCAGCGCGATAGAGGCGGGTCACGAAGAGTGAGGTTATCTGTGTCATGGCCCCGTCTTAAACCAGAGGCGCCCGCGTGGCGAGAGGCCTTGGCCCTGCCGCAACAAAAAGCCCCCGCCAATCGCTTGGCAGGGGCCTTTCAATCTCATGTAAGGTGGGTGAAACCCACGCGCTTACCAGTCTTCGCGCACCACGACACGGGTCTTGATCGGCAGCTTCATCGCGGCAAGGCGCAGGGCCTCGAACGCAACGGCCTCATTCACGCCGTCGATCTCGAACATGATCCGGCCTGGTTTGACCCGGGCCGCCCAGTAATCGACCGAGCCTTTACCCTTACCCATCCGGACTTCGGTAGGTTTGGATGTCACAGCAGTGTCCGGGAAAATCCGGATCCAGACCCGGCCCTGACGTTTCATGTGACGGGTCATTGCACGACGCGCCGCCTCAATCTGGCGTGCGGTGACACGCTCGGGCTGGGTGGCTTTCAGACCGTAGGTGCCAAAGTTCAGATCAGAGCCACCTTTGGCTTCGCCCTTGATCCGGCCTTTGAACTGCTTACGGAATTTTGTGCGTTTTGGTTGTAGCATCTGTCATTCCTCCTTAACGACGGCCGCCGGCACCACGGGGCGCGGGACCATCCTGGAGTTCCTGGGCTTTGCGATCACGGGCACCTGGATCGTGCTCCATGATCTCACCCTTGAAGATCCAGACCTTGATACCGATGATGCCGTAAGCCGTTGTGGCCTCGACGTTGGCGTAATCGATATCGGCACGCAGGGTATGCAGGGGCACGCGGCCCTCGCGGTACCATTCGGTCCGGGCGATCTCGGCGCCACCAAGGCGGCCCGCGACGTTGACCCGGATACCCAGGGCACCCATGCGCATTGCGTTCTGAACCGCACGTTTCATCGCACGGCGGAAGGACACACGACGCTCAAGCTGTTGCGCGATGCTTTCGCCAACAAGGGCGGCATCAAGCTCGGGCTTGCGAACTTCGACGATGTTCAGGTGCAGTTCGCTGTCGGTCATCGCCGCCAGTTTCTTGCGCAGACCCTCGATATCGGCGCCTTTTTTGCCGATGATGACGCCCGGACGTGCGGTGTGAATGGTCACACGGCACTTTTTGTGGGGGCGCTCGATGATCACCCGGCTGATGCCGGCCTGTTTGCATTCCTTGTTGATGAACTCGCGCATTGCGATGTCTTCAAGCAGAAGATTTCCATAGTCTTTGGTGTCGGCATACCAGCGGCTGTCCCAGGTGCGGTTCACCTGCAGGCGCATGCCAATCGGATTGACTTTGTTACCCATTAGGCTTGCTCCTCAATTTCACGCACCTTGATCGTCAGCTCCGAGAACGGTTTGCGCAGTGCGCCAAACCGGCCGCGGGCACGCGGGCGACCGCGCTTCATGACAAGGTTCTTGCCGACATAAGCCTCGGCGACGACGAGTTCATCCACATCCAGGTTGTGGTTGTTTTCGGCGTTGGCGATGGCCGACTGAAGACATTTCTTTACGTCCTCAGCGATCCGCTTGTTCGAAAATGTCAGGGCGGTCAGGGCCTTGTCCACTTTCTTGCCGCGGATCAGTCCAGCAACGAGGTTAAGCTTTTGCGGGCTTGTGCGAAGCATGCGCAGTTTTGCCATTGCTTCGTTATCGGCCACGCGGCGGGGGTTCTTTTCCTTGCCCATGACTTACTTCCGCTTCGCTTTTTTGTCGGCGGCATGGCCATAATAGGTGCGGGTCGGGCTGTATTCGCCAAACTTTTGACCGATCATGTCTTCGCTGACGTTGACGGGGATATGTTTCTTGCCGTTGTAGACGCCAAACGTCAGGCCCACAAACTGGGGCAGGATCGTCGAGCGGCGCGACCAGATTTTGATGACTTCGTTACGACCCGACTCGCGCGATGCTTCGGCTTTTTTCAGCACGTAAGCATCGACAAAGGGGCCTTTCCATACAGAGCGAGACATAGATTAACGTCCCTTCTTCTTGGCGTGACGCGAGCGGATAATAAGCTTTTGCGACGCTTTGTTCTTGTTCCGGGTGCGGGCACCCTTTGTGGGCTTGCCCCAGGGTGTAACCGGGTGACGACCACCCGAGGTACGACCCTCACCACCACCATGGGGGTGGTCGATCGGGTTCATAACCACACCACGCACCGACGGGCGGATGCCCTTGTGGCGCATGCGGCCCGCTTTACCGTAGTTCTGGTTGCTGTTGTCGGGGTTGCTGACAGCACCAACGGTGGCCATGCATTCCTGACGCACCAGACGCAGCTCACCCGAAGACAGGCGAACCTGAGCATAGCCACCATCACGGCCCACGAACTGGGCGTAGGTGCCGGCGGCACGTGCGATCTGACCACCTTTACCGGGCTTCAGCTCGATGTTGTGGATGATCGTACCGATCGGCATGCCCGAGAATGGCATTGCATTACCCGGCTTGATGTCAGCCTTGGCGGATGCGATCACAGAATCGCCAACCGCCAGACGCTGCGGTGCCAGGATATAAGCCTGCTCACCATCTTGATATTTCACCAGCGCGATAAAGGCGGTCCGGTTCGGGTCATACTCGATCCGTTCAACGGTTGCCGCCACATCGAATTTGTTACGCTTGAAATCGACGATCCGATAGAGGCGTTTCGCCCCGCCGCCTTTGCGACGCATCGTGATCCGTCCGGTGTTGTTCCGGCCGCCATGTTTGGTCAAACCCTCAGTAAGAGATTTGACCGGACGCCCTTTCCAAAGCTCCGAACGGTCGATCAGCACCAGCCCACGCTGGCCCGGCGTCGTCGGCTTATACGACTTGAGTGCCATGCTTTCTGTCTTCCGTTTGCTTGTGACGGGACCGCTGAAACAGTGGCCCGCCTATATTGTAGCCCCCCGAAACGGGTGACCTAAATTTAGGGCCCCGAAGGTCCCCGGTTTAAACAGCCATGGCCCCGGACAACGCCGGGGCCACGACAGATTCGCGGCTTACTATCAGAGACCTGTGGTCACGTCGATAGTGTTTCCCTCTTCGAGGGTCACATAGGCCTTTTTTACGTTTGCGCGGCGACCCAGTTGGCCCCGGAACCGTTTGGCTTTGCCTTTGGTGATCGTGGTGTTCACAGCTTTGACCTTGACACCAAACAGCGCCTCGACGGCCTCTTTGATCTGGGGTTTGTTGCTGTCCATCGCCACTTCAAAGACAACTGCGCCATTTTCAGACGCCATGGTAGCCTTTTCCGTGATGATCGGCTTGCGGATCACATCGTAATGTTGCGGTTTCGCGCTCATTTCAGACGAGCCTCCAGTGCTTCGACACCCGCTTTGGTGAGCACAAGTGTGTCACGCTTGAGGATGTCATAGACGTTTGCGCCCATCGACGGCAGAACATCCAGACCTTCGATGTTGCGTGCGGCGTTGGCGAATTCAGTATTCACCTCGGCCCCGTCGATGATCAGCGCGCGTTTCCAGCCCAGATCCTTGATCTGTTTCGCCAGAACTGCGGTCTTGCCATTCGACGATGCGGCGTCGATGATGACCAGTTCACCAGCAGCCATTTTAGCCGACAGCGCGTGCTTAAGCCCCAGCTTGCGGAACTTCTTGGTCAGTTCATGGCCATGGCTGCGGACAACCGGGCCTTTGTACACACCACCACCGCGAAAGATCGGTGCCGAACGTGCGCCGTGGCGTGCGCCGCCGGTGCCTTTCTGGCGATAGATCTTCTTGGTCGAATAGCTGACCTCTGAGCGGGTTTTCACCTTGTGGGTACCGGCCTGCGCGTTGTTACGCTGCCAGCGGACGACGCGGTGCAGGATGTCCGCGCGCGGTTCCAGGCCGAAGATGTCTTCGCCCAGATCGACCGAGCCGGCCTTGCCGCCGTCCAGTTTGATCACGTCGAGTTTCATTCTTCGCCTTCCTTCTTCTCAGCTTCGGCAGCTTGCGCTTCGGCAACTGCATCCGTCTTGGCTTCGGCGGCCTCGGCTGCGTCGATTGCGGCCTGTTCTGCTTCAGCTGCGGCTTGTGCAGCGGCTTCTTCTTCGGCAGCAGCGGCAGCGGCGGCAGCTTCGGCTGCTTTCGCGGCTTCTTCGGCCATTGATCTCAGACCCGCGGGCAGGATCGCGTTTTCGGGAAACGGTTTCTTGACCGCATCCTTGACCGTCACCCAACCACCTTTGGAACCGGGAACGGCACCTTTGATCATGATGAGACCACGTTCGGCATCGGTGCGCACAACCTGAAGGTTCTGCGTGGTAACACGGGCAGCACCCATGTGACCGGCCATCTTCTTGCCTTTGAAAACCTTGCCCGGATCCTGACACTGACCGGTTGAACCATGCGAGCGGTGGCTGATCGACACACCGTGTGAGGCACGAAGACCACCAAAGTTGTGCCGCTTCATGGCACCGGCAAAACCTTTACCGATCGAGGTGCCCGAGACATCCACATACTGGCCTTCAAAGTAATGGTCGGCGGTGATCTCTTCACCTACGTTAATCAGGTTCTCAGGCGCAACGCGGAATTCCGCGATTTTGCGCTTGGGCTCGACCTTGGCCGCGGCAAAGTGGCCACGCATGGCCTGGCTTGTCCGTTTGACCTTGGCCGTACCGGCACCCAGCTGAACCGCCGAATAGCCGTGGCTTTCGTTAGTACGTTGGGCAACAACCTGCAGTTTGTCCAGTTGAAGAACAGTGACAGGAACCTGCCGGCCGTCTTCCATGAAAAGCCGGGTCATGCCGACTTTTTTCGCGATTACACCAGAGCGCAACATATCAGGAGCCCTCCTTAAACCGAAATCTGGACATCCACACCGGCAGCCAGGTCGAGCTTCATCAGCGCGTCCACGGTCTGGGGTGTGGGATCAACGATATCCAACAGGCGCTTGTGCGTGCGGATTTCGAACTGGTCACGGGATTTCTTGTTCACGTGCGGGCTGCGCAGAACAGTGAATTTTTCGATCTTGTTGGGTAGCGGGATGGGCCCACGGACGTCGGCACCGGTGCGCTTGGCCGTATTGACGATCTCTTGTGTGCTGGCGTCCAGTACACGATAGTCAAATGCCTTCAGCCGGATGCGGATATTTTGGCTTGTCATTTCTTAGCCTCTCGCGGCGTTGGAGTTGATAGGAGGAAGGCCGGACCACCCGGCCTCCCTCGTCGAACCCTAAGGGTATGGTTTACTCGATAATTTTCGACACGACGCCGGCGCCGACGGTGCGGCCGCCTTCGCGGATGGCGAAGCGCAGGCCGTCTTCCATGGCGATCGGCGCGATCAGTTCAACCGTGAACTTCAGGTTGTC
>NZ_FWFL01000017.1 GCF_900172295.1 Roseovarius litorisediminis
CATACGCCTTGAAATCACCGAAATACTTCGTAATCGCAGCCGTCAGCGTCGTCTTGCCGTGGTCAACGTGACCAATCGTGCCAATGTTTACGTGCGGTTTCGAGCGGTCAAACTTTTCCTTAGCCATGGTGGCCTCCTTGCTTTTTCGTGTGCGGTGCGTGACGTCACGCACCCTACGGGGTTGGTAGGGTGGGCCACTGGCCCACCGCAATTATGCGTATTTCGCCTGAATCTCTTCGGAGATGTTGTGCGGTACCGGTTCATAATGCGAGAACTGCATGGTGAATTGGGCACGGCCCGAAGACATCGAGCGCAGCGTGTTGATGTAGCCGAACATGTTGGCCAGCGGAACGTTACATGCGATCGCAATAGCGTTGCCGCGCGGCTCCTGGCCCGATACCTGCCCCCGACGCGAGGTCAGGTCGCCGATGATGCCACCGGTATATTCTTCCGGTGTTACAACTTCGACTTTCATGATCGGTTCCAGCAGTTTTGCACCGGCCTTTTTAAGACCTTCACGCATGCACATACGGGCAGCGATTTCAAATGCCATGACCGACGAGTCCACATCGTGGAATTTACCGTCAATCAGGGCGACCTTGAAATCGATAACCGGGAAGCCGGCCAGCGGGCCGCTGTCCATCACCGAGTTGATGCCTTTTTCAACACCCGGAACATATTCCTTGGGTACCGAACCACCAACAATGCGCGACTCGAACGAGTAACCTTCGCCCGGCTCGGTCGGCGAGATGATCATCTTCACCTCGGCGAACTGACCCGAACCACCCGACTGTTTCTTGTGGGTATAGGTATGCTCGACCTCGTGACCGATGGTCTCGCGGTAGGCAACCTGCGGCGCACCGATGTTGGCCTCGACCTTGAACTCACGCTTCAGGCGATCCACCAGAATGTCGAGGTGAAGTTCACCCATGCCCTTCATGATGGTCTGACCGGATTCCAGATCAGTCTCAACCCGGAAAGACGGGTCTTCGGCGGCCAGACGGGCCAGACCTTGCGACATCTTCTCTTGGTCGTTCTTGGTTTTCGGCTCGACCGCGATCTCGATTACCGGATCGGGGAAGGTCATGGTTTCCAGAACCACCAGTTCTTTTGGATCCGACAGGGTGTCACCTGTGGTTGTGTCTTTAAGACCGGCCAGAGCGATAATGTCGCCGGCAAACGCCTCTTCGATCTCTTCGCGGTTGATCGAGTGCATCATCATCATACGACCGATGCGCTCTTTCTTGCCTTTGGTCGAGTTCATCAGCGTATCGCCCTTTTTCAACACGCCCGAGTAGATGCGTGTGAATGTAAGCGAACCAACGAAGGGGTCGTTCATGATTTTGAACGCCAGACCCGAGAACGGCATGCTGTCGTCGGCACGGCGCGGAATATTGCGGGTCTCGGTTTCGTCATCGGGGCTAAAGCCCATGTAATCGACCACGTCCAGCGGGCTGGGCAGGAAGTCGATCACAGCGTTCAGCAGCGGCTGAACACCTTTGTTCTTGAAGGCCGAGCCACAAAGAACCGGAATGAAGGCAATCGCCAGAGTACCCTTGCGGATCAGGCTGCGCAGGGTTTCCTCGTCGGGCTCTTCGCCTTCCAGATAGGCCTCCATCGCAGCGTCGTCCATTTCGACGGCAACTTCGATCATGTTGGCGCGCCACTCGTCAGCCAGATCTTTCAGGCTGTCGCGGATCGGGCGTTTTTCCCATGTGGCTCCCAGGTCTTCACCGGCCCAGACCCATTCTTCCATGGTGATCAGATCAACCATGCCTTCCAGCTCGGTCTCGGCCCCGATCGGAATTTGGATCGGACAGGGAATAGCACCGGTACGGTCTTTGATCATCTTCACACAATTGAAGAAATCGGCACCGATCTTGTCCATCTTGTTGACGAACACAATGCGCGGCACCTTGTAGCGGTCAGCCTGACGCCAGACGGTTTCAGTCTGCGGCTCGACACCGGCGTTGGCATCCAGAACGGCAACGGCACCGTCAAGCACGGCCAGCGAACGCTCAACTTCGATTGTGAAGTCAACGTGGCCGGGCGTGTCGATGATGTTCATCCGGTACTTGGTATCGGATGTCGCCTCGGGTGTAGGCTCTTCCTGGCGCTGCCAGAACGTTGTCGTCGCAGCCGAGGTGATCGTGATCCCGCGCTCCTGCTCCTGCTCCATCCAGTCCATGGTGGCCGCACCATCGTGCACCTCACCAATGTTGTGGGATTTGCCGGTATAATACAGGATCCGTTCGCTGCAGGTGGTTTTACCTGCATCGATATGGGCCATGATGCCGAAGTTGCGGTAGCGTTGGAGCGGATAGTCGCGTGCCATGGGAAAGATGCCTCTAGAGTTTTACCAGCGGTAATGGCTGAAGGCTTTGTTCGCCTCGGCCATCTTGTGAGTGTCTTCGCGCTTTTTAACGGCGGAACCACGGGAGTTTACGGCATCAAGCAGTTCACCTGCCAGGCGCTCTTCCATGGTGTTTTCGTTGCGCGAACGTGCGGCTTTGATCAGCCAGCGGATGGCCAATGCCTGACGACGCTCGGGGCGAACCTCGACCGGCACCTGATAGGTGGCGCCACCAACACGGCGCGACCGGACTTCGACGGAGGGCTGAATGTTGTCCAGCGCCTCGTGGAAAACTTCCACCGGGGCGCGTTTGATTTTGTCTTCGACGCGATCAAGCGCGTTGTAGACGATGGTTTCTGCGACCGATTTCTTACCATCGATCATCAGGTTGTTCATGAATTTCGTCAGAACTGTATCGCCAAATTTGGCGTCGGGCAGAACTGCACGTTTTTCGGCGGCGTGACGACGTGACATCTGTAGTTCCTCTTACTTCGGACGCTTGGCGCCGTATTTCGAACGGCGTTGTTTACGATCCTTGACGCCCTGGGTATCCAGAACACCGCGCAGGATGTGGTAACGCACACCGGGAAGGTCTTTTACACGGCCGCCACGGATCAGAACCACTGAGTGTTCCTGAAGGTTGTGGCTTTCGCCGGGGATGTAGGAAATGACCTCAAAACCATTGGTCAGGCGCACCTTGGCAACCTTCCGCATGGCCGAGTTCGGTTTCTTCGGCGTCGTGGTGTAGACGCGCGTGCAAACGCCACGTTTCTGCGGGCACCCTTGCAGGTGCTGCGACTTTTGCGTTCTTACTTTTGGCTGCCGCGGTTTGCGGATCAGCTGCTGGATCGTTGGCATTCCGGTTCTTCCCCGTCTCTCAACACATGTGTCTGCACACCCAAGTGTGCGGCTAATTCTCAACCGCCCTGCGCGTCCGCAAAGCGAAAACACCGCAATCGTTCCCATTCCGAGGTGAACGACGCGGCTGGTTCCCAGAGGATCGGGGCATATAGGTACCCGGATCTTGACCACTGTAGTTTTGATATCGGCACCCGGGGCGACCCCCATGGCCGAGATGGGGCGCGTATAGGGGGAGTCGCGGGGGTTGTCAACAGCCCGGCCCGCGCTTGGCCAAGCCTTATGGCACTGCAGGGGTCGTGACAACGGCCTCCGGCTTTGAAAGATTATTTCCTGGCGAAAAATTCGCCATGAAGCCTATTTTCCAGTTGGCCTTTAGCGGGCGCAAATACAAGTGCGACCGCATTGATAAGGGAGTGAGCAATAAGCGCCGGCTCAGCGCGGGCGCGGGACGTGCGAATGGTGGGTTTTTCGCCCGATCTTCGCTTCGCGATAAAGCATAAACAGCCCGCTGCCGACAACAATGCTCGCCCCGATCAGCGTGATTGTTGCAGGCCAATCGCCAAAGACCAGCCACCCAAGGCCAAGCGCCCAGATCAAACCGGTGTAGCGGAAAGGCGCAATAAAGCTGATCTCGCCAACACGCATTACCATGATCGAAAAGAGATACCCGCCGATTATCATGATCGCGGCCCCGAAGGTCAGAACCAGGGCGCGGGTATCCATCGGTGCCCAGTCATCGCCGATACCGGCCAGACCGAAAAAGGCCATGATTGAAATGGAGGTGATGAAAGTGACAAACATCGACGGCGTCTCGCGCGATAACCGCCGTGTCGACAGATCACGCAGGGTGACACAGGCCACCGCAGCCAGTGTGTAGAAGGAATAGATTGTAAAATCCTCGGCACCCGGCCGCACGATCAGCATCACCCCGACAAAACCGATCAGGATGGCCGACATCCGCCGCCAGCCTATTGATTCACGAAAAAGCAGTGCTGCCGTCAGCGTAATGGTCAGCGGCAGCGCCTGCAAAATCGCGGTGACATTGGCGAGCGGCATATTGAACAATGCGGTCAAAAAGAAATAGGCGGCACCGATCTCGGCTATCATGCGCAAGCCAATAAGGCCCCAGTCGCGACGCGAGATCCGGGCACGCAACACCCCCATACGCCAGGCAGCAATGCCAATGAAAATCGTTGTCAGCACCCCACGCAGAAAGAGCAGCTGAAACAGCGGGATTTCCCCCGCCAGTGCCTTCATGCAGGTGTCATTGAGCGTAAATGCCGCCATCGACGCCATCATCAAAAGCGCACCAGTCAGATTGTCGGATCGTGCCATGGAGTGCCTTCGCGCCTGAATTTGCAGCATTAGACCCGGATTTCAAACCCCGGCAAGCGGAATCAGGTACGCAAGGCCTGCGAGATATTGCCGTGAAGAACCGGATTGGCCGCGACAACACCATTCAGTAGCGGTGTCGGGTTGTTGAACAACAAGGGCTGAGCCGCGCGGTCCGAGATGGCAGCACCTGCTTCTCGCAGGATCAGGTCACCGGCTGCGATATCCCATTCCCATGTGCGGCGCAGGGTCAGCATCGCATCAAAACGCCCCTCGGCCACAAGGCTAAGACGATAGGCCAGTGATGGGCGGTAGGCCCGGGCAACGTCCGGTACCGCGCCAATCCAGTTCTCGGGGGCATAACTGGGTTTGGCCGCCAGAAGCGAAGCACCGGTCAGTTCTGCGCGTTCCGAGACGTGGATCGGCTGACCGTTCAGCTGCGCGCCCTGCCCCACCTCAGCGGTATACATCTTGTCGCGCAGGGGGAGATAGATCACTGCTGCCGTCACCACGCCCTGCTCGGCAACCGCAAGGGCATGGGCCCAGGTGCTTGATCCTTCGATAAAGCTGCGCGTGCCGTCAATCGGATCAATGATAAACACCTTGTCGCGCACCAGACGGGTACTGTCATCTTCGGTTTCCTCGGATAGCCAGCCATAGCCCGGGCGTGCAGCCTGCAATTCTTTGGCCAGCATCCGGTTCACGGCGATATCCGCCTCGGTTACCGGGCCCGCGCCGCCGGATTTTTCCCAGCGATCCACCGTTTGTCCGGCGAAACCGGTAGCGATCCGCCCGGATTCAAGCGCGGCCTCAATCAACAGAGAAAGGTCAGTTCCCGGCAATCGTCAATCTTTCGACCAGAAGCGATGGCACAACACGCGACAGGTGCAGACGGGCGTCATTGGCCGGTATGATATGCAACAGCATCTCATTCAGGTTTCCGGCAATGGTGCATTCATTGACCGGATAGGCGACCTGACCGTTTTCCACCCAGAACCCGGCTGCCCCGCGCGAATAATCACCCGTATTGGGGTTGATAGTCGAGCCGATCATCGACGTGACCAAAAGCCCTGTACCCATCTGCGCGATCAGATCATCGCGGCTTTGCTCCCCTTGGGTGAGCGCCACGTTCCAGGTCGCCGGACTGGGCGGAGAGGACGTACCACGCGCCGCGTTTGCAGTTGAGTGCATGCCCAGCTTGCGTGCATTGGCCAGGTCCAGTGTCCAGCCGGTGAGAATACCGTTTTCCACAATGGCCCGGGGGCTGGTTGGCAGGCCTTCGGCGTCAAACGGACGCGACCCGCTGACACGGGGGCGATGCGGGTCTTCCAGAAGCGACAAATGGGAGGGTAACACCTGGCTTCCCAGCTTACCCAAAAGCCATGACGACCCCCGCGCAATGGCAGAACCATTTACCGCGCCAAGCAAGTGCCCGATCAACGAACCGGAAATGCGCTCATCAAAAAGCACCGGATAAGTACCTGTAGGCGGTTTGCGCGCGCCCAGTCGTTCGATAGTGCGCTTTGCTGCCGTTGCACCAATATCGCGCGGATCCCGCAGATCGGCCTGAAAGATGCGGCTGTCGCCGTCATAATCCCGTTCCATCCCCGTACCGGTCCCGGCAATGGCGACACAGGAAAGGCCCCGGTCCGTCCGGGCATAGCCGCCGGAAAACCCGTTGGTGGCCGCGATGTGAATCTCGCGGTGGCTATAGGCAGCGGTAGCGGATTGCACCTGGCTGATCCCCTTGACCGACAGTGCAGCGGCTTCGGCCTCTTGCGCATCGGTCTGCAGTACATCGGGTGAAGGTTCATCAGAAGGGTCTGCCAGTTCCAGCGCCGCAACGTCCCAGTTCCGTGCCAGCTGATCGGGATCTGCCAGACCGATATTGGGATCCTCGGGCGCTTCGCGGGCCATGGCAACAGCGCGTTCGGCCAAAGCCGTCAGCGTTTCAGGCCGCGTGTCGGAGGCAGAAACATTGGCCTGCCGATGCCCCAGCAATACCCGCAGCCCTACATCCACACCTTCTGCCCGTTCCGCCTGCTCCAAAGTGCCGGAACGCACATCAATGGTGACCGAACTGCCGCGCAGAGCGATCGCATCTGCCGTATCGGCACCGGCCTTGCGGGCGGCAGCCAAAAGGGCATCGGTCAGTTGATCAAGGGCTTGACTCATGGTCGGTCTCCTGTTGCGGGCCAGAGGTAGACTCTGGACCCTGAAGGCGCAAGAGCGACCAGATAAATAAGCCGCAGGGCATCCCCCGACGGCCCAGCATCCTTGCGGTCAAACGGTGCTATTTCAGCCGCTGGCCATTGGCCAGAACATGGCCCTGTTCGTTGACTTCGATGGTCGAATTCAGCGTGTCCTCGCCTTGACCGGGCGTTGCGAAAAGGCCCATCATCATCCGGGCGCCCATCGCCTGATCCTCGGGCAGCAACCCCATGGAAACCAACGTATCCAGCAATGTGTTGGCACCTGTAAGCCCCAATTCAACCCGGCCCTCCGGGCGGGGCATGCCACCAAAGCTTTCGGTATCGCTGGCATCAAAGGTAAAGGCACCGTCACCTGTCAGGCTGGCACCTACGGCACTTAGCAGAACCTTTCTGATTTCAAGGGCCGCCGGTTGGATAGGCGCAATTTTTCCAGCCGTTTCAGACAGGGCTGCAAAATCCACCAGATCGGTCAGCACCTTCAGCTTGCCTGCCAGATCAATTGTAACTGTCATCGGGTCACGCGGCAGTTGCGCCTCGGGGTCGAACGTCGCCCAGACATCCTGATTCATTTCCAAATCAAGCACGGACATCAGAAACCTGGCATCCTTTGTTTCCTCTGTCGCCAGGACCGGCATCTTCAGTGCCCCTGCCACACCCTGGGACGCAAAACTAAGCGGCACAAACAAACCAGGTGCCTGCACATCAAGAGTGAACGGGCCGATCGAGGCGTCATAGCCAAGCCCATCGGCATCAAGTGCCAGTTCCGCCCGATAATCATTCACGGTCATGTTCTGCCTGGTCAGCGGTTTGTCACCGTCATAGGTGTTTTGAGTGCTCGTCCCCGACGCCGCCGTCGCATCGAAATAGATCTCAAGCCCCTCGCGCAGTTGGTTGTGCAGGGTCAAAAAATCCAGACCGTCCTTTGGCAAAACCATGCGCTGCGTCGTCTCGGCCTGCTCGGCATGGTTGCTGTTCTCAAGAACCCCGCCTTCGGGGAATTCAACGTCATAGACGATGCCATAGTGGGAAAACTTCGACTTGGCCTCGATCGTCAGGTTTTCGCCGTCCGTGGTGGTACTGTTATAGGTGTAAGGACCAAAAGACATTGTACCGTTGGCTTTGACGGGAACACCGTCCAGAACCACTTTGGTCAGGCTGGCCTCGGCGCCCTGGGAAATCCATTCACTGACAACTCTTTCAGGGCTGCCGGACATGATTCCGCTCTGGTTCTGGCTACTGGTCTGCAATTCGATAAGGAATGTCCTGGGGTCCTGGTCTGGTTCTTCGCGGACTGCGCCACTGATCGTTGCTGTCACGCTATCGGGAAAAATGACCTGCACCCGTCCGTCGCCCAAGGGCTTGAACCGCGGGCCGGAAAAGGTAACCGCCCCCTGTCCCGCCCCGGCAGGCAAGGTCACCGACAAGGTTATATCACCGATTTGCAGCGCATCGCCCTTGCGGCTTTCCGAGGCCTCAAATCCGACCCCCATCGCGCGGAACTGCGCTTGCCATGTCTGCCAAGCCTCATCCACTGTCAGATCAGCCAGCGCGGGCGAGGCCAGAAGAAAGACGGCAAAAGCTGCTGTCGGACGCAGGAAAGCGGTTTTCGGCATATTGAGGGAAATCCTTTTCTTAGACTTCATTCCGGACCCTTTCAGAACTGCATGACAGAAAAGGGTCACAAGATGTACCTGTGACCCCGAACCAAAATTTCAAGCCGCTTTACCTGAGGCGCTGCCCGTTGGCCAGAACCTTGCCATCGCCGGTAACCTCGATTTTCGAAGTCAGCGTGTCATCACCATCCCCAGGTACGGCAAAGAGGCCCATCATCATGCGCATGCCCATAGCCTGATCCTCGGGCATGATGCCCATTGCAATTAGCTTATCAAGCAGGCCGTTGCCGCCCTCCAGTTTGAGATCAATCGCACCTGTGGGGGCAGGCATGCCTTGGAAGGTCATCATGTCACTATTATCGAAGGTGAAGCCTCCACCGCCTGTCAGTTCAGCCCCGGCGGCCCGAAGCGTCAGAGCGTTCAGATCAAGCGCCTTCAGTTCGCCCGGCGCTTCATCGCTGTTTTCCACGCTTGCCATCTGTTCAGGATCCATCAGATCAAAAAACAATTCCACCTTACCTGACAGGTCAATTGCAATCGTCGCCGGGTCGCGCGGAAGCTGGCCCATGGGATCAAATATTCCCCAAATCATGTCAGAGATCGTGAAATCGCCAAGAGTGATACCAAGGGCGAAATCCTGATCGTTATCACTTTTGCTCACCGGTATCAGCAGGTTAAATGCCGATTCGGCCATCGCCATTTCAATGGGAAAGGGAATTTCACCACCCATCATCTGCATCTGCATATTCCGGGCTGACCCTGAATACTGCAAGCGGTCACCATCCATGGCCACTTTCAGATCACCGTGCTCAGAGCTTGAGGTGCCCTGAACCGTCTTGCCATCCTCTTCAACGCTGAAGGTGGTGGCGCCACTCTCATAGCTGAACCCGCCATCAACGCCGAAACCAGCGGCCATCATTGCTGCCATATTGGTGGGGTCCATTTGCGCGGGAAAACTGCCCTTCCCGTCAAACGCCATGTTTGCGAACGTGCCGTTGGCTACAAAACGGCCACCCGCCTTGGGGTCCGTAAAATCTACGCTATAAACGACCTCCCCGGTTGAGAATCTCTGGCTGTATGTCCGAAGATCGCTGCCTGACAACGCCGCCGTACCGGTTACATTGGCCATCGACATGCTTGCCTTGCCAAAATCAACTGGCGCCCCTTCGACAACCAGTTCCTTCAGCAGCAAGGCCAGTTCAGCGGCCGAATAGTTGTAAGTCATGGAGTCGGGGCTGCCCGAAACGTTCATGGCAAAACCAGTCGACGCATATTCCATTGCGATATCGACGTCTTCGCCATCGGGCGCATCAATCGACATCACCATCGGCATGATCTGCGGTATCGACACGGCAACAGTGCCGTCGCCATTGTCAGAAAAGGTCATCTGACCCATCTTCATGGAAATGCTGCCATCCTGGTCGGGGATCTGCATCGACATCTCGATATCCGAGACGGTCAGTTTCCCGCCGGAGGTCGATTCATTGGCGTCAACAACATAGCCAAATCCGGCCATGTAGCTTTTCCAGTCGTCCCAGACCTGTTGCGGCGAAACTTCGGCGACTGCGGCCGAGCCCGTCATGAAAATGCTAAGCGCCGCCATCGAAGCGATCTTGCGTTTGAAATTTGCCATACCAAGCCATTCCCTATGTAAAATTCCGTTATAACTTCTGCCTTGGCCAAGGCAGCGTCAAGTGGTGTTGTTGCTGGACCCTCGGCTAAGGGGCAGTTACGACTAGCACATGAGCAAAAGGGGGCAAAACCATGGTTTTGGAAGGCAAGACTGTACTTGTAACAGGCGCCAGTAAGGGCATCGGCGCAGCAACTGCCCGAATTTTTGCCGCAGCGGGGGCCAATGTTGCACTGGTGGCCCGCAATGCGGATGCGCTGGCAGATCTGGCTGGCGAATTTGGTGAACGCGCCATTGCGATCCCCTGCGATGTCAGCCGCTATTGGGAGGTGCAAGCCGCTGTAGACGCCTGCCAAAAAACCTTTGGCGGGTTGGATATCCTGATCGGGAATGCGGGAGTGATCGAACCTATTTCACATCTTTCAGACGCCGATCCCGATGCCTGGGGGCATGTCATTGATATCAACCTGAAAGGCGTCTTTCACGGCATGCGCGCTGCCATGCCGGTGATGCTGGCTGCTGGCGGCGGCACGATCATCACAATCAGTTCAGGTGCGGCACAACACGCGCTGGAAGGCTGGAGCCATTACTGCGCCTCCAAGGCTGGCGCCGCGATGCTGACCATGTGCGCCGACAAGGAAGGCCGCGACCATGGCCTGCGCGTTATGGGCCTGTCACCCGGCACCGTTGCCACGGATATGCAGCATGAGATCAAGGCCAGTGGCATCAACCCGGTCAGCCAACTGGACTGGTCAGAGCATATTCCGGCCGATTGGCCTGCCCGCGCGCTGTTGTGGATGTGCAGCGATGACGCAGATGAATTTATTGGTCAGGAAATCTCGCTGCGCGATGAAAATATCCGCCAACGCATTGGGTTAAAATGATAAATCTTGAAAAAAATGGCGATCTTTGGATTGCTACGATCAATCGTCCCGACAAGGCCAACTCGCTGACCGAGGCGATGCTGACGGAACTGGCCGAAATTGCCGAGGCCGCGCAGGCGACGCGCGTTCTGATTCTGACGGGACAGGGCAAGATATTCAGCGCCGGGGCCGATCTGGACGCCGCCCGCGCCGGGTTGGCCACCAGCCCGGTCTGGGAGCGACTGTCATCGGCCATCTCTGCCTTGCCCGGTCTGACCATCGCCGCCCTGAATGGCACTGTCGCAGGCGGTGCCATGGGGATGGTGCTGGCCTGTGATCTGCGCATCGCGGTGACCGGAGCCAAGGCATTTTATCCGGTGATGAAACTGGGCTTTCTTCCGCAACCCTCTGACCCCCCGCGTCTGGCCGCCCTGATCGGACCCTCGCGCGCCAAGCTGATCCTGATGGCGGGGCAAAAGGTCAGCACCGACGAGGCGCTGAACTGGGGCCTGTTCGATCGTGTGGTTCACCCTGATGATCTGATTCAAACCGTACGGGACATTGCGGCAGACACGCTGGCTGCAGATCCCTCCATTGCCCGAGGTATCAAAAGGCTTTGCCGCTAAGACCCTGACCAAGGGCAAATTGAACCGTCACCTCTGATGCCGGAATTGCGCCGGTATCGGTTCTACAACATCAGGCTGACGCAACCCAGGCGCGGGCCTGGTCCACCTCGCTCATTTCGAATGTGCGCAACTTTGTCGACAAAAACGCACCCGCCGCCTTTGACACCGGGCTGATCCAGCCGATATCAGAAACAACCGCTACATGACTGATATGGCGGATATTCTGAAAGTCGAACTTAATACCCGGCCACAGGACCGATGGCTCGAACCCATCGAAGCTTTCAATTATCTCGATCATTTTTACTTTGCCATGTCGGTCAATAAATGCCTGCATCGGTGCAACAACCTTATCATAATCAGCACGTGTCACACGGCCCGACACGGTGAATTCGACAGTTTTGGTTTCATCGTTCTCGCTATAAGTGATGGCCATGGCTATTCTCTCCCGTACTGCGCTCACTTTACCACACAACACCTACAGGTGACTTGCTGTAAATCATCGCTTGCGCCGACCGCCCGGGGTTTTGGAATGAAAGTCTGGTGGGCGCCTGGCAACCCAACGGATAAACTTTGCCAGTCGGGGATGAACGCGCAGGGCTTCAATCGTGGCGTAATCACGGGCCAGCTCTGCCTCGGTAAGGCTGGCGTGAATCTCATTATGGCAAATTTGGTGGAGCAACACAGTTGGTCCGCCCTTGCCCCCTTTCAGCTTTGGCACAAGGTGATGCAGGCTTTGTCGGGCATCTGGCGGAATGGGACGGTCGCACAGCGGGCAAATGGGCGTATCCGACGGTATGACTTGATCCTTTGGCTTGGTACGGGCAAGAGGAAAACGGTAATATGTGATTTTACATGAGGTACGTGATGGAAGGACAGCCTGAAATCGTCCGGCAGGCAATCGACTACGCACTGCAAGGCTGGGATGTCGCCAAGGTGTGGCTGCTAAGCCCCGCCGCATGGTCACAATTTGCCCTACTGGTTGCCGCCTACCTTCTGGCCCTTCTGCTGAGCCGTCAGTTAAAACCACTGTTGCGCCGCATGCTCACCCCGCCCGACGGGCAAGATAATATCTTTGCCTCGGTCCGCCGCTTTTTGCTGGTTTTCGTGCCCTTGCTACTGCCGCTGCTGGCCTATGCCTTTACCGGTGCAGGCGAAAGCGTAACACGGTCGCTTTTCGGGTCGGGCGCTGTAATCGCCTTTGGCAAACGGGTTTTTCTGTTCCTCGCTGTGCGCATCCTGGTGACCAAAGTCCTGAAGGATCCGTTCCTGAAACTACTGGGCAAATACGCCCTCATCCCTTTGGCCGCCCTTTATACCGTCGGATTGCTGGCCTTCGTGACCACCAGACTGGAAGAAACCATCGTCCCGCTTGGCAACATGTCGTTCAATCTGCTGTGGCTAATCAAAGCCTTTCTTCTGGGCGGAGTCATTTTCTGGCTGGGCCGTTGGTCGAACCACCGGTCTGCCAGTTACATCCAGCAGCAGCGCGAAATGCCCGCCGCGACGCGGCAACTGGCTGCAAAGGCCGCAGAGATCGCGATTTTCGGCGCGGCCTTTCTGATTCTGATGAATATCCTTGGCATCAACCTGACCAGTCTTGCGGTTCTGGGCGGCGCTATCGGTGTTGGATTGGGCTTTGGCCTGCAAAAGATCGCGTCGAACTTTATTTCAGGCGTGATCCTGCTGCTTGAAGGGCAAGCCACCGTCGGCGACTATGTGGAACTGGACAACGGTGAGGCCGGAACCATTGTCAAAACCACCGCGCGTGCGATGATACTTGAAACCTTTGATGGTCGCTGGATTGTGGTACCGAATGAGGATTTCATCACCACCCGCGTCGTCAACTATTCCGATCAGGGCAGCGCCAACCGGTACGAGGCGCCTTTTTCGGTCTCTTATGACACTGATATCAATGTTATTCCCGATATTATCGAAAAGGCGGTCAGTAAGTTACCTTTCGTTCTGGATGAACCTGACAAGCCCGATTGCGAGTTGCGCGCCTTTGGCGACAGCGGGGTGGAATTTGCGGTAGAGTTCTGGGTTAACGGCATAGACGACGGCAAGAACCGGTTCACACCGCAGGTGCTTTTTGCAATCTGGAATGCGCTGAAGGCCCATGATATCGAGATTCCGTTCCCACAACGGGTTGTACATCACAAAGGTTTACCCCCTACATCATGAAAAATGCACTGGTCATCGGGGCAGGGCCTGCGGGTTTGATGGCCGCCGAAGAATTGGCGCTGGCGGGGCATGGCGTAATCTTGGCCGAGGCCAAACCCTCGGTCGGGCGCAAGTTCCTGATGGCCGGAAAATCCGGACTGAACCTGACTAAATCCGAAGATTTCAAAGTTTTTTTAAAGGCTTACGGGAATGCCAGCGCAGCTTTGCATCCCATGTTGGACGCATTTGGACCGGACAGTGTGCAGGAATGGGCGCAGAATTTGGGACAGGAACTGTTCACGGGCAGCACCGGGCGGGTGTTTCCGAAGGTCATGAAAGCCTCGCCTCTGCTGCGCAACTGGTTGAAAAAACTTGATAAACTTGGTGTTGAAATCAAACCCCGCTGGCGGTGGATCGGTTGGGACGGTAACGAAGTCTTGTTTGAAACACCGAATGGGCCGCAACGCCTGACACCTGATGTGACGGTACTGGCCTGTGGCGGCGCAAGCTGGGCGCGGCTGGGGTCGGACGGGGTGTGGTCTAAGCATCTGAAGAAAAAAGATATTAGCCCCTTCAAACCCGCCAATATGGGGTTTCTGGTAGAGTGGTCCGACCACATGAAACGCCATTTCGGAAACCCGGTAAAAGGTGTCGAATTACGGGCCGGAAACCTTAGGTCACGCGGCGAATTCATTATATCTGACAAAGGGTTAGAGGGTGGTGGCCTGTATGAGGTATCACAGGCGATGCGGGAGGGAAGCCCGCTGTTTCTGGATTTGGCTCCAGATTTGAACGAAGGCCAGGTACGGGCGCGACTCTCCAGGCCAAAAGGAAAGTTAAGCATTTCAAATTACTTGAGAAAATCCCTGAAACTTGATCCGGCCAAACAGGCGCTGCTGATGGAATTTGCCCACCCCCTGCCCGAAGATCTGACCCCCTTGATCAAAGCCTTACCCGTGCGTCACCAGGGCGCACGGCCGCTGGACGAGGCGATTTCAACTGCTGGTGGCCTGCGATTCGACGCTTTGGATGAGGGGTTGATGCTGCGGGACAGACCCGGCACGTTTGCCGCTGGTGAAATGCTGGATTGGGAAGCCCCCACCGGCGGCTATCTGATCACGGCCTGCCTGGCCACCGGGCGGTGGGCAGGCAGGGCGGCGGCAAGCTATCAGGGCAGCGCGACGGTCCGTTGAAGCGCCGGGCGCGCCTCCATCATCGCCTTGTAATCCTTGAGTTTCTGATCCGGTTCAGGAAATTTCGCCCCTTCCGCCCAACGCAGGCAATGGGTGAGCAGAATGTCGGGAATGGTCATCTTTTCCCCCATCAGGAATGGCCCCTGCAAAGCATCCGAAAGGTGCGCCAGATTGCGGGCATATTCCCATTTCATCGGCTCTTTGATGGCAGGCACGCGGTGCTCTTCCGGCAGAACAAAGCTATGACGTGCGGCGGCCCAGAGCACGCCGTCAATGTCATCAAGGATCTGGTGGGTTAACGCATCCTGACGGGCGCGGTCGATGGTACCGGCGGGATAGGTGAGGGCCGAATGCACATCGCCGAGATAGGTCATGATGGCGGTCGAATCTGTCAGGCAGGTATCCCCCGCCCGCAGCGCCGGAACCTTGCCCAAGGGGTTGGCGGCCAGCGCCTCGGGGCTCCGTGGGGCAGCAGGTAAGTGTTTGTAATCCTGACCGATTTCTTCAAGCATCCAGAGGACACGAAAAGCGCGGCTGGCGCGGGTGCCGATGACTTCGTACATGTGATTTCCTTTCATTAGAGGGCTGCGGCGGAGGGTGGTTGAAACCGGCGCGCGGCGCAAGCGGGAAAGGCGGACGGCGAATCGTACGATACGTACGTTTCGTACGTGAATTTCGTACGCCATTCAGGGTGTTTTAGAAATTGGACGTACGTTTCGTACGAAACCCATGTGGTTTGCCGGTCATAACGATGGGCTATCGCCCGTTTTGCACCCGGCCATTCCGCCCGGAATCAAGGCCGCAGACCGCCGCGCGTCGCCGGGCCGTCTGCTCGGTCTTGTCTCGGCCTTATCCGCAATGTGGCTACCGGCCCGCCATCATCGCCAGCCGGATCAGTGTGCGTTCAACCAAAGCCATGGCGGGCGCATGTTGCCCGGCGGAGCGCAGTTGCAGATCTGTGTCGGTGAGTAAGGTCAGCGCCTGTTCCAGCCGGGGCGCGCCCCAGTTTTGCGCCTGCCGCAACATCCGGTCGCGGCGCGGGCCAAAGATAGGCGGGCGCATGCGGGCGATGCCCTGAGCTGCCCCGCCCGGATCGGACGCCGCGGCATAAAGCGTGCGGAAATGGCGGGTGGCCCCGATGCAGAGACCGACGGGCTGCACGCCCTGCGCCTTGAGCTTTTTCATCACCGGGCCGATTTCGCCCGACCGGGACTCGGCCACGATATTGAGAACATCATCCAGATCGGCCTCGGTTGACGTTGGTGCACAGGCCACGATGTCGTCTGATGTGACGGGACTGTCGTCGGACAATTTGTAAAGCGCCAGTTTCTCAATCGTCTGCCGGAAATCACCGGGGTCCAGATCACGCGAGAGGGCCGTCAGGTCGGTCATCGCCTCGGGTCCGATGGTGCGCAGGCCTGCCTTGGCCAGCGCCGCTTCGATTTCGGCACGCGAAGGCGGCTCGTCGTAGATGGCGGCGGCATAGGCGTTGGGGTGGCTCTCAAACGCCTTGCGCAGTTTTGACGTGGCTTTGAGTTGGCTGGCGGTCACGATGATCTGGGCGTCACCTTCGGCCCAGTCTGCCAGCGCATCGAGGATCGTTTTGGCCAGTGTTTCGGTGGCGTCTTCGACAAAGGCCACCCGCGGGCCCGGAAAAAACCCCTGCGCCTTGACCGCATCCGTCAGCAGGGCCGGATCCTTGCGCAGGTCAGAGGCGGGGATTCTGGCGAGGCGCATTTCCTCTTCGCCCTGAGGGCCAATGAGGGCGGCAATCACCTCTTGCCGTTTGAGGGCCACACGCATGCCATCGGGGCCATAGATCAGCAGGCCGGTGCGATGTGCCTCGGGGCGCGCAAAATATCCCGGAGCGTCGCGGCCCGACAGTTTCATGCAGGCAGTCCGGGGGCAGCGGCGATCAGGCGGGCCATGATCTGATCCGCCAGAATGGCCATCAGCCGCTGTTGAGCGTCGCGTTCGGCTGTTTGCGTTGCGACCGTGGTTCCCGAAGCAGAATAGCCGGTAAAACTGTCGACCTTGCCCGAACTCACCACCTGAGCGGTTTCAAGATCGCGCAGGGCAAATGTAACCTCGCCCAGAATGTTAAAGCGGGTGGTGGCGTTGTTCTTGGCGATGGCAATCGATTCAGTCTCGGTTTCGATCGCATAGGACAACGCATAGCGCGGGCTGGACGACCGGCCCAACCTGTCCTCAAGCGCGCGGGTCAGGAGGTAGTCATTGCGATCTGCGGGCCCATCGACACGTACGGTGTTCTGCAGGGCATTTGCCCTGCCAGACGGCCCATAAGCCGGCGCAAAGCCGCAAGCTGACAATCCAGCGACACACCCGAACAGAAAAAGGCGGCGGTTAAATGACGACATTCACGATCCGACCGGGGACAACGATGATCTTTTTGGGCTGGGCCCCATCCAGCGCCTTGACCACAGCATCGGTGCCCAGCGCGATTTTTTCAACCTCGGACTTTGGCATATCCTTGGGCACGCTGATTTCAGTGCGGCGTTTGCCGTTGATCTGAATGGGCAGGGTGATGGTATCGTCGACCAGCATTGCCTCGTCTGCCTGGGGCCATGGCGCGTTGGCAATCAGACCGGTACCGCCCAGAAGCTGCCAGAGCTCTTCGGCGAGGTGCGGGGTCATCGGGGACATCAGTTGTGCCAGGGCTGTGGCAGCCTGACGTTTGGCCCCTGCCCCGGCTGTGGATTTCGACAGGGTGTTGGTGAAAGCGTAAAGCCGGGCGATTGACGCGTTGAAGCCAAAAGATTCGATCCCGACGGTGACATCGTGGATCGCCTTGTGCATTTCGCGCAAGAGATCTTCGTCCGCCTCGGGCTGGGCGGCCTCGGAGGTGTCGGCGATGATCTCGGACACAATGCGATAAACCCGGGCAAGGTGTTTGAAAGTTGCTTCGGCGCCCGAGGCAGTCCATTCGACATCCCGCTCGGGCGGGCTGTCGGACAGAACGAACCAGCGGGCGGTGTCGGCGCCGTAGGCCCCGATGATGTTGACCGGATCGACGACATTTTTCTTGGATTTCGACATCTTGGCCGAGGGGATGATTTCAACCGGCGAGCCATCGGCCAGCCTGCCATCGGTCACGTCCTCGGGCAGGTGATAGACCGGGCGGTTGTTTTCGTCACGGGTGAGGTAAATCTCATGCGTGACCATGCCTTGGGTGAAAAGCGCGTCGAACGGTTCGATCGCCTTGGCCGGCAGGTGGCCGGTCTGGTGCATGGCGCGGGCAAAGAACCGGCTGTAGAGCAAGTGGAGGATGGCATGCTCGATCCCACCAATATACTGGTCAACGTTCATCCAGTAGTTGGCCTCGGCCATATCCGTCGGCGTGTCGGCGCGGGGTGCTGTGAAACGGGCGAAGTACCAGCTGCTATCGACGAAGGTGTCCATCGTATCGGTCTCGCGCCGGGCGGGTTTGCCGCAAGTGGGGCAGGTGCAATCGCGCCATGTGGGGTGACGGTCCAGCGGGTTGCCGGGCTGGTCGAAAGTCACGTCATCGGGCAGGCGGATGGGCAGGTTTTCTTTCTTTTCAGGAACCACGCCGCAGGCATCGCAATGCACCACCGGAATCGGGCAGCCCCAGTAACGTTGACGTGAAAGGCCCCAGTCGCGCAGGCGGAACTTGGTAACCCCCTGCCCCACACCATTGGATTCACAAAACGCGATGGCGGCGTCGATAGCCTCGGAGCCCGTCGCCTCATCATCCCAGCCAAAGGCCTTAAGCCAGCGCACTTTCTCGGATTTCTGAGGGACAAACGCCTCGTCCTCGACCGGTGTGCCGCCCTCCAGGGCGACAAATGTGTCAATCACATCGAGGCCATATTTGCGGGCGAAATCAAGGTCGCGCTGGTCATGGGCCGGGCAGCCGAAAATCGCGCCGGTGCCGTACTCCATCAGGATGAAATTGGCGACATAAACCGGCAATTCCCACGCGGTATCAAACGGGTGACGCACGCGCAGACCGGTGTCAAAGCCCAGCTTCTCGGCGGTTTCAATCGCCTCTTCCGTGGTGCCGCCCTTGCGGCATTCGGCCGAAAATGCGGCCAGATCTGGGTTTTCACGTTCCAGCTGTTTGGCAAGCGGGTGGTCGGGGGAAATGCCGATAAACGACGCCCCCATCAACGTGTCGGGACGGGTGGTATAAACCTCGATCCGGTCATGGCCGTCGGGGCCGTCAATCAGTCCAAAGGCAAATTGCAGGCCGCGCGATTTGCCGATCCAGTTTTCCTGCATCAGCCGCACCTTGGCAGGCCAGTTTTCAAGCCCGTCCAGGGCTTCAAGCAGTTCCTCGGCCATGTCGGAGATTTTGAAAAACCATTGGGTAAGCTCGCGCCGTTCCACCAAAGCACCCGAGCGCCAGCCGCGGCCCTGTTCAACCTGTTCATTGGCCAGCACGGTCATATCCACCGGATCCCAGTTGACCACGGCGTTCTTGCGGTAAACCAGCCCCTCGGTCAGCATATCGAGGAACAGCGCCTGCTGCTGGCCATAATATTCCGGGTCACAGGTGGCAAATTCGCGGGACCAGTCAATCGACAGGCCCAGCGGTTTCATCTGCGCGCGCATGTCGTCGATATTGCCGTAGGTCCAGTCCTTTGGATGACCGCCAATGGCCATGGCGGCGTTTTCAGCGGGCATTCCGAACGCGTCCCAACCCATCGGGTGCAGCACATTATGCCCGGTCGAAATTTTGTAGCGCGCGATCACATCGCCCATGGTGTAATTGCGCACATGACCCATATGGATGCGCCCTGACGGATAGGGGAACATTTCCAGCACATAATACTTGGGCTTGTCTTCGCTGCGGGTGGCGCGGAAGATTTCGGCCTGATCCCAGGCGTCTTGCCATTTTGCTTCGATCTCGGCGGCGGAATAGCGCGACATGTGCGGCAAACTCTCTTGCTGTTCACGGTGTTGGCGAGGGTGATAGGCGGTGGCGCGCGCAGGGTCCAGTGGCTTGGCGTAAAAATGCAGTGCTTTGCAGCGGTCTCATAGCCGCATATAAGGGTCAAAAAAGACCATCGGGCAGCGAAAAGAATGAAAATCCTCTTTATTCATCAGAATTTTCCCGGCCAGTACAAGCATCTGGCCCCCCTGTTAGCGCACAAAGGTCACGACTGCGTTGCCCTGACGCTGCGGGTGGAAAAACCTGTCACCTGGAAAAACGTGCGTGTGCTGCCCTATGCGCTGCCCAAAAGGTCAGGCCAGAACGTGCACCCCTGGCTGATTGATCTGGATACCAAGGTCACCCGTGCCGAGGCCTGTTATCACGCGGCGATGCGGTTGAAAGAGGCCGGATTTATCCCCGACCTGATTCTGGCGCATCCCGGTTGGGGTGAATCGATGTTTCTGCGCGATGTCTGGCCCGAGGCGCGCATGGGATTGTATTGCGAACTGTATCACCATGCCGATTATCCGCATCTGAATTTCGACCCCGAGTTCGAGAAATCGAATATCGAAATCGAAGCGCTGCGCATTCGCATGAAGAACCTCAACAACCACATCCATTTTCCGGTGGCTGATGCGGGCATCAGCCCAACGAAATTTCAGGCCGACACGTTTCCGGCTGAATTCCGGGACAAGATCACCATCAGCCATGACGGGATCGACACGATTCACGCAGCACCTGCGCCTGATGTGCGTCTGACCATCGAAGGCCAGGTGGACGTAACCCGGGAAGACGAGGTGATTACCTTTGTGAATCGTAATCTTGAGCCTTATCGTGGCTATCACATCTTCATGCGCGCCCTGCCCCGCCTGCTGAAAGAACGTCCGAAGGCCCGGGTGCTGATTGTGGGCGGCGACGAAGTGAGTTACGGCGCGCGCCCGCCGGACGGGCAAACCTGGAAACAGATTTTCATTGACGAGGTGCGCGGGCAGATTTCAGACGCCGACTGGACCCGCGTGCATTTCCTAGGGCGTATCCCCTATGACCAGTTCCTGCGTCTTCTGCAGGTCAGCCGGGTGCATGTCTATCTGACCTATCCCTTTGTCCTGAGCTGGAGCCTGATGGAAGCGATGGGCTGCGAAGCCGCTATCGTTGCCAGCGATACCGCCCCGGTGCGTGAGGCGATCACAGACAATGAAACCGGACTGCTGGTGGATTTCTTTGATACCGACGCCTTGGTCGGGCGGGTCTGCGCGTTGCTGGAAGACAGGGCGACGCGTAAACGGCTGGGTCAGGCGGCCCGCAAGCTGATGCGTGAGCATTATGATTTGAGAACGATCTGCCTGCCCAGGCAAATGAACTGGGTCAATGGACTGCTGGATGGCAACGGCGTACAGGCCTGAGCCAACGCCGCAGAAATGCGACCCTGATTTGAAGAACGGTTTACAGCCTCAGAATTTACCGGCCTGAACACGCAACTGACGTGCGCGGGTCAGGATTGCATCCTCGACCGCGCGTTGGGTCTCTGCGCTGACAGGTCCCCGACTGGTCTGAAGTGCCACATTCAATGAGCGGGCATCAAGAGCCGGATCACTGATCAGAATTGTAGCCCGGTAAGCCTGACCACCGCCTGGTGGGCGCCCGTAACCTGTCGAGATCACGCCGGTAAACGGATCAGCCGCCTCGATAGGCAGAAAATCCAGAACCTGAAGCGAGGCTGTCCAGAGGAAGCGGTTGACCTTTACGCCTGCATCTTTCTGTCTGAACGCGTCAAACAGCGAATTGCCGGGCTGATTGATCGGCCGACCTTTGTATTGCTGACCCACAGCGGTCTGTTCTTCGTCCGGTTTAATCTTGCTGTTCTTGAACGCGCCGCACCCCGCCAGAAGCGCAAGACAAGCCAGCAGCGCGCCAGCAGTTTTCATACGGAAATAGATCATGGTACCGTCCGACACTGTTTCTATTCCCTAGTATCCAAGGTCAGACACAGGGGCAAGGAGTTTGCGGAATTTGCTGCGCACTGTCGGTCTTTGGGCAACGCTGTGGAGGCGAAACGCGGTCGGCTATTGTGCCCGGGTGCACCCCATGGCAAGAAAATACCAAGCTTGACCCAAAAGCAAAGGAAACCGGCGTGGGCCTGAACGACATCATCACCCGCATCCGCAAAGCCGAAGCCGACGCAGGCCGGTTGGCGGGCAGCGTCACGCTGATTGCCGTCTCGAAAGTGCAGCCCGACGAACGGGTCGAGGCGGTACTGGCCGAAGGTCACCGCTGCTTTGGCGAAAACCGCGTGCAGGAAGCCGCCGGGAAATGGCCCGCGTTCCGCGCCCGGTTTGACGGGATCGAGCTGCATCTGATTGGCCCCCTGCAGACCAACAAGGCGCGACAGGCGTTTGAATTGTTTCAGGCCATCCATTCGGTAGACCGCCCCAAACTGGCCAGAACCATTGCCCGCCTGGCGCAGGAAGAGGGGCATTGCCCCGATCTGTTTCTTCAGGTCAACACCGGTGAGGAGGAGCAAAAGGCCGGTGTGCTGCCCGCAAACGCCGATGCGTTTGTGGCCGAATGCCGCGGGCTGGACCTGCCCGTCAAAGGCCTGATGTGCATCCCGCCGGTGGATGAAGAACCCAGCCTGCATTTCGCCCTTCTGGCCAAGATCGCTGAACGCAACGGGCTGGCAGGCTTGTCGATGGGAATGAGCAACGATTTTGAACGCGCGATTGCCTTCGGCGCGACCCATGTGCGGGTGGGCAGTGCCATTTTCGGTGAACGGGCATACGACTAAAATCTTTCGGCCACAACGGTGGTTTGGGCTAACCCGAACACCTCCGGCATGAGTATTTTTGGAAAAATGAAAGAGGGCAATGCTCTGTCTTCTTGCCGGCCCCGAACTGCCCTTGTTTTCAGCCGCTGTTTTAGGACAGAAAAAGATCGCAACTGGAGCAGCGGCAGGCCGGATACAGTGAGCCCGGCCTTTGCCCTGAAAGCCGTGCCTGCGGTCAGCCTAGGATCCCCCGAACAGAGTGGATCTGGTTGGTGCCGCCAGGGTGCGGCTTTTTGGTAGTTTGAGAGGCTGGCGCTGGACGCGTCTGAGGTGACGGGCGTGATCGGCTATGGTGGTAAAAACAGTGGAAATCACGGGAGACAGAAACCGATGCGTATTGTCACTCATTTTCATCCGCGACGACCGCATCAACTTCGATCTCGACAAGCCATTCCGGGTTCACAAACCGCGTGACGGCCATGATCGTATCAACCGGACGGGAGTCGATGCAGTACTTTTTTCTCGCTTCGATAGCTTCTTTCCAGTTGTCGATATCGGTCAAGATGACCCGGGTTCGCACAATATCCTGAAGACCGGAACCTGCCTGCTCGAGGGCCGCTTTGATGATCTCAAAGCATTGGGTGGTTTGGGCAAAGACATCCCCAACGCCTACCGTATTGCCACATGCATCGACCGGCGCGGTTCCTCCCACTGAGATGTATGGTCCGACGCGAACGGCGCGACTGAAGCCGACAATTTCCTCCATCGGATTTCCGTTAGAAATCAACTGACGCATTTGCCGGGCCCCTCGTTTCACAAGAGCTTAGGCTCATCGCATCCGTTTTGCCAGAGTTATGAAAGTACGGGCAATAACCTTTGGCAAGAACTCCAGGCCTAAAACGGGCGTTTTCGCTGGTGACTTGAACGTATGAATTTGGGCCAATATCGGCTTTTCCGCCCAGTGTCACCTACGGCTTGATGGCACTCATCCGGTAATATGTGAGCGAAAAGAAAAAACGTCCCTGGCGGGCGAGCTCCACTTGTTCATCAAACCAGGCTTTGGCTTCCGCCTTTTTCATGTGGCCGTTCTGAGATGCATACCGCGACATCAGGTGCATCAACATGAAAGCGATACCATCTGGACGCAAAGTCACATCGCAGAATGTGAATGGCGCGACCTCGATTGCTGCAAAACCCGCGTCGCGCGTCAGGCTGGGCCAAAGCGCCGCCACGCGCGCTTCTGTGTAGTGGTGATCCCACGCCGCCAGCATGCGGTGCATTCGCACGCTATCCTCGGAGAACCAGTCGAGTGTTTTGAAGCCGGTATCGACCGCAACGAACCGACCGCCCGGGCGCAAAATACGAAATACTTCGCCAATTGCAGCCGGAATATCCGGGAGATATTCAAGCACCTGGACGGCAACAGCCTTCTCAGCACCCCCATCTTGTATCGGCAGCGCATCGGCCAAGCCATCCTTGATCTGAACCGTTGGAAATGCAGCGCATCGCGTCGAGGCCGGGGCGCGCATGTCTTCACTGGGATCGACCCCGATTACGCGTCCGGCCGCACCGACTGCACGCGCGATCTCTTCGGTCATAAGGCCGTTGCCACACCCAATATCAACGACTGTATCCCCCTCAGAAAGATAGAGCGCATCGAAGGCCATCCGCCTACGGCGACTTACGTCGCCGCCTTGGTAGGCGATCTCAAGCAGCCTGGTCGTTTCTTCGTCAAACTTCAGCATATTTTGGTTGTAGCAGATCCAAGCGCTGCACGAAATAATCGTGATCAAGTGCTCTGATACAGTTCCATGGCGGTTTGGGTCTGGTCAAAAACCCCTGACAAAACATATGCGGCTAAAACGCTCAAATACGGACGGCTTCAAGCTCACAGCCTTTCCGCGAGTTCGGTTAGGTTGAACGTCAGACAGCTCGATCCGCTCCTATGACCGCTGAGCGGACCATGCTGCCATAGACCGCAGCCGAGAAATTGACTGCTGTCGGTCATAAGCAGACGCAAGCTAGTCGTGGATCGGGCCGTATGTTCCCCGATCCACTCGGTTCTGTTCAACCTGCTTTCAGATAGGGGATCGCCCCGGCGATATCCGTGTCGTCAATGACATGGAAGTTTGAGACGCTTCCAGACTTGCGAGCTTGGCCATAGGGCGCGTAGTCAGGGTCAGCTGCGAAGCTATCGAGTGCTTCCCGGGTCGGGAACTCAAGGATTGCGATCAGAGTGCTGTCTTTCGCAGCACCCTCGATAGTTTCGATATTGCCGCTCCGCGACAAGTATCGGCCTCCGTGCTTTTCAACCAGCTTGTGAACGTTCGAGGCGTATTCTGGGACCCATCCGTCATTCGTAATCTTGATATCGGCGATTAGATAAACACTCATGTTTGTTCTCCTGTTTTGTGGCGGGCCGGACCGGCCGCGCCAACTACCAACAAGTTCCCAAGAATGTCCCAATCGCGTCCAGTCACAGAACTGAATCGGGCAGTACAGTTTCTGGACTATGCATCGGATCCAAGACGGTTAGACTGCCAACGGATGGAATGGAGTTAATGATATGTCGCAACACGGTTACAAGCAATTCTGCCCGCTCGCCATGGCAGCCGAGGTCCTTTGTACCCGCTGGACTATGGTGTTGATGCGCGAGTTAATCGCGGGGTCCACACGGTTCAATGACATCCGACGCGGCGTTCCCAAAATGTCGCCGACGTTGCTATCCCAACGTCTAAAATCCTTAGAAGAATCCGGAATTGTCGAAAGAAAACCGGTTCCGACAGAACGTGGCATTTTCGAGTACCACCTAACTGAAGCGGGCCGCGACTTACGCGATGTGGTTATCGCTATGGGTATGTGGGGCCAGAAGTGGGTGGAATCGTCACTGTCGCTCAAGAACCTCGATCCATCGCTTCTGATGTGGGACATGAGGCGGAACCTGAACCCCAAGCCGCTACCGGATAGACGCACAGTGGTCCAGTTTGTGTATCACGACTTACCGACAACGAAACGTGACTGGTGGCTTGTAATCGAACCGGCTGGCGAGGTTGACCTTTGCTGGGCCGATCCCGGTTTTGAGATTGACCTTTTCGTGTCAACGGACTTGCGGACGATGACTGCCATATGGATGGGGGTCACCGATGTTTCCGCAGAACGAGAGAAATTTGAGTTTTCAGGCTCGCGAGAAATATCTTCGACCATTCAAACTTGGCTTGGGCTCAGTCCATTTGCTGTACAAAAGAAACTCGCTAACTGATAAAATCAGAGCGTCTGCTTTGCTAAACATTGCACCCACTGAGCGCCGTTGCAGCACAAGACAGTTTGGGCTCAGTGCGGACTTGCGGCGGTGCAGCGGGGCAAGCCTGGACTGCGCTCCGGAAGCAGCCATTCCCGAAACACAGAAAATTCAACGCTTTCAGCGGTGCGGCCCGATGCTCGGACATTTGGAGCGGTCGTTGGACTACAGGGCCCGGTACGACCGCATTGAGCCCATTTTGACCGATGCTGCGGAGCGGACAAATGACTGAACTCGTCGCCAAACCGTCATTCATCGGGTTTTGATTAGATTTCGCGACCGACGTCTGCAGACGCAGACAACAGCCAGCTGTTTTCTGAAACCGGTGGCTGTCAGAGTGATTTCGACGTCGATTTGGTGAAAAAGCCAACGTGCGGCTCTCATATCCGTTGATCCCCGTCAATGACACTGACTCGTCGGCATGTAGGCTGACATGACATCGTTGCATCCCAGACGGAGCCGAAGTCATGCCCATTTTTCTAGAACCGCGAGACGCGATTGACGATCTAAAGGGCTTTCAATCCGTCCTGATCGTTTCGTGCCCGATCTGCCCGCCGATGTGCGTGTCCATCCAACAAAAGAAGGCCTTCCTGGTACCTCTGAAGCATGGTGTTAAAACCCCGGCATTCGAGGATTACATTGCCTCGATCCGAGACGCGCTTGCGACATACAAAGTTCGCACCGATGCCTTCACCATGCGTCTTCCCGTCCCGATGATGTGTCTTTGGACCGGACGGCAACGCGCCCGGCTCTTGAAACGCGCGCGAGAATTCGAGGCTGTTTTGGTATTGGGCTGTGATTCAGCGACATACACAGCAGTCGATGCATTAAGGGACACCCAATGCAAGGTTTTTCAAGGAATGCAGGTCAAATCGATCACCAATGCAACGATGAAATACCGTTCGCCAGCGACCGTTACGCTTGACTGGCACCCCCTGCCGAGCAGGCCGAAGATTGGCAAGTTCAACGAACCAAGTGAGGAAACACATACCCCTGTATGATCACGCGATCCACGGCCAAGCATTCACTCGACAGACGAAAGGAAAGACGCATGAATATTATGGAACAGATGATGGGCCTCATGATGGGCCGGATGACCAAAGAAGACAAAGAAGCCATGATGGACAGCATGATGGAAAAGTTCTTTGCTGACATTACTCCTGAGGAAAAACAGAAGATGATGACCGACATGATGCCTAAAATGATGGAAGGCATGAACATGTCGGACATGATGCCCAAAATGATGATGACAATGATGGCAGGCAAAGACGGCGAAGGCAGTGGCATGATGGGAAAGATGATGGGCGGCGGCTCGTCACAAGGGATGCCAGAAATGATGATGAAGACCATGATGCCAAATTGCATCGCAATGATGTTGCCGAAGATCGACGTCGCAAAGCGGGAGCAAATCGCTACGCCGATCCTTTCAGCGTTGGTGAAGTCCGGTGTTCAGGGCATGTCAAACGAGCAAGAGGTGGCATATCGCCAAACTCTCGAAAAAGCACTGACGTCAGATATGCAAAATGCTTCTGCCAATCACGGAGAAACGAAACCATGAGCAACACACAATCTCACAATGCTACCTACCCTGATATGCTGGGCAAATTTGAAACCTATGTGGGCAAACTGGCATCGGTTCAACCGGATCTCATGGGGCAGTTTTGGAAGTTGCACAAAACAGCAGTTGGCGACGGTGTTCTGGACACCAAGACCAAAGAGCTCATGACTTTGGCAATCAGCATCGCCGCACGATGCGATGGCTGTATTGCCCATCATGTTTCGGATGCGCTGAGGGCAGGGGCAACCAAAGAAGAGATTGCAGAAACACTGGGTGTTGCCGTTCTCATGGGCGGCGGCACCAGCGTCGTATATGCGACTCACGCTCTGGAAGCACTTGAGCAATTCCTTGAAGAGTTGACCTAACCCTGCAAGAAACCGCCGCTATTCTAGCAAAAGTCCGCTTCGAACCTGAACCGCTCATTGGAGACGAATTGCCGAAGTTCGGCTTTGTCCGCAACTCGGTCATCGGCTTCAATAAACTTGCTGCGCTGTGGATGAACGGCCGCTTTTCGTTCTGCGGCGCAGCTAACGATTTTAGGCGAACGCATTTCTGCACTTGCGAGCGTCAGCGCAGGAGCACTTCCGCTAAGGGCTCGTTGCAGTCATTCTTTGCTTCGCAGCATCCAGGCATTATGGGCGAAAGTTGGTGGTCATTCACGGCCCTTTCCAGACCTTCGTGACATTGCCAAGCGCTGCGGCGCAACTTCACCAGACCGGCCATTCGTGCATCGCGCAGCATTTTGTCGGCTTGATCGTCGGTGTGCGGGACTAAGCGGCTTTATGCTGTCGCGGCGGATGCAACCACAGAAAACCTTTGCAAGCGTGGCGTCAGACCTTCGGCGAAGCCGCGAATCTTTCCAGATCGGTCGCTCGGTTATGTCGAAACCCGCAGAATTCGCGTCAGTCTTTCGCTGCAGATGCCTTATGTCCAAGTGCAGGCGTATTTTGGCCGTTCGCTTCGGAAATTACGATGCAGTATCTGAGTGCTCCTTGCTCTTCTGAGATCTATTAGATACGTAAGTCTTACGCAGGGGAGTCCCAACTGAGGGACTGAGAGGCGACTAGCAGCATTGCTGTAGTGTCGCGACCCTTTGAACCTGACCCAGTTGATACTGGCGTAGGAAGCAATGGTCGTTTTTCCCGATTTGGGTGCGTGGCCAGACAGGGGGCAAGCCCCCGTTTCCAAGCCAAAAATCGTCTGTGTCTTTTTGAGTTATCAACTTGAGGAGCACGCCATGAATATCCCGAATCCTAAAATCACCACAGGTGAACTGCCAGCATCGCGCAAGATCTATGTGAATGGCAGTTTGCACCCCGAAATTCGCGTACCCTTGCGCGAGATTTCGGTTCACCCGACCGCAGGTGAGCCTCCTTTGCCAGTCTACGACAGTTCTGGTCCGTATACGGATTCCAACATTCTGACTGACATCAGACAGGGCTTGCCCGTTTTGCGCCGAAACTGGATCATCAGTCGCGGCGATGTTGAACCCTATCAGGGGCGCGACACGCAGGACGCTGATAATGGTTTTGTGCAGGGGGATCGCCTGACCCCAGAATTTCCTGTGAAACAGAAACCCTTGCGTGCAAAAGAGGGCAAGGCGGTCACACAATTGGCCTATGCCCGCGCAGGTATTATCACGCCAGAAATGGAATTTGTGGCCATTCGCGAAAACCAGTTGCGTGAAACGGTATCTGTGACCCGCGACGGTAATGACTTTGGCGCAAACATTCCAGACCATGTAACGCCCGAATTTGTACGGGATGAAATCGCCGCAGGCCGGGCGATCATCCCCGCCAACATCAACCATCCAGAGATTGAACCGATGATCATCGGTCGCAATTTTTTGGTGAAGATCAATGCCAATATGGGCACGTCTGCCGTCACTTCCTCGATGGAAGAAGAAGTGGATAAACTTGTCTGGGCGATCCGCTGGGGGGCCGATACGGTCATGGACCTTTCGACTGGGCGCAACATTCACAACACCCGCGAATGGATCATCCGCAACAGCCCTGTGCCTATTGGTACCGTGCCGATCTACCAAGCGCTGGAAAAGGTAAACGGCGTTGCCGAGGACCTCACATGGGAGGTCTTTCGCGACACGTTGATCGAACAGGCCGAACAGGGCGTGGATTACTTTACCATTCATGCGGGCGTACGTTTGCATATGGTGCCAATGACGGTGAGCCGCGTGACAGGGATCGTGTCGCGCGGCGGATCGATCATGGCAAAGTGGTGCCTGCATCACCACAAAGAAAGCTTTCTGTACAAGCATTTCGATGAGATTTGCGATATCTGCCGCGCCTATGATGTATCGTTCAGTCTTGGCGATGGCTTGCGACCAGGGTCGATCGCCGACGCCAATGACGAAGCCCAATTTGCCGAGCTGGAAACACTGGGCGAGTTGACGAAAATCGCCTGGGCCAAGGATTGTCAGGTGATGATCGAAGGACCAGGCCATGTCGCCATGCACAAGATCAAAGAGAACATGGACAAGCAGCTAGAGTGTTGCCACGAGGCGCCGTTCTACACGCTTGGACCACTGACGACCGATATCGCGCCAGGGTATGATCACATCACCTCTGGCATTGGGGCTGCGATGATCGGTTGGTTTGGCTGCGCCATGCTCTGTTACGTGACCCCGAAAGAGCATCTTGGCCTGCCAGACCGAGACGATGTGAAAATTGGCGTGATCACCTACAAAATCGCGGCCCACGCTGCCGATTTGGCCAAAGGGTTGCCCGGCGCACAACGGCGCGATGATGCTTTGTCCCGTGCCCGGTTCGAGTTTCGTTGGGAGGATCAGTTTAACCTCTCGCTGGACCCGGAAACCGCGCGTGACTTTCACGACCAAACCCTGCCGAAAGAGGCACATAAGGTGGCGCATTTCTGTTCGATGTGCGGACCGAAATTCTGCTCAATGCGGATCAGCCATGACATTCGGGCCGAAGCGCAAAAAGATGGAATGGAGGCGATGGCTGCAAAATTTCGCAACGGCGGCGACCTTTAAATGCCGGTTGATCAGTCTGACGAATGATCACGATCGCGGGGGCCGGTCTTGCCGGACTGGCCTCTGCCTTTGAACTGGCGCGGCGCGGGGCAGAGGTGCGGGTTTTTGACGTCGGCGACAAACCGGGGTCGCACAGCGTCGCGCGCTTTGCTGGCAGTGTGCCACTGCCCGGTTGGCAACGCACTGATGTGGGTCAATCATCGAGCATCAAATCACCTCCAAGTGAGTTGGAGGCCAGAATCTCAAATCGACGAAATACGCGATACCATGGGCCGTACGCATCGCTTACTGCATTGCAGCGTTTGAGACGTATGGGTTTGGAGCCGCCTTCCGCACCGCAGAAAGAATCTTCAATCCGTTACCATTTTAATGTCGGCTGTCGCCGTTGCCCCAATCTTATCGCGCAACTGCGGCGAATTCACACTTTCCGCCGATTCTGTGGAAAAACTAACGTTTGCGAGCGCAGAAATAGCCGTTCCAAATGCGGCCCAAGCGCCTTTCCTATCAGGCTTTGCGCGTTTGCTGCGGTGCGGGAAAGACCTTGGCCAGTTTGCGGAGGTTTTGGGCGGTGGCGGCGAGGAGGAATTCGTC
>NZ_FWFL01000002.1 GCF_900172295.1 Roseovarius litorisediminis
CGTAGAACAGCGCCGGTTGCGCTTCCTGCCTCGGTCCCATCATCGCCGGTCCTCCCCCTCGATTACAGGAATTGAATCAGCAGTTCAGACTTCGATCAAGGAAGAGTTTTTCAACAAAATAAGCCCATAGGAGGCGTGTCATATTTTTTTCTGGATGCGTTCGCAGCACGAAATTTTCTGTGACTGCAAACATACCGGTGCTGCCCAGCTGCGAAATGAACGGCCATTCGCGCAAGGCGCAGCGAACATGAGAACGCCTGCAACCGGGTTGCGGGACAAAGAACAAATTCGCTGCAAATGCTCCGATGACCGCTTAGACAAAGGAAGTACAATGTCAGTCTGCGTTCGCACCGATCGTCGCAAAGTGCCTGCGGTGATCAGCGTCGAAGACGTATCGGTTTTACTGTGGGTCACCTCTGGTCCAGGGCCCAGATTTCGTGCGGCGCTCTGCACGTCCTTTGACGCCGGTTAGTAGAGGTCGCGCTACGCCTGATGTTCGCGGATGCCCAAAAGATCCCCATCAAGAACAGGTCGCAGGAAGTGTCGATCGTACCGCAGGATGCACTTCGTCCTTACGGCGAAATCATACACGGCATTGCAATCTGGGTCGGCTGCGCTTTCTGTCCGATAGACTTCGTAAGCGGCCAAAGACGGGAATGAAAACGCGGCAAAGGCGAGGTCATTTGGCCCCTCGTGTGGGAGGAAGTATCCATGATGTTTGCCCCCAAAACGCTCGACGAGAGGGATCCATGCTCTTGCATAGACTTCGAAATCCGCAGTTTTGGCAGGGTGAATCTTGTAGGTCACGTGACAGGTTATCATGATTTCTCCGGTTTGATGATTGGGCTGTTGCCCGTCGGCAGTGATTTTGAACCCAAAGGCTCTGATCCCAGAGACTCCGGGAACTTTGCGTGTGTGGAGACTTGCTCCAGATCCAATGCCCACGAAGGTAGCTCTGAGGCGAATATTCTGACCCGTTCGACAACGTTAACCGGTTCGCTCAGAGATCCGGCCGGAACGATCATCTTTGTTCCGTCACCATTTGCCCACGGAACGCCTGACCCGCAGACCCGGCAGAACGTTTTGGAGATATCACGCCCTGGCACTTGGTAGCTGACGATATCGTCCGCGCCCGCCAGCCAATCGAGCCCTTCGATCCCCCCGAACAGGTTGGATGCAAACGCTGATCCAGTGATTTGGCGGCACTGATCACAGCTGCACAAAAACAGTTTCTCAAACGCGTTGACGACCTCAAAGGAGACGGCCCCGCACAGGCAGCCACCTTTGATTTTCTGGACCGTTCGGTTGTCTGGAGAGGTCATTACCTGTGCCTTTCATACTGCATCACGCCGCCCGTTTTCACGCGCTACTTTGCCGTTTCGATCAACTCGATGCTGTATCCATCCGGATCCTCGAGAAACGCGATGACTTCCTTTTTCCCTATTTCCGAGGGTGCAGATTTCATGGGGCCAGCCGGTCTTGTTATCTTAACGCCCATTTTCGACAGACACTCGCAGGCCGCGTAGATATCCGATACTTCAAGCGCGATGTGGCCGTATCCGTTACCGTGTTGATAGCTGGTTTCATCCCAGTTCCATGTCAATTCAATCGTCGGGGCCGATGGGCTGTCGCCGTATCCCATAAAGGCCAGTGTGAAACGGCCTTCGGGGAACGTCTCGCGCCGCATCTCACGCATGCCTAAAGCATCCCGGTAAAAAGCAATAGAGCGATCAAGGTCACCCACACGTAACATCGTGTAAAGAATGCGTGTGGGGAGGATGGTTTGTTCGGTCATTCGAATTGTCCTTGCGAGAGATAGGGTGCCGACAAGCCGCGACGCGCGGCTTGTCGGCTAAAGAAACTAACTTAGGTTTTTTGGCATACTTCGCCGCTGTAGCGAACCAGTCCTTCAAGGCCGTTAGGGTCACGCAAGTCGACCAGGCCATAGCTGTTGAAAGAACCGTTGGCCCCCTCCATCGTGCCGCGTCCGGTGCCCTCTTGGATGTCATAGGTGATCTCAATCATGAAACGTCCGGGTTTGCCGGGCACAGCTGTCAAAATCCCGAGATCTTTGGTCTGGAACGCGCCGCCATCGGCACGGCCAAAGTAATGCTCCATATCCATTTCGAGGCCCGTAGCTGTTTCGCGCTGACCGGTTATTTTGCCCGCTGCGTTTTGCACACTGCCCGTCAATGTGGCGGAGATGATGATGGGGTTGCCTTCACCTTCGGCGAAGAAGTTCGGGATTGCGACGCCACCGATAGGGGAGCAGACAGCCGGAGCGGCAGACGCGCCTGTGGTGCCCGAGAGGGAGATGCCGGACGCGAGGGCCAGTGCGACGAGGGAGAGTCTAATCATGTTATTTTCCTTTGAGTAAGATGGAGTTGAGACGAGTGGTTTCGTTAGGGTGCGCGCACCCGCCCGCTGGCCCTCACATACGGGCCAGCGGCTTGTTAAAAGAGAGATATTGCAGCTGGCTTTGGCTCAGGCGGCGGTAATATCCATCGCCTTTTGGATGTCACCAAGACGGAAAATCTGCCCGGCTCCGGCCCAGCCACCGTCAGTGACCTCATAAAGCATGGCCCAGTGGTTGAGCCTGTCCTCGTGGGGGCCGACGAAATCATCGACGATACGGCCGATTTCAGCGACCAGGCTCGTTCTGGTCTCGTCGCTCAACGCGCCCTGCGGTGTTGTCACAGCGATGCGAAACGGAGGTTTATCCAGCGGCACGCCGCCCACATAGAATGTACCCTGAGGCTTTTCATTGAAATGGGCCCAGACAAGCGACTGTGCGCCTGCGCTTGCCAATGGTGCACCTTCGGCTGTGAGGACGGCATTCGAGAGTTGTGACATCAGCGCGTCTTGCTTCGATTTATCCAGATCACCCAATGGGGCGTCTACTTGAATGAGCGGCACGGATATTTCCAATCTTTGCTTAGGTTAGATGTAATAAGGGGAATGGAGGCTACGGCTGGCGGCCTCTGCGACGCTTGCGTCAAACACGCGGGTGTAAAAAGCAGCGTTGAGCTTCGCTGCGGTTTTCGGGAAGTCGTCAACTGCGAATGCATGCGCGTTTTCCACCGTGTCGAACGCATCGACTCCGCCAAGCGTATTGGTGTTCAACCCACTGAGCCAAAGCTTGGAGATCAGCCCTTTTTGCTGCTTCAGGACCGGGTTGCGATCCCGCCACGGGGCTTTTTCAAACGGGACGTTGATTTGCACTTCGGTGTACACAAAGGCACCAGGGGCCTGCGTTGGGACAGCCCCAAAATGCGGTGACCCCATGTCGCGACTTGCATCCGAAACGACAGCGGCATCAAACACGCGGGTTGTTTGTGCGACGCCGAAGTTTCTGGAAGCTGCGGGGAAGAAGGTGGTGCAGTAGTGCTGTGCCGTCTCGACGCTGTCGAAGCTGTAGATGCCACCAACCGAGTTATTCCCGACCCCCGAGAACCACGTCTTGTTGAGAAAGCCCGGCTCATTCGCAATCTGGTCGTTGAGCGCCTGCCACGGCACGGTTTCGAAGGGCACGGAGATTTGCAATTCGGTGTATACGAAGGCCTTGGGGATCATTTGTTTTTCTCCTTTTTCAGATTCGGTGCTGGCCATCGCCAGCTTGCCGCAGAGTGTGAGGTTGACGGTTGTCACGGCCGCAACTGTGCTCGCTATGATTGTGCGTCGGTTGATCCCTTTCGCGGCCTGCGACCTTTTCTGATATGTCATCTCGCTATCCTTTGTGTCTGCAGCGCCCAGCTTGATCGGTTGCGTCGCGGTAGAGTTTGATTTATAACGATCACTATATATCCACTATATAACGATCCCTATATCGTCAACCTCAAAAAATAGAGATCGCTATATATACCTGAAAGAACAGTTGATGGCGCAGTTGAAAACGAAGAAAGAACAAACCCGCGCGCGCATTCTGGACGCTGCAAGCCAGAGCTTTAGAAGCAGCGGCTATGCGGGCACCGGCGTCGACGGTATCGCAAAGGCCGCAGGCGTGACGTCGGGCGCGTTTTATGCCCACTTCGGATCAAAGGACGGCGCGTTTGAAGCCGCACTCGCGACCGGAATGGACGAAGTGATAGAGAGCATTCCGAATTTTCAAAGGGATTTTGGTCCTGATTGGGTCGCTGCCTTTGCCGATTATTATCTAGGCGAGGCGCATCGTAACGATCTTGCCTGCGGGTGCGCGATGACGACCCTGTCTCCCGAGGTCGCGCGGGCCGACCCCGAAGTTCACATGGCGTATGAAGCAAAGATGAACAAAATTGTGGGTTTGATCGCTGATGGTTTGAGCGGGGACTCGGATGAGGCCCGCCGAGCCCGAGCTTGGGCGATGTTGAGCGCGCTGATCGGTGGGCTGACGTTGTCACGCGCCGTAGCAAGCCCGGATATCGCGAACGGGATCGCTGCGGCAGTCCGCGCCGCAGCCTTGGTCGCCTCTAAGGCTTGACGCACGGTCTTGAGCCACAACGTCCGACTTGGCCTTCAATCTCCCGTTAGGCTGTGCGCTTCTCACGGCACGAGAACCTTAAAACCGCGCGTCGAACGACCGGTTTGAATTTAGGTCAATTCGCTCGCAGTGAACGGCCGTTTCTATGAAATTGTGCTGCAGCGCCGCGACTCATTCGGCAACTTGATCGAGATGCGAAGGCGAAATTCGCTGCGTCAGTATCGGTCGGCTTCGTCCCGCAACCCGGTCATAGCTGCATCGTTCGCCAGTGTCTGCTCTGTCGCATAGCAGGCCTTGGTTCATACCGCACCGAACGGCAGCCTTTAACCCGGTACCGGACTTGCTTGGCGGGCTGATGTTGGGCAAGCTAATAGTACAAGCTGACGGGTTGGAGACTATCATGATTGAACTTGAACGGCCGTTTCGACTTGCCGACGAAAAAGACGCGCACAGCCTGGCAGATTTGGTCAATTTCGCCGGTGAGGGGCTTCCGCTTCATATCTGGACTGGTCTTGCTCGGGACGACGAAGATCCTTGGGAGATTGGACGGGCCCGGCAGGCTGAAAAGGCGCGCGATGGCCAGATTGTTGTCATGGACAATGGTGACGGAGCCGTCGCAGGCCTAACAGGCTATTCGATCAGATCAGAGCCCGAGCCGATTGGCGAAGATTTTCCGCCACTGTTTCGACCTCTTCAGGAGCTTGAGAACAACGCTCTCGAATCTTGGTATGTCAACGTTCTAGCATGCTACCCTACACACCGCGGTCAGGGCATTGGATCACAGCTCCTCGAGTTGGCGGAAAGGATTGGCGCCTCCGAGGGGTTGAGGCGCATGAGCGTGATCGTTGCAAGCAACAATACCGGTGCGCGCCGTCTCTACGAACGACATGGCTATCGTCAGGCGGCCACTCTACCATGTGTCAAAGCGACATGGGAAACGGATACAGAGGCTTGGGTTCTTCTCATCAAATCGCTTTGAGGTAGCGATTGTCGGCTTTGTCCCGCTCAGCAGACCTTAAAGAAAGACGCTGCGAATGGCTGCTTCCAGCCAGTTTTTAGGTCCAGAGAATGTTGGAAAAACGAACATTTCTTCCAACCGTCATGTTTTGGCCGAACCTTCTAAAACACTTAATTTAAAGGGCTTTATCACGCTTCTACACAGATTGGAGAATATCGGGAAAATACCGTGGCCGAACCGAAAAAAGCAGTGAAATAGCCTTGTTTCTAGCCATATTTTGAAGGGTAAACTGATGAGTGTCCCCGATGGTGACCCAACCCTTCACACAGACCGAACTTTTTCGCATAGTAACCTATCATTGCCTTCAAAGACAGCCCCATCGGTAAACGGTGGGGCTGCAGGGACGCGGATGTGGTGCCAAATGCGCCGCTGGAAGAGCTGGTGGATAGGGAGCTGGAAGAGTGGGTGGCTGAAACGCGTAAAAAACGCGGTGCAGCGCTTGATCTGCCGACCGTGATGCAGGCTTGTCCTGAATTTGCGTCCTGGGCGCGCAATATGGGCGGATATCTAAAGGATTGGGGCGATCTTCACCGGGTTGTAGGTCAACTCAGGCCGATGATCGGCATATCAGAGCACGCCTGGAATCTTGCGCAGGGCACCGCATACGTTTGTGACGACGTCAGAGCTCCTGTCGACGTTTGATCTGCAGAGCTTGAGGGATTTGCCTGAACTGAACCTAGCCGAAACACTTCCGCATCCGATGTAGTCAGATTAGTGTGCCTTTGCGGCGACTATAGAGTGCGTCCGCGCATTAGAACTTCTTGGTTCGTTTCTACGTGATATTCGTTTGGAAAAAGCGCGCTTAGCCAACCCTTAAGTACCTGCCAACGGCGTGCAGCTTCTTTTTCCGTGATGCCGCATAAAGAACGCAAAAGGTCATGAGCGGCGCCGTCAGTAAGGCCCGTTGTTGATAGCCGTTCAATCTCCTGAACAATGACAGTGTTCCTGAAAATAGTCGTGAGTGCTTCGCGGAATCCCACCTCGTTTAGGCCCGGCGGAATTGCAAGCATTTCAAGGTCGTTTTTGGCAGAACGCATTGCGCTTGCTGGCATTTGATCCTCATCGCCGACGTAGGCTTCCCATAGGCCTGACCATCTAGGGCATTGCGGCGCCCACACAGTCGTATCTTCGGCATCTTCCGGATCTGCTTCCGGCCGAGCAATAGGATTGCCAGATATCCGCAACGCTTCTGCTTGTTCAGCGAGTGCAACCTTCATTTCTTGTGTTGCGATAATAGAGTTGGCCATCAATTTGGTCCACCACTCGTTCAGGCCATGTTTATGTGAATCCAACTCTACGAGCAATTCCAAGTTAGCTGGAGAGCGCCATCCCAGAGCGGTGTGGGTCAAGTTGGCTGAGCCAACGAGGCAAAGATCATCAGCAGCAAAGAATTTGGCATGAAGATGTGGATGAACCAACAAAGTTGACCCCGCACGTGCGCTCAGCTGATCCAAAATTTCAAGATCACAGACGCCGCTGGCGATGTCCTCTGGCCGCCAACGCGTTACGCAAGTAACAGTTACGCCTGCAGGAACCGCCATTAGCGCCCTTTCGAGCGAATGAGACTTAATAAACGGCGCGGCAATTTGCACGCTGGTTTGCGCTCGGCTAAGGATCGAGAGAAGGTGCTCACCAATCTTCATCTTCAGTTTTCTGATCCTTCACGAAGAAAAACTTTGGCCATCTTTCCCCATTCTTGACGCATCTCCATCAGGTCATCGTGCTTCTGAGTTTCTTCAAGCTCGTAACGAGCCCATGCCGCGAACAGCAGCCTTAGTGTATCTGATGCCCGGTGCACCCTATCGAGAAGCTCAGCGTCTGTGTCATCATCGGTCTCGGGATTTAGTGCTTCCACAAGTTGGTCGTAGATGGGGTGATTGGTATTGAAAGTGATCTTTGTCAGGTCACCAAACTGTTTGGTTGAGAAAAAATGGTGACCATCGAGGTGACCTGTAGAAAACTGCACTTTGCGTTTTCGGCTTACTACGGCTTCAGTGATGTTCTTGGCGTCTTGGGCGGAGTAATGGTCATTCTCAACCAAATCAGTTTCAAGTTCTGTCTTGTCCTGATCTGTAAACCCCGCCTCATCAGTTTCGGTTTCGTGGCCAGATTCGGCGCGCTCACGGAACTTGTCACTTGCCTGATCGTCGACGTCAGGATCTTCGTGACGTTTCTGCGAGCTGCGTTTGCCCTTTGTCTGTGCCTTTACCCGGCGTCGAATTTCATCAAGTTGCTCGTGAATATATTCAGTAACATCAATTAGCAGCGAACGTGGATCGCCATCTGCCTGAAGGCGCTCGCGGAATGCGGAACGTTGCTCACCAGGATCGGCTTCGTCGGTCCAGTCGAATTGCGCCATGGCAGCAAAGGTGTTTGCGTGCTGCTTGTTGTTTGTGACACCAAATATTTCATCAAGCGCCGATGGAAATTCGACCTCAATCCCCCACCATCGTTCACGTGGGTCGTACCCAATCGTCCAACCCTTATCGAGCTCAAGCTCTCGGCGCTCACGTACGACAGAAACCCCGACGTTCCTGGAGGAGTGCTTGCCATAAGGCATTGAGCCGCGGTCTGGCGAAGATCCCCGCGTAATTGTATCCTCTTTGGCCCAACTGATCCGGACAAGAACTGTGTGAACCTCTCCGTCCAACTCGATTTCAAACGATTGATCGCCCTCTCCCCATCTTTGGAACATGGGTTCTTTGTCGAAAGGGGCAGGCGTAGATGAATTTGGCATCAAGTACAGTGGGTCATTTACCCTTGCAGGCGCATCAAATGATGCGCCGTCTTCACTATAAGCCGCCAATCGAATGGTAAGATCACCCGCATCGATAAACTTGCGATACATCCGCCCTATGAGGACCTCAGTGTTTTCTAAAGTGGCCTTAGCGCCGCGCCATTGTAGTCTATGGTCGTCGAAATTCGACCAAAGCACGAGTGTACCGGAAGTGCCTATGACATCGGACCTATCACGCCATTCTTGTGGCACTGGTCTTTGCTCCGGTATTGGTACCGACTTCAGAAGTCCCTGCTCAATCTCATCCACGTCGAGATAGGTCCACATCGCGTTCTGCGGCCCGGCCTGCCAGGACCAAACTTCCAAGCGCCGACACTGAGAGATCGATGAGTTGGGAAGCCCCATGCCGAAACGGCCAATTCCTTTTCGGTCCTTCAAGTGCGTGCCATTGCCGAATTGGAGCGCGATACGTAGTGTTTCCGGTGTCATACCGTCACCATTGTCAATGACAGCGATCTGGTCAATTCGCCGACTTTTACGTTGGTTGACCTGCTTCATTACTTCGAAACATACGACATCAACTTGTGTGGCATTAGCCTGAACTGAGTTATCTATGAGTTCGGCCAGCGCGTAGTCTGTATTTCTATATCCGCTGTCACGCATCGCGCGCACGGCAAGCTCCGGGGGAATGATGTCGCCATTGAATCTGTTTGCTTCGTTAGCCGTAATCTGGTTCATGCCAGACATCCTCCCAGTTTTGAAATGCTTCCGCCACGCTGCCAAACCCAGGTAGATCGGGATCAGTAACCGTAATGATCTCTGCCTCTTTGTTGCCACCGGCTCGAAGACCTCGAGTCGCCCGACCAACCATTTGGCTGTACAGGACAAGCGACTTAGTTGGCCGCGCAATAATCGCGCAGCTCGTGCGTGGAGCATCGAATCCAGTGGTCAGTACGCCATAGTTCAACATGACTATCTTGCCGGACCCACTAGATTTGTAGCGCTTGATACGTCGCTCGCGTTCGCCGCCGTCTGTTTCTCCAGCGACAAAAAGAGCTTCTATGTTCTTAATGGTCAGCATTGCTTGCAGCAGCCTTGCGTTCTCTACCGACGGGGTGAATACGATTACGCGGTCATGCCGCGTCAAGGCGTCAAAAATCGCTGACAGGATGGCTTCGTTACGCGCGGCGTCGAGACCTATTTTCTCCAGAAGGTCATCAGTGAGGTCCGGGTCGTTTTCCAGCGAGCGAATATCAGCCATGTCAAGGCAGGTTTCGGTCGGTGCTTTAAGTTGGCGAAAGTTGGGCCGAGCCAGATACTCTTGATCCATAAGGAAAGTCACCGGGTCATCATATCCGTCAATTTCAAGAACGACTTTCTGCCCTTCAAAAAAATCGGAAAGGCGCTTGTCTTCGTCAATCTCCGACCAACTACGCCCCGGTGTGGCTGTAAGGCCCAAGAGAGCATTGTCAGGGCGTTTTGAACTCAATGCCCGCAAAACACGCGCGTAAGTAGGCGCGATTGCTTGGTGAGCTTCGTCGATAACGATCAGTGAAGCTCGATCAGCGAGAGCTAAGATCGTGTTGGCGTCCCTAGCGTCCAATGCCACCATCTTTGCCAAGCCAGCGACAAGTAAGCCATCATTCATATCCGCAAGTGGCGCGCGCTTGCTTCCCCAGAACCTCATAAGCTGCACATCGCGGTCACCTAGTGGTGCCCATGCTTTTTCAAATTCTTCCGCAGCCTGATCCAACAGCTCCCGGTTTTGTGCCAGCCAGATGACGACCGTAGGTCCGTATTCCCGCAAATGGCGGGCGGCAAGATGCATAGCTGTACGCGTTTTCCCTGCGCCCGTTGGCATGTGAAGCACTACTTTGCGCGGAGTTTTCGTTAGCGCAACTGCAACCTTGCTAGCGGCAACTCGTTGGTGAGGAAACAAGCCATAGGCTGCAGGAACATTTTGCGATGAAGGAGCGGCAAATTTTGGTGCACGTGGATCGTCGACGATCCCAAAAAAATCGAAAAGTTGGACTAGACCAATTTCGGCGATCTCTGCCTCGATGGTTTCGTAGGGACTTCGTTCTATTGTGAGGCCTAGGGTCGTGCAGAACTCACGCGCTTTGGCCAGCGGAAGCAGTCTGATAATTTTCAACCGGGTAGCGGTATCAATGAGCGCTTCTGCTGGGTCAAGAATTACTGCGGCAATGCGATTTACCTCCTTAGTTCCCAACAACCCTGGAGACATCCTTTCAACAAGTTCGATCACCGAGGACGGAAATAGCTCTTGAACTGCTTTTGATTTTGCACTCAGCAGCAGTGCTTTCAGAGAAATACCTGGTGCTGAGCCTGTCACGCTTCACAACTCCAATTTTTGGTTCCAGCGCTTCTTGTAACCCCAGCACCTAATACAAATACCTTCATCACGGTAACAAACCAAAACTATTGAATTTCTCGTTTCCAAGTGAACTCAAATTTGCGAGTTCCATAATAAATTGGTCAGTTTCCGTGAGTTTAAGGAGCTGCAAGTCGCAATGCAAATTACCCCGCGAGAGCTCGAGAAAATGGTACTCATATCTTCGCTTTTGAGCAGAGATGTCACCATACTGTCGAATCGACGGATCATGATCAGCGGCGCATTCTTCAAAAAAGATGCCATCACAATTCATCGATTAAGCTCCGTCCTCAACACTGATTTTGAAAATTAAACCTGACTTATGGAACTCGGCTCCAAGCTGGTCGACGAAGTCGGGCCCAGTCACAATCATTCCCACTTTCTCTAATTTCGGTTTTTTGTCGTCCCTCTCCGGAAGTGGTTCCCCATCTTTTAAAAGTTCTGCCGACTGCGTGGTTTTAAGTGGTAGATGGGTCCATTGGAAACCAGATCGAAACAGCTTTCTAAGCCGGGTCTGCTCTTTGAGTTTGTTCAGCAAGGCCTTGCTGCCGTCGGGTACCGTCGCGACATCCAAGCTCAATATCGCAGCCGTGAGATCGTTTTCACAGCTGGAATCGAAGATAAGTGTGGCAAATTTTGCCTTTCGCGGAACGAGCGCGTTGCCACGCAGCATTACACCTGCTGGTAGATTGAGTTGTAGTGAAGTTCCGTCCTTCTGTGCATAGTGAATTTCCGCGCTAAAGCGAAATGATCGTGGCAAGGGGGCCATCTCTCCCACCCTCCCAACATTTCCAAGCAGTTGCTGACGCAACCCAAGCGCGGAAACATCGCGTAGACGACCGAGAACGACTGCGTCGCCACTTGTTTTCAAGAGGTTCTTTGCCCGAGAAAGGTTGACTGTTCGTAGGTCACCGAAGTCCCAAGTCACCTGCTGCCGCTGGGCGCCATCAATCGATAAAACTGGCGTAGTATTTCCGGAAACGCCGAGCACCGGTTTCGTCATGTCGACTTCTTCGAGCCTACCTGCGACTAAAAGCACAGTTTTTAGACCGTCCGTTCTGATCAAATCGCATTCTGGGGATGCGACAAAGAACACAAGATCATTGCGCCCAGCGAAAAATCCACGAGGCTTGATCGTAGATCCCGGTCGTGGACCCATAATGTCGCCGAAAGTGATCGGCCACACAGCACCCGTCGCATGTGACCGGCGGCTTGGATTGACGAATAGCGTACGCTCCAGAATGGCGTATGTGTCGCGGTCGTTGGAAATCATCAATGGCGGAGGATCATCAGCCATTTCATCGAGTGGAATGGCTGCCTCCAGCACCTCACCGTGTGCTTCAATCTCGTACTGCAAAACACGATCAAAGATATCGAGCATGTAGCTTGACGTGTTTACGCCCTCGAACCGCAAAAGCATGGTTCGAATATGCTGCAAATCATCGATATCGATCTTACGTAGTGCGCTTGACGCCTTTACAACGGCTTCTTTCGCCTTCTGTTCCCATGTGTCTACGAACCCGGCTAACGCTTGGCTATCCCCGCGATGCGCAGCCAGCGTAAGTATAAGTCCTTGCACACGTCCAGGCGTCTGGAGTTCAGGCTTTCGCAAATGTCGAAATGCTGAGGCATGCAATTGAACTTCACTACGAAACTCTTTGGCCAGTTCGTCAATTGTCGGGATTTGAGACATTAGCACGATGGATGGAAGTGAACCGGCTCTTTGGGCAATAGCTTCCTTGAGCCGATCTACAGTTAATCGGCGGTCGTCCGCACCCTGGTGGATGCCGAGAAATAAGTCGATCAGGATCAAATCTGCAGCGGCCGCCGCATCGACAAAGTCCCGGCCATGCGTCTTGTATGGAATGCCGAGCGCGGTCAGTGCAGCTTCAGCCGAAGCCAAGAAGGGTGCATTATCTGTGGCTTTCTGCTCATAGACATCAAATAATCCACCCAAAAGATCGCGCACAGCCTCTCGATTCTGCCATAAAGCGTTGATGAACTCTTGATCAGACCTAAGGTCGTCTCGCGCACTTGGATCGAAACCCGGCGAAAACGCTTCTATCCGCGCCGCCTCATCTCCCTGGACATCATCAAAAAAGATGTCCCACCCATCTTCGTCGAGCAGCTCTTGAGCCAATGGAATTTCATCGTATCCGTCATCTACGATAATCGCAGAGCGAATGCCCGCTTCGGCTACGCGCTTCTTATCGTTCAAGACCCGTCACCCACCACTCGATAATCAAAAGTAGTAAAACGCCCTTCGTTGTTGGTGACGTCCGCATCCAAGGTGAGAGCACCACCGTTATGCTCGGCGGCTTCCTTCGCAATAAACAGACCAAGTCCGCGGCGGCGGCTCTTGTCTTTCAGCGAGAAGAAAAGGTCAAAAATCCGATCTTTGTACTGCTCGGAAATGCCTGGGCCATTGTCGGCAAACCGAACACGCGGAGGATTGTCTTCGACGGCGATGGTAAGCGCCGATTTTAGTGACATTTTTCGTTGTTTCTCGACGTCCATCCAGTAGAGAGAATTTGAGATCAAATTTTCCAGAACTTGAACCACCATACCCTTAACTGCCGAGACTTCGACAGGTTTATCAGGCAACAAGACACTTACTTCGATATCGTGGCGCAAAAATTGGACTTCATGAGCGTCCAAAATCTCTTGGACGAGCTCATCCAGCTTGAAGCGCTCCTTGCGTTGTCGGCCAGTTACACTCAGGGGATCTAGAATACGTAACCGTTTGCTGATGCTGTTCATTGACGCACGGAGACTTTCGAGACGTTGGCGAATTTCTTCAGGTACTGCTTTCCGCTTTAAGCTGTTCAAAATATCCAGAGCGTCTTCCGCCGATCGCGTCAGTTCATGCGCCACCACCTCGACCATTAAGCCGATGCCTGCCATGGCAAGCATTTGGTCTGCATCCTTTTCCATTTCAGCAACACGTTCACGCGCTTTCGCAGCGTAACGGGAAAATTCTTCACGCATCAATTCCAACTCTTGGACGGCTTCACGATGTTCCTTGGGAACAACTTGTCCAATTGAACGGATTGTGGCCTTCATCCGCTTTTCAAGATCGATTGTCCGGGTCTCATCAGCAATAAATGGCTCTTTGGCGTCTTTTTGTTCACGCGTAATGCGGTTCATCTCATCACGAAGCCTCTCGACAGCAAACTGAACCGTTTCCTTCAATATCGCTTCTTCAGGTGTTTGCCGAAGACCTTCTCGGTTCGTTTGGTCAATCAAACATGGGTTGGATAATCGACCAATCTCAACTTGTCCGATGAGCTGGATGCGGTTTAATGCATAGCCTTTGGATTTGAGAGCAGTTTTGTCCAATTCGAGCCAATCATCATCTTCTGAGCCATAGGGATAGACTCTGAACGCATCGCGATAAAGGCGTACGCCCATCCACTGGTCGAGCAGATTACGTAGAGCCTGATAGTCCCCTGTAGTTTTGTGCTTTCGCAATATCGAGCGGTTAAACCAATACAATTCAAAGTCGAACGGACCAACGGAGTCGAGGGCAGTATAGTCAATGTCCCGTTTATTCATTCGTCGGCGCTTTGCCTTAGGGCCCACCAAGGTTCCATACAGGACATCTGCGGTCGCGGTTTCGATACTAATTTCTTTTGGGTGGTCGAATCCGATGTTGTTCAATTCGATACGAAGTTCCAATTCGGGCCCGCTGTCGGTCTTCCGGTAATGACCACGCACGACAGCATTTGCGTGAGACAAAAAACTGTTCTCTAGACGTCGAATATTGATCCGCTTGCCATTCCAGACAACAGCGATCCGTTGGTTTCTTTGCTTGGCGAGCGGATTTACGAGCAATGAAAAGTCATCCATTGCGAGTCGGTCCACGCGTTTTTCTGCCCAGTCAGCATTCAATCTGCGAATTATGATCTCCGTGCCACTAAATTCTGGATCTCGTTTCTTGCCTCCGCGAACTGGTATGACGATAATATCTTGGATCATTTTGTCGGGATTATCAAAAGCGGACCAATCTATATCAATAAGACTGTAGTGGCTCTCTCCGGACCGCGTTGTGCGAACTGAAAGCGTATCCCCAAGCCTCATCGCTGACAGTCGGCCAATACCTTTTTCACCCAGATAAGGAGAGTGCGACTTACCGCCCGCTAACGCAGCATCAATTTCCGTTTTTCTCGAAGACGTACCGATCACCAGAAAAACCGAGGTGAGCTCCTTAAGCGACATCCCTGATCCTGTGTCAGACACGGTTATCGAGTTCAAACCGTTTATCTGTTGTATGGCTTTAGCAATGTCTTCGAAATTTTCTGCAGCCTCGATGAGGGAATTTGCGTTATCCCAAAGCTCATCGGCTTCGGTAATTAGTTTTCCCGTGAGCCAGTCTTTCAGATCGTCGAGAGCCCAAATATCATCTGCTTCTTCGGGGTCTTCAGCATTCAATGCCTTTAGAACCTGTGCTTTGGCTTCTTCGAAATCACGCCGTGCCAACACGATATCAAATCGTATCGTAACGCCATTTTTGGAGCCAGCATCAATGCCGTTCTTGATCAACTCATAGAAAGCAATGGGGTCGGAACTAATTAGTTCTGATCCCAATTCGAGGACGGTTCGTGCGGTTACTTTGAACATGAGATGACCTTAGGTCGAAATTCTTTATTTTGTATACAACTACTTATGGCACGTCAGGCATGCTTTGGCAGCTCCGCCATACACATCATCCAAGTCCAACGTTGTGTCTGGGCGCAGCGGGTTCGCCTGCAATCGCGTGCGCGCCCGGGCCAATCGCTTTTCGTGGTCCAATTTAATCTGTTCCTGCCGTTCTGGTTGCTCAAGGTCGGTAAGAGATTCACCTTGGCTCCAAGTAAACGGCGAACCATGTTCAATGGCGTTTTTCTCATAACGCTTTGCTTCCTCGAAGGCGTCTGGGTGTTCTGTTTTCAAACGCACCCACTCAATCTTCTGCTGGAAGAAACAGAACGTACATCCACTGCGACTGCGCCATTTGTAATAATCTGGAAGTCCTAGGCCCGAACCCTCGAGGATTTCGATGACCCCTGGCTTGTCGATGCTGGCGTCTTTGAAGGGCAATCTGACCAGCAGCTTTTCTTTGTTCGATTGATATCCTTCACGATACTCCTCGTCACTGCGGATTGCTACGTAGGAGATAACGGTTTCGCCCGCCTCGAGAAACTCGCGCACCCACTTTTCAAACGGCCGCAGCTTAAGTTGGCGCGTGCACCACCTTGACTGTGCAGATGGCAGATAGCTTTTGTAGCTCTTCAGCCAATAGTCAAAATCTCGATCAGGATTCAACCGAAGAATTGGTTTGCCAAGATAGCCTTCCAGCCGAGTCAAATACTCGTAGACTTCGGGTAGTTCTTTGCCAGTATCGGTAAAGAAATACTCCACCTCGATTTCCGGGTGCCTCTGCCGCATGAAGATGGCCAATGCAGCACTGTCGCGTCCACCTGAGAGTCCTAAAACGTGTCGGGTAGTCGTCATGCGCGTTCTCCGACACGGCGTTCATCGCCAGTATTGAGGTATTTAGAGGTGACTTCGATCAGGGCAGCAAGAATGATTTCGCGGCGCTGATGATCCGCCTCGCTCAAGGCTCGATCAAGAGTAGCAGCAAGGGCCTCGACATCGTGCCAGTCGACATCAGCCACTTGAAACTCGCTGAACAGCGAGTGCGCCGCGTTCTCTTTTCCGACCACAACTGCCATGGCATGGCGCCCGTCTTTACGACCCTTAACACGCGCCATGGTTTCTGTCTTTAAAAAGACTGTCGCAAGCTCGGTAAGCCCAACGGCGGCCCGTTCGCGGTCACCGTCGTTCCAATCTCTGGGAAGCTTGTTAACGGCCACACCCGCGAGGCCTTCCATATCTTCACGCGTTCCGTGAAACTGTGTCAGCCGCCCGACGAAGGCTTCTAGACGCAGGTCGCCGCCGATGTGGCGAATGTTGTCTGCACGGTCGCGCAAACTTTTGAATGCGTCATCGCCATGGTTTCGGACATCCAACTCTTTGAGCATCAGGTCTTTCAACTCATCGAGCACTTTTGGATATGCCGCACGCATTTCGGCCATTGCATCCCTCAGCAGCAACGCAGTCGCATTTGCATCAAAGTTACCATCGGCTAGCGGCTCGGTCAGCCGTGGGAGATCATCAAACAGGAGTTTGTTTGGGTCACTCGCCCGTTTGAGAATTTCACGAACCTTAAGTGTTTGCGGGGAAAGAGATTGAGTTCTGGATGTCCATGGGACAAGCGCATCAAATTCGCCGATGATCGATCGTGCGACTAGCAATGGCCGGGCAGCACCTTTAATCTTCAGGAGACTGCCGAGCGTCTCCAATGTCTCTCCGACAAACCCCTCCATCTCAACACGGCGCAGACCAATGTCTTTACTGTTTCGCGCAAGAAACTCTACGCAGAGCTCGTTGAAACTCGCTTGAAAGATGCTCTCGCCATAGACCGCAACGCGGTCACGACGTGATAGAATATAAGCGGACAAGAATACAGGCCCAAGACCGGCTTTCAATCCAATCGGTGTCTCACCCCAAGCATGAATTATCTCGTCAGCCCCCACCACACCCTGTTTCGATGTGAGAAGTGTGTCTGCTACACGCCACAATGGATACAGCGTGTCACCCTTTTGAGGAGCACTGTATTTGCCGTTCACATGAATTCCGGTTTCTTGCAGAAGAGAAATGAAAAGCCCTCGTTCGGCAGGGTAGTTCTTACCGTCAAAGCCAAGATCAACGTCGGAGCCACGCATTGCCATGCGTTTCATGAGCTTGGTTCTCGCGCTAACGGCATTTGAAGACGGCTCGGAACAATTCAGCAGCTCATTGCGGATCAGCGGCCCCTCGTTGAAAATTGCGTCAGCCAAGGACGACAGCTGCTCGTTTAAGAGGCGCTTGGTTAGTCGCTGTGGTTCGCGATCGACAACAAACCACTGACATTCGTCGATTAAGCCATTCAGAATATCTTCAAGTTTCTGACGGACTTCCGCAATACGCGCGTCAATTTCCCGTCGAGCGATTGGATCGCCTCGGAGTTCCGGGAAATTCTTTTCCAATGCGCTCAGGCCTGCAAGCTCTCGTGCAAGGTCGAGAAGTTTGGCTGCGTCAGCATGGTACCCGACAATTAGCGGGAAAGCGGTTTGAGAATGTGCGGCACGCTCACACGCGGCCATAGTTTCGCTTTGGTTCTCTCCGTTCATCGGCAAAGCAAACACGATGCGGCCAATGATATCCTGGGCATATTTTGGCGGCTTGAAAGCCACTAGTTCGGAGGTCGGCTCGATGGACATTTCGAACCATCGCATAGCACCTGTTTCTTCATGGTGGCGCTTTGCCAACATCGGCTGGAGGTCCGCCAACAAGCGAACCATATTAAGATCGATATCGTGTTGCTCTGAGAGAATTTCTCCCAATCGGGCTTCAACATCAAAATCGGAACCAGCATACAGAACGTAGATTCCGGCATGCTTCCTAAATACGATTTCTGATTGCTGTTCGAGACGCGCGAGCGCAACTTCGACATCAGTGCGGCTGGTTTCATTGAGCGAAAGGGCAATCGTGTCGAGATTTGTTGCGAGTCCTGAACGATCTTTGAGCAGTTCGAAGAGGGCAATGGTTTTCAATACTTTTTGCTCAAGATCACCTGCGCCGCGCGCGACGCACCTCTCTAGGACGTCATGCGCCAAAGCCCAACGGCGCCCATCTGGTGAAGATAGAATGGCAGCGTCAAAATTGGCTTGAAGATAGTTCCACAGAAGGTGAGGCGGATAATACCCATCGACCGCCTCTTTCGTGAGCGCGTCTTGTAATCCGTATGGTTCAGCAGAACTCAAAAAGGAGAACACGCTCCGCTGGTTCTGCCCAAATCGTCGGCGCGACAGCGGTCCCACAAGGCAAGCAGTAAATGGATGCAGCGGAGCAGTGCGAGCTAGTTTTCCTGCCATCCGTTTCGCTTCGGTCTTCTTGCGTGCGGGGCGCAATTTCTCGACGCACTCTTCTGCCAACGGGATGGCCTTGCGAACAGCGCGCTCATGTCCGAGAGCTTCGCCAATAAGCTCTATGGTCTCCTCAAGCGAGACCGAAATCGAAATATCAACAAAACGGCCCTGAATCTTTGCCCAGGAATCCCTAGCTTTGCGCCCTAAACGCTCTGCGTACTCTTCAAAAGCTTGGTGCAGGATTCCAAGAAATATGAACTTACCCTGACTGCGCGCGGCGAGTTCCGCAATGTCCTGCAGGAGATGAAGGTCACCTTCACCATCTGCTGCAGCCTCCAACCCGCGACCGAGCTCATCCATAATAAGCAAGAGGCCACGGTCTGCCGTTCTGCATTCAATTTCTTTGAGAATTTCCGAGGCGCTAGATGTGGTTGGGAGTTCGAGCAACTCTGCAAGTTGCTCCGCCATTGAGCGCCGCTCGGTGACCAATGGTAAGACATCCCATCGAGATGGAAAGTAGGGCAGGGCGGACTTCAATGCGGTGTTAACCGATTCGCCAAACACGGCTGCGGCCTGCTCTCGTATTTGCTTGGGTGCGCCAAAAAGGCATGCGAGCGCAACGGCTAGGCTCGACTTGCCGCCGCCGTAGGGGCCTGTCCACGTAAAGGCACCTTGCTCAGTATTAGAGACATGTGCGGCCATGAAGGTTACGGCTGCTTGGAATGAAGCTGGACAATGGAAACCGTCAATTGCAGTCGCTGATGCATAATCGGTATCAAGACGAACTGATCGACGAAATCTCGGGGTTATTGTTACGGGATCGCTCATGCGGCCACCTTTGATCGAGCTCTCATCAGGGTTTCGCGAAGTATGCGGCGCTCGATTTTCAAAGAACGTGGCTTTCGTCGAATGATTTGTCGCAGACCTGCGGTCTCCGACCAAGCCAATGTTCCGTCCGAAATGCTTTCAAGCTGCTCAAGGCGATCCACGATGTCATCTTCATCGAGCAAGAAAACCCGACCTGGAGAACCGCGCCCATAGGCGGCATTCTCGAATGACATAGTCGCTTGTTCAGGTGCGAAATTTTCCCAGAACTCATTGATACAATATAGAAATACGGAATTTGGAAGGGTCGATTTTCGTCCGCGAGATAAGCGGGATCGATATTTATCCATCGGACGAATAAGGCCTAGTTCCGCAAGTATGGATTCCCCTGCCTCGCTTGAGCCGCGACCTCCGATATATGTCCTCAGAAGGCATTGCAGGTCCCGATCAACGGTGGTCGATGCCACTCGGCTCCAACCTCGTTCCTGTGCGAGTTTGAGCAGAGGCGAAACAATGTCCTGCCGAACAAAGCTGCCACCTCTAAACTCATTAAACAGCCAATATGCAGATGTAAGCCGGGGACGGGCGGCTAAATGCCAATGAAGAAGCCAAAGCGAAGCATCTTCTTCGAGATAAGGATCAGTTCCATTCTTGTCGAACAACATTGCACCAAGCCACGTTGTCAAAAGGCCGTCGCTCGACTCTTCGAGTATTCCGGCGGCTGTCGCCCAATACCGAATTGCACCAACCATGTTTCTACCCACGCCAAAGCGCGCGATTGAGTCCGGATCCCTAAAGACATGAACTGCGTGCTTGGCAGAGGGCGCGTCATTCACCGCGTGATAGGCCTTTTGCAGCCACCCATAGCGCAAAGGAAACGTCTCATGTCCCGAGAAGCTCGGACGATAGTCGTCGGATATTAAACCTTGTGCGTTCATTTGACCTCCTGGGGATAGCATCCAGTATACAAGTCAGCCATACTACGCACTGGAGACTTCGTCCAGTATTGAGGCTGACATGCAGGTTGGTGAAACCATATATCTCGACTATCAGGCCTCGACACCTGTTGATGAGCGGGTTTTGAAGGTGATGACAGAGGCGTCGGCGACGCTTTTTGGAAATCCGCATGCGGCAGATCATGCGCTCGGATGGATGGCTGCCGCTGCCATCGAGAAGGCGGCCGAACAAGTTGGAAACCTCTTTGGTCTTCAAGGGGATGACGTGATCTTCACGTCGGGTGCGAGTGAAGCAAATGCGATGGTGTTTCGCACCGCTCATGCCATCGCAAAGCAGTCGGGAAGATCGGAAATCTTGATCGGTGCCGGGGATCATGGGTCGATCGTCAAAGAGGCAGAATCCTGTGGTTTGGTCACACGCTTTATCGCCCTTGATGACAACGGCGCTCCGTATACGGCGGATCTGAAGAATCTGCTAAGCGACGCAACGGCTCTCGTTTCAATTATTGGCGTGAATAACGAGAATGGTGCGATTGCTGATCTGAAGACAATTTCCGAGTTGTGTAAGTCTAACGGCGCATTGTTTCACGCAGATTTGGCTCAGGCACCTCTAGCGATGGACATCGATTTACTTGACCTCGACATCGCTTTGGCCACCATTTCGGCGCACAAGCTTTATGGGCCCAAGGGCGTTGGTGCATTGTTGACAGGCCCTGGTTCTTCGAAATTGGTGGAGCCGGTTATTGTGGGTGCGGGTCAGCAGGGGGGCCGACGCGGTGGCACTATGCCGACAGAGTTGATCGTCGGCTTTGGAGAAGCATGTCAAATCGTTCAATCGCTCGGTAAAGTAGAGCGGGGGGCTTTGGCGGCGACTAGGAACCTCTTCGTTAGGAGTCTTGAAAAGAAACAAATTGCCACATTGGTTGGGTCCTTAGAAAATAGGCACCCCGGAAATGCCTTGATGCGCTTTCCGGGCCATGACGCCTCCGACCTCTTGGCGCGCCTTCAGCCTCGGATCGCGGCGTCGACCCAGTCAGCCTGTTCATCGGGATCCATTGAGCCATCTCACGTTTTGACAGCGATGGGTTTTGACCGCGAGGTGGCGTCGGAGTGTATTCGTTTCAGTTTTGGAAGGTTTTCGACTGAACAGCAGGTATTCATGGCTATCGGGTTTTTGTTAGAGGCGCTCGTGTCAGCGTAGCCAGCTTTCCGTAAAACGGCTCACTTTAGGTTGGCAGTATGAGCAATGGCTCATCCGTTTCATCCGCGATTTCTTCAAGATAGGCGGGGCCGGAAATCTGATTTGCGATCAGGTTCTGTGCCAGTTGCCGCCGCCAGTGCCGCCTTGGTGCGATCCGATAAGGATTCGTACTGAACTACTACCGACTGGCGCCGGTAGGGTCATTATTACTCGATAGGCCAGAGCTAGTTATTGTCGTTACGAAACATTTCTAACAAGTCCGCCCAGGCTTGCATCAACTCCTGACGCTTTTCCCAATAGGTCGCTCGATTGTAAGTTCGTCTGATGGCATCTTTGTCCTGATGGGCAAGGGCCGCTTCGATCACATCAGGATCAAACCCGTGCGTATTCAAAATTGTGCTAGCGGTTGCTCGGAACCCATGCGCTGTCACTTCATCTTTCGAATATCCCATGCGACGCATAGCTGAATTGAACGCATTCTCGGACAGCCATTTTCGGTTCGAATTTAAAGATGGAAAAACGAGTTCGACACCCTCAATATCGATCCAATTGCGTCTGACCAACTCAATAGCTTGGATGGGCAGAGGCACAATATGGTCACGACGCATTTTCATGCGTTGGGCTGGTATGGTCCACCTCGCCGTCTCCAAGTCGAACTCCTGCTGTTTGGCTCCACGCACTTCGCCCGGACGGGTCATAGTCAGGATTTGAAACAGAAGGGCGTCTTTGATTACGCCCGCACCAGTGTATGCTTCCAGATCGCGTAAAAACTGACCAAAAACCCTTTCGTCTGTGATGGCAGGTCGATTGGTTACCTTAATTGGTAGCAGCGCACCCCTTATGGCTAGTGTTGGATCGTTTTGAGCGCGCAGGGTGACAATTGCCAACCGAAATACGGCGGAGATCGTACCTCGAAGTTTCTTTGTGGTTTCCCGTCTGCCGCTCTGTTCTACCTTCTTGAGTAAGTGCAAGATCTCTGCGGCAGTAATTTCGTTGATTGGTCGATGATGAAGTGGCTCTGCCAGAGTGTGGATGTGCCAGATCTTCTTGCGCATCGTGGCATCGGCCAATTCGCGGTCATAAGCTTGTTGGAGATATTCCTCGGCGACTAAGAGGAATGTTGTGCGCGCCTGGGTTTCGGCTTCGATCTGCTTTAGGCGCTTTTGAACGGCGGGATCACTGCCTTCCGCCAATTGGACTCGGGCCGTATCTCGCTTTTGCCGTGCCTGCGCGAGGGTCACTTCAGGATAGGGGCCGTGAGACAGCAGCCGCTCTTTTCCTAAATGGCGATATTTCTGCTGCCAAAGCTTGGATCCATTTGGCTTGATCAAAACAAAGAGCCCACCGCCGTCTGACAGCTTGTATGCTTTGGGTTCGGCTTTCGCCTTTTTGATTTTCAGGTCTGTGAGTGCCATTGGGGGTATCAACCTCTCGCCACCCGGGGAATACCCCCAGCGATACCCCCACCCGACGTGTTTTCTGGGGGTATCGAGTGTTCAACTATGGTTAAGAGGGTAGCATCAAAAAGGTCGAAAGGTCCATAATTTTGGACACTTATGAGCTTTTATGTTCAGGAAAATTGGTGCCCAGGAGAGGACTCGAACCTCCACACCCTTGCGAGTACTAGCACCTGAAGCTAGCGCGTCTACCATTCCGCCACCTGGGCAGGTGTCGTGAAGCAGGCGTTTAGCTCCGGCCCTTGCTGGTGTCAATGTTGATTTTCAGGAATCTTGGTATTCGTGAAATCAACTTGTTCAATCCTTTGCGGGCGGGTAGGAAATAAGTCGAGTTCGCAAAGCCCGGAGGCCACCACATGTCAAAGCTCGTCACCATCTACGGCGGATCAGGATTTGTTGGTCGCTATATCGCACGACGCCTTGCCAAACAGGGCTGGCGCATTCGCGTTGCCGTACGGCGCCCGAATGAGGCGATGCATGTCAAGCCCTATGGGGCGGTTGGCCAGGTCGAGCCGATTTTTTGCAATATTCGCGATGATGACAGTGTTCGGGCAGCAATGCAGGGTGCTGACGCGGTTGTTAACTGTGTTGGAACATTTGACCGAAAGGGCCGCAATAATTTCGACGCTGTGCAACACGATGGCGCCGAGCGGATTGCCCGCCTTGCAGCCGAAGAAGGTGTAAAGCGCCTGGTTCATATTTCCGCAATCGGTGCAGACACCGAATCGGACAGCATCTACAGCCGTACAAAGGCGTTGGGTGAAAAGGGTATTCTGGCCCACTTTCCGGGCGCGGTGATTCTGCGGCCGTCGGTGATATTTGGCCCCGAAGATGAATTCTTCAATCGTTTCGCCGGTATGACCCGGTTTGGGCCGATCCTGCCAGTTGTCGGGGCGGATACTCTTTTTCAGACGGTTTACGTCGATGATGTTGCAGCGGCAGCCGTAAAAGGTGTCGAAGGTCAGGCGGACGCCGGAATTTATGAATTGGGCGGACCAGAAGTACATAGCTTCCGGGAGCTGATGCAGCAGATGCTGGGTGTCATCCGTCGCCGTCGCCTGGTTGTGAATATTCCGTTCTGGATCGCGAATATTATGGCCGGTGTGATGGAGCTGGTGCAAACGGTATCGCTTGGGCTTGTTCCCGCGATGCTGACACGTGATCAAGTGAAAAGCTTGCGCGTCGACAATATAGTGTCCGAAGGTGCGCTTGGCTTTGCTGATCTTGGGATTACGCCGGTATCTGCCGATGCGGTGCTGCCGGATTACCTTTGGCGCTTCCGTCCTGCCGGACAATATGAGGCGATCAAGGAATCAGCGGGCAACCTTCGCCCCAACTAACTATACGCGATCGCCAAAAGGACCACGCCCAGAAGGATGCGGTAGATCACGTAAGGTGTGAAGCTGACACTGCGCAGAAGGCGCATCATCAGGCTGAGCGCCGCCAGAGCCGCAAAGAACGAAAAGACCGCAGCGATGGCGCTGTCATGAATGAGCGCCATGTTTGCCGTGGCTGCCATCTCAGCTGCCAGAAAAGCACCGCTGGCTATAATGGTCGGGATCGACATCAGCATGGACAGTTTGGCGGCATCATGGCGGGCATATCCCAAAAAGCGGGCGCCGGTGATCGTGATGCCAGAGCGTGACGTGCCGGGGATCAGGGCAATAGCCTGCCAGACACCGATGACCATCGCGTCCTGCAACGACCATTCTTTTTCGGTTTTCTCGCATTCCCCGGACTGATCGGACCAGTATAGTACGACACCAAAGACAAGCATCGCCCAACCAATCACGGTGATCGACCGCATGGATTCGTCAAGGCCGGTCAATTTCAGGATAAGGCCAAAGGCAACAACAGGGATCGAAGCGATCAGCAGCAGCAATGCAAGCTTTGCGCCAGGCGTATCAATGCGGCCGATCATCAGCCGAAGCAGACCGGCGAATGCCAGGCGAGTATCTGACCAGAAGTACAAAATGACAGCAAGCAGGGTTCCCACATGTACGGCAACATCAATGCCCTGTCCCTGATCCTGCAGGCCGGTAAGCGCGGGCAGGAGAATCAGATGTCCTGAAGAGGAAACCGGTAAAAATTCAGTCAGGCCCTGAAGGAACGCAACAATAAACAGATGGTAAAGGGGCATGGGCCAAATCCTGCTCGGAATTTTCCCCAAGCTATAAACCATTGGGAAATATAGGGAAGATATCATTTAGGTCCGTTTCGGTTTTAAAATCACGGTAAATCGTTACGGTGCGGGAGGCAGTATGGTAAAATCGTTAACATTAGGTCACAGTTTATGACTTTAATTTGTTTTATTCTTGAGTTAGACAGTCTTGGCACAGATAAGCTGGAGACAGGACCGTGGCGAAGCAACCGATGCTGAAATTCGTGACCGTGGAACGCGACATGCCTCAAAAGCGTGCGGCGGAGGAGCGTAACAAGGATTTCCACGAAATTTACGCCGAGTATGCGGATGCCAAGGCCAAGGAGCAGGCCAGCCGCTGCAGCCAGTGTGGCGTGCCCTATTGTCAGAGCCATTGCCCGCTGCACAACAACATCCCCGACTGGCTGCGATTGACAGCTGAAGGGCGCCTGCGGGAAGCCTATGAATTAAGTCAGGCGACCAACACATTCCCCGAGATATGCGGCCGGATTTGCCCGCAGGACCGGCTTTGCGAAGGCAATTGCGTGATCGAACAATCGGGGCATGGAACGGTCACGATCGGCTCGGTCGAGAAGTATATTACCGATACGGCCTGGGAAAACGGATGGGTCGAAACGATTGCGCCCAAGAAAGAACGCATTGAATCTGTTGGTATAATCGGCGCAGGCCCGGGTGGTCTGGCGGCGGCTGATGTGCTGCGGCGTGCGGGCGTGCAGGTTACTGTTTATGACCGGTATGACCGCGGTGGCGGGCTGCTGACCTATGGCATTCCGGGCTTCAAGCTGGAAAAAGATGTGGTGCTGCGCCGGGTTGAGCAGCTGGAGCAAGGCGGTGTTGAATTCGTAATGAACTGCGACGTGGGCAGCGACATTACTTTTGAAGAAATTCGCAATAAACACAACGCAGTCGTGATTGCGACAGGGGTTTATAAATCGCGTGACCTGCAGGGGCCGGGGGCGGGTGCTAAGGGCATCGTTCGGGCAATTGATTATCTGACGACCGGTAACCGGATCGGGTTTGGTGACAAGGTCGCCGAATTTGACAGTGGCGCGTTGAACGCCGAGGGCAAACAGGTTGTAGTGGTCGGCGGTGGTGACACCGCAATGGATTGTGTGCGCACGGCGATCCGCCAAGGGGCAAAATCCGTCAAGTGCCTGTACCGACGGGATCGGGAAAATATGCCCGGCAGCCAGCGGGAAGTGCAGAATGCCGAAGAAGAAGGCGTTATCTTTCAGTGGCTTAGTGCTCCGAAAGGGTTTGCAGGTGACCCGGTGACCACAGTCAAGGTGCAGCAGATGCGCCTTGGGGCACCGGATGCCAGCGGGCGGCAAAGCCCCGAAGAGATCGAAGGGGCCATCACTGACGAGCCTGCCGATCTGGTGATCAAGGCGCTGGGGTTTGAACCAGAAGACCTGCCAACCCTTTGGGATCAAAAGGAATTGGAAGTAACACGTTGGGGCACAATCAAGGCCGAATTCACCACAGGGCGCACCGCGATGGACGGGGTTTTTGCCGTGGGTGACATCGTGCGGGGCGCGTCATTGGTGGTTTGGGCCATTCGCGACGGGCGCGATTGTGCGGCGGCGGTGCTGGATGATCTGAACGCCGCGCAATCGGTGGCGGCGGAGTAGAAGAACGTACGAAACGTACGAAACGTACGTGGATTTCGTACGCGATTTGAGGGTTTTGGAAAAGGAGCGTACGTTTGGTACGTTTTGGCCCAAAAAGGCCGCTGGAATTTGAAACTCAGGGCAGAGTTGCTGACCCACGCAGAGGGACGGATGAAGATGGACAAGGCAAGAGAGATCTACGGCCATTGCCTGTGCGGTGCCGCCCCCGTGTGGGCCACCGTGACCGATCCAATCGTGCTGTCTGCGACGCAAGACTGGAGACCGCACATGAGCGGGTTCAAAGCGGTGTGAACTGATGCAAACAGAGACATCCAAACAGCAAGAGGTTTTTGAAACTATATACGAGAAGGGCGATTTGCGGATTGAGGCGCTTGCCGGCACTTCGCGTCGGTTGGTTGTCAGCTTCACAAGCCTGGCGTTAAAGCCTGGAACTTGGCCGAGGAAAGAATTTGTCAAAATTGCCCGCATGGGCGGTGAAAATCATATGATCTGCGCTACTGATCGCGGCTGTTCATGGTTCAATGGAGACGGGATTGCCGAACGCGTCACCGAAGGCGTCACATCTTATGTGAACGCACATGGTATCGAGGATGTCACCGCTGTTGGGACCAGTATGGGCGGATATAGTGCGCTTCAGTTTTCCAGACTCTATCCGATCCGGGCAGCTCTTGCCTTTGCGCCGCAATTTTCCCCTGATCCGACACTTGTGCCGCAGGAAGTCCGATGGATGGAATATCGGGGCAAAATCCGACAATGGCCGTTTCGTAGTATTGAAGGGCTGCCGGAAAAGCACACCGACTTTTTTATTGTGCACGGGGAATCTGAGGAAGAGCGTTATCATTGGAAAAGGTTTCCAAAGGGTAAAAAAGTGACCCACTTCATCCTGGGGAATGTTGGACATAAGATGGATACCCTGCGCAAAGGCGGGCGCCTTAAACGGCTGGTAGCTGCGGTCATCAATAATGACACTGAAATGTTTCAAAGAGTTGCGCGCCGCGCAGGTGGTTCTCTGAGAGATGAATACGAACGGCAGAATGAGAGGGCTTATTGAGATGACAAAATTTGACCAAAAATGGGCCATTGCCGAGGAAGCAAAGCGCAAGTGGCTGGCTGAAAACGGGATGTATGCGGAAGAAGAAGAGCATTCATCGTGTGGTGTGGGACTGGTGGTGTCGATCAATGGCAAGGCAAGCCGCAAGGTGGTGCAGGCCGGGATTGATGCGCTCAAGGCGATCTGGCACCGCGGAGCGGTGGATGCGGATGGCAAAACCGGCGATGGCGCGGGCATCCATGTGCAGATTCCGGTGCCGTTTTTTTATGACCAGATTCGTCGTACCGGGCATGAGCCACGCGAAGACCAGTTGGTGGCTGTGGGTCAGGTGTTTTTGCCGCGTACGGATTTTGGCGCTCAGGAAACCTGCCGGACCATCGTGGAAACCGAAGTGCTGCGCATGGGCCACACGATTTACGGCTGGCGGCATGTGCCGGTAGATGTGACCTGTCTGGGGGAAAAGGCCAATGCGACACGGCCCGAGATTGAGCAAATCCTGATCTCGAACGCGAAGAACATTGATGAAGAAACATTCGAGCGTGAGCTTTATGTAATTCGCCGCCGGATTGAAAAAGCAGTAACTGCAGCGGGGATTAACGGGCTTTATGTCGCGTCGCTGTCGTGCCGGTCGATCATTTACAAAGGCATGATGCTGGCCGAGCAGGTGGCAGTGTTCTACCCCGATCTGATGGATGAGCGGTTCAAATCTGCCTTTGCAATCTACCACCAGCGCTATTCGACCAACACCTTTCCGCAGTGGTGGCTGGCCCAGCCGTTCCGCATGCTGGCCCATAATGGCGAGATCAACACGCTGAAGGGCAATCTGAACTGGCTGAAAAGCCACGAGATCCGGATGGCCAGCAGTGCGTTTGGCGATATGGCAGAGGATATCAAGCCCATCATCGCCGGCGGATCCAGTGACAGTGCGGCGCTGGACGCCGTGTTCGAGGTGCTGGTACGCGCCGGGCGCTCGGCGCCGATGGCCAAGACGATGCTGGTGCCGGAAAGCTGGTCGAAACAGGCCGAAGATCTGCCGCAGTCCTGGCGCGATATGTATTCCTATTGCAACTCGGTCATGGAACCCTGGGATGGCCCGGCGGCTTTGGCAATGACCGATGGCCGCTGGGTATGCGCGGGTCTTGACCGGAATGGTCTGCGTCCGATGCGGTATGTGGTAACGGGTGACGGGCTGGTTATTGCCGGATCCGAGGCCGGAATGGTGCCGATTGATGAGGCAACCGTAAAGGAAAAGGGCGCCCTGGGCCCCGGTCAGATGCTGGCCGTCGATATGGAAAAGGGCGTGTTGTATCACGACACTGAGATCAAGGACAAAATGGCGCGAGCGCTGCCCTTTGGCGACTGGGTTGGCAAGATCAACGACCTGGACGAAAAGCTGGCCGTGGTCAGCGAAGCGCCGATACACACCGGTGCCGAACTGCGCCGCCGACAGATTGCCGCCGGTTACACAATTGAAGAGCTTGAGCAGATTCTGGCGCCGATGGCCGAGGACGGTAAAGAAGCGATTGCCAGCATGGGGGATGATACGCCCAGTGCGGTGCTGTCGACCAAATATCGCCCGCTTAGTCACTATTTCCGCCAGAACTTCAGTCAGGTGACAAACCCGCCGATTGACAGTTTGCGGGAATACAGGGTGATGAGCCTGAAGACGCGGTTTGGCAACCTCAAGAACGTTCTGGATGAAAGCAGCGCGCAGACCGAGATTCTGGTGCTGGAAAGCCCGTTTGTCGGCAACGCCCAGTGGAATGAGCTGATGCGACAGTTCAATGCTGACGTGACCGAGATTGACTGTACCTTCGAGTCCGGCCGAGGTGCGTTGCAAAAAGGTCTGGCGCGCATCCGGGCCGAGGCCGAGGATGCGGTGCGTTCTGGCGCGGGGCACCTGGTGCTGACAGATCAGTATCTGGGTGAGAGCAAGATCGGGATGCCGATGATCCTGGCCACCTCGGCCGTGCACAGCCATCTGACGCGCAAGGGGTTGCGGACCTTCTGTTCGCTCAACGTTCGCTCGGCCGAGTGTATTGACCCGCATTATTTTGCCGTGCTGATTGGCGCGGGCGCGACGGTGGTCAATGCCTATCTGGCCGAGGATTCACTGGCGGACCGGATTGATCGGGGGCTGTTGGACTGCGATCTGACCAAAGCGGTTGCGCGCTATCGCAACGCAATTGATCAGGGCCTTTTGAAGATCATGTCAAAGATGGGTATCAGCGTTGTGTCGTCTTATCGCGGTGGTCTGAATTTCGAGGCTGTGGGCCTGAGCCGTGCAATGTGCGCCGAATATTTCCCCGGCCTGATGAGCCGGATCAGTGGTATTGGGGTAAGCGGTATTCAGACCAAACTGGAAGAGGTGCATGCCAGGGCCTTTGACAACGGGCAGGATATTTTACCGATTGGTGGCTTCTACAAGGCGCGCAAATCGGGCGAGACTCATGCCTGGGGGGCGCAGACCATGCATATGATGCAGATGGCCTGTAACACCGCCAGTTTTGAGTTGTGGAAACGGTATTCGACCGCGATGCAGGCCAACCCGCCGATTCATCTGCGTGATCTTATGGCGATCAAACCAATGGGCCAGGCCGTGCCGATCGAAGAGGTGGAAAGCGTGACCGCGATCCGCAAACGCTTTGTTACGCCTGGCATGTCCCTGGGTGCGCTCAGCCCCGAGGCGCACAAGACGCTGAATGTTGCGATGAACAGGATTGGTGCGCGATCTGACAGCGGCGAGGGCGGCGAAGATCCGGCGCATTTCACGCCAGAACCCAATGGGGATAACCCGTCGGCCAAGATCAAGCAGGTCGCCAGTGGCCGGTTTGGCGTGACCGCCGAATACCTGAACCAGTGTGAAGAACTGGAGATCAAGGTGGCACAGGGTGCCAAACCCGGCGAGGGGGGGCAACTGCCCGGTATGAAGGTCACTGATCTGATTGCCCGGCTGCGGCACTCAACCAAGGGAGTGACCCTGATTTCACCGCCGCCGCATCACGATATCTATAGTATCGAGGATCTGGCGCAGCTTATTTACGATCTGAAACAGATCAACCCGAATGCCAAGGTGACAGTCAAACTGGTATCGCAATCGGGCGTCGGCACAATTGCTGCCGGTGTGGCCAAGGCCAAGGCCGATGTGATCCTGATTTCGGGGCATAATGGTGGCACCGGGGCCAGCCCGGCCACGTCGATCAAATATGCCGGACTGCCTTGGGAAATGGGCCTGACCGAGGCGCATCAGGTTTTGTCGATGAACAATCTGCGCGACCGTATCACCCTGCGTACCGACGGCGGATTGCGCACCGGGCGCGATATTGTCATGGCGGCCATGATGGGGGCCGAGGAATTCGGAATTGGCACGGCAGCGCTGATTGCCATGGGCTGTATCATGGTACGTCAGTGTCAAAGTAACACCTGCCCGGTGGGCGTGTGCACGCAGGACGAGGCGCTACGCGCCAAGTTCACCGGCAATGCCGACAAGGTGGTGAACCTGATCACGTTCTACGCGCAGGAAGTGCGGGAAATTCTGGCCGGTATCGGTGCGCGGTCTTTGGATGACGTGATTGGCCGGGCCGATCTGCTGACGCAGGTAAGCCGCGGGTCGGCGCATCTGGACGATCTGGATCTGAATCCGATGCTGATCACCGTGGATGGGGCCAAGGACATCGTCTATGACCGCAACCGCCCGCGCAACGAGGTGCCTGATACGCTGGACTCTGAGATTGTGCGCGATGCACAGCGGTTCCTGAATGACGGCGAGAAAATGCAGCTTCATTATGCAGTGCAGAACACCGATCGTACTGTTGGCACGCGCCTGTCCAGCCATATCGTGCGCAACTTTGGTATGCGTAACACACTGCAACCCAACCACCTGACGGTGAAACTGTCCGGCAGTGCCGGTCAGTCGCTTGGCGCCTTTGCGGCGCCGGGCCTGAAGATCGAAGTGTCGGGGGATGCCAATGATTATGTTGGCAAGGGCCTGTCGGGCGGCACGATTGTGGTGCGCCCGTCGATGTCGAGCCCGCTGGAAGCCTCGGAAAACACGATCATCGGCAATACTGTGCTTTATGGGGCGACCGATGGTTATCTTTTCGCCTCGGGACGCGCGGGTGAACGTTTTGCCGTGCGCAACAGTGGCGCCAAGGTGGTGATCGAGGGCTGCGGTAGCAACGGGTGTGAATATATGACCGGCGGTGTTGCGGTGATCCTGGGATCTGTCGGGGCCAACTTTGGTGCCGGCATGACCGGCGGGATGGCCTATCTCTATGACCCTGATGGGATGTTGGATAAGCTGATAAATCGTGAAACACTGGTAACCTGCAGTGTAACAGAGCCACATTGGCTGTCGCAAATGGAGGAACTGGTCGAGCGTCACGCCGCCGAAACCGGAAGCCGAAAGGCGCAGAAGATTCTACAATACTGGGACGTGGAAAAAGCCAATTTCCTGCAGGTCTGCCCGATCGAGATGCTGGACAAGCTGCCCTATCCATTGGGGATAGAAAACAAGGCCGTGCCGGCGGAATAAGCGGATTACGTTAAGCTACGGGGAAAGGGCGCACTGCCAGGTGCGCCCTTTTTGTTTTGGCATTCTTTCCTGTGGGGGCGCCCCGGACCCCTTGGGATTTGTGTGGCAAGAAGAAAACAGCCTGACCTCGCCGGGTGTGATCTTGGGTTTTGCATATCCGCGGCGCGCGCTATAGCTGATGCAAGATGGCGAAAACCCGCACCAAAAAACGCGCAAGCAAAACCACATCCCGCTTTCAGCCCATACGCTGGCTGCGGCGATGGGTGTTGCGGTGTGCGCTGCTGGCCGTGGTCATCGTCGTGGGTGTCGTCATCGCGCACCGGTCGGTCGAGCCGCCGGCGACGTATTACATGGGGCAGGAAAAGCGCCGTTTGGGCGGGATCAGTCACTCTTGGGTCCCACTGGACAAGGTCGCACCTGCGATGGCGCGGTCGGTTGTGGCCGCGGAAGATGCAAATTTCTGCGGTCACTGGGGTTTCGATATGGAGGCAATCCGCACGGCCATCGAAGAGGGCGGTGGGCGGGGCGCCTCGACCATCAGCCAGCAGGTGGTCAAGAATGTCTATCTGTGGCACGGGCGGAACTGGGCGCGTAAGGCCCTTGAGGCGATGATCACCCCCTTGGTCGAGGCCGTGTGGCCCAAAAAGCGGATCATTGAGGTTTATCTGAATGTGGCCGAGTTTGATGAGGGCGTTTTCGGGATTGAGGCCGCATCGCAGCATTATTTCGGGGTAAGCGCCGCACAACTAAGTGATGTGCAGGCGGCTAGACTGGCCGCCGTGCTGCCCGACCCGAAAGGTCGTTCGGCGTCAAAACCCACAGCGGCTTTGCGTAAACGGTCGGCGTCGATCCTAGATGGGGCGGCCACGATCCGCCGCGACGGGCGATCTGTCTGTTTCGAGGATTGAAATATGCCCCGGATCGGGGCATTGAGGGGTAACCCCGTAACAAGGTTTGACGCACACGATGGCCAAGCTATATCACGTTCCGCTTTCTCCGTTCTGCCGCAAGGTGCGCCTGAGTCTGGCGGAAAAGAAGATTGAATGCGAACTGGCCGAAGAGCGCTATTGGGAGCAGGACCCTGATTTTCTGCGGCGCAATCCCGCGGGTAAGGTGCCGGTGCTGAAGATAGATGGCAAGACAATGTCCGAGAGCACGGCGATTTGTGAATATCTTGAAGAGAAGTATCCAGAGCCCGCGCTTATGCCGAAGTCTGCCGATGCGCGATACGAGGTGCGGCGGCTGGTCAGCTGGTTTGACGACAAGTTTCACAGTGAAGTGACGTCGAAGCTTTTGTATGAGCGGGTTAATAAAAAGGTGATGGGCCAGGGATTTCCGGATAGCCGGAACGTCAAAGATGGCGCCAAGGCGATCAAATACCATCTGGATTACATGGCCTGGTTGCTGGATCACCGGCGTTGGCTGGCGGGTGATGTGATGACGCTGGCCGATTTTGCGGCTGCGGCCCATCTGAGTTCGCTGGATTATATCAGCGATGTCGACTGGAACCGAAGCGAGGTGGTCAAGGACTGGTACGCCAAGATCAAGTCGCGCCCGGCCTTTCGCAGAATTCTGGCTGATCAGGTGTCAGGCTTCCCGCCGCCGGCGCATTATGCCGATCTGGATTTCTGAAACAGGGGGCTTTGCCCCCCACGCCGAAATCCGGGGATTTCGACATGTCCCCCAAGGTATTTATGCCAAGAAAAAATATGGATGATTTGAAAAACAGGCTGGTGGCGCGCGCCCTTGAAGAGGGGTTTGACGCCTGCCGGATCTGTCGTCCCTGGGATGTGGGGCATGTGCCCGAACAATTGGCCGCGTTTCTTGACAGGGGCTATCACGGGCAGATGGGCTGGCTGGCCGAGCGCAGCCATTGGCGCGGGGCGCCTGAGGTCTTGTGGCCCGAGGCGCGTTCGGTGATTGTGCTGGGCGAAAGCTACACGCCTGGCGAGGACCCGAGGGCAACGATCGGGCAACCCGAGGTCGGAACAATCTCGGTTTATGCGCGGAACAGGGATTACCACGATCTGGTCAAAAAGCGGCTGAAACGGCTGGCGCGGTGGCTGATTGACGAGGCGGGCGGCGAGGTCAAGGTCTTCGTCGACACCGCCCCGGTGCCGGAAAAGCCGTTGGGACAGGCGGCGGGGCTGGGCTGGCAGGGGAAACATACCAATCTTGTAAGCCGCGATCTGGGTAGCTGGTTTTTTATAGGGTCGGTATTCAGCACGCTTGAAATAGAGACTGATCTTGCGGAAATCGACCATTGTGGATCGTGTCGTGCCTGTCTGGATGCCTGCCCCACAGATGCGTTTCCGGCACCCTATCAGCTGGATGCACGGCGCTGCATCTCATATCTGACGATTGAGCATAAGGGACCGGTGGATGAAGGCCTGCGACCCTTGATGGGTAACCGGATTTACGGATGTGATGATTGCCTGGCCGCCTGCCCATGGAACAAGTTTGCGGTTGCGGCACGCGAGTTGCGCTATCACGCGCGCGAAGATCTCAAGGCGCCGGAACTGGCGGCGTTGGCGACGCTGGACGACGGGGGGTTTCGCGAAATGTTTTCCGGCTCGCCGATCAAGAGGATCGGGCGGGACCGTTTTGTGCGCAATGTGCTCTATGCGATTGGAAATTCAGCCACCCCGGAATTGAAGCCTATGGCGCAAGCGTTGTGTGACGATCCGGATGCAGCGGTTGCGGATGCAGCGCGCTGGGCGGTCAGGCGACTGGAAAGTGACGCAAACGGGCTGGAATAGCCCGACAAACCCGCTAAACCCATATCGGAACAGGATGAAGGACAGGGCGCATGGCGTTGCTATTGGGCGTGGATACCGGCGGGACCTACACCGACGCGGTGCTGATCCGCGATGAGCGGGATGTGATTGCCAGTGCCAAGGCGCTGACCACACGACACGATCTGGCCGTGGGCATTGGCGAGGCGATTGCGGCGGTTTTGCGGACAAGCGGCGCGGATGTCGCCGAGATCGGGATGGCTTCGCTTTCGACCACACTGGCGACCAACGCTTTGGTCGAAGGCCAGGGCGGGCGTGTTGGACTGGTTTACATCGGCTTTCGCGAGCATGATTTGCAGTCTCATGGATTGTCAGAGGCATTGGGCGGCGATCCGGCGCTGGTAATCACGGGTGGGCACAACCATGCGGGTGGACAGGCACATGCCTTGGATAAAGACGCACTTTTGGCATGGTTAGAGACTGGTATTGGGGCCTCTGCTTTTGCCGTAGCGGCACAGTTTGCAACCCGCAACCCGGCGCATGAGCTGGAGGTGGCCGAGATGATCCGTGATGTGACCGGGCGGCCGGTATCGTGCTCGCATCATCTGTCGGCCAAGCTGAACGGGCCCAAGCGGGCGCTTACGGCGCTGCTGAATGCGCGTCTTATTGGGATGATCGCCCGGCTGATCGAAAAGGCCGAAGGCAAGCTGCGTGATCTGGGAATTGACGCGCCGCTGATGGTGGTACGTGGCGATGGTGCATTGATTTCAGCAGATCAGGCGCGCGAACGGCCGATTGAGACAATCCTGAGCGGACCAGCAGCAAGTATTGTCGGCGCACGCTGGATGACCGGGGCGGATTATGCGTTGGTGTCGGATATCGGCGGTACGACCACGGACGTGGCCGTACTGCGTGGTGGAAAACCGGCAATTGACCCGGCAGGCGCGCAGGTGGGGCCCTGGCGCACAATGGTTGAGGCGGTGGCAATGCGCACGACCGGGCTGGGCGGTGACAGCGAAGTGCATGTGAATGATGAAGGTCTGGCTGGTGGTGTCACCCTGGGGCCGCGCCGGGTGATCCCGATAAGCCTGATGGCGGTACAGGCACCCGATATGGTGCATGACACACTGGACGAACAATTACGGAGCACCACGCCCAGCGAAAATGACGCGCGGTTCGTACGGGCCGTGCCCGGGATTGACGCCGGAGGGCTGGCGGATCGCGATGCGGTGCTGTTGGACCGGGTTGGTGACAGCGTTCAGCCGATTGGCAAGGTGCTGAAGACGCGGATCGAGATTCAGGCGCTGCAAAGGCTGGTCCGGCGCGGCCTGGTGCAGGTTGCGGGTGTGACACCGTCGGATGCAAGCCATGTTCTGGGTGGGCTTGAGGCCTGGGACGCCGAAGCGGCCGGCAAGGCGATCGAATTGTTGGGGCGCAAACGGACCGGATCGGGTAATCGTCTGATGCCCGACCGGGTGGGCATGGCGCAGATGATTGTGGACCAATTGACACATCAAACCAGTCTGGCCTTGTTAGAGACTGCTTTTGCTGAAGAAGAAGCAGGATTTGGTTTGCCGCCAGCCCAGTTGGCGCGGCATGTTCTGATGCAAAGGGGGCTGGACCATCATCGGGGATTGGTGCGGCTTGAGACCGGGTTGAATGTACCGGTGATCGGGTTGGGGGCGTCGGCCAGCAGCTATTACCCGGCAGTGGGCGAAAGGCTGAGCTGCCAGATGATCCTGCCGGAGCATGCCGGCGTGGCGAATGCCATTGGCGCTGTTGTCGGGCGGGTAACGATCCGGCGGAGTGGCACGGTCACCTCGCCATCAGAGGGACGTTTCCGGGTGCATCTGGAGACCGGCCCCGAGGATTATTCCGAGGCCGAAGCGGCGCTATCGGCCTTGCAGGCCGCTTTGGAAATCGAAGCACGGCGCGAAGCCGAGCTGGCCGGGGCCGAGGATATACATGTCAGCGCCGTGCGCGATATCCGGGCGGCGCAGGCCGAGGCGCGCGAGGTGTTTCTGGAGGCCGAGATTACGGTAGAGGCGTCGGGGAGGCCGCGGATTGCGGTGTAGTTCGGGCCGAGAGTGACACAAGCCAGTCACGTACCTTTTCTGCCTGAGGACTGAGCGGGCGGCTGTTGGACCAGACCAGATAAAACGCGGCGCCGGTTGTCCATGCCCATTCGGGGCGGGCGGCCAACAGACCCTGCGCGATCAAGCCCTGGGTGACGTGCTGCCAGCCAAAGGCAAAACCTTCGCCTGCAATGGCGGCTTGTAGTACGAGAGCGTAATCATTCAGGCGCAGGCCGGTTTTGGGTTCGGTATAAGGCACGCGCCAGTGGGCAAAGTAATCGGCCCAGGAGGGGCGGTCACGAACGGGCTCTTCCAGGTGAATCAGAGACTGATTCAGTAGATTTGCTACGGTTTTCAGGTTGATCGCCGCGGCCATCACTCGAGGGGAGGCGATGGGGGCAATCACCTCGGGCGCGATCAGGTGGCTTTCGCAACCAGACCAGTCTCCGGTGCCCCGGCGGATCGCCAGGCTGATGGCTTCGGCATCTATATCCGGTTCGCGTTCTGAGGTTTGCAGGCGCAGATCGATATCGGGATGGGCCGTGTGAAATTTCGCCAGCCGGGGCACCATCCAGTAATGGGCAAAGGCTGTTGAGGCGGACAAAGTCACGTGGTCATTGGCGCTGCGGGTCGTCAGCAATCGGGCACTTTGCAGGATGCGATCAAAAGCGCCAGATGTATCGTTGTAAAGCCGCTCTCCGGCGTGGGTGAGCGTGACCGACCGATGGGCGCGCACGAATAGCTGAGTGCCCAACGAACCCTCCAGCTGTTTGATTGACGCGGAAACGGCCGGTTGCTGCACGTTCAGTTCCTGTGCGGCACGGGTGAACGATCCAGTGCGGGCTGCGGCCTCGAACACGAGCAGATGCCGGGGGGAGGAGACTAGTTTCCAGAGTTCTTGCATAATCTGAAATTATCCAAACCCACAGAATTTTCAAGGATCACAGGCATTACTTAGCCAGATAGATTGATCTGGCAACAGGGGAGGGTCAGGCATGGCCAGACGGGCACGCAACAGGCGGGACATGGGTGCGGCGGAAGCATCAGTGATTGCATCGCCTTATGTGCGGAGACGATTGCCGTTTTTCGACATAATGGACGAGGAAACGGTGGTGAAGCTGGAACGCCAGGTTGACTGGATCATTCAGGATATTGGCCTTGAATTTCGTGACGACCCGGAAGCGTTGCAGATCTGGAAGGATGCCGGAGCCGATGTGCAGGGTACGCGGGTGCGGGCGGCGGCGGACTGGATTCGCAGCCTGTGCGCCAAGGCGCCGCAAGAATTTACTCAAGTGGCGCGCAATCCCGAGAGGAATGTGCGCATCGGCGGGCACAATCAGGTGTTTGCCCCGATCTATGGCGCGCCGTTTGTGCGCGATCTGGCGGGGGGGCGGCGTTATGGCGACATGGAAAGTTTCGAGAAGCTGGTCAAGCTGGCCTATATGCACCCCAATCTGCACCATACCGGGTTGGTGATATGCGAGCCTTGCGACGTGCCGGTCAGCCACCGGCATCTGGACATGGTTTATACCCATATGGCCTGCAGCGACAAACCGCACCTTGGCGCGATTACCGAAATGAGCCGCGCGCAGGATAGTGTGGACATGGCAGAAATTCTCCATGGCCGTGATTTCATGGAAGAAAATTGCGTGATTATGGGGAATGTAAACACCAATTCACCGCTGTTGGTGGATCGGGTGGTGACCGAGGCAATCAGAGTCTATTGCAGCCGAAATCAGGGCATTGTCGTGGTTCCGTTTATCCTGTCAGGGGCCATGGGGCCGGTTTCGACCGCAGCCAGTGTCACGCAGGCCATGGCCGAGGCAATGATGTGCTGCGCCTTTGCCCAACTGGTGCGCCCGGGGGCACCGTTTATACTGGGGAACTTCCTGAGTTCAATGAGCCTGAAATCAGGGGCGCCGACATTTGGCATGCCGGAACCTGTGATCAGCAACTATGCGATCGGCCAGATGGCGCGGCGCGTGGGGCTGCCGCTGCGCTGTGGCGGATCGTTGACGGCCAGCAAGGTCGAGGATGCGCAGGCGGCCTATGAATCGGCGGATTCAATGCATTCCACGGTGCTGGCGGGGGCCAATTTTGTGCTGCATGCCGCCGGATGGCTGGAAGGCGGGCTATGCACAGGGTTTGAAAAGCTGGTCATGGATGCGGATCGACTGGGCGGTTACCAGAAAGTGCTGGCGGGTCTGGATGCCAGCGACGAGGCGATGGCGCGCGACGCTTACAACGAGGTCGAGCCGGCAGGGCATTTTCTGGGCTGCAGCCATACGATGCGAAATTATCAGACGGCGTTTTATGAACCTGCCCTGAGTGACAGCGAAAATGTTGAGAGCTGGGAAGAGAGCGGATCGAACGACATGCGGCAACGCGCCTATGCGCGGTGGACCGGGATGCTGGAGCGGTATGAGCCACCAAAACTGGATCAGGCGACCGATGAGGCGCTGAAAGATTATGTTGCCCGTCGCAAATCGGAAATTCCTGAGGCATGGTATTGAGTCTGGAGGAGTATCACCATGAGCGCATCAAACCGATTTGACGAAGACATATCCGGGCGGCTGGATCAGCTGCGCGATGAGGGCCTGTACAAGACCGAGCGGGTTATTACCTCGATGCAAAAGGGCGAGATATCGCTGGCGAGTGGGCGCGAGGTGATCAACCTTTGCGCCAACAATTATCTGGGCCTCGCCGATAACCCCGAAATCATCGAGGCCGCGCACAAAGCGCTGGACCGATACGGGTTTGGCATGGCTAGTGTTCGATTTATCTGTGGGACGCAGGAAGAGCATAAAGCGCTGGAGGCGCGGATCGCCGGGTTTCTGGGAAAAGAAGACAGCATTCTGTACGCCGCCGCGTTTGACGCGAATGCCGGTTTGTTCGAGACGCTTTTGGGCCCGGAAGACGCGATTATTTCCGATGCGCTGAACCATGCCAGTATCATCGACGGCGTGCGCCTGTGCAAGGCACAGCGGTTCCGGTATGCCAATTCGGATATGGCCGATCTTGAGCGTTGCTTGAAGGAAGCTGCAGGCGCCCGTCATCGGATGATTGCCACCGATGGCGTTTTTTCGATGGATGGTTATTACGCGCGGTTGGATGAGATTTGCGCATTGGCGGACAAATACGATGCCATGGTGATGGTGGATGATTGCCATTCAACCGGGTTTGTCGGGCCAACCGGGCGCGGCACGGCTGAAAAGTTTGGGGTTTCTGACCGCGTGGATGTCATGACCGGCACGTTGGGCAAGGCGCTGGGCGGGGCGTCGGGCGGATATACCGCGGCCTCGGCGCCGGTTGTGGACTGGTTACGGCAACGATCACGGCCCTATCTGTTTTCCAACACGCTGGCACCGGTGATTGCGGCGGCCTCGCTCAAGGTGTTTGACATCCTTGAGCAGGGCGAGGAAATGCGCGCGCAGTTATGGGAAAATGCCGCTTATTTCCGCGATCGAATGGGCAAGCTGGGGTTCGAGTTGCTACCCGGTGAACATGCGATCATTCCGGTTATGTTGCGCGACCCGAAGCTGGCGCAACAGATGGCGGCAAAACTGAACGATCACGGTGTTTTTGTGACTGCTTTTTCCTTTCCGGTGGTGCCAAAAGATCAGGACCGTATCCGCACACAGATGAGCGCCGCATTGTCCCGTGACATGCTGGACAAGGCGATTGACGCGTTTGAGGTTGTCGGCCGTGAACTGGAGGTGATCTGATGGAAAATCAGATGAAAGCATTGGTCAAAGCCAGGCCAGAACCGGGGCTTTGGATGGAGTACGTTCCGGTGCCCGAGCCGGGGCCGAATGATGTGCTGATCAAGGTCCGGAAGTCGGCGATATGCGGCACCGACGTGCATATCTGGAAATGGGACGAGTTCAGCGCCAAAACCGTGCCGGTGCCAATGGTGGTTGGCCACGAATTTGTCGGCGAGATTGTCGATACCGGTGCGGCAGCGGTTAAATACAAGATCGGCCAGCGGGTATCGGGTGAGGGGCATATCGTGTGTGGCACCTGCCGCAATTGTCGCGCCGGGCGCGGGCATTTGTGCCGCAACACCAAGGGAGTGGGCGTAAATCGACCGGGGTCTTTTGCCGAATATGTCTGTATTCCCGAGAATAACGTGGTGCCGATCCCCGAAGACATCCCCGATGAAATCGCCGCGATTTTCGACCCGTTCGGCAATGCGGTGCACACCGCGTTGAGTTTCGATCTGGTGGGCGAGGATGTGCTGGTTACCGGCGCGGGGCCTATCGGGATTATGGGCGCGCTGGTGGCGCAGAAGGTCGGCGCGCGCAAGGTGGTGATCACCGATATCAACCCTTACCGTCTGGATCTGGCGAAAAAAATGGGTGTGCAGCATGTCGTGGATGTAGGTAGCGAGCAGCTACGTGATGTCATGACCAAGATCGGCATGACCGAAGGTTTCGATGTGGGGCTGGAAATGTCGGGTGCGGCGCCAGCGATGCAGCAAATGATCAGCCGGATGAATAACGGTGGCAAAGTTGCCCTGCTGGGGATCGCACCCACCGAATTTCCGGTCGACTGGAACACCGTGATTTTCCGGATGCTGCACATCAAAGGCATCTATGGCCGCGAGATGTTTGAAACCTGGTACAAGATGATCGCGCTGGTACAGAGTGGGCTGGATGTGTCGGGGCTGATCACCCATCGGATCGGAATCGATGATTTCGAGGAAGGATTCGCCGCGATGATTTCGGGAAATTCCGGCAAAGTTGTGATGGATTGGAGTTAATTAGTGTCTGACTTTCCCCGTCTCACCTCTGAACTGCCTCTGCGTCACAAGGTGCTGCGCAACCGGATCACTTTCGGGGCGCATACGGCGAATATGTCGGTTAACGGTCTGCCTGGGGAACAGTTTGGCGCCTATCTGCTGGAACGTGCGATCGGAGGCGCCGGTATGATCGTGGCCGAGCCCATGCCGGTGCATCGAACCGGTGTTCTGACCCGCGGCAACTTTCTGGCCGAAGACGACGCGGTGATCCCGGCGTTTCGCAAGATCGTCGAGCCAGTGCAGGATGCGGGCGCTGTTGTGTTGCAGCAACTCTATCACGTCGGCGCGCATGGCGATTCTGACCTGAGCTATCAGCCGCATTGGGGGCCGTCGGGACTGCCCAGCTATCATGACAGCGATGGCAGTCATGCAATGACAGGGGCCGAAATTGAAGAGATGATCGCGGCTTTTGTCGCGGCCGCTGTGCGGTGCCGTGATGCCGGATTTGACGGGGTCGAGATCTGGGCCGCCTATCAGTCTTTACTGGAACAGTTCTGGACCCCCTGGAGCAACCGGCGCGATGATCAGTGGGGCGGGCCCTTGGAAAACCGAACGCGTATCTCGATGCGGATACTCGAAGGGATCCGGCGCGCCTGCGGCGAGAATTTCATTGTTGGTATGTCGGTCAGTTATTCCGACAGTTTCGATGTCACATTGGGGATAGAGGAACTGACCGAGGTCCTGGCGCTGCACGATGCCACCGGACATCTGGATTATGTCAGTTGTGGGTCGGGCGGGTATCTGGATTTTGAAAAGCTGATGCCGACTTTTGTGCTGGGCGAAAAGCCGACGGTATCGGCGACAGAAGTGTTCAAGCAAGAATTGCGCCATGCAAAGGTGCAGGCCGAAAGCCAGATCAGAACGCCCGAGAATGCTGAAAGTGTTCTGAGTGCAAATCAGGCTGATTTAGTCTCGATCGTGCGCGGGCAAATTGCCGATCCAAATCTGGCCCGCAAGGTTACAGAAGGACGCGCCGATGACATTCGTGGCTGTATTTCCTGCAACCAGATGTGCTGGGGCCGACGGTCGCGGGACTATTGGATTTCATGCCTGATCAACCCGTCTGTGGGGCGTGAGTATCAATGGGGTGGTGACCGGTTCATCAAATCCAAAGCGCCGAAATCAGTGCTGGTTGTGGGCGGTGGTCCGTCAGGGCTGGAAGCTGCGCGGGTCGCGGCAGAACGTGGGCACAAGGTGCAAATCCACGAGGCAGCATCGCAAATCGGTGGGCAGTTCCGGCTGGCTGGAATGCAGCCACGCCGGGCGCAGATTCTGGATTTGATGGGCTGGTACGAGCGGCAGTTCGGCAAGCTTGGTGTCGAGTTGAGACTAAATTCCTATCTGGACGCAGATGATATTCGCGAACTAGGCGCCGATGTAGTGGTATTGGCTACCGGCTCGCTGCCGGATGAGGAGAGAACGCAACGCTGGTTACCGCAACTTGGCCCCCTCCCCGGGCGTGAGCATGGCAATGTCTTTGCCCCTGAAGAGGTGATGCGGCGCGAGGCGAAGATCGCCGACACTGTCATCGTTTATGATGAGGGCGGCAATATGCGGGGTGTTGGCACCGCCTGGCATCTGGCCGAGACGGGCAAACAGGTGGTGCTTGTTACACCTGATCCGTTTGTCGGCAAAGAGCTGGCGCGTACAAGTGCCGATATCCCGATCCGGGCCAAGCTGGCGCAATTGGGTGTCAGGATGCTGAGTGAACATGCCATTGCCGGATGGCACGGGCAGGGCGCCGCGGTGCGCAACCTGCTGGACGGATCAGAAGAAGAGATCGCGGCTTCTGCTTTGGTGATGGCGACGACCAATCGCTCATTCGAGCCTGTTTCGGCGGAACTGACCGATCTGAACCTGCGGATTGTGGGAGATGCACAGGCCCCAAGGCAGGCACCTTTTGCGTTTTATGAGGGCCGCAAGTGTGGCCTGGAGATTTAGAAATACCCGCGTATTGCGCGGAACAAGACAGTAAGGGAGGCAGTTTTGCCAGATATCATCAAAGAAGAAACCGCTGGCGGAAAGAAATTGCCCAGCCATGCCAAAGTTGTCGTTATCGGCGGCGGCGTAGTGGGATGCTCGATCCTGTTTCACCTCGCCAAATTCGGCTGGAAAGATGTGGTATTGCTTGAGCGTGACGAACTGACCAGTGGGTCAAGCTGGCATGCGGCGGGGCAGATACACACCATTTCAAGCGACCCTAACATCAGCCGTCTGCAAAGCTATACGATCGACCTGTATAAAGAGATCGAGGAACTGTCAGGCCAATCTGTTGGTCTGCATATTACCGGCGGATTCTATCTGGCGTCGAACCAGACCTGGTATGACTATCTGAAGCGCGAGCGCTCGAAGGCGCGGTATATGGGCCTGAACCAGGAATTCATCAGCCCCAAAGAGGTGGCCGAGCGGCATCCGCTGATTGATCCCAGCCACTATATTGCGGCGCTGTGGGATGACCAGGATGGCGATCTGGACCCTTCTGGTGCGACCTATGCTTTTGCCAAGGCTGCCAAAGTGCATGGGGCGCAATATTTCACACATTGCGGTGTGACAGGGACGAAACAACGCCCGGATGGCAGTTGGGACGTGACCACCCCCAAAGGCGTGATCAACGCCGAGCATATCGTCAACTGCGGCGGGCTGTGGGCGCGTGAGGTCGGGCATATGCAGGGGGTTAACCTGCCAGTGCAGCCGATGGAGCATCATTACCTGATCACCGAAGCCATCCCCGAGATTGCGGCACGTTCTGAACGTCTGCCTTGCGGGATTGATTACGAGGCGAACATCTATTTCCGGCAGGAACGCCAGGGGATGTTGTTGGGCACCTATGAGCCAAAAGGCACGCCGTGGAAGGTCGACGGGACACCGTGGGATTTCGGGCACGAGCTGTTGCAGCCCGATCTGGAACGGATTGCCGACCGCCTGGAACTTGGGTTCGAGCGGATTCCGGCACTGGCAAATGTAGGCATCAAAGATGCGATCAACGGGCCCTTCACATTCGGCCCGGATGGCAACCCGATGATCGGGCCTGTGCCGGGCATGAAGAATTATTGGTGTGCCGTGGGCGTGATGGCTGGCTTTTGCCAGGGTGGCGGTGTGGGTCTGACCATGGCCGAATGGATGATTGATGGTGAGCCCAGCATTGATGTCTGGGCGATGGATGTGGCGCGGTTTGGCGATTGGGCCAGTCCCGATTGGGGTACGGTGAAATCCACCGAGAATTACGAGCGCCGGTTTGTAATGACCTTCCCGAACGAGACCCTGCCCAAGGGGCGCTGTCAGAAAACGACCGCGCTCTATGACCGCTTGGTGGCCAAGGGCGCTGTGATGGATCAGGGCTTTGGTTTGGAAAATGCGCTGTGGTTTGCCGATGGTCCCGAGGATGCGCACGAAGTGCCGTCGTTCCGACGTAACCGGTCGTTTGACTATGTCGCGCGCGAGGTCAAAGCCGTACGCGAGGCAGTGGGGGCCATCGAGATCGCCAACTTTGCCAAGCACGAGTTCAAGGGGCCGGGTGCGCGGGCCTATCTAGACACTATTCTGGCCGGATATGTCCCTAAACCGGGTCGTTTGACCTTGACTCCGATGCTGACCGAGAAGGGAAAATTGTATGGCGATCTGACAGTTGCCTGTCTGGCCGAGGACCATTTCATGTTGTTCGGATCGGGCGCCATGCAAGAGGCGCATCGGCGCTGGTTCGAGTCGCGCCTGCCCGACGACGTAAGCTATGCCAATGTCAGCGATGACTGGCACGGGATTGCCCTGTCGGGCCCAAAATCGAGGGCGCTGCTGCAAAAGATCACTCGCAAGGATGTAAGTGCCGAGGGGTTCAAATTCCGTGATCTGGAACAGACCTATGTCGGCAGTGTGCCGGTGGTATTGAACCGGATCAGTTTCAGTGGCGAACTGGGGTACGAGATTTACTGCAAACCCCAATACCTGATCCGCCTGTCCGAGGCGATTGAAGAAGCCGGCGCTGATCTGGGCCTGCGCTGGTATGGCGCGCGGGCGCTGATGAGCATGCGGCTGGAAAAAGGCTGGGGTGTCTGGACACTGGATTACCGCCCCGATTTCAATGCGGTTGAAAGTGGCATGGATGTCTTCATCAACTGGAAGAAGGATTTTGTAGGCAAGGCGGTTGCAGAGAAACAAAAGACCGAAGGGCCTGCCAGTAAACTGGTCACACTGGTAATTGATTGTGACGGAATTGACGTGTCGAATGACGAAGCCATCCTGAAGGATGGCAAGGCTGTGGGCTATGTCAGTTCGGGTGGCTATGCGCATCGTGTCGGGAAATCTGTGGCGATGGGCTATGTCAGAGCCGATCTGGCCAAAGGCGGCACCCGGCTGCAAGTAGAACTGCTGGGCGAAATGTTTGACGCCGAAGTGCAGGGCGCGCCGCTTTACGATGCCAACGGGGCGAACATGCGGGCCTGATACCGGAGGAACCCGGAGTGACGATAGATGACGGACCTAAAAGATATGTCTTTCTGCTTGTGCCGGGGTTTTCACCGCTTGGCCTGACCTGCGCCCAAGAGGCCTTGGCACTGGCCAACCGGTTTGCGGGGGGACGCCCTTATTATGACTGGATGCTTGTCAGTGAAGATGGCGAGCCTGTGACCAGTTGGAATGGGCTGCAGGTAGGCGTGACTGCGGGGCTTGTCGACCTGCATCGGAAGGACACGCTGATTGTTTGTGCCGGTGTGGATGCCGTCACAGGCAGTAGCCGGAAAGTTCTGAACTGGTTGCGCCGTGAAACCCGTAAAGGCATTGATTTTGGTGCACTCAGCAGCGGCACCTGGACGCTTGCCATGGCCGGCCTGCTGAACGGCAAACATGTGACCACCCATTGGGAATATGCCAGTGCGCTGGCTGAAACCTTTCCCGATGTCGAGGTGCAGGAATCGATCTATGCGGTGGATGGCCGGGTTTTTACCTGTGCCGGTAGCGCCAGTTCGATGGACCTGATGCTGGACCGGATCCATTCGGATTACGGCGCAGAGCTGGCAACATGGGTGGCCGATCAGATGGTCTATACGGCGCCACGCGCGGAATCGCATTCGCAACGCATTTCGATGGCCGGGCGGATGGGCGTGCGCAATTCAAAACTGGTGCAGGCAATCGAGGTCATGCGTGAAAATCTGGAAGACCCGATGCCGCCGGGTATGATCGCAAGCAAGGTGGGCTTGTCGACACGGCAGCTAGAGCGGCTTTTTTCCAGGTATCTGGGAACCTCGCCCAAGAAATACTATCTTGGTATGCGGCTTGAAAAGGCGCGAAACCTGCTGATTCAGACGGAATTGTCTCTGATCGAAATTTGTGTGCTGTGTGGTTTCAAGGCGCCATCACATTTCTCGAAAACCTATCGCAAGGCGTTTGGCGTGGCTCCCAGTCGCGATACGGGCGGGTCTGACCTTTTGTTTTCGAGAAAGTGACGGGCCTTATTTCAGCAAGGCATCAATCTGGTTGGTGATTTTGCGCGATAAAGGACGGGTCACAGACCCATAGGTGGCCACAACCCGTCCTTCGGGGCTGATCAGGATTTTGTTGAAGTTCCAGCTTGGGGCGAACCCTGTCTCGGATGCGACGGACTGGTAAAAAGGGTGGGCCGATGCACCGGTTACCTGCGTGATCCCGGTCATGGGCAAGGTAATGTTATAGTTAAGTTCGCAGAATTCCTTGACCTCGGCCTCGGTGCCCAGTTCCTGCCGGAAATCATCGGAAGGCACGGCCAAAACTACCAAACCCCGTCCGCGGTAGCGGTCATAAAGAGTTTGCAACCCCTCGTATTGTCCAGTGAACCCGCAACGCGAGGCAGTATTCACCACCAGAACCGGTTGTCCGGCCCAATCTGACAGCTTCAACTGCCCACCATCAATGTTCTGGAACGGCGCATCAAGTTCAAGTGCGAGCGCGGGAATTGCCAGTAGAGACCCTAAAAGTGCCAGAATAAAACGCATGGTGACCCTCTTTTTCATATAACAGTGATACGGCGCTGGCGCAGCTTTGGATCACCGAAGGTTGAAGCAGTTGAAATGTGATTTTGAATTAGGCGCTTTCACCCCATTTAATAACGGACATACTGGCCAAAAAGGAGAGTCGCGTTGAATAATTACAAAAAAGACCCTGACGCCATCGCAGCCTTGGATGCCGAGCAATTTCGGGTAACTCAGGAATCGGGCACCGAGCGGCCGGGTACGGGCAGATATCTGGATAACAAGGAGCCGGGGATTTATGTGGATATCGTTTCGGGTGAGCCGCTGTTTGCCTCGTCCGACAAGTACGAATCTGGTTGCGGCTGGCCCAGCTTTACCAAACCGATTGAACCGGCGCATATCAGCGAATTGCGCGATACGACCCTTGGCATGATCCGCACCGAGGTGCGCAGCACCCATGGCGACAGCCACCTTGGCCACGTTTTTCCGGACGGGCCGAAGAACAGGGGCGGATTGCGTTATTGCATCAATTCAGCCAGCCTGAGATTCGTGCATCGTGACGAGATGGAATCGCAAGGCTACGGTGACTACCTGGATCAAGTGGAGGACGTGACATGAGCGAACGCGCAGTTCTGGCAGGCGGATGTTTCTGGGGCATGCAGGATCTGATCCGCAAGATGGACGGGGTGATTTCAACCCGGGTGGGCTATACCGGCGGCGACGTGCCGAATGCTACCTATCGCAACCATGGCACCCACGCCGAGGGAATCGAGATCATGTTTGACCCTGGTAAGATCAGCTATCGGGATTTGCTGGAATTCTTTTTTCAAATTCACGACCCGACGACAGTGAACCGTCAGGGCAACGACATGGGCATGAGCTATCGTTCGGCGATCTACTATGTGAATGACGCGCAAAAAGAAGAAACCCTGCGCACCATCGCCGATGTCGAGGCCAGCGGGCTTTGGCCCGGCAAGGTCGTGACCGAGGTCGCGCCTGTGGGCGACTTCTGGGAGGCAGAACCCGAGCATCAGGATTATCTGCAGCGCTTTCCCAGTGGCTATACCTGTCATTTCGTCCGCCCTGATTGGGTGTTGCCGAAAACGCAGGCAAAATCCCCGGCCTGAGGCAAAAACAGAGACCAACAAAGCCAAAATCAAATCATTGACCTTTTGGTCAGGGCGGGCCAGTGGATTCGCCTGGAGGCCCGCCCATGCACCCTATGACGGGTATTGCCCTGAAACTTTTTTCGGTGATGCTGTTCATCATCATGTCGTCGCTGATCAAGGCAACGTCGGGTCATGTGCCGCCGGGCGAGGCGGTTTTTTTCCGGTCTGCCTTTGCAGTGCCGGTGATTTTGGTCTGGTTGTGGGCGCGGGGTGATCTGGCGACCGGGCTTCGGGTCAAATCCCCCATGGCACATCTTTGGCGCGGAATCCTGGGCACAACGGCGATGGCAATGATGTTTGCCGGTCTGGGCCTGCTGCCCCTGCCCGAGGTGACGGCGCTGAGCTATGCCGCGCCTCTGCTGACTGTGGTCTTTGCCGCCGTTTTCCTGCGTGAAAAGGTGGGGATCTACCGGTTTGGTGCGGTGGCCCTTGGCATGGCAGGTGTTTTGACAGTGTTGTCGCCGCGGTTAACTGGCGCCGCAGTCGAGGCAGGGATGACGCTTGGGGCGGCTTTGGTGCTAACCGGGGCAACCTGTGTGGCGATGGTCAACATCTATCTCCGCAAACTGGTCCAGACCGAGCAAACCTCGGCCATTGTGTTTTACTTCTCGATTACGGCAACCTGCCTGTCACTGCTGACCCTGCCGTTTGGCTGGCAGATACCCAGCGGGACAGAACTGCTGATGTTGGTGCTGGCCGGAATATTTGGCGGGTCGGCGCAGATATTCATGACATCGGCATATCGCTTCGCCGACGCGTCGGTGATTGCACCGTTTGACTATGCATCGATCCTCTTCGCGCTGATCATTGGATATCTCATTTTCGACGAAGTGCCGACGCTGACCGTTTTGTGTGGTGCGGCGCTGGTGATTACGGCGGGTTGCGTGGTGATTCTGCGCGAACGGCAGCTTGGTTTAAAACGTGGTCAGGTACGAAAAGTCAAAACACCGCTGGGTTAGAGCCTGTATTCAGCCGCCCACCACCATCGCATAGGCATATAACGGCCACAGCGTGGCGCGGCGAAACCGGCCCAGAGGGAAGCGTTTAGGCGGTGTCTGCATGATCTTGGGATGCAGGTGTTGCAAGGTTCTGTCCTGCGCCATATCCGCCAGAAGCGCCCCGGCATAAGTCCCCATCGCCACCCCGTTCCCATGATAGCTGATCGCGGTGAACGCCCCCGGCATTTCGGGGATCGGGCCGGCATAAGGTGTCAGATCGCGCGAGATGGAAAGCAGGCCCTGCCAGCTGTAAGGTGTCTCGACATGGGTCCAGGCCGGGAACATGGTTTCGAAATGTGTGCGGATCAGGCGATACATCCTGGCATCAGCGGCGGCCGAGCTGGCCAAACCGCCACGCATGCCGAACAGCATTTGTTTGTTGGGCATCAGGCGGAAATAGTGCAGCAGGAACCGATCATCATATGACATCTGATGGGTTGTCCAACCCTGGGTATCCAGTTCTTTGTCGCTCATCGGGCGGGTGACGATGACGTTGGATTGTGTCGGCAGGTATCGGGCCCGAAGCCATTGCGGCAGATCATCCGAGGAATAGCCGTTTGTGGCCACGATCAGCCGGTTCGCTATGATTGTGGCGTCCGGCGTTGTAAGGGTAAAGCCGCCTTGCTGGTCTATCCGCTGCACAGGTGTATCGGAAAAAATGCGCGCGCCGGCCTTTTGGGCCGCATCCGCAAGTCCAAGGGAATATTTAAGCGGGTTCAGAGCAAACCCGATAGGGTTGGTGATGGCGCCGAAAAACGGCCCGGTCATGCCATGGCCCGCCAGATCGCTTTGCTGAAGGATCGTGGGCGTCACACCGTAGTCGCGCTCGATGGTTTTTGCCCTGTCTTCGAACCCGTCCATTGCCTTTTGCGTATGGGCCATCAGGGTTTCGCCATCAGAATGGGTGTCGCAGGCGATGTTGTGTTTTTTGATCAGAGACGCAGTCAGATCAACGGCGCGGTGTTCGGCGGTTCGGAACTCTCGTCGCGCAGGTTCACCGTGAAGCTTGGTAAGAATGCTGTCCGATGCCGCAGACCCCCCCAGACAACAAAACCCGCCATTGCGGCCCGATGCGCCCCAGCCGAGACTTTGGGCATCTACCACGACGACATCACTGCCGGCCTCGGCCAGATTTAACGCTGCGGACAAACCGGTAAAGCCTGCCCCGATCACCGCAATATCGCAGCTGATCCGACCCGTAGCGGCCAAGCGGGCAGGAACAGAGACTGTATCAGGCCAATAGCATCCTGCCCGCGGGCCTTCGCCATAGGTATAGGCGGGAAAGATCTGCCTCATGCGTGGACGGCGGCGCGTTCATCTGCCTGTTGCTTCAGGCTGGCCCGTTTGGTGATCAAAGAGGCGGTAATGACCCCAACCGCAACGATTGCAATCATGAGGGTCGACAGCGCATTTATTTCGGGGCTGACGCCAAGGCGGACCGCGCTCCATATCTTGATCGGAAGGGTGGTCGAGGACGGTCCCGAGGTAAAGCTGGCGATGACCAGATCATCAAGGCTGAGCGTGAACGCCAGAAGCCAGCCCGAGATGACAGCCGGGGCTATGATCGGGAGGGTGACAAGGCGAAAGGCCGAAATGGGCGAGCAGCCCAGATCAAGTGCGGCCTCTTCCAGCGACTTGTCAAAACTGACCAGCCGAGAGGACACTACGACCGAGACGTAGCACATCGAAAAGGTGGTATGCGCCAGTATGATTGTGAATACACCCCGGTCCAGCCCGATGCCGATGAATAAAAGCAGCAGGGACAGGCCCGTGATCACCTCGGGCATCACCAGCGGCGCGTAAATCATACCGGAAAACAGGGTCCGTCCCGAAAACCGGCCCGCACGCACCAGAACAAGGGCGGCCATGGTGCCCAGAACCGTGGCGATGGTGGAGGAAATCACGGCAACGCGCAGCGTGACCCAGGCCGCATTGAGAAACGCCTCGTTCTGTATCAACTCGCCATACCATTTGGTCGAGAATCCCGCCCAGACCGTGACAAGTTTCGACTCGTTGAAGCTGTAGATGATCAGGATGACCATCGGCAGGTAGAGAAAGGCAAAACCCAGCGTCAGCGCGGTGGTGTTGAACCATGAAAGGCGTCTCATGACATGGCTCCCTTGGTGCCGATTTCTTTGAAAGAAATCGGGACGAAATCTTTTGAAGATTTCGTTTGCACGGTGGTTTTCATCCTTCGGCCTCCCGCTGTTTTTGCTCGTTCCGCTGGAATAGAATGATCGGGACGATCAGGATCAGCAGCAGGATCACCGCCACCGCCGATGCCACCGGCCAGTCGCGGTTGTTAAAGAATTCCTCCCACAGAACCTTGCCGATCATCAGGGTTTTTGATCCGCCCAGCAGCGAGGGGATGACAAATTCCCCCAAAGTTGGGATGAAGACCAGAAAACAGCCCGCGATGATGCCGCTTTTCGACAGCGGAATGGTGACCAGCCAGAAGGCGGTAAATCGCGAACATCCCAGATCTTCGGCAGCTTCCAGCAAAGACGCGTCCAGACGTTCCAGTGCCGAATAGATCGGCAGGATCATGAAGGGCAGATAGGTATAGACGATTCCGATATAGACGGCTGTGTTGGTATTCAGAATCGTCAGCGGCTCGGATATCACGCCCAAACTGAGCAATAGCTGGTTCAGGTAACCCTCGTTGCTGAGGATACCCATCCACGAATAGACCCGGATCAGGAAGCTGGTCCAGAATGGCAGGATGATCAGCATCATTAGCGTCGGACGCCAATGATCAGGTGCATTTGCCATACCGTAAGCGATAGGATAGCCCACCAGCAGGGTCAGAACTGTGGCGACAAAGGCAATTTTCAACGACGACAGATAGGCCTTCCAATACAGATCGTCGGTGGTAAGGAATTCGAAGTTTTCAAAATCCAGATTGCCGAAGAAATCCTTGATCCCCACCCAGCCGGCACTGAAATCCAGCGTTGGTGTATAGGGCGGGATTGACAGCGCGGTGTCGGACAGACTGATTTTCAGGACGATGATGAAGGGCACCAGAAACAGCGCCAGCAGCCAGGCATAGGGGATGATGATCAGGGCAAGGCGGCGCATCTCTTACCCCGCTAACAGAACACCGGCGGTGTCTGTCCATGATAGCCAAACGTCATCTTCCCAGGTGAAAGACCGGCGCGACAGGCGTCGGGTGTTGGCCGTTTGAGCCTTGATAATCTGCCCGTTCGGCAGTTGGACATGATAGGTCGAAAGATTGCCCAGATACGCGATATCCAGGATCTTGCCCTGCATTGCATTGGCCGCATCAACGGGTTTTTCCGCGGTAATAGAGACTTTTTCCGGCCGGATAGCCAAGTGGCAGGCCTGCCCCTTGTCCAGTCTGGTATCGGATTTGGATCGCAGAGGCGGCTGGCCTTCTGCAAAGGCGATGTCGTATCCATCGTCACGTGGTGTCGCGGTGCCTGACAGGATGGTCACATCGCCGATAAAGTCGGCCACATAGACCGAATTTGGTGACTCATAGATGCGTGCGGGTGTATCGACCTGAATAATACGGCCATCGTCCATGACGGCGACACGGCTGGCGACGGTCATCGCCTCTTCCTGGTCGTGAGTTACGATTACGAAAGTGGTGCCGGTTTTTTCCTGAATGTCCATTAACTCAAACTGCGTATCCTGCCGCAGTTTGGCATCCAGCGCGCCAAGGGGTTCGTCAAGCAGCAGCAGTTTGGGGGCTTTGGCCAGGGATCGGGCCAGGGCCACGCGCTGGCGCTGACCACCGGAAATCTGATGCGGTTTGCGTTTGGCGAACTGCTCCAGCCGAGTGAGTTTCAACATCTCGGCGACGCGGGCCTCGATATCCGGTTTGGGCATGCTGTCGCGTTTCAGGCCAAAGGCGATATTTTCCCAGACACTCAGGTGCGGAAAAAGCGCGTAAGACTGGAACATCATGTTCACGGCGCGTTTGTTGGGTGGGATCGGTGCAATGTCCTCGCCGCCCAGAAGAATGGTACCCTCGGTGGGCGTTTCGAACCCTGCCAGCATCCGCATCATCGTGGTTTTACCGCAACCCGAAGGACCCAGGAGGGCAAAGAACTCCTGCGCGTAAATATCAAATGTCTGGTTGTCGATGGCGACAAAATCGCCAAATTTCTTGGTGACATTCTTGAACTGAATCAGTGGTTTCGCGCTTGGATCATTCCACGGTTCAAATATAGTCTGGCCCATTCCCGCCCCCCGGGTTTCAGTAAAAAGGCCCGCGCAAGGTGGTTTGCGCGGGCTTGGTTCACCTCAGGCTCAGGTGCCCGATTTGATCTTTGTCCAGAGACGGGTCACGACCCGCTGAACTTTGGGGTCATATGGCGTGGTGGTATAAAGGTTTTCCAGCGTCGCCTCGTTGGGGTAAATCGCCGGATCACCAATCACGTCTTCCTCAAGCATGGGCTGCGAAGCCTTGTTGCCGTTGGCGTAGTAAACGTAGTTCGATGCATCCGCCATGTTTTGCGCATCCATGATGAAGTTCAGGAAGATATGCGCGCCTTCGGGGTTGGGGGCATCGACCGGAATGGCCATCTGGTCAAACCACATCAGCGCGCCCTCGGTCGGGGCGTTATAGACGATTTCAACCCCATTGTCGGCCTCGGCCGCGCGGTCGCGCGCCTGCAGGATGTCACCGGACCAGCCGAATGCCACGCAGATGTCACCATTGGCCAGCGCGTTGATATATTCCGAACTGTGGAATTTCTGAACATAAGGGCGCACGCCCGCCAGAACGGCCTCGGCCTTGGCGATTACCTCGGGGTCATGGCTGTCGGGGTCTTCGCCAATGTATTTCAAGGCGGCCGGGATCATTTCCACCGGTGCATCCAGGAAATGCACACCACAATCGGCCAGCTTGGCCATGTTGTCGGGGTTGAACACCAGCTCCAGTGAATCCAGCGGAGCATCTTCGCCCAGGGCCTCAGTCACCTTGCCGACATTTGCACCGATACCCGTGGTGCCCCACATGTAATTGATCGAATATTCATTGCCGGGATCGTATTGCGCGGTCCGTTTTTCGACCACATCCCACATGTTCTTGTGGTTTGGCAGCTTGGACATATCCAGCTTCTGAAAGGCGCCTGCGCTGATCTGGCGTTGCAGGAAAGTGCCCGAGGGCACAACCACGTCATAGCCAGACCCGCCGGCCAGCATTTTGGTTTCCAGAACTTCGTTGCTGTCGAAGACGTCATAGATCAGATCAAGCCCGGTTTCGGTTTCGAACTTTTCCAGCAGTGCTTCATCGATGTAATCAGACCAGTTGTAAACCCGCACTTCCTGGGCGTTAGCGGTGAGTGCGCCGAGGGCCAGCGTTGCGGTGGTGGTCAGAATCAGGTTTCTCATTATCTTCTCCCGTTGGTCGGCAGTTGGTTGCCTTGTGCGCGGATTTGATCAAATAATTTCGCAGAAGGCAATATGGTAATGTTTCCACGCAGTCGCTAAACTCGCAAGGGAAGACATTTCAGGCAGGGGCGCAGGTATTACAAATATGAACAGGGCTGCACAAAAATTCATCAAAGGGGCCGATGGCAGCAGCCGCCTTCCGGCGCATGAACTTATCTATCGTCAGTTGCGTGATCTGGTGTTGTTTGGTGATCTGGCGCCAGGGCAGGCCGTGACCATTCAGGGCCTGACCGACAGGCTGGGGGCTGGCATGACCCCGGTACGCGAGGCGATCCGCCGCCTGATCGCCGAAGGGGCGCTGGAATTTCAGGGCAACAGGCGGGTTTCCGTGCCGATGTTGAGTGCCGAAAATATCAGTGAATTAATCCTTGCTCGCCAATGGCTTGACCCGCATCTGACGTTGCGGGCAACCCAGCGCGCCACGCTGGAGGATCTGGAACAGCTATCGGCCATGGATCAGGTGCTGGATGATGCCATCAGCACCGGTGATCTGCGGGCTTATCTTGAGCTGAACTATAGGTTTCACAAGCGGATTTACGAGATTGCCGATGCCCCGATTCTGGCCAACCTGGCCGAGGGGTTGTGGTTGCGATTCGGGCCCTCGTTACGGGTGGTCTGCGGCCGCATGGGAACCCAGAATCTGCCGGATAAACATAAGGACATGCTGACCGCTATGCACGCCCGCGATGCCGAAAGTGCCGCACGGGCAATACGCGAAGATGTGATTCAGGGAATGGAGCAGGTGCGACATTCTTTGGAGGTTTCCGCCGGCCGGCACTGATTCGATTGACAGCGAATAATTTGATCATATTCTGGAGGGCAGCACCGGGCGCCGTACCGCCCTTCCTGATTCCCGATTGCGAAAGGCAAAGCCATGAACATGATCACAAACCATATGCCCACCGCTGAACTGCAGGCGCTGGACGCCGCGCACCATATGCATCCCTTTACCACAAATAACGAACTGGCTGAAAAAGGCGCGCGCATCATCACCCGCGCCAAAGGGGTGACGCTGACTGACAGTGAGGGCAACGAAATTCTGGATGCCATGGCGGGGCTGTGGTGTGTGAATCTTGGGTATGGCCGCGATGAACTGGCCGAGGCCGCAATGCGCCAGATGAAAGAACTGCCCTATTACAACACGTTCTTCATGACCAGCCATGTGCCCGCCATCGCGCTGAGCACCAAGCTGGCCGAACTGGCGCCGGGGAACCTGAATCATACGTTTTTTGCCAGTTCAGGGTCTGAAGCGAACGATACCAACATCCGTCTGGTGCGCACCTATTGGGCCGAACTGGGCAAACCCGAGAAGAAAGTGATCATCGCGCGCAAGAACGGCTATCACGGGTCTTCCGTTGGCAGTGCGTCTTTGGGTGGGATGAAACCGATGCATGCGCAGGGCGGCCTGCCGATCCCTGATGTCCACCACATCGACCAGCCCTATTGGTATGGTGAGGGCGGTGACAAATCCCCCGAAGAATTCGGGCTGGAGCGGGCGCAGCAACTGGAACAAGCCATTCATGAGATCGGCGAAGACCGCGTTGCCGCCTTTATCGCCGAGCCAATTCAGGGCGCTGGCGGTGTGATCATTCCGCCCAGCACCTATTGGCCCGAAATCCAGCGTATCTGTGACAAATATGAAATTCTGCTGATTGCCGATGAGGTGATTACCGGGTTTGGCCGTACCGGCAACTGGTTTGCCTCGCAAACGTTTGATATCAAGCCTGATATCATGACCATCGCCAAAGGGCTTTCTTCCGGTTACGCGCCGATCGGTGGGTCAATCGTGTCGGACGAGGTCGCCAAGGTGATGGATGCCTGCGAATTCGTGCATGGTTATACCTATTCGGGCCACCCGGTTGCCTGCGCCGTGGCGTTGGAAAATCTGCGGATTCTGGACGAAGAAAAGGTCGTAGAACGCGCCGGGGCCGAAACCGCGCCTTACATGCGGCAGAAATGGGAATCGCTGACCGACCATCCGCTGGTGGGTGAGGCCACGATTTCAGGTTTGATGGGGTCGATCGCGCTGACCCCCGACAAGGCCAGCCGCGCGGCCTTTGCTGCGGATTCCGGCACTGCCGGGTATATATGCCGCGAAAGCTGTTTCGCCAATTCACTGGTGATGCGCCACACCGGCGACCGGATGGTTGTCTCACCGCCGCTGGTGATTACCAAATCCGAGATCGACACGCTGGTGGACCGGGCATGGAAAGCTCTGGATCAGACCCACAAGCGGCTGACCGATGAGGGCTTGATGAAAGCTGCCAGTTAAGCCATTGGCGTTTAACTTGCAGCCGACTTTAGTCAGCGAAACCTTGCTGCTACAGCCCCTCGAAGCGGATGATTTCGAGGGGCTGTATGCCGCGGCCCGTGATCCAGAAACATGGGCCGGTCATCCGGCCAAGAACAGGTTCGAGCGCGACGTGTTTCGCAGCTATTTCGATTTTTTATCAGGGAATGGCGGCACCTTGGTGGCTGTGGATCGCTCCAGCGACCAGATCATCGGTTGTTCGCGCTATTACGCCGCGCCCGACATGCCCGGCAGCATCTCGATCGGCTTTACCTTTCTGAAAAACGCCTATTGGGGTGGTGCGTGGAACTTCGGGATGAAAAAGCTGATGCTTGGCCATGTCTTTGACAGTTTCAACGAGGTCTGGTTTCACATCGACCCAACCAATATCCGCTCGCAAAAAGCGACTGCTAAGTTGGGGGCGGAACATGTCTATGACGCGAATTTGGCGCTGGGCAAAGACCCGGCAGACTGGAAATGCTACCGGCTAACACAGGCGGCGTGGGGGCAGCGTTGCGCTAAAAGTCTGCCATCCTAAAGCTTTTGGTTCACATTTTGGTATAGCCTCAACATATGCTACCCTGCTGCAAAGCGGAGAGACAGATCATGGCGGGTGACAGCAATGCGGGATGCCTGTGTGGGCACATCCGGATGGAAATTTCTGGGGAACCTATAACAGTCCTACAGTGTCATTGCCTGGATTGTCAGAAAAGCGCCGGTGGCGGTGCCGCGCTTATTGTTCTGCTTCCCAGAACTGCAGTTCATCTTGATCAGGGTGAGCCCACGGGCTTTACCGTGACCGGCGACAGTGGAGAAGACGTTACACGCCGGTTTTGTCCCGATTGTGGTGCGCAGCTTTACTCGGAACTTGGCAAATATCCCGATCTGCTGGCGGTCAAGGTCGGTGTTTGGGACACCGACCCCGGTTTCGCTCCGGCAGCTGCTATCTGGACGGAATCAGCGCCGGACTGGCATTTCATTCCTGATGATATTCCCGCCTTTCCCAAGGCGCGCCCCTGAAGGTGGGCGCTCGCCCCGGGAAACTAAATCAATTCTTGACGAACAGCTTACGCGGCATGTCGCACAGCGCCTCGGCCGGGCCGTCGTCACGGATGAGAATCGTCTCGGTGGTCTCAAGCCCCCAGGTATCCATCCACAGGGCGGGCATGAAATGGAAGGTCATGCCGGGTTCCAGAACGGTTTCATCTTCGGTCCGGATTGACGCGGTTCGTTCGCCCCAGTCGGGCGGGTAGCTTAGCCCGATCGGATAGCCCATCCGGCCCTCGCGTTTGATCCCGTATTTCGCCAGCACACCAAGAAAGGCGTTGGCAATATCGCAAGTTCGGTTGCCCGCTTTGGCGGCCGCAAGCCCAGCCTCGATGCCCTCGATCTGGGCCTTTTCAGCCTCCAGCATGTCCTGTGGCGGCTTGCCCAGAAACACCGTACGGCACAGGGGCGCGTGGTAGCGGCGATAGACACCGGACAGTTCAAAAAATGTCGCCTCGCCCTCGCGCATTGGTTGGCCGTTCCATGTCAGGTGGGCGGCAGTGGCATCAAGCCCCGAGGGTGTCAGCGGCACAATCGCCGGATAATCGCCCCAGATGTCATCCACCCCGGTGATCCCAGCATGCATGATATCAGCCACCAGATCGTTCTTACGTACGCCAGGTGCTGCCCGGTCAATCGCCGTCTGAACCACCTTTTCCGAAATCCGCGCCGCGTTACGGATAAACCCGATTTCCTCGTCCGACTTGATCAGACGCTGCCAGTTGACCAGCGCAGTGGCGTCTAAAATCTGTGCCTGTGGCAGTTCCTCGACCAGCACGGCATGGGCCTTGGCTGAGTAGTAGTAGTTTTCCATCTCTACCCCGATGCGAGCCTTATCCAGGCCCAGTTCGCGGATATGCCCGGCCAGATCCTGCATCGGATGGCGCACGGTGGATTGCACATAGTGGTCAGCATAACCCAGAATATTGTCATCCCCCATCCAGCAGGTGCGCCGCCCCCCCAGCATATCCATGTAGCGGCCCCACCAGATCGGGTCACCTTCCATCGACAGCAGCACGCCCTGATGCACATAAAAAGACCAACCATCATACCCGGTCAGCCAGTTCTGGTTCGAGGCGTCGGTGACAAACATCAGGTCGATGCCTGCGGCCTCCATCGCGGCGCGGGTCTTGGCGATGCGGCGGTCGAATTCGCCTTGTGAAAACGGAAGATCTTTTAGGGTCATCATCATACCTGTTGGTTCGGGTGTTTGAATCATTCTGTGTACCTGTCCCGCAACCTGACCCAAGAAATGCGCCACTGCACGTCGTTTTTGGGAATTTTAAGCCGCTGAGGTGGTGAACAGGGCGGGCAAAACCAGAAGCAGCCGCAAGAGGAAAGGAAAACCATTTTGCATAGCCACCCTGATGAAAGGGGGTCGAATTTGCAAACTAAACGCAGATGAAGCCGGTCGCGGCCGAACCTGAGTGCAGCGCGTTTTTTGCCTGCCGGCTGTTTGCTGCAGGCGACGCCGCGCGGTGCCATTCAGGGCTTTGCTTTGTGCTTCACCCTGAACCCGCGCTAATGTCGAAAACCCACCCGCGCGGTAAAAATGCTTCGATAAATCAGGGCCAAGGCCGCCAAGATTCGTGCACCGGCGACGCAAGCCTGCGGCGATAGGGCCCGAAAGGCGGAACAATTGCCTTTAAACGGGTCATTTGTAGTCGATTTGACCTGCAGTGTCGCGAATTTGGGAAAAAGTGCCGGACATTACTTGCATCACAACGGATTTGGCGCTTTAGTTTGCCCCTAACGTGGAAAAACCACGAATAAACAAATCAGGGAGCCTCAATTGGCAGAGTCGAAGAACAACGATGCGTTCGTTGAGTTTGAACGTGTTCAGAAAAGCTATGACGGTGAAACGCTTGTCGTAAAAGATCTAAACCTGACACTGCCCAAGGGCGAATTTCTGACAATGCTGGGGCCATCGGGATCGGGTAAAACTACTTGCCTGATGATGCTGGCCGGGTTTGAGACTGCCACCCACGGCGATATCCGCCTTGATGGTGTGGGCATCAACAACATCCCGCCGCATAAACGCGGCATCGGCATGGTGTTCCAGAACTACGCTCTATTCCCTCATATGACGATCGCCGAGAACCTGAGCTTTCCACTGGAAGTCCGCAAAATCGGCAAGTCCGAGCGTGAAGAGAAAGTGAAGCGCGCGTTGGACATGGTTGAAATGGGCGATTTTGGCGGTCGCCGCCCGGCACAATTGTCAGGTGGTCAGCAACAGCGGGTCGCTCTGTCCCGTGCGCTGGTATTCGAACCCGAGCTGGTTTTGATGGATGAACCGCTTGGTGCGCTGGATAAACAACTGCGTGAAAAGATGCAGTTCGAGATCACCAATCTGGCACATTCACTTGGCATCACCACAGTATATGTGACCCACGACCAAACCGAGGCGTTGACGATGTCCGACCGCGTTGCGGTGTTTGACGATGGCCGCATTCAGCAGTGTGCCCCGCCAGACCAGCTTTATGAAGAGCCTGACAACAGTTTTGTTGCGCAATTCATTGGTGAAAACAACACGTTGCTGGGCACGATCAAAGAGATCAAAGGCGATCAAGCTGTTGTCCAACTTGACGATGGGGAACTGATCGACTGCAAGCCGATCAATGTAAGCAAAGTTGGTGAGCGTACCCGTGTATCAATCCGCCCTGAGCGTGTTGAATTCAACAAGGAGCGCTTGCAACCGGGCGCACATACGCTCAAGGCTGAAGTGCTGGAATTCATCTATATGGGCGACATTTTCCGCACTCGCCTGCGGGTTGCCGGGAATGACGAGTTTATCGTCAAGACCCGGAACGCACCCGATCAGGTGCGGCTGACACCCGGCACCCAAGTCGATATCGGCTGGTTGCCGCGGGATTGCCGGGCGCTGGATGCATAAGTATTGGAATATCGTTTTCGGTACGCCGAAACGATGAACAGCGGGTCCCGTGGTTATGCCCGTCGCGGGGGCCCCGAAAATCTCACAAACGGGTACACTTAGGGAGACTACATATGAAATTCACAAAAACTCTGCTTGCCACGACGGCCCTGACCGTTGCCGCAAGTGCGGTTGTTGCGGAAGAAATGACCATCGTGTCATGGGGCGGCGCATATTCCAAATCGCAAAAGCTTGCGTACCATGACCCCTATTCGGAAAAAACCGGCGTCACCATCATCAATGACGACAGCTCGGCCGAGGCCGTGGCCAAACTGCGTGCCATGAACGAAGCCGGCAACATTACCTGGGATGTGGTTGACGTGGTTGCCGCTGACGCTATGCGCCTGTGCGACGAAGGCCTGGCGATGGAAATCGATCCCGACACCATGCTGGCACCTGCGCCCGATGGCACATCGGCAGCGGATGACTTTGGCGACCTGCTGGTCAGTGACTGCTTCATCCCGCAGATCGTCTATTCGACCACCTTCGGCTATCGCACTGATCTGGTTGGCGACAACCCGCCGGATGATATCTGTGACGTGTTTGATCTGGAAGCCTATCCGGGCAAGCGTAGCCTGGAAAAGCGCCCGATCAACAACATGGAATGGGCCCTGCTGTGTGACGGTGTTGCCAAGGCAGACGTTTACGATGTTCTGGCAACAGCCGAAGGTCAGGATCAGGCGCTGGCGAAACTCGACTCCATCAAAGACAGCGTTGTCTGGTGGAACGCCGGTGCTGACACGCCTCAGCTGCTGGCCGATGGCGAAGTTATCATGGGGTCTACCTATAACGGTCGTCTGTTCAGCGTGATTGAAGAGCAGAAACAGCCCGTCGCCATGCTGTGGGACGCACAGGTGTTTGACCTTGACGGCTGGATCATTCCGGCTGGTCTGAGCGACGAGCGCAAGCAGCGCGCACTGGACTACATCATGTTCGCGACCGACACACAGCGTCTGGCGGATCAGGCCAAGTACATCTCGTACGGCCCGGCACGCGCCTCTTCGGCACCGCTGGTTGGCAAGCACGCCGATCTGGGCATCGACATGGCACCACACATGCCGACCGATCCCAACAACGCCAAGAACACCTTCCTTTATAACTACGAGTTCTGGGCAGACTACCGCGATGATATCGACGCCAAATTCCAGGCGTGGCTGGCACAATAAGCCGGTTCTAAAATCGGAAGGGGCCAAGTTGGCCCCTTCCATGCCAACCGCGAAACGGCGGTGGCCCATAACAAAAAGACTGACGGGGATGACATGAGTGATATCGCAGATACCGGCCCGGTTCTGGCAGCTGACGGCACACCGCTTAAGCGCAGCCTTGCTCGCGCGCTGAGGGTTCAGAAAACCCGGGCGCTCCTGTTGATCGCGCCACTTCTGGCGTTTGTTCTGATCTCATTTATCTGGCCCATTGGGGTCATGCTTTTCCGTTCGGTCGAGAACGAGATCGTCGAAAATACGTTGCCGAACACCGTTAAGGAGCTTGCGACCTGGGATGGTGGCTCACAAGAACTGCCGCCTCAATCTGCGTTCGAGGCCCTGTACTTCGATATGTTCGCCGCGACCGAGCTGAAACGCCACACGCGTCTCGGCACTCGACTTAACTATGAAAAAACCGGTATCTCATCGCTGTTCCGCCAAAGCGGCCGGAAACTGGACGATCCCGGTAAGGATTACCGTAAGGCCTTGGGTGCGGTGACGTCCGACATAACCAAATCTGCAACCTGGCTTGAACTGATCAGCGGGGCATCGGATGCGGCCAGGTCAGCCCCTCTGGTTGCCAGTCAGCGCCAGCGGCTTTCGACACTGGATGACCGGCAAATCAAGGGTGACCTCAGCTTTTCGCCGTCTGCCGATATTGTACAGCTTTTGCCGCGCGCGGCGCGCGAATACACCGCCTTTGCCCTGTATACGGAACTTGTCGATGGCAAGGATGTGGCCAAGACCAAGCCGTGGGAATCTGTTTATGTGGCACTGGCCGCAGATTTGTCAGACGCTGATGTCTCGGGGTATAACGGGCCTCACGCGCAGATGTTGCGCGACCTGGTCGCAGCCGACGTTACGGCACCGGACTTCCGCGCTATTTTCACTGATATCGACAAAGACTGGGGCGCGCTTGAAACCTGGCGCACGATCCAGACCCATTCGAAACCTTACACAAGCGGTTATTTTCTGAATGCGATCGACATGCAGAAAACGCCCGAAGGGGCCATGGCGCAGCCGGAAAACAAGCAGATCCTTGTTAAACTTTTCATTCGCACACTGATCATGTCGCTGATCATCATGGGGTCCTGTGCCCTGCTTGCCTATCCTGTCGCCTGGATTCTGGCCAATCTGCCTGCGCGAAAGGCAAATATCCTGATGATCTTTGTGTTGCTCCCGTTCTGGACGTCACTTCTGGTCAGGACGTCGGCGTGGAAGGTCATGCTGCAGCAACAGGGCGTGATCAACGATGTGCTTGTCTGGCTGGGGCTGGTCGATGATGCGGACCGGCTTATCATGATCAACAACCAGTTTGGCACGATCGTCGCGATGACGCACATCCTGCTACCTTTCATGATCCTGCCGATGTATTCGGTGATGCAGACGATAAACCCCAGCTACCTGCGCGCCGCCAAATCATTGGGCGCAACCAACTGGACAGCCTTCTGGCGGGTGTATTTTCCGCAGACAATACCGGGCATCGGCGCGGGTGCGATTCTGGTGTTCATCCTGTCGATCGGTTACTACATCACGCCCGAGATCGTCGGCGGCACCAAGGGTGTCTTTATCTCGAACCGAATTGCCTATCACATTTCCAGTTCGCTTAACTGGGGCCTTGCGGCCGCGTTGGGGACGATACTGCTGGTGGTGGTGCTGGTTCTCTACTGGGCCTACGACAAGATTGTCGGCATTGACAACGTGAAGCTGGGGTAAGGCAGATGGCAAACACATTGGATAATATCACCGTACCCGTTTCGCTTCCCTTCACCCTGTCACTGGTGGGGCTTCTGGTGGCTGCGATCGCCTTTGTTGCGGGCGTTTCAACCGCCTCTGACTTTTCCGAGTTTCTGCTGACGGTCGGGGCTGGTTCCGGGTTGGCGATTGGTTTTGCCTTTGCGCTGATTTCACTGTTTGATACGGCCCGCCCGGCAATGATCGTAAGTGCCTTGCTTGGTGCCGCGATTGGTCTGTCGCTAGGCAGTTCTGGTGGCGCGCTGTTTGGGATCATTTTTGGTGTCGTCGCAGCGCGGTTGATCTTCTGGGTGCATCTGCGCCAATACCGCAGAGGCCTGCCCACCTATCTGACATCAAATCAGGTGCTCTGGCACTATGGGTTCCGGGCGATCTGTGCCGCGATCTTTATCTTTCTGATTACCCCGATCCTGGTGGTGCTACCACTCAGCTTTAACGCCGAAGATTTCTTTACCTTCACGCCCGAGATGCTGAGCCTGGATCCTGAAGGCTTTTCGCTTAAGCACTACAAGGATTTCTGGAATAGCAACGAATGGCAGAGATCCTTCAAGAACTCGTTGATCATCGCGCCGATTGCGACGATGATTTCGGTGTCTCTGGGTACTTTGGCCGCGATCGGGCTTAGCCAGTCGCATGTACCGTTTCGCCGGGCAATCATGGCTGTTTTGATCTCACCGATGATCGTGCCGCTGATCATCTCGGCCACGGGCATGTTCTTTTTCTACTCAAAAGTCGGCAACTTCATGGAAGGTACGCTTGGGCTGGATAAAAACCTTGTTGGTTACATCAAGGTGGTGCTGGCCCACGCGGTTCTGGGTATCCCGTTTGTGATCATCACGGTGACGGCGACGCTGGTCGGCTTTGATCGCTCGTTGACACGGGCGGCGGCCAATATGGGTGCTGATCCTGTGACAACCTTCTTCAAGATACAGATGCCGCTGATCCTGCCCGGTGTAATTTCAGGGGGCCTGTTCGCTTTCATCACGTCGTTTGACGAGGTTGTGGTGGTTTTGTTTGTCGGTTCAGCCAGCCAGAAAACCCTGCCTTGGCAGATGTTCACGGGTCTGCGCGAACAGATCAGCCCGACGATCCTGGCGGTGGCCACTATCCTTGTGATTATCTCAATCGCGCTGCTGACCACGGTTGAACTGTTACGCAGACGATCCGAGCGGCTGCGCGGCATGAGTCCGACCTGACCAGTTCAGAACCGGATTTTGAAAAGAAAAATAAGGGCGCCCATCTTGGGCGCCTTTTTCTTTCAGGCGCGGTAGCGGGCCAAAAACATTTCGACAGCGCCGTTTACGACGCGTTCAATATCAGTCTCGGACACGTCTTTTGCCACGCCGCAAAGGCTGCGCACGAACAGGTCGCTTTTGCATAGCTCGCCAAACTGGTTGGCGGCCAGATCCACATCGGCGATTTTCAGATCTCCTCGCGCGATGTAAATTTCAAGCAGGGTGCCCAACCGTTTGCGCAACAGCGCAGGGCCGGATTCGTAAAACTTGCAGCCAAGTTCTGGAAAACGATGAGATTCCGAGACGCAAATGCGAAAAACCTGTTGCCCGAAGTCCGACAGGAAAAACCGGACAATTCGGTCAGCCGCTTCGTGCAGCACCTCTTCTATCGGGGCGTCTGCGCCAATCACCGACAACGCCTCTTGTGCTTGACGGTTGCACTCCAGCCGGGCCACCTCCGAAAACAGCAGCCGCTTGTCGGGGAAATAGCTGTAAAGCGTGGCTTTTGATACCTCGGCTGCGCGGGCTATCTCATCGACACTGGCGCCTTCAAAGCCATCCCGCATGAATATCCTGCGCGCACCTTCCACCACCTGATCGAATTTGCGGCCTTTTTTGATTTCTGCGGCAATCGCCGTCATGCGAGTTCTCCCCGTGAGCCTACATAGTCTAGTCGTCTCGGCATGGGTCCCGCAAGCACATCTGCGTGTGATGCAGGCAGGGCGTACCCGCCTGCATCATGACCAAGGGCTATTTGTTTATCCCGTCTGCGTCTTTCGTCGCCGGCTGAGGTTCCGGTTCGGGGAAGGTCAGCACAGGGGTTATGCTGTCAATGTTCATGCTATACGCAGGGGCAACACTTAGCAAAAGAACGAGGGCGGTCAGGATGGGTTTCATATCTGTCTCCAATCTGAACTAATCAGTTCATAATTTGATAAGTAAACTATTCGGTTTAGATTTCAAGATCAAAACTAAACCGAATAGTTTACTTTTTTGAATATCAGATATGCAAATATGAGTGGCCTTGCGCAGTGGGCCCCATCTGCTAATTCAGTACTCTTCTGACAAAGGAGCCGAACTCATGATTCCCGGTGTCACGTCCCGCCGACGGTTCAAAGACCTCAGCGAACAAGAGCTGCTTGGTCTGGCCATTTCCTCGGAAGAAGATGATGCGCGTATCTATCGCAGCTATGCCGAAAGGCTTCGCGCAGATTTTCCGGACACCGCCAGGGTATTCGAAGGCATGGCGGTGGAAGAAGATGACCACCGGCAAAGGCTGATCGACCTGCACGAAGCGCGTTTTGGCAAGGTCATCCCGCTGATCCGCCGCGAGCATGTGGCCGGATTCTATGCCCGTCGCCCCATATGGCTGATAGAAAACCTGGGAATCGAACGTATCCGCGCCGAAGCTGAAGCGATGGAAAGCGATGCAGAAGCTTTCTATCTGAAGGCCGCGCAACGTACGAGCGACTCCGCGACGCGGAAACTTTTGGGCGATTTGGCGGCTGCCGAGGCGGGCCATCAGCACCGCGCCGGAGAGCTTGAGGCAGAACATCTGGATGAGAACGCCAAGGATGCCGAGGCGCGCACCTCTCATCGGCAATTTGTGCTGACATGGGTGCAGCCGGGATTGGCCGGGCTGATGGATGGTTCGGTGTCGACGCTGGCGCCGATTTTTGCGACCGCCTTTGCCACACATGACACCTGGACCACTTTTCTGGTCGGACTGGCCGCCTCGGTTGGTGCCGGGATCTCGATGGGCTTTACCGAAGCTGCCAGTGACGACGGCGAGCTTTCTGGCCGTGGATCACCCGTTAAACGCGGCTTTGCCAGTGGGATCATGACCACAGTAGGGGGCCTGGGCCACGCCCTGCCTTACCTGATCACCGATTTCTGGACCGCGACAGTCATTGCTTTCATCGTGGTGTTTATCGAGCTTTGGGCCATTGCCTGGATACAGAACAAATTCATGGAAACCCCATTCTTTCGCGCGGCCTTTCAGGTGGTTCTGGGCGGGGCGCTGGTTTTCGCGGCCGGGGTGTTTATCGGCAGCGGCTAGGCACCTACGGCGGGGATGTCTGGGGCAAGAAGATACAGGTGTACCGGGCGTTCTTTTCCATTGAATTCTGCAAACAAGGGCGCTTGCCAATTGACGGCGGGGAAGAAGCTGCTACCAAGTTTTGATGCTGGACATATTTCTTCAGACGTTACCGTTTTTTCTGATCATCGGGCTGGGATACGGCGCTGGTAAGACCGGGTTTTTCAACGAAGAGGCCACGGCATGGCTGACCAAATTCGTTTTCTATTTTGCCCTGTCTGCGATGATTTTTCGATTTGCCGCCAACCTTTCGCTGTCCGAGGTATTCGACTGGCGTTTCATCTTTGCTTACCTCTGGGCCACCGGATTTGTCTATGGCATCGCCACCCTTGTGGCCTTTCTTCGTGGCGTCAGCATCGAAGAGGCGGCAATTGAGGCGCAGTGTGCCGTGATCGGGAATGTCGGTTTCCTGGGGCTGCCGATGCTGGCGATGCTGATGGGCGAGGCTGCAATCGGGCCTGTGATGCTGATGCTGTCCGTTGATCTGATAGTTTTCAGCTCTTTGATCGTGGTCCTTGTGACCGGCTCGCGCGATGGCAGGATGAGTTTCGCCATTCTGCGCACCGTGGGGCTTGGCCTGTTGAAAAACCCGATGATTGTCAGCATCGTTCTGGGTCTTGCGTGGTCAGGTCTTAGCCTGCCCATCCCCGCGCCGATGAACGATTTTTTGACGATCCTTGGTGCCGCCGCCACCCCCGGTGCGCTTTTTGCCATCGGTGCATCGCTGGCATCAAAATCGGCCGAGCGACCGTTTGTTGCCGGCTGGCTGTCGTTCTGCAAACTGGTGCTGCATCCGGGTTTTGTCGCGTTGTCCGCCCTTTATATCTTCCCGATAGCGGCCTACCCGGCCGCAGTGATGATCGCGGCTGCCTCACTGCCGGTGGCTGGAAACGTCTATATCCTTGCGCAGCACTACGGCGTCGCGCCGCAACGGGTTTCGGCGTCTATCCTGATCTCGACCGCTATGGCTGTGTTGACCGTATCGCTTGTGATCGGCTGGGTCAGCGCTCTGTACTGAAAAGTCGGCACCCATTTCGCACGAATGTAATCCAGTGACCGCAAATCATGGGTTTTCAACATTTCCAGCATCCAAGCGCCGTTTTCATCTTTAAAATAAAAGTCTCCGATTGCCTTCACTTGGCTCCGGGTGTCGGTTTTGGCGTTTCGCAAACGCCGACAGATTGTTAGACAGTGTGCAGCTAGGCCGAACACCAGAAGGATTTGATCATGGAAACCGTTTCAGAAAACATCTGCTTTGGCGGCGTGCAGGGTGTCTACACTCATAAATCTGACGCCTGCAGTTGTGACATGACCTTTGGTCTGTTCCTGCCGGAAGAAGCCAAGGATGGCCCCGTGCCGGTGCTGTGGTACCTCAGTGGCCTGACCTGCACCCATGAAAACGCTATGACCAAAGCCGGAGCACAGGGCTGGGCAGCCGAACAGGGCATCGCGCTGGTCTTCCCCGACACCTCGCCGCGCGGCGAAGGCGTGGCCGATGACGACGCTTATGATCTGGGCCAGGGCGCCGGATTTTACGTCAATGCCACCCAAGACCCCTGGGCGCCGCATTTCCGCATGTGGGATTATCTGGCGGACGAACTGCCCACCCTGATCACCCGCAACTTTTCGGTTGATGAAGAGCGTCAGGCCATCACCGGCCATTCCATGGGCGGGCACGGCGCGCTGACGCTGGCGATGGGCCTGCCGGGGCGGTTCCGTTCGGTTTCGGCCTTTGCGCCGATCTCGAACCCGACACAGTCGGATTGGGGCCGCAAACAGCTGGGCGCCTATCTGGGCAATGATGAGGCAAAATGGGTCGCCCATGACGCCAGTATGCTGATGCGCGAGGTGGGGTTTGACGGCCCGCTTCTGGTTGATACCGGCACAGCGGATCAGTTCATTGACCTGCTGCGGCCCGAGGCCCTGTCCGAGGCCACAATCGCCCGCCGTCAACAGGCCACTCTGCGGATGCAGCCGGGCTACGACCACAGCTATTTCTTCATCTCGACCTTCATGGAAGATCACGTCACCTTCCACGCTGAAGCGCTCTATTCGGAGTAAACCATGAGTCATTACGATCTGATCATCATCGGCTCGGGCCCCTCGGGCCGGTCCGCCGCCATTCAGGCCGGCAAGTTGAAACGTCGGGTTCTGGTCGTGGATAAAAAGGACCGGCTGGGCGGGGTCTCGGTGCACACCGGTACAATTCCGTCGAAAACCCTGCGCGAAACGGTGCTGAACCTTTCGGGCTGGCGGGAACGCAGCTTTTATGGCCGGTCCTACCGCGTCAAAGAGGATATCGAGGCACAAGACCTCAAGGCGCGACTGCACAAGACGCTGGATTACGAGGTGGACGTGCTTGAGCATCAGTTCAACCGCAACCATGTCGATACCCTTCTGGGTCTGGCCAAGTTCACCGGGCCCAATTCCATTGAAGTGGCCACCGAGGCAGGTGAAACCACCAATCTGACCGCAGATAATTTCCTGATCTCGACCGGCACCAAAACCTATCGGCCCGATTACGTACCATTTAACGGCCGCACCGTCGTCGACAGCGACGAGTTTCTTGAACTGGCCCAGATCCCGCGCAGTCTGGTTGTGGTCGGTGCGGGCGTCATCGGAGTTGAATATGCCACCATGTTCTCGGCTCTGGATGTGCGGGTCACGCTGATCGAGCCGCGCGACAGCTTTCTGGATTTCATCGACCGCACGCTGATTCAGGATTTCACCCATCAGATCCGCGAAAACGGTGTCGATCTGCGTCTCGGGTCACCCATTGAAAAGATCGAGGATGCTGGCGAACATGTCGAGGTGACCATGGGCAATGGCCGCCATGTACGCAGTGAAATGCTGTTGTTCGCAGCCGGGAGGATGGGCGCCACATCCAGCCTGAATTTGCCTGCGATCAGTCTGGAAACCGATCATCGTGGCCGCATTGAAGTGGATCGTAAAACCTATCAGACTTCCGTGCCGCATATCTATGCCGCAGGCGATGTGATCGGCCATCCCAGCCTTGCATCAACCGCGATCCAGCAGGGCCGTGTTGCCGCCTGTCACGCACTTAACGTGCCAACGCTCGAGGAAAGTCCCTGGTATCCCTACGGCATCTATTCGGTGCCCGAAATTTCCACCTGCGGCATGTCCGAAGAAGAGATGCAGGACCGCGGTATACCCTACGAAGTGGGTGTCGCGCGCTTCCGTGAAACTTCGCGAGGCCATATCATGGGGCTGGAACACGGACTTCTGAAGATGCTGTTTTCGCTCAAGACCCGCCGGGTGCTTGGGGTGCAGATCGTGGGCGAAGGTGCAACCGAACTGATCCACATCGCCCAGGCGGTGCTGAATCTGAAAGGCACCGTGGATTATTTCGTGCAGAACACCTTCAACTATCCGACCTTGGCCGAGGCCTATAAAATTGCGGGGCTGGACGCGTTCAACCGCATGCCAATTCCCGAAGAATTCAAAGTGAAGCGCAGCAAAAAAGTGAAAGCCTGACCACGATTTTTCGCAGAAAAATCGCATGCCGCCTGACCCGGAAAGAAACACCATGGCCATTTACGTTGATGCTGATGCCTGCCCGGTCAAATCCGAGGTTGAAAAGGTTGGTACCCGCCATGGCTTGCAGATGTTCATCGTCTCAAACGGGGGCCTGCGTCCTTCGCAAAACCCCCTTGTCGAGACCGTTATTGTGCCCGACGGCCCCGACGTGGCTGACATGTGGATCGCAGAACGTGCCGGGCAGGGTGACGTGGTCATCACCGGGGATATTCCGTTGGCCGCCAGATGTGTCGAGGCGGGCGCGCAGGTGCTGAAACACAACGGCGAGGCGCTGACCGCCGCCAATATCGGCAACGTGCTGGCGACCCGTGATCTGATGACCGACCTGCGCGCCGCCGATCCATTTCGGCAGGGGGGGGGCCGCGGCTTTACCAAGGCCGACCGCTCGCGTTTCCTGGATGCACTTGAAAGGACCATCCGCGCGGCCAAACGGCTCTGACGACTCCCGGACTGCGGGCAATGCAACGGCACGCCACATCGGCCCTGGGCTTTACCGGCCCGGGCTTGAGAAAACACCTTCCAGTTGTTAAAGCAAGATTCAACGATTATGTCCGGTGACCTTCAAGGAAAAGTTGCTTTGAGATATCGTGCTGAAATCGACGGGCTGCGCGCCGTGGCGGTGCTGCCGGTGGTCTTTTTTCATGCGGGTTTCAAACCCTTCGGTGGTGGCTTTGTCGGTGTCGATGTCTTTTTCGTCATCAGTGGCTACCTGATCACCAGCCTCATTCTCGAAGAACTCAGCGCCGACCGGTTCAGCCTGGCCGGGTTCTATGACCGACGCGCCAGACGCATCCTGCCGACGCTGTTCTTCGTACTGGTCTGTTCGATCCCTGTCGCCTGGTTCATACTTCTGCCCCGGGGCCTGTCCGAGTTCCTGCAAAGCGTCATGGCAGTCGGCTTTTTTTCGTCAAACATCCTGTTCTGGCTCCAGAGCGGTTATTTCGACACCATGGCCGAGCTCAAGCCGCTGCTCCACACCTGGAGCCTTGCCGTCGAAGAGCAGTTCTACATCCTCTTCCCGCTGCTGCTGATGGGCCTGTGGCGGTTCGGCACCCGATCGGTGTTGACGGTCCTGGCCACTCTCTTCGTAATCAGCCTCGGCCTCGCCCAATGGGGCGCTTACGTGTATCGACCTGCAACCTACTTTCTGCTGCACACCCGCAGTTGGGAACTTCTGATCGGCAGCTTCGCGGCGTTCCTCCTGCGGGGCGAACAGGTTGCCGCGGGCCGTGAGCGCAGCAACCTGTTTTCGATGCTCGGGTTGCTGGCGATCGCCTTTGCGGTGGTCAGTTTTGATGAGCGTACCCCGTTTCCAAGCCTTTATGCGCTGCTGCCGACAGTGGGGGCCGCCCTGATCATCCTTTTTGCGGTGCCAGGAACCCTTGTGCACCGCGTCCTGAACCTGAAGGTCTGCGTCTGGATCGGGCTGGTTTCCTACAGCATATATCTGTGGCACCAGCCGCTTTTCGTTTTCTCCCGTTATCTCTTTGGCCTGCCTCAGGGCTCCTATCTGTTTCTGGGCCTCACGGGTGTGGCACTCGCTCTCGCTTGGTTCACCTGGCGTTTTATAGAACAGCCGTTCCGCCGAAAAAGGTTCCGTGTCTCATCGGTGCTGATCACCGCCGTCGCCGCCAGCATCGTCGTTATCTCAGTGGGCAACGCCTTGTTGGAACTGCCAAGGCCGACGGTCGATGCGCTTGACCTCAAGACACAATGGCAGGGCTGGACAGACTGTCCCCCCTCGGGCGGATGGGACCATGCCAGTGGCAAATGCGCGATCCTGACCAAGGGAGTGGCGCCCACGATGGCGGTCATCGGTGACAGTCATGCCCAGCATCTGGCATCGGGGATCCGTGACGCGCTAGCCGAGTCCCCGGAAAATCCGATCATCTTTGTCAGCGGGGGGTGTTTCCCGGTGATGACCGGGGGCCGAGAATATGACGGCTTCATGCAGTGCGCTGATGATTTCATCGACAAATCCCTAGCCTACACTTTGGAGAATGACGGGATCGGCAAAGTGGTGCTGAGCGGGTATGGCGTTTGGGAATTGCTGAAGCAAAGGGCGCATGACGACCCGTATCTCAGTCAGCCTGAAATCGACACCCGACAGGCCCTGCTGCTGGAGGGGATGCGCGCAACCGTGGGCAAGCTGCTGGCAGCGGGCAAGAAAGTTCTGCTGATAAGTGACAACCCTGAATTGATGGTAAATCCTGCCCATTGCAGTACGCGGGCCGCAGGCTGGTTCGGCAATTGTCCGCAACGCCTGCCACGCAGCGACGTCGACGACAGCCTCGGGGAAATGGATCAGATCCTCCGGGATCTGCAAACCTTCCATCCCAACCTTGCCGTATTCGACCCGCGTACGGTGTTCTGCGACGCTGCGTTTTGTTATTCAGGCGATCCGCAGGACAGCTGGTACCGGGATCACGACCACTTGACGCCGGCAGGCTCGGTCAGGCTGATGCAACCGGCACTACGCGGTTTCGACTGACACCAGCGCTGCCCCGGTAATCACTGCAACACCCGGTTCAGCGACGTCGGGTACGGATTGTCGGAGCTGCGGGGTTTACAAACGTCGGGGCCTGGCCTTTTGTGGCGTGACCATTTTGGAACAGCGGATTTTCATGACCACAACATCCATACAGCGCTCAAACCTGACTGGTGCCGGTTTTGCGCTTGTGGCGGTCTTGTGCTTTTCGCTGAATGACGTGGGCATAAAATTTCTCAGCAATGACTATGCGCTGCATCAGATCGTGCTGATCCGGGCGTCGGTGGCAATCCTGACGTTCTGCGCCTTGATCATGCCTTTCAGCGGAGGCCTGCGCGTGTTGCGCACCCGCCGCCCCGGTGCACATCTGATTCGGGGTATCTGCGTGGTGCTGGCCAACAGCTTTCTGTTTCTGGGCCTGTCGGCCATGCCCATTGCCGATGCGGTTGCGGTATTTTTCATCTCGCCGCTGGTCATCACTGTCTTCGGCGTGATCTTCCTGCGCGAAGTGGTTGGGCCGGTTCGCTGGACAGCGGTTGCGGTGGGGTTTCTGGGGGTTCTGATCATCATCAAACCGGGCACCTCGGCGTTTCAGATCGCTTCGCTTTTTCCAATGGCGGCGGCTGTGCTTTATGCCGTCATGCACATGATGGCCCGCAAGATCGGTGGCACCGAAAGTGCAGCCACGATGGCGATCTATATCCAGCTGACGTTCCTGCTGGCCAGTTCACTGATCGGGTTGTCAGTGGGCGACGGGCGTTATGCCGGCAGCGAACACCCCGCACTGGCATTCCTCTTTCGGGCCTGGGGCCCGATTGATCCGGGCGACTGGCCGCTTCTGATCATGCTGGGCGTCAGCGGTCTGCTGGGTGGCTTTTTCATCTCTCAGGCGTACCGCCTGTCCGAAGCCGCCTTTGCCGCCCCTTTCGAATATGTCTCGATGCCGCTCGCCATCATGTGGGGTGTGACCGTATTTGGCACCTGGCCCGCACCGACCGCCTGGATCGGAATCGCCCTGATCCTTGGTTCGGGACTTTTTCTTTTGTGGCGCGAGTCGGCCAAGGGCAAACCGGTTGCCGCCTCGGCACCGACGCGCAAGGGATAGGCGATGACAATGAAGGTGCAAGCCGTGATCTGGGATATCGGCAATGTGCTGATCGAATGGCAACCCGAGCGGTATTTCGACCAGCTTATCGGACAGACGCGTCGCGCGCAGCTATTCGCCCAGGTGGATCTTTTTGCAATGATGGACCGGATTGATGCCGGTGCGCCCTTTGCAGAAACTATCGAAGAAACCGCATGCGACCATCCCGACTGGCAGGCTGAAATCCGCCATTTCCGGGATAACTGGACAGCGCTGGCCAGCCCGGCGATTGAGCATTCCGTTCGTTTGTTGCGTGCCTTGAAATCCGCTCAGGTGCCGGTCTTTGCCCTGTCGAATTTTGGCGTCCAGAACTTTCCGTGCAGCCGGGTTCAGTTCCCGTTTCTGGGTGAATTCGACCGGTACTACATTTCCGGCCAGATGGGCCGGATCAAACCTGATCCGGCGATTTATGCCGCAGTCGAGGCCGATTGTGGCATCGCGCCCGAACATCTTTTGTTTACCGACGACCGATCGGACAATATCAACACTGCAATCGCCCGTGGCTGGCAGGTGCATTTGTTTGATGGCGCCAAAGGTTGGGCGCAATGTCTGGTCCGCTCCGGACTGCTGATCAAGGAGAATGCTGTATGAGCATCACCATCATCCCTTTTGAAAAGGGCGAGGCGAATCTGGACTGGACGGCGCTGTGCCAGGCCCTGGCCAATGGGCACGCCCTGCCCAAGGCCGAGATTGGTGATACGTTTCTTTATCGTTCTCCCGATACGCTGCTGTCGCGCTCGGCCTGGATTGACGGGATGGGCATTGCGGTGAAATCCGTCACGGTGTTTCCCGGTAATCCGGCCGCTGACAAACCGCTGATCCACGGTGCTGTTACTTTGTTCTCTGACACCGACGGTACGGTTGATGCAGTGCTGGACGGCCAGCTTGTAACCAAATGGAAAACCGCAGGTGATAGTCTCTACGCTGCCACAAGACTGGCCCGACCGGATAGTGAAAACATCCTGATTGTGGGTGCGGGTACCGTCGGCCACAGCCTGTGGAGCGCCTACCGCACGGCATTCCCCGAGGCCCGCTTTACCCTGTGGAACCGCACCCGTGACAATGCTGAAAAGATGGCGGCGGATTGTCCGGGCATGCAGGTCGCAGACGATCTCGAGACCGCGATCAAATCCGCCGATATCGTCACGTCGGCCACCATGTCGACCGAACCACTTATCAAAGGCGAGTGGTTTCAGCCGGGTCAGCATATCGACCTGATAGGTGCCTACCGCTCTGACATGCGCGAGGCCGACGATACCGCGATGCAGCGCGCGCGGGTTTTTGTCGACAGTTTCGATACCACTGTAGACCACATCGGCGAAATCAAGACCCCGCTTGAAACGGGTGCCATCGCGCGGGCCGATCTGGTAGCAGATTTTTACGAGCCTGAAAAATTCAGGCGCAACAGCGCGGATGAGATCACGCTTTTCAAAAACGGGGGCGGCGCGCATCTGGATCTGATGACCAGCCGCTATATCCTTGATGCTTGGAGGGGGGCAGAATGATCTGGTTTTTGCTGATACTCGCAATTGTCATCGCGGCTCCTTTTGTGCGCGAGGCGATGAAACCGCAAATGGATGACACCCTGCGCCGGTCCGCGCCGGGGGAATTTGAACAGCTTTCGCGCGGTCTGACGCATTACCAATGGTTCGGCGGTACCCGCGGGCCGGTGGCGGTGTGTGTCCACGGCCTGACCACGCCCTCGTTTGTCTGGGGACCAATCGCCGAGGGGCTAGCCGCCATGGGCTTTCGCGTTCTGGTCTATGATCTTTACGGGCGGGGCTATTCGGATCGCCCCAAAGGCCCGCAGGATCCTGCGTTTTTTGTGACCCAGCTGGAAGAGTTAATGGAAAGTCAGGGTATCGAGGATGAAATCACCCTGCTGGGCTATTCCATGGGGGGTGCCATCGTGACGGCCTTTGCGTCTTTGTCCCCGGCGCGCCTGCGTCATCTGGTGCTTCTGGCGCCCGCCGGGCTGGGGCACGATCTGGGCCCGCTGGTCCGGATTGTCACGCAACTGGGCTGGCTGGGCGATTGGCTGATGCTGGCTTTTTACGAACGCTCCTTTCGCAAGGCAACCGAAGCCGAGCGGAAATTGGATAGCCGCATCGAGGACATCGTCGATCTGCAACAGAACGAATTGCGTATCCGAGGATTTGTACCCGCTGTTCTGGCGTCGCTGAAAGGTACGCTTGATCACGACCAGGATGAGGAACATAGGGAAATCAACAAAGAAGAAGTTCCCGTGCTGGCGATCTGGGCCAAGGATGATGACGTGATCCCGATCAGTGGTCTGGGCAAACTGGCGCAATGGAACCGCGCCGCGCGTCAAGAGGTGATTGAAAACGCCGGTCATCAGCTGGCCTATACGCACACCGACGAGGTGCTGCATGCGATGCGCGATCTGATGAAGGACTAGGACCGCAGATTTCCGCACACCTTACAAAATCCGCATACAAACCTTACGGACCTGCAGGCGAGCGTCCTGTTCATGCAGGGTGTCTTTAGGCCGGGCTCATTTTCTGCTCGCGCACTGGCAAATGTACAATCGCGCTGAACGCACCTATTCCCACCCCAATCCACCAGACCAGCGTGTAATCACCATAGACATCATACAGCCGGCCACCCAACCAGACGCCCAGAAAACTGCCTAACTGGTGGGAAAAAAAGACAATTCCATATAGCGTTCCCATATAGCGCAGCCCGTATATATGCGCGATCAGTCCGCTGGTCAGCGGCACCGTTGCCAGCCAAAGTGCACCCATCGACACCGAAAACAAAAGCACCGTCGCAGGCGTGATCGGGTTCATGATAAACGCCGCTGCCACAATCGTCCGGCCCAAGTAAATACCTGCAAGTAAATACTTTTTTGTGTATCTCTTGCCCAGCCAACCCGCTGTCAGCGTGCCCGCAATATTGGCCACCCCAATCAGCGAAATTGCAATGGCCCCCAAGGCCGACGTGCTGGTTACCCCCATTCCATGCAAAAACCCACCCGGCGAAATCGGCCCGCAAAGCTCGGTCACAAAGGCCGGAAGGTGGGCCGTGAGGAAACCCAGCTGATAGCCACAGCTGAAAAAGCCAAGGAAAATCAACGTGTAAGACGGGTCGCGAAAGGCTTTGCCAAGAATCGCGCCCATGCTTTCCTCTAATTCGGCCTTGCTGGCCCGCGCCGGTGCCCGCATCAACGGCAAAAAGGCCAATGTCGCCAATATGGTAGCGGCAAAAACCAGAAACACCATTTGCCAGTTCATCAGCCCCAGAAGATATTCGGCTACCGGCGCCCCAAAGACCTGTCCCGCCGACCCGGATGCCGTGGCAATCGCAAGGCTCATGGACCGGTTCTCGTCCGAGCTTGCCCGTCCGACCACCGCCAGAATAACCCCGAATCCAGTGCCTGCGATCCCAAATCCTACAAGGATTTCATAGAGTTGATGCGCCTCCGGCGTGACTGCAAATGATGACAGAACCAGACCCGCCGCATAGGTCAAAGCGCCGAGGATGATGGCCTTTCGGTCCCCCATTTTTTCGGCGAAAGCGCCAAAGATTGGCTGCCCGATGCCCCAGGCAAGGTTCTGAATTGCGATTGCCAGCGAAAATTCCGACCGCAGCCAGCCGAATTCTTCGGCAATGGGTATCTGAAAGACCCCAAAGGATGCCCTAATAGCAAAGGATATCAGCATGATAGAACAACCTGCGATCAGCACAGGCGTAAAAATGGAAGCAGGCTTTGCCATCATATGACTCCGGTTTGACCGGCGCACTCTATGGGTTTCAACTTCAGGGTCAATTCAGGCTTTGTGATGGGCATGATTACAATCTGATGGGTGCTTATGTTGTCCAACCCTCTGATCTTGCTTTCCTAAACAGCTTCGGCACGGTATTGCGAACCTATGGAAACGCTGCCCAACCGCTACGCCCGGCTTGTCGCCGAAGGTGTGCTGACGCCTGACCCTGCGCAACAGGCTGTCATGCCCGAGTTCGAACGTATCCGCGAAGCGCTGGGCGAGCCTGTAAAAAAAGGTTGGTTCCGCAAGGCACCCGAAGCGCCCAAGGGTCTTTATCTTTGGGGCGGGGTCGGTCGGGGTAAATCGATGTTGATGGACATGTTTACCGACACGATCGACGTGCCCAAACGGCGGGTACATTTCCATGCTTTCATGCAGGAAATTCACGCTGGCATGCACGCCGCGCGGCAACGCGGCGAGCAGGATGCGCTGGCACCTGTGGCGCGTGATGTGGCGAAATCCGTACGCTTACTGGCGTTTGATGAAATGCAGATCAGCGACATCACTGATGCGATGATCGTTGGCCGTCTGTTCGAGGCGCTGTTTCAGGCTGGTGTGGTTGTGGTGACAACCAGCAACCGCATCCCTGACGACCTTTATAAAAACGGTCTGAATCGCCAGTTATTTTTGCCTTTTATCGCACTGCTGAAGGAAAAGATGGCGGTGCATGAAATGGTCAGCCCCACCGATTACCGGCAGGATAAACTGGCGAGCGGCCCCAGCTATTTTACGCCGGTGAACGCAGAAACCCGTGCGCAGGTCGAGTCGGTCTGGCAGGATCTGACCGGCGGGCAAGGCGCGCGTCACGCCCTGATCGTGAACAAACGTGAGCTTGAAATTCCGGCATTTCACAACGGTGTGGCAAGGGCATCGTTTTATGACCTGTGCGGTAAACCATTGGGCCCGGCAGATTTTCTGGCACTGGCCGATGCGGTGCGGGTACTGGTTCTGGAAAACATACCACAACTCGGCCGCTCGAACTTTAACGAAGCCAAACGGTTTGTCACCCTGATCGACGCGTTATACGAAGCCCAAGTGAGGCTGATTTGTTCAGCCGCTGCGGCACCGGAATACCTGTATGTCGAGGGCGAAGGCACGTTTGAATTCGAACGTACTGCCAGCCGATTACGCGAAATGCAGTCCGAAGGCTGGGGGCAGCCCTAGGGCGTTTCTTGTAGGAGCACCCTAGTTTTGCAGGAGCCCAATCCAAAAAACAAAGCGTGCGCGAATGCGCACTCCGTTTTAAAAAACCACCTTTGCGGTTCAGGTTTTCGCGGTGGCCTGCAGCCAGTTGATATAAAGCCGCTCGGCCATGTTGTTGAACGTGTCCATTTGTTCCGCGCAGGCGGCATCGAAGGCCGCAACAGCGCCTTTGCCCATCGCTGTTTCCAACGCACCGGCATATTCAGGAATGTCTGCCCAGTTCTTGACGGTGTCGGATTCAATCTCGATGTGGAATTGCATTGAAAAGGCCCGCGTGCCCCATTTCATTGCCTGCACCGTGCAGGCGGGCGATGTGGCCAATACCTGAGCCCCGGCAGGCAGTTTGGTGATCTCGGCCGAGTGCCACTGCAGCGCATCAAACCGTTCCGGTATGCCGTCGAAAAGCACACCTGTGGCGCCGGTCTCGGTCAGTTGCACTTCCAAAACACCAATCTCGGGCGTCTCAGATTTTCCAACTTCTCCACCCAAGGCCTCGGCCAGCAGCTGATGACCAAGGCACAGCCCCAGGAATGGCAGGCCTTTTTCTTCCACCGCCTCGCGGATCAGGGCCTTTTCGTCTTTCAGCCAGGGGTGTGCATCCTCTTGCCATACATCCATCGGGCCGCCCAGAACCCAAAGCGCGTCATAGCCTTCCAACGGGGGTAACGTCTCACCTTCGTCCAGCTCAATCGCATCCCACGTATGGCCATCTTCGGCCAGAAACTGGCGGAAAATACCTGGATGTTCGACGCGTTCATGTTGCAGGACAAGGATGTGCATGGGGGCCTCCGAAAGTTTGTGCCGACCCTAGGCCGGGTCGCAGGGCCATGGCAAGTACCCTATCGGTAACGCGACGGCGGTTGTCGGAAATGCCCGGAATAGACCCGGCTGAAATGGGAAGAACTGGCAAATCCTGTGGCCAGCGCGATCTCGGTCAGGGACAAAGGTGAGTTCCGTAAAAGGCTTTGTGCCTTGTCCAACCGCAAGTCACGGTAATAGCCCATGGTCGACCGCCCCAGCTTTTCGCGAAAAAGGCGGTTTAGTTGGCGCGCGGACAAGCTGGCAATCTTGGCCAGATCATCCAGAGTCAGTAGTTCGGCAACATGGGTTTCCATCGCTTCAACCGCATCAAGAATGGCGGCGTTGTTTGAGCCAACCCGCTCTACCAACCCTGATCGCTGCGGGTCGCCCGAAGGGCGGATTTCGGTATGCAGATACCAGTCACTGACCAACCGGGCAAAAGGGGCGCCGTGATGGCGGGCAATCAGGGCGTGCATCAGGTCGATGGGGGCGGTGCCACCCGCACAGGTCACGCGGTCCCGGTCGATGACAAAAAGCGACCGTTCGATCAGCAGATGGGGTGAAATTTCGGCCAGGGCCCCAACGTGTTCCCAATGTACGGTCATCCTTCGGCCGTTCATCAGACCGGCACGCGCCAGAATGATCGGCCCGCCCGAGACACCGCCCAACTGAACGCCGGATCGGGCTGTGCGGGCCAGAAAATTAATGACCCCCCGGTTATTATAGAGCGTCGGATCGCCACCGGCGACGACAAACAGGTAGTCAAGTTTGAGTTCATCAGAGATGGTGGCCTGAGGCGTGATTGTAGCAGCACCGGAACTACCAATCGGTGCCATCGAGGTGCTGATATTAATCATCTCATATAGTGGCCGTCGGGCCAGAAGATTTGCGGCGCGCATCGGCTCAACCAATGACGCATAGGACATAAGCGCAAAGCCTTCGATCGGCAGAATGCCGATTCGGCGGGTGACAATAGAGTTTGTACCAATCTTGTCCATTTTGGTAATGTATACGGCTATTTTGTGAAAGTCTATTTCTCCGGAAGAAGCGACAGTTGTGTTTAGCTATTTTCGGGGATGCATGCCAATGCGCTACTCAGCGTTTAAGATTTTCAGTCAGGGCCTTACTGGCAACAAGGGTTGGAAACCGGTTTGGCGCGAACCAGACCCCAAGCCGGAATACGATATCGTGATTGTAGGTGCCGGTGGGCATGGCCTGAGTACGGCGTATTATCTGGCCAAAGAATATGGCATGCGCAATATCGCTGTCGTTGAAAAAGGCTGGCTTGGATCGGGAAATATCGGGCGAAATACCACGATCATCCGCTCAAACTATCTGTTGCCGGGCAACGAGCCGTTTTACGAGATGTCGCTGAAGCTGTGGGAAGGGTTGGAGCAGGACTTCAACTATAACGCCATGGTCAGCCAGCGCTCGATTCTGAACCTTGTGCACTCGGACGCGCAGCGCGATGCGTTCATCCGGCGCGGCAATGCGATGTTTCTGGCAGGCGCTGATGCGGAATATGCCACGGCCGAGCAACTGCGGGCCGAGTTACCTTTCCTGAATTACGACAACGCGCGTTTTCCAATCAAGGGCGGGTTGTTCCAGCGGCGAGGCGGCACCGTGCGCCACGATGCGGTGGCTTGGGGCTATGCGCGCGGTGCGGACGAACGCGGCGTTGATATCATCCAGAATTGCGAAGTCACCGGCTTTGATATCGAGAACGGCAAATGCCGTGGCGTGCAAACCTCGCGCGGGGCGATCCGCGCCAAGAAGGTCGCGGTTTGTGTCGCAGGATCTAGTGGTCGCGTGATGGCCATGGCAGGCATGCGCCTGCCGATCGAAAGCCATGTTTTGCAGGCTTTCGTCACCGAAGGCTTGAAGCCCGTCCTCCCAGGGGTGATCACCTTCGGTGCCGGCCATTTTTACGTTAGCCAATCCGACAAAGGCGGTTTGGTCTTTGGCGGTGATATCGACGGCTATAATACCTACGCCCAACGCGGCAACCTGCCGGTGGTCGAGGATGTGGCCGAGGGCGGCATGGCGATCATGCCGATGATTGGCCGCGCCCGTCTGCTGCGCAGTTGGGGCGGGATCATGGACATGTCGATGGATGGCTCACCCTTTATCGACAAGACCCATATCGAGGGCCTCTTTTTCAACGGTGGCTGGTGCTACGGCGGGTTCAAGGCCACGCCTGCATCCGGTTTCTGTTACGCCCATCTGCTGGCAAAGGGCGAACCGCACCCGGTGGCCACACAAATGCGGCTGGACCGGTTCAAGCGCGGTAATCTGATTGACGAAAAAGGGCAGGGCAACCAGCCCAACCTGCATTGAGGAGGGACAGGACATGATTATCAACCATCCGTTGCTTGGCCCCCGCGATGCGGCTGAGTTTGTTTATCTGGGCGACGCAAGCCTGATCGACCGGCCGGACTGGCAGGCCGAAGACGCGGCGGAGGCGTTCTACGAGTACGGCTATCTGCGTGACAACCCGGCAGGTCAGCATCAGGAGCTTTGGTATCACGAACAGGGCGACCGGTCGTGGCTGGTGGTGACGCGCGATACGCTGACACACGAGATTTCAAAGGTTGAAATGGCCCGCGATGTGGCGCGCAGCAGGGGGCGCAGCAAATGAGCCAGACAAACCGGATCAAAGGCGGGTTGATCGACCGCAATCAGGTGATGAACTTTACCTTCAACGGCAAGGCGATGCAGGGCCATGCGGGTGATACGCTGGCCTCGGCGCTGTTGGCGAATGGTCAGCGCCTGGTGGGACGGTCGTTCAAATATCACCGCCCGCGCGGCATTTTCACCGCCGGATCAGAAGAGCCGAATGCGCTGGTTCAGCTGCGCTCGGGGGCTTATCAAGAGCCCAATACGCGAGCCACGGTGGCCGAACTTTTCGATGGCCTGACCGCAACCAGCCAGAACCATCGCGGATCGCTCGAGTTCGATCTGATGGCGGTGACCGATTTGATGGCACCATTCCTGTCAGCGGGCTTCTACTATAAAACCTTCATGTGGCCGCGGGCATTCTGGGAAAAGCTGTACGAGCCGATGATCCGCAAGTCGGCGGGTCTTGGCAGCCTGTCGATGGAGGAAGACCCCGACAGTTACGACAAGGGCTTTGTGCATTGCGATCTGCTGGTGATTGGCGCAGGGCCGTCGGGCCTGTCTGCGGCGCTGGCCGCAGGGCGCGCCGGGGCAAGGGTTGTTCTGGCGGATGAGGATTTCACCCCCGGCGGGCGGCTCAATGCCGAAACGCTTGAGGTCGATGGCACGGCCGGTGCCGATTGGGCCGCGCAGGCAATAGCCGAGCTGGCGGCGATGGATAACGTGCGGATTATGACCCGCACAACGGTTTACGGTGCCTATGATCACGGGATTTACGGCGCGCTGGAAAGATGCACCGATCATCTGGCCAGCTCAGGTGGCAAGCCGCGGCAAATCCTGTGGCGGATCTATTCCAAACGGGCGGTTCTGGCGGCAGGTTCAACCGAGCGGCCGATTGCCTTTGGCAACAACGACCGCCCTGGTGTGATGCTGGCGGGGGCCGTTCGGACCTATGCCAACCGCTACGGTGTGACACCCGGCCAGCAGGTTGCAGTGTTCACTAACAACGATGACGGTTGGCGCACCGCCGCCGATCTGGCGGCTAATGGGGTTGCGATCAACGCGATCATCGACACCCGTGATGCACCGGCTGTCTGCGACGTGCCCGGCGCGCGTCATATCCGCAATGCGGCGGTGGTCGATACCGTGGGCCGCAAAGGCCTAAAATCCGTCACGCTGACAGACGGGCAGGTCATTCCGGTGGATTGTCTGGCGGTTTCGGGCGGGTGGAGCCCAAATGTGCACCTGACCTGCCACCAACGTGGCCGCCCCACCTGGCGCGAAGATATCTGCGCCTTTGTGCCGGGGGCCGATCTGCCACCGGGCATGGCCGTGGCAGGCGCTGCCAACGGCTCGATGACGCTGGCCGCCGCCCTGACCGAAGGTCGCGCCGTTGCCAATGCGCAGATCAAGGCACTGGGTATGACCCCATCGCGCAAGGCAGCACCCAAGGCCGAGGACGAGCCCCGCGATTGCGCGCCGTTCTGGCATGTCGGCGAAAGCAAAAACCGCGCCTGGCTGGATCTGCAGAACGATGTCACCGTCAAGGACGTGAAACAAAGCTACCGCGAGGGCTTTCGCTCGGTTGAGCATCTCAAACGCTACACCACGCTTGGCATGGCCACCGATCAAGGCAAAACCGCCAATATCCCCGCTTTGGCGATCATGGCGGAATGTACCGGCAAGACGTTGCAGGACACTGGCACCACCATTTTCCGCCCGCCGTATACGCCTGTGCCGCTTGGCGCCCTGGGTGGTCGGTCGCGGGGCAAGGATTTCCGCCCCTACCGCCTGACTCCCAGCCACAAATGGGCCAGTGAAAATGGCGCCACCTTTGTTGAGGTCGGCAACTGGCTGCGCGCGCAGTGGTACGCCCGCCCCGGTGAGCAGGGCTGGCGCGACAGTGTCGACCGCGAGGTTGAAATGACCCGCAATTCGGTGGGCATCTGCGACGTGACAACGCTGGGCAAGATCGACGTGCAGGGCAAGGACGCCGCCGAATTCCTTAACAAGGTCTATGCCAACGGCTTTGCCAAACTGGCTGTGGGCAAGGTGCGCTATGGGCTGATGCTGCGCGAGGATGGTATCTGCTATGACGATGGTACCACCGCGCGGATGGGCGAGAACCACTATGTGATGACCACGACCACTGCCAATGCGGTGCTGGTGTTCCGCCGGATGGAATTTGCCCGTCAGTGCCTGTGGCCAGATCTGGATGTACATCTGATTTCCACCACCGATGGCTGGGCGCAGTTTGCCGTGGCAGGCCCCAATGCGCGCAACCTGCTGCGCAAGGTGATTGACGCAGGTCACGACATCTCGAACGAGGCGTTTCCCTTCATGGGCTGTGGCGAGGTCACGGTTTGTGGCGGCATGCCCGCGCGGCTGTTCCGCATCTCGTTTTCGGGCGAGCTGGCTTATGAAATCGCCGTACCTGCGCGCTATGGCAATTCGATGATGCAGGTCTTGATGGAGGCGGGCAAAGAGTTTGATGCCGTCCCATACGGGACCGAAGCGTTGGGTGTCATGCGGATTGAAAAGGGCCATGCCGCGGGCAATGAGCTGAATGGCCAGACCACGGCGTATAACCTTGGCATGGGCAAGATGGTCAGCCAAACCAAGGAATGCATCGGCAATGTCCTGTCACAGCGGCCCGAGATGCTGCTGGAGGATGCGATCAAGCTGGTGGGTTTCCGCCCGGTGGACCGCAGCCAGAAACTGATTGCCGGGTCGCATTTCATCACCAAGGGCGATGAGGCCACCATGGCCAACGATCAGGGCTGGATGACCTCGGTGGCCTATAGCCCCAGCCTTGGCCATTCCATCGGCCTTGGGTTCATCAAAAGCGGCGATACCCGCAAAGGCGAGGTGGTGCGAGCAGTCAGCCCGATCCACGGAACCGAGATCGAGGTTGAGATTGTCTCGGCCCATTTCATTGATCCGGAAGGGGAACGTTTGCGTGCCTGATTATACCCTCACCTCAGCCCCGCCGCTGGCCGGGACCGATATCACGATTGGCGGGGCGCGTCTGACCGCGCCCGCCGATCTGGCCGTTGTCTCAATTGCGCTGCCCCTGGGCGGCGAAGCGGCGGCACAAAAGGCCATCAAAACCGCCTTTGGCACGGCCCTGCCCGAGGTGGGTAAATCCGCCATCGGCAAGAACGGCGCGCGGCTGGTGCGGCTTGGCCGCGATCAGGCCTTTGTGCTCTTTATCCATGCCACACCCGACGCCGAGGCGGTGGTTGCCGCCCGGCTCAAGGGCAAGGCCTATACCACCGACCAGACGGATGTCTGGTGCGCGCTGGAAATCTCAGGTCCGGACAGTCGTGCCGCCCTGGAACGCATATGTCCGTTGGATCTGCATCCGCAGGCTTTTGCTGTAGATGATGCAGCGCGGACATCAATGGAACACCTGGGCACCTTGACCATTCGCACCGGCGAAAATGCGTATCTGCTGATGTCCGCCAGTTCATCTGCCGGGTCATTCCTGCATGCCGTCGAGACCTCGATCAAAAATATCAACTGAAGGATAACCAGCGGAAACAGGGCTCCGTGAGATAAAGGGATAGGAAGATCAAACATGTTTCTTGAGAACCTGCAAACTGACCGGTCCGCTGCATCCAACGCCCTGCATTGTCGGCGCAGCCTGTCTGGGGATTTTGTATTCCTAAGTCAGAATGACAGTGTGGCTTTCGCTGCAGAGGCCTGTATTGATGTCTTGCGCTCGGCCAATCTGTTGATCGGGCAAACGTCCTATTCCTGGACCCACCTACAGGGTGAGAATTGCCTGGCCGATGGCCCAGTGTGCGGGCCTGACCAGACTCTTGTCTTGATCGGCGGCACCGAAAACCCATGGCGACCTGGCGATGCATATCTGCGCGAGCTTCGGTCATGTATCCGCAATGCCGCGCGGGTTTGCGTCGTTGGTGCGGCCATATTTGTACCGCTTGCTGCTGGCGTGCTGGGGGCCAAACAGATATCGGTGCATCCCAATTTCCGCCCCGGCGTGCGAGAATGCGGCCGGATGCTGGATATCATCGAACGGGCAACCTGCCATCACAAGGCACTGAGCAGTGCCATAAGCCCCACGGCTGCGATCCGGATGATGGTGGAATTGGTCGGTGCTCGAGATGGAGAATTTACGCGCTCGGCCTTGTCAAAGTACCTTGGACTGATCGAACCCGAAGAAGAGGGCGTTGCAGGGGAACACTGGCGTTACATGCGTATGGCGCAGGGTAACATGGTAATAAGTGATGCGCTGCAGATCATGCTGGACCACCTTGAGGATACGCTTTCGGTTGGCCAGATTGCCGATATCCTGGATGTATCGCCCCGCAAGCTTGAGCGCGGTTTTCGCGACCTGTTGAAACAGACACCGCTGAAAGTTTACCGCGACCTGCGGTTGGATAGGGCACGCAGCCTGCTGGCGCAGACAGCATTGCCGATGAATGAGATTTCTGTTGCCTGTGGATTCTCAAACGTGACGCTTATGAAGAAGTGGTTCATCGAAAAATACGGTGAACTGCCCGGACAGGTGCGGCAGCACGCCTTTGGCGGGGCGCAGGCCGCCTGATGTATAGGTCTTTGGGCGGGCGTATCGCGTGCACTTCTTAGCAGCGAAACGCAGCCAGCCACGTGGGGCAACCACTTGACCCTGACGCAACATAAGCCTATCCCCCAATTCCGGAACGCGGGTATGGTGAAAAGGTATCACGAAAGCTTCCCAAGCTTCAGTTACGGGTTCGATTCCCGTTACCCGCTCCAGTGGTTTCATTGCAAAACTGAATTCTGCGCACAGGTGCTGTTAGGCACCCAGTTGCGTTAGCGGTTTTGAATAAGGGGTGGTGATTCAGACGGAGGTAAACGCAAGGGTCACAACCAAGCCTGCGCCAATTGCCAAAAGTTCGATAAAGGGCAACCACGTGAGCTTCTGAAAATTCCTGGGTGCATTGCACCACCGCCGGTCGGAAAAGCCGGCTGGAACCTCCAGGAAACGCCGATTACAGTGGATGTCAGTGTTATCGCAGCCAAATATGCAGCGAATTGTCATATCAATCATCTTGTTGAAAATTACTTTTATAGTGCCCGTTTGGGTCCGGCTACGATCATCGTTATTCATTTTACTAGTTACCTACAGTTTTTCGGCCAACGCCAAAGTATTGGTGTATTTTACGCTACTGAACATTCTTTTCCAGTTACAATTGGGCTTAAGTTTGATCTGTTTTGACACGAATGTGCCTTTAAACCTTTGGATCGATATCGCTGGGTCCCAGGGGCATGCGCTGGATTGTTTTCCCTCCTGCAACAATTTTGCGCCTTCGGGGTTTGGTTGTTACGCTTTCACCCGACACTGGTTGCATATTGTTCTGGAATGGATGTCCTTTCCGGGTATTAAACCCAGCAAAGGAAATGTGTCAAAGCTGCCCAAGTTTGACTATTCAGTTTTTGGAAACACTGAGTTTAGCGTGGAAAATGCGGGTTTTACAGGCTCTTGAGGCTTGATGCGCCTTCCGTTACCCATACGCAGGCATAAGGCAGGTTGGTATATGGCATTCACGATCGCAATTGATGGGCCTGCGGCGGCTGGCAAGGGGACGATCTCGAGGGCTGTTGCTTTGCATTTCGGGTTTGCTCACCTGGATACCGGGTTACTCTATCGTGCGACCGGGCGTCGTACGCTGGATGGGACAGATCCGGTTGAGGCGGCGCTGACCCTCCGGCCAGAAGATTTGGATGCCGAGGATTTGCGCTCGCCGGATGTCGCGCAGGCGGCGAGCCGGGTTGCTGCCATCCCGGAAGTACGACAGGCATTACTAGATTATCAGCGTGCTTTTGCCAGCCGCGCTGGCGGGGCCGTGCTGGATGGGCGTGATATTGGTACCGTCATTTGCCCCGACGCCGACGTAAAACTGTTTGTCACCGCCAGCGATGATGTCCGGGCTCGCCGACGTCATAAGGAACTATGCGAAAAGGGCCACGACGTGAGTTTTCTCGAAGTGTTGGAGGACCTGCGGCAGCGGGATGCGCGTGACAGTGCCCGTGCGGCTGCCCCCTTGAAACCAGCCAGCGATGCAATCACACTGGACACGTCCAGCATGTCGATTGACGAAGCGGTTGATCAGGCAATTGAAAGCATTCAGACCGCGCTGGGCAAAACCTGACTTGGTCAAAGGGATCGCAGTTTAGGGTGCCGTTTCGCGCAACCTGCGTTCAAAATCTTCGGGGTCCTGCGTAATCGCATTTGCCGCGTCCTTCATAGCCTCAGGGCGGGTGTCGTATTTCCCGCTCCAGCGGATCATTTCCATCAGCACCGGCGCCAGATCCCGTCCCTTTGACGTAAGCGTATAGGTATAGCTGCGCCGGTTCTCCGGGTCGCGGGTTTTTTTCACGATGCCATCGGTCTCTAGTTGTTTCAGGCGATTGATCAGAATGTTTGTGGCAATGCTCTCATCTGATTCCAGAAAGGCAGTATAGGTCTTTTTCCCGTGCACCATAATGTCGCGGATAATGATCAGACTCCAGCGGTCACCGAAACTATCAAGGGCAAATGTCACCGGGCAACCAGTGCCGCGCTTTTGAGTGGGTTTGGTCATATTTCACTGCATAAATAAATTACTTGCAAAATGCAAGCAATAAGGTTACCGGTTAATAACTTGCAAAATGCAAGTTATTAATTTCACACTGCCGATACATTCGGCCAATCCCAACGCGCAACCCGTTTTCGCGATCAGTATCTCTTTGCTCTGTGACCGGCGGGTGAGCAACCAAAGGACTAACACCATGAACACTTTGCAAACCCAAAAACTCATCGCTCTGTCATTGGCCCTCGGCGCTGGCCTTCTTGCTTTGGCTACGCCCGTAAAGGCCATACAGGATATAAATCCTGATGTGGTGCAACTCCTTAACGTTCAGTTTGATTCGCGCCCTGTGGCTCAGATTGAGGCCGGGGATTTCCATTTTGCTCCCGGCCAAACAGCCCCGGTTCATACCCATCACGCCCCCGCCATCGGTTATGTGGCGAAGGGCCGGATCATCTATCAGGTTGAGGGCCGCCGCCCTGTAATCCTGAACGAGGGTGATGCCTTTTACGAGCCTGCAGGCCCGCGCATCCTGCGGTTTGACAACGCCTCGGCCACGTCCGAAGCGATATTTATCGACTATAACTTCCAGCAGGCCGGCGAGCCGTTCATTGACTTCGAGGTGCCACCCACCGAAAACATCGACCGCCGCGCCTTTACCACCGTACCTATGGCAGGGCAGGTTATGTCAAACGTGTACGTAAGTGCCGTAAACATCGCAGCTGGTGGCAGTCTGACTCCCGACCGCCAGGGTTTGCTGGTGGCCTATGTCGCAGAAGGCTCGGTCGAATTGCGCCTTGACGGCAGCACACCGCAAACCTTTGATGCAGGCGATAGCATTCCGCTCAGTAAAGCCCCGTCCGAGATTACTTTTGCCAATGCATCCGACAGGCTGCGTGCGAAATTGATCACCTTTACCGGATACTAACCTGCCACGCCGGGTCGGCCGCGCCGGACGATGCGGCCGTCCAAACACGCAGGAATGGCTTGATTGTCGGTTGAGTCGGAGCTATAGACCGCTCGTCGACAAGGCGGAAAACGCCGCATTACATTGAGATGAGCAGGGTCGGGACAACCGGCCCTCTTTGTTTTGCGTTTCGTCTGACCAATGAAACCCCAAGACCGGCGGAGACAACCGCTCGGCCCGAAAACTGATAAAAGGAACCTGAGACCACATGGCTCAAAACACATCGATGGAGGAATTCGAAGCCCTCCTGAACGAAAGCTTCGAAATGGACACACCCGAAGAAGGGACTGTTGTCAAAGGCAAAGTCATCGCAATCGAAGCGGGACAAGCCATCATCGACGTAGGCTACAAGATGGAAGGTCGCGTCGATCTTAAAGAATTCGCAAATCCCGGAGAAGCCCCCGAAATCGCCGTTGGCGACGAGGTTGAGGTCTTTCTGCGCTCGGCCGAGAATTCCCGCGGCGAAGCCGTCGTTTCGCGTGAAATGGCCCGTCGTGAAGAAGCCTGGGATCGTCTTGAAAAAGCCTATGCTGACGAAGAGCGCGTTGAAGGCGCGATCTTTGGCCGCGTCAAGGGTGGCTTCACTGTTGACCTGGGCGGCGCTGTTGCGTTCCTGCCCGGCTCTCAGGTTGATGTGCGCCCCGTGCGCGATGCCGGCCCGCTGATGGGTCTCAAGCAGCCCTTCCAGATTCTGAAAATGGACCGTCGCCGGGGCAACATCGTTGTATCGCGTCGTGCCATTCTGGAAGAAAGCCGTGCCGAACAGCGTGCCGAAGTTATCGGTAACCTGACTGAAGGTCAGAATGTTGAAGGTGTGGTCAAGAATATCACCGAATATGGTGCGTTTGTCGATCTGGGCGGTGTTGACGGCCTGCTGCACGTTACTGACATGGCATGGCGCCGGGTAAATCACCCGTCGGAAATCCTGTCGATCGGTGAAACCGTGAACGTACAGGTCATCAAGATCAACAAAGAGACACATCGTATTTCGCTGGGCATGAAGCAACTGCAGGATGATCCCTGGGATCTGGTTGCCGGCAAGTACCCGCTGGGATCGGTGCACACCGGTCGTGTCACCAATATCACCGATTACGGTGCATTTGTTGAGCTTGAGCCCGGTGTAGAAGGTCTGGTCCACGTCAGCGAAATGTCCTGGACCAAGAAAAACGTCCACCCCGGCAAAATCGTTTCGACCTCTCAGGAAGTCGAAGTCATGGTGCTGGAAATCGACGGTGCAAAACGCCGCGTGTCGCTTGGTCTCAAGCAGACGCAGCGCAATCCTTGGGAAGTGTTTGCTGAAACCCATCCCGAAGGCACCGAAGTTGAAGGTGAAGTCAAGAACATCACCGAATTCGGTCTGTTCATCGGTCTCGAAGGCGAGATTGACGGCATGGTTCACCTCAGCGACATCAGCTGGGACGAACGCGGTGAAGATGTGATCCAGAACTACCGCAAGGGCGACATGGTCAGCGCTGTTGTTTCTGAGGTTGATACCGAGAAAGAACGTATTTCCCTGTCGATCAAAGCCTTGGGTGGTGACAAATTCGCCGAGGCTGTTGGCGGTGTGAAACGTGGCTCGATCATCACTGTTGAAGTGACCGCGATCGAGGACGGCGGAATCGAAGTGGAATATGAAGGCATGAAATCCTTCATTCGCCGCTCGGATCTGTCGCGTGATCGTTCTGAGCAACGCCCTGAGCGTTTCTCGGTCGGCAACAAGGTTGATGTTCGCGTGACCAACGTGGACAGCAAGACCCGCCGTTTGGGTCTGTCGATCAAAGCCCGTGAGATCGCAGAAGAAAAAGAAGCTGTTGAGCAATATGGCAGCTCGGATTCAGGTGCATCACTGGGAGATATCCTAGGTGCTGCGCTGAAGGGCGACGAATAAACCGGTTATCATAACTGGCTGAAATCTGGCCCCACACCCTTATCGGGTGTGGGGCTTTTTTCATGTCTTCCGGTCGGGGCAAAATTTTCCAGTTCGCAATAGAATGACAAAGCCCTGGCTTTCTTTTGGCGGAGCAGTGGATCTTTGGCGCAAACACAGATGGGATTTGCGATGGTCAAACGCTTTAAAGCTGATTTTGTGCCGAACTTTTGCACCCGAGAAAGTTTTAGAAACGGGTTTAAGCAAAAATCACAGAGCCCCGGTTTTGATTTTATTTAAGAGTTTATAAAACGCAAAACCCCCGTCGGGCAGTGCCTGACGGGGGTTTGCTGTTTTCGCTTTTCGGCTGGCTCAGCCTGCGTGACGTTCGTCGTCAGCGCGGTATTCGGTCTCATCGGTTACGGCAAAGCGTCCACCTTTGAGTTTCTGGATTTTGCCAAGCCGCAGCAACTGGCCAAACGAGCGAAGGCCATCCTCGCGAGAGAAGTCATCCTGCGCCACTTCTTTCAGCTTGCTCATCAGCATCGGGCGCGAAAATTGCGGGCGGCCTTCCACGTCAGACATATAGGCCGCTGCCGCCTCCAGCAGCTCGGGAAGGCGCGTAACGCCCAATTCCTCGGCAAATTCACTAAAGCCGCTGCTTGTGGAAATCTCAGTTTCTTCCGGAGTTACTTCAAGAAGTTCGGCAGAAGATACACGGCGCGGGCGAATGGGATCGCGCGGGGCGTCCACCCGTTGCTCGGCGACCAGTTTCAACGGGGCGGGACGGGCCTCTTCTGGTCGCGCCACGCGCACACCTTCCGTGGCACGGGGACGACGCGGGCGCACAGCTTCAGCCAGATCTGTGCGATAAGGGGTATCGTCCACGTCTTTTTTCAGGTCAGCACCGGCGTTTTTTTCGGCGCGGGTGGCCGCAACGGCTGCGCGCAGGTGCTGGATTGCGTTTCTGCGTTTGTGCGATTCCGGTTCTTCCAGATGATGATCGGCTTCGTCAAAAATGCGGGCAAGATCGGATTGGGCTTCTACCTGATCCAGCTTGTTCAACCCACGTGCTGACGGTTCCTCGGCATCTTCGGGTTCGGGTGTTTCCTGAGCGGTTTCCGCTTCTTCTTCAGCAAGGTCATTTTCGGCCACAATATCCAAGTCGTCACTGCTGTCGTCGGAAAGCTCGCCATCCGACATTTCTGCAGTATCTGCTTCGGAAATGTCCCCTTCCGCATCAAGACCTGCTTCGACTTCTGCCAGCTCGCGCTGCAGATCTTCTTCGTCTTCCGGGCTGAGGGTGGATTCAAGAACACCGTCTTCAAACATATTGAGATCGCTGTCATCTTCACCGTCGTCGGCTGACGTGTCTTCTTCGATATAGCCTTGTTCGATCGCTGCATTCAGGTTGCCGCGGTCCATCTTTATGACGCGCGCGCTCAGGGGCTCCTGATCATCAAGATCGCTGTCTTCCTGATAGTCTGACAGGTCGTCGATTTCAGTGGTGTCCGTCGGTATTGAATCTGCCAGAAGCTGGGCAAGGGTGTCTTCGGCCAGTTCAACCTCTTGTTCTGGTGCTTCATCCTCTATCGAAGCAGCTTCGATATCGTCTTCCCACATGTCGATATCGTCATCCGTCTCAACCACCATAAATTCAGTGGTATCAATTGGTGCTTGTTCTGAATATTCCGATTCATCCGACGCAGCCAGAACAGCATCCAGCTCTGTTGTCGTGTCTTTCAGGAAATTCTGGGCGTGTTCATCTTCGCTATAGTTTTCGGATTCATAGCTCTGACCGGGATGTGAGACAACGGAGCGTATCCGGCGCAACTTGGCGGCAATGCTATCAGAGTCCGCCTCTTGCTCAGGCTGCATTTCCGTGGAAATTTCAGCGGGAATCTCAAAATCCGTGTTCTCGGGAACCTCGGCCTGAACAGTATCTTCAGTTTGCTCGGCGGTTTCTTCTGCGGGAAATTCGGCTGCAGGCGCCGCGACTTCGCTGACTTCAGGTTCTGCCGCTTGCTCAGGTTCGGCAAGCGCAGGTGCTTCATCCTGGGCGACTTCCTGCTCTGCCACAGGGGTCTCGTCAACGGGCTCGTCAGTCAAAGTAACGTCTTGCGATTCTTCGGCGACTTCGGGCTCTTGGATAGACTCTTCGGTGGTGGCAGTATCGTCCAGCGTTTCGTCTATACTGTTTTCGGAAGCAACTTCAGGCTCTTCAGCCGGTTGTTCATTTGTGGGCAGGGCGGCAGAGCTTGCGGCACGCAGAACAATTTTTCCCCGGTCTTCATGGGCGTCTACGCGGCGTGAAATTTCACGCTCGGCAATCCGTGCCAACATTTCGGCATCAGGGGTGGGCGGTTCCGCGCCAAAATATCGATCATCCGCAGCCAGATCACGAAAGTACTCCGCAATTGCCTTCATCGTATCGAACGAATCATCGAAACCTTCCAGCGTGCACGAAAAAGTGCCATAGGAGACTGTAAGAATTTTACTTGAACTGACCATGTTAACGCTCGCTTTGCTTTACCTGCAGGACCAAGACTTACCATTCGAGGAAAGTCGAAAGCGGCCCGATTCTTGGAATTTTAGCGTATCATTTTGTGTTTATAATGTGTCTTGCATCAATTATTGATGCTAATCCGGGGAAAATTTTCATGATTGTTCACGAATTGGAACCAATAACGCTCATTGGTGGCGCAGCCGTCAACAAACCAATTCTATTGCGCGCACAATCGCTTGCCCCGCAAGTTGTTGCCGCTGACGGCGGCGCAGACGCTGCTTTGGCCCACGACGTGATGCCACTGGCGGTAATTGGTGATTTCGACAGCCTGAGTGATTCGGCGCGCGCAAAAATTCCTGCTGACAGGCTTCATGAGATCCCCGAGCAGGAAAGTACCGACTTTGACAAGTGTCTGCGCAATATCATGGCGCCTCTGGTCATTGGAGTGGGGTTCTCGGGATCGCGGCTGGACCACCAATTGGCCGCCTACAACACGTTGGTTCGGCATCCGCAGCACCGGTGCATCCTGCTGGGAACTGAAGAACTGGTATTTCTGGCGCCACCGTCTTTGAAATTGGATCTGCCCAAGGGGTGCGAAGTGTCCTTGTTTCCTTTCGGCGCGGTCGAGGGCGTATCTGATGGGCTGCTCTGGCCGATCGCGGGGCTTAATTTTGCCCCGGACGGACGGGTTGGAACATCCAATCATGCGACAGGGCCCATACATCTGTCGGTAACAGCACCAAAGATGCTGGTGATCCTGCCCCAAGCGATGCTTGAGCTTGCGGTTGAGGCTTTGTTGGCCACAGTGGCCGGCTGGACGGGGCCGTAGGCAGGTTCAGGGCACGGCATCGGGGCCATTGTTTTCTTCAAGAATGGCCCGGTAATTCTTCATCGAATGATCCAGCCCCCAATTGTTTGCCTTGGGTTCAAGAAATCGGGCATCGCCCATATGATTGAAATTTGGCGGCAAGCCGCAAACCGTATCGTCGACGCGGCAGATTGAGAGGCATTTGTCATCGAATTGCACCCGACCGGGGCCTTTCTTTGGGCGCGGCGCGGCAAACCCTATTCCAGGTACATTATAGGATTTGGAAAGGATCTGCACGGCGGCGGCGCCAAGCGAGTGCCCGATGATTATTTCGGGTCTTCTCTGGCCGAGCCAGTCAAATATCTTGCGGGAATAAACCAGAAACCCCTGGTGCCAGACCGTACCACTGGCACCATGCTCGGTATCGGAACTGGCAAGGCGGTACCTTTTGTTGCCAACCTGAAAAACCCGAAGGTTATAATGCAAATAGTCCAATACGCTGTTACTACCGGGTAAAAGCAACAAACCATTTTCGGTAAGATGCGCTTGCACATCGTCCTTATCCAGACTGTCTATGATACGCGGCGATGTGAAATTCTGCGGCTTGTAGGAATGCTGTGCAAACACCGCCGCGTCTTTCAGGTTGATGCGGGCCATTTAAATTCCTCCTGATCTATGAAGGAATTGAACCACAGCCCGGCACATCTGCCTAGTCAGTCAAACCTGACCTCACCCTTAGGGCTGTGGCACCGGACGGCGCTGCAAATGCCGCTCGCGCAGGAATACAAACAGGCCCGAGGCCACGATAAGCGCAATCCCCAAAAAAGTGAGACCATCAGGCAGGTCGCTGAAAATATAAAAACCCAGCACTGTTGCCGTGACGATCTCTAGATATTGCAAGGGTGCCAGCAAAGACGCGGGCGCAAAGGCCAGCGCGAAACTGATACAGACATGGCTAAGCGTGGCAATAAGCCCCAAGGCGGCCAGTAGCTTCACTTCGCGCATCTCAGGCCAGACCGGATCAAGCGGCCCCACGCCCGAGCCATCGAAAGCAAGCAGAACCGGCAGCGCAATCACCAGCGCCGCTATCCCGGTATAGGCCTGCAAGGTAATCGGGTGCATGCGTGTCGCCATCCGCCGCGTCAGGATCATGTAAAACGCAAAGCAGGCAGCGGTAACCAGCGGTAGCAGTGCTACCGCGCCAACCTCTTCAAAACTTGGCTGAATGATTAGCATGGCACCGACAAAACCGACCGCACAGGCAATGTACCGGCGCGGGCCGATCTGCTCACCCAACAGCAACCCGCCCAACAGCGTCAGGATAAACGGCTCAACGAAAAATACCGAAATCGCATCGGCCATCGGCATGTATTGAAGCGCGGTAAAGAAAAACGCCGTCGCCACGAGCAACAGAACCGAGCGGATCAGATGCAGACCAATCTCGCCTGTCCTTGGCCGGTGCAGCCAGCCGAAGCTAGCGGCCAGTGGCAACAGCAATGCGCTTTGAACCACAAACCTTGTCGCCGCGATTTGCGCAACGGCTACCCCGTCACCGATCAGTTTGGCACAGGCATCCATCGCCGGGGCGAGCACGGCAAATCCCACCATCAGCAGGATACCCCACAGGGTACGGTTGGGATGTGTCGTCATGCGCGGCTCCGGCCTGTTGTCCTAATGTGGTAAGGCAGGGTTCGCGGCTGTACCACTCTGAAATCGCCATTCCGGTAAAAGTCGGGCACCGGTGGGGCGTTTTCCGGGGCTCAGCAATTGGGCACGTTCACAGCCAATCCACCAAGCGAGGTTTCCTTGTACTTCTCGCTCATGTCCGCCCCGGTCTGGCGCATCGTCTCGATACAGGCATCCAGTGGCACCAAATGCGTGCCATCGCCACGCAGCGCCAGAGATGCCGCGCTGACCGCCTTGATTGCGCCCAGCCCGTTGCGTTCGATGCAGGGCACCTGCACCAGCCCCTTGACCGGGTCGCAGGTCATGCCGAGATGATGCTCCAGCGCGATTTCCGCTGCGTTTTCAATCTGTGCGGGGGTGCCCCCCAGAACGGCGGCAAGGCCGGCGGCACCCATGGCCGCGGCAGAGCCTACTTCAGCCTGACAGCCCGCTTCGGCGCCGGAAATCGAGGCGTTGAATTTAACCAGACCGCCAATTGCCGCCGCCGTCAGCAAGAAATCCTCGATCTGTGCCTCAGAGGCGCCCGGCACATGCTCTAGCCAGTATTTGATCACAGCCGGCACAACGCCCGCGGCCCCATTGGTGGGCGCCGTCACCACCTGCCCGCCAGCGGCGTTTTCTTCGTTCACCGCCATGGCATAAGCGCTCATCCAGTCGTTGATCTTGTGTGGCGCGTTCAGGTTGGTGCCCCGCTCGTCGATCAGCGCATCGCGAATGCCCTTGGCGCGGCGTTTCACGTTCAACCCGCCGGGCAGGATGCCATCGGTGTTCAGCCCGCGCTCAATGCAGTCGTCCATCACTTGCCAGATACGCGCCACGCCCGATTTCAGGTTGCCCGGCCCGCCGCGCGAAATTTCGTTGGCCTTTTTCATCTGGGCAATAGACTTGCCCGAGGTTTCGGCCATTTCCAGCATTTCAGCAGCTGACTTGAAGGGATAGGGCACCGGATCGCCCTCATCGGTGTTGCGCCCGGCGGCAAGTTCGGCCTCGGTCATGACGAAACCGCCGCCGATTGAATAATAGGTCTCCTGCAGAATCACGTCGCCCTGTGCGTCAGTGGCCATCAGGATCATGCCATTGGCGTGGCCTGGCAGGTTGGGACCAAAATCAAACAACAGGTCTTCTTTTGGGTTGAACGCCAGTTCCGGCAAGCCTTCGGGGCGCACTGTATGGGTGTCACGGATCTGTTCCAGTGTCGCCTCGGCCTTGTCGGCGTCATAGGTCTGGGGAACAAACCCCGCCAGTCCCAGGATGGTAGCGCGGTCCGTGGCGTGGCCGACGCCGGTAAAGGCCAGTGAACCGTGCAACGAGCCTTTGACGCCATGACATTCAAACGGGGCCGCGCGCATCTTGTCCAGAAACCGCGCAGCGGCAACCATTGGGCCCATGGTATGGGACGACGACGGCCCGATACCGACTTTGAACATGTCGAAGACGGAAAGAAACATCAGGTGGCACTACCTTCTGGTGGTGTGGGATATCGAGGGGCCGTAAAGGGCGTCTGCCCCAGGCCTTCGGCCTTTATCGCAGCTGTGACGCAACGGCAATGTTCCAGACGCGTCGCCATTTCATACAGGTGCGGCCATTGGTCTATAGAAAACCAGTCAGCGCCACCTTTCGGGGCGGGATAAAGTGCCAGCCAGCGCAGAATCGCGGCCACATAGAAATCCAGAACCGAGACGTCAGGGCCAGCAAACCATCCAGGGCTTTTCGCCGCCACCAGCTCCAGCTTGTCCAGATGGCGGGTAATTTCGCCTTGCATATGGCTGCGTAACCTGCCCTGCGTGGCCTCATCGGTGCCCACATACTGATCCGGGTAGAAGACCATCCTCAATGCAGGATGAAGAGTGTTAGCCACGAAAAACAACCATTTCAGAAAATCACCTCGCTGGGTGTCATCGGGTGGTGGGCCCAGCCTTTCGTGCCTGTCCACCAGCCAAAGCAAGATCGCCCCGGTTTCAAACATCACCGCATGGGGCGTTTCAAGAACCGGGATCAACCCGCTTGGGTTCAGGGCCAGAAAACCAAGCGATTTCTGCGCTTTGGCGGCTCGGTCAACCAATGTGGTTTCATAGGGCTGGCGCAACTCTTCCAGCGTTATCCGAACGATAAGCGAGGCATTGTCGGGCGCGTAGTGTAGGCGGTATGTCATGTATCGAACCCAGGGATTTGCATTTTTGATCTTGTGTCTGATTACGACTCGTTAATTACACCATATCCAGATGATTTTTCGCTTTTACCCGGCATTAACCAGAAATGTGGAACAGTTCGTGAACATTTGCGTTCTCTAACCATTATTATGAGGGTAACATGAAACTGACCGGATATATCCTGCTACTTGCCGCCGCTTTGATTGCCTTGTTTGGCCAGTCGCCAGCGCTTGCCGGGGCAGGGTCGCATACCTTCGGGCCAGCAATTATCACCATACCGGACATTCCCTGAAAACAGATGCTTTTTAGCCGCGATGCGGCTGGTGCCAATTGACCCCTCGCACCCGGGGTGCAACTCCCATATAACCTCCCCCAAACATCTGGGGAGTCTTTGCCATGACCGGAGAACTATCGCCTATCGACAAGGCCAAATTTGTCGCTGCCAAACGCGCGGTTGAGTTCGTCGAGGACGGAATGCGCGTGGGGTTGGGAACCGGCAGTACCGCCGCATGGATGGTGCGCTGCCTAGGGGAAATGGTGCGCGAAGACGGGCTGAAAATCCGGGGTGTGCCAACATCAACCCGCACAGCCGAACTGGCCCGTGAAGTCGGGATCGAAGTGATCACCCTCGACGAGGCCGGATGGCTGGATGTCACCATAGACGGCGCAGATGAGTTTGACGGAAAGCTGAACCTGATCAAAGGCGGCGGCGGCGCGCTGCTGCAGGAAAAGATCGTGGCAACCGCCAGTGACCAGATGATCGTAATTGCCGACGTCGGCAAAGAGGTCGAAACCCTTGGTGCGTTCCCGCTGCCGATTGAAGTCATTCCATTCGGCTGGCAGACCACCAAATTGCTGGTCGAGGAATTGCTGATCAATATGGATGTGCTGGGCCGCGAAGTTACACAGCGGATGAAGGGCGATGAACCTTTCGTGACAGATGAAGGAAATTTCATTCTGGATTTGCACCTTGGCCGGATTGGTAACCCGCATCAACTTTCTATGGTTCTGAACCAGATGCCGGGGGTGGTTGAAAACGGGCTGTTCATTGATATCTGCGATATCGTTGTGCTTGGCTATGGGGACGGCCGGGTTGAGACGCGGGACATCAATGAGGGCACGGTCGAAGAGGATCGTCTGGATTTTGCAGAATCAGACAATCTTTTTTCCGACATGCTGGACTAGGACGAGGCTGGAATGGAATTTGACTACGATCTTTTTGTAATCGGCGGTGGCTCGGGTGGTGTGCGCGCGGCAAGGGTTGCGGCACAGGAAGGCGCCAAGGTCGCCCTGGCCGAAGAGGATCGCTATGGCGGCACCTGTGTGATCCGCGGCTGTGTGCCCAAAAAGCTGATGGTATTTGCCAGCGAATATCCCGGGCATATTGCAGACGCCCAGGCCTATGGCTGGACAGTGCATGCCGGCGGCTTTGACTGGTCCGCATTTAAAAACAAATTGCACGCCGAGCTGGACCGGCTTGAAGGGGTCTATCGCGGTATTCTCAAAACCAACGGTGTCGACAGCTATGATGCCCGCGCCCGGCTGGCGGATGCTCATACGATTGAGTTGTCTACCGGGGAACGCAAAACCGCCAAGCACATACTCGTTGCCACTGGCGGACGTCCGGTCAAGCCCGAAATGCCTGGCGCCGAGCATGCGCTGACCAGCAACGATATCTTCCATCTTGAAGACCTGCCAAAATCCATTCTGATCATCGGTGGCGGCTACATCGCGTGCGAATTTGCCGGTATTCTGAATGGCTTGGGGGTAAACGTCACCCAGTATTATCGCGGCGCACAGATATTGCGTGGCTTTGACGAAGAGGCGCGCGGCCTGATCTCGGACGAGATGATTCAATCCGGGATCAACTTGCATTTGGGGACCAATATCCTAGAAATGACGCCAGTTGACGGCGGCTATAATGTCAAATCGACCAATGGCACCGAAAAGGTTTTCGAACAGGTTCTGTTCGCAACCGGACGCAGCCCCAACACCGCAGACATGGGCCTTGAAGAGGCCGGTGTGAAGCTGGGCCGCAAGGGCGAGATCATTGTTGACGACTATAGCCAGACAGACGTGCCGTCTATCTACGCCATCGGCGACGTGACCGATCGCGTAAACCTGACGCCTGTTGCGATCCGCGAAGGCATGGCCTTTGTCGAAACGGTGTTCAAAGGAAATCCCACACCCGTGGACCACGAACTGATACCGACGGCAATATTCACCCAGCCTGAAATGGGTACCATCGGTCTTAGCGAAGAAGACGCGCGTGATCAGGAACCGATCGAGGTTTATGCCAGTTCGTTCAAACCCATGCAGCAAAGCTTTGCGGGGCGCGCTGACCGGGTTTTGATGAAACTGGTTGTAAGCCAGAAAACCCGTAAGATACTGGGGTGTCATATCGTGGCACCTGGTGCCGGCGAAATGATTCAGTTGGCTGGTATTGCCATCAAGATGGGCGCGACGAAAGAAGATTTTGATCGGACGGTTGCGGTACACCCCACCATGTCCGAAGAGATTGTAACGATGAAGACTCCGGTCAGGACGGCTTGATTTTTCGTCGTGGCTGCACAGGTTAGTAACAACGCCGTGAAAGGCGAGGAAAAAAAGGGAAGATTATTCATGGCAGGAAATTCTGGCGGCCCATGGGGCGGCGGCGGAAACTCGGGCGGCGGCAGCGATGATGACCGCGACGATGATCGTGGTGGTCGGCGGTCTCCTGAAGGGGCACCGCAGATTCCCGAAATCGACGAGTTGATGCGCAAAGGCCAGGATCAGCTGCGTGTGCTGATGGGCGGTCGGGGCGGTGGCGGCAATCGTGGCGGTTCCGGTGGTGGTGGTCCGGCATTCGGCAAGGGATCCATCGCATTGGGCGCTCTGGCGGGCCTCGTACTTTGGGGCATGGCCAGTTTTTACACGGTCAAGCCCGAAGAGCAGTCAATCGAACTTTTTCTGGGTAAATTTTCCGGTATTGGTACCGAAGGTCTGAACTTTGCCCCCTGGCCGGTTGTGACCTACGAAGTATTCAACGTCACGACCAACCGCACCGAAGACATTGGTGTGCGCCGCACAGGTGGTGACAATGACGGTTTGATGCTGACAACGGATGAAAACATCGTGGACATCGATTTTCAGGTCGTCTGGAACGTCAAGAATGCCCAACAGTTCAAATTCAGCCTGAAATACCCCAACGATTCCGTGCGGGCGATTTCCGAGGCGGCGATGCGCGAAGTCATCGCCCAGTCCGAATTGGCCCCGATCCTGAACCGCGATCGTGCCGCGATCGAGGCGCGGGTCAAGGAACTGATCCAGGAAACACTCGATAACCGTGAAACCGGCATCAACATCATCCGCGTCAACTTCAATAAGGTAGACCCGCCCAGCCAGAACGTAACCGTCACCGACGCCGAAGGGCGCTCGTCGTCCGAATCGGTGATTGATGCCTTCCGCGATGTGCAGGCCGCCGAACAGGAACGCGACCGGGTTGAGCGTCAGGCCGATGCCTATGCCAACAAACGCCTCGCCGAGGCTCGTGGTGAATCCGCGCAGTTGCTGGAAGCTGCCGAAGGGTATCGCGCCCGTGTTGTCAACGATGCTGTCGGTGAAGCGAGCCGTTTTCTGGCCGTTCTCACTGAATACAAGGCCGCTCCAGAGGTGACCCGTAAACGGCTTTATCTGGAAACCATGGAGAAAGTGCTGGGCGACGTCGACAAGATCATTCTTGAAAACAATGTTGGTGGCGGCGGGCAGGGTGTGGTGCCATATCTGCCCCTTAATGAATTACGTAAAAACGGAGGATCAAACTGATGCGGAAAATAACCCTTCTGATCCCGATCCTTCTCGTCGCTGTTGTGGTGGCACTGTCTTCAATATTTATCGTGGACGAGCGTGAAAAAGTGCTTGTGCTGCGATTTGGCCAGATCAAACAGGAACGGATCGAGCCCGGTCTTGGTTTCAAAGTTCCGTTGCTGGACGAGGTTGTGCGCTACGAGGATCGCATCCTGTCGCTTGAAACACCTGTAATCGAAGTAACACCAGCCGATGACCGGCGTCTGGAAGTGGACGCTTTCGTATTGTATCGTATATCGGACATCCGGCAGTTCCGTCAGGCGCTTGGCGCCGGTGGTGAATTTCAGGCAGCAGAACAGCTCAATGACATCCTTGATGGTCAGATCCGCGCGGTCCTGGGCTCGCAGGGTGTTACGTCAAACACCATTCTGTCGCCGGAACGGGCTGGTCTGATGGACCAGATAAGAAACCGGGCCGACAATCGGGCCAAGGCACTTGGTCTGGACGTGGTGGATGTGCGTCTGCGTCAGACAAACCTGCCCGAGCAGAACTTTGACGCCACCCTGCAGCGGATGATCGCCGAACGCGAACGTGAGGCAACCGATGAGCGCGCCCGTGGCCGTGAGGCGGCCCAACGTGTACGCGCAACCGCCGACCGGACCTACGAGGAAATCCTGTCAGAGGCGCGCAGGGATGCGCGCATCATTGAGGGTGAAGCCGACGCCGAACGGAACCGGATTTTTGCCGAAGCCTATGGTCAGGACCCTGAGTTCTTTGAATTCTATAGGTCACTTTCCGCTTACGAGCAGTCTCTGACCGGTCGAAACTCCAGCATGGTGCTTTCGCCAGACAGCGAGTTTTTCAACTACCTGCGGTCCGATCAGGGGGCCGTGGCCAAGCAGGCCGAAGACGCACAATGATCGAAAATGCGCTTCTGGCCTTCGGGCTGGTGTTGATTGTCGAGGGGCTGGTGTACGCACTGGCCCCTTCGATTGTGGAGCAACTGCTTGTCGCGCTCAGCACTCTGTCACAAGACGGGCGGCGCCTGCTTGGGCTGGCTGCTCTGACGATCGGTGTGGTGATGGTCTGGTCCGCCAAGATGCTTGGCGCTTGATTCATGCCTGAAATCTGGTTCACATGCATGTGACATATTGTTGTGGCAATTGAGATCGACAATAGGGCACCTACATAGGTGACTAGTAAACTGCACCGGCCATATCCCGTGCATTTTGGACAAACGAAGGAGACGCTGACGTGAAGGTCCAGACCATTCCCATGCAATATAACAATCCCGGGCGCTTGCGTGCCTATTGGCTGATGGCTCTGGCCCTCGGCCTGCTGTTTGCGCAGGCGATTGCGGCTCAGGCCCGTCCAGACAGTTTTGCAGATCTGGCCGAGCGGATCAGTCCGTCGGTTGTGAACATCACCACATCAACCGTTGTCGCGCAGGGCACTGGCCCCTCGCCCATTGTGCCCGAAGGATCCCCGTTCGAGGATTTTTTCCGAGAATTCCAGGATCGCAACAATCAGGGTGACCGCCCGCGCCGGACCTCAGCGCTTGGTTCGGGTTTCGTGATTTCCGAAGATGGGTTTGTTGTCACCAACAACCACGTGATCGAAAGTGCCGATGAAATCATCATCGAATTCTACTCAGGCCAAGAGCTGAAGGCAAAAGTCATCGGCACAGACCCCAAAACCGATATTGCGCTGCTGAAGGTAGAGACCGACCAACCTCTGCCCTTCGTCAGCTTTGGCGACAGTGACACCGCGCGTGTCGGTGACTGGGTGGTTGCGATGGGCAACCCGCTGGGTCAGGGATTTTCGGTAAGTGCCGGTATCGTATCTGCCCGCAACCGGGCCCTCAGCGGTACCTATGACGACTATATTCAGACTGACGCGGCGATTAACCGGGGCAACTCGGGCGGGCCGCTTTTCAACCTGGATGGCGAGGTTGTGGGTGTGAATACGGCTATTCTCAGCCCCAATGGCGGCTCAATCGGAATCGGTTTTTCGATGGCGTCCAATGTCGTTTCCCGCGTTGTGAACCAGCTGCAGGAATATGGTGAAACCCGTCGCGGCTGGCTGGGTGTGCGGATTCAGGACGTTACCGAAGACGTCGCCGAAGCCATCGGCCTTGATAAGGTCGCCGGTGCCCTTGTGACCGATGTACCCGAAGGTCCCGCATCCGAGGCGGGCATGTTGGCCGGGGACGTGATCATGACTTTCGATGGCAAAGAGGTTGCCGATACCCGCGGACTTGTTCGTCAGGTGGGCAACACCGAAGTCGGCAAAAGCGTTCGCGTTGTTGTATTCCGTGAAGGCAAGACCCAGACGCTGAAAATTACCCTTGGTCGCCGCGAGGTTGCGGAAGGCGCAATCCCTGTCGCCCAGCCCGGAAGCGGCGAGAGCAGCAAGCCCGAGCATAAGGATCTGTTGGGGCTTACACTGACACCGCTCAACGAAGAACTGCGTGGGCAGCTTGATCTGGACGAAAGTGCCACAGGGCTTGTCGTCGGCGATGTAAGTGAGCTTTCAGAAGCCTATGAAAAAGGCATGCGCGCGGGTGATCTCATTACCGAGGCCGGACAGCAAAAGCTGACCTCGATCGCCGAGTTGGAAGAGCGCATTGCCGAGGCGAAAGAGGCCGGCCGCAAATCGCTTCTTCTGCTGGTGCGCCGCGCGGGCGAACCGCGTTTCGTGGCGCTCTCGCTGGACGAGAAAAACGAATAACCCGGCAGGTATTTGCGAAAAAACAAAAGGCGTCCCAAACCGGGGCGCCTTTTTCGCTGCCAGAAAATTCGCAGAATTTTCGTGACCTCAGTTGGATCTCGGAAAATCAATCAGGTCTGTATCCTTGCGCAGATACAGCGGATGTTTGGCCGATCCGTCCTTGTTCAGCCCCAGACAATATAGCGGCCGCCCCGTCATCTGAATCGCATCCAGCACTTCCCGGACAATTGGCTGGAACCGCTGGTGCAGTTTTCCATAGGCCAGGACCACGATCTCTGATGTCTTTGTCATGTCCACCAGTGCGGGGATGTTGGCAGGACTACAGGCCACAGCGGGATCGGCGGGGATATCCTTGGGCGAGGTCGCCCTCCAGTCCAGCATGTTACCTTTCAAATATCGGGTGTAGCCCCAACGTTGTGCAAATCCCAATTCACGGTGGCAGGTGGGGTCAGACACCTCAGCGCCCGCAACCGAAGGATTCATCCCGACAAACAGGATTTGCCGTGGCATCTGCCCTTCAGGGGTCCAGTCACGGCTCAGCGATTGCCGGTAGCGCCCGCAGGCCGAAAACGTCGCGCCGCCAATCACGCCATCGGGCAGTTTCAGCCGTACCTTACCGCCTGGGTCATGCAGGCTGCTGGGGTCGCTTGCAGGCGCGTTGCCGGAAATATCCATCTTCAGTATCCTGTTCTGCTTAGCCGCTCAGGGCGCGCTACTGCCTGGCAATGCGGTGCTTTTCCAGCCCGGTTTCGATCCAATTCTTCGCATAAACGGCACGGCCGGTAATGCCCGCCTTGGGATTATCCGGACGGTCCTTCCTGACATGCTCGTTGCTCAGTAAACTGTTCATGACGTTTTGTGCCGCAATCAGCTGTGCCTCACTTAGTTTCGGAACTGCTGAATGCTTGACTGCCGCGATCACCGTCAGGTGCACAGCCGAGGTTAATGTCCACACGGTGTGATATCGCAGATCTTCCAATTTGGGATGGGCCGCGATCCGACCGAGACATTCGACCAGCGCATCAAACATCACCATATCCCGCCGCGATCGTAACAGCACGGCCGCAGCATATACATCCGCAGGGTCAGCCCCCGGTTTCAGCCCCTCGAGAATCGGCGTTGTATCTGTCATGCCAGCGGCCATCGCTCTGAGTGATTGGCGGGTCGTCTCCAACTCGGCCAGCGGCGCATGCGGGTCGAATTCCTGATAGAGTGACTTCAGGCGGATGTTTTCTTCTGCCAGCTCGGCCACATGGGTTTCGGTTTTCTCAAGTTTGCGTTCCAGTTCGCGCAGCTCTATCTCGACCTCGCCGACCCGGGCCGAGGCAATATAGGTCGGGATTGCCTTCAGCTTCTCGGGGTTGCGCAGCAGCCAGATCAGAAGCCCCAAAACAATCAGGGCCCAAACTGAAACATTTTCGACAAACAGTTTGATGTATTGAAAAACTGGATCGTCCTGCATCACCCGGCTCCGATGGAAAATTATCCTGATAAATTCAGGCATTGCGGGCGCAAAAACAAGCCCCCGGCAGCGTCAGGTATTGAAAACCCGGCTAGGATGAAGCTCACCAGCCTTGTATCGCCCCACAGCCACTGCGTGGCCGTCGAACGTAGCACAGCATTCATCGCCATATTCCACGTCTTGCGCGATCACCATTCCGGGGTTTCCGTTGCGCAGGCGCGCTGCACCCTCGGCGGTGCAGGTAACCATTGGCAGCTCTGCCAGCCCGACTTCCAGTGGTCGAATATAGGTATCCAGTTCAGGGCTGTGGGCCATCTCGTCAATCTGTTCAATGGTCAGGCCATCCTGCACCTCGAACGGGCCTGACCAGATTCGGCGCAACCATGCCACATGGCCGTAACATCCCAATGCTTCGCCCAGATCCCGGGCGATAGCGCGGACATATCCACCCTTACCACAGGTCATTTCCAATATCACATGATCCGCGTCGGGCCTTGCCGTCATCAGCAATTCTTCCACCCACAGGGGGCGCGCGGCAATCTCGACATCCTCACCGTCGCGGGCCAGTTTGTAGGCGCGTTGGCCGTCGATCTTGACGGCGGAAAACTTGGGCGGAACCTGCATGATATCACCGACAAACTGGCCAAGCGCGGCCTTGATTTCGTCGTCACCGGGCCGCAGATCGCTGGTGGATATCACTTCGCCTTCGGTGTCGTCGGTATTGGTGGCCTGCCCCAGCCGGATACAGAATTCATAGGCTTTCAGAGCATCGGTGATATAGGGTACAGTCTTGGTTGCCTCGCCCAGGGCCACGGCCAGAACGCCTGTCGCCTCGGGGTCAAGCGTACCCGCATGACCCGCCTTTTTTGCCTGCAGGGCCCATTTCACCTTGTTCACGACCGAGGTCGAGGTCATGCCCGCAGGCTTGTCCACAATCAACCAGCCCGAGATATCACGACCTTTGCGTCTGCGTGCCATGACCGGCCCCATTTCTTCTTGTTGAAGCGCGCGGCCTATAGGAGTGGCTTGCCCGCGTCAATCATTCCGGCAGGCGCGCTACCACCCCCACCATAGGCCCCATCGGGAAGCCACCATCATACCGGTCCAGCATAGGCGCATAGAGCCGCGAAATATTGCCATCGAAATAAAGCGCCTGCGGGGATTTCAGATGATCGCGGAAAAGCCGGCCAAATTCATGAAAGGTAACTGGTGCATCGGAAATCACAAACCAGGCCGTCTTGCCATCGGCCGCGGTGCCGACGCCATTGCGCACGTAGCGGCTATCGCTGTCGGGCAGGAACCTTGGATGCAATTGTCCGTCGATCACCAGCATCGGCCCCGATTGCGTGGCGTCGCGACAAGCAGGTTTTTCGCGCAGAAATCTTAACGTCTCAAACACATCGGCGCGACCCTCGCGTATGCAGAACACGCCGTTGGGCAGCAGGCCAAAATTTCCGGGACCTTCCGAACTGATGACCGGCGCCGTGTTCTGACCGTTCTCAACATAATGGCCCACGGGGCGGCGGTCGGTGTGGTACATGCCTGCATTCATCGCGAAACTCAGGTGCTGACCCCGGGTTTCAAGTTGTTTGTCGATATTGCTGAAGCTGCCAAGGGGTTTGCCGGTTTCAGGATCATTCAGGAACAGCCGCAGGTCTTCTTGCGTCAGATCCACTTCGCAGATTGTAAACCTGTTGCCGTCAAAGGCCATGTCGACACATTCCACCGCCCAGGCCGGTGTGATGAAAATCATCAGGGCAATCAGCCAGCGCAACGGGTTATTCTCCGATATCCTTGCGCACCGTGTCCTGTGCAAAAAGGCGGCGGGTTTCATCCATCTGGTCAAACGTCTCGTCCAGCCGGAACCGCAGGTCAGGTGCATATTTCAGCTCCAGTTTCTTGCCGATGATCCGACGCAATTCATGCTTGTTACGGGCCAAAAGGCCAATCAGCACGTCTTTGCCCTGGCCCCCAAGCGGCAGCACATAGGCCGTTGCGATCTTCAGATCGGGTGACGTGCGTACTTCGCCCACCGTCACCGAAAGGCGGTTCAGATCGGGGTCATGGATATCGCCGCGCATCAGCACTTCGGACAACGTCCGCCGGATCAGCTCACCCACGCGAAGCTGCCGTTGCGAGGGCCCGGGCCCATCATGAAACTTGTTCTTTGCCATATCTCAGCATCTAGTCTTTCACACTGGTTTTTCCAAGCAAAGAAATCGCGGCGATTCCGAACTTGCTTCTTCTTGCCGGAAAATTCCCGGGGATTTGGGGGCTGGTCCAAAATTCTTTGTGCACTCGGAGATACTTTCGGGTCAGTTCTTGATTGTCCGCAATACCCCTCGCGCGGTAAGGAAGACCAAATGCGATCGGGAGAGTGCAGATGACGGATTTGCCGGGAATTGTGGTAACAGGCGCGTCGGGCCGGATGGGTCAGATGCTGATGCGGACCGTGCTGGAAAGCAACCGCGCACGTCTCATCGGCGCTGTCGAACGTCAGGGCCACGATTGGATTGGCCGTGATGTGGGCGAGGCAATGGGCGGCGGCGCGGTTGGCGTTAAGGTCAGTGACGATCCACTTGAGGTTTTCGCGCGGGCCCACGCGGTGATTGATTTCACGGCACCTGCCGCCACGGTCGAGTTCGCCACCCTTACGGCGCAGGCTCGTGCGGTGCATGTCATCGGCACCACAGGCCTGTCCGGGGCTGATCTTGCCAAACTCAAGGCCGCCGCGCGTCATGCGGTGATTGTCCGGGCGGGTAACATGAGCCTTGGGGTGAACCTGTTGACTCAGCTTACGAAAAAGGTCGCAGCCGCCCTGGACGAAGATTATGATATCGAGGTGATCGAGGCGCATCACAACCAAAAGGTGGATGCCCCGTCAGGCACCGCCCTGATGCTGGGACAGGCCGCCGCAGACGGCCGCGGCGTGTCGCTGGACGCCGCCTCGGATCGGGGCCGCGACGGGATTACAGGCAAGCGCGAGCGGGGCCATATCGGCTTTTCGGCCATCCGGGGGGGCGACATCGTAGGTGAACACGACGTGATGTTTGCAGCAGCGGGCGAGCGGATCATCCTGCGCCATATTGCCACCGACCGGGCGGTGTTCGCGCGCGGTGCACTCAAGGCAGCCCTTTGGGGGTTGGGGCGTAAACCCGGTGAATACGACATGCTGGATGTGCTGGGTCTGACCGAAAACTGATCCACTTGCCGTGTGCCCACGTATCTTCAGATACGAAAGGGAGATCACACCATGCGCAAGTTCATCCTTTTGCTGCTCATTCTGATGATGGCGGCCCCGGCCTTTGCCGAAGGCTTCGCCCAGATCAAAAACCGCGATGCCTTTGTTTCACTGGTTGACGGGCGCAAACTGACCCGCCTTGGCATTCATCTGGATGTCATGCCCGATGGCCGCATAGAAGGCCGTGCCTTTGGTCGCGATGTTTCCGGCGCCTGGCAATGGAAGTCCGGCTATTTCTGTCGCGATCTTTACTGGGGCAGCCGTGATCTGGGGCCCAATTGCCAGGCGGTCGAAATTCAGGGCAAAACCCTGCGGTTCATTTCTGATCGCGGCCAGGGCGACCATGCCGATCTGATCCTGCGCTGACCGCCCCGCGCCTCGGCCTCTTGCTCGGCCGTCCCATGGGGGCACGCATTTTCAATGGACAAAAATGAACGAACTGGCGACCTGTTCGACAAAGACGGGATTTCAAAAGCCTGACATATCCAAGATGTGTGCGCCCTAGAAATCTACCGCGATTCCTTTCTTCTCCCAATCACCATAGCGCACCGGTTCGGGGCCCTTGCGCCCGCCCAATTCCTTGGGCATCTCCTGCGTCTCTGTGTTCCGGCGCCGTTCTTCGGCTTCGGCCAGTGCGCGCCGGGCTTCGGGTGGCAGATCGTCGCGTTCTGTTGTCATCGTCAGGCTTTCTTTGCGGGCTGACCCTTGATATACGCCCGCATCACGCCCCCGCCAAGGACCAACCCGATGAAAAATCCCGCCCCCTCTGCCCGCCGCTCGGCGGTTCACCTGCTCGATCAGGTTCTGGGTGAGGGCCGGCTGATGTCTGACCTGATTTCCAGCGGCGCGCTGGACCGGCTTTCGCCAGCGGATCGCGCCCGCGCCCAACGGCTTGCCAATGACACGTTGCGCGGCATTGACCGCGCCGATCGACTGCTCAAACGTCACCTGCGCAAACCGCCGCCTCTGCCGGTGTTCAACATCCTGCGCCTTGGCACGGTCGAGCTGTGCATGGGCGGCGATGCGCACGGTGTAGTGAATGACATGGTCGCGATTGCAGGCTCGCACCCGCGCTACAACAATCTCAAGGGTCTGATCAATGCCGTGCTGCGTAAGATTGCGGCGGACGGGGTCAGATCCTGGAACGACTTGCGTCTGCCGCGCCTTCGCAGCTGGCTGCGTGATCCTTTGGTGCAGGCCTGGGGTGCCCAGCCGATGCTGGAAATGGAAAAGGCCCATTTCGCCGGGGCCCCGCTTGATATCACGCCCAAAGCCAACGCGGCCCTGTGGGCTGAAAAGCTGAACGCGACGCTTTTGCCGACGGGCACCCTGCGTCTGGCCGACCCCGGTCAGGTCTCGGCCCTGCCGGGGTTCGACACGGGCGACTGGTGGGTGCAGGATGCCGCAGCGGCCCTGCCGGTAAAGGTTCTGAATCCGCAACCGGGCGAAAAGATACTTGATGTATGCGCCGCCCCGGGCGGTAAAACGCTGCAACTGGCCGCCGCTGGTGCCGATGTGACAGCGCTGGATATTTCCGCACGTCGGATGGAGAGGGTACAGGAAAACCTGACCCGCACCGGCCTTTCCGCCACCTGCCTGGTCGGAGACGCCCTGGAACATTCAGGCGGCCCCTATGATGCCATCCTGCTGGATGCGCCCTGTTCCGCCACCGGCACAATTCGCCGCCATCCCGACCTGCCTTTTGCCAAGGATGGCTCAGAGTTCGGCGAGTTGATCGAGCTGCAATCGGCGATGATCGACCACGCCCTGACCCTGCTGAAACCCGGTGGCCGGCTGATCTTTTGCACCTGTTCACTGCTGCCGGACGAAGGCGAATGCCAGGTCGATGAGGCGCTGGCGCGTCACGAAGGCCTGATCGTCGACCGGGATGCGCTTAATTTGCCCGGGGTCGATCCTGCGTGGGTAACACCCGAAGGCGGTCTGCGTCTGCGGCCTGACTACTGGGCCGAAAAGGGCGGCATGGACGGATTTTTCATAGCATCCCTGCGCCGTTAGGTGCCGACGCACCGTGCCACGTCAAACAGTCGGTGACTTGGCCCTCAGGCCGGGTTATATTGCCTGCAATAACGCCGGAAAGAGCGTGCAGAGGCAAGGCGCACATGTCGAAAACCCAGGACCTGTCGGCGCGGTGGACGCGCTTCATGAACCGTGTGCAGGCGCGGCGGGCGGCATTGGCGCGGCCGGCAACGGCGTTTCTGTCACAACCTGAACCCAGAACCATCGGTAGTTTTGCCCGTGGCCGTCAGCTGTCGGCGGGCAATTTTGTGTTTGCCGGACATCTCGTGCAGCAACCCGATACGGGATTTTGGGATATTCCCGCACCGGATCTGGCCTTTCAGGAGGAAATGCACGGGTTTGGCTGGCTGGATGATCTGGCCGCCGCCGGGGATGCCCCGGCACGCCGGTGTGCGCAAGACTGGCTTTGGCAATGGATTGATCGGTTCGGTAATGGCCGCGGGCCTGGCTGGACGCCGGAACTGACCGGCCGCCGCCTGATCCGCTGGATCAATCATGCACTTTTTGTGCTGATGGGTCAGCAAAATGTACCGACCGATCCGTTTTACCGCTCTTTGGCTCAACAGACGATATTTCTGGGCCGCCGCTGGCACAGTTCGCGTCCCGGCCTGCCGCGCTTTGAGGCATTGACCGGGCTGATCTACGCCGGCCTGTCGCTTGAGGGCATGGAGGCGCAGGTGGACCCCGCCGTCCGGGCGCTGGCTCGGGAATGTGCCACGCAGATCGACATGCAGGGTGGTCTGCCGACACGCAACCCGGAAGAGTTGCTTGAGGTTTTCACCCTTTTGAACTGGTGCGCTGTTGCCCTCAGCGAATCTGGCCGGAGCGTCGAAAATGAGCATTGGTTCGCGATCGAGCGGATTGCGCCCACCCTGCGCACCCTGCGGCATTCCGATGGCGGGCTGGCCCGTTTTCACGGCGGGGGGCGGGGCCTTGAAGGGCGGCTGGACAATGCGCTGGCAACCTGCGGCGTCAAGGGCCGCCAATCTCAACCGCTTTCGATGGGGTTTGCCCGGCTCAGTGCGGGACGCACCAGTGTCATCATTGATGCAGCCCCCCCGCCGGGTGGGAAGGCGTCAATCAATGCGCATGCCTCTACGCTTGCATTTGAACTGACATCGGGGCGTCGGCCACTGATCGTTAATTGCGGCTCGGGTGCCAGTTTCGGGCAGGATTGGCGCCGGGCGGGGCGGGCCACGCCGTCGCATTCAACCCTGGTTCTGGATAGCCGCTCCAGCGCACGGCTTGGTGGTGATGGTCAGCAACGCGACTGGCTGACCGATGCCCCTACGGAAGTGCCCTTTCAACTCAGTCAGGCGCCGGATGGCCTGCGGTTCGAGGGGGGGCATGACGGTTATCGCGCAAGTTACGGCCTGACCCATGTCCGCATTCTGGAAATGACATTTGATGGGCGCGGCGTCGCGGGTGAAGAAGGGCTTTTTACCCTTTCAGAAGACGATAAGCGCCAGTTCGACAAGGCGATGGATAAGGTGCGGTTGCTGGGCGTACCGTTCCACATCCGGTTCCACCTTCATCCGGATGTGGATGCGGCTCTTGATTTGGGCGGCACGGCCGTGTCCATGGCGCTAAAAAGCGGCGAAATCTGGGTGTTTCGCACCGACGGGCGGGCCTTGTTGTCGCTTGAGGCCAGTGTTTTTCTGGAAAAAAACCGTCTCAAGCCACGTGCGACCAAACAGATCGTTCTATCTGGCCGCGCGATAGAGTATGCGACCCGCATAAGATGGTCATTGTCCAAGGCTCAGGATACGCCGATCAGTATCCGCGACCTGAAGCAAGAGGCGCTTGACCACCTGACCGAAGACTGAAAACACGCCTGAAACCCAAGGAACAGCTGCCAATGACCGATCTCGCCCCCCTGCGCCGAGCGCTTCTTTCCGTATCCGACAAGACCGGACTGGTCGATCTGGGCCGGGCCCTGTCCGAACGTGGTGTCGAACTGTTGTCGACCGGGGGCAGCGCCAAATCCCTGCGCGACGCGGGCCTTGATGTGCGTGACGTGGCCGAGGTAACGGGTTTTCCGGAAATGATGGACGGGCGGGTGAAAACCCTGCACCCGATGGTGCATGGCGGTCTGCTGGCCCTGCGCGACAATGATGATCATCTGGCGGCGATGAACGAACACGGCATCGCGCCGATTGATCTGCTGGTTGTCAACCTTTACCCGTTCGAGGAAACCGTTGCAAAAGGTGCCGATTATGACACCTGTATTGAGAATATTGATATCGGCGGCCCGGCAATGATCCGTGCGGCTGCCAAGAACCACGCCTTTGTCAACGTTGTGGTGGATGTCGAGGATTACGATGCCCTGCTGGCGGATATGGATCAGCACAACGGCGCGACATGTCCGAAGTTCCGCAAGAAACTGGCGCAAAAGGCTTATGCGCGCACGGCAGCTTATGATGCAGCCGTGTCCAACTGGATGGCTGCTGCGATTGGCGTGCAGGCCCCCCGCCGCCGTGCCATCGCCGGCAAACTGGCGCAGACCCTGCGCTATGGTGAAAACCCGCACCAGCAGGCCAGCTTCTACACCGATGGTTCCGACCGCCCGGGCGTGGCAACCGCCGTTCAGCACCAGGGCAAAGAGCTGAGCTATAACAACATCAACGATACCGACGCTGCATTTGAACTGGTCAGTGAATTTCTGCCCTCGGGCGGCCCGGCATGTGCGATCATCAAACACGCCAACCCGTGTGGTGTGGCGCGTGGCGACACACTGGTACAGGCCTATTCGCGGGCCTTTGACTGTGACCGCACCAGTGCGTTTGGCGGCATCATCGCTCTAAACCAGCCGCTGGACGGCGCCACCGCCGAAGAGATCAGCCAGATCTTTACCGAAGTTGTGATCGCGCCCGGGGCCGATGAAGATGCGCGTAAAATATTTGCCGCCAAGAAAAACCTGCGCCTGCTGACCACCGATGGTCTGGCTGATCCACGTACCGCGGCGCTGACCTACCGGCAGGTGTCGGGCGGGTTTCTGGTGCAGGACAAGGACAATGGCACTATCGACGCCTCGGATCTCAAGGTCGTAACCAAACGCGCCCCTACCGATCAGGAATTGTCTGATATGCTGTTTGCCTGGAAGGTAGCCAAACACGTCAAATCCAACGCCATTGTCTACGTCAAGGACGGCGCCACCGTCGGTGTTGGGGCCGGGCAGATGAGCCGCGTCGACAGCTGCCGCATCGCGGCACGCAAAGCCCAGGACATGGCCGAAACCCTTGGCCTGCCAACGCCCCTGACAAACGGCAGCGTTGTGGCGTCTGATGCGTTTTTTCCTTTCGCTGATGGCCTTTTGACTGCCGCCGAGGCAGGCGCCACCGCCGTCATCCATCCCGGCGGCTCGATGCGCGACGACGAGGTGATTGCCGCCGCTGACAAGGCTGGCCTTGCCATGGTTCTGACCGGCATGCGCCATTTCCGGCATTAAGGAGCGGTCATGCGGGTTGTTTTCTGGGTCGGGCTTGCGACGTTCCTGATTGATCAGGCGACCAAATACTGGGCCGTGCATGCCATGAACCTGGCATTCCGGGGTCAGATCGACCTCTGGCCGCCGTATTTCAACCTGCGTATGGCCTGGAACTATGGGATCAATTTCGGGCTGCTGGCGCAGGATGGCCCGATGACCCGCTGGATCCTGATTGCAGTAGCGCTGCTGATTTCCGGTTTCGTTCTGTGGTGGGTCCACCGCGATCCGGCAGGCTGGCCGCAAAAGGTGGCTGCAGGAATGTTGGTGGGTGGGGCCCTTGGAAACGTGGTCGACCGGGTCGTTTACGGCGCCGTGGCGGATTTCATCAACATGTCATGCTGTGGCATCAATAATCCGTTTTCATTCAACGTGGCTGATATTGCGGTTTTTGCAGGCGCGCTTGGCATGATCGTTTTCACACCCGACAAAAAGGCCACGTGACCTTGGCGTTGCGATCGGTTAAACCTTGGCGGAATGTTACAGGAGAGTGGCGATGAAGATGCCGCGCATGTCTATAATCTTGATCCTTGCCCTGGCATTGAGTGCCTGTGGCAAAAGAGATCGTGATGTCACTCTGACGCGGATCAAGAAAACCGGTAACGGCCCCGACGAATTTGCGATTTTGCCGGGCAAACCTCTTCAGACACCCGAAGATTACGCCAGCCTTCCGGCGCCCACGCCAGGTGCTGCCAACCTGACGGATCCCAATCCACGGGCCGATGGTATCGCTGCGCTTGGGGGTAACGCGGCGGCGCTGAATTCAGCCGGTATATCGGCAAACGACGGCGCGCTGGTCAATCATGCGGTGCGTTACGGATCGGGCCCGGGTATTCGCCAGACATTGGCCGCCGAAGACAAAGAAACCCGCCGTCGCCATGGCCGGGTCAATATCCTGCGGATCGGCCCGAATGACGACTATACGAGCGCCTACAAGCGACAGTGGCTTAACGCGACCGAGGAAGAGCTGCGTTTGCGCCGTCGCGCCATTGAAACCCCCTCGGCGCCTCCGCCTGAATAGGCCGATGACACTCACATCGTTGTCAGCGCCCTTGATCCTGCGCCAAAGCGCCGTATCTATCGTGCAAACCCGGCAATCCCGAGTGGAGGCGTGCAATGCGCAAACTGATTACCTGTGTGACACTTTTTCTGGCTACGGCTTTGCCTGCGGCGGCCGATGACCGCGTCACGACATTTACCCTGAAGAATGGCATGGACGTTGTCGTGGTCGAAGATCACCGCGCGCCTGTCGTTGTGCATATGGTCTGGTATCGCGCCGGATCGGCGGATGAACCGGCAGGCTCGTCGGGCGTGGCCCATTTTCTGGAACACCTGCTGTTCAAAGGAACTGATACATTGGCCCCCGGTGAATTTTCGGCCACGGTGTCGCGCAACGGCGGGTCGGACAATGCGTTTACCAGCTATGACTACACCGCCTATTTTCAGCGCGTTGCGGCCGACCGGCTGGATCTGATGATGCGGATGGAAAGCGACCGGATGGTCAATCTTCAACTGGGCGAGGGCGATATCGCCACCGAACGTGACGTGATCATAGAAGAGCGGAACATGCGGGTTGAAAACAACCCCTCCGCTCTTTTCCGTGAACAAAAAAATGCGGCACAATACCTTAATCACCGTTACGGCGTGCCAATCATCGGTTGGCAGCACGAGATGCCCGAACTTGGCCTTGATGACGCACTGGGGTTTTACAAAACCTACTATTCACCCAATAACGCCATTCTGGTTGTCGCCGGTGATGTGGCGCCCGACAATGTGCGCGCCCTGGCCGAGCAGTATTATGGCGTTATCCCCGCCAACCCCGATCTGCCAGAGCGCTTTCGCGCCCAGGAACCGCGTCAGATGGCCGAACGCCGGATGGTGTTTGAAGACCCGCGTGTCGCACAGCCCTACGTCAGCCGGTCATATCTGGCACCAGAACGCGACAGCGGCGACCAGGAAAAAGCAGCAGCCCTGACCCTGCTGGCCGAAATTCTGGGCGGGGGGACAACCTCGGTTCTGGCCGAAAAACTGCAATTCGACACACAGCAGGCCGTGCAGACCGGGGCCTATTATCGTGGCCTGTCGCTGGATGACACAACGTTCAGCATTGTGGTTATGCCGGCCGAAGGCGTCAGCCTGCAACAGGCTGAAACGGCGATGGATCAGGTTCTGGCAGGGTTTCTTGAAACCGGCGTAGACGCGGATCAGCTAAACCGTATCAAGATGCAGCTGCGCGCCTCGGAAATCTATGCCCGTGATGATGTCGGTGATCTGGCTAATCGGTATGGGGCGGCGCTGAGTGTGGGGCTGACGGTTGAGGATGTGCAGGCCTGGCCTGATACGCTCGAGGCTGTGACCGCAGACGATATCATGACAGTCGCCCGCGAAGTCTTTGACCGGAAAAAAGCCGTCACCGGCTGGCTGACGGCACCGGAGGTGACGCAATGATCCGTTTTGCTTTTGCCTTTGTCATGCTCTTTGCCGCCCTGCCTGCCCAGGCTGAGGTAGACATTCAGGAAATCACCACCCCGGCCGGAATCAATGCCTGGCTGGTCGAGGATCACTCTATTCCCTTTGTCGCGCTTGAACTGCGGTTTCGCGGTGGCGGTTCGCTGGATGCACCCGGTAAACGTGGCGCTGTCAACCTGATGACCGGCCTGCTGGAAGAAGGAGCCGGCGACATGGATTCGCGCGCTTTTGCCCGCCGAACCGAAGAACTGGCAGCCTCGTTCAGCTATAGTGCTTCGCATGATACAATCAGCGTCTCGGCCCGTTTCCTGACCGAAAACCGGGATCAGGCCATCGCGCTTTTGCGTGAAAGCCTTGTAAACCCAAGCTTTAACCAGCCGTCGATTGACCGGGTGCGTGGGCAGATCATCTCGATCATTCAGTCAGATCAGAAAGATCCGCGTAATCTGGCGACCGAGGCCTTTGATGCGCTGGTCTATGGTGATCACCCCTATGGCAGCTCGCTGAACGGCACCTTGGAAACTGTGTCGGGTCTGACGCGTGATGATGTCCTGGCGGCGCACAAGGCGACGCTGGCACGGGACCGGCTGTTTGTCAGTGCTGTAGGTGATATCACCGCCAATGACCTCAGCGCAGTTCTTGACCAGTTGCTTGGCGACCTGCCGGCCACCGGGGCGCCGCTGCCCGGGGATGCCGATGTCAATCTGCCCGGTGGGATGCAGGTGGTCGAGTTTGATACACCGCAGTCTGTCGCCACCTTTGCCCAGCCGGGCATTGATCGCGACGATCCCGATTTCTTTGCGGCTTACCTGCTGAATCACATCCTGGGCGGTGGCGGGTTTGAAAGCCGCCTGATGAACGAGGTGCGTGAAAAACGCGGTCTGACCTATGGTGTCTATTCCTACCTTGTGGATCGCGACGGTGCGCAGGTTTGGATGGGATCGGTTGCCTCGGCCAATGATCGCATCGCCGAAGCGATCAGCGTGATCCGCGATGAATGGGTCCGTATTCGCGAAAACGGTGTGACCGAGGCCGAGCTGCAGGATGCCAAGACCTATCTTACCGGCGCCTACCCGCTGCGGTTTGACGGTAATGGTCCAATTGCAAATATCGCGGTAGGCATGCAGATCGAAGGGCTGCCAACCGACTATATCGCGACCCGCAATGATCGGGTGAATGCCGTGACACTGGAAGATGTGAACCGCGTGGCACGCGATTTGCTGAACCCCGACAAGCTGACGTTTATTGTTGTCGGAAAACCCGAAGGGCTGGATTCGACGATCAACTAGCGGCAGCTTGGTACTCCAGGCCGTCAGGCATCAAATTCTGTGGGCTAAAGCATTTCGCAAAACTTTTGTGGTCTGAGATTTTGAAACAAGGGCTGCCACACATCCGGTGCGACAGCCCTTCGTACATCAGGTGAAACGCTTATAGGCGTCTTTCATGGCTTTCGACATCGAATCCCATGCTTCGTCTGCGCCACGTTTAATGTCGTGCCAGGCGGCGGTCTGGGTATCGCGCAATTTCTCCAGTTCTTTTTCCAGTTTGTCGCGATGTTCCTTGAGGTCTTTCAGGTTTTTCTCATAGGTAAGTTTCGCGTCGGCCTGGGCCCCTTCCGCCTTGGCGCGAAGCTTGTCAATATCAGCGTGCCATTCGTCCAGCTTGGCTTCCAGTTTTTCCTGATAAGCTTGTTTATTGTCCAAGGTATCAAAATCCTCTCTTTTCAAATGTGTTTGGCGACCCGTTTGGCGGGGCCGGCCCTGTACTATTTCAAATGGGGTTGATCTGGGGGCAGACAAGGCTGACGCCATGCGTCGGCAAAACTACACCGACGCGGGAATTGCCATTTCTACAAAAAAAGGCCGGCGCACCTGGCGCCGGCCCCGTTTCCCCACCTGCATGTTGCAGAGGGGATAAAGTTTATTTTAGTTGTACTTCTTGATTTCGCCGGACTTGAGGCGCGACAGGTAGCTGTCCAACTCGCGCTTGACGATCGGCATCAGGATATAAAGGCCAACAATGTTCACAACCGCCATGGCAAAGATCGCCGCATCCGAGAAGTCGATGACCGGGCCAAGGCTGGCGGCGGCACCAATGACCACGAAGATGCAGAAGATGACCTTGAACACCAGTTCGGTTGTCTTGCCTTCACCAAACAGGAAGGTCCAGGCCTTGAGGCCGTAGTAGGACCAGCTGATCATGGTCGAGAAGGCAAACAGAATCACCGCGATGGCCAGGATGTACTTGAAGAAGCCAAAGGATGACGAGAACGCGGCGGATGTCAGAGCGACACCTTTGTTGCCGTCAATCGTCTGGATCGTCTTGCCACCTTCGTCCAGCAAGTAGAGGCCGGTGTTCGGGTCAGCGACCAGTTGGCCAGTGATGATGATCACCAGTGCTGTCATGGTACAGATCACAACAGTGTCGATGAACGGTTCCAGCAGGGATACGAAACCTTCGGTGATCGGCTCTTTGGTGCGAACCGCCGAGTGGGCAATCGCGGCCGAGCCAACACCAGCCTCGTTCGAGAAGGCCGCCCGTTTGAAGCCCTGGATCAGCGCTCCGACCATACCGCCTGCAACGCCAAGCCCGGTAAAGGCCCCTTCAAAGATCTGACCAAAGGCCCAACCAATCTTGTCGAAGTTTATCAAGATGATGATCAGCGCGGTGGCCACATAAAGCACACCCATGAAGGGCACGATCTTTTCGGTCACCTTGGCGATGGATTGCAGGCCGCCCACGATCACGGCAAAGACGACGCCGGCAAAGACGATACCAGTAATCCAGCCGGGATAGTCACCCACAACGTTGGTGATCTGTGCATGTGCCTGGTTGGCCTGGAACATGTTGCCGCCACCCAGTGCGCCGAGGATACAAAAGACCGAGAACATGACCGCGAGTATTTTACCACCTGGCATGCCACGTTCGGCAAAGCCTTTGGTAAGGTAATACATCGGGCCACCCGAAACGGTGCCGTCTTCGTATTCGTTGCGATATTTCACGCCCAAAGTACATTCGGTGAACTTTGAGGCCATGCCCATCAGACCCGCAAGGATCATCCAGAACGTGGCACCCGGTCCGCCGATGCCCACGGCAACAGCCACACCGGCGATGTTGCCAAGGCCAACTGTGCCTGAAAGCGCTGTTGCCAGCGCTTGGAAATGGCTGACCTCGCCGGCGTCATTGGGATCCGAATAGTCCCCTTTGACCAGTGAGATCGAATGCGGAAAGGCGCGGAACTGGATGAACATGAAATAAAAGGTGAAAACCGTGGCTGCAACGACCAGCCACATGACGATCCATGGGAAGGAAGTGCCCGGAAACGGGCTGAAGATGAAGTTGACGAACCAGCCGGTGGACTTGGCGAACATCTCGTTCACCTTTTCGTCCACCGATTGTGCCATTGCCGGTGCGCTGGTCAATGCCAGCCCGGCCGCGGCTGTCGCCGCATGGGTTATTTTTCGATACATGTGACTATCCCTGATTGATTATTTTTATGGCACGATGGTGCAGGGCACCGGTGTGGACTGGGCCAGTGTCATGGCAACCGAACCAAATATCCGACTGCCCAGGCTGGTTTCACCATCCCGACCAATGAACATCTGATCTGCGCCGCTTTCATTACAAATTTCGATAAGCGTGTTGGCAATATGGCCGTATTTGATCACCGTCTCGACCTTGACACCGCTGTCCGCCAGGCGCGCGGTTACAGGACCCATAAGCGCCTTTTCAGCGCGTGCCAGTTCTTCACCGCGGCGCTTGTGACGCTCTTCCAGTTCGGTGGGGGTCAGAAAAGAATAGGGTGACCATTCCAGGATGTGGGCAACCAGAATACTGCCCCCCTGGCTTTTGGCTTTTGCAACAGCGAAATCCAGCGCCCTTTCTGCTGCCTCACTGCCGTCATAAGCGACGACGAATTTTCCGGACATATTTATCCTCCCTTGGATACAAAAGCGCCGTTCATGGCGCTGTGTCATCATACCGCAGGTTGCGATGCAAAAAATGCTTATCTTTCTTGAATTTCGGAAAAATTTCGGAAATGTTAGCGGATAACGGGTGCAAGATAGGAAAATTTACGATGGACAGGCTGGACAGACGCATTCTTTCCCTCCTCCAGAAAGACGGGCAAATCTCGATGGCACGCCTGTCCGAGTCGGTGGGCCTGTCTTTGTCTGCCTGTCACCGGCGGGTGAAAATTCTTGAATCCGATGGAATGATTTCGAATTATGCCGCCCGTCTGGACCGTCGGGCGATTGGGTTGGAAATTCAGGTGTTTATCGAGATCAAGCTGGCGTCGCAGCGCAAGCCTGATATCGAAGCCTTTGAAGAGGCGATAAAAGCGATGGATGACATTCTGGAATGCCATCTGATTTCGGGTGAGTTTGACTACCTTATCCGCGTCGCCGCCCGCAGCACCGCTGACTATGAACAGCTCTATCGTAACCGGCTGTCGCAAATTCCGTCGGTTACGCAGATGAAAACCCTGCTCAGCCTGTCAACGGTCAAGGATTTCCTTGGCTATAATCTGGAAAACCTGCCGAACTGACCAGCGTGGCCTGGCCGGTCAACGCGAAAGTTTATCAGCCCCATCCCCCGCCGCCCGGTGTGGCCATGCCAAAGACCGCCCCGGCGGGCAGGTCAACCTCGTCATTGCCTTTCATCTCGCGCCGTGTGCCATCGGGCATCTCAACCCAGTTCAGACCAACCTTGCCATCCTCGCCGCCATCAACGCCAAAGGGCGGCACTATGCGATGCGAACACAGCGTCGTCACCGTGACCGGTGTCAGAAACCGCATGCGCCGCATCACGCCATGGCCGCCGCGCCATTTCCCCGCGCCGCCCGAATCGGGCCTGATGCCGAATTCCTCAAGCCGCACAGGAAACCGCTTTTCCAGAATCTCGGGGTCGGTCATGCGGGTATTGGTCATATGGCTTTGCACCGCGTCGCAGCCGTTGAAACCGGGCCCGGCCCCGGTGCCCCCGGCGATGGTTTCATAATTCTGAAAAGCATCCGTGCCCCAGACGAAATTGTTCATCGTTGCCTGGCTTCCGGCAATCACATGCAGCGCGCCGTATAGCGCATTACACGTCGCCTGACTGACCTCAGTATTCCCGGCAATCACCGCCGCCGGATAAATTGGATTCAACATCGACCCATCTGGCACTACAATTTTCAATGGCTTCAGGCAGCCCTGATTCAGCGGAATATCCGCGCCCACCATTGTGCGGAACACGTACAGAACCACGGCATCGCAGATCGAGCGGGGCGCGTTATAATTGCCCGGATTTTGCGGTGACGTTCCGGTGAAATCGATGGTGGCTTCGCGGTTTGCATGATCAACAGTGACCTTGACCCGGATTTCCGAACCAATATCCATCGGATAGATAAACTGCCCGTCCTTCAGACTGTCGATAACCCGCCGCACGCTTTCTTCGGCATTGTCCTGTACATGGCCCATATAGGCCAGAACCACATCAATCCCGTAGTTGTCGACCACCTTCAGCAATTCCTGCCGCCCGGTTTCATTGGCGGCCACCTGCGCCTTTAGATCGGCCATGTTCTGGGGGATGTTCCGGCAGGGGTATTTGCACGAGGCCAGAATCGCCTCGGCCTCGGCCTCCAGCAACGTGCCGCGATCCACCAGCTTGACGTTGTCAATCAGCACGCCTTCTTCGTCGATATGGGTGCTGTCGGGCGGGGCAGACCCCGGTGTGCGCCCGCCAATATCCGCATGGTGCCCACGAGATCCCAGCCAAAAGGCCGGTTTATCGTCCACAAAGACCGGCGTGATCACCGTGACGTCCGGCAAATGCGTGCCGCCGTTATAGGGCGAGTTCAGCATATAGGCATCGCCCGGCTGCACATCGGGGTTCAGCCGCATGATGGTTTTCACACTGTCCGACATCGACCCCAGATGAACCGGGACATGCGGCGCGTTGGCCACCAGATCGCCAAGCTCATCAAAGATCGCACAGGAAAAATCGTAACGTTCCTTGATGTTTACCGACCACGAGGTATTGGCCAGTGTCGCCCCCATTTGATCAGCGACCGACATGAAAAGGTTGTTGAACACCTCCAACAACACCGGATCGGCCTGCGTGCCCGCCGCCAGATCACGCTCTTTGGCTTGCGTGCGTTCAAGGATCAGGTTGCCCATGGCATCGACGTGCGCGGCCCAGCCCGGCTCAATCACATTGGTGCCCGTCGGCTCGGATATCACCGCTGGCCCGGCCACCTGCGCCGACGGGTCCAGCCGACTGCGCTCGTATAGCGGCACATCGCGCCACGCACCCTCGACATGCATCGGGATATGCGCGCTGATCCGACCATCGCCTTGTGGAAGGGCGGGCTGCGGTGCCTGACCGGTCTGGCCAATCGCCTCGACGCTCAGCATCTCGAACAGGATAGCGCGCTCGGGCGAATAAAAGCCAAAACGCTGCCTGTGGGCGGCCTCAAACTCGGCCTGCATCTTCTCAGGCGTGCCAAAGCCCACCTCCAGCGCCTGATGGGAGCCGTCATAGCGCAGGTGTGCCCGGCGCTGCAGGGTGATATCTTCGACGCCCTGACCAGCCACTTCGCCACGGGCTTGCCGGGCAATCCCGTCCAGGGCCGTCTCTGCTTCCGCAACATCTGCCAAGGGTGCATCCATCTGCACCTCGCGCATCGCGCGGATCTCGGCCAACCCCATGCCGTAGGCGCTCAGCACGCCCGCATGCGGGTGGATCAGCACCTTGCGCATCGCCAGTGCATCGGCCACCAGACAGGCGTGTTGTCCGCCCGCGCCGCCAAAGCATTGCAGGGTATAGCCAGTCACATCATGGCCGCGCTGCACGCTGATTTTCTTGATCGCATTGGCCATGTTGTCCACGGCAATTCGAAGAAAACCCTCGGCCATATCCTCGGGTGTGCGGGGGGTTTCTCCTGTCTCGGCCGATACGGTCTCGGCCAGGGCTGCGAACTTTTTGCGCACCACATCCGCATCCAGCGGCTGATCACCTTCAGGCCCAAAGACGGGCGGAAAATGGTCCGCGTTCAGTTTGCCCAGCATCACGTTGCAATCGGTGACCGTCAGAGGCCCGCCGCGGCGATAGCACGCCGGTCCCGGATTGGCGCCGGCACTTTCCGGCCCGACCTGGAACCGTCCGTTGCGAAAGGTGCAGATGCTACCACCGCCGGCCGCCACCGTATGAATATCCATCATCGGCGCGCGCATCCGCACGCCTGCGACCTCGGTCTCGAAACTGCGTTCAAAATCCCCGGCATAGTGGCTCACATCCGTGCTGGTGCCACCCATATCGAACCCGATCAACCGGTCATGTCCCGCCGCCTCGCCGGTCTTGACCATGCCCACGATGCCACCCGCAGGCCCCGACAGAATCGCATCCTTGCCCTGAAACAGCTGTGCATCGGTCAGCCCGCCATTGGATTGCATGAACAGCAACGCATCACAGGCCCGGCCCAGATCCAGCGCGCCCGCCACCTGATCGACATAGCGGCGAAGAATGGGCGACAGATAGGCATCCACCACCGTCGTATCGCCGCGTCCCACCAACTTGGCCAGACGGTTCACCTGATGGCTGGCGGTGATCTGGGTATAGCCCAAGTCAGCGGCAATATCGGCCACGCGCCGCTCGTGCTCGGGGTTCAGATAGGCATGCAGCCCCGCAATCGCCACTGCGCGAACGCCATTGTCATAGGCGCTTTGCAAAACGATCCGCGCCGCATCTTCGTCCAGCGCCTGCACCACGGCGCCATCGGCATCCAGCCTTTCATCCAGCTCGGCCACATCTTCGTACAACAGATCGGGGCGCTTGATTTCCAGATCAAACAGGCGCGGCCGCGTCTGATAGCCGATCTGCAGCAGATCGCGGAACCCTTTGGTGATCAGCAGCAGCACGCGCTCGCCCTTGCGCTCCAACAGCGCATTGGTGGCGACGGTTGTGCCCATCTTGACGGCGCGAATGGCCCCATCCGGAAAATGATCCTGCGCATCCATCACCTCGCGGATGCCCTGCACGGCGGCGTCGCTGTAACGTTCGGGGTTTTCCGACAACAGTTTGTGGGTATGGACGTCGCCCGCCGGATCAAGCGCCACGATATCGGTGAACGTGCCGCCCCGGTCGATCCAGAATTCCCATTGTCCGCTCATCGTACACCCCTTTAGTCATCCTGGTGCCACGATTGGCACGCCAAGATTAAATGTCAACGTTAGTGACACCATTGAAACCCAGCCGCTTTTTTGCGCATATGACGCCAGATCAACAAAGAGGCCACTACCATGGACCTGCGCAGAATTACCGACGATTTTTCCGTCTCGCCCCAGATCGAATGCGAGGATGTTGCAGACATTGCCGCCGCTGGCTTTCGCTCGATCCTCTGCAACCGTCCCGATGACGAGGAATTGGGCCAGTGCGCCTATGATGACGTGGCAAAAGCGGCGGCGGACGCCGGGCTCGCGGTGCGTTCGGTTCCCATCATCTCGGGGAGAGTTACCCCCGAAGATGCACAGGCCTTTCGTGCGGCCCTTGAAGAAATGCCCAAACCGATCCTTGCCTATTGCCGCAGTGGCACCCGCTGCACCATGCTCTGGAGCATTGCCAGCTTCGGTGCGCTTGACCCCGATCAGATCGTCAGCGCCGCAGCAGACGCGGGGTATGACGTGTCAGGCCTGGTACGGCAGTTGCAGCAAAAAGGATGACGGCCTGGATCGCCATGGGCCGCAGCGGTGCGCAGGTTACAGCCTGCGCAATGAAAGGTGTCACTTTGCTGCGTACGGCGCAGGGCGTTGATGAGGCCGCAGCCCTGTCCCATCTTGATTACACGGCTGATCGCATCCTGCGCATAGGTGACGGGGCGCCTGCCAAGTTGCCCGCGCCTGTGCTGCCCAACGGCGGGCGTGGCCTGCCGGGATTCACCCAGGACAATCCACCTGATGTCATTGGCGGCTGGGTCCGCCTGTGGATCATCGGCTTTCTGGCGCAGCACGAAAACTGGGACGGGGTGATCTGTGCCTGCGAGGGTGACGTGACCCATTGGATCCACATCAGCGCGCGCGAGGCTGTAAGCTGCCAAAGCTTCCTGACTCAGCGTCTGGTCACCGCGCTCGGAGGCACGCTGCCCCCCGATGATGCCGCGATTGACGACAGTCTTTCCCGACCTGAACGTCTTGCCGCCCATTTGCGCATCGCAGAGGTCACAGGCAACACCGCCGCCGTGACCGGTCACCTGATCGGGGCCGAGCTTGCCGCCGCGCGTGCCTATTGGCTGGGTCAGCAGGTGGCCCTTATCGCTGCGGACAGGGATGCGTCGGGTTATGGCGCGGCGCTAAACGCGCAGGGGGTGCCCCTTACCAGCTTTACTCCAGAGGCCTTGATGCCCGCGGCGCTTGCGGCCCTGGGCAAGGAATTCGGCCTGACTGGCTGATGCGCTTCTTCTTGGCAAAAATACTCAAAAAACGGCCCGCTTTTGCAGCGCGTTACGTTTCGGTCGGGGCACCGGCCCTGGTCCGGCAAGGTCCAGCCAGGGCTGTCACCAGCAGGATCAGCCCTGAAACCGTGGCGATCATTCCCGCGGCACTCACGGCGTTCTCGAAGCCCAGCCATAGCGGGCCATAGCCTGCCAGCACATAACCCAGAACCGCCGACAGGGTGGCAAACAGAACGCTCCAGCCGATCTGCCGCTCCAGACGGTTGGTCATCAGTCGCGCAGCGGCAGGCGGGCAGATGAACATTGCAATCACGATGATTGATCCCACCGCGTCAAAGGCTGCCACCGCGGCAATCGCCGCCACCACCACCAGCGCAAGACCCAGCAGGTTCGTGCGCAGGCCCAGTGTCTGCGCAAACCCTTCGTCAAAGGTCGAGAGTTTCAGAGGCCGCCACAACACAGCAGTGAATACAGCCACAAAGGCCAGCGTCAGTGCCATGCGTGTCAGTTCCGGCGGCAGACCCTGAAGCGCCTCCCAATCCAGCAGCGAAGCCCAGCCGAAACCATCAAGCCAGATCAGGCTTTCCAGGCTTCCGTAAAGCGCATGTTGCACGTCCAGATGCACCGACGAGGTATCTGATTGCTCCAGCAACAAAACGCCCCCGGCAAACATTGACGTAAAGACAACACCCATCGCGGCCCCGGGCTCGATCCTGCCTAATCGCCGAATAACCTCGATCAATACGACTGCCGCCAGGGCTGCGATACCCGCCCCCAGCATCATCGGCCAGGCCGCCACAACACCAGTGGCCAAAAAAGCCAGCACAATACCGGGCAGCACCACGTGGCTTATTGCGTCGCCGATCAGCGCCTGTCGCCGCAGCAACAGGAAATTGCCGGGCAGGGCGCAAGCCACTGCTGCAAATACGCCGATCAATAGTGGCGGCAGCGACAAGGCGACGAATTCAGCGCCCATCATGTCACGGCCTCGGGTCCAAGATTGCGGTCAAGTTCGGTGATCTGATCCGTGGTCAGAACCCGCTCAAGCGGGGTCAATCCGTCATAGCGCGCCGCCGCTGTCTCATAGTCGGGATCGCTGCGTAACAATTGCCAGCGCCGCTCGTCCAGCAGCGCCTTGGATGCCTGTCCGCGTCCCTCATCCGTGGCCACGCCATCGGGCCGCACATATCCGGCGCGGCGCATCAGCCGCAGGGTCAGTCGCTCGTAAATCGGTTGCCCCTGTGCCAGCGCCAGCAGGCCCTGCCGCAGATGCACACGGCGCTGAAACTTCAGGTGCCGCACAACAGCTGCCAGCACGCCACGCCCTGGTGCGGCGAATAGCGACAACACGAACAGCACAAAAGCCACAAGCACGATAATCGGCCCCGTTGGCAGCGCCGGTGCCGTGGCTGAAATCGCGGCACCGGTATACCCCGCCAATCCGCCCATCGCGCCTGCAATCAGCACCACATGGCCCACACGGTTGGTCCAGAACCGCGCGGCCACAGCAGGGATGATCAAAAGGGCCACGATCAGGATCAGCCCGACAATTTTAAGCCCCACCACCGTGATCGCAAGCGCAAGCCCCATCATTGCCAGCTCGATCTGACGCACATTCATACCGCTGCCAGCGGCAAATTCGGGATCAAAGGCAACCATTGACATCGGGCGTCGCAGAACCAGCACCAGTGCCAGCACGGCCGCACCACCGATGGCAATCACTACGGCGTCGTTCCACAGCATGCCGGCGGTTGATCCCAGCAAAAAGCTTTCCAATCCGGCCTGTCGGCCTGCTGTCATTGATTGCACAATGGTCAAAAGTACGATTCCAAAGCCGAAAAATACCGAAAGAACCGCACCAATTGCCGCGTCTTCGGCCAACCGGGTACGCCGCGTCAGCCAACTGACACACAACAATCCCACGGCGGCCGACACAGCAGAGCCCAGCAAAAGCCCGGGCAGCGACCTGCCGTCGCCGCCAAGGGCGACCATTGTCATGAAGGCCAGTCCGACACCGGGCAGGGTGGCATGGCTGATCGCGTCGCTGACCAGCGCGCGTTTTCCCAGAAAAAGAAATGTCCCCGTGGCGCCGGCCGCAATGCCCAATAAGGCCGCGCCGATGGTCACAAGCGTGGCGTTATAGCCCAGTTGAAGGGTCAGCGCCTGCCACAGCATCGGCTATCCCGCCGCACCCATCTGCGCCGTGGCCAGACGCCCGCCATAGGCCTCTTGCAGGTATTCCGGGACAAAGGCCTCGGCCACGGGCCCTTCGGCGACGCGGCTTGTGTTGATGATAAAAACCCGGTCGAAATAATCAGGCACAGTCGCCAGATCGTGATGCACGGCAATCACCGTCTTGCCCTGCTCTTTCAGCGCCTTCAGCACGGCGATGATTGCCTTTTCGGTCGCGGCATCCACCCCGGCAAACGGTTCGTCCAGCAGATAGAGATCGGCGCCCTGCGCCAGCGCACGGGCCAGAAATACCCGCTGCTGCTGCCCGCCTGAAAGCTGTCCGATCTGGCGGTCGGCAAACCCTTCCATGCCGACTCGTGCAAGGCACGACATCGCGATTTCCAGATGTTTCGGGCGCACCCGGCCCAGCAGGCCCAGTTGACGGTAAAGACCCATCAACACCACATCCAGCACCCGTGTCGGAAAATCCCAGTCGACGCTGGCACGCTGCGGTACATAGGCAATGCGGTGGCGTTGTGCGCTCAGCGATTTGCCATAGCTTCTGATCCGCCCCGATACCGGTTTGACGATCCCGAGTGCGGCCTTAAGCAGGGTGGACTTGCCCGCGCCATTGGGTCCGATGATGGCCGTCATCGCTCCTGGCTCAAACGTGGCATCCACCGAGAATAAAGCGGGCTTTTCGCCGTAGGATACCGTCAACCCGCGAATTTCCAGCGGGCTGCGGGTGTCTTTTCCAACGTCCTTCCGGTGGCCGTCTTGTGTGGCTAGTTCCAGATGCATCGGCTCTTCCTTCAGGTTCCGGCGTTCAGTTTGCCGTCCATGCCGCGCGGGGGCACATTGCCGCCAAGGGCTTTGGCGATGGTGCTGATATTGTGATCGATCATGCCAATGTAGGTGCCCTCATAGGTGCCGGGCTGGCCCATCGCGTCCGAAAACAGCTCGCCGCCGATCTGCACCTCGTGCCCCTGAGCAGCGGCTCCTTCGGCCAGCGCCCGGACATTGCGATCCGAGACCGAGCTTTCGACAAACACCGCCCGGATATCACGCGCGACCAGCAGATCGACCAGCGTCCTGATCCGGTTCAGCCCGGCCTCGGACTCGGTGGAAATGCCCTGAATGCCAACCACGTCAAATCCGTAGGCCCGGCCGAAATATCCAAAGGCATCGTGCGCCGTCAGCAATACGCGCGCGCGCTCGGGCACCGAGGCCAGCTTTTCGCGGGCATAATTGCTCAGGCGGGCCATGCTGGACAAATGCGCGGTTGCATTGGCTTCGAACGTGGCTGCATATTCCGGTGCGGTATCGGTCAGTACCTTTTGCACAGCCCGGACCACATGGACCCACAGATCAGGCACCATCCAGATATGCGGGTCATAGCGGCCCTCATAATCGGCATGACCGATCAAAAGGTCTTTGGGTATCGCCTCACCGACAGCTGTTACATTGCCGCGCTTGGCCAGTTTCAAAAGAAACTCTTCCATTTGCGCCTCAAGATACAGTCCATGCCACAGCACCAGATCGGCACGGGTCATCGCCGCGATATCGCTGCGTGTCTGCCGGTAAGAATGCGGATCAACACCCGCCCCCATCAGGGATTTGACCTCAACCAGATCGCCGCCAACCTGCCGGGCCGCGTCGCCGATCATCCCTGTCGTCGCGACCACATTCAGGCGCGCCTGCGCCTGCAGCGGCGTTGCGGCAAAAGCAGTCGAGAAAGCCACAAGGCTCAGGAAATGGCGGCGTGTTGGTTGCATAGGTCTCCTGGAATCAAGCGAGGTACTTTGGAATGAATATGAGAGTGGTTCGCAACTAAGTCAAGAAACTTGCGAATAATTCTCAATTTCAGTTTTCAGAAGTCTATTTTGAACACGGCGCCAGTGTCTGATGCGATCAGACTGATCTTGCCGCCCGCCGCCTGCAGCATGGTGCGCGCAATTGCCAGCCCCATGCCGGTGCCGCCTGCACCACGCCTTGTTGTGAAAAACGGGTCAAAAATCCGGTCCCGGTTGCCCGGTGCAATGCCGGGGCCATTGTCGCTGACCAGTACACCGCCTTCCGCAGCAGAGATAACCAGACGATCCGCCCCGTGCGCGGCAGCGTTCTGGGCCAGATGCCCCAGAACCACCTCCAGCGCCCGAGCATCCATCGGCAGCGCCGGATCCCCGTTCACCTCAATCGTCAGGTCCGCCCGCACGCCCGGCACCACCTCTGACAGCCTTGACGGGCCGATCCCTAGTGGTTCACGGGCGACGGCCAACTGTCGCAGCGCCTCTAACTGTCCCTGCATCGTCTGCGCCGAGGTGCGGATTGTGCTTATCAATTGCGCCCGGTCTGCCTTGTCGGCCCCGTCCAGCAGCTCTGCCGCGCCAATCAGGCTTGTCAGGGGGGATTTCAGCTCGTGTGTGACATGATCTGTGTAGGCGCGCAGACCGGTTTCGCGATCTTGCAAGGTCGCCGCCATTTCCTGCACCGCCCGCGCCAGATCCGTTATTTCAGGCGTACCGAAATGAGGTGGCAGCGGCGCATCCCGACGCCCCTCTTTCACGGCGTTGGCATGAGCGGTCAGGGCGTAGACCGGGCGCAGCACCAGCCGCCATAACAAGAACCCCAATATCACTGTGGCCACGATGGCCATCCATGCAATCAGCCAGGCGGTTTCGCCCCATCCCAGAATATTGCCAGCCAAGCGGAAATACCCGACGCCCAGCAGCGGCAGGCACAGTACCACCGCCAGGGTGCCACCAATGACCAGCGCCAGGGGCGGACGCCATTTCTGCCTTATGCGCTCCGGCATGGGCCCATCCGGATGCCAACCCCGTGCACAGTTTCAATCGCCCCGTCACATCCTGCGGCGGCCAGTTTGGCACGAAGGTTGCGCAGATGGCTGTCCACCGTGCGGTCCGAGACGTGGATTACCCCGCCGTAAACGGCCTCAACCAGTTGCGCCTTGGTGGCAACATGTTCGGGCCGGGCCATCAGATGCGCCAGCAGCGTCATTTCACGGCTTGTCAGTGCCACCGGCTGATCGCTGATGGTGCAAAGATGCCTTGCCGGATCCAGACGCACCATGCCGCGCTGCAGGGGCTGATCCGTACCGTTGACCAATCCCTTGGCCGTGCGTTTCAGAATGGCCCTGATCCGCGCCACCAATTCGCGCGGTGAAAACGGCTTGGACACATAATCGTCACCGCCCAGCTCGAACGCCAGAACCCGGTCAATCTCGTCATCTCGGGCGGTCAGGAATAGAACCGGTGTGTCTCGCTCGGCCCGTAGCGTCCGGCACAGTTCCAGCCCGTCCATTTCAGGCAGACCGATGTCCAGTACAATCAGATCTGCCTTGCCGCGCCGGGCCTTTGCCAACCCCTCTGCGCCGTCACCTGCCTCGGCCACATTGTGGCCTGCCTGTTTCAATGCGATCCGCAGCACATCACGTATCTGCGGATCGTCGTCGATGATCAGAATGTCAGCCATATTATGGTGCGGCACCCGTCGATTGCATTACCCCAAGGCTACGAAACACACGCCAGTCGCGAAAGCCCCATTCGCGCCAATCGTCGATCTTCCGAAGGTACGGATAGCTGGAAACACATAGCGACCGGGCCTTTTGCCGCTCATAGGCCAGTATCTCGGGCAGGGCCGCCGGGCCAAGATTACAAATATACCAGGCATCCAGCGGCACATCATGGCTCAGGTTATAGCGTGCAATGGTCCGGTCGAAACTCACGAACATGCAGGCATAGACCAGGGTCAGCCCCAGAACCAGGCTGCGTGCCAGCAGCCACCCGGCACTTTGCCGGTTCACGATCTGCCACAGGATCATCGCCAGCCAGACGGCGACCAGCCCCATCCAGATCGCGGCGGCCATCCGCAACCGGGTCAGCCCATAAGCCTCGACATACAGCTCCAGCCGCAGCAGCGATGACCCGACCAGCAACATGTTCTGTGCAACAAAGGCCAGCAGGGCCAGTCGAACCAGCGCGTCGTTCCCGGTGTAGGGCCGCGCCACCAGCGCGAACAGCCCTGCCAGCAAGGCCGTTACCAGCAACGGATAGGCGCCGCGGTGGGCATATTCGGCATAGTTCATCCCATGCGGCAGGGCGGCGCCCCCCCAGAGAAACGTTGCATCCATCACGGTCTGAACCGCAAACAGAAGGTTGAACAGGAACAGTGACCGGCGCACCGCCCTGTCGTTCAGGATGCGGGGCAATTGCCGTGGTCCAATCAGCACGGACCGGGTTTTTGCCAGCAGTTGCCCCCTGAGCCCGGGAAGGATCACAAAAGGCCAGATTACCAGCGCCATGCCGGCCCAGAAAAAGATCCGCGACATGTCTGGCAGGCCCATCCGGTCCAGACGGCGCAGCCAGTCCTCGATTACCGGATTCGCCTCAAGAAGCAGACTCAGAAAGATCAGGCCCAGGCCCAAAGGCAGAGCCCAGCCCAGCACCAGCCCCTGCATCCGGTCCGTCGCAGGTAACCCTTTGCGTCCGAATGCCAGCAGGCCCCCCATGTCTCGCAGGGCGTGCAAAGGCCCGAGTGCCAGCAATCGTATTGCCCCCGATGTCAGCTGCCTTGTGCCCGGCCACCCGCCAAGGGCCAACCATGCCCCGCCTAAAAGGATCCCGGCCAGCCAGAACAGCAGCGATAAGACCTGTACCTGCTCGATGACCGGTAAAAACAGGACCCCTCCCAGTATTACGCCGCCCCAGCCGCGCCCACCTGTGGCCCCCAATCCGGCCAGCAAAAGGCAAAAGCCGAATACCGACAGCGACAGTCCTGGCATCACCTGCCACAGCAGAAAATCCGCCAGTGAAATAAGACCCGCCAGTGCAACAGGCGCCGCCCAGTTGCGGTGCATCCTCTGCCCGGTTTTACCTGCTGGCGGGCGCGGGGGCGCGCCGTCCATCCACCAGCTGTCCAGTTGGATCGAGGCGGGAACGCCCCTTACAAGGTAGGTCTTCATCGTTCTGTCCCTTTTGGTTTCTGCCTGTCGCAACCAGTCATACCGGGCGGCTGTGCAATCCCCGCTCAGCAGTTGTGCAGGTTTTGCGCAGATTGCGCGGTGCAGGCGGTCGCTCAAGCTTGCCAAGGTCAGGCACCCATGCAACCTTGCGGTCAGCCACCCCGGACAGGACCACCATGCAAACTCCCACCACGGATCAGACCCGCCAACTGCCGCAGCTGCTTGAGCCACGCAATCCGGGGATTGATCTGGATCTTGATTGGGTGCGTGGCCTACAGGCCAATACTCCGGCAATTGGGCGCCGTGCCCAAACCCTGCCGGGCCGCCGCAGCGTCAAGAAAGAGGTTCAGGCAGCATGGTTGTGCCGCGCGCTCAGCTGCATAGACCTGACCACCCTGTCGGGCGATGACACGCCGGGCCGGGTGCACCGGCTTTGCGCCAAGGCGCGCCAACCGGTGCGTGCCGATCTGCTGCACGCGCTGGGCCTGCACGGCCTTACGGTCGGCGCCGTCTGCGTTTACCACGACATGATCGCACCCGCGCTGGACGCGCTTCAAGGGTCCAATATTCCCATTGCCGCCGTCTCGGCCGGCTTTCCCGCAGGTCTTTCTCCTTTTTCCCTGCGTGTGGCCGAGATCGAGGCCAGCGTTGCCGCCGGCGCCTCCGAGATCGACATCGTGATTTCTCGCCGCCATGTTCTTACCGGCAACTGGCCTGCGCTTTATGATGAAATGCGCGCCTTTCGCCGCGCCTGCGGCAATGCCCACGTCAAGGCCATCCTTGCCACAGGCGAGCTGGGCAGCCTGCGCAACGTCGCGCGCGCCTCGCTGATCTGCATGATGGGTGGGGCCGATTTCATCAAGACTTCAACCGGCAAGGAAAGCGTAAATGCCACCCTGCCGGTGACATTGGTGATGCTGCGCGCGATCCGCGATTATCACACGCGCACCGGGTTTCGTGTCGGGTATAAACCCGCAGGCGGTATCTCCAAAGCCAAGGACGCGCTGGTGTACCTTGCAATGATCAAAGAGGAACTGGGAGATCGCTGGCTGCGCCCCGACCTTTTCCGTTTCGGTGCCTCTTCACTTCTGGGTGATATCGAGCGGCAGTTGGAACACTATGTCACCGGCACCTATTCGGCGGGGTGGCGGCATGCGATGGGCTGAACGGAATTTTCGAAAATTCCGTGACGGAAAATTCAAATTTTCCGGTCCGCTTTCTTTCAAGAAAGCGACGCATTGCCACGATGAGGGGTGTCAGGAATGACCGTCAGAGATATTTATCAAACCTTGGACTATGGCCCCGCCCCTGAATCCGCCGCCGAGGCCTTTGCCTGGCTGGTCGATCAGGGCGACTGTTTCGGTCATTTCATCAATGGCGCATTCACCGCGTCTGGTAATGGCTTTGCCTCCAGAAACCCGGCCAACAATGAAACCCTTGCCACGCTGACACAGGCCACGCATGACGATGTCGACGCCGCCGTCACTGCCGCCCGCAAGGCGCAACCGAAATGGGCCAAACTGGGCGGCCACGCGCGGGCTAGATACCTCTACGCCCTTGCCCGCCTTCTACAAAAACACGCCCGCCTTTTTGCCGTGCTGGAAACACTCGACAACGGCAAGCCTATCCGCGAAACCCGCGATATCGACGTGCCTTTGGCGCAGCGGCATTTCTACTATCACGCGGGTCTGGCGCAATTGATGGACGCCGAACTGCCCGACCACGAGGCCCTTGGCGTCTGCGGACAGATCATTCCCTGGAACTTCCCCCTTCTGATGCTGGCATGGAAAGTTGCCCCCGCATTGGCCGCGGGCAACACCGTGCTGCTGAAGCCTGCTGAATATACCTCGCTCACGGCTCTTCTTTTCGCCGATGTCTGTCGTCAGGCCGGATTGCCCAAAGGTGTTGTGAATATCGTTACCGGCGATGGCTCTGTGGGCGAGATGATCGTGACCCACGCGGGCATCGACAAGATTGCCTTCACCGGTTCCACCACCGTAGGGCGCCGCATCCGCGAATTGACCGCAGGCAGCGGCAAGGCGCTCACGCTCGAACTGGGTGGAAAATCGGCCTATGTGGTGTTTGACGATGCCGATCTGGACTCGGCTGTCGAAGGGCTGGTGGATGCCATCTGGTTCAATCAGGGGCAGGTTTGCTGTGCTGGCTCGCGTCTGTTGGTGCATGAAGGCATCGCTGATCTCTTCCACGACAAGCTGCGCGCGCGCATGGCCAGACTGCGCCTGGGCAACCCGCTGGACAAATGCATCGACATCGGTGCCATGGTTGATCCCGCTCAATTGCAGCGCGTCACCGACATCGTCGCGGGTAGCTCCGGCACCCATTTCACCCCCGAGATGACCCTGCCGCCCGAAGGCAGTTTTTATCCGCCCACGCTGATTACCGGGCTCAGCCCGTCCGATCCGCTGATGCAGGAGGAAATCTTTGGCCCGGTTCTGGTCTCTGCCACCTTCCGCACGGCCGCCGAGGCGGTTCAGTTGGCCAACAACACCCGCTATGGCCTCGCTGCGTCGGTCTGGTCTGAAAATATCAATCTGGCGCTGGATATCGCCCCGAAACTGGCCGCAGGCGTGGTCTGGATCAACGGCACCAACATGTTCGATGCTGCCGCCCCCTTTGGCGGGGTCCGCGAAAGCGGCTTTGGCCGTGAAGGCGGGTGGGAAGGGCTGCTGGCCTACACACGCGCCAAAGGCAAAACCAAACCGCTCTGCAAAATCGACCCGTTTCTAGGCGACGGGACCGGTGGCGACGGGATCGACCGTACCGCCAAGCTGTATATCGGCGGCAAACAGGCCCGGCCTGACGGTGGCTATTCCAGCAATCTCCATAACAAAACAGGCAAGATCATCGGGCAGGCGCCAATTGCCGGCGCCAAGGATGTGCGCAACGCGGTCGAGGCTGCGCGCGGGGCTGCTGACTGGGGCAAAGCCACCGGTCATTTGCGGGCGCAGATCCTGTATTACATGGCCGAAAACCTGTCGGCCCGTGCTGATGAATTTGCCCGCCGTCTGAACACCATGACCGGCACGCGCAGCGGCACCAAAGAGGTTGCAGCCAGTATCACCCGTCTTTTCACCTATGCCGCCTGGGCTGACAAGTTTGATGGTCAGACCTGCGGCGTGCCGATCCGTGGCCTTGCGCTGGCGATGCGCGAACCGGTGGGGGTGATCGGCGCATTCTGCCCTGATGAGGCTCCATTGCTGGGGCTGGTTTCCATTCTCGGCCCGATCATGGCGATGGGTAACCGGGCGGTTCTCATCGCCTCGGAGCCCTTTCCGCTGGCGGCCACAGATTTTTGCCAGGTTCTTGAAACCTCGGATGTGCCGCCCGGTGTGGTCAACATCCTGACCGGCTGCCACGCGGAGCTGGCCCCGACACTGGCCGCGCATATGGATGTCGACGCCGTCTGGAGTTTTTCGTCCTCGGACCTTTCTGCTGGTATCGAGCGCGCCAGCGCCAGCAATCTCAAACGCACATGGGTCAACAACGCCCATGTCCGCGACTGGTGGGGCCCGGCAGGGGAAGGGCGCGGGTTCCTCGGGGCTGCAACCGAAGTCAAAACCATCTGGGCGCCCTACGGTGAATAGGAAGACAACGCCCGTTCCGACGCAATGCTGGTGTTAAACGCTTGCGGTTGTGACTTCTGCAAGTGACGTCCGCCTCGACAATCAGCGACATATTTTCAGGCCCTGCCTGCGCTTTGAAAAGCAGCCAGAGATCGGTGCGCGGGTTTCTTTTGCTGGGCCTGACCTGCCATATTCGGACAATTTGTCTCTGCCTGGCAGGGCCTGTGCGGTTGCCAATGACCATCATCGCCACTAAGTAGTCAACATGCTTCGTTCCCCGAGGCGTGTCGGTTCGCTCAATCCAACGTTCACATTTTGCTTGCTATGCTGGACAGGTAGTTTATCCGATCCTGTAACCAACGATAATGAAGCAGACGCATGAACCAACATTCCGAAGTTACCCGGACATCAGACAGTACACGTTCGGCCCGCGATTGGGTCAAGGTACTTGCCAACTACCGTGAACCCAACCAAATGCGCAGCATCTTCGAGCTGGGCGTCACCTTCATTCCCTTCATCCTGCTCTGGGCTCTGGCCTGGTGGTCACTATCGGTAAGCTACTGGCTGACCCTCGGGATTTCGATCGTCAATGCGGCCTTCCTGCTGCGGCTTTTCACCATTCAGCATGATTGCGGACATGGGGCGTTCTTCAAAAACCGTCAGGTCAGCGACTGGGTCGGGCGGGCGCTTGGAGTGCTGACCGTCACACCATACGACGTCTGGCGCCGCACTCATTCCGAACATCACAGCAGTGCCGGCAATCTGGGTCGCCGCGGCATGGGCGACATCCATACCAAAACCGTCGCCGAATACCGTGCGCTGACACCCTTGCAACGATTGAAATACCGGCTGTATCGTCACCCGATCACGCTGTTTGTTTTTGGGCCGGGCTATATCTTTCTGCTGCAAAACCGGATTCCTCTGGGTCTGATGAACAACCTCAGATACTGGGTTAGTGCCATGGGCACCAACATTGCCATTCTTATAGCTCTGACGGTGATCTGGTATTTCGGCGGCATCGGCCCGGTTCTGCTGATCTTCCTGCCGTCCACCCTTCTTGCCGCGACCGCAGGCATGTGGCTGTTTTATGTGCAGCACCAGTTTGAAAATACCCAATGGGATGAAGATGAAGACTGGCAATTGCACGATGCCGCCCTGCATGGCAGTTCGTATTATGTGCTGCCACCGTTGCTGCAATGGTTCAGCGCGAATATCGGCATTCACCACGTCCACCACCTGTACAGCCGCATCCCGTTCTACCGGCTGACCGAGGTGCTGCGCGATCATACCGAACTGGCCAAAAGCAACCGTATGACCATCCGCGAAAGCCTGGTCAGCGCGCGCTTGCACCTGTGGGATGAGAACAGCAAGAAACTGCTTTCTTTTTCTCAGGCACGGGCGCTTTACGGTTAAATCCTACACCTAAGCACCTGATCGCACGTGTGAACGCCCCGGTTGTCGATCTGCCGGCGCGGCGCTGGGGTTTTTGGGGCGGCATTTCAAGGCTGGTTCGACGTTGCCTTCTGGTTGTATGTTGCGCGATTATCTGACTTGAAAACATTCAGGAACCTGCCCAATGAACGATGCGGCGCAAAAGCCTAAAAAGAACACTCCCCCACACCGCGCGGCGGACAACCGCAAACCAGTCAATCTGGCGCTGCAGGGCGGCGGCGCGCATGGCGCTTTTACCTGGGGGGTCTTGGATTTCATCCTTGAAGACGGCCGTCTGGAAATCGATTCAATCTCGGGGACATCTGCGGGGGCGATGAATGCCGTAGCGTTGGCGGATGGCTATACAGCAAATGGCGCTGACGGGGCCCGTGAAAAGCTGGAACATTTCTGGCGCACCATGAGCCGCGCCGCACGATTAAGCCCGATACAGAGGGCCCCGATTGATGTGATGATGGGCAATTGGAGCCTTGATCGTTCCTGGGGCTTTCATGCAATGGATGCGGTCAGCCGGGTGTTTTCACCCTATCAGCTGAACCCCATGAACATGAACCCGCTCAGGGATATTCTGGAAGAGTGCATTGATTTCGAATGCGTGCGTGGTTGCAAGGCGATCCAGCTTTTCGTTTCGGCCACCAATGTCGAAACCGGGCGGGTCAAGGTTTTTGACAGCCACACGCTGACATCAGATATGGTTCTGGCCTCGGCCTGCCTGCCCAATATCTATCAGGCCATCATCATCGACGATGTGCCATACTGGGATGGTGGCTATATGGGCAATCCATCGCTTTTTCCCTTCCATTCGGGATCCGACTGCTCGGATATCATCGTCATTCAAATCAACCCGGTCGAGCGAAAGGGCGTCCCCCGTACGCCGCAGGAAATCCAGAACCGCCTGAACGAAATTAGTTTCAATTCCAGTCTTTTGAAAGAACTGCGGGCGATTGATTTCGTTGATCGCCTGATCGAAGAGGGAAAGCTGGATCAAACAAAATACCGCAGTGAGCGTGTGCATATCATCGAAAATCAAAGCGCGCTAAAACCCCTTGGGGCGTCATCCAAGATGAACGCCGAATGGGCGTTCCTGATCCATCTGCGCGACCTTGGGCGACAGACTGCGGCGGAATGGCTGGACCGGCACTATACCGATGTCGGCAAGCGCGCCACTGTCGATCTGCGGGCCATGTTCCAGGGCATCGGGCCTCAGCATCAGGGCTAAGCGACCGGCGCTGCCCAATGCCTCTGGCATCTGCGCTGTAACCGGCTCTGTGGCATTCACCTTGCCACCAACCTTCCCCTTTGCTTTAACCAACCGGTACCCATTGTCGGAGCCAGCCCATGGTCGATATCGCCACCCGTGTTCATAACCACAAATGGAAGATCGACCCGATCGTTCGGTCGCTCATCGACACCGATTTCTACAAACTGCTGATGTGCCAGTCGGTGTTTCGCAACAAGCGCGATACGAAGGTCACCTTTTCCCTCATCAACCGCACCAAATCCATTCGTCTGGCCGATCTGGTGGACGAGGGTGAATTGCGCGAACAGCTCGATCACATCCGATCTCTTCGCCTGACCCGCGGCGAAAGCACCTGGATGCGCGGCAACACCTTTTATGGCAAACGCCAGATGTTCACGCCCGAATTCATGGACTGGTTCGAAAAACTGCGCCTGCCGCCCTATCACCTCGAAAAACGCGATGGCCAGTACGAGCTGACGTTCGAAGGTTCCTGGCCCGAGGTCATGTTGTGGGAAATCCCGGCGCTTGCCGTTCTGATGGAACTGCGCTCGCGGGCCGTGCTGCATTCGATGAAGAAATTCGAGCTTCAGGTTCTCTACGCCCGCGCCATGACCAAGCTGTGGGAAAAGGTCGAACGCCTGCGCCCCATCGAGGGTCTGCGCATCGCCGATTTCGGCACCCGTCGCCGCCATTCCTTTCTCTGGCAGGACTGGTGCGTTCAGGCCATGCGCGAGGGTCTGGGCGACAAATTCGCCGGTACCTCCAACTGTCTCATCGCCAAGAACCGCGATCTTGAGGCGATCGGCACCAACGCCCACGAACTGCCCATGGTTTATGCCGCGCTGGCCGATACAGACGCCGATCTGGCCCGCGCCCCCTACGACGTTCTGTCCGACTGGCACGAGGAACACTCGGGCAACCTGCGCATCATCCTGCCCGATACCTACGGCACCGCCGGGTTTTTGAAAAACGCCCCCGACTGGCTGGCGGGCTGGACAGGGATACGCATCGATTCAGGCGATCCCGCAACTGGGGCCGAGATTGCCATCGACTGGTGGAAATCGCGCGGCGAGGACCCCACGCAGAAACTGGTGATCTTTTCCGATGGTCTGGACGAGGACAAGATAGCCGAGCTTCACACCCAGTTCACCGGCCGCGTCCGCCCGTCGTTCGGCTGGGGCACGCTGCTGACCAACGATTTCCGCGGGCTCACCCCGGATGACGCGCTGGCGCCCTTCTCACTGGTCTGCAAGGCCGTCTCGGCCAACGGAAGGCCCACGGTAAAGCTGTCAGACAACCCCCGCAAAGCCATGGGCCCCGCCGACGAGATCGCCCGGTACAAACGGGTGTTCGGGGTGGGGGAGCAGGAAGAGATGGAGGTTGTGGTATAAATGGCGCTTTGCGGACGAAGTTGCCGTTCGCTGCGGCTACACAAAATTCTGCTTTAGCCTGACCCGCATCTAATCAATACCGTAAATCATTGCCGCATACTCGCGAACCTCATCCGGCGTTTGTGCTTCTAATTCCCGTAAGTATCCCAAGAATTCGTCTGGGTCGCTCAGAGAGAATATACGGGCCTTGTACTCCAACTCAGCCCGCAGTGGTTCTTCCTTCAATAATGCAGCGCAGCGCTTGTCGATGAAGAGTGCGTCCACGTATGGCGCGTACGTCGAGATTGTCCTCACATCGTTCATGAGTCCACGATCAACTATTCTCTTCTCGCCCATGACGACCCGCCCAGCCACAGCGGCAAATAAGTATGATGAAATCCTTTGGTGTGGTATTTCCCGTTGCCGCTCCCAATGCCAAAACTTCATGATTTCAATCGCCTGCTTATCTTCATCAACTCCCCGATCTTCAAGAAGGTGGCAAAGCTCTCGATACTCACGATATATCGGCCTGCCAGAACTCTCGAATAGTGCCAGCGGGTTACTTGGATCAGGATTGGAGACTTCCTCAAACCACTTCGCAAAGGCCTGCTTCTTTGTTGGGCCAATCGCTGAAAACTCACTTTCGAGAACACCCGCGAACGATACTTTCTTCTCAAGCCACGTGTCCGCGAGTTTTTTTAATGCATCATGCACATCGCCTCTCACGGTTCGAATGTGATCCGCGAATTGGCTATAGTCAGCCCGCACGCCAACGTGCATATCGGGAAGCCAATCATTTCTTTGACTGTTCGCAATCTCATCTATATCAAAAGAAACCTCAGGCTCTTTGCCATCAAAGTATGCCTTTGCAAACTGAATGTCCTGCAAAAGCTCCACATCGCGAGAATCCATTACGGAAACGTCGCCACCGAAGAACTTATACAAGCCGCGCAAGTCTATGGGACTGTGGAAGACCGTCGTCTCATCGTGGTGGATATCGGAGTGAGGCAAGAAAACCTGCTGTAGCAGAACGCACCGTCTCAGCAGGGCGTATACTTCTTTTGCAAAGGCTTCATGCCCCTTTGGCAGGTTTCCTTCGTTCTTGACGTTGTAGATCATGCTGAACATGAACTGGTCCAGATAAATCGCCTTTTTGTCTAATTCGGGCAGAGGTAGCTGCACCGTCCTTCGGCAGTTGGTGCAGCGTTTGGTCAATAATCCCCCCCCGGCAGAGAGTATGCCCATTTTCGTTTGACCGCACTTGGCGCATCGTGTGAACGGCCCGCGTTCCCATGTGAATCCGCTCAATGTGAAACCTCCGCTTGCAAGTAGTGTATCTTGACCGCGTTCCCGAAAGTGGACCTTTGTGCATTTCGCAGCATCGGTCAATCTGGGCTCAGAGCAGACTCAATCCTCCCCCTCGACCTTCCCCCGCAGTGCCTTCACCACCCCGCGTACCTTCTTGGCCTTCAGCCGGCGTTTCTTTGACCCCAGCGTCGGGCGGGTGGCCAGCCGGCGTTTCGGGGTTTCGGTGGCTTTGCGGATCAGGTCGGCCAGCCGGTCGCGGGCAATCTCGCGGTTGCGGGCCTGGCTGCGCGTCTCTTCGACCTGGATCACCAGCGCGCCCTCTTTGGTCCAGCGCCGCCCGGCCAGCCGCTTGAGCCGGCGTTTCACCGGATCGGGCAGGTTGGGGCTGCGCTCGGCTTCGAACCGCAGTTCCACGGCGGTCGATACCTTGTTCACGTTCTGACCACCGGGGCCGGACGAGCGGACAAACTGCTCGGTCAGTTCCCAGTCTTCGATTGTGATCTGATCGGTGATTTTCAGCATGGTCTTGGGGTAAAGCGTACGAAACGTACGCTACCTTCTCAAATGGGGTCAAATCGCGTACGAAATCCACGTACAATGCGTACGAAACGTACGTAGTCGGGCGACGAATCAAAAGGGCCGTTTCACGTTGGAAACGGCCCTCTAGAAGTTAACGGAGGTAGGCCGGTTAGGCGTACCAATTCGGGTTGTTCTCAATCCCCAGGGGCTGCCCTAGGTTTGTGCCTCCCGAACTGTTCCGACACCTTTCTCCAATACCTCTATAGACATTGGCACCTCCTTTCGCTTGTTGAACTCAAGGGTAGCCTGCCACAAAATTTCTATTTGTCAAAACAAAATGATGTGGCAGGCGCAATTTCATCCCCACGATGCTGCGTCATTGCGACTGAAGGACTGCCACGCACTGGCGGGGCAGATCGTTCATTGTCAACTCGCGGCGCGGTTTTGGTTTGGGGGCATTCGGGTCGGGTTTGGGCGGATTCAGGATGTCATTGACCCAGCGTTGCGCATCGGCACAGCCATCGCCCGCGGGGGGCGGATTCTGGCCCACGCAGCCCGGCGCACCCGCGGGGCATTTTAACCTGACATGAAAGTGGTAATGATGCCCCCACCACGGTCTGATCTTGCGCAACCAGGCGCGGTCGGACCCGGATTCATCCTTGCACATCCGCACCTTGGCGCCGGGGAAGACAAATATGCGTTCGGTACGCGGGTCCTGGGCGGCGGCCTTGATGATCTCGTGATGCGCCCGTGTCCAGCTGGAGTTCGTAAACGCCCCGTTCGCCCGGCGCATTGAATCAGACGAGACAGTCTCGCGGTCTGCGACCGATAAGTTAAGATTTGTCGCCGGTTTCATCCAGATATCAATATCCATCCCAATCTGATGCGACCGGTGCCCACTCATCATAGGCCCCCCCCGAGGCTGACTGATGTCCCCGATGTAAAGGCCCTTCCAACCCGGTTGAGTAGCAGCTTTTCGAGAGAGAGCTTTAATAAAATCAATGGTTTGAGGCTGTCCCCAGTTCCGGTTTCGCGACAGGCGCATGGCTTGCCATGTTGCGCCGGTTTCGGGCAATCTAGCCCCGCCGGCCATGCAGCCCTTGGCATATCCGCCAAAAGGTTCTGCACCCTGTTGGGACCCGTTTTTATGCACTCCAAACAATTGCTTGGCCTGCTTGCCCTGCATCGAATCAGGAATGTTTTGAGTGGATACGACGGGTTTAGCTGACGGCAGTTCCTGTGTCGCCTCACCACAACCGGCAAGGCCAAGAGAGAGAATGATCAGTCTTAGGTATTGGCCCATGTGCTGCTGTCTCCTTCTGGTTCAACCCAGCGTAGCAGCAAGAGGCCGATCAGGAAAAGAGCAATCAGAGGGGAAACGCCGATGCGGGCGCTGCCGGTCAGGGCGGTAACGCTGCCAATGAGGGCCGGAGCCATGAAGGCGGTTGCGCGGCCTGAGAGGCCATACAGACCAAAGCTTTCGGTTGGGGCCTTGGGGTCGGTGTGGCGCACCATCAATGAGCGGCTGGCCGCCTGTAAAACGCCCCCCATGCCCCCAATCAGAACGCCGCAGCCAAAGAAAACCATATCCGGAACGGTAGACCCTTCGGTCAAGGCAAATCCAAAAATCTGCTGACGGTCCATGGCCACAATTGTGACGCAAACGCAGATCAGCACCCAGACCGACACGATGATCACGGGGCGCGGACCAAAGCGTTTGTCGAACTTGCCACCGACCCAACTGAAAGCGGCGGCAGAGATTGCAGCGATAATCCCAAAGATACCGATTGAAACAAGCTCCCAATTCAGAACGAGCCGGGCGTATGTACCACCAAATCCGTATAAACCATTCAGTGCGTCGCGATAGAACATCGACGAACCCAAATAGGTGGCAAGGCTCACGCGTCGGCGCAATCCTTTGATGGTCGACGTCAGAAGGCCTAAGGCGTCTTTGATACCTTTGCCTTGTGGCGCGGTTCTGGTGTCGCGGGTCCAGAGGAAATAGGGCACCATAAAGATAATGAACCAAAGCGCGGTCAGCGGCCCCACGATTCGGGTGCCTTCTTTGGCGCTGGCATCAAGCCCAAAGGCGGGGTTCATCCCAAGCAGGGTTTTGCCGTCAGGTTGTTCCATGAAAAACAATAGCATAACGACTAGCGACAGGATCCCACCGAGGTAGCCAAAGGCAAAGCCAGATCCGGAAATCTCTCCGACTTCTTCCTGACTTCCGAGGGACGGCAATTGAGAGTTGATGAAAACCAGTGCATATTCGGCCCCGATAAACCCGACGCCAAAGGCAAAGAGCATCAGCCATATGGTCGACCCGTCGGGATAGGTCCACCAAAGCGCTGAGGCCCCGGCCACATACATCATTGAAAAGGCAATGACCCAAGGCAGGCGCCGCCCTGCGGTATCAGCCATCGCCCCCATGATTGGTGCGCCAAAGCCGATGATCAGCCCGGTGACAGTCAGGCACAATGACCAAAGGCTTTGAGCCCGCGCGTCAGCGGTTTCTTCGAGTAAGCCAGTCGTCATGAAGTATTCGGCAGCGACGCCAGCGAAATAAGGGCCGAAGACAAAGGTCAGCAGCAATGTATGAAACGGCTGGCTGGCCCAGTCGAAGAAAAACCAGCCCCAGATTCGTTTACGTGATGAAATTTCGGCCATGCCAACCCTCAGCTTTCGCTGCGGATATGACAGGGTATGGCAAACTGTGGCAAGCTATTCCTGCATCGGTGGCCAGGGGCGCTTGGTTTCGGCTTTGATCCAGGCCGCAATCCACTCAGGTGCGGGCGGCCTTATGGTTTGTGCATCGATTTCTTCGACCACCTGCTGTGGCACAATGATGCCTGCGGAGCCGGTTACCGCCGAACGATAAACAATGTGGTTGGCGCATTCGCCATTTCTTTTCCACATTGATTGTTCGACATAAAAGAATTTGTCATCCCACCACGCTAGGCGCGAACGCATCTCGAATTTCTCAAACGTTCTTATGCGGCGACGATAGCGAACACTGGCCCCGGCCATGGTCAGACCCCAGCGGTTTCTGCGTAGTACCTTTATCAGACCTACACGCTGCGCAGCAGTGGTGCGACCCAGATCGTACAGGGTCAGAGTGCGGCCATTGTTCAGTTCCAGCCACAGGTCGATATCCCACGGCAGGCACCTATGGCGCGATACATGGGTGTCGGTAATCGCCAAGGGCGGATCGTTGCGATGCTTAATCAGTTGGGTAAAAAGGCGAATGACTGGGTACATCGGCGGTCTCCTTCGCATGCCTGTGTGTTTCGGGCGAACAAGGGCGTCAACAGCAACCTCGCGTCACGGCTTGCGCTTTCACCACCACGCGCTTAGGTCTGGGGCGAGATTGACCAAAGGAATGTGCCCATGCAGTCGCTATTTCAGATCCTGATGCTGCTTTTGGATATCGTGTGGTTCTTTATCATTGCCCACGTGATCATGAGCTGGCTGATCAACTTTCAGGTCCTGAACCTGCACCAGCCTTTTGTTGCGCAGGTGTGGCATATGCTGAATCGGGTGCTTGAGCCGATCTACAGTCGCATCCGGCGCTTTGTGCCGCCGATGTCGGGTATTGATCTGGCGCCATTGATTGCGCTTGTTGCAGTGTACGCCCTGCGGATTATTCTGATAAACAATGCGGCGGCTTTTTATTGAACTAGCCCTTGTTCGCCAAATCTTAGTGTGAAAAGAATCCTGTAAGAGCAGAAAAGCAAAAACTTACAGGTCCCCCCATGCCAGGCGCTGCCACGCTTTTGCGCGATGTCTTTGGTTTTGATGCCTTCCGCCCCGGGCAGGAAGACATTGTTATGGCCGTAACCAATGGCGAAAACGTGCTGGCGATCATGCCAACAGGCGGTGGCAAATCCTTGTGTTTTCAATTGCCGGCGCTTCTGCGCGAGGGGGTGACCGTTGTGATCTCACCGCTGATTGCGCTGATGCGGGATCAGGTGCGCGCGCTGCGCGCGGCGGGTGTCGAGGCAGGGGCGCTTACCTCGGGTAATACCGACGAAGAGACCGAAGAGGTATGGCAGGCGCTGGATGAAAGGCGGCTGAAACTGCTTTATATTGCGCCAGAACGTCTTGCCGCAGGATCGGCACTTGGGATGTTGCGGCGCATCGGTGTGTCGCTGATTGCCGTGGATGAGGCGCATTGCGTAAGCCAGTGGGGTCATGATTTTCGCCCAGACTATCTGCGCATCGGAGAGTTGCGGCGCGCGCTGAACGTACCTCTGGCTGCCTTCACTGCCACAGCGGATGCAGAAACCCGTGATGAGATTGTGGAAAAGCTTTTTGACGGGCAGGCCCCACAAAGCTTTCTGCACGGCTTTGATCGCCCCAATATTCACTTGTCTTTTGCCGCCAAAGACAGCCCGCGACGCCAGATTTTAGAGTTTGCAGACGCCCGCAAGAGCCAGTCTGGAATCGTTTACTGCGGGACTCGTGCCAAGACGGAAACATTGGCGAAAGCCCTGCGGGAGGCAGGGCACAACGCCTGTCATTACCACGGCGGGATGGAGGCCGAAGACCGACGCATTGTCGAGGGACGCTTCAATTCCGAGGACGAATTGATTGTGGTTGCGACAGTGGCCTTTGGGATGGGTGTGGACAAGCCCGATATCCGTTGGGTCGCGCATGCAGATTTGCCCAAATCGATCGAATCCTACTATCAGGAAATTGGCCGCGCAGGTCGCGATGGTGCCCCCGCTGAAACGCTGACTCTGTTCGGTGCCGATGACATCCGCCTACGTCGCTCGCAGATCGACGAAGGCCTGGCTCCTCCTGAAAGGCGTATGGCTGATCATGGCCGGCTGAATGCATTGCTTGGGCTGGCCGAAGCGCTGGAATGTCGCCGGGTTACGCTGTTGGGTTATTTCGGTGAAACGCACGGGACGTGCGGTAATTGTGATCTGTGCGAAACCCCGCCTGAAACCTTTGACGGAACACAAGCGGTGCGTAAGGCACTTTCGGCCATTTTGCGCACGGATGAATGGTTTGGCACTGGTCACCTGATTGATATTCTGACCGGTAATGAGACGGATAAAGTGCGCGCCCGGCGGCACGATCAATTGCCAACTTTTGGTGTTGGCCGAGATATTGATCGGCGCGGTTGGCAGGGAGTGTTCCGGCAGATGATGGGGCATGATCTTGTTCGTCCCGACCCTGAGCGCCACGGTGCGCTGCGTATGACCGAGGCCGCACGTCCAATTCTGCGCGATGAGCAGTTGATTACCCTGCGTCGTGATACGCTTGTGTCGAAATCCCGTCGTCCTGCCGCCAAAGCGCTGGTTTCGGAGGAAGACGCACCGCTTTTATCGGCACTCAAGGCCAAACGCCGTGCACTGGCCGAAGCGGCCAAGGTACCTGCCTACGTCGTGTTCACCGACCGTACCCTCATTGAGATGGCTGAAAAACGTCCTGGAACACTGGACCAGATGGTGCAGGTCAGTGGTGTGGGCGCAAAAAAACTGGAACGGTTTGGAGATGCATTTCTTGAGGTGATCAATGGCGAAGCCAAGGTGATGCACCCGTCCCGCCGCAAACTGGCTGGGCGTGCGGCCGGCGATGTTTACGATCAGCTGATGCAGGCACAGGCTGATCTGGCGCGCGGTGAAAACGGTATCGGAAAGCCGTTAAGCTGTTCGGCGTCTTTGCTGGCGCGCGTTGCTTCGACCCGGCCCCGGGATGCCACCGAAATGCAGCGTCTGCTGGGGGAAAAGCGGGCTGAAAGATTTGGCCCCGCTTTTCTGGACGTTCTGCGTATGGCGGACTAAGTCAGACAGAGGTCAGCAAAGGGGAATTTTGAATGTTGGTTGTCGTCTCACCTGCCAAAAAGCTTGATATGGACCCGGCCGAGGGGATGGAACCGACACGCCCGATGTTCCAGAAGCAGGCGGACGAACTGGCGGGTGTGGCGCGTAACCTGAGTGTCGGTGGTCTGCGCAAACTGATGCATATCAGCGAAAACCTGGCAACGCTGAACGCTGAACGGTTCGGCAATTTCGGCCAAATGGCGGAAAAACCTGCAGCGCTGGCTTTTGCCGGTGACACTTATCAGGGGCTTGAGGCGGGGTCACTTGATGCTGATGAGATGACTTGGGCGCAGGAGCATTTGCGCATTCTTTCCGGCCTCTATGGTGTTTTGCGGCCCCTCGATGCAATCCAACCCTATCGCCTGGAAATGGGCAGTCGTTTGCAAACCACGCGGGGCAAGACCCTTTATGACTACTGGGCGGATCAGATTTCACAGGCGTTAAACGCGCAGGCCACTGCCGTGGGCACAGATATTCTGGTCAATTGCGCTAGTCAGGAGTATTTTGGTGCAGTTGATCCCAATGCGCTTAAATTGCGGATTATCACGCCGGTCTTCATGGAGGAAAAGGCCGGCAAAGCAAAAATCGTCAGTTTTTTCGCCAAGAAAGCACGCGGCGCGATGGCGCGCTATATCATTCAGCGTCGCCTGAAAGATCCGGAGGCGCTGAAAGAGTTTGACATCGGCGGTTACCGTTTTCGTGCAGACATGTCCAAAACTGGAAGCCCGGTTTTTCTGCGCGATTATCCCGAGGGCTGATCCTGTCCCTTGGGGTCGCGCGTGCCAGCGGGACGTGCGTTGAGGATCTGCGCATGTATTGCCTCTTTGCGCAAAGGTTTGCAGAGGTAATGGTCAAGTCCGGCGGCGATGATACCCTCTTTGTCCCCCTTCATCGCGTGCGCGGTCATGGCAACAATCGGAATATGGTACCCGGTCGTCTTTTCGATCTTGCGGATTTTCCAAGTGGCTTCTTTACCGTCCATGTCCGGCATCGAAATATCCATGAAAACAATATCGGGCCGGTAAGACTGATATAACTCGACTGCCTCGGCCCCGTTTTTTGCAAATGTCAGATCAACATCCAGTGTCCTGACCATTTTCGAGAATACCAGACGATTGGTTTTGTTGTCTTCGGCAGCAAGAATGCGCATTGCGCGGTTGGAAGGTGCAACTGTTTTTTCGGGTTTGGGTTCAGGCTGGTTATCAGCTGCGGCAATGTGTTGTGCATCATCGGCAATTGATCGCAATGCACAGAACAAATCATTTCTGGCGACCGGCTTTTTCAGGACGGCCTTCACAAACCCTCGACCCGGGTCGTGTTCCGCATCGTCGGTATTGTGGCTTAGCAGGACGACTGGCTGGGTAAACCCGGCCTCATCGGCGGCTTCAGCCAGCTCCAGGCCATCCATTTCCGGCATGTTGTGATCGGTCAGGATCAGGTCAATGCCGCCGGGCAGTTTGGTCAATGCTTCGGAACCACTGGTGCAACTGACCGTTTCGATGCCCAACTGACCAAGCTGTCGTTCCAGAATAGAAAGACTTGCGGTGCAGTCGTCTACAATCATCACCCGCCTCAATCCATAGGGTAGGCGAAAGCTCTCCGGGTTGACCGGCTCGACCACGGGCAGCGTCAGCGAAAATCCAAAATGCGATCCTTTGCCTTCGACAGATTCGACCCAGATATTTCCGCCCATTATCCGGATCAGTTTTTGCGAAATGGCAAGGCCAAGTCCGGTCCCTTCGAACTTGCGGTTTCGTTCGTCGTCAACCTGATTGAATTTACCGAAAATATGCTCAATCTTGTCTGGCGGAATTCCAATGCCGGTATCCTCAATTACGATATTTAACCGGGCCATCTCGTTATTTGTTGCGTGCATACCGACCACGCGGATCATCACATGTCCGGCTTCAGTAAATTTAACCGCGTTGCCAATCAGGTTTGCCATCACCTGACGTATGCGCCCCGGATCACCAATAAATTGCGTGGGCAGGAACAGATCGTAATCCACGACGACGTCCAGCCCCTTTTCGCATGCAATGACCTGCGTCAGCATGACAAGTTCATGAATCGAACGTTCGAGATCGAAAGGGCTATCGTGCAAAACCAGCTTTTCAGCTTCGATTTTTGAGTAGTCGAGAACGTCGTTGATTATCACCAACAGGGCTTCGCCCGAGTTTTTGATTGTGTCGGCGTACAGGCGCTGCTCTTCGGTCAGGTTGGTGTCTTTCAGCAATTCGGCCATCCCGACAACACCGTTCATCGGTGTCCGGATCTCGTGGCTCATGTTCGCAAGGAAAGACGATTTTGCAAGGTTCGCGGCTTCGGCCTTGCGTCGAGCGGCCTTCAGTTTTTTTTCATAGCGAATTGTATCCGAGATATTCAACGCAAGGCTAACTACGTCGCCACCGTGCCCGCGTTGATCGATCAGTTTGATATACTGTCCGCTCCAAAGCCGGACGATCTCGGGTTCGGGGGTCTGGCATTGCCAACGGTCCAGCATCGTTTCGCGCCACGCAGCGGGGGGTATCTCACCAATGTCGATGATACCTTCTTCGGTGATCAGCTGCAGCACTTCCACATAGCTGATGCCGGGCCGGACATCTTCAAGCCCGTCAAAGATGGATATCCAGGCATTGTTTGCTGCGATCAGCCTGTTATCCGTGTCAAAAAAAGCAAATCCGTCCTGAATGGTTTCTATGGAGTGCCACAAGCGTCGCTCGGCAATTTCAACTTTTTGGTTGGCCGCATTCAGGTCAGATCTAACCCTTTGATTTTCGTTGAGTGCATTTTGCACTTCGGCCTGTGTTTCGACGATCTCATCCGACAACGCACGGGCGTGCCTGCCCAGTTTGCGATTAGCCGCGTGCAATTCCGTCTGCTTTTGTTCAAGCAAACGTTCGGCCGCCAGACGGGCACGTCTCTCTTCTGCCAGTTTGTTGGCGAGACTCATCCTCACCCTCCGTCGCACCGGTTTTACGATTGGCGCCACAATCCACCATCGCGGTGAACAACTCTTTAAGTGTCTTGGTGGAATCGTTGTCAGCCTGCGGCTCGCGTGGCACCATGGGGCAATTGACCTAGGAGGGTACCCATGCTCCGGCAGATTTCATTTGTCATCGGTTTGTTATTGTTCGCTGCATCTGCGACTGCACAATCGCCCGTGCCCGAACGCCGTCAAGTGGTAACTCAAGACGTTGATTTTTATGGTTCTGATCTGGCCGCGCTGTTTGATACAACGCTTGAAGCATGTCAGCGCGCCTGCCTAAGCAATCCGAAGTGTCAGGCATATACCTTCAACAAGCGCTCGAACGCGTGTTTTCCAAAAAGTGCTGTCTCAGAGAAAACCCCGTATGACGGTGCCATATCCGCCGAAATTCTGGCCACTGATCCACGTGTTCTGTCAATTTCTGACGCCCGTCAGGCAGAATTAAGCTTTCTTTCCCCCTCTGATTTGCAAGGTGCAGGCGCTTTTGCCGGGCAAATCGGGGCGCGCCATCCGGCGGGGGTCTGGGACACCGCAGCATTGACCGGTGCGGCGCAGGACAGGCTGGCGCGGAACGATTTTCTGAATGCGATGCGCTGGACAGGTGCGGCAGTTTCCACCGCGGATACCAGTGATCTTTGGGTTGAATATGCGCGCCTGTCTTTAGAGATCAAAAGTCAAAAGTCATCGGATAAACACCGCTACGGCGCGCAGGCGCTGAACGGGGCGATCAATGGTTACCTGCGTGCGCTAAGCGACCCGGCGCGTGTATCAGCGCTGTACGTCATGGCCAATGCGCTGGAACGCAATGGTCGTGGTCGCGATATGGTTCATGCCTTGCGTCTGGCCGAATCGATCCAGCCTCGAGCGGATATAGTAGCCGCGCTTGAAAAAGCAGCCGCAAAATATGGCTTCCGCATAACCGAACACCGCGTTGACAATGAAAGCGCCAGACCGCGCATCTGCGCCGAATTTTCTGAAGAACTGATCAAGGCCGGTACGGACTATACGCCCTACGTGCGCCAGCCCGATCCGGGGCTGGTGGTGCAGCCCGAAGGCCAGCAAATCTGCATTGACGGTGTGCAACATGGGAAACGCTATACTGTCACTTTTCGCCAAGGTCTGCCCGCGGCCAGTGGTGAAGTGCTGATCAAGGACGTGCCGATCTCGCTTTATGTGCGCGACCGCGCACCAAAGGTCAGCTTTTCAGGCCGGGCCTTTGTGCTTCCAAAGGCGGCTGATTCAGCACTTCCGGTTGAGACGGTCAATCTGGATAAGGTGGAATTGCTGTTGCGCCGGGTCAGTGACCGCAACCTGCTGCGGGCGTTGCAGGACGGATATTTCGGCCGCCCGCTATCGCAATATCAGGATCAGTTGTTTTCAGGCGATATCGCCGAAGAAGTCTGGACTGGTACGGGCGAGGTGCAAAATCAGCTGAACCAGACGATGACGACGCGGCTGCCGATGGGGGATGTGCTGACGGATCAGCCGCCCGGCATCTACGCGCTGACAGCCCGGGTTGAGGGACGCGATCTTTATGATGATCCGGGCGCAACCCAATGGTTTGTTCTGACTGATCTGGGTCTGACCACGCTCAAAGGAACCGATGGCTTACATGTGTTTGTACGCGGCCTGTCGGATGCGGCGGCAAAGGAAGGGATTAAACTTACGCTGCTCAGCCGTGCCAACCGTGAGTTGGCGACGGTTCTGACTGACGCAAGGGGCCATGCCCTTTTTGCTCCGGGTCTGACACGTGGATTGGATGGGGCGGCCCCTGCGTTGGTCATGGCGCAGGCAGGCGAGGATGACTTTGCTTTTCTGTCACTGACCGATCCGGCCTTTGATTTGTCTGATCGCGGGGTTGAAGGGCGCCCGCCTGCACCACCCGTGGATGTGTTTCTGGCAACGGACAGGGGTGCCTATCGCGCGGGCGAGGTGATTTATGCAACGGCACTGGCGCGGGATGGAAATGCACGCGCAATTTCTGGTTTGCCGCTGACCGCAATACTGATCCGTCCAGATGGGGTGGAGTATTCGCGCATTGTGTCTAACCGGGATTCTGCGGGCGGACATGTTTTCACCCTGCCAGTTGGCACTTCGGCGCCGCGTGGGTCGTGGAAGCTGGTTATCAAGGCTGATGTCGATGCGCCTGCGTTGGCCAGCCAGACCTTGCTGGTTGAGGATTTTCTGCCTGAACGGATCGATTTTGATCTGTCCCTGCCCAATGACTCTATCCACCCGGGTGATACTGTGCCTCTGACACTTGACGCGCGCTATCTGTTTGGGGCGCCCGGTGCCGGATTGAAGGCCGACGGCACCCTAAGCCTGCGGCCGCGTCGCAGCCTTGATACCTTTCCGGGGTACAGTTTTGGCCGCTACGACGAACGTGTCACGGCCCGTTCGGGCTATATCACTGGCGGCACCACGGATGGGGCCGGGCGGCTTATCATGCCCGTTGCGGTACCCAAAACCGATGTTACCGACCGACCTTACGAGGCGACGATCACCCTGAGTGTAAAGGAAGGTTCTGGCCGCCCGGTAGAACGGCAGCTGACCCGCATTTTGGCCCCTGCAGGCCCGATAATCGGCGTAAAACCCCAGTTTGACGGCGTCGTCGCTGAAGGTACCAAGGCTACGTTTCAGGTCTTGGCCGTCGACTCTGATCTGTTGCCCATACCGATGAAAGTGCGCTGGACGATCAACCGTGTCGAGACGCGATATCAATGGTATCAGCAATATGGCAGCTGGAATTGGGAACCGATCACGACCCGTACGCGGATTGATACCGGCGAAACGATGCTGGTTGATACTCCGGTCACTGTTTCCGCCCCTGTCGATTGGGGGCGGTATGAGCTGCTGGTCGAACGGCTGGACGGGCCTTACGTTGCAAGTTCTGCGGATTTTTATGCGGGTTGGTACGCCCCTGCAGATGTATCTCAAACGCCTGACACGCTTGAGCTTTCTCTGGACCGCACCGGGTATCTTAGCGGTGACACCGCTGAACTGCGCCTTGTGCCACGTTATGGCGGCACAGCGTTGATTACGGTGATGTCGAACCGCGTGATCGAGATGCATGCAGTGGAGGTTACCAAGGGTGAAAACCTGGTGCCGCTGCAAGTGACCGATGAATGGGGGGCGGGGGCCTATGTAACCGCTCAGGTGATCCGCCCGATGGATGTCAGCGCCGGGCAAAACCCGGCCCGCGCGCTTGGTCTGAGCTATGCGCAGATTGAACCGGGTGAAAAACAGCTGACCGTCAGCATTGAAGCCCCCGACAAATCTGCGCCGCGTGGGCCGCTGGAGGTGGCTGTGCGCGTTGATGGTGTATCCGAAGGCGACAGCGGGTTTGTCACCCTGGCGGCGGTCGATCTGGGAATTCTGAACCTTACAGGGTTCAACAGTCCCGATCCTTCAGGTCACTATTTCGGTCAGCGCCGCCTTGGTGTTGAAATTCGTGACATCTACGGGCGGCTTATCGACGGGATGAACGGCGCGGTCGGACAGGTTCGTTCGGGTGGGGATGCGGGCAACGAGATGCAGATGCAATCGCCGCCACCGACCGAAGAACTGGTTGCCTTCTTCTCGGGCCCTTTGCAGGTAGGCCGGGATGGTATGGCGCGGGCCAGCTTTGATATGCCCGATTTCAACGGCGCTGTACGTTTGATGGCGGTGGCATGGTCAGATCGTGCGGTGGGTCAGGCCAGCGATGACGTGATCGTCAGAGACCCGGTTGTCGTTACCGCGACGCTGCCCCGCTTTTTGGCGCCGGGTGATCAAAGCCAGCTACTGCTTGAGATCTTACATGCCGAAGGGCCCACGGGCCGCATGGGGTTGGACATAGTCGCAACGGGTGTGGCGTTGACGGGCGCAATCCCCGCGGGGTTGGATCTTGGCGCACAGGAAAAGGCAGTTCTTAGACTGCCTGTAACGGCTGATGAACCGGGCGATCACAGCCTGCGCATTGCCCTTACAACGCCAGACGGAAAGCAACTTGTTAAAGAATTGACATTGCCGGTGCGAAGTAACGATCCCGCCATTTCAAGCACACGGCGGTTTTCACTGGCGTCGGGCGACACATTCATCCTGGATGACAATATCTTTGCCGGTTTCAAAGCGGGAACGGGCAGCGCTGTCATCTCGGCCGGCCCGCTGGCGCGTATGAATGCGCCGGGGATGTTGCGTGCGCTTGACCAATACCCCTACGGCTGTACCGAACAGATAACGTCCCAGGTTTTGCCGCTGCTTTATTTTAATCAGGTTGCTCGGGCCTTGGGACTAGGGAAAGGTGAGCAGATCGGCCAACGGATCGAACGGGCTATCGCCCGTATTCTCACCCGTCAAAGCAGCAATGGCGCTTTTGGTTTGTGGCAGGCCGGTTCAGGTGATTTTTGGCTTGATGCCTATGTGAGTGACTTTTTGTCCCGCGCCAGGTCGGACGGGTATGTCGTGCCACAACAGGCCTTTGCCATGGCGATGGACAACCTGCGCAACCGCGTCAATTACGCCCCGGATTTTGACAAAGGAGGCGAGGATATTGCCTATGCGTTGATGGTTCTGGCACGTGAGGGTGCTGCACAAATAGGCGACCTGCGCTATTATGCTGATGTCAAGGCGGATGCAATTGCGACCCCCATGGCGCTTGCCCAGCTTGGGTCAGCGCTTGCATTTTATGGGGATCAGACCCGCGCTGACCGGATGTTTGCACTGGCACAGAAATTGATAGCACGGGATACAGGGCGCGAAGGTCAAGTCTGGCGCGCTGACTACGGGACAGAGCTGCGTGACCGGGCCGCACTGCTTGGTCTGGCGCTTGAGGCTGGCACTGACGCTGTGGACCGGGATATGCTGGCGCAATCCCTTTCTGCCGTGGGCCCCTTCATGTCGACACAGGAACAGGTCTGGTCGCTGTTGGCGGCCCGGGCTTTGATAAATGACAGTTCGGTTACGGCGCTTACTCTGAACGATGCGCCGGTTTCCGGGCCTTTTGTGCGGATGCTGGAGGCTGATACGCTGACCCCAAATTCGGTCCGGAATACCGGTGACAGGGATACAGACATCACCTTGACCACAACTGGCGTGCCCGCCGTGCCCGCAGACCCGGGCGGGTATGGCTTTGGGATCACGCGAAGTTATTATGATCTGGAAGGCAATCCGGTGACGTTGGGCAATATAATCAGTGGTACAAGGCTGGTCACCGTTCTGCGCGTTACCCCCTTTGAGAAAGGCGCGGCACGGTTGATGATCAATGATCCGCTTCCGGCGGGACTTGAGATAGACAACCCCAACCTTTTACGTTCGGGTGATATCCGCGCACTGGATTGGCTGGAACCGCCCGAAGTGCGGCACAGCGAATTCCGCACAGATCGTTTTCTGGCCGCTGTGGACTGGCACAGCGAAAAGCCGTTTCAACTGGCTTATATCGTTCGTGCCGTAGCTTCTGGACATTATCATCACCCTGCGGCCACGGTCGAGGATATGTACCGCCCCACTTACCGGGCGAACGGTGCGACGGGCCGGATGCAGGTGACGGAATGACATTATGACGGGTCAAACCATAGCTACAGCCCACTGGCGGGCGCTGAATCACGAGGGTGACGACAAGTGCCGTCTGGCCAAGGTCGATCATGGCTGGCTGTTGATTGGCCATGCCCGGTTTCGCGATGATTCAGGGTTTGCCGCGCTCGACTATGTCGTGCGATGCGACGAATCCTGGCGCACGCTAAGCGCTGATATCAGCGGGTTGCATGGGGAACGGCAGGTCAATGTTCATATCGAATGCGATGGCGGCGATTGGCAGTTAAATGGCGTGCCTCAACCTGATGTCGCAGGCGCGCGCGACCTGGATATATCTTTTACCCCGGCGACCAACCTTATGGCGTTGCGCCGCCTGAGCGCTCAGCCGGAGCCCTGGCTTTCTGTTTCTGCGGGCTGGCTGCGATATCCTGAATTGGAACTTGCGCCGCTTAGTCAAACCTACACGCGGTCAGGGGCTGCCGGGCAGGTCGATTATGTTGCGGCTCAGAGCGGGTTCAGCACCCGTTTCGAGGTTGATCCAAGCGGCTTTGTCACGCTTTACCCCGACCTGTGGGAAGGTGAGGTGGATCATGCGAGCCCCTGATAGGCTATGTTTCGTACTGGCGCTGCTGCTATTGACGAGTGCTGCCACAAGGGACGGGCTGAATCGTTGGGTCGCGACCACGCAACTCCCATCTTTGTTATCGGAAACTTCGGTTGAGGTACTGGACCGCTCGGGTCAGATGCTGCGGGTCTATACTGTGGGGGATGGCCGGTGGCGAATGGCAGTGACCTCTGATTGGGTGGACAGCAGGTATCTGGACATGCTGATCGCATTTGAGGACAAAAGGTTTTACAGCCATGCCGGTGTCGATCCATGGGCCATTCTGCGTGCCTTTGGGCAGGCGGTCTGGAATGGCAGGTTGATTTCAGGCGGGTCGACCCTGACGATGCAGGTAGCGCGCCTGCTGGAAGATAGCGGCACGGGGCATTGGCGCGGTAAGCTGCGGCAAATTCGGGTCGCTTTGGCACTGGAGCGGCAATTCAGCAAAGACGAGATTCTGACGCTCTACCTGTCCCGTGCGCCTTATGGGGGGAATCTGGAAGGTATCCGCGCGGCTACGCTGGCGTGGTTTGGCAAGGAACCCGCACGTCTGACCCCGGCCGAAGCTGCATTGCTGGTGGCCTTGCCGCAATCGCCCGAGGCGCGGCGCCCTGACCGCAACAGGCCTCAGGCCCGTCTGGCGCGCGCGCGTGTCCTGTCGCGTATGCAATACGCGGGTGTACTGGGCGCAGAAGCTATTAGCGGCGCGCTGACAGAACCGGTGCCGTATCGGCGCCGCCCGTTTCCGGCCCTTGCACCGCACCTGTCCGATCTGGCTTTAGCCCGCGATCCACTGGTGCGCCGGCATGATCTGACATTGGATTTGACGGTGCAGCAAGATCTGGAGAAAATGCTGGAAACGTCGATGCAGGGTTTACCTGCGAACGTGTCGGCAGCCGTTGTCGCAGCCGACCACCGCAGCGGCGAAATCATCGCTTCAGTTGGATCGGCAAGCTTTGGTTCGGGCGATGCGCGGCAGGGATACGTGGATATGACCCGCGCCTTGCGTTCGCCCGGATCAACGCTGAAACCACTTGTTTATGCGATGGCTTTTGATCGGGGGCTGGTGCATCCTCAAACCCTGATCAATGATCGGCCGGTTGCTTTTGGCAGTTATGCCCCACAAAATTTTGACGGTAAATTTCGGGGCGAATTACCGGTGGCCGAGGCCCTGCGCCAGTCGCTGAATATTCCGGTTGTGCTGCTGATGGATCAGATCGGCCCGGCGCATCTGATGGATGCGTTGCGTCGCGCCGGTGTTCAAACGGAACTGCCGGGTGATCAGGCGGGCCTGGCCGTGGCTCTTGGCGGGGTTGGGATCACGCTGACCGATCTTGTGCAGCTTTACGCGACGCTGGCCAATGGTGGGCAAGCGCGCCAGTTGCATTGGCATAAAGCAGTGCCAGACAAGGGGCCTGCGAGTCAGATTGTCAGCCGCGCTGCTGCTTGGCAGATCTCTGATATTCTTGCAGGTTCGGCACCACCCCGGGGTGGTGCGGCCGGTCAATTGGCCTATAAAACCGGAACCTCTTATGGGCATCGCGATGCTTGGGCCGTAGGGTTTGACGGGGCGCATGTAATTGGTGTCTGGATCGGCCGGCCAGATGGCACACCTGTCCCCGGTGCGTTTGGCGGTGAACTGGCTGCACCGATCCTTTTCGACGCTTTCCAGCGTCTGAAACGTCAGACCGATCCATTACCGCCCCCGCCACCTGAAACGCTGATCGTATCCACTGCGCAGTTGCCGCAGGCCCTGCGCCGTTTCTCTGGGCGTGAGGCTGTTTTCCAGGCACCTGAAGATGCGCTCAAGCTGGTATTTCCACCCGACGGCGTGCGATTGACGGGGGTGGACGGCGCGCTGGTCGTAAAGGTACAGGACGGCAAGCCGCCCTTTACTTGGTTGGCCAATGGAGCGCCGGTTCAAACGGGCGTGCATCGCCGGGAAACCGCTCTGAGCGGACTTTCCGAAGGGTTTTCAACCCTTTCCGTGATTGATGCCAAGGGTCAATCCGCACGTGTCACTGTGCGGATTGACTGAGCTTGCGAAGCCGTTTGTCAAGGTCGGTGAATAGTGCCTCAGAGCCGCTCTATTGCCAGCGCAATCCCTTGTCCGCCGCCGATGCACATGGTGATCAACGCCTTTGACCCGCCGGTGCGCTCAAGTTCGTAAAGTGCCTTGACGGTCAGGATCGCACCTGTGGCCCCAACCGGGTGGCCAAGTGCAATGGCCCCACCATTTGGATTGACCTTGCCACCATCTAGCCCCAACCCTTTGTTGACGGCCAAGGCTTGGGCGGCAAACGCTTCGTTCGATTCAACGACGTCGAAATCGCTGGCTTTCAGACCGGTTTTCGCCAGCAGTTTTTCTACCGCAGGGACCGGGCCGATGCCCATCACTTCAGGGCGTACACCGGCATGGGCGTAGCCCAGGATCCGGGCCTTGGGTTTCAAACCGGCAGCATCGGCAGCGGCAGAACGGGCCAAAACGATGGCGGCGGCGCCGTCGTTAATCCCGCTGGCGTTCCCGGCCGTTACGCTGCCGTCCTTCTGGAACACCGCGCGCAGGCTTGCCAGTGCTTCGGCTGTGGTGGGTTTGGGGTGCTCATCGGTGTCAAAAGCAACCATGTCACGCTTGACGCGCACCTCGACCGGTACGATCTGTGACTTGAACCGGCCCTCGGCAATCGCTTCGGCGGCGCGGCGTTGGCTTTCAAGAGCAAAGGCATCCTGATCGACCCGGGAAATATCATGCTCAGCCGCAACGTTTTCTGCCGTCACCCCCATGTGGCCGGTGCCGAAGGGACAGTTCAAAGCACCCAGCATCATGTCGCGGGTGGTGACGTCGCCCATCTTGGCGCCCCAGCGTTGATCAGTGATGATGAAGGGCGAGCGGCTCATATTTTCGGCGCCCCCGGCCAAAGCGAAATCGGCGTCGCCCAGCATCAAGGATTGCACTGCCGAAACAATGGCCTGGGCACCCGATCCACACAGACGGTTGACGTTCATTGCTGGTGCCGTATCGGGAATGCCCGCGTCCATTGCAGCAACACGTGACAGATACATATCACGCGGCTCGGTGTTAATTACATGGCCGAAAACCACATGGCCGATCTGGGTGCCCTCGACGCCGGAACGGGCCAGTGCTTCTTTTGCAACGATGGCTCCAAGGGTGGATGGAGGGGTTCCGGCCAGTGAGCCGCCAAATGTGCCTATAGCTGTGCGTGCACCGTCAAGAATTACGATATCTGTCATGTTTTCCGCCTTTTCTGAGTCTTGCTCAAAATACTGGAGTGGCGTGTGTAAAAGCAATGACAACATGGGATGCTGCGATGCGGCATATCCGCCGGGGTGCGCACGAAACGTACAAAAACGTGCAGATTGGCGCGGTGCGGGCGGTTGTCAGCGCCGTGGTCAACTGGTTGCGTGGCGAGGTTTTGTAATCCCCAAACCTTCGAGTGCCCGGATGTTGATCCTGATCCCGAACGGCGTTGAACAGTACCCAAGGATCTTCCTTTTGGGTGGCGGGTTATACCTTTGGGGCCGACGCGGATCTTTGATCTGGGTGTAGCGAAAGACCGGCTCGGAGCCCGCAGCAGACATGGCCCAAATGCCCGGCACTCAACGGCGGCATTGTCCGCAATGCTTCAGTTCGCCGACCAAGCAGGAAATGGCGGCTAAAAGGAATAACTTTGATGTGGTTTCCACAAGCTCAATCTGACCAGCGCCTGAAGCCGCCAGTCGAGATTTGCCTTAAGGGGGGAGCAGACCGGGCGTGGCGCGGCGATTACCGGGTTGTTCTGCAGGAGTGAGGAGTTGGCGGCCGTCTTTTGTCAGAAGCCAGCACGACCTGTCCTCAATCACCGCAGGCCAGAGCGAGCGGCCCCGGCCTGCCCCGCCGTCAAGGTCGATGCGGTTGCCGAAATGAGTTGGCATGTCTAGGGCTGTGTGGCCATGAATAATCAGCCATGGGTGGGGTTTCGGATCGGTGAGGAAGTTTTCGCGAATCCAGAGCATATCCTCGGGAGACTGATGTGAGAGGGGCACGCCGGGGGCGATACCCGCGTGGACAAAAAGAAGCGGCCCGGTCAGGTGGTAAAACGGAAGCGAGGCCAGCCAGTCGCGATGTGCGCGCGGGACGGCGGCAACGGCAGCGGTGTGGTTGGTGTTGTCCTCATCGCCGATAATACCGTAGGAGGCTAACGTGGTGTCGCCGCCCAGACGGGGATGAATCCAGCTGAGATCGGGGCGCAGGCGCACGGGATGGATGGCGCCATAGTCGAGAAAATCCAGAAACATCTGGTCATGATTTCCACGCAAAGTGATCCAGTTTCGGCCCCTGGCCTGTCCGTCGATCAACAAGTCGATAACCGCGCGGCTGTCAGGACCACGATCCACGTAATCGCCCAGAAAAACGATGGGTGCGTTTACCCCCCCTTCGGCCTCGATCAATGCCAGAGCTTCCTCAAGCATTGTGAACTGGCCGTGAATGTCGGGGATTATATAAAGTGGTTCGGTCATGGGCTTAATCAGAAGCAATGCGCGCAAAATGTCCAATGGTTTCGGATCGGTATTCCTGTACCGTTATGCGCTAATCAAGAATGTGTAACGCCGCCCCGAAGGGCGGCGTTTCCGTTGGATCAGACCATGTTGACTTATCAAGCGACATCGAATTCCAATGATCGGATTTGCTGGAACTTGCCCGTAGCGTCGAGTTTGGCAATGACATCCGGACTGACCTGAGCGTCAACATAGAGCAGGGCAATCGCCTCGCCCCCGGCCGCCGAGCGGCCTAGGGTGAAATTGGCGATGTTGACGCCGTTTTCACCCATCGTCTGCCCCAAAGTGCCGATGATGCCAGGCTCGTCCTTGTTGGTGGTATAGAGCATATGCCGTCCGATTTCAGCGTCGATGTTGATGCCCTTGATCTGAATGAAACGCGGTTTGCCGTCGCTGAACACCGTTCCGCCGATCGAGCGTTCGCGCTGATCGGTGACGACGGTCAGTTTGATATAACCCTCGAACGCGCCGGATTTATCCTGCTTCGTGGTCGAGATTTTCACACCGCGTTCCTTGGCCACAACCGGGGCCGAGACCATGTTTACCTCGGGGTTGACCGATTTCATGATGCCCGCAACCGCGGCAGAAGTCAGTGCGCCGAGGTTCATCTCGGATACGACCCCGTCATAGAGGATGTTGATCGCCTTGATCGGCTCATCCGTCATCTGGCCGATAAAAGCGCCAAGGTTGTCGGCAAGTTTGATCCAGGGGCCCATGACCTTGGCCTCTTCAGCGGTGACCGAAGGCATGTTGAGCGCATTGGTCACGGCGCCGGTCAACAGATAGTCTGACATCTGTTCGGCCACCTGCAGGGCAACGTTTTCCTGTGCTTCGGTGGTGGCGGCGCCCAGATGTGGGGTGCAGACCACGTTGGGCAGGCCGAAAAGCGGGTTTTCCGTGGCGGGTTCCTGCGCGAAGACGTCAAAGGCCGCTCCGGCGACATGGCCGGATTTCAACAGGTCGGCCAGCGCGTTTTCGTCTACCAGACCACCACGGGCGCAGTTGATTATGCGCACGCCCTTTTTGGTTTTCTCAAGGTTTTCGCGACTCAGGATGTTGCGGGTCTGGTCTGTCAGCGGAACGTGCAGGGTGATGAAATCGGCGCGCTTGAGCAGATCGTCGAGTTCAACCTTTTCGACGCCCATCTTGTCGGCTTTTGCTTCGCTCAGAAACGGGTCGTAGGCGATGACCTTCATTTTCAAACCACGAGCACGGTCGCAGACGATGCCGCCGATATTGCCGGCGCCGATGACGCCAAGGGTTTTGCCCGTCAACTCGACCCCCATGAATTTGGATTTTTCCCATTTACCAGCGTGTGTTGAGGCGCTGGCCTCGGGCAGTTGGCGGGCTACGGCGAACATCATTGCTATCGCATGCTCGGCGGTGGTGATCATGTTGCCAAAGGGCGTGTTCATCACGATCACGCCTTTCTTGCTGGCCGCTTCCTTGTCGATATTGTCGGTGCCGATACCGGCGCGTGCGATGACCTTGAGATTGGTGGCGTTTTCGAGAATTTTCGCTGTTACCTTGGTGGCCGAGCGGATGGCAAGGCCGTCATACTGGCCAATCACCTCGGCCAGCTTATCCTTGTCTTTGCCAAGGTCCGGCTGGAAATCGACGTCAATGCCGCGATCACGAAAGATCTGGACAGCGGTTTCAGAAAGTTTGTCGGAGACGAGTACTTTGGGGGCCATTGCTGGGCTCCTTTGATGAAAATCTTGTGGGGGGGCGGAGTCTTTCAAAGACTCCGGACCGATTTATTTTCAAGAAATTGGTGTCACACCGTTTCTGACAGCGCTGCGATTTCGGTCTCAAAGGCCCATTCGACCCAGGGCATAAGCGCGACCACATCGGATGTTTCCACTGTGCCGCCACACCAGATGCGCAGGCCGGCAGGGGCATCGCGATAGGCACCGATGTCGTAGGCCACGCCTTCGGTGTCGAGCCGTTTGGCTATGTCTTTGGCAAAAGCTGCGCCGTCTTTGACACGGGCATCTGTGAATGTCAGGCACACCGAGGTGTTCGACATCGTGGCCGGATCATGGGCCAAAAAGTCGATCCAGTCATGCATCTCGACGAAATCCGCGACAGCCTTGGTATTCGCGTTGGCGCGGGCGATCAGCCCTTCAAGGCCACCAACCGAGCGGGCCCAGTCAAGCGCCAAGAGGTAATCCTCGACTGCCAGCATCGAGGGCGTGTTGATCGTTGCACCTTCAAAGATGCCTTCGATAAGCTTGCCACCTTTGGTCAGGCGGAAGATTTTTGGCAAGGGCCAGGCGGGGGTGTAACTTTCCAGCCGTTCCACTGCGCGGGGCGACAGAACGATCATGCCATGGGCTGCTTCTCCGCCCAGCACTTTTTGCCAGCTGAAGGTGGTCACATCCAGCTTGTCCCAAGGCAGGACCTGCGCGAAGGCGGCCGAAGTGGCATCGCAGATAGTCAGGCCGGTGCGGTCGGCTTTGATCCAGTCGCCATCAGGTACACGTACGCCCGAAGTTGTGCCGTTCCAGGTGAAGACCACATCGTTATCGGTATCGACGGTCGAAAGATCGACAATCTGGCCGTAATCGGCGGTTTTGACCTGCGCGTCGAGTTTCAGTTGCTTGACCGCATCGGTTACCCAGCCAGCGCCAAAGCTTTCCCAGGCCAGCATCTCAACCTTGCGAGCGCCCAGCAGGTTCCACATCGCCATTTCAACGGCACCGGTGTCCGAGGCGGGCACGATTCCGATTTTATAGTCAGCGGGGATGCCAAGAATCTCACGCGTGCCTTCTATGGCGGCCTTTAGGCGGGCCTTGCCAACCGCCGCGCGGTGGCTGCGGCCAAGCGGGGCATCGCTGAGTTTGGTCACGTCGAATGTAGGGGGTTTGGCGCAGGGGCCAGAGGAGAAACGCGGGTTTTCCGGCCGCGTTGCCGGTTCGTTAATAGCCATTGCTGCTATCCTTCCAGATAAGCGCCCCTCGTTGGGGAGGGGTGTCCCACGGACCGAAATACGGCCATACCAGGGCTTTCGCAAGTGCAGAAATGACGCTATAGCGCCGCTTGAGTGATAAAATGCGACTTTCACAACTACGATCGGAAACTTTGTTAAATGTTTATTGCCTCTTTGATTGCGCCTGCCGGGCTATTGGATCCGTCATTGGTAGAAAATCTTCGCAACGCCTGGGGCGGGGGGGATGCGATTTGGCTGGCGCCGGATGAGGCGGCAGAGTTTGAGATGGCAGAGGTGCCGGGCAACCGCTGGGAGGTTTGGGACAGCCTGCAGGCGATGCAGGTGGATCTGGTGGTGCAGCCCGTCGCGGGGCGGCGCAAGAAGATGCTGCTGGCCGATATGGACAGCACGATGATCCAGCAGGAATGCATTGACGAATTGGCCGAGGTGGCGGGCGCAGGCGCGCATGTGAAAGACATCACCGCCCGCGCGATGAATGGTGAACTGGATTTCGAAGGCGCGCTGACCGAACGGGTGAAACTGCTTGCAGGCCTGCCGGAGGAGGTGATCGCGCAGGTGATTGCCGAGCGGATCACTTATATGCCGGGCGGTGATGCGCTGGTGGCGACGATGCGTGCAAACGGCGCTTATGCGGCCCTGGTGTCGGGCGGATTTAGCGCCTTTACGGCAAGTGTTGCAGAACAGTTGGGGTTTGATGAAAACCGTGCCAACACCCTGTTGATTACGGGGGGAAAACTCACCGGCAAAGTGGGCATGCCCATTCTGGGGCGCGAGGCAAAGGTACAGGCGCTGAAAGAAATTTCGGCCCGGCTGGGCCTGACCGCGACAGATGTGATGGCGGTGGGCGACGGGGCCAATGATCTGGGCATGCTGGGGCTGGCCGGTACGGGCGTGGCGCTGCATGCCAAGCCATCGGTTGCCGCCCAGTGCGATGTCAGGGTTAATCACGGGGATCTGACAGCTTTGCTGTACTTGCAGGGCTACACGCGGGATGTGTTTTCTGTCAGAACGATCTAAGTCCGTGGGTTCGTCTTAAACCGTGCGTGCGGAAGGTATAGCGCGCCCGGGCCGGGCGCATGATGTGACCTGACACCTCTTGCTGTCCTCCTCCCATGGGGGAGGAGGAAGGGTGTGGCGGGCCTACCTTGAACCGGTTTTGATACCGGTCTGGCTGGCGTTGGTCAGGCGGCGAGCCGGGCCCGGGTTTTGCCGATCATTAGGGCGGCACGGGCGGCTTCGGTGCCTTTTTCCACAAAATGGGCCCGGTAGATCGCGTTGTGGTGATCGGTATCCTGATAGTGATGAGGGGTGAGCGACACTGACAGAACCGGCACGCCGGTGTCGAGGCCTGCACGCATCAGGCCGTCAACCACGGCGCCTGCCACGAAATCGTGCCGGTAGATGCCACCATCGACAACGAAAGCGGCAGCAGCCACGGCGGCATAGCGGCCGGAGGCTGCAAGGTCGCGGGCCAAAAGGGGCATCTCGAACGCGCCGGGAACGTCAAAGACGTCGATCTGATTCATGGGAATAAGTTTGGCAAACCCGTCGAGCGCGCGGTCGACGATATCGGCGTGCCAGTTGGCCTTGATGAAGGCGTAGCGGGGAAGTGTCATTTTCATATCCTTTCATTCTGACACGTCACCCAGAGCATCAAACGAAAGGACAGGCACCGCTATCGGGTGACTGCTCTTTACGCTCTCTTCCATCCGGACTTTGACCGTCGGCTCTGGACTTACACCAGATCTGCTTGACCAAGGGATTTCCGCTGGAAACCCGTTGCGCTCGCGGGCTTCGGGGGCATGCCCCGTTACCGCCGGTGGGGAATTTCACCCCGCCCTGAGAACTGTAGTGATGATGTGGGAAAGGATGCCCGCAGGCAAGCGGCATTTGCGGCAGCTCGGACGGCGAATGCGGCGGTGCGGATAAGAATGCCGGGGACGCAGCGCGCCCCCGGTGTAGGGTATCTATGGCCTGATTTATGAGGCGTCGGGCAGAATACCCGCTTCGCGAGCCGCGGCGATCTCGTCATCGGCAAGGGCACCATCGGCGTTTACGTCGATCTGTTCGAACGTGCCCGAGGGCGCGTCGGGGTGGGCAGCTGCGAATTCGTCGGCGGTGACCATACCGTCTGCGTCGGCATCCATGCTGTCGGATGCCAGTGCGGCAGCGGGCAGTGTCAGAGCAAGCGCGAAAGTTGCGGCGGTAAGTTCCTTGAACATGAAATCATTCCCTTTGTGGTGTCATGTTTACGAGGGGTTTGTTGCCCTCGATTCAGAACATGGGCACGGCGTAAGGGAATGTCCCGACGTGTTGGGGAACGGGTGATTTTCGTGCTGAAACAAGCCGAAAAGCCGGTTTTGCCTTGGCGTCTCTTCGCCGTTTTTCCAAGTCTGTTTGCGCTTGGCGGGACATAGCGCAGTACGCTTGTAGCAAATGGCGGGAGTTAGCCGAAATTACACGTTAAACGAGATGCGCGATATGCCGCCGTCGGTTTCGGGACGATCAGAGCAACGTGCTGGCAGGTTTGATCATGCCGGTCCGGATACCTCGCCGATTCAGAATGGGCGCATTCATGAAGCGCAGGGTTGCCGGATGATCGGCGTCCAGCAAACCCAGGCGGACCAGCAGGGCAGCGATTGTGCAATTGGCGGCGCGTTTGCTGCCATCGGCGATTTTCAAGGCGATTCCCAGCTTGCGGGTAGGCAATATGGCAATGTAAAATCCCTCGGCCCCGTATTTTAGGGCCACAGGTTCCTTGCAAGCGCGCATCAATTCGGTGCAGGGACGTTTTTCACCTGCGACCATGACGGGATGGGCAACCATGGATTGCCATAGGCGCACTGCGGCCGATTGGCGGGCATCAGCGCCTTCGTTTGCGTTGGCGAAAAACGCCATGGCGCGGGCCATGCCGTGAAGCGAACACATGAAATTTGGAGCTGAACAGCCATCGATGCCAAAGCCGGGGCTGGTTTCCAGCGTTACGCTTTCAAAAGCCTCAAGGCAGGCTTTTTGCACTGGGTGATCTGGGTCAGTATATTCCGGGCCCGCGCTAAGATGCTGCGCCAGAGTCAGGAAACCTGCATGCTTACCCGAGCACTCGTTATGCACTTGGCAAGGTTTTCCGCCCGTCCGGATTAGATCATCGAAGGCGGTTCTGTCCATGGGCATTGGTGCACCGCAGCGAAAGTCGTCGTCGACAAGATCAAGATCCGCTAGCCAGTCATTGACGGTTTCGGTATGTATCGCGGCTCCGTTGTGTGAGGCGCAGGCTAGCGCCAGATGTTTAGCAATCAGCCCACGTGCATCGGCGGCACCGCTTTCCACAAGCGGAAGGGCCTGAATCATCTTGGCGGAACTGCGCGGCAGAACCAGGGTTTCGGGATCGCCCCAGGCCTCGATAATATCACCCGAGGCATCGCAGATCACGGCCTGACCGGTATGGATGCTTTCGGCCAGTGGACCGCGCCAGATTTCGGTCATCGGGACAGGATTGGTCATCTGAAGGCTCCGTGCTGTGCGATTTTCCGCCAATTGTGTCTTTCACATCTCGCCTGTTTCAGGCTATTGTTGCAATGTCGAGTAGAAACAGGCCGTTGCCAACAAGAAATCCGTTTAGGGATGCGCGCGGCCGACGAATTTGAGGCTAGGACAGCTTGGAGGCTGGACAGATGGTATCACGATTTGCACGCGGTATTGCGGCGGGCCTGTTGGCGTTGGCGGCGTCGGGCGTCTGGGCGCAGGAAGAAAGCACCAACCAGGTGGCGGCAAAAACCGCATGGAGTGTGTTTGAAGACAAGGACCCGCGCGAATGTTGGGCAGTGTCATCGCCCACGGAAACGGTCAACAGCAAGGATGGACGTGTGGTTGCGGTCAAGCGTGGCGATATCCTGTTGATGACCTTCTATCGGCCGGGTGCCGGTGTGAAGGGGCAGATTGCCTTTACAGGTGGCTACCCGTTTGCGGGTGGATCGACGGTGAATGTGAACGTTGGCGGCAGCGAGTTTGAGCTGTTTACCGAAGGGGAATGGGCTTGGCCGGCCAGCACGGCTGATGACGCCAAGATCATTGCAGCGATGAAGCGTGGCAGCGATGCGGTTCTGACCGCGCGTTCGGCCCGGGGCACGGTGACGAAAGATACGTTTTCGCTGCTGGGATATACTGCTGCGGTGGAAGAGGCCGAAAAGCGCTGTCCGTGATCCGGAGACGGTAAAGCGGAGCGTCAGGATTTCTGCACCCGCTGCTGAAATGAAATTCCGACGAATTCAGCCCCAAAAAGTCAGGGTACGTGTTGCTGTCGCAATCCGAAACTTTGATTTCAGAGGAGTGCGCATTCGTTACCGTGACGCCCGCCACGCCAGTTTTTGTGGCGCGCCACGGTTAGGTCTGTTCAAAAACGTCTAGCCGAACGAATCCGTCAGCGCAGAACCTTGCCTTCCGGCCACTCAAGATCGTGGTCCAGGGTGATTTCCTGCGTTTCGCCGGCGGGCAGGGTGAACTCCCACGCCAGAACTCCGCGTTTGCCGTCGACATCCTGTTCGGTCGGACGCGGTTGGGCCTGCCATGCGATTTCAAGGTCTTCCTGTTCGGAATAGGGCACGCGGTCCAGCAGGTTAATGGGCCAGCTTTCACCGGTCAGGTTTTCCACCTCTATGCGAACGCTTTCTGTCAGTTCGTTGGATTTGCTGATGATACCCCGATCACCCTCGTTGCGGTCCAGAACCGTGCGGGTCAGGCGCAGCCCGTCAATCGGGCCAAAGGACAGATCAGCCTCGCCGCCCGCAGGGATCAGGTGGAGGTACTGCTGTCCGATGTAGCGGCCATCAATGTAAAAACTGGCCTCGTTCGAGGGCAGGATCAACTCACCCATATCATTGGTGAGACTCGCCATAAGAAAGGCGGTCTGATCCATCAGCGGGACGGCGCGGGCCTGCAGATCCACCTTTGTGGTGAGCGTACCAAGCGACAGGCGAACACGGTCAGCCCTTGAGGCGACGGAAACCGGTGAAGGGTAGTTATAGGTAACAGCCAAACCGTCAAACTGCGCGTCAGCCTCTTCGCGGACAATGGCGGGTTCTGCGGCCATATCCAGCGCTGCGCCCATTTCCATCTGATCGAACGCGGCGCGGTTTTTGCTTTGCAGACGGGGTTGATCCGGGTCTTCGATCCGTCTGAGCCAGGGCCAGATGTCGCCTGGGGTGGTCTGTTCCGACGGGCGGACAGTGGACAGTGTCAATGACACGTCCTGCCAGTTTTCACCGGTGGCCTGATAGACAAAGGCGCCGCGTTCGATATCCAGCGCACTGGTATCACGGGTCAGTTTCAGGTCATAGACGGGCTGCCAGCCGGCCTGCGCGATATTGTAGGTGACAGTCAGCGTGCCTTTCGATTCAGTCTGCGAAGAAACCGAGACGGCCAGCATGGCGCGCGCCTTGTCCTCGGGGACCAGCGCGGCAAGTACCTGATGGGCCTTTTCCAGCGCTTCGCGGGTGTCCTTTAGCGCACGGTCGGCTGCATCGGCCCGGTTTTGGGCGTCAAGCGCGGTTTTCCTGGCGGCAAGGGTTTCGTCACCGATCATACCAACCAGATCGCGCAGGGCGGTGACATCCATTTTCGCCACGCCGTCGCCTTCGCCGATCTGGCGCAGAAAGGCGACGCGGGCCTCGGCGGCGTCGATCTCAAGCCGGATGGCCTGCACATTGGCCTGCCCATCGCGCAGGGCTTGTTCCAGACGTTCAACTTCGGTTTTGGCCGCGTCAAATGCAGCGTTGATTTCATCGTCGCGGGGTGGGACAAAATCGTTCCGGGCGGTGATGGTGCCCATACTCGCACCATCCACCGCAACGCGGATCGACGCCAGCGGCGTGGATTGTGGAAGGTCGGTAAGGATCAGGTCATGCTGTCCCACCGGAATGGTAAAGGGGACAGCACGGGTGATGGTGGCGCCCTGCGGATAAAGCGTGACCTGGCTAACATCGCTGGTCAGCGGAATGTCTGCGGCCCACAGGGCAGCTGGCGTCAGGGTAAGGATAAGAGGCAGGGTGACGGTACGCATGGGAACACTCCTTTGTTCTGGCGTAACTATCCGCTGCGTAGTTGGTCAAAGGCAAGGGGGGGCCGTTGTGATGTGCGGGTTTACGCTTTGCTACCCATTTCCGGGCCACGGCTACATCTGCCTGTTTGGTGGGGCGGCGAGCAAACCGGACATGAAAACGGGCACATCTGAAGATGCGCCCGAATTAGATGTTATAGAACCGATAAAGGGGCCGCTTAGCCCTTTTTCAGGCAGCGCATTCCTAGCGTTTCGGCGATCTGCACCGCGTTCAGGGCAGCCCCCTTGCGCAGGTTGTCCGAGACGCACCACAGGTTGATGCCATTTTCAATCGTGCTGTCCTGCCGGATGCGGCTGATGAATGTGGCATAGTCGCCAACGCATTCGATTGGGGTGACATAGCCACCATCCTGACGCTTGTCGATGACCATCACACCGGGGGCTTCACGCAGGATATCGCGGGCTTCGTCTGCATCCAGAAACTCTTCGAACTCGATGTTCACGGCTTCGGAGTGACCTACAAAAACAGGCACCCGCACGCAGGTTGCTGTGACTTTGATCGACGGGTCGACGATTTTCTTGGTTTCGGCGACCATTTTCCATTCTTCCTTGGTTTCACCCGAATCCATGAACACGTCGATATGCGGGATCACGTTGAACGCGATCTGCTTGGTGAATTTCCGGGCGGGTTTGTCATCGGTCGGGTTGTAGATCGATTTGGTCTGATCCCACAGCTCGTCAATGCCTTCTTTGCCTGCGCCCGATACCGACTGATAGGTCGAGACGACAACGCGTTTTATCGTGGCGCGGTCATGCAACGGCTTGAGGGCCACAACCATCTGCGCGGTCGAACAGTTGGGGTTGGCTATGATGTTTTTCTTGGTGTAGCCTTCAACCGCCTCGGGGTTCACCTCGGGGACGACCAGCGGCACATCCGCGTCGTAGCGGTAGAGCGATGAGTTGTCGATCACCACGCAGCCGGAGTTGGCGGCTTTGGGCGCATAGATCTTGGTTGCGTCCGAGCCGACAGCAAAAAGCGCGATATCCCAGCCGGTGAAATCAAAGGTATCAAGGTCCTTCGTCTTCAAAGTTCGGTCGCCAAAGCTGACTTCGGAGCCGAGAGACTTTCGGCTGGCAAGTGCCACGATCTCATCGACAGGGAACTGGCGTTCGGCCAGGATGTTCAGCATTTCGCGGCCCACATTACCTGTGGCACCGACAACGGCGACTCTGTAACCCATAATATGTTTCTCCAATGTCCATAGGGTTGGCGTGCGCGTCATAGACCCAATGCGCGGCAGGGGGAAGGGGGGTGCGTCAGTTGGTGGCGTCGCGGCTGAGAAGATAGATCAGCGTGCCGGCCAGAAGTGACAGGCCGAAGAAGGCGAAAAGGATGGAATAGCCCGCCTGGGCACCTGAGGTGGAAGTCGCGGTGTAGAGCGGCCCCGAGGCGAACTGCATGAAGCCCACGCCACCGATACCGAAGAGGTTCATCAGGGTGACACCGCGGCCTGCCAGATGGGCCGGGAAAAAGCTGCGGCCATGGGCGATCAGGACGGGAAAAGACGCACCAAAAAAACCGATGGCGGCAATGAGAATGATGGATGTGCCAACGCCCGAGCCAGTCAGGACGGCCAGAGACAGGATTGCCGCCGCGCAGATCAGGTTGCCGGTGAAGATGACCCATTTGTGCGTGCGGAAAATCCGGTCAAGCGGGCCGTAGCAAAAGGTGCCGCAGATCATCGCCAGCCCCATCACAAGCGTCGCCTGCCCGACCTGGCCGGTATTCAGGCCGTAAACATCTGTCAGGTAGGGCCCGGCCCAGAGGCCGCGAATAGCGGCAGAGGGCGCGTAGCTGACGAACATCAGTGGCAGAATCGCCCACAGGGCGCGCATTTTCAGCAGATCAAGAACCGAGCCTTTGAGATTGCCCTCGACCGGTTCGGGGTCGCGGACGAGAACCGCAATTCCCAGAGCGACAAGGCCAGAAATGACCGCCAGCCCGGCAAGGGCGGCGCGCCAGCCCATGGTTTCGGCGGCGAAGGCCATGGGATAAGAGGCGACGAGGTTGCCGACCGATCCCACGCCCAGCATCAGGGCCGCCAGCGTGGCGAATCGGGCAACTGGAAACTGGCGCGCAAAGATATAGTAAGAGGCCATGAGGACGGGCGAACATCCAATGCCAATGAGAAGCATGGCGATGTTCACGTGGGCAGGCCCGGTGGCGATGGCAAAGACCGCCGCGCCGCCCGCCCCGCCCAAAAGCAGTAGCGCCGAGGCCGTGCGGCGCGGGCCGATGCGGTCAAGCGCCCAGCCAACGGGCAGCTGCATCACGGCAAAGGCCAAAAACCACAGGCCCGAGGCAAAGGCCAGATCATCCGGTGTGGTGCCGATATCACGCGCCAGAACGGTGCTGAGCACCGCCAGAAAAGCGCGAAAGAACTGGCTGAGCACATAGGCCAAGCAAAGCAGGATAAGACCAGCGCGCATTTGATGTCCTCAGGCAGGGTCGGGTTGTGCCTGCGTGGCATGGAGTTAGGGAAATGGCAATGCGCAGGGAGGGGAAACCCACGCTGTTGAAGGGGCAATCTGTCGAACGTCGCATACCTTTGACTTGATGCAGGGATTTTTTGTATTACCACCCTGCCGGTGTTCCAAGCAGCTATGATCCAAACGCGAAGCAAGTACGACCCTATGTCGCCTGTGCGAGACAAAGCGCCAATTCGCTGCTGTGCAGAAAGGCGACGCAGCACGTTTATATTTCTAGTTGGAGGGGCACGTAGCGTACCAAGCCGAGAAAAAACTTGGCCTATGCGATTCTGCCTCTGAGCTTTAGCGGACGTGAACGCTGATCTGCTTTCGGAGCCGTCTCTTGTAATAATCCGAAAATACAGCACGGTGGGCACTGAACGGGCGCGGAACGCGGGAACGGAGCCACGCGCAGGATATGTAGATATTCGAGCATAGTGTGTACCCACCATTTATCCGGGATCCACACCTAAAACGCAAAACGGGCGCAGCCAACGCTTCGCCCGTCTGCCGAGTGGCTTAGCTGAATTAGGCAGCCTTCTTACGGCGCCAGCCCATCAGGCCGAACAGGCCAAAGCCAGCGGCCATTAGCGGCAGAGCGGCGGGGAGCGGAACCGCTCCCACTGCTGCGAAGGTCAGCGTTGAACTGTCCGCGTCCCTGACGCCAGTCGCACCGAAATTTGCCCCGCCCAACAGGTCCAGAAATGAAGCGCCATTCACACCACCCGTATCGCCGGCAAGCGAAATCGCGGTGCCGCCCAGAAACAACGATGTGATAGACGAGTCCGTCACGTTGCCGCCGGCAACTGTGATCGAGTTCTGGAAAAAGCTGTTGATTACGACTGGGAGCCCAAATCCAATCCCGGCCGGCGCTGTCTGGATAGTCAACGAATTGATGGCGAATGTGCCGTCACCATCCGGCGTCAAAATAAGGCCTGTTACGTCGCCTGAAACGAGACCATTCTCGTTGCTGAAGCTGAAGCTGAAAGTTGCGGCGTTCGCTGCGGAAGTTGCCACGAGGAGTGCGGCTGTCGCCAAACCCAATATCATTTTTTTCATAGTCCATCCCTTTTTATTATTCTTATCCGGCATTCCCATTTTGATCGCCGTTGGCAACAGTAACAGCACTCAAAGAGATACACCAAACCTTATTCGGCTGTTTTTCGATAAAAACCATTTGGCTTGGACACAGTGCGCTTGGTTTCCACGTATTGTTTCCGTTTCTGTGTAGTTTGACCATCCGCCGGACACGGCTTTTCCGTCGCCAGCGTTTGATATCGCAGATTTGGGTATGTTGCCTTTGTCAGAAATAGAAGCGGTTTGCGAGCAGGTCTCACAATTCGAAGCTGCCCATTGCCCTTTTTCGACGCGGCCCATGCGGGAAAAGAAACCTATCTGTTTCGCCCCTGTTTTCAGGGGGTCTAGGTGCGTGCCTTCTAGGAACGATGGAGCCGGGTGGCAGATGCCAGTATTTGGCCGCGAAACAGACCACTTTGTATCCCATAGTGGGATTTCGACCAGACCCGTATATCCAGCTTGCGACAACTACACTCAAAATCTCAAAAACTGAGTCCAAAGTGTACATCCCTGACATTTCCCAAAACTTCAACGCGCGGGGTAATTCATCTGTGGAGGCCCAAAAGCCCATCTCTTAGTCGTCACTATGGGCTCCAAGCAGCCATTGGGTCCGTCTGACGTTTAGAACAAGCGTGGGTTTCACCCACCCTACGATCAATCATAATTGCCCTTCACACGTTCTTTGGTGGGGTCGAAATGCGGGTAGGGCACGATGCGGGCCTTGAGGCGTTTTTGCTGGCCGTCCAATTGGCCGATTTCGATCTCGGTGCCGGGGGCGGCATGGGCAGTCGTGATACGGGCAAGGGCGATGTTTTTGCCAAGGAAGGGTGATTTCATTGCCGAGGTCACCTCGCCCACCTGAGCCTTGCCGATGCGCAGGCAATCGCCCGGAGAGGCGACTATGCCACCCTCGACTTCCAATCCGACCATCTGGCGATGGGGGTGCAGTTTGCGTTCTTCCAGAACGGCGCGACCGATGAAATCATCCTCTTTGCTTTTCAACGGCACGGTAAAGCCGATGCCGGCCTCAAAGGGGTCGGTCTGGTCGTCAAATTCACTGCCTGCAAAGATCAGTCCGGCCTCAATCCGAACGAGATCAAGTGCGGCAAGGCCAAAGGGCGTCAGTCCCATCGGCTCACCCACTTTCCAGATGGCATCGAAGACTTCGACCGCGTCCTTGGGGTGGCAGAACACCTCGTATCCCAGTTCCCCGGAATAGCCGGCGCGTCCCAGAACAACCGAGGTGCCGTTATAGTCGCCCAGCCGGGCAGTGGTGAAACGGAACATGCCAAGTTCCTCGACTGTTGGGCTGGTGGGCGGTGTCCAAAGCACCTGTTTCAGGATGTCGCGTGATAACGGTCCCTGAATGGCGACGTTATGCAACTGATCGGTGGAACTGCGCACCCAGGCATTCAGCCCGCGTTTCTGGGCCTGTTCACGCAGCCACAGGCCCGAGGTGTCATTGCCGCCGATCCAGCGGAAATTCGTCTCACCCAGACGGAAGACAGTGCCGTCGTCGATCATGCCGCCGTGTTCATAACACATGGCGGTATAGGTGATCTGGCCTACGGCCAGCTTTTTCATGTTGCGGGTAACGCAGACCTGCATCAGCTCTTCGGCGTCGGGGCCGGTCACCTCGTATTTGCGCAGCGGCGACAGGTCCATGATCACGGCCTTTTCCCGGCAGGCCCAGTATTCGGCAATGGCGCCGTGGTTGGACATCTGGTTGGGCAGCCAATAGCCCTGATATTCCACGAAATCGCGGGTGTGGCGGGCAAAGCAATCGTAAAATCCGGTTTTCTTGGTTTCTTCCACATCGGCCTCCGCTGATTTTCGATAGCCGACCGAGCGGCTGAAGTCGTTTTCCGCACCATAGGTGCGCAGTTGAATGTCTGTTGGGTTCCAGCCGTTGGCCGGGTCTACGTCGCAGGGGCAGGCGGTTGAGACGCAGACAAGATCGGTCAGCGCGCGCAACAGCACAAAATCACCCGGCCGCGACCAGGGATCATCCATGCCGATGGCGTTGGTGTCGTCCAGCATGGTGTTGAAGAAAAAGTTGATGGCGGGCCAGCCGCCGCGCGGGCGGATGCCGTATTGGGCCAGATCGGCATTCATGTTGTCAGAACAGTTTACGTGGCCGGGATAGCCCAGATCCTCGTAGTAGCGTGCGGTGCAGGCAAGGCCAAAGGTGTCATGGCGACCGCAGGTATCCTGTACGATTTCAACCAGCGCTTCCTGATCGACACTCCAGTATTTTGAAAAGATGCCGGGCGTGGGGTAGAGAGAGCCCATAAGCGCGCGGGTGGTTGTCGGGTCGATCTCGCGTTCGATACCTTTGTCCAGTGAACGCAGGGAAAAGGCCTGAAAATCCGAGCATTCGCGGCCCTGCACATCAAGGATCTGGATAAACTCGCCTTTCTTGACCTCGTAGCTGTAGGCTTGTCCGGGCTGGATATTGGCATCCTGCAGCGGGTCGGCCAGAGGGTCGGGTGGGGTAAGGTTGCCCTTGGCATGTTTGGGATCAGCGCGACGGATATAAAGGATCAGTTCGGTCGGCGGGTTTTGCGCGCCCGGGTCCATCGGGCCACCGGGGGCGGCGACGATGAGCAGACCGTCGCAAGAGATGTGGAAGGTGGCCATATCGCCGGGGTTCGAGCCTTGGGTAAAGATGCGCACCGCCTGCGCGCGGCCAAGGTCAAAGCCTGCCTTGTCCAGCGCACGGGCAACTTTGGCACCGGATGCCGAGCCGTTGGCCAGAACGGAAATCACGCCTTCGGCGGGTCCATCGCTGGTTGCGCCCATCATGCCTGCGTCAGATTTTCCGTCAGGCGTGAAAAATACCAGTTCGCCCGTTTGCAGGCCTTCGCGATCCTGCACCGAAATCTGGTCACCTTTATAGACGGGTACTGCTCGCGAGCCGCCGCCGGGGATCGGGTGACGTTCGGTGCCTTGCGGCAGGATCGGCAGGCCGGGGGTGATGACGCCGGCACGCTCGTACGGGGTTTCAAAGATCGGGGTTACATTCATGAGGGGGCTTCCCATTCGCCATGCAGATATTCGGTGGTTGTGCCACGCTGGGTGACAACCAGTTTGCAGCCCGAGGGGGTGACCGAGAAATGTTCGGACCCGGGCGCGAGGCTGATGAACTGGCCTGCGGTATACAGGTGGCCGTCGTGGTCGGCCAGATCGCCCTCGACAATGTAGAATTCTTCGGCGCCGTTGTGGCGGTGCGGATTGCATTTGGTGCCGGGGGCCATGATCATCAGATAGCTGCCCATGCCTGTTTTCTGATCAAACGAGATGTTGCGCCAAAGCACGTCTTGGTCTGGCAGGCCCAAAAGGTTCATTGGTTCAAACCCGGCCGGATCGAAATCTACAACTGTTCGGAATTCATTGATCGCGCCCATCAGCCCAGTCCTAATGCCTTTTTACGTTTTTCAGCCCAGCTCATGATGGTCAGATCAAAGGTCAGCGCCATCAGGGACACGTTCATGCCCAGTACGATGTTTTTACCCAATTCGGTCCCGGCGAGGGTTTTCTGCAATTCCTGCCCCAGATCCTGCGTACCGATAAAGGCCGCGATGATCACCATGAAAAAGGCAAAGATGATCGCCTGATTGAAACCTACTGCCATGGTTGGCAGGGCCAACGGCAGTTGCACGCTCATAAGTTTTTGCTTGGCGGTCGCGCCGGACATATCCGCCGCTTCGGTCATTTCGGCCGGGACGGTTCGCAAACCTTCGATGGTGTAGCGGGTCAGAGGCACTGTGGTAAAGATGACGATCGAGAACACAACGGCCACGTCATTCACGCCAAACAGCATGATGGCCGGGATCAGGTAGATGAAACTGGGAAAAGTCTGTGCTGTGTCGCAGGCCAACAAGATGCGCTTTGACCATTTATCGCTGCGCGAGGCCGCAATGCCCAATGGAATGCCAATGAACGTCGAAATGATCACGGCAGAAATGACTGCGTAAAGTGTGATTACCGAACGGTCCCACCAGCCGCTTAAGGCAACGATGGAAAAGAAGATTGCCGCATAGATCGCAGGCCGTTTGCCGCCCAGATAATATGAAAGCGTTACAATCCCCAGAATGAAGGCCGAGGTCGGTATCCACAAAAGGGCATTTCGAAACGGGATGAGCACCCAGACATTAAGGAACCAGCGCAGCCATTCTGTCACCGCCTGTATGGCGTCGATGGCCAGAATGCCCTTGATCAGATTGTCCAGTTCTTTGCCCTGGGTAAAAGATTGCTGGCGGGTTATGTGGTCCGCCACCTGCACCACCTGTGCAATTAGTACGAAGGCCACAAAGGCGGCAACTGTAGCCAGGGCGTAACCGTGGCGTTTCCACCATGGTGTGCCACGCTCAAAATGTTCGGGTAGTTTGATGACCCACGCCTTGGACATCCGATCAAGCATTACAGCGATCAGCACGATGGTAACGCCAATCTCAAAACTGCGCCCCAGTTTGAAACTGCCCATCATCGCCAGCAGTTTGGCCCCCAGTCCGGGCATCCCGATAAAGGCAGTCAAAACAACCATGGCCAGACAAAGCATGATCACCTGGTTGACGCCGACCAGAATCTCGGTGCGCGCGGCAGGAATATAGACAGATCGCAGCATCTGCCATTTGGAACAGCCTGCCATCTTGCCCGCTTCAACCACCTCGGGTGAGACTTTTTTCAAACCCAGTGTTGTCATCAGGATCATTGGCGGGATGGCGTATATGATGGTGGCCACCGCCCCCGCTGTTGGCCCGACTTTGAAAAAGATCACTGCAGGCAGCAGATAGGTGAAAAACGGTAAAGTCTGGAGAACCGACAGTATCGGCTTGATTGCACGGTCGAACCATGCCCACTTCCAGGCGATAATCCCAAGAAAAAGCCCGATGAGAAAGGCCATTGGTGCCGCGACAGCCAGCACCGACATGGTTTGCATCGCAATTTTCCACTGGCCGATCAGAGCTGTCCAGACAAATGTTCCGCCCGCCAGAAGCGCCATGCGCCAGCCACCAAGGTAATAACCGATTACGGCGGCAGTGGCAGCAATTGCGGTCCAGGGGATGGGCTCAAAATTCGGCCAGCGGCGTTTGCCGAACAACAGGTTGGCCGTTGTATCAAGCATGAATTCAAGCGGCCCTTCGGCGATCCAGCGTGTCAGTACGGCCAGTTTCAGATCGTCTATGATGAAGTTGAATATCGCGTCCATCCAAACGGCCATGGGCGGAATCCAGGCTTCTGGCAGGCGGATCAGGAAATCTGGCAGAATAGGTTTAGCCGCGGTCAGAAGGACCGCCACCGCGATCATAATCTGAATAATGCGGGTCTTGCTCAGCCCGGTCGAACCATCGCTCATGTCTGTTGCGATATTGGCCATGTCACTCTGTCCCCAACAGGACATCAAGCGCTTCCTGCCGGTTCATCGCCCCCAGCAGGGTGCCATTTTTATCAGCCACCGGAATTTCGTCGCGCGTGTCGTTGACCAGCTGCCTGGCCAGTTGATGAATGGTTCTTTCGGCGGGAAACGGATCACCCTCGGGCGCTTTGCCGTTTAAAGGTTTCACAAGGACACGAGCGTGAACGACTCGCGCCTTGTCAATTTCTTCCGTGAACTTGCGCACATAAGGTGTGGCCGGGTTCAAAACGATCTGATCCGGTGTATCACATTGTTCCACGGCGCCTTCTTTCATGATGGCGATCCGGTCGGCAAGGCGCAGGGCTTCGTCGAAGTCATGGGTGATAAAGACGATGGTTTTGCCCAGCATTTCCTGCAGGCGCAGAAATTCGTCCTGCATTTCACGTCGGATCAGCGGATCAAGCGCCGAGAAAGGTTCGTCGAGAAACCAGATGTCTGGCTCGATCGCCAGGCTGCGGGCGATACCAACACGTTGCTGCTGGCCACCTGACAGTTCGCGGGGGAAATATTCTTCGCGGCCTTCAAGGCCCACCAGCTTGATGACTTCAAGCGCCCGTTCGCGGCGGTCGTGTTTGTCTTGCCCGCGCATTTCCAGCGGGAAGGCGACGTTGTCCAGCACTGTGCGGTGTGGCAACAGGCCAAATGACTGGAATACCATGCCCATTTTCTGGCGGCGCATGTCAATCAGGGCCTTGTCGTCAAGCTCCATGATGTTCTGGCCTTCGACGATGATCTCACCGCCGGTAATTTCATGCAGGCGGGAAAAACAACGTACCAGCGTGGACTTACCCGAGCCGGACAGGCCCATGATCACCAGCATTTCGCCACGACTTACGTCCAGCGATACGTCCTTGACCCCGGCGATATATCCGTCAGCCTGAATGCTCTCATAGCTGAGCCCCTGGGGCATTGCTGCCAGATATTGCCTTGGCGATGGGCCAAAAAGCTTCCAGACGTTGCGGCATGAAATGACAGGAGTGTCGACGGTCATCAGGAAACTTCTTTCATGGGATTTCTCAGGTGATCCTCAATTGGAAAACCTTGTTTTGGCTGGAAACGCCGCCCAGATGCAAATGCATGGACGGGTTTACCAAAGAAACTGGCCGGACCGGTTCGATAAGGATTATCGTGCCGGTCCGGCATCCGTATCTTCGTTTTTTAGCTGCCTGAACTCAGCCAGCTTTTCCAGACGTCAGGGTTGGCTTCCAGCCATGCTTCGGCGGCTTCTTCTGGCTCCATTTCATCGACATCAACCAGCTTGGCCATTTCGGCGATCTGCGGGTTGGTGAACGAGATATTGGTCAGAACTTTGTAAGCACTGGGCCATTTGCCTTCCATCCCGTCCCAGGCTGCTTTCTTGAGGTAACCGGTGGCAGGGTTGCCACAGTCATAAAGCGCGTCGGGGTTGGGGCCAACTGCAGGGTCCTTGTCGCAGCCGTCAACCCATTCGGGGAATTCGACAAATTCGCCGGGCCAGACGGCTTCGGCAAAGTTCGGCGTCCAGTTGAAGACCACAACAGGTTTTTTGTCGGCTTCCGCGGCGCCAATTTCAGCCCACAAAGCAGCAGCTGACCCGGCATTGATCACGGTAAAGTTCATGCCGAGCGCTTCAACCCGTTCCTTGCCGTGCTTGAGCCAGTCAACCGGGCCATCCAGATAGCGGCCCTTGTCACCGGTTTCAGCGGTGGCGAACACTTCGGCGCAGTCGTTCAGTGCTTCCCAAGAGGGCAGGCCGGGGCAGGATTCTTTCGTCCACATCGGATACCACCAATCTTCGCGGGTCACCGCGTCATGGTCTCCTGCGTCAACAATGCCGCCTTTTTCCAGGGCTGCGCGGAACGAGGCGCCAAAGGCCCCTTCCCAGACTTCCAGCTCAAGCGTCACATCGCCCAGGCGAATTGATTCGTAGACGGCCTGACTATCGGTGGTGACATATTCAACATTGTTGCCGTTCGCCTCAAGAATTTGGCCAACAACGTTGCTCATCACGATCTGGCTGGACCAGTTGTGAATTGGAATAACAATAGGATCCGAGCTGTCTTCGGCGAAGACAGCCGTTGACGATGCAAAGGCCAGCGCTGCGGCTGACAATAGTGCCGTGGTTTTCATACTAACTCCCCATTAGCTTTTTAGGCGCCTGATTACATCAGGCTGCCGGTTGATAGTAGTTTAGTATCGCAAACTTCTCTGGATATTCAGATTCTAATTTGATTATGCTTTGCCCCAAAAAAAGTTTGGCAAAATGGTGAATCGGGATTAGGTTGTAATGCGTTGCATGGGCCCAAGGATGCACCTGAAATGCTGAAAAATCGCGCGGTTCTGCCACGGCTGGATTATCTGTTGTCATTCGAGGTCGCGGCGGAACTGGAAAGCTTTTCTGCCGCCGCAAATGAGTTGAATGTCAGCGAAACCGCTGTCAGCCGCAAGATCAGGCTGCTTGAATTACACTATCAATGTGCGCTTTTCGTGCGCGGACATCGGTCCGTGCGGTTGACAGATATGGGGCGTAAATTGTTGAACGGTGTCTCGCCCGCACTGGAGTCGCTGGCGCGCGTTTCCGAAGATATGTGCAACGATTTGGAAAAAAGTTCGGTGCGACTGGCGGCCACCAACTCGGTTGCGTCTTTATGGATCATGCCAAGATTGGCCAAATTTCACGCGGCCAATTGCAATATAACAATCAGTCTTGTCTCGTCCGATCGTGATGCAGAATGCCTGAGTGATGATTTTGAGCTGATTATTCTGCGCGGTGATGGCCAGTGGCCGGGTTTCGAAGCGCGCGAGTTGTTCGGCGAGACCGTTTTTCCGGTATGCGCCCCGGGGTATCTGGAAAACCATCTGACGTTTGGGGGTCCAGAAGACTTTTTGAACCATTCCTTGATTGAGGTCAGTAACAATCACACCGAGTGGCTGAACTGGAAAACATGGTTGGCCCACAAGGGCGCAAATCCGGAAAAGGTGCGGCATTCGACCTTTGTGAACACCTATCCGCTGGCCATACAGGCAGCTGTTGACGGATTGGGCGTCGCCCTTGGCTGGGGCCATCTGGTGGACCGGCATTTGCAGGCGGGAACATTGGTGAGGCCCCTGGGGGCAGAGCACGTGCGCACGAAATCAGGCTATTATCTGTTGCGGCGGCAAGGCGCCAAGGCCCACGCCGAAAGCGATGTGGTGGCCAATTGGCTGTTGCAGGAAAGCGCGGGGCGTACGCGATACAGGCAGTCAGTCTGAGGGCTCAGCCGCCTCGCGCTATCAAAACATCTACATGGGCGGCAACACTGGCAGCCAAAGCATTCAGATCATAACCGCCTTCCAGTGACGCCACGATATGGCCATCGCAATGGGTGTCTGCCAGATCGCAAAGCTTTTCGGTAATCCATGAAAAATCCTGTGTTTCCAGCATTATGCCAGCCAACGGGTCTGCCTTGTGGGCGTCAAACCCGGCCGAGATCAAGATAAGTTGCGGGGCAAACTGATCCACCGCGGGAAGGATGATGTTTGTCATCGCCTGCCGAAAATCGGTGCTACCCGCGCCATCATGCATGGGGACATTGATAACGTTGTTATCAGTGCCGGTTTCCTGCGCATACCCCGTGCCGGGGAAAAGCGGCATTTGGTGGGTCGAACAAAACAGCACACGGGCGTCATTTTGCAGCAGATCCTGCGTGCCGTTGCCGTGGTGGACATCAAAATCGACAATCGCGACACGGGACAACCCGTGATGGTCCAGCGCGTGTTTTGCGGCGATCGCCACGGTCCCGAACAGGCAAAAACCCATGGGGGTCTGGGTTTCGGCGTGGTGGCCGGGCGGGCGGCAGGCGACAAAGGCATTGCGGGCCTCGCCGGCCAAAACCATATCGACCGCGCGCACAGCGCCGCCCGCCGCGCGCAAGGCTGCCGACAAGGTGCCGGGTGACATGAATGTATCGCCATCCAGCGCAACGGTTTTGGACTCCGGTGCAGCGGCGCGGATCGCGTCGATATAGGCGCGGGGGTGCGCGCGCATCAGATCTTCGTCCGTGGCCAGCGGTGCGTCCACCCGCGTCAGGTTTTTCCCATTTAACGTAGTCAGGATGAATTCTAACCGGGCTACCTGCTCGGGGTGGCCCTGCGGATTCTTGTGGTTCAGGCAATCTGCATGGGTGATCAGGGCTGTTGTCATTCTTTTCCTCCGGGTCGGGGTCGAAAAGAACGTGAAACCGGCTGCATGTCCAGAGCGGGCTTGTTGCCGTGCATTGGTCATGTAAAGCTATAAAGCCATGGAGCAGGATAATTCAGTACCCCAACAGGACACCCAAGAAATTGCTCTGGGCCTGTGGAGTCAGGCCCAGGATTTTGCTTTGGGGCTGTTGCGGCCGTGGAACGCCTATCAGGTGGGGATCGCCGTCGGGCTGTTTGTGGCAGCGCATCTTTTGTCGCGTTTGCTGGCGCCGCGCCTGCATGAATGGATGCGCACGCGCGAAGGTTGGCCGAAATGGCGCATGCGTTTTCTGGTATTGGTTCACCGGCGGCTGCGGCTGATCTGCTTTGTTATTCTAAGTTGGCCCGTGATTTGGATCATGCGGGCCTATACCTGGCCCAGCCGGACTTATCTTTTGGGGATTCTGGCAAGTCTGGCATTGGCGTGGCTGGTGATAGCGATTGTCACGAGATTGATTTCAAATGGCTTTTTGCGCACGACGGTGCGCTATTTCGGTTGGACTTGGGCGACCCTGATCATCCTGAATCTGACCGGAGAAACACAGCAACTGCTGGACAGTGCAGCCGTTCATCTGGGTGAAACCCGGTTGTCTCTTTGGCTTGTGGTGCAGGCCATTGTGATTATTGGTAGCTTGTTCGCACTTGCGCGGTTCGTGTCGTCAACCACTTCGGCGCAGATTCGCAAGAACGAAGAAATATCGCCCTCTATGCAGGTGCTGGTGGTTAAATTTCTGCAGGTGCTGCTGTATGGGTCAGCCTTCTTTATCGGGTTGCGTACCGTGGGCGTTGACCTGACCGGTCTTGCGGTGCTGTCCGGGGCCATCGGTGTGGGCCTTGGTTTTGGTCTGCAAAAGGTGGTGTCGAACCTTGTTTCCGGCATCATCATCCTTCTGGACAAGTCGATCAAGCCGGGTGACGTGATCAGCCTGGGTGAGACCTTTGGCTGGATCAACAGCCTTGGCGCGCGATATGTCAGCGTGGTCACGCGCGACGGCAAGGAATATCTGATTCCCAACGAGGATCTGATCACCGGGCAGGTGGTTAACTGGTCGCATTCCAACGAATTTGTACGACTGGATATTTATTTTGGCACAGCCTATGCCGATGATCCGCATCAGGTGCGCAAGATTGCGATCAATGCGGCCAAAGGCGTTGATCGCGTGTTAAGCTTCAAGGCGCCGGTCTGCCATATTGTGGGATTTGGCGACAGTAGCGTAGATTACATTCTACGGTTCTGGATCAGCGATCCGACTGGCGGACTGACCAATATCCGCGGGAATGTCTATCTGGCGCTTTGGGATGCGTTTCAAGAGCATGACATATCAATCCCGTTCCCGCAGCGCGAGGTACGGATGCTGGGGGACGATCCCAGCCCGATCGACAAGAAACCTCGAACAGATCCGTAGCCTTTCCGAGGCAGCAGTGTCTGACCTTGTATAAGTCATGACAAGGTCTGAAATTGGGCACATATGTTACACAATCATGCAAGAACATCGCATTACGTATAAGGGTTTATTGAAATATCACGATCCGATTGCTACGTTGGTTTCATCCCCAGCACCGGGGATTTGACGGTGTGCAACGAAGGAGGACTATGTCCTGTCTTTTACGACTGACGCGGCAATGGCCGCTGACAATGGGGTGCCGGTAATGGTGCCTGGAACGAACGCGAACAGCGAAATGCAGCTTGAGCGTATCCTTTCCTCACTTTCTGACGACAAGGCTGAAGACATTGTGCAGATCGATCTGCGCGGGAAATCGGTCATTGGCGACTATATGGTGATTTGCAGCGGGCGCTCGTCGCGTCAGGTGCAGGCCATTGCCGAGAAACTGGCAGATCGGCTCAAGCATGAGTTGGGTGTTGCCAGCAAGATCGAAGGCAAGGATTCAGGCGATTGGGTGCTGATCGACACGGGCGATGTGATTATCCATGTTTTCCGCCCGGAAGTGCGCGAGTTCTATCAGCTTGAGAAGATGTGGTTGCCTGCGGGCGAGGCTGCAGCAACTCGGGTCTGAATGCGTGTTCATGTCTGTGCGGTCGGCCGGTTGCGCGCCGGCCCCGAACGCGACCTGATTGACGATTATCTGACACGGTTTGATCGCACTGGCCGTGCGCTTGGTCTGGGCCCGGCGCAGGTGCATGAGGTCGAGGATAAGAAGGGCGGTGGTATGAAAGCCGAAGCCGCCCTGTTGGGTCGCGCTTTGCCCGATGGGGCTGTTTTGGTGGCGCTGGACGAGCGTGGTGCCCTGATATCATCTCCCAAATTTGCAGAACGTATGGCAGGCTGGCGCGATGACGGCTGTGCTGATCTGGCCTTTGTGATCGGCGGGGCCGACGGTATCGCCCCCGACCTGCGCAACCGCGCTGATCTGAAGCTGTCATTCGGGCAGATGGTCTGGCCCCATATGCTGGCGCGGGTGATGTTGGCCGAGCAGCTTTACCGGGCTGCAAAAATTCTGTCGGGTAGCCCATACCACCGTACGTGACCTGCGCAATTTGAAAGCAGAGCGCCCGATTGCCGCGTTGTGACGCAGCGTTCGTGACGCAGTCACAAAAGTTTATTGCGGGTTTGGTTGGAAATTTCTGCGCTGCAGCATTATGTTTGGGAGGTAAGGCCACCCCGCCGTCGGCCACTTTTGGCGGTTTGAAGGAGTATGCGACCATGACGGCCCAGACTTCAAACTTCGATTTTAAAATACGGAAACTTTGGAAACGTGATCAGGACGCAATCCGGGATCACTTTCTGCGCCTTGATCGTGGTAGCCGCAGAATGCGCTTTGCTGCCGCGGTCAGTGATGCCTTCGTTGAGAGCTACACAAAAGAGCTGCTGTCTTATGACGCGGTGATTTTTGGTGCCTTTTGTGATGGGGAATTGCGCGCCGTTGCCGAGTTGCGCGGCTTGTTCCATTCATGGCCAATGTCCGCCGAGGCCGCATTTACGGTCGAGTCGGGTTGGCAGGACATTGGCATCGGCGAGGCACTTTTTAACCGGCTTGTATCGGCGGCGCAGAACCGGGGTGTCAAAAGGCTGAACATGCTATGTCTGCGTGAAAATGACCGGATGCGCCATCTGGCCAGGAAGCATCACGCGGTGCTGGAGTTTCATGAGGGCGAGGTCGAAGCCACGCTTGCGCCCCCTTGGCCGACCCCTATGTCGCTGACCGAGGAGCTAATCGGTGAAACCACAAATTATGCACGAAACATCCTGCATCTGATGGCCTGATACAGGCCAGCGGCCAATATGCAGTTATTTGCCGGACTGTTATCGCAAAACCGGTTCACCCTGCGAAGCTAAGGCGCTAGAAGGCAGTCTATCAGGCAGGAGCAACCATGCGCACACCAAAACCAGTCGTTCTGTGCATTCTTGATGGGTGGGGACTTTCAGACAGAACCGAAGCGAACGCCCCGGTTTTGGCCGACACGCCCGTGTTCGATCACCTGATGGCGACCTGCCCCAACAATACACTGATTACCCATGGCCCTGACGTAGGCCTGCCAACCGGGCAGATGGGCAACTCGGAAGTGGGCCATACAAATATCGGTGCGGGCCGGGTGGTGGCGATGGACCTTGGCCAGATTGATCTTTCGATCGAGGACGGCAGTTTTTACCAGAATGAGACGCTGCAGGCGTTTATTGAAAAGCTGAAAAAATCGGGCGGCACGGCGCATTTGCTGGGGCTGATCTCGGACGGTGGGGTGCATGGGCATATCACTCATATCGTTGCCGCAGCCAAAGCGCTGACCGATGCGGGCATTCCGGTGGTTTTGCATGCGTTGACGGACGGGCGCGATGTGCCGCCGAAATCGGCACGTTCCTATCTGAGTGCGCTTGATGACATGCTGCCCGATGGCGCCAAAATCGCCACGATTTCAGGTCGTTATTTTGCGATGGACCGCGACAACCGCTGGTCCCGTGTGCAAGAGGCGTATGAGGCTATTGTTCACGCAAATGCCCCGAAATGTGAAAATGCGCGTATGGCGGTGACGAACGCCTATGCCCGGTCGGAAACGGACGAGTTTATAAGCGCCACCGTTATTGACGACTATGCTGGCGCCCAGGATGGCGACGGGTTTTTCTGTCTGAATTTCAGGGCAGATCGGGCGCGGGAAATCATGCGGGCCATCGTGCAGCCGGATTTCGATGATTTTTACCCGGGTAAGCGGCCGGAGTGGGCTGCCGTTTTGGGGATGGTAGAATATTCACGAGCACATAATGATTGGATGGAAACGGTTTTTCCATCACGCGACATCGTCAATACTCTGGGCGAATGGGTGGCCAAGCAGGGGCTGACGCAGTTCCATCTGGCCGAGACCGAGAAATATCCACATGTGACGTTCTTCCTGAATGGCGGCAAGGAAGAGCCCGAGCCCGGGGAAGATCGCTATATGGCCGCGTCGCCGCGGGTGGCGACTTATGACCTGCAGCCTGAAATGTCGGCGGACGAGGTGACCTCGCATTTTGTCAGTGCGATTCACGAAGGGTATGACCTGATCGTGGTGAACTATGCCAATCCTGACATGGTAGGCCATACCGGCGATCTGAAAGCGGCGATGAAGGCCTGTGAGGCGGTAGATCAGGGTCTTGGCCGCGTTGTTGAGGCACTGAACGATGTGGGTGGCGCGATGATTGTCACTGCGGACCACGGAAATTGCGAGGTGATGGTTGATCCGGTGTCAGGCGGGCCACATACGGCGCACACGTTGAATCCGGTGCCTGTGATCCTTGTCGGCGGGCCAAAAGTAGCAAGGCTGCATCATGGCCGGCTGGCTGATCTGGCGCCGACTCTGCTGGAATTGATGAATCTGCCAAAGCCGGATGAAATGACCGGCGAAAGCCTGATTGAATGAGGCTGATTGCGGTTCTGATCGCCCTGATGGTGTCGGGCGCGGCGCTGGCCCAGACGGACCCGGCGGCAGCGGCTCGGGCGGCGTCAGACCGGTTAAGCAACGCGGCAAAGATTCTGGACGAGGCCGATGGCGCCCGTAATCGGGTCAAAGCCCTGTCAGAAGCGGTGCATGCCTACGAGGATGGATTGCAAGCCATGCGTGAGGGGCTGCGCCGTGCGGCAATTCGCGAACAGACACTCACACGAGAGTTGCAGTCGCGCGAAGACGAGATTTCCCGCCTGTTGGGCACGTTGCTGAGTATAGGTGGAACGCCAGCCCCGGTATTACTGCTGCATCCCTCAGGTCCGGTTGGTACCGCCAGGTCGGGGATGATACTGGCCGATGTCACACCCGGGCTGAATGCCCGTGCGCTGGCGTTGCGCGAAAAACTACAAGAGGTCAGCGTTCTGCGCGCCTTGCAGCAAAGTGCGGTCAATAAGCTGCAAGAGGGTCTTCAGGGGGTTCAGGAGGCGCGGACTTCTCTTAGCCAGGCAATTGCGGAACGCACAGAATTGCCCCGCCGTTTTACTGAAGACCCGGTGAAAACGGCGCTTTTGATTGCCTCGACTGAAACCCTGGAAGGGTTTGCCAGTGGTCTGAGTCACATAGCTGTTGACGAGGTGCCGGGCAGCTTGCCTGGGATCAGCAGCCGCAAGGGATCGTTGCCTTTACCTGTGCAGGGGCGTATTTTGCGTCGCGCGGGTGAGGCAGATGCTGCGGGAATTGCACGGCCGGGTATCGTCATGGTGTCGCGACCGCGTGCGATGGTCACAACACCAAGCGCGGCGACAATTCGCTACCGCGGGCCTTTGCTTGACTACGGAAATGTGATCATTCTGGAGCCGCAAGCGGGAATTTTGCTGGTGCTTGCGGGGTTGGACGTGGTCTATGGTCAAATCGGCGAGGTTCTGCCCGGCGGCAGCCCGGTTGGGCTGATGGGTGGCGAAACAACTCAAACCGGGCTGGTTCTGACCGGAAACGGACAAGAGACAGGTGAAGAACAGACTGAAACCCTCTATATAGAGGTCAGGCAAGACAATGTTCCTGTGGACCCGGAAACATGGTTCCAGACAGACAAGGATGACTGAGAAATGAAGAAATTCCTGATGGCTGCCGCAGCCGGAACGCTGGCAGGCGTTATCGTAACAACGCAGGTGGCGGCACCGCTGCTGGCGCAGGAGGCAGCAAAAACCACAAATGTTTACGAACAGCTGGATCTGTTTGGTGACATTTTTGAGCGTATCCGTGCCCAATATGTAGAAGAGGTCGACGAATCGGATCTGATCGAAGCGGCGATAAACGGCATGTTGACGTCGCTTGACCCGCACTCCAGTTACCTGTCGCCGAAAGACGCGCAGGACATGCGGGTGCGAACCCGTGGCGAATTCGGCGGATTGGGAATCGAAGTCACCCAGGAAGACGGATTCGTAAAAGTCGTGTCGCCCATTGACGGAACACCTGCAGACAATGCCGGTATGGAAACGGGTGATTTCATCACCCATGTTGATGGCGAAAGCGTTTTGGGCCTGACACTGGACGAAGCTGTGGCGCTGATGCGCGGCCCGGTTGGATCAGAGATTGTAATCACGGTGGTGCGCGAAGGCGAGGCCGAGCCGTTTGATGTCTCGATTATCCGCGACACCATTCAGCTGACAGCGGTGCGCACCCGCACCGAGCAGGACACCATTGTGCTGCGCGTAACCACGTTCAACGATCAGACCTACAAAAACCTTGAAAGCGGCCTGGCCGAACAGATCGAGGCAGCCGGCGGTGCAGACAAAATCAACGGTGTCGTTCTTGATTTACGCAACAACCCAGGTGGCCTGCTGACCCAGGCCATACGTGTATCGGACGCCTTCCTGGAAAAAGGCGAGGTTGTCAGTACACGGGGTCGCAATCCTGAAGACGGCGAACGTTTCAATGCAACTCCTGGTGACCTTATCAATGGCAAACCGTTGGTGGTGCTGATCAATGGCGGGTCGGCCAGTGCGTCCGAGATTGTGGCAGGTGCGCTGCAGGATCACCGTCGCGCGATTGTTGTCGGGACCAAAAGCTTTGGCAAAGGCTCGGTTCAGACGGTGATGCCGATGCGCGGGGATGGTGCCATGCGCCTGACAACAGCGCGGTATTACACACCATCAGGCCGTTCGATCCAGGCGCTTGGCGTGTCCCCGGATATCGTGGTGGAACAACCTCGCCGCGCACCTGAATCCGAGGATGGCGAGGAAGATAAAAAACCCCGCTTCCGTTCCGAGGCCGATCTGCGTGGCAGCCTGAACAATGACAGTCTGACCGAGGACGAGATTCGCCTGATCGAGGAAGACCGCGCCAAGGCCGAACAAGCGGCCAAGCTGCGCGAAGAGGACTATCAACTGGCCTATGCAATTGATGTTTTGCGGGGGCTAGCGGCACTTGAGGCAGTCAAGTAAGCGATTAGGCCAAAGCGTTTCGGACTTTTGCTGAAACGCTTTCATGCCTGAAACAGAAAACGCCGTGGAGAAATCCACGGCGTTTTTGATTGCGATACGCGGGTGCAGGCCCCGCAGGAAAGTCTCCCGCTGTCAGCTCAGACCTGGTGTCCATTCGCGCAGGACCTTGCTGTTGTCGTCGCTGTCATCTTCGTAAAGCTCCTGCTCTCGCACGCCGGGAAGCTTGCCGAATTCTTCGGCCAGTTGCTTGGGGTACCAGGTTGGCTTGACCTGACCGGGGAAGAGTTGCGCCAGAATCGTCGAGGTACTGCGCGAGCATTGCGCCGAGGGTACCGGGCCGTAGGACTGGACTAACTGCATTGCACGGGCTGCGACCTCGGGCGAGACATCAAGTTTCTGCACCTTCACATGATACGTTTCACGCGCGTGGTAACGGGTATAGACATCTTCGACCTGCGGCGTGACGCCAAAGACGACATCGTTGCGTTCCGGGATAGAGGGATGTTTGAACGAACCCGCCGGATCAAAGATGATACGCTGCGAACCATTGACCATCAACGAGGTATGTGCCCCCGCTCCGCTGCGGTTATTCAGCATGGTATAAAGTGTCAGACGCGTCGGGCCATCGTGGTGATAGGCCGCCTTTGCCACTGCCTCGTCGGGTGCCCAGACACTTTCTGCCGCACAACCGCCCAGCATCATTGCAGCAGATACTGCAATCATCACACTACGCATCGCAACCTCCTTGTCTGGGTAAATGCAGCCGCCTGGCCGGTTTAACCATTTACCAAAGCGATGAAGATCAGCGTGGCGATGATGACAACGCAGGCCCAGGCAACAGTTTTGACGAAGCCGTCAAAGGTTTTTTCCTGTACTTCGATGTTCATTTCACCGTGCTTGTGGTCGGCCATGTGATGTCGTCCTTCATATTCGATAGTTGCGGAATTCTGGCGTCGGAATACTGTATTTAAATGGGGCTGTCACCACCCTTGCTGTCGCAGATGCTCAGGCCTTTCCAAGATCCTCTGCCAGACGAAACCCAATGCGTTTGGGTTCGGCCTGTTCAACCTGTTTAGGCAGGGCGCGCAGCATCACACTTAACTGGCTGACGTGTTGGACAAGCTGGGTTTTCCCGCCCGCCGGATCCGAACCATAAAAGGTAACGATATCCGGATCGAAATACCCCATGCCCTCGATTCGCAGAACCCCGGCATCACCGCCGGTAAATCCCATGGCGACCTCGTGTTTGTTGTCCAGGGTCTTTTCAAAATTCTGAATGTAGAGAATCAGCCGTTCATAGGCCCATTCTGCAGGGCTTTTCTGCTCAACCGGCTTTTTGCGCATACTGTCGGGAACATCGGTTTGTTTCTGCGCATCGGGGTCGGCATGTACCTCGTGGCAGCGCGGAAGGGCCGCTGATTCCGCAGCTTCGGCAGATGTGTCTATCTTGTCATCCATTTCTCATCCCTTCCTCTGCCACAACCAGGCACCATCGGCGCGGCGTATACGAGTTACCTCGCCAGCCTGATGCAGATGATTCAGATGTGCAACCGCTTCGACAAGGGCCAAACCATAGGTGCCGTGATCAATTTTTCGTTTGAAAAGCGGCGCAAAGCAGTCTGCGGCGGTTTTCGGAGACGTCAGATGCTGGCGTAGACGGTTCAGCGCGCCGTGATGATTCTCGATCAGTTGGCGCATACGGACAGGCAGCCCGGTGAAGGGCAGTTTATGGCCTGACAAGACCAGATGGTCCTCGTGCGCCAGCGCCGCCAGCCGCCCGCAGGCTTCAAGCCAGTCGGCCACCGGATCGGCTTCAGGTTCGGTCGGATAGACACCCAGATTGGGGCTGATCGACGAAATAATCTGATCGCCTGCCAGCACCAGATTGTCGTCGCGCGACCAAAGTGTCAGATGTTCGGGCGCGTGACCGTTGCCGATATGCACGTCCCAATCCCGACCGCCCGCACGGATCATGTCACCCTGTTTCACACGGGTGTACCCCACTGGCAGAGGATAACTGGTATCGGCAAAGTTATAGGGGCGGTCGTTTCTACGGCTGTTAAGTATCTCGGGATCCATGCCGGCACTGCGCCAGAAGGCGATGGCCTGTTCTGTCGGCCGCTCTTCAACATCCAGAATAAGCATGCGCGCCAGCAGCCACGAGGTACGGGTGGCGACAAGCCGGGCGTCAAACCTCTCCATCAACCAGCCCGCCATCCCGATATGGTCGGGGTGGTGATGGGTCAGGATCACGCGGGAAACCGGCCTGCCTTGCAAGGGGCCAGCCAGAATGCTTTCCCAAAGCGCAACCGAGCGCTTGGAATAAATGCCGGTATCGATAATGGTCCAGCTGTCGCCGTCATCCAGCGCGTAGACGTTGACGTGATCCAGCGCCATGGGCAGCGGCAGGCGTATCCATAGAACACCGTCAGACACCTGAACCGCTTCGCCATGGGCAGGTGGTTCAGCCCAGGGATACCGCAGCACCCCGCCCGCACCATCCATCATGCGCCCAGATCTTCTGGGGTCAACGCATAAAGATCATCGGCGCCCGCCGTTGCATGGGCCAGCAGTCCCGCGTGTTCCGGCAGCAGACGTGTAATGTAGAACCGGGCAAGTTTGCTGCGGGGGCCGGTGCCACCTTCGGCAATTGCTGCGGACAGGTGGAAATGCCCGCCAAGAATACGGGCGAAGGCGCGCAGGAAAGATGCCGCACCGGCAAACCGCTGGTTCAGGTCTTTTTGCGCCACCATCCATTCCACGGCTTCGCGCAGGGTTTCCGAGGCCTGCCAGACGGGCTCGGCCAGATCGGGCAGCGTGGTACGGCCGGCTTCGGCTTGAGCCTCGATTTCGTCCAGCAGGGTATAGGCAGCTTCGCCGCCGTCCATCAGTTTGCGTGCAACAAGGTCCATCGCCTGAATGCCATTTGTGCCTTCGTAAATCGCGGTGACGCGCACATCGCGGAAGTACTGGGCTGCACCGGTTTCTTCGATAAAACCCATGCCGCCGTGAACTTGAATACCCATGTTCGACACGTCGATGCCGGTTTCAGTACCAAAGGCCTTGGCGATAGGGGTCAGGAAAGCGGCACGTGCCCCCCATTCCTTGTTGCCGGTAGCGGTTTGCATGTCGATGGCTACTGCACAGGCCAGCGCGATCGAGCGCGCAACGGTTATTTCGGCTTTCATCGTGGTCAGCATGCGGCGCACATCGGCATGGTCCAGGATCGTCCCGGTGCCATCCTCGACCGGGCTGCGGCCCTGTTTGCGCTCCAGCGCATAGGCCAGCGCGTGCTGGTAGGCGCCTTCGGCCGTGCCGATGCCCTGACCCCCTACGCCCAGTCGGGCGTTGTTCATCATTGTGAACATGGCGCGCATGCCGTCATGCTTTTCACCGATCAGCCAGCCGGTGGCGCCATCAAATTGCATTACCGCCGTCGGGCTGCCGTGCAGACCCATCTTGTGTTCAAGGCTGACCACGCTCAGGCTGTTGGCACGGCCAGGGTTGCCGTTTTCATCAGGAATGAACTTGGGCACCAGAAACAGGCTGATACCTTTTGTGCCCGGTACGCCATCGGGCAGGCGGGCCAGAACCAGGTGGCACACGTTTTCGGTAAAGTCGTTATCACCCCAACTGATATAGATTTTTTGCCCGGTCACAGCATAGCTGCCGTCACCGTTATCCTCGGCCTTCGAGCGCAGCGCGCCAACGTCGCTGCCGGCCTGTGCCTCGGTCAGGTTCATGGTGCCAGCCCATTCGCCGCTAACGAGTTTGGGCAGATAGATTTCCTTGATGGCGGCGCTGGCGTGATGTTCCAGCGCTTCAATCTGTCCCTGAGTCATTAGTGGATTTAACTGCAATGACAAACAGGCCGAACTCATCATTTCATTGACCGCGGTGGCAACGGCCATCGGTAGTCCCATACCGCCAAACTCGGGGTTGGCGCTAATTGATATCCATCCACCTTCGGCGATGGCTTTGTAGCCGTCGGAATATCCCGGCGATGTGCGGACAACGCCGTTTTCCAGATGGGCCGGATGCAGGTCGCCATTACGCTGCAAAGGATACAGTACCTCTTCGCACATCCGGCCTGCCTCGGACAGGATTGCTGTGGTCATGTCTGGAGTGGCTTCGGAAAAGCGATCTGTTTTTACGACCTTTTCAAGGTCCACGATGTGGTCGAAAATAAACTTGTACTCATCTACCGGCGCGCGATACGGCATCAGATTCTCCTAATATTCAATTGGGGCGGCTTGGAATCGGCAACCGCGCCCTATATGCATTCCATCCTGTGAACTAGAGTAGACAAACGCGGACTGCCAGCAACCAAAACGCCGCGTCATAAAGGAAATTGACCCTTGCAGACCGAACGCCTTGCCGATGACCCGACGGGCCATGCGCGCGCTGCTGCTATCCTGCAGAATGGTGGTCTGGTCGCCTTTCCGACCGAGACGGTTTACGGGTTGGGCGGGGACGCGCGCAATGATCTGGCCGTGGCACGGATATTCGAGGCCAAGGGGCGGCCGCGGTTCAATCCGCTGATTGTGCATGTCGCATCCGTCAAAGCGGCGCAGGAATTTGTTGAATGGCCATTTGAGGCAGATGTGTTGGCGCAGGCGTTCTGGCCCGGTCCGCTGACACTGGTTTTGCCGCTCAGACCGGATGCCGGCCTGTCACCGCTGGTCACGGCCGACTTGCCAACCCTTGCGATCCGCGTGCCTGCGCATCCGGTGGCGCAGGCGTTGCTGGCCGCTTTCGGCGGCCCGGTTGCAGCTCCGTCGGCCAACCCATCGGGACGGATCAGCCCGACAACGGCCGAACATGTGCTTGCAGGCCTGTCGGGTCGGATCGAAGCTGTGCTGGACGGTGGGGCCTGTGTTGTGGGGGTTGAATCGACTATTCTGGGTCTGGATGGCGTGCCCACTCTTTTACGCCCTGGCGGATTGCCGGTTGAAGAGGTTGAGGCTGCTCTGCATGATAGGGTTTTGCACCACGCAGCCAATGATCCGCTGAATGCACCGGGTCAGATGGCATCGCACTATGCGCCCGGCGCAAAGGTCCGTCTTGAGGCGACCGATAAACACGAGGGCGAGGTTTTGCTGGGATTCGGCCCGGTTGAATCCGATCTGAACCTGTCACCGGCAGGTGATATGGTTGAGGCCGCGGCGAATCTTTTTCACCACCTGCATGCACTTGATGCCTGCGGCGCAGATGTCATCGCCGTTTCACCTATCCCGGAAACGGGCCTTGGCCGTGCGATCAATGACCGGCTACGCCGCGCGGCGGCACCCAGGCCTTAGCCAAATATATACAGTCCGGCATAAAGCGTTGCACCGCCACAAAGGATGGCTGGCAGAACGCTGCGGCTGGCCAGACCAACCGCAAGCGTGACAAAGGCTGCCAGCAACCGGGAAATATCCGGTGTCCCGCCTGTTTCTGCGGGCCACAGGACAAGTGGTGCTACAAGCCCCGGCAAAACTGCGACTGCAGTGTACCGAAGATGCCGCAGTAACCAGGGCGGCAGGGGATGGTTGCCGACCAGCCCTAAGAAAATAAACCGCAGCGCAAAACTGCCTAAACCCAGCAGCACAATGACCGTCCAGAGGGCCATTTTATCGATCACAGCAATTTTCCCGGGGCAGAAATTGCGGCACGGCGTTTGGTTAACACCTCGATCTGTGCGCCGGCCATCATACCCGCAACACCTGCTGCCAACAGGCCAAGGTTGTAGGGCAGGCCGGCTGAGATCAGCGCCACAATCACGGATACCAACGCAGCTGCAAGATGCGCGGAGGTGCGCAGCATTGGGGCGATAAGCGCCAGAAAGGTGATCGGGATTGCAAAATCAAGCGCAAGGCCATCTGGGACCGATGCGCCGACCAGTGCGCCGATCACGGTGAATAGGAACCACATTGGGCATATGGGTGTGGCCACGCCAAAGAAATAACTCAACCGTTGTCTTAACGTCCAATGGGAGTTGTCCGCAAACTTCAGGATCGAGCTGGCATAGGTCTGATCAACAGTGAAATAGGCCGCAAGGGCGCGTTGCCAAAGGGGTGCCGCCCCCAGATAGGGCGTAAGCGACGCCGAGTACAAAGCCATACGCAGGTTCACGGCCAGGGCCGAGATGATCGCAATTGTCGTCGGGGCGCCATCACTCAGCAACTGCAGCGCCGTGAATTGCGCCGCCCCGGCAAGGACAGCAACCGAAAAGGTCAATGCCTCCAGGATGTTCAAGCCGGCTTCGGTGGCCACAACGCCGAAGAGTGTAGAGAAGGGAATAAGCACAAGGATAAAGGGTGCCCCGTCACGCGCGCCCTGCCAGAAGATTGATTTCGTGGTTTCCGTCGGCACCGGTTGACCCTAGATTACCCATACAATGAAATCGGTACTAATCTTTCGCGAGAGTAAAATCAATTGGCAGCAACTTTAGATGTATCGGGATACCTGATCGCCCCCGATCCCAACGCGGTGCGCCTGACACGCGCTGTCGAAGGGATTGACCACGAAGGCCAGCGTATCGATCTTTCCGTTGTGGAAGAACGGCCTTTGACGATTTTCCTAAATGGTCAGGAAATAGTGACCGCCATGACCATCGGTGACTACCCCGAATACCTTGCGCTCGGGTTCCTGCGCAATCAGGGCATGCTGCGGGCGGGGGAAACGGTTCTGCGGGTTGATTACGATGAAGAACTTGAAACCGTTGTCGTTCGCACCGACGGGCAGACGACCTATGAAGAGAAGCTGAAGAAAAAGACCCGCACCAGCGGCTGTGCCGTGGGCACAGTCTTTGGCGACATGATGGAGGGGCTGGACAAGGTTCAGCTGCCACAGGTGCAGGTAAAAACCTCGGATCTTTATGCGCTGGCCGCCAAGATCAATCGCACGCCATCGCTTTATCTTGAGGCGGGGGCAATTCACGGCACGGTGCTGTGTCAGGGCGACCGGCCCTTGGTTTATATGGAGGACGTGGGCCGCCATAATGCCGTGGACAAGATCGCCGGCTGGATGCTGAGCGAAGATGTGCAGGCCGGGGATAAGGTGCTCTATACCACCGGGCGTCTGACCTCGGAAATGGTAATCAAAACCGCGCTGATGGGTATCCCGGTGCTGGCCTCACGCTCGGGCTTTACCGCCTGGGGGGTAGAGATTGCCCGCCAGGTCGGGCTGACGCTGATCGGTCGGATGAAGGGCAAGCGGTTCGTCTGTCTTTCGGGCGAGGATCGGCTGGTTTGGGACGCGGATGTGTCTTTGATTCAGGATGAACCCAAAAAGGCGGGCCGCAAAGGCAGCCAGACATGACGACTGATTTCCAGCCCATTCAGGATGACGATGTCGCGCAGGTGGTCAAGCTGTGGCACAGCTGCGATTTGACCCGACCCTGGAATCCGCCGGGCGAAGATATCGCGCAATTGCGCGCCCATCCCACCGCCGAGATACTTGTCGCCCGGAATGCCAACGCCTGCGTGGCCAGCGTTGCGGTCGGGTATGACGGCCATCGTGGCTGGGCTTACTATGTGGCAACTGATCCTGCTTTTCGCAACCGGGGACTGGGCCGTGCCGCGATGCGGGCGGCTGAAGGGTGGCTGACTGTCCGCGGAGTTGCTAAAATCCAGTTGATGGTGCGTGAAAGCAATGCGGCTGTGATCGGGTTCTATGGCGGTTTGGGTTACAAGGATTCAGGTGTGAGGGTACTGCAGAAATGGCTCTCACCCGAACGCGCGCGGCTTTGCGCGGAGGGAACGAATGGTCACTGAACCTCTAGGCGTGATTCTTGCTGGTGGCCGCGCCACCCGGATGGGCGGGGGTGACAAGGGGCTGTTGACCCTTGGGGATGGCACCATTCTGGATCAGGTGATTGCACGACTTGGGCCGCAAGTGGCGGGCATGGCGCTGAATGTCAATGGCGATCCGGCGCGGTTTGACGGGTGTGGGCTGCCGGTCTTGGCGGACAGTATCACAGGGTTTGCTGGGCCACTGGTGGGCGTTCTAGCCGGGCTTGACTGGGCGGCGGAACAAGGCGCCGATACAATTGTGACTGTTGCCGCCGACACACCGTTTTTCCCCTGCGATCTGGTGCCGCGCCTGTTGCTGGCAACCGAAGGTATGGAGCACCGCCTTGCGCTTGCTGCGACGCCACGCGCGGACGACGAGAAAACCAAATCCATGACACGCTCGGGGCTTATCCGGCATCCGACCTTCGGGATATGGCCCGTGGCCCTGCGCGACGATCTGCGCGCGGCGTTGCAGGACGGGTTGCGCAAGGTTGTGATCTGGACCGATAAACACGGCGGACGAGAGGCCATGTTTGACGCATCGGGTGATCCGTTCTTTAACGTCAACACACCCGATGATCTGGAAAAGGCGCGCGAAATGCTAGGGGCCAAGGCATGAGAATTTACGGTGTCGTCGGTTGGAAAAACGCCGGTAAAACCGGTCTGATGGAGCGGCTGGTGACCGAGATCACCGGGCGTGGCCACACGGTATCAACCGTGAAGCATGCCCATCACCGTTTTGACGTCGATCACGAAGGCAAGGACAGTTACCGGCACCGCGTGGCCGGGGCGACCGAGGTTTTGCTGGCCTCGCGCAACCGGTTTGCCCTGATGCACGAGTTGCGCGACGAGGACGAACCGCCGCTTGAAACCTTGCTGGCCAAACTGGCGCCGGTCGATCTGGTGCTGGTCGAAGGGTACAAGCGGGATACCCATCCCAAAGTCGAAGCGCATCGCAACACAACCGGCAACCCGCTGATCGCGCCCACGGACCCGACAGTGAGGGCCGTGGCCAGTGATGTCACGTTAACGCTGGATCGACCGGTGTTTGATCTGGACGACACCGGGGCGATTGCCGATTTCATCCTGTCCGAGGTTGGCCTTTGACCGGCTTGAAGCCACCCCCCCTGCGCGACGATTGTTTTGCGCTGCCCGCCGGTATCGACTGGACCCCGGTGGATGACGCGCTGGCACTGTTGCGCGAAAAATTGCGGCCTGTGGTCGGGCAGGAAAAATCGCCGCTGTCCGGCGCATTGGGCCGGGTGTTGGCCACGCCGCTGGTGGCCGCACGATCCAACCCGCCGCAGGCCAATACGGCGGTGGATGGCTATGGCTTTGCCTACGCCTCGTTGGGAGATGGCGATCAGGTATTGCCTTTGGTGGAGGGGCGTGCCGCCGCAGGTGCGCCGTTTCCGCGTCAGGTGCCGCCGGGGTATGCAGTTCGTATGCTGACCGGTGCGGCCCTGCCTGACGGGGTTGATACGGTTATCCTGCAAGAGGACGTGACGGTTGGGGATGGCGAGATTGCGTTTCGCGCCGGTCTGAAAGCCGGGGCCAATACCCGTAAAGCGGGCGAGGATGTGGCCGCTGGTGACACCGTGCTAAAGGCCGGACGCACCCTTACCGCCGCAGACCTTGCCCTGATCGCGGCGGTGGGCCTGTCGCAAGTAGAGGTATTCCAGCGTCTGAAGGTGGCTGTAGTCTCGACCGGTGATGAGCTGGTCGACGCCGGAGAGCCTGCTGGCCCGGGGCAAATTTATGATGCCAACCGTCCGATGCTGTCAGGGTTGGTGCAGGGATTCGGCTTTGAAACAATTGATCTTGGTAAGGTGCCGGATAATCGCAAAGCTTTGCGCAAGGCGCTGGATGATGCGGCAGACCGCGCCGATGTCGTCCTGACGTCTGGCGGGGCCTCGTCGGGGGACGAAGACCACGTTTCGGCCCTGCTGACCGAGGCGGGCGCCATGACGGAATGGCGAATCGCGGTTAAACCGGGGCGGCCGCTGGCCCTTGGCATGTGGCAGGGCACGCCGGTTTTTGGCCTGCCTGGCAACCCGGTGGCGGCGATGGTCTGCACCCTGATATTTGCGCGACCCGCGATGGCGGTGCTGGCCGGTGCCGGGTGGTCCGCACCGCAATCCTTTGACGTGCCCGCGGCGTTTTCGAAATCCAAAAAACCCGGCCGCCGGGAATACCTGCGCGCCCGAATACGCGATGGGCAAGCCGAAGTGTTCAAATCGGAAGGATCGGGTCGGATCAGCGGGCTGAGCTGGGCCGAAGGCCTGGTGGAACTGCCTGACGCAGCCGCAGAGATCCGGCAAGGTGATCCGGTACGCTTTATCCCCTTAACGAGCTTCAGCTAGACCGTAATACCTTTTGAAATGCTTTATCTCAAAACTCTTTAACGCTCGTCATAGCCCTTCTTTTGTGCCTTGTAGAGCTGGGCGTAAAGACCGTTTTCTTTTAACAATCTGTCATGTTTGCCTTGCTCGACCAGTTTGCCGGATTCAAGAACAAAAATGCTGTCTGAATCGGAAACAGATGACAGGCGGTGGGCCACAATGATGGTCGTCTTACCTTTTGTCAGGCGGTCAAGGGCGGATTTGATGCGTGCCTCGGTGGCCTGATCCAGGGCCGATGTGGCCTCGTCCAGCAAAAGGATCGGCGCATCGCGCAGAAAGGCGCGGGCGATGGCGATACGCTGCTTTTGACCGCCCGACAACTGCGCGCCCTTTGGCCCAACGGGTGCATCACCACGTTGCCGGATGAAATCGGCAATTTCGGCGTTTTCAGCGGCTTGCCAGACCTCGGCTTCGGTGGCGTCCGGGTTCACGTAACGGATGTTTTCCCAGATCGAATTGTTGAAGATCACGATGTCCTGCGCCACCACTGAAAAAGAACTGCGCAGTTTATTGACCTTCAGTTTGTCGATCGGGGTCCCGCCAATTGTTATGTGCCCGCCCTTCACGTCGTAAAGCCGCGACAGAAGTGACAGGATGGTGGTTTTGCCGGAACCGGTTGCGCCAACGATGGCTGACACCTGTCCACCTTTGAATGTCATATCCAACCCGTCGAAAAGTGGTTGTTCAGGACTATAGGCAAATGTCACACCCGACAGGACGATATCGCCCGACGTGTCGAAATCGGTCACTGCAGCAGGTGCATCGGCGATCGTCGGTGTTTCCTGGTAAAGGCTGCGAATACGGTCAAGTAAAACCATCTGGCCGTTCAAGGCGCCAAAATACTGTGCCAGCAGGCGGGCAGGGTCAAAGACCATCACCATGCCCAGAAGGAAAGTGATGATTGCGGCGCCATCCACGTCAAAGTTTGGATTCAGCACCATGTAGCCGCCACCGCCAATCACCAGAACATAGACAAAAGCCGATGAAAGATCGATGGTCGGCATGACCAGCGCCTGTGTGGTTTGTACCCTCATCTGCAAATCGCGGATTGAGCGGGTGCCCTCCAGAAGCCGGCTTTCTTCCATAGGTTCCTGGTTTGAAATCTTGACGGTGCGCATGCCGTTCACTGTTTCTTCGATCCCGTTCATGTAGTTGCCGATAGCTTTTTCAGCCTCGATCTGGCCCTTTTTTACGCGCCAGGCGACATAGTTCATGACCCATATGATAAAAGGAAGAACCACTACAGCGGTGGTGAACAGAATTGGGTTTTTGTAGATCAGGTAGCCCGAGACGATCACCACGGTAACCGCATCACGCACCGCGTTGGCGGTTGACTGGCCTACGAAAGCCCCCAGGCTTTGGGTTTGCCCGACAAGCCGCTGCATGATCTCGCCCGACTTGGTGCGCTCAAAATAGGCAAGATCAAGCGACATCATGTGGCTGACCAGATCACGGCGCATTTCGAAAACTGCCTGATTGCTGATCCGTATGGTGATGCGCGGGACGAGATATGCCATCAGTCCGCGTACCGCGAAAAGAAAGAAGACAACGGCGCAGACCTGGATAAGGTCGTTGATTGCACCGGCGTCAAAGATCACGCGCAGCCCGCTTTCAGTGAGCGACAGAAATTGCTGGTAAACCAACCCCTGTACCAGAACCATCAGCATGACGACCAGCAACCAGGGTGCTTTCTTTTTCAGATATTTCGACCAGAGCCAGCGTAGATTGTCACGATCCTGGGCTGAAAAAAGCGGTATGCGTATCTCGGTTTTTTTTTGCGTCATCTAGGGAAAGGCATCCGTTCAAAGTGGCTTAGCGCGGCTATAGACGGTTCTTGCAGCAAGGTCATCCCTTGGTTTGCGTTTCTCTTTAGACGTGCCTTTCTTGCTTGCCAGCCTGTTTGTTCTTGGCCACCCTCTTTGAACTGATCCATGTACGCTAGCGCAGCCCGTCTTCGCCTTTGACCTCGGACACTGCAAGCCCACCCATTCGGTCATGGACGCGACCGCCGCGGCTCATGGCCAGTACGAAAAGCAATTCATCAGCGCGGGGACCATCCGGCAGCCCTACCTCCATGCCGTCGAAATGGCTGCGCACATAAGCGGCGTTGATGTGGCCAAGCGGTACGTCGATGCGGGTGCCGGGGCCGCCCTGTTTCATCGACGATGGCACAATCGCCTTGGCCTCACCCAAACGGGCCCGCATGGCATAGCCGCCTGGCACGTGCCAAAGCGCGGTATGCTCCAGTTCGCCTGCCTCTCCAGCCATGGCGGCCTTGCCATAGCCGTCGATACCATCGATGCCGCCCATGGCTTCTATCAGCCGGTCGGTCATCATCAGGCCCAGGGGGTTGAGATCGTCCATCGCCGATTGCAGGTCATCGGAATACCCCCCCGCAAACGGATTTTTTACCAGCGCAGCAATGGCTGCGCGGCGCCGGGGTTTAGCAGGAGCGGGGCCGCCATCGTGATGGATGTCTTCGATGAAAATGGCGGTCTTTCGCAGGGTAAATTCAGGCATCCAGGGATTCTTTCTGTTGGACAAGAGGAAGGGAGCCGACCAGACGGATCTGGCCGCAAAGCACCATCGCCGCACCGGTAATCAAGCCCCGAGATTGGCATCTGGCGGCAAATGTAGCGCCGTTTGAAAGCGCAGTATTGATGTCTTCGGGGCCAAGCGGGCCGACATGCGTGGTGACAATACGCGCGCCAAGATCGCTGTCAGGGGCGAGGGCCTTGGCAGGCGTCCGATGAATGGCGGGATGATCTGGCAGGTTGACGGCGTTGGCAATCATGGTGGCGGCGGCATCGGCCTGCGCTGCGGTGGCAGCCAGAACCGTCACGCTGTCTGCAATCCCAAAAGAATGGCTGCGCCCGCGCCAGCCCGAGGTCGCGATGCCGCGCACCGGATCGGCGTACCGGATGCGGATATGGCCCGGCGGATCGCAGGTAATAGCGGCCTGCATATGCTGATCTTCGCTCAGGTAAAACGCCACATCGCCGCCGTTGTTGACATAGGCCTTGGTGATGCCCGACCCGTTGCAGATAGCGGCAAGAATGGTATCGGCCCCGGCGCCCGCGACGGCGGCCATGGGCGTGATGAATTGCGGCACAAATGGCTGGGTTGCATGGTGCATTCGGCGGGCGGTATCGCTGGTGGGTCGGCGGCCAGTAGGCTGGCGCAGAAGCGGAAGCTCAGCGGCAAGCTCTTCCAGAAGGGTGTCAAAACGGGCGACAGCGCGGCCAAGGGCGGCATCGCGCTCCGGGCCGGTGACGCCGACGATCATGTCGATGGGCCCGTGGTGCAGGTGCAGACGCTTGCCGTCGGGCAGCCATGTGGCTTGGGCGCGCTGCATCACGTCCCGTCCTTTTTAGGGCCGACGGTACGGAATTCACTGCCGTATTCGCCACCATGGGCGAGGATGTCCGAGATGCTGCGCACAGCGGCGTCATGGCCACCAAGGGTGCGGTAATCCTCGCGTTTCAGCGTGAACTCCAGCGGGGCGACAAGGGCGGGTGTGGGCACATAGCCAAAAGAGCCGGGAGGCATTTGCGTGACATCAACCATCAGGGTGATGCCGCCGCCGGGCCAGACAAACGCGGGGGCTCCGCCGCAAGTGACACGGGTTTTCAGCGCCTGCACCGAGCGGGTAAGCTTAACTGGGTTCTGCGTGACGCCCGAGCGAAGAGAGCCGCCAGCCCCGGCGGCAAACATCACCGTGCAAAGTGCGGGTTCGCAGTTTTCCGCGATCAGATCGACCGAAGCCCGCAGTGTGTCGGGCAAAGGCGCAGGTTGGGGTTCGAGATTATCGTCGAGGATGTAATACCCGAACTGCTCGCCGGTGGTGGAGACCATGAGCAGAGTCAGACCGGGCCGCGCGCCCTTTTTATCAAGCCAGGGATTGAGGATGGTCAATGGGTCGGTGATATCGGTGCCGCCCCAACCCAGGCCCGGCTTGGCGACCTGAAAATAGCGGCCTGGGGTTGAACGGCGGCCCTTGATACGGATGCCGGTATCGGGCCATCCCAACACCTTGCCGGCCTGATGTTCGCTGACGACGCCGGTGATATGGTCATCGACCACCACAACCTCATCCACCAGACCGTGCCATTGGCTGGCGAACATGCCTATCGTGGCCGAGCCACAGCCGACGCGCATGCGTTCTTCCCGGTGGCCGTCCACGATAGGCGGCTGACCTGCCTGCACGACGACGGTGGCGCCACCGTCAATTGTCAGCTCGACCGCTTCGCAGTTGCACAGGCGCAAAAGGGCGTCGCAGGTTACCCGGCCTTCGGACTTGGAGCCGCCAGTCAGGTGATCAACCCCGCCAAGCGACAGCATCTGTGAGCCATATTCCGACGTGGTGACATGGCCGATCACCTCGCCAGCCGCGCGGACAGTGGCGGCCTCGTGTCCCAGATGCCGGTCAGTGTCGATCTTCACCTTGACGCCGCAGTAGGAATAGATTGCCTCGGTTACCACGGTGATGAAATCTGCGCCCTCAACCTCGCGGCTGACGATGAAAGGCGCGGGCTTGTAATCGGGGTAAGTGGTCCCTGCGCCAATACCGCTGACGAACAGGTCACCCGAGTTCAGCACCTCGCCGTCCCAGTCGGATACCAGAAACGGGCGCACTTCACCGCCGGCCTCAAGGCGGCGGTCAAGGATGGTGATCGGGTCACAGCGGACGATCTTGCCGCCCTCGTTGGCATAGCGGTCACAGGCGCCAATCTTGCCGTCGGCGATATAGCACATCACCGGGCAGGCATCGCAGCGGATTTTTTCTTCGCGCTTGCGATCAGTCATTTAGTGGCCTCACGGATGGCGGCCAGAACGCGATGCGGAAGGGCAGGCAACCGGGTGATGCGTGCGCCACAGGCGTGACGGATGGCATTCAGGATTGCCGGGGCCGTGGGGATCAGCACATGTTCCCCAAGCCCCTTGGCGCCCATTGGCCCCTCAGGGTCGGGCACCTCGATAAAGAGTGTCTTGATCTCTGGCATGTCACCCGTCGTCGGGATCAGATAGTCATGCAAGTTTTCGGTGCGGCCGGGAATATAGTCTTCCATCAGCGCCATGCCCAGGCCCTGGGCAATGCCGCCCTCAACCTGACCTTCGGCCAGCAGCGGGTTGATGACATGCCCAAGGTCGTGGGCTGCGGTGATCCGGGTGACCCTGACGGTGCCAAGTTCGGTATCCACTGCCACCTCGGCGATCTGCGCACCATAGCCATAAACGGCATAGGGCGCGCCCTGACCATTTTCATCCAGCGGACTGGTTGGCGGGTCATAGGTTTCTTCTGCGGCGATGGCATATCCGTTTGGGTCGGGTGCTATATCTGACAGGTCGATGTGGCGCGCGCCTTTGCCATCGGTAACAGTCAGGACACCGTTTCCAAGGCTGACGTGCGCATCCGGCCCCATGTTGCTCAGGCCAAGGATTTTGGCGCGCAGCGCCTGCCCTGCCCGCAGGGCGGCTTTACCCGTCACAAAGGTCTGGCGCGAGGCCGAGGTTTTTCCGCAATCGGGTGTCAGTGCCGTGTCAGGGCTGATCAGGGTGAACTGGTCGACTGGCAAGCCAACCGCGTCGGCGCAGATCTGGGTGATAACCGTATTGGCGCCTTGTCCGATATCGGTCGCGCCCTGATGCAGGCAAAGCTGGCCCTCTGTTGTGATGCCAACACGAATGGTCGAGGGGTTTGGCAGGCCGGTATTTCCGCAACCATACCAGCAGGACGCCAGCCCGGCACCATGGCGGATCGGCCCGCCGCTGATGTTCTTTTCAGCCACGCGCTTTAGCGCCTTGTGCCAGGGGCTGTGCAGCGCTTCAAGGCAGGCAGAAATGCCAATCCCGCCAAGTTGCTGCCCGCAAACCGTGCTTTGGCCATCCCGCAGGGCGTTGATCCGGCGAAATTCCAGCCGGTCGATTCCCGTCTTTTCAGCCAGATCATCGAACAGCGTTTCCTGCACGATTGCCGCCTGTGGTACGCCAAAGCCCCGAAAGGCGCCCGATGAGGGCTGAAAGCTGTGAATCGCCCGCGCCTCGGCATGGTAATGCGGCATGAAATACGGTCCCGAAGCATGAACCGGAACGCGGCCCGCCACGGTGGGGCCCCAGCTGGCATAGGCGCCGGTGTTGAAATCACCGTCAAAGACCATGCCGGTCACATAACCACTTGCATCGGTGCCAATACGGCCAGTCATCTTTGCCGGATGGCGCTTGGTGGTCGAGGCCATGGATTCTGCCCGGTTATAGATCATCCGCGCCGGACGGCCTGTTTTCAATGCGACAAGCCCGATCAGCGGTTGCAGCGATACGTCCAGTTTCGACCCAAACCCACCTCCTGTGGCCGCCGGGATGATGCGCAGGCGTTCGGTAGGCAGACCAAGAATTTTCGCGGTTTCATCCCGATCCATGATCGGGGCCTGGGTGCAGGCCTGAATGACCAGCGTGTCACCTTCCATCCAGGCGACACCGGCCTCGGGTTCGATATAGGCGTGTTCGATATAGGGAGTTTCGATATGGGTCTCGGCCACATGGCTGGCCCTGGCAAGGGCCGCTTCCGCGTCACCCCGGCAAACCCTGCCGGTTATCAGGATATTATCGGGGCGGTTTGCGTGAACTGTTGTGTCATCTGTTTTCACCCAGGTAACTGGAAAACTTTCAAGGTTCAGCATTTCCACTACGGTCGGGTCACCGGCAACCAAGGCCACCGCTTCGCCGCGCAGGCGGGTGTGGCTGTCGGCCAGCGCGGGCTGATCGGCAAAGGCGGGGATGGTGCCGAAACGGTTTTCGCCGGGAATGTCGGCAGCTGTAAAGACCTGCACCGCCCCGGCCTGTTGTTCGCACCAAGCGACGATATCACCAAAGGTAAAGGTCATCGGTGCGTCTGGGGCGCGCAAGGCCCGGACCAACAGGGTTTTTTCAGGTGCGTAATCGGCGCCAAAAACTTCCGTTCCCATAACTTTGGGCACGCCGTCAAGGCGTTCCAGCCGGCTGCCCACCGCTTGTCCCGGCAAGGGGGCGGCGGGGGTGGCACCGGGTTGGGTGTCCAGCACGGCGTCGATGATCTTGGCATAGCCGGTACAGCGACACAGAACCCCGCCAAGCGCTTCTTCAGCTTCCAGGCGTGTTGGTTTGGGGTTTTCCGCCAGCAAGGCGGTGGCGGCCATCAGCATCCCGGGGATGCAGATGCCGCATTGCGCCGCGCCATGGCGCAGGAAAGATTGCTGCAGGGCGGTGTTGCCCAGGCCCTCAACCGTGGATACGTCACACCCGGCAACCTGTGCTGCCGGGGTCAGGCATGCGCAGACCGGCACGCCGTCGACCAGAACGGTGCAGGCGCCGCAATCGCCTGCATCGCACCCCACTTTGGTACCACGCAGGTTAAGGTCTTCGCGCAACACTTCGGACAGGCGCCGTGAGGGATTAACCGGCAGGGTCTTGGGTTTGCCATTGACCGAAAAGCCAAGGATCTCCACAGGCCGGTTCATGCGGCAGCACCGGTCGTCTGGTCAGCCAGATCATTCAGCGCCCGGCGGATCAGCTGGGTGGCAGCATGGGTGCGATAGGCAGCGTCGGCACGGATGTCGTCGATAGGGCTCAGATCTTCCGCGATCAGCGCACCGGTGGCACATGTTGTCAGGCTGGCGTCGATACGCCTGCCGGTCAGTGCCTTTTCCAGCGTGGGCAGTCGCGTGGCAACCGCACTACAGGCGCCGACAGCAACGGCGGCGCTGGTCACGTGGCCGCTGTCAGTGACCAGCCGGGCGGCGACCATGGCAATTGAAATCACAAGGTATTTGCGTGCACCAAGCTTCAGGAAACGCGATTGCCCATCGGGCGTTGGGACGAGCAGGGCGGTCACTATCTCATCTGGCGCCAATGCGGTTTGGCGCACCCCGGTGATGAAATCAGTCAAAGGTAGGGTCCGCGCCCCTTTGGCTGAGGCAATTTCAACAATGGCGTTCAAAGCCAACAGGCAGGGCACCCCGTCTGCAGCTGGCGATGCGTTACAGATATTACCCGCAAGGGTACCGGCATTCTGAATCTGGACCGACCCGACTTCGACCGCAGCCTGTTTCAGCATGTCAAAGGCAGGTTGCAGATCGGCACGGATAATGTCGCTCCAGCGGGTATTGGCGCCTATCCTGATATGATCCGGCGCTTTAGTGATCCCACGCAGCGCACTGATGCCGGTAATGTCCAGAATCGGGCCTTCCAGCGCGCGCCGCCGGGTTGCCGGAAAAAGATCGGTGCATCCCGCCGTAACAGTGGCCGGGGTTTCAGCCAGAAACCCAAGCGCATCGTCAAGCGTGTGAGGCCGGTAATAGACAGCCAAAGGGACCCTCCTGCGCCGGGTCTATCCGGCAAAGAACTCTGCAACGGGATGGTGCGTTAGTGCGGTTGCAGCTGTCAACACGCCTCTTTGAGGTTCAATGGGCAATGCGGGCTTCTTCTTGGTGGAAATACTCTGGGGGTTTGGGGGTAAAACCCCCAACTGGCGCGGCAAGCGATTCACACGCCGATATAGCGCTCGACGATACTGTGATCGTCGCGCAAGGCCTGTGCAGGCAGAACCTCACCGCCCTGACCGTTTTCGATAAAGGCCACCCGGTCTGCCACGGAAAGCACCGCATCGACGCGTTGCTCGACCAGCAATATCGCCACGCCTGCGTCGCGCATCTTCACGATCACCTGGCGGATCGCTTCGATCATCGACGGTTGCAGCCCCTCGGTGGGTTCGTCCAGCAACAGCGCCTTGGGCCGCAGACACAGCGCGCGGGCGGTCGCCAGCATCTGTTGCTCGCCGCCCGACAGGGTTTGCGCGCGCTGGCGATACCGCTCTCGCAGGCGCGGAAACAGGGTCAGAACTTCATCCAGCGTATCGGGGCCGCTTTTGCGCGCCCGCAATCCGATTTCAAGGTTTTGCGCAACAGTCAGTCCGGCAAACAGACGTCGCCCCTGCGGGATATAGCCGATACCGGCGCGGGGCACCTCGTGCGGGGGCAGTTTGCTGACGTTCTGGCCGTCCAGCATTATGGAACCCGACATCAGCGGCAACAGCCCCATGATGGCCTGCATCGTGGTGGTCTTGCCCGCGCCGTTGCGGCCCAAAAGGCACAGGATTTCGCCACTGTTCACCGTCAGCGACAGGTCGCGCAACACCTGGGCACGGCCATATCCGGTATTGATTGCCTGCAACTCCAGCATCAGCCCGTCCCCAGATAGGCGGCCTGAACGGCTGCGTTGGCGTGAATTTCATCCGGCGTACCTTCAGCCAGAACTTCGCCGAAATTCAGCACTGTCACCTGATCGGCAGTTTCCATGACGACGTTCATGTTATGCTCGATCAGAAGGATGGTGGTATCACCTGCCAGTTCGCGGATCAGGTTTTTGAAATCTGTGATTTCGCTGTCGGCAAGCCCTTGAGTGGGTTCATCAAGGATCAGCAACCGAGGCTTTTGCACCAGCCCCATGGCAATTTCCAGCAGCCGCTGGTGGCCATAACTCAGGTCGCCCGCTTCCTGATCCATCCGCTCCAGCAGACCAACCTGGTCAAGTGCCTCTTTCACAGCGGTATCAACCTTGTCGCCGTGCAAGCGGCGGCGGGCGGCAAGCGCTACGTTTTCGGCCGCCGGCAGGCGCGAAAAAACCGAGGTGATCTGAAACGTATAGGCCATGCCCAGCATGATGCGCTTATGCGCAGGCAGCGCGGTGATATCGACCTCGTCAAAAAATACCCTGCCCTCTGAAGGTTCGATGCGACCGCAGATCATACCGACCAGCGTTGTTTTGCCAGCCCCGTTCGGGCCAATCAGCGCCCGCACCTGACCGATGGGCAGGTCAAAATCGACATCCTGAACCGCCTGAAGCCCATCAAAATGTTTGCTTAACCCGCGGGTGGACAAAAGCATCATGGCAGCCACCTCCAGATCCGGGCGCGCAACTCGCCTGTCAGGCCCTGTGGGGCGAACAGCGTCAGCAAGACAAGAACCACACCTGCGATCAGCATATAGGCGGTTGTTATGCCCGAGCTGAGGTCGATCAGGTAAAACATGAACAGCGTGCCGATGAACGGGCCCAGCACAGTGCCTGCGCCACCCAGAAGCACCCATAAAAGCGGAAAAATCGAATATTGCACCGAGGCAAAGCTGGCCCCGGCATAGCCGAAAAGCAGGCCATAAGATGCCCCTGCCGCCGCCGAGATCGTGCCGGAGATCACCATCGCGCCCAGCTTGTGGGCGAAGGTATTATAGCCCAGCATACGCACGCGTTCCTCGTTCTCGCGGATGGCGACAAGGGTTTTGCCAAAGGGGTGACGGATCAACCAGAGCGACGCCAACAGACAGGTGGCGAACAGGCTGAGGGCGGCGAAATACCGGTTCGTGGGCTGACTGAGGTCAATGCCCCACAGCATCCGTTGCGCCTGTTGAATAACAAAGCCTTCGTCGCCGCGGGTGTATTCGCCGAAATAAAGGATGGTCAGGTATCCCGCCTGCGCGAACATCAGCGTGACGATCATGAAAGCCACCCCTGCAGTGCGTAGTGCCAGCAGGGCCAATGCCATGGATACCACAACGCCCGCGGCAATACCGGCCAGCAATGCCGGAGCGGCGGAAAACCCAAGGTGCTGAATGGTCAGCGACATGCCATACATGCCCGCAGCAAAAAACAGGGCGTGGCCAAGGCTCAGCAGGCCGGTATAGCCAAACAGGATATTATATCCCACCGCGTAGCTGGCCAGCACCATGATCCGCGCCAGGTTGCCGTGGTGATAGGCCGGCAACACAAATTGCAGGGCAAACAGAAGCACAAGCAACCCGCCATGCAGGGCGATGGTCTTGGTCGTAACGCTCATGAATGGCGTGTCCCGAACAGGCCCTGCGGGCGGAAGACCAGAACAAGGCCCACCAGCAGGGTCGCCAGAATTTTTGCCAGCGTGGGTGAGAAGAAAACAGATATGATTCCGTCACTCAATCCAATGAGAACCGCTGCCAAAACGGTGCCGGGCAGACTGCCCAGCCCGCCGATGATCACCACGATAAAGCTAAGCAAAAGGGGATCAGCCCCCATCAGGTAATGCGCCTGCTGGATCGGAACGATCAGAACGGCGGCAAGCGCGGCCAACGCGGCCCCCAGCCCAAAGACCAGCGCATAGACCTTTTCAACCGGGATACCGAAGGCCAACGCCATATCGCGGTCGGCCTGTGTGGCGCGCATCACCAGCCCGGCGCGGGTGCGTGTCATCAGGATCCAGACCCCCAGCAGCACGCCCGCTGCCGCCCCAATCACCGCAAGCTTATAAGAGGTCGTGCCAAGACCCCAGGGCCAGATCATCTGCCAACCGTTTTCACCATGTTCGAACCAGGGGATGGCAAGGCGGGTGTTGAACGGGGCCTCAACCGGGCGGGCCTCGGGGCCATAGGTCATCAGGGTAAGTTGCTGGATGATGTACAAAAGCCCGATAGTGGCGACGATGGTGCGCTCGGGGTCATAGTTCACGCGTTTTAGGATAGTCATATCGGCCAGCACGGCGATGACCCCGACGATCAGTGGTGCCACCACAAGGGCCACAGCAAAACCAATTGCAGGATGACCGCCCATGCTATGTGCGATCCACCATGCTATGACGGCGCCCAGCATGAAAAACTCGCCATGGGCAATGTTGACCACCCGCATGACCCCAAAAACCAGACTGAGGCCCACTGCGGTAAGCGCAAGCACGGCAGCGGTAACTGCGCCTTCAAGCGAGGCGAGGATAAGATAAGGGCCAAGATCCATGTTACATCAATGGATGCCCCGGACAGGGGCGTGGGGCAACCTATTTTGTAAGCTTCGCAGGTTTTGCATGTGGATTTCGTGGTTTGCATCGCGAGTGGGGCGCGCAAATGGCTGCTGCAACAGAACGGGACGCAGCCAACCCCACCGAAAATCCGGTGGGGTCTTTTTTGCGCAAGGTTGACATAAACCTTTACCCTGACAAACTCATGGGTTGGAAAATGACATTCGCATCACCTTCTGCCCCGAAGCTTCGTCCAGACGCTCGGCGCCTTCGACAAAGCCGCAGCGCCGATAAAACCGTCGCCCTGCGTTGTTTTGGGTAAAGACTTCAAGTTCCAATGTGCCCTTTTGTCTGAGGGCATGGTCCATCAAAGCCCGGCCAATTCCTAACCCATGATATTCCGGGCGCAGGAAAAGCCCACCAATCTCGTTGCCGATGAGGGCGATGAACCCCACCGAATGCTTGTGCTGTTCAGCGATCCATACCTCGGCCATGTCAAGAAACACATCCCGGATCATCGCTTCGGCCTGGTCCGTGAATTCCGGGGTCAGGAAAGGGTGGGCAAAAGCGCTTGTTTCACGCCAGATGGACAGGACAATAGTTTTGTCGTCCGGCGAATAGGGTCTGATCATTGTCAGAGTCATCCTTTTGAGGGCCTGCAAGTTGCAGCCATAAATTTTTGTTGTAAGTGGATGTCACACTGTCAAAGCCACCGCCCGGTTTATCGGTGCGGCGTTCGCGTTTTACAGTCGTGCGGTCGGCTGGTCGCAGCCTGTTATGCGCGGGGCATAAAATCTCCAGATCAGATGCAGGTTTTTTTAGGGTAGGCCCGAACGTAATACAAGCCGCGTTGCGATCGGGCGGGATCACGTCCTGGCAAATCCGGAAAGCGGCTGAAGCGAACGTTTTGTACGCCTGCCAGCTCTGCCACCCGGAAATGCGTACGGAATCCACGTACGAAACGAACAGAGCGTACGAAATTCAGTCGGTCAATTCCTTCGGAATCACAAAGGCTTTTAACTGTCCGGTGCCCGGTTTCAGATCTGCCCAGTCATCGATTTGAAAATCAACCACTAGTGTCGCACAGGTGGGGAAATCGCTGAATCTGGGGTGGTCCGGTGTCGCGGCTACCAAATCGCCAGCAAAAAAAGCGATGCCGGGATTATGCCCCAGCATCAGAACCACACTTCCGGAAGCCTTGCGCAATTCTTCCAACATCCGCCCGGGTCCGGCAAGATAAAGACTGTCCAGAAAATTTTTCGGGCTATCAAACCCAAGCAGCGCACAGGTCTCTTTCGTGCGCGCTGAAGTCGAGCTAAGTATCTGATCTGGAATATAATTGCTTGATTTCAACCAAGATCCAAGCGCGCCTGCAGCGCGTCGGCCCCGCCCATTCAACGGCCTCTCATGATCATCCAGCCCCGGTTGTCCCCAGCTGGATTTGGCATGCCGCATCAAAATCAAACGCTTCATTTGAACGCCTCCATATGAAATGCCGACTGCTCTTCTGTCCGGCCATAGGACTGGCTGATCGGGCAAGCCCGACGAGTGGCGCAACCCTTTGACATACAATGATTTTCCGGTTGATCAAGATCAGTTTTGCAGGCCGCAACATCATAATTTTCAGGTCTTAATGCATCAACCGGACAAGCAGTTATACAGGGCTTGTTTTCGCATTTTATACAAGGGTTTTCGCTGATTTCAGGCAAATCCAGCTGTTCCCGAAACCCCAAGGCCCCGCGATACGACACCATCAACCCTGCCACATCATGCACCAGCAACCCCACCGGCGAGATAAAAGCCCGCCCACTTTTCGTGGCCCATTGGATAAACGGTTGGTATGGTGGCCCGCCAAACGGAAAATAAGCTTTGGCATTCAGTGTCTTGGCCAGATCAGAAATGACCCTTGACGACCATCGATCCAGCGGGTCATCCAGCCGGTCCCGGTATTCCGGGGAGGCGGTGAAATGGGCCCAGAATCCAGGTTCCCTTGGACCAAGCAGGACCAGTGTCTGAATATCGTCGTTCAGATCACCGGGCGCGCAGTGCAGCGCGCCAAAGACGCAAAGATTTTCAGAATAAGAAGCGATATCAATGTTTTGAAGCTTCATTTCCGTCGAAATGGTAACATCAGAGACCACCCCAATTTTGACGGACGATCATCCTGCCACTGCAATCCGATGGTCATTCCGTCATGTCCTTTTTCCGGCTGCGCAATGTAGGTACCGAACATCCGGTCCCAGATCGAAAGGGAAAATCCGTAGTTGCTGTCATGCTCATGCCGCATGTCCGAATGATGCACGCGGTGCATGTCCGGTGTTACCAGAACCAATCTTACAATCGCATCCAGCCACAATGGCAGTTTGATATTTGCGTGGTTGAACATGGCCGTTCCATTCAGAATGATTTCGAACAGAATGACCCCGACTGCGGGTGGTCCCAAAAGATAAACAAGCCCGATTTTCAGTAACATTGAGAACGCGATTTCCATCGGATGAAAACGGATGGCGGTGGTCACATCGATATCACGATCCGAATGGTGAACCCGATGAAAGCGCCATAAAATTGGTATTTTATGGGTGATCAGATGTTGCGCCCATATCGCCAGATCAAAGACCAGAACAGTGGCAACAATTGTTATCCATAGCGGCAGTTCCAACTTGTTGAACAGCCCCCAACCATTGTTACCTGCGTCCATGGCTGCGCCAACGGCCAGTAATGGCAGCATCAAGGCCAGCAGGCGCAGTGTGATCGTGTCGACGATGGTAATGGCCCAGTTCGTGACCCAGCGAGTGCTGCGTGGCTGGTTGCGTTCGCGGCGTGGCACCAGCGCCTCAATCGTTGCAAACAGGGTGAAGAGGCCAGCAAAAACGGCCAAGCGAATAAGAGCTTCATTTTCCATGGCTCATACCTAAACTTAATCGCGTTTTACGCAAGCATAGCCTGCGTAATGACGCATAAGTTATCTGGCGCGGATCAACGACCCGGCACCGTGTTCGGTATAAAGCTCAAGCAATGTGGCATTGGGTGCACGACCGTCGAGAATGACAACAGCCCGAACGCCACCCTCAATTGCAGCCAGCGCTGTTTCAGTTTTGGGAATCATGCCGCCTGCAATAATGCCATCACGGGTCATCGCCCGGATCTGGTCAGCGGTGAGTTCGGTCACGACTTCTCCGCTGGCGTCACGCACACCGTCAATATCGGTCAGAAGCAACAGCCGGTCAGCCTTGAGTGCGGCAGCGATGGCACCCGCAGCGGTGTCGCCGTTGATGTTATAGGTTTCACCATTGCGACCTGCACCCAAGGGGGCGATCACCGGGATGGCATCATCGTTGAACAGTGTGTGTAAGAATTGAGGTTTGATTTCAGTCGGTTCGCCGACCAACCCCAGCTTTGGATCCGCCGGATCACAGATGATCAGATTGGCATCTTTGCCAGACAGGCCAACAGCTTTGCCACCCTGTGCATTAATCGCCTGCACGATGCGTTTGTTCACCCGCCCGGACAAAACCATTTCCACCACTTCCATGGTGGCTTCATCGGTGACGCGTTTCCCATTCACAAACTCGGATTGTATATCCAGCTTTTTCAACATCTCGTTGATCATCGGGCCGCCGCCATGAACGATTACCGGGTTTACGCCGACCTGCTGCATCAGAACCACGTCGCGGGCAAAAGTTTCCATGGCTTCGTCGCTGCCCATGGCGTGGCCACCCAGCTTTATGACGACAATCGCGCCTGTGTAGCGCTGCAGATAGGGCAGTGCCTCGGATAGTGTCCGGGCGGTGGCGATCCAGTTGCGGTTCATGTCACGTTTCTTCATCTTGTTGTCCTCGTTGCGGGGTTTATCCCCGCATGTGCGCTAACGCGCAAGAGGTAACCTGACCCCCAACCTGTCCTTCCCCATGGGGGGAAGGGACCACGGTACAGGCCTACCCAGTCACTTGATCGTGGCGATTGTGGCACGCAGCGTGGACAGGCCGTCGCCTTTTTCACTGGATGTCAGGATAATTTCGGGAAAGGCCGCCGGATGTGGGGCAAGCTTTTCGCGGACCTGCCTGAGGGTTATTTCAAGGTCTTTCGGCCTGACCTTGTCGATTTTTGTCAGCACGCATTGAAATGTAACGGCGGCGCTGTCGAGCAGGGTCATGATTTCTTCGTCTACGGGTTTGATACCATGGCGGGCGTCAACCAGAACAAAAGCGCGGCGCAGGGTTTGCCGACCGGAGAGGTATCTTTTCAGCAGGGCCTGCCATTTTTCAACAACCGGCAGGGGGGCATTTGCAAACCCGTAGCCAGGCAGATCGACCAGAAAATGGTTTTCGCCCAGGGTGAAGTAGTTGATTTCCTGTGTACGCCCTGGCGTATTTGAGGCCCGCGCCAAAGCTTTGCGCCCTGTCAGCGCATTGATCAGGCTTGATTTACCAACGTTGGAACGGCCAGCAAAGCAGACCTCGGTCCGGTCGGCATCGGGCAGACCCGACATTGCAACAACACCTTTCAGAAAATCGACCTGACCGGCGAAAAGCTTCCGGCCCAGTTCGCTGGTCTGCTCGTCCGGTTCTTCGGCGATGGGAAACGAAAGCTGCATCAGAGAACAACAGCCTTGTCGCCGACAGAGATGTCGCCCGTGGTCGTAACTTCGGCATAGACGCCAAAATTCTGGTGGCGCCAGAATTTGTTCAATGCCCCAAGTGTATCGAGATCACGGACACCTGTTGCGGGATTTGCGGTTGTCGCCAGGCATCGCAGGATCGGTTCTCTTATGGTGACCTTGGCGCTGCCGATGCGCAGCGTTTTGCCAATCCAGTCGAACTCTTCCCAGGGTTCGAGATTTTCAAGGTGGATATTGCAGCGCCAGCGCAAAGGTGAAACCTCTTGCCCCATCTTTTCCGACAGGTCGGCATTTGAAGCCATGTTTATCAGGCTGACCGAAGGATAATCGGTATCTGTCATGCCGCGCCCTTCAACCTTATGGATGCAGGCGGATTGAGCTCGGTCGGTAGGCATCAGCGGGCGGACCCAATCAAGAAATGCCGCCTGATCAGTATCGGGGTTGAAGGTGAGATCAGCAAGTTCGGGGTGGCTGAGCGTGAGGGTGTTTGTGCCCTCATCGGTGCGGGTATTGATCGCCATCAGCGCGCCGTTCTTGGAACCGCGAGACCAGTTGACCGAAGGGGCCCATGCATCTTCACCTACGTGGGCCGCATCATGCGCTACGGCCCAAAGCCTGTCCCATGGCATGGAGTGGCCTTTGGTCAGGGTGACGCGTTCCAACGCCTCGCGTCCGTGCCCCTTGATAGGGTGGCGCCAGAGGGCACAGACCCGAGGCATTACTTGTCGTCCGGTTTTGGTTTGGGCTTGCGTTTGAAGCTGGAGACGATGTTGCCAAACACGTCGGGTTTATAGCCCTGGCTGCGCATGATCAGATATTGCTGGGTAAAGGTGATCGTGTTGTTTGCAATCCAATATACGACCAGTCCGCTGGCAAAGCTGCCCAGCATGAACATGAAGACCCAAGGCATCCATGCGAAGATCATCTGTTGCGTCGGATCAGTCGGGGCCGGGTTCAGCTTTTGCTGAAGCCACATCGAGATGCCCAGCAGAAGCGGCAGAATACCAATGAAGATGAGCGCCAGGATTGATCCGGGCTCGGGTGTGCCCCATGGCAGGGCGCCCCACAGATTGTAGAGTGACGACGGGTCTGGCGCTGAAAGGTCCTTGATCCAGCCGATCCAGGGGGCATGGCGCAGTTCAAGCGTGACGAAGATTACTTTGTAGAGCGAGAAGAAGATCGGGATCTGGAGCAGAATTGGCAGGCAGCCTGACGCCGGGTTGACCTTTTCTTTCTTGTAAAGCTCCATCATGCTTTTTTGCAATTGCTGGCGGTCGTCGCCGGCGGCGGCTTTGAGCTCTTCCATACGCGGTTGCAGCTCTTTCATCTTCGCCATCGAGACGTAGGATTTGAAAGCCAGAGGAAGCAACGCGGCCTTGATAATCAGAGTCAGGGCGATGATCGACCAGCCCATATTCCCGATCAGGGCGTTCAGATTGTGCAGCAGCCAGAAGATTGGCTTGGTCAGGAAAAAGAACCAACCCCAATCGATTGAATCAAGAAACCCTTCCACGTTGGCCTGGTTTTGGTAGGAACGGATTGTGTCCCATTCCTTGGCGCCGGCAAACAGTCGTGTGTGCACTGTCGCCGTTTCACCGGGGGCAAGCGTTTCAGTGCGGAGTTTTGAGTTTGTTTGATAGATGTCGCGGCGTGCATCGTGAAAAGTGCTTATTTTCGCACCAGATTCATTTTGGGGTATCAGGGTGGCCATCCAGAAGTGATCGGTAAATCCGGTCCAGCCATCGGCCTCGACTGCGATTTCTTTCAGGGCGCTTGCAGGTTCGAAATCTTCATAATCGGATTCGGTCAGTTCGCCGTCGATCATCCGAATCCCACCTTCGTGGAGGATGAAGAAGTTTTTCAGATCGGCCGGCATTCCATGCCGGGCGAGGATACCGTAGGGCGCCATTGAGACGCTGCTAGTGCCCGAGTTTTCAACGGTTTGGGAAATTTCGAACATAAAATCGGCGTCAACGCTGATCTGGCGTTTGAACACCTGCCCCGCTCCGTTGTCCCATTTCAGCGTGACGGGAGTGTCAGGAGTCAGTTTTTCTCCGGCTTCGACCTGCCAGATTGTGTTGGCGTTTGGCACTTGCTCGGCATTCAGACCTGCGCCGGGCGCCCAACCGAACAGGGCATAATAGGGCGCATCGCTGCCGACAGGTTTTAGCAAATGTACGATATCAGAGCCGGGATCCAGCGTTTCACGATAATTCTTCAACGACAGGTCGTCAATTCGACCACCCTGCAACGACAGAGTCCCTTTCAGGCTGGGGGTATCGATTTCCAGACGTGGCGCTTCGGGGGCGGTTGCCTCTGTGACCTCAGCGGTAGATGTGGCACTCTTTTCGCCCGAAGTATCCACAGACGGCGTTATCGCAGTATCGGTGGCGACTACCGCAGGGGCATTCGGATCCACTGATTGCGTTTCCGGCGGCGGAAACATCACAAACCACACCATAATAACGATGAAGCTTAGCGCAGTTGCGAGGATTAGATTCTTGTTCTGATCGTCCATCACCGATGGTCACTTATCTGTTTCATGTCAGGGGGGTTCAACAGAGTGCTGATCAAAAGGTCAAGGGGATTCGGGGAAAACCTACAATTCGCAGGCTGTGCGGCAGTATCTTTAACCTGTATGACGTCCGATCGTCGGCGCCTTCGAGAGTTTCGACAAATGTGCATTCATCCAATCGGCAGTCATATCGAATGGCATTGGTCGGCCGATCCCGAATCCCTGAACATGTCTGCACCCCAACTGTGCCAACATGGCATGTTCCCCTGCGCTTTCGACGCCCTCGGCCAGAGAATCGAGCCCTAGGCTTTCGGACATTACAAGGATTGCCGAAACCATGCGCTGTTGTTCAGGGTCCTGATCAATTTTCAAAACGAAAGAGCGATCTATTTTTAGCCGTTGCACCGCAAAACGTCTGATCGATGAGATTGAGGCGTGGCCGGTTCCGAAATCGTCAAGATCAATCAGGCAACCCAGTGTTGCCAGCGCGCTTATGTTGCGTGTTACCATGTCTTTGGGGGATATGCCTATGACGGTCTCAAGTATTTCGACAGCAAGCCGATCGGGTTTCAGTTCGAACCGGTCAAGCTGCCATTCTATCTTTTCCACCAAGCGGGGGTTTTGCAATTCAGACGAAGAAAAATTCACACCGATATGAGGGACATTGAACCCCAGTTGGTCCCATCTGCTCAGGGCAGTTAGGGCCTGAAAAAGCATGACCTCACCCAGCCGCTCGATGCTACCTGATGCTTCGATAGCAGGAAGAAACTCGATTGGTGCAATCATGCCGTGGTCAGGGTGCATCCAACGTGCCAAGGCTTCAAATCCAGTGACCTGTCCGGTGTCGGTTGAGATTTGGGGCTGATACCACGCTTGGAATTGGCCAGCATCCAGCGCCTTTTTGATCTCATCCGCTAAAAGGTGCGGGCAGGCCTGAAAGTCACCCATCCCTTGTGAATAAGCCCTAAGGGCAGATGGCCCATGCCTAAGCGCTTCGCGCAGCGCAAGGGTTGCTGAATCCACAAGGGATTTGCCTGATGGACTGGCGATGTCCGTGGTCATGCAAAACCCAACTGAAACCGACAGATAGATTGTGGTGGTGTCCAGCGCGATTGGTTCTTCAACGGCAGCCTGAAAGCGCGAGGCCATTTGCAGACAAGTTTCGAGGTTCAGGTGTTTTACCGGCGCAGTAGCGACCCCGATCTGACGAATGGGCAAAGGGATCACTTGGTCCCTTGTTCGGATGGCACTCTGCAAACGCTTAGCACACAGGCTCATGACATCTTCAGCCGCTTGCTGACCGTACCGCTCGTGGATCGCATGGAAGTCATCAATTTCAATGAGGAAACAAGCAGTTTTTTGATTGGTTTTTCGGGTTTCGGCCAAAAAACCATCCAACGTCTTGTGGATATTGTTGCCACCGAATTCAGCGAAATGAGGCGCATTTTGGTTTGGGTTTCCGGAGAGGAAATGTTGGAAAATGTATTGGAAAAATGGAAATCCCAACGCCACAGCCACTAACAGTATTTCACCGCCCAGCCAGAATCCGACCAGTACAAATGCTGGCAGAAATGCCAGAAGATGCCGCCCGGACAAGGCGGATATCAGTGTCGGCCAGATATTCGATAGTTTGCTGCAAAGATGCGAAAGCATTTCCTGAATCGCGAGAATACAAGCCAAAGCTATCCGTCGGGTCTCAACACGCGCTTAACGCAATTTCGGCAACCCCTCGGGATTTCCTTCAAGTTTTAGGGAATTTGTCCCAAGCCCTGCAAAATCGAAAAGCTTTGGATCAAGCAGGTGCGAGGGGCGGGCGTTCATCAGGGCGCGAAACATGACCTGACGGCGACCGGGTGCGTTTTTTTCCCAGCCATCCAGGATTTGTTTTACTTGCTGTCGCTGCAGACCGTCCTGTGACCCGCAAAGATCGCAGGGGATGATCGGGTAGTTCATGGCCTTGGCAAACTTTTCGCAATCCGCTTCGGCGACATGGGCCAGCGGGCGGTAGACAAAAAGGTCGCCCTCTTCATTCACTAGTTTAGGTGGCATCGTAGCCAGCCGCCCACCGTGAAAAAGGTTCATGAAAAAGGTCTCGAGGATATCGTCACGATGATGACCCAGAACGACCGCCGAACATCCTTCTTCGCGGGCGATACGATAAAGGTTTCCCCTGCGAAGGCGGGAACATAGCGCACAATAAGTGCGTCCGGCGGGTACTTTATCGACCACGATCGAATACGTGTCCTGATACTCGATCCGGTGGGGCACATCGCGATCGGACAGGAATTTTGGCAATACCGTCGCCGGGAAACCGGGCTGCCCCTGATCCAGGTTACAGGCCAGCAGCTCGACGGGCAGCAAACCGCGCCATTTCAGTTCATAAAGGACCGCCAGAAGCGTGTAGCTGTCCTTGCCGCCAGACAGGCACACCAGCCAGCGGGCATCGTTTTGAATCATGCCGTACTGTTCAATCGCCTCGCGGGTCTGGCGAACAATGCGTTTGCGCAGCTTTTTAAACTCGGTGCTTGAGGGCGCCTCGGAAAAAAGCGGATGGATATCGTCATGATCATCAAGCATGGAGCGGCTTTAGGGCTTTTGCGGGAGCCGGGCAAGAGGATTGCAGAACCCGTGATGACTTGGGCGCACTGTGGGGTAAGGCCCGCCGTTTGAGACCGCGACGACAGGATATGGGGCACCTATGGCTTGGGTATGGCCGACGTCCCGACGTTGAGAGGTTAATGGGACGGGGCCGGTTTTGCGGGTTTTATTCTGCCTGACGCAACTCTGAGCAAGTGACTGGTTCGGTTTTAATATGCAAGATCGGATGGCTGGCGACTGCCGGGTTTGAGCCTGTATCAGCACTGTCTGAAATTCTGAAGATTGATAGCGAATGGCCTTGGTTCCGAGCAGGTGCAGCGGCGGCTCAAGGCCAGACTCCAACCATTTAGTAGGGCGTCTTATGGCAGAAAGCGCCACAAAGCTGTCGCGCCTGACAGATGGAACGGCAGGTTCTGGCCTTACGTGGCATCCGCCCCGTCGATCAGTGCCTGGATGATGGACTGAGCGCTGTCCGAGTTCCATTCGGCGTCGCCCAGAAGGCGGCCGATTTCCATGCCGTTTTTGTCTAGCAAAACGGTAATTGGCAGGCCGAAAACGCCCATTTCGCGGGCAAGTGCGCTTTGCGGGTCGCGGTGCAGGGGCAGGTTGCTGACGCCGATTTCATCAAAGAACTTCTTCATCGCGGGGGCGGGATTACGCCCGGTGGCGATGGTAATAACCTGAAAATTTTCGCCACCCATCCGGGTTTGAAGGTCTGACAGCATCGGCATTTCAGCGCGGCAGGGTGCGCACCACGTGGCCCAGAAGTTCAGGACGGTGTATTTTCCACGAAAATCAGCCAATGTACCCTGACTTCCATCTTCACGTTCAAACCTGGCATCTGAGACGGCTTTGGGTTGGGTATGGAAGTTGAGTTTCTTCATATCCCCGTCACGCAGGGCTTCAAGGGCGGTAGTATCGGCAAAACCCATGTTTGCACCAAGCGCAACAGCCATATAAAGGACGATCAAACGAAAGATTTTCATAAATCCCTCCGAAGGGCAAAAGACATGACTGACAAGACCTCGAACCAGATGTGGGGCGGCCGCTTTGCCGCCGGGCCGGACGCGATCATGGAAGCAATTAATGCATCAATCGGGTTCGACAAGCGGATGGCGGCACAGGATATCGCCGGATCAAGGGCCCATGCCGCCATGTTGGCGGCCACAGGCATTGTCAGTGATAGTGATGCCAGTGCTATGAGGGAAGGTCTTCTCACGGTCTTGTCAGAAATTGAGGGTGGAAAATTTCAGTTTTCGACCGCTCTGGAAGACATTCACATGAATGTCGAGGCGCGACTAAAAGACATAATTGGCGAACCTGCAGGGCGTCTGCATACGGGTCGCAGCAGGAACGATCAGGTGGCGACTGATTTCAAACTCTGGGTACGGGACCAGCTTGATGCGGTTGATGGTGCGCTGCAGGCGTTGATGCGGGCATTGTTGGTGCAGGCCGAGGCGGGTGCCGATTGGGTCATGCCGGGCTTTACCCACCTGCAAGTGGCACAGCCAGTGACCTGGGGGCATCACATGATGGCCTATGTAGAAATGTTTGCGCGGGATTTGTCGCGCATCCGCGATGCCCGCCGACGGATGAATGAATGCCCGCTTGGGGCCGCGGCGCTGGCCGGTACGTCTTTTCCGATTGACCGGGACATGACGGCAAATGCCCTTGGCTTTGACCGACCTGCTGCCAATTCCCTAGACGCTGTCAGCGACCGGGATTTTGCGCTGGAATTTCTGGCTGCGGCCAGCATTTGCGCCATGCACCTGAGCAGAATGGCCGAAGAATTGGTGATCTGGTCGTCGGCGCAGTTCCGGTTTGTGGCGTTGAGTGATCGGTTTTCAACCGGTTCATCTATCATGCCACAAAAGAAAAACCCCGATGCCGCCGAGCTGATCCGCGCCAAGATCGGACGGATTTTCGGGGCCAATGTGGCCCTGATGACGGTAATGAAGGGCCTGCCTATGGCCTATTCCAAGGACATGCAGGAAGACAAGGAACAGGTTTTTGATGCCGCTGACAACATTATGCTGGCGTTGGCTGCTATGGAAGGCATGGTGCGCGACATGTCCGCGAATGTTGAAAACCTCGAAGCGGCAGCGGGCAGTGGGTTTTCCACCGCAACTGATCTGGCCGACTGGTTGGTTCGGGTGTTGGATATGCCCTTCCGTGAGGCACATCATGTGACCGGCTCGCTCGTGGCGATGGCCGAAAAGAAAGGGTGTGACCTGCCTGATCTGAGCCTTGAAGATATGCAATCGGTGCACAAAAACATCCGCGAGGACGTGTTTGATGTTCTTGGGGTCCACAACTCGGTCGCGTCTCGTGTAAGCTATGGTGGGACAGCACCGGCCCGGGTGCGGGCGCAGATCACACGCTGGAAGGAGATTTTGGCATGAGAATTGCTGTTTTAGTCGTCGCTCTGACAGCATTGGCAGGCTGCGGCGTGGATGGGGAGCCGATCCGACCGTCAATGAATACCAACATCGGAGTGGGCAGCCATGGGGTGCACACCTCAACCAGCGTAGGCGCTAGTGTGGGCAATGTCAGCGTTGGGGTCGGTGTGGGCCTATAACCAGACGGGTCGTGGCGGTAGGTGCCGCAATCCCTGACTATTTTACCAAGAAGACGCAGGGGCGTGGCACCTGCAATTGCATTGTTTGGGCGCTTTGATATGACGCAGCCCAGAGGTAAGGACGAGGGCCATGGATCATTTCAATTACCGCAACGGCGAGCTTTTTGCCGAAGATGTGCCGGTGGCGGAAATCGCGGCCCAGGTTGGTACGCCGTTTTATTGCTATTCCACCGCCACGCTGGAGCGGCATTTTCGCCTGTTCGATGAAGCCCTGGAAGGCATGCCGCATCTGGTATGCTATGCCATGAAAGCCGCCAGTAATCAGGCGATATTGAAGACTCTTTCCGCATTGGGCGCCGGAATGGATGTGGTTTCGGGCGGTGAATATGCGCGCGCAATTTCCGCTGGTGTACCGGGAGAAAAGATCGTTTTTTCGGGCATCGGGAAGACGCGTGACGAAATGCGAATCGCGCTTGCGGGCGGAATTCGTCAATTCAACGTCGAAAGCGAACCAGAAATGGTCGCGTTGAACGACGTGGCTGTTGAAATGGGCAAAGTGGCACCCATTACAGTGCGGGTGAACCCCGATGTTGACGCCAAGACCCATGCCAAGATTGCCACAGGCAAGTCCGAGAACAAGTTTGGCATTCCAATCAGCCGCGCGCGCGAAGTTTATGCTGAAGCAGCCACCATGCCGGGTTTACAGGTGATCGGGATAGATGTGCATATCGGCAGCCAGTTGACCGAGTTGGAGCCATTCAGGCTGGCATACCAAAAAGTGGCTGAACTCACCGAAACCCTGCGTGCTGATGGCCATGACATACAGCGGTTGGATCTGGGCGGTGGACTGGGCATTCCTTATACTCGATCCAATGAGGCGCCTCCGCTGCCCACCGAATACGGGAGCCTGATCAAGGAAACCCTGGGGCATCTGGGGTGTGAGATCGAGATCGAGCCCGGGCGCCTGGTGGCTGGAAACGCTGGCATCATGGTGTCCGAGGTGATCTATGTAAAATCCGGTGAAGGGCGGAATTTTCTTATCCTTGACGGGGCGATGAATGACTTGATTCGCCCGGCGATGTATGACGCCCATCACGATATCATTCCGGTGATCGAGCCCACAGCCGGTGCCGAGCAGACGCCCTATGATATCGTTGGGCCGGTTTGCGAGTCTGGCGATACTTTTGCCAAACAGCGCATGATGCCGCCAGTGAAAGCAGGTGATCTTTTGGTGTTTCGCAGTGCTGGTGCCTACGGCGCGGTGATGTCGAGCGAGTATAATACCCGCCCGCTGATCCCCGAAGTTCTGGTGCATGAGCATCAATTCGCCGTCATTCGACAAAGACCGACCTTTGACGAGATGATAAATCGCGATACCATCCCTGAATGGCTGTGATGCGATAGGCGCGTCCGGGCCCTGAAATTGTGCGGATCATGCCAAACCAAGAAAGACCTATCACTACGGTGCTGAACCGGTTGCGAAGGCCCCTGAGCCTAACCTGGGCAGGGTTGATTGCCGAGAGGCTGGTGCGCGCGTTCTGGCCATTCTGGACAGTGCTTGCAGCAAGCGCTGCCGCGCTGATGCTGGGGCTGCACGAAGTGCTGCCGGTCGAGGTCGTCTGGGTCACTCTGATGCTGGCTGGTCTGGCGTTGGTTGTGTTTGCGGGGTTTGGTATTGCTCGGTTCCGCTGGCCGCGTCGTGCCGAAGCGGTGGCGCGCATGGATGCGGCGTTGCCTGGGCATCCGTTGGCCGCACTGGCGGACGCACAGGCCATTGGCAAGGGCGATTTGGCCTCGGAAAGGCTGTGGCAGGCGCATCAATCACGGATGACCGAGCGGGCGGCAAAAGCGCATGCCGTAAGCCCTGATTTGAAGTTGTCACGGTATGACACATTCGGGCTTCGGTATGTGGCGCTGTTGGGTTTGCTGGTAGCGCTTTTGTTTGGTTCGGTCTGGCGCGTTGGCAGTGTAGGTACAATGACGTCCGGGAACGCGCCGCAACTTGCCGCGGGGCCCGCCTGGGAGGGGTGGGTTGACCCGCCTGCTTATACTGGTCTGCCAAGCCTTTACCTGAATGATCTTGAGGGGCAAATCAGTGTTCCCAGCGGCAGCCGTGTGACCGTACGCCTGTATGGCGAGGTCGGTGCATTGAATTTGTCTGAAACGGTATCCGAGCGTACCGGCGAGGTAGGGGCCGCAACAGATTCCGATCAAAGCTTTGACATTCTTCGAAACGGCGAGCTGCGAATTGACGGGCCGGGCGGTCGGGAATGGAAGGTTTTTGCCAAAGCCGATACCCCGCCAGCCGTTGAATTTATGGAAGAGGGCGTCAAGACCACCTTCGATGGGCAGATGAGTCAGCCCTTTCGGGCGCGTGATGACTATGGTGTGACAGGGGGAACTGCCATCTTCAATCTGGATCTGGCGCAGGTCGACCGGAAGTACGGGCTACAGGCAGAGCCCGAGCCTCGCGAACCTATCCAGCTGGATCTGCCTATGCCGATCACGGGTGACCGCGCAGCATTTTCTGAGAGGTTGATCGAGAACCTTTCCCAACATCCCTGGGCGCATCTGCCGGTGACGTTGAGTTTGAGGGTCAAGGATGCCGTTGATCAGGACGGCACAAGTGAGACTTTGCAGATGAAGCTACCGGCGCGGCGGTTCTTTGATCCGCTGGCGGCGGCGGTGATCGAGCAACGCCGCGACCTGTTATGGTCGCGCATCAATGGTCACCGTGTCACTCAGGTTTTGCGGGCTATTTCCTACAAGCCCGAACCGGGGCTTTTCCGGTCGGAAACATCGTATCTGCGGTTTCGCATGATTTTGCGCAAACTCGAAACACGGGTGAGTTTGAACAGTCTGGATGAGGACGCCCGCGATGAGATTGCACAAGCGCTGTGGGATCTGGCCGTGCTGTTGGAAGATGGCGATATAGGTGATGCGCTTGAACGTATGCGTGAGGCGCAGGAAAGGTTGTCCGAAGCCATGAAGAATGGCGCGACGGATGAGGAAATCGCACGCCTGATGCAGGAACTGCGGGATGCGACACAGGATTACCTGCGGCAGAAATCGCAGCAGGCTCAGCGTGAAGACGGTACAGACCAGCGGGGGCAAACCCCGCAGGACATGATGCAGATGTCGCAACAGGATCTGCAGGACATGATGGACCGGATCCAGGAATTGATGGAACAGGGTAGGTTCGCCGAGGCGCAGCAGGCCTTGGAGGAATTCCAGGAAATGATGGAAAATCTGCGCGTGACCGAAGGTCAGGGACAGAACGGTCAATCACCCGGGCAACAGGCGATGGAAGGGCTGGCCGAAACTTTGCGTAACCAGCAGGGCCTTTCAGATCAGGCGTTCCGGGATTTGCAGGAACAGTTCAACCCCAACTCGCAATCCGGGCAGTCACAAAGCAATGAGGGCCAGAGTGGTGGCGAAGGCCGCGGCCAAAGCCATGAGGGACAAGGTCAGGGTAACGGTGCAGAGGATGGCAATCAGCAGGCAGAGAATGGTCAAGGTTCACTTGCTGACCGGCAAGAGGCCCTGCGCCGCGAACTTGAACGGCAACGTGGTAATTTACCGGGTATGGGTGGCGAAGCCGGAGAGCGTGCCCGCGACGCGCTGGACCGGGCCGGGCGCGCAATGGAAGGCGCTGAAGAGTCGCTGCGCTCCGAGGATCTGGCCGAAGCGATAGACCGTCAGTCCGAGGCAATGGAAGCCCTTCGGGATGGTATGCGCAATATGGGTGAGGCTTTGGCCGAAGAAAACCAGAACGCCGGCGGGCAGGGCGAGGCCTTTGGGCAATTGGGCGAGCAAGGCTCTGACCCGTTGGGGCGGACGCCGGGACAGGGCGGTCAGGTTGGCACACAAGACAGCTTGCTGCAGGGTGAAGACGTTTACCGCCGTGCGCGCGAGTTGCTGGACGAGATCCGCCGTCGCTCGGGAGAGGGAGAGCGACCAGAGGTCGAGCGCAATTATCTGCGGCGGTTGCTGGACAGGTTCTAATTTTCTCTCTTCCAAGAGGCGGCTCAAGGCGCCGCAAGGGCGCGATGAGAATGTCAGCCTGATATTTTTCGCATAGTGCCCGGTAATACTTCGGCCACAGCTGCCAGGAATATCATGCACGCGCCCGCGACCTGCTGGGGACCAAAGGGTTCATCCAGAAACAATGCACCGGTCAGCACTCCTGACAGGATTTCAGCGGTCAGCAGAAAGCTGATGACGGAAGGCGACAGGCGTTGTGCGCTCCAAAGTGTCAGCGCCATAATGGGCAGTACATATATTGCGCCAAAGACCGCACCGGTCGCCATGCCGTTGCCGGTGGACCCTCCGGATAGCGACGTACCGACACCAAGCCAGACAAAACAAAGACCGAAAAGGGTAGCGCTGATTGCAGTGACCATCGTCAACATTGTCGGGCTGGAACGTGTGCTGGTAAAAATAAGCGCAGCACCGGCTGCCCATGCCATGCCGGATAAAACCGCCAGAAGATCGCCCAGGCCAATGGCCGCCAGTGACACCTGCCCACCCAGTACAAGGTACGCCCCGCCAAGCGAGGCGGCAACGGTTAGGGTGGAGCTCCAATGCCAGCCGCGCCCCATAAAGACCCATTCGATGATCTTGCTCCAGGCGGGTGCAAGGTAGAACAACAGGATCACACGGACCACTTCGGACATGGTGATAGCTGTTGAATAGGTGGTGACAGCCACGCCCACCAACCCGGCGCCAAGGATTGCATGCAACCCGACCCGAAAAGAGGCCGGGCTAAACACCACCCAAATAAGCGCGGCCAGAAAAGCCCCACTGTTCATGGCGACCCCGCCCCATGATCCATCCAACCCGAGATGTTCCAGATAGCGGATCGGAATCCACCAGATACCCCAGAGGGCGGCGGCAAAAAACGCCAGCAAAACGGGTGTTAACGGATTTTCAGAGACCAAGTGCCTGCCGCCGCTCTTCCGCAAACCCCTGTACCAACCGGTCAGCGACCAGCGCGAGAATGGCCATGGCGGCACCCGAAGTTATCCCAAGACCCACATCGGCCCCGGCCAAAGCGCCATAGATCGACTGGCCCAGACCCGTTGTGCCGATAAGAGCTGCGATAACCAGCATGGCAAATGCATACAGGATCGTCTGGTTGAGCCCCAACAGGATGGTGGGGGCTGCGTATGGCGCGCGAACCTCGATCATTGTCTGCCATTCGGTAGCGCCGGACGATACCGCCGCTTCGATCAGTTCTTCCGGCGTGGTGACAAGACCGTGACGGGTGTAGCGGATCATCGGGACGATGGCATAGAGGCAGATGGCCAGAAAGGCCGAAAATTCACCTATCTGAAAGAACATCAAAACCGGAATAAGGAAAACGAAAAGCGGAATGGTCTGGAGCATGTCGCATATCGGTAGCACGACGCGCCAGGCCATTGGGCTGATGGCGCAGAGCAGGCCGATGGCACCGCCCAGCACAGCGCAGGTGATGACAGAGGCGCCGGACATATAGAGAGACAAAAGCGCCCTGTCCCAGAGGCCACTGATCAACACAAGGCCCAGCATCACAAAGGCAAATGTCGCCAATTTACGCCCACCGGACACCCATCCCAAAGCACCGGCGCCAACCAGTAGAAATGGCCATGGCAGATCAGACACGCCGGTTTCAATCACCCCGGCGATAATGACCAGAATGATCCCAAGCGCGACCCGCCCGCGCAGCGCAAGGACAAGGCCAGCGGCGGCTGCGACGGCAATGAATGCCGCCGACATGACCGGTGTCCACTGGAATCCCCAGGTGAAGGGAAGGACCGCCCCATCAAGCCCGATCCGTAGCGGCAACAGGGCATAGAACATCGCGCCATTCTTGATGCTGTCCAGGGCACCACCGTTTTGTTTCAAAAACCCTGTCAGGCTTTGATCCAACCACGAGGCCACCGGATCCAGAAGCGTGATGGAAGAGGGATTTGACAGCTTGCCCCAAAAGGCCAGCGCGGCCACTAGGCCAACGGCACCGATAGCCAGCGCTACACGCCCGTCATAACGGCTACGTTCGGTCGCCAGCTTTCCGCTATAGCGATCGATGATCATGGCAAAGACGACGATCACCAGACCGGCCATCAGGCTGGGGCCAAACTGCGCCTTGCGCATGGTCAACAATACCTCCCAGCCGATATCTTTGAACCCGCCGATCACGGCGGCGATGATCACCATGCTCAGTGCGGCCATGAGACACTGGTTTACGCCGACCATGATCTGGGTTTTGGCCGACGGAATCTCGATCAGGAAAAGTTGTTGCAGGCGGGTTCCGCCGCTCATTATAGCGGCCTCTTTGATGTCGGATTCAACCCGCTCAAGCCCAAGAATAACATTCCGGGCCATGGGGGGGGCGGCATAGATCGCGCTGGCAATCAGGCCTACCACAGGGCCAAACCCGAAAAGGAACAGCAAGGGGGTGAGGTAGGCGAAAGTCGGCACGGTCTGCATCACATCCAGCACAGTCTGGATGGCGTTTTTGAACTTGGGAAACTCGTTGGCCAGAATGCCGGTTGCACCACCGGTCAGCAGGGCCAGGGGTACCGAAACAGCCACCAGCGACAGGGTGCTCATGCTTTCCAGCCAATAGCCCGAGGCCAGAACAAAGATTAACCCGCCAAGGCCAAGGGCTGCCAAGGACAAGCCGCCTATGTACCAGCCCAGTGCTGTCACCAGTCCGATTGTCAGCGGCCATGGGACAAAGGTGAACAGGGCATGCGCCCAATCCATTGGATAGGCGAGACCCGCTGATATTATCCGCATCGCGGGTTTTATCAGACCCAAGAACCATGTGAGAGCCGACCCAATCCAATCCGAAGCGGGAATAGACCAGGCCGCGGGATATTTCACGAGCCATGGCAGCGTTGGCTCAAGTGCAACGCACAGCGCGCCGACAATCAGCGTGATCATCGCAGCGATACTGGCAGGACTTAGGCCAGCCAGCCTTCGCAAGGGCGCAGCCACGCTGTGATCTTCAACCATCATGTTTCTTCTGCTTGCAGTGCGGCAGCAAGATCCGCCGGATCCACTACGCCAATCATTTTACCGTCCTCCCCCCAGACCGGCACCGGGTCATAGCGTGAGATGCACGAGGCCAGCGCTGCCTCAAGTGTCATGTCCTGACGCAGGCCTGGATCATCGGGTGCCCTGTCCGCCGGGGCGCTGGCGCGCATGACCGAAGCAACGCGGGCATGGCGGCCCTTGGCGACGTCTTTGGAAAACTCTCGTACGTAATCATCGACCGGGTTCAGCACTATTTCGGTCGGAGTGCCGATCTGGACGATCTTGCCGTCGCGCATGATGGCAATCCGATCGGCGATTTTTAAAGCTTCGGCGATGTCATGTGTAATGAAGACAATGGATTTTTTAAGTGTTGCCTGAATGTTGATGAACTCGTCTTGCAACTGACGGCGAATAAGCGGATCGAGTGCCGAAAAAGGCTCGTCCAGAAACCAGATATCGGGGTTTACCGCCAAAGAACGGGCAATGCCCACACGCTGACGCTGGCCGCCTGACATTTCGCGTGGGAATGCCTCCTCGCGGCCTTTCAGGCCGACAAGTTCGATCACTTCAAGTGCACGTTTTGTTCGGTCGGTTTTGTTCTGGCCCTGCATCTTGAGAGGAAAGGCCACGTTTTCGGTTACAGTCATGTGCGGGAACAGGCCAAAATGCTGAAACACCATGCCCAGCTTACGGCGGCGTAGCTCGATCAGGCGGGCCTTGGATGCTTCGACAAGGTTTTCGCCCTCGATGCGGATTTCTCCGCCAGTGGCCTGCAGCAACTGTGATATACAGCGCACAATGGTGGATTTCCCCGAGCCTGACAGACCCATGATCACGAAAAGCTCGCCGGGGAGGACATCAAAACTAGCGTCCTGAACTGCTGGGATCAGTCCCTGGTCGCGCAGCTTTTGGGCGGCGGCGTTGCTGTCGCCGCCCGAACTGGCCAATGCTTCGGCCAGTTTTGATTTTGCGTTGGGGCCAAAGACCTGCCAGACATTCCGGCAGCTGATGGCTGGTTCGTCCGAACCTGTCTGAGAGGTCATTTTTTTGGGCCCGCTTTACTTGGTTGCCGCGTCGACAACCGGTTTCCACGTCGCTTCGTTCGCAGCCATCCAAGCTGCGACGGCTTCTTCAACTGACTGGCCATCAACGTCGATCTGCCCCATCAACGGCTGTTGATCTTCAACGGACATGGTATAATTTGTCAGGATTTCGGCGGCGGCGGGCCATTTATCAGCTAAACCCGACCAACTGGCTTTGAAGATTCGGGTGGGCGCAAAATCGCAGTCATTGACCGCATTGGGGTTGGGCCCCCAAGCCGGATCGTTGAAACATGCTTCTTCACCCACCGGCAGGTCAACGAATTTCACGTCATAAGCCGACATCGCCCAGTGTGGTTGCCAGAATGTGATTAGCAAAGGAGAGCCTTTTTCGGTCGACGCGCGCAATTCAGCAATCAACGCGCCTTCTGACCCGGCAGGTACTGCTTTGAATGGCAAATCCAGACCGGTCATGCGGTCGGCGCCCGGCGTACCCCAGTCAGCGGGGTAGTCTACCAAACGGCCAGCAGGAAGGGTTTCGGCGGTGGCAAATTTCTGGGCACAGTCTTTCAAGGCTTCCCATGCAGGCAGGCCGGGGCACATGTCAGCAACATGTGCGGGGTAGGCGATACCCTCTTTTGCATCAAGGCCCAGATCGCCCAGTTCGGTGACACCCCCAGCTTCGACCTGTTTGGCGTAGTCGTCTGACACATTCGAAGACCAGATCTCCAGGGCAGCATGTAGTTCGCCATCCGACATGGCCTGATACATATTCATATATCCTGCGGTGACATATTCCACTTTATAGCCGGCTGCTTTCAGCATTTCACCGGCCACATGTGTTGAAACGTGCTGGCCGGTCCATTCGTTGACCGCCAACTTGATAGGATCGTCGGTGGCGCCAAGGTCGGCGGCGTGCACCGAGCCCGTCAGGGATGCAAGCGCAAGCCCCAGATACGTTAATTTCATTTTTGTTCTCCCCTTTGTTTTTATTGACTGGTGAGTCAATATAATGTTCAAGCCTGTAGAGCAACTGGTTTGGTGAAACCAGTTGTCTGGCGTCTTGAACGAATGATGGCTCATTTCATTGCAAAAGAATACCATCAACCTTTCGGCACGCAGCAGGCTGTTCAAAGGCAGGGTTGATTGGGCATCTCAAAAGGTCACGCGTCACGGAATATGAAAATGGGCGCTTGTACCCGGCAGCCCATTCAAACCTCTGCGAACAAGCGCAAATGCCAGAATAAAATGGTTCCCGAGGTCTTGAACGTCAGAACCCGATCGCAGCGCAGTTACATCCAAGCCTAACTTGGAGGTGGTGATGCCATTGCATTGATCCAGTCAAAAACTCCACTAAAAAGTAAGTTCAATTGGGCGCGGAAGCCATTCATCATCTCAACAAATACTGACAGCGGGCCTTCCAGAGCAGGAACCGTCTGAGCGATTGTTGGAGCCAGAAGATAAATCAGAACAAGGATCAGAATTAGCGTAACGGACAACATGAAACCGCGTCTGAATCCACTTTTTTTGCTAGCGGCCACCTCGATTTCTTCCATCTCGTCATTTAAGATGTAGCCATCGTTTCTATTGGCGTCCGACGACAAAGAGGAATTTATCTCTTCGATATCCGGAAGCAGGTTGCGACGTGAATTCGGGTCAATCTCTTCATCGGATGACACTGCATCGTTGTCTTCAGCAACATCAGGCTGGGCGCGCGGCTGTGTCCTGCTTGAATCGTCCTGGCCGGAATGTCCTCCGGTCTCGGCTGATTGGCCGCCCAATCCAAGATCTGGCTGGGTTTCAATGCCACCACTTGCGTCGGTTCTACGGGCACTTTCCTCGCGTGCGGCCTCTTCTCTTAAAAGATCTGTGATCGCAGGATCTAGTTCACGGCGAGGTATGTTGGAAAATTTCTGTTCCTCGCTGGCTTCTTTTTCCGGCTCGGTTTCTGGCTCGGAAGGGCTGTCGGGCTCAATTTCCGCAGTCTTATCTTTCTGCGGTGCGTCCCAGTCCCGTTCAGCGACACTTTCCTTTTGGGTTTTGTGTTCAACGGCATGGTCAGGGTGATCCTGAAACCAAGTATCGCCGCAGTTAGAGCACTGCACATCCCGACCTGTTTCAGGGATGACCTCATCTGGTACTTCGTATTGCGCCCCGCAATTCGGGCAAATAAGCCTCATATCGTCACCTGCTGCCTGCCACCGTTGTAACCTCGGTATCTTTGAAAGGCAGCATAAGTGTTAAACATCAATCCGAAAAGAGCAAAGGAAATCCTGCCTGTAATGATTGCACATGTGTGTCCTCTAAGGCATTTAGGGATCAAATGTGCAAGTGAGGGCAGCCGTGATCGAGTTGGAAAACGTGGCCTATAGTTATGGCGGGGCCGAGTTGTTGAGTGACATTTCGCTCAATTTGCAACCGGGGTCGTTTCATTTTCTGACAGGGCCTTCGGGCTCGGGCAAGACAACGCTTTTGAAGTTGTGTTACGGGGCCCTTTTGCCGACAGCAGGGCAGGTACGCCTTTTTGATGCGGATGTCAGAGGCATGGAACGGGATGACATCGCCATGGTGCGCCGCCGGATCGGTGTAGTGCATCAGGATTGCCAGTTTCTGAACCATCTGTCGGTGTCGGACAATATCTCTCTACCCCTTATGGTTTCGGGACGCGATTTGTTGGCGGAAGGTCCGAATATGAAGGAACTGGCCAATTGGGTTGGGCTTTCGTCACGCATTGAAGCTTTGCCGCCCGAGTTGTCGGGTGGGGAACGCCAAAGAGCGGCTTTGGCGCGTGCGGTAATAATGTCACCGGATGTAGTGCTGGCGGATGAGCCGACCGGAAACGTCGACTGGGAAATGTCACAGCGTCTGCTGCGCTTGCTGGTAGAGTTGAACCGCATGGGTAAGACGATCATGATCGCAACCCACGACTTGGCGCTTATCAGGGCCGCAAAATCACAAGTGCAGGCGCGGGTTTTGCGGATTTCCAACAGGCAATTGCAATTGGCGGGGGCAGATCTTTGAATTTGGGTATGTTCAAACTGGTTGATTTTGTTGCAGGCGATGCGCAGGCAGACCGGGTAGTGCCACCGACAGGATTTACCGCGTCGCTGACTTTGTTCAGCGCTGCGGCAATGGGGTTTCTGGCGGTTTTTGCCTTGGCCTTATCGCTTGCCACGGGCCGTTTGGCGGATCGTTGGGGGGATGCGCTGGCGCGCAGTTCGACCGTTCGTATCTCTGCCCCACAAGGGCAGATTGACGCCCAGACCAAAGCGGCATTGAATGTGTTAGAGACCACAAGAGGCGTGGCGGCTGCCCGCGCACTTGCGGATGACGAACAACGAGCTTTGCTTGAACCTTGGTTTGGTCCCGATCTGCCTGTGGATACCCTGCCGATCCCGCAACTGATCGAAGTCATAGAAGATGACGACGGATTCGATACCGAAGGTCTGCGCCTGCGCCTTGCGGCCGAAGTGCCCGGGGCCATTCTGGATGATCATACCCGCTGGCGACGGCCTCTTGTGCGCGCGGCCTCGCGGTTGCGGCTTTTGGGTTGGTTGTCTTTGGTGCTGATCGGGGCAACGACCGCGGTGATGATTACGTTGGCCGCAAACGCGGCATTGGCTGCAAACACCCAGGTCATTTCGGTTCTTCGATTGGTGGGCGCAAGAGATAGCTATATCGCCCAAGCTTTTGTGCGACGGTTTACCCTGCGTGCTTTTGGTGGCGCGGCGATGGGCGTGATTGCCGGATCGGTCGCAATCCTTCTGTTGCCGTCGGCGCAGGCAGAGGGTGGCTTTCTGACCGGTCTTGGTTTTCAGGGGCTGAACTGGTTCTGGCCACTTACAATCCCCCTATTGGCCGCCGTTGTTGCCTTTGGTGCGACACAGGCGGCGGCGCGCAAAACACTGAAAGACATGCCATGAGATATGCGGTTCAATGGATAATGTCGCTGCTTTTTGTGGTGCAGATGTACCTTATGATGGTGGTGCTCGGTATCGTATTTTTTCCTTGGGCTGTTTTTAGTCGCAAGGGCGCGCTGACGGCCTGTAAGAGCTTTTGCAGATGGGTCAGGTGGACCGCCCGCTGGATGGTGGGCCTGCGCACAGAAGTCCGTGGAACACCGCCGACGGACGAAGTTCTTATTGCCGCGAAACACCAGTCTTTTCTGGATATAATCCTGATTTTCGGCGCGGTGCCCGCTGGCAAGTTTATCATGAAGCGTGAACTGATGTGGGCGCCGGTGATCGGGCAATATGCGCTAAAAATTGGCTGCGTACCAGTCAACCGGGGCAAGCGCAGTGCCGCGATCAAAAGGATGGTGACCGATGTCGCAAAAGGTGCACAAAAGCCCGGTCAGTTGATCATCTACCCACAAGGCACACGTATCGCACCTGGTGTGAAGGCACCTTACAAAGTCGGCTCGGGCGTTTTGTATGAACAGTTGGGTCAGGATTGCGTGCCGGTGGCAGCGAATGTCGGTGTGTTCTGGCCGCGACGGGGGATTTACCGCAAGCCGGGTCTGGCCGTTGTTGAGTTCTTGCCACGCATCAAAAAAGGCCAGACGAAGGATGTTTTCATGACGCAGTTGCAGGACGAGGTTGAGACGGCCTCGGATGCACTGATGCGCGAAGCGGGGTTTGATCCGGATGGAGTTTCTTGAAGATATTGCATCACTTGAGGCGCTTTACAGCACACCTGGTGCTGCCGCGATACGCAAGGTGGCAACAAGACTAACACCGCTTTACCGGCGCTGGATCATGACATCGCGGTTTTGTGTTGTATCCACAGTCGGCCCCGAAGGCACTGATGGCAGTCCGCGTGGCGACGATGGCCAGGTGGTTACCGAACTTGATGAACGAACGCTGGCGATGCCTGACTGGCGTGGAAATAACAGATTGGATTCGCTGCGTAATATCTTGAATGATGGGCGGATTTCTTTGATGTTTTTAGTGCCTGGCTCCAACACGATTGTAAGGGTGAATGGGCATGCAAAACTCACCGCTGATCCAGATTTACGTGCACGTTTCGAACACAAGGGGCGACAGCCAGCGACGGTGATCGTGATCGCGATTGCCGAGGTTTATACCCAATGCGCCCGTGCACCCATGCGGGCGGGACTTTGGACTCGCGACGACAGCGGCGCGCTGCCGACCGTGGGTGAGATTTTGGCCGAAGTCTCGGATGGTGAAGAAGGCGGCGCCGAGTATGACGCCGCCTGGAAAACAAGAGCCACCAAAACTCTTTGGTAAGTTCAGGCGTGAATAGCGCCGTCACCACAGGCAAGGGCCGCTTCGCGCACCGCTTCGGAGTAAGTGGGGTGGGCGTGACAGGTAAGGGCCAGATCCTGGGCTGATGCGCCAAATTCCATAGCCACACAAATCTCGTGGATCAGGTCGCCGGCGGCGGGGCCGATAATGTGGGCGCCAAGGATGCGGTCGGTTTCGGCGTCGGCCAGGATTTTGACAAACCCGTCGCCTGCGAACACGGCCTTGGCACGTCCGTTACCCATGAAAGAAAACTTGCCGACCTTATACTTACGTCCTTGTTCTTTTAGCGATTCTTCGGTTGCGCCCACATTCGAAACTTCGGGGTGTGTATAGATCACGCCGGGGATGACGCCGTAATTGACGTGGCCATGTTTGCCCGCCAGTACTTCGGCGCAGGCCATGCCTTCATCTTCGGCTTTGTGGGCCAACATGGGCCCGTCGATGGCATCGCCGATTGCGTAGATGCCTTTGACCGATGTTTGCCAGTGGTCGTCGGTTTCGATCTGACCGCGTTTGGAAAGGGTGACGCCAAGGCCCTCAAGACCCAGACCATCAGTATAAGGTTTGCGGCCTGTGGCGACGAGGACAACATCGGCGTCGAGGGTTGTGTCAGTGTCGTTCTTGCGCAGTTTGTAGTGCACTTTGGCCTTGGTTTTCATCGCCTCAACCGATTGCACGGCGGCGCCCATGACAAATTTAAGCCCCTGTTTTTTCAGCATTCTCTGGAAGGTTTTTTGCACTTCGCCATCCATGCCGGGGGTGATGGCATCAAGGAATTCGACAACAGTCACCTCAGAGCCCAGACGGGAATAGACGCTGCCCAGTTCAAGACCGATGACGCCTGCGCCGATAACGACCATTTTCTTGGGCACTTTGCCCAGTTCCAGCGCGCCGGTGGAAGTGACGACGACCTTTTCATCAACCTCAACGCCCGGCAGAGAGGAAGATTCAGAACCGGTGGCGATGATGATATTCTTGGCTTCGTGCACCACATCCCCGACCTTGACCTTGCCCGCCTCGGGGATCGAGCCCCAACCTTTGAGCCAGTCTACCTTGTTCTTTTTAAAAAGAAATTCAATGCCCTTGGTGTTCTGTCCAATGACGTCATCCTTGTAGGCGAGCATCTGTTTCCAGTCGACCGAAGGGGATTTGCCCTTGAGACCCATCTTGGCAAAATTATGCTCGGCCTCGTGCAGCATATGGCTGGCATGCAGCAGGGCCTTGGAGGGGATACAGCCGACGTTCAGGCAAGTGCCGCCAAGGGTTTCACGGCCCTCGACACAAGCGGTTTTCAGGCCAAGCTGGGCGCAGCGGATGGCGCTGACATAGCCGCCGGGGCCGGAACCGATGATGATAACGTCATATTGTGCCATGGGTATCTCCTATGGGGATTGAAACGTACGAAACGTACGCGAATTTCGTACGCGATTTGAAGGCTTTTCGAAAATGAGCGTACGTTTCGTACGTTTTGATGGGGTTTTGGTCATATCAGGGCGGCCACCAGCATGAGGGCGGTGGCGAGAAATCCGACAGACCAGATCACCGAGCGCCACGGCACAAGGCCAAAGAAATAGGCCGGCACATAGAGGACGCGCGCGGTGAGGTAAGTAAATGCACAGCCGGTTGTGAAAGATGTGGACTGACCCGAAACCGTAATCACCACACAGGCGATGGAAAACAGAATGAGCCCTTCAAAATGATTATTGAGCGCCCGGATAAGCCGACCGGTTTGTGGGCTGACCTGTTCGATCAGCGGCTTGCCAAGACGATGCGGATCGCGGGGCGACAGGGTTTTGGCGGTGCCCAGTTCCATGTTCGCAGGCACGGACATGAGCACGTACTGGACCACTTGCAAAAGGGCGGCGAGGGTGAGGGCGGTGAGTTCAGGGGTCATGTGTGCCTCTCGTCCCGGGCCTGACCCGGGACCTCCTTGTTGATCACGAGGCCCCGGCTCGGAGACCGGGGCGTAGGGTGCCGTCGGGTGAGGGCGGTGAGTTCGGGGGTCATGGTGTATAGGACCTAAAGAGAACGCAAATCGTCGCGCATGGCTTGTTTCAACTTTTCAGTTGTAGGTATCCTTTCTGGGCTACCGGGCTCTGAGTTTTTCCAAAGTTTAAGAAGATCAAAAACTTTGTTTGACGCGACAAGTTCTGCACGGAGTACCCAATGGCCAACGTCGAACAGGTTTTCACTTTTGATACCTTCCTGATCTTGCCGTTTCCAGGCCTCCAAAAGTCCGATGTAGGCCTCTTTGCGTTCCTCATAAATTTTCCGGCGATTATTTAACCTTGTAGTTAGCCAAAATTGAATGAGTGCCGACACAAGAGAGCCAATCCCAAACGCAGTAATATAAGGTAAAAATTCCTGCATTTATGAGCCCGTTCATTTTAAGAAATCACTCTCAATTTAGATGAGGCGGGCTGACGCCCGCCCTGCGCGGATGTGGTAGGCCGGGCTTTAGCCCGGCATCACCTCACAAATCCATCAACAACCGCCGCGGATCTTCCAATGCGTCCTTGACCCGCACGAGGAAGGTCACGGCGCCTTTGCCGTCGACGATGCGGTGGTCGTAGGAGAGGGCCAGATACATCATCGGGCGGGCGACGATTTCGCCGTTCACGACCATCGGGCGCTGCTGGATTTTGTGCATGCCCAGGATACCCGATTGCGGCGGGTTGAGGATGGGCGAGCTCATTAGTGAGCCGTAGACACCCCCGTTGGAGATGGTGAAGGTGCCGCCCTGCATTTCGGCCATGGAAAGCTTGCCGTCGCGGGCGCGCGCACCTTTTTCGGCGATGGCCTTTTCAATCGCGGCAAAGCTCATCTGGTCGGCGTCGCGGATCACCGGCACCACAAGACCCGTGGGCGTGCCAGCGGCGATGCCCATGTGGACGAAGTTTTTATAGACGACATCGGTGCCGTCGATTTCGGCGTTGACCTCGGGCACTTCTTTCAGGGCGTGGCAGCAGGCCTTGGTGAAGAAGGACATGAAGCCCAGTTTGACGCCGTGTTTCTTTTCGAACTCGGTTTTGTATTCGTTGCGCAGGGCCATCACCTCGGTCATGTCGACCTCGTTATAGGTGGTGAGCATGGCCGCGGTGTTCTGGCTTTCCTTGAGGCGGCGGGCGATGGTCTGGCGCAGGCGGGTCATTTTCACCCGTTCCTCGCGGCTGGCATCGTCGGCGCTGACCGGGGCACGCGGGGCCTGAGCGGCCGGTGCTGGCGCCGGGGCTGCGGCACTGCCTGCTGCTGCTGCCTTGGCAACGTCTTCTTTCATCACGCGGCCGTCGCGGCCGGTGCCGGTGACCGCATCTCGGCTGATGCCGGCCTCGGCCATGGCCTTTTTCGCCGAGGGCGCATCTTCGGTGTCTTTGCCGCCTGAGCTGACCGGAGCCGGGGCGTCTGCCGCCGGGGCGGACGCGGCGGGCGCGCCTTCGCCTGCGGACATCACGGCCAGTTTGCCGCCTGCCTGCACGGTGTCGCCTTCACCAGCGAGAATCTCAGTAAGTGTGCCAGAGGCAGGTGCGGGCACTTCGACCGAAACCTTGTCGGTTTCCAACTCGCACAGCATTTCATCCTGGGTGACGCTGTCGCCGGCCTTTTTGAACCAGGTGCTGACGGTTGCCTCGGTCACGGACTCGCCAAGGGTGGGCACCATGACATCGACGCTGCCGCCACCCGATGCGGCGGGTTTGGCGGTTGCTCCGGCAGGTTCGTCGGCGGCGGGGGCTGCGGCGCTGGCCCCTTCGTTGATTGTGGCCAACAGGGCGTTTACGCCGACAGTGTCGCCTTCGGCGGCGATGAGATCGCCCATGGTTCCGGCGGCAGGTGCGGGCACCTCGACCGTGACCTTGTCGGTTTCAAGCTCGCACAGCATTTCATCGGCGGCGACAGGATCGCCGGGTTTCTTGAACCATGTGGCAACCGTCGCTTCGGTGACAGATTCGCCAAGGGTGGGGACGCGGACTTCGGTTGTCATGGATTATTTCCCTTCAATCGTAAGCGCGGCATCCACCAGCGCCTCTTGTTGTGCTTTGTGTTGTTTCGCAAGGCCCGTGGCGGGCGAGGCGGCGGCCGGACGACCGGCGTATTCCGGGCGCGTGTGCTTGGCTTTGATACGTTCCAGGACCCATTCGATGTTGGGTTCGATAAAGTTCCAGGCGCCCTGGTTTTTGGGCTCTTCCTGACACCAGACCATTTCGGCGCCCTTGAAGCGTTCAAGTTCCTTGACCATCGAGATGGCGGGGAAGGGATAGAACTGTTCGATCCGAAGCAGGTAGACATCATCAATGCCGCGCGCATCGCGTTCTTCCAGCAGGTCGTAATAGACCTTGCCCGAACACATGACGACGCGTTTGATCTTGTTGTCGGCGACCAGCTTGGTATCGGAATTGCCGTGCTGGGCGTCATCCCACAGGACCCGGTGGAAGCTGGAACCGGTGGTGAATTCTTCGGTTTTTGAGACCGCCAGCTTGTGACGCAAGAGAGATTTGGGCGTCATCAGGATAAGCGGTTTGCGGAAGGTGCGGTGCAGCTGGCGTCGCAGGATGTGGAAATAGTTGGCCGGGGTGGTGCAATTTGCCACGATCCAGTTGTCGCCGCCGCACATGGTAAGGAACCGTTCCAGCCGCGCCGAGGAGTGTTCAGGGCCCTGCCCCTCGTAGCCATGGGGCAGCAGGCAGACGAGGCCGGACATGCGCAGCCATTTGCTTTCGCCTGAGCTGATGAACTGGTCAAACATGATCTGTGCGCCGTTGGCGAAATCGCCAAATTGAGCCTCCCACAGGGTCAGCGCGTTGGGCTCGGCAAGGGTATAGCCATATTCAAACCCCAGCACCGCGTATTCGCTGAGCATGGAGTCGATGACCTCGTACTGGGCCTGCCCCGCGCGGATGTTGTTGAGTGGGTAATAGCGTTCTTCGGTATCCTGATTGATCAGGCCTGAGTGACGCTGGCTGAAGGTGCCGCGGGTACAATCCTGCCCCGACAGGCGCACCGGGAAGCCTTCGGTAAGCAGTGAGCCAAAGGCCAGGGCCTCGGCTGTGGCCCAGTCGAAACCTTCACCGGTTTTGAACATCTCGGCCTTGGTATCCAGCAGGCGGCCCACAGTTTTGTGCAGCGGAAAGTTGTCCGGTGCGGTGCTGAGCGCCTTGCCGATTTCCTTGAATGTCGCGGGTTTGATCGCGGTTTCGCCGCGCTGGTAATCCTTGTCGCGGTAATCAAGGTGTGACCATTTCCCGTCCAGCCAGTCGGCCTTGTTGGGGCGATATTCTTTGCCGGCTTCAAATTCGTCCGCAAGGTGGGACTGGAACGCCGTTTTCATATCCTCGATCTCGCCTTCGGGGATCAGGCCATCCTTGACCAGACGGTCGGTATAGAGGCTGAGCGTTGTTTTCTGCTTTTTGATCTTCTTGTACATGATCGGGTTGGTGAACATGGGCTCGTCGCCCTCGTTGTGGCCAAACCGGCGGTAGCAGATGATATCCAGCACCACGTCCTTGTGGAACTTCTGGCGGAATTCGGTGGCCACTTTGGCGGCATGCACCACGGCCTCGGGGTCATCCCCGTTCACATGGAAAATCGGCGCCTCGACCATCAGCGCAATATCAGTGGGGTAGGGTGAAGAGCGGCTGAAATGGGGGGCGGTGGTAAAGCCGATCTGGTTGTTGACCACGATATGCATGGTGCCGCCGGTTTTATGCCCCTTGAGGCCTGATAGGCCAAAGCCTTCGGCGACGACGCCCTGACCGGCAAAGGCCGCATCACCGTGCAGCAGGATGGGCAGGACCTTGATCCGATCCACGTCTTTCAGCTGATCCTGCTTGGCGCGGACCTTGCCCAGAACCACCGGGTTTACCGCCTCAAGGTGTGAAGGGTTTGCGGTCAGGCTGAGGTGCACGCGGTTGCCGTCAAATTCACGGTCCGACGAGGCGCCGAGGTGGTATTTCACATCGCCCGAGCCATCGACATCCTCGGGTTTGAAGCTGCCGCCCTGAAATTCGTTAAAAATGGCGCGGTAGGGTTTGCCCATGACGTTGGCCAGCACCGACAGGCGGCCCCGGTGGGGCATGCCGATGATGATTTCCTCGACGCCCAGAGATCCGCCGCGCTTGATGATCTGTTCCATCGCGGGAATAAGGCTTTCGCCGCCATCAAGGCCAAAGCGTTTGGTGCCCATGTATTTGACATGCAGGTATTTTTCAAACCCTTCGGCTTCGACCAGCTTGTTCAGGATCGCCTTGCGGCCTTCGCGGGTGAACTGGATTTCCTTGCCCAGCCCCTCAATGCGTTCTTTCAGCCAGCCAGATTGCTCGGGGTCGGAAATATGCATGTACTGCAGGGCGAAAGTGCCGCAATAGGTGCGGCGCACGATTTCAAGGATTTCGCGGATCGAGGCGACCTGCAGGCCCAGCACGTTGTCGATAAAAATCGGCCGGTCCATGTCGGCCTCGGTAAAGCCATAGGATTTGGGGTCAAGCTCGGGGCGGTTGGGCATCTCGCGCAGGCCCAGCGGGTCAAGGTCGGCCGCCAGATGGCCGCGGATGCGGTAGGCGCGGATGATCATCAGGGCGCGGACACTGTCCAGAACGGCACGTTTGACCGCGTCATCGCTGACCTCGATGCCCTTTTCAGCGGCCTTGGCGGCGATCTTTTTGCCCGCATCCCTGATCTCGGCGGCGGGATATTCGCCGGTCAGCGCGCTGGTGAGATCGTCGTTGGGCATGGGGGGCCAGTCAGTGCGCGCCCAGCTTGGCCCCTGCGCCTCGTGTTTGACGCTGACCTCATCATCGCCCATCGCCCGAAAGAACGCCTGCCAGGCCTCATCCACGGCATTGGGGTCACTGGCGTACCGGGCATAAAGCTGCTCCAGGTATTCCGCATTGTGCCCCTGCATGAACGAAGAGGCATGGAACTGGTCGTTGGGGGATTGGTCGGTCATGGTTGTCTCCCTGAAGAAGCCGTTTTCGATTTTGGACAGGCTCGGTACCCAGTGGGATCGGTGGCCCGCATGAAAACTGCGGGCCATCCGTTTATCTTTATCCAATCGCTTCCATCACTGCCTCACCGAGGCCCGCAGGGCTGTCGGCGACGATGATGCCAGCGGCGCGCATGGCGTCGATTTTATCCTCGGCACCGCCTTTGCCCCCGGCGACGATGGCACCGGCGTGGCCCATGCGGCGGCCCGGAGGGGCGGTGCGGCCGGCGATAAAGCCTGCGGTGGGCTTCCAGCGGCCCTTTTTCTTTTCATCGATCAGGAATTGCGCGGCTTCTTCTTCGGCCGAGCCACCGATTTCACCGATCATGATGATCGATTCCGTTTCGTCATCGGCCAGGAACCATTCCAGCACGTCGATATGCTCGGTTCCTTTGATCGGGTCGCCGCCGATGCCCACGGCGGTGGATTGGCCCAGACCCAGATCGGTGGTCTGTTTGACCGCCTCGTAGGTGAGCGTGCCCGATCGGCTGAGAACGCCACAGCTGCCGCGTTTGTGGATATGGCCGGGCATGATGCCGATCTTGCAGGCGCCGGGGGTGATCACGCCGGGGCAGTTGGGGCCGACGAGGCGGGATTTCGAGCCTTCGAGCGCGCGTTTGACGCGCATCATGTCCAGGACGGGGATACCTTCGGTGATGGCAATGATCACCTCCATCTCGGCATCAATTGCCTCAAGGATACTGTCCGCCGCGAAGGGGGGCGGGACGTAGATCACGCTGGCATTGGCGCCGGTGGTATGGCGGGCCTCGTGGACCGAGTTGAAGACCGGCAGATCAAGATGCGTCTGCCCGCCTTTGCCCGGCGTCACGCCGCCAACCATCTTGGTGCCATAGGCAATCGCCTGTTCGGTGTGGAACGTCCCCTGCGAGCCGGTGAGGCCCTGACAGATGACTTTGGTGTTTTCGTCGATGAGGACTGCCATTGATCGGCTCCTTAAGTCTGCGTTGGAATTTTTTTAGGATGAGGTGTGACGTTGTCGGGGGTCAGAACGTGGGCGACTTTCAATTCATTCCTGTCGAGCACAACCATCTCGCCCAGCCGCAACTTGATAAAGAGCTGCGTCATCAGATCAAGGGCGCGCCTTTTAGTCGTTGCGTCAGGTGGTGGAGGCCTTTGCGGGGCTTCTGAAAAAAGCGTATCGCGATCCGGGAAAAAACTGCGCCTGATCCTTTCGTTCCCGTCTTTTACGTAGGATTTCAGCTCTTTTCTCAGTTCCGGGTCCAGTTGAAGAGGCGGGTCACCGGCTGACATTTGCATCAGTCTGGGGACCAATCCCTTGCGCAATGGGTTGAAGCCACCTTTGGGCAGCACTTCGGGGATTCGCTTGTTCATCGCAAGCAAGCATTCTGTGGCAGCGGCGGAAAGCGATTTATTGGCACGGCTTGGGCGCTGAAGCGGTTTAGGATCAATCCCGCAGAACTGGCAGAAATCATCGATCACGTCGCCATTGACCAGAAAGGATTTGTCCATCAGGCGCACGTTCAGGCGGTCGCGTCCAATCGCATCGCTCCAGTTTTGTACAGTCGTATGGTAATCGAATTCCTGCAGTCTGCTTTTGAAAAAGGGCTCAAATTCCTCTGTGCCACCGCGCTTTACAAATTCCGAATAGGAGCTCTGGACAAGGTCAAGCTGATTCCGGATGTAGAGAATGTAGTGCCTTTGATCGAAATGCTGCGCAAAAATATCATCGAGTGCTTTGATTGCTTCTTTGTCGCGCAGCCAGGGGACCATATGCTCGGATGAAAAAACGGCAACGGGCTCGGTCCAGCGTTTGACGTCCCTGTCCAGGTTTGAAAGCGTTTTTGCGGCCATTTCTTTCTGCGCATCAAGCGTCGGCACCTCATAGCGCGCCCTTGCGCTCTTGATCGGAATTTGCCGGTTCAAATTTGCAAGCGCAGCCATCGGGTATTCAAGCTGACTATGATGCACAGAGTCGATGACGCCATACCGAACACCCTGACGCGCCAGACCTTCAACGTTTTCGATCAGAAACAGCTGAATAGAACTGGACCCGGTTTTGGGGGCACCTATATGGATGATTGCTTTCATTGCTGAAGTTAAATCATTCGTATGGGAGGCCAGACATCTGCGGGCCAGTGAGACCCTGACAGATGACTTTGGTATTTTCGTCGTTGCGGACGGCCATTTTCTTACCCCTTCACCGCTTTCACGATCTTCTGGGCGCCATCCTTGAGGTCGTCCGCGGCGATCACGTCCACGTCCGAATTGTTGATGATCTCTTTGCCTTTTTCCACGTTGGTGCCTTCAAGCCGCACAACCAATGGCACTTGCAGGCCGACCTCTTTGACCGCGGCGACAACGCCTTCGGCAATGACATCGCAGCGCATGATGCCGCCGAAGATGTTCACAAGGATGCCTTTGACCTGCGGGTCCGAGGTGATGATCTTGAACGCCTCGGTGACTTTTTCCTTGGTCGCCCCGCCGCCGACGTCTAGGAAGTTGGCCGGCTCGGCGCCGTAAAGCTTGATGATGTCCATAGTGGCCATCGCCAGACCTGCGCCGTTGACCATGCAGCCGATTTCGCCGTCCAGAGCGATATAGTTGAGATCGTATTTGGACGCCTCAAGCTCTTTTGGGTCTTCTTCGGTGGTGTCACGCAATTCAGCGATGTCGCGGTGACGGTAGACGGCGTTGCTGTCGAAACCCATCTTGGCGTCAAGGCATTTCAGATCGCCCGCGTCGGTTATGATAAGCGGGTTGATCTCGAGCATCTCCATGTCCTTGTCCAGGAACATTTTGTAAAGCGTGCCCATCAGCGCAACACATTGTTTGACCTGCTTGCCCTCAAGCCCGAGGTTGAAAGCGATGCGGCGGCCATGGAAGGCCTGATAGCCGGTGGCGGGATCGACGCTGAAGCTGAGGATCTTGTCGGGGGTCGAATGTGCCACTTCTTCGATGTCCATGCCGCCTTCGGTCGAGCAGACAAAGCTGACGCGGCTGGACTGGCGATCGACCAGAAGGGCCAGATACATCTCGTTCTGGATGCCTGCGCCGTCTTCGATGTAGATGCGGTTGACCTGCTTGCCTGCCGGGCCGGTCTGTTTGGTGACCAGTGTGCGGCCCAGCATGCGCTTGGCTTCTTCTGCGGCCTCTTCGACCGATTTGGCCAGACGGACGCCGCCAGCCTCGCCTGCGCCGGGTTCCTTGAATGTGCCTTTGCCGCGGCCGCCCGCGTGGATCTGGGCCTTGACCACCCAGAGGGGGCCATCCAATTCGCCGGCGGCGGTTTTGGCTTCTTCAGCCCTGAGAACGACACGGCCATCCGAGACCGGGGCGCCGTAGGAGCGAAGAAGGGCCTTCGCCTGATACTCATGGATATTCATGAAACTGTCCCGTTTTGCTGCGATTTGGACAGGTATAGGCACAAGGTTGATGGGTAATTAAACGATTTTTTGTCAAAAGGTGGGTTTTGGGGTGAATTAGTGAAATTTGTGATCACAGTCTTAAATCGTGTGATCACAAAATGGGAAACTTGAAAAATTAAAAGCAATTTTAAAAGAATCAGGGCCGGGAAACCCCAGCCCTGATTGCATTATTTCCGGTGCGAAGATCAGGCCAGTGAAGGGTCGATTTCTTTGCAGGCCTTGACCAGGCCTTTGACGGCCTTGACCGAACTGTCGAACATGGCTTGTTCGTCTTTGTTCATCTTGATGTCGACGACTTTTTCGATGCCGCCTGCGCCGATCACGGTGGGCACGCCGACATAGAACCCGTCAAGACCGTAAGCGCCGTCGACATAGGCGGCGCAGGGCAGAACGCGTTTTTGGTCTTTCAGATAGGCTTCGGCCATCTCAATCGCAGAGGTGGCAGGCGCATAGAACGCCGAGCCGGTTTTCAGCAGTCCGACGATTTCGGCGCCGCCGTCACGGGTGCGCTGCACGATCGCATCCAGTTTTTCCTGTGTGGTCCAGCCCATCTCAACCAGATCCGGCAGCGGGATGCCGGCAACGGTGGAATAGCGTGTCAGCGGCACCATGGTGTCGCCGTGGCCGCCCAGAACAAAGGCAGTGACGTCTTTCATCGAGACGCCGAATTCGACGCTGAGGAAGTGGCGGAAGCGGGCGCTGTCCAGCACACCGGCCATGCCGCAGACCTTTTCATGGGGCAGGCCAGAGAATTCGCGCAGGGCCCAGACCATCGCATCGAGCGGGTTGGTGATGCAGATGACAAAGGCGTTCGGCGCGTGATCGCGGATGCCTTCGCCGACGGATTTCATGACCTTGAGGTTGATGCCCAGCAGGTCATCGCGGCTCATCCCCGGTTTGCGGGGCACCCCGGCGGTAACGATGCACACGTCGGCGCCTGCGATGTCTTCGTAGGATTGGGTGCCGGACATGGCGGCATCGAAACCCTCGGACGGGCCGGATTCAGCGATGTCGAGCGCTTTGCCCTCGGGGGTGCCTTCGGCGATGTCGAAAAGAACGACGTCGCCCAGTTCTTTCAGCGCGGCGAGATGGGCAAGTGTGCCGCCAATCTGTCCTGCGCCGATCAGCGCAATCTTGGGTCTGGCCATTGGAAATGTCTCCGGTCGGTTAGAATTCGCGGTTCGGCGTAGTCCGATTTGAAACCGCGCGCAAGGGCGCTGCAATGCGGCAAAGATGCACAAGATGGCTGTTGTGTGCCATGGAATACGGTAAAAGTTCTGTAAACGAGAAGGGTTAAGGGATGTCACCATGGCCGGAGTAACGATGGGTGTTTTCGCTATCGGAGTCTTTGCCACCCTGTTTGCGGGCGTCTCGAAGGGCGGTTTTGGTTCGGGCGCGGCCTTTGCGGGGGCATCGATTCTGGCGTTGGCAGTGCCGCCGGGGCAGGCGCTGGGCATCATGCTGCCGTTGTTGATGCTGATCGATGTGGTCACCTTGCGGCCCTACTGGCGGCAATGGAGCTGGCCGGACGCAAGATTGCTGGTGCTTGGCGGGGTGCCAGGGGTTTTGCTGGGCGCTGCGTTCTACCGGGTTGCCGATGCCGATCTGCTGCGGCTTTTGATCGGCTTCATTTCAATTGGTTTCGTCGCCTGGCAGGTCGGCGCCCGGGCCGGGCTGATCGGCGCATTGCGGCCGCTTCCAGTCTGGGGCGGGGCACTGGCGGGGTTGGTTGCGGGGTTTACAAGTTTTGTAAGCCATGCAGGCGGGCCACCGGCGGCGGTCTATTTATTATCGCGCAAGCTGACCAAAACCCAGTTTCAGGCCACGACAGTGCTGGTTTTCTGGCTGGTCAACATCGCCAAGGCGGTTCCCTATGGCTTTTTGGGGATCTTCACAGCGCAGACACTGCTGTTTGACCTGGCTCTGGCGCCTTTCGCCGTTGTCGGGGCCTGGCTGGGGGTCAAGGCGCACCAGATCGTGCCGGAACGTATGTTCTTCAGCATCACCTATCTTTTGTTGTGCGTCACAGGGGCCAAGCTGATCTGGGATGCGCTGTCATAAGTCTTGTGTCGCAGATGGTGAAAGCCGTGGTGGGCCATCCTTTCGGCGGGCTGAATAATTGAAGCTGAAAGATGCGGCCAAGCTGGGGAAATGCCGCAGGTTTTGGTTTGATGTCGGGTATTTTCTGCGCTGCGGCGAGAAAGCGCTTGAACATTTCCATTGAAAAATGGCATTCCTGCGCAAGATTATTGCGGAAAAGATTCAGGCGAGGAGTGCCAGATGGACACCAGCACACACCCCTATCGTTCGGTGCTATATATTCCGGGTTCGAAAGAAAGGGCGCTGGACAAGGCGCGCACCCTGCCGACGGATGCAATCATTTTCGACCTAGAAGATGCCGTGGCCCCCGATGCCAAGGCAAGCGCCCGTACGACCCTGGCGGCGGCCTTGCGCGAAGGCGGTTTTGGTAAACGGGCCAAGATCGTGCGGATCAATGCGCTGACTACCGAATGGGGTCTTGAGGATGTGCGCGTACTGCGCGATGCCGGAGCGGATGCGATTTTGCTGCCCAAGGTCAACACCCGCTCGGACGTTGATAATCTGGCCGATCTGTTAAGTCCGACAATGCCGATCTGGACGATGATGGAAACGCCCGTCAGCGTGTTCAACGCACGCGATATCGCGGCGCATGGCCGGGTGACGGGGCTGGTGACCGGCACTAATGACCTGACCAAGGATCTGAATTGCCGCTATCGGGTTGACCGCCTGCCACTGATGACGGCATTGCAGATGATCGTCATGGCGGCGCGTGCGGCAAGGATCGTGGCGATCGACGGGGTTTATAACCGGTTCCGTGATGGTGACGGACTGAAGGCCGAATGCGAGCAGGGCCGCGATCTGGGTTTTGATGGCAAGACGCTGATCCACCCGGCACAGATCGAAGTGACGAACACCGCCTTTGCGCCCACCCAATCCGAGGTCGAACTGGCGGGGCGGCAAATCGCGGCCTATGAGCAAAGCATGGCCTCGGGTCAGGGCGTTGCCGTGGTGGATGGTCAGATCGTGGAAAATCTACATGTGGTTGCGGCCAAGCGTATACTGGCCAAAGCTGAGGCAATTGCCCAAATGGCAGCGGAGTAAATCATGACCCTATTATTTATCGGCCTGATCCTGTGGACGGGGGCGCATCTTTTCAAGCGTATTGCGCCACAAAAACGCGCGGCGATGGGCGACAAGGGCAAGGGCCTGGTCGCTGTCGGCATTCTGGCCGGTCTGGTACTGATGGTGATCGGCTATCGCGGCGCTGAAGTGATTGATATCTGGTATCCTCCGATCTGGACGGTGCATCTGAACAACCTGTTGATGCTGATCGCCGTTTTCATCTTTGGCATGAGCGCCACGACAGGCCGGTTGCGCGGGCGCATGCGCCATCCGCAACTGACGGCGGTGCGTATCTGGGCAGGGGCGCACTTGCTGGTAAACGGCGATCTGGCCTCGATTATCCTGTTTGGCGGGTTGTTGATCTGGGCGCTGCTGGAGGTGGTATTGATCAACAGGTCCGAGCCTTGGGATCGTCCCGCGCCGGGGCACGCCAAGAAAGATCCGGTGCTGATCGCCATCACGCTGGTGATGTTCGGTATTATGACCGCCATTCACGCCTGGCTGGGCGTCTGGCCGTTTCCGGGGTATTAAGACATGAAACTTTACCGTTTTCTGACAGCGGATGACACATCGGCCTTTTGTCACAAAGTGACAGATGCCCTGAACAAGGGCTGGGAATTGCACGGATCGCCCACCTATGCCTTTGATCACGCAAATGGTGTGATGCGCTGCGGTCAGGCCGTGGTGAAAGAGGCGGACGGTACCTATACCCCCGACATCAAGCTGGGAGAGCAGTAATAATGGCCAAAACCAACCCGGGCCGGTTTTTTGAGGATTACACGGTGGGCGAGACGATCCACCATGCGGTGCCGCGCACGGTATCGGGCGGTGAACGCGCGCTCTATCATGCGCTCTATCCCGCGCGCCATGCACTCTATTCCTCGGATGAATTTGCCCGCAGTTGCGGATTGCCCGCCAGCCCGCTGGATGATCTGGCGGCCTTTCACGTGGTTTTCGGCAAGACGGTGCCCGACATCTCGCTGAATGCGCTGGCCAATCTGGGTTATGCCGAAGGACGGTGGCTAAAGCCGGTGTATCCCGGTGACACGATCCATTCCACGTCCGAGGTGATCGGCCTGAAGCAGAACTCGAACGGAAAATCCGGTGTTGTCTGGGTGCGTACCAAGGGCCGCAATCAGCGGGCCGAAGTAGTGCTGGACTATGTGCGCTGGGTGATGGTGCGCAAACGCGATTTTGATGCGCCTGCCCCCGAGGTTGTGATCCCCGATCTGGCCCCGGCGCTGGCGGCGTCGGATCTGACCATTCCCGATGGGCTGAATTTCACCAACTACGATTTCACGCTGGCCGGTGAGGCGCATCGCTGGGGCGATTACGAGGTGGGTGAAAAGATCGACCATGTTGATGGTGTGACCGTCGAAGAGGCCGAGCATATGATGGCGACGCGCCTGTGGCAGAACACTGCCAAGGTGCATTTCGATATCGGCTCGCGCCCGGATGGTCGGCGGCTGATCTATGGCGGGCATGTGATTTCAATGGCGCGCACGCTGTCGTTCAACGGGCTGGCCAATGCGCAGATCATTGCGGGCCTGAACGGCGGGACCCATGCCAACCCGTGTTACAGTGGTGACACGATCAAGGCATGGTCCGAGGTGCTGGACCGCGCCGAAACATCGGCGCCGGGTGTCGGCGCGCTACGTCTGCGGCTGGTGGCCACCAAGGGCGGCGAGGCGTTCACGCTGAAAGGCGAAGATGGCAAATACCTGCCTCATGTGATGCTGGATCTGGATTACTGGGCGCTGATCCCGCTTTGATCGGGTGGGCAGGTCAAGGCTTGCGCGGCACTGCTGCCCCTCCAGTTTTCAATGGCTTCCAGAAAGGCGGAAACCGGTTTTCGGGAGCGGCCGGGGATTCGGCCGGACAGCAGTTGCAGGCCGGGAAGGCCGGGTTCAAGCGGCAGGGTTAAGAGGGTGTCGCCGCCGTAGGAAAGGGCTGTCAGCGGGCGCATCGACAATATGGCCAGACCGGCCCCGGCCCCCACGAGGCTACGCACCATTTCGGTGCTGTCGGCTTGGGCCGCGATATGGGGGGCTAACCCGTTTTGCCGGAACAGGCGGCTGATATAAGGCCGTGCCAGCGGGCGATCCAGTTGCACCAAAGGAAACCGGGCGACATCCGCCAGGGTGACTGCACCGCCCTGGGCAATTTCATGGCCCTGAGGCGCCAGCACATAAGGCGGCAGGTCCAGCAATACGCTTGTTTCGATGCCGGGACGCAAATCCTGACCGGCAAAAAGAATGGTATCCAGTTGGCCGGCCAGCATGGCCTCTTGCGCGCTATCGTTGTCATGCTCAAAAAGCTCTAGCCGCAGATCAGGATTTGCCCGGATCATCGGGCAGAGGAGCGTTGGCAAAAAGGCAGGGGCCACCGGCGCGTAATAGCCGATACGCAGGGTGCCGGTCAGGGTTTGGGCCAGGGCACGACCCTGATCCATGATGCCGCTGTATTCTTCAAGCAATGTCCGGAACCGGGCCGCCATGTCCCGCCCTTCGGGGGTTGGTACAACACCGCGGGCGCGGGTGCGGATCAGCAGGTCGGCGCCGAATTCGGCCTCGACCTGATCCAGCATCGCGGCAATGGCCGAGGCGGCAACGTTCAGATCACGTGCGGCGGCGGTAATTGAGCCATGTTCGACGGTTGCCACAAAGGCGCGCAGGGCCCGCAGGGAAAGGCGAAGATCGATGTGCATGACTAAACCCCGGTTTTTCAGATATCAATTCACATCTTATTCTAATTTTCCATTAATTGAAGCTATGGCAGAGTAAGCCTGTCGCTGAAACAGGAGCCCCGATATGACCGACGCCCCGGAACCACAATTACCCGGCTGGCATTACGTGCCGGACACGCCGATCAGGGTTTCGCCGTTTTTCTGCTGGCCACCGGAGCCGCTGCGTATGCTGGGCTGGTTTGCCAAGAACTGGTTTGCCTTCGCAGAAAACACCATTCTGGTTGCGCTGGCCTTGATCTGCTGGACGTGGCTGAGCCCCTCGCTGGAAACGGCTGCGACGCTGGCGCCGGGTTGGATTGCCGGGCTGTGGTTGCGCAATCTGGTGCTGATGACACTTGTGGCGGGGGGGCTGCACTGGTTTTTCTACGTGCGCAAGAGGCAGGGAAGTAAGCTCAAATTCGATGGGCGCGACCTGATGAACAAGGGCAGGCAGTTCAGTTTCGGCGGGCAGGTCCGCGATAACATGTTCTGGACGCTGGTCAGCGGTGTGGGGTTCTGGACCGCCTATGAGGTTTTGATGCTGTGGGGCATGGGCAATGGCTGGATCCCGTCACTGGTGATCGGGGATCATCCGGTGTGGTTCGTGGCGCTGTTCCTGCTGACGCCGCTGTGGATTTCGTTTCACTTTTACTGGATTCACCGGGCGCTGCACTGGGGGCCTTTGTACCGGATTGCCCATGCGCTGCATCATCGCAACGTCAATGTCGGGCCGTGGTCGGGATTGTCGATGCATCCGGTAGAAAGTTTTGGGTTTTTCAGTAGCATTCTGATCCATCTGATCATCCCGGCGCATCCACTGCATATTATTTTTCATCTGCAACATCAGGCCCTGACAGCGGCTACGTCGCACACCGGGTTTGAGGATTTGTTGGTAAAGGACAAGCGGCAGCTATCGCTGGGGCGGTTTCATCACCAGATGCACCACCGCTATTTCGAGGTGAATTACGGCAATCTGGAGGTGCCATGGGACAAATGGTTCGGCTCGTTCCATGACGGCACGGCGGAGGCACATGAGCGGCTGAAGGAACGGCGGCAACGGCGCGTTTAAGTGGTCAGGCTGTTGAGGATAAAGAAGATGACCGCCGACATAAGTGCTGCAGCGGGAACAGTGATGACCCATGCCGCGACAATGGTCATGAAGTGGCTGCGGCGCACCAGTTTGCGGCGGCGGCGTTCTTCGGGTGCGATGGTTACCTTGGCAGGGTGCGCTGAGTTGTTGTTGCGGCGTCGACGCTCCATGTGCCATTCGCGGAAAAATCCGACGCCAAAGACCCCGCCTACCGCGATATGGGTTGAACTTACCGGCAGGCCCAGCCAGCTGGCCACGATCACCGTGATTGCCGCAGACAGCGCCACGCAATAGGCACGCATCGGGTTGAGTTTGGTGATCTGGCTTCCGACCATGCGGATGAGCTTCGGGCCGAACAGAAACAGGCCGAATGAGATGCCGAAGGCGCCGATTACCATGACCCACATTGGAATATGTACTTTGCTTGCGAAATCGCCAGCCTCGGCCGCGTGCACGATGGCCGCCAAAGGGCCCACGGCATTGGCCACGTCATTGGCCCCGTGCGCGAACGATAACAATGCCGCGGAAAACACCAGCGGCAGGCCGAACAGAACCTTGACCGATTTGTTGCGGTTCTCCAGCCCCTCGGATTGACGGTGGATCAGCGGGCGGGTGATCAAATAGGTGGCAATGCCCAGGCCAAGGCCGATCAGCAGGGCAGCGCCCATCTCGATCTTGATGATCTTCTTGAAGCCTTTGAGCGCCAGATAGGCGGCAAAGGTCCCGGCCATGATCCCCACCAGAATGGGCACCCATTTGCGCGCGGCGGCAATTTTATCTTCCTGATAGATGATACGGCTTTTTATCAGCGCCAGAAAGGCGGCGGCAATGGCCCCGCCCAGAACCGGTGAAATGACCCAACTGGCGGCGATGGCACCCATCGTGGGCCAGTTGACGGCAGACATTCCTGCCGCAGCAATGCCAGCCCCCATCACGCCCCCCACTACCGAATGAGTTGTCGACACCGGCGCGCCTACCTTTGTGGCCAGATTGACCCAGAGCGCGGCGCTAAGCAGGGCGGCCATCATTGCCCATACAAAGGTGCGGATTTCGGTCATGCCCGACGGGTCGATGATGCCTTTGGAAATCGTTGAAACCACGTCGCCGCCAGCCAAAAGCGCGCCTGCGCTTTCGAAAATGGCTGCAATGATGATGGCACCACCCATGGTCAGGGCGTTGGCACCCACAGCGGGGCCCATATTGTTGGCCACATCATTGGCGCCGATATTGATGGCCATATAGGCCCCGATCACGGCCGCGACGACAACGATCAGATTAATAGGCGTGGCCTGAAAGAACAGGGCTGCGGCCAGCCCGGCCAAAACCATGAAGGCCAGCGCGATGCCCGGTGCCACCAGCGGGCGGGCGACATAGGCGGTGGCATACTCGACCTGAGAGATCTTGTTCAGATCCTTGTCGAGGGTATTCCAGTGTTTGCTGTCTGGTCTGTCGGCCATGGTTCGCCCCGGATGTTACGCGTCCTGAAAGCGCCTAAAGATGAAAGCGCGCCAGTTCAACGGACTTTTGTCTGATCCGGTGGCGGGTGGTCATAAATGCCGCAGGATATCCTGCAGTCCCGGTTCCTGTACAAGGTTGGCAGCCTCGGCGGGGCTGAACCATTCGCGTGTACGCTCGTCCATTTCGGGATAGGTATCTGCAAGATCATCGATTCTGACCTTGAAAACCTGCGCCTTGATCGGCGTCTCGTAGCCGTCTTCGACCCATTTTTCATAGTCAAAACTGCCGACGGGTACGGCGGCGTTGACGCTGGCCTTTACACCGGCCTCTTCCCAGGCTTCCTGAAGGGCGGCCTCGGGCGCATTCAGGCCGTCGATGGGCCAGCCCTTGGGCACGATCCAGCGACCGGTACCGCGGCTGGTGATCAGCAAAACCTCGGTCTTGCCATTGTTCTCGCGGTAGCAGATTGCGGCAACCTGCAACTGGCGCGGACGGCGCAACAGGGGTTGCACCAGATTGGTCCAAGTTTTCAATAAACCATCAGCCATGTGTCTTGTTAATCCTGCTCGGGTTAGTTTTTTTTGTTATCATGCCATTATAAGGTGATTTTCAGATAACACAAATCATAGACCCTGGCGCCGTTTGGTGCGCAGGGTCGGATCGGCCTGCGTCGGGTCGTCGGGCCAGGGGTGTTTGGGGTAACGACCGCGCATGTCCTTGCGGACATCGGCATAAGAGGTGGCCCAGAAGCCGGGGATATCCATCGTGGTCTGTACCGGGCGCCCGGCGGGGGACAGAAGGGTAACCCGAAGCGGGGTGCGGCCTATCATCGGATGTGTTGTCTGACCGAACATTTCCTGCAGGCGCAGAGCGATTTCGGGATGTTCGCCCGAATAGTCGATGGGGATGTTCCGGCCCAGAGGTGTGGTGAATGATGCGGGTGCGGTTCGATCAAGGCGCTGCATCTGGTCCCAGTCCAGCATTGCGCGCAGGCCCGCCAGCATATCAAACCGCTTCCAGTCCTGCGCCGATGTCACGCCTTTGAGGAAAGGCAAAAGCCAGTCCTCCAGCGTTGCCATCAGGGTGGTTTCGCTCATGTCGGGCAAGGGGTCGTCTGCATTGCGGATCAGCATCACCCGCGCAGCAAAGCGTTTTGCAGCGTCGGACCAGTTCAGGCCCAGATCGCGCACGCCGTCAAGCATGGCGCGGGCCATGGCCTCGGGCGGGGCATCGTTCCACTGGCGGTCGTCCAGAATGAGGGCGCCAAAACATTCCTGCCGCCGGGCCACCACGCGGCGTTCGCGTTTGGACCATTCGCACACATCACGCCAGCCAATCTGATCAGCGAAAAGCCCGCGAATTTCGGCTTCGGATATCTGGAGCGCCTGCCGGATACGCGCCTCGCGCGGGTTGCCGTCAAGGTCGGTGGCGACGATCAGGCGGGCGGTACACAGCGTATCGCCCTCGGGCAGCAACGCACCTTTGCCGCCTGACAGAACATAACGGGGTTCATCCCCCTTGCGGCGCAGTCCGATGCGGTCAGGATAGGCGAGGGCGGCCATTTCGGCATCGCTCATTGCGCTTTTGCTGGCGCGTTTTGCCTGTTTTGCCAGCCGTTTAGACTCGGTCCTGATCCGCTCGATGGCGCCGCGCTTGGCAGGATATGGATAGCGATCGGAATAGGCACGGAAATCGCGCAGAGCGGCAAGGCGCAGGCTGAGATCCACCGGCGCACCGCGCGAGAGCGGATCGCGATCGGCCAGAAGCGCGGCCAGCGGCGCGGCCTCGGGCCCGGCGAGCGCCAGCATATGCGCCAGACGCGGGTGCAAAGGCAGGGCCGCAAGTGCCTTGCCGTGTTCCGTGATGCGGGTATCGGTGTCGAGTGCACCCAGCATTTGCAGCAGTGCCTGCGCCTCGGCATAGCTGCCGGGGTTGGGGGGCGTCAGGAACGGCAGATCGTCAGGAGCAGCGCCCCAAACGGCCAGTTCCAGCGCCAGACCTGCCAGATCGGCGGCTTCGATCTCGGCCGGGGGATAGGCCTGCAACGCGCCTTCCTCGCCCCTGGTCCAGAGCCGGTAACAGGTGCCTGTGGCGACGCGACCGGCGCGCCCCGTACGCTGCGTCGCCTCGGCGCGGGTCACAGGCTCGGTCACCAGTCGGGACATGCCGCTGCCGGGGTCAAACCTGGCACGGCGCGACTTGCCACCGTCGACCACCACGCGGATATCCTGAATGGTCAGCGAAGTTTCGGCAATCGAGGTGGCCAGCACGACCTTGCGTCCCGTTTCACAAGGGGCGATGGCGGCGCGTTGTGCGGCAAAGTCCATTGCGCCGAACAGCGGGCGGATCTGGCAACTGCGAGGCAGGCTGTTTTTGAGCAAGCTTTCCGTGCGGCGGATTTCGCCTTCGCCGGGCAGAAACACCAGAACGCCGCCATTGGTTTCGCTGGTGGCCTGCGCCACAAGATCGGCCAGCGCGGTTTCAAACCGACTGTTTTTGGGAAGGGGCCGGTCAAGCCAGCGGATTTCGACCGGATAGCTGCGCCCCTCAGAGGTAATTACGGGGGCATTGCCCATCAGATCGGCCACCGGCGCGGCATCCAGCGTGGCGGACATGACCAACAGGATCAGATCCTCGCGCAGGGCGCCTGCAATCTCGAGGCAGAGCGCCAGCCCCAGATCGGCGTTGAGCGAGCGTTCGTGAAATTCGTCAAAGATGACGGCACCGATGCCTTTCAGTTCAGGGTCGGACTGGATCATGCGGGTCAGGATGCCTTCGGTGACCACCTCGATCCGGGTGTCTTTGCATGTTTTCGCTTCACCGCGCACGCGGTAGCCCACGGTTTGCCCGGGCTGTTCGCCCAGGGTTTGTGCCATGCGTTCAGCGGCGGCGCGGGCGGCCAGGCGGCGGGGCTCCAGCATCAGGATGCGGTCTTTGGTCAGCCCGGCCTGCAGGATTTCCAGAGGCACGACGGTGGTTTTACCGGCGCCAGGCGGCGCTTGCAGCACGGCGCGGCCATGATCGCGCAGGGCGGCAATGAGAGGGGCAATCGCGTCATGGATGGGTAAATCGGGTGTCATACCTGCCTTATCGGCCATGCGTGGCGCGATTTCCATAGGGCGCGGCAGGGCTTGGTCTGGACAATTCGGGGCGGGCCAAGGCATGTAAGCAGCGACGTGTTACCACAAGCGAACAGGCCGCAGATGGATATTACAGACCTCAGGGACAGAATCATCAACCGCGACCGGCGGGCACTGGCCCGGGCGATTACGCTGATCGAAAGCTCGCGACCGGATCATCGGGCGCAGGCGGCCGAATTGATGGAAGCACTGAAAACCACTGATCGTCAGGCGATCCGGATTGGCCTGTCCGGCACGCCGGGTGTGGGCAAGTCGACCTTTATCGAAAGTTTCGGCACCATGCTGACCGAACAGGGGTTGCGGGTGGCGGTGCTGGCGGTTGATCCGTCAAGCGCGCGGTCTGGCGGCTCTATTCTGGGCGACAAGACCCGGATGGAGAACCTCAGCCGCAATCCGAATGCCTTTATTCGACCATCGCCGTCGCAAACGCATCTGGGCGGTGTGGCCCGGCGCACGCGAGAGGCGGTGGCGCTCTGCGAGGCAGCCGGTTTTGATGTTGTGCTGATCGAGACCGTGGGTGTGGGGCAATCGGAAACGGTTGTCGCCGAGATGTCTGACCTTTTCATCCTGTTGTTGGCGCCTGCGGGGGGCGATGAGTTGCAGGGTGTGAAGCGTGGCATCATGGAAATGGCCGATATCATTCTTGTGAACAAGGCAGACGGTGACCTGAAGGCGGTGGCCACACGGACCTGTTCGGACTATGCCGGGGCGCTGCGCCTGTTGCGCAAGCGCCCGCAGGATCCCGAAGGATTTCCCAAGGCGATGATGGTGTCGGCGCTGCACGAAGAGGGTTTGCGCAAGGCCTGGGAGGAGATGACGACTCTTATCAGCTGGCGCAGAGAGACGGGGCATTTTGACGGTCGCCGGGCGGAACAGGCACGCTACTGGTTCGAGCAGGAAGTGCGGCAAGGCCTGCTGGCGCGGCTTGAGACGCCCGAAGCGCGCTTGGCAATGAGTGACTATGCAACGCGCGTGGCTGAAGGTACCGTAACGCCAACTGTGGCGGCGCGGGCGGTGCTGGATGCCTTCGGGGGTAACTGACCCCTTTAAGTTTGTGATCACGGGCAGCGGTTGCGCCTTTTATCCTTCACACATGTGCCATAGCCTGATTCACACCTGCGCGATTCAGGTCACAGCGATTGAATGCGATTTTTCAGGCTGTTTGTGATCACTGTATTTTTGATGTGATCACATAAAGGCCAATTGCGACGATTTGCTCTTGGTTTCGCGCAATTGGGGCTGTGCAAGCCTGACAGGAACGTTAAAAGATTATCTGACGGGTCAGCCCAGACAGGGCCTGACCCCCTGGTGACCAGAGAAGGGACCGATCCATGGCTGACGTGAACCGGGGCAATCGCCCGCTTTCGCCACATCTGACAATTTACCGCCCGCAACTTACCTCGATGACGTCGATCCTGACGCGGATCACCGGCAACGCGCTGCTGGTTGCGGCGCTGCTGATTGTCTGGTGGTTTCTGGCGGCTTCGACATCCGAGGCGTATTTCGCGATCGCAAATGCGGTGCTGACCAGTTGGTTTGGCGATCTGGTGATGTTCCTGTCGCTTTGGGCGCTGTGGTATCACACGCTGGCCGGTGTCCGGCACCTGATCTGGGACAATGCCAAGATGCTAGAGATTCACCTGGCCGAACAACTGGGCTGGGGTGTGATCATCGGGTCGGTCGTCTTGACCATTCTGACAGCCATTTTCGTATAAGGGGCCGGGAACATGAGCTATCTGACTGACCGCAAACGCGCCGTTGGCATGGGGTCTGCCAAATCGGGCGTGCATCATTTCTGGGCGATGAAGGTCTCCAGCGTGGCGCTGCTGATTCTGATCCCGCTTTTCGTTATCACTTTTGCCCCTACGCTGGGCGAGCCTTATGAGGCGGTGATCGCCTATTACAGTCACCCCTTACCGGCAATTGTTGCGGCTCTGACCATCGTTGTCGGCTTCAAGCATTTCCGGGATGGTGCGCAGGTGATGCTGGAAGATTACGTTCACGGCACCACCCAAAAGATCAGCATCATCCTGCTGACCTGCCTTTCTTATGGCGCGATGGCCACCGGCCTGTTCGCCATCGCCAAAATCGCCCTTTAAGCGGAGTTCCTTTTCATGGCTGCTTACGAATACGAGACACATGATTATGACGTGGTTGTTGTGGGGGCTGGCGGTGCTGGTCTGCGCGCCACGCTTGGCATGGCCGAACAGGGGCTGCGCACCGCCTGTGTAACCAAGGTTTTCCCGACACGAAGCCACACGGTGGCCGCACAAGGCGGCATTGCCGCGTCGCTTTCGAACATGGGCCCGGACCACTGGCAGTGGCACATGTATGACACCGTCAAGGGGTCTGACTGGCTGGGCGATACCGATGCGATGGAATATCTGGCCCGTGAAGCGCCCAAAGCGGTTTACGAGTTGGAACATTACGGTGTCCCCTTCAGCCGTACCGAAGAAGGCAAGATTTATCAGCGCCCGTTTGGTGGCCACACCACCGAATTTGGTGAAGGCCCCGCGGTACAGCGTACCTGTGCCGCAGCTGACCGGACCGGCCACGCCATTCTGCACACGCTTTATGGCCAGAGCCTGAAGAACAATGCCGAGTTCTACATCGAATATTTCGCGATTGATCTGGTCATGACCGATGGCACCTGCACCGGGGTTGTCTGCTGGAAGCTCGATGATGGCACGATGCATGTGTTCAACGCCAAGATGGTCGTTCTGGCCACGGGCGGCTACGGTCGCGCCTATTTCTCGGCGACTTCGGCCCATACCTGCACCGGCGACGGTGGCGGAATGGTGGCGCGTGCGGGTCTGCCGCTGCAGGATATGGAGTTTGTGCAGTTCCACCCGACGGGGATTTACGGTGCGGGCTGCCTGATTACCGAAGGCGCGCGCGGCGAAGGCGGATACCTGACCAACTCCGAGGGCGAGCGGTTCATGGAGCGTTATGCGCCGCAATATAAAGATCTGGCGCCGCGCGATTACGTTTCGCGATCGATGACCATGGAAATTCGCGAAGGCCGTGGCGTTGGGCCTGAGGGTGATCATATCCACCTGAACCTGAGCCACCTGCCGCCCGAGGCGCTGAACCTGCGCCTGCCGGGGATTTCGGAATCGGCCAAGATTTTCGCGGGTGTGGATGTGACCAAGGAACCGATCCCGGTTCTGCCCACGGTACATTACAACATGGGCGGTATCCCGACCAACTATTGGGGTGAGGTGCTGAACCCCACCAAGAAAGACCCGCATGCAGTGGTACCCGGCCTGATGGCCGTGGGTGAGGCCGGTTGTGCATCCGTTCATGGTGCGAACCGTTTGGGATCAAACTCTCTGATTGACCTTGTGGTCTTTGGCCGCGCTGCCGCCATTCGGGCGGGCAAGGTTGTGGATGCCGACAGTGCTGTGCCTGCAACGAATACCGCGCAGGTCGACAAGGCGTTTGACCGGTTCGACGGGTTGCGCCATGCCGAAGGTGGTACCCCCACCGCCGATCTGCGGCTTGAGATGCAGAAAACCATGCAGGCGGATGCCGCTGTTTTCCGCACCTCGAAAACGCTGAAGGAAGGCGTGGACAAGATGAAGGATATCGCTGCCAAGCTGGATGACCTGAAGGTCACCGACCGCAGCCTTGTCTGGAACAGTGACCTGATGGAAACGCTGGAACTGACCAACCTGATGCCCAATGCGCTGGCCACGATCAACGGTGCCGAGGCCCGGCATGAAAGCCGAGGCGCCCATGCGCACGAGGATTTCTCGAAACGCGATGATGAAAAATGGCGGGTGCACACAATCGCGCGTGTGGAGGGTAACAAAGTTGACCTGACCTATCGGCCAATCATCGCCGACCCGCTGACCACCGAGAAAGAGGGCGGAATCAGCCTGAAGAAGATCGCGCCAAAAGAGAGGACCTTCTGATGGGGGATGTCATGAAAGCCATCGCCATTTTGAGTATCCTTCTGACTTCAGCTTGCACAAGCGGCGGAATTATTGGCAAACGCGATCCGGGTCAGGCACTTGTAAACGAATGTATGTTCGAAACTGGTATTAAGGGCGCATATAGTTCGCCTGCGGGCCAGAAGGTGCCTGTTCTTACCCCAATCACGACCCAAGGTGGCACACAAAGGGGGGCCACGGTGCTGAATGCATGCATAGAAAGCAAGGCGGCCGCCGGTGGCCAGTCTACCGCTGAAGGAACTTCGGGCGCCACCACGTCGAAAACGACAACTTATGGCACCTCATCCGCCAAGGCTGCATCCCGTTTGACGCGCCGGACTGACGGCTTCTGTCCCAAATACGCAGGAGTTATTTATGGTGGTGTAACCTATTGCATAGACAATTAATGATGCGCCGGATTGTTAATCTTATCTTGCCTTTGGCGCTGTTGACCGGCTGTACCGCCGCCAATGACGAGGCGGATGCGGTTGCCCGTGATCGGGCCAAATCAGTGGTCAACGGTGTCGTTGCCAATAGGTTTCCGGGCGTGAATGCCGCGCCGGTGACCGATTGCGTCATCGATGCGGCCTCGGCCGGGGAAATCATTCAGATCGCCGGGGCCAGCGTGACCGGTATGACCCAATCGACGGTGGAACAGGTGGTGGACATTGCCAGTCGCCCCGATGCCGTACAATGCATTGCCGAAAACAGCCTGACCCTGCTGGGCGGCTGAGAAGGAGTAGACAAGATGGTTGAACTTACTCTGCCAAAGAATTCCCGGGTGACGACGGGCAAGACATGGCCCAAGCCCGAGGGCGCCACAAATGTGCGCAAGTTCCAGATTTATCGCTGGACGCCGGATGACGGAAAGAACCCCCGGGTGGATACCTATTTTGTGGATATGGATACCTGCGGGCCGATGATTCTGGACGCGCTGATCAAGATCAAGAACGAGATTGACCCGACGCTGACCTTCCGCCGGTCTTGCCGCGAAGGCATCTGCGGGTCCTGCGCGATGAATATCGACGGCATCAACACGCTGGCCTGTATCTATGGCATGGACGAGATCAAGGGTGACGTGAAAATCTATCCGCTGCCGCATATGCCCGTGGTGCGCGACCTGATCCCGGACCTGACGCATTTTTATGCGCAGCACGCCAGCATCATGCCTTGGCTTGAGACCAAAACGAACCGCCCCGCGAAAGAGTGGAAACAGTCGATCGAGGACCGCTCGAAACTGGATGGGCTTTATGAATGCGTGATGTGCGCGTCGTGTTCGACATCCTGCCCAAGCTATTGGTGGAATGGTGACAAATATCTTGGGCCGGCGGCATTGTTGCACGCCTATCGCTGGATCATCGACAGCCGCGATGAGGCTACGGGCGAGCGTCTGGACGATCTGGAAGATCCGTTCAAACTGTATCGGTGTCACACGATCATGAACTGCACCAAGACCTGCCCCAAGGGCCTGAACCCGGCCAAGGCCATTGCCGAGATCAAGAAAATGATGGTCGAACGCGCGGTTTAACGCGCGGTTCCTCCGTCCCTTTCGTACCGTCCTCGCGAGGCGGGCTGTGGCTATGGGCTTGAAACCTCAATCAGTTCGGCGGCAATCCATGCCGTGGGATAGCAAAGTGCCGCCTCACGCAATACGCCAATCTCGGTCAACTGCCTGAGCAGATTTCGGGCGGCGGCATCGGTGATCCCAATCCGGTTCACCACATCACTGACCTGTACAGCAGGTGTTTCAAACAACATGTCGACCAAAAGACCGATATTTCGGAAAGGCTCAGCGCCACCTTTCCCAGATCAATTTGTGGCGGCAATGGCTTCGGCATAAATGCCCGTTGGTCATAAACCGTGGGAACAAGATATCCGCTCGGTGAATGCTCAAAATCAGCATTTTTCATTTTATAGCCTTTTGTAAATCAGGCCATGCACCTTATAGGCTACGGCATTAAACTATAAAGTACTTCGACAATATTCACGTCAGCTATAAAATATGCGTCATTATGTAGTCCCCAACTCAGAACAGCCTACTATATCCGGATTTGGCCGTCGGACTTACCCCTTGTCCGTCAAAATAAACGCCACCCCCGCGATCACAATCGCACCGCCCAGCATCACCTGCGGGCCCAATACCTCGCCCAGGAAAAGCGTGCCCCCCAGCACCGCAAACAGCGGCAGCAACAACAGGAACGGCGCGACCTGACTGACCGGGTTGCGCCGCACCAGCGTGTACCAGATGCCATAACCGATTGCGGTCATCACCACGCCCAGATAGATCACCGCGCTCCAGACCACCCAATTGGCATGTGTGATGGCGGCGACATGTCCGGTTTCAAACAGCAGTGACATCACCAGAAGTTGCGGGGCGGCCATCACCGCGACCCATGCCGTGACCGTCAGCCCGTCAATGTCGCGCAGATTGCGCACCATGCCCTGGCCGATCGCCCAGACCGCCGCACCAGAAATGACCAGCAGGACAGAACCCCAGGCGGCGGCAATCTCGGGTTCGCCGGAAATCTGATAAACCCCGAAAAACGCCAGTGCGATCCCCGCCCATTTGCGCCAGCCCGGGCGCTCGCGCAGGAAAATCACGCCGGTCAGTACCAGAAACGGCACCTCAAGTTGGACGATCAGCGCGGCCACGCCTGCATCCAGCCCCTTGAGCCCGGTAAACGTCAGGCTGTATTGCAGCGCCGCTGAAATCAGTGCGATGCAAAACAATGCCTTCAGGTGGGCGATGGGCGGGCGCACGAACCACACCAGCACAAGCGCTGTCACGGTAAACCGAAGCGACATCAGCAGGATCGGGGGGAAATGGGTAATTGCCGCCTTGGCAAAAACAATGCCCATGCCCCAAAGCAGCGCCACCGTGACGCCAAGGCAGATATCCAGCAATGTCAGCCGGATCTTTGGGATTTCCACGTCAAGTGACATGGGGCGATGCAAACATAGGGGTGCCGGTGCTTTCTGTCTTGTGGGCGACGTCGCTTTGTGTCGCAAACATGCCTTATGGCGTATCGGGTTGTAATTGGCCCCTGTATTTTACGATCAACCCGACAATGGGCGCGCTTATGGTGACGTCAAAATTGAAATGCCCGTCGCTGGCGTGTTCAAACGATGCGCCGCCAGGCAACAGCGCCTTGGGCAGAGGAAGGCCCAGAACAGACCAGCGTCTGGGTTTCAGATAAAGCCGCCCGTCATCGACAACCAGGGCCAGCGCCACGGTGATGGGCCCGAAACGTTCCAGCAACAGGTGTTTATTGCGCCCCTTTCCCTGACTTTAGAGGTTTTCAAAGGTTGAGTCGCCGAATTGCCGAACCCATAGTTCGCCCGCGTTTTGTGGCGTCAGCGTCACCGTTACGGGCACATCGCGCCCTTGCGGTGGGAAGCCTGTCAAACACATCGCCCAGAACACGCCTGTATAGCGGTGCATATTGCGGCAAGGGGCGGCGCCATCCGGTGAATATTCTGCGTCCCTGAAACAGGTTGTCATAATCCGATAGCTCCAACGCTCGGGTTGCAGGGCGCGCGCCGGTTTCAGGCAGATCGCCGACCATCGCCTTACGCAGGATTGCCTCGATCGCCAAGGATGGCAACCCTCATCTGATCAGCCTGTGTTGCACATCCGGGTCGGGCGGTGTGCACAGGTCTGCATGTCCGCTGAGACGATAGCGTTTGCGGGCAACGAAATAATACAGCCGGTCCTGCAGGCCCTTCGGAATGATGCGCAACAGCGTCAGCGCGCGCCAAATCCCACCCAGTTGCAGGCCCACCCGGATCACGGCGTCAAGCGAGCTGAAGGCAATTCCACGTTCAACATATAGCCAGGATGACGGATCATCCGGGTCCAGATCGTAATGCAGCAACAAGGCGCGGCCCAAGGCGGATTGCATCGGGATGATCCTGAATTCATCACGCCGGTCGTTATGGGCGATCCATCGCGCCCCCCTTTGCGCATAGGGCACAATGGGCATCCATCACGGTGAAATATGCGGGTTCGTCAAACGCGGGCCCGTCTGCATCCTTGAGGTATGAATATGATATGTCGGCGCGTTTATTGAGATGACGCCAGGGAGGTCAAAACCGCGCTGCATTGTGGAAAATGTCCCCTGGCATCGTTGGGGCCGGTTAACTTGCCTACGCAAAAATCTGTGGGAAATCTGCACAACTGATACGTCTGGACTGCCGACATACCAGCGCAAAGTCCGTTTGGGTTGTCAGTTGTCTGTTGGGGCCCACAACACAAAGGTGTTTCAGGTAATCGCAAAGGATCAGTCGAAAAACGGTGTCACCTGCGCCACAATCACGGCGTTTTCCTGCAAGGCACGCTGCATAAGCCCGCGTTCTTCCTCACTGATGTCATGGCCTTCGGATTCGCGCTCTTCCAGCGTGCCGTAGCCGGAGACATCCAGCGGGGCAGTGTCAGCCTGCTTCAGGATCGCTACGGTTTCGCGCACGGCCTCGGCCTCGTCCACGCCGCTGGCATAGACCATCAGTGCCGCGCCGGTCGCCTTTTCAGGCAGGCCGTCTCCTTCTTTGCGGCCAATTTCGACCAGCAGGGTAAAGACCTGCTGGCGTGAAGGTTTCTTTGGTTGTTTGTCACTCATCTGCGCGCCTTTTGATCGTCGCAAGACCTGCGCCACCCCCGGCATGAAGTCAAGCGTCGGAAGCCGTCTTTTCATTTTCCGAAGCGCCGCCTAGTCTTGTCGTCGGACAATATTCTTTACCGCGAGAGGGCCGGGAATGAAACGCATCAAGGATATGGTAGCCGAAGCAAATGCCATGGTCGATCACGCGCCAGCCGCCGATCTTCTGGACCTGCACGGTGCGGAGGATGTGACATTCGTTGATTTGCGCGACCCGCGAGAGCTGGAACGTGAGGGCATGATACCAGGTGCCTTTCACTGTCCGCGCGGGATGCTGGAGTTCTGGATCGACCCCGAAAGCCCCTATGCCAAGCCGCAGTTCCAGTCGGGCAAACGGTTTGTGTTCTACTGTGCTTCGGGCTGGCGCTCGGCCCTGTCGGCGCGCGCAGCGCAGGACATGGGGTTGAAGAATGTAAGCCATATCAACGACGGGTTTTCGGGCTGGAAAAAAGCTGGAGGAAAAGTCGGGGAGAAGCCGAAGAAATGATCAACGATGCCCGATTGTTTGGGGACAATGACGCGGTGTTTGCAGGCTTGCTCAACAACTAGGGCACGATGCAATATGCACCGTGCCCCTGCCTTAACTTGGCAACCTTAATAAGGCTAAACACCCCCACTCGTAATTCGAACTCCACTGGAGAACCTTTTCTTTATAGCATCTTTGCGGTGCAAAAAATTGACGCTGGTCAATTTGCAGCGAGACTTCTGAAGTTACCGCGCCAGTTTAGGCCTGCCGCAGCATTTTCATAAAAAAACGCCCCTCCGACAAAGGGGCGTTTGTCAGCAACAAAGGCTGGGCAGGATCAATCGCGCAGCAATTCGTTGATGCCAGTTTTCGAACGGGTCTTTTCATCCACGCGCTTCACGATCACCGCACAATACAGGTTTATATTGTTCTTGGTTGGCATCGATCCGGCGACAACCACCGAATACGGTGGCACTTCGCCATAGAACACTTCACCGGTTTCGCGGTCGACGATCTTGGTTGACTGACCGATGAACACACCCATCCCCAGAACCGAGCCTTCGCGGATGATGCAGCCCTCGACCACTTCAGAGCGGGCGCCGATAAAACAGTTGTCTTCGATGATTGTCGGCCCGGCCTGCATTGGTTCCAGCACCCCGCCGATGCCCACGCCACCGGACAGGTGCACGTTTTTACCGATCTGGGCGCACGATCCCACCGTTGCCCAGCCGTCCACCATCGAGCCTTCGTCGACATAGGCGCCGATGTTCACAAAGGAGGGCATCAGCACAACGCCGGGTGCGATAAAGGCCGAGCGGCGCACGATTGATCCGGGAACGGCGCGAAAACCCGCGTCGCGCCAACGGTTTTCGGACCAACCATCGAATTTCGACGGCACTTTATCCCACCAGCCGGCATTGCCGGGGCCCCCTTCGATGATTTCCATGTCATTCAGACGGAAGGACAACAAAACTGCTTTTTTGGCCCACTGGTTGACATGCCAGTCGCCATTGTCGCTCCGTTCAGCCACGCGAAGGGTGCCGCTATCCAATGCGTTCAGCGTGTCCTCAATGGCTTCGCGGGTCTCGCCGGTGGTGGCGGTGTTGATTGTGTCGCGCGCCTCCCAGGCGGCTTCGATGGCTTGTTCAAGCTGGGTGTTGGACATGGACTGTTTCCCCTGATCTCTGTCTGGTGTTTGCAATGGCGTATAAGTTGCATCCCCGCCACGCGCAATGCGACCCTGCGTAAACAGATCACGCCACATGGGCGCATTGGGGTTGGGTAAAACTGCGCCGCCGTGTTTATTATTCCAACGGATCGGGCGCGATGTTGCCGCCGCAGACCAGCACTGCTACCCTCTCATCCGGCTGGGGTTGGTATGCTCCCGACATCAACGCGGCAAGGGCCGTGGCGCCTGCCGGTTCTACCAGTTGCCGCATCTCGCGCCAGAGTGCGGCCTGTGCTGCCGTGATATCCTTGTCGCGCACCAGAACGCTTTCAAGGGTCGTTGTCTGCGCCAGGTCGAAACACATAGTGCCGATCCGCCGGGCACCAAGCGCATTGGCGGCCACGCCGGACACCTCGACATCCACCGGCTTGCCTGCCTCAAGGGCGGCATTCAGAGCGCAGGATTTCGCTGGTTCTACCGCCACCACCTTGCGTCGCCCGTCCAGCCAGGCCAGAGCGCCTGCGATCAACCCGCCGCCGCCCACCGCAATCAACACGGTGTCGGCGTCCAGTCCCTGATCTTCCCATTCTGCCATGCAGGTGCCTTGCCCGGCCACCGTGGCGCTGGCATCATAGGGGTGTACCTGCATCGCTCCGGTGGCGTTTTGCCATTCCATGGCCTGTTCTGCGGCGTCAGCATAGGCGCCTTTCACTACTATCAGATTGGCACCCTGTTCCCGGATCAGCGCCATTTTCGCAGGGCCTGCCATTTCTGGCACGTAAATCCGCGCCGGATGCCCGAGTTGTGCTGCGGCATAGGCCACAGCGGCCCCATGATTGCCGCCCGAGGCTGCCACCAGCCCGGCCTTGGGCACAGGCCCGGACAGAAGCGTATTGAACGCGCCACGGGCCTTGAAGCTGCCGGTATGTTGCATCTGCTCGAGTTTCAGCGCGACCGGATAACTCAGTCCGAATCCTTTGGCCTGCAATATCGGGGTCCGGCGGACATGGGGCGCGATACGACCTGTGGCAGCTTTGATTTCTTTGGTCCAATACATCTGTCACACCTCTGTCACTTCCCAAGTTTGTCCGAAACCTATACCCCTAAAGAAAAAGACCCAAGCAAGGATGTATGAGTGATGAAAGACGAACGCCTTAGCCAGTTTCGCGACGCCCATTCCGACCGCAGTTCCGCCGAACAGGTGCCAGACACCGCCCAGACCCGCGCACCGGCCTACCGGCTGGCTTTCAACGATCCCGACTTTATGTGCCGGGACGAGTTGCGCCCGGTGCGTTTGCAGCTGGAATTGCTCAAACCCGAGATGATTCTGAACGAGCGCGGAATTGAAAGCACGGTTGTCCTGTTTGGCGGCGCCCGTATTCCCGAGCCCTCGAAGAAGGACGGCGCACGTACCAAAACCCTGGCGGACCTGTCGCATTATTATGACGAAGCGCGTGAATTTTCGCGGTTGGTAACCGAGAAATCAATGGCCAGTTATGGGCGTGAATATGTGGTGGCGACGGGCGGTGGCCCCGGCGTGATGGAGGCGGGCAATCGTGGCGCGGCTGATGCGGGCGGGTCGTCCATCGGGCTTAATATCGTTCTGCCGCATGAACAGGCACCGAATGAATACGTCACCCCTGGCTTGTGTTTCAATTTCCACTATTTCGCCATCCGCAAGATGCATTTCCTGATGCGGGCCAAGGCGGTCTGCGTCTTTCCCGGCGGGTTTGGTACACTGGATGAGATGTTCGAGGCATTGACGCTGATTCAGACCGACAGGATGAACCGCATGCCCTTCCTGCTGTTTGGCGAGACATTCTGGCGGTCGATCGTCAATTGGGATGCGCTGGCAGATGCCGGCACCATCAGCCCCGAAGATCTGGAGTTGTTCCGTTTTGTCGAAACCGCGCAGGAAGCGATGGAAATCATCAACAACTGGGAGGCGGAATAAACCCAGGGCTTACTGCTGAAAAGGCGCGCCAGCGACGCAAATCGATTTTCAGCGCTTTCGCGCGGTTGGGGGCGCTACCCGCAAGGGAGTGCCGTTCAGAAAAACCGCGAACAGATCAGGCCAATGCGTGTGCGGGAAGGCTGCACAGGGCTGCACCCTGAACAAGCGAAGTGATCATTTGGCCTTCGTCGGTGTCCATGATTGCATAGCCGTAGCCACGCAAGCGGTGTTTCCATTCACGCTCGGACAAAGCCATTGTGCGTTCACGCATAACCAGTTCGCGGATCTGGTTTTTTGCACCGGGGTTCAAATTTTCCATCAATTCCTGCCTTTCAAATGGTTTTGGCAAGGTTCTGGATAGTTAATACTCAAGGCAGAATTCTTGTTGAAAAAAGGCGCAGCCGGGGAATTGTAAGGGCACCTGTCACATTTCCCTTAGGTCACCCGCCGCAACACAGGCGGGCCAGGTACCTGGTGAATTGCCACAGATTACGTTCAATCGGATGAAGCGTGCCCCTGGGCAGATGTGTAGAGGCGGTGCCGCGATAAAGCGCCTCGACCAGCAGTTTATCTTCGTTATTGGCAACATTCATGTAGTCGCGAAGGTTATTCAGCCAGCGATCGTAATCCCCTGCCGGGATATCTGCCAGGATTTCGGGCGGAATGCCCACCCCCCAGGTTGCGCGGAACCGCCCAATCCCTTCGGGTTGCACCGAGATATACCAAAGGTAATCCGGCATCACCGTGACCAGGTGGCAGGGGAAGACACAGAAATCCACCATCATCCGCCGCCATTCGCCCTTGAGCCGGGTATTGCCGGGGTGTGCGGCGCCGCTGCCGGTTTCGGCCTGTTGCGGCGCCCGGTGATAGCCGAAGTGGTCACTGTCTTCGCCGCAAATGTATTTTTCCAGCGGTTTGCCATGTTTGGCAAAGGTCTTTTTATGCGCCATCGGCACATGGTAGCTTTCGGTGAAATTTTCGATCAGGTTTTTCCAGTTGGCATTCCAGATCATTTCCTCGCGCATGACCGTCTGATAGCAGGCCATGTCATAGCGTCCGACGACGTTGGCACGCAGTGGTTCCAGCGCGTCGGCCAGGGATTTGGGTCTTTCAGACAGGCTGACATAGACAAATCCCTCCCAGACCTCTGTGCACAGGCGGCGCAGCCGATGTTCGGAGCGGTCGAACCCTTCTTTCATCTCCATGTAGGGCGCGCGGACCAGCGTGCCGTTCAGGTCGTATGTCCAGGCATGATAGGGGCAGGTAAAGCGTTTGGTTGTGCCCTTTTTATCCGGCACCAGACAGGCAAAGCGATGCGCGCAGGCATTCACGAACCCCTTTATGCTGCCATCCGCCTGTCGCACGATCAGCACTGGCACACCGGTCACCTGATGCGTCAGGTAATCGCCGGCACCGGCAATTTCATCGGCACGGCCGATGCAGATCCACTCCTGCATGAAAAGCTTGTTTCGCTCGTGGATGTAGAATTCAGCCGAGTGATTGACGGCCGCCGGAATCGGATGCGCGTGATCGAATGGGGTTGCTGAAGCCGATTGCAGCGCATCCAGAACCGAGGCAAGCGGCGCATCGGTATGGTCGCTGAAAATACCGTCGTTTTCCATGTCCAAAGGGTACAAGACGACTGGCGCATAGCTAACAGATTTGCGACACGCACCGTCGCAAATCAGGAACGGGTTTCAGCCTCGATCTGGGCGCGGGATTTCCGGGCGCGTTCGGTGGCCGATTTCAATTGCCCGCAGGCAGCCATGATATCCTCGCCGCGCGGGGTGCGGATAGGGCTGGCATATCCTGCCTTGTAGATGATGTCAGCAAAGGCGCGGATGCGATTGTTGCTGGATCGTTGGTAGGGCGCGCCGGGCCATTCGTTGAACGGGATAAGGTTGATCTTGGCCGGGATGCCCTTGATCAGCTGAATCAGGCGGCGGGCGTCTTCGTCACTGTCGTTCACGTCCTTCAGCATGACATATTCAAAGGTGATCCGTTCCGAATTGCTGACCTTGGGATAGCTTCGCAGCGCCTCAAGCAATACCTCTAGATTCCATTTCTTGTTGATCGGCACCAGCCGGTCGCGCACCTCGTCGGTGGTGGCGTGAAAGGATATGGCCAACTGACAGCCGATCTCTTCGGCGGTTTTGGCGATCTCGGGTACAACGCCAGACGTGCTTAGCGTGATGCGGCGGCGCGACAGCTGGATACCTTCCGGGTCCATCGCAATCTTCATCGCGTCACGCACGTTGTCGAAATTATAAAGCGGCTCGCCCATACCCATCAGTACGATGTTCGACAGCAGCCGGGTTTCATCCTTGGGCGCGCCCTGCTCGGGCCATTCGCCCAGATCGTCGCGTGCCATCATTACCTGACCGATGATTTCGCCTGCAGTCAGGTTGCGCACCAGTTTCTGCGTGCCGGTGTGGCAAAACGAACAGGTCAGCGTGCAACCGACCTGAGACGAGACGCACAGCGTACCGCGATCTTCTTCGGGGATATAGACGACCTCAACCTCATGTCCCCCGGCGATTCGGACCAGATATTTACGGGTGCCGTCCGAACTGACCTGTTTGCTGACCACTTCGGGGATCGCAACCACGAATTTCTCGGCCAGTTCTGCGCGGTAAGCCTTTGAGAGGTTTGTCATCGACGCAAAATCGCGAACGCCCCATTGGTAGATCCACTGCCAGATCTGGCCTGCACGCATCTTGCCCTGCTTTTCCGGCGTGCCAAAAGCGATAAGCGTCTCACGCAGCGCCTCGCGGGTCAGGCCAACCAGATTGATCGGTCCGTCGGGCAGCTTTCGGGGAATGGTCATCACATCCTGTGTGATCGGGGCAGTCTGGGTCATGGTTTCGCGCTTTTGGGTCATCAGAGGCGTTTCTTTATAGCATTCATGCTGCAATGCCAAACATTCCCACGGCGGACCGTGGATGTTACCTGGCCAGTTTTGCTACCTGGGCATGACAGGGGCAGGTGACAAGGTGGTCATTGACCATGCCCATGGCCTGCATGAAGGCATAAACAATTGTGGGTCCGCAAAATTTGAAACCTTTTCTTTTCAAATCTTTCGAAATTTCGACGGATAAATCGGTGTATGCCGGTACATCGGCCAACGTCGCCCATCGGTTCTGAATGGGCTTGCCGCCTACAAAATCCCACAAGTAACGGTCAAACCCTTTGTCGATCTCGATCCGCTGCCAGGCGCGGGCGTTTCCAATGGTTGCTTCTATCTTGCCGCGGTGGCGGATGATCCCCGGATCGGCCAGCAGGCGCAGCACGTCATCCTCGCCCCAGCGTGCAATGATATCGGGATCAAATCCTTGAAAAGCGGCCCGAAAATTATCGCGTTTCTTCAGGATCGTGATCCAGCTGAGTCCAGCCTGAAACCCGTCCAGAATCAGTTTCTCCCAAAGGGTCCGGCTGTCGTATTCGGGCACGCCCCATTCCGTATCGTGATAAGCCTCATAGATCGCGTCAACACCAACCCAACCGCATCGCTCTGACATTTCAATCACCCTTTTCCCAAAGATACAGACAGAAAACATTCAAAATGTCTCTTTAAGAGTTCTTTAGTGCGAATAGACCAACCTTTGAACCGCAGGCAACCGGAGACAGCCATGGGTCGACTACGCAAGGGTAAATGGGCAGACGTACCTGCCGGGCATGATAACCCGCTATCATACGCGGCAGTGTCGCGGGATCGTTCAGTAATCCAGATGGTCGAGGACGCGGTGCGCCACAAACAGGTCATGCTGGCTTATCAGGCAGTGGTACCAGCGGGTCGGCAAGGAAACCCGCTTTTTACGAGGGGCTGATTCGCGTGCTGGACAGCACCGGCCGCGTGATTCCGGCAAAGCAGTTCATAACCGCGATTGAAACCACCGAAACCGGGCGTGTGATAGACTGCCTGGCACTTGAAAAAGGCTTGAAAGCGCTCAGAGATTATCCTGACCTAAGGCTGGCCATAAACATGTCGGCCCGGTCTATCGGGTATCGTCGCTGGAACCGCATTCTTGCTCAGGGAGTGGCCAGGGATCCGACCACCGCCGAGCGCCTGATTCTTGAAATCACCGAAAGCTCGGCCATGCTGGTGCCCGAACTTGTGATAGACTTCATGAATAATCTGCAGCGCAAAGGCATCAGCTTTGCGCTGGATGACTTCGGTGGAGGGTATACATCGTTCCGGTACCTGAAGGATTTCTATTTTGATATCCTCAAGATTGATGGCCAGTTCATTCGTGGTATCGCCAGTGATTCGGATAATCAGGTGCTGACCTCGGCGCTGCTGGCAGTGGCCCGCCAGTTTGACATGCTGACGGTCGCGGAAAGCGTCGAGCAACCGCAGGATGCGGCCTTTGTCACAAAAATGGGAATTGACTGCCTGCAGGGGTATTATTTCGGTGCCCCGACTGTGCATCCGCCGTGGCTGGAAACCGATCTTGGCCTCGCTTCTGCCTGACCTGTGACACTCGGTCCATTGCCGCAGTGCGGCATCTAGGATATCACGCAGCGGAAACGAGGGGCTTCAGGAACCCGCCATAGATGTGGTATCCCGAACCTCACGGCCAAGATATTCCGGTGGAGGACACATATGACCAATGTAGTAATCGCATCCGCAGCGCGCACCGCTGTAGGATCTTTCGGCGGCTCGTTCGCCAACACGCCTGCCCACGATCTGGGGGCAGCGGTACTTGAAGCGGTAGTTGCGCGTGCAGGCATCGAAAAGGGCGAGGTTTCGGAAACCATTCTGGGACAGGTCCTGACAGCCGCTCAGGGCCAGAATCCGGCACGTCAGGCCCATATCAACGCAGGCCTTCCAATTGAATCGGCGGCCTGGGGTATCAACCAGGTTTGTGGTTCAGGCCTGCGGGCCGTGGCGCTTGGCGCGCAGCATATCCAGCTTGGCGATGCCAGCATCGTTTGCGCCGGTGGTCAGGAAAACATGACCCTCAGCCCCCACGCCGCAAATCTGCGCGCCGGGCATAAAATGGGCGACATGAAATATATCGACACGATGATCCGTGATGGGTTGTGGGACGCCTTCAATGGCTACCACATGGGGCAGACCGCAGAAAATGTTGCAGACCAGTGGCAGATTACCCGCGACATGCAGGATGAATTTGCCGTGGCCTCGCAAAACAAGGCTGAAGCGGCGCAGAAGGCCGGTAAATTTGACGACGAAATCACCGCCTTTACCGTCAAGACCCGCAAGGGCGACATCGTGGTCGACAAAGATGAATACATCCGTCATGGCGCCAATATCGAAGCCATGCAAAAGATGCGCCCGGCCTTTACCAAAGACGGGTCGGTCACGGCCGCTAACGCCTCGGGTCTGAATGACGGCGCTGCTGCCACCCTTTTGATGAGCGCGGATGAGGCTGAAAAACGCGGAATCGAGCCGCTGGCGCGCATCGCCTCTTATGCAACCGCCGGTCTGGACCCGTCGGTCATGGGTGTGGGTCCGATCTATGCCAGCCGCAAGGCGCTGGACAAAGCCGGCTGGTCGGTTGGTGATCTGGATCTGGTCGAGGCCAACGAAGCCTTTGCCGCGCAGGCCTGTGCCGTAAACAAGGAAATGGGCTGGGATCCGGCGATTGTGAACGTGAACGGTGGTGCCATCGCCATTGGCCACCCGATCGGCGCCTCTGGATGCCGCGTTTTGAACACGCTGCTGTTTGAAATGAAGCGACGCGGCGCCAACAAAGGTCTTGCCACGTTGTGCATCGGCGGCGGAATGGGTGTGGCGCTGTGCGTCGAGCGCGTCTAAGCAACCCTCGCCCCCGAATCGCTTTGGAAAAGGGGTGCCTGACTGGCGCTCCTTTTTTGTAAGATAAGCCCAGGATCAACGACGAACCGGCAAACGTTAGTGGTTCGGTAGAAAAATTCCCGCGCAATAATATTGCGCATGTGTGCACGTAATAGTAACAGAGTTACCAACGCATTTAACCAAATTGGAGAATACCATGGCCCGAACAGCACTTGTAACCGGTGGATCACGCGGGATCGGCGCTGCCATCTCGAAAGCCCTGAAAGCCGAAGGCTATAATGTTGCCGCAACCTATGCCGGCAACGACGAAGCAGCGGCCTCTTTCAGCGCTGAAACCGGTATCAAAACCTACAAGTGGAACGTCGCCGACTATGACGAAAGCGCCGCCGGCATTGCCAAGGTCGAGGCCGAGCTTGGCCCGATCGACATCGTGGTCGCCAACGCTGGCATCACCCGCGACGCGCCGTTCCACAAGATGACCCCCGAACAGTGGCATCAAGTGGTCGACACCAACCTGACCGGCGTTTTCAACACCGTGCACCCGGTCTGGCCCGGCATGCGCGAGCGCAAGTTTGGCCGGGTGATCGTGATCTCCTCGGTAAACGGCCAGAAGGGCCAGTTCGCCCAGGTAAACTATGCCGCGACCAAGGCCGGCGACATCGGCATCGTGCGCAGCCTTGCCCAGGAAGGCGCCCGCGCCGGCATTACCGCCAACGCCGTCTGCCCTGGCTATATCGCCACAGAAATGGTTATGGCAGTGCCGGAAAAAGTGCGCGAGAGCATCATCAGCATGATTCCTGCCGGTCGTCTGGGTGAGCCCGAAGAGATTGCCCGCTGCGTCGTCTTCCTGGCAGCGGATGATGCACAATTCATCAATGGCTCGACCATCTCGGCGAACGGGGCACAGTTCTTCGCCTAAATATCTTTTGAAAGAATTGGAAAGGGCCGGTTTCGCTGACCGGCACTTTGCTTTTTCCAAACCCGCTTGCAACGATCACCCGTAAGATGTGGGTGTTGTAATCTGACGCTGGGCATTAAGCCGTGCATTGCCTATTTTCGCCGGAAGTATTTGAGGTTACAGTATTATTTAAAAATAAAAGGGGCCGAAATCCGGCCCCGTGTTGTTGCTTTTCGCGGTTGCTTGGTCAAACAAAAATCCAACTTGGCAACGCCTACACGTAACCACGGTCTGATTGACATCAGGAAAATTTACGCCAGTTCAGGCGCCGACAGAAAGTCGTTCGATCTCTTCCTTGAGTTTCAGCTTCTGCTTCTTGAGTTCAGCGATTTCCAGGTCATTTGACCCTGGCGCGCGTTGCGCATCTTCTACCTGATCCGAGAGAGTTTGGTGTTTTTTCTTTAGTTCCTCTACATGTGAACTCAAGCTCATGGGCGTTCTCCTCTCTGAATGTGAAATCTACATGACAAGTGCATCATAAATTCTGCCACCTGTCACGCTGCAGTTGCAGCATGCGCTGAAAAAAATTCTGCTAATTTAAAAGGTTCAGGCAGGAAACGGCAGTGCTGAGCCATTACGCAGCACACAAGCCGTTGCTTTGGTGTAGTTTTCACCGTCATGTTTGTGGGTCTTGCCTTTGTGCAATTTCCAGCCGTCATGTAGCCTGAATGCAGCCCGCCCGCTTTTGCGCCCGCGCAGCAGGACCAGAGGCGCAGACCGGCCGCGCCGGGGGATCAGCGGCAATGCCTCAAGCGATCCAAGCCTTTCCGAAAAAGCAGCTAACAGTTCCGGCAGCCTGTCGGCCCGCTGGATCATCGTTACATACCCCTTCGGGGCAACCCGCCTCGCCGCGGCTTTTACCCAGTCGGCCAGTGGCGTTTCACCGCCCAGGGCGGTTTCGCGGCCCGCATCCTGTGCGGCGGTGCTGGACCTGCGGTCAAAGTACGGGGGGTTGGCGATGACGTGGGAATACTGCCGTTGCCGCAACTCATCAGGCATGTCGTTCAGATCGCCGGTCAGAATTGTGAAATCAATCCTGTTATCAACAGCATTACGGTGCGCAAGGGCTGCATAGTCTGGCTGCACCTCAAGCCCTGTCAGCGCAACACCCGGCACACGACGCCCCAGACACAGCGCAGCCACGCCAGCACCACACCCCAGCTCCAATACGCAGTCACCGGCCCCTGCAGGGATGCTGGCAGCCAGCAGAACGGGGTCGATCCCGGCGCGATACCCCCGCAGCGGTTGCAGGATTTTCAGTTGCCCGCCAAGAAAGTCATCGCAGCTTAACTGGGCATCGGTCCAGCCTTCAGCCATCCACATCTATCCCGTTGTCATTGAGCGTTTTGGCCGCTTGTTCAAAATCGTCGTCCGCTACCATGATCCGGCGCGGAAAAATACCGATCGAGCCCTCAAGGACGCTCATATTTACGTCCATTTCAAAGCAGTCTATACCCTCGCCCTGAAGCAGGGCCTTGGCGAATGCTATTGATGTCGGATCAGTGGTGCGTAAAAGCTGTTTCATGGGGATGACTTAAGGGCACCGCCCGCTGATTGTCGAGCGGTGAAACAGGAGTGTGATGGGATTGGACGAGGCCGCAACCAAACCGCATGAACAACTTGCCGCGCATCTGACGGCCAAGCTGGATGCGGTGAACGAGTTGATCCGCAAGCGTATGGCCTCGCGCCACGCACCGCGAATCCCGGAAGTCACCGCCCATCTGGTCGAGGCCGGCGGCAAACGCCTGCGTCCGATGCTGACACTGGCCGCCGCCGACATGTGTGGTTATGGCGGCGAATTTGACGTGCATCTGGCTGCCACTGTTGAATTCATTCACACTGCAACCCTGCTGCATGACGACGTGGTAGACGAAAGTGCGCAACGCCGCGGGCGCCCCACCGCAAACCTGCTGTGGGACAACAAATCAAGCGTTCTGGTGGGTGATTATCTATTCTCGCGTGCCTTTCAATTGATGGTCGAAACCGGTTCGTTGCGGGTGCTCGACATTCTTGCCAATGCCTCGGCCACGATTGCCGAAGGCGAGGTGTTGCAACTGACCGCCGCGCGTGACCTGTCGACAACCGAGGCGATTTATCTTCAGATCGTGCGTGGCAAGACCGCCGCGCTGTTTTCGGCCGCAACCGAGGTCGGTGGCGTCATTGCCAGTGCGCCCGAGACACAGGTCAGGGCGCTTTATGAATATGGCGATGCGCTTGGGATCGCGTTTCAGATTGTCGATGACTTATTGGATTATCAGGGCGACATGTCGGTCACCGGCAAGAACGTGGGCGACGATTTTCGCGAACGCAAGCTGACGCTGCCGGTGATCAAGGCCATAGCTGCCGCCGATGACGACGAGCGCGCGTTCTGGCGCCGGACAATCGAAAAGGGCGATCAGCGCGATGGCGATCTGGACCATGCCATGGCGCTGCTGAACGCGCATGACACCCTGAGCCAGACCCGGCAGGATGCGCTTGCATGGGCTGAAAAGGCAAAATCGGCGCTTGCCGCAATGCCAGAGCATTCATTGCGTACAATGCTGATTGATCTGGCCGATTACGTGGTCGCGCGGATCAGCTGACGCTGTTCAGACGGGTGGCTGCCACCCACCAACCCGGATAGGTTTCTTGCAGGCGACCGGCTGCCGAGGCAGCGGTTTCAGCACCTGTATAAAGCCCGAAACATGTCGCCCCCGAGCCCGACATTCGCGCCAGCAAACAGCCCGGCGTCACCTCAAGGATACGAAAAACCTGTTCAATCGCGGGTTCCGCAGCGATTGCAGGCTCTTGCAGATCGTTACGCTGTGTTGCCAGCCATTGGATCAGCTCGGCGGCTGTCACCCCTGTTGGCAGCCCCCGTGGCATCGGGGGGTTTTCGTGGTTTTCCACACGCTCAAAGATGCGGGCTGTGGGGACTGGCAACATTGGATTGACTAGCACTGCATGCAGCATGGGCAGGCCCGGTACAGAAATGACTCTATCGCCAATGCCCTGCATCCGGGCAGCCCCCTGCGCCAGACAAACAGGCACATCGGCGCCAAGCGACAGCACATTATCCGGTACCGGCTGACCAGAAAGCAAGGATAGCGCCCTGAGGGTTGCGGCTGCATCACTGGAGCCGCCACCGATCCCGGCGGCATTCGGCAGGAATTTTTTCAATCTGATATCCGCCGAAATACCCATCAGCTCGGCGGCTTTCACCACCAGATTACTAGAATCTGCGGGAACACCAGCGGCCATCGGGCCGGTGACCTTTAGGCGGGTAACATCCGATTGGGTAACGCTGATGCGATCGCCGACATCGGCGAACATCACCAGCGAATCAAGCATGTGATACCCGTCATCGCGCCGTCCCGTGACATGCAGCGTGAGGTTAACCTTGGCCGGGGCGAATGCTTTAATCGGTTTCATTGGCCACTTTCAGCGGCTCGGATCCTTCTTCGGACAAGACAACATCCAAACCGACCTCAAGCTTGCGGCGGATGCGATCGGGATCGGCATCACTTGTCGTGCTGCCCTTCTCTACAAACGACAGGGCGCGCTTCCATTGGAACCGGGCCTCGTTATAGCGGCCAACGGCCCACAGCACGTCACCCAGATGATCGTTGACCACAGGGTCAACGGGTTCAAGCTCGGCGGCGTGTTCCATATGGCCGATCGCCTCTTCGTAACGGCCCAGCCGATACAGCACCCAGCCCAGTGAATCCACGATATAGCCGCTGTCAGGGCGGGCTTTGACGGCGCGTTCGATCATGTTCAGGGCTTCGTCCAGATTGACCTGCTTTTCGACCATCGTATAGCCAAGGTAATTCAGCACCTGTGGCTGATCGGGTTTCAGTTCAAGCGCCTTGCGGAAATCAATTTCGGCTTTTTTCCAATCATCCAGCCGTTCGTGGCTGATTCCGCGCGTATAATGCACAAACCACTGATCGGTGTCGCGTTCGGCATATAGCGCAAGCGCCCGGTCATAGGCCTTCACCGCATCGCCAAACCGTTCCAGCTGACGGTAAAGATCGCCCGCAGCCACATGGACCATCGGCAGATCAGGGTGAGTTTCTGCCAGTCGCTCCAGGACTTCTATCGCAGCATCGGTTTTACCGGAACGGCGCAGCGCGTCACTGCGGCCAAGTTCGGCTGCGTGAAACGACGGGTGGTCGCGCGGGACGCGTTTATAGGCCTCGGTGGCCAGTTCGTAGCGTTCCAGCCCCTCAAGCAGTTCGGCTGACATGATGATCGCATCAATATGATCGGGCTTTAGAAATTCCGCAATACGGGCATAAAGCAGAACGTAATCCTCGCCTGTTTCGCTCATCAGGGCCTGACCCAGCGAAAAGAACACCTCGGCGATGCCATCTTGTGAATTGTGCACCAAGGCAAAAGGCACCCGTTCGCCGCTCGACAATGCGGCTCGCAACTGGGCAATCTCGGGGTCAAGATCGGTGCCAAATGTGTCGTCGATCAGTGCGACGGCTTCGGTGTCGCGCTCCAACTGACTGAGAATCTGCGCCCATGCAATGATGCCGCGACGGGTGCGTTGCAGCGGGCCATCAGATTTGCCCGAAAAAATCTTGTCGGAGCCTTCAAAATCCCCGACCGAGGCAAGGGCAAGTGCCTTGTGGTAGATCGCAAAGGCGTGCAAGCCGGGCTCTGTGGCAACCTTGTCAAACTCGGCCAGCGCCTTGGTCATGTCGCCCTTGCCGAGGTAGGTCCAGGCCCTGATCAGACCGTCACCCAATGCACCCATGCCACGCCCGTCCTTGAGCCGCGCCAGAATATCGTCATGCGCTTCGCGGATTGCTGCATCGGCAATAAGTGCCATCGACGCAACCTGACTGCGCAAGCCGTCAGCTTCGATTTTGCGGGCAATTGGTACCGCCCGGTCCACGCGCCCCAGTGCCACATGGGCTACAACCGCGTTTTCAAGGATGGCCGGGTTGGACGGATCCTGCGTTAGCGCACGGGTGAAATATTGGGCGGCGGCGGCAAAATCTTTGTCATACCGGGCCTGACGTGCAGCCAGATAGGCGCCTGTAGCCTCGCCTGCGACCGCAGGCGGGGCCATCATAGACAGAACAGTGGCAATGACAAACGCTGGAAGGATTCGGATTTTCACGCGGGCCTGCCTTTGGTTATGGGTTTCGGCGCAAGGTAATATGCAAGCGGGCCCAAAGCAATGCGGGGCGGCTGATTTGCCGCCCCGTGCGCAAGTTTTCACAACAAGGTTACATATTCGGATAGTTTGGCCCGTCGCCGCCCTGCGGGGTGACCCAGGTGATGTTCTGGCTGGGGTCCTTGATATCGCAGGTCTTGCAGTGGACGCAGTTCTGGAAGTTGATCACAAACTCGGGGCTTCCGTCCTTTTCCACCACCTCGTACACGCCTGCCGGGCAATAGCGCTGCGCAGGTTCGGCATAGGTTGGCAGGTTCACGCCAATCGGTACGCTGGCGTCTTTCAGTCGCAGATGCGCGGGCTGGCTTTCTTCGTGGTTGGTCATCGAAAAGCTGACATTGGTAAGGCGGTCAAATGACAGTTTGCCATCGGGTTTGGGATACTCGATCGGCTTGTGCTTGTCCGCGGGTTCGGTCGCGGCGGCGTCGGTCTTACCATGCTTGACCGTGCCCAGCAGGCTGAAGCCAAATGTGTTGGTCCACATGTCGAACCCGCCCACGGTAAGCGACGCCAGCAGCCCGTACTTCGACCAAAGCGGCTTGACGTTGCGCACTTTTTTCAGGTCTTTACCAATGGCCCCTGTGCGAACCTCGTTCTCGTAATCAGTCAGCTCGTCACTGGCGCGACCCGCCTCAAGCGCCGCGTGCGCGGCCTCGGCTGCGGCTTTGCCCGACAGCATGGCGTTGTGGTTACCCTTGATGCGCGGCACGTTGACCATGCCCACCGAACAGCCCAAAAGCGCGACGCCCGGCGCCACCATCTTGGGCATCGACTGGTACCCGCCCTCGGTGATGGCCCGCGCGCCATAGGCCACACGCTTGCCGCCTTTCAGCAGCTCGGCCACCATCGGGTGATGCTTGAAGCGCTGGAATTCCATGTAAGGGAACAGATGCGGGTTTTTGTAGTTCAGATGCACCACAAAACCGATATATACCTGATTGTTCTCAAGGTGATAGATGAACGACCCGCCGCCCGCATTGCTGCCCAAGGGCCAGCCCATGGTGTGGGTTACAGTGCCTTCGCGGTGTTTGTCGGGGTCGATCTCCCAGATTTCCTTCATGCCAAGGCCGAATTTCTGCGGTTCCTTGCCTTTGGAGAGGTCGTATTTGGCGATCACCTCTTTCGACAGGCTGCCGCGCACGCCCTCGGACAGGAACACGTATTTGCCGTGCAACTCCATGCCGGGTTCATAGGACGGGCCGGGAGTTCCGTCGGCGTTTTTGCCGAACTCGCCGGCGACCACGCCTTTGACGCTGCCATCCTCGGCATAAATCAGCTCGGAACAGGCCATGCCGGGGAAAATCTCGATCCCCATTTCTTCGGCCTGTTCGGCCATCCAGCGACAGACATTACCCATCGACACGATGTAATTGCCGTGGTTGTTCATCAAGGGCGGCATCGGAAAATTGGGCACGCGGATTTTACCGGCTTCACCCAACATGTAGAAATTATCCACTTTCACCGGCACATTCAGCGGCGCGCCCTTTTCCTTCCAGTCGGGGATCAGCGCATCCAGACCACAGGGATCAAGCACCGCGCCGGACAGGATATGCGCGCCAACTTCGCTGCCTTTTTCCAGCACCACGATCTCGCGGTCGGGATTAAGCTGTTTCAGGCGGATCGCAGCGCTCAGGCCCGCAGGGCCAGCGCCGACGATCACGACATCGTATTCCATGGCTTCGCGTTCGACGTCGGACATAAGGTGCATCCTTTCCCAAAGGCATCTCCGGCCATGATTGACCGGCAATAATGTTGCGCACGTGGTTACCGTGCCATTTAGCGCAACGTCAATTGGAACACGACGTTAAAACCGGCTGAAAACGGCAATTTTCCACGCAATGAGACAGGATTGCGCCGCATAGTCGCTTCGCCTATTGCAAAGACACCGCCCCTCGGGGCAATCTGGCGCGAATTTTGAAACAGACCTGACGGGCCCGGCCATGGCCGCCCCGCAATTACAGTGGACGACAGGAATGGAAAAGATCCCGATGACACAGGGTGGACATTCGGCACTGGAGGTTGAGCTGAAACAGCTTAAATCCGTCGAGCGGCCCGCCATCATCCGTGCCATCGCCGAGGCGCGCGAACATGGCGATCTGTCCGAAAATGCCGAATATCATTCTGCCAAGGAAAAGCAGTCCTTCATCGAAGGGCGTATCAAGGAAATCGAAGGCATTCTGAGCTTGGCCGAGGTAATTGATCCGACGAAGCTGTCTGGATCAATCAAGTTTGGTGCGACCGTCACATTGGTAGACGAAGACACTGACGAGGAAAAAACCTATCAGATCGTCGGCGAGCACGAAGCGAAAATCGAAAACGGACTCTTGAACATCAGATCACCCATTGCCCGAGCTCTGATCGGCAAAGAAGAGGGTGATAGCGTCGAAGTACGAACGCCGGGTGGCGAGCGATCCTACGAAGTGCTAAAAATCGCCTATATTTAACAGGCTGAAAAAATGTCCGAACGCAAGGCTTTGACCCCAACATCGTTGGGGGTTTACGACAAGATTAAAAATGATCAGATCACCCCGGTCGATGTGATCGCGCTTGCGTTGTCGTTTATCTGGCTTTTGGGCACGGCGATTTTTTTCATCGTCATGATGCCCGGCGATACGGCCGAGGGTTCTGGCGGGGCAATGCAGTTTGTGATGATCCTGCTGGCGGTGTTCATGCCGGTTGCGATGATCTGGGTGGCCGCGATCGCGGCCCGGGCTTCGCGCGTGATGCGTGAAGAAAGCCAGCGCTTGCAAGCGTCCATTGATGCGATTCGCCATGCCTATGTGGCCGAAAGCCAAAGCCGCAACACCGTGACCGAGCCCTCAGTCGCCAAAAAGCTGGATGAAATTGCTGCCGCACAGCGCAAGACCGAAAGCGCACTGGCCACGTTTTCGACCTCGCGAATGCCCGTGCCCGTCCGGCAACCGGCCAAAAAGGTTGAAAATATCGCCACAAGCGATGATCAGGTGGCCCTGCCACTAGGCACTACCGCCGAGGACATGCAGCCGCCACTGGAGCGGCCTGATTTCATCCGGGCGCTGAATTTCCCCGAGACAGCCGAGGACAAAGCCGGGTTTGCCGCATTACGCAAAGCCCTGAAAGATCGCCAGACAGCACAGCTGATTCAGGCCGCGCAGGATGTGCTGACCCTGTTGTCGCATGACGGTATCTATATGGATGACCTGCGCCCCGACATGGCACGCCCCGAAATTTGGCGGCGTTTCGCCGAAGGTGAAAGGGGCCGCCCCATGGCCGCCCTTGGCGGTATTCGCGACAGGACATCGCTGGCGCTGACGTCAGCGCGGATGAAAAAAGACACGATCTTTCGCGATGCTGCGCATCATTTCCTGAGGCTTTACGACAGGATGTTCACGCAATTCGCAGACACTGCCAGTGACGCTGAAATTTCCGAATTGTCCGATACCCGTACGGCTCGCGCCTTTATGCTGTTGGGGCGTGTCGCCGGAACGTTCGACTAGATGTGCCTGCCGCCTTCAGGCGGCAGATTACAAGTATTGCCCCGTGTGGCATTTACCTTCATGATCCCAGGCCGAGGAGAATACAATCATGCGTAAGTTTCTGGTCGTGCTGGACGAAAGCCGCGAATGCCTTAATGCCATGCGGTTTGCCGCCATGCGCGCAGCCCATACTCAGGCCGGGGTTGAAATTCTGGCCGTGATTGCCCCCGAAGAATTCAATCACTGGATCGGTGTCGGTGATCTGATGCGCGAAGAAAGCCGTGAACGGATTCATGCGCATTTCGAGGTGTTCGCAAAATGGATGCGCGACAAACAGGGTATCGATCCCGAACTGGTGATTCGTGAAGGCGAACCTGTTGACGAAATCATGGCACAGGTCATGGAAGACAGCGATATTGGTGTTCTGGTTCTGGGGGCGGGCACCGGTAAAAAGGGCCCAGGCCCGCTTGTGACGCAACTGACCAAAAGCTCGGGCTCATTGCCGATTCCGATCACAATTGTACCCGGCGATCTGTCAAAAGAGCGGCTGGAAGCGATCACCTGATCGCGCAGAACGCGAACCACCTTTGTAACCGCTCCCGTCCTGCCTTACCGGCGTGGCATTGCGCAAAAACCGGTCATTGATGCGCATCAATGCCAAAAGATGAGGTATTTGACAGACTGCGAGCATCTCTTTTGCGCAGCAGACTAGCCGCAAAGGTTCAGAGAAGGGTGAGGGTCGATGCCAAAGATCTTTTTGAACGCTTTATTTTTGCTGGTCAGCCTGATGTTGCCGTCACAAACCCTTGCTGGCCCGGACTATAGCGGCGCCTTGCTTGCGTTTCCGTCTGAGTGCCGCAATCAGTTAAAGGATCGTGGGGGGGTGGTTACCTGTAAGATTCCTTTGCAAGGGGGCACATCAATCAAGATCGATCTGGTTTTCGACAAGTTTACGATCAATGCCTTTGCAAAGCAGATTGGTGTCACACGAGAGAAATTTATCGGAAATCCACGCGGTTACATGCGTGGCGCCCTGAAACATTTTGAGAAGATGGCCGTCAAACAGCGCGATTCGGGGCGCGGAAGGATTCAGATCATAGCCCAGAGCGTACGTCCGGCACGCGCGACAAAGGCGCAACGAGGGTTGGATGAATGCCTGTATTTCATGGAAGACGCTCATGTATCCGAGCGTTCTGGCAAATACCTTGCCCGTGTTGACGTTTCAGGTGTGCGTTGTCTTGGCTTCGATACGGCCTTGGATCGCGTCTGGTATACTTATGTCGAAATCGGTGCGGTACACAAATCCGAAACCCGCGGCCGGTTGCCCAATTTTGATGACTATACCGCCAGGATCTTGCGTAGCCTAAAGCTGAACTGAGGCCCTGAAAGCCCTGACTGTGTATCACGGCTTTGGAGTTGATTTTCTGGGTTCAATACCGATTTTCCCTCCAATCTAGAATAGTTCTAAACCTTGACTTGCCGACCTGAGATGCGCATATCAGAGGCACACGCGAAAGGTGCTGCCCATGTTTATCCAGACAGAATCAACTCCAAACCCTGCGACGCTTAAATTTTTGCCCGGCCAGACCGTGCTTGAGACCGGCACCGCAGATTTTCCAACTTCGGAAGGCGCAGAAAAATCGCCACTGGCAGATCGGATATTCAAGGTCCAAGGTGTGAATGGTGTGTTCTTCGGCAATGATTTTGTGACCGTGACAAAGGCTGACAGCGCCGAATGGGATCATATCAAACCCGCCATCCTGGGCGCGATCATGGAGCATTTCCAGTCCGGCAAGCCGGTGATGATTGGCGAGGCCAGCGCGCCATCCGGCCACGCAGAGCATGACGGCGAAGACAGCGAGATTGTTGGCCAGATCAAGGAACTTCTGGATACGCGCGTACGCCCGGCCGTGGCACAGGATGGGGGCGACATAACCTTTCACGGATTTGATCGCGGCGTGGTTTATCTGCATATGCAGGGGGCCTGCGCCGGCTGCCCCTCGTCCACGATCACCCTTAAGATGGGCATCGAGAACCTGTTGCGCCACTACATCCCCGAAGTGACCGAGGTACGCCCTGTTGGTGTCTGAGCCTCTGGTTCTGGGGTTTGATACATCGGCCGCGCATTGCGCGGCCGCTTTGTTGCGTGGAAATGTGATTTTGTCGTCAGTTGCCGAAGACATGGGGCGTGGTCAGGCCGAACGGCTGTTTCCGCTGCTAGAAGAGGTGCTTGGCGACAACGGTGCAAACTGGTCGGATCTGGATCGGATCGGTGTCGGTATCGGGCCCGGCAATTTTACCGGCATCCGAATCTCGGTGTCTGCTGCACGCGGGTTGGCGCTTTCTCTGGGCATCCAGGCTGTGGGCGTAAGCACGTTTGATGCAATTGCCAAAGACCATGCCTTCCCCCATCTTCCGGCCATTCCGGCCCCTCGGGATCAATTTTACATCCGGCATCAGGGGCAGGCACCAGTGCTGGCCACCCGGGAGGCAGCGACCAGCGCTGCAGCGCCTCTGATTGGGCCACCACAACCCGCCAGGCTGGCCGCGCTGATCGCCCTGATCTCATCCCAGACGCCTCAGGATGGCATTGCCGCCGCCGCGCCGCTTTATATCAAACCGGCTGATGCAGCCCCCGCGCGTGACCAGCCGCCAAAGATTCTGGACAATGACGCCTGAGCAGATGGCCCACCTGCATGCCCGGGCTTTCGCCAGCCTTGGCAGGGCCTGGTCTGCGTCAGAGTTCGCCGATCTGCTGGAAAGCCCGCTGTGCTTTGGGGTGGGCGACGCGCGGGCATTTGCCCTGGGCCGCGTTATCGGCGACGACGCTGAACTGCTGACACTGGCAACGGACCCTGATCACCGTCGCCTTGGCCTGGCACGGGCCCGGTTGACTGCCTATGAAACGACGGCCGCAGAACGTGGCGCCACCCGAACGTTTCTTGAAGTTGCCCAAAATAACGCGGCCGCGCTGGCCCTGTACCTGGCGGCGGGCTACACCGAAACGGCCAGGCGGAAAAACTATTATCAGACACCGGACAATAGCAGGGTAGATGCGCTGATTCTGCAAAAGCAGCTTGGCGAAAACGCATCACACATAGTTCGTTCAGAAGCGAAGCGTTAAATCTGGACAGAACAGGAAATCTGCGGCTTGATATAGGCGCACCCCTGATAGCAAATAAATTAAAATGACCGATCTTTCCCTCTTCCTTCCCGGATTCATCGCTGCTTACACGATCCTTCTGGTGGGGGCGTCATCGCCGGGCCCCTCGGTGGCCATGCTGATCGGAATTGCCACATCGCAAGGCAGGGTGCCTGCGCTGGCCGCCACACTGGGCATCGCCGTGGGCAGTACGACCATCAATCTTCTTACCATGCTGGGCGTTGGGCTGCTGTTGTCGCAGGCTGCATGGGCAATAAGCCTGCTGCGCCTGATCGGGGCCGCCTATCTGCTGTACCTGGCATGTGGTGCGTTCCGCAAGGCGCTGAATCCCCCGGTCTTGCAGCCGGTCACGGGCAAGAGGCGCGCGGCGGGGAAACATTTCATGGCCGGATATTTGTTGCAGATCACCAACCCCAAAGCGATTGCCTTCTGGCTGGCCATCGCTTCGGTCGGCGCAACCGACGGGGCCGGGACGGGTATCGTCGCGATCTTCATTGCTGGGGCCTTCCTGATCTCATTCATCTGCCATGGCGCGTGGGCGATGGCCCTGTCAGCCCACCCCGTGCGCCTTGCCTATAGCGCTGGACGGCGCTGGATCGAATTGACATTGGGCGCGTTTTTCACCTTTGCCGCCTACAAACTGGCCACATCCGAAAACTGAACGACCACTGTCTGCACTGCGATATTCTGCTGAATCCGCCCCAAAGACCTTCAGAGTTCGCGAATATTAAGTCCAGATTTGATGAATTGATCAGGCCTGCGGCATTTCACCCCTGCTGATCTCTTGCAATTCGCGCGGAACTGGGGGTAGGACGGACCATGCAGATTTACCTTCCCATAGCCGAAGTTTCGGTTAACGCGTTCCTGCTCTTGGGGCTGGGTGGATTGGTTGGCATATTGTCCGGCATGTTCGGTGTTGGTGGCGGCTTTCTGATGACGCCACTTTTGTTTTTCATCGGTATTCCCCCGGCCGTGGCTGTGGCCACCGAGGCGAACCAGATTGTTGCCTCGTCGTTTTCGGGTGTTCTCGCACATTTCAGGCGAAAAACCGTAGACTTGAAAATGGGTACGGTGTTGCTGATCGGTGGTCTGCTCGGCGCGGCCGTTGGCGTGGTGTTATTCAACTACCTCAAGGCGTTGGGCCAGGTCGATCTTCTGGTCAAGCTTTGCTATGTGGTCTTTCTGGGCGTCATCGGCGGCATGATGTTCATCGAAAGCCTGAACGCGATTCGCAACACGAAAAAAGGCAAGGCGCCCAAACGCAAAAAGCATAACTGGATTCACGGGCTGCCGTTCAAGGTACGCTTCCGCACGTCGGGGCTTTACATCAGCGTCATCCCCCCACTGATCGTGGGGGTCTGTGTTGGCATTCTGGCGGCAATCATGGGTGTCGGCGGTGGCTTTATCATGGTGCCCGCGATGATCTATCTGCTGGGAATGCCCACCAAGGTGGTTGTCGGCACATCGCTGTTTCAGATTATCTTTGTGACCGCCTTTACCACCATGCTGCACGCCACGACGAACTATACCGTGGATATCGCGCTGGCGGTTCTGTTGCTGGTCGGTGGCGTGGTCGGTGCGCAGATCGGCACGCGGATCGGCGTCAAGATGAAGGCCGAACAGCTACGCATCCTGCTGGCCATGATGGTGCTGGCTGTCTGTTTCAAACTGGGCCTTGATCTTCTTCTTATGCCGTCCGAGCTTTATTCGCTTGGCAAAAGCGGGGGGCATTAGACCATGCTCCGCTGGATTGCATTGCTATGTCTTCTGGCCCTGCCGGCAAGCGCCGCAGAAGAGGTGGTGCTTGGTCTCAGCCAGGACAAGGTCGCCATCACGGCCAATTTCGACGGCTCTGATATTCTGATTTTTGGCGCGGTAAAACGCGAACAACCAATTCCGACCGACGAACCGCTTGAGGTGATCGTAACTGTCTCGGGACCGGATCATCCGGTGATGGTGCGCCGCAAGGAAAAGAAATTCGGAATCTGGGTGAATGTTGACAGCGTCCTGGTGGATTCTGCCCCCAGTTTTTATGCGGTGGCCACCAGCAATCCGTTCAAGGACGTCCTGAAAGACGTCGAAGACCTGCGTTACAGGATATCAATCAAACGGGCGATCCGGTCTGTGGGCGCTGCAATGAACATTCGCGGCGCGCAGTCATTCGCCGAGGCCGTTGTGCGTATCCGCAAGGCCAACGGGCTGTATCAAATTCTGGAAAATCAGGTGGTGGTGGATCAGCAGACCCTTTTCCGAACCTCGATTGCGATGCCGTCAAACCTGACCGAAGGCGATTATGCCACACGTATTTTCCTGACCCGTGGCGGCAAGGTGATCTCGGTGTTTGAAACAAACATCGATGTGCGCAAGGTGGGCCTGGAACGCTGGCTGTACAATCTGTCGCGTCAGCAACCGTTCGTGTACGGGCTGATGTCTCTGGCAATTGCGATCATTGCCGGGTGGGGGGCATCAGCAGCATTCCAAATGCTGCGGCGGGGGTAAGTATACTTTCCGAAGGCTGGTTTGAGCCCTTTGCAGAACTGACACCTTGCCCGGACTCAAGGCGCATCGCGCCGCCGGGCAGCGCCTGACCGCCCCATAGGCGGGCGCTTTTGCAACGTTGAACTCCAATAAAATCGTTGGATGTTGGTTGCACGATAAAGCGGCAGCCTTGACCGGATGTGCGCCCTCCCGCGGTCGGGCACCGCCCGTCACCCGCGCCCGATATAGGGCATCTTGGTGGCCATCACCGTCATGAACTGCACATTCGCCTGCGCTGGCATCTGCGCCATGTGCAGGACCGATCGCGCGGCGTCCGCGACATCCATCATCGGCATCAGGTCTGCCTTCGGGTCTTCCGCCAGGATACGCGCATTCAGGTCGTCCACCAGTTCGGTGCGCGCATTGCCGATGTCGATCTGTCCGCAGGCGATTTCAAACGCGCGCCCGTCCAGTGACAGGCTGCGGGTCATGCCGGTGATCGCGTGTTTGCTGGTGGTGTAACAAATCGATCCGGGGCGCGGGTTATGTGCCGACAATGATCCGTTGTTTATGATCCGCCCGCCTTGTGGGTCTTGCCGACGCATCTGCGCAAAGGCCAGCCGTGCGGCGATGAACATGCCGCGGACATTGACATTGATCACCTGATCAAAGGCATCGATCTCAACCTCATCAATCGGGGCGGAGGGGCCGAACATGCCCGCGTTATTGAACAGCACATCCAAACGGCCCGCATGGGCCACGAAGCTGTCAAAGACAGCCTGCATCGCGCCCGCATCAGTCACATCACATGGCAGGGCCATGGCGTTGTCGTGGGCCTGCGCCAGATCCTGCAAAACCTCAGCACGTCGTGCAATCAGTCCAACGCGCCAGCCCGCCTGAAGAAATTCAAGCGCGGTCGCCCGGCCTATACCCGAGCTTGCCCCGGTGATCAGAATAGATTTCATGCCTCAACCTCCAGTTCCAGCGGCACAGGGGCCACGCGCAGATCGTCCACCCGCAATGGCCCTGTGGGTTTTGACAGCCGGTTGCGCACCACCCAGTGCAGGCGTTCCTCGGCCCGGGTGATGGCAACATAAGCCAGCCGTTTCCACAGGGGTTGACCGGCCTCGGTCCGGCCCATTTTCGAGGCAACATAAATGTCGGGTGCAAAGACCTGCACATCGCGCCATTGACTGCCCTGTGCCTTGTGGATGGTCACCGCTGATCCGTGCAGAAAGGTCGCCCCCATGCGCGCGGCGAAAGGAATGAACGGCTCTTCCTCATCCGGTTTTTCAATCTTCACGATACTGGCAGCGCTCACCTGTGGGTCCTCGGCGCCCATCACATGCAACCGCGAAAACCCCGGCTTGCGCCCGGGGCCCAGATAGATCACCTGCGCGCCCTTGATCAGCCCGCGCGCCTCAAGATCCAGCCGTTTCTTGCGGTGTTTCAGCGGCAGTTCGATCCCGTCGCAGATCAGAGGCTCGCCTTCAACCAATTCGGTATCCGGGGCGCCGTGCACCGCGCGAAAGGCCGTGATCAGGCGGATTCGGGTTGCATTGCGCCAGACAAGGACCGGGCTGCGCGCCATCAGGTCCACCTCAACCCGCTGGGCCCAGACAACCCTTTCATCGCGTTTTGCCGCATCTTCGATCATGCGTTCGAAATCGTGAAATTCCAGCGCAGGATCGGCCAGTGCATGGGCTAGATCAAGGATCGGGTTGTCGGCATCCTGCCGGTGCACACGGTGCAATTCCAGCTTGGCGGCCGAAGGCAGGTCGTCAAACACCATCGAGCCTGATTGCTTGACCGGCGCCAATTGCGCAGGGTCGCCAAACAGCAGCAGTGTCGGGAAAATTTCTTTGAGGTCTTCAAACTGCTTGTCATCCAGCATGCTGGATTCATCGACAAAACCCACATCCAGTGGTTCTTCGCGGCGTTTCCAGCCGGTGATGAAATCCGATCCGCGCAAGCCTGCCACGGCCAGCGCGCCGGGGATGGATTTGTTGGTCTGATAGAACGCCAGTGCCCGATCCAGCGCCACGTCGGTCAGCCCCTCGATCTCGGGGCGTTCACCATGGCCGGCCAGCCATTCGGCGACCTTTTCATATTCGGGGTCATAGACCGGGGTGTAAAGAATGCGGTGGATCGTGGTGGCCGGCACACCGCGCATCCTCAATACACTGGCCGCCTTGTTGGTTGGCGCAAGAATGGCAAGGGTTCTCCGGTCGCGTCGCCGCTTGCCCTCGTAATCGCCGGAAACAACATCAACGCCGGCCTCTTCCAGCGCCCTGTAAAGCGCGGCCAGCAAAAGCGTTTTACCTGATCCCGCCTTGCCAATCACCGCCATTACGCTTTGCTTGTCGTCGCGCGGTGGTGTCAGCAACCCCTCGTCCAGATCAATGCCTGCGCCGCGCAGCGCCTCGGCGATACGGTCGTGGGCTTCGGCCTGGTCATCAGAATAGGAAATGGCGGTCGCGGACATTTTTGAACCCTACAACCACGTCCCGTGCTGCACCAGCAAAACCCGGCCCTTTCAGCCTACAATCACGGCGGCGCAAGCCGGGTCAAAGGATCATGCTGATTGCTGAAGCGCCGGTTCGATTGTGCCAAAGCTTCGGCGGAACCAGTGCTCGGATATTTCCGGCGAAAGCCCGGCGCGCAGCGCCACGCGTTGGCGGGCCCCGTTGCTGAATTGCCAAAGGCCGACGCTGATCCGGTCGCGGCCTTCCCCCTAGCTGCCCAGAATCTCAGGCGTTGACCCAAGCAGACGATAAATCCGCTCCATCCGGGCGTCGAAAACGCCGACATAGTGCTTGATTCCAAAACCGCGCATCACTTCGCCGCCTGCCAGCATCAACGCGGCCGCCACATGCGGCCCGGCGTTTCGTGTCAAACAAAATCGGGTACATTCCCAGATCAGCGGGCTGGTGATGCTTTCGCCATCCAGAAGCTGGCTGAAATGGTCATTGACCATGGTCTGACCCGTCGTTGGCAAAAAACGTGCCGATCCGCCATGCGCGCCATCCGTACGCTCCCAGATCACGTAAAGCGGGTTCAGCGTATCATATTCGTCCCGTTCTTCGCCGTTGCAATCAACGCTGACCTCCCAGTTCAGGCGCGTTTTGAACTGATCGGCGCGGTCCCGGAACATGGTATCGCGCAGACGTGGAAAACAGTGCAGATCATCTCCGTAAACATATCGCAGCATCACAGCCCCCTTTTGTTCGATGACCAATGGGAGTAGGCGACTATGGTTAACGGACCTTGGATTTAGCGTGCGTTGCTAAAAATTGTAGGCGTTTTCTGCTGCTCATGCAGTTTGAAATCTGCCTTCTAAAGCTGTTTTCGCCCTTGCATCACACCGCGCCGGGATCAGGGAATTTGACGGGTGCGTCAGATCACAATCAGCCCGCGGCTTAGCGCCCGTGCAACCGCATGCACCGTGTTGATCGCCCCCAGTTTGAACCGGGCGGATTCAATATAGACCCTCAAGGTATGTTCGGAAATGGTCAGTATTTCGGCCACCTGCGCCCGGTTGTATCCCATTGCGATCAGGGTGATGGCATCCACCTCGCGCGGGGACAGGGCTTTGGCTGCTTCCGGTTTGCGGTCAGGTTCGAAATCCAGCGCTTTCTGGTTAAAGTAATGCGCAATCAGGATCAGGTCGCGGCGGTGCCTTTCCGTAAAACTGGCCCAGGTGGCATCGTCACAATTGTGGCTGATTGAAAACAACGCGAATTGCCCGTTTGGCCCGCGCACCGGCACCGAATATCCCTGATTGCCGATACCGTGTTCAATCGCCTCGTGCTGAAACTTTCGGGCAGCTTTGCTGGACCAGTCAAGCTGCTTCCAGTCGACCGGATTGAACCTTTGGTAACAGCCCTGAATAACAGGATCGACACGCAGGTATTCCTGTTCGATATACCTTTGCACCCAGGCCGGCGGATAGGTTCCGCACCCGTACTGATCTCCGGCAGCGCTGACCCAATGATATACCAGATGATCAATTGTGAAATATTCACGCAAATCCTCTGCAACCTGCTGCAGAGCAGATTGTTCAGAGGCGCCTTCCAGATCCTCCAAAATCATGTCCAACCGCAGTGGCGGCGCCGGTTTCATCGCGTGAAAGTCCTTCCCCAGTCAACGCCAGCTCGGTCGCGGCCAGCAACCTGGTATCATCCAGTTGCTCGGCCAGAACATTCATCCCGTTTTTCCGGGCGAATGCCTTTAGATCAGCCAGAACGTCGAGTATCCACTCATTATGCATATTAAGTCTCTTTATGGTAGTTGATAAAGACGTAATACAACTTTAGCACGATATTATTTACTAAAGTATTCACGCTTTTTAACTCCCCCAAAATAGCGAGAGCTTGAAACGCTAACGGCATGACTTTGAACAGAAGTAATTTATTCGATCAAAAAACCCGCGAACAACAGGTTTGTTCGCGGGTTAATGTTACCAGATCGGAAACGGCCTTGATCACTTTGACGCTTCGACCACATCCTCGACCGTGCGCAGCCCGGTCCTAGGGGCCTGTACTAATACCGCCATATTGCCAGGCTTGTGTTCATTGCGCAGCATTTTCAGGTGCGCCTGCGGAATTTCGTCCCACGGAAACACTTCAGACATGCAGGGATCAATCCGACGTTCCACCATCAACCGGTTGGCCGAAGCCGCTTGTTTGAGATGCGCAAAATGCGAACCCTGCAAACGCTTCTGGTGCATCCACATATAACGTACGTCGAAGGTGCAGTTGAAACCGCTGGTCCCCGCACAGATCACCACCATGCCACCTTTTTTGCAGACAAGGCTGGACACGGGGAACGTGGCCTCACCGGGGTGTTCAAACACGATATCGACGTTGTTGCCCTTGCCGGTGATGTCCCAGATCGCCTTGCCGAATTTACGGGCTTCCTTGAACCATGCGGCGTATTCAGGCGTGTTTACGGTGGGCAGTTGACCCCAACATTTGAAATCTTTTCGGTTGATGACACCTTTGGCCCCCAAATCCATCACGAACTGGCGCTTTTCCTCGTCACTGATAACACCGATGGCGTTGCCCCCAGCTGCATTGATGAGTTGGATTGCAAATGATCCCAGGCCACCCGACGCGCCCCAGACCAGCACGTTCTGACCCGGCTTGAGTTCGTGCGGGTGATGTCCGAACAGCATCCGATAGGCAGTGGCCAGCGTCAGCGTATAACAGGCGCTTTCCTCCCAGGTCAGATGCTTGGGGCGGGGCAGCAATTGTTGGGCCTGCACGTTGGTGAACTGGGCAAACGATCCATCTGGGGTTTCATAACCCCAGATGCGCTGGCTGGGCGAGAACATCGGGTCACCGCCGTTGCATTCTTCGTCTTCGCCATCGTCCTGGTTGCAGTGGATAACAACCTCGTCGCCCACTTTCCAGTTTTTCACTTTGTCTCCGATTGCCCAGACAATGCCCGACGCGTCAGAGCCGGCGATGTGATAGTCGGCCCCGTGGCTGTCGAACGGGCTGATCGGGATACCCAGTCCAGCCCAGACACCGTTGTAATTCACGCCCGCTGCCATCACCAGAACCAGTACTTCGTGGCTGTCCAGCACCGGGGTGTCCACCACTTCGACCTGAAAACTCTTGTCAGGTTCACCGTGGCGCTCGCGGCGGATCGCCCATGCGTACATTTGTTTGGGAACATATCCAAGTGGTGGCATTTCACCAACCTCATAGAGGTCTTTCTCAGGCGCATCATAGGGCGCGATGCCGATATCAGAATCCAGTGCCATGAAGGGCCTCCTTTTTGTGTTTTCGCCGCGATGCAGAATCGCCTTATACGGCCTTGAAATACAATCGCGCGCGCAATAATGCAATGCCGTGGGGGTCATTTTTGTAACTTTATAACCGCGCAAGTGCAGAATATTCAGTATTTATGCGCTGCGACTGCGAAACAGATGCTCGATCGAGGCTGCATAATAGGCAACAAGCGGACGTTCTTCTTTCACCAGCGTCAGCAACCCATCGGCTTCCTGTACCAGATTGCGTTTCTTCAGCATGCGCAGGCCGACTTCGGTGGCATAAGCCGTATCACCGCGTGGCAGATACACATGCGCCTTTGGCAAGGTTTCTACCATCTGTTCAACGGTTGCCGCCAACGCCTTGTGGGTCATCGGGCCCTCTGCGCTCAACAGGGCACGTGCAACCATCGGCACCGGAAGGACGGGCACCTCTTCCCCGATCCGGTCCAACAAGAGTTTACCCAAGTGTTTTACGGTCCCTTGCGGATGGTCACGCTGAAACTGCGACAAAGAAATCGGCGCCCCGAAACTGACGGCGGCATATCCATGTCTGTGATATTGTCCGGTCAGGCGCAACCAGACCTGTTTCATCACAAATTTTGCCACCACACTGATCCGGGCCCTGAACCGGCGTTCGCCCTTTTGACCGGCGGCTACAAGAATGCGGTCTTCAAACACCCGGTCATAATTCAGGGCCACGGGTACAAACACCACGTCGCGCGCATCTGCAGACCGCTCGTCGATAATATATTTCAGTAGACCCAGCTTAGGCTGGGCCAGGGCCCCATCCAGACTTAGGCCGCCTTCGGGGAACATTGCCTGTGTCACGCCGCCATCGGTGGCCATGCGCACATAGCGGGCCAGTACCCGGCGATACAGGTCATTACGCGATTTTCGACGGATGAAATAGGCCCCCATCGCCTTGATAAGGCGGCTTAGCGGCCAGACCCGTGCCCATTCTCCCACCGCATATGACAGGGCCGAGCGCTCAGCCGCCAGCCATGTAACCAGCACATAGTCCATGTTGCTGCGGTGGTTCATGACAAAAATAACAGTTGCCTCCTTGTCGACGGCACTCAGCGCTGCCTCGTCGAAATTCCCAAGGCGCACGCGGTACAAGGACCGGCTGAGGAATTTTGCAAAGCGGATGGCAAAGCCGAAATACGCGGTGGCGGAAAACCCAGGCACAATTTCGCGCGCGTATCGCTTTGCCTGCTCAAATGCCACGTTTTCGGGGATGCCTTCCGTACGGGCATGCTCGACAATCGCGCGACTGACCTCGGGATCGTATATCAGCCGCTGAATCATGTCATAGCGCCGCGCCAGTTTGAACGGCTCGATCGGTCTTTCCAACCGTTCGTTCAGCTTGGCCACCGCGCGTTGCATCCGTCGGCGAAAGAACCAGCGCACCGATGGGAACAAAAAATGCGAGGCAAAGGTCACCACGGCAAAAAGCAGGATCAGTACAAAAAGCCAAAGGGGTATTGCCACGGTTTGCATCATGCCTCGACATTCGCAGCCAGCGGCAGGCACGTAAATCGAAATCTGGCGGTCGAAGGCAGGGCTTGTCGCCTGCAACCGGGCGCCGTAGCTTTGACACAACACCAAGGCGGGCAGGGACAAAGGTGTATTCCCGGGATTCCCTTTTCACATTATCCCAGCGCGGGCCCTCGCTGCCGCCGCGAAATGCCGCAACGCAGCGAATTGACACCGGTATAATATTCCAAGTATCAATCGCCCGACGTAACAAAATTGCGCAAACCGATTCACGAGGCCGCCCATGTCGCAGACGCAGAAAGATCGCCCCTGGCTTATTCGAACTTATGCCGGGCACTCAACCGCCAGCGCCTCGAACGCGCTTTATCGCGCGAACCTTGCCAAGGGTCAGACCGGCTTGTCCGTGGCCTTCGATTTGCCGACCCAAACCGGCTATGACAGTGACCACGTTCTGGCCCGCGGTGAAGTGGGCAAGGTGGGCGTGCCCGTCTGCCATCTGGGTGACATGCGCGCGCTGTTCGACCAGATCCCGTTGGATCAGATGAACACCTCAATGACGATCAATGCCACGGCACCGTGGCTGCTGGCGCTTTATATCGCTGTGGCCGAAGAGCAGGGTGCCGATGTAGCGGCATTGCAGGGCACGGTGCAGAATGACCTGATCAAGGAATACCTGTCGCGCGGTACTTATATCTGCCCGCCGAAACCATCGCTGAAAATGATCGGCGATGTGGCCGAATATTGCTATAAAAACGTGCCCAAATGGAACCCGATGAACGTGTGTTCCTATCACCTGCAAGAGGCCGGTGCGACACCCGAGCAGGAACTGGCCTTTGCCCTGGCAACCGCCACTGCGGTTCTGGATGAATTGAAACCACGCGTTGCCGCGCAGGATTTTCCGGCGCTTGCCGGGCGGATTTCTTTCTTTGTCAATGCCGGCATCCGGTTCGTGACTGAGATGTGCAAGATGCGCGCTTTTGTCGATTTATGGGATGAGATCCTGCATACCCGCTACGGCGTCAAAGACCCGAAATTCCGCCGCTTCCGCTATGGCGTGCAGGTCAACAGTCTTGGGCTGACCGAGCAGCAGCCCGAAAACAACGTCTACCGTATCCTGATCGAAATGTTGGCGGTGACGCTTAGCAAAAAGGCCCGTGCGCGGGCGGTGCAATTACCTGCCTGGAACGAAGCGCTTGGTCTGCCCCGCCCCTGGGATCAGCAATGGTCTATGCGGATGCAACAGATTTTGGCTTACGAGACCGATCTTCTTGAATTCGATGACCTGTTTGAGGGCAATCCGGCGGTGGACGCCAAGGTAGAGGCGCTGAAAGACGGCGCACGCCATGAGTTGGCCAATCTCGATAGTATGGGCGGGGCGATCAGCGCGATTGAATACATGAAATCGCGGCTGGTCGACAGCAACGCTGAACGCCTGAACCGGATTGAGCGCAATGAAACCGTGGTCGTCGGGGTCAACAAGTGGACGACAACCGAGCCATCGCCACTTCAAACCGAGGATGGCGGTATCATGATAGTTGACCCGGCAGTCGAGGCCGAACAGATCGGCCGCCTGAACGACTGGCGCAGCCAACGCGACGCCGGTGCGGTCAAACAAGCCCTTGCTGATCTGCGCGCCGCCGCCTCAGAGGGGCGCAACGTGATGGAGCCATCAATCGCCGCCGCCCGTGCGGGTGTTACCACCGGCGAATGGGCTGCGCAGATGCGCAGTGTCTTTGGTGAATATCGCGGGCCGACCGGGGTTTCCGCCAACCCTTCGAACAAAACCGAAGGCCTTGATGAAATCCGTACCGCCGTCGATACCGTCAGTGATCGCCTGGGCCGCCGCCTGAAATTCCTGGTCGGCAAGCCGGGGCTTGATGGCCACTCCAACGGCGCCGAGCAGATTGCCTTTCGCGCCCGCGATTGCGGCATGGACATTGGCTATGAAGGTATTCGTCTGACCCCCGAAGAGATCGTGACTGCCGCGCTGGAAGACAAGGCGCACGTGGTCGGCCTGTCGATCCTGTCGGGCAGTCACATGCCGCTGGTCCAAGATCTGATGACTCGTATGCGCGACGCGGGCCTTGCAGAGGTGCCGGTGATCGTCGGTGGCATCATCCCCGACGATGACGCCGCGCGTCTGCTGGAAATGGGTGTGGCCCGGGTCTATACGCCCAAGGATTTCGAGTTGAATACGATCATGATGGATATCGTGGCATTGGCAGACCCACAGGCCTTCGCCGCCGAATAACTTGATGATGCCGGCCGGCGTCGCAATTTCTCAGGTGCCGTGAGACGCGCATCAGGCCGCGGAACCAACTGCCGTCTCAGACCTGCCGGTTGCGCCATTCCAGAGCAGCTTTCAGGCCCTCTTCCTTGCGGATGCGGTTAAACTCCAGGCGTTCCGGCGATTGATCGGCTTCGATCCCCACGTCGACTTCCAGCGCCGCAGCCAGCCCTTCGCGCATGCGGCCCAGCTCATATGTGTGGTTGATGGCGTATTTGGTGCGCTGCACCGATTGGGCCGAGGCGCTGGTGATCTGGTGGGCCAGTGCCATGGCCGATTCCACTTCCTCGCCGTCGGGCACGACTTTGTTCAAAAGGCCCATTTCAAAACACCGCGCCGCCGGGATGCGATCATTGCCTGTCAAAAGCAGTTCCTTGGCCTGTTTGGGGCCCGTGACATAGGGCGCCAACATGGCCACGATGCCCGAGCCGAACCGCACTTCGGGTTCGCCAAACAGGGTAGAGTCCCCGGCCACCGCCATATCACAAGCCATCAGTACCTCCATCGCGCCGGCAATACAAAACCCGTGTGCTGCCGCGATTGTGGGTTTGGGACTGTTCCAGAACTGCATGATGAAGTCGAAATCGGTGGTCAGTACCTTGCGCCATTCTGCCTCGCCGGTAATGCCCTTGGCGGCACTTTCCTTCATGTCGAACCCGGCCGAAAAGCACCTGCCGGCTCCGTGCAGGACAATCGCCTGAACACTGTCGTCCGACAGAAAGCCGTCCATTGCTTCATGGGTGGCAGCGATCAGTTCGGAATTGAACGCGTTCATCACATGCGGACGGTTAAAGGTCAGGATGCCCGTGCGGCCTTCGACATGGGTTAACAAAGCGGCGTCGTTCATATCCGGTCCTTCATTGAGGGTCGTCGGAAAGTTTAGCAGAGGTTTGTTTCGCCGTTGCATCAAAAAAACAGGGATCAGTCCAGCCGATTTTTTTGATGATTTGATGTAGACGCGGATCGGGAATTAGCCTTGATTGAGCGGGATATGTTGAACGGAAAGCATTCATGATGAAGCATAGGCTGGATACGCTTCTCAAACCGCGCTCGGTGGCCATCGTCGGCGCATCCGACAAACCTGGCAGCAATGGTCATGCGATGATGACGATGTGTGGCATCGACGGCTATGATGGCCGGATCTATCCTGTGAACCCACGGCTTGAAACGCTTGAAGGTGTGCCGTGTTATCCGGATCTGGCGGCGCTTCCACAGGTGCCCGAACATGTGGTGATCGGTGTCGCCACCCGGTTTGTCGAAAGTATTCTGGATCAGGCAATTGAACTGGGTGTGCCGTCGGTCAGCATCTTTGCGGCGTGCTATCTGGACGGTGATGGCGTACCAACCCTGCCAAACCGCATTGCTGCCAAGGCACGCGCGGCTAACATGGCCATATGCGGCGCAAATTGCATGGGGTTTTACACCCCGGGTGCCGGTCTGCGTGTGGCCAGCATGCCTTCGCCGCCAGGAATTCGGCCAGGCGGCATTGCCTGGATCGCGCAATCGGGTTCGGCCTTTGGGGCACTGGCGCATAACGACCGACGGCTTGGTTTTACGCTCTGCGTTTCAACAGGCATGGAATTGGTCACAACAGCGGCTGACTATATGGACTGGGCGCTTGCCCAACCCCAAACCCGTGTGATCGGTCTGTTTCTGGAAACGGTCCGTGATCCGGTGAAATTTCTTGCCGCCCTGCAAAGGGCCCGTGATGCTAAAATCCCGGTGGTGGCTCTTAAGGTGGGGCGTACCAGAAAAAGCGCGCAGATGGCGGTTTCCCATACTGGGGCGATTGCGGGCAACGATGCAGCGTATGAGGCCGTTTTTCGCAAATTCGGCGTGACCCGCGTTGCTGACATGGATGAAATGGCCGCGACCCTGGCGCTGTTTGATACGCCCCGTGCTGTACCACAGGGCCTTTTGGGTACGGTGCACGATTCCGGCGGAGAGCGCGAATTGATCGTGGATATCGCCGAAGACATCGGCCTGGAATTTGCCGAACTGTACCCTGCAACATGCGCGGAACTGGCCAAACACCTGGAGCCGGGCCTGCACCCGGAAAACCCGCTGGATGCCTATGGCACGGGTCATGACCTGATCAACCGAAATGCGGCGATGACAGCCGCGCTGGTAAATGATCCGAATGTGGCGATTGGCTATTTCATGTCGGACCCGCGCGATGGGTATGACTATGCCAGACAGTATACCGAAGCGGTGGTCAAGGCCGCTGGCATGACCGACAAGCCACTGGCGCTGGTGTCAAACTATTCGATGGCCGACGACCGCAGCCTTGCGCAACTTTTGTTGGGGGCTGGGGTGCCGTTGCTGCGGGGAACACGCAACGCGCTGCTGGCAGCACAGCATGTCATGACATATCGTGACTACATTGCCCGGCCACCGCCGCAGCACATAGATCTACCCAAGGCCCAAGCCTGGCGCGACCGGCTGGCAGCGGGCGGGCCACTTTCCGAGTATGAAGGCCTTTGCATGCTGGCGGATTTCGGAATTGCATCGCCTGCACTGGCCTGGGTGGGTGAAGCCGCTGACGTACCCGGGGCGCTTGGGCTGCTCAGCTTTCCTATCGCCCTGAAAACCGCCGAGGATTATGCCCATAAAAGCGATGTCGGGGGCGTTGTTCTTAACTTGCCGGATGTGGCTGGCGCTGTGGCCGCCTATACGGCCATGGCGGCAAAACTGGGCCCCCGGTGTCTTTTCATGGAAATGGCACCCAAAGGCACAGAACTGGCGCTTGGATCGCTCTGGGATGACAGCTTTGGCCCGATTGTTATCATCTCTGCAGGGGGTGTTCTGGTCGAGTTTCTGAATGACAGCACTGCAGCATTGGCACCGTTTGACGAAGCCGAAGCCCTGCGCCTGCTGCAGAATTTGCGGGTCTTCAAACTGCTTGAAGGGGTGCGCGGGCAATCACCCGCCGACCTGAAACACATTGCCAGCCAGATCGCCGGTTTTTCCCGGATGGTGGCCAGTTTGGGCAAAGCCTGTCGCGAAATTGATATCAACCCTTTGATGTGCACCTCAAGCGGTGTAGTGGCGCTGGATTGTCTGGTCGTGACACCCTCGGATTAAGCGACTAGCGAGAAAAACTTCTTTTTATGGCCAGCATATCAGATCAAATGTTGTGAAAGTATGATCAAGGCACCGTTCGCGTGGCGATTTCGTTCGTGACACGAGGCCTGGTCTCCGCGATCAAACAATTCGGCGCGGCATCCCGGCATTTGGAAGGTTACCCAGTCAAAAATTTTCAGGCGTTAAAAGCCTAGTTTTTTTGCCCCAAATTGGGAGGACAGCAAATCCAGATGTTTCGCCAGAAGATTGTCGCTTCGTGTCACCAGGATAAGTGTTCGACGAATGTTATTGGGCGCACGCAGCTTTACCACATCATCGTTTGAATACCTTGTCACATCCGGGTCGGGAAGCAGGGTAAAGCCCAAACCACTTTTTACACAGCCCACTATGGCTTCAATATTATCAAGCATAACTGTTGCAGCGGTTGCGGGTCTGTCGATCTGTTCCATCGCGCTTGCGATCAGTTTGCCAATTCCGGTCTGCGGCATGAAATGGAAAAACATATGCTGTTCGATAAGCGTGTCGAGGCCCTGGCTGGCAATTGACGAATGCGCTGCAAAGACAAATGGTTCGTCGCGCAGGATCGCCTGTTTCAAACCTCGTGGATTGATTTCGGCATCGGTCACAATGGCAGCATCCAGATTTCCAGTGCGCACCTTCTCTTGCAGTACCACAGACAGTCCTGTCTCGAACTCAAACGCTGCGCGCGGCAAATTGTTCTGGGTGTTTTCCAGAAAATCCGGAAGAAGGCGTGCGGCGGCAGAGGTTACGAATCCGATCCTGAATTTGCCGGCAAGGTTGCCGTCCTGTGAACATAACTCTAGCAATGCATTTTCCTGCCCCACAACATCGCGGGCTCTTTCAACCACTGCACGGCCAATCGGCGTAAGGCGTGGCGGCCTGACCGATCGGTCAAAAAGGACGACGTCAAGTTCGGCCTCAAGCGCCTTCATTTGCATCGAAAGCGCGGATAGCGTCATGTTAAGTTGTTCGGATGCATGCAGGAACGATCCGACTTGAGAGATTTTCAAAAGACTTCTAAGCGCCCGCGTCTGCATATCTTCAGATTTCCTGTATTTTATATAAAATCTTATTAGATTGATTTGAATAAAACCAGTCATATGCTCTCCCTGTAAGTGAAGGAGGGATTGCCATGACCCACCCAGCCGTCGCCAAAGCACAAAAGCTTGCGCCGCTATTTGCCAGCCGTGCCCGCATTTGGGATGTTGAGCGCCGCTACTGCTGGGAAAATGTCGCCGATCTGGTTGGCGCCGGGATTATGGGCATGACCATCCCGAAAAGTTACGGCGGTTTGGGTGCCAGCTATCTCGATGTGGTTCAGGTCGTTGAAGAAGTTGCCAAGGCCTGCACGCTAACCGCGCGCATCGTCGTCGAATCCAATATGGGCGGTATCAGCGCTGTCATGGCCTATGGCACGGATGCGCAAAAATCTTTTTGCGCGCCGATCGTTCTGGCTGGCGACAAACCTGCAATTTGCATTACCGAGCCCGAGGCAGGAAGTGCTGCGACAAGGATGCGCACCACGGCGCAAAAACGGGGTGGCAGCTATGTGATCAACGGCACCAAGCACTGGATCACTGGCGGCGGTGTTTCGAAACTCTATGTGATTTTTGCCCGTGTTTTGGATGAAGATGGCTCAGATCTCGGCATAGGTGGTTTCATCGTTCATGCTGATATCAAAGCCGGTATCATCCCTCAGGGCTTCACCGTTGTCGGCCGCGAAAGAACCATGGGCCTATGCGGGATGCCCGAAGCTGAACTGAAATTCGAAAATCTGGAGGTTGACCAGAAATGGGCGTTGATCCCTTTGTCCGGGCTCAGGCACGGCTTTGCGGATTTGATGAATGCCTACAATTCGCAACGTGTTGGTGCCGGGGCCATTGCCCTGGGCGTGGCAGCAGGTGCTTTTGAGCATGCGAAAACATATCTGCTTGAGCGTGAACAATTCGGACGACCACTGGCAGAATTCCAGGGGCTGCAATGGATGGCCGCAGATATGGATACGCAAATTCATGCCGCTCGCCTCATGTTGCATGATGCTGCAAGACCCCGTGGTCCAAACGGTAGCCAGTTTCCCGACATGACGATGGCAGCCCGCGCAAAACTCTTTGCGTCCGAGATGGCAATCAAGGTTGTAAATGATTCACTGCAGATATTCGGGGCAAGGGGATATGGCGACAAGGAACCCTTGGAACGGATGTATCGTGATGTCCGAATGTTCACCATCGGGGGCGGCACTGCCCAGGTTCTGCGCACCCAACTCGCGGGTGCGATCCTGGGCATCAAAACACCACAAACGCGCGACGGCTACCTCAACGCGGCACCAGCGGTATGTCACGCGGCAGAATAGCCCACGCTGAAATGACAGCCGATCCGCACGACCGAACCGCAGAATCTGATTTCCACGCTCGGCTTCCCTTTCATCGCCTTGAAAACGCAGGTTTTGTGTCTGCCCCTGTCGAATTCGGTCGTGAAGTGTACGAAATCCACGTACAAAATGTACAAAGAATACGATGCACGCCCTTTATTCACGCCACAGAATCAGGTCTTCCTCATGTCCGATATGATCACCATCCGCCGCATTGAACCTGCCGACAAAACCGCTTGGGCCGCGTTGTGGAAGGCCTATCTGGACTTCTACGAAAGCAGCGTTTCAGATGCGGTTTATGACACCACATTTGACCGGCTTTGTTCAGATACCCGCCCAAATCAAAATGGCTTTCTGGCCCTGCAAGGCAACGTCCCCGTGGGGCTGGTGCATTACATTTACCACCCCCACAACTGGCGGCTCGAGGATGTGTGCTACCTGCAGGATCTCTACGCCGACCCGTCCGTACGTGGCACCGGCGTGGGGCGCAAACTGATCGAGTCGGTCTATGCCGCCGCCGACACGGATGGCTGCCCCTCGGTCTATTGGCTTACGCAGGATTTCAATGCCGAGGCGCGCAAGCTTTATGACCGCATCGCCATCCTGACCCCCTTCATCAAATACGTCCGCCCATGACCATCCATATTGGCGCGAAGCCCGGTGAAATCGCCGAAACCGTGCTGATGCCCGGCGACCCTTTGCGCGCCAGATGGGCGGCTGAGACATTTCTGGAAGACCCTGAACTGGTCAACGATATCAGAGGAATGTTTGGGTATACCGGTCACTGGAAGAAGCAACGGGTAACTATTCAGGGCAGCGGAATGGGCATGCCGTCACTCAGCATCTACGCAAATGAACTGATCCGTGACTATGGTGCGAAAACCCTCATTCGCATTGGTTCCTGTGGGGCGATGCAGGCGCAAGTAAAACTGCGCGATGTGGTGCTGGCAATGACTGCCAGCAGTGTCAACACACCGTCTTCTGCTCTGTTCCGGGAGCTGAATTTCGCCCCCTGCGCCGACTGGCCGCTGCTTAGGGCGGCCTTGCAGGCCGCTGACGGAAAGGGAATTTTTCCACATGTCGGCGGGATTTATTCTTCAGATACGTTCTATGACGAACGTCCCGACCTGATCCAGCAGATGACCCGCCACGGTGTGCTGGCTGTCGAGATGGAGGCGGCCGAGCTTTACGCCGTCGCCGCACGCCACGGGGCACGGGCGTTGGCGGTCCTGACCGTAAGCGACCATTTGCTGACCGGCGAAGCGCTGGACAGCGATGCCCGTGAACGCAGCTTTGCCGACATGATCGAAATCGCATTAGAAGCCGCGTTTTCGATCTGACCGGATGTGGATTTGCCCCCTCTCAAGCCGAGCAGAGCGAGGCTGGGCCCAACGGACGGAATGGCATCTTAGATGCCATGGCGCCGGGCGGGAGCCCCGCTTACTGGATCACTTTCCGTGGCTGCGGTCGTATCCGTTCACCGCAGGACCTGACCAGTCACCCAGCGCACCGGGGGCAGGTTCAAAGACCTCAACCAGCAACGGATAACATGCTGCGGTGTCGCTTGAATGCTCGGTCGAGCAATCGCCGCCCGGACAAGCGGAAAGCGCGCCCAGCAAGTCGACCTCGGCAAAAAACTCCAGATAATCCCCTGGGCGCACCGGGCTGGCTTTCATGAAATATTGCCCGGTGTCGCGGGTAAAACCGGTGCACATGAAGACGTTCAGTACATCATGCACATGCGGCTCGGCCTCGGCCAGCGAAACGCCCAGCTCATCCGCCAGGGCGCGGGTCAGGTTGGAATGGCAGCAATGGTGATAGTGTGTGCCTGCCAAAAGGTTGCCTGTATAAGGATCGCAACGGGTGCCGATGACATCGTGGACGGAGCCACCATAAGGGTCGATTCCGTACCAGCCCAATGTGTCTGTGGTGAGTGTCGCCATCGGGCGCAGGTAGGGAAAGCTGGACCACATCCGCTCGCCCGTTGTCAGATGCGTACCGTGCAGCGCGCGGGATTTGCCGGAATAGAACCGCTCGGACAGATTATTGGCATGCCACAGGTTCAGGTCACCCACCTGCGGGCCGTCGACCGAAGTAATGCGAAAGAATTGCCCTGCGGGAACACGAAAGCAGGCCGCATCGCGTGCAGGCACCAGCAGCTCCTCCACTTTTTGGGCTGTGTCCCGCGCCAGGGCATACAGCGCCAGATCAGGTTTGGGCAGCGTATCATTGGGGTAGCAGATCACGGGTTTGACCATACGGCGGGCATCAGCGTCGGCGGGTTGGGTCATGATGTCTGTCCTGTCTGATCCGGAATCGCGGGTACAGTCATGCACAAAGGTGACCGGGTCTGCAATCTATCCCAGGATCGGGTGCGCCAGAACTGCGCACCCAACAGTTTGCTGGGCTATAGCACCACGATATCCAGCGGCGGAAAGCCGTTAAAGCCGATGCTGGCATAGGTCGACGTATAGGCGCCGCAACTGCGAATGATGATCCTGTCCCCCGAGCGCAGGCCCAGAGGCAGATCGATCATGCGGTTTTCATACAGGACATCCGCGCTGTCGCAGGACGGGCCTGCCAGAATGCAGGGGCCGGTACGCTCATGATCGCGATCAGTCACGAACTGATAGCGAATCGCTTCATCCATGGTTTCGGCCAGACCCGAAAATTTGCCGATATCCAGATAGACCCAGCGGTGCAGATCGTCGTCAGATTTGCGTGACACCAGCAGCACTTCGGCGGCGATCATGCCGGCCTCTGCCACCAGACCACGGCCTGGTTCTGCCATAAGATGCGGCACAGTGCCGAAGCGCTCGGTTATCAGTTGCACCACCCGTGACGCATAAGGGGTGGGGGCCTCAATCACCTCGCCATAGAACGCGGGAAAACCGCCGCCGATATTCAGCAGGTTCAGGTCATGGCCCGCTGCACGAGCAGCATGCCAAAGGGTTGCGACCTGATCCAGCACATCGGTCCACATCTCGGCGCGGCGGGTCTGACTGCCAACATGAAAGGAAAACCCAACAGGGTTCAGGCCAAGCGCGCGGGCGCGATCCAATAGCGCAATTGCCTGGGTTTCGGCGCAACCGAACTTACGGGTCAGTGGCCAGTCGGCCTGTGATGCTTCGACAATCAGTCGGATATAGACCTGCGCACCGGGGGCGTTTGCAGCGATTTTTTCCAGTTCTTCCACGGCATCGGCGGCAAAAAGACGTAGGCCGGCTTGCCAGGCAAATGCAATGTCCGAGGCACGTTTGATCGTGTTGCCAAACGAGATCTTGTCAGGCGACGCACCCTGGCTGAGGCACAATTCAATCTCAGCCCGGCTGGCGGCATCAAAGCCCGACCCAAGGCCGACCAGCGTTTCGATGATTTCGGGCGCCGGGTTGGCCTTTACCGCATAGTGAATATGGGCCCGGCCCAGGCCCTGCGACAGGGCCGCAAACTGGCGGGCAACGGCCTGCGTATCAATCACCAACGTAGGTCGGTCGAAACGGGCGGTCTGCAGATAGGTTTCTATGCGGGAAACGGGCGCAATGCGGGCGTCGACCGACAGGTCGGTTACGTAAGCTTTCATGGTCATCTCCAAAAGACATGGCGCCAATAGGCGCAAGGATCAGTTCAGAGACGTTACCGTCGCTACGTAACCAGTGGCTTATAGCCTTTGGGACAGAGGCGCGTGCGTTGGCGTCTTAACGGCGCAATTACTCTTAACTGAGAAAAAAACAAGTAGGAATTTTGCCCTGGGCGCATTTTTTTGCGTTCTGTCATTTCCGAGGCGCCACCCGCAGACGCAGGCAGGTTGCGGGCGGATTGCCGTCAGATGTGACGGATAAGGCGCCACATGCCATGCATTTGTAATTTCTGGCCATCCCGTCGCCTGATTTTCCTTGCGCACGCCAACGGCAATAGCGGGTCCGCCGGTTGGAAAACAGCACCACCAGCACAAACGCAATGATCAGACCGACAATGATGATCATGGCGTGTGGCGCCCTATCCCGGGACCCATCTTAATCTGCCGCGAAGGCATCAGCATAGGCGAATAGCGCTGGCTGCCCGCCCGTATGCCAGAACAGCACCCGTTTTCCGGCCAGGTCAGGCGCCCGCCTGATCAGCGCGGCCATCACCTTGCCGGTATAGACCGGATCAAGGAACAACCCTTCGGTACGCGCAGTACGTTCCACCGCTTTACGGGTCAAAGGCCCCATGCGGCCATAACCGGGGGCAAGGGCGCTTTCATCAAGGCGAATATCGGCGTCTGTCACCGGATTGGGCATATCCAGCAGGCGGGCCAGATCCTTTAGGCGCTGACCGACACGGGTCGTCTGAGCAGTCGCTCTGCGACGCACGCAGACACCGGTGACCGGGGTTTCATCGCCCAATGCGCGCAACCCCAGCAACAGGCCGCAATGGGTAAGGGCCGATCCCGAGGCGATGAAGATTTCATCAAAACGCGTGTCCTGTGTCAGCAGCTCGATCGCTGCATCGACATAGCCTAATGCGCCTGTCGGTGGCTGATCAGCGGCTAGCGGAACGATAAAGGGTACTTCGCCCGCCGCCTGCAAGTTTTTCGCGATGGTGCGCAAATTGGCATCGGCACCGGTCTCATCCTCGCCGTCAGGGTAGCTGTGCAGGGTCGCACCCAGCACCCTGTCCAAAAGGACATTGCCGTTTTCACGGTAGAGTGCCGTGGGCTCTGTCACCCTTTCCTCCAGCTGGATATGACAGCCCATGCCAAGCCGGGCTGCCATGGCGGCGGCAGTGCGAACAAAATTGGATTGTACTGCGCCTGTGATCAGGACCTGCGTGGCACTTTGCGCCTGTGCCTTGCCCAGATAAAACTCAAGTTGACGAACCTTGTTGCCGCCCATGCCGATACCGGTGCAATCATCGCGCTTCACCCACAGATCAAGGCCCAGTTGGCGCCCAAGGTTCGTCATCGGCTCCAGCAGCGTTGGCAGGTGGCCCATGCGGGCACGCGGATGTTGTGAAAGTCGGGTTTCAAGGGTCATGTGATCAGTTGCAGTGTGATTCAGGGGTTTGTCAACGCAAGCGGGCGGACGTTTGCGGGTGTGGGCGGCTCGAAAACCGGCAGCCGCCCTAAATATGCCGTCAGGCGTGGCAGCGCTGATATTGCCATGCCGCCTGAAATATCCGCGGCTGGTCGGGGCGGAGGCTTGGGCAAACCAGACCTGCACGATTATTTGCGCTTTGCAGCAAAGCGCGCTAGGCCGCGACTACAGAATGTCTGACTGGTTGAGGGACTATGAAAAATTCACCTGTTGATCCGATTGCACTGACCGCCGATCTGGTGCGGTGCCCCTCTGTGACCCCCGACGAAGGCGGCGCGCTTGTGTTGCTGGAAAAGCTGCTTCGCGGGGCAGGGTTCACCTGCCACCGCGTGGACCGCGGCGGGGTTGCCAACCTGTTTGCCCGCTGGGGCGAAAAGGGCGCTGAAAAAACATTTGGCTTCAATGGCCATACCGATGTGGTGCCACTGGGCGACAAGGCCGCCTGGACAATGCCGCCCTTCGGGGCCAGGCAGAAAGACGGCTATTTGTGGGGCCGCGGCGCGACCGACATGAAATCGGGTGTCGCCGCGTTTGTCGCCGCGGCAGTGGACCTGGTGCAGAATGACCCGCCCGAAGGTGCGATCATTCTGACCATTACGGGCGACGAAGAGGGCGATGCAATCGACGGCACCACAGCCTTGCTCGACTGGATGCAGTTATGGGGCGAGGCGATGGATGTCTGCCTGGTCGGGGAACCCACCTGCCCTGACCATATGGGTGAGATGATCAAGATCGGGCGGCGCGGGTCGCTGTCGGCGTGGTTCACTCTAACTGGTGTGCAGGGTCATTCGGCCTATCCTCATCGTGCCTGTAATCCTTTGCCCGCTATGGCGCGCCTGATGGACCGGCTTTCTTCACATGTGCTGGACGAAGGCACCGAGCATTTTGATGCCTCGACACTGGCGGTCGTGACAATCGACACGGGTAACCCGGCAACAAACGTCATACCGGCCGAATGCCGGGCAACGGTCAATATCCGTTTCAACGATGCCCATGACAGCAAAGGGCTGATAGCGTGGATGCAGGATGAATTGGACAATGTGGCGGAAGAATTTGGCATTGCGGGCAAACTGACGGTCAAGGTTTCGGGTGAAAGCTTTCTCACACCTCCGGGGCGGCTGTCCGATCTTGTGGCAGCGGCGGTCGAGGCAGAAACCGGCGTAAAGCCGATATTTTCAACCACCGGTGGCACCTCGGATGCGCGATTTGTCAAAGATCACTGTCCGGTGGTGGAATTCGGGCTGGTGGGTAGAACCATGCATCAGGTCGATGAACGCGTGGCGGTCGATCAGATCAGCCAGCTTAAATCGATCTATTCCCGCATCCTGCAAGATTATTTCGCCTGATTTCATGCGCCAAACACTGGTTGTCATGCTGAAAGAGCCGCTACCGGGCCGGGTGAAAACCCGGTTGGGGCGCGATATCGGCATGGTGGCGGCCGCTTGGTGGTTTCGACACCAGGTGGCGCGCCTGCTGCGCGAGGTGCACGACCCCCGCTGGCGGGTCGTTCTTGCCGTAACACCCGATCACGCCGGTCTGAAAAGCCGGGTCTGGCCCAGTCACCTGCCACGTGTTTCGCAAGGCCGAGGCGATCTGGGCAAACGAATGGGGCGCTTGATGCGGCATCTGCCCCCGGGGCCGGTCTGCATCATCGGCGGCGATATCCCGGGCATCCGACGCAGGCATATTGCCCAGGCCTTTGCTGCCCTGGGGGGGCATGACGCAGCGTTTGGCCCGGCGCCCGATGGTGGCTATTGGCTGGTTGGGATGACGCGCGTGATGGTGCCTGCCTCGCTGTTTCAGGGTGTCCGCTGGTCAACTGAACACGCCTTGGCCGACAGTATCGCAAGCCTTGGGGGCGCGCGCGTGGCGATGGTGGATGAGTTGCGCGATGTCGACACCGTCGCCGATCTGCCCGGTCGCGGCGGTTTCTAAAAATTGTGCGGCTCCGCCGCGAGTCATTTCAGAGGATTAGGGGCGTTGCCCCTCACGTTGGAACCCGGGCGAGTTCCAACGCGCACCCCAGAGTATTTCGGGAAAAATGAAAGGGCGGCAAGACTCTGGTCCCACCTGACGAAGTCACCGTACGGTGTTGCAGACCTTACAAGTGTACTTGACCTTATTTCTGACCGGCATTTTCACGGATGACGCTGTTTGTCATTCATGTTAGGCCAGCAACATGAGCCAGATGCCCTCGAAAGACGAGATCCTGCAATGGATTTCCGATAACCCGACCCAAGCTTCGAAACGCGATATCGCCCGGGCCTTTGGCATCAAGGGTGCGGCGCGGATTGACCTGAAACGCATGTTGAAAGAGCTGGAGGCCGAAGGGCATCTGGAAAAGCGCAAGAAGACCTATCGCGACCCGGATCGCTTGCCGCCGGTCAGTGTGCTGCAGGTTACAGGCCAGACACCCGATGGTGAACTTTTTGCCCGCCCCCTGGAATGGCAGGGTGAGGGAGATGAGCCGGTTGTGATGGTCATACCACGTGCCAGCGACCCGGCCCTGGGCGAGGGTGATCGCATCCTGGCCCGGCTGACCGAAGCAAACGGCGAGGCGCACCAGTACGAGGGTCGGCTGATCCGCCGGATCGGGACCAACCCTTTAAAGGTGCTTGGGATTTTCAGAAAAACTACCGAAGGCGGTCGGCTTTTGCCGATCGACAAGGGGGATGGCAAGGAATGGGATATTCTGGGCGATGCCACCGGCGGCGCCAAGGATGGAGAGCTGGTTGAGGCCGAGCAGGCCGGGCCCAAAGGCCGGATGGGCCTGCCTCGTGCACGGGTCGTGCAACGGCTTGGTGATCCGTCGGCACCCAAAGCGGTCTCGCTGATTGCGATTCATCAGCATGGCATCCCCGATGATTTTCCCGATGAAGTGATCGCTGAAGCGGACAGGATGAAACCCGCCGGGCTGAGCGCGCGTGAAGATATGCGGGACATGCCGCTGATCACGATCGACCCCTCGGATGCGCGCGATCATGACGATGCCTGTTGGGCTCATGCCGATGATGACCCCAAAAACGAGGGCGGGCATGTAATCTGGGTCGCGATTGCAGATGTGGCACATTATGTTACCTCGGGCTCTGCGTTGGACCGTGAGGCCAGAAAGCGCGGCAACTCCAGCTACTTCCCTGATCGGGTTGTGCCGATGTTGCCTGATCGGCTGTCTGGGGACCTGTGCTCGCTGCATGAAGGCGTGCCGCGGGCCTGCATCGCTGTCCGGATGCAGATCAACGCCCATGGTGAAAAGATCGGTCACTGGTTTCAGCGTGGTTTGATGCGGTCTGTGGCCTCGCTGAACTATCAGGAAGTGCAGCAGGCCATGGACGGCGCGCCGAATGATAAATGCGCGCCATTGATGGAGGATGTGATCCAACCGCTCTATGCGGCCTATGAGGCACTTGAGCAGGCACGCCGGAAGCGCCAGCCGCTTAATCTGGATCTGCCCGAGCGCAAGGTCGTGCTGAGTGACGAAGGCCAGGTCCTGAGCGTTAATTTTGCCGATCGTCTTGATGCCCACAAGCTGATCGAAGAATTCATGGTTCTGGCCAATGTGGCCGCGGCCGAAACCCTGATTGCCAGAAAATCACCGCTCTTGTTCCGGGTTCACGAAGAACCACCCCCCGAAAAGCTGGATACGCTGCGCGAGGTGGCTGAGGCGGCGGGGCTGGTACTGGCCAAGGGGCAGGTTTTGAAAACCGCGCACCTGAATGCTTTGTTGAATGCCGCCGCTGGTACGGATCATGCCGAACAGATCAATATGTCGACATTGCGCGCCATGACGCAGGCCTATTATGCCCCGTCGAATTTCGGGCATTTTGGCCTTGCGTTGCAAGCTTATGCACATTTCACCTCGCCCATCCGGCGGTATGCTGATCTGGTCGTGCATCGTGCGTTGATCAGCGCCCATGGTTGGGGCGATGATGGTCTTAGTCATGAGGATATGGAACGGCTGGAAAGTACGGCGACACATATCAGCGATACCGAAAGACGCTCGATGATGGCCGAGCGTGACACCAATGACCGCTATCTGGCGGCGTTCCTGTCCGAGCGTGTAGGTGAAGAGTTTACCGGTCGGATCAGTGGAGTTGCCAAATTCGGGGTTTTTGTAAGGCTGGATGAAACCGGGGCCGATGGGCTTATTCCGGTACGCAGCCTCGGGCGCGAGTTTTTCCATTTTGACCGAGAGGCAGGCACCCTGACAGGAGCGGACAGCGGGCTGACCATCGGGCTGGGGCAGCGGGTGACGGCAAAACTGTCCGAGGCTGCTCCGGTTACGGGTGGATTGGCGCTGGAACTGGTGTCGATCGAGGGCAAAGCTATGCCAAAGAGCGGGTCTGGCAGCCGTGGTCGTCCCGTAAGGCGTAAGTTCAACAAGGCAAAACGGAAATCAGACAAGGTAAAGCGAAAGGTGACGCGGAAGCGTTAGAAGTCCCGTCGGCAACCCCCTTGGATCCTGCCCGGGCACCGCAATCAGGGTCGCGCCGAGTAGTGTCACTGCGGGGCATCGTGATTCTATTGTGCAGGCAGCCTTGCAGATGAGCAACGACCCGCGCCCGGTTTTATGACTACTTTCGATTTGGAAATATTCGGGCTACCATGAGGCAAAAGCGTCAAACAAAAAAGGGCCGGGCAATGCGAGTGAGTATTCTGTTGGCCATAGTAACAGGCATCTTATCAGGAACGGCGGTATTGGCCGCGCCGGTTGAAAGTTCGATCAGACCACAGTTGCGGCCCGGGTCGGGCGTGATTACGCCCGCTTCTGTTGTGGTGATTGATGTGCCCGTGCGCAGCTTGCGGCCAAAGATACGCCCTGCACAGCTTGGCAATGCCGATAACAGAGCTGAGACTATTCTGGTGGTTTCGTCAAACCCTGCTTTTGATCGCTGGATAAAGGGTTTTCGCGGGCGCGCTGTAAGTGCCGGTATCAAGGGCAGTGTGTTTGATAATGCCTTTCACGGTGTACGCTTTAATGCCGATGTCGTGCACAAGGACAGAAATCAGGCGGAATTCAAAAGGCAGATCTGGGATTATCTGGACAGCGCCGCCTCGCCCCCGCGAATTGAGGGTGGAAAAAAAGCACTGAGAAAACATAGTAATACGCTAAGACGGATCGAGCAGAAATATGGGGTAGACAAAGAGATTGTTACCGCCATCTGGGGGTTGGAAAGCTATTATGGCACCCGCAAAGGTGACATTCCGTTGATCGAAGCGCTGGCGACGCTGGCCTTTGACGGGCGCCGCGGCAAGTTCTTTGAGGGGCAATTGATTGCGGCCCTGAAAATTATCCAGTCCGGAGATGTGTCGCCGCGCAACATGACCGGTAGCTGGGCAGGGGCCATGGGGCATACGCAGTTCATCCCAACCTCTTATCTGGCTTATGCTGTGGATTTTACCGACGATGGCAAGCGCGATATCTGGTCGGATGATCCCAGTGATGCTTTGGCGTCAACTGCTGCTTACCTTAGAAGGTTTGGCTGGAAAAAAGGCCAACCCTGGGGCGTTGAAGTGCGCCTTCCCAAAGGGTTCAATCCCAGCCTGGCCAGCCGCAAGAATCGCAAATCTCCTGCGGCCTGGGCCGCTCAGGGCGTTGTTGGTTTCAATGGCAAACCTGTGCCAAATTATGGCAACGCCGCAATCCTGCTGCCTGCAGGATCCAAAGGCGCGGCTTTTATGATATTTGACAATTTCGCTGTGATCGAGCGGTATAATAACGCCGATGCCTATGTAATTGGTGTGGGTCACCTGGCCGATCGACTAAAGGGTGGGCCCGGGATTCAGGCCAACTGGCCGCGTGGCTATGACCCTCTGTCGTTTGACCAGAGAATGGAGATGCAGCGCCGTTTGCAGCGCAAGGGATACGGGATCGAAAAGATTGATGGTATCATCGGGCCAAACACCACGAATGCAATTCGCGCATTTCAGAATTCTGTTGGTGTGAAGGCGGATGGATATCCCTCGCAGACGCTGTTGCGGCTTCTTAAGGGGTCTTAAAAGTTAAAGATACACTTCAAAATTGTATCAGGCTGATCCAGAATTGCCTTTTACGCCGCTCAATCAGACGCGATACAGATTTAATTTTTTTGAGCTTAAAGTATAAATTTTACAAAGCTTTAAGGCGCTAATCCGGGCATTTAAAGGTACGTCTGGGGGTGTTGTGTCGAAATGACGCCGCCCAATATTGGAAATATTTCTTTACCAATTTTTAATTCCACGTAATATCACGGTCGCTGAATATTACCCGTGCAGAGTGGCATTGGGAACAAAGGCACTAGGGAGGAACATATGACCAATAAGACGATTTCACGTCGCCAGGCACTTGCTGGCCTTGCGACAGCGGGCGCAACAACGCTGGCAGCCCCATCCATCGCCACTGCAGCTGGTGAAACCACGACCTGGAAAATCCAGACATCCTGGCCCGGCGGTATCGGTTTGCAAATATTCAAGGACTGGGCAGGCTCAATCGTTGAAAAAACCGGCGGTGAACTGGCGTTCGAGCCGTTCGGTGCCAAGGACGTTGTTGGCGACTTTCAGCTTTACGATGCCGTGAAAAACGGTGTTCTGGATGCTGTTAACCCGTTCACCATCTACGCTCAGGGCATCATTCCGGCGGCGATGTTCCTAACCAGCTATCCGCTGGGACTGCGCAACCCGCACGAGTTTGACACGTTCTATTATGGCCTTGGCGGGCTCGAGATTGCCCGCGAGCTTTATGCCGCGCAGAACATGCATTTCGTGGGTCCGGTGCATCATGGCCCGAATATCATCCATTCCAAAGTGCCGATCCGTTCGGTCGACGATTTCGCAGGCCGCAAAATGCGTGCGCCAGGCGGTATGGTTGCTGAACTCTTTTCAGAGCTTGGCGCAAAAACCACGCTATTGCCCGGCTCGGAAATCTTCCCGGCGCTGGAAAAAGGGACGATCGACGTGGCCGATTATGTGGGCCCCGCTGTGAACTATGCCCTTGGCTTTAGTCAGGTCACCAAATACATCTCGATGGGGCCTCCGGGCTTTATGTCGGTGTATCAGCCGGTCGATATCATGGATATCACGGTTGGCATGCCAAGCTGGAACAAACTGAGCCCCGCGATGCAGCAGTTTGTCGAGCTGGAAACAGCCGCATATTCCGACCATCACCATGCCGCGATCCAGGCCGCCGACCAGGCCGCATGGAAAAAGTTCGAGGCAGATGGGACAGAGGTTACGCGCCTCAGCCAGACAGATGTCGAACTGATGACCGAAGTCGCCGTCCCGATCTGGTTCAAATATGCCAACCGCGACAAGGATGCCGCGCGTGTTTTCAAGATCCAACTTGATTACATGCTGTCCGGCTCGCTTGGCTATGTGACACCTGAAATGATCGAAGGCCAAACGCTGGATCTTTGATCGAACTCTGTAAGCATCACCGTCACGCCCCTGCATCTGCGGGGGCGTGACATGTCATACGACTGACCCCAACGGAAAAACCTATGCCCAGCATTGATTTCATTTTGCCCCATTGGCTTTATTGGGGTGCACTGGTTGTCTTTCCGCTGTTCGCCATGATGATGGCGCGGCGCAAACAGTCGACAGGTTATTCGCTGCCCATTGGCTATATGATCCTGTTTACCGGGGGGCTTCTGGGCCTCCATCGGCTTTATCTGCGAAACCTTTGGGGGTTGCTTTTTCTGCCAATCTTCTTCGGTATCCTGTTCGCCAATGCGCAGGGCCGCGATGCCCGCGAGGTTGAGTCAGAGGCTGCAAATGTTCTGAACAGCGCGCAGCGTGTGATCACGCGGCTAGAGCCGAAACTGGCAGGCGCCGATGAACGTCTGGCCAAGTTGCAGGCCGCTCTGGACGAGGCAGAAGAGGGCACATTTGCGCAGAAAAGCGCTAAAAAGCAGTTGGAAAAGGCGCAGGATACGCTGGTCGCCGATCAGCAGCGAATGGAAAAATCCCGCGCAGATCTGGAAGCGGCCCGACCCAATCTGGAGGCCGCCACAGCGATGCGGGATACCTGGGCGAATGTAGCCTATGTCGCGTTTCTTGTGATCTGCGCACTTGTTGCCCTGGATGCAGTTTTATTGCCTGGCATGATCAGGCGCGCCCGTGAAAAACTGGCGATGGAAGAGGCCAGTACCATAGCCTCTGCTGGAACGCTTGAGGCGATAGAGGCCGAGGCCGCAGCCAAACTAGCCGCTATCGAAGCCGAAGAAATAAAGGGTGACATGGCCCATATCGGAACCGGCTGGACCGGCGCTATTGATCGCATGTCTTATTTCGCCGGCGAGTTCGTCAGTTACTGGGCGGTGATCGCCGTCTTTGCTTATTATTTTGAAGTGGTAGCGCGCTATGTCTTCAACTCGCCCTCAATCTGGGTACACGAAGGCATGTTCCTGATGTTTGGCATGCAATACCTGATCGCAGGTGCCTATGCGGCAATGACCGACGCGCATGTCAAGGTAGACGTTTTTTACGCCGATTGGTCGCCGCTGCGCAAAGCTGTGGTTGACCTGCTAACGTCGGTATTTTTCTTCATCTTCGCGGGGACATTGCTGGTGACCGGCTGGATCTTTGCGATGGATGCGACTGTGGTGCACGAGGTTTCCTTCTCGGAATGGACCATTGCCTACTGGCCCTTCAAATGGGCCATCGCTATCGGGGCTGTGCTGTTGATCCTGCAGGGGATTGCGAAGCTGGCCCAGGATGTTGTCACTGTCCGTAACAGCCTGCAAGGAGCCTGATTAATGGGTATCGAGATGGAAATCGGCTGGCTGACCTTGCTGATGTTTGGCAGCCTGATGGTGTTGCTGATGGCGGGATTGCCGCTGGCGTTTGTGACTGGTGGTCTAGCCTGTGTGTTCCTGTTTATTCTGGGAGATGCGCAGACGTTGAATATCGTGCCCTCGCGGATTTTCCCGTTGATGACGAACTATCAGTTATCGGCGATCCCGCTATTTATCTTTCTGGCCGCGATGCTGGAAAGGGCTGGTATTATCAACGAGATGTTCGATGTGATCTACAAGCTTCTGGGGGGCGTCAAAGGCGGCCTGGCAGCGGCAACGATCATCGCCTCGACCATCCTGGCAGCCATGGTAGGTGTAATTGGCGCAGCCGTGGTGACGATGGGTATCATCGCGCTGCCGGCTATGCTGGAGCGCAACTATGACCCCAAGATAGCCATGGGCTCGATCATGGCTGGGGGGACTCTGGGTATCCTCATTCCGCCGTCCATCCTTGCTATCATCTATGCGGTTGTTGCAGAGCAGTCGGTGGGCGAATTGTTTATCGGGGCAGTTCTGCCAGGGCTATTGCTGTCGGGGATGTACATTATCTACGTCGTCGCCATGTGTTATGCCGACCCCAAGAAAGGTCCGCCCATTCCTGTTGAGGACCGTGTCAGTAACGCAGAAAAGCTGCGTCTTCTGGGGAATATGGCGGCGCCAATCTCGCTTATTTTTGTAGTGCTTGGCGTGATTTTTGCCGGGGTGGCTACGCCGGTTGAAGCGGCTGGTATCGGAACCTTTGGTGCCTTTATCGTGGCGGCCATTCACCGCAAGTTGACCTGGACCACCGTACGCGAGGCCTGTCTGACCACACTCAAGGCGAGTGCGATGGTGATCTGGATCATGTTCGGTGCGACAATCTTTGTCGGGCTTTACGTTCTGGAAGGCGGGCAGGAATTTGTCGAGCGGACGATGACCGGCATGGGCCTTGGCCCCTGGGGCATCCTGATGCTGATGATGCTTGTGCTGATCGTGCTGGGCATGTTTCTGGACTGGGTCGGTATCCTGCTGTTGGCGGTGCCAATTTTTGTGCCCATTATCAAGGCATTGGGCCCCGAAGCCTTTGGTATGGCGTCCGAGAATGATCTGGTCCTGTGGTTCGGCGTGCTTTATCTGGTGAACATGCAGATGAGCTTTCTTTCGCCGCCCTTTGGTTATGCGCTGTTTTATCTGCGGGGTGTGGCCCCGGCGGATATCCCAATGAGCGATATCTTCAAATCGGCCTTGCCGTTTCTCTTTCTGCAGATCGTCGGTTTGTCTTTGTGCATGCTGTTTCCGCAAGTCATCACCTGGCTACCCAGGCTGGTTTACGGGGGTTAGCAAGGCAAGACCCCGCTTCGGGTAACAGAAAAACCCGCGTACGAATTGTACAATTCGTACGCGGGTTTTGTACGTTTTATGGCAGTTAAAATTTGATTACCGAAATGAGGGCTGTCCGTTTGACAGCCCGATTTTTCCGGCCGGTTCCGATATGAGAGAAAAGTTGAATTTTCAGCGGTATCAGAACGGCGCGGGTTCGCAGGCCTTATCCTTGAAGCACTGTGCGACATGTTCCAGCATCTCGAGCGAGGGGTTGGCAAAGCCGAAGCCGCCGCAAGGATCAAGTTTCAGCAAATAGCCATCTTCGGTGCGTTCCAGAAAGGCCAGAAAGGGCGTATCTGACCTTGCCCCGGCGCACCAGGGACCAAAGCATTGGGCATTCAACGTGATTGGTTGGTCAAAGGCCTGTTCAAAGCCCGCCCCAACAAGGGAATTGCCTACAAGCTGCGCCGGGATCAGCGTGTTGTGTGGTGTCTGTTCCAGCTTTTCCCTATCGACCTTGGGCAATCTGGTTTCGTCAAAATTCAGGCGGCCGTACACGATAATATAGGCCTCTTTTGCTTCGGCGGCTTCGTTATAGGTGCGTGTCACATCCGGGGGCAGGCAGGACAAGGCCATCGCAGGTGAGGCAAGTGCAATCTGGGTGCTGACGAGCAAACCGCGGATCATAGCCTTGCCCCAAATGCAGCCATAACGCGTTCGTAAACCACGCGTTTGAAGGGCACGATATTGGCGACCAGCAGTTCAGGGTCCAGCCAACGCCATTCGGAAAACTCGGGGTGGTCGGTGGCGATATTCACGTCCGAGTCTGCGCCATGGAACCGCAGAAGGAACCATTTCTGCTTCTGTCCGCGAAACCGGCCTTTCCAGATGCGCGGTACCAGATCATGCGGCAGGTCGTAGGGAATCCAATCAGGTGTTTCAGCCTCGATGGTGACAAGATCGGCTGGCACTCCCGTTTCTTCCCAAAGCTCACGCAGGGCTGCATCACGGGGATCTTCGCCTGGGTCTATGCCGCCCTGAGGCATCTGCCAGGCTGCGTTGTCATTGTCGATGCGCTGCCCGACAAAAACATGACCCTGAGAGTTGGCAAGCATAACGCCGACACAAGGGCGGTAGGGAAGGTTTTCGATTTCTTCGGGCGCCATCAGTTTTCCAGACTATTTCAATGCAAACTTGGGGTGTGCAGGGGCAGTGGTCAACCGCAATAGGATTAACCCGCACCATGTCGGCCTGAAAACGCCTGAGATTTTAACTTACGCGGGCGCCAACCATGCCGACAATATCATAGGTTCTTTGTAGTATCGGGGCGGCAATGGCACGCGCACGGTCTGCTCCGGCTTCGAGAATGCGATCAATTTCGGCTGTATCCTGCATCAGGCGGGACATTTCGGTTGAGATTGGCGACATTTGCGCCACGGCCAGATCTGCCAGCATCGGTTTGAATTCCGAAAAAGCCTTGCCGCCGACTTCGGCCATAACCTGATCGACAGTCTGGTCGGACAGGGCCGCGAAGATGTTGATCAGGTTGCGGGCCTCGGGGCGGTTCTCAAGGCCTTCTACCTCGGACGGCAAAGGCTCGGGGTCGGTCTTGGCCTTGCGGATCTTTTTGGCGATGGTATCGGCATCGTCGGTCAGATTGATGCGTGACATATCCGAAGGGTCGGATTTGGACATTTTCTTGGATCCGTCACGCAGGCTCATCACGCGCGTAGCCGCGCCTTCGATCACCGGTTCGGTGATGGGAAAGAAATCGACGCCGTAGTCATGGTTGAACTTCATTGCGATGTCGCGGGTCAGTTCAAGATGCTGTTTTTGATCTTCACCTACCGGCACATGGGTCGCGTGGTAAACCAGAATGTCAGCCGCCATCAGCGCCGGATACCCAAACAGCCCCAATGAGGCGTTTTCGGCGTTCTTGCCCGCCTTGTCCTTGAATTGGGTCATGCGTTTCATCCAGCCCATGCGCGCGACGCAGTTGAATATCCATGCCATTTGGGCGTGTTCGGCCACTTGTGACTGATTGAACAGGATGGATTTCTGCGGATCGACGCCAGACGCAATAAAGCCTGCGCAAAGTTCGCGCGTGGCATGGCGCAGCTTGGCGGGGTCCTGCCAGACGGTGATGGCGTGCAGATCGACCATGCAATAGATCGTCTCGATCCCCTTATCCTGAGCGTCGGCAAATCGTTTGAGCGCACCCAGATAATTGCCAAGGGTCAGCCCGCCTGAGGGCTGGATGCCTGAGAATACGCGCGGGGTGAACGCCGCCTTGGTCATATGTCATCTCCGACTGGATTAATTCGTCTGCCTCGCTTACCCATGGGCCATAGCGCCGTCAAGGAGAGCAGGCATGTCGAGCCCCGATAACACTAGCCCCGTCAACCCGATACCGCCCGTGGTGGTGGCCCTGTTTCTTGTGGTCATCGGCATCGAGGCCGCGTTTTCACTGGGCGCGCGAGGGTTGATTGGTGGTCCTGGCGCTGTGGGCTGGCGCAGTGCGGCGATCCAGTCCTATGGGTTCAATAGCGATATCATGAAGTGGATGCTGCAAAACGGAGTGTATCCGGGTGAACATATGATCCGCTTTGTCAGTTTCATCTTTGTACATGGCACCTTTACCCATGCGTTGTTCGGCGGGGCGATGTTACTGGCGCTTGGCAAATTCGTAGGCGATGTGTTCAGCGGGTGGGCGACGCTGTTGCTTTTTCTGGCATCTTCGGTTGCAGGGGCCGCCATCTTTGGGCTTGTCGCCGGTGGGCAGCCCTGGCTGATCGGGGTTTTTCCGGGGGTTTACGGCCTGATCGGCGGGTTTACCTATCTTATGTGGCTGAAACTGGGGCAGATGGGCGCGCAGCAATATCGCGCGTTCACGCTGATCGGGTTTCTGATGGGTATTCAGCTGTTCTTTGGATTGGTGTTTGGCGGAAATGGTGACTGGCTGGCGGACGTCGGCGGGTTTGCCTTTGGCTTTGTGCTGTCGTTCTTTCTGGCGCCGGGGGGATGGTCCAAGATTCGTGCCAAAATCCGGCATCGTTAGAGTCACATCCGGGTCGGTTTATCGTCGGCGCAGTGCCTGCCGGAATTCTTGCAGTCGGAAGGCGCCAATGGCGTGGCCAAGGCTGAAGTAGCTGATCACGCCTGAACCAATCAGCACCAGCAGTGCCAGCCAGCGCCAGCCCGCCAGGGTGAAGACCGGGTTAAGCAGTATCCCCATGACCCAGAGCACAACACCCATCAGGATCGAGGCGAGTACGATCCGCCAGACGCGTCTGCGAAAGCGGGCGTCGAACCGGGCCACATCGCCAAAGGGGCGTGCGCCCTGGATCAGTAGCCAGACCATGACCCAACCGGCCACCGTGGTTGCAATTGCCGCTGCGATCCAGCCAATATAGTAGGCCAGCCCGATAGCCACGACTGCATTCACGATCATGGCCACTACGGCGTAGCGGAATGGGCTGGTGGTGTCTTCACGAGCGAAAAAAACCGGTTGCAGGATTTTTTGCAGAACGAAAGCGGGCAGGCCCAACCCGTAGACAGCAACGGCAAGGGCGGTGGCGGCGGTATCGTCGGTACCAAAAGCGCCACGTTCAAACAGGACAGTGACCAGCGGAAAAGGGATCGTAACCAGTGCCACGGCAGAGGGGACTGTCAGCGCAAGTGAAATTTCACCGGCGCGGGAAAAGGCCTCGCGCCCGCCGTCGTGGTCATTGGCTTTCAGGCGGCGTGAAAGATCGGGTAACAGGACAATACCCACTGCGATGCCGACCACGCCAAGAGGCAGCTGATAAAGCCGGTCTGCAGAATAAAGCCAGCTGATCGCCTTGTCGAAGTTCGACGCGACCTGTTGACCGACCAGAAGGTTGATCTGCATGACGCCCCCGGCAAGGGCGGCCGGGATGGCAATGCGCACCAGGCGCGACATGGCAGGGGTCCAGCGTGGGCGGACGGGGCGGATATGAATCCCGGCGCGGCGCGTGGCCTGCCAGACCAGAATCAATTGGGCCACACCAGCAAAAGGAATGGTCCAGACAAGCGCCTGCGCCACGGCGCCGCCAGTATAGGCGGCAAAGATCATCGCGCCGACCAGCATGATGTTCAGCAGCACAGGTGCTGCTGCGGCAGCTGCAAAACGACCGGCGGCATTAAGCACGCCGGAAAATAGCGCGGCCATTGAGATGAAAAGGATATAGGGAAAGACGATGCGACCGAATTCCACGGTCAGGTCAAAACGCGCGTCGCCCGAAAAGCCCTCGGCGGTGGCCCAGACCAGCGCAGGCATGAAAACCATCGACAGGCCTGTCAGCGCCAGCAGGATAAGCGCCAGACCACTGAGGGCCAGCGACGCGAAACCTTCGGCATCTTCTCCAGCTTCGTAGCGTTTCGAGAACATCGGCACGAACGCGGCATTGAACGCCCCCTCGGCAAAGAATCGGCGGAACATGTTGGGCAGGCGGAAGGCAGCGACAAAGGCATCCATCAGCGCACCGGGGCCCAGATAACTGGCGATCAGCACGTCGCGGACAAAGCCCAGAATTCGGCTGAGCAAGGTCCAGCCGCCGACTGTCAGAACGCTGGAAAGCAAGCGTATAGGTTTCATCTTTGGGCCTTTTGCCGGGTCCGATCCAGGCAGACCTAGCGGATCAAAGCGTGCGGGGGAAGGGGCGCAAAACGGTTCGTGATTTTGCCGACCTGTAATTCCCGGGCCGGTTTGGGTGGCTTTGCGTGCGGTGCGGGCAGGGCCAGATATCTTGAGGTGTCAGGCAGCAGGTGGGGGTTTGATCCCTTTGGTGCATCCCAATCAAGATCAAATATGCCCAATTATTAATCACTGCTCCCGTGTGCGCCTAAATTTTACGCATACCTCCGGGTTCCATCCTTTGATCTTGCGCGTCCGCTTTACGCTGCGCCGCAGAGGTTTTTACGCTGCGGGTGCAAAGTCCTCCACTCCGAAAGAGAAGAATGTGAAACTGATCATTGCAACTATAAAACCCTTCAAACTTGATGATGTCCGCGAAGCGCTGGTCGGCATTGGTATTCGTGGCATGATGGTCAATGAAATCAAAGGCTTCGGCACCCAATCAGGCCATACCGAAATCTATAGGGGCGCCGAATATACCGTCAATTTCGTTCCCAAGATCAAGCTTGAGATCGCTGTCCCTTCAGCCATGGCCGATCAGGTCGTCGACACAATCGCCACATCTGCCCGTACCGGCAAGATCGGGGACGGCAAAATCTTTGTCCTCGACATCGCGCAGGCGATGCGGGTGCGCACGGGTGAAACCAACGAAGACGCGCTGTGATGCGCGAGATTAGGAAAATAGAAATGCCAAAACTCACACAACTGGGACTGGCGGCTGCGCTGATTGTCCTTCCGCAGATTGGCCTTGCACAAGAGGCTGATACGACGCCCCTGAATGCAGATATCGGCTTTATCTTCACCACCTTCATGTTTCTTGTCACGGGTTTTCTGGTTTTCTTCATGGCGGCAGGGTTTGCCATGCTGGAAGCGGGCCTTGTGCGGGGCAAGAACGTTACCATGCAGCTGACCAAGAACATTGCGCTATTCTCATTGGCGTCGATCTTCTATTACATCCTTGGATACAACCTGATGTACCCCGGCGATGCCTGGACGATTTCCAACGTGCTTGGGGCCTTTTCGGTGACCGGTCTTGAACCCGTGGGGCTGGAGGGCGCTGAGCCTGACCTCACCTATGCTTCCGTTGGCTCGGACTTTTTCTTTCAGCTGATGTTCTGTGCGGCGACAGCCTCGATTGTATCAGGTGCGCTGGCAGAGCGGATCAAGCTGTGGCCCTTCCTTGCATTTGTTATCGTGCTTACAGCCGTTATCTACCCAATTCAGGCCAGCTGGAAATGGGGCGGTGGTTTTCTGCACGCGATGGGCTTTCAGGATTTTGCAGGCTCGACCGTTGTTCATTCGGTTGGGGGCTGGGCCGCACTGACAGGTGCCATCATCCTTGGGCCACGTTTGGGTAAATACAAAGACGGCAGGGTACATCCCTTCCCCGGGTCAAACCTTGCGCTGGCCACATTGGGCACGTTTATTCTGTGGCTTGGCTGGTTTGGGTTCAACGGCGGTTCGCAGCTGTATATGGATACTGCCGGGAACGTGTCTGATATTAGCCGTATCTTTTCGAACACCAACACCGCGGCGGCGGCAGGTTCTGCGGTTGCGCTGATCATGACGCAGGTGATGTACAAAAAGCCTGACCTGACGATGATCCTCAACGGAGCATTGGCCGGTCTGGTGTCAATCACAGCCGAGCCTCTGACGCCTACCCTTGTCGAGTCAACGCTGATCGGCGCGGTTGGGGGGGCAATTGTTGTGTTCGCTGTTCCCATGCTGGACCGGATGAAGATTGACGATGTCGTTGGTGCCATTCCGGTTCATCTGTTCGCGGGCATCTGGGGCACTGTCGCGGTCGTGTTTACCAACGACGCCGCAAGCCTGATGACACAGCTTTATTCCATCGTTGTTGTGGGTGTATTTGTCAGCGTAGCCTCGACGGTTGTCTGGCTGATCCTTAAATTCACGGTGGGAATCCGAGTTGATGAAGAAACCGAAATCAACGGTCTGGACGTAAGTGAATTGGGGATGGAAGCTTATCCGGAGTTCTCTGCCGGTTAAATTTTCCGACCCAGATTACCAGAAACCCCGGGGTGTTCCCCGGGGTTTTTGTTTGGGCTCTGAACGCAGAAGCGCGTGGGAGTGCGGGTTTTTCGAAGTTTGGCCTTGGTGGTCAGTGTAAAGTAGCGGCCCCTAGGTAAAGGCCCGTTCCACACCCAGTTCGATGGACTGGCGGAGCTTCTTTTCAAGAGCTTCCTGTTTGGCCTTGGAATGGAACTTCAGGCCAAACATGTCTTTCACATAAAAGGTATCCACCACCTGTTCACCAAAAGTCGCGATCACGGCCGAGTTGATGTAGACATTGTTGTTGGCCAGTGTGCGCGTCAGGTCATACAGAAGGCCGGGCCGGTCGCGGGTGTCGACCTCGATGATGGTGTAGATTTCCGAGCCTTCGTTATCAAAGGTGATATGTGTGGGCACCCGGAAAGCGCGTTCTCGCTTCTTGATCTTGTCGCGCGATTTGATGGCGTCGCGGGCGACGACCTCGCCCTTGAGGGTTTTCTGGATCATCTGACGCAGGCGGGGCAGGCGACTGGATTCGTAGGGGTGGCCCTCGGCGTCCTGTATCCAGAAGGCGGCGGTGGCAAAGCCGTCCTTGGAGGTATAGGTGCGCGCGTCGACCACATTGGCGCCGACAAGGGCCAGCGCACCCGCCAAGCGTGAGAATATGCCAGGATGGTCGGCCAGAGCAAAGCAGGCGCGGGTCGCATCACGGTCTTCGTCGGGATGCAGGTCGATCGCTATTTCATCTGCTTTGAGGTCGCGCAACAGGCGGGCAAAAACCTCGTGTGCGGTGACATGCAGACCCTGCCAGTAAGGCGGGTAGTGCCGGGACGTTTCGATTTTAAGGTCCTTGGCGTCCCAGTCTGACAGCGCTTCGCGCAGGTTGCGCTTGGCGTCTGATCCGCGTTGCTCGCGGTTGAGATCTTCAAGCCCGCCTTCCATGGCACGACGGGTTTGTCGATAGAGTGCCCTCAATAGTGAGGCTTTCCAGTTGTTCCAGGTCCCCGGGCCGACGCCTCGGATATCGCAGACCGTCAGCAAGAGCAGCAAATCCAGACGCTCGCGGGTTTGCACGGCCTTGGCAAAATCGCGCACCGTGCGCGGATCGGCAATATCGCGTTTCTGCGCCATGTCGGACATCAGAAGATGATAGCGCACCAGCCATTCAACCGTGTCGACCTCTTTTGGTTTCAGACCAAGACGTGGCGCCACTTTGCGGGCGATCTGTGCGCCAAGGATTGAGTGGTCTTCATCCCGACCCTTGCCGATGTCATGCAGCAGCAGGGCCACATAAAGCACTTTGCGGTTGACGCCCTCCTTGAGGATCGAGGACGAAACCGGCAGTTCTTCAATCAATTCACTGCGTTCGATCTGGGCCAGATGGCTGATGCACTGGATGATGTGTTCGTCAACCGTGTAATGGTGGTACATGTTGAACTGCATCATGGCGACGATCGGCTCAAACTCGGGGATAAACACAGACAGGACGCCCAGTTCGTTCATCCGGCGCAGGGCGCGTTCCGGGTTTCCGTGCTTCAGCAGCAGGTCAAGAAAGAGTTTCTTTGCTTTTGGATCGGCGCGAAACTCGTCATCGATCAGATTGAGGTTGGCCGTCACAAGTCGCATTGCGTCCGGATGGATCAGAAGGCCGGTGCGCAATCCTTCCTCGAAGACCCGAAGCAGATTCAGCCGGTCCTGAAGAAAGGCCTTTTCATCGGCAATCGCAAGGCGTCCATGTACCTCGGTATAACCGTCTTTGAGACGCTTTTTGCGACGAAAGAGCCGTTGCAGCAGGGGCTGCGATTTGATCTGCGACGCTTCCAGTTTGGTCAGAAAGATGCGCGTCAGATCACCCACCGCCGTGGCATGGCGAAAATAATCCTGCATGAAGATTTCAACGCCCCGGCGGCCGGCAGTATCCTTGTAGCCCATGCGCTCGGCCACCTCGACCTGCAGATCGAATGTCAATTGATCGCTGGGCCGTTTGGTGAGTAGGTGAAGGTGGCAACGCACCGCCCAGAGAAAATTTTCAGCCTTGGAGAATTTTTCGAACTCTTCTTTTGTAAAAAGGCCAAGTGACGCCAGTTCGCTGACGTCTTTCACACGGTGCAGATATTTCGCGATCCAGAACATGGATTGAAGGTCGCGCAGCCCGCCTTTGCCCTCTTTTACGTTGGGTTCAACCATATAGCGCTGGCCGCCTTGTTTTTCGTGGCGTGCATCGCGTTCTTCCAGCTTGGCCTCGGTAAATTCACGCTCGGTTCCCTTGAACAGGTCCTGCCAGAGACGATGATTTAGGTCTGCGGCCAGCTTTTCATCGCCAACCAGAAAACGGTTTTCCAGCAGCGCGGTGCGTATTGTGAAATCTTCGGTGCCAAGGCGCAGGCAGTCGTGAATCGTGCGGCTTGCATGACCTACTTTAAGGCGCAGATCCCACAACATATAAAGCATGCTTTCGATCACGCTTTCAGCCCAGGGGGTGATTTTGTAGGGGGTAAGAAACAACAAATCGACATCTGATTGCGGGGCCATTTCACCACGACCATAGCCACCGACAGCAAAGACGGCGATACGTTCGGCCTCGGTTGGTGTGGGAAGTGGATGCATGACGCGCGTGGCCAGATCAAAGGCGGTCAGAATAATGCAATCGGTCAGCCAGCTATAACTGCGTGTCGCAGCATGGGCGGCGAAAGGCTGGTCAGTAAAGGCCGCGCTGATTGCGGCGCGGCCTTTGGTCATCTCTTCATTCAAAATGCCGACTACAGGTTTGCGTAGCGACGTTGATTTATCTGTCGCCTCTGCGATGGCCGTCTCCAGCCTCTGGTGGACAGATTTGGCATCGAAAATTTCTTCAGCCGGGCAGATCAGGTTGTCGGGGCGGGGTATTTTATTCTGCATTCTGTCCTATCAACGCGGCGTCAGAAACCCGCGCCACCAAAGCCCTGTGGCGCGGGCGCAATTACAACCAATTTCTGATCACGGATCGTAGCAACAGCCAGTCCGCGTTCATTTGTGCCATCTGCAAGCAGACGGAAAACGCCATTTACGCCCTGAAAGCCTGCAGGCTGGGTAAGACTTCCCCGGGTCAGAGCGGTGCGCGACCCGGATTTGGCCAACGCGCCGATGGCGGCAATCGCGTCATATGCCAGACCGCTGATTGCATGGGGTGAATTACCGTAAGCGGCTTGAAAACGGGTGATATACTGGGCGCTGCGTTGTGGGTCGGGCAGGGCAAACCAGCCCCCCTGCACCCCGGGCAGCGCCAGAGTCTGCGGCGGGGTGTCCCAACGGCTGAGGCCGATAAACTGGGTGGTTGCCGGGCTGATGCCTGCCTCGGGCAGCATCTGCGAGAAGAGCGGCAATGCGCCGGCGGTATTTGAGGTCAGAAAAATCGCATCTGCGTTGTTGTTGGTAACGGCCGCCTTGATGGCCGGGATCGCGGCCACAACGCCTTGCTGTGAAAAATCGTATCCGACGCTGCCGGCCATGGTTGCGCCGCTTATGGCGACTGCCTGCTCAATCGCCTGCTTGCCAAGCTGACCGGAAAGGTTGTTCGAATGTACGGCTACGAAGCGTTTTTTGCCCTGACGGCTGGCGAAACTGGCAAGCCGGTCTGCCGTGTTCTGGAAGGTTTGACCGAGAACGAACAGATTGCCACCCGCGATCGTGGCGTTGTTCGAGAACGCCAGAACGTTGACGTTCCTGTTTGCAACGGCAACCGCCACGGCATTTGCCGATTCAGCGTGCAGTGGGCCTATGATGATCTTGGCCCCGTCTGCCACGGCGCTCAAAGCCGCTGACTGGGCCAGGCCAGCCTGACCACCGGTGTCGTAGACCCGAAGGTCGATCTTTACACTATCCAGATCCGACGCCGCCAGACGCGCCGCGTTTTCCAGATCGCGCGCCAGATTCTGTTCCTGCGGGCTTTGTGCACTTAAAGGTATCAGAAGCGCCACGGGGACCGGCGCAGAGGGGTTGATCGACTTGCCCCCGCCAGTGTTTGACAAATCCACCGGCTGGCATGCCGCCAGCCAAAGGATTGAAATTAGGATTGTAAAACGACCGAACAGCTTGCGGACGGGGGATAAAACGGCGAACATGGTCAACTTCACTCCCTGATTTCTGCGGACCTTTTGGTGGCCGCGATTTGAGGGCGATAATAAACGTCAAACGGGGCGGGTCCAGTGGGGAATGCGATCAAGACGGGGCTGACGCCGGGGCTGTATCTGGTTGCGACTCCGATTGGCACGGCGCGCGACATCACGCTTAGGGCTTTGGATATTCTTGCCTCGGCGGATGTGGTCGCGGCCGAGGATACGCGCAGCCTGCGCAAATTGATGGATATCCACGGGGTTGCACTGGGGGATCGCCCGCTGTTGGCCTATCACGATCACAATGGTGATAAGGTAAGGCCCAGGCTTCTAGAGGCTTTGAGCGCAGGCAAATCGGTGGTTTACGCGTCCGAGGCGGGCACACCTTTGGTGGCGGATCCGGGATTTGATCTGGCGCGCGCTGTCGTGGCCGAAGGCTATGCACTGGTGTCGGCGCCGGGCCCGTCTGCGGTGATCACGGCGCTGACATTGGCGGGATTGCCGACGGATAAATTTCTTTTCGCGGGCTTTTTGCCCAATGCTACCGGACGGCGGAAATCCGCGCTAAGCGAGTTGAAGGACGTGCCTGCGACGCTCGTCTTCTACGAATCGCCCAAACGGATCGCAGCGATGCTGTCGAATGCCGCCGAGGTTCTGGGCGGCGAACGCCAAGCGGCAGTCTGTCGCGAACTGACCAAGAAATTCGAGGAAATCCTGCGCGGGACACTGGATGAGCTGGCTGCGACCTGTGCGGCCCGCACTCTTAAAGGCGAAATCGTTGTGGTGATTGACCGGGCAGGTTCAGTAATTGTTAGCGAAACTGATCTAGAAGAAAAAATTATAGACGCTTTGCGGACGCGCACTGTGCGCGATGCGGCAGATGTTGTTTCAGCCGAACTGGGATTGCCACGACGCCGTGTTTATCAGCTAGCGCTTAAGCTGGCAGGTACCGACTAGTGGCGAGTCTGATCCGGTGAAAGGTGAGGCATGTCAAAACCCGATGAAAAAGGATGTGCCCCGCCTGATCGGGCTCAGCGGCACGAGGCGGGACAGCGCGCATATTTATCGGGCGACAGCGCAGAGCGGTCGGTTGCTGCCGAATATTTCAAGCGGGGATGCACAGTATTGGAAACCCGTTGGCGTGGTCATGGGGGCGAGATAGACCTGATCATCCGGGATGGGCCGGTTTACGTATTTTGCGAGGTCAAGAAAGCGCGCAACTTTGATGTTGCAATGACCCGGCTAAGACCCGCGCAGATGCGGCGCATTCATGCCGCTGCTGAAGAGTTTCTGGGAACGACGAAATCGGGATCGCTAAGTGAAGTGCGTTTCGATCTGGCAATTATGGATGGTCAAGGGCGCATCGAGATCCTGGAGAACGCGTTCGGGCATTTCTGAATTGAACCTTTGGCCTTCATGCCCCATTTAGGGGGGAACGGAACAAGGGGACAACCCATGAAAATCGCCTTTCAGATGGACCCGATCGGGCCAATCAACATTGATGCCGACAGTACTTTTCGTTTGGCTGAAGAGGCTCAGGCGCGCGGGCACGAGTTGTTTTATTATACGCCTGACAAGCTGGCCTATGATCAGGGACACGTGACGGCGCGAGGTTGGCCATTGCGTGTGCAGCGCGTAAAGGGGGATCATTTCCGGCTGGGCGACGAGGCGACTGTGGACCTTGCGGATTTTGATGTGGTCTGGCTGCGTCAGGACCCGCCGTTTGACATGTTCTACATCACCACCACGCATATTCTGCAGCGGCTGATGCCGGGCACGACGGTGGTCAATGATCCGTTCTGGGTGCGCAATTTTCCCGAAAAACTGTTGATCCTGGATTTTCCGCAGCTGATGCCGCCGACTACGATTGCCCGCGACATTGACACGATCCGCGCCTTTAAAGAGCAACATGGTGATGTTATCCTGAAGCCGCTTTATGGCAATGGCGGTGCCGGCGTGTTCATGCTGAACATGGCGGATCGCAATCTGACCTCGCTGCACGAGCTGTTCACCGGGTTCAGCCGGGAGCCATTGATCGTGCAAAAATTCCTTCCCGATGTTGCCAAGGGCGACAAACGGGTGATTCTGGTTGACGGTGAGCCGGTGGGTGCAATCAACCGGGTGCCTGCCAAGGGTGAGACCCGGTCCAACATGCATGTGGGAGGGCGCCCCGAAAAGGTTGAACTGACGGATCGCGACCGCGAAATTTGTGCCGCGATCGGGCCACTCTTACGCGAAAAGGGACAGGTTTTTGTGGGGATTGATGTGATTGGTGAGTATCTGACCGAGATCAACGTCACATCGCCAACCGGCATTCAGGAACTGGAGCGGTTCGATGGTGTCAACGTGGCTGCGCAGATATGGGAGGCCATCGAGGCCAAGCGCGCATGAGCGCTGAATAAAATCTTCCCCATCACTGGCCGCATTTGTGCCGTTTCTTCCAGAAGTCTGTCAAACGTCAAAATCATTGCCGCGTGGTTTACAGTTCTTTCACACCTGACAGGCGAAAGCTGATGGCTTCCGCCACATGGGGCTGGCGCACATCCTGATCAGCGTCCAGGTCGGCGATGGTTCGTGCGACACGCAAAATCCGGTGGTAGCCGCGTGCCGAAAGTCCAAATCGTTCAGCCACGCGATTGATCAGATCGCGACCTTGAGGGTCGGGTGTCGCGATCTCTTCCAGGGCCTCGCCTTCGGCATCGGCATTCAGGCGCATGTCGGGTCGGTCGGCAAATCGTTGGGCCTGTACCGCCCGGGCCTGTTCGACCCGGCCTGCGACCGTCGCTGAGGCGTCGCCCGAGGGTGGCAGATCAAGATCAGTAAAGCTGACCGGTGGCACTTCGATGCGCAGATCGAAACGGTCCATCAAAGGGCCTGAAATTCGGCCAAGGTAGTCTTCGCCGCAAAGGGGCACACGGGCGCAGGCCCGTGCCGGATCAGAGAGGTATCCGCACTTGCAAGGGTTTGCAGCGGCTACCAGCATGAACCGACAGGGATATCTGATATGGGCGTTGGCACGGGCGATCATCACCTCGCCGGACTCGATGGGCTGGCGCAGGGTTTCCAGCACGGTGCGGGGAAATTCGGGAAATTCATCCATGAAAAGTACACCATTGTGGGCAAGGCTGATTTCACCGGGGCTGGCGCGGCGGCCTCCGCCGACGATAGCGGCCATCGAAGCGGTGTGATGCGGTTCGCGAAACGGGCGGGTGCGGCTAATGCCGCCTTCGTCCAGCAGGCCCGCAAGGGAATGGATCATTGAGGTTTCCAACGCCTCGACTGGGGTGAGTGGTGGCAGGATGCCTGGCAACCGGGCGGCCAACATGGATTTGCCCGAACCGGGCGTACCCACCATCATCAGGTGGTGGCGTCCGGCGGCGGCAATTTCAAGCGCGCGCTTGGCGCGTTCCTGCCCCTTGACGTCGCGCAGGTCGCGCCCGCCATTGCCGGTAAGGACTTCTCCTGGTTCAGCCGGTGCCAGAGGGGACTGGCCGGTATAGTGGCGTACAACATCCGCAAGCGAGGCTGCGCCGATCACTTGTGCTGCGCCAACCCAGGCGGCCTCGGCACCCGAAGCTTTTGGGCAGAGGAGTGTCCGATCGTCTTCTGCGGCGGCCATGGCGGCTGGCAGGGCACCAATGACAGGGATGAGGGTGCCATCGAGTGACAATTCTCCCAGTGAACAGGTGCCTTCTACGGCGTCTTTTGGGATGATTTCCAGCGCGGCCAGCAGGGCCAGAGCAATGGGCAGGTCGAAATGGCTGCCTTCTTTGGGCAGGTCGGCCGGGCTGAGGTTGATAGTGATGCGTTTAGACGGCAGCGCGATGGCCATGGAGCTGAGCGCAGTGCGCACACGATCCCTGGCCTCGGACACGGCCTTGTCAGGCAGGCCGACAAGGGAAAAGGCGGGCAGGCCGGGGGTGATGGCGCATTGCACCTCAACCTGGCGCGCCTCGACCCCTTCAAAAGCCACCGTATAGGCGCGTGCGACCATGCTGTTCCCCATTTCATAAATCGTGGTTAACGAATACGGTGGGAAGGGTTTAGGATTGGTTAACTGACGCAGGAAGGCGCAGCCCCCACGTTACAAACCCGAGGGATTTTAACGCCCCCGGAACAGTTTCCAAAAGAAGACGTAATCGCGTTTTCAGGCGTTGAAAATTGTGGTGAAGGCGGGCCACGCGTCGGGATCGGCCACTGTTTTATCGCGGCAGAAGGCGTTGCAGAATCCGAATGTCCGGCCCTCGGTCTCCAGAAGGTGGGTGATGGGTTTGCCGGAATAGGGGCAAACCGTGTTTTCGGGTGTGCCTGTGTCGACGGGGTGCGCCGGGCGCGGCATCGGGCCCGGCCAGGGGCCTGTGGTATAGGGTTTGGCATAGCGGTTGAGCGTTTCGCCATGCACCAGCCCCATGGCGCGCCAGCGTCGGAAGGCCGGATCGGCCAGATGAGCAGCGACATAGGCCTGTGCAGCGGGGGTGACTGCAAGACCGTACCCTGCAATCCGCGCCGCTACAGGCGCAAAGAAGGCATCGGCAACCGAATAGGCGCCGCAGAGCCACGGACCGTCGGGAAGGCAGGTGTTTCGGGCATGATCCCAGATCAGTTCAAGCCTGCGAAGATCTGCCATTACCGCGTCTGAAGGTTGCATGTTTGTATAGGCGAGCCGAACATTCATCGGACAATCGCTGCGCAGGGCAGTAAAGCCCGAATGCATCTCGGCCGTGAGGTTGCGGGCGGTGGCGCGCGACTTGGGATCTGTTGGCCAGAGACCCGCATCGGGATGGCGGGTTGCCAGTTCTTCGGCGATCGCGAGGGAATCGGACAGGATCGCGCCTTCGGGTGTGCGTAGGGCGGGTACGGTCTTGGCGGGTGCCCAGTCGGGCATCTGGTCGGGTACACTGCCGAGTTTGAAATTCACCATTCTGGTCTGCCGGGGCAGACCGAATTTTTCAAACAACAGCCAGCCGCGCAGTGACCAGGAAGAATAGGCGTAATCGCCGAGAATGAGATCATAAGTCATGGCATGACGATAGCGCTTGCCGGTTTTGGTGTGAAACCAAGAATTGTGAGGCGGGTCATCACGGCAGATGATTGATCTGCGCCGCGTGCCAGCCGCTTTCCTTTTTATGCAGTTCCGTTACCGAAAGATTGTCGATCCGGTGGCTGAAGACCTCGTACGCACCGACCCGCAGGGCCTGCTGAACCTGCGTCAGGATTGCGCCGAAATGGGCCACCGCAATGATGTCGCGGCCCGCATGTGCTGTAAGCATACGGTTGACTGCGCGGTCGACACGCGTGGCCACCTCGTGCCAGCTTTCGCCGCCGGGGGGGCGCACATCGCCGGGATTGTCCCAGAAGGCGCGCAGATGGTCCTGATCGGGGATGGTGTCAAAGCGTTGCAATTCCCAGTCACCAAAGTGAATTTCGCGCAAGTCGGGATCATGAGGCAGGCGATCCCGGTTGCCTGCGATGGCATCGGCAGTGGCGCTGGCGCGGATGAGATCGGAAGAGATGACAAGAGCATCATCAGGCAAATGCGACCTGAGACGTTCGATCTGTGCTGCGTTGCTCAGGTCGGCCGGAAGGTCAGACCAGCCGACCATGGATTTCGCATGTGTGGGCCCATGGCGGACCCAGAAAATGCGACTCAAGGCAACTGACCTTTCAGGACCTGCGGCAGGCCCGCGATGACGTTGACAACCAGACCTGCCTTTTGGGCAAGTTTCTGGTTCAGCCGCCCCTGGGCCTCGCGGAAATCACGGGCAAGTTTGTTGTCAGGCACCACTGAAAGCCCCACCTCATTGCTGACGATCACGATGGGGGCTGCGCTGAGCGCGATACCTGCCATCAACCCGGCCTCGGCTTCGGCCAGATCATTTTCTGCCAGCATATGATTGGAAAGCCACATTGTGGCGCAATCCAAAAGAACGGCTTGATCCCCGCTGATCGCCGCCAGAGTGCGGCCCACATCCAGTGGTTCTTCGACAGTTCGCCAGCCTGCTCCGCGCGTTTCTTTGTGATGATAGACTTTTGCCCGCATCTCGTTGTCGTGGATTTGCGCTGTCGCCAGATAGACCAGCCCGCGACCTGTGCCTTTTACAAGGCTTTCGGCGAAGGCGGATTTCCCCGAGGCCGCGCCCCCAAGTACCAAAGTAAGTTCTGGCAGCATTGTGGTTTTGCACCCTTTTTTGATCCAGATTGATTGGGTCTGCGTATCACCCCATGAGAAACTGAGAAAGGGCGCAATCGGGATTGCTGCCCTGCAAGGGGGTAAAAATGCCACTGGATGCACCACAAACCAGTTCCATGTCCCGCACTGCTATGAAGGCCGAGTTGCTGGACGCAGAGACCGAGCGCCAACTTGCCTGCGCCTGGCGCGATCAGCGCGATGAAGCGGCACTGCATCGGCTGATCACGGCCTACATGCGGCTGGCTATTTCGATGGCTTCCAAGTTCCGCCGCTATGGCGCGCCGATGAATGACTTGATTCAAGAGGCCGGTGTCGGCCTGATGAAGGCGGCCGACAAGTTCGACCCGGATCGCGGGGTTCGGTTTTCGACCTATGCGGTGTGGTGGATCAAGGCCAGTATTCAGGACTATGTGATGCGTAACTGGTCGATGGTGCGTACCGGAAGCACGTCATCGCAGAAATCGCTGTTTTTCAATATGCGTCGGGTGCAGGCGCGCCTGGAACGCGAGTCGATGGCGCGGGGCGAAGAACTGGATGGTTATCAGCTGCGCGAGTTGATCGCACACGAAGTTGGTGTGCCATTACGCGACGTTGAAATGATGGCGGGGCGGCTTTCGGGTTCGGATTTTTCGCTGAATGCAACGCAGTCTTCCGAAGATGAAGGGCGAGAGTGGATCGACACGATCGAGGATGACGGGCCGCGTGCGGATGAGATGGTTGAACAGGACCATGATCTTCATGCCTTGCGTGGATGGCTGGGTGAGGCGCTGGGCAAGCTGAATGAGCGCGAACAGTTTATCGTCAGGGAACGTAAATTACGTGATGTGCCCCGAACCTTGGAAAGCCTTGGAGATGAACTGAACCTTTCGAAAGAGCGTGTGCGACAGCTGGAAGTGGCGGCGTTTCAGAAGATGCGCAAAACCCTTGAACGTCATGGATCAGAGGTGCACAACCTGCTCGCATGATTGTGCGGTTTGCCTTCCTTTTCCTGACCCTGTCCCAGAATGCGTTTGCGCAGGATGTGCTGATCATTGGCGAGGTGCATGACAACACCGCCCACCACGCGGTCCAGGCTGAAAAGGTGGCCAAGTTCCGACCGGCCGCGCTTGTGTTTGAAATGGTAAGCCCTGCACGTATCTATGGGGAAGTCTTGCCGCAATTTACAGATCCGGGCGATTTGGAGGCATTCCTGGAGTGGGGATCGTCAGGGTGGCCGGACTTTTCGATGTACAGACCCATATTCAATGCGGCACCGGAGGCGAAGGTGTATGGCGCGCATGTCCCACGCAGCCAGGCACAGGCTGTTCTGGAAGACGGGCCAGAGCAGGTTTTCGGTGCAGAAGCCAGACGCTATGGGTTGGCTGAACCACTGTCGGCCCGGCAACAGGCCCAGCGAGAAACCCTGCAAATGGTGGCGCATTGCAATGCGCTGCCACCCGAGATTTTGCCGGGGATGGTGGAAATTCAGCGCCTGCGTGACGCCGTTCTGGCGCGTGCGGCGGTGCGCGCATTGGAGGAAACCGGTGGTCCGGTGGTTGTGATCACCGGAAACGGGCATGCGAGGCGCGACTGGGGTGTGCCCTCTTATCTGGCGGATGTTGTGCCAGAGACAACAGTTTATGTGATTGGCCAGACTGAAGACGATCAGCCTCTGGAGGGCGGATTTGACAAAGTGCTTTCGGCCCCGGCGGCTGAGCGCCCCGACCCTTGTGCCGCTTTCAAATAAAGATGGATTGCCCCGCGAGACAGGGTGACAAGCGCAGCGAGCTGCCCCTTGTCACCCTGAAGGTCAGACCTTACTGTCGCAGCGGCTGAATAAGGAAAGCGTCATGCTGGCATCGAAACGCATTCTTCTGATTATCGGCGGAGGTATTGCGGCCTTCAAGTCCTTGGACCTGATCCGCCGCCTGCGAGAACGCGGGGCCGAGGTAACCCCGGTCCTGACTCGTGCGGGATCGGAATTTGTAACACCTCTTTCGGTTTCGGCGCTTGCCGGTCAAAAGCTTTATCAGGACCTGTTCGATCTGACCGATGAGGCCGAAATGGGCCATATCGAACTGAGCCGCAGTGCCGACCTGATCGTGGTAGCACCCGCCACCGCTGACCTGATGGCAAAAATGGCGAACGGGCATGCGGATGATCTGGCCTCAACCCTGCTTTTGGCTACCGACACACCGGTGATGATCGCGCCGGCGATGAATGTGCGGATGTGGCAGCACAGGGCGACCCGCCGGAACACAGCGACACTGGACGCCGATGGTATTCATGTTGTTGGCCCGAATGAGGGCGACATGGCCTGCGGCGAATTTGGCCCGGGCCGGATGGCCGAGCCGCTGGAGATTGTCGCGGCGATCGAATCAGCGTTGGCAGGCGGCCTGCTGCAAGGCAAGCGCGTGCTGGTAACATCGGGACCGACGCAGGAGCCGATTGATCCGGTGCGCTATATTGCCAACCGCTCGTCCGGGGCGCAGGGAACGGCGCTGGCGCGGGCGCTGGTGGCATTGGGAGCCGAAGTGGTATTTGTCACTGGCCCCGCCGATGTGCCGCCGCCTTCGGGGGTTGAGGTGATCCGGGTTCAGACGGCACAAGAGATGTTGAAGGCGGTGCAAGCCGCGCTGCCGGTCGAGGCGGCCGTTTTCGCCGCTGCGGTGGCTGACTGGCGCGTTGCGAGTGCCAGCGACAGCAAGTTGAAGAAAACAAAGGAAGGTCTGCCAAATCTGGAATTCGCCGAAAACCCGGATATTCTGGCTACGGTTAGCCAGATGAAAAAGGGTCGGCCGGCACTTGTTGTGGGCTTTGCGGCCGAGACCGATGATGTCGTTGAAAACGCTGCAGCCAAGCGCCTGCGAAAAGGCTGTGACTGGATCGTTGCCAATGACGTAAACCACTCTACGGGTATCATGGGTGGGGCCGAAAATGACGTTACCCTGATCATGGACGAAGGGGTGGAAGATTGGCCGCGCATGTCCAAAGATCAGGTCGCGCAAAAACTGGCCCAGCGTATCGCTGCAGCGCTGACCTGAGGGTTTTGAGTATTTTTGCCAAGAAGAAGGGCTGGGAATGGTTGCAGTGCAACTGATGTGGGACGCGGGCGCAGACCAGTCGCTTGGGCTGCCATCCTATGAAACGCCGGGGGCTGCGGGTGCTGATCTGCGGGCCAATTTTCCGGAGGGGGCCAAGGGGGGGCTGATACTGGCACCTGGTGAACGGGCGTTGGTGCCCACCGGATTGCGGATGGCGGTGCCCGAAGGGTATGAGGTGCAATTGCGCCCGCGCTCGGGGCTGGCCCTGAAAAACGGAGTTACCCTGCCCAACAGCCCCGGCACCATCGACAGCGATTATCGCGGGCCTTTGGGTGTGATCGTGATGAATGCAGGCGATGCGCCGTTTGAGGTTACACACGGGATGCGCATCGCCCAGATGGTTGTGGCCCCGGTCGTGCAGGCGCGTTTCGATCTTGTCCAGACGCTGGATGAAACCCTGCGCGGGCAGGGTGGTTTTGGCTCCACAGGGCGCGGCTGATGATTTTGGTTCTGGTGATGGCGGCTGGGCTTTGGGGCCTTGGAGCGGTTCTGGGGGTGCCCAGGAACCTGCGCTGGACGATGATTGGCCTGCTGTGGCTGGCGGTTGTCTTGCTGCATCTGGTTTTGCCGGACGGGCACTCTTTGCGCATGGCGACAGGAACCACTGCTGGTTTTTGGTTGATCCTTGGGGGCTGTGCCGTGCTGATCATGGTCTATCGCGCGGGCCTCAGATGGTTAAAAGTCAAGGCGCAGGCCGGCCCCGCGCATGTCGCCAACTCTGGTACATTTTCGGATGCCGAACTAGAGCGTTACGCACGCCATATCGTGCTTCGCGAAATCGGCGGACCGGGGCAAAAAGCGATGAAGCAGGCGCGTGTTCTGGTGATCGGCGCCGGAGGGTTGGGATCACCGGCACTGTTGTATCTAGCGGCGGCAGGGGTTGGTACGATTGGTGTGATTGACGATGACGATGTCGATAATTCCAACTTGCAGCGGCAAGTCATTCACCGTGACACTGATATCGGTCTGCCAAAGGTGAAATCCGCCGCTGTCGCAATGAAGGCGCAGAACCCCAGTGTTGATGTGCGTCCCTATCAGCGGCGTTTGACCCCAGAAATCGCAGACGAGCTATTTGCCGATTACGATTTGATCCTTGACGGCACCGATAATTTTGAAACCCGTTATCTGGTGAACCGGGCCGCTGCTGCACAGGGTAAGCCGCTGATTTCCGGTGCTTTGTCACAATGGGAGGGGCAGCTAAGTGTGTTTGATCCGGCGCGCGGTACACCCTGTTATCAGTGTATTTTTCCCGATGCGCCTGCGGCGGGTCTTGCCCCGTCATGTGCCGAGGCAGGTGTTTTGGGCCCCTTGCCAGGTGTTGTGGGGGCAATGATGGCGGTTGAGGCGGTCAAGCTGATCACCGGAGCGGGCGAGGCTCTGCGCGCAGAGATGCTGATTTATGACGCGCTTTATGGCGAATCCCGCAAGATCACCCTGAAATCCCGCCCTGATTGCCCTGTATGTGGGGCCAAAGGAGAACACCATGACCAATCCGCTGCTGGCTGACTGGGCCACGCCTTTTGAAATCGCACCGTTCGCCCGGATCCGCGACGAAGATTTTGCCCCGGCATTTGACAAGGCACTGGAGCTGGCGCAGGCAGAGGTGCGGGCGATCGGCGATTGCTCAGCTTCACCCACTTTTGCCAACACGATTGAGGCGCTAGAGGCGTCAGGCAAAGCGCTGGACAAGGTGTTGTCGGTTTTTTTCTCGCTGGCGGGGGCTGACAGCAATCCCAAACGGCAGGAGTTGCAGCGCTCATTCAGCCCAAGACTGGCGGCGCATGCGTCAGAAATCTATGGCAACAAGGCGTTGTATGCGCGGATAGAAGCCTTGTGGGAAGCCCGTGATACGCTGGATCTGACAGACGAACAGCGCCGTGTACTGATGTTGACCCACCGCGGGTTCCGGCGTGCGGGCGCTGCGTTGACAGGGAATCAGGACAAGCGCATGCGGCAGATCATGTCGCGGCTGGCGGAGTTGGGCACTGCCTTTACCCAGAACCTGTTGGCGGATGAGGCCGCATGGTACATGGCGCTTTCCGAGGATGATCTGGAAGGCTTGCCCGATTTTCTGGTGAATGCGGCCCGTTCTGCAGGCGCGGAAAAAGGTCTGAAAAATCCGATTGTTACATTGTCACGGTCGCTGATCGTACCGTTCCTGCAATTCTCGCCTCGACGGGATCTGCGCGAGAAAGCTTTTACTGCCTGGGCTGCCCGTGGGGCAAATGAAGGTGCGACGGATAACCGCGCGATTGCGCAAGAGACGCTGGCGCTGCGGCAGGAACGCGCGGCGCTTCTGGGATATGGCAGCTTTGCCGATTTCAAGCTGGAAACCGAGATGGCCAAGACCCCGGCCGCGGTCCAAAAGTTGCTGATGGATGTCTGGGGGCCCGCCAAGGCACAGGCTGATCGTGACGCAGAGGTGCTGACCACGATGATGCGGGAAGACGGGATCAACGGTGATCTGGCGCCGTGGGACTGGCGGTATTATGCGGAAAAGCGCCGTCAGGCCGAGCATGATCTGGATGAGGCGGAACTGAAGCCCTATCTGCAGCTTGACCGGATGATAGAGGCGGCTTTTTCCTGTGCTAACCGGCTGTTTGGCCTTGAATTCAAGGCACTGGACGTGCCGCTGTATCACGCGGATTGCCGGGCCTGGGAAGTGACCCGTGAAGGTCGCCATATCGCTGTATTCATTGGGGATTACTTTGCCCGGGGTTCAAAACGTTCAGGTGCTTGGTGCTCGGCCATGCGGGGGCAGGCCAAATTCCCAAAGGTGCAGGGGCCGGTGGTGATCAATGTATGCAATTTTGCAAAGGGTGATCCCGCATTGCTGAGCTACGATGATGCGCGCACGTTGTTTCATGAGTTTGGGCACGCCCTGCATCAGATGCTGTCGGATGTGACCTATGAGAGCATTTCGGGCACCTCGGTGGCGCGGGATTTTGTGGAATTGCCCAGTCAGCTATTTGAGCATTGGCTGGAAGTGCCAGAAGTTCTTGGAGAATTTGCCACCCATGCCGAAACAGGTGCCCCCATGCCGCGGGATATGCTGGACAAGGTTCTGGGGGCGGCGACATTTGATATGGGGTTTCAGACGGTAGAATATGTTGCCTCGGCACTGGTTGATCTGGCGTTTCACGAAGGGGAGGCGCCCCATGATGTAATGGCTAAGCAGCAGGAAATATTGAAAAATATCGGGATGCCGTCGGCGATTGCAATGCGCCATGCGACGCCGCAGTTTGCACATGTGTTTTCTGGCGACGGCTATAGCTCGGGCTATTACAGCTATATGTGGTCTGAAGTGATGGACGCCGACGCGTTTGCTGCGTTTGAAGAGGCGGGTGGACCGTTTGATCCGGAACGGGCCAAGGCCCTGGAGAAAAACATTCTTTCAACCGGCGGGTCGCGTGACGCGGAGGCGCTTTATATAGCATTCCGGGGCCGTTTGCCGGGTGTTGAGGCGCTGCTGAAGGGGCGTGGGCTGACGGCCTGAGGTATCGTGGGGTGAAACCCCGCCCTGCACAGGCCTGAACATGCGAAGTGTACGTGGATTTCGCGGGCTTTACCGGTGACCAAGCCCCGGGAGCGCCCACCCGCCCACCCCGCACCCGGGGCTTGGGGTGCGGAATGGATATTTTGGCAAGAAGAAATGGCAGTGCGCGCGCCGGGTGTCAGATTGTCTGGTCGTAATCGCCAACAGCAGGTTCGGTGCGGATGACCGCGTCAATATCGGCAAAGATGGCCCGCATTTCGGCGTCGGAATGCGAGCTTTCGCAGACCACCACCAGATTGGGGGTGTTGGAGGAGGCCCGCACCAGACCCCAGCTGCCGTTGTCCAGAATGACGCGGGCGCCGTTGACGGTGACCACTTCCTTGATGGCGCGACCAGCGATTTTTTCGCCGGCTTTGTGTTTGGCAACGAGTTTTTCGACCAGTCGTTCAAGCACATCGTATTTTTCGGTATCGGCGCACCAGGGTGACATGGTTGGGGTGGCGTAGGTCACGGGTAGCGCCTTGCGCAGGTCGGACATCGACATGTCGGGATTGCGGTCCATCAGTTTGCAGATCTCAACGGCCACGCGCATGCCGCAGTCGTATCCGCGGCCCACAGGTTCGGCCAGAAAGTAGTGGCCGGATTTTTCAAAGCCCGCCAGCGCGCCGATTTCCTTGACCCGGCGTTTCATGTGGGAATGCCCGGTTTTCCAATAATCGGCCCTGGCGCCGTTGGCCAAGAGTTCCGGATCCGAGGCAAAAAGCCCGGTCGATTTCACATCGGCCACAAAGGTGGAGCCGGGATAGAGTTTGGAAAGATCCCGCGCCATGATGACGCCGACCTTATCGGCAAAAATCTCTTCGCCCTCATCATCGACCACGCCACAGCGGTCGCCGTCGCCATCAAAGCCAAGGGCAAAATCGGCGCCTGAAGCCTTAACGCTGTCGCTCATGTCGTGCAGCATTTCCATGGCTTCGGGGTTGGGGTTGTAGTGGGGAAAGGTGTAATCAAGGGTGTTGTGCGAGGGCACGACCTCGACCCCCAGCCGTTCAAACAACTCGGGGGCAAAGGCGCTGGCCGTGCCGTTACCGGTGGCGCAGACGACCTTGAGCTTGCGGGTCATCTTGAAGTCGCCGACAAGGTCATCAAGATAGGCCTCGCGCACGCCATGGACAAATTCATAGGCGCCGCCGGGGCGCTGTTCACCTTCGCCATTCAGAACGATGTCGCGCAGTTCGTTCATCTCATCGGGGCCGTGGGTGAGGGGGCGTTCAAAGCCCATCTTCACGCCGGTCCAACCGTTGGGATTATGGCTGGCTGTGACCATGGCAACCGCAGGCACATCCAGATGAAACTGCGAAAAATAAGCCATGGGGGACAGGCAGGGGCCGATATCCCTGACGGAAATCCCGGCCTGCATCAGCCCGAGCATGAGGGCGTTTTTGACCGATAAAGAATAGTCGCGATAGTCGTTGCCAACGGCAATCACCGGGTCAATACCGCGGCGTTGCATCTGGGTGCCAAGGCCCAGGCCAAGGGCGGTGATGCCGGGCAGGTTGATCTCGTCGGGGTATTTCCAGCGCGCATCATATTCACGGAAACCGGTGGGCGTGATCATCGCATCGCGCAGGAATTCCCAGGTGTTTGGGGTGACTTGGTACTCGGGCTTTTTCACTGTCAAAGTCTTTCTTCAGATCGCAATCGGGTTCTCTTTGGCGAGAAGGTCAAATCGCATTAATGTGGCAATAAGATGAGGCATTTGCGACAGCGGGATCATATTGGGCCCGTCCGAGGGGGCACTATCGGGGTCTTCATGGGTTTCAATGAAAACCGCAGCAATACCAAGGGATACGGCGGCGCGGGCCATGACCGGGGCAAATTCACGCTGGCCGCCGGAACTGCCGCCCATGCCGCCTGGTTGCTGCACAGAATGGGTGGCGTCCATCACCACGGGATAGCCGGTGGCGGCCATTTGCGGCAGGGCACGCATATCGGTGACAAGGGTGTTATAGCCAAACGATGTGCCACGTTCGGTCAGCAGAATTTTGGTGTTGCCAGTGGATTCGAGTTTGGAGACCACATTGGGCATATCCCATGGCGCCAGAAACTGGCCCTTTTTCACGTTGATCACGGCGCCGGTTTCGCCTGCGGCCAATAGCAGGTCGGTCTGGCGGCAGAGAAAGGCAGGGATTTGCAGCACATCGCAGACCTGGGCCACCGCTGCGCATTGGTCGGGCAGGTGCACGTCGGTCAGTACCGGAACGCCAAGGGCGTCCTTGACGGCCTGCATGACCTTGAGCCCTTCATCCTGCCCAAGGCCGCGTTTGCCCTTGAGCGAGGTGCGATTGGCCTTGTCGAACGAGCCCTTGAAGATGAATTGCGCGCCAGCGGCCTTACAGGCCTCGGCCATGGTTCCGGCAATCATCTGGGCGTGATCCACGCTTTCCAACTGACACGGGCCTGCAATGACGGTGAGCGGCTGATTGTTGCCCACGTGCAGCCCGGCGAATTCAACCTGTTTCATATTAAGACGATACCTGTTCGCGAAGAATGGAGGCGGTGAGTGATATCATCAGGTAGATACCGGCAAAGATCAGGAAGGCAAGGACCGTGTTTTCAAAAGCCCGCGGATAGGAGGGATCCTGCGAGGCGATCGGCTGAACGCTGACGGTCAGATACCGGACCTGTTTGTTCGCCTCGATCTCGGACTGGCGTTTGGTTTCCAGTGCCGATTGCAGGACCAGATCGGCGGTGGCCAGATCCGCCTGGGCCATCTGTATGTCCGCGGTTTGTGAGGCCAACGAGCTTGCGCCGTCACTTGCCTGATTAAGACGGGCGTTCAGTTTGGTCAGCTCAGCCTGCAGAATTTCGATTTCGCTGCGCAAGGCTGCCACCTTGGACCGGTTCGGCCGGGAATTGTTCAGCTGGATGTTCAGAGCCAGTTGTTTTTCCTGAAGTTGCAGTTCGATCGAGTTGATCAGGCTGCGGATGCTGCCGATTTCACCTGCCGGATCCAGAATGCTGTTTTCCTGCAATTCAACAAGACGTTGCTGGGCTGCGCGCCGTTCGGCCTTGGCTTGCTCAAGGCTTGCAATGGCGGTTTGTACAGCATCCTGACGTTTTTCCTGACTCAGGTGGTCAACCCGTTCTTCGGCGTAGTTGATAAGGCGTTCCGAGAACAGGGCACTGACTTCGGGTGTGGCGGTGGACAGTTCCATCCGGATCACGCCTTCGGTTGGGTCATAGCCCAGTTTCACGTATTTGTTGTAAAGCTTGTACGCCTTTTCGTTGCTGGCGTCAGGGTCAAGCCGCTGGATCGGGTCGATCCAAGCCTGACTGAAATGATCACGAAATCCCAGTTCCTTGTCGAGGCGCAGCATGGCGTCTTTGGATTCAAGGTATTCCTGGGTGGCAATAGCATCCTGACCGGTGGCAAACTGGCTGGGCAGCAGGCCACCCAATCCGCCCGCGCTTGCGCCGCCGTCGGCGGATAAGATCAGGAAGGCGGACTTGGTCGTGTACATCGGAGTGGCTACGGCATAGTAGTAATAGCCCGCCAATATCGTCGGCAGAAACACAAATGCCGACAGTCGCGACAACAACAGCAGCAGCTTGCGGCGGCGGCGCTTGGCGATGTCGCGCTGGATCTGCATGATTTCCTGAGCGCGACGGTCTGCCGGGCTGAGATCTGTTGAAGGCAGGCCCGGACGACCCGCCGGAACGGTCTGGGGCAATTGCACTTGTTGGTCAGATGTGCCTTTGGTGTCGGCGCGCTGTTTATTCTCTTTGTCCACCAGCTCGACTATGTTGGCGCGCTGGAACGGGTCGATGCCTTTGGCACGCAGCAACCGTACCGCATCTAAATCCGAGACCGGGGCCAGACCGTGTTTTTGTGCCATGCGCCGCGCCATTCGCAACTGACGACCGGTCAGGCCTTCTTTGCGGATGTCATCGATATTCTGAGCTGCAGGTTTTTTTGGCGCAGGAGTGGCGGTGCCCTGTGCCGTAACAGTCGCTGTGTCAGCGACAGGCGTTACCGGCGCGGATTCGGGCACATCGCCCGCTTTATCATCCGCCATGATCCGATCAAGCGCTTCCTCCGGTTCCATTTCCGGACTGGTCGATGTCGCGCCTTTGGGGGACGGTGACGGTTTGTGCGGGATACGGTACTTTTTAACCTTGGGTTTCGTAGTCATACAGAACTTTCGCCTCTTCCAAGGTGTCGAACATATACAGCTGTCCGCCCATGAGAACTGCCGCTGAGCGGGCAAATTTTTCCAGTGTCGCCGGCTGGTGTGAAACAATTATCACAGTGGTTGTGCGTAACCTTTCCTTGAGTATTTCACCAGCCTTGCGGTTGAATTCTACATCAGTAGAACCGGGCATTCCCTCATCAATCAGGTAGATATCAAAATCTAGCGCCAGCATCAGCGAAAAGGTAAAACGCGCCCGCATTCCCGAAGAATAGGTGCCAAGCGGCTGGTCGAAATATTCGCCAAGGTTACACATCCACCGGCAAAACGCTTCGATATAGTCGGGGTCAAGCCCGTAGAGCCGGGCGATATAGCGGGAATTCTCCATCGCTGAGACGCGATTGACAACTCCGCCCATGAACCCGAGCGGAAAGCTGATACGACAGCCACGACGAATGTCACCTTCGTCTGGCTTTTCCAAACCGGCCATCATATTGATCAGTGTGGTTTTGCCGGTCCCATTAGGGGCGAGTATGCCAAGCGAGTTGCCCAATTCAACGCGAAAAGACACGCGGTCAAGGATCACCTTGCGCTGCGTGCCAGTCCAGAAGGACTTGCTCACGTTGTCGAATTCGAGCATTCCATTGCTCCGATGCTGCTCTGCCAGATCCTCTTTAGCGAGGTTTTCTTAAGGCATGATGAGTCAATTCCCCATGATTATGGCGAATTAGATAGCTTTGTGACAGTAAATCAGGGAAAATTTTTGCGCCTTGGTGCAAAAAAACCGGCGCCAAAGCACCGGCTTCATGTGGCTGGCAAGCCATTATCCTACATTTCGCGCTTCTCAACCCTGAGCAGCTTACCCACGAAAATTGATATGATGGCCGCCGCAAAGCTGAAGAGCGCACCCATTTTGGCGGCATCCTGCACAGGCCCGGCATCGAAGGCCACTGAGGCAACAAAAAGCGATACCGTAAAGCCGATGGCGGCGACGCAGCCGATCACCACCAGATCAATGATCCGCATGCCCTGCGGAATTCCAAGACCCATCGGCTTTGCGGCGATCCAGCCGAAGATGAAAATCCCGACCGGCTTACCAACGAGCAGCCCCGCCAGTACCAGCCATGTCGCATCGCCCATCGCCGAAAACTCGACCCCGGCGTTGAGTAGGCCAAAGAAGAACAGAACGATTTCAACAGGGTGTTTGAGCGCGTGTTCCAGAACGTTCAGCAGGTCATGCAGATATTTCTCGGCTTCAGAAAAAATGCCAAAAGCACGGTCAGCATGGGGGATGGTCGGGACGATAGGAAGCAGACCTAGCGCCGGATGAAGCCCCGAGCGCATGAAGCCATACCAGCTGATGCAGCCGGCAAGGATATAGGGCAGGCCACCCAGATTGGCGCGCATCCAGCTGGAGCAGGGGCGATCCTGATTGCCGCGGTCCATCCGGCGGGGCAGCCAGTTGAAGAACACGAACACGCCGATGGCGGCCCCCAAAGACAGCAGCAGCCAGACGGGCGCCAGATCGCCGCTGGGGTAGAAAATCGCCAGAATGATCAGACCGGCTGCATCATCGGCAATCGCCAGAAGCAGCAAAAAGCGTACCGCCGGGTGCCCGCCGCCAAAGACCATACGGCCTACCAGGTAGCTGAACGCGATATCGGTGGCGGTTGGGATCGCCCAGCCATTGGCAACGGCACTATAGGTATCCGAGCCCATGATCGTCGCCAGACCCAGATACACCAGTATGGGGCCGAACATGCCGCCGGCTGTTGCAAACAAGGGGGTTGCAGCCTTTTTCCCTCGCAGGGAACCGTTTTTAAGGATCACCGCCTCCCACACTTCTTTGGCGGCAATGGCAAAGAACAGAGCCATCAGGATGTCATTGACCAAATAGTGCAGCGTGAGGGTGCGGTGGCCGTCATGCAGGTGGCCAATCGGAGCATGATCCCAGATCACGAATTCAACAAAATGGTGGTAGCTGTCGGGATTGGTATTAGCCCAGATCAGGGCAGTAATGGCGCCAAGGATCAGAAGAAGAGAATATTCAGCGACAAAATTCCATACGCGATACATTGCAGCCCCCCAGTTTCAAATATTTCCTTTTCGGGTTAGGGTATTTGGGCGGCAGGGGCAACAGGCCGCCCGGGTGCCGACAGCTTTCCTGAATCCGTTAGGTTCAGGCCGCTGCCTGCCAGGCGATTCCGGCCAGAACTGCGCCAATGACAGCAAAACCTATATAGGCGGCAAAGACGCGCGGTTTGACCAGCGCCCAGACAGCGATGGCGGCAGGGATGCAACTGACACCGCCGGCAATGACAAAGCTCATGGCGGCCCCGTTGCTCATGCCTTGCGCCAACAGGGCATCAACCATCGGCACGGCGGCATAGCCGTTAAGGTAGGCCGGTGCACCGACAATGGCACCCATCAGGATCGGGGTGATGCCGGTACCGCCCAACAGGCCCGCGACGGCATCGGCAGGGATGTAATGCAGCATCAGCGCTTCGATCACATAGGCCAGAGCCAGCCATTTCAGCAGGAACACTGCGTTGTCCAGCGCCGTGGCGCGAAAGGTGTCGATGCGGGGCTTTTCCTGCCAGAAACGCCAGAGCGGTGCGCCCTGAAACGGTTTATTGGCGCTGCAGCAGCCACCGACATGGGGTTTTTCCCGCAGGGGGTCTGCAAAGACGAAAGAGTGCGCAGCCAGCATGGTTGCAAAACCGCCGAACAGGCCGATACCAACGGCGGCAATTGTTTTGGCGATGGCAAAATCCCAGCCCAGTGTGCCTGAGGTGATCAGGAACATCGCCGGGTCCATCAGAGGGGAGGCCAGCCAGAAGGCCATGACCGCAGCCAGTGGGGCGCCTAGGGCTAGCATGGCGGCGATGAAGGGGATCACCTCGCAACTGCAGAAGGGTGAGAGACCGCCAAGCAGCGCCGCCAGCACGATCATCCGGGTCTGGCGGCCTTCAAAGGCGCGGGCCAGTAGGGTTTCGGCACCTGAAGCCTTCATATAGGCCACTGCCAATACCGCGAAGGCGATGAAGGGCGCAGTGTGCAGAAGAGACGTCGCGCCGAACGTGACCGTGGGCCAGAATTGCGGCCAGTCCAGCACCGCAACCAACATGAGGATGATGATCAGTGACGCCCAGGCTTTGTCCATTCGGTTCCAGAATGAGCGCGGTGCGGGAAGGGTGGTATCAGCCATGTTCATGGTCCTTGCAGGGCGCATCGGCGCAGCATTCTCGCAACAGAAATTCGGAGAGCGCACGCAATTCATCATAGGCGACGGCGGCGCAGATGATCGAGCGGCCCTGACGCTGTTGTGTGACCAGCCCGGCCTGGGTCAGGATTTTGACGTGATGCGTCAGGGTCGAGCCGGTGACGCTGCTGCGTTTGCCCAGCTCGCCAATGCTCAGCCCGTCAGGGCCTGCGCGGACAAGGCAGCGCAGCACCGCAAGGCGCTGTTCACTGCCAAGAGCCGCAAAGGTTGATGCCGTCAGGGCAAGATCAAGGTCGGGTGTGGGTGGTTGTTTCATGATTCTAGAAATATCGAAATAAATTCGCCCCTGCAAGATTTATTTCGATAATCTTCGAAATAACAGGTTAACCCACTTTCCGGCGTAGATAATTTTCCAGCAAACGAGAGATATCGTTGTCGAAATCATTCCACGGCAGGCTGCCGCAGAAGGTGATAGAGCCGGTTGAAAACACCGATCCACCGCCTGAACAGTCAAAATAGATCATGTCGGCATGTTTGGCTTCGTCCTCGGACCCGCCGGTAAGGTTGGTCAGATGGGTTAACATTTCCTCGGGCACCAGCATGAAATCGTGATTGTCGCCGGTAGAGCGGGCCAGGATAGTCAGGTCTTTTGGTGAGCCGAGGCGATGATCGACGTGGTCCAGTTCGAACCCGGCAGCGCCGTTGCCGCTGAAGCCGAAATCGCCCAAGACATCATTTTCAATGCCCTCAAACAGCCAGTCAAAGGCCGGATCCTTGCAAAGCCGCAGATAAGGAGAGCCATAGAATTCACCCTGCGCGGCAAAGCCGATACCGACCAGATCCTGCGGTGCGCGGCCGCTGCGCCGCCAGAGTCCGCCATAGGTGCCGTCAAAGGCGTTGTAGTATTCGCCCGGTTCCGCCGCCCAGGCACGGATGCCGTCCTCGGCCCTGCGGATTTCAAGCAGGCTGTTGTTTTCACGATGTCGGGCGATGCGCCAGTAAAATCCGTTGCCACCTAGGTATAGCAGGTTGCCGCCAGAATCGCGATATTCGCGCAGGGCATCCAGCGTTTCAGCCGTATGGTATTCGGGGTGGGTGGTTGTGGTTACTGCCTTGTAACCCGCGATAGCGGCTGCGCCGTCTTCGTGCAGTTCGGTATCGGTGATGATGTCATAGCTGATGGATTTGGCGTGCAGCCAGCTGATCAGGTGACTGTCCGCCTGAAAATGCCGCAAGCCCGAACAGGGCGTGGTGCAGAAGGTCAGATATCCGGGGCGCAGGTTGAAAAGCGGCCGGTGATGTGAGGCGTGGCAGATGCCCGACCCGTCGGAATGAGTGTTGTAGGTCGACATGCCATAGTCGCGGTATTCGGCGGCATTATACGGATAGGCGCCCCATTCAGCGATCCGTTTTTGCCAGGACGGATTGTAATCTGGGCGGGCGTGGTTGCCATAAATCACATAGGTGAAAGTGGGGATCAGAACGCACAAATCAGAGGTCCGCTCGCCTTTGGGCGGGCAGACGTAGAACGGCATGGCATCTGCATCGCTGTCGCCCTCGATCCGCATGACGTAGACGCCCGAGGGCATGCCATCCGGGATCGTGAAGCTGAAATCAGTCTCCCAGCCGAAATCGTAAAGGTCGTCGTCGTGAAAGTGGATGGCGCCGTAGTGATCGGGTTTGTGGCGCCAACACATCTCGGACGCGTCCCAACCCGAGCCGGTCATGCCACGTGCGGGGAAATTGATTAGCGTCAGGCCGGGCCCGGTGAGGGCCGGAACGCGGGCCGAGGGTGTATTGGCGGCCAGATCCCACACGGCTAGCGGGGTGTCGCCAGACGTTATTGACGGCGCTTCGACCTTGCCGTTGAAATGGGCCGTGGCCCGGGGCCCGTCCTGTCGGGCGGCAAGAGTGACCGTGGCGTTGATGGCGGGCAGGGCCGCGGTGCCTGACACCGACTCGGCCAGGGTTGTGTCGCGGCTGATCGGGGTCAGGGTCAGGGTGAAATAGCCATCGGCGAATTCGGCGCTGATCCGCGCCCACTTATGAAGGGTCAGTGGCTGGCTGGTGATAAGGCGCTGGTTGCCGACCAGGGCAAAACCGTGCCCGGCTGCATCAAGGCCCAGTGCAATCGGGCCAAGCCCAAGTACAACCTGATCCTGGCCGGTGATCCGTGTTGGCAGGATCGTAGCGGCAAGCGTCAGGGCCTGACCCGCCTGGATTTTGAGGGCGGTGTCGCTGGTGCCGTATGACCCTGAAAAAAAGGGCTGGTGGCGGGATGGGACATCGCGGGCAGTGAACCAAGCGCTGGCGTCTTCCTCGACAATGCCTTGACCTGCGGGGTTTGGATCGGCGCAGATGGACCGCATGAGGCGGGCGCGAAACGGGGCGTCAAGATGCGATGAGACCTTGAATTCAATGGTCTCACCCGGGCGCGCCGACAGGCGATCCGTGTAGCCAGCTAGCGGGACTTCTTTCATTGTTTTACCTCAGTTGCGGACCGTAGACCATGTCGGGCAGGAAGGTGACCCAGTCCGAGAAAAAGACCAAAAGCAGGATCATCAGCATGTAGGGGATCAGCAGGGGCAGGACACCAACGGAAATCTCCTCGATTGTGATCTTGCTGATCCGTGCAGCGACAAACAGGTTGACGCCGATCGGCGGGGTGAGAAATCCGATCTCGCAGGTCATGACCGTGAAGATGCCAAAGACCACCGGATCAATCCCAAGGCTGGTGATCAGGGGAAAGAAGACGGCGGTGAAGATGATGATCTGCGGGATGCTTTCAAGCCACATGCCGACAAGGATATAGAAGACGCCGATCAGCAGCATCACCAGCCAGGGATATTCGACAAGCCCCTGAAACAGGCCCAGCACCGCATCGGGTATATCGAACAGCGTAACCAGTTGGCCAAAAGCTTTGGTCGAGCCAAGGATGAACAGCACCGAGCCGATGACGATCGCGGTGAATTTGAAGGCGTGGAACAGCTTTGCCCAGGTCAGTCCGCGATAGATGAACATGCCTACGAAAAGGCCATATGCCACGGCAACGCCTGCGGCCTCGGACGGGGTGAAGATGCCGGCATAGATGCCGCCAAGGATGATCACGGGGGCCATGACGGCCCATTTACCATCCCAGAAGGCCGTGAGCAGCGGACCCCAGCGGAATTTTTCGCCGGTGCCGCCATAGCCGTTCTTGACGGATATGATGAAGACCACAATCATCAGCATCAGGCCCAGCACAATGCCGGGCACGATGCCCGCCAGAAAAAGGCGCGGGATCGACACGTCGGTGACGAGCGCGAAGATGATCAGCAGATTTGAGGGCGGGATCATGCTGCCAAGCGCGCCTGCGGCGGCGGCAATCGCACCGGCAAAGCGTGAGCGATAGCCTTCTTCCTGCATAGCCGGAATGGTGATCGAGCCGATGGCAGCAGTGGTGGCGGGGCCGGACCCCGAGAGTGCGGCAAAGAACATGCAGGCCACGACCGTCACCAGCCCGAGGCCACCCTTGTAGGCGCCAACAAGTTTCTGCGCGATATTGACCAGTTTTTCGGACATGCCGCCCTGTTCCATCAACTGACCTGCCAGAATGAACAGCGGGATGGTGACCAGCGGGAAGGGTTCAAACGCCGTCCAGGCGGCCTGGGCCATCAACGTCATCGGGACGTCAGCGAGGTAAAGCCCAGCTACTGTGGCAATCCCGGCGGCAAAGGGGATGGGAACCCCAATGGCCATCGTAAACACAAAAACGACAGCCATGAGAATGGGGCCATTCACCCCCGTAGCGAAGGCGAGGGCAACGCCAATGGTCATTGCGGCAAGAATTGCCGTTGGTATGGCTGACGCGGTGATTGGGCTTCCTTTGACCGGGGTCATAGCGGCAGCCCTTCGAAGCGGTCTTTGCCCCACCGCCAATAGACCTGAAGGATGCGGAACAGCATCAGGGTGAACAGCATGGGAATGAACATCTGCACCCAGCGTTGTTCGATCCCCAGACCGGGTGTTTGGTAGGTGACGTTGAACAGCAGTTGCGTGTAGGCGGTGGTTTGCACGATCATGAAGATCACAAATGCAAGCCAAAGCGTATCAGCCAGCACAACCGAGGCCACCTGCAGGGCCCGTGGCAGTCGGCTGACCAATAGCGTGATCCGGATATGCGCCCGGTCGCGAACTGCCATTGTAGCCCCCAGATAGACCGCGAAGATCATGCCGTAGACGGCGGTTTCTTCGGCCCAGGCCGCTGCGGTATGGAAGAAAAACCGCAAGACCACCTGCATCAGCACCGATCCGACAACCACGCCAAGAAAGAGCGTACAGAGCACTTCTTCGAAATACTGATCAAGTTTGGTCAGCATGATATCTTCCTGCGGATCGGGGAAAGGCAGGCATGCAAACCAAGGATTGCATGCCTTTTACTTTTGCGGAAAGCCGCCTATTCAGCAGCGGCACGAACGGCGTTGACCAGTGCGGTAAATTCGTCCCCTTTTTCAGACGCATACCGATCCTGAACGCGCTGGCCGGCTGCGATGAAGTCGGTTCGGTCAAACTCGGCCGTCTTCATACCGCCCTCGCCGGTCAGGAAGGCGCGGATTTCATCCACCTGCTTGGTCATTTCCTGTTTTTGGTAGATCCCTGCATCACGGGCGGCGCGCATCACGGCGTCTCGCTGAGCATCATCCAGTTTCTTCATGATCCGGTCGCTGGCGAAGAGTGGTGAGAAATAGGTGAAATGCTCAAGCGCGGTGAAATACGGCATGATTTCATAGAATTTCTGCGACTTGATGAAGGATGTCCCGTTGTCGGCGCCTTCCACTGTACCTGTCTGCAGTGCAGTGGGGGTATCTGCCCACGGAAGCGGGATGGGGGCGGCGCCGAATTCGGTAAAGGTGTCAATCATCACCTGGTTCTTGGGAACGCGGACTTTGAGACCCGCCATATCCGCCATCTTGGTGATCGGGTTGCGCGAATTATAGAAATCGCGGTCACCGACAAAGCCAAAGGTCAGCAGGTGAACGCCTGTTGCTGCATGCAACTGGCTAGCAAAACCGGAACCGACCTTGCCTTCGAGGACGCGGTAAGCGTGGGCCTTGTCCTCGAAGATATAGGGCAGCACAAAGGCATCCATCAAAGGAAAGTGCGGCGAGATATTGTTGCCGGTGATGATATGCATATCAACGGTGCCAAGCTGCATCGCTTTGAACGCTTCGTCCTCGCCCATCAGCTGGCCGCAGCAGCGCACTTTGACGTCGATTGTGCCACCGGAATATTCCTCGGCCAGTTCTTCGAATTTGTCGGCCAGAACGGCGTAAGAACTGCCTTCGGCCGCAGCATAGCCAAGGTTGATTGTGACGTCGGCCGCCTGCGCGGCGCCGACCGTCAGGGAAAGGGCCGCAACGGACCCCGCAAGGATTTTTGGAAAGGTGAGTGACATGACAGCTCCCGGGTGTTGGATGTTTTTATTCTTATTGTTGTGAGCAAAGGGTAGCGTGGGGGAATGCGCAAGTATAATATCAATTCATCCGTTCTTGATGCAGAAAAGGTATTATGAAATTTGGCCTGCGCCATATCCGCTATTTCCTTGCTGTTGCCGAAGATCTGAATTTTCGCCGCGCGTCGGAAAAGCTGAATATCTCGCAACCGGCCCTTAGCCGGGCGATCCAGCATCTTGAGGCCGATCTGGGCGTGCAGTTGTTCGCCAGATCGCAAAGCTTTGTCCGGCTGACCGAGGCGGGGGTCGTGTTTCGTGATGGTGCGCGCGCTGTGCTGAACGGGATGGAGGCAACGGTGGACCTGACACGTCGCATAAACCGGGGTGAGGCGGGCGCGCTGCGTGTGGGATATACTGACTTCGCCATTGCCGGCGCCCTGCCCGAGTTGTTGAAGCAGTTTCGACTGGGCCAGCCGGGTATCACTATCCGCCCGCATCATGGGGTAACGTCAACTCAATTGAGGGAACTGGATGATGACAAGCTGGATATTGGTTTTGTCACTGGCCCGGTAAGGCAGGCTGGTCTGGGACGACGCGCGATCCAGACCGACCGCCCGATTTGCATCGTGCATGAAAGCCACCGGTTTGCGCAGCGCAAATCCTTGCGGCTAAAGGATCTGGCGGATGAGGATTTCGTGCATGGCCCGGCCAAGGATTGGGCGCATTTCTATGACTATCTTTTTCCGCTGTGCCGCCGCGCCGGGTTCATGCCCCGGATCGTGCAGGAGGCCTTCAATTCGGTGGGCATTCTGGGCCTTGTATCTTGCGGGATGGGGATCACGATATTGACCGAGACAATTTATAATTTTGCTTCGGGGGGGCTGGTGGCGTTGCCGCTGGAGGACGTACCCGAGGTGATGTTAACCGAGGCGGTGTGGAACAGTGACAAGGCAAGGCTGCCGACGCTGCAATTCGTGGAGTTTCTGGACCAGCAGATTGCGTTGGGTCAGATCGGGGCGCTGCCGCTGGCAAGAAGCTGAGGTTCAGGTAATGTCGGGCATCAGACAGTGGTTCAGGTCTGTCATTGCCGTCTGCCCGATCTGAGCCAGAGTCAGGCTGATCTCGTCGTTCAGAACGTCCCAAAGCTGCGCCAATCCTGCCTCACCCTTTGCCGCCATGGCAAACAGGAACGGGCGCCCAAGAAAGGCGAAATTGGCACCCATGGCGTAGGCCTTGATGATATCCTCGCCCGAGCGCAGACCGCTATCGTAGAAAAGCGGAAACCTGGGCCCCACTGCCTTGCGGATCGCAGCCAGCATCAGGATTGGCGGCGGCGCGCTGTCAAGTTGGCGGCCACCGTGGCTGGATACCTGAATGGCATCGACACCGGCCTTTTTCAGATGTTTGGCATCCTCGACACTCAGCACGCCTTTGACCACCAGTTTGCCAGGCCATTTGGCGCGCAGCCGGTCCAGATAGGACCAGTCGGCGGCGGCGCGGCTTTCGGTACGGTCAAACGCGTCGGCGCCATCGGGGAAATTGGCCATCTGCGGTTTGCCTTTGGCCAGAGAAGACAGCGACCATCGCGGATGCAGGGCAAAGTCGACGAACTGCCTTGGCCCGATGCGGAAGGGCATTTTGAACCCGTGGCGCAATTCACGCGGGCGGCGGCCTACTTCGGGCACGTCCAGCGTCAGGACTAGGGTTTTGTATCCGGCTGTTTTCGCTCGTTCGACCAGTTTCATGGTGCCCGAGCCGTCGCCGCTGAAATAAAGCTGGAACCAGGCGTGCCCATCGGCCGCGTCAATCATTTTTTCCAATGAGGTCGATGCGACGGTAGACACGCCCACCGGTGTTTTGTACCGGGCCGCCATGCGCGCCAGCATCAGATCGGCGCCGGGCGTGGACAGGTTGCACATGCCCATAGGGCTGACGCCGAAGGGCACGTTTGCATCGTGATCAAACACCTTCACGCCAAGATCGCGGGTCTTGACGTTACGCAAGATCCGCGGCTGCAGGCGCAGGTCACGCAGGGCGGTGCGGTTCATTGCCTCGCCGTGGCCCTCGCCTGCGGCGCCGTCGATGTAATCGAACACCATCCATGGCAGACGGCGCCGCGCCAGATGGCGGGCGTCGTCGCAGCAGTGGATGCCAGTACGCGGCAACATCGTGGACCCCTTTTGCGTAACGTCAGGCCTGAACGGCCTTCATGAAGCGGTCACGGATAACGACCGGATCCATGGTGATGACCGGCACCTTGATGTTGCCGCTTTCGCATTTGCAAACAATGATCGTCATCTTGTTCGAGGCCAGCGCCTTTTCCAGCACGTCCTTGGTCTCGCTCGCCTGACATTCAATCACCGTTTCACAGCCACAGGCCTTTGCCACGGCGGTGAGCGAGGTTTTCTTGCCGGCATAGGTTGGCTGATCGCCGGTCGAGCCATAGCTGCCGTTGTCGATGATCAGCAGGATATAGTTGTCGGCCACGTTGTTGGCGATGGTTGGCAGGGTGCCAAAGTTGGTCAGGACAGAGCCGTCACCATCAATCGAGATGACCTTTTTGTTTTGGGCCAGAGCCAGCCCAAGCCCGATCGAGGACGAAAGGCCCATAGTGCCAAGCATGTAGAAATTGGTCGGTTGATCATCCAGCAGGTGCAACTCCTGACTGGGCAGGCCGATGTTGCACACCACAAGATGGTCGCGGATTACAGGCGCGATATCGCGCAGAACGTCAGAGCGGATCATTGGTCTCCGTAGCCTCCCCAGAAAGACGCGTCGGTCAGGATCGCGACAGGTTTGTTGCACATGAATGTGTATTTCAGGATCGCGTCCAATTCGTTGGCGTCCGATTCCCTGTGGAAATGATAGGTCGGGATATTCAGCTGGGCCAAAAGCGCCTTGGTATGCACCGCCATTTCCACCTGACAGGCCACCGGCTCGCGCAGCTCGCCGCGATAGCTGATCAGCATCGGCAAGGGCATGCGGTAGAACTGCGTCAGGGTGGCCAGCGTGTTGATGGTCACGCCGATCGCCGTGTTCTGCATGATGATGGCGGGGCGTTTGCCGCCCATGAAGGCGCCGGCGCAGAGGCCCATACCCTCGTCTTCTTTGTTTGAGGGGATATGGTAAATCTCGGGCCGGGCTTCGATTTCGTCGATGACACCGGCCAGCTGCTTGCAGGGCACGGTTGTGACGAAACTGATGTCATTGGCGACCAGATCGTCGACGATTTTCGTGTGGATGGACACGTCTTTTACTCCTTGAAGTCAGGAAGGTGGGTATTGGCAGGAAACACGGGTTTTACCGCAGTACATGAACGGAACAGGGGGCGTGCCGGACAATCCGCGCAGCGGTTGACCCCAACAGAAAATCGCGCAGGCCGGGTTTATGCGATCCGATGACAATACAATCGGCCTTTATTTCGTTGGCATAGTCGATCAGTGTGCGCCCGGTATGACCTTTGAGCAGGACCGCTTCGACATCTGGCGCATCCTTGACCCGGCTGGCCAAATCGTCCTTTACACGTTGCAACGCAGCGGCGACCGCCTCTTCCGAGACATAGGTGCTGGCTGATCCCTGAAGCGGCTCATAGACATGCACAGCGCGGATCTTGCCGCCGTTAGATGTTAGTGCGCGGGCGGTATCGATGGCCGTCTCGCCGATGCCATGTTCGAGGGACAGGGATACGATAACATTTTTATACATCGTGGTTCCTTTTTACTGCCAGCTTATCCCGAGATCTCGGGGTTGAGTATAATCTTCGGGGCGGCGATACGGCCTGCGCGGATATCTGCGAAGGCCTTCGCGCCGTCGGCGAGGGGGCGGGTTTCGACCCAGTCAAGCGGGCCCAGGCGATTGTTAAAAATGGCCTGTGCCGTATCGCGGAAATCCTGAGCGGTATAGGTGTAGGTGCCGATAAAGGTAATCTCCTGCAGGGTCATGCGGCGGATATCCAGCCCGCCGGTATCCTCTCCCAGCCCGATGTGCAGGATGACGCCGCCGGGCTGTGCCAGTTCCGACGCGGTAGCGCGGGTGGCGGCATAGCCCACCGCATCCACGACGATTGCAAATTGTCCGTCGCCTGCCGCCACGGCTTTTTCATCGCAGTGCAGTCCGAGAAACGCGCGCCGTTCTGCATTCGGCTCGACAATCGTGATGTCACCGACCCCCATTGCGCGCAGCGCCAGCGCCGCACCCAGCCCGATGGCGCCACCGCCGATAACGATGGCTTGTCGATCGGCCGCAGGGTGCAGCGCCTCCAGACCTAGCCGTACCGCGTGCCAGCTTACGGCAAGGGGTTCGGCCAGCGCCGCCTTGCCTGTGCTGATGTCGTCGGGGATGGCGACAAGATTGCGTTCTGGCATTGCCACATACTGGGCAAATGCGCCTTCGCGGGGTGGCATCGAGATGATCTGGCGCGTCGAACAAAGATTTTCGCGTCCGGATATGCAAGCCGGGCAAGTGCCACAGGTCACCAGCGGGTTGATTGTCACACGCTTGCCTTCACGCGGGCCGCCGATAATGGTGCCTGCGGCCTCGTGTCCAAGGATCAGCGGGGCGGGGCGGCGGTTGTCGTGGCCCAGGTAGGCATGCATGTCGGACCCGCAGATACCCACGCTTTCGACGCGGATCAGCGCCTCATCCGTCTTGGGCTGGGGCATCGACGCGTCCCGGTAATCCAGCGTCTCGGGGCCAGTGTAAATCAACGCTTTCATTTTGCGGTATATCCTCCGTCCACCATCAGGATCTGCCCGGTCACATAGGCCGAGGCGTCGGAACACAGAAACAACAGCGGGCCGTTCAGATCGTGAGGTTCGCCGTTGCGGCCGATACAGGTTTGCGCGGCATTGCGGGCGGCGCGCACCGGGTCGTTGAACACCGGCGCTGTAAGTTCTGTACGGATGAATCCGGGGCCAATCGCGTTGGCGTTGATACCAAATTGCGACCAGGCTTCGGCCATGGCACGGGTCAGCTGGCCGACACCGCCCTTGGTGGCGCCGTAAGCAATGCCGCCCGGAAAGGCACGGGTCGTCTGCAGAGAGGCGAAATTCACGATCCGGCCCCAGCCCTTTTCCTTCATTGCGGGCACAAGATGCTGGCTGAGGAAAAAGGGTGCCGACAGGTTGAGCGACAGGGTGACATCCCATCCTTCGGGTGTCACGTCGTCGGCAGCCTGCCGGGTGTTGATGCCTGCAGCGTGGATCAGGATATCGGGTGCGCCAAAGGGTTGTGCCACCTTTTGGGCCAGATCGGCCAGACTGTCGCGATCCGCCAGATCGTGCGGCACGCTGGCGGCGGCCTTACCGATATCGGTCTGCCATTCTGCCAGTTGATCTGCCCGGCGGGCCACGCCGACGACACGCGCGCCGGCCTGTGCCAGCACCGTGGCGGCCTGCCGGCCGAGGCCAGAAGAGGCCCCGGTGACGCAGGCCACATGGCCCGTCAGGTCAAACAGACCCGATATGCAGGAAACCTCAGCCATCGGCGGTCAGGTCAAAGGTTTCGTTGGGGAAATACTTGTGCAGGCGGATGTCCGCGGTGCGGGCGTGTCCCTCCATTCCTTCCAGACGGGCAATGCGCGCCGTCGCTTCGGCAACGGGTTTGGATCCTTCGCGGGTGGCGCGCTGCCACGTGACGATCTTCATATATTTGTGAACACTCAGGCCACCAGTATAGCTGGCCGCGCCCGAGGTGGGCAGCACGTGGTTGGTGCCTGCGGCCTTGTCGCCAAAGGCAACGGTGGTCTCTTCGCCCAGGAAAAGCGAGCCATAACAGGACAGGCGGTCCAACCACCACTCCAGATCCTCGGCCTGTACGGTCAGGTGTTCGGGGGCATAATCGTCGGATGTTGCGGCCATTTCCTCGCGGTCGGCGCAGACGATCACCTCGGCATAATCGCGCCAAGCGGCAAAGGCGTTGTCGCGGTTCACCTCAGGCAGATCGTCGATCAGGCCGGGAACGATGCGCATCACCTTTTCGGCCAGCGGACGGTTGTCGGTGACAAGCCAGACTGGAGAGTTATAGCCATGCTCGGCCTGCCCCACCAGATCGGTGGCCACGACCATCGGATCGGCGGCCGCATCGGCGAGAATAAGGCTATCTGTCGGGCCGGCGATCATGTCGATGCCGACACGGCCAAACAGCATGCGCTTGGCCTCGGCGACGAACTGATTGCCCGGACCCACCAGAATGTTCGCCTTGGGCAGGCCAAACAGGCCGAATGTCATTGCTGCGACGCCCTGAACCCCACCCATGGCAAGGATGGTATCGGCACCGCACAAATCGGCCGCATAGATGATCGCAGGGGCGACACCAACGCCAGGGCGCGGCGGTGAACAGGCAACGATGTGTTTGCACCCGGCGACGCTTGCGGTGGTGACGGTCATGATTGCACTGGCGATATGGCTATAGCGGCCGCCGGGGACGTAACAGCCGGCGCCGGTGACGGGGATGCTTTTCTGCCCGGCAATCAGACCCGGCACGACCTCGATCTCGATATCCTTGCAGGTCTCTTTCTGGGCTTCGGCAAAGCGACGCACGTTGTTGTGGGCGAACTGAATGTCCCGTTTGAGCTTTTCCGGCACCAGCGCCGCTGCTGCCTCGATCTCGGCGCGGGTGATTACGACATTGCCATCATATTGGTCAAACTTGGCGGCATATTCCATCGCGGCCTTGTCACCGCCTGCCTCGATGTCATCGAGGATGGCACGCACTGTGGCTTTCACATCCGAGGCATCGGATTTTGAGGTGAGGGTTGCTTTCTTTAGATACTCTCTGGGCATCTTTATCTCCTATCTGAGGTTGTCGGGCAGCATTGTCAGCGAGATCGCGGGAATGTAGGCGATCATCAGTGTGACAACGAGCATGAAGAAAACGAAGGGTCCGACGCGTGAGGCGATTCTGAGAACGGATTCGCCGGTTATGCCGGAGACAACGAAAAGGTTCAGACCCAAGGGCGGCGTGATGAATCCCACACCCAGAGCGGTAATCATCATGATGCAGAACTGAATCTCATGCATACCGATGGAATCTGCCAGTGGCTTGAGGATCGGCGCCAGGATCACGATATTTGGCGTGGTTTCCATGACGCAGCCCGCAGCAATCAGAATGCCGATCATTAATAGCGTCAGCAGGTAAGGGTCTTCGGTCAGCGATGACACAGAGGCCACGAAACCCTGCGGCACACCCATGATGGCCAGCGCCTGCGCCAGAGGCAGCGAAAAGGCGATGATCGGAAGGATGACGCCGTTGACCTTGGCCGAGCCTACCAGCATCGCAGGGAAGTCGGAAAACTTCAGCGTACGCAGGATAAAGCCCAGAATAATTGTGACGATCACGGCGGTCGCGCCGGCCTCGGTCGGGGTCAGACGACCCGAGAAGATGCCGTAAAAGATGATGCCGGGAACAAGGAAGGCGTACCAACCGCGCGCAATGGTGCGGCCCAGATTAGAGGCCCATTCACCAAAGCTCATTGGTTCGCCGCCCTCGTAGGCGTAGATGCGGTTCATCACCAGATTGGTCACCAGAATGGCCACCAGAATGGCGATGCCGGGGATAAGGGCCGCGATGAAAAGGGTCGAGGCGGATATGCCCAGAACAAGGCCGATGATGATATAGGCAATCGACGGCGGGATCAGCACACCAGTACAGGCGCCCGAAGCCACCAGCGCACAGGCATAGGGGCGTGGATAGCCGGATTCGACCAGCCGGTCGATTGTCATCCGGCCTACAGCGGCGGCACCCGCGGCGTCCGACCCCGAGATGGCCGAGAACATGCCGCAGACCAGAACGGTGGCCGAACCAAAGCCGCCTTTTGTCCAGCAGGTCAGCGCCTCGGCCACATCCAGAAATTTTCGACTAAGGCCGGTTCGCACCAGCACATCGCCTGTCAGGATAAACAAAGGCACAGCGGTGAGTGCAAAGGCATCAATTCCGTCGAACAGGGATTCGCCAACCAGTGACAGGGGCAGAGCGCCCGAAAGCAGCAACATGGCAATGGCCGCCGACCCGATGGAGGCCCAGATCGGAACAGCCAGGGCGCACATGATGACGAATATGATGACCGGCAGATAGAAATCCCAGCCAAGAATGACGGTTTGTTCTTCAATACTTGGAAACAGCATCTTGCACCTCAATCAAAGAGTTTGTCGCCTTCGTAAACGGGCGTGCCCGAACGAAGATCGCGGATGTCGCGCAACAAAGATTGCGTGAGGCGGAAAAGCATGAGGGTAAACCCAATGGGCACTGCCGCGAGGAACCAGACCATCGACACCCGCAGGCCATGACTGACCGAGCCGAACTTGGCCGAGACCATGACGGTTTCAAACGACCAGTAGAGCGCGATGAGGGCAACGGCGAACATGATCAGGTCGCCAAAGATGTACAGCAATGCTTTCATCCGCCTCGAGACGTAGTGCATGATCACGTCAATTCTTATGTGGGCGCGTTCGCGTACGGCCGAGGCGGCACCAATCCAGGCAAGGTAGATAAACGCGTAGCGCACGATCTCTTCGCCCCAGATTGAGGAGTAGGAAAAAATCTCGCGCCTCAGCACCTCTATGAACATCGTGGCAACCAGAAGAACGTAGAAAAACAAAAGCGCCCACCGTTCTGCGTTCTTGTTCAAATTCGACAAAAACTGATCCATAAGATTCTCGCTTTCGTGCTTGGCCAGGGCACATTCGGTGTTAACCGGTGCCAATAAAGCCTGAAAATTTTGGGAATGGCCGAGCCGCCAGATGTGCAGTGCTCTGGCGGCTCAATAGCCCGGGTCTTATGCGTCGTGTACGTAGTAGCGGCCTTTGGTGCCGGCAGCTTCTTCCAGTCTGGCAAAGGCGTCCATGGAACCGGCCAGTTCGGTCTTGAAACTGTCCCATTCGGACCGCTGATATCCGCCTGCCTCTTTCCACACTGCAAGCTGATCGTCGGTCAGTGAATGGAACTCAACACCGGCCTTGCGCAGTTCGGCCATGGCATAGTTGCGGGCTGAGGGCACTTTGGCCAGATTCTGATGGCCGGTGATTTCGGACGCAACCATGATACCGTCCTGAACATCGGCAGGCATCGAGTTGAACCATTCAAGGTTACAGGAGAACACCTGACTGTCGGGCACGGCCTGAGTAAAGGTGACATGGCTCAGGATGTCCTTGAAGCCGAACACATAAAGCGCACCGACGGACGGATCGAGAGCATCCGCAACGCCCTGTTTGATCGCCGAAGGTGTTTCGCCCCAGGCAACGGGCGTTGGGTTGGCGCCGACCATTTTGTAATACTGCTGCAGCATCTTCGAGCCGGGAACGCGGAATTTTACTCCGTTGAGGTCGGCGGGCGTGATCACGGCACCTGCGCCACCTTTGCGAACGGCCACAACCCGGGGGTCGATCACCACGTAGAAAAGCGCCTTGAAGCCTTTCGCCTCGACGTTGGCTTCGACATCGGTTTTCCACGCGTCGGAATGCACAAGGTTGGTGAACCGCTGATTGGAGCCACAGAAATAGGGCATGTTGATCAGGTCAGCCGCAGGGGCGAAGGCCGCAAAGTTCGACAGCGAATGCTGGGCTGCCTGAATGGTGCCGCCCTGTACCTTTTGTACCAGCGCACCGCCTGCGCCCAGCTGACCGCCGGGGGCCAGTTTCACATATACCTTGCCGTTGGTGGCATTCTGAATGTTTTCTTTCAGGTCCAGTTGCAGAATGGGGTAGCTGCGCGATGCGCCTAACACATAGGCGGTTGCAATTGTCATGGTGTGCTCTGCGGCGGCCTGACGGTCTTTTTCCTCTTTGGCGGTCTGTGCCGCAGCCTCGGATGACCAGAGCATGCCTGCCGCGCCTGCGACCATCGCGGCGGTAAAGCCACCGGATCCGGCAAGTTTTAGAAAGTTGCGCCGTTCTGCCGAGGCAAGTTCGTCACGTTCGTTGGTCATTGATAGTCCTCCCGTTGGTGTCATGATTATTTGTTCTTTTTTGCTGCCGCTTCGCGTTTCAGAATGGCAGCGACGAAAACAAGCGATGTCAGGGCAAGCAGCAGCATTTCACCAACATCCCCCAGAAAGGGTGTGCCGCCAGACGAGCCGATGGCCACGTTGGTCGCAAAGATGGCGAACAAGATGACTGTTGCGAGCAAAGACATGTATTCCCTCCAATCACCGGCGCTCCACCGCCGATTCGAAATCAATGTAAGCGCTTACATATTGTCTTGCAAGCGCTTACATTGTCTACTGGGGCAAAACCTGAAGGAGTTGTTCCCTTCATTGCTTCGATCGGTTAGGCCCGGTCTGTCTGGATTTAGGGCGTCGCGGATGAACAGAAAACAAAAGCATAGTGAAAGATCGGTTCCGACGCTTGAGGATGTTGCGCGTCATGCCGATGTATCGACGGCGACGGTTTCGCGGTGCCTGAATTCCCCCGACCGGGTGATCGAGAAAACCCGAAAACGGGTATTGGCCGCAGTGCGGGAACTGGGCTATTCGCCCAATTTCGGGGCCCGTGCGCTGGCGGCCAAGCGCACCAACACAATCGGTGCAATCATTCCGACGATGGAAAACGCCATCTTTGCGCGTGGCATTCAGGCCTTTCAGGAAGAATTGCACAGGCTGGGGTTTACCCTGCTGGTTTCAAGTTCGTCCTATCGTCCTGATTTGGAAGATGAACAGATTCGCGCGCTTGTGGCCCGTGGTGCCGATGCGCTTTTGTTGATCGGGCATCACCGCGACCCTGAAATATACCGGTTTCTGGAAGATCGCGGTGTGCCGGTTTTGGTGGCGTGGGCCTATCAGAAAGGGGCGGCGGTGGCGTCAATCGGGTTTGACAACAGGCGCGCCATGGCGGAATTGGCCGAAAAGGTCATGGACCTTGGGCACCGGAAGCTTGGGATTATATCGGCCGGGCAGGCGCTGAATGACCGGGCCCGCGACCGTGTGCGTGGCGTGATGGAGGTTGCCGCAAAGCGCGGACTTGATCCGCAGGCCATTGCGCTTGTCGAAACACCTTATTCGATTGAAAACGGGGGGCATGCCTTTCGCCAGTTGATGGAGCAGGAGGAGCCGCCTACGGTGGTGATCTGTGGCAACGATGTTCTGGCAGTGGGGGCGATGCAAATGGCGCGGCAGATGGGTTTGCGTGTGCCGCAGGATGTTTCGATTACAGGTTTTGACGATATAGAACTGGCCGCCGTGGTTGCACCGTCACTGACCACTGTGCACGTACCACATCGCGATATGGGCCGTCAGGCTGCGCAGATTCTGGTGGATATGGTTCTGGGTAAGCCGCTGGCGCAAAGCGTACTGCTTGAAACAGATCTGCGCCTGCGCGAAACCCTTGGCCCACCCAAAGGCTGAGCGCCCGGCGACTGCGTTGGGCGTTCAGGTTTCCGAGGCGCGGGTCAGCGACAGGCGGGCGGTTTCAAGATGTTCTTTCATGATCGTCGCCGCGCGTTCGGGTTCGCGGGTGCGCAGGGCATTCAGTATCTGGCGGTGCTGGGCGTTGTATTGATTGATGGTGGCCGCATCCAGCGTCAGGTGGCGCATGCGGGTCCAGTCATCCTGACTGCGGACGTTGGCGATCTGGTCGATGATCCAGATCAGCAAACCGTTGCGGGTCGAGTCGGCCAGGGCACGGTGAAAATGCGTATCGGCCTCGGAAAAACTGACCGGGTCTTCGACGCATTGTTCCATCCGGGTGCAGAGCGTCTCCATCTTGTCAAAATCTGCTCGGCGGCCGTGCAGGACGGACAGACGGCATATGTGGGGTTCAAGCGCGAATCGCGTGTCCATCAGTTCAAGCGGGGTGGCGTTGTCGATCGCCGCAGGAGAGGAGTCGTCGGGTTTGTGAACCACATATGTACCGCTGCCTGGACGAATTTCCACAAAGCCTTCGTCTTCTAGCAGATTTAGGGCCTTGCGCACCGTTCCGCGGGCAGCGCCATAGGTTTCGGCGAGCACGCGCTCGGGCTGCAGCCGGTCGTGAAGCTGCAGATTCCCTTTTGAAATCTCACGCCGAACCATCGCGGCTATATCGGAAGCACCCAATTTCTGTTCGGCATGTGCGGTCATGTTGATAGTTCCATTTTTAAACCAAATATATACCAATATATACAAAAATCAAATACATGAACTAATTTTGGATCAAAAGCGGTTGACTTTTGGGGCGATCGTTGGAAAGGTTTGGTCAAGTAGACAGTCCTTCGTCACAAATACATTCTAATGTTGCCGCCAAAGCAAGGCCCAAACCAAGGATCGCTGACACATGGCATTCCCGGATCGTGCAGATCAAGTGGCTGTTCCAGCAGGTATACATGCTGAGCCGCGCGGGGCAAAGCATGTCGGGGCGTCAGCATTTGATGCAGGTGGCAAGTCTCAAACCGGTTTTTATAACGATCGGGCATCGTCCGGGTCTGAGAGGTTCAAAATTGGGGCGCTCCACCCCATGCCGAACCCTTAATTTTCGTGGAGCTGAATACAACCGCTGTGACCGGGCGCGAGACCCGAAACAGCACAACATCAGGGAGACTAAAACGTGGCTGAGACAGACCTTGAAAGATTTGTAGAAGCGCCTGGACGCGACGAGAAGATCAAAGAAGTACGCAAGATGATTGATGCCAAGGGCATCGAGTATCTGTACCTGCAATTTGTATCCGTGACCGGCAAGATCATGGGTAAAGGCATTCCGGCGGACCATTGGGAATCAGTTGCCAAGAAGGGCTTTCAGCTGGTTTATGGTGCCACGGTGAACCTGTTTACCGACCGCGCCGGCAATTATTTGGGCTATGGCCCGGAAGCCGCCGAGCTGATCGGTATTCCCGAGCCTGAGACATTCATGCAGCTGCCTTGGGCGCCTGAAATCGGCCGTTTCTACTGCACACTTTTCCGCAACCGCGAAGAAAAGGAAAACCCCGGTGGGTTCCTGACCGCAGACAGCCGTGGCAACCTGCGCCGGATGCACGAGGACTTTAAAGCCAAGCATGGCCGCAGCCTGCGGATCGGCACCGAGCCGGAAATGATGTGGCTGAAATTCGACGAGAATGGCCAGCCTCGCGATGGCTATTCCAAACCCTTCTGCTACCACATCGACCAGTTTGAATCGCTGCGCCCGGTGTCGATGCAGGTGATCCGCTATGCCCGTGCGATGGGTCTGGATATGATTCAGGGCGATCACGAGGATGCGCCGGGGCAGCTAGAGTTGAACTGGATGTTCGACGATGTGCTGCGTAACGCTGACCGCCTGACCACCTATCGCCAGATCTGTGCCCAGGTGGCGCGGGAAAACGGTATCTTTGCCTGCTTTATGACCAAGCCCTTCATGGGCGTGTCAGCCAGTGGCTGTCACCACAACATGAGCCTGTGGCGCGGTGGCGAGGACGAGTTTGTGAAATGCGGCAACAACCCGGATGACCTGCCGGGGATGGCCGAGAACTATATGTATGTCCGGGGCGGTGAAAACACCTTTATGCCGGATGATGACGATCCCCAGATGCCGGGCAAAGAGGGCTTGGAGGCGATCGGCGGCGTTGTACACCATTTACAGGCGCTGACGGCCATCGGATCATCCACCGTAAACTCGTACCGCCGTTTGTGGGACACGGGTTTCTGGGCGCCGATTTTTGCCGACTGGGGCTTTCAGAACCGTACCACGGGTCTGCGGGTTTCGGCGCCGGGCCGGTTTGAATACCGGTCGGTAGACAGCATGGTGAACCCCTACCTGATGGGCTCGACCCTGCTGGCGGCGATGGACGATGGCATCACCAACAAACTGGACCCGGGCGAGCCGGAAGAACGCAACATCTATGAGGCGATCAAGGCTGGCAAGCAGGTGAAAAAGCTGCCGATGAGTCTGGGAGAAGCCCTTGAGCATCTGGAGGGCAGTGAGGTTGTGCGCCGTGGTCTGCCTGGTGAGATGTACCGTTTGTACCATGAATACAAATATGACGAATGGGCGCGGTTTATGTCCACCGTCACCGATTGGGACAAAGACACCTATATGGAATGCCTGCCCTGAGGCATTCCAACTTCTGGCGGCGGGCGTAACTGCCTGCCGCCATTCTTGAATACACGCAACATGCAACTTGAGGAGGCGCATTCAGATGTGCGGAATTGCAGGACTTATTCACAAGGGCAAAAGCTCGAACGTGGGGGCCGAAATGACCTCGATGCTCAGAGCCCTTAAACACCGGGGGCCAGACAGCACCGGATACGCGGTATACGGCGAACCGACCGAGGGGGACTATATCCTACGCGTCAATGTTGCTGAAGCCGAGGATATGAGCAAAGGGCGCGGCATTCATCAGGTCATCGTAGATCGTATCGCCGAAGTCGAAGCGATTTTGGCCGAGCACGGCGCCAAGGTGAAATCCAAAAGGGCAGACACCGAATATGCGCTGCGTTATGTTGTCAGCCATGACGGTGACACCGCCAAGATGGCCGCCCATATCGAAGAGGGCGAAGGCGTCGAGATCATGTCAATGGGCAATGGCCTTGAGCTGATCAAAGACCTTGGGGATGCTGATGACGTTGCAGCGTTGTACAACCTGAACGCCTTCCAGGGTACGCATGGTATCGGCCATACCCGCATGGCGACTGAATCGGACGTGGATATCCGCTCTGCCCACCCCTATTGGGCTTTCCCGTATAATGACGTCAGCGTGGTTCATAACGGCCAGATCACCAACTACTGGATCATGCGCCGCACGATGGAGCGCAAAGGCCACCGCTTTATGTCGAATTGCGACAGTGAGCTACTGGCGGTCTACACCGCGCACAATTTGTCGAAAGGCATTTCGCTGGAAGACAGCCTGCGCCAGTCGATCAGCGAAATCGACGGTGTGTTCACCTATCTGGTCGCTACCAAAGATCAGCTGGGAATGGCCAAAGACACGATGGCAGCCAAGCCGCTGGTTCTTTACGAATCGGACGATCTGATTGCCATGGCTTCGGAAGAGGTGGCGATCCGCGCGATCCTCCCTGAAGAAATTGACACAACTGATCCCTACGACGAGGAGGTCCGGGTATGGCAAGCGTAAGCGACGCAGAACTTAAGAACATGACCCAGGAAGAGCGGGTAACCGCCCTGGGTATGCGCACCGAACAGCTGACGGGCAAATCACTCTATCTGGAGTTTGACCCGGATGCGACCGAGAACTTTACCTATCCGTGGGCCCCTGATGTTGATTTCAACAAACGGACCGAATTGGATTGTGATGGCAAGACCACGACCGAGGTCAACTCGTCGATCCGCGCGCTGATGAAAGAAGGTTATGGCACTGTGGTGCTGAAAAACCCGCGCGGCATGCACTCTCTTGGCGTTGGTATTCTCAGCCGTCTGAACCTTATCGTCGAAGGCTCGACCGGATATTTTGCGGTGGGTCTGATCGACGGGCCAAACGTGCGCATCAATGGGCGCGTGGGATGGTCATGCGGCGAAAACATGATGTCCGGCACGATCCTGATCGAAAAGAACGCCGGGTCCACCTTTGGCGCCGCAATTCGTGGCGGCGATCTGGTTTGTCGCGGTTCGGTCGGTTCGCGTACCGGTATCGACCAGAAGGGTGGCACGATCATCGTCGGTGGTGACACAGGCGCATTGTCGGGCTTCATGATGCAGCGCGGCCGGATGGTTGTCTGCGGCAATGCCGGCAAGAACCTGGGCGACAGCATGTATGACGGCACAATCTTTGTCGGCGGCGAAATCAAGTCGCTGGGTGTTGATGCGATCGAGGCTGAACTGACCGATCTCGACAAGGCATGGCTGACGCGGAAGCTGACGCAATATGGCTTGATGCCCGATAAAGGCGTCGATCACTTCACCAAGGTGGTCGCTGGCAAAATGCTCTGGAACTACGACAACCTTGAGCCCTCTGAGAAGAAACTCATTCTGTGATTGGCGCCCGGTCCCCCGCCTGTCGGGCAGGGGCCGCCCATTCCACGAAGGAAAGGAATTACAAAATGGCTGATGGTGATCTGCCCAAAAAACCAGCGCTGGCGCGTGATGTAAACCGCATCGGCAACAGCTTTATTTTCCCGCCGGCGGTGATGGATGACATCCACATCAAGTCTGAACTTGGCCGCTACCGGATGCGGGGTTTCTCGTTGTTCAAGAAAATCCCGCATTGGGATGATCTGACCTTCCTGCCCGGCACGCTGACGCGTTTCGTGATCGAAGGCTATCGCGAGAAGTGCGAAACCAAGACCATTATTGGCCCCCGCGCCAAGAAACCGATTGAACTGGATATCCCGGTTTATATCACCGGCATGTCGTTTGGCGCCTTGTCATACGAGGCCAAGACGGCGCTTGCCCGCGGGGCAACCATGGCCGGCACGGCAACGTGTTCAGGTGAAGGTGGGATGATCCCGGACGAGCGACGCTATAGTTCAAAGTGGTTCTATCAGTGCATCCAGTCGCGCTATGGCTTTAACCCCAACCACCTGGTTCTGGCGGATGGCTGCGAATTCTTCATCGGTCAGGGCTGTAAAGTTGGCCTTGGCGGTCACCTGATGGGTCAGAAAGTGACCGACCAGGTTGCCGAGATGCGCTCGCTGCCCGCCGGTATCGACCAGCGTTCACCTGCCCGTCACCCTGACTGGCTGGGACCGGACGACCTGGCCCTGAAAATCCAGGAAATCCGTGAAGCCACCGATTGGCAGATTCCGATCCAGCTCAAGCTGGGCGCCAGCCGCGTCTATGACGATGTCCGGATGGCCGTTAAGTGTGACCCGGACAGCATCTATATCGACGGTATGGAAGGCGGTACCGGTGCAGGCCCGCACCTTGCGACAGAAGATACCGGTGTGCCGGGCATGGCGGCGATCCGTCAGGCGCGCAAAGCCATCGACGATCTGGGCAAGCGCGGCGAGATCACGCTGGTTTATGCCGGTGGTATCCGGAACGGTGCCGATGTGGCCAAGGCGATTGCGCTTGGCGCGGACGCCATCGCGATCGGTCACTCGGCGATGATGGCGCTGAACTGCAACAAGGACATCCCCGAGGCAAATTATCCGGAGGAAGTCGGCGCAGAGCCAGGATATTGCTATCACTGCCATACGGGCCGTTGCCCGGTTGGTGTTGCGACGCAAGACCCCAAACTTCGCGAACGTCTGGATCCCGATGCAGCCGCCGAACGTGTGTACAATTTCCTGCACACGCTTACCATCGAAGCACAGCTTTTCGCCCGTGCCTGTGGCAAGACCTATCTGCATTCGCTGGAACCCGAGGATCTGGCCGCGCTTACGATGGAGGCTTCGGCCATGGCTGGCGTCCCGCTTGCGGGTACCAACCACACCGTCGGCATCGCCGATTATCACCACCTGTAATGCGTGAAGGTACCCCCGCCCCGCCCGAATGGTGCAGGGTGGGGGCAACCCACGCTCTCGACGAGGAGAAATAAAATGGCTGGAACACAGTACCGCGGCTCCGAGATCAAGGATGTCGACCAGTTCCTGAAAGATGCCGACGGGCTTGGCTCGGAACGCGAAAAGGAAATCGGCCAGCACATCGGCTATCGTTATGATGTTAACCTTGTGCCCGATTACAATCGCATCACCCCCTATCTGGAAAAATACATGGAGGTGATGGGCTGGGACGATCTGAACTGGCTGGAAGATGTGCACATGGGATACGAAGAGGGCATGCCCGCCGTCTTTGACCGCAACAACAATGGTTGGATCCGCGTACCCGACACGATCGAACTGCCCGATAACCAGCAGGATCGCGATATGATTGCACGCGAACTTCTTCTGAAATTCCAGATGTCTGACCGTCACCCGCTGGTCAACCTCCGGAAGGCTTATATGAAGTTCTGAGCAAACATGCCGCGCCCGCTTGATATCGCCTGTCTTCAGACACGGCCAATGCCCGATTTTTCATCGGCGCTGGACGAGGCGATGCCGCTTGCAAATTCAGCGGTCACAGCGGGCGCGGACATTCTTTTTCTGCCGGAATACTGTGGCGGTCTGAAAACCGAAGGCCGGGCGGTTGTGCCGCCCTCGGCAGCCGAGGCAAGCCATCCGTTTCTTCAGGAAATGCAGGCATTTGCCGCCAAGCGCCAGGTCTGGGTGAATATCGGATCCGTTGCGGTGGATGGCCCTGACGGGCGGATCATCAACCGGGGTTTCATGCTGGATGATCAGGGCGCCATTCGTGGGCGCTATGACAAGATCAACATGTTTGATATCCAGCTGTCCGAGACCGAGGTCTACCGTGAAAGTGATCGCGTCAGCCCCGGGCATCAGGCTGTGATTCACGATACACCCTTTGCCCGTATCGGGCATACCATCTGTTACGATTTGCGCTTTCCTGATCTGTTTCGCAGCCTGGCGCAGGCCGGGGCCGAGATCATTTGCTGCCCTGCGGCCTTTACTCGCAAGACAGGTGCGGCGCACTGGCATGTTCTCAACCGGGCCCGCGCGATCGAAACGACGCGATTCGTTGTTTCTGCCTGTGCAATCGGGCCAATTCCGGGGGGTGGTGAAAGCTATGGCCATTCGCTGATCGTGAACCCATGGGGCGAGGTGATCAGTGATGGCGGCGCGCTGCCCGGTCTGGTTCAGGCCCGGATTGATCTGGACAATGTCGCCGAAACGGCGGCACGTATCCCAAGCCTGATGAACGAGCAGCCATTTACACGCGCACCTGAAACCAAAAGGAACGTTGCATGAGTTCTGTCGCCACCCAGCTGGGGCAAAGTTATTCCGATCATCCGCTGCGCAAGGCTTTCCTGCGCTGGCAGTGCCGGGTGCGCCAGATGTCGATGCGCGATCAGGACGGGCGCCCGGATGACGCTATCATGCCAGCCGTTCTGCTGCCGGACCAGCCCGAAGCATTGGGGCACATCATCACGGTCATGAACAAGGCGCCTGGATATTCGGTGACCGCCGAACTGACCCATATGGCGGCAAAAACCAACGATCCGGCACAGCGTCGTGATGCAGCGATCCGTTTTCTTTCAGCCGGATATTTTCAGAACGCTGTAGAATTCTCGGACATCCTTACGGCGACTTTCCCGCCCGGATCGGAAGGCGCGAAAAAAATACACGACGCCGGGCAGTGCCAGTTGGTGTTCGAGGCCTATGCCCAGACGTTTGACCTGACCTGCAAGGTCTGGCGACTTGCGCCGCACAACCTGCTGCATCAGGCCACCATGGCACATAACAGATTGTTCAATCCGAGCATCCATCCCGATACCGAAGTTTTGGGTTTTGAGCCGGACTGGGGCGCAAGCTCTTCCGACCCGGCCTATTCATAATAAAAATCTGAGTCACCTTCGACGCACGCGGGTCTGATCCGGCGGAGCGCGCCTGCGCGCGCACTTTATCCCTCGTCAGGCTGGCGCCTTCCTCAGATCTGGATGCCAGGTGACGGGTATAACTGATGTGGCGGGGGGAGAGCTTTGGGACGAGTATTTGTTGAAAAATGAAAGTTCGGGGTGTTTTGTTTAATCGCTTTCTCAAAAGCACTTTGGGCCTGGCACCCCTCTTTTGAGCACCTGGTTTAGCGTGGTCAGCGGCTTGGTCGCTGGACCGCGGGTTTCTGACTCTGAAATGTTGACTATGGGTTCGGCGGCTTACTGAAAGCCGTTGTGGTGCCAGGTTGAAGCAACCTGCAAATGCCAGAGCGTTTGGGAAATCTCTGGACTCGCAATTTTTTCCGTATACAAATTGTATTCAAATAGGAGATTCGATGGCCACTGATAAGAAAGCCCGCTGCCTGGACGATTTGCGCATGCGAATCCTCACGCTTGATATCGCACCCGGTTCCGACTTGGACGAGGCCGCGCTGTGCGAGCAGTATGGTATTTCGCGAACGCCTATTCGCGAGGTGTTTCAACGTCTGGGCGGGGAGGGGTATCTGAGGCTTGAGCAGAATCGCGGCGCCAAAGTGACCTCGATGGATCTGGGCGTGATGCGGGTATTCTTTCAAACCGCACCGATGATTTATGCCAATGTGGCGCGATTGGCGGCCGAGAACCGCCGTTCGGATGAAATCCCGGGTTTGAAAGACGTTCAGCATGCGTTCCGGGCTGCAGCGCAGGCCGGCGATGCGGGCCAGGCGGCGTTGCTGAACCACCGGTTTCACCGCCAGATCGGCGAGATGGCACATAACCCCTATCTGTTGCCCAGTCTGAACCGGATGCTGATTGATCACACCCGGTTAAGTCAGACGTTTTATCGACCCGCCTCGGAGGACGAGGCCGGGCGCGTTAACCGCGCCATTGACCAACACGATCAGATGATTGTCGCGATTGAGCGACAAGAGGCGGCTTTGGCTGTCGATCTGACCATCGACCACTGGAACCTGTCACGGGATCGGCTGGAGCGGTTCGTCACCCCTGACCCGCTGCCCATTGACGTGCTTGCAATGAAGGACAGAAAACATGCAGTTTGAAGGCATATGGACCCCCGTTGTCACGCCTTATACGGACGATTTCCAGATCAACGAACAGGCCCTGGCCGATACGGTAGGCCTGCTGATCGATAAAGGGGTGCACGGAATTATCGTGTCCGGCACAACCGGCGAATACTATGCGCAGTCCCATGAGGATCGGATCTGGCTGATGCAGCGTGTGCGGGAGCTTATCAATGGTCGCGTGCCGCTGGTTGTCGGCACAGGTGCGTTGCGCACCGAGGACAGCATTGAATATGCCAAGGCGGCAAAAGATATTTGTGCTGATGCCATTCTGATCGCGACCCCGCCCTATTCGGTGCCCACGGGCCGAGAGATCGCCTTGCATGCTCTGGCGATTGACCGGGCGGTGGATATGCCAGTGATGCTGTACAACTATCCCGGCCGGATGGGTGTGAACATGGACGAGGAAACCCTGGACAGGCTGGGGCGGTCACCCAATTTCTGCGGTATCAAGGAAAGCAGCGGAGACATCAACCGTCTGCATATGATCGCGCGCGATTACCCGCATCTGGGGCTGCTGTGTGGCATGGACGATCAGGCGCTTGAGTTTTTCGCCTGGGGCGCGCGTGGTTGGGTCTGTGCCGGGTCGAACTTTGCCCCCGAGGCGCATGTGGCTCTTTATGAGGCCTGTGTTCTGGAGGGTGATTTTACCAAAGGTCGCGCCATCATGTCGGCGATGATGCCACTGATGCGCGTACTGGAACAGGGCGGTAAGTTCATCCAGTGCATCAAGCACGGGCTCACCCTGCGTGGCATTCCTGCAGGACCGCCGCTTAAGCCTCTGCATCCGCTGAACAAGGACGACAAGCGAGAGCTTGAGAACGTGATCCGCACAATGAACACGGCTGTGGCCAAAATCACAGGAGAGGCGAAATGACTGACCTTCTGACCCGCGACGAATACGGCGCCATTGCCGCCGAGATCGACCTGCCCAAGACACCGTTCATTGACGGCAAGTTTCAAAAGGGCAATGGCCCGCTGATGGAAACGGTGAACCCGGCCACCGGAGATGTGCTGGTGAAGATCAGTACCGCCGATGCCAAAGACGTGGATTTTGCCGTTGGGAAGGCGCGAGAGGCGTTTGAGCAGGGCCACTGGTCGCGTCTGCATCCGTCCGAGCGCAAGGACGTGTTGATCCGGTTTTGCAAGCTGATCACCCGGCGGCGGCGCGAACTGGCCGTGATGGAAAGCCTGGACAGCGGCAAGCCCATTCGCGATTGCGAGTTGATTGATATCCCCGAGACGATCCACACGATCAAATGGCATGCCGAGCTGATCGACAAGATCTATGATCAGACCGGGCCATCGGGGGATGATGCGATCAGCATGATCGTCCGCGAGCCGATTGGCGTGGTGGCCGCGGTGCTGCCGTGGAACTTCCCGATGCTGATGATGGCATGGAAGATCGGGCCGGCGCTGGCGGCGGGCAACTCGGTGATCGTAAAACCGGCCGAGCAGACCAGCCTGACCGCGCTGCGTCTGGCCGAGATTGCGCATATGGCCGGCATCCCGCGCGGGGTGTTGCAGGTGCTGCCGGGGGGCGGGCCCGAGGTGGGAGAGCCGTTGGGCCTTCATATGGATGTGGACATGATCAGCTTTACCGGCTCGACCGAGACCGGCAAGCGGTTCCTGCGCTATGCGGCTGACAGCAACGTGAAAGAGGTTACGCTGGAATGCGGCGGCAAGAACCCGGCGGTTGTGCTGGAGGATGCCGAAAACCTGGATAGCGTCGCCGAGCATGTCGTCAACGCGGCGTTCTGGAACATGGGCGAGAATTGCAGCGCCTCGTCGCGGCTGATTGTGCACAAGGCCGTCAAAGAGCCGCTGATGGAGCGGATCGTGGCACGCATTCGCGACTGGAAGGTGGGCGATCCGCTGGACCCGGCCAACCATCTGGGCGCGCTGATTGATAGTGAGCATTGCAAGAAGGTCAGCGGCTATCTGACCGGCAAAGCGCTGGTGGGCGGCAAGACGGATGGAAACTTTGTGGCCCCGACGGTGTATGAAGTCAAAAAAGACGACGCACGCGCGCGCGAGGAAATCTTTGGGCCGGTGCTGAGCGTGATCGAAGTTGCCAGCACGGAAGAAGCGATAGAGCTGGCGAATGACACTGCCTATGGCCTTGCCGCGAGTGTATTTTCGGCCAACACCCGCAACGCCATACGTGCCGCCCGCAATATCAGGGCGGGGACGGTGACGGTGAACTGCTATGGCGAGGGCGACATCAGCACGCCGTTTGGTGGCTACAAGCAATCGGGCTTTGGCGGGCGCGATAACTCGGTTCATGCGCATGACCAGTTTACCCAGCTGAAAACCATCTGGATCGATCTGAGCGATCCGGCAGACGGGGATGATGTGGGATGAACAGGGTCGGTTTCCTGGGCACGGGCCATATCGCTGCTCCGATGGCCCGGGTATTGGCTCGCAAAAATTTTTCTGTGACCGTGTCAAAGAGAAATCCGCAAGTTGCCGCCGGGCTGGTGGCTGACGGGCTGGGGATACGGGTTGCATCCAATCAGGGTGTCGTGGATGCGTCTGATGTCGTGTTTCTTTGCCTGCGACCGGCTGTCTGGGCCGACGCGGTAGCCGGTCTGACCTGGCGGGACGATCAGCAGATTGTGTCGGTCATGTCCGGGGTGACGCTGGCCGAGATTGCGCAGGCCTGCCCCCCGGTGACCAAAATTTCGGCCACGATCCCCTATGGATTTGTCGAGCAGGGCAACTGCCCCTTGCCGGTTGTGGGCGACCCTTCGGCGGTGCAAGCCTTGTTTGGAGATGAGAACCCCGTTCTTCCACAAACGGAAGAAACCGCGCTGAGATATTTTTTCGCGGCCTCCGCTTTGGTTTCGGGGGTTCTGGAGATGTTGGAAACCTCGGGTGACTGGTTAGCCGGACAGATCGGAGATGCTGATCAGGCCGAGGTATATGTGGCCAATATGGTCACCGGGGTTCTTTCGAATATGGACAAATCGCGCGCCGGGCGGTTGGCGGACGAGAAATGGGCACTGGCCACCCCGAATACGCTGAACCTGCAAATGGTGGAAGGGCTGAAGCGTGATGGCGCGTTTGACCAACTTCCTAGTTTACTTAATCAAATTTCTGCCAGCATGGAGAAGAACGCATGAGCGTTGATGCAGTTGGAACCACCCGCCGCGGGCGGGGTGCCAGAAAGGCCATTCGCCAGACGCGGGACGTGAAAATGTTACCTGCGCTCAAGCGGAACCTGCCGCTGACAGAACCGATGGATGCTGAGCAGATCTCGCGGATTGACGCGGCCTCGATGCATATACTGGAAAATGTCGGTGTGGTTTTCCGTGATGACATAGCTTTGGAGGACTGGCGTCTTGCCGGTGCCAAGGTGGTGGGCGACCGGGTGTATCTGGACCGGGGATTGGTGCGCGAGCTGATCAGGACCATCCCTGAAACCTTCATCTATCACGCGCGCAACCCGGCCAATAACCTGCCGTTTGGCCGCGAGCATGCCATATTCGTGCCGATGACCGGTGCGCCGTTTCTGCGTGATCTGGAGGATGTGCGGCGCAATCCGACGCTGGACGATCTGGCAAACTTTCACAAGCTGGCGCATATGCTGCCGGCCCTGCATTCTTCGGCGCACCACATCGTTGAGCCCTATGATCATCCGATCAGCCAGAGACATCTGCGGATCACCTACAGCTCGATGAAACATTCCGACAAGACGTTCATGGGTATGACAACCAGCCCAAAGAACGCCGAGGACGTGATGGAGATGTGCGCGATTGTGTTTGGTGAGGATTTTCTTGAAACTCATCCGGTCTGCACTGGCAACTGCAATGGGAACTCACCACTTGTGTGGGATGAAACCATGCTGGGTGCGATGCGTGCCTTCAACAAACGTAATCAGCCGGTGCTGTGCTCTCCTTTCGTGCTGGGCGGGGCGAACACGCCGGCCAGCGTTGCGCCCACCGTGGCGCAACTGAATGCCGAGGCACTGAGCGCGCTGGCCTATACGCAGGTGGTGCGCAAGGGCTGCCCGGCGATCTACGGTCACTACCTCAGCGCGGTCAGCATGAAATCCGGCGCGCCGATGGCTGGCACCCCCGAGATCAGCCTGATGAACCTGATGATCGGTCAGATGGCGCGGTTCTACGGCGTGCCTTGGCGGTCCTCGAATACGCTTGGCGGCGCCAAGACGTTTGACGCGCAGGCGGGGTATGAAAGTGCCACAACGCTGATGGCGCTGCAGATGGCAGGCACCAATTACATGTGGCACTCGGCCGGATGGAACGAGGCCGGGATGCATTGCTCGATGGCCAAATTCGTTGTCGATGCCGAGCAATGTGCCATGGCCTATCGCATGGCCGAAGGCATCCGTTGGGATGACTTTGACGAGGCTTTGGCGGCGGTGGCAGACGTCGGCCCGGGCGGGCATTACCTGGGTCATCCGCATACGTTGGAAAACTTTCAGCGGGCGTTTTTCATGCCTGAATTGTTCGACAACAACTCGATCGAACAATGGCAGGCCGAGGGCGGCGTTGAGATAAATGAGCGTGCCCTCACCCAGGTCAAAACCATGCTGAACGAATACGAGGAGCCCAAGCTGGACGCTGGCGTCAACGAGGCGCTTCTGGATTACATCGCCCGGCGTGAGCGGGAAATCCCTGCTGCAGATGCGTTAAATCAGGATATCTGACATGCAGGTTAGCATTAAGGCCGGACAACCCGATCATGCTTCAGAGCGCATTGCGGAACTGATCTGGTCGACCGATCCAGTCTTAATGAATTTCATGTTTGGAGATATTTCGGCGTTTCGGCGCGCTACAGCGCGCGAGTGGCCATCAGACGCGGGGCTTATTTGCTACAAGCAAGCTTTTGTTGCCGAGGCCAATGACGAGATCGTCGGTCTTTGCATCGGGCATACCACAGAGGAATACGGTCCGAATTTCGAAGCGGCGCAGCGTATTCAATCCGCTGCACTTAGGGCGGCAGAAGGTTGGCATATCCGCGAGGCGCTGGATTGGATGGATCGCTTGTTTCCCGCCCCCCGCGACGAATCTTTTTATATTCTTGAACTCGCCGTGAGTGAAAACGCTCAGGGTCTGGGCCTGGGTCGCAAACTGCTTGGCAAAGCGGTTGAGCGTGCACGGCAGTTGCAATGCAAACGGCTTGCGCTTGATGTTGCAGCGGATAATCCGGCGGTCGATTTCTATCTTCAGCTTGGGCTTGAAGTCGAGATTGAGACGCGTGTGCCCTGCCTGGCAGATGGTTTCGGGATTGGCGCGCACCTTCACATGTCCGCACCGCTGGGCAAACTGGCAACCAGTTTAAAGGACATATGATGCGTATTGCTGAACTTCATATCTACCAGCACGATCTGCCGGTGAAAAACGGCCCGTATACCATGGCCAATGCACAGGTCTGGTCCCTGACCAGCACACTGGTTCGGTTGATTTCGGATACCGGGCTGGAAGGTTGGGGAGAGACCTGCCCGGTTGGCCCGACCTATGCTGAGGCCCATGCTAACGGCGCATGTGCTGCGCTGATGGAAATGGCTCCCGGTCTGATTGGGGCCGAGGTTACGACTCTGACCCTGCACCGGGCGATGAACGGGCTGCTGAACGGCCATAACTATGCCAAAGCGGCTATTGATATTGCCGCCCATGACCTGATCGGCAAGGCGACCGGTTTGAGGGTGGCTGATCTGCTGGGCGGGGCAATAACTGCGCGGGTTCCCTCTTATTACGCCACGGGTGTGGGCGAACCCGATGACATTGCACGCCTTGCCGCAGATAAAGTGGCTGAAGGCTATCCGCGATTGCAGATCAAGGTAGGCGGCCGCCCGGTCGAGGTGGATATTGCTGTCATCCGCAAAGTCTGGGAAACGATAGGCACGGCGGCCCGTCTAGCAGTGGATGGCAATCGCGGCTGGACCACCCGTGATGCGCTGCGCGTCAGTCGCGAATGCCCTGACATCCCGTTCATCATGGAACAGCCGTGCAACACCCTGGACGATTTGCGACAGATACGCGGGCAAGTGGGCCATGCGATTTACATGGATGAAAACGCCGTCGATCTGTCGACTGTGATCAACGCCGTCGGCACCGGGTTGGTGGATGGGTTCGGTATGAAAGTCACGCGCATTGGAGGCCTGCACCCGATGGCGGCTTTCCGCGATATCTGCGAATCGCGCAATTTGCCTCATACCTGCGACGACAGTTGGGGCGGGGATATCATCGCCGCCGCCTGCACCCATATCGGGGCCACGATCAATCCGCGCCTGTTGGATGGTGTCTGGTTGGCAGCACCTTATATCGAAGGGCATTACGACCCCGAGAACGGTATCCGAATTGAGGGCGGTCATATCAATCTGCCCCAAGGGCCGGGGCTGGGCGTGGTGCCGGATGTATCACTGTTCGGTGATCCTGTGGCCGCTTTCGGAGGCTGAGGGATGGTTTCGAAGCTGCCATATCTTGATCTGAGCGATCCTGAATTCTCGACCCGAGGGCCCGATGTGCTGGCCGCCCGCGATGCGGGCTGGTGTGCCGAAACGCCCTATGGTCTGGCGGTGCTGCGCTGGCGCGAAGTGGGTAAAATCTTGCGGGACAGGCGGTTTCGGCAGGGCAGTCACAACTGGCCGGGTACGGTGGGTATTTCAGGGCCGTTTGCAGATTTCTGGCGGCAGTCGGTGATCGGGCAGGAAGGAAATGCGCATCAGCGCCTGCGTGCGCTGGCAGTGCCCGCGCTGAGTGAAGATTATGTGCAGAGTCTCAAGCCCGCTTTCCTGCAGATCGCCCGCGACATTTGTGCAACGTTGCGCAAGACCGACCGGGCCGAGTTTCAATCTGCCTTTTGCGATCCGTTCACGGGCCAGGTGATTGGCACGCTACTTGGGCTGGGGCAGGATGAATGGCCTGCGGTCGCGCGTGATGCGTCCGAGTTGGGCCTGGCGATGGGGATCACGGCAAAACAGTACGAGGATCGCTCCAATGCCGCCTGTGAACGCCTGTTTGCGAAAGCCGAGCAACTGGTGTCGCGGGTGCAGCAGGGTAAAGATAGCGACAGTTACATCGCGCGGATGGTTGCCGAATTCGACAAAAACGGCGATTGCAGCCATGCCGAACTGCACAACACCATTGTGATTTCGATCTTTGGCGGTGTCGATACCACGCGTGCATTGCTGGGCCTGGGGCTGTCGCTTTTCATTGAAAACCCTGATCAATGGCAAAAGCTGCGCGCGGATGCCTCGCTGATTCCAAGCGCGGTTGACGAGTTTATCCGCGCCCGCCCCACCACCACCTGGGCCACCCGCGAAGCGACTGAAGATGTGGATATGAACGGGATGGTGATTGCCAAAGGCACGGTTCTGCATCTGCTGGTTCATGCCTCGGCCCGCGACCCGGAAATCTGTAATGATCCAAGGTTTGACATTTCAGCGACCCGTAAAAAGCACTTTGGCTTTGGCGGTGGTGCGCATCACTGCATCGGCCATTTCGTGGCCCGCACTGACATAGCCGCAGCCCTGACAGCATTGCGCGAGACTTTTGCAACTATAGCGTATGACGGCACACCGGATTGGCTGCCGGACAGTGGTAATACCGGGGCTATCAGGCTGCCGATCAAATATGAGGTTACAATATGAGATTTAATAATAAAAATGCACTTGTAACCGGTGCTTCAGGCGGCATTGGCAAGGTGTTGGTTGCGATGCTTCGGGCAGAAGGCGCACGTGTGGCAGTGACCGACCGCGATACGTCAGGCGTTCAGGCCGAGGCGCATCTGGATGGTGATCTGCTGGATGATGCCTTTTGTGACGGTCTACCAGGGCAGGCGGCCGAGGCCCTGGGCGGGCTGGATATCGTCTGCAACAATGCTGGCGTCATTACCCGGGGCAACATTACCTTGGCCACCGATGCCGATTACGCACTTACGATGGGCGTCAATGTCGAAGCGCCGTTTCGGATCTGCCGTGCTGCAATTCCCCTGATGGCCCAGGCAGGAGGTGGGGCGATCGTAAACACCGCTTCGTGCTGGGGCCTTAGCCCGGGGCCGGATCATCCACTTTATATCATGTCCAAGGCTGCCCTTGCGTCGCTGACCCAGTGCCTGGCGCGTGATCATGCGCATCAGGGTATTCGCGTGAATGCCGTATGCCCGAACGAAGTGAATACACCAATGCTGCGCACGGGATTTGCCATTCGCGGGCTGGATCCGGACAAGGCGGTGGACGAGTTGAATGCCAGTGTACCGCTGGGCCGGATCGCCGAGCCCGAGGATATTGCGGATGTTATTATATTTCTGGCCTCGGACGCTGCGCGCTATGTCTGTGGTGCGCTGGTCGAGGCCAACGGTGCTAAACCGGTGGCATGATGGGGAGGTTTTCAGGAAAAGTCGCGCTTGTCACAGGGGCCTCGTCGGGCATGGGACAGGCAACGGCACGCATGCTGGCGGACCAGGGCGCGCGGGTCTTTACCGCGCAGCGCGGTGCTGCAGAGCATGAGGCGCTTGTGGCGGATTTCACTGATCCGGGTGCCCCCGAACAGGTGGTCAATGCCGTGCGCAAGGCTGCTGGTCAGCTTGATATCCTGATCAACAACGCTGGTGTGATGCGCGAGGGCACGGTCGAGGAAACAACGCAGGACGACTGGCACCTGCAGCTTCAGGTCAACCTGACTGCCCCTTTTCTGCTGACCCGCCACGCCATGCCGTTGCTGAAACAAGGCCGCGGTGCGATCGTGAACGTCGGCTCGATTGAAGGGCTGGGGTCGAACCCGCGCCATCCGGCCTATTGTGCGTCAAAGGCGGGCTTGCATGGGCTGACCCGCGCCGTGGCGGTGGACCACAGCCCCGACGGGGTGCGCTGTAACGCCGTCGCCCCCGGCTGGATCGACACAGGCCTGAACGTTGATTTCATCGAAAGCATGGGCGATCCGGAAGAGTTCCGTCGGCAGATTGGCCGGATTCATCCGGTGCGACGTACCGGGCTGCCTGAAGAAGTGGCGCGGCTGATCTGCTGGCTGGCGTCAGACGAGGCAAGTTTCGTCACCGGACAGATTTACACAATTGATGGGGGTCGCACATCCCAACTGAGTCTGCCATGAAAGTGACCCGCCTGCCGGTCGATACCGGCCCTGCCGCCTGGAACAGAATACTACCGCCGCAAGAACCCGCAAAGGTACTTGAAGAAAACATCACTGCGGACTGGTTGGTGATCGGTGGGGGCTTTGCCGGGCTGGCCGCAGCTCGTCGCCTGAGCCAATTGCATCCGGGTGACCGTATCGTGTTGCTGGAAGCCAAACGCATTGCCGAGGGCCCGGCGGGGCGCAATACCGGTTTCATGATCGATCTGCCGCATCACCTGACCTCGGAAGGGTATGGCGGCCAGATGGAAAAGGACCGCGCCGAGGCTGCTGCCAACCGGGCAGGCATTGCCTTTGCTGCCGAGATGGCTGCTGAATTCGGTCTTAGCCGTGAGGCGTTCAACCCCTCAGGCAAGATCAACGCTGCCGCAACTGAGCGGGGCCATAAACACAATCTGGACTATGCCCAGCATCTGAGCAATCTGAATGAGGCACATCAGTTGCTGGACGCAAAGCAGATGCACGAGATGACAGGGACCACCTATTATCAAAGTGGTCTCTTTACGCCGGGTGCTGTGATGATCCAGCCGGCGCTATTCGTGCGGGGCATTGCCAGAAGTCTGAAAGCCAACCACATCTCGATATTTGAAAACTGCCCGGTCACACAGTTGACCCGCAATGGCGAATGGACGGCGCGAACGCCAGGGGGACATGTATCGGCGCCCAAGGTTATCCTTGGGGTGAACGGCCATGCCAACAGCTTTGGCAAGTTCAAAGGCCGGCTGATGCATATCCACCTTTACGGGTCGATGACGCGGGCGCTGACGCCCGAGGAATGTCGTAAACTGGGTGGGGCAGACCGCTGGGGGGTGACGCCCGCTGATCCGATGGGATCAACAGTGCGGCGCATTTCAGGTACCGGGGGCGACCGTATAATTGTGCGTAACCGCTTTACCTATGACCCGACGATGCAGGTCAGCGAGGGCCGCGTCGCCCGGATGGCACAGGACCACAGCAAAGGTTTTGCGGCGCGGTTCCCAATGCTAGACGGTGTCAGGATGGAATACCGCTGGGGTGGTCGCCTATGTCTGAGCCGGAATAATGTGCCTGCTTTGGGCGAGGTCGACGAGGGGCTGTATTCCGCGTGCTGCCAGAACGGGCTGGGCACTGCCAAGGGCACTCTGCATGGCATGCTGATGGCTGATCTGGCTTCGGGCAATGGCTCGGATCTGCTGGATCAGGTTATGGATCAGCCTCGCCCCTCGCGCCTGCCACCCAATCCGTTTGCCTATATCGGCGCCAACGCAGCGCTGCGCTGGAGCGAGATCAAAGCAGGGAAAGAAATTTAGTACAGGCCGGAACGTCGGAAAAGAAAGGTGTCTGAATTTTTCGATGTCTGAAAATTCTTGCAATTTATCTTGGTGAAAGCTCGGAATATTGCCTCCCAAATTGGCTTGGCATATCAATATGGGACATGCTGGTCATTGGCGTGATAAATTGGATGAAGACGTGCCTTTACCCAAAGACTCCAAGCATTTTCGATCTGGAATAATGTATATCTAATACAAGGGTGGTGATGGGCTGGAAGGTCCCGGACACAATCGTTGTGTTTAGAAACTCAACCCGAAGCCAGATCCTTCAGGATCGGGCAATCCGGGCGGTTGTCGCCCGCGCATTCCTGTACCAGATGCGTCAATGTTGTCTGCATTGACTGAAGCTGCGCTATCTTCTCTTCAATCTGATCCAGATGCTTTTTCGCCAGCCGTTTGACATCTGCACTGGCGCGATCCTCGTCCTCGTAAAGCGCCATCAGCGTCCGGCAATCCTCGATCGAGAATCCCAGGGCGCGGGCGCGGCCCAAAAAGGCCAGTTTGTGAAAATCAGCTTCGCGGAAAACGCGGTATCCGTTGGTGTCGCGCAGGGGACGGATCAGTCCGATTTCCTCATAATAGCGGATGGTCTTGGCGGGCAGGCCCGTGCGTTTTGCCACGTCTCCGATATTCATGCGGCCCTCGGTTCATCTGCGGCGCTCTGCATTGCGGGGCGTATCCCGCGCAGACGCAAGGCATTGCTCAGCACAAAGACCGAGGATAGCGCCATTGCACCCGCCGCCAGCATTGGCGACAGCATCATGCCAGTCACCGGGTATAGCGCGCCTGCGGCCACCGGGATCAGCGCTGCGTTATAGGCAAAGGCCCAGAAAAGGTTTTGCCGGATGTTGCGCATTACCTGTCGTGAAAGATGCAGCGCATTGACCACACCTGCCAGATCGCCGGACATAAGCACAATATCCGCGGCCTCAATCGCCACATCCGTGCCCGTTCCCACCGCCAGACCGATGTCGGCCTCGGCCAGCGCAGGCGCATCATTTATCCCGTCGCCGACAAAGGCTACAGGGCCAAAACGTTCGCGCAGACCCGAGATGGCCGCGACCTTACCATCTGGCAATACCTCGGCTTCGATATGATCGATGCCCAGTTCGGTGGCAATCGCCTGTGCTGTGGCGGCGGTGTCGCCGGTGATCATCGCCACCTTCAATCCCTGGGCGTGCAATTGCTTGACCACTGCGCGGCTGGTTGGTTTCACAGGATCCGCCACGGCCAGCACGGCGGCCAGTTGGCCGTCGATGGCGGCAAACACGGGGGTCTGGCCCTTGGCCGTCAAGTCTTCGACCACACCCGCAAATCCATCAATGGCCACGTCCTCGCGTGTCATCAGGCGCTCGGCGCCGACCAACATGTCACGGCCTTCGACGCAGGCCTGCAATCCATAGCCGCTGATTGCGGTGAATGTTGTCACCTCGGGCAGGTCCATTCCCTTGGCGGCGGCTTCGATCGCGCGGGCTATGGGGTGTTCTGATTTGCCTTCAACCGCCGCCACCAGGCGCAGCACGGTATCATGCTCAAAGCCTTTTGCCAGTTCGATCCGTGTCACTGTCGGGTGCCCTTTGGTCAGCGTGCCGGTCTTGTCAAAGGCCACTACGCGGGCCTCGTCCAGTTGCTGGAGTGCGTCGCCCTTGCGAAACAAAACCCCCAGTTCCGCCGCACGGCCCGTGCCCACCATGATCGACGTTGGCGTGGCCAGACCCATGGCGCAGGGGCAGGCAATTATCAGCACCGACACACCTGCAACCAAGGCATAGGTCAGTGCGGGTGTAGGGCCAAAGGCAAACCAGGTCGCGACCGTCAGCAGCGCCAGTGCAATGACCACCGGCACAAAAATGCGTACCACCTTGTCGGCCAGGGCCTGTATCGGCAGCTTGGCGCCCTGTGCCTGTTCAACCATGTCGATGATCCGCGCCAGAACCGTGTCACGGCCCACTTTTGTGGTTCTGAAGGCAAGCGCGCCTTCGCCGTTGATCGTGCCACCGATGACCTCTGCTCCGATGGTTTTCTCTACCGGCACCGGCTCGCCCGAGATCATGCTTTCATCGACGTAGGAGGCACCTTTTGTTACCTCGCCATCCACAGCAATCTGTTCGCCGGGGCGGACATGTACGATGTCGCCCACGGCGACCTCATCAATGGCCAGATCGATGATCTCGCCCTTGCGCTCGACCCGCGCAGTTTTGGGCTGCAGGCCGATCAACTTCTGGATCGCGGCGCCGGTGCGCCCCTTGGCCCGGGCTTCCAGCCAGCGACCCAACAGGATCAGGGTGACAATGACGGCAGCTGCCTCGAAATACACCGCGCGCGTGCTTTCGGGCAGCAAGGCGGGTGCGAAAAGTGCCAGGGTTGAAAATGCCCAGGCCGCCGAAGTGCCAAGGGCGACGAGGCTGTTCATATCCGGCGCGGCTTTCAGCAAGGCCGGGATGCCTTTGGTGAAAAACTGGCGGCCGGGCCAGATCAGTACCAGCGTGGTCAGCACAAATTGCAACAGCCACGACGTTTCACGGCCAATCGTGGCATCAACCCACCCCCGCATGCCGGGAATGAAATGGCTGCCCATTTCGATCACAAAGACCGGCAGGCTAAGGGCAGCCGCGATCAGTGTCATTTGCCGGGCGTGATCAATCTCGGCCTGCCGTCGTGCAGCCTGATCATCGCCCGTGCCGTCTGCCGGACGGGCAGGATACCCCGCCTCGGTCAGTGCGCGCGCCAAAGCGCCGGGGGTGGTTGTGCCGGTCAGATAGTGCACCTGTGCTGTCTGGGTGGCCAGATTGACTGATGCCTCAAGCACGCCGGGCACACCTTGCAACGCCGCCTCGGCCCGGCCTACGCAAGAGGCACAGGACATGCCGCTGACGGCCAGAGTGATAGCGGCTTCTCTGGCCGGATAGTTGGCCGCCTTCAACGCCGACGTGACGTCGTGCAGATCACCGCCGTCCAGCACCATCTGTGCCGTCCCTGCCGCGAAATTGACTGACACATCGCTGACCCCTGTTACGCCCTGCAGGGCCCGTTCGGCCCGCCCGGCACATCCCGCGCAGGACATGCCTTCGATTTCTATCCTGACCATGTTGGGTTTAGACATTGCGGCCTCTTCTGGCTGTCGTGTGGACTACAGATAGGGGTTCCAGTCACGGGAAGGTCAAGGGGCAACGGCGAAAATTCGTGCAGGTTTGCCGGCAAGGCGTTCCGCAACGCAACTTGGTCTTAGCTGTTGCGATACCGAAACACACCGGTCGCCGTTGCAATGATGGTGCCCTGTGCGTCGGTCACGCGCCCTTCGGCGAAATAGGTCTTTCTGCCGCCGCCGGTTCGCCAGCCTTCGGCAACCAGCACCGCGCCCTGCGCCTGTGCCAAATAGTTCACTGTCATTGACAGGGTCAGTGCCATCTGTTGCAGGTCGGGATCACCGGTATAACAGCCGGCAAATCCCATGGCCGTGTCCAGCAGCGTCGCATGCACGCCCCCATGTGGAAGGCCCTGACGGTTCAACAGGAAATCGCTCAGCGGGGCCTCGATCCGCGCATAGTCGGGCTTCCAGCTGGTTAAGGTAATGCCCAGATGCCTGGCCAGGGCCGAGGGTTCTTCAATCAGGCACGGATCAAGGTCTTCTCTCATGCGATTCCTTTCGCAGCGGCCAGCCCGCCACGCGCAAATTCAGGTACGTACGCGCCCAGTTGCAGCCCGCGTTTCGGATCACTTGCATTGCCGTCCAGCGCACGTTTCTTCACGCCCTGCAATATGGCGGCCATGCGGAAATAGCAAAACGCCAGGTAGAATTCGAACCGCTTTATCCCACTTAGCCCGCGGCGGTGGCAGTATTCTGTGACAAAGCGCTCATCGCTCCAAAGGCCCAGCTTTTCGCGATCAACCCCTGCCAGCCCGCGCCCCTCAGTCGTGGCGGGCATTGACCATTGCATGATCACCGCCGCCAGATCGGCATAGGGATGCCCTATGGTCGAAAGCTCCCAATCCAGCACCGCCAGGCAATCTGGTCCGTTCTGTGCAAACAGAAGATTGTCCAGACGGTAGTCGCCATGTACCAGTGTGCGCTGGCCATCGTCATCGGGCATGTTGGTGTCCAGCCAGTCGATCAGTGCCGTCATATCGGCAAGATCTTCGGTTTGCGATGCGTGATATTGCTTTGTCCAGCGATCCAATTGGCGTTGATAGTAGTTGCCTGTGGGTCCGAAATCGCTCAGCCCCACAGCGTCAATATCGACGTTGTGAATTGCAGCCAGAACGCGGTTCATCTCATTCATTAGCGCGTCGCGCTCGGTCGGATCAAGATCAGGCAATGAGGGTTGGTCAAAGTTGCGACCCGGCACCTCGTCCATCAGGTAAAAAGCAGCTCCGATCACGTTATCGTCTTCACAAAGCAGATGCACCCGCGCGACCGGTACATCCGTGTCTGCGAGGGCCTGCTGCACGCGAAACTCGCGGTCCACTGCATGGGCTGATTTAAGCAGCACACCGGGCGGTTTGCGCCGGAGCACGTAGTTGCCAGACCGCGTTTGCAACCGGTAAGTGGGGTTCGATTGACCACCGCTGAATTTGGTTGCTGTAACTGGCCTGTCAAACCCGGGCAGACGTCCTGCAACCCAGGCGGAAACCGCTGCCGTGTCCAACTGGGTGTCGCTCATGTTTGCGCCTCCCGCAGATCTGGCAACCTGTAATCGGCAAACTGCTCGCGTAGCGAGAGTTTTGAGATTTTGCCGGTGGCGGTCAGAGGCAGGGCGTCAACATAGACCACATCATCCGGCAGCTGCCACTTGGTAAAATGCGGGGCCATGTGGGCGTGAAGATCCCCAAGCGAAGGGCGTTTATCGCCTGCGGCAACCGCGACCAGAATCGGGCGTTCATCCCATTTTGGATGCGGTATTGAAATGACGGCACAGGATAAAATTCCGGGATGTGAGACCGCGGCGTTTTCGAGATCGATCGAGCTGATCCATTCGCCGCCCGATTTGATCAGGTCCTTGGCCCGGTCACGGATCACCAGTTGTCCTTCGGGACTGATCGAAGCCACATCACCGGTGCCAAACCAGCCTTCCGCGTCCATTGCAGCCTTGGTTGCCGCGTCGTTTCGGAAATAGCCGCGGATGATGGTACTGCCGCGCACATATAATTCACCTCTGGCGTCACCGTCATGCGGCTGACGCTGGCCTTCGTCATCCACAATCTTGAACTCTACCCCGAACAGCCGCCGCCCGGCACAGGCCTTGGCGGCGATACGGTCTGCCGCTGGTGCATCCTGCAGGGACGGGGGCAGCATGCCATGGCTGCCGATCGGGCTCATCTCGGTCATGCCCCAGGCCTGGCTGACCGTTACACCGCGCGCCTCATAGTCTTCGATCATTACCTTTGGCGCGGCCGAGCCGCCGACCACCAGATCATCGAACTCCTCGGGCACGCGCCCCTGTTTTTTTATTTCTTCCAGCAGTCCGGCCCAGACGGTGGGCACGCCCCAGGCCGAATAGACCTTTTCGGCATCCATCAGGCGGAACAGGCTTGCCCCATCCAGATTGCCCCCGGGCATGACCATCGTCATGCCGCGCAACGGTGCAGTATAGGGCAGGCCCCAGGCGTTGACATGAAACAGCGGCACTACCGGCATCACCCGGCGCCCGGCCTCAAAGCTGCGGGTTTGCCCGGTGGGGACCATCAGCGCATGCAGCACGGTGGAGCGGTGCGAATAAAGCGCCCCCTTCGGGTGGCCCGTGGTGCCTGAAGTATAGCAAAGACCCGAGGCGGTATCCTCGGGAAACTCTTTCCAGTCAAAGGTTTGATCGTGCGGCGCAAGCAGGTCCTCGTAACACAGCGCGTCCAGTACTGTGTCGGGCATATGCGCCCGGTCGGTGAGGATCACAAACGTCAGTTCACGGGGTAACTGGTCACGCAGGTCTTCGACGATGGGCACGAAAGTGGTGTCGATAAACAGCGCCCGGTCGCCGGCATGGTTGATGATATAGACCAGCTGCTCGGCACTCAGGCGCGGATTGATCGTGTGACAGACAGCCCCAATGGCCGAAGCGCCGTAATATAGTTCAAAGTGGCGGTAGCCGTTCCAGGCCAGTGTCGCAACACGGTCACCCAGATTTATACCCATACTTTCAAGAGCATGGGAAAGTTTCGCCACCCGACCCAGTGTTTCGGGATAGCAAGCGCGGTGAATGTCGCCCTCGGTGCGGACCGAGATAATGCCCTGATCCGGCCAGGCCTCGACGGCATAGGTCAGGATGTCGATGATCCTCAGGGGGCGGTGCATCATCATCGCTTGCATTTTGGGCCTTTCGCGGTTTCAGGGCTGACGGTTACATAATGACGCGGGCGGATCAATTCTGAATACGTGTCAGGGACTTACGTCAATGGCATGTTGTGGCAGGATCGGGGGGTCTTGACCTTGGTCGTTTCACGCCGCATGTGCAGGGGGCGTCCCGCTGCTGACAGGAGACTAAGGATGACTTTTGACCGTTCCATCAAGATTGCCCCGTCGATTCTTTCGGCTGACTTCGCCAATTTTGGTCAGGAAATTCAATGCATTGAGGCGCAAGGGTGTGATTGGGTGCATGTCGATGTGATGGACGGGCATTTCGTGCCGAACCTGACTTTCGGGCCGCCGTTGTTGAAGGCTATTCGCCCGCATATCAAGACGGTGATGGACGTGCACCTGATGATTTCCCCGGTAGATCAATACATTAGCGCATATGCGGATGCCGGTGCCGATGTGCTGACGGCGCATCTTGAAGCCGGGCCGCATATACACCGAACCTTGCAGGCCATTCGTGGCGCGGGGTGCAAGGCGGGTCTGGCGCTGAACCCCGGCACCGGGATCGAAGATGTTGATTACCTGCTGGATATGGTCGACCTGATTTGTGTCATGACCGTTAATCCCGGTTTTGGCGGGCAGAAATTCATTCACAGCCAGATAGATAAGGTGCGGAAATTGCGGGAAAAAATTGGCGATCGTCCGATCCATATAGAAATCGACGGTGGCATAACCCCCGAAACCGCGCCCCTGATGGCCGAGGCCGGGGCAGATGTTCTGGTTGCCGGATCGGCGGTCTTTGGCGGGGGCAGCGTTGATAACCCTGACGTCTACGGCCAAAATATACGCGCCATCCGCAAAGCCGCCGAGGCCGCGCGACAAGAAAACTGAGAATCGTACGAAACGTACGATTTGTACGTGGATTTCGTACGCGATTGGGGCGGCTTTCCCAGGAGGGGCATTAATGGCAATTCTGCTTTTCCTTATGCATCGCCTAAAGGCCACCACGCGGTTTTTCCGGGCGGTGCGAATGGGTGACCCAAAACCCCATTTCCTGCCAGACAGGACGTGCCTGAAGACATCTGGATATTGTGCAAACCGGAAAGCAAACAGATAACCAACTGTATGTTGTCTGCCGTTGACCTGAAAGAAGGGCTGCTCAGGCTGGCGCTGGCAGGTCTCCGGGAACTTTGGGGAGCCTCACAATACCGGTCCGATGCCTGCGCTTGGACTGGCAGTGCCCTGTATTTCAGTGTGTCTGCTTAGGGCCTGGGGCTGGCATTTATCCTTTTCTCTGACTTCTGGCAGCCTGTTACGCAATATATTGTGGATAACTATCGCTTTTCATCCATATCGTGGGGTTAGCCGTTGACAGGGGCCTTTCGCCTTCGTCACATTTAACCCAGATAGGAATCACCGACCCTGCCATGACCCTGAGGTGCCTTTGCAGTTCTCAAAACTCAGACTGACCGGCTTCAAAAGCTTCGTCGACCCCACCGATCTGATCATCGCCGATGGTCTGACCGGTGTTGTGGGGCCGAACGGCTGTGGCAAGTCGAACCTGCTTGAGGCGCTGCGATGGGTAATGGGCGAAAACCGCCCCACCGCGATGCGTGGCGGCGGGATGGAAGATGTGATCTTTGCCGGCGCCGCCACCCGGCCCGCGCGAAATTTTGCCGAGGTTATGATCCAGATCGACAACTCGGACCGGTTGGCACCTGCCGGATTCAATGACTCTGATCAGCTGGAAATCGTTCGCCGCATCACCCGCGATGTGGGGTCGGCCTATAAGGTCAATGGCAAAGACGTGCGCGCCCGCGATGTTCAGATGCTGTTTGCCGATGCCTCGACCGGCGCGCATTCGCCGGCCCTTGTTCGTCAGGGGCAGATCAGTGAACTGATCAATGCCAAGCCCAAATCCCGCCGCCGTATTCTGGAAGAGGCGGCTGGTATTTCCGGCCTTTATCAGCGCCGCCATGAGGCCGAGCTGAAACTTAACGGGGCGGAAACCAATCTGGCACGTGTTGATGATGTGATTGAACAACTGGCCAACCAGTTGGCGCAGCTGGCGCGTCAGGCCCGTCAGGCGGCGCGGTATCGGCAGATCGGGGACGAGTTGCGCCAGGCCGAAGGCCTGCTGCTTTACCGGCGCTGGAAAGAGGCCGATCTGGCCCGAGCCGGTACGGAAGATGAATTGCGCGAACGCACCACCCTGGCCGCACAGGCCGAAGCGGCGGCGCGCGAGGCGGCAAAACTGCGCCTCAAATCCGACGACGCCCTGCCTGCCCTGCGCGAGGAAGAGGCGATTGCGGCCGCTGTCCTGCAACGGCTTCAGGTTCAACGTGACACGCTGAACGAGCAAGAGGCCAATGCGCGCGACCGCATTGAAACGCTGGAGCGCCGGATTGAACAGCTGGCCCGTGACATAGAGCGCGAAACCGGGCTTAACCGCGATGCGGGCGAAACCATCGAGCGGCTAGAATGGGAAGCGCGTGAACTGGCCAAGGCGTCCGAAGGGCATGATGCCCGGCTGGAGGCGGCGAATGCGTCTTCTCGCGAAGCCGCGCAGATTCTGCAGCAACGCGAAACCGACCTCAGCCAACTGACCGAGGATGTGGCCCGCCTGGCCGCCCGTCACCATTCGGCGCAGCGTCTGCTGGAAGACAGCCGCAAGACCCTGACCAAGAGCGAATCCGAGGCTGAGCGCGCCCGAGCCGCCGTGGCCACCTCGCAAGAGGCGCTGTCAAAGGCCGGGGCCGATTATGACGCCGCCCATATCGCCGAGGCGCAGGCCACTGCCGCCGCCGCCGCTGCCGAGGCCGCTTTGATCGCCGCTGACGAGGCCCGTACCGAGACCCAATCGCGCGAGGCCGAAGCCCGCGGCCATCGCTCAGAGGCTGAAGGCGAGGTCAACGCTCTGCGCGCCGAGGTTTCAGCTCTGGCCAAACTGGTGCAGCGCGACACCGCTGAAGGTGGCCAGATCATGGATCGCCTGCAAGTGGCGCAGGGCTATGAAAAGGCGCTTGGCGCGGCACTGGCCGATGATCTGCGCGCGCCCGAGGTTGATGCCGACGGCCCTTCAGGCTGGGCCGTGTTACCGGGATATGCCACCGCGCAAACCCTGCCTGACGGGGTTACTGCGCTGACCAATCACGTCTCGGTTCCCGAGGTGCTGACTCGCCGTATGGGTCAGATCGGCCTGGTCGATCCCGAAGACGGCCCGCGCCTGCAACCCCAGCTGAAACCGGGCCAGCGGCTTGTCAGCCTCGAAGGCGATCTGTGGCGGTGGGACGGGTTTCGCGCCTGGGCCGAAGATGCGCCCTCGGCCGCCGCTCTGCGCCTGCAGCAGCTCAACCGCCTTGAAGAACTCAAGCAACAGCTTGAACATGCTACCGCCCGCGCCGACGGGGCGCGGCAGGCCCACGAAACCCTGACTGCCAAACTGGCCAAGCACACCCAGCAGGACCGCGAGGCGCGCGACGCCCGCCGTGCCGCCGACACCGCAGTGAACGAGGCCAACCGTGCCCTGAGCCGCGCCGAGGCCGACCGTAACCTTGCCCAATCGCGGCTTGAATCGCTTGGTCTTGCCGTCACCCGACACGAAGAAGAGGCGATGTCGGCGCGCAAACAGCTGATCGGGGCCGAAAAGGGCCTGGCCGATCTAGGCGATCTGGAGGCCGCCCGTGCCGATGTCGAAGACATCAAGATGACGGTCGAGGCCGCGCGCATGATGATGATGACCAAGCGCTCGGCCCATGACGAGTTGCGCCGCGAGGGCGAACAGCGCACCCGCCGCATGCAGGAAGTGACCAAGGAAATCAGCGGCTGGCGTCATCGCCTTGAGACCGCCGAGAAACGCAGCGCCGAACTGGCTGAGCGCAAGGAAACCTCTCAGGTGGAATTGAAAGAAGCCTCTGCCGCCCCTGAGGAAATCGCCGCCAAACGCTCGGAACTTGGCAATGAGATCACCAAGGCCGAGGCCCGCCGCGCGGCTGCTTCCGATACGCTTTCCACCGCCGAAGGCGCCGCGCGTCAGGCCGTCGAGGCCGAGCGGAATGCCGAACGTGCGGCCAGCGAGGCGCGCGAGGCCCGCGCCCGCTCTGAGGCCCGCGCCGACGCCGCCCGCGAAACCCTGGCCCATGCTGCCGAACGCATCAGGGATGAGCAGGAAACCACACCTGACCAGCTGCTGGAACATCTTGGTGCGGACCCTGACAAGATGCCCGCCTCTGACGCGATCGAGGCCGATGTGAACCGTCTCAAGCGCCAGCGCGACGCACTGGGCGCCGTCAACCTGCGCGCCGAAGAGGACGCCAAAGAGGTTGAGGAAGAACACAACAATCTGGTGGCCGAAAAGACCGATCTGGAAGAAGCCATCAAGACCCTGCGCAGTGGCATCGCCAGCCTGAACCGCGAAGGCCGCGAACGCCTGCTGACCGCTTTTGAACAGGTCAACAGCAACTTTTCACTGCTTTTCAAACACCTCTTTGGCGGTGGTGAGGCCAATCTGGTGATGGTCGAAAGCGACGACCCGCTGGATGCCGGGCTTGAGATCATGTGCCAGCCGCCGGGCAAAAAACTCGCCACACTCAGCCTGCTGTCGGGGGGCGAACAGACGCTGACTGCGTTGGCGCTGATCTTTGCAGTCTTCCTTGCCAACCCTGCGCCCATCTGTGTGCTCGATGAGGTCGACGCACCTTTGGACGACGCCAATGTCGGCCGCTTCTGTGACCTGCTGGACGAGATGTGCCGCCGGACCGAAACGCGCTTTCTGATCATCACCCACCACGCTGTGACCATGAGCCGTATGGACCGCCTGTTCGGCGTCACCATGGCCGAACAGGGCGTCAGTCAACTGGTGTCGGTCGACCTGAAAAAAGCCGAACAGATGGTGGCCTGATATGCGAACGTTTGCCTGACGGCATTGCGAATGGGGTGGATTGCCCCGGCAACATCCGGCTTCGCAATGCGCCATAGTGCGGTTGTAATCGAATGCTTTCGAGAAGAGCGCTCTGAGCGCAAGCTACAAGACTCGGCCTTGTTTTGGGGAATAGCGTTTTTCAAGCCCACGGAATACGCGGATCTTATAGCCGGTCCTGAGGTTGAGCCCTGAGTATGTTCAAAACCACAAATCCCCGCCTACACCGACGGGGATTTGTGGTTTTGGTTTGTATCTTCTTTATTGAAAAGCAATTCTGAAGGGCATGTCTTGAGATGCGTTTTTGTACCATTGGATGATTGCCTTGCGTTCGGCGTCTTCCATGTATGAGACATTGGCCGGAGGCATGGCGGTGGTGACGCCGGCCTGCAGATAGATCTGGCGGGCGGCGCGGGCGATATCGGCCGGGGTTTCCAGCAGGATGTTCTTGGGGGCCCGGCGAATACCGTCATAAAAAGGCTCGCGGGCGTGGCACATCGAACAGCGGCCGGGCACGATGCTGGCGACCTCGTCAAACCCGCCGGCCGAGGCAAATACCTGTTCAGTTTTCGTCAGCGCGCGCGCCTGGGAGGTCTCGGGGCTGTCGTGCATCAGCGGGGCGGTTGAAAGCCACATGACCCCGATGAAAAGCAGCGCCGTCACCGCCCACGTCCACCATTTCATGCCCCCGCCTGCATGCATCGTGTTGAAAAAATGCCGGATCGTGACCCCCATCAGAAAGACCAGCGCCGCGATCAGCCAATTATATTCGGTGGCAAAGGCCAGCGGATAGTGGGTGGAGAGCATCAGGAACACCACCGGCAACGTCAGGTAGTTGTTATGGGTCGAGCGCAGCTTGGCTATTTTGCCGTACTTGGGATCAGGGGTGCGGCCCTCCTGCAGGTCTTTGACCACGATGCGTTGGTTCGGCATGATGATGAAAAACACGTTAGCGGTCATGATCGTAGCGGTGAACGCCCCCAGATGCAGCAGTGCCGCGCGGCCGGTGAATATCTGGTTGTAGCCCCAGGCCATCACCACCAGCAGCACGAACAACAGCACCATCAGCAAGGTCGGTTGTTCACCTAGTCTGGATTTGCACAAGAAGTCATAGATCAGCCAGCCAACGCTTAGCGAGGCCGCCGAGATAAGAATGCCTTGCCAGATCGCAAGATCGGCCTTGGCGGCATCTATCAGATAGAGTTCGGCCCCGGCCCAATAGACAACCATCAAAAGCGCTGCCCCTGACATCCATGTGGCATAGCTTTCCCATTTGAACCAGATCAGATGGTCGGGCATGTTTTCCGGCGCCACCAGGTATTTCTGGATGTGATAGAATCCGCCGCCATGCACCTGCCACTCTTCACCATGAGCGCCAACAGGCAGATGCGGCACCTTGCGCAGCCCTAGATCAAGCGCCACAAAGTAAAAAGATGACCCGATCCAGGCGATCGCGGTGATGACGTGCACCCAACGGATGGCAAAAGCCGCCCAGTCCCAAATGATTGCCAGATCGTGCATGTCAAACTCCCGAATATTCTTGATTTTCTACTACCGCAGTTATTCATTGTTCTGAAATACTGAAAAAATCCTAGCTGCTTCAATAGAAAGCTAATAATCTCATTTCATGGCTTATTTGGACAATATCAGAACCTTTGTGCGGATCTATGAACTGGGCAACATGTCGGCCGCGGCCCGTGATCAACGGATTTCGGCGGCGGTTGCATCTGCAAGGATTGCCCATCTCGAGGAACACCTGAACATCAGGTTGTTCCAGCGCACCACCCGGAGTTTGCATCCGACCGAACAGGGCACGTTGTTCTATCGGGGCGCCTGCAAGATACTGGAAGCCGTAGACGACGCCGAAGCGGAAATCAGCAATGTGACCAGCACACCGAGGGGGTCGCTGTTCATAGCGGCACCACTTGGCATGGGCAAACGGTTTATCGCCCCGGCGGTTCCCGCCTTTAACGCGCAATTCCCGCTGGTGAATATCCGGTTGCGCCTGTCGGACCGCAAGCTTGACCTTGCCGCAGAGGGGCTGGACGCCGCGTTTTTCCTTGGCCTGCCCGAGGATTCAACGTTGCGCATACGCAAGATCGTTGATTGCCCAAGGCTTTTGTGTGCCGCGCCCGAATATATTGCGCGCAAAGGCCAGCCCGACACCAGCGCCAGTTTGAGATCTGACAAACATGCCTGTCTTAATCTGCGCTTTCCGGGCGCACCTGAATTTCAATGGCCGTTACAGACACCAGATGGGGTCAAGCGCATTTCCGTGTCCGGCCCGTTTGAAACCGACGATGGTGATGTCCTGACCCAATGGGCACTGGAGGGGCATGGGATCATACTGAAGCCGCTGTTTGAGGTGGCCGAGTACCTTGGCAAAGGTCAGCTTGTGCCGGTGCTGCAAAACGAGCCGCCGATCCCGATTCAAATGGGGTGTCTGTACACCCACCGGCGGCGTCAGGACCCCAAAATTCGGCTGTTTATAGATTTTGTGGTCAACCACATCCTTGAGAAGCTGCCGAAGGAAATATGACGCCAGGCACGACGCCAGAACCTTTGTCAGCTGCCGCGGTAGGTGGCGTAACCGAACGGCGACAGCAACAGGGGCACATGATAATGGCTATGTTCAGACATGCCAAAGCGCAGCGGCACCACATCCAAAAAGCGCGGATCTTCGGCGGGGGTTCCGGTTGCAGTCAGATAATCGCCTGCATGAAACACCAGCTCGTACGTGCCAATGGCAAATTCCTCGTTAGGTAAAATCTGCTCGTCTGTGCGCCCATCGTCATTGGTTTCAAGCGTTTTAAGGAGTTTTCGCCCTTCAGCATCAATCCGGAAAAGCTCAATCTTCACGCCCTCTGCGGGGACGCCACGGGCGGTGTCCAGAACATGCGTCGTCAGATAGCCAGCCATTTTCATGCCTCAACGGTTTGCACTGCACCAATCATTGCCGATTTTTGCTCTAACTTAACACCTTACTCTTGCAAGTAACTCTTTCAAGATTTTCTGGAAAGTTGTTTTTATTATTTTGACATAAAACGAAATCAAAAAATCGGAGACTTTTTTATGACACGCTATCCTCGCGACATGCGCGGCTATGGGGGCCTGACCCCTGACCCGAAATGGCCAAACAACGCGAAAATTGCCGTGCAATTCGTAATCAATTACGAAGAGGGCGGCGAAAACAACATCTTGCACGGCGATGCCGCATCCGAGGCCTTCCTGTCCGAGATCGTTGGCGCCGCGGCCTGGCCGGGTCAGCGGCATTGGAACATGGAATCGATCTATGAATACGGCGCGCGCGCCGGGTTCTGGCGTCTGCACCGCTTGTTCACAGAGCTGAATATACCCGCGACGGTCTATGGTGTGGCCTCTGCCCTTGCGCGCAATCCCGAACAGGTGCGCGCCATGCAGGACGCCGATTGGGAAATCGCAAGCCACGGGTTGAAGTGGATCGAGTACAAGGATCATACGCCCGAGGCCGAAAAGGCCGATATGCTTGAGGCGATCCGCCTTCATACCGAGGTGACCGGCACCCGCCCACGCGGCTGGTATACCGGGCGGTGTTCGGCAAATACCGTCGATCTTGTCGCGGAAGAAGGCGGATTTGATTATGTTTCGGACGCCTATGCCGATGACCTGCCGTACTGGATCACGTCGCATGGCAAGGATCAGCTGATCGTGCCTTATACGCTTGATTGCAACGACATGCGCTTTGCCACGCCGCAGGGGTTCAACTCGGGCGATCAGTTCTTTGCCTATCTCAAGGACAGCTTTGATGCGCTTTACGCCGAGGGCGAGGCCGGTCAGGCCAAGATGATGTCGATCGGCCTGCATTGTCGGCTGATCGGGCGCCCGGGGCGGGTCATGGCGCTGCGCCGTTTCATGGAGTACGCCCAAGGGCATGCCGATGTCTGGTTCGCACGCCGGATCGAGATTGCCCGTCATTGGCATGATCACCACCCGAACGTCGCGTTTGAGCGCCCGTCTGAAATGACCAAAGAGGCGTTTGTCGCCGCCTTTGGCGGTGTGTTCGAGCATTCGTCCTGGATCGCCGAGCGCGCCTTTGATCTTGAGCTTGGCCCGGCCCATGATTGCGCAACGGGTCTGCATCATGCGCTTTGCCGGATGTTCCGTTCTGCATCGCATGCCGAGCGGCTTGGCGTTTTGACGGCACACCCTGACCTTGCTGGCAAGCTGGCCGCTGCAGGGCAACTGACCGCAGAAAGCACATCCGAACAGGCGGGCGCTGGGCTTGATATGCTTACCGATGCCGAGCGCGCGATGTTCCAGTCGCTGAACGCCGAATACGTCGCCAAGCATGGTTTTCCCTTCATCATCGCGGTGCGTGACAACACCAAGGCGTCAATCCAGCAGGCGTTTGAACGCCGGATCAACAACGATAGCGAGACCGAGTTTGCCGAAGCCTGCAAGCAGTTCGAGCGGATCGGCGAATGGCGTCTCAAGGACATGTTGCCGCAATGACCCGCCCGCTGACCCTTACACCCCTGACGCCAGAGGCGTTTGCGCCCTACGGCGACATCATCGAGCCGCGCGACGCGCCCACCAAGATGATCAATCAGGGCATGTGCGGCCGCCATCACGATCTGGCCGCGCTTGATTTCTCGGACGGGCGCGCCGGGATAAGCCTGTTTGACGCCAAGGCGCGCCACCTGCCGCATCTTGTGGATATGGTCGAGCGTCACCCCGATGGAAGCCAGGCGTTCGTGCCCCTCAACGGGGTGCCTTTTCTTGTGATCGTTGCCGATGACGAGGGCGGCGTTCCGGTGAACCTCAAGGCGTTCATCACCGGGCCGGGGCAATCCATCAACCTGCATCGCGGCGTCTGGCACGGGGTGCTGGCCCCGATTGGTGCGCCGGGACAATACATTGTGGTCGATCGCATCGGCGACGGCCCCAATCTTGAAGAACACTGGTTCGATGATCCGTTTGTCGTCGAGTCCATTGACCAAGCACTCTGGCAAAAAGAACCAGAGGCATAACGCGGACAGCTACGACAGGAGGGCTGATCATGGCTGATACTTCAATAGGGACGCCCGAACAGCTTCGCGATCCAAACTACTTCCCCGGTCTTGCACGTGGCATTCCCCTGGGAATTCAGCACGTTCTGGCTATGTTCGTTTCTAACGTGACGCCAGCGATCATCGTTGCGGGGGCGGCCGGGTTCGGCTTTGGTTCCAACTCACCTGACTTTCCCGAACTTCTGTATCTCATCCAGATGTCCATGCTGTTCGCAGGTGTTGCTACGCTTTTGCAAACGCTGACCGTCGGACCTGTTGGCGCGGCTCTGCCAATCGTGCAGGGCACATCCTTTGCCTTTCTGCCGATTATGATCCCGCTGGTGGCGGGCAAGGGCGTGGATGCGCTTGCAGTGCTTTTCACCGGCGTCATCATCGGCGGTTTGTTCCACGCCATGCTGGGGTCATTCATCGGCAAGATACGCTTTGCGCTGCCGCCGCTGGTTACGGGACTTATTGTTACAATGATCGGCCTCGCGCTGGTCAAGGTCGGCATTCAATATGCCGCCGGAGGCGTTCCGGCGAAAATGTCAGGGGCCGCGGAATACGGCTCTTTGCTGAACTGGTCTGCCGCACTGATCGTAATCTTTGTCACCCTGGGGCTCAAGTTCTTTACCCGTGGGATGCTGTCGATCTCGGCCGTTCTGATCGGGTTGGTTGTGGGTTACATTTATTGCCTGTTAGTAGGCATGCTTAGTTTTGACGACATTGCCGCCTCGTGGTCTCGTTCGGCTGCATTTGCCCTGCCTCAGCCCTTCAAATACGGGTTTGAGTTTTCGGCAGCGGCTGTTGTTGGATTCTGCCTGATGGCCTTTATCTCGGCGATTGAAACCGTGGGCGATGTCTCGGGGATCACCAAAGGCGGTGCCGGGCGTGAGGCCACTGATAAAGAGATTCAGGGCGCGACCTATGCCGATGGTCTGGGCACGGCTATTGCCGGGTGTTTCGGGGCCTTCCCCAACACCTCATTCAGCCAGAACGTAGGCCTGATTGCGATGACAGGCGTGATGAGCCGGCACGTGGTCACATGCGGCGCTGTGTTCCTGATCATCTGCGGCCTGATCCCGAAGGTTGGCGGCGTCATCCGCACAGTTCCGATCGAGGTTCTGGGCGGTGGCGTTATAGTAATGTTCGGGATGGTTGTGGCGGCAGGCATCTCGATGCTGTCAGATGTTGCCTGGAACCGCCGTAACATGGTGATCTTCGCGATCGCCCTTTCGGTTGGTCTGGGTCTGCAGCTGGAACCGGATGCGGTGAAATACCTGCCTGACACCGTGCGTATCCTAATGACATCGGGCCTTTTGCCAGCAGCGTTCATTGCCATTGTGCTGAATCTCTTGTTGCCGGAAGAACTGGCGGATGAAGCTACCGAAGAAGTTGCGGGCGGCATGGCTGGCCACGGCAAAGGGTCGCTGGCCAAAGACAACCACCTTTGAAAAAACCAATGCCCCGGGAACTAAGCCCGGGGCATTCGGAAATTCGGCTCAGGTCTTTTGTCGAAAAAGGTGTCGCCAGAGATTGTGTTTCTCAGGTATTGTGACCGGAAGCGAACTGCGTGATGATGCGCCGAACCGAAAGCCCGGACCATGACACCAAAAAAAGATCTGGCCTATTTGACAGATGAAGACCTTGGGGCACTTGGCATAAAAACTTCGGAAATTGCCAACGCTATCGAAGCCGCGCTGGTCGCCAAGGCGGAAGGACGGCTTCATACTTCACCAAAGACAGCAATCTTGCCCGGGGACGGGCGGTACGCGATGTCCACGCTTGCTGTCGGTGACGACGGATACATTGTTGTTAAACAGGTCACCGTCTGCCCTGAAAATCCGGCCAGAAACCTTCCGACAATCAACGGCGCAATCATGGTGCTGGACGCGGAAACCGGTCTGCTGATTGCTGTTCTGGATGCAAACTGGATTACAGCGGTCAGAACTGCGGGGCTGTCGCTGGTGGCCGCACGTCGCCTTGCCGAACCAGACGCCGAGACGGTTGCTTTCGTGGGGACCGGCGTTCAGGCGCATTCGCATTTAAAAGCATTTTCGGAACAGTTTCCGCTGAAACGGATTCGCACATTCGGACGTGGCAAGGCGAATATCGATAGGCTTTGCCAATACGCCCGCAGCCTGGGCCTTGAAGCTGAGAAGTGTTCCAGCGCCGAGGAGGCCCTGCGCGAAGCTGATCTGGTGGTGACATCCATTACACTGGATTATTCCATTGAACCCTTCCTGGACGCCCGATGGCTCGGGCCGACGTCCTTTGCCGCTATCACAGACGCCTGCATTCCCTGGAAGCCGGATAGCATGTCAGCCTTCGGAACCGTGATTGTCGACGACCGGAAACAGGAGGCTGAAAGTAGCAAGCCGATGCTGCCATATGATCAGATATCGGGTGACCTGACGGAATTGATCTCGGGGGAAACTGACATGGACAGATATGCAAAGCCGGCAGCATTTGCATTCAGAGGAATTGCATTGGGCGACTACGCCGCTGCCGTTCTTGCAGTTCGTCGTGCTTTGGATATTGGGGATTAACGCCAACGGCCTGGCCATCTGGCCGGCCTTCCGCGTCAGGCAGGTTGCCGCCCCATATCAGGTGCGGGACGGCTGGAAATACCGACAGTGAAGATTCAGAAATCAACCTCGATCGCTATACCTTTCTCAATGGCCAGATCAACCACTGCCAAAGCCACGGCCAGATCCTGCAAACCGACGCCGGTGCCATCGAACAGTGTTATCTCATCATCCGAAGTGCGGCCTGGATGATCACCATTGATCACAGCACCGATTTCGTTGATGTCGCCCTGGGACAGTGAGTCATCTGCAATCGCATGCTGACATTCACCGATGGTGATGGATTGTGCCAATTCATCGGTAAAGACGGTTGCACGGGCCACCAGGGCCGCATCGACTTCTTGCTTGCCTTTGGTGTCGGTACCCATGCACGCGATATGCGTGCCGCCTTTTACCTGCGCATCCATCAGGATCGGGTCAAAGGATGAGGTGATAGTGATGATCACATCTGCCTCGGCCCCTAGTTGATCAAGTTCGACAGCCTCAAACGGCAGGTCAAATTCCCTTGCGACTTCGTCCAACCGGCTCAGGGCTTCAGGATGGAGGTTCCACCCGATGACCTTTTCAAAATTGCGTTGCTCAAGCGCTGCACGCAACTGAAACGTGGCCTGATGGCCTGCGCCGATCATACCCATCACCTTCGCACCTTTAGGCGCCAGATGTTTGATTGACACAGATGAGGCCGCAGCGGTGCGCAGGGCTGTCAGCAGGTTGCCGCCAACCATCGCCTTGACGCGGCCCGTATCTGGATCGAACAGAAAAATGGTGGACTGGTGGTTGATCAGGTTATTTTTTTCCAGGTTGTTTGGCCAATAACCGCCCGCCTTGAGCCCAAGCGCCATTCCTGTCTTGTCAAAACCACCCTTGAAGCCAAAAAGCGCATCTTCGTGGCCGATTGCTTCTCGGATTACCGGAAAATTATAGGCCGAGCGCGCCGACATTGACGCAAATACCTTTTCTACCGCATCAAAACTTTGCGCCCTCGTTACCAGCCCGGCGATTTCTTTTTCGGGAACAATATACATGTCAGCCTCTCAATAGAGAAAAAGGGGCGGGAGCAATCATATGGCCCCCGCCAGGTCAGGGAGAGTTCTTTAGTAGGCCTTACCGCGTGCCGATACCGGCCAGACCGTTTCAACTTTGCCGTTCCGCACGCCGACATACCAGTCATGTACATTGCATGTCGGGTCGCAGTGGCCAGGCACGAGGCGCAGCTTGTCGTTGACCTTCAGCGCGCCATTCGGGTCGGCGACGACACCGTGCTCGTCCGAGCATTTCAGGTATTCGACATCGTTGCGGCCATAGACAAACGGCAGGCCGCTGTCGACGGATTGCGCCTTCAGGCCCGCATCCACAATCGCCTTGTCGGCTTTGGAATGGCTCATCACAGTTGTCAGGATGAACAGCGCGTTCTCCCATTCACCCTCGTCGATACGTTTGCCGTTTTCGTCAAGGATGCGGCCATAATCAGCGTCCATAAAAGCGTAGGAGCCGCACTGCAATTCGTTGTAAACGTTCGACGCGCTTTCAAAGTAGTAAGATCCGGTACCGCCGCCGCCGACGATATCACATTCCAGGTTGTTACTTTTCAGACCGGTAACCGCATCCGCCACTTGTGCGATGGCCGCATCAAGTTTTTCTTTGCGATCCGCATAAAGGTCCATGTGCTGCATGGCACCCTGATAAGCCTGGATACCGGCAAATTTCAGGTTTGGTGCCGCGTCTATCAACTTGGCAATGTTCACCACGTCCTGCGTGGTGTTCACCCCGCAACGGCCCGCGCCACAGTCAATCTCGACCAGAGCTTCCAGTTCGGTGCCGGCCGCAACTGCCGCATCGGACAACGCTTTGACGTTTTCAGGATCGTCGACGCAAACCAGAACGCGGCAGCCCAGTTTTGGCATGGCGGCCAGACGTTTGATCTTGGCAGGTTCGGTCACCTGATTGGACACCATCACGTCCTTGATGCCACCGCGGGCAAAAACCTGGGCTTCGGAAACTTTCTGACAGCACACGCCAACGGCGGCGCCCATATCCTGCTGCAGCTTCAGTACATCAACGGATTTGTGCATTTTGCCGTGGGCGCGGTGACGCATGCCATGTTCCTTGGCATAGTCGCCCATCTTCCTGATGTTGCGCTCCAGCGCGTCCAGGTCCAGCACCAGACAGGGGGTCTGTATATCCGCCTCGTCCATACCGGGGACGGCAGGTACGTCATAGCCCACTTCAAGTTTTGAGAAATCTACAAGTGCGTTCATTTTACTTACCTTTCCGATATCAACTGTTCAGCCAGGGCAATTTGCCGAGATCGACATTGCCTCCGGTAACGATCACGCCAACGCGTTTACCCGCGAAGACTTGTTTGTTTTTAAGAATGGTTGCCAGCGGCACGGCCGATGACGGTTCCATCACCACACGAAGGTGCTTCCAGGTGATCTTCATCGCGTCGATGATCTCTTCCTCGGATGCGGTATAGATTTCGTGGACGTTGTTTGAAACGAAATGCCAGGTCAGATCCTTGAGCGGCACCAAGAGGCCATCGGCGATGGTCTTGGGTGCATCATCGGCGATGATGTGACCGGCCTTGAAGCTGCGATAGGCATCGTCAGCCTGCTCGGGCTCGGCCGCGATCACCTTGGTTTCAGGTGCCAGATTTGACAGGGTCAGGCAGGTGCCCGAGATCATGCCGCCGCCACCGATGGGGGCCACAACAAAATCCAGACCGTCAGTTTGCTCGATCAGCTCTTTTGAACAAGTTCCCTGGCCCGCGATTACGCGCGGATCATTATAGGGATGCACGAAATCACCGCCTGTCTCGGCCTGCACCTTGGCAAAGGTCGCCTCGCGTGAGGTGGTGGACGGTTCACATTCAGTGATCTTGCCACCATAACGGCGCACGGTGTCTTTCTTGGCCTGCGGTGCTGTGTGTGGCATGACCACGTTGCAGGGAATACCGCGCAGCATGGCCGCGTAAGACAGGCACGAGGCATGGTTGCCAGACGAATGCGTTGCAACGCCCTGTTTGGCTTGCTCGTCGTCAAGGCCAAACACCGCATTGCTGGCGCCGCGCACCTTGAAGGCCCCCGGCTCCTGAAAGTTTTCGCATTTGAAAAACAGTTGTGCGCCGCTCAGCTCATTCAGATAGTCCGAGGTCCGCACCGGCGTGCGCCGGATATGCGGTTTGATCCGCTCGTGCGCGACCAGCATGTCTTCAAGTGTCGGGATATACATCTTGCCAATCTCCGTGATCAGGCGGCGTTGGTCGTGTTGCGGTAGTATTCCTGAGCCGCAGCAACACCCGAACCCAGTTTTATATCGAGACCCAGATCAACCATGACCATTTCCGCCGTGGCCACGCCACTCAGCGCGAGGACATCTGTCAGCATTCCCAGATGGCCGATACGAAACACCTTGCCTGCAACTTCACCCAGACCCACGCCGAAAGCGACGCCATATTTGTCGGCGGCATGGGTGACGACATCAGTGGCGTTAAAGCCTTCTGGTGTCTGAATCGCGCTGACCGTATCGGATTCGACCTCCTTAGTGGCGGCCTTCAGCTTCAGACCCCAGGCATCGATCCCCCGGCGGATACCTTCGGCAAGGCGGAAATGACGCGCAAACACGTTCTCCAGACCTTCATCCAGCAGCATCTCGCAAGCCAGCTTCAACCCGTTCATCAGGCCAACTGCAGGCGTATAGGGATAACCGTTGGCGGCATAGCCTTTGCTCATGTCGCGAACATCAAAGAAGGTGCGAGGCAGCGTTGCCGTTTCGACGGCCGCCATTGCCTTGGGGGAAAACCCGACGATGCCCAGTCCGGCAGGCAACATAAAGCCCTTTTGACTACCGGTCACGGCGACATCCACGCCCCATTCGTCCATGCGAAAATCCATTGACCCGATCGAACTAACACCGTCAACAAACAGCATCGCGGGGTGGCCGGCTGCGTCCATCGCGCGGCGAACTGCAGCAATATCGCTGCGCACTCCTGTGGCTGTCTCATTATGCGTGGCCAGTACGGCCTTGATTTCGTGATTGGTGTCGGCGGTCAGCGCTTCTTCATAGCGATCCGCTGGCAGGCCTTCCCCCCAAGTGGTTTCGACAATCTGGACTTCCAGACCATGACGCTGACACATGTCGATCCAGCGATGGCTGAACATGCCGTTGCGGGCAGCCAGCACCTTGTCACCGGCGCTTAATGTGTTGGTCAGGGCGGTTTCCCAGCCACCGGTGCCAGTTGAGGGATAGATGAAAATCTCGGCGGTTTCGGATTTGAGAATCTTCTTCACTCCCGCTCGTGCGGGATGCAAAATTTCACCAAACAGGTCCGAACGATGGTCGATTGTCGGCATACAAATTGCCTTGCGAATCTCTTCGGGCATATTGGTTGGACCGGGAATGAAAACCGGATTCTGAAAGCTCATACATCTGCCCTCCTGTGGCGATTCTGGCCAACCTATCCGTATGATCGAGAATATGATATTTTTCTGATTTCAATTCCAGATTCCGGAAAATTTTATTATTTTCGTTTAATTTCAGTAATTTGAATTTTTCATTAGTCAAAATGTATTTTCACTATTATCCAGAAGGTTCTAATTTATTTAACCTGTGAGGTCGAAATGCCAGACAAACCGCGACGCAAGGGGCGCCCGAAAAATTTTTATGGCAAACCCGCAGCGACAACGATCCAATCACTTGATCGGGCATTTGATGTGCTGGATGCTCTTGCTGCAAACATGGGCATGACACTGACGGAAATTGCCAAGGACCTTCAGCAATCTCCGGCAACAATGCACCGGGTGCTTTCCACCCTAGAGGCCCGAAACATCGTTGAAATAGATCTGCAGACACAGACATGGCATATTGGGTCGATGGCCTTTCGTCTTGGGTCTGCTTTCCTGCGCCGCAGCGGCGTAATCGAGCGCAGCCATCCGGTTATGCGCGAGTTGATGGAACAGACCGGCGAAACCTCGAACCTTGGTATCGACATGAATGGCAGGGTCATGTTTATCAGCCAGATAGAAACCCACGAAACAATCCGCGCGTTTTTCCCACCTGGAACGATTTCGCCGATGCATGCCTCTGGCATTGGCAAGGCACTTCTCAGCCAATATTCCGATCAAAGGATTGCTGAATTTCTGCGCAGTCATGCGCTTGAATGCTTTACCGACAAAACCATTTCGGCCGCCGCGGATCTGCAAGAAGATCTGCTGAAGTCCAGACAACGCGGCTGGGCTTATGACGACGAGGAAAAGACAACGGGTATGCGTTGCGTCGCCGCCCCCATTCTGAATCTTTTCGGTGAAGCTGTGGCTGGTATATCCGTTTCGGGCCCCACCCTTCGCATGTCAGAAGACAAGATTGATCGGATAGGGACAATGGTTCGGGACGCCGCCGAACGGGTTTCCCGCAGCATGGGGGCACCGGACATCGGGGCCGGTTGACCTCTCTGCCACGGGGACCGCACGCGCGACAAAGCCGGGGGTTTATCCTGCCGGAACAGATAGCGGCATGTGCCGATTCACATCCTTGTATAGCAGATAGCGAAACGGCCCCGGGCCACCTGCATAACAGGCTTGCGGACAGAACGCGCGTAACCACATGTAATCGCCGGCCTCAACCTCAACCCAGTTCTGATTGAGGTGGTATACCGCCTTGCCTTCCAACACATAAAGCCCGTGTTCCATCACGTGGGTTTCGGCAAACGGAATAACCGCACCGGGCATCAGCGTCACGATTGTGACATGCATGTCGTGGCGCAGGTCGCTAGGCTCGACAAAGCGCGTTGTCGCCCACGCCCCGTCGGTGTCAGGCATCACTGTCGGCGCAATGTCGTTTTCGTTGGTGACAAATGCAACAGGTCGATCCAGACCGTCGACCGCTTGATACGCCTTGCGAATCCAGTGGAACCGCACCGCTTGGGTGCCATTGTTGCGCAACGTCCAATTCGCATCGGGTGGCAAATACGCATAGCCACCGGGCGCCATATCATGGGGTGTACCGTCAATCGTCACCGTCATGCCGCCTTCGACCACGAACAACACCGCCTCAACCCCGGTATCGGTTTCGGGGCGGTCGCTGCCGCCGCCTGGCTGAACCTCGGCAATGTATTGCGAAAACGTTTCGGCAAAGCCCGACAGCGGGCGCGCGATCACCCAGAAACGGGCACCTTCCCAAAAGGGCAGGAAACTGGTGACGATATCACTGTTCGTACCTTTGGGGATTATGGCGTAAGCTTCGGTAAATACAGCGCGATCGGTCAGAAGCTGCGTTTGAGGTGGCAAGCCACCCTTGGGTGCGTAGTAGGTCCGTTTCGACATTATGCTGCCTTTTGAAAATTTGTACTTACCCTATCAAATCACGATCAACAATCTCAGCAACCCGTTTCGTAGACGAATGAGATTGAAGCTATTTCTTGAGATAGTTGATAATACCCTCAGGCTCGGCGTCGGAGATCTAATTTTTGACAAGGCTGGTCACATTTACGGCCGGTCCGGGCGAAATTTTCCCACTCCGCACCGCCTTGGCGGAGGGTATACTGGCAATTTTTCGCGACTGCGCATGTTGCTGCGGCGTCACCGTGTCCCAAGGCGTGGATCAATGGCGTGCCATCACATACGCTTGTCTTCTCTACAGGAGGTCTGCATCGGGATTGCCGGTTAGAACGGGTTTCAATGATCTGCACGCTCACTCTACTTGCAACTATACGGGTCCCGGGCACATAGTTCGGGCAGCAGCAGGAGGTGGCGATGAAAACCAGACTGACAGACGCGTTCGACCTTGAGCACCCTATCATCTCGGCGCCTATGGCCTTTGCCGCAGGGGGCAAGTTAGCAGCGGCGGTGACGCAAGCGGGGGGATTGGGCCTGATTGGGGGGGGCTACGGCGACACGGATTGGATGGAGCGCCAGTTTGGCCGCGCCGGAAATGCAAGGGTCGGCTGCGGGTTCATCACCTGGAAGCTGGCCGAGCAACCCCAGTTGCTGGATCTGGCGCTGGGCCATGCCCCGGCGGCGATGTTCCTGTCGTTTGGCAATCCTGCGCCTTTTGCATCCCGAATTGCCAATGCGGGCGTACCGCTGATCTGTCAGGTGCAGACATTACGTGATGCGCAGAACGCGGCAAGCTGCGGGGCACAGGTGATTGTCGCACAGGGCAGCGAGGCGGGCGGGCACGGCGAGAAGCGCGGCACGATCACGCTGGTGCCCGAGGTAGCTGACTGGCTGGCGGTAAATGCGCCGGATGTTCTGCTGGTGGCTGCGGGCGGCATTGCCGACGGGCGCGGTCTGGCGGCGGCGCTGATGTTGGGGGCCGATGGCGTGCTGGTGGGTTCACGTCTCTGGGCCTCGGCCGAGGCGGATGTGTCACAGGCGATGACCGATGCGGCGATAGCCGCGACCGGCGACCAGACCATCCGCTCGACCGTGATGGACAAGGCGCGCAATCTGAACTGGCCTGATCGCTATACCGCGCGCGTGTTACGGAATGCCTTTACCGACCGCTGGCATGACGATTTGCCCGGCCTGCTGGCCAATGCACAGAAACAGGCAGACGCCTGGCGCAAGGCATGGATGGCGGGAGACCCGGAGGGGTCAAATACCTTTGTCGGCGAGGCAGCAGGCCTGATCCATGACCGTCCGCCTGCGGCCCGGATCATAGAGGATATGGTCGCACAAGCCGAGGTGCTGCTGACACAGGCGAAGGGGTGGACGGGATGAACCTGCAGGAAAGGTTGAAGGCCGAAGTCGAGGCGCGGCGCGACGATCTGGTGGCGCTGACACAGGACCTGATCCGCATGCCTACGTTGAACCCACCGGGGCTGAACTATCGCGAGATTTGTGATTATCTGGACCGGCGGCTGTTGCATGCCGGGTTTCAAACCGAACTGATCCGTGCCGAAGGGGCGATTGGCGACAGCGACAAATATCCACGCTGGAATCTTGTGGCGCGGCGCGAGGGTGTGCTTGCTGGTGAGTGCGTGCATTTCAACAGCCATATCGATGTGGTCGATGTCGGCCACGGCTGGACGATGCCGCCATTTGGCGGCGATGTGAAAGACGGCAAGGTCTATGGGCGCGGTGCTTGTGACATGAAGGGTGGGTTGGCGGCCAGTATCATCGCTGCCGAGGCGTTTATCGACATCTGCCCCGGCTATGCCGGGGCGATTGAAATCTCGGCTACGGCGGATGAGGAATCGGGTGGGTTTGGCGGTGTCGCCTATCTGGCCAAGAAGGGGTATTTCAGCCCGGACCGTGTGGATCACGTGATCATCCCCGAACCGCTGAACAAAGATCGTATCTGTCTGGGCCATCGCGGGGTCTGGTGGGCCGAGATCGAGACCAAGGGCGAGATCGCCCACGGGTCGATGCCGTTCCTGGGGGATTGTGCGGTGCGCCATATGGGGGCGGTCATGCGCGAGATGGAGGACAAGCTGTTTCCGGCGCTGGCGGCACGACGGACCGATATGCCGGTGGTGCCCGAGGGGGCGCGGCAGTCGACGCTGAACATCAATTCGATTCATGGTGGCGAGGCAGAGCAGGAACTGGATTACACCGGGTTGCCATCGCCATGTGTACCCGACCGGTGTCGCATGGTGATCGACCGGCGGTTCCTGATCGAGGAGGATATCGGCGAGGTCGAGGCCGAAATCCGGGATATGCTGGAACGGGTGCGCATGGACCGCGAAAGCTTTGATTATGACATGCGCGAATTGCACCGGGTGCTGCCCTCGATGACCGAGCGCGATGCGCCGGTCGTGGTCTCGGTGGGGCAAGCCATTCAGAAAGTGTTCGGGCGTGAGGCCGAGTACGTGGTCAGCCCCGGCACCTATGACCAGAAGCATATCGACCGGATCGGGCGGCTGAAGAACTGCATTGCCTATGGGCCGGGCATTCTGGATCTGGCGCATAAGCCAGATGAATATGTCGGTATTGATGACATGGTTCAGTCGGCCCAGGTGATGGCGTTGACGCTGTACGATTTGCTGGGGAAATGATCGCCGCCCTCACGCGTCCCGCCCACCCTCCCTGACGCGTTCGGGCGGCGATTTGGGCAGAAAGCCGGACAGGCAGGCGCCCTGGGCCAGGCTGAGTTCCCCCTGAGTGGAAATCACCCGGTGAAATCTGTCCCATTCGGGGATTTCCCTGAGCTTTGCAATGCGGTGGCGATGCCAGCGGCAGGCACGGGTGTGCCAGCGGGCCAGTCTGGGATCTGTCAGCAGGTCGTCATAGATTGCACGGGCGGCGGGCAGGTGGGCCAGGATGCTTTCATCATGTTCGATATTGAAATTCAGCCGGGCCCAGTATTCGGGGCCCTGATCATGCTTGATATGGTTGGTGCGTCCGCGGTCGCGTTTGACCAGAAAGCTGTCGGCGGACCGCAGCGCATAATGGTGCAGGCGAGCAAAGCTGTGATCAAAGTTGGCATGGGCGGCCCAACCGCGTTGATGATAGGCCTCGGGCATGGGCTGCCCCCCGGCGTCAACCCATCGCGGCATCGGCACGGATTTGTCCAGACGGGGGCGATGGATGGCGATGCGTGAAAAGGTGCCGTCGTTGCGAAACAGGGTTTTTAAGCCACGGGACTGAAGCGAGGGATAGCTATGTTCAGGGCAGGCCCACTGGAACTGCCGGGTGACAAAACTATCGTCGAAACCGGTAATGCCGCCATTGCCGAACAGTTTCCAGCAGATGGAAATGGCGGCGGCATCACCGGTTGCCTGCAGCAGATCGGGCAGGCGGCCCTGACCGGTGCGGATGTTCAGAAATTCATCAACATCGGCGCAGAACAGCCAGTTGGCCTGCCGCACCAGCGTATGTTTGCGGGCCTTGCGCAGGGCCTTGCGTTGCGGGCTTTCGCCGGGACCAACGGGGTTGGGGATATGGGTAACGTAGCCCAATCGTTGCAGACGCTGGGCCAGCATATCGGTGCCGTCGGCGCAATCGTTGGTAAAGATCAAAAAATCGGTAAAACCGATCGACAGATTATAGGCGACCCATTCCAGCACGAAGGGGCCTTCGTTTTTCATTGTCGTGATGATAACGAACCGCTCTGACATCGCCTTGCCCCAAACACATTCGCCCATCTGACTAGGTTTTGGTGTCGGGGAAAAGGGGACGGAAGGCAATTTTAACGCAGCCTGCTGCTTTTACAGCAGGTATAAAAGCGCCGGGCCTTATCCCCCAATGGCGATGTTGTCGATCAGGCGGACCCCCGCCAGCCAGGCTGCTGCGAACAGGCGGGCGGGCCGATTTGGGGTTTCCAGCAAGGACAGGTCGTCATTGGCACGCATTTCCAGATATTCCACCTTGGTGAAGCCCGCATTCTCTAGTCTTTTGAGCGCGGCAGCCTGTAGCTGATGAAAGGGCTGACCTTCGGCGACACCTTCGGCGATGGCCTCCATTTCCTCGTACAGGATTGGGGCGGCAACGCGGGCGCGGTCCGACAGCAGCAGATTCCGCGATGACATCGCCAGCCCGTCAATCTCGCGGATTGTCGGGCAACCGTGAACCGTGATCGGGATATCAAGATCACGGGCCATGCGACGCACGACCTGCAACTGCTGAAAATCCTTTTCGCCGAAAAACGCGTCTGAGGCCGAGCTTTGCAGGAAAAGCTTGGCGACAACCGTTGCCACGCCATCGAAATGGCCAGGACGATAGACACCGTCCATCACATCGGTCAGCCCGGAAACCGACACCGTGGTGGCAAAACGTTCGGGATAGATCTGTTCGGGATCGGGCACGTATACCACATCTACCTCGAACCGGGCCAGTTTGCGGGCATCCTCGGATTCGGTGCGCGGATAGTTTTCCAGATCCTTGGGATTGTTGAACTGCTTGGGGTTCACAAAGATCGTGACGATCACCCGGTCGCAGACCTTTTTCGCCGCCGCAACCAGCGACAGATGGCCGTCATGCAGCGCGCCCATGGTGGGCACTACGCCAATAGTTTCGCCGGCCGCCTGCCATTCGGCGGTGGCGGCGCGCAGATCTGCCAGCTTGCGCAGAATGGGCGGCGTCATTTACCGGGGGCCTTTTCGGCGAAAGTATGTTCGGGCGCGGGAAAGTGGCGCGCGCGCACCTCGTCGGCATAGGCCTTGATTGCGGCCTCGCCATCCCGACCCAGATTACCAAAGCGTTTGACGAATTTCGGCTTGAAGGTCGTGAATAGACCCAGCATGTCATCCACCACCAGAATTTGCCCGTCGCACCCTGCCGAAGCGCCAATGCCGATCGTCGGTATTGCAATCTCGGCGGTGATGCGGTCGGCCAGCCTGGCGGGTACTTTTTCAAGTACGACTGAAAAGGCGCCTGCATCGGTGACCGCCTGTGCATCGGCCATAAGCATGTCAGCCTGATCGTCGCGGCCCTGCACCTTGTAGCCGCCCAGCGTGTTGATCGACTGGGGTGTCAGGCCAATGTGCGCCATGACTGGTATGCCGCGTGCCACCAGAAAGGCGATGGTGTCTGCCATGTGCTGCCCGCCTTCCAGTTTGACGGCGCCCGCCCCGGTTTCGGCCATCAGGATGGCGGCATTGCGAAACGCCTGTGCGGGGGTTTCCTCGTAGCTGCCAAATGGCATGTCCACCACCATCATGGCCTTGCTCAGACCACGGGCCACCGCGCGGCCGTGCATCACCATCATCTCCATGGTCACGCCAAGTGTTGATGGTAGCCCGTGCAGCACCATACCGACACTGTCGCCGACCAGCACAAAATCGCAATGATCGTCCATCATTTGCGCCATTGGCGTGGTGTAGGCGGTCAGGCTGACAATGGGCGTGCCGCCTTTCATTGCCCGGATATCGTCGGGCATCGGGGCTGTTTTTCGGGCAGTGGCGCTCATTTTCTGGTCCGGTTTATGCTGCATTGCAGCGCAAACTAGCAACTGCGCGCAAATAAATCCACTGTTCAATTTGTCTTCATTTGCTTGATTACCCGGTGTTTTGCGGGGACACTTCAAACTGTCTGGGGGACGGACACGGTATAAAGACAGGAGGCATGCGATGACATGCGTGCGAAACTGGGGATTGGCAGGCGTTTTGGCGTTGGCCGGAATAAGCGCGCAAGCGCAGGGCGATATCGTGGTGGGCCTTCAGTTGGAGCCGCCGCATCTTGACCCGACAAGTGCCGCTGCAGGTGCCATTGACCAGGTGGTTTACGCAAATGTTTTCGAAGGGCTGACACGGTTTGACCCCGACGGATCTGTAGGGCCGGGGCTGGCGGAAAGCTGGGATATTTCGGAAGATGGGTTGGTCTACTCGTTCCATCTGCGCAGCGGTGTGCGATTTCATGATGGCACTGAACTGGACGCCAAGGATGTCAGGTTTACCCTTGATCGTGCCCGTGATGATACCAGTCAGAATGCGCAGAAAGCGCTGTTTGCAGGGATTGAAACAGTTAAGGTGATTGACCCGCTGACTGTACAGGTGACGCTGAAGGCGCCCGATGGCAGTTTTCTGTTCAACATGGCTTGGGGCGACGCGGTGATTGTGGCGCCCGAAAGCATCGGTGAGATCAAACACAAGCCCGTCGGCACCGGCGCGTTCATGTTTGACGACTGGGTGCAGGGCGACCGGATTGAGCTGGTGAAATATGCCGGTTACTGGGGTGAGCCGGCAAGGCTGGATCATGTTACCTTCAAATTCATCAGTGATCCGACGGCGGCGTTTGCCGCGGTCATGGCCGAAGATGTGGATGCCTTTCCAGGCTTTCCCGCGCCGGAAAACCTGCCCCAATTCGAGGCGGATCCAAGGTTTCAGGTGCTGGTGGGCAGTACCGAAGGCGAAACCATCCTGAGTATAAACAACAAATTGGCGCCACTGGATGATGTGAGGGTACGCCGTGCAATCACCCATGCGATTGACCGAAAGTCGGTAATTGACGGGGCGATGTTTGGCCTTGGCACACCGATCGGTACGCATTTTGCGCCTCATCATCCCGACTATGTCGATCTGACCAGCCAATCCGCCTATGCCCCCGAGCTGGCCCGGCAATTGCTGACCGAGGCCGGGTATGCTGACGGTTTCACAATCACGCTGAAGCTGCCGCCGCCGTCTTATGCGCGGCGTGGGGGCGAAATAATTGCCGCGCAACTGCGCAGTGTCGGGATCGAGACCGAGGTCACCAATCTGGAATGGGCGCAGTGGCTGGAACAGGTGTTTCGGGGCCATGATTTTGGCCTGACCATCATCAGCCATACCGAACCGTTCGATATCGATATTTACGCCCGGCCCGAGTATTATTTTCAATATGACAGTGCCGCGTTCCAAGCGCTGATGGCAGCGCTGAAGGCAGAGGCCGATCCGGAAAAACGCTCGGATCTGCTGGTTCAGGCACAAAAGATGATCGCGGACGATTATGTGAACGCCTATCTTTTTCAACTGGCCATACCCACAGTAGCCAATGCCAGATTGCGCGGTTTGTGGCGCGATGCACCGACACAGGCCACCGACCTGACGGCGGTCTATTGGGACAAGTGACCGCGTCCGCGCCCTTTTACCGAGAGGTTTCGCCGAGGGTACGGCCTGGAGCCGCTGGCAGGGATGTTTTCGGCAAGAAGAAAACGGAGGCGACTTGATGCTGCGCTATGTGCTGCAGCGGTTGGTTTCGCTTTGCCTGTCACTGCTGGTGGCAAGCGCGGTAATCTTTCTGGCGCTTGAGATCGTGCCGGGTGATCCGGCGGCCTATATGCTGGGGCTGAACGCGCAGGAGGATACGCTGGCCGCGCTGCGTGACGAACTGGGGCTGAACGGCACAGCCCTGCAACGCTATGGCAGTTGGCTGAGCGGGATGCTGCACGGGGATTTCGGCATATCCTATACCTATCGCACACCGGTGGCCGAGATGATTGGCGATCGGTTGTGGGTATCGTTGCCGCTGGCGCTATTTGCTTTGGGCCTGAGTTGTCTGATCGCCTTTCCGGCGGCGCTTTGGGCCGCGTCCCGGCGTGGCACGCTGGGTGAACTGGGTGTTATGGGAATGACGCAGCTGGGCATTGCAATCCCGAATTTCTGGTTTGCCATGCTGATGGTTCTGATCTTTGCTGTGAACCTGCGCTGGTTTCCGGCGGGTGGCTTTGCCGGATGGGAAGAGGGCCTTTTTGCCGGGTTGAAATCGCTGACCCTTCCCGCGGTGGCGCTGGCCCTGCCTCAGGCCAGCATTCTGACGCGGGTCATGCGCTCGGCGCTGCTGGACACACTGGGCGAGGATTTTATCCGCACAGCACGCGCCAAGGGGCTGACGCGCGGGCAGGCACTGCGCCGTCATGCCCTGCGCAATGCGATGATTCCGGTGCTGACGATCATTGGCCTGCAGTTTTCGTTTCTGCTGGCAGGTGCCATCATCATTGAGAATGTGTTTTTCCTGCCGGGTCTGGGGCGGCTGGTGTTTCAGGCGATATCAGCGCGTGATCTGATCGTGGTGGAATCGGTGGTCATGTTGCTGGTCTTTGCGGTCATTCTGGTGAATTTCACCGTCGATCTGGCTTATGCCTGGGTTGATCCGCGTCTGAGGGGGCGCAGATGAGGCGCAACCTGATCCTTGGCACTGGCCTGAGCGCGATGTTCGCGGGCGCGGCGCTCTTGTCGTTTTTCTGGGTGCCCTTTGATATCGGTGCCCTTGATATCGCGAACAAAATAAAACCGCCGTCGGGCGCACATTGGCTGGGCACTGATCATTTTGGTCGTGATATCCTGAGCATGATCATGGTTGGGGGGCGCACCTCTATTGCGGTGGCCCTGGTCGCGGTGGGGATTGGCATGGGGCTGGGTGTGCCTTTGGGGCTGGCCGCTGCCGTGCAGCGCGGCGGGTGGCTGGACGAAGGTATCATGCGCGCCAATGATCTGATCTTTGCCTTTCCCAGCCTGCTGATCGCCATCATGATCACCGCCGTTTTCGGTGCCAGCGCGGTGAATGCTATCATTGCGATTGGTATTTTCAATATCCCTGTTTTTGCACGTCTGACGCGGGGCGCGGCCCTGGGCCTTTGGACCAGAGATTTTGTGCTGGCGGCACGGGTTGCGGGCAAGGGGGCGGTGCGGATCAGCTGCGAACATATCCTTCCTAATCTTGTTAACCTGTTGATTGTGCAGGGGACAATCCAGTTCAGCCTTGGCATTCTGGCTGAAGCGGGGCTGAGTTACGTGGGCCTTGGCGCGCAGCCTCCGGTGCCCAGTTGGGGACGGATGCTGGCCGACAGCCAAACGATGATTTCATTTGCGCCCCATATGGCGCTGTCTCCTGGGCTGGCGATTTTGCTGACGGTTCTGGGGCTGAACCTGATGGGCGACGGGCTGCGTGATTTGCTGGACCCACGCCTGCAGAGGGGGCAGAGATGAGCCTTTTGCAGGTTGAAAATCTGCGCGTTGAGCTTGGCGGGGCACCCGTGTTGCAGGACGTTTCGCTACGGGTTGCGTCAGGCCAGATTGTTGGCGTGATCGGCGAAAGCGGCTCGGGCAAGTCGATGACAGCGCTGGCGGTGATGCAGTTGCTGCCGCCGGGTGCACGCTGCACCGGGCAGGTGGCGCTGAAGGGACAGGACATGCTGGCGCTCACTGAAAGGCAGTTGTGCCGGATGCGCGGGCGCGATGTGGGAATTGTGTTTCAGGAACCGATGACCGCACTCAATCCGCTGCAGACAATTGGCCAGCAGGTGGCCGAAACCATCCTGATCCACGAGATTGTCAGCCGGGCAGAAGCGATGGCCCGTGCCGCGCGGACGCTGGAACGGGTGGAATTGCAGGTGCCGCCAACGCGCTACCCGCATGAATTGAGCGGGGGGCAACGGCAGCGGGTCTGCATAGCGATGGCGATTGCACTGCGGCCTGAACTGCTGATCGCGGATGAGCCGACAACGGCGCTGGATGTGACCACACAGAAGGGGGTACTGGACCTGCTGAAACAGCTGGTCGCAGAAGATGGCATGGGCCTTTTGCTGATCAGTCATGATCTGGGTGTGGTGGCGGATATGGCCGATCAAATCGTGATCATGCAGCGGGGTCAGGTGGTTGAAACCGGCCGGTTCTGTGACTTGCGCCATTCCTATTCAAAAGCATTGCTTGCAGCATCAGACCATGTGCCGGATCGTACAGGCGCAGGCAGTGAGGCGCCGTTGTTGCAGTTGCGCGATGTGGTGCGCGACTATCCCACGCCGCGCAAAGGCTGGCTGGGAAAACCGGGCAGGTTCCGCGCGGTGGACAGGGTAAGTTTCGAGATCCGACGCGGCGAAAACCTGGGGTTGGTAGGTGAATCCGGCTGCGGAAAGTCTACGCTGACGCGGGCGATCCTGGGGCTGGAGGCCGTGCAGGAGGGAACAATCCTGCTAGGGGGGCAGCCGGTTTACGACGGGCAGCGGGCCAATCGAAGCATACGCAGGCGTATGCAAATGGTTTTTCAGGATCCTTACAGCAGTTTCAATCCGCGTCACAGGGTGGGGCGGCTGGTCAGTGAACCGTTTCATCTGCTTGAGACGGCTCCGCAAGGGGTCGAGAAAGAGAGGGTCATTGCCGAGGCGCTGGAAAGCGTTGGTCTGCAGGCGGCGGATCGACATAAATTTATCCATGAATTCAGTGGCGGGCAACGGCAGCGTATCGCGTTGGCACGGGCATTGATCATCCGGCCCGATCTGATTGTGCTGGACGAGGCGGTCAGCGCGCTGGATGTTCAGGTGCGTGCACAGATGCTGGACCTTCTGGCCGATCTGGGCGATCGTTTTGGACTGACCTATCTGTTCATCAGTCATGACCTGAGCGTTGTGCGGAATGTAACCGACCGGGTTGTTGTGATGCGGGCAGGCCGGATTGTAGAAGAGGGAAAGACCGGGGAAGTGTTTGAAAACCCGAAAAATATTTATACAAAGCAATTGCTTGCCACAATTCCCCGGTTGCCGGAGAACGCATGAAACCGCTTGAGATTTCCAATCGGGACGCCCGGCGCCTGTGGCTTTGGGCCAACGGTCTGGCGGTATCCCCGGTGGGCAAGCCCGATGTGATGGGCATGATCCGGGCGCTGGGCTTTGTGCAGATCGACACGATCCGCAACGTCACCCGTGCGCACCACCATATTCTGTGGAGCCGCAATCAGAATTACCGAGAGAAAATGCTGTGGCCGCTTTTGCGACAGCGCCACCTGTTCGAGCATTTCACCCATGATGCTTCGCTTATCCCGATGGAAACCCTGCCAATGTGGCAGCGGCAGTTTCGGCGGTTGGGCGCGAAGGTAGCGCAAAATGACTGGTATCAGTCAGGTTTGGGCAAGGTGGAAATCAAAAACATACGTCAGCGTATAGAAAGGGAAGGGGCGCTTTCGACCCATGCCTTTGACACCAAGGCCAGCAGTCGCGAAATGTGGGCGCGGCCGCCGCATAAAAAGGCCCTGGATCAGATGTGGTATGCGGGAGATCTGGCCACCTGCCACCGTGAGAATTTCGTCAAGTTCTATGATCTGGGTGAACGGGTGTTTCCGCCCCATCTGCGCGAGGGCCCGTGCGACCCGGATCAGATAAATTGGCTTTGCGATCAGGCAATTGACAGGCTCAGCATGGGTACATGTGGGGAGGTGCAGCGGTTCTGGGAGGCAATGAGCGCAAAAGAGGTGCAAACCTGGCTGGCTAGCTGTCAGCTAATACCTGTACGCATACAGAATGCCGACCGGAGCTGGCGTGAAGCCTGGGCTGTAGCGGACATTGAAACCCGGTTAAAAGCGGCACCTGCGCCAACCGTACGCCTACGTATACTTAATCCATTCGATCCCGCCATACGCGACCGTATGCGCACCGAGCGCCTGTTCGGTTTTGAATATCGAAACGAGATGTTCGTGCCCGCCGTCAAACGCCGCTGGGGGTATTATGTGTATCCTCTGCTGGAGGGAGATCGTTTTGTTGGTCGGATCGAGCTGAAGGCCGACCGCAGTGAAGGCTGGCTGCGGGTTACCGGATTCTGGCCGGAACCGGGTGTGACCTGGGGTACGATACGGCTGGAGAAGCTGGAGGCCGAACTGAAACGCTTTGCCAGGCTGGCGGGGATCACCGAGGTCAACTGGAGTGTGGCGCGACCGGCCTGAGGGGCAAAACAATTATTCTGCGAATAATCGGGCCAGCCTTCCGGCCGCTGCAAACTGGTCAGCGTCACAAAAACATCGTAGCAATGAGCGGACGAAATTCGAAACGGGGCCTTCATCCATGCGCTTGAAAGGTAAGACAGCCATAGTGACCGGCGGTGCTAGCGGCTTTGGCGAAGGGATTGTGCGTAAATTCATCGCCGAAGGCGCGCAGGTGATGATTGCAGATATCAACGGGGACGGGGCGGCGGCCCTGGCCCAAGAATTGGGGGCGCTGGCCTGTCGGGTTGACGTCGCGGACGGCGCAAGCGTACAGGCGATGGCCCAGACCGCGCAAGAGCTGTTGGGCTTTCCCGATATCATCGTCAACAACGCCGGCATCACCCACCTGCCGCAGGCGCTGGACCATGTCACTGAAGATGACTTTGACCGGGTATTTGCCGTCAATTGCAAATCGGTCTACCTGACGGCCCGCGCGCTGGTGCCCGGCATGAAGGCGCGCGGCAGCGGCACGATCCTGAATGTAGCCTCGACCGCCGGTGTCAGTCCCCGGCCGAAACTGAACTGGTACAATGCCAGCAAAGGCTGGATGATTACGGCCACCAAAACGATGGCGGTGGAACTGGCGCCTGACGGCATCCGTGTCAATGCGCTGAACCCGGTGGCGGGGGAAACCCCGCTTCTGGCCAGTTTCATGGGCGAAGATACGCCGGAAATGCGGGCCAAATTCCTGTCGACTATCCCGCTGGGACGTTTTTCGACACCACAGGATATGGGCAATGCGGCCTGTTTCCTGTGCAGCGACGAGGCCAGCATGATCACGGGCGTCTGCATGGAGGTCGACGGCGGACGTTGTATCTGAGGTCTGGACGGTGCAGGTTTTTGCCCATCGGGCCGGTTAATCGGGCCAAAACACCTGTTCTTTGCGCGCCCAAGGCAGTATCCGGGGCATTGTGAGACAGACCAAACAAGGGGCGCGTATCTTGAAAAAGGCACTTATCACCGGTGTGACCGGGCAGGACGGGGCGTATCTGGCGGAATTTCTGCTGAACAAGGGCTATCAGGTTCACGGGATAAAGCGGCGCACGTCGCTGTTTAACACTGCACGGATCGACCATCTGTTCGAAGGAGAGCCCGGCAAATCGGGTCAGTTTCAACTGCATCACGGCGATATGACCGACAGTTCGTCACTAACCCATATCCTGCAGAAAACCCGGCCCGATGAGGTGTACAATCTGGCGGCGCAAAGCCATGTCGCAGTTTCGTTTGAGGAGCCGGAGTATACGGCCAACTCGGATGCGATGGGTGCGTTGCGCCTGCTGGAGGCAATTCGGTTTTTGGGGATGGGCGAAAAGACGCGGTTTTATCAGGCCTCGACCTCGGAGCTTTACGGTCTGGTTCAGGAAACACCGCAGCGCGAAACCACGCCGTTTTACCCGCGTTCGCCTTATGCCGTGGCCAAGCTTTATGCCTACTGGATCACGGTGAATTACCGAGAAGCCTATGACATGTATGCCTGCAACGGCATCCTTTTTAACCACGAAAGCCCAATTCGCGGCGAAACTTTCGTGACCCGTAAAATCACCCGCGCGCTGGCCCGCATCAAGCTGGGTACGCAAAGCGAGCTGGCCCTTGGCAACATGGACGCCAAGCGCGACTGGGGCCACGCGCGCGACTATGTGCAGATGATGTGGCTGATGCTACAACAGGACAAGCCCGAGGATTATGTCATTGCCACCGGGCAGCAATACTCGGTGCGCGACTTCGTTGCTCGCGCCGCCGAGGCACTGGAGATGAAGTTGACCTTCGAGGGGACGGGCGCGGATGAGGTGGCCCGCGATGAAACCGGTCGTGTCGTGGTGCGCGTTGATCCGCAATATTTCCGTCCCGCAGAGGTGGAAACCCTGCTGGGGGATGCGAGCAAGGCACGTGAACAGCTGGGTTGGGAGCCGGAAACAAGTTTTGACCAACTGGTCGATGAGATGGTGAAATCTGATCTGGAAGAGGCCCGCCGCTATGGCTGAGGCCTATTCGCTGAACGGCAAGCGCGTTTATGTGGCAGGCCACCGTGGCATGGTCGGTTCGGCCATCATGCGGCGGTTGGCGCAGGAGGGTTGCGAGGTACTGACCGCGTCACGTGCAGAAGCTGATCTGACACGACAGGCCGAAGTCGAGGCGTGGTTTGAGACCCACAAGCCGGATGCGGTTTTTGTGGCGGCGGCCAAGGTGGGCGGCATTCTGGCCAATGACAGCTATCCGGCGGATTTTCTGTATGAAAACCTGATGATCGAGGCCAATGTCATTCATGCAGCATATCGCACTGGTGTTGAAAAGCTGATGTTTCTAGGGTCATCCTGTATCTACCCCAAGATGGCGCCGCAGCCGATTTCGGAAGACGCGCTTCTGACCGGACCGCTGGAGCCTACCAACGAATGGTACGCCATTGCCAAGATTGCAGGCATCAAGCTGTGTCAGGCTTATCGACGTCAGCATGGGGCTGATTTCATCTCGGCCATGCCGACTAATCTTTATGGTACCGGAGACAACTACGATCTGAAAACCAGCCATGTGCTGCCCGCGCTGGTGCGCAAGGTTGTTGAAGCGCGCGAGGCGGGTGCGGACGAGATCGAGATTTGGGGCACCGGCAGCCCGCTACGCGAGTTCATGCATGCCGATGATCTGGCAGATGCGCTGATTTTCCTGATGAAAACCTATTCCGATGCAGAGCATGTGAATGTGGGCAGTGGGCAGGAAGTGACGATCAGAGCGCTGGCGGAAATGATCGTGGCCGCCGCCGGGTATAAAGGCCGGATCGTGCATGACACTACCAAACCCGATGGCACGCCTCGCAAGCTGATGGACAGTGAGCGGCTTTTGTCGATGGGCTGGCGGCCGCAGATTTCGCTGGAAGAGGGGCTGGCGCGAACTATCCGTGAATTCGAGACCTCACGCTGAACCGACCCGCCGTTAAAAGGAGCGCGCTGTTCTGCGCGCAGGAAATCTCGTCCTTGGTAGGCCGAAGTATGCCTCCGGCTGGGACTTTTGGGGGGCGGGCCCTCTTTTTACTGACTAGGCGACACCGGCGCGCAGAGCGTCGTGGATGTGGACAAGACCCTGTAGGCGGCCCGCCGTGTCCACGGCAAAAAGCGCGCTGATCTTGTTGGTGTTCATGATGCCCAGGGCCTCGGATAATAGTGCGTCGGGCGAAATGGTGCGGGGGCCGCGGGTGGCCACCTCGCCCGCTGTGCGGCCCATAAGGTTTTCCAGGTTGCGACGCAGATCGCCGTCGGTGATGACGCCGGTCAGGATGCCGTTTTCGATCACAGCAGCCACGCCAAAACCCTTGGCGGTCATTTCCAGCAGCGCGTCGCCCATATTGGTTGTCTCATGCACGATAGGTAGCGCGTCGCCCTTGTGCATGACTGCCCGCACCTTGATCAGTTGCGCGCCCAAGTTGCCGCCGGGGTGAAAGGCCAGAAAATTGTCGCGCTCAAACCCGCGCAGGCGCATCATTGCCACCGCCAACGCATCTCCAAGGGCCAGAGTGCAGGTGGTCGAAGTGGTGGGCGCCATGCCAATCGCACAGGCCTCGGGCGCGTCGGGCAGTTGCAGCAGGTGATCGGCCTGTTGGCCAAGGGTGCTTTCGGATTTTTTGGTAATGGCGATCAGCGGGATGGCAAAGCGGCGTGTATGGGCGATGATATCGGCCAGTTCGCGCGTCTCGCCCGAGTTTGAGATCAGGATCACCGCATCCTGACTGGTGATCATGCCCAGATCACCATGGCTGGCCTCGCCGGGGTGTACGGTTTGCGCGGGCGTGCCGGTGCTGGCCATGGTGGCCGCAATCTTGGCCGCGATATGGCCCGATTTGCCCATGCCCGACACGATGACCCGACCGGGGACCTTGAGCAGCAGTTCGACGACCTCATCGAACGCGGGGGGGAGCCCGTCGCGCATCTTCAGTAGCGCCTCGCCTTCGATACCAAGCACGTCGCGGGCGATGTCGGTGGGGGAGGGGACAGAGGTCATGGATCAGGCTCCGGCTTGGATTGAGAGTGTGATACCCTGCGGCGCGATCAAGGCCAAGCCCCCGGAGCATTTCGTCACTGGTGGAATTCGCGACACCACCGTAACGTCGCGGACATGAACGATCATCTGATCCTTGACAGCCGTTATGCCTGGTCGCGTCTTGCCCTATCGCTTTTTGTGGCGATGATCGGCAGTGCGGGCATGTGGGCGAATATTCTGGTGATGCCAGCCATTCAGGCCGAGTTTGCAGTGGATCGTGCGGATGCGTCATTACCCTATACGTTGACCATGATCGGATTTGCCTTTGGCAATCTGGTGATCGGGCGCGTGGTGGACCGGTTCGGTATCGCTTTTGCGCTGATCCTGTCGGCGCTGATCATCGGGGCGGGCATGGGCCTGTCGGTATTCAGCCCCACCGTCGAGGTGCTGGCGGGGCTGCAGTTTGTCATCGGCTTTGGCTCGGCGGCCACCTTCGGACCGTTGATGGCGGATGTCTCGCAATGGTTCCTGAAACGCCGCGGGATTGCGGTGGGCATCACGGCCAGTGGCAACTATCTGGCAGGTGCGCTTTGGCCGCTGGTGCTGACCGGGGTCATGACCGGTTATGGCTGGCGGGCGGTCTATCTGGTGCTGGTCATCGCAACACTTGCGCTGATGGTCCCGTTGGCGCTTGGCCTGAAGCGCCGAGTGCCACTGGCGGCGAGTGCCCATTCCGACCGGATTTCGGGCGAAAGGGCCAGTGCTACGGGCATTCCGCCGCGGGTTATGATGTTGATGCTGGCGTTGGCCGGGGTGGGCTGTTGTGTGGCCATGTCGATGCCACAGGTGCATATCGTCGCTTATTGTGTCGACCTGGGCTATGGCCCGGCAGTGGGGTCAAAAATGCTGTCGCTGATGTTGGCCGCTGGCGTGGTTTCAAGGCTGGTTTCAGGGGTGATCGCCGATAAATTGGGCGGTGTGCGGACATTGTTGATTGGTTCTGGTCTTCAGTGCCTTGCGCTGTTTTTATATCTGCCAGCAGGCGGGATGGTGTCGCTTTATGTGGTCAGTCTGGTCTTTGGCCTGTCGCAGGGCGGAATCGTGCCCAGTTACACCCTGATTGTGCGGGAATACATGCCAAGCGCCGAGGCCGGGCGCCGGGTGGGGTTTGTGCTGATGGCGACGATTTCAGGCATGGCCATTGGCGGTTGGATGTCGGGTTGGATTTATGATGTGACCGGCAGCTACCAGATGGCGTTTCTGAACGGAATTGCATGGAATTTTCTGAACATAGGCATCATGTTGTTGATCCTGACGCGGACCAGGCCACGTCAGCCCAAGGTCGCGGCGGCGTAAGAAAATTCGCAGAATTTTCGTGAACAGGGCTTAGTCCTGATGCACCACCTTGATATGTCTTTCGCCGCGTGCTTCGGCCAGGGCGATCTGTTTCTGGCGTTCGCGGAACCGCTCTTTGTCCGCCGCGCCGGTTTCATGCGCGCAGTGGTGACACGACACGCCGTGCTCATACTCGGGGCGCTGCCTGTCTTCGGGCAGGATCGGGCGGCGGCAGGCATAACACAGGTGATGCGGACCTTCCTTCAGCCCATGCCCGACCGACACCCGTGCATCGAACACAAAACATTCGCCATTCCAGGTGCTTTGCGCTTCAGGCACTTCCTCAAGGTATTTCAGAATGCCGCCTTTCAGGTGATAGACATCGTCCACCCCCTGCCCCAACAGGTAGTTGGTGGATTTTTCACAACGAATACCACCGGTGCAGAACATAGCGATCTTCTTGTTGTGAAAGCGGTGCTTGTTTTCTTCCCACCACTTGGGAAAATCGCGAAAGCTGGCGGTTTCGGGGTCGATCGCGCCTTCAAACGTGCCAATCGCCACTTCGTAATCATTGCGGGTGTCAATCACAGCCACATCGGGGCTTTGTATCAGCGCGTTCCAGTCTGACGGATCCACATAGTGGCCTACCTTGGCCAGTGGATCGACGTCGGGCTGGCCCATTGTGACGATCTCTTTTTTCAGGCGCACTTTCATTCGGGCAAAGGGCTGTTCGGTGCTGGTGCTTTCCTTGTGCTCCAGATCGGCACAGCCGGGCAGGGTGCGGATGTGAGACAGTACCTTGTCGATGCCTCGGCGCGGCCCTGCGATGGTGCCGTTGATACCTTCGCGGGCCAGCAGCAGGGTGCCTGAAATCTTTTCATCCATGCACATCTGCTGGAGCGGCCCCTGCAAGCGCGCAGGGTCGTCAAAACGGGTAAAGTGATAGAGTGCGACGACGGTATACATGCGCGGCGATTTACGCCTGATCGCCCGCTCTCGCAAGAGCGCAGTGTAAGCTATCCGTTTCTGACGGGTCCATAATCTATCCTGCTCCTTCTGAAATCAGCAGTTCCGTCGGCAGGCCGTTGATTCCGAACACCCGAACCCAGATGTAATTCGGTTTGCCCGACAGTACCCGTTCGACCACATATTCTGATCCGGGCATGATCCGACACGAACCGGTGATGCGCGCACGCATCTCGGGTGTGGTAAAAAACGGATCCCCCTGGTCGGTATCGTGGCGCAGGCCGAATTTATGATAATTCGCTCTGTCCTGCTGCACGATGGCACAGAAATCATTCAGCGGTTGCCCACTTGAATTGCGCATGTCCTCGGTGCGCAGGGATGTGAAATATTCGCCCATTAACTCCTGAGCGGTTGCTGGCGTCGCCAGCAGGAGGGCGCCTAAATACGCCGCCATGATTCTCATCATACCTTCTCTCCTGTGCAATACGGGTTTGAAAAGCCGGGACACCAGATTGCCACTTTGGCCCGCGTCGGGCAATACTTTTGGCAGGCTTTTAGAACCCTTGCCGCCATTGACGAGAAACGTATGGCTGCCTAACCCTTCAGGAAAGGAGACCTGCCCATGACATCCGCGCTGATCGTCATCGACGTGCAAAATGATTTCTGCCCCGGCGGCGCTTTGGCTGTGGCTGGCGGAGATGAAATCGTGCCGGGAATCAACGCCCTGATGGCGGAATTCCCGGCGGTTATCCTGACGCAGGACTGGCACCCAGCGGGACATTCGTCGTTTGCGTCCTCGCACAAGGGGCAGGCCCCCTTTGGCGTGATCGACATGCCCTATGGCGCGCAGGTGCTGTGGCCCGATCACTGCATTCAGGGCAGCACCGGGGCGGCGTTTCATCCAGACCTTAATACCGACCACGCCGATATGATCGTGCGCAAGGGATACAACCCGGCGATCGACAGCTATTCGGCGTTTTTCGAGAATGACCATGAAACGCCCACTGGGTTGCATGGTTATCTTCAGACCCGGGGAATCGACACCCTGACTATGGTCGGGCTGGCCACTGATTTCTGTGTCAACTTTTCGGCGGTGGATGCGGCCAGGCTGGGATATTCGGTATCGGTATCCACCAATCTGTGCCGGGCAATTGATCTTGACGGCTCACTGGCCGCCGCTCAGGCGGGTATGAAAGCAGCCGGTGTAGGGCTGGCATAAGTGGGTTGGCGAATTTCGTAAAACCCTCTTACGAACCTCACCTGATCTGACATCTGAGGTCGCTGATCGGCTCAAACCTTTCCGGTGGTTTGCGCCGGCCCATACATGAGCATGTCGAAAACCGGATCAGGTGCGCCATATCAACCAGTATTACCAGCACAACAACTAAACAGCAGGCAGAGTTTGACAAGCCAGCGTACCGGAAGCCCATTGGCCAAGGTCGAGGTTTCATTGGTCTGCCAGGACAGGTCTGCAAAGCGGATGGTGAAATGGATCACAAAACTGACGATACAGAAATGCCGCTTTCTGCACCGGCAAAACGCGGCAAAAACTGAAACAACAACAAGCCTGAAACCCTCTTTTACGCAATCTGACTATGCTGGAGTGTGCGCAGACCGCGAAGCAAATTGAGCGTTTCATCCATGTGTTCAAACGGTCGTCAGATGAGTTTTCGCCAAGCCAGGCCTGTTTCTGTCTTTCCGGTGGGTCTGTATTCGCATCCGAACGGGCCTGAATACCCCCGGGTCTGAAATTCCGGTAGAAGCGCGCAATAGTCCAGCGCTCCGGGAAATGGTTCGGCCCGCTTCTCGGCGGCTGCGATTTGAACATGGCCAATCTTGTCTGCGTGGGATGTGAAGCGGCCTGATACATCGCCGCTTTCGCGGTGGATATGGTAGCAATCAAAGAGGATCTTCAGCCGTGGGCTGTCAACTTCGGACAGAATATCGGCAGCCTGTTCTATGGTGCGCAGGAAATAGCCCGGAACCTGCTCGGACGATACTGGCTCAATCAGGATAGTTTTCTCAGAATTGGCAAGTGCGTGGCGCAGGGTTTGAAGATAGGCCTGATGCGCGTCCGGGCCGGAGACAAGACCAGCCAGAATGTGTATTGCCCCTGCACCGATATCCTGAGCGACCTCAACGGCATGATCGACATCGCGTTTTGCCTGATTGCCCGCTTCAGGTAGTGCGGCACAACCGAAAGTTTCACCCATGTGAACATTGAGGCTGAATACCGGAAGGCTGGTCTCTGCCAGAACATCCTTAAGCGCCGCGCGATCGGTTATTTGCGCCTCGTCATGAAACTCTACGCCTTCAAAGCCATAGATGGCAGCCTGGCGGATGCGGTCAAGGAAAGGCCGTTCCTTCCAGAGAAAGCCCGTGTTGGCAGAAAATTTGAAACTGGTCACTGCGGCCGGCCCTTGTGTGATCTGTTGGGGAACCAGAACTTTGCGGACGGTAGCCGCAGCGTCAAGCCGGTCCATGGCATCGTTTAGATCATCAAAAGCTATGATGCGCGAGAGCCGTTTATCAACCGGCAAGGTGCCGTCGCGGATCATGGCAAGATCTCGTGACTGGGAACGAAATGCCCTTGTAAGAGCCTTTCAGCGTGTGCTCATTTGCGGCAGTGTATTCAAAACTGCTATCCAAGAAAAACGCACTGAAATATTTTGTTCTACCCTCTGAATGTAGGGCTGACAGGCAAAAGGCGTTTTGCCTGGCGCAGGGCAGATCGGGTATCGAGGAATAGTAGTCAGATCGGGAGGTGGAATGTCGGAAGACCTGAAAACTCTGTTGGCTGGAATGCGAAGTTGTTCGCTATGCGACGGTTTGGAACTGGGGGCGAAACCGATTTTCAAGCTAAGTCAGAATGCAAAAATTCTTGTTGTGGGCCAAGCCCCGGGTCGAATAGCGCACGAAAAAGGACGGCCATTCGATGACCCTTCAGGAGAGCGACTGCGTTCGTGGCTTGCGGTAGACAAAGCAGCTTTCTATGAAGACGATCGTATTGGAATTTTCCCGATGGGTCTTTGTTTTCCTGGAAAAGGTCGTAGTGGAGACAACCCGCCGAGATCTGAATGCGCGGACACCTGGCGGTCACGCGTCATGGCCGCACTCAAAAACGTGGAGCTGACACTTGTGCTTGGCCGCTACGCAATCGCATGGCATCTGCCGCAATTGAAGAACACGCCTGTGACAGAAGCGGTAAAGCACTGTGCGGAAGGTAAGAATGGGATATTTGTACTGCCGCATCCAAGCCCTCGAAACAATCGGTGGCTGCTGCAGAACGACTGGTTTGAACAACGGGTTATCCCCCGAATTCAAGACCGCGTAGCTCGACTTTTGGGGTGAGGATAAATTTGCGGATCCGTTAGGTTTTCCATCTTGCTGTCCTATCAATCAGAAAGGCAGCCTATAGACAGTTTTGTCGTGGGATTAAAATTTATACGATCATAAAATAAGGGGCGTATCCCCGTGTGAAAGCATCAGACGCCACGCAATCCTTATTTCCCTGCTTATGATACCTGGGGAACAGGCTTGCCGCGACCATGCACCGCGGATTATCACCTTGCCGCATCCGTCGCAGCGCAATACCGATTGGTCAAGGAAAGCCCCGCAGTTCGAGGCCACTTTGCTGTCAGAATTACATAAGCAGATGCTAAAGGTTTCATATGCCTGAACTGACAAGACTGGACGCTGCCCATGCAGCGATGGAGGCCACACCTGATGATGCCTCGGTGCGGATGCGGTTTTACGACAAGCTGGCCGAGGCCGAGCTTTTTTTGCTTCTGAGTGCTGAGGCGAAAGGTGATCAGATAACGCCGGAAATTTTTGATTTGTCGGATAATTCCTTTGTTCTGGTTTTTGATCGCGAGGCGCGATTGGCGCAATTTACCGGCTGTGCATCCCCCTATGCCGCGCTGACGGGGCGAACGATCGCCAGGATGTTGGCACCGAATGGGCTTGGTCTGGGGCTAAACCTTGAAGTCGCGCCATCATCAATTCTGATCCCGCCCGAGGCGGTGAAATGGCTGGCACAAACCCTGGAGTCGATCCCGGCAGCGGTTGAAGCTCGGGTGGAAAAATTCCACGCCCCTAAAGGCTTACCTGATGAATTCCTGCTGTCTCTGGATGCAAAGTTAGCCGGATCGGAAGGGTTGGCGCCTTTGGCCTATCTGGTGGGCGTGACTTATGAAAACGGGGCGCAGGGGCATCTTTTGGGGTTTGTCGATGCACAGCCTGGAGCGGAACCGGCGCTGGCGCAGGCAGTGTCAGAGGCGTTAATTTTCGCGGGGCTTGAAGCAGCAACGCTGGACGTTGGTTTTTTTGCAGCCAGTGATTCCGCGGCGCCGCGTCTGGCAGCTTGTGGCCTGCGGTTTGATCTGCCACAGCCGCTTGCGCAGCCGGTGCGGTCTGCGCCAGGCTCGAACCCGGATAAACCCCCTATTCTCAGATAGGCACAGCTGCTACATCTTAGCCAATATGGGCTGGTTCGAATGTGCGGACGCGCTTTTTTTGGGTTTTCAGTAGCCCAGATTGCGGTCAACCAGATACAGAAATGGTTCGCCTGCTTCACCGCGCCGGACGTTTTCAGCGATCACGCGGGCCGAAGTGATGGGCCGGGTTTCCGAGGCGATGTGCGGGGTGACCGTCACCTTTTCATGTGCCCAGAACGGATGTTCCGGCGGCAGAGGTTCCTGCCGGAAAACATCCAGCGTTGCGTGGCCGATCTGGCCCGTTTCCAAAGCTGCCAGCAGCGCGTGATCGTCAATCAGCGGTCCGCGGCCAGGGTTAATGATCATTGCTCCCGGTGGCATCAGCGCCAGCGTTTCGGCGTTGATGATGTTTTCGGTTTCACCGGTAAGCGGTAGCAGAAGAATAAGAATCTCGGCACTGCTGAGCGCTTTGCGCAGCCCTTCATCTCCAGACAGGCAGGTAATCCCTTCAACTGATTTGGTTGTGCGGCTCCATCCTGTGACCGGGAAATCCAGACCTGCCAGCGCCAGTGCACAGGCCTGTCCAAGTTCCCCCAGCCCCAGCAGTGTCACAGGTCGGTCTGAGGCGAGCGGCGGTATAACCTTGCGCCATACACCATCTTGCCCAAGAATGTGCCGGTCCATACCCAGGTGATGGCGCAGCGCGTGTCCGGTGACCCATTCCACCATGCCCTGCGTAAGACCGTCGTCCACCATCCGCGCCAGCGGGATGCGCAAGGTATCGTTGCCCACCACATCCTCGACCCCGGCCCAAAGGTTTAACACCGCCCTGGCACGGCTGAAGGGGGTAAAATCCTGCAGCTCGCTGTTGGGGGCGTAGATGATATAGTCAACCTGATCAGCGGGCAGGTCCATGGACAGATTGGCATCAACACCCTGCTCGGAAAAGGCTGTTTTCAGGGGGATTTTGTAGGTTTCCCACCGCTCAGGAAGGGCGGCAAACAGGACATTGACGGACATTATTCTACCTCGGTTTATGGATATGGGCGCTTTGAACCAGGCCAAAGCCAAGCATCAGCACCAGCATGGCCGAGCCACCATAGCTGACCAGCGGCAGCGGCACACCCACCACCGGGGCCATCCCCATGACCATTGACATATTGACCGCAAAGAACAGAAAAAACGTGGCGGCGACACCAAGGATCAGCAGCGATGAAAACCGGTCGCGGTTCGAGATTGCAGCCGAAATACAGAACACGATGATCAGCGCATAGAGGCACAACAAAGAAAAAGCGCCGATAAAACCGAATTCCTCGGCCAGGGTCACAAAGATGAAATCGGTGTGTTTTTCGGGCAGGAAATTCAACCTCGATTGGGTGCCCTGCATGAATCCCTTACCCGTCCAGCCACCCGAGCCGAGGGCGATTTTGGACTGGGTGATATGGTACCCATGGTTCAGCGGATCGCTGGATGGATCAAGGAAGGTGTCAATGCGTTTGAACTGATAGTCCTTCAGCATCTGCCACGGGGTGCCGCGACTTTGAAAAACGGTGGTGATCAGCCCGACCCCTGCAGCTACAACGGCGGCAAAATAGGCCCAGTGGACGCCTGCCAGAAACATGATCAGACCGCCGGCTATGATCAGCAAAATAGATGTTCCAAGATCCGGTTGCCGCAGAACAAGGGCAACCGGAATAAGAATGAATAAAACGGGTAGAAACACCCATAGGGGCCTTGAAGTTCGTTTTGTCGGCAGCCAGTCGTAATAGGCGGCCAGCAGCATGACGAGGGTGATTTTCATCAGTTCCGAGGGCTGAAGGCGCATGAACCCAAGGTCGATCCAGCGCTGGGCCCCCTTACCTTCGGAGCCGACCAGTTCGACGGCGACAAGAAGAAGGACCGAGATCAGATAGGCCAGGACCGACATGTTGCGCCAGAACCAGATCGGGACCATGGCCACGAACATCATTACGGTAAAGCCCAATATAAACCGTTTCATCTGCGGCTCGGCCCAGGGTTTAAACGACCCGCCAGCCACCGAATAAAGCATCAGGAAACCGACCGAGGCCACCGAGACCAACAGGATCGCCAGTGGCCAGTTGAGGTGAAGCACCTTGCGCAGACCTGTTGGTGTGGTTTTGACAGAGTATTCAAGATAGCTCATGCGCGGTCGCTTTCGTCACCGGCGGTGTGTGGGCGGGCGCGGCGTAGCTCTTCTTGCCGTTTCTTTACAATGCCGCGATCTTTTTCGGGGTAGACATCAAGCGGCGGGTCATCCCCATAAAGAGCCTGCAGAACAATATCGCGGGCAACAGGGGCGGCGGCTGTCGAGCCACCCCCGCCATGTTCGACAACAACGGCCACGGCGACCTTTGGGTTGTCAAACGGGGCAAAGCTGACGAACAGGGCATGATCGCGCTGTTCCCAAGGCAAGGCGCTGTTTTTGCGCACGCCAGTGGCGCGTTCACCGCTTGAGATGTTACGCACCTGGCTGGTGCCGGTCTTGCCCGCCATGCGGAACGCGTCTTCGATGATGCGGCTGCCATAGGCCGTTCCACGGCGGTTGTTCGAGACCGCATACATCGCCTTGCGTACCTCGCGCAGCAGGTTTTCATTGAGACCCAGATCTTCGCCATGGCCGGTGGGTTGTTCAACGCCGTTGACCGATTTGATCAGACGAGGGGTGACCGAGCGGCCGGTCGCAAGGCGTGACGCCATGACGGCCAGTTGTAGCGGCGAGGTCAGAACAAACCCCTGGCCGATCGCTGCGTTCACGCTGTCGCCGATCACCCAGTCGGTACCCTTGTTTGCAAGTTTCCACTCTTTGGTGGGCGCCAATCCTTTGGCGACGCTGGTCAGCGGAAGGTCATAGGCAACCCCAAGCCCGAGCCGCATCGCCATATTACTGATGTTTTCAATACCGGTGCGCAGAGCCATTTCGTAATAATAAACATCGCAGCTTTCGCGCAATGAGCGGTGCAGGTCGACATTTCCGTGCCCTGCGCGCTTCCAGCAGTGAAATCGGCGGCCGCTGACCTTTAGGTGGCCGGGGCAGTACACCGTATCGTTCAGACTTGCGTGCCCGTTCTCGAGTGCGGCAAGGGCCGTTACCATCTTGAAAGTCGACCCCGGGGGATAAATGCCCTGTACGGCCTTGTTCGGCAGCGGGCGGTATTTGTTGTCCAGCAGAGCTTTGTAGTTGGCTACGGAAATGCCGCGCACAAAAAGATTGGGATCATAGCTGGGCGATGAGGCACAGGCCAGCAAATCGCCGGTTTCGCAGTCGATGACCACGGCGGCGGCACTTTCGCCCTCAAGCCGTGCGCTGACATAGGATTGCAGGTTATTGTCGATGCTGACCTGCAGGTCAGCGCCGGCTTGCCCCTCTTTGCGGTCCAGTTCCCGCATGACCTGACCGGTGGCATTCACCTCGACGCGCTTTGATCCGGCTTTGCCACGCAGCAAATCCTCGCGTTTGGCTTCAAGTCCGATTTTGCCGATCTGGAACCGCGGAATCAGCAAAAGCTGGTCAGGGGCGTCGATCTTTTCAAGGTCACGGTCGCTGACCGGGCCAACGTATCCAACCAGATGGGCATAATCCTTGCCGTTTGGATAGCGGCGGGAAAGACCCACTTCGGGTGTTACACCGGGCAGGGCGGGGGTGTTGACCGCTATACGGCTGATTTCGTCCCAGCTAACGCGTTCGGCGATGGTTACGGGGGTGTCGCCGCGCAATTCACGCAGGTCGCGCATGGCGCGTCTCAGCTCATCAGGATCCAGTTCGACCAACCGGGAGAGGCGGGCAATAACCTCGTCAACGTCACCGGCCTCTTCGCGCACCATGGTGATACGATAGCTTGGGACGTTTTCGGCGATAACGGCGCCATTGCGGTCAAAGATTCGGCCGCGGGTGGGCGGAATGAGACGGATGTTGATCCTGTTTTCATCCGCCAGCAGGCGAAACTGATCCGCCTGATCCACCTGCAAGTACCGCATACGCAGGGCCAGAAGGCCCATAAAGCCGACTTGCGCCCCACCCAGGATCAACCCGCGCCGGGTGATCAGGCGATGGCTTTCGGCGCTATCTTTGGGTGCGCGTCTCATAAGCGTCTTCCATGGGCATCAAGGTCACCAGGGGCAAGTTTGCGTACCCCCAAGATGGCATGTGACAGCCAGACCACAAGCGGGTAGGCCAACAGGGTCATGACAAGCTGCATCGCGCTTAGCCAGAGAGGGGCCTGATCAACCAGAAGAATTGCCAGAATAAGGCGAAAAGCCAGCGTCATCGCAATCAGCGTAGTTGTAACTGTCAGCCATTCGACGGGAAATGCCAGTTCGCGCAGGCCCGGCGCGCGTGCGCGCAGGGTTTCACTGCCCAGCAGGACCAATGCCGCCCACAGACCGGGTGGACGCTGGAACAAAAGATCAGTCAGGACAAAAACCAGCGCAACAAGCAAAGGCGGTACAAATTCCGGCCGCCGCACTACCCAGGCAAAGGTGAGCGCCAGCACAAGATCCGGCCCGGCCCACCCTCTTGGCACGGTGTTGACTGGCAAAAGGTGCATGAACACGACGATCAGGCACAGCAGCAAATAAAAGCTGCGCATGATCCAGAAATGTTGTCCGCTACGTTCAGCCATCGCCAGCCTCGACAGGGTCGGTGGCGGTTTCCTGTTCCTGATCAGGGAGAGCGGCCGGGGCAATCAGATTACCGGGATCGGAAATGGATTCATGGCCGTAGTTGCGCAGGACGCGTAGAAATTCCAGCCGCTCATAGTCGGCGGCCAGACGGACGCGCATACGTCCGCCCGGATCTTCGGCAATCTGCCCGACCAACAGACCGGCGGGAAAGACCTCGCCATCGCCCGAGGTCATGACGCGGTCGCCCGGACGGACCTGATCGGGATTTTCAACGAAATCGACATGCGGTGACGTGGTGTTGTCGCCGATCAAAAGTGCGCGCTGACCAGAGGGCTGGACAAGCACGGGTATACGACTCGAAGTGTCTGTCAGCAGGATAACCCGGGCCGTTTTGTGCCCTACGCCCGAGATGCGCCCGACTAGTCCCAGCCCGTCCATGGAGGCCCAGCCATCGACAATGCCATCGCGGGCGCCGACGTTGATAAGAACCGATTGGCGAAAAGGCGAGCCGCTATCGGCCATGACAACGCCGGTGATATAGGTCAGGCGCGGGTCAAGCTGCACATTGTTCAGATCCAACAGACGGGCGTTTTCCTGACCCAGTTGCAACGCCGCTTCTTTCCAGGCTTTCATGCGCTGAAGTTCGCGTCGAAGTTCCTGATTTTGCTGATATATCCTTTGGTAGCTTTGAAAATCACGCACGATATTTATAGCTCCGGTCACAGGTGCCATGGCCCAATCAAAGCTAGGAACGACGCGGTCTATGATCTGAGCGCGGAACCGTTCGACCCGTGGGCTATCGATCCGCCAGAGCAGGAAAATACTGATAAGGCACAATAACAAAACCCCGATCAGCAGGCGCTTGAGCGGGCCGGTATAGTCTTCGTCTTGTGCTCGGTCCTTTGCCAAAAGGTCCCCCTTTGTTCAAAAGGTGGGCGTCTTAGCTGTCGTAGTCAATTGCATGGCGCAACTGCTTTTCGAATTCCAGCGCTTTGCCGGTGCCCAGTGCCACGCAATTCAGGCTGTCATCGGCAATGGAAACCGCCAATCCGGTCTGTTCGCGAAGGGCCAGATCCAGATCACCCAGCAGGGCGCCGCCACCGGTCAGCATTACGCCGCGATCCACAATATCAGCGGCCAGATCCGGTGGGGTGGCTTCAAGTGCTGTCATCACCGCTTCGCAGATGGCTTGTACGGGTTCGGCCAGCGCCTCGGCTACTTGTGCCTGGCTGATCTCGGTTTCTTTGGGCACACCGTTCAGCAGGTCACGGCCCCTGATCTGCATCGAGCTGCCACGTCCGTCGTCGGGCATACGGGCAGTGCCAATCGACGTCTTAATCCGCTCGGCTGTTGATTCGCCGACCAGCAGGTTTTGCTGGCGACGCAGGTAGCTGATGATTGCCTCGTCCATGCGATCACCGCCGACACGGACCGAGCGGGCATAGACGATATCGCCAAGCGACAGCACGGCAACTTCGGTGGTGCCACCGCCGATATCGACAACCATGTTGCCGGTGGGGTCGGTGATTGGCATGCCCGCACCAATGGCGGCGGCGATCGGCTCGGCAATCAGGCCGGCGCGGCGCGCACCTGCGGACAGAACTGACTGGCGGATCGCGCGTTTTTCAACCGGTGTCGCGCCATGGGGCACGCAGACGATGATCTTGGGCTTGGAAAAGCTGGAACGTTTGTGGACCTTGCGAATGAAATGTTTGATCATCGCTTCGGCGGTGTCGAAATCGGCAATCACCCCTTCGCGCATCGGGCGGATGGCCTCGATGCTGCCAGGGGTGCGGCCCAGCATAAGCTTGGCGTCTTCACCGACGGCGAGCACCTTTTTCACGCCATCCTTGATGTGGTAGGCAACAACCGAAGGTTCCGACAGGACGATGCCACGGCCCTTGACGTAAACCAGTGTGTTGGCTGTTCCCAGATCAATCGCCATGTCCGAGGAAAACAGACCGGGGATTTTATGCAATATCGACATGTGCGCCAGCGTCCCGCCGTGAGAATATGTAAATCGGCCCGCGACTCTGCATCACGAACCGTCGTCCTTATAGTTGGCAGGTCGCACGGACGAAAGGGCCTGTTTTAACCCTGTAAGCATCAAACTGCCGGGGCGGGGCTTTGCAGGCCGTTTTGATGGATTGCGCCGGGTATGCAGCCGGAAAATGATTGGCCATGATGCCGCGTTCGGATCGCGCTGTCGCATATATCTTGGTCTGCGGATTTAGACATAAAGGTGTGAGGGGCGAAAGATTGCGTTTATGTTGTCGCTTTCCACGTCCGTTACAAACGGGCGCTGTGCGGCGGGAATGATGCAGACATCGTAAATCTCGGACGCGATGCCATCAATTGTAAGGCTGTGCTTTATCTTGCCGCTACGCAGATCAATTATCGAAATCTGGCACTCAGGCTCGATTTTCTTGCGGCTGAGAATATCATTGAGTGGCGTATCATCGTTGCCTTCGAAAACGCCGGTTTCTCTTGGTTTTGAAGATCCGACAAAGGCGAAATTACGCCAGAACGAAATGCCCCGAGTAAAGCCGGGGATAAAGCAAATTGGCGTGTATTGCCCCGTTTTGCGGTCAATATGGCCAAATTCACCACAGCCGCTGTTTGCAACATAAAGCTCTCCCTGATGGAGTTGCGGCGAGTGTGGCATATGCAGGCCCCGGCAGATCACTTCATTTTCCGTGACGTCCATTACAATGCCGCTGGCCTCACTTTTAGGCAGCTCCCGCCAACCCCGCAGGCGGTCAGTTTCCGCAAAGGCCGTCACATATTTTGGCTTTCCATTCTCAAGCGCGAGACAATTCAGATGGCATTTGTCGCCATATTCGAACTTGCTGATGAAAGGTGGTTTCCAGACCGGTTCGAAACTCCATTTGGGGTGTAGTTTGCCAATGCAATTGAAGTTGCATGAAATGAAAAAGACGCCTTCGTCTGAAGCCCTGACATCATGCAGGTTAATCATGCCTGTTGTCGTGGCGGAATACTGGGCCGGCGCCGCAAGGCCTGATGCCAAACCGGATATCCGGGTGGCGATCCAACGCGCGGCACTCAGAATGAATATGAAAAGGCAGGCTGCTCGCCTGCCTTTCTCTATTTTAAATCAGCCGCTTACCGCTATCGCCGCAATCCACGCTGGCTGCGCGGTAGGGGTTCGATGTGAACAACAACAATGCCAGGAAAAAGGGCCCTGTCCATGCTTTGTGTGATCCCCTGTCCGCCAGGGTCGTTGCCATAACAGCTCGGCCCTGATCTCCTTGAAGAGGGGTTCGACCGCTGCGTTGTCATAGCATCTGCCCCTTCCGCGCATCGAAATCTTGAAGCCATGCAGGCGCAGAAGCTTCTTCCGCAGCTCCGCGATCTCGCGTTCGAGATTGGCCTGGAAAGTCGGCTTCTCAGGATTGCGCCGATCCTGTTGGATCCAGCGGCTCAGTGTTGAGAAGCCGATGCCAAAATCTGCGGCCACCTGCTTGCGTGGCAGCCCACTCGTCAATGCTACGCGCACCTCTTCCGCGACAGGTCAGTCTTGGGGGTACATAATCCCATAGTTGCTTGCAGGGTTGTCGAAGGGCCAGAATTCCAGCATGTCGGCGTCGCCTCCGGGTTGGTGTTTGCGCATCCGTTTCCTCTTATATGACCGGAAGTTCGGGGGCCGCACGCGTTGTCAAAAGGCGACCGCCCTCTGATGTCACGACGATGTTTTCTTCGTGCACCATCATCATACCGTCACCGTAGGACAGCGAGGGTTCCAGCGTCAGCACCATATTTTCCTTCAGCTCTGTGGTGTCGAAGGCCGCATGGCTGGGTTGTTCGGTCAGTTGCATGCCAAGCCCGTGACCAAGCCGTCCGATGTCTCCACCGCTGTCGTCCATCTCGGCAATCACGGCAGACATGGCCTGGAACAGATCCCGGCAGGTGGCACCGGGGCGGGCGGCGGCGATGCCGGCTTCGGTTGCACGCCAAAGCGTGTCGTAAACGCGACGGGCCCTGTCATCGGCCGTGCCAATTGCCCAGTTCCGGTCAAAGTCGCAGAAATAGCCGTCCCAGGTGCAGCCCGTGTCGATCATCAAGACATCACCGTTCTGTAATGGACGCCGCGTTGGGGGTGAGATCACATCGGCATAACCGCCTTGTTGCGCGCCGCCGACCACATAGGGCGCATCATCGGCGCCCTGGGCCAAAGCCTCGCGACGGAACTGACGGAAGGCTTCGTCAAGTGGCATGCCGGTCGACACGATTTGCGGTACGCGGGCAAAGGTAGCAGAACCGATGGCGCAGATATGCGCCAGTTTTTCGATCTCGCCAGCGGATTTGACCATTCGCAACCCCTGAACCAGCCCTGTGGCATCGCCGATCTGCAATCCCGGCAGGTTCACGATCAGGCGTTCCCAGTCGCCCAGCGGCATGCGCAGCGCAGTTTCGTGGCCTTTCATCACGCCAAGTTTCGCCCCACTGGAGGCCAGAGGCGACAAAAGCTCGGTCAACAGGCTGATACCGTCATCCTGCGGGGCAGGGGCGCTCCATGTGCGGATGTCGTCAAGCCAGGACCGGCGCATCAACTCGGCGCCAATCTCTGGAATAAGGGCGATGGGTTTGCCTGTGGACGGGACAAAAAGAAACCACGGTCGCGTCGGGCTTTGCCAGAACAGGGTGTGGAAACCACTGAAATAACGCACATCCGGTTCGCTCATCAACAGCAGGCCGTCCAGGCCCTGATCTGCCATCCTGGCCTGCGCATTTGCGGTGCGGGTTTTAAATTCGGATTCCGGAAATCCGCGTTGCATGATTTCAGACATGTTGCACCCTTTTTGCTTGATTGGCGTATCTTTGGTTTCAGGCATTTTGATTGACAAACGCACGGGCAGAGAATTCGGTCAGTTCGCCGCGCCACATTTGAAAGCCGGTGCAGAACGGTTTGCCCGCGTCATCGCGGATCACCTGTTCCAGTTCGATGCCGGTGGCCAGTGCGTCGGCGGAAAAGCTGATCATCCGGCTGATATCATAGGTCAGACGGGGTGGCGAAACGAAGCGCCCGCGCCGTTGTTCGCTATAGGCCAGCCCTTCCAGTTCAAGCACCTCAAGCGCGCGCCGGGAGGTCATCCGGCTGACATTGAATTGCTCAGCCACCACGCGTTTCGATGGCAGCGGCGCGTGTTCCGGCAGGGCACGGTCAACGATCTGTTGGCGCAGTGCATCGACGATTTGCCGAAACATGGGGGCTTCGGATGTCTGAGGTCGGGGCAATTGGGCGGTTACCTTGGCAGGATTCATCTTTGTGTATCACCCTGCCTGGTATATCCCAAGGATTAGTCTGGTATATTCTAGGGACGGTGATGGTAAAACGGATATGGCTCAGCTGACACAGGATCAGAAGGATCAGTTCTGGCGTGACGGCGTTCTTGTGGTCGGGGACGCAGTGAGCCCTGAGCAACTGGCCGATTTGCGCAAGACGTTTGCGGGCTGGGTCGAGGAAAGCCGCGCCCATCAGGACGACTACGGCGAGACGCTGGATGGTCGTCCACGCTTTGATCTGCAACCCGGGCATAACGCCGAAGTTCCCGGCCTTCGCCGGGTCCAGTCGCCCGAGGAGATATCAGAGGTTTTTGCAAACACGATGCGCAATGCCCGAACGGTCGATCTTTGTGCTGAACTGATAGGTCCCGGCATCCGGTTTCATCATGGCAAGGTTAATTCCAAACTTCCAGGCACGGCAACCAAGGTCAAATGGCATCAGGATTTCCCGTTTGAGCCTATGACCAATGACGACATGATCACCTGTCTGCTGTTCATTGATGACGTGACGCTGGAGAACGGCCCGCTGGAGGTCATCCCCGGCACGCACAAGGGGCCGATTTATTCGCACTGGCGCAATGGCGTGTTTACCGGGGCCGTTGCCGATGATGTGATAGAAGGGCGCGAAAGCGAGATCGTGAAATGTACCGGCAAGGCCGGATCCGTCTGCTTGATGCATGCCAACCTGCTGCATGGCTCGGCACCGAACCTGTCGAATGATCCGCGCACACTCTACATTGCGACCTACTACGCCGAAGATGCGATAGAGCTGAGCCCGAACCATCTGCCCAGCACTCTGACACATGAATTGGTTCGAGGCGAAGCGTCGGGACGGGTGCGGTGTACGGCATATCAGATGGAATTGCCCGTAGTCCCCGAGGGCACGTCGTTTTTCGCACAACAGGAATCGGCTGACGCTGGTTGATCAAAACCCTTCCCGATGCGCGGTACCTGTGTTCAATTTCGTCGCGCATTATGCAAATATTGCGAACTGGCCTCGCCTTTTGCCGCATACCAGTTCAACAGCCGCTTTCTGTGACAGGCGTTATATTCAAGCCTGAAGGTCGCCCAGACCGGTACGTCCACTTCAAAGAATCATTACCCATTGCTTTTTCGAAAGTTTCGCAGACAGACTTGATTTTGAATTATTTCATCAAATTTAGGCATCGAAGCACTATGATTATAATTGTTCTGATAATGGAAACGCTCTTTTTTATCGACCGTTGGGGAGATTGATTTGTTCAGAACAAAGGAATGTTACGGCCTTCGCAGTTAAACCAGCAAATTTCTTGCGCCAGAATTCTGTAGTTCCGTGGTGAAAATATTTTAAGTGCTTATGCTGGCTTAATAAAAGGTGAAACCTTGGGCCGTCGTAGCGAGAAGATCACTCTCGCCCCTCGAACTGGTTTCATATTGCATCTGTTGTTTATTTTGATCACAAACCCGTGAGATTGCAAAGCGCAGCCAAGCGCAGAATGCGTCCGGAACCCGGTGCAGAACGGCCGGAAAAGTTGACTTTTCATGCATTTACAAGTTACCGTCAGCCGACGGGCGTAATTTTAGCCCGGCAAGTAAACTTTAATTTTTTTGTTATTTCTGGGGGGAAATGACCATGAAAAGACTTCTAACCCTGTTTGCGGTGTTGGCGCTGTCGGCGACTGCCGCATCCGCCAGCCACTTCCGCGGCGGAACTCTGATTCCTTCCGTAGATGCTAACGGCTTGCTGACAGTTACCGGCGAAAGCTTTTGGCGCAAAAATTCTTTCGGAGCAATTAATAATATCACCGTCACCGGCCCGGGTGGAAGTGTTACTGACGTCCGCACAAACATAGTATCCGACGACGCAGTCACTGACTCGCGCCGGTTATCTGTTGTCGAGACCTTCGAGGCGCAGCTGACCAGGGCTGGCACATACACGATCAGCTTCTCAAGTTGTTGCTGGGTTGGCGGTGTACCCAATAACACGACCACAAGCAGTTTCGGGCTTCAGTCCGTCATCGTCTGGGATGGGCAAACCGCTACGACACCGATCAATTTTTCGCTGAACAATATTCAGCAAGAGGTCTCGCGCTTGTCGGCCTATTCCGACAACCTAGGCGTTACGGGTCCCGGCCCCTTCACGTACGACGATACGTTCCTTGCGACCGGTCTTGGGTCCAACCCTGCCGGGTATGACATCGACTCAAACGGTACGATCACCATGCCGTTGTCAACTACCAGTGCGATTTTGGACAATACGTCGAACACAGGTAGCGGGATCAACGAAGGTGCCGACCTTGCGCATTCGGGCCAGATCAATTCCGCTGATGGCTCGTCGGTTCAGTATGTATGGGTGTTTGATGCCACAAATGCCGCCGGCAATAATTCTCCGGATGTTGATGACGTTGTCATCAATGCAGTCGTTGGCGACAATATCAACACGCTGATCACCGCGATTGACCCTGACGGGGACCCTGTGACGCTGTCACTCACGTCCTTTAACGGGCCGGGTGGCGCTGTGGGCAATGGCGGGTTCGTCGACAACGGAAACGATACCGGCACGTTTACCTGGAATTCGAATGGTTTCGCTCCGGGCACGTATATCGCGGCGATCCTGGGCTCGGACGGGTCACTCACCGATACTGGTTCGATCAGGATCAACCTGACCGCACGTACTGGCGGCCAGGTCCCGCTTCCGGCAACCGCCTATCTGATGATTGCAAGTCTTGGGGCGCTGGGCGCGATGCGCCGCCGCAAGAAGTAACATCATTGCGCGTCGTCTGATGCAGTCTGGAAACCGAAAACGGGCCGATAGAATATCGGCCCGTTTTTTTCGTATATTGTTTTACGCATTAAAGAATTTGGAGGATTTCAGATGATTCGCGTCTCGCGTGCCCTGTTCGCGGCTGCCCTGATATTTACAGCACCGCTGGCCGAGGCGGCCACAATGAGTGATGACGCCGCGAGCGGCTTTACGGGATCAGAGTTCGGCTGGCTGCTGCACAAAGATCTTCTGGCTACACCAATAGTATCGCGGGGCGATCCTGATGCGCTGGCCCTTGTCGCGCGCGCTATGCGTGATGATGATCCGCGCGCTGGACTTGGCCTGCAGAACTACTTGAAACGCTTCCCACGGGATCCGGCGGCCTTTGATCTGGCCGGAACGCACCTGCTGATCAAGGACCAGCCGCGAGAAGCTGTGCTTTCACTGGGACAGGCGCTAAAGATTCAACCCGATCTGCCGTGGACGCGGGCAAAGTATGGCGCTGCATTGTATCTGCTCGAACAGGATTACGCCGCACGCAAGCAATTGGCCCGCGTGCTTGAAACGGACCCTGACAACCCTCTGGCGCTGCGCTGGCTGCAGAAGATCGCGCTGGACGACGGGGATCTGAACGCTGCGATCCGTTATGGCCAGCGGTCTTTGTCCGCGTTTGGCCTGCCGCAATCAAAGGTCAACGCGGCGCATGTCGATCTGGCCCTGCTTTATGTCCGTGCGGGGTGGTGGGAAGATGCGTTCGATCTTTTGTCACCGGTGCTGAGCGCGCCGCGCCTTGACGCACCGGATCAGTTTGCAGCTGGAGTTCTTGGCACGCTTGCACAGGTTTCCACCGAGATTCACCAGCCTGTGGCCGCGCGAAAGGCGCTGGACCGGATCGCAGCGCGCATATCGTCCGAGGTTTATGCCAATCCGCCCTGGGCCATCCTTGAGGCGAGAACATTGCGACTGGAGGGTCGTGCAAACGAGGCCATGGCCATTCTCGACCGGCTGTCTAGCACGCCACAGGCTGCACGTTCGCTGATCGCCGAGCGTTCGATGACCCGCATAGATACCGGCGAAACCGATGCCGCATTACAGGATATCGCCAGCACCATAAGCAACGATCCGGCAGGTGAGACGGCGCAGCTGGTCGCGCTATACCGGACCGTAGCTGCGGCGGCGGGCTGGCCCGAGGGTGCGTTGAAGCAGCTGGAAAACGCACTGCCGTCAAAACCGGCGCCAGCGATTGCGCTGGAACTGGCGCGCACCGAGGCCGAGGGCGGCGCCCCGGAAGGGGCCCGCGCACGCGTGAGCGCGCTGCTGCAAAGCACCCAGTCGGTGCCTGTGCCGCTGCGGGTCGAAGCGTTGCAACTGGCCGCCGGGCTGGATTATGCCGAAGGTAACAGACCAGCGGCGATCAAGCGGATCCGCGATGCGCTGGAACTGACGCCTTCGAACGAATTTCTTTGGCTGACACTGGCCGCATACACCCATGATAGCGGCGGGCATGCCCATGCAACGGCTGATCCCGGGCATGTGGGCCTGCGTGAAATATTGGTGGAGGCCAGCGAGGCGGTGCCGGATAGCGCGACGATCTGGGGTGAGTTGGGGATCCTGGATTTCACCTCGGGCAATACAGAGAGCGCAGCTGAGATGCTTCTCAAGGCGGTCGAACTGGCGCCCGCCCGTCCCGAGATCAACCTGCTGGCTGCGTTGGCCCTCGCAGATTCCGGCGGTGATCTGGATAAGGCCAAGGCTTTGGCCGAATTCTCGCGGCAGGTGGACCCTGACAATCCGGCAACCAAGGACGCCGCCGGCTGGGTAGCCTACCGGCGTGATGGTGCCAGCGAGGCAAGTCTGGCGCTTCTGAATGAGGCGCATGAGGCGGACCCATCGGACGTTACCACGCAACGGCACCGGGCTGAGTTGCTTATGGAACTCGGGCAGGTGGACGCTGCCGCCGACGCGGCACTTGCATCGCTGTCTGGAGAGCTGGCGGCGCATGACAGAGAGACGGCGAGGAAAATTCTGTTAAAGCTGCGTCCCGCGGACCGAGTTGTTAGCCCAATCAGGCTGTTGACGAATGATGGGGCGGGTACTGAAATCGGGCGCGCGGTTTTCGAGCGTGGTGCCGAACGAGGGGTGATCGTGACGCTATCTGGCAAGGGCCTGCCCTCCGGCGCAAACCCCGTTCACATACACGAGATACCTTCCTGCAGCCCTGGGCCTGATGGTACCGTGGGCGGCGCGGCGGGTCCGCATTATGGAATGGATCATAGCGCCCATATGATGAAGGATGGCACCGACATGCAGGCGGGCGAGATGGATCATTCCACCCACTCGCATAGTGGTGAGTCCGCACCCAGAGGCGACCTGCCGGCGGCCAGCGTGGGTAAAGAGGGTGTGTTTGATGTCCGCATCGACGCCAATTGGCTGACCCTGGACGAAGTGCGGGGCCGTTCACTGATGATCCACGATGGATCCAAGCCCGGAGAACCGAAAATCGCCTGTGCCATCATCGGTTGAACCAAGCATCGCAGCGCTCCGAGCCGTGTTGCGCACAGAGTGTTGCTTTGGTCACTGAAGAAGTACAGCCACCCTCGCGCTTGCGAAAAAACAATTGGCAAAGCCCACAAGGACCGCCGGTAGCACGACGAATTCCGCTTGCTGAGTACCGCGAAGGTGGTCAAACCGGTTGCCTGCTTGCGGCGCTGCCAAGTGGGTGAGCATTAGCGTCCGACATCGGCTCAGGATGAGCTGTTATCGAGTTGGACTGGGCGGGCTTGCCGGCGCCTGACCTTCCCGAATTGACATGGATCAGTGAAGAAAGCCCGCCGGCATGGCATCTCGTTCGGGACAAGGCCGAGCATGTGCTGTCCCTGCCATTGGCCCAAACAAAGGAACCGGAATGCTCAACGATCCTTACGAAGCCCTTGGTCTGACCAAATCGGCCACGACTGAGGACATCAAGAAAGCCTATCGTAAACTTGTGCGAACAAGCCATCCTGACCTGCACCCCGATGATGCAGGTGCCGAGGAACGGTTCAAGGCCATCGCTGCGGCATATGACATCCTGAAAGACCCGGAGACCCGAGCGCGCTTTGATGCGGGCGAGATCGACGGGCTTGGTGCAGAGCAGCCGCAGCGTCAGTATTATAGGGACTTCTCGGATTCACCCGAGAATGTGTATCACCGCAGAGGCGGATTTGGTGCAAATGCTGATCCCGCCGACATATTTGCCGATATTTTGCGTGCTCGGGCGCGTCAGGGGGGCGGCAATGATTTCAGTGAGCGTGGATTCCAGGCATCTGGAGCAAACGTGCGCTATACGCTCGAAGTGCCATTTCTGGATGCCGCGCGAGGAGCTGAAACCCGTATCACGCTGCCGGATGGCCAAAGCCTTGCCGTCAAGATCCCCCGCGGTACCGAAGATGGCCAGACCTTGCGTCTACGTGGCAAGGGCGGGCCTGGCTTCGGTGGTGGACCGGCCGGGGATGCGTTGATTACAGTTCTTGTACGACCCCATGCAGTGTTTCGCCGTGAAGGCGAGGACATCGTGTTGACGCTGCCGATCACCATTGCTGAGGCCGTTCTGGGCGGCAAGGTAACCGCGCCGACGATTGACGGCCCGGTGGGGCTGAATATTCCTCCGGGTGCCAGTTCGGGCAGGGTCCTGCGCCTGCGTGGCCGCGGTATTGCGCGGGCAGGACGCAAGACAAAAGGCGACCAAAGGGTTGAGTTGAAGATTGTTGTGCCGCCTGATCCGGATGACAGCTTGCGCGACTTCCTTTCGGAATGGCGCAAGACACACTCATTCGACCCGCGCGCCGATCTACTGAAAGAGGCAGGGACATGACTGACCGGTTCTCCGAAGACGACGTTATAACGACCGTTACCCGATTGACTCGTCACCAGCTTGTCCGCTTCATCGAAGGCGAGTTGGTCAAACCGCAGCGCGACGCTGGCGAATATGTCTTTCGTCGTATCGATATCGCGCGGCTGGAATTTTTGTGTGACCTTTCCCACGACCTCGAACTGGATGAGGCGGCGCTTGGTATTGTGATCTCGCTCGTCGATCAGTTGCACGCCGCACGGCAGGACCTTAATGCTTTGGCGCGCGCGATTGACATTTTGCCACCGGATTTGCGGGCAAGCATCTTGGCGGCACTGAAAGAGTCCTGAGCGGCCTTGGAAAGATACTTGCATCCTGATGCTGGCCGCGTGTTCGAATTAGCCCGGTCAGGTAGGGCAAGCGCTTTGGCCCGGGACTGTTTTAATGATCGTCCTATGACGCCAAAATGGTTTGACAAAAAGCGCAGGCGTCGGCCGGACCGACGGGCTAATTATTTTGCTACCCGCGGGCGCCTGATATGGAATAGGGATGCGACCACCACAAAATCACGAAATATGTCGATGCTTTGGTGATGGAATCGCTAAATCGTAAGAAAAAGTGAACTTTTTCTCCCTTTAAATTTTGCGCAAACGGTCGCAGGGGGGGTAAGTTGCTGAAAACACGTTGTATTCTATAGTATACAATGTTTTTCAACTGGCTTGCGGGGTGCGACAGGCACTGTTATACCCCAGCCGAATTTCGGTGTTTCTTATAAGTATCATCGCACGCAAACGTCCCCGGAAGCGGCCAAGACAGGCTTGCCCAACCGGGGCCAGATTATCGGAAGGGTGGACGTGTCCGAACCAGCTTCGATCTCCTCCGGCATTGCCGCGCGCTATGCCACTGCCATTTTCGAGATTTCGAAAGAGAGTAAGTCTCTGGCGAAGCTTGAAACCAACCTCACCGATCTTGCCCAATCCCTTGGCGACAGTGCCGATCTGAACGAGCTGATTTCCAGCCCGGTCATCTCGCGCGGCGATCAGGGGGCGGCCATTGCGGCCATCGGCAAGAAAATGAAACTGATGCCTGCACTGCAGAACGGTCTGAGCCTGATGGCTGAGAACCGCCGCCTGTTCGTGCTGCCGCAACTGATTGCGCAACTGCGCGGGATGATTGCGGATGACAAGGGTGAAGTGACTGCCGACGTGACCAGTGCCAAGGCGCTGACCAAGGCACAATCCGACAAACTGGCCAAGACGCTGAAGGCGCGTGTGGGCAAGGATGTCAAGATCAATGCGACCGTCGATGAGGGTATCATCGGCGGTCTTATCGTAAAGGTGGGTTCGAAAATGATCGATACGTCGATCCGCTCGCGCCTCAATTCCCTCCAGAATGCAATGAAAGAGGTCGGATAAATGGGTATCCAAGCTGCAGAAATATCTGCGATCCTGAAAGACCAGATCAAGAATTTTGGTCAAGATGCCGAAGTGGCCGAAGTGGGCCGGGTTCTGTCGGTCGGCGACGGTATCGCGCGTGTGCACGGGTTGGACAATGTTCAGGCCGGTGAGCTGGTGGAATTCCCCGGCAAGATCATGGGTATGGCGCTGAACCTGGAAAGTGACAACGTCGGTGTCGTTATCTTCGGTTCTGACCGGGACATCAAAGAAGGTGACACCGTCAAACGGACCAAGTCGATTGTGGACGTGCCGATTGGCGACGAATTGCTGGGCCGTGTTGTGGACGGTCTGGGTAACCCGCTGGATGGCAAGGGCCCGATCAAGACCAAGAAACGCGGTCTGGCCGACGTGAAAGCGCCCGGCATCATCCCGCGTAAATCGGTGCACGAGCCGATGGCAACCGGCCTGAAGTCGGTTGATGCGATGATCCCGATTGGACGTGGCCAGCGCGAGTTGATCATTGGTGACCGTCAGACCGGCAAGACCGCCGTGGCGCTTGACGCGATTCTGAACCAGAAGGTCTATAACGACGCCGCGGGCGACGATGAGTCCAAGAAGCTGTATTGCGTTTATGTGGCTGTTGGTCAAAAACGCTCGACCGTTGCGCAGTTGGTGAAGAAACTGGAGGAAAGCGGCGCGATTGAATATTCGATCGTTGTGGCTGCAACCGCATCCGACCCCGCGCCGATGCAGTTCCTGGCGCCTTATTCGGCGACCGCGATTGCCGAGCATTTCCGCGACAATGGCCGTCACGCGCTGATCATTTATGATGACCTGTCGAAACAGGCCGTATCGTACCGTCAGATGTCGCTGTTGCTGCGTCGCCCACCCGGTCGCGAAGCCTATCCGGGTGACGTTTTCTATCTTCACTCGCGCCTGCTGGAGCGGTCGTGCAAGCTGAACGAAGACAACGGCTCGGGCTCGTTGACGGCGCTGCCGATCATCGAAACCCAGGGTGGTGACGTTTCTGCGTTTATTCCGACCAACGTGATTTCGATCACCGATGGCCAGATCTTCCTTGAAACCGAACTGTTCTATCAGGGTATCCGTCCGGCTGTGAACACCGGTCTGTCGGTGTCTCGGGTTGGTTCGTCGGCGCAGACAAATTCGATGAAATCCGTGGCGGGTCCGGTTAAACTGGAACTGGCTCAGTATCGTGAAATGGCCGCTTTTGCGCAGTTCGGCTCGGATCTTGACGCCGCGACTCAGCAACTGCTGAACCGGGGTGCCCGTCTGACCGAACTGATGAAGCAGGCGCAGTATTCGCCGCTGACCAACGCCGAGATTGTTTGCGTGATCTATGCCGGTACCAAAGGGTATCTGGACAAGATTGGTGTCAACCAGGTGGGCCGTTTCGAGGCTGGTTTGCTGTCGCATCTGCGCGGCAAGCATAAAAAGCTGCTCGACATGATCGCCAAGGACGACCCCAAGATCAAGGGCGATGCCGAAGACAAGATCAAAGCAGCGCTGGACGAATTCGCCGCTGATTTCGCTTAAGGGAAAGGACTAGGGCCAATGCCAAGTCTCAAAGACCTTAAAATGAGGATCGAGTCGGTCAAATCGACCCGCAAGATCACCAAGGCCATGCAGATGGTTGCCGCGGCGAAGCTTCGCCGCGCGCAGGAAAAGGCCGAGCAGTCGCGCCCCTATACCGAGCGTTTCAACGCCGTTATGGGCAAGCTGGCGGCGTCGGCCGGATCGTCCGACAATGCGCCCAAGCTGCTGAGCGGCACCGGCGCGGATGAGACCCATCTGCTGGTTGTAATGACGGCCGAACGCGGACTTTGCGGCGGCTTCAATGGCAACATCGCAAAGCTGGCGCGCGTTGAGGCGCAAAACCTGCTGGCGGCGGGTAAAACCGTCAAGATCATCACAGTGGGCAAAAAAGGCCGGGACGCAATCAAGCGCGACCTGAGCCAGCATTTCATCCACCATGTTGATCTGACCGAGGTCAAGAATGTGGGTTACGGTGATGCGCAAAGCATTGCCGCCGGCATTCTGGATCGCTTTGACGCGGGCGAATTTGATGTCGCCAAGATCTTCTACTCGAAGTTCGAAAACGTGGTCAGCCAGATCCCGACCATGCAGCAGATTATCCCTGCTGACTTTGAAGTGGAGGAAGGCGGCGATGCGTCGGTGTTCTATGACTACGAGCCCGACGAACAGGCTATCCTGACCGAGCTGCTGCCACGCGGTGTGGCCACGGCCCTTTTCAGCGCACTGCTGGAAAACGGTGCCTCTGAGCAAGGCGCACGGATGAGTGCGATGGACAACGCCACGCGCAACGCAGGTGAGATGATCGAGAAACTGACGATTCAATACAACCGTTCGCGTCAGGCTGTGATCACCAACGAGCTGATTGAAATCATTTCGGGCGCTGAAGCGCTCTAATACGAGACCGGAGACGAAAACATGGCAAATGCAAAAGGCAAAGTGACCCAGGTCATCGGCGCCGTGGTGGATGTGCAGTTTGGCGACGACCTGCCGCAGATTCTGAACGCGCTGACCACCGACAACAACGGCAAGCAGCTGATCCTGGAAGTGGCGCAGCACCTTGGTGAGAATACCGTGCGCACCATCGCGATGGATGCCACCGAAGGTCTGGTGCGCGGTCAGGAAGTGACCGACACTGATGGCCCGATCACCATGCCGGTCGGCAACGCCACGCTGGGCCGCATCCTGAACGTTATCGGCGAGCCGGTGGACGAACAGGGGCCCATCAAGGCCAAGGAACGCCGCTCGATTCACCAGGACGCGCCCGCGTTCGCTGAGCAATCGACTGAATCTGTTGTGCTGGAGACCGGCATCAAGGTGGTTGATCTTCTGGCTCCTTACGCAAAAGGCGGAAAAATTGGCCTTTTCGGTGGTGCCGGTGTGGGCAAGACAGTTCTGATCATGGAACTGATCAACAACATCGCCAAAGTGCACTCGGGCTTTTCGGTTTTCGCCGGTGTGGGGGAGCGGACCCGTGAAGGGAACGACCTTTACCACGAGATGATTGAATCGGGCGTTATCGTTCCCGACAATCTGGAAGAATCCAAAGTGGCCCTTGTCTATGGTCAGATGAACGAACCTCCGGGGGCGCGGATGCGTGTTGCCCTGTCGGGTCTGACACTGGCCGAGCAGTTCCGCGATCAGTCGGGTACTGACGTTCTGTTCTTTGTCGACAACATCTTCCGCTTTACGCAGGCGGGCTCCGAGGTTTCGGCTCTGCTGGGTCGGATTCCTTCGGCTGTGGGTTACCAGCCGACGCTGGCCACCGACATGGGTGCGATGCAGGAACGTATTACATCGACCAAAGCCGGTTCGATCACTTCGGTGCAAGCCGTTTACGTGCCTGCGGATGACCTTACCGACCCGGCGCCCGCTACATCGTTTGCGCACCTTGATGCGACAACCGTTCTATCGCGTGCGATTTCCGAACTTGGGATTTACCCGGCGGTGGACCCGCTTGATTCAACGTCGCGTCTGATGGACCCGGCGGTTGTGGGTGAAGAGCATTACAACGTGGCCCGTGACGTGCAGGGTATTCTTCAGCGCTATAAATCGCTGCAGGATATCATCGCCATTCTGGGCATGGACGAACTGAGCGAAGAGGACAAGCTGACCGTGGCCCGTGCCCGGAAAATCCAGCGCTTCCTGTCGCAACCGTTCGACGTGGCTAAAGTGTTCACCGGTTCGGATGGTGTGCAGGTTCCGCTGGAAGAAACCATCGCGTCGTTCAAGGCGGTTGTTGCTGGCGAGTACGATCACCTGCCCGAAGGCGCCTTCTATATGGTGGGCGGTATCGATGAAGTGATCGCCAAAGCCGAACGTATGGCGGCAGACGCGGCCTAAAAGTAAGGTGGGCGAAAGCCCACCCTACGCCCCAAGAGGAGGCCAATATGGCTGATACAGTGCAATTCGATCTGGTTTCGCCCGAACGTCTTTTGGCGTCGGTTGCGGCGAAAGAGGTTCAGATCCCCGGTTCCGAGGGCGACATGACGGCCATGCCGAACCATGCACCGCTGATCACCACGCTGCGCCCGGGTATCGTCAAGGTAACGGGTGTGGACGGTGAAAAGGAATATGTTGTGACCGGCGGTTTTGCCGAGATCAACGGCGAGAGCATCTCGGTTCTGGCGGAACGTGCAATCGCGCGTGAGGACGTTACCCAGGCCCATTTCAAAGAAATGGTCGACGAGGCCACCGATAAACTGGCCCGTGCGCAAGAGGTGTATGTGAACGAGCCCGGCCCGGTGGACGAAGCCGCCAAGTTGCTGGCAGATATGGTGGCAATGGGCGATCATATCGGGCTGAGTGCCAACTGATACGCGGCAAATTTCCGCTGATCTATTGCTGGATTCAGAAAAGGGGCCTTCATCCGGGCCCCTTTTTCCTTTTTTATTTCCCATTTTCGCCTAAAGCAGGTGCTTTCGAGCACATATAGTCACAATGTAAAGCCATGAAACGTATTGCTAATCAGTCCATAGGTATCGCCCAAGGTGACGATGTTTTGTTCTCGGATTTCGAGGACGGTGGTGAGATGTGGACGGGGCAGGGCCCGCGTGAACGTCGCAAAAACCTGAAATTCAGTGAGCCATTCAAGGTGGCGCCTTCGGTACATGTGTCCCTTTCGATGTGGGATATGGACAGCGCCACCAATGCCCGCGCTGATGTGACCGCAGAAAAAATCACAGCAAACGGGTTCGAAGTGGTGTTCCGCACCTGGGGTGACACCCGCGTTGCCCGTGCCCGCATCCGCTGGATGGCGATTGGCGCGGTGGCCCACAAGGATGATTGGGAACTTTACTGAAAGTTTAGGCTAATTTACTTGTTATCGCTAAAATTGCTCAATGAAATTAACGCTTAGAGAAACTCGAATTTTAAGCCAATATCCCACACTATCGGAGAAAAGGTATTTGAAAATTAGCGATCGGTCTGTCCGTGAAAGTATTTTTCGGTCAGGCGGAATTTTTATTTTCCGGTAGCGGATAGTGCTGCTGGTACAAATACCAAGGAGATTTCTTTTGACATTCAAGTATTCCGGGGCCGCTGGATGTGCCCTGTTTGTTTTTGGCGCGATGGCCAATGCCGCGACGACTACTGAAACTTTCAGCAACAGCTACAGCACAAGCCAATCGCTTTTTGGCGGAGCAAGTTCGTCCGCTTTTGATTTTTCTGCGACGGTTGGCGGGGTGATCAATTTCAGTGCCGGGGCGAATTCGGGAACCGTGAATTCATTGTCGGGATCGTCGCATGCGCTGACCTATGATGATGTGCTGACGCTTTCCGAAGCGGCGCGCGCAGGGTTCAGCCATGAAGTAACCAATTTGAGGTCGGGTTTTTCAACCAGCTATGGCGCGACGGCCAATGCCAATGTGACTTTGCTTGGTGCGCAGTTTGACATCATAGACGAGGGCGCATCGGTATCGACAAGTCGTACCAATGTCAGCGTCGGATTCGGCCAAACGATCGAAGACACGGGTCGTGACGGGTTGGTCGGCAAAGCGGTTGAGGCATTCGGCATTTCGCCCTCGATTTCAGCCACGGTCAATCTTGAACAGCGCAGCCGCCAGACGATTGGAACGGTGACCGGTTTGATCGAAGCGCGTAATACCTCGACCGGAACGGTGGTCAGGCGCTCCTACAACATCAATTCATCCTCGGCCGACCTTTTCGAGCTGGATCTGTCAGAGCAGGGCACCTGGGAGTTGTTTGCGCTCAGCATGGACATGTTCGGGACATTTGATGCCGATTTTGGCACCTCGGCGACGGGTACCGTTGGCGCGTTCATAGGGTTCGGGTGCGGGGATGTGTCAACGGATTCTGACAATGGCACGTTTTGTGTCGCGGATTTCGGAACATCGGTGACCTCGCCCGCGGCTTATGTGAAAAACGGCACGCCCTTCGGGCTGAGGTATAATTCAACCTATGGATCACGGCGTATCGGATCGCTGACTGTAATCAGTGATCCGGTTGTCGGCGGGGCGGTTCCGTTGCCCGCAGGCGGTCTGTTGCTGATCTCAGGGCTGGGAATTTTCACCGTAGCAAGGCGCCGCCGCGCGCAGGTCTGAGTGAGGCAATACCGTACCGGGGCGGCATTCGCGCCGCCCCATTTTTGTTCTGGGGAATTTTGAATTCATTGTAGTAAGCGTTTCGCCGACGCTATTCCGTTGTCTGACTACCCCGAGCGGCGATGACGAAAGCATCGAAAATCGCCTGCTGATCAGGATCGGTTGCAGCGCTGGCTTCTGGGTGCCATTGGACGCCGAGCGCAAAGGGGTGACCGTTGACTTCGACAGCTTCGACAATACCATCCGAGGCAACAGCGGCGATCGACAGCTTCTGGCCCAAAGTCTTTATCCCCTGGTGGTGGCCAGACATGGTGGTAAGGGTGGATTTTTTCACGATCAGGTCGAGTTGCGAGCCCGAGGTAACATCGACCGGCTGGCGAACCCAATAGGTTTCCGGGCTTTTGTGGATGTCGCCGGTGCCGATGTCGCCCAGATCTTCGTAAAGGGCGCCGCCAAGTGTCACATTCAGCACCTGCATGCCGCGGCAGATGAAAAGCGCTGGCAGGGCGCCGTGCGCAAGCAGGTCGCGGGTCAGGGCCATTTCGGCGGTGTCCCGCATCTGATGCACAGCGCCCATGGCGGGGTGATCCGTATTGCCTGAATAGTGAGAGGGGCAGATATCTGCGCCGCCGGTCAGAACGATGCCGTCCAGCGCTGATAGCCAACGCTCGGGGAATTCTTCCCCTGTAGGCAATAAAACCGGCACGCCACCCGCACGCCGGATCGCGTCGGTATAAAGCGCGGGCGACGCAAAATGCTGATCAAAGGCCTGATTGATGACGGGCTTTTCATTGCGGTCGTAGGTGGTGATCCCGATGACCGGTTTCATAACTGCCTCAGGCGCCTGCAATTTGCCGGGCAAGAACTTCGGCATCGTAGAAGCCCCGGCAGATATGGACTTTCATATCGCTGTCCAGTTTCCATTCGTGCCAGCCGGGGAGCGACACAAAGTGACCGGTGTCGGCATGGTGGCCTTCAAGCGTCCAGAGAAACACCGCCCGGTCACCGGCGTGGCGTGTGGTGTTACAGATGACCTTGAGGTCGGGGAAGGTTGCCATGAGGGCCTTTGCGCTTTCAACAATCTCGGCGTGGCCTCTGTGCGTTGTTGTTGAATTTACGGTGATAGAGCCGTCTTCAGAAAAGAGTAGTGCGCTGGCTTCTGCGTCATGAGCGCTCCAGGCTGCAGCGTGTCGGGCAGCCAGGTCTGCAACGATGTCAGCCTTTTCTGTCACGTCATTCTTTCCTTGCAGTCAGTTGCCGAACTGGCCCTCATAGACCGGTTCCAGCGTGGGGGTTTCAAACAAAGACGACACCGAGGTGCCGTTCCAAATGTTGAGGATCGCCTGGGCAAAGACAGGTGCAGTCGGCAGAATGCGGATGTTGGCCGCCCCTTTGACCGCTTCGGACGGCTGGATCGTATCGGTCAGCACCAGCGATTTCATCACCGATTTGGTTACACGTTCCACTGCGGGGCCGGACATGACGCCGTGTGTGATATAGGCGTGAACCTCGGATGCGCCGTTTTCCAGCAGCACTTCGGCGGCTTTGCACAGGGTGCCAGCGGTATCAACCATGTCGTCCACAATGATACATTTCTTGCCGGATACATCGCCGATCACGGTCATCTCGGCGACTTCGCCCGCCTTTTCCCGGCGTTTGTCGACGATCGACAGCGGTGCCGTGATCCGTTTTGCCAGTTCGCGGGCGCGGGCCACACCACCCACGTCTGGGGAAACCACCATCACGTCATCCAGGCTGTCCTTGAACTGGGTCATGATATCCAGGGCAAAGATCGGCGAGGCATAGAGGTTGTCCACCGGAATGTCGAAAAAGCCCTGAATCTGCGCAGCGTGCAGATCCATCGTGAGCACCCGTTCAATGCCGGCCTCGACGATCATGTTGGCGACCAGCTTAGCCGAAATCGGGGTGCGCGCTTTTGAGCGGCGATCCTGCCGGGCATAGCCGAAATAGGGGATCACGGCGGTAATGCGCGAGGCCGAAGAGCGGCGCAGCGCATCGGACATAATCAGGAGTTCCATCAGGTTGTCATTCGCCGGGTTCGAGGTGGGCTGGATAATGAACATGTCCTCGCCGCGCACGTTTTCGTAAACCTCGACAAAGATTTCCTGATCGTTGAAGCGTTCGACACGGGCATCACAAAGGCCGACACTGACACCGCGATGCATCGACATGCGCCGCGCAATCGCCTTGGCCAGTGGCATGTTGGCATTGCCTGAAATAAGTTTCGGCTCGGATGTGGAAGGCATGTGATGGGTCCCCGGGTGGTCGATATGACAGATTCGTGACGTTGACACCGCTTAGCATGGGCGTACGTTCGGGCAAAGCTATGCCGAAGGGGAGAAGGTATAAAAATGGCCCATATCGACTATTATTTCTCTACACTGTCGCCTTCGGTCTATCTGGCGGGGACGCGACTGGAAGATATCGCCGAAAGGCACGGTGCGGAACTTAACTACAAGCCGCTGGATCTGATGGCTTTGTTTGCCCGTACGGGCGGACAGCCCCTGGGCCAACGCCACCCCAGCCGACAGGCGTATAGGGCGCAGGATCTGGTGCGGCAAGCAAGACAGTTGGGCATGCAGATTACCATGAAGCCCGCGCATTTCCCGACCAACCCGGCGCCGTCATCCTATGCAATAATTGCCGCCCAGAATGAGGGTGGTGGCAATCTGGGCGCGTTGGTGCATTCGGTGCTGCGGGCGCTTTGGGCCGAAGAGCGTGACATCGCCGAGGACAGTGTCGTGCGCGATTGCCTTGCCGCGGCGGGGTTTGATCCGGGGTTGGTGGACAGCGGGATGCTGGTGGGGGCCGAAACCTATGCCGCCAATCTGGAAGAGGCGGTCAATGCAGGCGTCTTTGGCGCGCCCTTTTATGTTGTGGACAGCGGGCAGATGTTCTGGGGGCAGGACCGGCTGGAGGATCTGCATGCACATCTGGCAGGTAAACTATAGGCGATGCCACGTTCGCTGAAAGCAGGGTTTGAAACCTACTGGACCACGTTCGGTCAGGGACCACGGGATGCGCTGATGATTCATTGCTCGTTGGCCTCGTCATCCAGTTGGTCGCGTCTGGCACCCTGTTTGTCAGGTATGCTGAAGATGACCGCCTTTGATATGCCGGGGCACGGGCGCAGTGCTGCCTGGGATGGGAGAGGCGAGATACAGGAGGAGACGGCGCAGATTGCGGCTGCATTCCTGAACGGGCCTGCAGACATCATCGGCCATTCCTTTGGCGCCACAGTGGCATTGCGGTTGGCAATTGAGCGACCTGATTTGGTGCGATCACTGGTTTTGATCGAGCCGGTGTTTTTTGCTGTGGCCTTTGCGGATCATCTGGCTATGCGGGTGGATTACCATGATCTTATGGCCGGATATGCGCAGGCGCTGGAAGAGGGTGATAACCTGGCAGCTGCAAGGGCGTTCAACCGGGTCTGGGGGGATGGCACGGCGTGGGCCGATATTCCCGCACGGCAACGCGAGGCGATGGCAGAGCGGGTCGGACTTGTAGCCGAGGCTGATGGGGCGCTTTTTGATGATGTTGGCGGCATGCTGTCGCCGGGTGGGCTCGACAGTATCAAGGTGCCGGTTCTGCTGCTGGAAGGCAGTGCATCGCCGCCGGTCATTGCCGCGATCAACGAAGGATTGGCCGCACGATTGAACCGGGTCGAACGCTCGGTTGTGGTGGGAGCAAGGCACATGCTGCCAATCAGCCATCCGGAACAGGTGGCAGACGAGGTACTGCGGTTTTTGCAGCGGACATGACGCCCGGGCCTTTTGTCAGCTGACTGTCGGTCTTGCGGGGCACGCAGGCGGGGGTAAAAGACCTATGTGGTGGCGATTTCGACAAAGCGGTCGATCTGGTCGCGGCTGATGGACCAGTCGCAGACCAGACGGCAGGCCAGAGGTTCATCTGCATCGCCGCTGTCCAGTGGCCCCCCGGAAAGCCCGTATACTGCGCCAGCGGCGTGCAGGCGTTGGTGGGTGGCGCGGGGAAGCGTGGCGAAGATCATGTTGGCCTGCGGATCATTCAGGAACTGCGCACCGGGCATGGCGCGCAGGCCATTGGCAAGATGCGCGGCATTGGCATTGGCGGATTGCGCCGAGCGCAGCCAGAGATCGTCGGTCAGATAGGCCAGCATCTGCGCCGAAAGATAGCGGTGTTTCGAGAATAAATGCGCCGATCGTTTGCGGCGCAATTCGAATTCCCACGCGTTTTCGGGGTTGAAGAAAATCACCGCCTCGACCCCAAGACAGCCGTTTTTGGTGCCTCCCATGCTGACCGCGTCAATGCCGGCCTTCCAGGTCATTTCGGCGGGTGTGCAGCCAAGGGTGGCCACGGCGTTTGCAAACCGCGCGCCGTCCAGATAGGCAGGCAGATCGTGATCGGCGGCGATGGCGGTAAGTGTCGCCAGTTCATCCAGCGTATAGACATGGCCCATTTCGGTAACCTGCGTCAGCGCCAAAGGCCCGCGTTGCGAGACATGCACGTCGCCCAGTGTCCAGCTGTGGATCGCGGCAGCCAAATCGGCGGGAGTCATCTTGTCACCGCCACCCACAAGGCTGAGCTTGGCGCCGCCGGTGAAAAATTCAGGTGCGTTGCATTCATCGGTATGGATATGGGCCAGCGGCGTGCAGAAAATGGTCTGCCAGGGCTGCGACAGCGTGGCCAGGGCCAGCGCGTTTGCCGCCGTGCCGGTGGCCACCAGATAGACACTGGCCATCGGTGCCTCGAACAGGTCGCGGACACGGTTGCGGACCTCGGTCATCATGGCGTCTTCGCCGTAAGAGGGCGAAAACCCGGCGTTGGCTGCGCTGAGGGCTGCCAGTATTTCAGCGTGGACCGGGCCGGTATTGTCAGAGGCGAAAAACATTTAAAGGGGTTCCTCGATAATGTGATCTTCCCAGTCGTCCTCGTCGATTTCGAATTCGGGCAGGGTGCGGTGTTGCATCGATACGCCGGCGTCATGCACCGATTGCGGATCGCCGGAAATCAGCGGATGCCAGTCAAAAAGCGGCTTGCCCTGATGCAGCAGCTTGTATGCGCAGGTTTCGGGCATCCAGTAGAGGTTCTTATCAAGGTTCTGCGGCGTCAGCGAGATGCATTCAGGCACGAACTGATGGCGGATGGGGTATTGCGCACAAAGGCAACTGGCGTTGTCCAGCAAGCGGCAGGCGATGCGGGTCAGGGCCACCTCGCCGGTTTCGTCATCTTCAAGCTTGTTCAGGCAGCATTTGCCACAGCCGTCGCACAACGCCTCCCATTCCTTTTGGGTCATGCGGTTAAGCCGCGTGGTTTCCCAATAGCGCGGGCTCAGGCCGGTGCGGTCAATTGGATCGGTCATAGCGATTTCAGGATGTCGCGGGCCTGGGCGCAGTCGGCATCCATCTGGGCGATAAACGCCTCAAGGCTGTCAAACTTGGCCTCGGGGCGCAAATAGTCGACAAGCGCAACCGACAGATTCGCGCCATAGAGGTCGCCGGAGAAGTCAAAAATGAAGGTTTCCAGATTAGGGATCTCTCCGTTGAACATCGGGCGCACTCCAAGGCTGGCGGCGCCGTGGTATTTGCCCTTATGAGGGCCGTCAAGCACATCGACCTGCACGGCGTAAACGCCGAATTTGGGGGGGTGCAGCCCTTCGATCGACATATTGGTGGTAGGATAACCCAGCTCGCGACCACGTTGTTCCCCACCAACAACGAGCCCTTCGATACGGTGCCAGTGGCCGAGCATAGCCGCAGCATCGCGTGGGCGGCCCTCAGACAGGGCCAGCCGAATGGCGGTGGAAGAAACCTGCCCCTTGTCGCCTTCCAGAAGTTTGGCGATGGTGACGCCAAAGCCCATTTCGCGACCAAAGCGCACAAGATCACCCGCCTGTCCGGCACGGCCTTTGCCAAAACAGAAATCGGCACCTACAACCACATGTTTCAGCCCCAGACCGTTCGAGATGACGTTGCGGGCGAATTCATACGGGGTGAGGGCCGAAAGGGCGGCGTTGAAATTCAACTCATAAAGCCGCCTGACCCCCAATTTTTCCAGACGGTGTGCGCGCGCCTCGCGGCCCATCAGGCGAAACGGCGGGGCATCAGGGGCGAAATATTCGCGCGGATGCGGCTCGAACGTCATGATGCCGAGGGGTGCGTTTATCTTGTCGCCCTCGCGCCGCGCAATATCAATCACCGACTGGTGGCCCAGATGAACGCCATCGAAATTGCCGATGGCGACGCTGGCGCCCCGATCGGCGTTTTCCACATAGTCATAGTCACGAATGATACGCATAGGGCAGGCGTAGCGCCCCTGAGGGCCGTGTGCAAGCGGGATGCTTATCTTAGCAGGCAGTCCCGCAACGGCGTGCATTCGAGGAGAGAAAAATGTTCAGCTCGCGTTCAAGTTTAAGGCGCATTGCAGTGGTAAAATCACGATCACGCCCGACGGTCAGCACAAAGGCATCCGGGCCGCCAATCACATAGGCGCGGTAATAATCCACCAACTGCCGGTCGCCATCGGGGATGGTCAGCCCGTTCACAGTGATATTTCTGGCAACGGCGATATCGCGCGCGGATTGCGGCGGCGAACCCGAGTTGCTTCGGGGATCGCCGGATATGTCGATCTTGCGGGATTTGCCTTCATAGGTATTACCCTCAATCAGTTTCACAGAATAATAGATTGCGTCGGCGATAGATGTACCACGCCCAGCCCCCTGTCGCGGTGCGGTTTCGACCAGATTGGCGAAGGCAGTGGTTGTCGCAAAGTCGTGAAGGTGGTGCCAGCCGACGGCTTGATGATTCAGGCTGCCGAGGCTCCAGTGCACAAGGGTTACCGCGACGCCACCGGGTTGCCTGGAGATGATATCGAGGATTTCGGGGCTACGGAACGCGTTGGCAATGCCGTGCATCTGCAGGCGGTATTCACCGGCATTCACACTGATTGATGTGTCCACCGCCAGAACCAGTTCGACCGCAACCGGTTCGGGCGCACCAGCCTTTGTTATGGCGGCTTGGATCAGCAGGCAAGACAGGGCAAAAAGACGTGACGCGATACGGGTGCTTTTCATTGATCTGCCCTGCATTGCCGTGATCCTTTGGATAGTCAAACACCAGCGGTCGCCTGCTGTAAACAACGGGCCGCGTGGAAGATCCCGGAGCACGCGGCGTAGGCGCAATATGCAGGCGGGCTGGGTTGAGTTGTTTCCGTTGACAGAACATTTTTTGCCATAAATTGTATTGCGTAGCGCAACAGAGGAGAATGTTTATGGGCGAAAAACCGATACTTTATGGATTTGATGGATCGACCTATGTGCGGACCGTTCGGATGTTTCTGATTGAGAATGGTATCGAGTATGATCAGGTGCCGGTAAATGTTCTGGAGGGCGAGACGCGCCTGCCCGAACATCTGGCGCGTCATCCGTTTGGCAAGGTGCCTGTACTGGATATAGACGGCATGCGCCTGCGCGAAACCAGCGCCATCTGCCGTTACCTTGACGAGATCGGCAATGGCCCGTGCAGAATACCAGCCGACGCCAAGGCGCGCGCCAAGATGGACGAGGCCGTGGGCCTGTTCGACTGTTACGGCTACAACGCCCTGGTGGGGGTTGCAGGGTTTTATTTGTTCCCCGACCTGATCGGCGGGCAGGACGATGAGGCGCACAAACAAGCGCTTGAGGACTCAGGCAAGTTGATTGATCTGCTCATGGAAGAGGCCAACCCCTGGATCGGAGGGGACACGGCGACGCTGGCAGATTATCTGCTGGCACCGATCATGTTCTATGTCTCGCTGACGCCGGATGCCGACAAGGTATTGGGCAGCGGCAAGATCGCCGACTGGTGGGCCGCGATGCAGACCGTAGAATCCTTCAAGGCTACTGAACCTGATCTGGGTTGAAGCGCGCGCCAAACCGGTGGTGGACGTCAGGCAAGCGTGCTTGCCTCTTAGCTCTGATTGGGGCCGCGGCGTTGCCGAATGGCGTTGCGAATTGCGGTCCAGTCGGCGGCTTCGGCCGTTCTGCCGGCTTCCTTGCATTCGCGCGCCTTTTGGGCAGCTTCGGCTTCGGCCTTACCGCCATGCGTTGAAAGCAGGGCGTTTGCATATTCTGCGGTTTTGATGGCGTCCATGTCTTTCATCCTCCCGTATGTCTGATGAGACTCGTAGTATCGCTCGCGCATGTAACGAGCATGATAACACGATTCGGGGTGGCGTGGCGCCGCACGGCCAAGGGCCCGGCAGGTTGCCGCCTGAGCAGGACTGATAGTGCGTTGATGAAAGGGTTAATCGAACTTGCCTGATGGGGCCAGAACGGTGGCTTCGCCGATCAGGACCTTTTTACCGTTCACCAGACAGCGGCAATCCAGTTGCACGCGGCGTTTGGCGTGGTCGATGCCGATCACCTCGACCTCGGCATGGACCATGTCGCCGGGTCGCACGGGGCCAAGGAATTTCAGGGTCTGGCCCATGTAGACGGTGCCATGGCCCGGAAGCTGTTCGCCGATCACCGCCGAAATCAGACCGGCGGTCAGCATCCCATGGGCGATGCGACCCTCAAATATCGTGTCCTGGGCATAGTCATCGTCAAGATGCACCGGGTTGCGGTCGGTGGAAACCTCAGCAAACATTTCGATATCGCGGTCGGTGACGACTTTGCGCAAATGGCGTGTCATCCCCATCTCGATTTCCTCGATGGTTATGGTTCCGCGCGGCATGTTGTCCAACATTCGACCCTCCTGAACTCGACGGGTGAGTAATTTTAAGACGCATTTGCGACCAATGTTGGAACTTTATTACTTTGCAGGCGCAGAAAAAACAAGAGGGAATTTGTCAGCGCAAATGGCCAATCGTATAGGTCGGTGATGACATTTCCTTTTGAAGATAGGCCTTTAGCGCCTCTGAATCGGGGTGGTGCGACGTTTTTGTTTCACTGGCTGCCAGCCCGCCGGAGATAAAAAGAGAATCAATATCCTCGCCCATGGCCCCCGCAATGTCGGTTAGCACGCCGTCGCCAATCGCCAGAATCGCCTGTTTGCCGATGTCCTTTCCCAAGGCGGCCAGTCGCCGGTAGGCCAGATCATAGATTGGCGGGTGCGGCTTGCCGAAATACAGGCTTTCGCCACCCATTTCGGTATAAAGACGGGCCAGAGCCCCCGCACACCATTCGCGGTGATCGCCACGATCGACCACGATATCGGGATTGGCGCAAAGCAGCTTCATCCCCTTTTGCTTGGCATAAAGAAAATCGGGGCGCATTGTGGCCGGGTCGGCGTTGGGGTCGAACGGCCCGGCGCAGACGATGCCCTCGGCCTGATCCAGCGGTACGGGTTCGACATGTACGGGGTTGTCGATGATTTTCAGGGGATCGAATATTTTGCGGTCGCCATCCTGACCGATAAAATAGACCTTTTTGCCCACCACGCCGCGGAACATCGCGGCGCGGGCGCTGTCGCCCGAGGTGGCGATGCTGTCCCAGCAATCAGACGGCACGCCGATCAGGCCCAGTTGCTTTTCTACCCGGCTGCGGGACCGCGGCGAGTTGGTGACCAACACCACCTTGCCGCCCTTGGTGCGGTATTCCTGCAGGGCGGAAACCGCGCCGGGGAATGGTTTTAGCCCGTTGTGCACACAGCCCCAGAGATCGACAAAAAGCGCCTCGTACCGGTCAGAGATTTCGGAAAGGGACTGGATGATCTGGGTCATGGAGGGCCTGAAATTGGGTCTGTCTGCGTCTGGTCTAGGTATGGCAGGGGTATTGGCGATTTGCCAGTGGCTATTCTGACTGCACAGGGTTCAGGCCAGCCAGGGAAATACAGTTTCGCTTGCTTTGCGCCATGTAAGGAAGGTGCGGCGGGTGAAACTGGCCGCACCCTTTACAAGGTGCAGGGTGCCGGTGCTCAGGCGGGTTTCGATCATGCGCTTGGGCAGGTAGGCCGAACCGCCCTGCGCCATAAGATGCGAAAGCGCCCAGTCGGGATTGCTGAAGGACAATGCGGCGGTGTCGTCACCCGGCCAGGCCTGGGCGTGCTGGGTGCGAAAGGCGGGACCATAATCGACAAAGATATAATCTGGATCCCACCGCATGGCTGCACGGGGGCGGGTGGCAACCTGCACCAGTTGATCAGCTGCAAATTCTCGGCTGTCGAAATCGGGACCTGTCAGCGGTTCGGGCAGCAGGGCGGCGTCACTGAGCCCGCTTTGCAACCAGCGCTGGGCGTCCGGGGTCAGGCCCGACCAGATTTCGGTTGCGGTTTCGGGATGGGTTGCGCGCAGCTCAGCGACCCAGGTTTCCCCCAGCCCGGACCAGAGCGACGGGTCGCAGACAAAACTGAACAGGCGGGTGACGCCTTGCGGCAGGCTGGTCCGGGCGCGGGCGTTTTGCCAGGTGTTGGCGATCACCTCAGCACTTTCCAGAAAGGCATAACCAGCCTTGGTTAGCATCGCCCCCTTGCGCGAGCGGATCAGCAGTTTGGCGCCAAGTGACTGTTCCAGCGTATCAAGCCGGGCGGTGACGGCGGATTGGGTCACGTTAAGTTCTTCGGCCGCACGATTAAGGTTGCGGGTACGGACAACGGCAAGGAATGTCTGAATCGCGGCAATGTTCATCGCCAGATAATGCAAGAATATTGAATTATAATATAGAATAAATCCGTTTTCGTGATTCAAATTTTTCTGCCAGTGTGCATTGAACAACAAAGGAGCGGCCTATGGAATTCAGCCTTCAGCTTTCGGCGGATTACCCGGATAAGTCTTATGGCGGTGATCGGGTCTACAAGGACATGCTGGATCAGGCGATCTTGGCGGACTGGCTGGGATTTGATGCGGTTTCCGTTACCGAGCATCATCTGATCAACGTGCTGATGATGCCCGCACCGCTAACCTTTGCCACCAAGATCGCCGCGCACACCCAGGCAATTAAGATCATGACTTCTATTGTGGTGCTGCCCTTGCATGACATGCGGATCTACGCGGGTGAACTGGTGGTGGCGGATATCTTTACCGAAGGGCGGTTGATGCTGGGCGTGGGGCGCGGCGCCTTTGCCTATGAAATGGAGCGGCTGGGCGTGCCGATGGGCGAAACACAGGAACGGTTCAACGAGTCGCTGGATGTGTTACAGGCACTGTTGACGCGCGAAGAGGTAAGCTGGAACGGGAAGTTTTACCAGTTTGAGCCGCTGACGATCATGCCGCGCCCGGTACGGCCGATCAACATGATGATGGCAGTGATGAACCCGGAAGGAATTTATCATTGCACCAAGCGCGGCTTTCACATTCAGACGACACCCCTGTCGGGTAATCATCAACTGCTGCTGGATCAGGTGGGTGGGTTCAACCGCGCCAAGGACGAGATGGGCGAGGCGGGTCGCGATCTGACCCTGACACTCAGTCGGGTGGGCCATGTGGCGGCATCCGAAGCCGAGAGACGGCGCAAAGTCGAGATGGCGCAGCGCTACTACAGCCGGTTCGACAATGTCTTTACCGGGCCCGGTATCGTGGACAACGGTATGATCCGGGAACTGCCGCGCCAACAAACGGCAGAAGAACTGGGGGAAAGTCTTTTGATCTGCACCACGCAGGAAATGATCGACAAGCTTGGACCGTATGCAGAACTGGGAATCGACCGGGTTATCCTGAGCATGAATTTCGGGCTTGAGGCACAGGAAACCCTGGATGCAGTTCAGTGCTTTGCCGAAGAGGTGATGCCGCATTTCACCGGGCGTCACGTGGCCGGGGTGGCCGCGCAATGAGTGCGGCGCGGGATGATTCACACCATGAATACGTGAGCACGCCTGATGCAATTGCTTGAAACTTCCTTTCTTGGCCTGCGTTTGGCGCCGTGTTTCGCACTTTCTAAACCGGTTGTGTGCCGGTATTCATATGCCAAAACGCCCATAGGCCCATTACCGTGCAGAGTGACGAAAGGATGACCGGATGAAGCAGGTTGAAATAACCGCCAAAGGCCCGCAATGAGTGCGGCACGCGATGCTTTTATCGGGGCGATGCGGCAAGTGGCGGCCACGGTGACGGTTGTCACCACCGATGGACCTGCGGGGCAGATGGGCGCCACAGTCAGCGCGTTCACATCCCTGTCGGCCGATCCGCCGTCGGTTCTGGTATGTCTGAAGGCCGACAGCCGGATTGCACGAGCAGTGGCGGATAACGGGGTGTTCTGCGTCAATATCCTGTCGGAAGATGCGGTGGAGCTGGCCAATTGTTTTGCCGGAGCGTTTGATCAGTCCAAACCGAACCGGTTTGAAGGGCTGGAAATCACCGCAACAACAGAGGGGCCGATATTGCCAAAGGCCACGGCCTTTACCTGTTCGCTGAACCACACGATGATTCATGGCAGCCACGCGATCTGCATCGGCAATGTTACCGGCATTTCCAACGCTGGCGAAAAGCCACTGACCTATATGAGCGGGGCGTTTCATATCGTGCGTCCCAAGAAAAATTTGTAAGGAGCAGGACGATGCCGATTATTCGGGTGGAGATGTTCAAGGGGCGCACTGTTGAGCAAAAGCGCGCGCTGGTCCGGCGCCTGACAGAGGCATTTGTGACTGCGGCAGGCGTTAACCCAGACAGCGTGCAGGTGGTGATCACCGATGTCGACAAAAGCGACTGGGGGTCGGGAGGGCAATTGGCCTCGGACAAGTTTCCGGACTGACGGCCCATGACTGTTCAGGCGCAATCCGGGTCAAAGCTGAAGGCAAATGATCGTGTGGCCGTTCCAGCTGACCGGATTGTTGATCTGGCAACCCGGATGTTTGTGGCTTCCGGATGCGACGGCGACGTGGCCCATACCGTGGCCTGCCATCTGGCTGAGGCGGATCATTGCGGGGTGGAGTCGCACGGGTTGGTTCGCGTTCTGCAATATACCCGCGAATTTCGCGATGGTGCGCTGGACCCGTCAGCGCGGCCTGTGATCCACAGCGAGGCCCCCAACCGGCTGAAGATCGACGCAGGCGGCGGCATTGGCATTCCGGCGATGGCATTGGCGCTGCGCGAAGCGGCAAAAGCGGCGCGGGCCGAAGGCTTGGCTGTTGCCAGTGTGATCGGGGCCGGACATACCGGAAGGCTGGGCGCCTTTGCCGAAGAGGCCGCGCGCGAGGGATGCATGACGATCACATTGGGCGGTGGCAACCGGCAGACCTGGCGCATGGTCGCCCCGCATGGCGGACGGCAGGCGCTATTGCCCACAAACCCTTATTGTATAGGTATTCCTGGCGGATATCGCGGGCCGGTCGTGCTGGATATCGCGACCTCGCAAATCGCGGGCGGATGGATTTATGCGGCGCGGGCGGCGGGCATCAATCTGCCCGACGGGGCGGTGGTTGACCGAGACGGAATGCCCACGCGGAAGCCGGCGGATTATTTCAACGGTGGTGCGATATTGCCCAAAGGCGGGCCGTTGGGATCGGGGCTTGCGCTGATTGCAGAGCTGGTTGGTGAGGCGATGCTGGGCCCGGTTGAGAAGGGCGAGATCAACTGGCTGGTTCTGGCGTTGGATTGTGGGCAATTCCGGGGGCCGGGGACGATGCAGCGTGCCGCCGAAGAGATTTTGACCGAGATCCGGGATTGCCCTCCGGCGCAGGGCGTTGACCGGGTGATGGTGCCAGGGGAGCGTGAACGCGACCAGATGGCCGGTGGCGACCGCACGCATCTGCGTCTGCCAGAGCCGATCTGGCAACAGATACTGGACATGGCCCGCGACATGGGACTTGAGGAGAAGATGACATGATGGATGTAATTGACTGCGAATTCACGGTTCAGGGTGACGGCCCGCCGCTGTTTCTGATTCATGGGATAGGCGCTGCGCGTAACACATGGGCAAAGGCTCTGCCGGTGCTGACACCGCATTTTACCGTAGTGACCTATGATTTGCGCGGGCATGGTGCCTCGCCCATGCCGCAAGGCGAATTTGGTCTGGACGAACTAGTGAATGATCTGGAGCGGGTACGTGACCGAACCGGGTTCGAGGCCGCCCATTTTGCCGGGCACTCGCTGGGCGGGATGATCGGGCCTGCCTATGCGCGGCGGTTTCCGGACAGGGTAAAATCGCTGGGATTACTGTCGACGGCCGCTTTTCGGACCGAAGATGACAGCGCCAAGGTCTGGGGTGTCGTGCGTGCGATGGAGGAAAAAGGCATACCGCAGGTTCTGGGCACGCTGACGGACCGCTGGTTCACTGACGGGTTCATTGCTGAGCACGGGGATGTGGTTGAACGGCGGCTGAAACAGGTGGTGGACACGGACGCAGAGGTTTTCCTGAATGTGTTCCGTATTTATGCCGGTGTTGAAATGGCGCCCTGGCTGCATGAAGTCACAGCGCCCTCTCTGGTGCTGACCGGTGAAAATGACGGTGGTTGCAATCCACGCCTGAACAGGCTGATTGATGCGGCGCTGCCAAATTCGGAACTGGTGATCCTGCCTGGTCTGAAACACTCGCTATTGTTAGAGGCGGGCGATGTGGTGGCGGAAAATCTGGTGCGTTTTATCCATTCCCTGCCTAAATGACGTTTTCGGAACAGACCCTGTAAAACATACTGTGGCCACATAACCAGGTGCCGGACATCACTGGAGGTCGCCATGGGCAAGAAATTAACAGAGGCGCAGATTGAGGCATTTCATCGGGATGGTTTTGTCTCGCCCATAGATATCTTTTCCGAGGAAGAGGCAGCGCGACTTCGTGCAGAGCTGGAAGCGGCCGAAGCAAAGTGGCCTGAAGCCTTTGTCGGCGCGGCACGCAATAATGCGCATCTGAACCTGACGTGTCTGGATGAGATTGTGCACAACACTGCTCTGGTGGATGCTGCCGAAGATCTGGTCGGACCTGATATTCTGAATTACGGCACCGTGTTGTTTATCAAAGAGCCCCATGATCCGGGGTTTGTCAGCTGGCATCAGGATGCGCGATACATGGGGTTGGAGCCACATGTGGGGGTGACGGCCTGGGTTGCCCTGTCAGAGGCCAACGATGAAAGCGGTTGTATGCGGATGATCCCGGGCAGTCATGACAGGATACGCGACCACAATGACAGCTATGGCAAAGACAATATTCTGACCCGCGGGCAGGAAGTACAGGATGTGAACGAAAGCAGCGCTGTTTCGACGCCATTGCGGCCTGGGCAGGCCTCGTTTCATAGCTCGCGGGTGATCCATAGTTCGCAACCCAATAACAGCGATGATCGCCGGATCGGATTTGTGATCCAGCCCTATATGCCCCCAAGTGTGGTGCAAACAATAACGCCGACCTATGCCCAGTTGGTGCGCGGCGAGGATCCGCACGACAATTTCATTCGGGCCGGGCGCCCCAGCCGGGACATGGACCCTGAAGATGTGGTGCTGCGGGACAAGGTGAACCAGACCTGGGCCGATATCCTGTATCACGGGGCCAGACAACGCCGGGATTTCTAAGCAGAATCGGCTGCTTCGGACGGCGCCCGTGCCGTGACGGGCGTCGGCGTCTTGCGTTTTGGACTCATTCCCGTCCGGGTATCTCCGAACTGTGATCAACATCACTGCAGGGTGTAAAGAATCACTTTATAGTTGTATTTGTTTTAGGTGATTGAATCCGAGTTTCGACAAATTTTTCCAAAATCATAAAGGGTAAAGCCATGACAGATATCAAAACAGCACTTGAGACCCATGTTTCCGACCGGGACTGGGAAATGATGGCAAAGCATGCGGGTATGCCCGCAGCAGAAGTGAAGAAAAAGGTTTTGAACGGAATTGCCAATTCCCTTGGGGCAGACGGGACCGCAGAACTGACCACGGTCAGCTCCGCCCCGGTTCTAAGTGATCTGGCACTGGCGCCACGGACAGTAGCGGATGACTGTGCCACGCAGGATTTCGAAGTGTCGCTGTTCAAAATCATCGGCATTAAGGGATCGCTGAAGGTTTGCGGCACAAACACGTCAAACTGGACGGCAGAGTTGAAGGTTTGCCTGATCGTCGCAGGCGCCTCGGTCTGGTGTACGACCTACCACTTTGATCCGCATAACCTGAGCGTCTGCTTCTCGCCCACGGTTGGGGTGGCCAAGGCCGACCTGTGCTTTACCGTTTCAATCCACAGCAACAAGATTTGCCTGAGCATCAAAGGCAAGGCCTGTGTCTGGGGGCTGGGTTGGCATTGCGGCAAGTTCAACGAACAGCTGTTCTGCATTCCGATCTGAGTACGCAGCCGCTGTGCAACGAACAAGGCCCGCGCAATGTGCAGCGCGGGCCTTTTTTCAATTGGCTGAAACTCAAACTTTGAGGTTCGGGATAATCTGTTTTTTACGGCTCATGATGCCGGGCAGGACAACAGAGTCACCGGAAACAGATGCCCCAAAGGATTTTTCGGCAACGGTTTTAACCAGGTCATTTGGGACCAGCAAGGTGGCCTCTTCATTCAGGATATCGACAACGAAAAGCAGAACCTGATCAACGCCATCCTCGGCGGCAACCGCTGTCATGCTTTCCATCAGGCTTGCTTTGCGGTCCAGCACCGTGGCCGGCGCGGTGGTTTCCAGAACCGAGACGCGGAATTTTGTGTCGCCGACGCCGTATTCCTTGGAGTCCATGCGCAGCAGTTCAGCATCAGAAAAAGCCGAGACATCGGATTTGGCGGCGAACATTTCAGCGGCATAGTCCGAAATGTTGATACCCAGATCGGCTGCCAGTTTTTCTGCTACGGCGCGGTCATGCGGGGTGGTGGTAGGCGAGCGGAATTCGAGGGTATCGGACAGGATGCAGGTCAGCGCGGTGCCTTTGGCCCAGTCGGGCATTCTGGCAGCATCATCGCCCATCAGGTCAACCATGATGGTGGCGGTGCAGGCCAACGGGCGCACGGTGATGTCGATCGGGCCTTTGGTTTCCAGACCGCCGACCAGCTTGTGATGGTCGATGATCGCTTGCACATCGGCGTTGTTGATATTGGCGGGCAGTTCGGCGGGGTTGTTGGTGTCAACGATCACGCAAGCCTGGCCGTCATCCACATCCGAGAGGATCCGCGGTTTGGGTAGGTCCCATTTTTGCAGCAGAAAGGCAGCTTCGGTATTGGGTTCGCCCAGAAGGACGGCCTCGGCGGCGGTGCCTTTGATTTCATTCATGTACCAGGCCCATAGGATGGGCGAGCCGGTGGAATCGGTATCGGGCGATTTATGGCCGAAAACAAGCGTGGTCATTGCGGAATAATCCTGTGGTTTGCATCAGTTTGCGCGCCTTATAGGCCGGTCATGGGCGCTTGTCACCTGCCCATGCTGCAATGCGGCATTACGCCGTGCGCAGACCTGCAAGGCCGGGATGAAGGTAATTGGCAGGGGAATGATTGGCTTGTAGACAGGAAAAATGAACAAACCTGCCGAAATCGAATTATATGCACCGGTCAAAACCTGGCTTGAAGCGCAGGGTTATGCCGTTAAGGGCGAGATAGGCGCGGCAGACGTGATGGCGGTGAAAGCACAAGAACTGCTGATCGTTGAACTGAAGACCGGGTTTTCACTGACGTTGCTGCAACAGTCGGTCAAACGGCAGGCGGTCACAGATTTGGTTTATGTGGCGGTGCCGCGCTGGCGCGGCAAGGCAGGGTGGCGGGCGTTCAAAGGGAATATCGGTTTGTGCCGGCGGCTGGGGGTCGGGGTGATTTCGGTTCGGGTAGAAGATGGATCGGTTCAGTTGCATGCCGATCCGGGGCCGTTTCAGCCGCGCAAATCCAGTGCGCGGCGCGCGGCGCTGCTGAAAGAATTCAACGCCCGCGCGGGCGACCCGACGCAGGGCGGTACGGCAGGCCAGGTGGAGACATCCTACAGACAGGATGCGCTGCGTTGCGCAGGTTATCTGGCCGAATCGGGGCCCAGCAAAGGCGCAGAGGTCGCCAGAGCCACCGGCGTGGCGCGGGCGACGCAGATCATGGCGGACAACCACCACGGCTGGTTTTTCCGGGCGGCACGGGGGATTTATGCCCTCAGTGATGCCGGGGTTGAACTGGCAGTGCCCGACGAACACAGCCCGAAAGATGCTCGCACGAAAACTTGAGCCTGCCCTGAATGACAACGCAGGGCTTTTCCTGTCATCGCGCGCGGTGACGGGTCAGACGTGTTCGACCACTTGCAGATGCTGCGCAAGCCGGTCGATTTCGCCCAGGAAGCGCGCGACAAGTTTGGGGTCGCGTGGGGCGGCACTTACGCCAGCGGGAATTTCGTGGTTGAGGACGGCTTCGATGGCCAGAGACACCGGGATCGACACAAGGCGGGCCATGGCGGTGCCGCGCGCATCGCCACAGGCATCCATAACGAATGTCTTGTGCCAGACCGGCACGCCGTTTTTTTCGGCCTTCAATGCCACGCAAAGCACAACACGATCCGGCTCGCCTTCCTCATAGGCGTTTTCTGCCCAGAACTGATCGGACATTTCTTTCAGGCGGGTCTCACCTGCAGGCCCTTCCAGGTTTTCTATCTCGGTGAAGACATCCGACCAGGCATCGGCCCAGCCATTCAGGCGCAGGGTACCGCGCACGAATTCCTTGATCTGCCAGGTGGGTTCAAAGCGGTAGTCGTCCATGAATGGCAGGGAATCGCGGTTTGGGTAGACCTCAAAACTTTCCGGGCTGGGCAGGGGGGCGATATAGCTGCTGATCGCATCCCAGGGGCGCGCAACATTCAGTTCGGTGAAGTTCTTGATGGACCGCGACGGCGAGCGCAACGCCTTTAACACGCCCAGAGGCGACCAACTGAATTTGTACCGAAACGGATTGGGGTGTTTGGGAATGCCGCCGCAATAGGAAATAAAACTAAGGTCATTGCCCGCATCATAAGCCTTGGACTTTCGATATTCGTCCACAAGGTAATGTGCCATCAGGTGGTCGATGCCGGGATCAAGGCCCACCTCGTTGACGACACAAACACCTTTCAGCAGGGCCTTGGCATGCAACTCGCGCATTTCGGGTGAAATGTAGGAGGAGCTGACAAAATGCGCCCCCTTGTTGATGCACATTTCGGCCAGCGGTACGTGCCAGTCGCCGGGCAGCATTGAAACGACAACATCGCCTTCCTGTACTTCGGCGGCCAGCAGATCTTCGTCAAAGACCTTGATCCGGTTAGTCAGATCGCCGACGGCATCCTGTGCCTTATCGAGGGTCCGGTTCCAGACAGTTACTTCGTGCCCCGCCTCGATCAGGCGACGCAGGCCGGGGATGGCCGAAAGGCCGGTGCCGCACCAGTGGATTGTCATGTTCAGATCCCCTTCATGTGTTCTTTGAATGTCGCTTCGGCGCGGGCCCAGACACCTGTATCCAGATTGTCCAGCGTCGCCAGCGAGGGCAAGAGTTGTTCAGCATAGTCGATAGATGATTCCACGGGCAAAAGCGATGGCAGGTTGTCGATAGCCATCACGTCCAGCGGTGGCGTATCATGTACGCGGGTGACGGGCGCCGCCCAGCTGGTCGCCTGTGAATAGACCGGCACCGGGTTGTAATCGCTGTCAGGGTCGCAGGCGACATCGCCGATGACACCAAGCTGGCGTTCTGCGGTCAGGGCTGATCGCGGCACAAACACAGGTGTGCCTGGGCGGGCGAAGATACAGTTGAGAAAAATGTCGTGTTGCAGGATTTCCGGAAACGGGCCACCCGACGCTGTCTCGTCCATGTCCCACCTGGTGGTTGTGATGCCCATCGCCTCGCACAGGTCTGCCGCCCCGCTGCCCACGCGGCCCAAGGCACCGATGACAATGGCGGTGGGGTTGGGTTTGCCGGTGTCTGTGACCTCGCGGGCCAGATCGGCGAGCAGGGCGTCGCGGCCCGGATAGGTGCCCACCGGCGGACAGATGCCGCCCCGTTGCTGAGCGGCCCAGGCCTTGAGCGATACAGCCGCTCCGGCATAACCCGCCCAATAGCCAAAGGCGGCCACGCGGCGACCGTCGGGATCAACCAGATATTCCAGATCGTATAAACTGCCGCCCCCGGCCTTGAAACGTTTCAGCAAGGCGCGGCCGGAATGCTGGCCCTTGAAGGCATGGCCAAACATGATGTGTCTGTGGGGAAGGGGGCTGCCATCCTCGGGCAGCTCTTTGAGGCCGAAAATGATCGCATCCAACGGTGCGTCGGGCCAGGCGTTTTCAGCCGCAATTGTGCAGCCTGCATCGCAGTAACCCTCCAGTGGAATGGCGCGAACCGAGCTTTTCTCGACCGTGACCTGGATGCCCGAGGCGATAAGTTTGGCAGCGCCTTCAGGGGTTAGCCCGACGCGTTCTTCGTTTGGGCGCTGTTCGGCGCGGACCCATAGGTGTGTCATGATCAGGACCCTTTCAGAGCATGCCCATTTCGCGGGCTTTTTTAACCGACGGACGGGCCTCCATCGCGTCGCGGAACGCCACAATCTTTGGAAAATCGTCGACCTTCACACCATCGCCTTCAAGCCAGGAACAGACGACGAAAAGGTAGGGATCTGCGATGCTGATCACATCCCCCATCACAAAGGGCGTGCGAATCGCATGATCGTTGATGAAACGGGCGCTTTCCGTCATCGTCTGCGGCACCTTGGCCTTCATGTCTTCAATTGAACTTTCCTTGTCGACCCAGCGGATACCGCGCAAGCGGTGTGCGTGGTTCACGTGCATGGTGCTGGCCAGATAATACATCACCGCGCGCATTTGTGCGGCCTGCCAGGGATCAGAGGGCACAAGGTGCGCCGCTGGTTTGATTGCCGCAATGTAATCCAGGATTGCGCCGGTTTCCGTCAGAATTCCCTGCTCGGTGATCAGGGCAGGCACGCGCCCCTTGGGGTTGATAGCGTGGAAGGAGGGCTTGGTTTGCTCGCCCGATGCGAAATCAACGCGGACCGGTTCGTAGTCAATACCGGCCTCATCCAGGGCGATGGCCGACGCGATAGATATCGTTGTGGGCGCGTAAAAAAGTTTCATCGAAGCTGTCCTTTCGTGGATCAGACGAATGTGCGGGCATGAGCCCGGTCAGGGGTATCAAGATGCGGGGTCGCGTTGAACGTACCCAGCATCAACTGGCCATGGACATAATGCAGACGGTGAATCGAACTGTTCATGATCTGCAGCATGACACGCGAGGTGGCAGCATTGTCCAGTGCCAGAATATGGCGCACGACCATGCCAATCACACCGCCAGAGGTGACCAGAAGCACCCGGCCATGCGCGCCGCAAAGCTCGTCTACCAGCCCGGTGATGCGGGCGGTGAAATTGTCAAAACGCTCGGGGATGCCGTCGAGCAGATTGCGTTGCCAATGATCCATCAGCAAAGGCAGGTGATTTACATAGTCGCTGACGTTTTGTGGGTAAGGGGTGCCGTGCTGTTGCTCAAGCGCCAGTGCCATGGCGAAATACTGTAGCTCGTTCAGGCGCTTATCCTGTTCGGTGATCGCAAAGCCCATGGCGCGGGCGGTATCGGCCTGCCGGGTCAGTGTACCGGTGACGACATGGTCGAAATGCGGATTTGTGGATTTCAGATGTTCCCCCAGCCAGGTGGCCTGCTGGCGGCCCAGATCCGAAAGCCTGTCATAACTGGCCTCGTCTTTGGCATCGGAATTGGCCTGCCCATGCCGGACAAGAATGATTTCGGTCACGCGTGATTTCCCGTTGGTGCAATTTGGCGGCACGTTAGCGGTGCGGGCGCCGGGGGAAAAGGGGGGCGGTGGGATAATCTGCTGTCAGAGGGGTTTGGTGGTCGGGCCGCCTTTACGCCGTGTTTGCCCGTTGCGCGCTCAATCAGCCGCCGGCCTTTTCCAGGGACAAGGAACAGGGGCGCCGTTCACACGCACCTCGTCCGCCTCGTTGTCCAGCACCACGGGATTGTCGAACAAAGCGAGCGTGGGACGAACGCCAAAGCGGCCCTCCATCCAATCTGCCCAGCCTTCGTTGAACCAGGTCATTGCATCCTCGCGTGTTGCGAATTCGTAAATGCCGCCACCGCCCGCGTCGCTGTTAAGGTAGTACTTTCGCCGCAAGCCTTTGACGCAATGGAAGATCTTTGACGACTCAAGGGATTGCGCGATCACCTCGTCGGTGGGACGTTTTTGCCCAGAAAAAGGAATCTGCACGACAGCGATAATCATTTGTGGAACCTCCGGTCGGGGAACTTGGAACCTCAGGTCACCCGGCAAGATGACATAGCGCAAAATGTGGAGGTGCGTGGTTTTATGTTGCAGATAAGAAACTTCTTTTCCCGCGGTGGCGTAAAAATGCGGAGAGGTGTCGGGATTGGTGGACTCCCATTTTCTGGCACGTGGTCTATGGTGCGGCAAGCAGGAGGTGCGCGCATGTCTGACAAGATCAAATTCATCCTCGATGGCAAGGAAGTCGAAGCCGATTCAGGCCAGACGATCTGGGAAGTGGCCAATGGCCGGGGTTTGGTGATACCGCACCTTTGCCACAAACCTTCACCCGGCTATCGCCCCGATGGCAATTGCCGTGCCTGTATGGTCGAAGTTGAAGGTGAACGCACGCTGGTGGCGTCGTGCATCCGAGAAGCGACTGACGGCATGAAGGTCACGACCAATTCAGCCCGCGCCGAAACTGCCCGCAAGTTAGTTGTCGAAATGTTGCTGGCCGATCAGCCCGAGCAGGCCCAGGCGCATGACAAATCCTCGCATCTTTGGGACATGGCCGCGATGCAGGGCGTTTCAGAAAGCCGCTTTCCCAAGTTGGAAGAGGGGCGCATTCCGCTGCTGGATGACAGCCATGTGGCGATGAAGGTCAATCTGGATGCCTGCATTCAGTGTGGTCTGTGTGTCCGCGCCTGCCGCGAAATACAGGTCAACGACGTGATTGGCATGGCCGGTCGCGGGCATGACGCTTACCCGACATTCGACATGGCCGATCCGATGGGCGCCTCGACCTGTGTGGCCTGTGGCGAATGCGTGCAGGCCTGCCCGACGGGCGCTTTGATGCCCTCTACGGTGGTGGATGACAATCAGGTGGGCGACAGCGCAGATTACGATAGTGAAGTCGAAAGCATCTGCCCGTTCTGTGGTGTCGGATGTCAGATCAGCCTGAAGGTCAAGGACAACAAGGTCAAATATGTAGACGGCATCAACGGACCTGCGAACGAAGGGCGTTTGTGTGTCAAGGGCCGGTTCGGTTTCGACTACATCCACCATGCCCACCGCCTTACCAAGCCGTTGATCCGGCGCGACGATGCCCCGGCAAAGGGGCTGAATGTGGACCCCGGCAACTGGCAGGAATATTTCCGCGAAGCCAGTTGGGACGAGGCAATGGAATTTGCGGCTGGCGGTCTGAAGCGGCTGAAGGACGAACATGGCGGAAAATCGGTTGCGGGCTTTGGCAGTGCGAAATGCACCAACGAAGAGGCTTATCTGTTCCAGAAATTCATCCGCCAGGGCTTTGGTCATAATAACGTCGATCACTGCACCCGGCTGTGCCATGCGTCGTCGGTTGCGGCGCTGATCGAAAACGTCGGCTCGGGCGCTGTGACGGCGACGTTCAACGAGATCGAGAATGCTGATGTGGCAATTGCGATCGGCTGTAACCCGATCGAAAACCACCCCGTCGCGGCGACCTATTTCAAGCAGTTCACCAAACGCGGTGGCAAGCTGATCGTGATGGATCCGCGCGGCGTGGGTCTGCGCCGGTTTGCAACTCACATGCTGCAGTTCCGTCCCGGGGCAGATGTAAGCATGCTGAACGCTATCATGCACACGATCGTCGAGGAAAAGCTGTACGATCAGCAGTATATCGACGCCTACACCGAGAACTGGGAGGCGGAAAAGGCCCATCTGGCAGATTTCAGCCCCGAAAAAATGGAAGGCATCTGTGGCATCCCGGCGGAAACGCTGCGCGAGGTTGCCCGCACCTTTGCGGGCGCCAAGGCCGCGATGATTTTCTGGGGTATGGGTGTCAGCCAGCATATCCACGGCACGGATAATTCGCGTTGCCTTATCAGTCTTGCGCTGATGACCGGGCAGGTGGGCCGCCCCGGTGCGGGCTTGCACCCGCTACGCGGCCAGAACAATGTGCAGGGCGCGTCAGATGCGGGGCTGATCCCGATGTTCCTGCCGGATTATCAGACTGTGACCGATGACGGCGTTCGCAGCGCCTTTACCAGCGTCTGGGGGGCGGAAGATTTCAGCGCTGAAAAGGGCCTGACCGTGACCGAGATCATGGATGATGTGCATGCTGGCAATACCCGCGGCATGTATATTCTGGGTGAAAACCCCGCTATGTCGGATCCGGATGTTGAACATGCGCGTGACGCGCTGGCCAAGCTCGAACATCTGGTTGTGCAGGATATCTTTATCACTGAAACGGCAAACTATGCCGATGTGATCCTGCCTGCCAGTGCGTTCTTTGAAAAATCCGGCACCGTTACAAATACCAACCGGCAGGTTCAGATGGGCCGCCGCGCCGTTCCGCCCCCGGGTGAAGCGCGCGAGGATTGGGCGATCACGGTGGATCTGGCGCAGCGCATGGGGCTGGCATGGCACTATGACAGCCCGGCGGATGTTTTTGCCGAGATGAAGCTGAACATGAAATCGCTGAACAACATTACCTGGGATCGTTTGCAGGGTGAAAATGCGGTGACCTACCCATCACTGTCGCCAACGGATCCCGGTCAGGCGATTGTGTTTGGTGATGGTTTTCCGCGTCCCGAGGGGCGGGCCAGGTTCACCCCGGCCTCAGTGATAGCGCCTGATGACACACCCGATGCCGACTATCCGATGATTCTGACGACAGGGCGGCAGCTGGAGCATTGGCACACCGGTTCGATGACCCGGCGGGCAACGGTTCTGGATGCGGTCGAGCCCGAGGCCAACTGCTCGATGCATCCCAGTACGCTGCGCAAGCTAGGGGTGGAGCCGGGCGATCATGTGCGCCTGACCACCAAGCGGGGCAGTATCGAGATCATGGCCCGCGCCGACCGGGCGATCGCGCCTGACATGGTGTTCCTGCCCTTTGCTTATGTTGAGGCGGCAGCGAATATCCTGACCAACCCGGCTGTGGACCCTTATGGCAAAATCCCCGAGTTCAAATTCTCTGCGGTCAAGGTCGAAGCAGCACAAGGGCAAATGGCCGCGCAATAATGTGTCGTGGTTCTGGCTGCTCTGATCTAAGGGTTCTGGTCTGAAATACACAGCCGGGGTGGTTCGCACAGACGCCACCACCCCGGCCGGTTTTTCCAGCTCAGAAATCCGTGGGCGCCCCGCCTTCGGCCTTCCGGCGCTCAACAAAAGCCGCCAGTTCTTCCCAGATATCCGAATCCATCGGAGGCGGTTCAAAACTTGCAATGATGTCTTTGAAAACCTGATGCGCGCGTTGTGGCGTCCAAACGCTTCCGGCGGCTTCCCAGGCTTCGTAGTTGCGCCAGTCAGACAGGAAAGGTTGGTAAAAGGCCGTGGTATACCGGTCCTGAGTGTGTTGGATTCCAAAGAAATGGCCCTGATCGCCGACCTCTTTCACCGCGTCAATGGCAATGTCATCCGGTGTGGTCGCAAACAGTTTCGGGTCCATATAACGCTGGATTTGCTGCAGAATTTCGCAATCCATGACAAATTTTTCGGGGCTGGCTATCAATCCACCCTCAAGCCAGCCGGCTGCGTGATAGACCATGTGCGCCCCTGACTGGACTGCGGACCACAGGCTGTTCGAGGTTTCCCACACCGCTTGCCCATCGGGCACATTGGCTGCACACACCCCGCTGGCGCGCATCGGCAGGCCGTAGAAACGAGCCATCTGCCCGGTCATCTGTGTGGCACGCATGTATTCCGGGGTGCCAAAGGCCGGGGCGCCCGATTTCATATCCACATTCGATGTAAACGTGCCGATCGCACAGCACGCACCAGGCCGGATGATCTGTGCCAGCACCACCGCTATCAGCGCTTCGGCCAAAGACTGCGCCACGGCGCCTGACATCGTGACCGGTGCCATAGCTCCGGCCAATGTAAAGGGGGTTACAACAAGGCCCTGATTGCGCCGTGCCAGACGCATCCAGCCGTCCAGCATCGGGAAGTCGTGCTTGAGCGGCGAGGTCGAGTTGATATTGGTGTACATATGAGGTGAGGCTTCGAATTCCTCATGGTTCAGGCCGCCAGCGATGCGCACCATCTCCATCACGTCTTCGACGCGTTCTTTGCCCAGACAATAGGCATGCGCCACTTTGTCGGTCAGGGTCAGTTTGTCATACAACACATCCAGATGGCGGATGCTGGCATGAACGTCCTGCGGCTCAACAGGGTAACCGCCGACAAAATGAACACAATTGAAATACTGGCTGAGCTTCAGAAGATTCTGGCACATCTCGCGTGTGCCGGTAACCTTTTTGCCCAGGTGCATATCCCAGTAGGAGGGCGGTGATGACACATTTCCAAAGTTCAGGTGTTTGCCGCCGATGGTGATCTGACGGTCAGGATTACGTGGCGTGATCGTCCACTGGCTTGGGGCCTTGGCCACCATGTCCATTACGAAATCGCGCCCCATCCGCACGTTTTCACCGTCGATCGTGCAGCCCCCCGAGCTGCGCAGGATTTCAAGCGCTTCGGGATTCAGAATTTCAATTCCGATCTCCTCGAGGATACGCATGGCACCATCATGAACGGCCTGAATGCCCTCTTCAGTCAGCGGCTCTGTAGGGCGGTCAATATTGATTGGCGGGTTCCAGGGCATCTGTTCGATCGCGGCACTGCCCCGTCTTGCGGCACTGCCTGCGCGCCCGCCTCCGCGTTTTCTGCGATTTCCTGCGTCAGCCATTTTGTAATCTCCCGGCGTTGCTGGTTTCTATCGAAACACCGGCAAGCTCGATCTGTATGCCGCTTTGCGACGCACTCGGTCGTTTTTGTCTCAGTACCTGGAATTGATCACGATTGGTGCCTGGCCTGCCAGATATAGATTGCAAGGCTTACCACCACGATCATCCCGCCTAGGATCATTCCGGGCGTTGGTGCCTCGCCAATGCCAAGCCAGACCCAGACAGGACCCAGTACCGTTTCAATCAGCATGATCAAGCTGACATTTGATGCATGGGTATACCTTGAGGCCACCGAAAGCGAAAAGAACGACACTGGCAAAATCACCGCCCCGGTCAGCACAATTGCCCAAACCGTTCCGTTCCCCATCTGTGCGGGGCCAGTCACGATTACGCCTGTCGATCCAGACAGTATTGCCCCCGATCCAATGAGCAGCAAAATAGGCAGGCTTGGCCGGGCCCGCAGAATAACAAAATTCAACGCCAGCGCCATGGCTACACCCAGCCCCGCCAGCGCCCCTAAAGCTGAGGCGCGGTTCATCTCTGGAATACCGGTCTTGTCGCTGAATACCGCAATGGCGATTCCCGTCATTACAGCGGCAATGGTTAGCCAGGTCGCGCAGCGCGTCGGCTCTTTGATTATCAGATACGCGAAAATCGCGGCAAAGACCGGCACGGTCGCAACCCCGAATAACACGATTGAAGCCGGCGCTGTCGCGATCCCAATTCCAAAGAGCGTCGCGTTGACATACTGACAGCAGATGACCGCCAGTCCGGTACCCGAAAAGAGGGCCCCCAGATCGGCCTGCTTTGCCTTGCTGAAGACCAGCCAGCCCAACAGCATCACCGACCCCATCAAAATGCCGCGCCAGCCTACCATCTGGTAACCTGACATGTCCGACATCCGCATAAACATTGCATCCGGCGTCAGCAGCAACGCAGCGGCCGTGGCTAGTAAAATTCCGAAAAATGGCCTTTGAGTCACGTAGACAGCCAGCCGGGCAGGTGGCCAATATCTGGTAAAACCATATCTGCAAATGGTGCCAGATCATCTCCGCTGGCAGGGCCGGTTAATACGCCAACAGTCTGCATGCCTGCGGCCCGGCCTGCCATCAGGTCGTGAATGCTGTCGCCCACCATGGCCACCCGGCTGGGTGTCAGCCCCTGAGACCGTGCGAAGGCCAAAAGCGGATCGGGCGCCGGTTTCGCCCCGAATCCGGAATCAAAGCCGGCGACGAAACTGAAATGGGCTTCAACCCCGGCCGACCTTAAATGCGCGCGCGCCCCGTATTCGCTGTCATTGGTCATCACGCCCAAGGCAAGGCCCTGGCCGACGAGACCGGCAAGAAAGGGTGCCAGTGGCACGGCGGGCGACAATGGGGCGCTGGCGGCGCTATCCACAAGGAACTGCTCGATATCGTCAACACCGCGGTCTGGCAGAACTGTCGCAATGGCCTCGGCAATGTGCCGGTTGGTTTCGGCGATCGCGATGCTGGATGGTAAAATGCTGCCGGCATCAAGGTCGAAATCAATTACACCGGCAACCTGAACAATCAGCTCGGGGTCACCGCTGGCGAGCTCGCGAATAACGTCACCGGCCCAGGCATTCCAGGTCATGTGAAAGTCAAAGAGCGTTCCGTCCTTGTCAAACAAGATACCATCTGCCCTGCCCGAAACAGGCCTGAGAATTTTATTCATGTCCACTCCACCTGCATGCCACCCGGCAATGCGGCCCGCGCCCGCATGGGGGTTTCGTTCGATAATCCGTTCGCATCGCAGAAGGCGACAACCCAGGCATCATCCATCATCAGAAAGTCCAGAACCGAGGCCAGAAAGTCGGGGTCCTGGGCGCGTTCCTTGATGTCGGCTTTTGAAACGCCGGTTGCGCCCATGAAGACTGGCAAAAGGTCCTCATTGCTGACCAGCCAGGCCAGACATTGCAAGCCGACAGTCTCGGCGAATTCCTGCTTATTGGTCACGAGTCTTAAATTCCCAGAAAGGTTTTCTTAACCTCTTAAATGGATAGTCAGCTTAGCGAAAAGGGCAAGTCGGAAAGGCGGGCTGCCGATGTCCGGTAAAATTCTAATCGTCGATGAACTGGCCACCAACAGGATTGTGTTGAAGGTAAAGTTATCGTCGGCGTATTACGATGTTCTTCAGGCAAAAACCGGCGCAGATGCGCTTCGGATTATTGCAGCAGAGTGCCCCGACCTGATTTTGGCCAGTGCCAAACTTACAGATTTTGAGGGGCCGACTTTTATAAAAGCTGTTCGCAAGCTTGAAACTACAGCAAAAACGCCTGTTGTCCTGATCCTGCCAAGCGTGAAAGCCGAAGATCGGATTGCCGCGCTGTCGGCCGGGGCTGATGACGTATTATGCAATCCTTTGGATGAAACGTTTCTGCTGGCGCGTCTGCGCAGCTTGTTGCGGCAGGGAAATATCGACAAAGATCTTAGAATTCATGCTGGTACGGCACATGCGCTTGGTTTTGCAGAGGTACAAGGCCACTTTCAAAGGAATGGGCGTGTTGCGCTTGTCTCCCGCAAACAGAACAAAGCGATGGCGCTGTTTTCTGCACTTTCAGCCAGTGGTCAACATGCCTTTGTGGCGCTGAATGCAGAGTCTGCGGTAGGACTTGCAGAGGGCACTGATGTGCCAGATGTGTTTATCCTGGGAATAGACAGTGAAGATGTTGACGACGGCCTGCGCCTGTTGGCCGAACTCAAGGCGGCCCGGCGCACCCGGAATTGCCCGATCATTGCTATATTAGAGCCCTCTTCCAGGTCATTGGCGGCAACCGTTCTTGATATGGGGGCGAATGACGTCATGTGTGGGGTCGAAGATCTGAAGGAACTGTTGCTGCGCCTGTCCAATCAAATGCACCACAAGCACATGGCGGACCAGATGCGCGACCAGTTGCAGCTTGGGTTGAACGCCGCCGTGATCGACCCGCTGACCGGTGTCCACAACCGCCGCTATGCCTTGCCCTTTCTGAAACGGCTGATTGATACATTGGATCATGAAACCGAAACATTTGCAGTGATGGTTGCTGATCTGGATCACTTCAAGAATATTAATGACACCTATGGGCACGCCGCGGGTGATCAGGTGCTTAAAGGGGTTGCCAGCCAGCTACGGGCCAGTTTGCGCGAAGACGACATGCTGGCCCGCATCGGTGGCGAGGAATTTCTGATCGTCACCCCAAATAGTACGCGTGCACAGGCCCGTCAGACGGCCAGCCGGCTTTGCCGGATCATTCAACGAACCCCGATCAGTGTTCCGGGGCGGATGGATCCGATCGGTATAACGATCAGCATCGGTGTCACGATGGCTGTGCCGGGTGCCGGATGTCTTGCACCGACTGTCGAATCGTTGCTGGATCAGGCAGACCGCGCGCTCTATGGTTCAAAGGCACATGGGCGAAACACCGTAACAGTGTGCGCGCTCTCTGCCGCATAAGTTCATGCTCGGTTTCTGAGACGCTTTGTACGGCAGGCGGCCATGGTTGTTCAAATGCCTTTATTCTTTCCAGTCCTTATGTCGTGACCAGTGGCCTCGAACGCTTTCCTGCAAGCGGTCAGCATAGGCCTTGCGTTCAGCCGGACTCATTTGCGCCAGACGTTCCAGCAATATCGTTTGCCCCAGTTCCAGTCTGTCCTTGAAGGCGACGCGTTGATTTGACATGCGCGCCCGGACGGCATCGGGGACAAAAGGCTCGGCTTTCAGGTCTGCAATTAACAATTGGAACTCCTCGCGCTGCTGTTGCCGGGTCGGATGCCCGTCGCGATAGGCCTGCCGCATTTGCTGTCCAATGGCCCGGCGGTCCTTATCGTTTAGGGCGCGGGTCAGCGGGCCACCGACCATATCCAGGCGGGATGGATGGCGTGCATGCCATTTGTCCCGCATAAGCATCGCACTGCCAACGGCGCCCAGCACGACAAGATTGAGCGCCAGAGAGGCGACAAATAAAACGCGCAGCCAGGGCTTTGCCCCGGTCGATTTCTTGTTTTCAGGCTGTGTCGTCATTGAAGGAATCCTTCTGCAATCTCGAAGGTGGCCTCGGGGGCAACGTCAATCAGATAGGCGTCATCGTCAGTTCCAAAAAAGCTATCGGCCGTCGCGACAAGCCCGTCTGGCGGGCTGATCCCCAACCAGACCCCAACCAAAGCGGCTGTGGTAAGGCCCGCCATCGAGGGCCAGCCTCCAAGTTCACGGAAAACCTGCAGCAGCCAGGGCGCGCCAGGTAATTGAGGGGCGGTCACCGGCGTAACCGCTGCTTGCGCGTCATATGCGTCTGTCAAAACGCGCTTCATCAAATCGGCCGAGGGTTGCGCCGGATGCTCGCGAACTCTGGCAAAAAGGTGGTCCAGATCCACCGGATCAAACTTTCGTTCAGTCATCGCTATACCCCAATTCATTGCGTTGCCCCGCCAGTTTGGCGGCCAGCGTTCGTTTGCCCCGTGCTGTCAGGCTTTCGACGGCCTCGGTGCTGATCTCCATGATTGCTGCGATCTCGGGGTTGGTCAGCCCCTCGATATGACGCAGCACAACCGCCTGACGCTGCCTTTCAGGCAGTTGGTTCAGTGCCTTTTGCAAGGCCACTTCGCGGGTGTGGTCCTGTATCCGTTCGGTCACGCCCGGCGCGTTATCCTCGGGCTCGGGCACGGCATCCAGCGCCAGACCCGGTTTGCGCCGCAGTCGGTCGGTGCACAGATTGGCCACCACACGGTATAGCCAGGTGCTGATCTTGGCCTCGCCTTGTCGCCAGTCCGGGGCGATCTTCCACAGCCTTAGCATTGATTCCTGCGTGACGTCCTCGGCCTCGGCGTGATTGCCGAGCAGGCGATAGGCATGTGCCATAACCTTTGGCGTGAATCGCAAGGTCAACGCCCGCGCGGCCATTTGATCGCCGTTGGCGAACAGCACCAGCAATGCCTCGTCGGATACATCAGTCATGGCATCAAGCGGCATGTCCATTTTCCACAAGCTGTATCCTGCACACAGCGAAAGTTAATCGCAAGGCCGGCAGAGACTTAACCCCTGCCGACGGGAAGCGCTGATTAACGGTTAGTGATGGCGGTGGTGATCGTGGTGATCGTGGTGGTCGTGGTGATGGTGATCATCATGATGCCCGTGACCATCATGATGCCCGTGATAGCCATGTTCCCTACCATAATGATCGTGCTGATCATATCCGCGACCTTCGCGTTTGTGGCCATTCATCCTAGACATGCCTTTCCCTGAGCCGTCTTTCATCTTGCCGCGGTGGTGCATCTTTTTGATTGCTGCAAACTCTTCTTGAGAAATCGCACCGTCGCCATCGCTGTCATGCATTTCGAACATGCGCCCCATCATCTGTGGCTGCATCTCGTCCATAGTGACCTTGCCATCGTTGTTGGCATCACGCGCCTCCATCATCATCTTGGCACGGGCCGCCATGCGCTCGGCCATACGGGATTGCATGCGCGCGATCATTTCTTCGGTTGAGATGGCACCGTCACCATCAGTATCGGCGGCTGTGAAACGCTCCTGTGCGCGTGCTTGCATCTCTTCCGGCGTCACCTTGCCATCGCCATCTGCGTCCAGTTCGTCAAAATCAAAGGCAGGGCCCTGGCGCATGCCACCCTGTCCTGCCTGCTGAGCAATCGCAAAGGTCGAAGTGGCCGCAATGGCTGCTGCAACAACTCCTGAAACCAACAACTGTCTTTTCATCTATTCTCTCCTTAAGAGTGATCATTTTCCTGTTCTGGAACGGGGCCGGTAAGGGCCGCGCCTGAAACTGGTACGCGCAACGCCACAAATTCCGTCGCCGTCTGCCGATATAGCGCCCCAATTTGCGACATCGGGACGCAACAGTGCGATGATACCTTTATATTTGAGGCTTTCTGCCCCAATTACCGGGGATGTCGACACGGGGATTCAAATGACCGACCAAACGGTAAATAGTGAAGAGCGCGCGCTTTGGCCCGCGCTAACCAAGGGATTTCGCCGCAAATGCCCGAATTGCGGCAGCGGCCCGTTGATGAAAAGCTATCTGAAGGTGCGCGATACCTGCACCGTCTGTCGCGAGGATCTGTCGCATCAGCGCGCAGATGACGGCCCCGCCTATCTGACGATTCTGATTGTCGGCCATATTGTGGCGCCGCTGCTGTTGGTAGTGTTTGAAACGTGGCGGCCAGAACCTTTGGTGCTGTTCACCATATTCGCGGTTGGCAGTGTCACCCTGTCGCTATACCTTCTGCCCCGACTGAAAGGGGCGGTTGTGGCGTTTCAATGGGCCAGGCTGATGCATGGGTTCGGGGGCGGCACCTGATCCTTTCACGATTGAAAGGGGTGTAATGAGCATCGACAAATCCGCTATTCGAAACGCCGCCACGGTGATTGCCCTGCGCGACCGTCTGGGTGATCCGCATGTGCTGATGGGACAGCGCGGGGCAAGTGCGGCCTTCATGCCCAACAAATTTGTCTTTCCCGGCGGCGCGGTCGATACCGCCGACGCGTCCGTGCCTTTGGCCAGCCCCCTTCCCGGTGTCTGCGCCGAGCGCCTGCGCGAAGACAGCGAGGTCGACCTGTCGCACGCCCTTGCCGCCGCCGCCATCCGCGAGTTGTGGGAGGAAACCGGCCTGATCCTTGGCCAGCCCGGCATCTGGCCCGGTGCCGTGCCCGAAGACTGGACAGGGTTTGCCGACCGCGGCCATCTGCCTGCGGCCCATCCCCTGCAGTTTGTCTTTCGCGCCATCACCCCGCCCGGTCGCCCGCGCCGGTTTGACGCGCGGTTCTTTCTGGTGGATGCCGATGAGATTGCCAGCGACCTGGATGATTTCAGTGCCGCCTGTGACGAGCTTTCGCACCTGCAATGGGTACCCTTGACCCGCGCGCGCGAGTTTGACCTGCCGTTCATCACCGAGGTTGTTCTGGCCGAGGTCGAGGCCCGCGCCCACGACCCCGCCCCGCCGCAGACGGTGCCGTTCTTTCGCAACGATGACGAGGCAAGCCTGTTCTTGCGGCTCAGAGGAAAAGAGCTACCGCAAGGACTGACAGAGTAATCAGCGCGATGCCCGCACCTTCGCGGCGTGTGAGTTTTTCGCTGAAAAACAGTACCGAGGCAAATAGCGAAAAGATCACCTCGACCTGCCCTACGGCAAAAACATAGGCCGCGTTTTGCAGGGTAAAGGCGGTGAACCAGCACAGGCTGCCACCCAGTCCGGTGATCCCCATCCAGACCGCCGTGCGCCGCGCCGCCCAGACACGGGCCATTTGCCCGGCCTCGCGCCACATCAGCCAGATGGTCATCGCCACCGCCTGCGAGGTGGTCACCACGGCCAGCGTGCAAAGGGCGCGCAGCAAAGGATCGTCGCTGGCGATTTCAAGGGTGGCCCCGCGGTACCCCACCGCAGAGATGGCAAAAAGCGCCCCACCCGCCAGGCCCAGCCCCGCCGCGCGATTGAAAATCCGCCGGTGCCAGCGCCCCGACAGCCCCGGCGTGTCCGACAGGATCAGTACGCCCGCCAAGCCCAGCACAATGGCCCCCAGCCCCATCAGCGACACCCGATCGCCCAGCACCACAAGGCCGACAAGGGCGGTCTGCACAACTTCGGTTTTCTTGAAGGTGATGCCGACGGCGAAATTGCGCTGCGAGAACAGCGCCACAACGCACCATGTCGCCAGAATCTGGCTTAGCCCGCCGGTCATCGCATAGACCCAGAACCAGCCCGACAGGGGCGGCAGGCCCACGCCCGACCACCAAAGATAGGCCACCGTCATGCTGACCACGAAAGGCATCGAATAGAAAAACCGCGCCAGCGTGGCCCCGCCGGTGCTGAGCGTGCCCATGCTGAGGTGTTTTTGCAGCATGAAACGCAGCGTCTGAAACGCCGCCGCCGCAATTGAAAGAAGTATCCAGGCCTGCATGAGGCCCGTCATGCACCCAATTTACGGCTTAGGCCAGAGCGGATGCGGCACCGGATCCTTGGCGCGCCAGAAATGGCGCCGGAAAATCTGCCCGTAAGACCGGTAGTGGTAACTGTCATTGCGGGTCAGAAAGGTCTCGCGGTTCTCGGCGAACAGACGGGGCAACGTGTACCATGCCGCCTTGGGGTGCAGGTGATGTACCACGTGATAATTGTTGTTGAGAAAAATCAACGCCAAGAACCCGCGGTCCTCGATAACAACGGTCCGTCCCGTAGTGTGTTCGTGGGCCCGATGCTCCAGAAACGTACGAATCTTGAGGATGGACAACCCGGCATAGGCCGACAGAAGATAGGCCCAGAGCGGCATTGGTGTCCAGACCACCCAGACCAAAACCGGAAGCACTGCAGGGATCTGCCAAAGCCATCCTTTCAACGTCGTTCGGTCGCCGCTGCGGATGGCGCGCCAGTCGGCGGTCATAAAGGAAATCTGTCCCACCAGCGGCCCCACCAACAACCGCCCGAACAGCGTGTTGTTGAACATCAAAATGCGCTGCAGGGGACGTGACAATCTGGCCCAGACCTTTGGATCCATATAGTTGGATTCGGGGTCGTCATAAGGATCTGTCAGCCGCGAGTCCTGATGGTGTGCAAGGTGGGTGTCGCGAAAGCGCTGATAGGGCACGAACAGTCCCAAACACGGGAACACAAGCGTTTCGTTCAATGCTTTGACCCGAAATGGATGCCCGTGCAGAGCTTCGTGGGTCAGCGACGAATGCAGGGCAATGAAGACCGTGGTCAGAACCATGCCCAAGGGCAGCCACAGGACCGTTGCCCAAGTGGTGGAAGTCATCCAGCCCGCGTAACAGATCACGACCAGTGCAAGCGTCGGCAATTCAACTTTCACCCGGGGCATTTTACCCATGAGAGCGACCCCAACGGATATTGGCCCAGATGCGCTCGTAAACCACGTAGGTGCTTAGCCCGATGGCTGTATTGATCAGCGCCATGGCCGCGCCGACAGAGGTTGAACCGGTCATGATCAAGCCGACAAGGCTCATCATCATCAGGCCAATAGCATTCCATACAAGCGCCTTGACCATTGTGCGTTGCCGCGATTCCATTCCGCTTCCCAGAGTTTGTTTCACAAAAGCGTTACGACAGAAAAGGAAGACAGGGCATTTCGTTTATAGTTAACATTTACCTGCAACGATGATAAAAATCATCACATGCCATATAAAACCGACAAACGACTGCGCGCTGACCTGTTCCGCACCCGCTTGGGAGATGCCATGCGTGACCGCGGCACCAACCAAAGTGCTTTGGCGCGTGCGGTTGGCGTTGATCGTTCCACTATCTCTCAGTTGTTGAAGGGGGCCGGGGCGCGCCTGCCCAATGCGCAGGTCGTCGGGGAATGCGCGGCGGCACTTGGCGTTTCGGCAGATTGGTTGCTGGGCCTTACGGACCGGCCTGAAACGGCTGCTGACATTCTGGCCAATACGCTGTCGCTGACAGAGGCGCCCCGTGCTTTGGTGGACGAGCAGATTTTTCAGTGGCACAAAGAGGCCGCAGGTTACAAAATTCGCCACGTTCCCGCGGGTCTGCCCGATATGCTCAAGACGCGCGCGATGCTGGAATGGGAATACGCCCCGCATCTGGCGCGCAGTGCCGATCAGGCCATAGGTGCTTCAGAGGACAGGTTAAGCTGGATACGCGGTGCCCATTCGGATTATGAAATTGCACTGCCGCTTTTCGAATTGCACAGTTTTGTCCATGGCGAGGGCTATTACGCCAGCCTGCCCAAAGCGGTCCGGCAGGAACAGGTGACCTATCTGCTTGAGGTAAGCCAGCAACTTTATCCGCGTCTGCGCATATACCTGTATGATGCACGGCGGATTTATTCGTCACCGCTCACCATTTTCGGCCCGCTTCTGGCAGTGCTTTATATCGGGCAAAACTACATGGCTTTTCGCGATACCGAACGGGTTCAGGCGATCACCGGGCATTTTGATTATCTGGTGCGAGAGGCAGCCGTCACAGCCCGCGAACTGCCCGGACACCTGCGCAGCCTTTGGGCCGAGGTGGAAGGCGCCTGATCCGGCTTCGGTTCACATGATGCCAGGGCCAAAGCCTTGCCGAACGTCACTAAGATAGCGGGCCGGGTCGCGCAGTTTTTTCAGTCAAACCCAGCTAACATCGCCCAGAAAAATATAGCCCGCGCCGTAGATGGTTTTGATCAGCCTTGGGTTTTTGGGGTCTTCACGCAATTTGGTGCGCAGGCGAGAAATACGCACGTCCATCGCCCGGTCAAAGCTTTCACCGGCGGCGCCGCCAAGTACTTCCTGCATTGACTGACGCGAGATCAGGCGTTTGGGGCGTTCCAGAAAGAGGCGCAGCACTTCACCTTCTGCGTGGGAAAAGGGGGTTTCCTGTCCGGTCTGGTCTTCCAGAATGTAGCGGTCGAAATGGGCAACCCACCCGTTGAAATGCGCGGTTTCTCCGGTCTGAGGCGTGGTCGTGCCACGGCGCAGGCGGGCCCTGATGCGGGCAACGACCTCGGCGGGGTCAAAAGGCTTGATGATATAGTCATCAGCCCCCAGTTCCAGTCCGGTCACCCGGTCCTGCACCTGTGCACGGCCCGAGATTATGATCACGGTTGCCCCCTGTTCCAGCGCCAGCCGGTGCACCAGTGTCAGCCCGTCGCGGTCGGGCAGCGACAGGTCCACCAGACACACGTCTGGCGTGGTCGTGCGCAAGGCGGCCTCAAATTCGGTTGCGCGGCCAAAGGTCATGGTGCGAAAACCCGCGTCTTCCAGCGCATCCGACAACATGGTGCGAATGGCGGGCTCGTCGTCAAGGATGGTCACAAGGGGGGCGGTCATGATGGCAATCCGGTGCTGAGAAGGGCGTTAAGCTGGGCGTCAGTGAAGGGTTTGCGCAGCACGGGTACAAGGGCAGTGGCAGCACGATGTAGCGGGTCATCTGGCGGTAGAGATGTCATCAGATAGGCCGGACAATGACCGGCGGGCAGGCTTGCAATCAACTCGAGTCCGGTCTTGTCGCCTTCAAGCGAGATATCTGACAAGAGGGCCGAGATTTCTGAAAGCTCGGACAGTAGGGACAAAGCCTCGTCCACGCTGGCGGCCTCGATTACCGAATGACCGGCTTCGCGCAACATTTCACGCACGGTTGAACGCAAATCAGGGCTGTCTTCAACCAGCAGGATAAGACCGGGGGCACTGTGTAGATTGACCGGGCGAAGGGGCAGGCGCAGGGTGACGCGGCCGCCGGTATCGGTGTTGGACAGGTGCACCTGTCCTCCGGCCAGTTTGGTCATGTCATAGACCATGGACAGGCCCAGCCCCGAACCTTCGCCGCCCTTGGTGGTAAAGAACGGGTCCAGCGCATGTTTAAGCGCTTGTTCAGAAAAACCTGCGCCGGTGTCAATGATGGTAAATTCGATCCAGGTGCGCTGAACCGTCCGGGCGATCAGTTCAATTTCTCCGACTTCGCCACAGGCATCGCGAGCGTTAAGAACGAGGTTCAGAAGCGAATCCTGCAACATCCCGGTATCCAGCAGATAGCTGTCCCCGTCGGTCAAGTTGGTCACGTTGAAAGACACCCCAGGCCGCAACGTCGAGCGGGCCAGCGGGCCGAGGTCGGACAGAAAGGCTGCCAGATCTGTTGCCACGGGTTCATGTTCGCGATGGCCTGTCATATCGGCAATCCGGTTTAGCAGGCTGCCGCCCCGGCGCGCTGCTGCCAGCGTTGCATTGATCAGTTCGTCGGCCGCACCGGGAAGGGGCATGCGTTGCAGTTTGGCCTGCATGCCAAGGATAATTGTCAAAAGGTTTGCAAAGTCATGCGCCAGACCACTGGTCAGTTGTGCGGCCATTTCGCGGCGTCGGGTTTGTTGCAGGGCGGCGCGCGTCTGGCTTTCTTCAGTGATGTCCATCGACAGGATGTAGACACCGCCGGTAGAATGATCTGGCGTAAGCGCCACGCGGATGCGGCGCGAACTTGGGTCGTGGGTGAACTCAAAAACCGACGGTTGCCCGGCATAGGCCTTATCCAGGTGCGGCCCGATGACCGACCAGGGCTGCGGCCCCAGAACCTGCGCCGCATGAACGCCGATCAACTCGGATTTCGAGCCCGGCATGACCGAGGTCAGCCGCCGGTTGGAATAGGTATACCGCCGCTCGGCATCCACATGGGCGATATGGGCAGGCATCATTTCGGTGGTAAGCCGGGTGCGGGCCTCGGACGCGGTCAGCTGGCGCTTGGCCTCTTCCAGAGCGGTAATTGTCGCCTCAAGCTGACGGTTGGTTGCGGTTAATTCCTCAGAGTAGCCGGAAAGCTGGTCTGACAGCTCCGCGGACCGGGCGCGCAGCAGTTCCTCCTGGCGTTTCGTGCGGGTGATGTCGGTATAGACGGTTACCCAGCCGCCTTGCGGCAGGGGGGTGCCTTCGACGCTGATCATTCGGCCATTCGCGCGGGTGCGCTCCATATAATGCGGTTCGAATGCGCGGGCTTGATCGACACGGGTACGCACAAACTCGTCCAGATCTTCGACATCGCCGTAATCGCCGCGCTGCGCCAGATAGCTGATCGTGTCGGCAAAATCGGCCCCAAGTGTAACCAGGTTATCCGGCAGATCGAACATTTCCTGAAAGCGGCGATTGCAGACAGCCAGTTTCAGGTCGCGGTCATAGACCGTCAGCGCCTGCTGAATCAGGTTCAGCCCCGCAGTTGTCATTTTCTGCGTGTGGCTGGCGTCAGACATGTTTCAATGCCCATTCCAAGGCATCGTCAAGCCGGTCGTCACCCCAGAAAAGTTCGTCACCGACCATAAAACTGGGCGCCCCGAAAATACTGCGTCTGGCCGCTTCTTCGTTCGTGCGGCGCAGGGCCAGCTTGTTGTCGTCCTGCAGGGCGCGGTCGATCAGGTCGGCGGGCAGGCCGGATTGCGCCAGGCAATCGGCGATCACGGGCGTTTGCGAGATGTCATGGCCCTGTCCGAATTCGGCAGTATAAACGGCCTGGCAAAAGGCGACGCCCTGATCGGTCTGCAAGGCCAGTTGCGCCACGCGCGACGCCAGCACGCTGTTTTGCGGGAAGGTATCGGACCATGCGAGCGGCAGGCCAAGCGCCTGCGAGCGCCGCTCCATGTCGCGCCACATGTACTTGCCCTTGGCAGGATAGATACGGAACGGCGAGGTATTCCAGCCTTGCGCGGCAAAGATCGGACCCAGAAGAAATGGTCGCCAGCGTACCGAGACGCCCGCCTTGGCGGCTTCTTTTGGCAGGCGCATGGCGCTGAGATAAGAATAGGTCGAGGCGAACTCGAACCAGAATTCAATCTGCATCGGCAGCTTTACCCCTTTTGCTGGCGAAATCTGTGTGGGGTTCCACGTTTCTGGATGCGAAAGCTGCATGTCAAGTCTTCGCTTACGGACAGGGCGCGCTGTTACAATTCGTAAGATTTGGGAAATGTTCAGGAAAAAGTTGACGCCGACTGTGAAAGCCGCACCCTGTAGCGCAGGGAGAATCGCCCCTTGGGCGGTCAGATGTTCGCAACGCGGACAATTGGGAGGACATGAACTTGGCACAGTCGGCTCAGGCCGCCGGAGGACTTGCGTCCTTTCCGGCGCTTCTGCAACGAAACGCCACGCAGTTTGGCGATAAACCTGCGTACCGGGAAAAAGAATATGGCATCTGGCAATCCTGGACCTGGGCACAGACCGAGAAAGAAATCGAAGCGCTGGCGCTTGGGCTGATCAATCTTGGCGTCAACGAAGGGGATTTTGTTGCCATCATCGGCCGCAACCGGCCATATTTTTACTGGTCCATCGTGGCGGCGCAATCGGTGGGGGCGATTCCGGTGCCGCTCTATCAGGATGCCGCCGCCGACGAGATGGCCTATGTGATGGAGCATTGCGGGGCCCGGTTTGCGATTGTTCAGGATCAGGAACAGGTCGACAAGGTGATCGAAATTCAGGATCAGCTGCATCAGTTCGAGCATATGATCTATATTGATCCACGTGGCCTGCGGAAATATGACCATCATCAACTGCACCAGTTCAGCCATATTCAGGAACAGGGCCGTGCAGCGCGCGAAGAATTCATCACCGATCTTAAAGAGCGGCGCGAGAAGCTGGATTATGACAGCATTTGCGTAATGCTGTACACGTCGGGCACGACGGGCAAGCCCAAAGGTGTGGTGCTGTCGAACCGAAATATCATCGAGGCGTCCAAATCGTCCTCCGAGTTTGACCACCTCACGCGTGACGAAGAAGTGCTGGCCTATCTGCCGATGGCCTGGGTTGGCGATTTCATATTCTCGATCGGGCAGGCCTATTGGTGCGGGTTCTGCGTGAACTGCCCCGAAAGTGCGGACACGATGCAGACCGACCTGCGCGAAATCGGCCCGACATATTATTTTGCCCCGCCGAGGGTATTTGAGACCCAGTTGACCAATGTCATGATCCGGATGGAAGATGCCAGCCGGTTCAAGAAATGGCTGTTCGACACCTTCATGGCACATGCCCGCAAGGTGGGCCCGGCCATTCTGGATGGCAAACAGGTAAGCGGATGGGACCGGCTGAAATACAAGCTTGGCAATCTGTTTGTTTATGGCCCGCTGAAAGATACGCTTGGTTTTGGCCGGGTGCGGGTGGGCTATACCGCGGGTGAGGCGATCGGGCCGGAGATCTTTGATTTCTATCGCTCACTGGGGATCAACCTGAAGCAGCTTTATGGTCAGACCGAGGCGTCGGTGTTCATTACCCTGCAGCCCGATGGCGAGGTGCGCAGCGACACCGTGGGCGTGCCCGCGCCGGGTGTGGAAATCCGCATCGCCGACAATGGCGAGGTGTTCTATCGCAGCCCCGGTACGTTTGAATATTACTACAAGAACCCCGAAAGCACTGCCGATACCAAAGATGCCGAAGGCTGGGTCGCCACCGGCGATGCCGGGTTCTTTGACGAGGATAACGGCCATCTGCGCATTATCGACCGGGCCAAGGATGTGGGCAAGATGGCGGATGGGTCGCTGTTTGCGCCGAAATATGTTGAGAACAAGCTGAAATTCTACCCCAACATCCTTGAGGCGGTGGTTTTCGGCAACGGGCGCGATGCCTGCACGGCGTTTATCAACATCGACCTTGCGGCGGTGGGCAACTGGGCCGAGCGCAACAATATCGGTTATGCCTCGTATCAGGAGTTGGCGGGCCACCCCAAGGTTCTGGACACGATTCAGGCCCATGTGGAAGAGGTGAATCGCAGCCTGGCAGAAGACCCGATGCTGGCGCATACGCAGGTGCACCGGTTCCTTGTGCTGCACAAGGAACTGGATGCCGATGATGGTGAGATGACCCGCACCCGCAAAGTGCGCCGCCGGATTGTCGAAGACAAGTTCAGCGACTTGATCACGGCGCTTTATGACGGGTCGGATGAAATTTTCACCAAAACCGAAGTGACCTATGAGGATGGCCGCAAAGGATCAATCAGCGCGACGTTGCAGATCCGCGATGCCGCCGTGGTGCCGGTTCAAACGCAGAAGGTGGCGGCGGAATGAAAGACGTGAACACAGAAGGATATACCACCGAGGATGGCCGCAAAATCGGCGGCGTCGTGATGGAGATGAAGAACATCACGCTGCGGTTTGGCGGGGTGGCTGCGATTACCGATATCAGTTTTGATATCCGCGAGGGCGAGATCCGCGCGATCATCGGGCCCAATGGCGCGGGCAAGTCGAGCATGCTGAACGTGATCTCGGGCTTTTATGTGCCACAAGAGGGCGAGGTCTGGTACAAGGGCAGCCGCCGACCGCCGATGAAGCCGTTTGAGGTGGCGCGTCAGGGCATTGCGCGGACGTTTCAGAATATCGCCCTGTTCGAAGGCATGACCGTGCTGGACAACGTCATGACCGGCCGTATCCGGCAGATGAACGCCGGGTTGCTGTCGCAGGCAATCTGGAAAGGTAAGGCCGAGAAGGAAGAGACCGAGAACCGTGCCGCGGTAGAGCGGGTGATTGATTTTCTCGAAATCCAGCACATCCGCAAAACCCCGGTGGGACGCCTGCCTTATGGTTTGAAAAAGCGGGTCGAGCTGGCCCGCGCGCTGGCCGCCGAGCCGTCAATCCTGCTGTTGGACGAGCCGATGGCGGGCATGAACGTCGAGGAAAAAGAGGACATGAGCCGCTTTATTCTGGACGTGAACGACGAATTTGGCACCACGATTGCCCTGATCGAGCATGACATGGGCGTGGTCATGGACCTGAGTGACCGGGTGGTGGTGATGGATTACGGCAAGAAGATCGGCGATGGCAGCCCGGATGAGGTGCGCAACAATCAGGCTGTGATTGATGCCTACCTGGGGGTTGCACATGACTGATGCGCTGACAGATGCCGGGATTTTCCCCCGGCCCGCCGCCCACCCACCCGCCCCGGCGCGCCGGGGGAAAATTGTATTGAACGGAGACCCTAGCCATGCCTGAGCAGCTGATATTCGGAATGGAAGTCTTCCTGAACGGGCTGATGGCCGGGGTGCTTTATGCGCTGGTGGCCCTTGGATTCGTGCTGATCTTCAAGGCCTCGGGCATCTTCAACTATGCTCAGGGCGTCATGGCCTTGTTTGCGGCGCTCACACTGGTGGGGATCATGGAGGGGCAGGTACCCTTCAGCCACCTGATCAACGCTGTATTTGGCACCGAGGTACACCATTTCGGCTGGCATGTGCCTGCGTTGGCGGCGATTTTCCTGACGATGGTGGTCATGATATTGATGGCCTGGATCGTCAACAAGCTGATCTTCAGGCATCTGGTCAACCAGGAACCGATCATTCTGTTCATGGCGACCATCGGCCTTGCCTATTTCCTGGAAGGCTTTGGTGACATGATGTGGGGCAGCGATATCAAGAAACTGGACGTGGGCCTGCCGCAGGGGATCAACGGGTGGATCGACGAGAAAACGTTCAACATCTTCGACTACGGATTCTTTATCGACAACCTGGATATCGTGGCAACCGTTGTCGCGGCATTGCTGGTGGTGGCCCTGGTGATCTTTGCGCAATACTCAAAGCAGGGCCGGGCCATGCGTGCGGTGGCCGACGATCATCAGGCGGCGCTGTCGGTCGGCATTTCACTAAGCTTCATCTGGGTGATGGTGTGGTCACTGGCCGGTTTCGTGGCGCTGGTGGCGGGTATCGTGTGGGGCACGAAATCGGGTGTTCAGTTCTCGCTGTCGCTGATCGCGCTCAAGGCGCTGCCGGTGCTGATGCTGGGCGGCTTTACCTCGATCCCCGGCGCCATTGTGGGCGGGCTGATCATTGGGGTGGGCGAGAAGGTTTTCGAATTTGCCATCGGCGCGCCCTATCTGGGTGGTGCGACCGAGATCTGGTTTGCCTATGTCCTGGCGCTGGTCTTTTTGGTTTTCCGGCCGCAGGGATTGTTCGGGGAGAAGATCATTGAGCGGGTTTGACGAAACCATCCAGGCCAGAGGTTGATGATATGCAAAAGCTTATTGCCATCGTGAATGTTATTGCCTGGGCCGGGTTCTGGTCTTTTGGATATCTGGCGCTGTCGGCCAATGTCGAGAACACCGGTCAAATGGTCATAGCGATCATTCTGGCCGCATTAGGCGGCGGGGTGGGTATGCTCGCATATTTCTGGCTGGTGCGGCATTCGGAGAAAACGGGCTATGCCAAACGACCGAATCGCGCGGCAAAGCGCGCAGATGACGAAACTTACGGGAAGGTTCTTTAGATGTTCTATCGCGAAGCAGGTGACTTCAAGACGACCTATACAGAGGACAGTCAGACCTTTCCGATCAAGTTTGATCGTTACAGGTATTATGCAGTGCTGCTGTTTGCCTTTGCCGTGGTGCCGTTTATCATCAACGACTACTGGGTGAACGCGGTTTTCCTGCCGTTCCTGATTTATGCGATTGCGGCGATCGGGCTGAATATTCTGGTGGGCTATTGCGGGCAGGTATCGCTTGGCACCGGCGGGTTCATGGCTGTGGGGGCCTATGCGGTTTACAAGCTGATGACCACTTTTCCCGAGGTCAGCATTTTTCTCCATGTGATCCTTGCGGGCGGCATTACGGCAGGCGTGGGCGTTTTGTTTGGCCTGCCCAGCCTGCGCATCAAAGGGTTTTACCTGGCGGTGGCGACACTGGCAGCACAGTTCTTTCTGGTGTGGCTATTTAACCGGGTGCCGTGGTTTTACAACTATTCGGCATCGGGTCAGATTTCTGCACCCGAGCGGACAGTTTTTGGCGTGCCGGTGACCGGGGCCGAGACCGCACCCTGGGCGGCCTATCTGTTCTGCCTGGTCTTTCTTACGGCCAGCGCGTTCATTGCCCGTAACCTGACGCGGGGCATGGCAGGGCGGAAATGGATGGCGATCCGGGATATGGACATCGCCGCCGAGATTATCGGGGTGAACCCGCTTAAAGCCAAGCTGAGCGCCTTTGCGGTGTCCAGTTTCTTTGTCGGCATCTCCGGGGCGCTGTTCTTTGCGATCTATCTGGGTGCTGTCGAGGTAGGTGAAGCCTTTGGCATCAACAAATCATTCCTGGTGTTGTTCATGGTGATCATTGGCGGGCTGGGATCGATTTTTGGCAGCTTTGCCGGGGCGGCGTTTCTGGTGCTGCTGCCGGTGCTGCTGAAAAATACGCTGGTGGGTGGCCTTGGCTGGCCCACCGATCTGGCGGCGCATCTGGAATTCATCATCGTAGGTGCGATGATCATCATCTTCCTGATTGCCGAACCGCATGGGCTGGCGCAGCTGTGGCGCGTGGCCAAGGAAAAACTGAGACTTTGGCCATTCCCACATTAGGGGCATGGCTTTGGAGTGTGGCGGGGTGACCCCCGCCCTGCGTAACATTGGGAAAAACCAAGGGAGGTACTAAACCAATGAAATTGAAACTAGCAACTGCTGCACTAGCAGCTGTGATCGCTGCGGGGCCGGCGTTGGCGGACCTGACGTTCAGCGCGCTGAGCTACCGGACGGGCCCTTATGCGGCCAACGGTATCCCGTTTGCGGATGGCTATATTGATTACTTCACCCTGCTGAACGAGCGGGATGGCGGGATCAACGGCGAGAAGGTCAACATCGTTGAATGTGAAACCGGCTATAACACCGAAAAAGGCGTGGAATGCTACGAGTCGACCAAAGGCTCGGGCGCACTTGTCTACCAGCCGCTGTCGACCGGTATCACCTATCAGCTGATCCCCAAAGTGACATCGGACAACATCCCGCTGCACTCGATGGGTTACGGACGCACCTCGGCCAAGAACGGTGCGGTGTTCCGCAACATCTTCAACTATCCCGCCAACTACTGGGACGGGGCCAGCCACGCCGTCACGCATATTCTTGACCTCAACGGTGGCGATATCAGCGGCAAGAAAATCGCGCTGGTCTATCACAACTCTGCCTATGGCAAAGAGCCGATCCGCACACTGGAAGAGCTGGCCAAAAAGCACGGTTACGAGCTGACCCTGCTGCCGGTCGACCACCCCGGTCAGGAGCAGAAGTCGCAATGGCTCCAGATCCGTCGCGAAAAGCCCGACTATGTTCTGATGTGGGGCTGGGGCGTGATGAACCAGGTTGCCGTTCAGGAAGCTGCGAACATCCGTTTCCCGATGGAAAACTTCATCGGTATCTGGTGGTCTGGCTCTGAAAACGACGTGCTGCCCGCCGGTGCTGGTGCGGATGGCTATAAGGCGCTGACTTTCCACAACCTGGGCAATGACTACCCGGTTTATGCCGATCTGCAGAAATATGTTGTAGATGCGGGCAAAGCGGCCGGTGCCGGCGATCAGCTGGGCACAGCGCTGTATAACCGGGGCATGTATGCTGCGATGCTGGCGGCTGAAGCGGCCAAGACAGCGCAAGACATTCATGGCACCACGGCGATCACCCCGGCGATGATGCGCGATGGCATGGAAAACCTGGAAATGACCGAAGCAAAGATGGCCGCGCTTGGCCTGCCAAAGTTTGGTCCTGAGTTCAAGGTGAACTGCGAAAACCACGGTGGTAACGGCTATGGTGCCGTGGCGCAGTGGGATGCGACGACGGGTAAGTGGAGCCTGATCACCGACTACTTCCAGTCGGATCAGGAAATTCTGCAGCCGCTGATCGAAGAAGATTCGGCTGCCTATGCCGCCGAAAACGGCATCACGCCGGACTGCAAATGATCAACTGATCACACTCCCGGCTGCGGCAAAAGCGGTGGCCGGGAGATTTAAGTAATTTTTGCAAGATAAACCGGGGCGGCAAGCCCTGGACAGGACGGGTACGACCCGCTGCAATGGAGCTGACACCATGCTGGACGCCGCACAGACAGACGAAACCCTGTTGGAAGTCAACAACATCGAGGTGATCTACAACCACGTGATCCTTGTGCTGAAGGGTGTAAGTCTCAAGGTGCCCAAGGGGGGCATCACCGCCCTGTTAGGCGGTAACGGGGCAGGCAAGACCACAACGCTGAAAGCGGTGTCGAACCTGCTGCGGTCAGAACGTGGTGAGGTGACCAAAGGGTCAATCAGTTACCGCGGTGAGCGCGTACAGGACCTGATGCCGTCAGATCTTGTGAAAAAGGGTGTTATTCAGGTGATGGAAGGACGTCACTGTTTTGAGCACCTGACTGTCGAAGAAAACCTGCTGACCGGCGCCTATACACGCAAAGCATCGCGCGGGGAAATAGATGCCGAACTGAACAAGGTTTACGATTATTTTCCACGCCTGAAAGAGCGGCGCAAATCCCAGGCTGGCTATACCTCGGGCGGGGAGCAACAGATGGTGGCAATCGGCCGCGCGCTGATGAGCCGACCCGAGACGATTCTGCTGGATGAGCCAAGCATGGGATTGGCGCCACAGCTTGTGGAAGAGATTTTCAACATCGTTAAAGATCTGAACGAAAAAGAAGGCGCTACGTTCTTGCTGGCCGAACAGAATACCAACGTGGCGCTGCGGTTCGCGCATTACGGTTATATTCTGGAATCAGGCCGCGTTGTGATGGACGGCCCCGCAAAAGAACTGCGTGAGAACCCTGACGTCAAGGAATTCTACCTGGGCATGTCAGATGAGGGGCGCAAATCCTTCCGCGACGTACGCAGCTATCGCCGCCGTAAGCGGTGGTTGAGCTAAGGGGTCAGCCTTGCTTCAGCACAGCCCTCATTTCCTCAATCAGCTCAAGCGCCTCTTCGCGGCTGTTGCGGATGTTGGGGCGAAATCCCTGTGTTTCGGCGCGCATGCGAATGTCTGCCTCGGTTTCGGCACCCGCAGCATAGCGGACCGATCCCAGAGACGCCGCAATGTTCAGCCGCTTGCCGCGGTGGGCATATTGAACCCAGGCGCCGGGCAGGATCTGGCAACCATTCATGTTGACCAGAAAGAACCATTTGCGGTCGGTCTCGATGATGCGTTTTTCGATAAAGTCGTAAAAATCGTTCACGTCGCGGCTGTGGTGAAAAATGAAGTGGGAAAAATCCACATCCATGATCACCCTGTCTTCGTCAAAAGTAATTCGCCGGACGAAATCTGCCAGCACATAGTTGGGATCGTGGATCAACCGTTTGCGCCGGGTGCTGGGCAGCCCGCTGATACGTACGATAGCCGCGTCACGGTCGGAAAAGAGGTTGGGGTCAAACGCTTCGGTGTTTGCCGCGCGTTCGATCTGGCGACGCGTGACATCCGAAGCGTCGAAACGAACCGAGCCCATGGAATGCGCCTGGTTCAGGGCCTTGCCGCGCCGGGAATAGGCTGTCCAGGCAACCGGGTCGATGCGGGTGCCGTTCAGGTTGACCAGAAAGAACCATTTGTCTTCGCCGGTTTCCGCGATACGTGCCTCAAGCCGGTCGTACATGCGGTTCACCAGTTCCGTACTGTCAAAGTTAAAGTCCGAAAAATTGGCTTCCATTGCCTGAATGTCATCGTGAAAGGTGATCCGGCGATCAAGCTCTGTATCGCTGATAGCGGTCGCGCTGTGCGGGTCGGTCATGATCGTGTCCTTTCGGCAATCACTCAGGGGGCTAATCGGTATACGAAAGTATGCTGTGTGGTGCCCCAACTCTCTTTTCTATTCAACATGACAAGCTGCCGCGCCCCGATCGCTCGGCAAAGGATGGCCTATGTCCCAGTATTTTGATTATCTCGAAACCCGCAGTGCCGAACAGCGTGCGGACGCAATTGCCAGTGTTTTGCCGCAGCAGATTGCCCATGCGCAGGGCCTTGCAGGGTACGGAGAGGCACTGTCCGGAATTGAGTCGGGCCGCATTCGGTCGGTTGCTGATCTTGCCAGGCTGCCAGTGTTGCGCAAATCCGATTTGGGTAAAGCTCAGGCCGCAGGAGCGCCCTTTGGCGGGTTGACCACACGACCTGCCAGTGATTTTGCCCATGTTTTTCAATCGCCCGGCCCAATCTATGAACCCGGCGGTGATGCGCATGACTGGTGGCGGATGGGCCGTTTTCTGAATGCTTGCGGTATTGGCAAGGGTGATATCGTGCAGAATTGCTTTGGTTATCATCTGACACCTGCGGGCATGATTTTTGAAAATGGTGCACGTGCTGTCGGGGCTGCGGTTTTGCCTGCCGGAACCGGGCAGACCGAGCTTCAGGCGCGGGCTGCGGCAGATATCGGCGTGACCGCTTACGCCGGGACGCCCGACTATCTGAAGGTTATTCTGGACAAGGCCGAAACGATGGGGCTTTGCCTGCAGATAACCAAGGCAGCAGTGGGCGGCGGTGCGCTGTTTCCGTCACTACGGCAGGAATATGCCGACCGTGGTATCGCGTGTCTACAGTGCTATGCCACGGCTGATCTGGGCAATATTGCTTACGAATCCGCTGCGCAGGAAGGTCTGATCGTGGACGAGGGGGTGATCGTCGAGATTGTGACCCCCGGTACGGGTGATCCGGTGAAACCTGGTGAAGTTGGCGAAGTTGTTGTGACCACGCTGAACCCCGACTATCCGCTGATACGATTCGCCACTGGCGATTTAAGCGCTGTTATGGAGGGCATAAGCCCCTGTGGCCGCACGAATATTCGCATCAAGGGCTGGATGGGGCGCGCAGATCAGACGACGAAGATCAAAGGCATGTTCGTGCGTCCTGAACAGGTGGCGGCCCTGGTGGCCCGCCACGATGAGATTTCCCGCGCCCGCGTCATCGCCAGCCGTGAAGGGGAACAGGATTTGATGACGGTGCAGATCGAAGCAGACAGCGGCGATGCAGATTGCTTTGCCGGAACGGTGGCCGAGACGCTCAAACTAAAAGGCCGTATCCAGATTGTGGCCAAGGGCAGCCTTCCCAATGATGGCAAAGTGATAGAAGATCAGCGCAGTTACGATTGATATGTAAAGACCGGAGGGTGTCATGCGGGCCCTGAGTTTTGTACTGGGCATGTGGGCCGCCTTGGCCGCATGGGCAACTACAGCGCATTCTGAAGATGTGGCGCTGATTTACGGGCAGCATGGGCAAGCCATTTCGTTATTCAAGGCAGATGGCGCTGACGCCCAGGATTTCGCCGAACCGCTGAGGCAGGCCGGATTTCGCGTCATCGAACCAGGCGATAACAGTGCAGAAGGTATGCGTCTGGCGGCCCAATCCATTGAAGATGCGATTGCCGCTGAACCAGTGGATCGGCTGGTGATCGTGGTTCTGGCGCCAATGGCCAGCACCATGCGCGATAGCTGGGTGATGTCGAATCAGGCCGAAGGGGCCTCGGGGCTTACAATTGGCGCGGTTGGCGTGTCTCTGAACGCCTTGTCTGATCTGGCATCACGCGCGGGTGGCAGGGCGGTCATACTTGTTGCCTCTGACAAAAGGCCTGATGGGCTTGCCGCGGGCCTTGCGCCTGGCTTGGGCGGGTTTGACCGCACCGTTGGGGTGACTTATGCCACAGGCCCCTCGGCGGCATTGGCCGATCTTCTGGAAAACGACTTTCTGGCGCCTGCCAAAACCTTTGCCGACGTTGCCCGCTCCGTGCCCGAAGGCGTCGAGATGTCGGGTTTTTTGTCCGGACGTGTCGGACTGATGGATGACATTGCCCCAACCGCATCGCCAGAGGTGATTGAACAGGGATTTTGGCAAGCCGTTCAGATGATAGATACACTTGAGGCATATGACGCCTATCTGGATGCCTATGCACAAGGCCCGCATCGCGCCGCTGCGCTGGAGCGGATAAAATGGCTGCGTGATGAGCCGGAACGGCAGGCCCGTGATGCCGAAGCCGCCCTTAACCTGACCCGTGACGCGCGTCGTGGGATACAGCGTGATCTGTCTTTGCTGGGCTTTGATCCGCGTGGCATCGATGGTGTTTTCGGGCCGGGCAGCCGTGCTGCGATGGCAGCATGGCAGCGCAAGAACGGGCTTGAGGAAACCGGTTTTGTAACGGGCAATCAGTTGCTGCGCTTGCGTGAACAGGCCAATCTGCGGGCTGCCGAACTGGAGGAAGGGGCGCGACTGCTCCGAGAACAGGAAGAGCGTGCAGATCGGGCTTTTTGGCGTGACACAGGGCGAGAAGGCGATGAGGCCGGCCTGCGCGCCTATCTCAAGCGCTACCCGGACGGGCAATTTGCCGACGTTGCCCAGACCCGTCTGGCTGAGATCGAAGAGGCCCGCCGGGCCGAGACCGCCCGCGAAGAACGCGACGCCTGGGATGCCACGCGTGAACTCAACACCATCCCGGCTTATCAGCAATTCCTTCAGGCCTATCCGAACAGCGGCTTTGCCGATGCAGCCCGCGACAGGCTGTTTGAACTTGAAGAGGAAGGCAAGAACTCTGCCGCGTTCGAGCAAGCCCGCGCCGAGGAACGCAAATTCGCAGGAACGGGTGTGGCGCGTCTGCTGGTCGAGCAACGACTTGCGCAACTCGGCGCGAATCCCGGTGAAATTGACGGAAAATTTGACAAGCAGACTCGTCAGGCGGTTCGACGGTTTCAACGTAGCCGCAAGCTGCCGGTGACTGGATTTGTCTCAAAGGCAACCATGGTCCAGTTGCTGGGAGGCAAGTAAAGCTGCTTGCTGCTGAAACCGGTTCAGATCAAAAAGCGTCGCGCGTTCAATCTCAGATATCAGATAAAGACAAGGCGCGTGCTCTGCCCGGTTGGGGCGCAGCGCGCCGCAGATAGCCGCACTCAGGTTTTTGGCAGGACGTTTTAGTGGGGCAGTTCAAGGTTTGGACGGCGCCCGCTGATCAGATCGGCGATGGACCCGCCGGTCTTGGCTCCCCCGACAGGCGATAGGCTGATGCCCGAACGCTGCACAAAAGAAAACCCCGCCCAAAAAGGCGGGGTTGTGTTCGTCCACCAAACAGGTGGAAGTGCGCTCAGCCCTGACGGGCTTTGAAACGGCGTTGCGTCTTGTTGATGACGTAGACGCGGCCTTTGCGGCGCACGACACGGCAATCGCGGTGCCGGTTCTTGAGCGAACGGAGCGAATTACGAACCTTCATGGTCGTCTCCTCATTTGTCGCGGCGCGGGCCAGCGCCTGGGTTTGCGGACGTTCTGCAGTTGCAGAACAGTGAATTCATGGTGGGCGATACAAGGTTCGAACTTGTGACCCCTTCGATGTCAACGAAGTGCTCTACCACTGAGCTAATCGCCCATGAATGCCGACCCGTCCCCATGCCCCAACAAATTGGGGCGCGGAAATCCGCGCCGGTCTGCTGGTCTATAAAAGGAGTCGGTATAGGGATCAAGGGCTTTTAGAACGCCAATTTCAGTCTATTATGATCCTGAACAGGAGGGTCAATGCCCAAGGTAGCCTATCACCTGCTGCACCCCGAGCGGCGCACCACGTCAGTGGTCTTCGCCTCGCCCCACAGCGGGCGGGACTATTCGGGTTCGTTTCTGCGCCGAACCAACCTGAACGAGCATTCAATTCGCAGTTCGGAAGACGCATTCGTTGACCAGCTGTTCGACTCGGCCCCGAACGCTGGCGCCCCCTTTATAAAGGCAGGTGCACCACGGGCCTATGTCGATCTCAACCGCGGCGCGGATGAACTTGACCCAGCCCTGATTGAAGGTGTCAGTCGCGCGGGGCACAATCCCCGCGTGGCCTCGGGGCTGGGCGTTGTGCCACGGGTGGTGGCCAACGGGCAGGCAATTTATTCCGGCAAGATATCGATGAGCGAAGCCAACAGGCGAATCGATACCTATTGGCGCCCCTACCACGAGGCACTTCAGACCCAGCTGGACCAGGCGCACCTGATGTTCAGGCAGGCAATCCTGATCGACTGCCATTCGATGCCGCACGAGGCAATGGATTCGGTTGTGCGTAGTGGCGCCCGGCGGCCCGAAGTGGTGTTGGGCGATCGGTTCGGCGCCGCTGCTGATGAGGTAATTGTTGATCGGATTGAGGCGGCTTTTGATCGTGCAGGGTTGGTGGTGACGCGGAACACCCCCTTTGCCGGGGCCTATATAACTCAGCATTATGGCCGCCCGACACGTGGACGGCATGCGGTGCAGATTGAAATCGACCGGGCAATCTACATGAACGAGCATCTTATTCGCCCCAATGGCAATTTTCAGGCCTTCCGACGTCTGCTGATGACTGTGATTGCCGAGATTGCCGATATCGGCCGCCCGGTTGAAAAGTCACTTGCGGCGGAATAATCGCGTCGAGCATGGGGCGTGCGTGCCTGCCCTTGGCGGCTGATGCGCTAGCGCAATGCCCTGCCTTTCAAAATCGCCTCGGGGCCATATTTTGCCCGAATCTCATCGGTTGCTTTTTCGGCCCCGATCCGGCGACTGGCTTGGGGGTCCAACAGGTCACCCGAGCGATCTGCGTCTTTTTCGGGTATAAGATCTGACAGGCCGACGCCTATCAGCCTGTAGGCCGCCTGACCGGGCACCTGATCCATCAGACCTCGGGCCGTGCGATAGATTGTATCCGTCAGCTGGCTGGCATCACGCAGCGCCAGGCGCCGACTGATCAGCGAATGATCCGCTCGTTTCAGTTTCAGTGTCACGACCCGGCCAGCAATAGATCGGGCCTTGGCGCGGTCTGACACTTTTTCAGACAGCCGCCACAGATGGCCGTCCAGAATGTCCTGATCACGGGTATCCTCAAAGAAAGTGGTCTCGTTGGATATTGATTTTATGGGAGAGCTTGAGGAAATCCGGCGCTTGTCCTGCCCGCGCGCCAGATGCCAAAGCCGCTCACCCATGGCGCCAAAGCGAGCCACCAGATCGGGTTTTTCCCAACGCAACAGGTCTGAAAAAGTGCGAATGCCCGCCGCTTCAAGCGCGGTGCGGGTGGCTTGCCCCACCCCCCAGATAAGGCCCACGGGTTTGTTGCGCAGAAAATCACCCGTTTCGGCCTTTCCGATCACGGAAAAGCCGTGCGGCTTGTCCAGATCCGAGGCGACTTTTGCCAAAAACTTGTTATGTGACAAGCCGATAGAGCCGGTCAGCCCCAATTCGTCGCGCATGCGTTTGGTCAGTCTGGCCAGCATCACAGCAGGGGGCGCGCCGTGCAGGCGTTCGGTGCCGGTCAGGTCAATAAAGGCCTCGTCCAGAGACAGAGGTTCGATCGCGGGTGTCAGCTCTTCCATCATGGTGCGGATCTGGCGCGAGACCTGAACATAGGCGTCCATACGGGGCCTGATCACCACAGCATCGGGGCAAAGCTCAAGCGCCCTGAACATCGGCATGGCCGAGCGTACACCGCGAATTCTGGCAATATAACAAGCGGTTGAAACAACGCCGCGCCGTCCGCCACCGATAATCAATGGCTTGTCTTTAAGGTCAGGATTGTCGCGTTTCTCGACGCTGGCATAGAAGGCGTCGCAATCCATATGGGCGATCGACAGGCTAAAGAGTTCGTCATGCACCATCACCCGCGGGCTGCGACAGGTAGGGCAGCGCGGGCCGGACTCAAATTGACAAAGGCAATCGCGGCAGAGGGCGGGCATGGCAGAACTGTTGTAAGGTCTGTAAGGTTTGTACGTGGATTTTGTACAAGATACACGGCGCTTCGCACAGAGACCGTAAAAATGTACGCAATATCGGGAAACGCCATGACTGATTCCTCGGTAACAGCCTTTTCCGGCGCCAAGCTGGCGCTTTTTCTGGGGCCTGACCTAGTGGTGATCCGTCGCGACAACAGGCCCGACATTCCCTGGCCGGATTATCTGGATCTGCCTGGCGGTGGCAGAGAAGACGCCGAAACCCCCGAGGCCTGTGTGTTGCGCGAGGTTCACGAGGAATTGGGGCTGCCGTTGAATGTCAGTGACCTGAGCTGGCGACGGTTTTACACCGATGGCCGGACACCTGTCTGGTTTTTCGCGGCGCATCTGTCAGCGGCATGCCAGTACGATATTGTTTTCGGGGACGAAGGACAGGGCTGGTTGCTGATGCCTCCAGACAGGTTTGTCACTCATTCAGATGCCATTCCGCATTTTCGGGATCGCGTAAGGGACTACCTTAACCGGGCAGGTTGATGCCGCTTTAGCGAGGCAAGGCCGACAGGATCGCACGGGCCGACGCAACCGGATCGTCTGCGGCCCAGATCGGGCGGCCGACGACAATGTGGTCCGCACCATCAGCAATGGCTTGTTCGGGTGTCGCCACGCGTTTCTGATCGCCAAGCGCGGCACCGGTCGGGCGCACGCCGGGGGTGACAATAAGGCGGCCCGTGGCATTGGGCAGGGCGCGGATCATCGCCGCCTCTTGTGGTGAAGCGATCACGCCATCGGCGCCGGCGTCAAACGCGCGGGCGGCCCGTTCGGCCACCAGATCGGGGAGGTCGCCGGGTTTGATCAGCCCGGCATCCAGATCGGCACGGTCCAGCGATGTCAGAATGGTCACAGCCAGAATTTTTGTCTGGCGTCCTGCAGCGCCTTCTTTGGCAGCGCGTACCACATGCGGGTCGCCGTGCACGGTAAGGAAATCCAGATCAAAGCTGGCCAGCCCGCGCACGGCGTTTTCGACCGTTGCGCCGATATCAAACAGCTTCATGTCCAGAAATATGCGTTTGCCGTGTTCCTGTTTCAGTTCATTCGCCAACGCCAGCCCGCCACCGGTCAGCATCCCCAACCCGATTTTGTAAAACGACACCGCATCGCCCAGCTTTTCGGCAAGTTGCAGGCCTTCAAGGGCGTTGGGCAGGTCAAGGGCAACGATCAGGCGGTCATCGGACATGGGCGCGGTTCCTTTTGGCTGTTCCGCGCCCTTGTCGTGGCCCTTGACCCAAGCGTCAAGCCTGCTGTTTCAGTTCAGGCGGCGATACCGGCGCGCAGACGCTCGAACCAGGCCATCGGATCGGGCCTTGCGGCCGTCTGAACCGCCTTGCGCAGACGCAGGGCCGGATCGGGGCGTAGGTGGGTCTTGCGGGCCTTTTGGGTCAGGCTGCGGGCGATCATTTTGAAGTCGGCGTTCATAGGCGCCTTGATATGTGTGGGATATGCGTAGCTGCCGGTTTTGTCGCGTATTTCGACCAGGGCTTCGAACCCTTCAAGCTCGGGGTTGTAGCGGACGTCTGCGAGATACAGTTTTTCGATATACATGTGTTTTCGCCTTCTGCTCGGGCCTTATGGTGGCCTGTGGATAACTTTGTAGGTGGGATATGTTTCAGACGTTCCAAGGGGGTTCACAAAAATGTGCCAATTTGACGCAAATCATCGCGCGATGCCCGCGAATCCGTGAAGATGAGACTTGAACAGGTGTGGTGCAAATCCCATCTGCTCTGTTGAGGTTCCCGAACGTCGTATGCCTAACGCTGGGTACGCAAACGGGGTAACGCTTGTAAAAAGGAGAGAACGATGGACTTGAACAAGTTCACCGAGCGGTCGCGCGGTTTCATTCAGGCAGCACAGACGATCGCCATGCGGGAAAGCCACCAGAAGCTGGCGCCCGAGCATATTCTGAAAGCATTGATGGACGACAGCGAAGGGCTGGCCAGCAACCTGATCAAACGGGCTGGCGGCGCGCCGGAACGCGTGGTTCAGGCGCTTGATCTGGCGATGGCCAAGATTCCGCAGGTCAGCGGCGATGTTGGTCAGACCTATATGGATCAGCAGACCGGCAAAGTGCTGGACGAGGCCGAGAAACTGGCAACCAAGGCCAAGGACAGCTTTGTTCCGGTCGAGCGTATTCTGACGGCATTGGCGGTTGTCAAAAGTCCGGCAAAGGATGCGCTGGAGGCCGGTGCGGTGACGGCACAAAAGCTGAACGAAGCGATCAACGATATTCGTAAGGGTCGCACCGCAGATAGTGCGTCAGCCGAGGATACTTATGAAGCATTGGAAAAATATGCGCGTGATCTGACCAAGGCTGCCGAAGAGGGCAAGATCGACCCGATCATCGGTCGTGACGATGAAATTCGCCGCTCGATGCAAATCCTCAGCCGCCGGACCAAGAACAACCCGGTTCTGATTGGTGAACCGGGCGTCGGTAAAACCGCGATTGCCGAGGGGCTTGCCCTGCGGATCGTCAATGGCGACGTGCCCGAGAGCCTGCAGAACAAGCGCCTGCTGTCACTTGACATGGGTGCGCTGATCGCCGGTGCGAAATACCGTGGGGAATTTGAAGAACGTCTGAAGGCCGTGTTGAACGAGGTCACTGCGGCAGCCGGTGAAATCATTCTTTTCATCGACGAGATGCACACGCTGGTTGGTGCCGGTAAGGGTGACGGCGCGATGGATGCCGCCAACCTGATCAAACCGGCCCTGGCGCGCGGCGAATTGCACTGTATCGGCGCCACCACCCTGGATGAATACCGCAAACACGTGGAAAAAGACGCGGCTCTGGCCCGCCGGTTCCAGCCTTTGGTGATTGAAGAGCCGACAGTCGAGGATACGATCAGCATCCTGCGCGGGATCAAGGAAAAGTACGAACTGCACCACGGGGTGCGGATCTCGGACAGCGCCCTTGTAACCGCCGCAACCCTGTCGCACCGTTATATCACCGACCGGTTCCTGCCCGACAAGGCCATCGACCTGATGGACGAGGCCGCCAGCCGTCTGCGCATGGAAGTCGACAGCAAGCCCGAGGAGCTTGATGCGCTGGACCGCGAGATTCTGCAAAAGCAGATTGAGGCCGAAGCGCTGAAGAAAGAGGATGACGCAGCCAGCAAAGACCGGCTTGAAAAGCTGGAAAAGGAACTGGCCGACCTGTTGGAACGCTCGTCCGAGATGACGGCGCAATGGCAGGCCGAACGCGATGTTCTGGCCAGTGCCCGCGATCTCAAGGAACAGCTTGACCGCGCCCGCATCGAGCTGGACCACGCCAAACGCGAGGGCGATCTGGCCAAGGCAGGCGAGCTTTCCTACGGCGTGATTCCGGGGCTGGAAAAGCAACTGTCCGAGGCTGAACAAGCCGAAGACGAAGGCGTGATGGTCGAAGAGGCCGTACGCCCCGAACAGATCGCGCAGGTGGTGGAACGCTGGACCGGCATCCCGACCTCGAAAATGCTGGAGGGCGAACGTGAGAAACTGCTGGGCATGGAAGAGAACCTGCACAAGCGGGTGATCGGCCAGAATGCGGCGGTCAAGGCCGTGGCCAATGCGGTACGCCGGGCCCGTGCGGGGCTGAACGACGAGAACCGCCCGCTTGGCAGCTTCCTGTTCCTTGGGCCCACAGGCGTGGGTAAGACCGAACTGACCAAGGCCGTGGCCGAGTATCTGTTTGATGATGACAACGCCATGGTGCGAATCGACATGTCGGAATTCATGGAGAAACACTCGGTTTCCCGTCTGATCGGCGCGCCTCCGGGTTATGTCGGCTATGACGAAGGCGGTGTTCTGACCGAGGCCGTACGTCGCCGCCCGTATCAGGTGATCCTGTTTGACGAGGTCGAAAAGGCTCATGCCGACGTGTTCAACGTGCTGCTGCAGGTTCTGGACGATGGCGTTCTGACCGATGGTCAGGGGCACCGGGTGGATTTCAAGCAGACGCTGATCATCTTGACCTCCAATCTTGGGGCGCAGGCACTGAGCCAACTGCCCGAGGGTGCAGACGCCAGCGATGCCAAACGCGACGTGATGGATGCGGTGCGGGCCCATTTCCGCCCCGAATTCCTCAACCGTCTGGACGAGACGATCATCTTTGACCGCCTCAGCCGCGACGATATGGGCGCCATTGTGGATATCCAGTTGCGCCTTCTGGCCAAACGTCTGCTGGGTCGCAAAATCACGCTCGATGTGGACGAGGCCGCGCTGAAATGGCTGGCGGATGAAGGATACGATCCGGTCTTTGGCGCGCGCCCCCTGAAACGGGTCATTCAGCGCGCCCTGCAGGATCCGCTGGCCGAGTTGCTGTTGGCCGGTGACGTGCTGGATGGCAGCACAGTATCCGTTACCGCAGGGGCCGATGGTCTGATCATCGGCGACCGGGTCGGCAGCTCCCGGCGCGAGCCGCCCGAAGACGCGGTTGTGCACTAAAGCAATGAACGCCCCTGCATTTGCGGGGGCGTTTTTTTGTGAACGAATGTCTTAAAGATCCCAGAGCGGACGACACCCGTTGCCCGGCACTCGACGGCAGTTCAGCCTTCACTTAAGTCATTGCCCGCTTGTGGATGTGATTTACGTAACGAAGTCGGTCAACTCGTTAGGATCGCACTGACCTTGAGCGCGCGTTGCACATTGCCGTCGACCTTGAGCTTGCCCGACATGAAAGCCATCACCGGGTTCTGATCCCCCGACAGGATATTGCGAAACACCTCGTCACCGGCGATCAGCACCACATCGGCCGGATCGTCGCCCGCACGTGCACCGTGCTCGTCCAGCATCACGCTGCCGTGGCCCTGGATCACCAGTTTCGCCGTGCCCCGGATATGGCCCTGGGCCTTGGGGTGAAGGTCGTCGATATAGGCTTGAAGGACGTCGGTCATCTGGGGGGCTCCGCCGGGTTGTCTGGCTTGCATCCTGCCCGGACTGCTCGCTGGCTCAAGCCCGACCTTACGTCAAAACGTACGCTCATTTGCGAGGACCGGGTCTGGAGCGTACGAAATCTGCGTACGTTTCGTACGATGCGTACATTCACCAGCGGGTCAGCGCGGCCTCGTCTTCGTCCTTGGCTTCCACCCAATCGGCCCCATCGCGGGTCAGTTCCTTTTTCCAGAACGGCGCGCGGGATTTCAGGAAATCCATCAGGAATTCAGCGGCCTGAAACGCATCTGCCCGGTGGCGCGACGCGGTGGCGACCATCATGATCATCTCTTGCGGGTGCAGGCGGCCATAGCGGTGGATGATAAGAATATCGCCCAGATTCCAACGGCTTGAAGCATCTTTAGCGATCTTTTCCAGTGCTTTTTCTGTCATCCCGGGGTAGTGCTCGATCTCCATCGCACTGAGCGAGGCGGTGCCCAGATCGCGTACGATGCCGGTGAAGGTCACGACCGCCCCCATGCCTGCTTGACGGGAGGCAAATGCATTGGCCTCGGATCCAAAGTCAAACGCGGCCTCCTGCACCCGGATATCCATAAGTCAGCCCCCGGTCATCGGCGGGAAGAACGCCACTTCGCGGGCAGTCTTCAGGGACGCGTTGAAATCTGCAAGTTCCTGATCGACCGCAACGCGCAAAGCGCTGAGATCGGCAAAGGCGGCCTGATAGCGCGGTTCGCGGGCGCGAAGGTCTTCGATCAGATCCATAACGGTAGCTGGGTTTGTGTCGACCCTGTCTTTGGCCCGGCCGACACGTTCGCGAACCCAGGCGAAGTAAAGCACATCCATCAGTGATCATCCTTCAGGTGAGGGAGTGATTTCTTGAAATAATCATACCCGGTGATCAGAGTCAGCAGGGCTGCCAGCCACAGCAGCCACATGCCGGCGTGACCAGCCCAGAACATGCCGTTGTATTTCCAGTTCAGGCCGAAAAGGTCTTCTTCGCGGCCTTCGAGGATATCGATCACCAGGGCCCGATCCATGCCGAAAGACGACATGCCAAAGTAATGCTCGAACACGCCTTGCGCAAACAGTACGGCTATTGCGGTCATCTGTGCTGTAGTTTTCCATTTGGCGAGTTTGGTCACTTTGAGTGTCCCGGCGGTATCGCCCAGAAACTCGCGCAGGCCCGAGACAAAAACCTCGCGGAAGAGGATCATGGTTGCGGGCAGTACCAGCCAGGGCGACATGCTGGAATAGCCGACGATGACCATCAGTGCAATCACCACCATTGCCTTGTCGGCAATCGGATCCAACATGGCGCCCAAGCGGGTTTCCTGTTTCCAGCTGCGTGCCAGATACCCGTCGAACCAATCGGTGATGGCGGCGCTGACAAACAGCAATAGGGCAAACCAGTCGGCATAAGGCCTTGTGAAATATAGAAACATCACGGCAACGCCGGGGGCCGCCAGCAGGCGGAGTGTGGTCAGTATATTGGGTATGTTCCACTTCATGATTTAGGTTCTAACCGCTTCGGTCGCCTAGGGAAAGCGCCCTTGTTGCCGTTAGAAAGCACTGAGGCGTTTGGTGGTTTCGGGATCCATGAAGCCAGCCACCGTGGCATCGGTTTCCAAGTGCAGCGCACGGTGCAGATCGGGCAGGGCGGCGGCGTTCAGGACCCGTTTCATCGCGCGGACGGACAGCACTGGCAGGTTAGCCAGGCGGCGAGCGGTTTCTACGGCGGTGTCCATGAGGGCTGCGTCATCGACGACTTTCCAGGCAAGGCCGATTTCGCCCAGTTCTTCGGCGCCGTAGCGATCACCGAAGAACAGCATTTCGCGGGCTTTGTTGAGACCCACCAAGGCAGGCAGGAGAGAGGTGACGGCACCGGTCACAAAAAGGTTCAGCGAAACTTCGGGGAAAAAACCTTGGGCTGATTTGGCCCAGATGGGAAAATCACAGTTGATCGCCCATTCAAACCCACCGCCTACGGCCCAGCCGTTTATGGCGCCCACCACCGGTTTGGTACCAAGGGTGATTGCATGGGTTGCGCGTTGGATGGCCTGCACCAGATCGCGGGCCTGTTCCTCGGTTTCGGGGTGGACGTGCGCGCGGCGGTCATCTCCGGCGCAAAATGCCTTGCCCGCACCGGTCATGATCATGGCGCGGGTGGCCGGATCGGCATTGGCATCCTCGAAGGCGCGCGCGACATCGTCGATCAGCTGCCGGTTCATCGCATTCAGGCAGTCGGGCCGGTTGAGCGTGATTGTCCGCACACCGTGATCGTCCAGCGCACTGAGGACGGTTTCATAGGTAAAATCGGTCATTGGTACCCCCGGATGACGCGTTTGGTTTTGCCTTCGGTCAGTGGAAAACTGCCACTTGGCACAAGGGTGACACGGGCAGTGGCGCCCAGTTTGGACTTGATGGTTTGGGCGATCTTGTCAGCGAGATCAGGCGGCCCAATCTGGCCTCTGGCCAGTTCAACCTGCACCGGCAGGGAGTCATAGGGCGGTGGCTGATCCAGAGTGATGCGGTAGTCGCCTGAAAGCGCGGAAAATTCGTTGATGACGGCGGCCACCATGGTGGGAAACAGATTGAGCCCGCGCACCACGACCATGTCATCCGATCGGCCCACGACGCGGAACCGGAAACCGGTACGCCCACAAGTGCAGGGGGTCGTTTCGTCTACGGCGATGATATCGCCGGAGCGAAAGCGGACCAGTGGCTGGCATTCGCGGGCCAGATGTGTCAGCACCAACTCGCCGGTCTGTCCGGGTTCCAGCGGCACGGGTGCCTCGGTCTCCGGGTCGATCAGTTCGGGATAGAGCACATCAGCGGCCATGAAGTGCAGCCGCGTGTCGTGGTCGCATTGCGCGCCGAAATTGCAGAACACATCCGAGACGCCGTAATTGGCATTGCGTGGCTCCATCCCCCAGACACCACGCAGGCGGGCGCGAAAAGCCGGGTCGTCAAGGCCCGCTTCGCCGCCGAAAAGCCCCAGTTTCAGGCCCAGATCACGCGGCTTTAAACCGGGAAACTTTTCGGCAATCACGTGTTCCAGCACAGAAGGGTAAGAGGGTGTGCAGGAAATCGCGGTGATCCCCACTTCTTTTATCGTGCGCACCAGCAGTTCAGTCGATCCCACTCCAAAGGGTACCACAAGGGCGCCTGTCGCCTGAAGGGTCATATGATCGGTAAGGCCGCCCATCCACATCTGGTAATTCAGGCAATGCACGACGGTGTGATCCGGGGTTAGCCCGGCAGAGGACTGACAGCGCCCGCCAACGGCTTCGGTAATGGCGCAATCGCTGGCCGACAAGGCAAGGTTCATCGCCTGGCCCGTGGTGCCAGAGGTGCGATGCAGGCGTACGGCAGTGCTGCGCGGGGCGGTCATGTAATTGCCAAAGGGCGGATGCGCGGCCTGTGACAGGCGTAGTTGCGCCTTGTCCGACAGCGGCAATTCCGCCAGGTCACGCAGGTCAACAGGGGCGGACTGGCCTTGCCACAGGTCACTATAAAAGGCCGATTTCGCAACATGGCGGCGCTGTACCGCCCATGCTGCCTGCTGGTGCTGCGCCAATTCATCCGGGGCCGCAAACTCGGCGCGGTCCAACAGGTTCACGGGGCGGGTCGCTTATGCATTGTCATCCCTTTTCGTGGAAGAAGTCATAGACCTTTTGTGCCAAGGCTTCGGACACGCCGTCAACTGCTTTGAGGTCCGACAGGTTGGCACGGCTCACCGCCTTGGCCGATCCGAAATGCGCCAGAAGGGCGCGTTTGCGCGCTGCGCCGACGCCCGGCACCTCATCCAGCGGGGTGGCGCCTACGGTTTTGGCGCGTTTCGCACGATGGGTTCCGATGGCAAAGCGGTGTGCCTCGTCACGCAGTCGCTGGATGAAATAAAGCAGCGGATCATTGTGCCTGAGCGCCATGACCCGTTGCCCCACGCGGTGGAATTCCTCTTTACCGTGGTCGCGGTCAACGCCCTTGGCGACGCCGATCATCGGCAGGTTTTCGACCCCCATCTCGCGCATGATCTGTGCCACGGCACTGACCTGCCCGGCACCGCCATCGATCAGCAAAAGATCAGGCCACAGGCCTTTCTCACGCTCGGGGTCTTCTTTCAGCAGACGTTTGAAGCGGCGCAACAGCACCTCTTTCATCATGCCGAAATCATCGCCTGGGGTCAGGTCATCGCCTTTGATGTTAAACTTGCGGTAGTGGTTTTTCATGAAACCTTCGGGGCCTGCGACAATCATTGCACCCACCGCGTGGGCCCCCTGAATGTGGGAGTTGTCGTAAACCTCGATCCGTTGCGGCGGGGCGTCCAGATCAAATGCTTCTGCCAACCCTTTGAGCAGTTTGCCCTGTGTCGCTGTTTCAGCCATTTTACGGGCGAGGCTTTCACGGGCGTTGCGCAGAGCGCCATCAACCAGTTCGGCCTTCTCGCCGCGCAATGGCACGGTGAGTACCACCTTGCTGCCCAGCTTGCTACTGAGCGCATCCTGCATCAGATCCGGGTTTTCAATATTGTGCGACAGGATCAAATGGCGGGGCGGGTCTTTGCTGTCGTAAAACTGACCAATGAAGGCTTCAAGCACTTCGGGTTCTTCCACATCGGCGCCAACACGGGGATAGAAATCACGATTGCCCCAGTTTTGCCCACCACGGATAAAAAAGACCTGCACACAGGCCTGCCCCTTATCTAGGTGCAGGGCAATGAGATCGGCCTCGTCCACGGTGCGCGGATTTATACCCTGATTGGTCTGCACCTGCGTCAGCGCCTTGATCCGGTCGCGCAGGGCGGCAGCGCGTTCAAACTCCATCGCGTCCGAGGCGGCGGACATTTCAGATTTCAGTTTGTCCTGAATCTCGGTCGATTTGCCGGACAGATAACGCTGGGCATCGGAAACGCTGACGGCATAGTCTGACTTGCTGATCTTGCCAACACAAGGCGCGGTGCAGCGTTTGATCTGGTATTGCAGGCAGGGGCGTGTGCGACTCTCGAACACAGTATCGGTGCAATTGCGCAGCTGAAACACGCGTTGCAATTGCGCAAGTGTCCGGTTGACGGCGCCAGCGCTGGCGAAGGGGCCGTAATAAGCGCCCTTTTCCTTTTTGGCTCCCCGATGCTTTTTTATCATCGGGAAGTCATGTGTGTTGGTCACAAGGATGTTGGGAAAGCTTTTGTCGTCCCGCAGCAGCACGTTATAGCGCGGCTTGAGCTGTTTGATCAGGTTCTGTTCAAGCAGCAACGCCTCGGTCTCGGTTGCGGTGGTCAGAAACATCATTGATGCAGTTTCTGAGATCATCCGCGCAATACGGCCGGTGTGCCCCGTGGGTCGCGTATAGTTTGCCACACGCGCACGCAGATTTCGCGCCTTGCCGACGTAAAGCACCCGCGCCTGTGCATCCAGCATGCGGTAGACACCCGGAGACGAATCTAGCGTCTTCAGATAAGACTGGATGACCTTGTGCCCAGTTTGGGGCTGAGTTTCCTGAGATGTGTCCGGCATGGTCTTTCAAATATGATTCTTGGACCGTGCTGCAATGATACAGGTGCCAGAGCAAGAGGAAACCTTTCCACGGATCATGTGGATAACTCTGGTGATAACTTTCCGCGAACCGTTTTTTTTCGTTGTTTTCGGCAGGGTTCTTTGATTTGCTTAATTTTTAGGCAATTTCGCAGGCCGTTGAAATAAAAGGAAAAAAATATAGGAATTTGCCAAAACACTGAAAACATTACAGTTTTTGCAACACTTTTCTTACAATTAATTGAACAGTGCAAAACTTTGGTGCCATTAACGATTGTCTATTCAACGCCCAATACATCCGGAGTACGCCAGCCAAGATGCTGGCCACCGTCCACACAAAGCAACTGACCGGTCACGGCAGGGGCGTGGAGGAAGTAACTCAGCGCGGCGGTGATGTCCTGTTGGTTGGCGCCACGGCCCAGAATGGTGGATTTTCGCTGGAGCTGGAAATTGCTGTCGCTTTGGCGGGGGCTTCGGAGTGTCGGGCCCGGCCCGATGGCATTGACACGCACCCTAGGCGCCAGCGCTTGCGCCGCTGTCTGGGTAAAAGCCCACAGGCCCATTTTGGACAGGGTGTAGCTCATGAATTCGGGGGTCAGTTTGCGTACGCGCTGATCAATCATGTTAATCACCAGCCCCTGGGCCACAGGTTCACCGTTCGCATCGGTCAGCGGCGCGGGCACATCGCGGGCCAGGGCCTGTGTCAGCACAAAGGGCGCGCGCAGATTGCTTTCCATATGCCTGTCCCAGCCTTCACGGGACGCGGTTGCAAGATTGTCATATTCAAAAACCGAAGCATTATTGATCAGGGTCGTCAGGGGTCCGCCAAGGGCGTCAGCAGCCTGAGGTATCAGGTGTTGTACCTGAGACTCATCCAGCAAATCAGCCTGAAGGGTGATTGCGTTGCGGCCAATGTCACGGATGTCGCTTGCCACAGATTCGGCCTCGGCACCGGAAGTTGCGTAATGCACGGCAACGTCATAGCCATGGCGGGCCAGTTCCAGCGCCATGGCATGACCCAGACGTTTGCCAGCACCCGTTACCAACGCCCGCGTCATGCCCAGCCTCCGTTCAGATCAACACAATGGCGATATAGATAAGATAGAGGCTGGTAAGGGCAATACCCCAGGCCCGCCCGATATCCTGTTTGAAAAAGACGAACGGGATCAGCAACAGCGAGGCACCCAGCATCACCCACAGGTCAAATTTCAAAAATTCGGGATCAACGGGGATGCGTCCGATCAGCGAGGTGATGCCGATGATGGCCAGCAGGTTGAACATGTTCGACCCGATGACATTGCCAAGCGCGACGTCCGCCTGTTTGCGCAGGGCTGCCATGACAGTGGTGGCCAGTTCCGGCAGGGACGTGCCTAGGGCCACCAGCGTCAGCCCGATGACTGAATCGCTGACGCCATATTCGCGGGCGATGATCGAGGCATTTTCAACCAGCAGATCCGCGCCAAGAGGCAGGCCGATCAGGCCCAGCACCAGAAAGACAAGGATTTGCCACCAGGGCATATCGGGGTCGGCACCATCGACATCTTCGATCCCGTCCGCCTCGCTCAGAGCCAGGGCTGCGGCCATCCTGCGACGGTGACGGGTTGCATCGCGTAGCGCATCGAAAAGAACATAGGCCAACGCCGCAAGAAGGACGAGGCCAGAGGTGAAATTAAATTCTCCGGTAAAGGCCAGCCCGATAAACAGGAACGATGCGGCAAGCATGAAAAGATAGGTTTTCAAGCATTTACAGCCGCTGGTGTGAAGCACTGACAGGATGGCGGGCACACCGAGAACCATCAGGATATTTGCAGTATTTGACCCTACGACATTGCCAAGTGCCAGGCCGGGTTTGCCTTCCAGCACGGCGTTGACAGAAATCAGAAGTTCCGGCGCCGATGTGCCAAAGGCTACAATGGTCAGGCTAACGATCAGGGCCGGGATGCCCACCCGAAGGCTGAGGTTCACGGCACCTTTGACCAGCGCATCACCTGCCAGCAACAGGATGACCAGCCCCAAACCGGCAAGAGCCCATGGCATCATTTAGGTTTGCCCTTCTGGCATGAACACGGCCCCTTGCCGATCCGGTAGCGCCCGCAAATTTTACATTTGGCCGAGGCCAGGCGTTTCTGTCCCGGAAAGCGCAGCTTGCCGAACATGGCCATGACGCCCATGCCGACCAGAAATAATATGACGACTTTGATTACCACGTCAGAGGCCAAACCGTGCGTAGTCGGCCCGTTCCTCGATAGTAGCGATAGCATCTTGTGCCAGTTCGGCGCCAAAGCGGCGGAGTAACCCGCGTTTGCGGCCATAATTGGCGAAACGCACCTTGTCTCCATAAAGCTCTTTCAGTTTGGGAACCGGGTGGGCAGCGCCATCGACAAGGCCCAGCTCAATCGCGCGGCGGCCCAGCCAGAACTCCCCGGTGAACAGATCCTTTTTGCCACTGAGCTTGTCGCCGCGCCGCGCTGTGACGTGTTCAACAAAGGTGGTGTGCATCTGTTCAAGAATTGATTTAAGGCGGGTTACGTCCTCTTCCTTTTCGGGCAGGAACGGATCGAGCATGCTTTTGGATTTGACCGAGGTATGCACCCGGCGTTCCAGCCCTTGGCGTGCCAAAAAGACCGGCGCACCGAATCCGGCCGAGATGACGCCGATAGACCCCACGACCGAGGCATGATCGACCCAGATATCATCGGCAGCTGTGGCCAGCCAGTAGCCACCCGAGGCGGCGACATCTTCGACAAAGGCATGCACGGGAATTTCTTTTTCGTCAGCCAGCCGACGGATGCGCGCGGCAATCAGCGAGGATTGCACAGGCGATCCACCAGGAGAATTGATGATCAGGGCCACCGCAGCAGGTTTGCCGCGCTTGAACGCCTTTTCTAATAAAGGCTCCATGACCTCATCGCTAAGCTGTGCCCGGCTGCCTGCCCCAATCGAGCCGGAAAGCCTGACGATTGCCACTAAGGGCCCGCGGTTAAGAAAAGGGATCCATTGCTTCATGTAGCCCGATTTAGAACGCGTGGGCACGACAAACAAGGCGCATGACCAAACTGTGTGGCCACAATGCTCAAAAAGACATGTTTGTCGGGCAAATAAGTCACGCGGCCCGAAATCAGCTTTTAATGCGATACCCAGTCCTGAAAATCAGCCAGACAAGCGCAAGGCAGATGCCGAGGAACAGCGCGATGGCCAGCAGGCTATACCCAACTGCAACATCTGCGGTGCCAAAGAACGACCAGCGAAAACCCGAGATGAGGTAGACCACAGGGTTGAACAGCGTCACGGTCTGCCATGCGGGCGGCAGCATCGATATGGAATAGAAGGAACCTCCTAAAAACACCAAAGGCGTGATCACCAGCAGCGGGATCAGTTGCAACTGTTGAAAGTTCTCGGCCCATATTCCGATGATGAAGCCGAAAAGCGCAAATGACACGCAGGTCAGCACCAGAAAGGCCATCATCGCGAAAGGGTGCTGAATATCCAGGTCAACGAAAAACTCTGCCGTGGCCAGAATGATCACCCCGATCAGCAGCGATTTGGTTGCGGCCGCGCCGACATAGCCCAGCACGATTTCCAGAAAATTGATCGGGGCGGATAAAAGTTCGAATATCGTGCCGATGAATTTTGGAAAGTAGATGCCGAAAGATGCATTGCTGATCGATTGGGTCATCACGCTGAGCATGATCAGTCCCGGCACAATGAAGGCGCCATAGCTGACCCCTTCGACCTCATCGATCCGGCTGCCGATGGCGGCGCCGAAGACCACGAAATACAGCGATGTTGATATGACCGGTGACAGCAGGCTTTCCATTACGGTTCGAAAAAATCGTTTCATCTCATAAAGATAAATCGCCCAGATTGCATGCAGGTTCATGCCGCGCCCTCCTTGACCAGGCCTACAAAAATCTCTTCCAGGCTGCTTTGCGTGGTCTGGATGTCGCGCAGCGACAGACCTTCTTTTGAAAGGGCTTGCAGCAGGCGGGTGATGCCGGTGCCATCGCCGCGGGTGTCATAGTGGTAGCTGAGCGTTCGCCCGTCTGCCCCCAGTTCTAGATCATAGTCCGACAAAGAGGCAGGCACGGCCGATACCGGGTCTTTCAGATCTATACGCAGGGTCTTGCGGCCCATCCGCTTCATCAGTGCATCTTTTTCTTCGACCAGCAGAATCTCACCATGGTTGATCACGCCCACGCGGTCGGCGATCGCCTCGGCCTCTTCGATATAATGGGTGGTCAGGATGATGGTGACGCCGTCGGCGCGAAGACCCTCGACAATCTTCCACATGTCGCGACGCAGTTCGACATCGACGCCCGCCGTGGGTTCATCCAGAAACAGAACGCGCGGTTCGTGGCACAGTGCCTTGGCGATCAGCACACGGCGTTTCATCCCACCCGAAAGCTCGCGGATGCGGCTGTGGCGCTTGTCCCAAAGCGACAGTTGCCGAAGGATTCGTTCTATCAGCGCATCATCGCGGTTTTTACCAAAAAGCCCACGCGAAAACCTTACCGTATTTATCACCCTTTCAAAGGGTTCCAGCGCCACTTCTTGCGGGACCAATCCAATCAGGCTGCGGGCCTGCCGGTAGCTGGTTATGATGTCGTGGCCGTCCACGGTGGCGGTGCCGCCCGTGGGCGAGGTGATGCCGCACAGAATTGAGATCAGGGTTGTCTTGCCCGCCCCGTTTGGCCCGAGCAGGGCCAGAATCTCGCCCTGCTCTATGCTTATGGAAACGCTTTTCAGGGCCTCGAACCCGCCTTGGTAGACCTTGCTCAGGTCGTTGACTTTGACAATGGTCGCCATCGCGTTTCTCCGCTGGTTTTCCGGCAACCTAATCAAATGGTCGCCAAGTGCAATTGTCAGGGTGCGCAGGGTCGTCTGTGCGAAGGTGCAGAAAGGCCGGGACAGAAAAGCACAAACAGGCATGACGTTGCCGACGCGGACGTGTTAGAGGCCAGCTTGAAAGGACTCGCCCTATGACCCGTCAGACCACCAGCCACAACTCTGCTGCGGGCATTGGTATCATCCTAATTGCCATGCTGGCTATTTCGTTCAACGACATGCTGATCAAGTTTTTGTCGGGTGGTTATCCGTTGCATCAGATGGTCTTTACCCGCTCGGCCATCGGTATCTGCTTTAGCCTGATTCTGGTGCAGTTCGAGGGCGGTTGGGGTATCCTGAAAACGAAGACGCCCGGCCTGCATCTGCTGCGTGGGGTGATGATTGTGGTTGCGAACATGTCCTTTTTCGCAGCATTGGCGGCGTTGCCGTTGGCCGAAACCACTGCGATCTTTTTTGTGGCGCCACTGATGATTACCCTGCTGAGCATCCCTGTACTGGGCGAGAAAGTTGGCCCGCTGCGGATTGGAGCGGTCATTGTCGGCTTTGTCGGTGTGGTCATCATGACGCGGCCCTGGCACAGCGGATCAGAGAGGGAAGCACCGTTATATGTCTATTTGCTACCCATTCTGAGCGCATTTACCTATGCGGCCAATCAGGTCCTGACCCGCAAGCTGGGCATGGTGTCAAAGGCATCGGCGCTGGCAGTTTATGTGCAGGCGGTTTTCATCCTTGTCAGTTTGGGATTTTGGGCCGTGGCCGGTGACGGGCGTTTTGTAGATGGCATGGATAACCCTAGTCTGATTTTCCTGTTGCGGGCCTGGGTCTGGCCACAGGGCAATGATATATATCTATTTCTGGGACTTGGATTAAATTCGGCCATTATTGGCTACACGCTGGCACAGGCATATCGGATGGCCGACGCGGCCACGGTGGCGCCCTTTGAATATGCCGGTCTGCCTCTGGCGATATTCTGGGGTTGGTTGATCTGGGGCAACCTGCCAAGTCCGGTTGTTTTTGCAGGGATTTCGTTAATCCTGGGGTCCGGCTTGTTTGTTTTTCTGCGCGAACGTCAGCGCAACCGGCCCCTTGTCAGCCGGAAACGGGTGCATCGCCGCTATTGACCTTGCGGCCCCTGTGCGTTGCTTTGGGGCAGGCAGAGGGAGTTGCGAAATGTTGCAGGGTATTCGCGTGGTCGAGTTTGAGGGGCTGGGGCCCGGGCCGTTTGCCGCTATGATGCTGGCCGATCTTGGGGCCGAGGTGATTGTGATCCATCGCCCCGGCGCAGGCAATCCGGTGGCGGGCGGGACCAATCTTCTGGACCGGGGGAAGAAATCCATTGTGCTGAATCTGAAGCTGCCCGCTGACCTGACAATAGCCAAGGCGCTGATTTCCACAGCGGATGCGCTGATTGAAGGGTTCAGGCCGGGGGTGATGGAACGTTTGGGACTGGGGCCGGACGAGATGCAGCACGAAAACCCCAAGCTGGTTTACGGCCGCATGACGGGATGGGGGCAGGATGGGCCCAAGTCACGGATGGCAGGGCATGATCTGAACTATCTCGCCACATCCGGGGCGCTTTGGTATGCCTCGGAAGCCGCATCGCCACCGCTCACACCGCCAACACTGTTGGGGGATGTGGGGGGCGGCGCGCTTTATCTGGTGGCGGGAATCCTGGCGGGCCTGCTGAAGGCGGCGAGAACCGGAGTGGGCACGGTGGTGGATGCGGCGATTGTGGATGGCTCAGCCCATATGATGGCTTTGCTGATGTCAATGGCGCCAAGTGGCAACCTGTTGAAAGAACGCGGGAAAAGCCTGCTGGACGGGCCACACTGGTCGCGCACCTACGCCTGTGCCTGTGGCGGGTATCTGAGTGTGCAATGCCTTGAACCTAGGTTTTACGCCGAGTTTCTGCACCGTCTGAACCTGGGTGAAGATCCGGTATTCGCCTCGCAGAATGACCCGGCGCAATGGCCTGAACAGACCCGCGCACTGGCGGAAATTCTGGCCGCAGAACCTTTGGTATATTGGGCGGAAATATTTGAAAATTCAGACGCTTGTGCCGCACCTGTGCTGGCTCCGCAAGAGGCCGGGAGAGATCCGCACATGGCCGCGCGCAAGGTCTGGTCCACCAAAGATGGCCTGTTGCAGCCCGCTCCGGCGCCGCGATTTGACGGACACGACCAAAGCCCCGGACCGGTCCCGGAGCGGGGGCAACATGGTGATGATCTGCGCGCGGGACTGGCCCGCATGGCGCTAATCTGACAAGGGGCAGTAACCCGAAGGGCCGGACAGCTTTTTGGCGGGTCGGAGGTGATACCAAACCGATCCCTTGGCGCGGGCCGATTAAATGACTATCTAGTCGCTTCGCTGGACAGTCACCGCCGCCGCCGATAGGACACACCAATGGCCAAGCCGAAGGAAAATCCGAACTACAAAGTCATCGCCGAGAACCGGCGTGCCCGGTATGATTACGCGATCGAGGATGACATCGAATGCGGTATTATACTTGAAGGCTCGGAAGTGAAATCACTGCGGCAGGGCGGCGCGAACATTGCCGAAAGCTATGCCACCGTAGATAACGGTGAGTTGTGGCTGGTGAACAGCTATATCGCACCTTACGAGCAGGCCAAAACATTCACCCATGAGGAAAAGCGCCGCCGCAAGCTGCTGGTATCCCGCAAAGAGATGGCGCGGCTGTGGAGTGAAACGCAGCGCAAGGGCATGACGCTGGTGCCGCTGGTATTGTATTTCAACCATCGCGGTCTGGCCAAGTTAAAGATCGGTATCGCCAAGGGTAAACAGAACCACGACAAGCGCGAGACCGAAGCCAAGCGTGACTGGAACCGGCAAAAACAGCGCTTGTTGAAGGATCACGGTTGAGAGCAGGGGATTTACCCAAGGGTTTTTCCTCTTAGGACAGGGTTTGTTACTCTGGTGGGTTTCAGTCAGTGAAACCGAGTGAGTGTGTTTGTGGAACTTCTTATCAGTCTTATTTCAGGTGCGGTTGGCGGCAATGTCGCCGGAGACCTGATGAAGAATTTCAACCTTGGAGTGCTGGGAAATTCGATTGCCGGGATCGTCGGTGGTGTTCTGGGCGGGCAGATTCTGGCGTCCTTGGGGGCAGGTGGCCTGGCGGCCTCCGGTGGGATGGATGCCGGTGCGATCGGCGGTCAGGTGGCGTCGGGTGGTGTTGGTGGCGGGGTCGCCATGGTGATCGTCGGGCTGGTCAAGAAACTGCTGGTAAAATGACGCAGGATTAAAAGGCATCAGAGCATGGCTTGGCCTTGCTCTTTGGACCTGTAGAAGGTACGCAGGGCGCGTCTTGAACCGGGGGCGCCCATGGCACTTGATGATCCGAAAACACTTGTTTCCACTGACTGGCTGCAAAGCCACCTGAAAGACCCTGATCTTAGGGTGCTGGATGGCACGTGGTTCATGCCGTCCGACGGGCGCGATGCGAAGGCGGAATATCACGCTGCGCATATCCCCGGCGCGCGGTTTTTCGATATAGATGACATCAGCGACAGCCGGTCGGACCTGCCGCATATGGCACCTCCGGTTGAAAAGTTCATGTCGCGTCTGCGCGCCCTGGGTGTCGGCGACGGGCATCAGGTGGTGGTCTATGACGCCCATGGCCTGTTTTCTGCCGCGCGCGTGTGGTGGCTGTTCAAGCTGATGGGCCAGGACAATATCGCCGTACTGGACGGCGGGCTGCCCAAATGGCAGGCCGAAGGCCGCGAGATTGAGGATCTGCCCCCCGTTGTGCGCGACAGGCACATGACGGTGCGGCGGCAGAATCATCTGGTCAAGGATGTCACCCAGGTGTCGGCGGCCTCGAAGCTGGGGGATTACGAAATTCTGGATGCACGATCCGCCGGGCGGTTCCGGGGCGAGACACCCGAGCCGCGCGACGGACTGCGCAGCGGGCATATTCCGGGGTCAAAGAATGTTCCCTATACCGCGTTGCTGTCCGAGGACGGCACGATGAAAGACCCAGACGCACTGCGCGCGGTCTTTGACGCGGTGGGCCTGGATGCCGCCAAGCCGGTGATCACCACCTGTGGGTCGGGTGTGACGGCAGCGATCATCAACCTTGCACTGGCGCGGATCGGTAGAACCGACCACGCGCTTTATGACGGATCCTGGACGGAATGGGGGGCCTTTCCCACCCTACCCGTCGCCACCGGAGAATAAGCAATGTTTTCCAATCTCAAACAGCAGCCCGCCGACAAGATACTGGCGCTTATTCAGGCCTTTCGTGAAGATCCGCGGGAGAACAAGATTGATCTGGGTGTGGGCGTCTACAAAAACGCCCAGGGCCAGACCCCGATCATGCGCGCCGTCAAGGCGGCCGAGCGCAAACTTTGGGAAGAAGAGACCACAAAAACCTATGTCACGCTGGCCGGGGACGCGGCGTTTTCTGATACGATGATTTCGCTGGTGCTGGGCGATGCTGTGGCCCGTGATCGGGTGGCGGCAGTGGCCACGCCCGGAGGGACAGGGGCCGTGCGTCAGGCGTTTGAGCTTGTGCAGATGGCCAACCCGGACGCGCGGGTTTTTGTGTCGGACCCGACCTGGCCCAACCATCTGAGCATTTTAAAGCATCTCGGCATTGAAACCGTGACCTACAGGTATTTCGACACCGAGACCTGTGGTGTGGATTTCGGTGCCATGATGGCCGATCTGGATCAGGTGAAAGCGGGCGATCTGGTGCTGTTGCATGGCTGTTGCCACAACCCGACGGGCGCCAACCTCAACCTGATGCAGTGGCAGCAGGTTGTTGATCTGTTGAATGCCAAAGGCGCTGTCCCGATGATCGACATTGCCTATCAGGGTTTCGGCGATGGTCTGGACAAGGACGCTGCCGCCACCCGGTTGGTGGCGGCCAATTGCCCCGAGGCACTGATTGCGGCAAGCTGTTCAAAGAATTTCGGTATCTACCGCGAGCGGACCGGCCTGTTGATGGCCGTTGCACAGGAAAAGGGCCTGCATGGCGTGATGCAGGGCAATCTGGCCTATCTCAGCCGGCAGAATTATTCCTTCCCGCCTGATCACGGTGGCAAGCTTGTAAGCATCGTACTGAGCGACGATGTGTTGCGTGCCGACTGGCAGGTCGAACTGGAAGAGGTGCGGCAGGGCATGCTGGCACTGCGCGAGCAGTTGGCGGACGAATTGCGGCGGCTTTCGGGATCGGACAGGTTTGGTTTTCTGGCGCAGCATCGCGGCATGTTTTCACGACTGGGGGCGTCGCCCGACAAGGTGGAAAGGTTACGCGCCGAGCACGGGATTTACATGGTCGGCGACAGTCGGATGAACATTGCCGGGCTGAATTCCCGGACGGTACCGGTGCTGGCGCAGGCGATCATTGACGTTGGTATCTGAGCGGGCAGACCTTTCACGACCCGGTCATGCGGTGCAAGAGAACGCCAGCCTGATCCGAATAAGCGCGCTTATCGCGCGCGCCTGATCCCTCGTCAGACTTGCCTGACTCAGTGTAAATGGCAGCGTGACGCACAAATGCGGATTTAGCGCGTGTTGCGGATCTTGACCCGAGTATTTCCTGCTATGCCCATGAGAGTGGTAAAGTGACACATCTGTTGCGAGATTGCGCCTTGGGCGCGTATAATATGTGGGTTGAATTGTGTGGCAGGGAGTTACGCCCTACACCGGCAGGCAGATAAAAACAGAACAAAGATTGCGCCATGGCAGAGCAGGATACTGCAACAGCAGAAGAGCAGCCGCACCCTCGTTGGCTGGAGGATCTGCGTCCTGGCGGGATGGGGCAGGGATTTCTGGAAAAGCGCCTGCGCCATAGTCTGATGTTCGTCAGGCGGCCGGTGGATCGGCTGTTGGTCACCTTTGATAACCTTTCAAATGTCAACGACACGTCGATTGGGCGCGAACCCTGGGCGTTCAAGTTTGCCCGTGACGCCAATATCTCACATCTGGGGATCATGGCGCATGCCAGCGACTGGTACCGCGATCCCGAACTGATCGAACGCCTGCAGAAGCTGGCCGATGAGGGATTTTTCGACGGCTATGCAAGGGTGGTTTTTGCGGGTGTATCGATGGGCGGTTTTGCGGCCATTGCCTTTGGCTCGCTGGTGCCGGGGGCGCATGTGGTGTCAGTCAATCCGCAAAGCACGCTGAATCCCGATTTGGTGCCGTGGGAGACGCGGTATGAAAGCGGCCGGCGACAGGACTGGACCTTGCCGCTTTCGGACGCGGCGGCGCTGACCCGCGGGTTGGGCCGGGTCAACATCTTTTACGACCCCTATCATGAACTGGACCAGCAACATATCGACCGCTTCAGCGGCGACAATATCCGGATTTTCAATTGCCGGTATTCCAACCACAAGACGGCCGTGTTCCTGCGTAAGATAGATGCGCTGAAACCGGTGATGCATCATGCGATTTTTGACGAGCTGACGGAACCGGAATTTTACAGGCTATATCGCGGGCGGCGCAATTTGCCGTGGTTTCGCGGCTCGCTGGCGGGTTATTTCAACGAGCTGGGCCGGTACGAGATGGCGGAATGGGCCACAAAAGCGTTCCGCAACCGCCTGCAGAGGATCAAGCGCGAAGCGCTGGTGGCAGACGAGACTGAAGAGTCCGAGGACGACGACGGGGAGGATGTCGAGGCCAGAACAGCAGTTACCAAACCGGCCGAGGCGGCATCGGTGCCCTCAGACCGGTCACGGCGAAATGAGCGCTGCGCGATCATAACGACGATGAAAAACGAAGGCCCGTTCATGCTGGAATGGGTGGCCTATAACCGCGCGATCGGATTCAGCGATTTTCTGATTTACACCAACCATTGCGATGACGGCACCGATGCGATTGCCATGCGGCTGGATGAGTTGGGGCTGGCTAGACATGTGGACAACAAGTTCAAAAAAGGCGCCAGCCCGCAACGGGTGGCCTTGCGGCGGGCGCTGAAGGAAGAGGTTTACCAGAACGCCGACTGGGTGATCTGCGCTGATTGTGACGAATTTCTGAACGTGCGTGCAGGCGATGGTACGCTGACGGCCTTGTTTGAGGCAGTAGGGGATGCTGATGCGATCTCGCTTTGCTGGAAGCTGTTTGGTTGTGGCGACCGGGTGGATTACGAAGACCGGTTCGTGACCGAGCAGTTCGTCTGGTCCGCGCCTGAGGAATTTACATCGAAGTACCGGGCTCTGGGGCTGAAAACCCTGTTCCGCCCATCCGACGACATTCGCAAATTTGGCGTGCACCGGCCAAAATTTGACGGGCGGCCCGAGGGGTACGTGTGGAAGGATGCCGGCGGGCAGTTGATGCCCGAGAAGTATTTCACCGCCGGCTGGTCTGCCCATCGTGGATTTCATCACGACCATGCGCGGCTGCATCACTATGCAGTGCGATCGGTAGACAGTTTTCTGGTAAAACGCGACCGGGGCCGCACCAACCATATCGACCGTGATCAGGGGGTGGCCTATTGGGCGGACATGAACCTGAATATCGCCGAAGACCGGTCAATGCTGTCGATGGTCGAACGCGCGAGGGTTGAGTTTGACAAGCTGATGGCCGACCCCGAGCTGGCGCGCCTGCACAACGCGGCCTGCACATGGCACCGCGGCAAGGTCGAAGCGCTTAAAAAGACCGAAGAATGGTCGGCGTTGCATGACTTGTTGCAGGTGATCAACCGACCTGGTCAGATGCCGGTGAACCGCGACCAGCTGATGCAGGATCTGGCTGCAGAATGACGCGTCCCGATCTGGTATTGCATGGTGGGTTTCACAAGACCGCAACCAGCCATATCCAGTCAATTCTGGCGCGTAATTCTAAGTTTCTAAAGCGCGAGGGTGTTCTTTATGTGCATCATCGCGACGCGCGCAAGCGGCTGACGGTGCCGGTTCAATGCAACGCCTACAACGCCATTGGGATGGATTGGGACCCCAAAATTTCGGATGAAGAGTTGAGGCGGTTGACGTCCGGATTTTTCGACGAGTTGCTGGACACCGGTGCCGAGCGGATCATCCTTTCGGACGAAAACATGGCCGGGCATTGCGGCCACTGCGTGAAACGTGGGATGCTGTACCGATGGCGCCGCAAGCTGATCGAAGTATTTGCCGCCCAATTTCCCTACGCCGTATCAGAGGTGCATCTTGGCGTGCGTAACTATGCCGATTTCTTTGCCTCGGCTTATGTTGAATACCTGCGTTCAGTTCAGGGGCAATGGTTTGTGGACGAACCACAGATGCGCAAGCAGGTGCTGGAAGTCATGCCAAGCTGGCACAACATCCTGAAATCGGTGGTTACGTTTTTCCCCGGCGCAAAGATCTACGTCTGGAAATACGAGGATTTTCGGCGGATCGACCAAAAGGTCCTGGCCAATCTGTGTGGACCAAAGGTTGACGTGGCCCAGTTGAAAGAGCCCAAGGACAAAAATAAACGCCCCACCGCATCAGGGCGGGCGGTGGCCGAGTTGTTGCATATGATTCACAAGGACGGGGCCAAATACGCCCTGGAGCAGCGGGTTGCCCTGCAAGAGAAATACCCGCGAGGGCCCGAGTTTGGCAGTTATGACCCCTGGCTGCCCAACGAGCGCGCCCATCTGATCCGTATTTACGAGCGCGATATCGAAGACATCCGCGCCAATCCGGATCTTCATCTGTTGAGTGTCGGAGACGGCTGAACCGTGTTTGGCGCGGTCGGGCTGTGGCGCTTGGGTGGCAGCGGTCGGGGAAATGATCGTCCGGGCAGGATAGTGTTGCACCAATCCGGACTGGCCCATAGAAAAAGATCCAACAAAAACGAGGTTTCAGGGCTGGCCCCGGACCCGTTGCCAAAACCCCGGTTGTGGGGTGGCGGCAATAAACGAGGATCGATATGAGCAGAGACTACACAATCGGCATGCTGTGGGTCGAGGGCCCGCTGAGCTATGTTGAAACGCTATGCGCAAAATCTTTTCTGGATGCCGGCCATCAGGTGAAGCTTTATCACTACAAGGACGTGCAGAATGTGCCCGATGGCATTGAACTCGTGCATGGTGATACGGTGTTGAAGATCGACCGTTTTATCCAGCATGGTCGCACGGGAAGTTTTGCGCTTTTTTCGGACGTATTCCGTTATCATCTTCTGCAACAGAATGCCGGCATGATCTGGGCTGATCTGGATGCCTATTGCGTCAAGAAGTTCGAATCCGAAACCGGGCATTTCTTTGGTTGGGAGTCGGCCAAACATATCAATGGGGGTGTCCTGGGCCTGCCGCCAGACAGTGATGCACTGGGCCAGTTGCTGGAAATGACCGAGGATGAATACGGCGTACCCGAATGGTTTACGCAGGCCGAAAAGGACCGGCTGCAAAAGCTGAAAGACGCGGGCAAGCCAGTCCATGTCAGCGAAATGGTCTGGGGTGTCTGGGGCCCGCATGCGGTCACCCATTACCTGAAGAAGACCGGCGAGGCGAAATATGCTCTGCCGATTGAGGGGCTGTATCCGGTGGGCTTTCGCAACCGGCGTCAGCTGATGCGTGGCGGCATGAAGCAAAAGGTCGAGGCGGTACTGACACCCGACACCTACTCCATCCATTTCTATGGGCGCCGCGTGCGCGAGTTTCTGTCCAATATAGGCGGGTTGCCCGAGCCTGACAGCTATATGGAAGAACTGCTGGTCAAACATAACATCGACACCGACACCGCTCCCGTCCTGTCGAGAGAGGAGAAGGCCGCGATGAAATCGAAGAAAGCAGAAAAGCCCACCACCGAAAAACCCGCGAAAGCCCCGGCAAAACCGGCTGCGGCGAAAATATCTGCCGGGCCGGTGCCGCAGTTGCCCATTGGAAAGGGCGGCGAGAATCTGACCGATCTGGCCGATCGCTATGGATCAGACAAGGGATCGACCAAGCACAGGTATACGGAACTTTACCACATGCTGTTTCATCCCTACCGGGGCCGCAAGATCAATTTCCTGGAAATGGGTCTGCTGATCGGCGGGCCCGAGCACGGAATCGACAAGGATCGCGAAACCACCGATGTGCCTTCTATCCGGATGTGGCTGGAATACTTTCCCAAGGCGCATATTCACGGGCTGGACGTGTCCGATTTCAGCTGGTTCAAGAATGAGCGATTTACCTTTCATCGCTGCGACATGGACAACCGGGCCGAGATCACCCGGGCCATCGAAGAAATTACCCCTGCGCCGACGATTGTTGTGGATGATGCAAGCCACGCAAGCCACCACCAGCAGAATGCGTTTCTTGAGATTTTCCCACGGCTGGAATCAGGTGGGCTTTACGTGATCGAGGATCTTCGCTGGCAGCCCGAAACCTATGAAAAACCGGGTATCACCAAAACAGCGGCTTTGTTCCGCAGTTGGCTGGACCACCGCGAGTTCCAGCATTCCGACCCCGCCATCGCAGCTGAATTCAACGCGTTGGCGCCGGAAATATCCGGCTGTATTGTCGAGCCGGTGCGCTATCAGAAAAAGCGCCGTGATCAGGTGGCGGTGATCCACAAACGCTGAATTCTGCGGATCATTTTTTGGCATTCTCGTCTTTTTGGATCGATGCAAGTTCGCGGGATGTTGGAATGCCAGCCAGCGCAGGTTGTGTCTGCGCAATGATTTCAGAGTAGAACTTTCCACGCCGCCGCGCCGGATAGGGCAGGGCCATGCACAACTCAAAAATGGCCCGATCGCATGCGGGTGGCAGATAAAAGCAGTGGTTTACGCTTTGAAACCCGGACTGCGTATAGGGAAGGGTGTTTTCGATATAGTTGAAATCATGCATCACGTCGGCTGCACATGGCGGTAGCTGGTCAATCCAGCTTTGCATGGCTAGCCTGCGGGAGGAAACCTGTTCGTCTGTCACCGCTGCGACCTGACAGCGGTAAACCGCGTGTTCCAGCGGGTCGGTTGTGTCGGATAGTCTCAAGCGCGGCCACCAGACGGCTGAAACAAGCTCGAGCATATTACCACGCACCAGAATGTCGTTTTTAGGAATCCAGTCCAAAACGCCGCGCTGGATTTGTTTGTTGAGTGGCGCCACAAAACCAGACGAAACATCGTGGTGCAGCATGGCCCGGTTTTGTGCGTATTGGCCTTTGAACCCGCCGTTGCGGTAATTGCCGTCCGGCTGCACGATCTTAATGTCACGCTGGAAATGGTGCGCCAACATACTGGCCACCTGTGTATCCATATAAGACGACCATGACATCGCGTGGCTATACAGGTGCATATTGGGCCCGAACCCATCGACCGCTGCGGCCAGTACCATCCGCGAATCCAGCCCGCCCGACAGCGCAAACCAGGCTTGATTGTCGCCCACAAGCGCATTGCAAAGTTGCCCCAGCCGTTGCGCCAGAAATTGAGCGGCGTCGCGCAGATCGGTGATTCCACTGGCAAATTCGTACCCCTGTGCGGGCCAGAACCGCGTTTCGGTAAATTGGGACAGCGAAAGCCGATGGTTTGGGCTCAGGCGTTTGACATCGCGGTCAGCCGTGTGGCCGAATGAAAAGCCACCTTTGGTGACTGTTCGAGGTGCCTTGTGGCGCAGCTCATTGGGATTTTCCAAACCGACGACCGATCCAATATCAAACTCGGGGTTTTGAATGATCTCGCGCTCAAGGGTCAAAAGCAAAGACGACGCCACAATGCCAGCGTCCGGGTGATAGACCACTGAAAGTGATCCCGCTGGATCACAATAGACATAGATGTCATCCGGCGTGGACAGAAACACAACATACCGCCCACCAAGCCCGGTGATCAGCTCCTGTGCTGTGGTGAAGAAATCATCAGCGTCAAAAGCGCGGGGAAGTGCGTACTCCGCTGTTAGTTTTTCACCATCGGCGGTTGCGGCAAGGCCAAGGCAATAGCCAGCGGTTTTGCCATTCGCAGCTTTCAGAACCGTGACCGGAAGATCGGGGCAATGTTGCAGCGCCCACGTGCCAAGGATATTTGAGATAAAGCCAGGCAGAGGTGGCTTGCGCGCAGGGGCCAGTCGGAATTGCAGGCGGAAGGTTTCGTTGAAATCCAGTTCAAGCCGGGCGCAGGTTGTCTCGGCCAGGCAGGGTGCTGCGGGCGCGTTGGATTGCAAGACTTGACTGGTTTTGGGCATGGGGCTGCTCAATATTTATGTGCTGCAACTTTGCGGGAGTGCCTTGGGGCATCTGCTGTTTTGTGTCACGTTAGCTTACCGCAAAAACAAAGGAAACTTTTACGTCGCCCCTTTGTTCACAGCGAGGTATGTCGCAGGGTGGTGGCATTTATAAGCTGTCCCCGAAACCGAACGGCAGAACGGAGAAATGTTATGAATTTTATGCTGAATTTCCTTCAGTTGCTTGCGCTTCTATTTGTTTTGGTAATTGGCGTCTTTGTCGTTCTGGTCATTCTGTTTTTCATCATCGACAAAACCCAGACCGGCGATGCGATACGACGCAATTATCCTGTGATCGGGCGGTTCCGGCATTTATTCACATCACTGGGCGAATTCTTTCGTCAGTATTTCTTTGCCATGGACCGCGAAGAGATGCCGTTTAATCGGGCGCAGCGGGACTGGGTGGCGCACGCTTCAAAGGGGGGAGACAATACAATTGCTTTTGGGTCAACCCGGAACCTTGGCCTGGCGGGCACGCCGATTTTCGTCAACGCGGCCTTTCCGCCGCTGGATGATCAGTTTGCCACGACCGCGCCGATGATCATCGGGCCGACGGCGGCGATCCCCTATAGCGCCAAGTCGATCTTTAACATTTCCGGCATGAGCTATGGCGCGATCTCCAAGCCTGCGGTCGAGGCGCTGAGCCGGGGGGCGGCCAAGGCGGGTGTCTGGCTGAATACCGGCGAGGGCGGGCTGAGCCCGTTTCACCTGACCGGGGGCTGCGATATTGTCTATCAGATAGGGACCGCCAAGTACGGCGTACGCGATGAGCATGGCAACCTGAGCGACGAGAAGCTGAGAGCGATGTCGGAGAACCCGCATATAAAAATGTTCGAGCTGAAACTGGCGCAGGGGGCCAAGCCGGGCAAGGGGGGCATTCTGCCTGGCAGCAAGGTGAATGCCGAGATTGCCGAGATACGCGGGATCAAAGAGGGAGAGGACAGCATTTCACCCAACCGGCACCGCGACATCAATGACTTTGCCCAATTGCTGGATGTGATCGGCCATATCCGCGAGGTGACGGGTCGGCCGGTCGGTTTCAAGACCGTCATCGGATCAACCACACCCTGGGTTGAGCTGTTTCAGCTGATCCTGGCGCGAGGTCCGGATAGCGCACCGGATTTCATAACGCTGGACGGTGGCGAGGGCGGCACCGGGGCAGCCCCGATGCCCCTGATGGATCTGGTGGGCATGCCGATCCGAGATGCCCTGCCGCGGATTGTCGATCTGCGCGATGAATACGGGCTGAAGGAACGCATCCGCATTATTGCAGCCGGTAAACTGGTCAACCCGGGTGATGTGGCTTGGGCGATTTGTGCAGGCGCCGATTTTGTCACCTCGGCGCGAGGGTTCATGTTCAGCCTTGGCTGCATTCAGGCACTCAAGTGCAATAAGAACACCTGTCCCACGGGTATCACTACGCATGACCGGCGCTTGCAGGCCGGGCTGGTGGTCGAGGACAAATACAACAAGGTCGCTAATTACGCCAAATCGGTTATCAAAGAGGTCGAGACAATCGCCCATTCGGTGGGTGTGGCCGAGCCGCGCCAGATGCGCCGACGTCATGTCCGCATGGTGCAGGCCGATGGCACGTCCATTCCCTTCAATAAGATTCGTCCAAGTTACAATCTGGGCACACCTTTGTGAGGGGGATTGTTTTGCTGCGTGGCTGAGGTGACATTAAGGGCGCTTATATATCTGCGCGCTCAAGGACAGGAACCTCGAATGGCCAACCGCTGGAAAAACGATCTGAAAGACTGTGATGTGACACCCGAGGCGGCATTTCTAAACCGCCGTCAACTGATGGCGGGGGCGGCGGCCGGAATCGGACTGGCAGGCATCGGCAGCACCGCCAGGGCCGAAACGCTGGAGCCGAACGACTGGGAGGATATCACCAGCTACAACAATTATTATGAGTTCGGCACCGGCAAGGATGACCCGGCGCGCTATGCCCATACGCTTGTGACCAAGCCATGGACCGTCAAGATTGACGGGATGGTGGATCATCCCGGTGACTATGCATTTGATGATATCATGGCGATGATGACGGTCGAAGAGCGCCTTTACCGGTTCCGCTGTGTCGAGGCATGGTCGATGGTGGTGCCATGGAACGGGTTTGAGCTGGCTGATCTGCTGGCGATGGCAGGTGTGCAATCGGGTGCCAAATATATCGCCTTTGAAACTGCCAACCGCCCGGATGAAATGCCAGGCGTGCGGTATCCCGTGCTGGACTGGCCCTATGTCGAAGGTCTGCGCATCGACGAGGCCATGCATCCGCTGACGATCATGGCGACGGGGATTTATGGCAAGGACATCCCAAACCAGAACGGCGCGCCGCTGCGTCTGGTGGTGCCGTGGAAATATGGCTTCAAATCGATCAAGTCGATTGTGCGGATCACTGCAACAGATAAACAGCCGCCGACCAGCTGGAACAAGGCCAATGCCAGCGAATACGGCTTTTATAGTAATGTGAATCCAAAGGTGGATCACCGCCGCTGGAGCCAGGCAACCGAGCGGCGCATTGGAGGCGGTCTTTTTACAAAGCGGCAGGATACACTGATGTTCAACGGCTACGCCAATGAAGTGGCGGGGATTTATGCCGGAATGGACCTGCGGAAAAACTTCTGATGCTGGCGCGCGTGATGACATGGGTTGGCGGTCTGGGGGCGGTAACGGCGCTGTTGTGTTGTTTCACAGGGTTGCTGCCGATGATCATCGGCGCATTTGGGCTGACCTCGCTTTTGCCAATTCTTTATAAGGACTCGGTGTTGTTCCCGGTGGCCGGGGGCTTTCTGGTTCTGTTGGCGGTTGGGGTCTACCTGCAGCGGGGGCGGGCATGATCCTGATATCCGAGTTGACCTGTCCCGACTGCGGGCACAAACGCGCCGAGACGATGCCAACCGATGCCTGTCAGTTCTTTTATGAATGCCGTGGTTGCGGGGCCGTGTTGCGGCCCAAGCCAGGCGACTGCTGTGTCTATTGTTCCTATGGCACGGTGCCATGCCCGCCGATTCAGAACGGCGATAGCTGTTGCGGGCATAGGGCCTGAGATGGGGCCGATCGACGGCGTCAATGCGGCTGCACGGCGGATGCCTGCGTGGCCCCTGTATATAATAGGTGTGTTACCTGCGATCTGGCTGGTGTGGCTGGGCGCGACCGGAGGCCTGGGTGCAGAACCAATCAAGGCACTGGAGCGGGGTCTGGGCGAAAAGGCGTTGCAGCTTTTGGTGCTGGTTCTGGCAATTACGCCGCTGCGCCGATTTGTGGGGCTGAACCTGTTGAAGTTCCGTCGTGCTATCGGGTTGCTGGTCTTTATATATGCCGCGCTGCATCTGCTGGTCTGGCTGGTGCTGGATGTGCAGATACCGGCGCAGATCTGGGCCGACATCGTCAAGCGCCCCTATGTGACCATCGGCTTTACCGGGTTTCTGCTTTTGGTTCCGCTGGCAATGACCTCGAATAACTGGTCGGTGCGCAGGCTGGGGCCGAAATGGCGACAACTGCACAGGCTGACATATGTGGCCGCAGCTTTGGGGGGGGTGCATTATATATGGCTGGTCAAAGGTATTCAGATTGAGCCGCTGGCCTACATGGCCGTGATTCTGGGGCTTTTGGCCCTGCGCAAACGTGGCGCGCCCAGAAAACAGGCAGGCTGACGCGGTAAATGTCACCTGCAGGGCAAGAAAAGAATGGCGACTCACTGGAAATTTCACCGGGTAGCGCGAAAAATCCGCTTTTTGGCGGGATTACCTGGAGAAAATTCAGCGAGCGAGTCGGTTTTTTCGAGTCGGGCAGGGTGGAATCGGGTGGAATGCGGGCGATTCACCGGCAAAATCGACATGAGTCTCTATGTGAGTCTTGCTTCACTTGGGGGTAGGCTTGTGGATAACGCTATATCTTGCGTCTGCAGACGCTGCGTCGCAGCAATAATATTGCGTGAAACCCCCGAATATTGAAATCTAGTGGGCGTAAGTATCTAAAAACATGGAGAAATACAGAAACTTGAAAAAAAGATGACGATTGATGAAAAAAGGGGTTGCGGGTCTGCGCATCAAACCGTAGAACCCCCCTCACCGGCGGCGCAGAGATGCACCAACGGGGCGCCAGACGGACCAGACGGGCAGCAGCCAAGACGGGAAGCGAGGCACAACTAACTGAGGTAAATGAAGCGGGTTGCGCAAAAGAGATTAAGCGCTTCCGGTAGATTTTGTCTCAACGCTCTTTGAAATCGCAAGTATCTGAAGAGATATGTGGGCGGTTTGGTTCAGTTCGATGGATCAACCTCTTCATATCAACTACCTAGGGCTTCGGCCCGATGATGGATAGTCAGCTTCACTGTTTGAACGGCTTTCGGTTTTCTTATGAAAACCAGAAGCACATCAGACAGATAAAGACGCCATTAGGTTTCAGTAAGGCCTGATGGTGGATGTGCAGAGGTTCGAACGTCAAGGTTAAGCAAGCAATTGCTTTTCAACTTGAGAGTTTGATCCTGGCTCAGAACGAACGCTGGCGGCAGGCCTAACACATGCAAGTCGAGCGCACCTTCGGGTGAGCGGCGGACGGGTTAGTAACGCGTGGGAACGTGCCCTTCTCTAAGGAATAGCCACTGGAAACGGTGAGTAATACCTTATACGCCCTTCGGGGGAAAGATTTATCGGAGAAGGATCGGCCCGCGTTAGATTAGATAGTTGGTGGGGTAATGGCCTACCAAGTCTACGATCTATAGCTGGTTTTAGAGGATGATCAGCAACACTGGGACTGAGACACGGCCCAGACTCCTACGGGAGGCAGCAGTGGGGAATCTTAGACAATGGGCGAAAGCCTGATCTAGCCATGCCGCGTGAGTGACGAAGGCCTTAGGGTCGTAAAGCTCTTTCGCCAGGGATGATAATGACAGTACCTGGTAAAGAAACCCCGGCTAACTCCGTGCCAGCAGCCGCGGTAATACGGAGGGGGTTAGCGTTGTTCGGAATTACTGGGCGTAAAGCGTACGTAGGCGGATTGGAAAGTATGGGGTGAAATCCCAGGGCTCAACCCTGGAACTGCCTCATAAACTATCAGTCTAGAGTTCGAGAGAGGTGAGTGGAATTCCGAGTGTAGAGGTGAAATTCGTAGATATTCGGAGGAACACCAGTGGCGAAGGCGGCTCACTGGCTCGATACTGACGCTGAGGTACGAAAGTGTGGGGAGCAAACAGGATTAGATACCCTGGTAGTCCACACCGTAAACGATGAATGCCAGTCGTCGGGTTGCATGCAATTCGGTGACACACCTAACGGATTAAGCATTCCGCCTGGGGAGTACGGTCGCAAGATTAAAACTCAAAGGAATTGACGGGGGCCCGCACAAGCGGTGGAGCATGTGGTTTAATTCGAAGCAACGCGCAGAACCTTACCAACCCTTGACATACTCGTCGTAGTTTCCAGAGATGGATTCGTCAGTTCGGCTGGACGAGATACAGGTGCTGCATGGCTGTCGTCAGCTCGTGTCGTGAGATGTTCGGTTAAGTCCGGCAACGAGCGCAACCCACATCCCTAGTTGCCAGCAGGTTAAGCTGGGCACTCTATGGAAACTGCCCGTGATAAGCGGGAGGAAGGTGTGGATGACGTCAAGTCCTCATGGCCCTTACGGGTTGGGCTACACACGTGCTACAATGGCAGTGACAATGGGTTAATCCCAAAAAACTGTCTCAGTTCGGATTGGGGTCTGCAACTCGACCCCATGAAGTCGGAATCGCTAGTAATCGCGTAACAGCATGACGCGGTGAATACGTTCCCGGGCCTTGTACACACCGCCCGTCACACCATGGGAGTTGGGTTTACCCGAAGGCCGTGCGCCAACCTTTTAGGAGGGGGCAGCGGACCACGGTGAGCTCAGCGACTGGGGTGAAGTCGTAACAAGGTAGCCGTAGGGGAACCTGCGGCTGGATCACCTCCTTTCTAAGGATTTTCCTAGCATCTTGAGCTTGCTCTTGATCGTGGAAAACTTAGCAAGATCAGCAAACAAAGCTGGTCATATTTAGAACCGGACCGTCCTCATATCTCTTCAGACAAGTTTTCAGGCCTACCGGCCTGTCTGGGTCGGTAGCTCAGGTGGTTAGAGCGCACGCCTGATAAGCGTGAGGTCGGAGGTTCAAGTCCTCCTCGACCCACCATGTCTTTTTCGCTGCGCGAAATTGACCTTTTGGGGCCTTAGCTCAGCTGGGAGAGCGCCTGATTTGCATTCAGGAGGTCAGCGGTTCGATCCCGCTAGGCTCCACCATAAATCGATTTGACCGCTAAGCACTGTATCAAGTGTTTAGCCGTCCAATCGGACGAATTGACATCGTATAGAGAGATACAAATATCAACACTGTTTGGTAATCGCGAGTAAGCGATTTACCTCAGTTTGGTGCTTGAAGCCTTCGGGCCGATAGCAAGCATTTGACGCGATTGCTTCCTCGATCGCCCTTATGTGTGCCAGCTGAAACGAACAGAGTTGTCCAAGTCAAGTACACTAACCCGAGCAATCCAAAAGGGTTGCTCATTGTCTGGTTCCGCACGGAACCAGGCGGGAAAAGTATGACTTTTGTTCCAGAATAAGGGCAGCGGTTTCTTACCAGCTTCCGTTGTCGCGCAAGCTAGTCTTGCTTTTTCTGGATCAAATCAAGCGCGAAAAGGGCGTTTGGTGAATGCCTTGGCAGTAAGAGGCGATGAAAGACGTGATACTCTGCGATAAGCCATGAGGAGCTGAGAATAAGCTTTGATCCATGGATTTCTGAATGGGGCAACCCACCTGACAGTTTGTTATAATAGCCTTCGGGCTGCTTATAACTTGCTGAAACAGGTACTTAAGGACTGAATACATAGGTCTTTAAGAGCAAACCCGGAGAACTGAAACATCTAAGTACCCGGAGGAAAGGACATCAATTGATACTCCCCTAGTAGCGGCGAGCGAACGGGGACCAGCCGAGCCATGATTGTGAATAGAACGTGTTGGGAAGCACGGCCATAGTGGGTGATAGCCCCGTATATGAAGCATGATTGGACGTATTAAGTAGGGCGGAACACGTGAAATTCTGTCTGAAGATCGGAGGACCACCTTCGAAGGCTAAGTACTCCTTACTGACCGATAGTGAACCAGTACCGTGAGGGAAAGGTGAAAAGCACCCCGACGAGGGGAGTGAAACAGTACCTGAAACCGAACGCCTACAATCAGTCGGAGCTTGACTGGACTCTAATGACAATCTGCTTCATCAACATGACTGAAAAGTCTTGGAGAGAATAAGCATGTCGGATCTTGCATTTATAACGGATGGTACCTTTGCAGTAATTGGCCTGGTTGCCGGTTTAATCGACATGGGCATTAATCATTGCCCCAACGATGGCTGCCTGACCAAAAACAAGGTACAGTCTTATGCAAGCCTCTCGGTTGGCGACACGGTGTTCCAAAAGGACACAGTCGGCGAAGAGATATACTTCCGCAGAGATACAAGTATAGCGAATGGGCCGTTCCAATTGGCCTACGGACTTTCAGCCTCCAGCGATGGAGAGCTATGGGCCGGAATTGGCCATGTTTATACTCTCAGCAATCGGAAGAAAAACATGTTCCTGCAGCTACACGCTATGACCGGCCTTTACGAAGAGGGCGACGGCGTGGATCTGGGCGGACCGATCGAATTTCGTTCGGGCATCGAATTCGGATATCAGAACAAATCTGGTGTGCGGATGAGTGTCGGGGCCGATCACCGCTCGAATGCAGGGCTTTACAGCGGAAACCCTGGTCTGGAAACGGTACACTTTCGGGTGTCCATACCAACCAAATGATTGTTATTAGTGTCCAGTCTTGTGACGGCGTACCTTTTGTATAATGGGTCATCGACTTGGTCTATCTAGCAAGCTTAAGCCGTTAGGTGTAGGCGCAGCGAAAGCGAGTCTTAATAGGGCGAATGAGTTAGATGGATCAGACCCGAAACCGAGTGATCTAGGCATGACCAGGATGAAGGTAAGGTAACACTTACTGGAGGTCCGAACCCACACCTGTTGAAAAAGGTCGGGATGAGTTGTGCCTAGGGGTGAAAGGCCAATCAAACTCGGAGATAGCTGGTTCTCTGCGAAATCTATTTAGGTAGAGCGTCATCCGAATACCATCGGGGGTAGAGCACTGGATGGGTAATGGGGCCCCACAGGCTTACTGATCCTAACCAAACTCCGAATACCGATGAGTACTAGATGGCAGACAGACTGCGAATGCTAACGTCCGTAGTCGAGAGGGAAACAACCCTGACCTACAGCTAAGGCCCCCAATTCATGGCTAAGTGGGAAAGCAGGTGGGACGACCAAAACAACCAGGAGGTTGGCTTAGAAGCAGCCATCCTTTAAAGATAGCGTAACAGCTCACTGGTCTAAATAAGTTGTCCTGCGGCGAAGATGTAACGGGGCTCAAGCCATGAGCCGAAGCTTAGGATGCCGTAAGGCATGGTAGCAGAGCGTAGTGTGACATAGTTCCATTCCTCCTTAGCACCGTTCGCGGTGCATTGGAGGACCGGAGCTTTCGATGAAGCCGGGGCGTGAGCCATCCGGTGGAGAGATCACTAGTGAGAATGATGACATGAGTAGCGACAAACAGTGTGAGAGACACTGTCGCCGAAAGTCCAAGGGTTCCTGCTTAAAGCTAATCTGAGCAGGGTAAGCCGACCCCTAAGGCGAGGCCGAAAGGCGTAGTCGATGGGAACCAGGTTAATATTCCTGGGCCAGGAAGTAGTGACGGATCTCGAGGGTAGTTCATCCTAATCGGATTGAATGGGCTGCTTAGAGGTTCCTGGAAATAGCTCTTCCGCTAGATCGTACCCTAAACCAACACAGGTGGACTGGTAGAGAATACCAAGGCGCTTGAGAGAACCACATTTAAGGAACTCGGCAAAATACCTCCGTAAGTTCGCGAGAAGGAGGCCCGATTGAAACGCAAGTTTTGGTCGGGGGCACAAACCAGGGGGTGGCGACTGTTTACTAAAAACACAGGGCTCTGCGAAGTCGCAAGACGACGTATAGGGTCTGACGCCTGCCCGGTGCCTGAAGGTTAAAAGGAGAGGTGAGAGCCTTGAATTGAAGCCCAGGTAAACGGCGGCCGTAACTATAACGGTCCTAAGGTAGCGAAATTCCTTGTCGGGTAAGTTCCGACCTGCACGAATGGCGTAACGACTTCCCCGCTGTCTCAAATGTGGACTCAGCGAAATTGAATTGCCTGTCAAGATGCAGGCTTCCCGCGGTTAGACGGAAAGACCCCGTGCACCTTTACTACAGCTTCACACTGGCATTAGGCCGAACATGTGCAGGATAGGTGGTGGGCTTTGAAGCAGGAACGCTAGTTTCTGTGGAGCCTCCCTTGAGATACCACCCTTGTTCTGCTTGATGTCTAACCGCGGTCCGTTATCCGGATCCGGGACCCTGTGTGGCGGGTAGTTTGACTGGGGCGGTCGCCTCCTAAAGCGTAACGGAGGCGCGCGAAGGTTGGCTCAGAGCGGTCGGAAATCGCTCGTTGAGTGCAATGGCAGAAGCCAGCCTGACTGCGAGACTGACAAGTCGAGCAGAGTCGAAAGACGGCCATAGTGATCCGGTGGTCCCGAGTGGAAGGGCCATCGCTCAACGGATAAAAGGTACGCCGGGGATAACAGGCTGATACTGCCCAAGAGTCCATATCGACGGCAGTGTTTGGCACCTCGATGTCGGCTCATCTCATCCTGGGGCTGGAGCAGGTCCCAAGGGTACGGCTGTTCGCCGTTTAAAGAGGTACGTGAGCTGGGTTTAGAACGTCGTGAGACAGTTCGGTCCCTATCTGCCGTGGGTGTAGGATACTTGAGAGGAGTTGCCCCTAGTACGAGAGGACCGGGGTGAACGAACCACTGGTGGACCTGTTGTGGCGCCAGCCGCAGTGCAGGGTAGCTATGTTCGGACAGGATAACCGCTGAAGGCATCTAAGCGGGAAGCCCCCCTCAAAACAAGGTATCCCTGAGGACCGTGGTAGACCACCACGTCGATAGGCCGGAGATGTAAGCGCAGCAATGCGTTCAGTTGACCGGTACTAATTGTCCGATAGGCTTGATTTGATCCAGTAAAAGCCAGACTTTTACGGATAATCAAAAGCATACACACCATAATCAGCGTACGTGACTTGGATTTAAGGATTTTTCTCGGTTTGGTGGTCATAGCACAAGCGAAACACCCGGTCCCATCCCGAACCCGGCCGTTAAGCGCTGTAGCGCCGATGGTACTGCATCTTAAGATGTGGGAGAGTAGGTCACCGCCAAACCTAGTAAAATCCTTAAGTTGTATCTCTCTGTCGATGAATTTGCAAATTTCGCACTACATGTTGCCCCGCACCTTGCGCGGTTTTTCTTTTTGCCCCACCGTCTGTGTGAACCGCAGAGGGATACGAGGGTAAAATGGCCAAAGAACATGACGCAAGCATGATGCAGAACCTCTATTGGTGGGGCATCCCGACATTGTTCCGTTGCCCGAACGAGCCTGCCGAAGGCAAGGATATCGTGCTGGCCGGTGTGCCGCATTCGACTGGAAACGGCACAACCGAGCGCGACCAGCATCTAGGGCCACGCGCGGTGCGGAATGTATCCTGCCTGCAGCGGCGCGTGCATGGGGAGATCGGGATAAACCCGTGGGAAAAAGCGAAAATTTCCGATATAGGTGACGTTCCGTTTCCACGTGCGAACGATAATGAACATTGTATTCAGCAGATCACCGACTTCTATAAAGACGTTGATGCTGCAGGCGCCCGACCCGTGTCGATTGGGGGCGATCATTCGATCACCGGGGGTATCCTGCAAGCTCTTGGGGGTGGAAATCTCTCCAACGGAGAGGCTGTCTCCCTGCTGCATCTGGATGCCCATACGGATGTGTTTACGAAAGTTGATCATTTTCTAGGCGCTGAAAAATCGGCCGCCCATTGGGGCGCGTATCTTGCCGATCAGGGTCAGGTGGATCCCAGTACCTCCATGCAGATCGGTCTGCGGGGGCACCCGAGGACATTGGATTGGCTGCAACCCAGTTATGACTATGGCTATAACGTTGTGACCATGAAAGAATATCGCTCTCGCGGGGCGTTGGATGTGATCCAGCAAATCAAAACAGTGCTGGATGGCAGACCGGTTTACATCACCTTCGATCTGGATTGCCTTGATGCCGCTGTCGCCCCGGCCGTTTCGAACATCGAACCAGGCGTGACCGGGTTTTCGATGGATGAGGCGATAGAGTTGCTGCATGCAGTGCGGGGAATGAACATCGTGGGCGGGGATGTCGTCTGCCTGATGCCGACCAAGGACAGCCCAAACCAGATCACCGCCATGGTCGCTGCGGCGGTTATGTTCGAAATGGTGTCGATGATTGCGGAAAGCATGCCGATGGCATAATTGATCTGGCACCCGACAGCCTTGTCTTCCTGCAAAACACATTGAGTTTTTTGGAGTTTTCCCCGATGGCTTGTTTTTTGTAAAAAAAACGCCATTTTGCCATTGCAGAGCTTGGCATGGGGTACTAGATAGACCATCTAGATTGGCGCGGGATGGAGCAGCCCGGTAGCTCGTCAGGCTCATAACCTGAAGGTCGTAGGTTCAAATCCTACTCCCGCAACCACTTTTACCGATCTACCACCAAGAAACGCCTCAGCATCTGGCTGGGCCAGCCCAACAAGGGCTGTTATGGCGCCTTGGAGGTCGATCTGGACGCCGCCCTCCGTCTCGTAGATCGTCACAGACTGGATCAGGCCGCGAATCGTATCCAGCGCCACAGGACGAATCTCCGGATCAGCCAAAGTCTCGGACAATTCCTCCACCTTCCGACGATAAATCTCGCTCAGGTGAGGATGCAGCCGCACCGGCGATGGGGGCGGCGCTGCCAGCTTTGCATCAACCTCGGCCAGTTGTGCTTCCATGTCTTCCAGCTTGGTCTTCAAGCCTGCGGTGCGCAGGCCATCGGCGATGGCGTCGTAAAGTCCGTCGAGGCGGCGCGTGATCTGATTACGTTCAGATGTAAGCCGTGCGCGGGCGGCGGTTTCTTCGGCACGTCCTGCATTCATCTCGCGGCTGACAGATGCCACGAAGGCGGCGACCGCCTCTGGACGCATCAATCGGTCCCGCAGCAGGTTCAGCACCACACTTTCCAGTTCCTTGCGTTTGAAAGAGCGTTTCTGCGTGCAGGTAGCCTGTTTGCGCGCGGCCGAGCAGGCAAGGTAATCCTTGCCGACAGCGGCAAAGCCACCCCCGCAGCCGCCGCAACGCAACAGCCCTGTCAGCAGATGGACCTTACGCTTCTTCTCCCAGAACCGAGTCTCTCTGATCGCTTGCACGCGCGGTGTGGCGTCGATCTCGCCCTGCCGCTGCTTGACGCTCGCCCAAAGCGTATCGTCAACGATCCGCATCTCTGGCACATCGGTGATGATCCACTCCTCACGCGGATTGAGCCGTGAAACCCGGCGTCCTGTTTCCGGGTCCTTGATATAGCGCAGCCGGTTCCAGATCAGCCGTCCGATATAAAGCTCATTGTTCAGCAGGCCGGTTCCCCGGATGCGGTGGCCGCGAATCGCAGTGTCGCGCCAGGCTTTGCCTCTCGGGCCGGGGATATGCTCCCCATTTAGGCGCTTGGCGATGGACTTGGGCGACAGAGCGTCGCTGAACTCTGCAAAAATCCGGCGGATCAGGGCCGCCTCGGTGTCGTTGATCGTGCGCTCGCCAGTCACAGGCATGCCGTCTGCTCCAAGGCGACGCACCACATCATAGCCGTAGCTGTTGCCCCCTCCCGAAAGACCGACCTCAACCCGGCCGCGCAGCCCGCGGCGGGTCTTGGCGGCGAGATCTTTCAGGAAGAGCTGGTTCATCGTGCCTTTGAGGCCGACATGCAACTCGCTGATCTCGCCCTCTGACAGGGTGACAATCTTCACCCCGTGAAAACTTAACCGCTTGAATAGTGTCGCCACATCCGCCTGGTCGCGGCTCAAGCGGTCCAGAGCCTCGGCAAGAATGACGTCGAAGTTGCCACGGCTGGCCTCGTCCATCAGGCGCTGAACCCCGGGACGCAGCATGCTGGCTCCGGAAACCGCCATGTCAGAGAAGACTTCTGTGACAGCCCAACCTTCGCGCGCGGCGCGTTCCCGGCAGATCCGCAACTGGTCCTCGATCGAGGCTTCGCTCTGCATCTGCGAGGAAAATCGGGCGTAAATCGCTACTCTGGTCATTATCGCTCTCCCTTATCAAATCACCCTATTTGGACCCATAAGCGCTGACGTCAGACAACTTACGCTGCCAGCGGACACCCGTCGCTGCAGATAGCCTCAAGCGGGCCGCAGCTGCGCGCCCGCTTAACCCTTCTTCAAGATATTCTTGAAAACGCGCTCGGAGTTCTGACCGTAGTGCTGCTGACATGAAATATCCTCCCAAACAGGATGAATCACAAATTACAACAATTGGGAATCCCCCGATTCAGGGTTCAAGCTCGCCGCTTTAAGGGAGTTATTTCAAGTGCGCTTTATCCACACGACCGACATCCACCTTGCAAAGCCGTTTGGACGGTTCGATGAAGATACTCGTGCCGCTCTTAGTGCCGCCCGGCTTCCCTGGAGCTTCTACAAGCATTTGCACTTTCGACAACGGCCCCCGATCCGCCGATTCACGCCTCGAAGTTTCGTCAGGGCGAGCCCTTGCCGCCCGACACGTCAGCACGCATAAGAACGCTTCAACCAGCGGGAGCTTGCAATTGTTCAGCGAAATGCGCAATCGGGTCGATCTCATGACAGGCATGCTGCTGGTCGCAATCACCTGCCTTGTCATTTTTCACGAATGGCACATTGCGGCGTGGATGGCCCCGGCGAAACCCGTGCTCGTGCTGTTGCTCGTGGCCACTCTGGCGGCGCAGGTCCGGGTTTCGCGCAAGGCCTTTGTCGCGGTGGCGCTCGGCCTTACAGTGGCGCTTGCATGCAGCGCGCCGGGCTGGCGGGTGGTGACCCTGGACGGGTTGCGCTCGGCGGCCTTCATCGCCGCCTTCTTCTCGGCGCTCTCGACGCTGCGCAATGTCGCGCAGACCTCGGCGGCAGTGCAGGCAGCGGGCGGGTTTCTCTCGGGCCAGCGGCCCGGTCGACGCTATGCGGCGCTGACGGTAGGCGGTCAGGGCTTTGCGCTGCTGCTCAATTACGGGGCGATCCAGCTTCTGGGCGCCTTGGCGCTGGCCAATGCCGAGACAGAGCCCGATGCCGAGGTGCGCGGTCACCGTATCCGGCGGATGCTGCTGGCTATCCAGCGGGCCTTCGTATCAACGCTGCCATGGTCGCCCCTGTCCTTCGCCATGGCGATCTCGGTCAGTGTCGTGCCGGGGACAAGCTGGGCACAGGCGATGGTGCCGGGTCTGGTCTCCTCGGCGCTGCTGGCCGGGATCGGCTGGGGGCTCGACACGGCCTTCAAACCACGGCTGAGCGTGACGCCTAGACGCCAGGAGCCGGAAGGGTCCTGGGCCCTCATGCTGCCGCTGCTGGCGCTGCTCGGGGTGCTGGTGATCAGCGTGATCAGCCTGTCGGCTATCACGGATGTGCGGATCGTCGGGTTGGTAGTGGTCATCGTGCCGGTGATTGCGCTGGTGTGGATGCTGATTCAGCATTGGACGCAGGCGCCAGTGCGGTCTGTCGCGTGGCGATTCGGCGACTACGTGACCAAGGAATTGCCGGGCTACCGCGAGGAGCTCACGCTGCTTATGATGGCCGGGTATATCGGCACCGTCGGCTCGGCCCTGCTCGGGCCGCTGATGCAGCGCGCCGGGCTCGATCTGGCGGTGTTTCCGCCTTGGCTTCTCCTCGTGAGTTTCGTCTGGCTCATTCCGCTGGCGGGGCAGCTCGGGATGAACCCGATCCTCGCGGTGACGCTGCTCGCGCCGCTCATTCCCGGTGCCGAGAGCCTTGGCGTGACGCCGACCGCCATCGTCGTGGCACTCACCTCCGGCTGGGCGCTTAGCGGGACCAGTTCGCCCTTCACGGCGACTACACTGCTGATCGGGTCCTTCGGAGGCATCAGCGCGCTGCGTGTCGGCTGGGCGTGGAACGGCGTCTACACTATGCTCTGCGGGATCATGCTGTCGCTCTGGGTGGTGATTTACGCCTTCGCCTTTTGACGTTCCGAGGACGCGGGCCACGACCGTTTCATTCGAAACCTCCCACATGGACCTACGTCAGCTTTCAGCATCTCAACCGAGCATGAAGTCGGCCCAGCTGTCCATCATCTCACGCCGCCGCTCCAGCATGTCACTGCGTCGATACGCGCGCTCCACGTCGCCGCCCACCGTGTGTGCGAGCCCCATCTCGGCAATGTCACGGGGATAACTTGTAGGTTCTACCTGCTAGCATCCCATACAGGAACAACCAGGACTTTGGTAAGTTCTTATCCTCGGGCGAGGAATGGCCGAACATCTCGGGACCCACCGACGAAGATTTCTATGAACTGAGCGAAGTCCTAGGAAAATTGCACGGATGCGATGGGGATGCATTCTGGCGCCGCGACTGTCCGGGCATTCAAAGCTCCCATACCTCCGCAATTAAACTTTAATGTCACCTCAACTGATCACCTAAAGCGGCCGGTTGTGCAGCGATAGCATTCTGGAACACCCCGAGGTCCGTTGCGCACGTCCTAGCGCCTTGATCGGGGTAAAAAACTCCGACATCATGGAACGGTAGGCGTTTTTCCTGAGGAATGTCGGCTATTCTTAAGGCAACCCAAAGGAAAGATTTCCATGAGCGGATTACTGGCCCTTTTGGACGACGTGGCAGCAATCGCCAAGCTGGCGGCGGCGCAGCTTGATGATGTCGCTGCGCAGGCAAGCAAAGCCGGAACGAAAGCTGCCGGCGTTGTCATCGATGACGCGGCCGTGACGCCAAAATATGTGACTGGGTTGCCAGCGGCACGCGAATTGCCCATCGTGTGGAAAATCGCGCGCGCGTCGTTTTTCAACAAGCTGGTGATCCTGTTGCCCGTGGCATTGCTGTTGAATGCATTCCTGCCTTGGCTTTTGACGCCGCTTTTGATGATCGGCGGGGCGTATCTGTGTTTTGAGGGGGCAGAAAAGGTCTGGCACCTGATCGTCCCGCACAAGGAACACGGCCCCCAGCAAGCAGAGACGCTGGATGCTGCGCACCTTGAAGAGCAGCGGGTGAAAGGCGCAATCAAGACCGATTTCATCCTGTCGGCGGAGATAATGACAATCTCTCTCTCACAGATCGATATTGACACCTTGTGGATACAGGGGACGGCACTGGCTGCGGTTGCCATTGGGATTACCGCGCTGGTCTATGGAGCCGTGGCCTTGTTGGTGAAAGCCGATGATTTCGGCATTTTGCTCAGCGCGAAAGGGCGGCTTGCCACAACTAAGGCGATCGGGCGCAGAATTGTCAAAGCGATGCCCGGCGTGATGGTGGTAATCGCGACCGTTGGCACGGTGGCCATGCTCTGGGTCGGTGGCAGTATCATCGTGCACGGGTTGCACGATTTGGGCTGGCATCTGCCTTATGAGCAGATCAAGCACGCGGCGAAGGTCGCATCGGCGGCAGTTGGCTCGACCGAAGGCTTTGTGAGATGGCTGGTGACGGCCGGGCTGGACGGCATTGTCGGGCTGGCGACCGGGTTTGTGCTGATCCCGATTGTCACCCGTGCGGTGGTGCCGATCACGGGGTGGCTCTTTCCTGAAAAAGCCTGATGCGGCTCTGTCTGCACAAATGGATCTTGCGTTCCTCTGCTGCGTGGTTTGTTGCATAGTCACTTTAATGACCTGAGACCCGGTTATGGCCAGCTGCTGCTCAATTTGGGGGCTGAGCAGGCGATACATGTCTCTCAATCACCATCACTCAAAATGATGTAGCCGCCCGGAATGTGACCGAAGCCGTGGTCTGGTCGTCGGTGGCTTTTTGCCCTGTCCAAGCATGTCGTGGTCGGCGGTGGATGGGTGTCCGGGATCGGTCTCGAACCGAGCAGTTACGGCACGCATTCGTTGCGACGCACCAAGGCGGCGCAGATTTACCGCAAGACCGGGAACCTGCGTGCGGTCCAGCTTCTGCTGGGTCTCACCAAGGTTGACAGCACGGTGCGATATCTCGGCGTAGAGTTAGAGGACGCACTAAGTATCGCTGAGAAGATCGACATCTAAAAGCCTGACGAACGGCATGACCTGCCGTTCGTCCCCCAAGACCGGCCACAAGTTGAAGCAGCCGCGAGTGACTGCTTTGAGCCCATGGCGGAAGTGCTCCCGTGCTGAAGCTCGCTCACGCAGCAATCTGTAAGCCAAAATTGTTAGCTGCGCCGCAGAGAAGAAAGCCGCCATTCATTCACAGCGCAGCGAGATTTGGCATGTCTAGTTCCGCTGTGCGGACAAAGCCGCCTGATGCAAGCGCAGCGAATATCTCCAAGATTGCGCGGCCGAGACGGCAACCATATCGCGGTGGCGCAGGACATCTTCCCCAAAGCGGTCGTTCAATGCAGGTTGATAGATTGAAATTCAAACCGGTCGTTCGCCGCGCCTGTGTCAAATGTCTCAGTTGCGGGACAAAACGCACTGATGCGGGTGCAACGAACTTCGTAATAATACACCGGTCGAGATGGTAAGCGTCCCATTGCACCTTTCCTTTGACATAACGTAGATTCCACCACAGGGTGAGCCTATCCCTTTGTGAGTGGGATTGGGTAGTGACCAGAGTAGGTAAGATACCTCTTCTCCCAAGCTTTGGTCACTACCAGAACCCTTCAGTTTTCGGTTGAATCACTGGAGTTCGGCGAGGCATCTGGGCTCGAGGCCGCCGTTCCCCCTCAAGCTGACCAACGACCGCTTCAGACTGTTGAATGTCCAACTATCAATACAACCTGCTGAAACGGGTGAATTATCTGCGCCTCAGGAATGTCTGTTTCCGGAACGCAGTCCACACTCGACCCGCTGCATCGCCGCAAGGCAGCTCCGAGCCCGGGACAGACGTCGCGAGGTGGCGCAAATCCCGTGATTACGACATTCGGCAATCAAACGTTGTTGCGGACAGTGGCATTGTCATTCCACTCGATCCGAATGTCGCCTTAAGTACAGATTGCATCTCCGAAACAACTTCTTTTGGGTCAACCCCGCCACGTTCTCTGATTTCGTCGATAAGCGGGTTGCCATAAACAAGCGCAGTTGCAAATTCTTCTGGATTGGCGATGGTTTTGTTAATTTGAATAGTCTCATACTCCACATCGGACCACCCGCCCGCTGCCAAATCAGCTTGAACCTCTTCCGGGTCCGCATAGTGAAAGGGGACTTTATAAAATCCGGGCGGGTTGTCTGGAAAAAATTGTGTTGCGACATCCTGTGCCATTATTGAGAACGGATTTTCCGACATTGCACTCCATACATTGAATAAATAACGTCCGTCGGGCTTCAGAACGCGAGCCGCTTCCTGATATGACGCTGGTTTATCGGGAAAAAACATGACACCGAATTGACAGACCATGAGGTCAAATACGTCGTCGCCGAAAGGCAAGTCCATTGCATTTGCTACGCGAAATTCAACGTTTTCCCCTTCGGAAAACTTTCCCTTAGCGACATCCAGCATTGGTTGGTTCAGGTCTGTAACCATTAACTTGGAATCAGTGGACAGTTTACCCCTTAATTTCCGGCTCAAAATTCCCGTCCCGGCTGCGAGTTCAATAACATTTTTTGCATCGCTCTTGCAGCAGAGGTTTGAGAGCCTGTCGGCGTAGTCCACGAAGATGTTGGGGCCAAGGCCGTGATCATAATGCCCCGGGATATCGCCTACGAAACTGGAAGAATTGTTAGACATTGAGAGGGTCCTGTCTGCTACGTCACTGGCTGAATGGTCGAATAATATCTGAAATCGTTAGCTTTGGCGAATGTGGCTGCGTCCAAGCTAATCCTTGCTGACTTCGGCTTTGTCCGCAACTCGGTCATAGACCCTCCAAGCTTTGCTGCGCCCACAACGAATGGCCGCTTTTAAGGCTGCGTTGCAGCGTGGCGCTTGGATCAATCAAGGCAACTTTTTTGCTGCATGAGCGAAGGGCGCGATTTCAATCCGGCGGTTCTGGGCTTATTTTGTTGAAAAACTCTTCCTTGATCGAAGTCTGAACTGCTGATTCAATTCCTGTAATCGAGGGGGAGGACCGGCGATGATGGGACCGATGCAGGAAGTGCAACCGGCGCTGTTCTACGAGTTCTCGCTTGAGGATCATGTCCCACAGGATCACCTGCTGCGCTCCATCGACCGGTTCGTCGATCTTGGCGGCATCCGCACACATCTTGCGGAGTTCTACAGCCACACGGGCCGCCCCTCCGTCGATCCCGAGCTGCTGATCCGCATGCTGTTGGTCGGCTATTGCTTCGGTATCCGATCCGAGCGACGACTTTGTGAAGAGGTGCATCTGAACCTCGCGTATCGCTGGTTCTGCCGCCTTGATCTGAACGACCGTGTGC
>NZ_FWFL01000004.1 GCF_900172295.1 Roseovarius litorisediminis
TTCTCGCCAGGGCTTTTGCGGGTTCCAGTTGTCTTTCTCATCGTCCACTCCTCAGTGGTTACGATGAGCCAAGAACACTCCCTTATCAAATCACCCTATTTGGACCCATAAGCGCTGACGTCAGACACTACATGGCAGCATCGCAAAGGGCTTATGCTTGAACTTGGTGCTGTCATCCGTGGTCTGCCAGTCCCACCAGATCGCCGAAGAAGCGCAGCTTGCCAGCCCGGTGCAACCTCATCAGTCCTTCGAGGAACAGGCGGCAGAACAACCGAGACAGGACCTTGACCGGCAGAAAGAACCCTGGGCGGCAGCGGATCCAGCGGGCGCCATCCGCTGACAGCCCGCCACCCGGCACGATAACGTGCACATGCGAATGGTGTGTCATCGCCGATGGAACATCATGTCCTGTCTGGTGCAGCGGGGTTCACTTGTCGGACCAGCGACATGCGTGAAACCAGGGAAGAGCGGCAGCATCAGCGCCAGGAAACCCAGGCCAACCAGTTTGCCATCGGACTTCTGGCGCCGTTTCACATGGTGGACCCGCACCTGTCGCGAACCGCGCACCTGCGCGACGGAGAGCCCCTGCGCGACAGCCTCGATCTCAGCCTCAAAGCCTCTGTCCGACGGATGATCGAACGGCGCTCCGAACCGCTTGCCGCCATCTGATCGAAGGATGGGACAGGACGCTACACGATGCGCAATGGCGGGTTTCCCTATGTGAATCTTTTTACCCGAGATCGGCTGCCGCAGACCTCGCAAGCGTTTCGGGCGATCTCAAAGCGCAAACCAGGCTTCACCGAATTCGCTGAAACTCACTCCATGGCCTGGACTAACGTCCAGGACCTCGAGCTTTTTGAACAGACCCGCGTCGCGACAAACGGCCATGCGATCACTCTGCCTTGGGCCGACGCAGCGGACGACGGCGACGAAAAAAAGCCTGCTCCCGGAGTTGGAACCGCCAAGGTTTCGATGACGCCGAGAGTGCGCAGCCGATGCCTTCCCTGTAATCAGATTGGCATTCCCTGTCTTACGCCCGGCGTTCCCTGTTCTTCCCCTGAAGATTCCCTGTTCCTCCAATAACAGGGAATTGCTCCATAACCCTTTGAAACTGCGCTGCCAAGCTGAGCCAAAAATCGTAAAACCTTGCTGGGATGGGCCAAAATCGCGAGATTTCTCTGTAAATTCCCTGTTTCCAGGCAAATTAATGATGAGACCGGTTCGCAAAAGACTGTATCCACCACCACTCAGTCCTCCTAAAATTGCTGTTTCCACGCACTTTTAAATTATTGTTTGTTTTTCTGTGTGTTGCGGGATGAAAGAACACCAAAGGCCTCACAAATCGCCTCTATTCTGAGCGAGTCCGGGGCGATTGCCGGTGAGGTCTTAGGCCGGAAAACGCGAACTCAGTCGTGCGGGAATCCAAGTACCTGACGCTGCTCTGTCCAGTTCACTGGCAGATCAGGAAGGTTACGCAATGTTTTTGCCGCAAGATGTGGTGGCTGGCGCCAGACGGCTCAAATCTCTTTGTCATCTGCTGCAAAACAAGACCCAGCATTCCGCCGCTGCACCCGGCACTGGTCATTTCCGCGCAACTGGGTGAAAAAGAGGCGATACCATCAGCCGGGGACTTCTGAAAATGTTTCAATCTTTCGACGACACTGCCAGCCCGGATCAGGGGCCGCCCCGCCTGAAACGCCTGCGCACGGTGATGGCTAATAAGGGGCTGGCTGGATATCTGGTGCCCCGCGCCGATGCCCACCAGGGCGAATATGTTGCTCCCTGTGATGACCGTCTGGCGTGGCTTACAGGCTTTACCGGCTCGGCCGGGTTTTGTGCTGTGGTGGCCGACAAGGCAGGTGTTTTTGTCGATGGCCGCTACCGGGTGCAGGCTAAGGTGCAGGTGGACACGCGCCATTTCACCCCTGTCGACTGGCCCGAGATTAAACTGGCGGACTGGTTGAAAGATCACCTGCCGCAGGGCGGCATCGTAGGCTTTGATCCGTGGCACTACACCGCTGAACAGATCGAGGTTCTGGAAAAAGCCCTGACCGGAAGCGGGATCACATTGCAGCCCACCGAAAACCTGATTGACCGGATCTGGCCCGATCAGCCTGCCCCGCCCCAAGGTGCGATCACGCCCTATCCCGCCGATCTGGCCGGGAACACCCATGACGCCAAACGCACCCGTCTGGCTGCATCGCTGAAAGATGCGGGGCACGAATCGGCAGTGATAACCCCCCCCGATTCAATCGCCTGGCTGCTCAATATCCGCGGTCGCGATATCCCCCGAAATCCGGTCGCTCATGCCTTTGCCATTCTGCACGACAACGGCCACCTGACACTGTTCACGGACCCCGCCAAGGTGGATGATACCCTGCGCGCCCATCTGGGGGATGACGTGGTGGTCCGCCCGCCCCATGCCTTTGGCCCTGGCCTGCGCAGCCTGACCGGCCCGGTGCGCCTGGACAAGACATCGGTGCCCTTATGGGTCGTGCAGCAACTTGACGATGCCGGTGTGGCACATCATTGGGGCGATGACCCCTGTGTGATGCCCAAAGCCTGCAAGACCGACGCCGAGATTGCCGCCACCCGTGCCGCTCATCTGCGCGACGGGGCGGCGGTCTGCGAATTTCTTGCGTGGTTTGACGATCAGCCCGCTGGCACCATCACCGAAATTGACGTGATCACCAAACTGGAGGAATGCCGCGCTGCCACCGGCAAGCTGCTGGATATCAGTTTCGACACCATCGCAGGCTCGGGCCCACACGGTGCTCTGGCGCATTACCGGGTGACACATAAAACCAACCGCACCCTGCAAGACGGCGACTTGTTGGTACTGGATGGCGGCGGGCAATATCTGGATGGCACTACCGACATCACCCGCACCTTGCCGGTGGGCACCCCCGGCGCGGATGAGACCGCCGCCTTTACCCGCGTGTTGCAGGGCATGATCGCGATGAGCCGCCTGCGCTTTCCCAAGGGGTTGGCAGGGCGCGATCTGGATGTGATCGCGCGCTACCCTTTATGGCTGGCCGATCAGGACTACAACCACGGCACCGGTCACGGGGTGGGTGTGCATCTGTGCGTACACGAAGGCCCGCAGCGCCTGTCGCGCATCAGCGAGGTGCCCTTTCGCCCAGGCATGATCGTCTCGAACGAGCCGGGCTATTACCGCGAAGGCGCTTTTGGCATCCGCATCGAAAATCTGCTGGTGGTGAAAGAAGCCGACAAACTGCCAGGCGGCGATGTCGATGGCAAATTCTGCTTTGAAACCCTGAATTTCGTGCCCATTGACCGGCGCCTGATCCGGATCGACATGCTAAGTCTTCCTGAACGTGACTGGCTGAACAGCTATCACGCCGCCTGCCGCGACAAAATCGGGCCTCGGCTATCCCAGCCGGCTCGTCTATGGTTGGCACAAGCAACCGAGCTCCTCTGACACATCAGTGTACCAAAACGGGGCCAGACAAAAGACTTCAGGAGAGGGTTAAAATGGGACATATCAAGATACGCAAGGCCGAAGGTACGTGGACCGTTCGGGCCGGAGGGGCCGTTCTGGCCGAGACGAAAAACGCACTGGAACTGACCGAAGGCGATTATCCGCCGGTGATTTATTTCCCCCGCGAAGATATTGCCATGGCATTTCTGGATGACAGTGATCATAGCACCCACTGCCCGCATAAGGGCGATGCCAGCTATTACTCGATCATCACCAAAAGTCAGACCTTGAAAAACGCCGCCTGGAGCTATGAAAACCCGACTCTCGACGCCGTCCGCATCAAGGGCTGTCTGGCTTTCTACCCCAGCGACACAGTCGCAGTCGAAAGGGTCTGACTGCAAACCCGGGCGATACAGCAGTGCTGTCAGATGCGCGGCACGGCGCAGGGGCCAGCGGCCAAGCCATCAAACACCTTTTTATATTGAATTTGGTGCGGGTGAAGGGACTCGAACCCCCACGCCATAGGCGCCAGAACCTAAATCTGGTGCGTCTACCAATTCCGCCACACCCGCAATTTCAGCCACATGTTTCATGCCGCTGGCGCGGTCTCTAGCAAAGCCTGCCACCGGATGCGAGCGGAAAATGCGCAGCCCCCCACGGTGTATCGGGCAAGGAAAGGGCACAGCAGCAACCAAATCTTGCCATATTCCGGTGGATACATCGGAATAGCCACAAAGCGAGATACGCCATGAAACCGAAAACGGTCGGGCGGGACAACGGCAAACCCGCCGCTCAGTCCCCAAAAGAAATCAACGGCCTGATGGCTGACAGCATTGTCATGACCATGCAGGGCGAAAAACAGGTTCAGGATATATGTCCCGGTGAGCGCATCATAACCCGCGACAGCGGCATGGCGGTTGTCAAATCGGTGCGGTCTCATACCGCTCACATGCGATCGGTACATATCAAGGCCGGCTCACTGGGCCATACACGCCCGGAGCGTGATGTCACCCTGTCCGCCGGCCAGAACATCCTGATCCGCGACTGGCGCGCGCAGGCACTCTTTGGGGTTTCCAGGGCGCTGGTTCCCGCCTCTCGCCTGGTGGACGGCGAATTTGTCACCTTTGGTGACACCATTACCACCACGCTGTATGAATTATCCTTCGACCGCCCGCATGTTCTTTATGTCGACGGGCTCGAGGTCGCCAGTAACGCGTCCGAAACGGCAATAGCCAAACCCAAAGCTGCCTGAAGGTTACCCTCCAGGGCAATGGAAAACCCCCGGATTTCTGCGGTCCGAGGGTTTTTCTTTTACGGGCATGCCCCGACCGCAGGCTGCTATAAGCCGCACCCGAAAATTCGCAGAATTTTCGCGCTCTGCGCGTCGCCCCTCCCCTTCAGAACCGCTACAGGCCCAGATCCCGGAACACCTTTGGCAATTCCTCGGGCAGGTCCTCGGCAATCAAACCGGGGCCAAAACTGCGGGCACATTCCACATGCAGCCACGCCCCCGTCTCGGCGGCCTGCATCGGCTGGAATCCCCGCGCCAACAGCCCGGTGATGAAACCCGCCAGCACGTCGCCCGACCCCGCTGTCGCCAACCATGGCGCGGCACGCTCGTAGTGAGCCGAGTTGATGCTGCACTGCCCGTCCGGTGCTGCAATTACCGTATCGGGTCCTTTGAACAGCACTACGCACCCGGCCCGTTTCGCCGCCTCACGCGTCGCATCCACTTTGGAATAAGCAGGCCCTTTGATGGCGGGTGCGTTCAGCTTTTCGGCAATATCCGGGAACATCCGCGCGAACTCACCCGCATGGGGTGTCAGCACGCATTTTTCATGCAACTTGCCAAACAGTGCATCTGCCTCGTCGAAAAACAGGATCGACAGCGCATCAGCATCCAGAACCGTCGGGCGCTTTGCCTCCAACGCCGCACCGATCAACGCCTTTTCACGCTCACCCGATCCAAACCCCGGCCCCAGACACTGCGCCTTGATCCGCTGATCCTCCAACACCGCCGTCAGCGCCTCGTCATCCTCAACCCACCTCAACATCACTGCCGTGATTTGCGCCGCCACCTCCAGCTGTGCCGACCCCGGCACGCCAAGCGTCACCACCCCTGCCCCAATCCTGAGCGCGCCCCGCGCCGCCAAACGCGCCGCGCCGGTTTTGCCTGCACCGCCCGAGAGGATCAGGGCGTGCCCATGCGAATACTTGTGTTCGCTCATCCATTTGGGTCGCAGCGGTTTTGGACCTTCCAGCAACTGCACGATGTCTTTGCAATACTCGTGTTGCAGACCGATATCCTTGACAACGACGGTTCCACTCAACCCCGGGCCACCACCGTAGTGCGCCTCTCTGATCAAGTAGTGCCCAACCTTTGCAGTATGGAATGTGACCGTCAGATCAGCGGGAAACGCTCCTAAATTTGCACCAGAATCCGTACACAAACCACTGGGAGCATCAATGGCAACATATTTGGGGCGGGTTGCGGTATCGTAATGCGTCACAGTGGGCACAAAACCGCGCCACGTCCGCAGGGTGTCATCTGGCATCGGACGCGTCAGACCAGTGCCAAAAAGTGCATCAATCACCAGGCCATTGGTTCTTTCGTCCAGAATATCCTCTATCGCGCTGTCATTCCATTCAGCAACTTCCCCGATCTCCAACCACCGCTCACAATTCACCTTCGCATCGGGTGGTAGTTTCCCGGGATCGCCATAGAGAAACACCTCCACCTCCCAGCCCCATTCCTTCAGCAATCGCGCCACCACAAACCCGTCGCCGCCATTGTTGCCCGGCCCGCATAGCACGACCGCGCGATGCGACGTCGCGGCCAGTTCCGGCCATTCCTCGAATACCGCCTCAACCACGCCGCGCCCGGCGCGTTCCATCAGCTCCAGCCCGGTCACCTCACCCGACTCAATTGCGGCGGTTTCTATGGCCCGCATCTGCGCGGCAGTCAGTAATTCAGTCATATATCCCTCACCGGCGATTCAATTTCGCTTATATCGCGTGCAATCTGCCTATTTTTTGTGCACACACAAATCCTGCCTCCCGCTCACGCGCGTTGATCAACCCTAACCGATTGAGCGCGCCAATTAGAAGTGTTCTGAGGGGCCGCAACACCGCAGCCACAGGAGGCCCCACATGAAAAAGATCGAGGCGATCATCAAGCCGTTCAAACTGGACGAGGTCAAAGAAGCCTTGCAGGACGCCGGTATTCAGGGCCTTTCCGTGATCGAGGTCAAGGGGTTCGGCCGTCAGAAAGGCCATACTGAACTGTATCGCGGTGCCGAGTATGTCGTTGATTTCCTGCCCAAGGTGAAAATTGACGTCGTGCTGGACGACGATCAGGTCGACGCCGCCATCGAGGCGATCATCGAAGCTGCCAAGACGGACAAGATCGGCGACGGCAAGATCTTTGTCAGCCCCGTTGAACAGGCCATCCGCATCCGCACCGGCGAAACCGGTTCAGAAGCACTCTGATATCAAACCCAATCCCAAAACAACATTTCCCAAGCTAAAGAAGGACCAGGAGAATGAGCAAAGACGCAATTCTCAAGCAGATCAAAGATGAAGATATCGAATATGTCGATATCCGCTTCACCGACCCGCGCGGCAAACTGCAGCACGTGACCGTGGTTTCCGATCTGGTTGACGAGGACTTCCTTGAAGAAGGTTTCATGTTCGACGGTTCGTCGATCGCCGGCTGGAAGTCGATCGAAGCTTCCGACATGAAGCTGATGCTGGACATCGACAGCGCTTATGTCGACCCGTTCTATGCCGAGAAAACCCTCTGCGTCCATTGTTCGGTGGTTGAACCCGACACGGGCGAGGCCTATGGACGCGACCCGCGCGGCACCGCGCAGAAAGCCGAATCCTACCTTAAGGCCAGCGGCATTGGCGATGTGGCCTACATGGGCCCCGAGGCCGAATTCTTCCTGTTCGACGATGTTCGGTTTTCGAATTCTATCAACAAGGTATCCTACGAAGTTGATGCAATCGACGCCTCGTGGAACACCGACACCGAATTCGAAATGGGCAACATGGGTCACCGCCCGGGCCTGAAGGGTGGTTATTTCCCGGTTAACCCGACCGACGATGCCCAGGACATCCGTTCGGAAATGCTCAGCACGATGAAACGTCTTGGCATGAAAGTTGACAAGCACCACCACGAAGTGGCGTCCTGTCAGCACGAACTGGGCCTGATTTTCGGTACTCTTACGCATCAGGCGGATGAGCTGCAGAAATACAAATATGTGATCCACAACGTGGCACAGGCTTACGGAAAATCCGCTACTTTCATGCCCAAGCCGATTTACGGTGATAACGGCAGCGGCATGCATGTGAACATGTCGATCTGGAAAGATGGCAAGCCGCTTTTTGCGGGCGACAAATACGCTGATTTGTCTCAGGAGGCGCTGTATTTCATCGGTGGCATCCTGAAGCACGCCAAAACGCTGAACGCTTTCACCAACCCGGGCACCAACAGCTACAAGCGTCTGATCCCCGGTTTTGAGGCCCCCGTTCTGCGCGCCTATTCGGCCCGCAACCGCTCGGGCTGCGTGCGTATCCCATGGACCGAAAGCCCCAAAGCCAAACGCGTTGAGGCCCGTTTCCCCGACCCAAGCGCAAACCCCTACCTGTGCTTTGCAGCGCTTCTGATGGCCGGCCTTGACGGCATCAAGAACAAGATCGATCCGGGCGAAGCAATGGACAAGAACCTTTATGATCTTCCTGCGGAAGAGCTTGAAGGCATCCCCACTGTCTGTGGCTCGTTGCGCGAAGCACTGGATGCTCTGGCCGCTGATCACGCCTTCCTGCTGGCCGGTGACGTTTTCACCAAAGACCAGATCGACGGCTATATCGCGCTGAAGATGGAAGAGGTGCACCTGTACGAACACACACCGCACCCGGTTGAATTCGGAATGTATTACAGCTGCTAAGGGTATAACAGACCCCGACCTGCCCTGTTTTAAACATGAACAGTTTGGGCGCCCCCTGCCGGGGCGCCCATTTTTGTTGATCATTCCTGTTGTTTCGCAATTCGAACCAAAAAGGTGAAAAATCAAAGATTGCCTCAATGTATCCGTATTTGAAACAAACTGATCACAATTTCTGCATCCATCACTGGTCTTGTATGAAAACCATTGGCACTGAGAATTTTTATGGCGACGGGGAAAAACTGGGTAAGCGCCGGGCTTGTCTTTCTGGGCGCACGCGACATTGACATCGTCAAGGTCAACAACCGCGTTTGCAATACCTTCGAGGGGCTCGACCAGATTGTGACCAGCGTTCGGGTGCTGTCGGATGACAGTTCCCTTATCACGTCCGCGCATTATCAGATCTGGATCAGCACGCAAGAGGACCATCCGGTAAACCCGCTCGGTGCGCCACCGGCGCTTTTCCTGTCGGTGCGCATCGCCCCGGGCAAGGCTGTGCCCGACGATGGCGTACCCACACTGGATTCCATTATGGCCCATGTTCTCAAAACACTGCACAGGACCCTTTCAGCTGACTTTATCCAATGGATCGAAAAAGACGCTGTTCTCTCAAGTGCCGATTTTGTCGTCGCCACATCCCAACCCCAGCCGCCGTTTCCCTCCCACTGCGCTCAGGCAGAATGCGGCGCGCCGATTCAACAGCATGACCTGCCTGCCATAGAAGAAACCAATGACATCTTGCAAAATCGGCTGTCCCAGCGCGAGGTGCTGGATGTCGAAGGTGACCTTCACGGCGAATTGCGATCGATCTTTCTGGACGACCCCGACGCGATAGGCGTACTGCCCGCCCCCGGGGATGACATCCGCGAAAAAACAGCGCCCCTGCGCCTGTCCGCCTGGATGCTGTCCTTTACGGTCGCGCTGTTTTGCCTGCCGGTGGGCGCCGCGCTGATTGTCTTCAACCTGCTTAGGGGGGAAAACCTGCGTCTGTGCTCACAGGCCGCCGCGCTGACTGGCACCTTCATCACCTTGCAAATCCACGGCAGCACGGCACAGGCGATGGAAATGGTCCAGGGGATATTTGGTTAACTTTTGGCACGTACCGCACAGGTTAAACTTCGCTCACCTCAGAATTGTCTTTGTCGATGATTTTCACTCGGTTATTCTCGCTCTGTATATTTTGAAGGAGTGTGTGGTGCTTTCACGACTACCGGCGGTTCTGCCTGTCCTTGCCATAATTCTCGCAGTTTTGCCCACCGGCCCAGCCCGTGCTGCCAAATGTGGAAATAACGCAAGTGGGTTTGACGCGTGGAAAGCTGCCTTTGCTTCTGAAGCGGCCCGCGCCGGTATCGGCCAACGCGGCCTTCAGGCACTGGCCGAGGCGCGCTATGCCAAGAGCACCATCGCGGCAGATCGCAATCAGAAAAGTTTCAAATACAGCCTTGATAAATTCATGCAGATACGCGGCGCACCCACAATCGTGGCACAGGGACGCAAACGCAAGGCGCGCAATGCCAATTTCTATATGTCACTTGAACGCCAGTATGGCGTGCCAGCCGGTGTTCTGCTGGCCATTCACGGGATGGAGACCGGCTTTGGCGGCTTCATGGGCGACAGCCCGGTGGTTTCAGCCATCACCACGCTGGCCTATGATTGCCGCCGCTCCGATTTCTTTGTCCCCCATGCGATTGGCGCGCTTGCGCTCATCGATCGCGGATCAATCACGGGCGGCACCAAAGGCGCCAAACACGGCGAATTGGGACATACCCAGTTCCTGCCTGGCAATGCGTTGAAATACGGCATCGATGCCAATGGAGATGGGCGCGTTGACTTCTACAGTCAGGCCGATGCGCTGGCCTCGACCGCAAATTACCTGCGCAAGAAGGGCTGGCAGCCCGGCAAAGGTTATCAGCAGGGGCAGCCCAATTTTGCCGTGATCAAGGAATGGAATGCTGCCAGCGTTTATCAAAAAGCCATCGCCATCATGGCGGCGCAGATAGATGGGTAACCCCTGTCACCGCCACACTTGACTTAAAAATTTCGCAAAGCATCATGGTTCGGTCACAGTCCGATCAAAAATACCCCTAAATTCAATCGTTTATTGTTTCCAAAAGAATAAGAATGAAGCAGGTAAACATATGACTAGGGATAAGTTTGGAACTGTCGCGGCATTGCAATACGCCAATCGCCCCAAGCTGGACTTTGCGACAATTGTCAGGGAATTCGACACGTCGTTTCAACTTGTCGATGGCCAGGAACGCAGTCAGACTTGGATCAGCAGCGATCTGGTTATCATCGACCGCGATCTTGTTCGCGTGGCTCTTGGTTGGCTGGATCCAACCGCAGCTGATGCGCCATGGCACTTGATAGTGGCTGTGGGCCATACCCCCCGGCAGGCCAATATTGCTCCCGTGCCGGGATATATAGATTCGCTTGCCCAATATATCGTGGGGCATTTCAGCTATCTGCTTCCCTATGATGCCCTACTGCATGGCACCGTCAACCGCCCCGTCAGCAGCAAGGTGATCCGTACCGTCGCAGATTTGCTGCGGTTTAGCGAAAATACCGTCCCGCACGACATACTTCCGCGCGACAAAGACAGGTTCATCGTTACCGGAACGCAAATGTGTCCGTTAAACGCCTCTCTCGAAACCAACGGCCATCACGCCCCACCCGATGAGGCCCACAATCACGATGACACACACGCCAGCACACCAATCGACGTTAACCTTCGGGCTGAGCACGGAATTTCCCTGCCAAAACGCCTTACGATCTACACGCTTGGCATGACCATGGCGTTGCAGGTCCCGCCGCTTGGCGCTTTTCTACTGACCTATGCCGCCCTGCGCGACGGGGCCATTGCGATATCATAGGGTTTTTGCATCTGATCCGACGGCCTTGACAGGGTGCGCCCGACTACCTAATTCGTGGCCCACGGGGTGCAGGCCCCCGCCGTTCGCAGGCCCAATGGCTGTGGTGAAGCCCTGACGTTCTTCTTCCAGTTCCTGACCAGGGTCATGACCGGATGGCAATGCGAATCCCGTCTATCGCCAATTGACCCGTTGGGATTATGAACCATGACCAACTTTGCTCTGCCCACCCGTGATGCGCTCAAGGCGCAGGCCAGACGCCTGCGCGCCACGCTGACCGACAAAGGCACCCCGATCGCCCATGCTACAGCTCTTGAAGCGATTGCCCAGCAATGGGGCTACCGCGACTGGAATACCCTGTCGGCTACGGCACGCACTATGCCCCTTGCGCAATGGCAGGTAGGGCAGCCCGTCTCGGGGCGCTATCTGGGCCATGCCTTTACCGCCCGGATCAAGGCCGTTCGGCAGGCCAGCGGCGGCCATCATCACCTGACACTGGTCTTTGACGCACCGGTTGATGTGGTAACCTCAGACAGGTTCAGCGCGTATCGACGTCAGGTGAATTGTGTGGTGAACGCCCATGGTGTTACCCACCAGAAAACGTCAGACGGTCAGCCCCACGTGGTGCTTGATCTCGACTGATGCCTCGTGCTTGTGCGTCGCTATACAGCGGCGCGCGGCACCACATACGTATGGATTGAAAACACGCAGGCCAGTGACTTTGGCAGACGTAATACGGATTGCCTTTCAGACCGCAGATAAGGGAATTCGGTGCCGTATTCAGGCCCCCCTCGCTCAGTGCGCGTCTTTGGTTGGAAAAGCGCCGGATCAGCATAATGCAGCAGATTGAACCGCCACATCGGTCGCCCCACCTGCACCCCGTCAAACAGCCGCTGCACCCGTCGGGCCAGCGTTTCGTCATATTCCTCAACCGGGTCATGGATTGCGCCCAGGGGCCGTCCGATCTTATCCGCCAGTCGCCAGCTCGCCGGAAAACACAGGACGGCGGCGGTCATCACATGTTCATCACCGTGCTTTTCCAAAAGGCAGAAATCCTCTTGTACCAGATGCCCCAGCGTGGCCATAGGTTCGCCCCGATCCAGCGTCACACTTACCCCGTCCGGGCGTCGCACCTGATCCGTTGAAACCTGATAGTCCTTCGCGTTTTTACCCAGCCAGTCCAGCACGTAGTTCAACAACTCATCCGCTGCCGCCAGACCTTGCGGTGTCATCGCCAGCACTTCATCTCGCCGCACGCTCAGTAACCTTTCCCGCTCTGCCATCTGGCCCGCAAACGCTTCATCCGCTTGCAACCAATCAGCCTCGTCAAGCGGCCCGATCCCCGGCAAGGCGCGCGGTGTGATGTCATGCGGAATGCTCCGCTGGAAAATACCACTCATGTTTCATTCACGCTCATACGCACTGATCATCTTGTAATCCTTCTTTGGCCCTTTCACACGCCACGTGACACGAAAAACGGGCCAGTCCCCAAAGTCATAACACCCGTCATACTGATCCGGGTCGCACCAGTGTCCGGTCTCTCCGCCTAGGGCAGGCACCTTATGAAAGAACCGTCCGTCATCAAAATAAACCGACAGGTCCTCCGACCAGAAATAGCGGCGCTCGGCCTGCATCTGCGCCTGCCCCGGCAGCGTCAGCACCCCGATCTCGACACACAGCAGCCCGTCGTCCTTGGGCTGCCAGTCCGCCTGCCCCAGAAACACCGCCCGGGTTCCATCCGCTTGGCTGATCTTGCGCTCTAGCCGCCAGTTTCCTGCAAAGTCCGCCAGCTTGCGCTCAATTCCGGCCCTGGTCCGGTCAATACGTCTCATCTCGGCGCTCCTGTCTTGCCGCCGCCCGGCCCACAGTCTAAACCCGCGCGCAACACTACAGCATCCCAAAAGGACCGCCACATGATTCCCCGCTATTCACGCCCCGAAATGGTTGCCATCTGGTCGCCTCAGACCAAATTCCGCATCTGGTACGAGATCGAGGCGCATGCCTGCGATGCCATGGCCGATCTGGGCGTGATCCCCCGCGAAAACGCTGACGCGGTCTGGAAAGCCAAAGACGTGGAATTCGACGTCGCCCGCATTGACGAAATCGAGGCCGAAACCAAACATGACGTCATCGCTTTTCTGACCCATCTGGCCGAACACGTGGGCAGTGAAGAAGCCCGTTTTGTGCATCAGGGCATGACCAGCTCGGATGTGCTTGATACCTGTTTCAATGTGCAGTTGGTGCGCGCCGCCGATATCCTGATCGACGACATGAAGGGCCTGCTTGCCGCCCTCAAACGCCGCGCGCTCGAACACAAAAACACAATTCGCATCGGCCGCAGCCACGGCATCCACGCCGAACCCACCACCATGGGCCTGACCTTCGCGCGCTTTTACGCCGAGATGGACCGCAACCTGAACCGGTTGAAAAAAGCCCGGATGGAGGTCGCCACCGGTGCAATTTCCGGCGCGGTTGGCACCTTCGCCAATATCGACCCCGCTGTCGAAGAACACGTCTGCGCCAAACTTGGACTGGAACCAGAACCGATCAGCACGCAGGTGATCCCGCGCGATCGGCATGCCGCGTTTTTCGCCGCCCTTGGCGTTGTTGCCAGCAGCATTGAAAACGTCGCCACCGAAATCCGTCACATGCAGCGTACTGAGGTTCTTGAAGCGGCCGAATTTTTCTCGGTCGGGCAAAAGGGCTCGTCGGCGATGCCACACAAGAAAAACCCGGTGCTGACCGAAAACCTGACCGGTCTGGCCCGGCTGGTACGTATGGCCGTGGTGCCGGCAATGGAAAACGTGACCCTCTGGCACGAGCGTGACATCTCGCATTCGTCGGTGGAACGCAACATCGGCCCCGATACCACGATCACCCTGGATTTCGCCCTGTCGCGCCTGACCTCGGTCATCGACAAGCTGCTGGTATACCCCGAGAACATGTTGGAAAACATGAATAAGTTTCCCGGCCTGGTCATGAGCCAGCGGGTACTTCTGGCCCTGACTCAGGCCGGTGTCAGCCGCGAAGACGCCTATAAAATGGTGCAGCGCAACGCGATGAAGGTCTGGGAGGAACGCAAGGATTTCAAGACTGAATTGCTGGCGGATGCCGACGTTGTAAAGGCACTAGGTGTCGCCGAGATAGAAGAGAAATTCGACCTTGGATACCACACCAAACATGTCGACACGATCTTTGCCCGGGTATTCGGCGACGCATGAGTTCTTTTTAACCCTGATTCGTGGTATGTTGTTTCAATGCAACAACCACAAAGGGCAAAGTCATGGCAAAGAAACTGACCTTGGCGGTGGTGGCAATGATGCTTTTACCAGCTGCCGGACTTGCTGGCAGCGGCTGCCATCTTAGCGATCACAAGCAGGCCATTTCCTGCGCAGAAGGTTCTATCTGGGATGGCGAAACAGGCACTTGCCTGCCCAAAACCACCAGCTAACTGATTTCCGGGGCCACGGCCCTTCGGTGACGTCAGCGCAGGTGCGCAACGGCCTCAATCGGGCCATGTTCATAATGCTGAATAAGCACCACAATAGGCAGGTCGCCGGACACGGGCGTTACCAGCGACAGGGGGTTGTTGGTGTCCCACTCTTCCAGAATGCTCAATTCTGTAACGATGCTGGAATAGCTCATGGTGCGGCCCGCATTTTCGCCACGCAGGATATCCACTGTGGCCTCGGGTTTGTAACGCACCAACTGCACGGTCAGCGGGCCGCCGACTGACGCAGGTGCGCTTGCTTCAATCTTCAGTTGCCCCCCGTTTCGTGCCACGTTCAGCGTCACCTCCGAGGGCGTCGCACGATGGCGGGCGATCAGGTCATTCACGTCCTTGGGCCGGTTGCCGACAACCTGTTCTTTTCCGTTCACGATCATCTGCGGGGTATAAACCATCCGCCGCTTGCCCGCTTTGGCATAAGCGCGTTGGCGTTCGGAATGGGCCGGATTGCCAAAGATGTCTTTCCAGCCGATGTAATCCCAGTAATCCACATGCATCGCCAGGGCGACTACATCATCGCGCTTGGACAATTCATGCAACAACTCATCTGCGGGGGGGCATGATGAGCATCCCTGCGAGGTGAACAGTTCCACCACGACCGGCTGATCCTGTGCCATGGCAGAGCCCGACAACATGAGTGCCGCAATCAAAGAGGAAAGTATTTTACGCATGGGTCACTTTAACCTGATTCATATACTCCGTCGCCTAATTTAAGTAGATGGGTAGAAAATAACCAATCAAGGTTTCGCGAGTCACCGGTGATATCTTGAAATCTGACTAAATTGTGTGCAATAGTATACAAAAGACAGTTTGCCCTCTTGATCGACCTCTTCAAATGGGTCAGAAGCGGGCCAGAGAATTCCAGACTTGATCGTGAAAGGACGGCTCAGATGCCTATTACCGTCGGACAAGATACCGCCAAAACCCGCAAAACACTTACCGTAGATGGTCAGAGCGTTTCGTATTATTCTATCGCCGCCGCCGAGGCCGCAGGCCTGGGCGATTTTTCGCGCCTGCCCGCAGCGCTGAAAGTGGTGCTGGAAAACATGTTGCGGTTTGAAGACGGCAAGACCGTCAGCACCGATGACATCAAGGCGTTTTCCGAGTGGGCCACCAAAGGCGGCAAGAACCCGCGTGAGATTGCCTATCGCCCGGCCCGCGTACTGATGCAGGACTTTACCGGCGTGCCCGCTGTGGTCGATCTGGCTGCGATGCGCGACGGCATTGTCGCCCTTGGCGGCGACGCCCAGCAGATCAATCCACTCAACCCGGTTGACCTCGTGATCGACCACTCGGTCATGATTGACGAGTTTGGCAACCCCCGCGCCTTCCAGATGAACGTCGACCGTGAATATGAACGCAACATGGAACGTTACCAGTTCCTGAAATGGGGTCAGGGCGCGTTCAACAACTTCCGCGTCGTGCCCCCCGGCACCGGCATCTGCCACCAGGTGAACCTTGAGTATCTGGCCCAGACCGTCTGGACCGACGTTGATCAGAACGGTGAAAATGTCGCCTACCCTGATACACTTGTCGGCACAGACAGCCACACTACCATGGTTAACGGCGCAGCGGTCCTGGGCTGGGGCGTTGGCGGGATCGAGGCCGAGGCCGCCATGCTGGGCCAGCCGATTTCAATGCTCATCCCCGAGGTTGTGGGCTTTGAACTGACCGGCGCGATGCTTGAAGGCACCACCGGCACCGATCTTGTGCTCAAGGTCGTGGAAATGCTGCGCGCCCAGGGTGTTGTCGGCAAGTTCGTCGAATTCTACGGCGCGGGTCTTGATCACCTGCCGCTGGCAGATCGCGCGACAATCGCCAACATGGCGCCGGAATACGGCGCCACCTGCGGATTCTTCCCGATCGACGATGAGACCCTGCGTTACCTGCGCAACACCGGCCGCGACGAGGCCCGCGTGCAACTGGTAGAGGCCTATGCCAAAGAAAACGGGTTCTGGCGTGGTGTCGATTACGCCCCGATCTACACCGCCACGCTTAGCCTTGACATGGGCACCATCGTGCCCGCCATTTCCGGCCCCAAACGCCCGCAGGATTACGTGGCTCTGGATCAGGCAGCGGACAACTTTTTCAACGTGGTCTCGGAATACCGCGGCGAAGACCAAAGCGAGGCCGCCGAGGATATGGCTGCCGAGGGCCCCGTGCCTGATGCGATCATCGACCCGCGCAAATCGCAAAAGGTCGCAGGCGAGGATTACGAGATTCGTGATGGTTCGGTCGTGATCGCCTCGATCACGTCCTGCACCAACACCTCGAACCCCTACGTGATGATCGGCGCCGGCCTTGTGGCGCGCAAGGCGGCCGCGCTTGGCCTTACCCGCAAGCCCTGGGTCAAGACCTCGCTCGCCCCCGGCAGCCAGGTCGTCAGCGCCTATCTTGAGGCCGCTGGCCTTCAGGAAGACCTTGATAAAATCGGCTTTAACCTTGTCGGATATGGCTGCACCACCTGTATCGGCAACTCTGGTCCGCTGCAGAAAGAGATCTCCAAGGCGATTTCCGCAGGCGATCTGATGGCGACATCGGTCCTGTCGGGCAACCGCAACTTTGAGGGTCGTATTTCGCCCGACGTGCGCGCCAACTATCTGGCCTCGCCGCCGCTTGTCGTGGCCTATGCTCTGGCCGGTGACATGAATATCGACATCTCCAAAGATCCGATCGCGCAGACGCCCGAGGGCAAGGATGTCTATCTCAAGGATATCTGGCCCACTCAGAAAGAGATTGCCGATCTGGTCGAAAAAACCGTTACCCGCGAGGCCTTCGTGTCGAAATACGCCGACGTTTTCAAAGGCGATGAAAAATGGCAGGGCGTCGAAACCTCTACCGGTGAAACCTACGACTGGCCGCCGCAATCAACCTACGTCCAGAACCCGCCCTACTTCCAGGGCATGTCCAAGGATCCGGGCACCATCAGCAATATCGAAGGTGCCAAGGTTCTGGCGTTGCTGGGCGATATGGTCACGACCGATCACATCTCGCCCGCCGGATCGTTCAAGGAATCAACTCCAGCAGGCAAGTATCTGACCGACCGTCAGGTGCCGGTGCGCGAGTTCAACTCTTACGGCTCGCGTCGTGGCAACCACGAGGTGATGATGCGCGGGACCTTCGCCAATATCCGCATCAAGAACGAGATGCTGGATGGCGTCGAAGGCGGCTATACCAAAGGCCCTGATGGCGCACAGACCTCGATCTTTGACGCCGCCGAGGCCTATCAGGCCAACGGCACCCCGCTGGTTGTCTTTGGTGGCGAGCAGTATGGCGCCGGGTCGTCGCGTGACTGGGCCGCCAAGGGCACTGCCCTCTTGGGCGTCAAGGCCGTGATCGCCGAAAGCTTTGAGCGTATCCATCGCTCCAATCTGGTTGGAATGGGTGTCATCCCGTTCGAATTCACCGGCGGCGACAACCGCAAGTCTCTGGGTCTTACCGGGGACGAAACGGTTTCAATCTCGGGCCTCGATACGATCAAGCCGCTGCAAGAGGTGCCCTGCACCATCACCATGGCCGATGGCAGTACTCGTGAGATCCAGCTCAAATGCCGGATCGATACCGCGATCGAGATCGAATATATCGAACACGGCGGCGTGCTGCACTACGTGCTGCGCAACCTGGCCAAATCGGCCTGAGTTCCGATGGTGGGCCACGCAGCCCACCACTACGTTGCAAAGATACGGTGGGCAAAATTGCCCACCTTTTTTTCTGCCTAGCGACACTGGCCAGCGTTTCTGTCCCGCGCCGTACCCCAGAGGTGCCCAAAGCCCATCACTTCGCCTTCCTGCTCTTGCTTTCCGATCCAGGCTTCCAATAAGGTCCGCACAGGTCGCGCGAATTCGCCAAAGGTGATTCAACGAAAGAGAGAAAAATGGTTGGGTACAAATTCATTGGTACGGAAGCAGGTGACTTGGCGGGTATTTCCGTCTCTTCGGCAGGGGATATTGATGGCGACGGCAATGCCGATCTGATCATCGGGGCATTTCGCGCAGATGGCGGCGGCGGATGCCCGGGACGGCTCCGCCGACGGCGTTATCATCGACGGGCCGGTGATCAACGCCTCGGCAATGGTCATTGGCACCAACATTGATTTAGCACCCATGGCCGAACTGCCTGACAACTTCACCGTCTACCACATCGAGACCGAAAACCACGACGTCATCCTCGCCAATGGCGCCCCAACTGGGACCTTTGTCGACTACATCGGCAGGCAAGCTTTTGACAACTACCCCGAATATCTCGATCTCTACGGCGCCAAACGGATTATTGCTGAGATGCCCGCCCCGCGGATTTCCAAGCAGCGGCTGGTGCCAGAGGTTGTCCTTGAAAGGATGGGAATTTCGATTGGCGAACCCGAGAGCAGCCCGGAACCGTTGATCGCATAAGCGGCCCGGCCCCTTCCTCGCATTGACGGAAACCCGCCGATAACGCAGCTGTGACGGCAACACGGCGGGTTTTCCCCTTCAATCGATATCCATGTCACCTAAATCTGTTTGCAACAGGTTTCAGGAGCTGGCGACATGCGTATGACACTCATCATCATTCAGGCAGCGATCCTAACATTTGTGGCTGTGATTGGCGCACAGGGCGAAACCGGATCGGCCGAACATTGTTCGCTTTCCGGAACCTCGTTCGAAGAGCGCTGCGATCGCTGATCCGCGCCCAATTCGTGCGTTTCGTACGCGGTATCCGGCAAACTCCCTGAATCGCGTACGAAATCCGCGTACGATGCGTGCAAATCGTACGATTCAGCGCGCGGCCTCAATGGCAGGAAGGATGGTGCTTTCCATCACCCGACTGGTGATCGGCCCGGCAAAGCGCAAGACGATTTTTCCTTCGCCATCAATGATGTACGTCTCGGGCACACCGTAAACACCCCAGTTTAGTGCCATGCGGCCGCTTTCATCCGCGCCTACGGCGGCATAGGGATTTCCAAGTTCTTCCAGGAATTTCAAAGCGTTACTGGGTTTATCCTTGTAGTTCACCCCATAAATCGTGACACCACTTTCGGCCAGTTTCTCCAGATTGGGATGCTCCACCCGACACGGCGCGCACCAACTGGCCCAATAGTTGACCAGTTTTACTTCACCGTCGCGCAAGTCTTTGTCATTAAATACTTTTTCCCGACCCAGCTGAGTGACTTCAACCGCTGGTGCTGGCCTGCCAGTTAGCGCAGACGGCAGCCCGTCCGGATTTTCGCGTTTCAGCCCGACAAAGGCCAACCCGGCAAAGCCAGCGAAAATCACCACTGGCAAAACCATCAAAGGTGAAAATTTAGCCATTCCTTTTCGCTTTCATTTCAACGTCTTCCAGCTGTTTTTTTACCCGTTTTGCGCGCCACAAGCTAACCGTAACAAGCACAATCAACAGCGCAATCGACACCGCATAGGCCGACAAAACGGTTTCGGCATATTTTCCCAGATCAGGCATTATCCCATCCTCTCGCGCGCCAGCAGCGCCCGCATCCGCCGTGCGCGGATTTCCGTACGGGTGCGCAACAGGACTAGCGCTATGAAAAGTAATACAAATCCAGCAATAGAAACCAGTAGCGGATAGTAGAAAACATCGGCAACATGCTCTTCTTTATCCAGGCTCATTGATGCGCCCTGATGCAATCCCTGATTCCAGAAATTCACCGCGTAGCGGCTAAGCAGGGCGAAAACTGACCCGACAAGGCACAGTATGCTGGTCAGATCAGCAGCTGTGTCGTCATTCTCGATCGCTTCCCAAAGGGCTATGTATCCTAGATAAAAGAGAAAAAGGATCAAAAAACTGGTCAACCTCGGGTCCCATGCCCACCATGTGCCCCACATCGGCTGCCCCCAGATCGCGCCGGTCAGCAACGCAATCACCGTCATCACCATCCCCACGGGTGCGGCCGCCCTTGCCGCCAACGCACTCACATGATGCCGCCGGACAATCCAGATCAGCGAAGTCACCAGCATCATCAGCCAGGCATTGATCGCCATCAACGCGCTAGGCACGTGAATATAAATGATTTTTACGGTCGAGCCCTGCCGGTAATCTTCGGGTGTAAAGAAGAATCCCCAAATCAGTCCGGCGGCCAAAGCTGTTACCGAAAGCACCGATACCCAAGGCAGAACCCGGTCCGTTGTCGAAATAAATTTCTTGGGATTGGCATATTCCCAGAGTGCGTTCAGGTTCATCCCTATTCCCATACCTAGCGCAAGTTGACCCTTAGTACCGCAGCCGAAGCAAAAGGCAAAAGCGCGATGGTGCCGCAGGTGATCCCTGCCAGCATCAGCAATGGCGTCGTCACATCCAGTCCCGCCGCCCCTCGGCGCGCCATCTCGGCCCCAAAGATCAATGTGGGCACATAAAGCGGCAAAACAAGAAGGCTTAGCAGCAGCCCGCCGCGTTTCAATCCTACAGTCAGGGCGGCACCAAACGTCCCGATGACGCTCAGCGCGGGCGTGCCCAAAAAGAGTGATAATATCAACGGTTTATATCCTGCCTCGGGCAAACTGAGCAATAGGCCGAAGACCGGCGCAGCCAAAACCAGGGGCAAGCCCGTGGTCAGCCAATGGGCCAGTGCCTTGATGGTCACAATTGCCTCCATCGGCAGGGGGGCCGTGGCCAGCAGATCCAGGCTGCCGTCCTCCCAGTCCAGGGCAAAGATCCGATCCAGTGACAGCAGGCATGCCAGAAGCGCACCCAGCCACAGGATGCCCGGCGCGATGGACGACAAAAGCGTGCTTTGCGGACCGACGCCAAAGGGTACCAGCACAACGACGATCAGGAAAAATGCCAACCCCAGACCAAAACCACCGCCGGCGCGCATCGCTAACCGAAGATCACGGATGAGCAAGGCAATCACAGAAAGGCTCCGTCAAAATCATCTATTTCCAAGGCTTTGGCGCGGTAAGGACCGACGTCCAATATTCGGGCCTCGTCCAAGCCAAGGTTGATGTGGGTGGCAATCAGGGCCGATCCCCCTTGCCTTAAATGTTCGCGGATGGCAGCCGCAAACATCTCAACCGCCTGCACGTCCAGCGACACGGTGGGTTCATCCAGAATCCAGACATCACGCCCCGTAACCAACAGCCGCGCCAGCCCCAACCGCCGTTTCTGCCCGGCCGACAGCGCCCCCGCAGGCCGGTTTGACAAAGGCGTTAGCTCAAATGCTTCAAGAGCTGCAGAAATATCCGCGTTCCCAAAGACCTGCGCCCAGAACTTCAGGTTCTCGGATACCGTCAGCGTGGCCTTGATTCCATCCGCATGTCCCGCATAGACCAACGTGTCGACCGCAGATTCTATACGACCAGAGACTGGTGGTTGCAGGCCTGCAATGGTGCGCAACAACGTTGTCTTGCCCACACCATTAGGCCCACGCAGCACCAGCGCCTGTCCCGCCGCCAGCTGAAACGAGAGACCTTCCAGCACCTTGATGCCGCCACGCGCAATTGTCAGATCGGAAACCTTTATCCCCATGGGCATGTGCTTAGCGCAAAGAATGGGGCGCGAAAAGGCGCATACGCCTCTTGCACCGCGACACTTTTCACACCGGCAGCAGGGCCACCGCCACGCGGCGCCCTTCGGACAAAAGCACGTTGTAGGTGCGGCAGGCTGCGGGAGAATTCATTGTTTCAACGCCCACCCCCGCCGCTTCAAGACGGGTTCGCAATTCTGCGGGCATATGGGCAACTTCAGGTCCGGTGCCAATGAAAAGCACATCAATATCACCGGCCATGTCCAGCAGAACCTGCTGATCGGCATATCCACCCCATGAATTTGCACCCGATACTGTTACACATATCGCGCCCTGCATCACCTGTCCGCCCACGCGAAAAAATCCAGGGCCATAGCCATCAATCGGCGTAGCCTGAGAAAAGGTGATCTCGTTCAGCTGCATGTCAAACTCCGCTCCCCCATACCGGCAAGCCGCTCAGAACGGCCAGCCCGATTACCCCATAGGCGGCCCATCGGTACAAACGCTCGCGCTTTGGGTCAAACATGGATTGACCGATCAGCGAGGTGATGAAGTAGGGTACCGCCAGAGTCACCGCCAGCGCAACCGTGGGCCATTCGACCGTACCACGCAGCAAAAGGTTTGAAACAATGACGAAATCCAGCGCGGCCAGAAAAAGAATGGTGTTGGCCCGCACCGATTGCGCTGCGGATTGCCCCGCAAGATAGAACAGGATCACGACCGGCCCGGTCAACCCGGTCAGACCCCCGATCACTCCGGCAACGGCCCCGATGGCAAGCAAACCCGGCCGGTTCATTTGGCCGGAAAATCGCCATCCGGCCACGAGTGCCGACAATGTGGTTGCGGCCACGGCAGCAACAATCCAGCGGATTGTCACCGGATCCAGCCGGTCCAACAGCCAAAGCCCAGCGGGTACAGTGACCAGAGCTGCAAGTGCCAGAATACCCACTTCAGGCCGGTTGGCCTGCCCCCAGGCACGCGGCAACAATGCGCTTGTACTGGCAATTCCCGTCAATGTTATGATTGCGATAACATGTTGGGGGCTCAGGAAAATACCGGCCACAGGCACAAAAATCAGCGCGGTGCCAAATCCGGTGAACCCGCGTACGATACCTGCGCAGCCAATCGCCAGCACCAACCAGATCAGGCCAGGTGTGGCCAAAACAGAATTAAGCAGATCAGGCATCCACGTTGGCAAACTGGTTACCGGTATTGGCATCCGGTTTGGACCAGTCGCGCTTGACCCCCAGCCACAACAGGATCGTACTGGCCACAAAGACCGAACTGTAAGTCCCCACGACCACACCCCAGATCATCGCAAAGACAAACCCGCGGATCACGTCACCGCCCAGGAAATAGAGTGCCAGCAACGCCAGCAGTGTGGTGACCGAAGTCATGACTGTACGGCTTAGGGTTTCGTTGATCGACAGGTTCAGTACTTCGCTCAGCGGCTTTTGTTTGTATTTGCGCAGGTTCTCGCGGACCCGGTCAAAAACCACGACTGTGTCGTTAAGCGAATAGCCCACGATTGTCAGAAGCGCCGCAATGATCGCAAGGTCAAACTGTATCTGCAATTCTGAAAAGACACCGATGGTCAGCACCACATCATGTACCAGTGCAGCAACGGCGCCGACGGCAAACTGCCACTCGAACCGCAACCAGATGTAAACCAGCACCGCAGCGATGGCCAGGATCACCGCAATCACCGCCGTCTGGATCAGTTCACCCGAAACTTTGGGGCCAACGCTTTCGACCGAGGTGAATTTGAGATCAGGGACAGCGCCTTGCAACGCGGCCTCAACAGTCCGAGTGACATCTGCGGACACGCTTTCTTCCCCGTCCTGCGCCTGAATGCGAACCATCGCTACGTTCTGATCTTCCCGGAACGTGGGATCAAAAACCTCGGTAATCGAGATATCTCCCAGTTCCAGCGTCTGGATCGCAGACCGGTATACGGCGATATCAACCGGCTGGGCACTTTCCGTCCGGATTGTCGTACCCCCGCGGAAATCAATGCCATAGTTTAACCCCTGCACCCCAAACGAGGCTGCCGCGACAACAATCAGCAAAACCGATGCGCCTATGGACATTTTCCAACGGCGGAAGAAATCCCATCTGGTTTCTTTCGGCACCATCCGTAGTGCACGCCCTTCAAGCACGGTTTTCGGGCGACGGCGATCAAACCAGATTACGACAATCGCGCGCGTCACAAAAATCGCGGTAAAGACCGAGGTGATGATACCCAAACCCAGGGTAATTGCAAAACCACGCACCGGACCGCTCCCCATTACAAACAGGATCACGGCAGTGATAAAGGTGGTTATATTGGCGTCGGTAATAGCACTTAGTGCCTTTTCATACCCCAGTTCGATCGCCCGGGCCGGGCCACGTGCCCTTTTCATTTCTTCGCGGATGCGCTCAAACACCAGTACGTTGGCATCCACGGCCATCCCGATGGTCAGCACGATCCCGGCGATGCCCGGAAGAGTCAGGGTGGCGCCGACCATGCTAAGCAGGCCGAAAATCAGGCCAACGTTGATGATCAGGGCGATATTGGCAAAAATACCAAAGGTGCCATAGCTGAGGAACATGAAAACCAGCACCAGTACAAACGCGACAATGCAGGCAATTTTGCCCGCTTCAATACTGTCGGCGCCCAGTTCCGGGCCGACGGTACGCTCTTCCAGAAAATCCAACCCGGCAGGCAGCGCACCCGCGCGCAAAAGCACCGCCAGATTTGTGCTTTCCTCAACCGAGAAATTTCCGGTGATAATGCCAGAGCCACCGCAGATCGCCTCGTTGATACGTGGCGCCGAAACCACGTCGTTATCCAATACGATTGCAAACGGGGCACCAACGTTATCACCTGTGTAGGTACAGAATTTGCGTGCGCCTGTCGGGTTGAACCGGAAAGACACGGCCGGGCGCCCATTCTGGTCAAAATCGGGCTGTGCGTCGACAAGCTCTTCACCGGTCACGACAGCGGCAGATTCCAGGATATAATAGCTGCCTTCTTCGTCCAGAGACGGCAATACCTCGTTGCCTGCCCCGGCACGTTCATTGGCATTACCGGTGCGGCTGACAACGGGTTGAAACGTAAGCTGCGCCGTTGTCCCGATAATCTGTTTCAGTTCAGCAGCGCTGCCGACACCTGGCACCTGAATCAGGATGCGGTCGGCGCCCTGACGCTGAATGGTGGGTTCGCGTGTGCCTACCTCGTCAATCCGGCGGCGGATAATCTCAAGCGCCTGACGAACGGTGCGTTCATCGGTGGCCAGACGTTCGGCTTCGCTCAGCGTGACGACAATCTGATCACCATCGACAGTCACGTCAATGTCACTGGCACCAACACCCGTCAGGCTGGTGACCGGGCGGGCAAGCCCGCGAACGAGGCCAGCCGCGTATTCAACCTCTGCCGGTTTTTCCACAAGACGAACACGAAGCTCGGGTATATCTACCTGCTGAAGACGAATGGGACCGATCCGATCCCGCTCTTCACGCAGCATATCACGGATTTCAGGCCACATACCTTCGATACGGGACTGATAGACATCGGCCACTTTGACCTCGGCCAGAAGATGTGCACCACCACGCAGATCAAGACCCAGATTAACCAACCCCGAAGGCATCCAGCTGGGCCACTGCGCCGCCTGTTCGGTCAGGGCAGCAGTCTTGGTACCTTCCGCAATGGCAGCGACAGCGTCGTTGTGGCTTTCAACCCGGGAATAGAATCCGTTCGGCAGGGCCATCAATAGACCCAAGGCGACGAGACCCCAGATCACGATGCGTTTCCACAGATCGATTTGAAGCATTGTCCTGCCTTTTCAACGGGTTAATTTTGGGCGTAAAATCAGCTGTCAGCAGGTTCAGTCTTGGACAACACCTGAGCGATGGTGGATTTCACCAGCCGAACCTTGACACCGGTTGCGATTTCCAATTCGACTTCGTCGGCATCCTTGACCCGCGAGACCTTACCGAACATACCACCTTGGGTGATGACCTGATCTCCCTTTCGTACGGCATCAACCATTGCCTTGTGTTGCTTGAGTTTTTTCTGTTGTGGACGGATCAAGAGAAAATACATGATCGCAAAAATCAAAATGAGCGGAACAAATTGGCCGAACGCTTCCATGGGGTGATATCCTTCGTGTCTCGGGCGGGGACACCCCCGCGAATTTTGACGGAACCTATGGCCCCAAAGACCCATTTGCAAGGCGCGAAAACGGCTGCCTGCCCTGCGCCGGTGATTTCTTGTTTACGAAAATCGGAAGGATTCAGGTTGATTTGCTATCATGTCTAAAAGAATTGTTCCTGTAAGGAATGATTTGGGCACCCTGGGTCAAAGTTAACGCTGCCAAAAGAATTGAGTCCTTATGTCTTAAAAATCAATGTCGGTGCGCACAGGGCCTTATTGTAAGCGAATGCAGATCCAACGTTGAAACCAGCCCTACACGCCGCTTGAAATCTGGTGCATAACGCCCCGAAACGACTCAGAAAACCAAAGGACCCCACCGCATGCATGACATCCGTGCCATCCGTGAAAACCCCCAAGCCTTTGATGACGCTCTCGCCCGGCGGGGCGAGGCTCCGGTGGCTCAAGCTATACTTGAGTTGGATGAGGCACGGCGGGCCAAGATTACCGCTGCGGAAACCGCGCAGGCAGCGCAGAATACAGCAGCGAAACTGGTGGGATCGGCCAAGGCCAAGGGCGATGAGGCCGAATTCGAGCGTTTGCGGGCCGAAGTCGCCGATAAAAAGGCCGAAATGGCAGCGATGCAGACCGAGGCGAAAGAGTTGGATCTCAGACTGACCGAGATCCTTTCAGGCATTCCAAATCTACCGTTTGAGGACGTTCCTGAAGGGGCTGATGAAAACGACAACGTCGAAATTCGCCGCTGGGGCACACCGGCAACGCTGGATTTCCAGCCGAAAGAGCATTTCGACATCGAAGGTGTAAAGCCGGGTATGGACTTTGAAACAGCGGCCAAGTTGAGCGGTTCGCGGTTTGTCGTGCTGTCGGCTGGTGTGGCGCGGATTCACCGGGCGCTGGCGCAGTTTATGCTTGACACGCACATCGAGGAAAATGGCCTGACCGAAACCTGGACTCCGGTGCTGGTGCGCGAAGAGATGATGCTGGGCACCGGTCAATTACCGAAGTTTGGAGAGGACAGCTATCAGACGACCAACGGCTGGTGGCTGGTGCCGACGGCCGAGGTGACGCTAACCAATATCGTCAACGGCATGACGGTGGATGAAGATTATCTGCCGCGGCGCTATGTGGCTCATACGCAATGTTTCCGATCCGAGGCAGGAAGCGCAGGTCGTGACACCTCGGGCATGCTACGCCAGCACCAGTTCGAAAAGGTCGAGATGGTCAGTATCACCCACCCCGATAAAAGCCGTGCCGAACTGGACCGGATGACGGAATGCGCCCAAGGCATTCTTGAACGGTTGGGCCTGTCTTATCGCACGGTTGTGCTATGTACCGGCGACATGGGCTTCGGCGCTAAGCGCACGCATGACATCGAGGTCTGGCTGCCCGGACAGGATACCTATCGCGAGATCTCGTCAGTTTCTATCTGCGGCGATTTTCAGGCGCGGCGGATGAATGCTCGTTTCAGGCCAACAGCAGGTGGAAAGCCGCAATTCGTGCACACGCTGAACGGATCGGGTCTGGCAGTGGGTCGCTGCCTGATCGCCGTACTTGAAAACGGGCAGCGGGCCGACGGCTCGGTGCGTTTGCCCGAGGTGCTGCATCCCTATCTGGGCGGCAAATCCGTTCTGTCCAATGAGGGCAGCCTGATTTAAAACTTATCCAACACGCGCGACAGGGCACCGGGCCGGTAATCCGGCCTGGCAGTGACCCTTTCCCGCGTTACCGGGGCAACATCGGACAAACGGTCCGGTCCCTCCCGGTCGGCCAGCCATAAGCCACCCAGATTGCCTATCCCGGCCTTTTGCAGCATAGGCGCCGCATCAGCGGCGGCGTCTTTGTTTTCAATTGCTTCGTTCAGCAACTCGGCGTCGAATTCCAACCCCATTTGCCGGGCGCCTGCAACGATCCATTCGGCAGTAAAACCAGAAAGCTGCGGCACGACGCCACTTCCACCGACCACACTGTGCAGACCGGGAAACCAAAGCTGCTGATACGGTCGCTCGGTGCCTGTGACTTCTCCGTTAAGTCCGTTTGGCCCATCCAGGTTATCCCACAAAGTCGGCGGATAAAGACGTCGACGCTCATCAATTGCAACCGCATGGCGCGCGGCGCGTACCGATCGGGAAAGGGCAGCATCGTGGAAGGCATATTTCTGATTCACCTGCTTCGAAATTGCGCCAAATATCCCCGGCATACCCAGGGCACCGACGGTATCCCATACGCCCATATAGGTCAGCCGCAAAAAAGAACTGTCCTGATCGCCCTGTGATTGGCGCCATTTCAGGTCTTCCATGCTGGTCGCCGTCTGGGGTGAAAACGCCTGACGAAAACGTCGGCCCCCTTCGGTATCGGGGCCCGAATTTTTATCACGCCGACGGTATTTATCAACCGCGTCATCGATGCGGTCCAACCGGTCGCGCGGGGGAATCCCCGCAGTTCGGATCAATCCCGCCAGTGAGCGCGCCGTGTAAGCCCCGCGCGAAAAACCAAAGATGAAGATTTCGTCGCCAGGTTCATACCAGAACACGAGATTCCGATAGGCTTCAGCCATATTGTCATCAAGACCCCAGCCAAGTGCGCCGCCAAGCCATTTGTCCATCTTTCGGGCCACTGCGTTTGAGCCGCGACCGGTACCGACCCCCTGCTGGTAATAAACAAGCTGAGTTTTGCCATCTGCCGCACTTGGCAGAACTGCGCGCGATAACCGCGCTACATGCGTAGGATGTGGCGCAGAAAGACGATTCCACGTACCATCGCAGAAAATTGCTATGCGTTTCATAATGCAGCCTGACGTAAAGACTTGGATCAATACAGTCAGTCTAGCCGCATCCGGGGCGTTCAGACAAGGTTCACCACATGCGTGGGTTGGTTCGGGATGGCGCGAACTGCCCCTATTTCGACGGTGGCTTACCCGAAAGGTGCTTGCGCAGGCGCGACGAGCCCGGCTTCTTTTTCGCCTTGTAGGGGTTCTTGTCCGATTGGCTGCGCAAATGCAGACGGATTGGCGTGCCGGGCATATCGAAGTCTGTGCGCAGCCCGTTTACCAGATACCGGATATAACTCTCGGGCATCTTGTCGGGATGCGAACACATCACCACAAATCCCGGCGGTCGAGTTTTGGCCTGGGTCATGTAGCGCAGTTTGATCCTTTTGCCACCCGGCGCAGGGGGCGGATGCTGTTCAAGCATACCGGTCAGCCAGCGATTAAGCTGGGCGGTAGTGATCCGTCGGTTCCAGACATCGTTGGCCTTTTCAACCGCCGCGCGCAGGCGGTCCAGCCCCTTGCCGGTTTTGGCTGAAACCGTCACCAGCGGCGCACCGCGAAGTTGCGGCAAAAGCCGTTCAAAGCTTTCGCGCAGATCCCTCAGTTTTGCCTGCTTTTCAGGTTCCACGTCCCATTTATTGACAGCCACAACCACGGCGCGGCCTTCGCGCTCGGCCAGATCGGCGATACGCAAATCCTGCTGTTCAAACGGAATGGCCGCATCCAGCAGCACAATCACAACTTCCGCAAATTTGACAGCCCGCAGACCGTCACTGACTGAAAGTTTTTCAAGTTTTTCCTGCACGCGCGCCTTTTTCCGCATACCTGCCGTATCAAAAATACGTACCGGTAGCCCATCCCAATCCATCTGGACCGAGATAGCATCGCGTGTAATCCCGGCCTCAGGCCCGGTCAGTAGACGTTCTTCGCCCAGCAATTGGTTGATAAGTGTGGATTTCCCGGCATTCGGGCGGCCGACCACTGCGATCTGCAGCGGCTTTGAAGCGGTTGGGACGCGCACCCCGTCGTCTTCCCCGTCCTCCAGTGATACATCGGTTTCCGGGGCGTCAGCCCTGGCACGTTCTTCGAACTTGTCAGCCAGTGGCATGAGCTGCGAATAAAGATCGTTCAGACCTTCGCCATGTTCAGCCGACAGGCGGATGGGTTCTCCCAGGCCCAAACCATATGCCTCGATCACACCGGCATCTGCCGCGGCACCCTCGGCCTTGTTTGCCGCAAGAATGACATGGGCACTACGCTTGCGCAGGATCTCGGCGAACACTTCATCCGTTGGAGTTACGCCGGTACGGGCATCAATCATGAACAGGCAGATATCGGCCATATCAACCGCACGTTCGGTCAGTTTTCGCATCCGCCCCTGAAGGGATTCATCTGTCGCCTCTTCCAGACCGGCGGTGTCGATCACCGTAAAGCGAAGGTCCCCCAGGCGCGCCGCGCCTTCGCGCAGGTCACGTGTAACGCCCGGCTGGTCATCGACCAAAGCCAGTCGTTTTCCGACAAGTCGGTTGAATAGCGTGGATTTACCCACATTGGGGCGCCCCACGATGGCAAGGGTGAACGTCATCTTTTCAGGCTCCGGAACGGATCAAGCCGTCCTGTTATACCACGCGTGCGTCAACGGAAAGCGTGCAATTGCCCTTTGGTCGAAACCACATAAAGCGTATTGCCCGCGACCACCGGGTTCGTCGTTGCCCCGCCCGGCAAAGGCAAAGTGCCTTTCGCAGCCCCCGAAGCAGGATCGAAAAACCGCAACTGCCCGTCGCTGGAAGCCACAATCAGACGGCCACCTGCAATAATTGGTCCGTAGTGGCCGAAAATTTCGGTCTGCCTCCGCGGGCGGTCTTTGGTAAATAGCGGCAGTTCCTGCCCCCAGATACGCGTGCCGTCTTCGGCGGACAGACGCAAAAGCTCGTTGCGGTCTGACACCATGAAGATCGAATCACCTGCAGGCCAGACCGGATTAAGCGGGCCTTCGTTGGCTGTCCACAACCGTTTACCATTACCCAGACCAAGTGCGACCGTGCGGCCAGAGTGGCTTCCGACGTAGATTTTATCGCCATCAACAACCGGATCACCGGTAATATCGCCAACCTTTGCACTCGCGATCCCGGGGCGCTGCCCCGCAACCTGAGTGTCCCACAGACGCAGGCCGCCTTTCCGGAATGCCCCCTGTAACTCACCCGAGCCAAAGGCGAACACGGCATATTTATCGGTAACTGCAGGTGCCGGGCCACCCATTACGTTGTTGATGTCGGGTGTTGCCGACAATTGCCAGCGGATGCGGCCATTACCGGTATCAAGCGCCCACGCAATTTCGTCTCCCGACACCAGATAGACAAGATCGTCCATCACTGTTGGGCTGCCGGTTCCCGTGGAGCGCAGGTTCTGTTGCCAGATCTCACCACCGGTCGCAGGATCCAGTGCCGTCATCAGGCCAAATCCAGAAGACACAAAAAGCTTGCCATCGCCATAAGCCAGCCCACCGCCCCCTGCATCAGGACCCGAGTCATTAGGCGGCGTCAGATCGCGACTCCATAGCACCTTACCCGAGGTCGAGACAGCAGTCACTTTAGCCTGAGCGTCAAGCGTGAAGACACGCCCGCCTGCCACAACCGGATCAGCAGTGATGCGGTTTTTGCGACCATCGCCCGCACCGATGTTAACAGACCAAACAAGTTGCGGGTTGCTGCCAAGCGCGGGATGAGCGTTTCGTGTCGTTGGCGAACCTGCGCGCTGCACCCAGTCCGTGTTCGCCTGTGCCGCTGTCAACGACAAGGGCAGGTTTAGATTGCCCTGGCTTTCCAACTGAATTGCCGCACCATCCGCATTTGTAAGCACATCGCGAATATTTTCGCGCTCACCCGTCAGAATCGCTTCCTTCTTGGTACAAGCAGTAAGGCTCAGGATTGCTGCAAGCCCCAGGATAAGTCCGTTCGTTTTCAACACTCTTGCCCCCACTTATCCCTTCAAACCAAAAGCCGGGCACATCCCGGCATTGGTTATTCTATTCACTCAGCGGCACTTCAGGCAAATCACCGCCTAAAGCCACAATCACTTGTGTTGCACGGCGACGCAAGCCCGCCGTGGCCTCGGCATCGGTGGCGATCTGCCCCAGCCGTTTGATCGCCGCATCGTTATTGCCAAGCTCTACTTCAATCAGCGCCAGTTGCTCTTCGGCCAGAAGTCGCGTCAAACCGCCAGAAAGCGCCAGACCTTCCAGGCGCGCGCGGCGTTCATCAACCGCAAGGCCACTCTCTGGGATACTTGTTGCCTTGAGTGTGGCGATCTGCCGATAGATTGGCGGCACCCCGTCACGGTCTGCCAGCGCGAGAAGGCGGGTTGCAGCATCTTTCGGCGACTGAGACGCTTCTTCGCTGGAGGCCAGAAGATCAATGACCGCTTGGCTTGTTGCATTTGGGGCCTCTATTGCTTCCAATGCAGCTGCACGCGCCGGTCCATCAACATTTTCCAGTGAGGCCAGAATTGCATCACCCAAATCTTCGGCTGCCTGCCGGTCCTGCGCCTTGCGCCATTCGTTCCAGGCCGCGCCACCAACCAGTACAAAAACGCCCAGTACAGCAATCCAGCCGTAACGACGGAACAGCCGGAACAGGCGGTCGCGGCGGACCTCTTCGGTGACCTCATCAATGAAACTATCGGTATTGCTCACGCGTGTTTCCCCTTGGGTTTTCGCCCCCTCTTAGCGTGTCGCCGTGGCCCTGCCAAGAGGTGGTCAGTGTTGCATCAAGGCCTCATATTGCAGCGGCACATGGAAAAGTATAATCTGAACCGGTCAGTTTAGCGTATGCGGGCATTGCAACATGCCGGTGCGGTCCCACATATTTGGGAATATGTGGGGGGTTGGTTCAGAAGGTAGAGACATGCGAATCTTTCCGATACTTGCCGCCATTCTGGTGACGGGCCTGATCTATGTCTTTATTTTCGAACGGGACAGGTTTCTGGTAACAGCGCCGAATTCTGAAAGAAACGCCTCGGCAGAAGCACGAGACACCTCCGGGCCAACCGCTGAATCGAAAGCAGGAACCGCGCATTCAGTTGGCGTGATTGCCGTACATTCTGTAGCACGACAAATCGACAGCGCCGTAATTTTGCGCGGTCAGACCGAAGCGGACAGGCAGGTCGAGCTTCGGGCGGAAACTTCGGGTCGGGTGATCTCTGAACCTTTACGCAAAGGCGCCTTCGTCGAAAAGGGGCAGATGTTATGTGTTCTGGATCCGGCGACTCGCGCCGCCACTTTAGCTGAAGCTCAATCGCGTCTTGCCGAAGCGCGTGCGCGCCTGCCCGAGGCCACAGCGCGACTGCAGGAGGCACTTGCCCAACTGACCGAAGCGCAACTTAACGACAATGCAGCCGAGAAACTGTCACAAGAAGGATTTGCTTCTGAAACGCGGGTTGCGTCGACCCGGGCCGCCGTAAGTTCTGCGCAGGCAGGAGTACAATCGGCGCGCACAGGGGTTGAGGCGTCACGCTCGGGCATCCAATCTGCAGAAGCCTCGGTGGCTGCAGCTGAAAAAGAGATTGAGCGGTTGACCATCACAGCCCCCTTCGAGGGGTTGTTGGAATCCGACACTGCTGAACTGGGCAGCCTTCTGCAACCCGGGGCGCTCTGTGCCACGGTTATTCAGCTGGATCCCATCATGCTGGTTGGGTTTGTACCCGAGACTCAGGTAAACCGGGTCGAACTGGGCGCCGGGGCCATGGCAAAACTTGCGTCAGGTGAACGGGTAGAGGGACATGTTACGTTCCTGTCACGTGCCGCCGATGAAACCACCCGCACCTTTCGTGTCGAAATTGAAGTCCCCAACCCCAAGCTTAGGCTGCGCGACGGGCAAACCGCCGAGATCGTAATCAGCGCGGATGGTTCCAAAGCGCATCTGCTGCCACAGTCTGCCCTGACACTGAACGATGAAGGCACGCTTGGTGTACGTCTGGTCACAAAGGAAAACGCCGCGCAGTTTCAACCGGTCGAATTGCTGCGCGATACAATCAATGGTGTCTGGCTGTCTGGACTGCCTGAAAAGGCTGATGTGATCATCGTTGGCCAGGAATATGTAACAGACGGAGTGCCGGTAGCAGCCTCGTATCAGGAGATCGGCCAATGACAGGACTGGTTGACTGGGCTGCTGCCCGGGCACGTATGGTCATTGCCTTTATTGTCCTGTCTCTCCTGGCAGGCAGCCTGGCCTATGTCGGCCTTCCAAAGGAAGGTGAACCAGACATCGAGATCCCGGCTCTTTTCGTTTCGGTTCAGTTCCCGGGTATCTCTGCCGAAGACAGCGAGAAACTGCTGGTCAAGGTCATGGAGACCGAACTGAGCGATCTGGACGGCCTGAAAAAAATTTCCGGCACGGCTGCTGAAAACTATGCCGGTGTCGCGTTGGAGTTTGAGTTTGGTTGGGACAAGACCAAAATTCTGGCAGATGTGCGCGATGCGATGGACAACGCCGAGGCGGATTTCCCGGATGGGGCCGAGAAATACACCCTCACAGAGGTGAATTTCAGCGAATTCCCGATCATCATCGTCAATCTGACGGGGGCGGTGCCGGAACGCACGATGGCGCGGCTGGCTAAAAATTTGCAGGACACGCTGGAGGCACTGGAGCCTGTGCTGGAGGCGGGCATCGCCGGCAATCGTGACGAGATGGTCGAGGTTGTCATCGACCCGCTGCGCCTTGAATCCTATAACGTTACTGCTCCGGAACTGATCGATGTGGTTCGCAATAATAACCGGTTGATTGCCGCAGGCGAGGTCGAGAGCGATCAAGGCACATTCTCGGTCAAGATCCCGTCGTCCTTTGACGAGACCCGCGATATATATGACCTGCCGGTCAAGACCAATGGTGACCGGGTGGTCACACTTGGCGATCTGGCCGAAATCAACCTGACCTTCGAAGACCGGATCGGCACCGCACGGTTCAACGGTGAAAACACGGTCGCCCTGCAGGTGGTCAAGCGCAAGGGGTACAACATCATCGACACCGCCAATCTGGTGCGCGAGAACGTGGCCAGGGCCAAGGCGGAATGGCCTGAAAAGTTGCAGGCGGCGGTTCAGGTCGGTACGTCGAACGATCAGTCACGCACTGTGGCTTCGATGGTCAGTCAGCTGGAAGGCTCGGTTCTGACGGCGATTGCGTTGGTGATGATCGTCATTCTTGCCACGCTTGGCGTCCGCCCTGCCCTGCTGGTTGGCTTTGCGATCCCCACCTCGTTCCTGCTGTGCTTTGCGCTGCTGGCAATTATGGGTGTGGCGGTTTCTAACATCGTGATGTTCGGGCTTATTCTGGCAGTGGGCATGCTGGTGGACGGCGCGATTGTTGTGGTGGAATACGCTGACAAACGGATTGCCGAGGGGACCGGCCCGATGCACGCCTATGTCGAGGCCGCCAAGCGGATGTTCTGGCCGGTCGTCAGTTCGACCGCGACAACGCTGTGTGCCTTTCTGCCGATGCTGTTCTGGCCCGGGGTTCCGGGGCAGTTCATGGGCATGTTGCCGGTCACGTTGATTTTCGTACTGAGTGCGTCACTGCTGGTGGCATTGGTCTATCTGCCGGTGATGGGTGGAGTCACCGGTCGAATGGAGCGGTGGTTCAACTGCCGGATCGACCAGATCGCCGGGGCCGCCAGGGGCTGGCATGCCGCGCTGTTTCCTTTGGCGGGGATCGCCGCGGCTTTGGGGGCGGCAGCGGCTTATCTGTTGTTATTGGCCGTCTCAGGCAGACTCGGCCTGCTGGACACGTCAAAAATATTCGCATCGGTCGTGCCGACTCTGGCCTCGGCCTTTGTGATGTCCCTGGGCATCGTTGCGATGGCGGCGCTGGCGGTAGCAGGCGGAGTCGCCGCCCTTCTGGGCCTGCTGGCGATTCCGCGCCGGTTTGCCAATTTCCTGGGCTGGCTCAGGCAAAAAATCTGGCCCAGCCGGCCGGAAAAAGTGAAATCGGGGTATCGCCGCTCGCTCTTTGGCTGGTTCATCCATCTGATCGCGGCCAATCCGGTGGCGCCGCTGATGGCGTTCTGCGCGATCTTTGTCCTCGTCGGCTCGGTGCTGATATATTTCATCGGCCACAACAAGGGCACAGAGTTTTTTGTCGATACCGAGCCCGAGCAGGCCATCGTCTATGTCCGTGGTCGCGGTAACCTGTCGCTGGCGCAAAAAGACAAGCTGGTGGACGAGGTCGAACAGGTGGTCATGTCCCATCCGGGCGTTCAGACCGCGTTTTCCTTTGCCGGAGACGGCGGGCTGACCAACAACGACAGAGGCGCAGGCCCGCCGCTTGATACCATTGGTCAGGTGCAGTTTGAAACCATCCCGTGGGAGGACCGTGCCAACACCACCGAACCGTGGTTGTTTGGCCTGTGGCAGCGCAAGATCAAGGCCAGCGAGTTGGATGGCAATACCATCATCGACGAGTTGACGACCGAGCTGGAGAAAATTCCCGGTATCATGATCGATATCCGGTCGCAGGCCCGCGGTCCGGCTTCGGCCAAACCCGTCCATCTGCGGATCAAGGGGGATGACTGGCAAACGCTGAAGGCCTTTACGGAAAAGGCTCGCGCAAAGTTTGACGAAACCCAGGGACTGAAGCTGATCGAAGATACCCTGCCCCTGCCCGGCATCGACTGGCAGATTGACGTGGATGTGGAAAAGGCCGGGCGTTACGGCGCCGATGTGGCCACCGTGGGGGCGATGGTGCAACTCGTGACGCGTGGTATTTTGCTTGATACCATGCGGGTGCCGTCCAGCGACGAAGAAATCGATATCCGCGTGCGCCTGCCCGCCAGTGACCGGGTGCTCAGCACTCTAGACACACTGAAAGTACGGACCGAGGACGGGCTTATCCCGCTCAGCAACTTTATCACCCGCAAGCCTGTGGCCAAACTGGCGCAAATCGACCGGGTGGATCAGACCCGGTATTTCGACATCAAAGCAGGCGTTCAGGATGGGCTGACCAGGACCGTCATCAATGAAAAAGGTCAGGAAAGCGAGGTTCCCGTCACTCCTAACGAACGAATAGAAGAATTGACGAAATGGCTGGACAGCGGCGTTCTGCCTGCCGGGCTGGAGTATGAGTGGACCGGAGACGCCGAAGATCAGAAAGAATCCGGCGCTTTCCTGCAAAAGGCCTTTCTGGGCGCACTTGGGCTAATGTTCATTATCCTGCTGGCGCAATTCAACAGCGTATACAACGCGGCTCTGGTGCTGATGGCAGTGGTCCTGTCGACCACTGGCGTTCTGATCGGGATGTTGGTCATGGACCAGACCTTTTCAATCATCATGACCGGCACCGGCATAGTCGCACTGGCAGGAATCGTGGTGAACAACAATATTGTTTTGATCGACACCTATCAGGAATTCAGCCGGTACATGCCCCGGATAGAGGCAATTACCCGCACCGCCGAGGCTCGGATTCGCCCGGTTATGCTGACCACAATCACCACGATGGCAGGACTTGCGCCAATGATGTTCGGGCTTAGCCTTGATTTCGTCAATGGCGGCTATTCCTTTAACAGCCCGACAGCCCTGTGGTGGAAACAACTTGCGACAGCGGTTGTTTTTGGCCTTGGCATCGCCACGGTGCTGACCCTGATCTTTACCCCGTCGATGCTGGCGTTGCGGATCTGGGCGGGGACTTACGTTCAGTGGATTGCGCAGTTGATGGCCAAGCTCTCGATGGGCGCCAGCAGCCGCGCGGCGCGTGACTGGGCCCTCACCCGGGCAGCGCGGCGCATCGAAGCGCCTGAAATTCTTTGGGACGACGAACGCGATCGGGATAAGGGTTATGTTGTCGAAGACGACGAACCCGAGGCAGACGACATAAAGCGCATTCTGAAGCACCGAGATAAGGATGCGCAACTACCTACAGATGGCAAACCCCTGCGCGCAGCAGAGTAATTCCGCAGGAGAATGAACATATCAGGCAGCGGCCTCGTCGCGCTCGCTCGCCTGTTTCTGCCAAAGCCCGGCATAGCGGCCATCACGGGCCAGAAGCTCAGAATGGGTCCCCTCTTCGGCGATCCTGCCCTCTTCAAGCACCACGATCCTGTCCGCATCGGCCACCGTGGACAAACGGTGCGCGATCGTAATCACTGTGCGCCCTTCGCCTGCAACCGCAAGGGCACCCTGAATGTCGCGCTCGGTCTCGGTGTCCAGGGCGCTGGTCGCTTCATCAAGCAACAGGATGGGCGGGTTTTTCAGCAGCGTTCGGGCAATGCCCACACGTTGTTTTTCGCCGCCTGACAGTTTCAACCCGCGTTCACCCACTTGGGTGTCGTAACCATCGGGCAGTTGCTGGATAAAATCGTGAATCTGGGCCGCACGGGCCGCGCCTTCAATCTGGGCTTGGGTAGCCCCATCGCGGCCATAGGCGATATTGTAGCCGATTGTGTCATTGAACAGCACGGTATCCTGCGGCACCACGCCGATGGCGTCGTGCAGGCTTTTCTGAGTGACATCGCGCAGATCCTGCCCGTCGATCATCACGGCACCCGACTGCACATCATAGAATCGAAAAAGTAGCCGGCCGATGGTAGATTTACCCGATCCCGACGGGCCAACAACAGCCACTGTTTGTCCGGCGGGAATATCCAGAGTCACACCTTTAAGAATGGGTCGCTCAACATCATAGCCAAAGAAAACATCCTGAAAACGCACAGAGCCTGATTTCACATTAAGAACTTTTGCATCAGATTTATCAACCACATCTGGTGATTGCTCTAACAAATCGAACATTTCCCCCATATCCACCAAGGCCTGACGGATTTCACGATAAACCGTGCCCAGAAAGTTCAACGGCATGGTAATCTGGATCATATAGGCGTTCACCATGACAAAGTCGCCCACCGTCAACTGGCCTCCCTGAACACCTACGGCGGCCATGACCATGACAATCACCAAACCGCTGGTGATCAGCACAGACTGACCAAAATTCAGAAACGCCAGAGAATAGGAAGTTTGCAACGCAGCAGTTTCATACCCCTCCATCGCGGCATCATACCGGGCGGCCTCGCGGCCCTCGGCGCCGAAATACTTTACAGTTTCGAAGTTCAGCAGGCTGTCGATGGCTTTTTGATTGGCGTCAGTATCCTGATCGTTCATCTGCTTGCGCAATTTCACCCGCCATTCGGTCACCTTGAAAGTAAAGGCGACGTAGGCGGCAATCACGCCCATGACGACAGCCAGGTACCAGAAATCAAACAGCGCCCACAGCACCACGCCGATCATCAACAGTTCCAAAACCAACGGGCCGATCGAAAACAGCAAAAAGCGCAGCAGGAAATCCACACCTTTCACGCCCCTTTCGACGATTCGACTCAGGCCACCGGTTTTGCGGGTAATGTGATAGCGCATCGACATGCGATGGATATGGGTGAATGTTTCCAGCGCAAGCGAACGCAGCGCGCGTTGGCCAACCCGGGCAAAGATGACATCGCGCAGCTGCTGAAAGCCCACGTTCATAAGGCGCGCCACCCCGTAGGCCACAGTCAGTCCGATCGCACCGAAGGACAGCATCCAGGCGGCGTTCTGGCCTTCGCCCGCCAGTGCATCAACCGCTGCTTTGTAAAAAAGCGGTGTGCCAACAGCGACCAGTTTGGCGACGAACAGCGCGATCAGGGCAAATATCACACGGCGTTTCACCCAAGCTTGCCCGTCGGGCCAAAGATAAGGCGCCACGCGCCGTATCGTACGCCAGCCGTCTTTGGGCATTTCAGTAGTGGTCAGGCTGGAACGGCGCATCAAGGCATCCTGGTCAATTCACGTCGCCCACAGATAGGGCGCACAGACCGGGATTGCCAGCCTTGGCCACGAAAGCGCTCAGAAATAGCCCCGAGACCCAAGTTTTTCGAAGCGCCCGCAACATCAACAGGTTACGCGCGTTTCGCGACGAACCCATGATTCAGGTTCATCCCGAAACGCTTTAGTTGGGGAGCGTAAAGACCTGTCCTGGATAAATCAGGTCAGGGTCACGGATCCGGTCGCGATTGGCCTCAAACACGCGGACATAAAGAATACCTTCACCATAAGCAGCCCGTGAGATCGCCCAAAGGGTCGAGCCGGGCTGCACTGTGACGGCGCTGATTCTTGTCTGGGTGGCGACGGTTTCGGCCTGTGCCAGTACGTTCTGGTCCTCGCGCTTAAAGGGGGTTTCAACCCGCGACGTGACATTGCCATGCTCGTCCACCTCGTCCACACGCAGGGTATAGATGCCCGTATCCACTTGCGGCAGTTCAGACCTCCAGGCACCATTTTCCAATATTTTAGAAGAGGTTATTGGTGCATTATCCAGATAGACCCGAACAAACCCGCGGCCCTGGCCACGTCCGGAAAGCTGAACTTCACCTTCTTCGGAATAGGTAATGGCATCCAAGGCAACGGACGACATCAGCTCTGGCGCGTTATCCTTTGATGGGGGCGGTTGCAGGACACGAACCCCGGTTTCATCCGCCAGCAAAACGGTTGAGGCGACAGATTCAGTCGTTGCCTGCTCGTGTTGAATGTCCACCTCAGGCTCTTGTATTGTAGGTTCCGGTGCGACCTCAGCTACAACTTCGTCCGGTTGTGCCTGTTGTGTAACCTCAGCAACCCCGTCCCCCGATGGTTCTGGCGACGCAACAGGCTTTTGCGTTGTAGTTGTTTCAGCCTCGGGCGTCGTAGCAGGCATGTCAGCTATTTCGGGGTTTTCCACCTGCACCTCGACAGTGTTTTCAGCGACAACCGTCTTCTTCGGTGTTGGTGCGATAATAATCTCGTCGAGCGACGCAATAACCTCGCCGGTGTCGGGCTTGCGCATGGAAAGCGACAGAATTCGCGGTGCGTCACTGGCTGCGACGTCCAGAAATGCAACAAACTTGCCATTGCCATCCGGATCAGCCGTGGCCAGATCAGAACCATCGAGCAAGATATTCACCTCCCATCCCGACGCAGCCTGACCTGCGAGGATCATGTTTCCATCGGGTTCCAGGCGGAAAGTATCAATCGACGGGGGGGATGGCCGTTCCATTGCCTCGGTCTGTTGGGATTCGGTTGTTTCCTGCGCCAGATCACCAACATCTGGCGTCGGGGTTTCCACAACAGTTTCAACGGGTTCCGCTGTCGGTTCGATCTGGGTGACAGTCGATGGTGGCACCGGTTCAAACGACTTGAAAACCCCGGAGAAATAAAGCCCCGCGCCAATAATGCACGCAACCAGCGCACCCACAAATGCAAGGGTTGGCACCCGCGCCAGACCTGCCTGTTTATTCATGTATTCCCCTCCGCCCGCGTCGAATTTTGCTGCACGGTTGTCGAAGAATATCAACAAGGGTATCACCGGTCAAAGCAACCCTTTGAGACCGACAGGTGATTTCATGCCAGCAGGATCAGTATGTGTCTTTTGCGGCTCACGTAGCGGGGCAAATTCCCGCTACGCCGAAGAAGCCGCCACTTTGGGCGAAACATTAGCCGCCCATGGCTGGCGACTGGTTTATGGCGCAGGCGATGTGGGGCTGATGGGCATTGTGGCGCGGGCCGCGCAGGCGGCGGGGGGCGAAACGTTTGGTGTCATCCCGGTTCACCTGATGAGGGCCGAAGTGGGCAAAACCGACCTGACACAGTTTGTGGTGACCGAAAACATGCACGAGCGCAAGAAGGTCATGTTCATGAACTCGGACGCGATTGTGGTGCTACCCGGGGGGGCAGGATCGCTGGATGAGTTTTTTGAAGTGCTGACATGGCGCCAGCTGGGGCTGCACACGAAACCAATTTTCCTTTTGAATACAGACGGATATTGGAACCCGTTACTACAACTTCTGGACCATGTGATCGCCGAGGGTTTTGCCGACGCGGGCCTGCTGGATTTCATGCGTCCCGTCCACGATGTTCAGGGGCTTGGCGTGGCCCTGCGCGCGGCCCTGTCCTGACCCCAGATGGCGGCGGTATAGATCGCCAGCGCAGTCCAGATCATGGCGAAGGCAACGGCGTGCCAGAAACTGAACGCTTCGCGAAAAATCAATGTTGCAACAAGAAATTGCAGGGTGGGGTTAAGGTATTGAACCAACCCGATCGTCGCCAAAGAGACACGTTTGGTGGCATAGCTGAAGGTGATCAGCGGGATGGCCGTTATTGGCCCCGACAACACCAGCAGAAGACTGTCGGAAATCGTGGCGCCAAAGGCGCCTGCTCCGGTCTTGTGGGTGGACCACAAAATCACAATGGCGATGGGTGACAAAAGCATAACCTCGGCAGTGACCGATACCACGGGGCCTATGGAAAGTCTTTTCTTTACAACACCATACAGGCCAAATGACGTGGCGATAAGCAGTGCAATCCAGGGTGCGACGCCAAGGCCCGCTGTCAGAGTGACAACCGCAACCACCGCCAGGGCCACCGCCAGCAACTGCGCCCGACCCAACCTTTCGCCAAAGAAAATGGCCCCAAAAAGCACTACGACAAGCGGGAATGTATAGTAGCCCATCGAGGCCTCGACCGCTTTACCGACCTGAATCGAGGTTATGAAGATAAACCAGTTAAACGAGATCATCAGTGCCCCGAAACTGAGGATCAGAAATGAACGTCCATTTGCAACCACCTGATACAGCGTGGAAATTCGCCTTTGAAAAAGAAGGATCGCAGTGAAAAATCCGACGGACCAAAGCGTTCGGTGGGCCAGGATCTCGATCGGGGGGACGTGTTCGAGCAGCTTGTAATATAGCGGCGACAGGCCCCAGAAGGTGCAGGCCAGCACCATTGCCCAAACGCCTTTGGTTGCCTCTTGCATGCCCACTCGTCCCCCGGAAATCAGTTGCTTCACTGCTGGCCCAAGCGCCACCCAATGACAAGAAGCAAAGTGTACGAAACGTACCAAACGTACCTGGATTTCGTACGCGATGCAGAGAGATTTCAGAAACGGGTGTACGTTTCGTACGTATGTGCCCCCGCCCCTTTCCGGGAGCGGGGTGGGCGGGTGGGAGCTGCCGGAAAGGGGCGGCTTGCGGTCAGCGCCCCGCCGTTGCCATTGCCAATCCGTCTGTCACGGCAGTGAACACCTCGGTAAAGGAATGTTGCGCGTGCGGGAATTGCGCCTGCATCGTGTGCGACACCATCGACATCAGGCTTGAGCCACCAACATAGATCACCCGGTCAACGCCGGATGCCGGGAGGCCTGCAATCTGCAAGGTCTGCTGTGCACCCGCCCACAACAACTGCGCATGAGGCAAAAGGCAGGCCGTCAGCGCGTCGGGGGACAATGGCGCGCAAAGGTCCGGCTTGATCTGGTCCAACGCGATGACGGGCAACGCGGCGCCGGAATTGGCCGCAATCTTGCCACGCTCAACTGCAAAGGCCAGATCATGACCCAACTCGTCCTGCAAGACGCTTGCCAGACGACCCAATTTTTCCGGCTCATCTGCCAACCGGACCATTTCAGCGATCTGGCGGCGGTTCTGGCCGGTGTAGAGAAAGGGGATTTTTTCCCATGTGGCCAGATCGTTGAAAATGGCATTGGGCACAGGTGTAAAGCCTGCCCCCATGACTTTGCGCAATTGCGTGCCCTTGCCCAGCAAGGGCATCACCCGGTCGATACTGATCGAGCGGTCAAAATCCGTGCCCCCGATGCGGACACCGTGATTGGCAAGGATTGTTACGCCGGTAGTGTCTGACCGGAACAGCGAAAAATCCGAGGTGCCGCCCCCGATATCGACAATCAGCCCGATCTGGCCCGATGTATCAAGCGCACCACTGGCGATGGCTGCAGCCTGAGGTTCAGCCATGAAATCGACCTGTATGAAACCTGCCGCCAGATAACAGGCGCGCAGATCGTCTTCGGCCTGTGCCTCGCGTGGGTCACCTGCGCCGTGGAACACCACCGGGCGCCCGGAAAGGGCGCGGGTGAACGTCAACCCTGTCTGAGCTTCGGCGCGGGTTTTGATATGAGCCAGGAAACGGGCGATGATTTCAACAAAAGTGACACGCTGGTTCAGGATCTGGCGTTGTTCATGCATCAACGGGGTGCCCAGCACACGTTTCAGGGCGCGCATGAATCGCCCCTCGGCCCCGTCCAGCAGGGCCCGGTTGGCGGGTTCGCCCATCAGGGTGCGCCGGGTCTCAAAATCAAAGAAAAAAGTGGTGGGCAAGGTGGTCTGCCCTGGAGCCATCTCGATCAATAGCGGCTGGCCGTCCTTCAGATAGCCCGCGGCCGAGTTGGAGGTGCCGAAATCGATACCCAAAGTGTGGCCACGCTGTGCCATGTCCGTATCCAACGCTGCCAAAAGAAAGCCGGGGTATCTGGCAGTGCCTTTGCTGTCAAGTGACCGTAAAGAGACGTTTGTGGGCGCCCACAAAAAAGCCCCCCGGCGCGTGCCAGAGGGCTTTGGATCGAAATATGTGGTCGGGATTACAGGCGCGAGGCGACGTTTTCCCAGTTTACCAGATTGTCGAGGAAGTTGGTCAGATAGGCGGGACGTTTGTTGCGGAAGTCGATGTAATAGGAGTGTTCCCACACGTCGCAGCCCAGCAAGGCGGTCTGGCCAAAGCAAAGCGGGTTCACGCCGTTTTCAGTCTTGGTGACCTTGAGGCTGCCATCGGTATCTTTGACCAGCCAGCACCAGCCCGAGCCAAACTGACCCGCACCAGCGGCCGAGAACTGCGATTTGAACTCGTCCACCGAACCAAAGCTGTCGGTGATGGCCTTTTCCAGCTCACCGGGCATGGACGAGGCGCCGGGCCCCATCATTTCCCAGAACTGGTTGTGGTTCCAAAGCTGGCTGATGTTGTTGAATATACCGTTCTGGGCGACCGCAGATTTATCGTAGGTGCCGGTGATGATTTCCTCAAGCGACTTGTCGGCCCATTCGGTGCCCTCAATCAGCTTATTGCCATTTGTGACATAGGCGTTGTGATGCAGGTCATGGTGGTATTCCAGCGTTTCGGCGGACATACCGTTGGCGGCAAGCGCGTCATGGGCATAAGGAAGATCGGGAAGTTCAAAAGCCATTTGGGCCCCCTGTTCGTTGAAAATTCATATGCCCTACATGGTAGCCTTGACCCCGTAAGGTCAAGGCCTATGCCGAGAATTTCCGACAGATTTGATCAGGCGAAGAGGCCCACCTCGCTGCCCGGTTCGGCGGCGTCCTTGAGCAGGCCAAAGGCATAGTCAGCAACCGAGCGAAAGCAGATGATCTGCACGGCATCGTCCGAGGGCATCCAGATGGCCGCGGGGATTTGCGCCATGCGGGTGCGGCGGAACACGCCCGGAGTGAACGCGTCAGGTGCCATATCGACCGGGCACAGCTTGGCCATCACCTCGCGTACGCCCGCGCCCTCAATGCGAAACATTGCACGGGCATCCGAGACATTTACGGCCAGATAGTGCTTCCCTTTCAGGAGCTTGTCGATCTGAGCGAGTTTATCGCCGACCTCCGCATAGGGGGTCATGACCAGCAGTTCATCCGGGGACATCCAGGCCAGGCCGCTTTCTTTGACGGTATGGACCTGACGCTGGCCGGGCATATCGACGCCCGTGACACCGATTGCGGCATTCTTGACACCCGCCGAGGACAGATCGCCGCGCAGGGTGATCATGCCGCGAAGGCCCAGTTCGGTGACTGTGACAAAACCGTTGTAGGTGGCACCATTCAGTGCGCTGACTGCATCAGACATTCTGTTTCTCCCCGTCTTTATCATAGAAGATGGGATCGACGATTTTCGCCGTTACCACGGTGCCGTCAACCTTTGGAAACTCCAGCGTTTCGCCCATCCTATCCGGCCCGTTCAGAACCAGCGCCATGGCGATGCCTTTGCCCAAGGTCGGAGAATGGTAGGTCGAGGTAACCCGCCCTTGGGTGTTGCGCTGGCCGTTGGCGTTGGTGCCGGGGGCTGTTGCATAAGCCCCTTCTGGCAGGACCGAGCCATCGGTGGTTTCCAGCCCGACCAGTTTCCAGCGGGTGGGGTCAGTCATGTGGCTGCGTTCCTGCGCACGTTTGCCAAGATAGTCGTCTTTCTTCTTGGAAATCGCCCATTGCATGTTCAGGTCCTGCGGGATCACAGTGCCATCGGTTTCATCACCGATCATGATGAAGCCTTTTTCAGCGCGCATCACGTGAAGCCCTTCGGTGCCGTAGGTGGTGACGTCAAACTCGGCGCCAGCCTCCAGCAACTTATCCCAAAGCGCGCGGCCCTCGGAGGCGGAAACCGCGATTTCATAGCTGAGTTCACCTGAAAACGAGATCCGGTAAGCGCGCGCCTTGATCCCGGCCAGCGTGATGTCGGCAAAGGACATGAACGCCAGCGCATCGGCGCTGATGTCATCCTGGGTTAGTTTCTCCAGCACCTTGCGGGCGTTGGGGCCGACCACGGCGATCTGGGCGTATTGTTCGGTGACGTTGGCGGTGTAAACCTTCCAGTCCCACCATTCGGTCTGCAGCCATTCTTCCATGTGGCCATGGATCGATTCAGCACCACCAGTGGTGGTGTGGCACAGGAATGTATCGTCGTCGATGCGTGCAACAACACCGTCATCCATCAAAAAGCCGTTCTCAGAGCACATCAGCCCATAGCGGCATTTACCCGGTTTCAGCGTCGACATCATATTGGTGTAGAGCATGTCGAGAAATTTGCCGGCATCCGGACCTTTGACGATGATCTTGCCAAGGGTCGAGGCATCCAGCAGTGCAAGGCTGTTGCGGGTCTGGGTGATCTCGCGGTGGACGGCGGTTTTGGTGCTTTCGCCCGATTGCAGATAGCAATAGGGCCGACGCCACTGGCCGACGGGTTCGAAATGCGCGCCGTTTTCCTGATGCCAGCTGTGCATCGGTGTTTTGCGGATCGGCTGGAAAATCTCACCGCGCGCCTGCCCGGCGATCGCCGATAGTGAAATCGGTGTATAAGGCGGACGGAAGGTGGTGGTACCGGTCTGCGGAATGGGCTGGTTCAGCGCATCCGACAGAATGGCCAGCCCGTTGATATTGCTAAGCTTGCCCTGATCGGTCGCCATGCCAAGCGTGGTGTAGCGTTTGGCGTGCTCAACGGACTCGAATCCTTCGCGGGCCGCCAGTTGCACGTCGCTGACTTTCACATCGTTCTGATAATCCAGCCAGGATTTCATCCGCAGATTGATGCCTGCACCCTGCGGCATCAGCCAGATCGCTTCGACCGGGGCGGCTTGCGTGGCTTCGGCCACAGGCGCGGCTTTGCGTTTTGGGTTAAAGCCGGTGGCTTTGGCCGCGGCCTTGCCCACGGCGTCGGCATCCGCCAGAACCGCGGCCAGATCGAGATGGCCATTGGCGGTGCCCGCAACCGCGACAAACGCCTCACCCTGCGCACCGGTGGGCGCTTTATCCACATCAGGGCGGAAATGGGCCTGGGCGTCGTCCCAGATCAGCTTGCCGCCGCAATGCGACCACAGGTGCACCACCGGCGACCAGCCGCCAGACATCGCGACAGCATCGCATTCGATTTCCTCAACGACGGCCCCTTCACCTGCCTGCGCACAGACCGCTACACCGCTTACACGCTTTCCGCCCAGAACCTTGGCAATGCCCTTGCCGTTTTCGACGCGGATACCCAAATCGCGCGCCTGATCGGCCAGTGCCCCGCCCCCGCCAGCGCGGGCATCAAGGATTACGGGCACATCAAGGCCCATGTTTTTAAGGGTAATTGCCGTTAGGTAAGCGTCATCGTTATTGGTGACGACAACAGTGCGATCGCCAATGGAAACCCCGTAATTTACAGCATAATCCCGAACGGCCGAGGCCAGCATGACGCCCGGAATGTCGTTTCCGGCAAAGCTGAGCGGGCGTTCAATTGCCCCCGTAGCGGTAACAATTTGACCGGCCCGGATACGCCAAAGCCGGTGGCGCGGGCCCGGTGCGTCGGGTTGGTGATCGTTAACCCGTTCGTATCCCAGCACATATCCGTGGTCATAAACCCCTGCCCCCATCATACGGGTGCGCAGGGTCACGTTATCCATTGTTTCCAATTCGGAGACAATTTCGTCCACGAACTTATCCACAGGCTGGCCGTTAACACTTCCGCCATCCACCGGCGCGCGCCCGCCCCAATGGGCGGTCTGTTCCATCAGCAGAACCTTGGCCCCGGCCTGACCCGCCGCGCGGGCGGCCTGAAGACCGGCCACACCACCACCGATGATCACAACATCTACAAAGGCATAAAAATGTTCGTATTTATCCTCGTCGCGATCTTTGGGTGCTTTGCCCAGACCTGCGGACTGACGGATGATCGGCTCGTAGATATGTTTCCAGAACGGCCGGGGGCTGATGAACGTCTTGTAATAGAAACCTGCCGTCAGGAAACGACCCAGCTTACTGTTTACAGCGCCTACATCAAACTCGAGACTGGGCCAGTGGTTCTGGCTGGTCGCGGTGAGGCCATCAAACAGTTCGGTCGTGGTGGCGCGCTGGTTGGGTTCGAAACGCGCACCGGTGCCCAGACCCACAAGCGCATTGGGCTCTTCCCCGCCACTGGCGACAATGCCGCGCGGACGGTGGTATTTGAACGAACGGCCGACCAGCATCTGATCATTGGCCAGCAGGGCCGAGGCAAGCGTGTCGCCCTCGTACCCGGTCAGGCGCTTGCCGTTGAAGGTGAAGTTCACAGCGCGGCCTGTTTCAAGAAGGCGGCCGCCCGTGGCCAGACGTGTGCTCATGCTGAGACCCTCATGCCTGTGGCTGCAGGAAGAATTTGAGTATTTGTGGAAAAATGAAAGCTCATGAGAATTCTCTCCATTTCCAGCCGGGGTGTTTGGCGGTGATCTTGTCCCGGATCTGTTTGGGCGGCTCAAGGGTCTGCGCCGGATAGGTGCCGAACACTTCGAGCGTCATGGTATCACGGGCAGCATGAAACCACTTGCCACAGCCATTGTTGTGGCGCCAGCGTTCGAAATGCACGCCCTTGGGATTCTCCTTGGCGAACAGGTAGCTGTGGAACTGGTCGTCATCCGAACCGGGACCGAAACGTTTGATATGCGCCTCGCCGCCTGCGTGGAATTCTGTTTCCTCGCCGGTGACGCCGCAGCTGGGGCAGGTCAGGATGAGCATGGCATGTTCCCGAAGTTGAAATGATTGACGTTTCGCGCCTGTGAATCAGACACGCGCACAGCAAGGACGGGCGCCGAAAGACACCCGTCCATTGCGTGTACGTGAGTGGCAGGTTTATTCGATGACTGTCGCAGTGCCAGTCGTGTTCGCAGCTGGATCGTCCGGTGTGATGGCCTGTTCGGCACCCGTGCCGCCGGGGTTTCCAACCGGCGTTGAGCCAACACCGAAGCTGCCGATGAGTACAAGAAGCCCAAGGGCTGCAACGACGAAGAGAAGCCACAACAGGCCCGTTCCGCTGCCGCCGGAATCGATTGGCGTATGCGGGAAGTTTCGATTGTAGCGGGATTGATCGTAGTCGGACATGGGGTGTCCTCCTTTCCATGTATCGGAAAGGATGGGCACATGGCCGTCAGTTGAAAAGAATAAGCGGAAATCCCCGGGTGAAATGCGCCAAACCCCGCGGGTCCTGCGGGCTGACCTCGGCCAGTTTCCGCCCGAAAAGCGCGATCACAGGGGGCACGTGGTGCTTTCATCAGTGCGCAACCCCGGCGGCAACGGATTCGTCGATGAAGCGGCCTTCGTAAAAACGGTTGAGACCGAAGGCTTCGGTCAGGGGGGAATGGCCCTTGGCCATCAGCTCGGCAAAGCCCCAGCCTGAACCCGGAATTGCCTTGAAGCCGCCAGTGCCCCAGCCGCAGTTGATGAAGATACCGTCAACCGGCGTGGTGCCGATGATCGGCGACCGGTCCCCGGTGACATCGACAATACCGCCCCATTGGCGCAGCATCTTGAGGCGGGCAACCATCGGGAAAGTCTCGATCAGGGCGCGCACGGTTTCCTCGATATGGTGGAAACTGCCCCGCTGCGTGTAGTTGTTGAATCCGTCGGTACCGCCACCGATCACCATTTCGCCCTTATCAGACTGGGACATGTAGCCATGCACGGTGTTGGCCATGACAACGCAATCCATGCAGGGTTTGATTGGTTCGGATACCAATGCCTGCAGTGCCACGGATTCAACCGGAATGCGGAAACCCGCCATACCTGCGACGTGGCCTGCGTTGCCGGCCACGACCATGCCGAGCTTGTCACAGTCGATATCGCCACGTCTGGTGGTCACGCCTTTTACCTTGCCCCCCTCGGAGCGGATGCCGGTAACTTCGCATTTCTGGATAATGTGCATGCCCATGTCCGAGCACGCCCGCGCATACCCCCAGGCCACGGCGTCGTGGCGTGCAGTGCCGCCGCGCGCCTGCCAGAGACCGCCCAGCACCGGGTAGCGCGGTCCATCAAGGTTGATGATCGGCACAATTTCCTTGACCCGCTTGGGCGAGATGAATTCGGTTGTCACCCCTTGCAGGGCATTGGCCTGAGCGGTGCGCTTGTAGCCGCGCACCTCGTGTTCGGTCTGGGCCAGCATGATCACGCCACGGGGGCTGAACATGACGTTGTAGTTCAGATCCTGAGACATGGTTTCATAAAGCGAACGGGCCTTTTCGTAGATCGCCGCCGAGGGGTCCTGCAGGTAGTTTGAGCGGATGATGGTGGTGTTGCGGCCGGTGTTGCCACCTCCCAGCCAGCCCTTTTCCAGCACGGCCACATTGGTGATGCCGAAATTCTTGCCCAGGTAATAGGCGGTGGCCAGGCCATGGCCGCCGGCGCCAATGATAATGACGTCGTATTTCTTCTTTGGCTCGGGCGAGGCCCAGGCCCGTTCCCACCCCATGTGGTTACGCAGGGCTTCGCGGGCGATGGCAAAGGCGGAATAACGTTTCATGCGCGCTCTCAGGTCAGGTTGGAATCGCAGACAGTCTGCATTGTCAGCGTAATGCGTCAGACCTGATCTGGAAAGGATACCCGGCGCGGCAAAACACATGCGATTCGCGACATTGCGACATCAAGGCGCTGCCCGCCGGGGCCATTGTGGTCAGTTGGGCCTTTTTTCCGCGGCGCGGCGCGGCTACATGGGAGGCAGAAACGGGAGAGATCATGGTTTTCTGGATCATCATTGCCGGGCTAGCCCTGGGCGTTGCCGCCATACTGGGCCTGACCCTGATCAGGGGCCGGGTGGGCGACGCCCCGCCTGCAGCTTATGACCTTAGGGTTTACCGCGATCAGCTGAAAGAGGTTGACCGCGACCTGGCACGCGGTGTGATCAGCGCCGAGGATGCCGAGCGCGTGCGCACCGAAGTGTCGCGCCGTGTTCTGAGCGCTGATGCGCAGTTGCAGGCGGGGGGCGAATCCGGCGGACAGCCACGCGGGGTAACTGCTGCAATGGCGGGCATACTGGCCATTCTGGTGGGTGGTGGCGCACTTTTGCTTTACAGTCAGCTGGGCGCGCCGGGTTATCCGGATCTGCCGCTGGAAGCACGAATTGCCGCTTCGGATCAGGCGCGGGCCACCCGGCTGGATCAGGCTGCTGCCGAAGACGCCGCCAATCTGCCCCCTGCCGAGGTCAATCCGCAGGCCACGCCCGAGTTCATGGCCCTGATGGAAAAACTGCGCCAGACGGTTGAGTCACGCCCCGGCGATGTTCAGGGGCTGCGCCTTCTGGCACGGAATGAAGCCGCCCTTGGAAATCTGGCCGCCGCCCACAAGGCGCAGGCGCGGCTGATCGAGCAGCTTGGTGCCGAAGCGACCGCAAACGATTATGCCCTGAGGGCTGATCTGATGATCAACGCCGCTGCCGGGTATGTTTCGTCTGATGCCGAGGCCGTGCTGCGCGCGGCGTTGCAGCGTGATCCAACCCAACCTACGGCACGTTATTATCTTGGCCTCTATCTGATCCAGGTGGATCGCCCCGACGGCGCATTTCGCACCTGGGAACAGCTGTTGCAGGACAGTCAGCCCGACGCGCCCTGGGTTCCGCCAATCCGGACCCAGCTTGAAACAGTGGCACAGATGGCGGGGGTGAAATATCAGCTGCCCCCGGTTGAGACACTGGCAGGCCCCAGCGCCGGGGATATCGAAGCCGCCGGAGATATGTCGGAGCAGGATCAGGCCGAGATGATTCGCGGTATGGTGCAGCGATTGTCCGAACGGCTGGCCACGGATGGCGGCAGCCCGGCGGAATGGGCGCGGCTGATTGGTGCTTACGGCGTTCTGGGGGAAACCGGACGCGCGGCAGAGATCTGGTATGAGGCACAGCAGGTGTTTGAGGGCAATTCCGGCGCGCTGGATGAGATCCGGCCCGCAGCGGTAAGCGCAGGCGTTGCCGAATGATCATCGAAGACATGGCCGATTTCGCCGCCGCCCTGCCCCCGCGCCGGGCCCTGATCGGGCTGGACCTGGGCGACAAGACGATTGGCGTTGCGGTATCGGACAGTCTGTTGTCGGTGGCCAGCCCGTTCGAGACCGTGCGGCGCAAGAAATTCGGGACAGATGCCGCGCGACTGCTTGAAATTGTTGCAATGCGCGACGTTGGCGGGATCATCCTTGGCCTGCCGCGCAACATGGACGGCAGCGAAGGGCCACGTTGCCAGTCAACCCGCGCCTTTGCCCGCAATCTGGAACGGCTGACGGAGCTGCCGATCGGCTTTTGGGATGAGCGGCTTTCGACCGTGGCGGCAGAACGGGCCCTTTTAGAGGCGGATGCGTCACGAAAACGTCGCGCCGAGGTCATCGATAGCATCGCCGCGTCGTATATCCTGCAAGGGGTGCTTGACCGCTTGAGGCACATGAGGACGGCAAATTGAACGACCAAAAAGTCTGGAAACGCAACGAGATCGAAAGCCCCTGCGTGCGTATCTGCGTCGTGCACCCCGAGGCGCGCATCTGCACCGGCTGCAACCGCACCACCGACGAGATTTCGCGCTGGTCGAAAATGACCCCTGAAGAGCGGCAGGAGATCATGGCCGTCCTGCCCGACCGGTCCTCGATGCTGCGCAAACGCCGTGGCGGACGTGCGGCGCGCATCGCCCGGGGTTAAAACCTTGTGGATGTCTGTTGCCACTATGCGGACAAAAGATCGTAAAAAAAAATCGTTAGTAGAGGCGCAGTGTCTTCATCGCCTTTTGATGCATGCCCAACGGTGTAAGATACTTGAACCTTTCAAGCACCAAAGAACCCGCAGTCGCGACGCGAAACCGCTCGCTTGCCCGTAATTCTACCAATTGTACTGTGCGGCTTTCGGGGTCGAACCTCGTACATACATCTGTTTGCATCCAGATGCGAAACTCGTCTCCAATGTAACCCGGCACATGTCGGTCAATAACGATAGCGTTTGCCGACGTGCAAAACTCGGCCCCGATCGGCAACACAGCAGATGTCTTGTAGTCGAAAGACTTAAAAAGCTCCATTGACTGCCCGACAGCCTTGGAATTTGTTCTTCTTAAGTCCGAAAGGTAACTTCTTGCGATCTTCTTAACCGACTTACGTGCCTCATTTTTTGAGGTCGCGGCCGTGCTGTAGCGCTTCTCCTGCAAAAGAAGCACAAACTCATGAGTATCCGAGAAACGCTCTATACAAGCCTGCACAGCATTGAACTGCGCCGCCAGCCTGCTATCGGGCTTGCAGCCTTTGGGTGCCTTGAACGACGACGTGGCTTTGATACCTGGCCCGGAATAGCTTGCATCAAATAGCCCAAAGGCAAAAACCAGTATCGCCGCGAAAAGGATCACATAACCAAAAGGCGTTGAAACTGTTGCGGATGGCTTAGACACGGCATTGCTCCTCTTGTTTGGCGCTCAGCTTTTTACGATAGTGAGCAGGCTAGACTGGGCGGAGGAGCAACTCCTTGATTTGAATTAATTTCGCCAGGACACATGGCGGCTTCTTCTGGTCTGTAGCGTCGTTCTGGAAGCTTTCACTCGTCACAGAATAACCGCATGACCTGTCACTGGATATCAAGACATTTTCTGGGAATAAGGATATAACTCAAAAACATGGAAATGTTTGGCTACAGATATTTGCTCGGCGAGCCGTGGTTGCCCTACTCCATTTTCATCGCTTTGGTCTCCGTGGCGTTATCTATTTTTTTCGTGAGGCGCATGCCGATGAGGCCATGGCTGTCTTTCCTGTTAACCTGTCTGACCGCATTTTTTACGGCGTTTCTGGCTTCTGGTATCGCGAATGGGTTCTCGGGCGGGGGCGAGGCACTCTTCTGGAACCTTTTTGGTGGAGCTTTTTTCGCACCCATCTGGTTGCCGGTATGCGCTGTCGTCCACATTGTCCTGCGCCGGGACTTAATAAGACGCCGCTAACAGTGGTCTGCATTGGGCTCGAAGCCGACCTCGGTTGCAACGTTGCTCCACAACCATTGGGTGTGATGTTGCCCGAAGGCTGTGCCAAAAACGGTAGGTCTGACACGCCATCCTGCCCTACGCAGGATCAACGGCTTAGCCGTGTCACCACCCCCATGCAAAACTCAGAGGTTTTAAAACGTTTTTGACCCCACCACGAGGAGAGCCGACATTCGAGATTATTGCAGCACTCGTCAAAATGAGCTCAAAGCGGAACTTGCTGACTATTTCCAAAGTTTTTTGAAAGCTAATTTCTCACGATCAAAGCGATATCAGGGCGCGCATAGCCAATCGCGGGAACCTGCTGGCAATTCCGGGCGGAAATAGGCGATCATCCGGCCCTCTGACGGGGCTGTGGCATTAGCGGCCCACGGGGCCACGCCGTGCAGGGCGTGGCGATGCACCAGATAGGCCTCGCCGGGTTTGGCGGGCACCGTGACACGGGTACACCTGTCAAAAACCTCGCGACGCGCGGCCTGGTAAACGTCTGTCAGATCAACGCTGTCCCACTCTGCGGCCGGTAGTGGTTCCAGAACCGACTTGAAGGCTTCCCGCATGATCCGCTGGCTTCCCTCCCACACCACAAGAGGGCTGGCATCCGCGCTGCAATCGGTCAATGGCAGCCCCAGGATATAGGCATGTTGTTCTTTCAGCATCCGGCGGCGATCATCGCCAATGGCAAGCAGGCCATCCACATGCGCCGCATCACGGTTAAGGCGGTATTTAAAAGCGCCCGGGCCCTCGCCTTTGCGGGGCTTGGGATAGCCGGGATAGATCACCGACACCTGACCGGGGTGCAGCGGCAACTGGCCGTAAAGCTGCCGCGCGCCGGCATAGGCCTGCCCCGTAAGGGGCATGCCGTCCGGCAGTGCGCCATCAGGGGTATTGGGAAGGGTATCGACACCTACAAACCACGTGCCTTCGCATTGCAGCCACTGGGCCTGCTGCGTGGGGTCGGCGATACGGGAAAGAGCGGCATGCCGGGCGTGCCGGGCCCAGCCCAGCACCGCCGGGTCGAACCCAAACCGGGCCCAGCCCCTGTCCAGCATCGCCGCTACCATCCCAGGGCTTTGCGCAACATGTTCAGCGCAACCAGTGTGAGAAAAACGGCAAAAACCCGTTTCAACGGTTTTGGGTCCATCGCGTGCGCCAGTTTCACCCCCCAGGGCGCGGTGATCAACGTCATCGCAATGACGATGAAAAAGGCCACAAGATTAACCGCCCCAAGGGTATAGGGCGGCCGGTGTTCGGGCGCGATGGTAAGAAACAGGAACCCGATGACCGACGGCACGGCAATGGTAATGCCAAACCCGGCAGCCGTTGCCACGGCGCGGTGGATGGGAGTGTTGTACAGACTCATCAGAGGCACACCAAAACTGCCGCCGCCTATTCCCATCAGGACAGACAGAAACCCGACGATCGGTGACAGGATCGCGCGGGCGAAGCCCTTTGGCATCGCCTGTCCCAGCCGCCAATGGGCCCGGCCCAGCCCCAGATAGGCGCCGATCACAATGCCCAGAACACCAAACACGCCCTGCAACGTGGTCGAGCGCAGGCTGGAAGCCACCAGAACCCCCAGAACTGCACCGATGGCGATACCCGGAGCCCAGGTTTTGAGAATATCCCAATCCACCGCACCCTTTTTGTTATGGCTAAGCACCGACCGCAAAGAGGTGACGATGATTGTCGCCAGCGACGTGGCAAGGCAGACCTGCATCAGTTGCGGCCCCTCATATCCCAGAGTCTGGAAAGCATAGAAAAATGCCGGGACCAACACGATACCGCCGCCCACTCCCAGAAGGCCCGCAAGGACCCCGGCAAAGGCGCCGATCACCAGCAGGAGGGCCAGCATCTGCATCAGCAACATAGTATCGGGCATCGGGGAATTCCTTGTCCTGTCCATGGGCAGGATTACACGGGTGTGAGCACAAGGGAAAGCGGATGCTTACACGCCGGAGTTTCAGATCGGGCAGACCCGGTCGCGCCCCTTATTCCGGCAAGTTGGCAACTTCCCGGGCATCCGTTTCGTCTGTGATCCGAGCCAGGGCTTGTTCGACAAGCTTGGGGCCCGCCCCCGCAAGGTGGGCGCCTTCGGACAACATCCGCCGCCAGGCCCGTGCCCCGGGACGGCCCGAGAAGAGCCCCAGCATATGCCGGGTAATCTGGTTAAGCTTGCCGCCTTGGGACAAATGCCTTTCAATATAGGGCAACATGGCGCGCACGGCGTCCTCGGGCGTGGTGTCGGGCCCCTCGGCACCAAATATCCGGCGGTCGGCCTGGCACAGAACATCCGCAGGTTGGTGATAGGCGGCCCGGCCAAACATTACCCCATCAAGACCCGCCTGCAGAAACGCCTCGGCCTGATCCAGCGTGGTGATACCGCCATTTATGCTCAGATGCAGAGCGGGGAAAAGCCCGCGCATCCGCAGCACCAGATCGTAATCCAGCGGCGGAATATCGCGGTTTTCCTTCGGGCTGAGCCCTTTAAGCCAGGCCTTGCGCGCATGGATGGCAAACCGCCCGACCCCTGCAGCGCTGACCCGCGAGAGAAATTCTGGCAGCACGATCTCGGGATTTTGGTCATCAACGCCGATACGGCATTTTACGGTCACGTCGACAGGCACGGCGCTGATCATCGCCGAGCAACATTCAGCAACCAGCCTCGGCTCGTGCATAAGCACCGCACCAAAGGTACCTGATTGCACACGGTCAGAGGGGCAGCCAACGTTCAGGTTAATTTCGTCATATCCGGCCTGATATCCCAGCCGGGCGGCCTGGGCCAACTCATCCGGATCCGAGCCCCCCAGTTGCAATGCCACCGGATGTTCCTTTGGATCATGTTCCAGCAGATGCAGGGCATTCCCGCGCACCAACGCGGGCGCCGTAACCATTTCAGTATAAAGCAACGCATGGCGCGACAATTGCCGATGCAGGTAACGACAGTGGCGATCCGTCCAATCCATCATCGGGGCAATAGAAAGTCTAGCGTGTTGATTTATTTGCATTTTTCTTGTACATTCAAACTGTTGCGGGGCTGCGTTGCTACGCAGGAATACGCCCCAATATCCCCCGATTTGCCCCTTTTCGACGACTCAGCACACACGATATGGCCACTATAAGCAAGCTTCCCTCCGGTGGATGACCCAAGTCCAGATCAGACGCAAGGGTGGCTCATGCCAGCAAGACCTTTCACCGCTCAGGCGACGCCCACAAAAGGGCCGCGCCCGGGGCGGAGACACGTGTCGATCAGGGCCTGTCACCTACAAGCACGTTCGCCGCCCGCCTTGAGATGTGAATCGGCATGCAAAACTGACCCACCCTTTGTTCCGCAAACATCTCAATTGAGCGCTTCGGCATCGGGCCGAGGATGTGAAGGTATTTTTGCAACTCAGGGGCCAGATCGTGGCGTGCTGAGATAACACGCGAGGACAAATCGCGCCCACCGCACGCAAACTGCATATGCCTTTATGATTCCTGTCACCCTCTCCCATGCCCAATGTCTCACCTCCCTACGTGACAAAGCACGTTCGTAATCAGTGCTTCAGAAATGCCCCGAACGACCGATTTCGATCAAAAGGCACCTGCCTATTCGCCTCAACCGGCAATAAATGACTGATCGTCGCGCAATAAAGACCGCTATGACATCCGGACAAATTGACCAGCATCATTTCCGTGCAGGGCGCGCAGGCTAAGCTCCACACTCACCCAGAGGAAAAGACCCATGCGTGCGATGGTTCTGAGAGAGGGCGCTTCCAGCCTTGTGCTTGAGCAGCTTGCACCGCCTGGATGCGGTCCGCGACAGGTGCGCCTGCGGGTCGAGGCCTGCGGTGTGTGTCGCACCGATCTTCACATTGTCGACGGAGATTTGAAGAAGCCCGTTTTTCCGCTGATCCCCGGCCACGAAATCGTCGGGCGCATCACCGAAACCGGGCCGGATGTCAGGGGCCTGACCTTGGGCCAGCGTGTGGGCGTGCCATGGCTGGGTCAGACCTGCGGGCAGTGTCAGTACTGTCGCATGGGCCGGGAAAACCTTTGCGACGCGCCCGGCTTCACCGGCTATACGCTGAACGGCGGCTACGCCGAAGAATGCGTCGCGGATGCCGCCTATGTGTTCCCCTTGCCGCAGGACGTCGAACCGGCCGGGCTGGCGCCGCTTCTTTGCGCGGGGCTCATTGGGTATCGCAGCTACCGGATGGCTGGCGACGCAGGGCGCCTGGGGTTCTATGGTTTTGGCGCGGCGGCCCATATCCTTGTCCAGATCGCCGCCTGGCAGGGGCGCGAGGTTTATGCCTTCACGCGCCCGGGTGATCTGGCCGGACAGGAGTTCGCGCGCCAGCTTGGGGCCGTTTGGGCCGGCGGATCCGATCAGAGACCCGATGTCGCACTGGATGCGGCGATCCTCTTTGCACCCGTCGGCGCTCTGGTCCCCCGCGCGCTCAAGACCCTGCGAAAGGGCGGCCGCGTCGTCTGCGCGGGCATCCACATGAGCGATATCCCGTCGTTTCCCTACGCCGACCTTTGGCACGAACGTCAGGTGATGTCGGTTGCCAATCTGACGCGGCAGGATGGCGATGAATTCTTTCCGCTCGCGCAGAAGGCAGATGTGCGCACCCATACAACCCCCTACCCCCTCGAAAAGGCGAATGAAGCCCTAGATGATCTGCGGGCGGGCCGCCTCAAGGGCGCGGCAGTGCTGCTGCCATAAAGCCGCGGACGCGCGTGATATCTGCAAATTCCATGAAATTTTATTGACAAAAATCAATCCGGATCATCGGGCACCCGCTACTCCTTTTATCATGGATATGATCACACAAAAATTCCTGGATCGCGCAGACGCAGGCCGAGTATTGGCCAGGCTTCTGACGGAAATGGAACTGGATCGCCCGCTGATCTATGCCTTGCCGCGCGGCGGCGTGCCCGTGGCCGTCGAAGTTGCAAAAAGGCTCGGTGCACCGCTTGATCTGCTGCTTGTCCGCAAGATCGGCGCGCCGCGCAATCCCGAAGTCGCCCTTGGCGCATTGGTAGAGGGCGCGGAGGAGCAGATCGTCATCAACGAAGATGTCCGGCGCGCGTCAGGGGCAGATGAGGCCTATATCGCGCGGGCGGTGGCCGACCAGAGAGCCGAGCTTGAGCGGCGCAAGGCGCTCTACCTCGGCAACCGGACGCGCCCGGATCCGAGCGGCCGCACCGTTGTTGTCATCGATGACGGATTGGCAACCGGCGCCACCATGAAGGCGGCGCTGATCGGGTTGAAACGCTCTGGCCCGGCGCGCATCGTAGTGGCCCTGCCCGTTGCTCCCAAGTCGGCATTGCGGGAAATATATGATCAGGCCGACGATATCATCTGCGTTCATCCGGTCACCGCCTTTCTGGGTGTCGGCGCATTCTACAAAGACTTTCACCAGTTGTCGGACGACGAAACGGTCAGGCTGCTCAACTCGGTCGGGACCGCCTCTTCGCAAGAGGCCCAGAGCATCCACAAGAGACAGGTGGCCATTCCGCCCCTGGGCCTGATCGGCGACCTGGCGGTTCCCAAAAACCCGCGCGGCATCATCCTTTTTGCCCATGGAAGCGGGTCCAGCCGCCGAAGCCCCCGAAACACCTACGTTGCCGAAAAATTCAATGATGAAGGCTTTGCAACGCTTCTGTTCGACCTCTTGACACCCGAGGAAGGCAAAGACCGTCGCAATGTCTTTGACATCCCCCTGCTCGCGGATCGCGTGGTCGAAGCGTCGATGTGGATCACGTCAGAACCCGACCTTGAGGATCTTCCGCTGGGCGTCTTCGGGGCAAGTACAGGTGCCGCGGCGGCGCTTGTGGCCGCCGCAGAGCTCAGAGGCAGAGTTGGCGCAGTCGTGTCGCGGGGGGGGCGCCCGGATCTGGCCCTGGAATTTCTACCGCAGGTCCAGGGCGCCACGCTGCTTATCGTCGGCGGCCGGGACACCGAGGTCATAGAGTTGAACAAACAGGCGCTTGCGGCGCTGAGGTGCGAAAAGAAGCTGGCGATCGTTCCGGGTGCGGCTCACCTCTTCGAGGAACCGGGCACGCTGGACGTTGTCATAGATCATGCCGCCGACTGGTTCAGGACGCATCTGCGGGCGACGCCACTCGAAATCCCCACAGCGGTAGCGAAACCTGAGCCCGAGACGGCACTGTCCCCCCTCAGGGCCGCCGCCGAACCATTGCCTGCGATAAATGATCCCGCCTTTGCTCAGGCATTTGACCGATTTGGCTCAAAACGTGTTGTTCTTCTGGGCGAGGCGTCCCATGGAACCTCGGAATTCTACCGCGCCCGCGCCGCCATCACGCGGCGACTGATCGAAGACCACGGCTTTTCCATCGTGGCCGTCGAAGCCGACTGGCCCGACGCCGCGAGCGTTGATCACCACATCCGTCAAAAACCATACCAGGCGATGCAGGACACGCCCTTTGCGCGGTTCCCGACATGGATGTGGCGCAACGAAGAATTCGCGGCGTTCACACGCTTTTTGAAGCAACATAATCACGCCAAGGCCATGGCCGAGCGCGTCGCGTTCTATGGCCTTGACCTCTACAACATGAACGCGTCAATCGCAGAGATTCTCGCCTATCTGGATCGTGTGGACGAAAAAGCTGCCGCAGTGGCCCGTTCGCGTTTTGCCTGCCTTGCGCCCTGGTCAAGCAACCCTGCCGCTTATGGGCGGGCGGCTTTGACGCCGCAGTTCACGGTCTGCGAAAAAGCAGTGACGCAAATCCTGATCGACTTGCTGAAAAGAAAACTGGAATACACCGCCAAAGACGGCGATCAGTTTTTTGACGCGACGCAAAATGCCCGGCTCGTGGCAAATGCCGAGCGATATTACCGGGTTATGTATTATGGCTCGCACCTGTCGTGGAACCTGCGCGACCAGCACATGTTCCAGACCCTCAAGCAAATCCTCGACCATGCCGGACCAGACAAAAAGGCCGTTATCTGGGCTCATAATTCCCACATCGGGGACGCACGACAGACCGACATGGGGCGCAGCCGGGGCGAATTGAATATCGGACAACTCTGTCGCGAGGAATACGGCGAAGACGCCGCTCTTATCGGCTTTGGAACCGCGTCCGGCACTGTTGCGGCGGCGTCGGAGTGGGACAGCCCGATGGAGATCAAGACAATCCGCCCGCCGCTTCCCGGCAGCTTTGAGGCGATCTGCCACGACGTTGATCTTGAACGGTTCCTTTGGGACTTCAAAAAGGATCAACCGGCTGCATTCCTCGATCTGATGGCCCAGCCCCGGCTCGAGCGCTTCATCGGCGTGATCTATCGCCCGGAAACCGAGAGGGCGAGCCACTACAGCTATGCGGACCTGTCCAGACAATACGACGCCTTTGTCTGGTTCGACCGGACGCAGGCGCTGACACCTCTCCCGACTCTGACACAGAAGGAAGAAGACGAGACTTATCCCTTCGGCCTGTGATCCTGTCCAAAGGGTTTTCGAGGAACCAGCAATCAACGGAACGGATACTAAAATGAACAGCGAAACCGGTTCATTTTTCTTGGTCTCTGACCTCTTGGCAGGGTTCTTGACAACGGGCGGATTGCTTCCCACCTCATTTGCAGGAGATGCCATGAAAGGGTCTCCGGATCGTGGAATTGCGGGGGGCAGGCGCGCCGCTGCCATTTTCACAGCTGCACCCGAACTCGGTGGCAAAAACAAATGGCCGCCGATCTGTTTGACCACTCAGCATTCCCGATCGGAACCAATTCAAACGACATCTCTCGCAGTCCGGCTGCCACGTTCGCATGCCACGGGTCGGTCATTCGTACCTGCCCGCTGTCGATCAGGCAGCCGTCATTGGACGCAACAAAACCTACAGCCAAAAGGAGCGCCTAAATGTTACAGACCACGTATTTGCCATGGAGTTACAACGATCCTTTCGCCGACATGCGTCGACTGCAGGGAGCGATGAACCGGCTTTTTGACGGCGGCCGGTCCTCCGAGCGGTCAGGGGCCTATCCGTCCGTAAACTTCTGGGTTGGCCAGGACAGCGTCGTCATGTCCGCTGAACTTCCGGGGCTCACCGATCAGGACATCGAACTGACCGTGAAGGATACGATGATTTCCCTTCGCGGCACCTACCCGGAACCAGAGACAGGCGATGACATCCGCTGGCACCGCCGCGAGCGTCCAGCCGGATCGTTCCTGCGTTCGATCGAGCTTCCCTTCCGGATCGACCCCGACCACATCGACGCGCGCTTTGAAAATGGTGTGCTGACTGTCGAAATGCAGCGGCCGGAAGACGACAGGCCCAAGCACATCCAGATCAAATCATCCTGAACGCAGACGCAAAAGGAGGAAAAACATGGCACAGGAACTCAAGCCACAAGCCGCAGGCACCGTCGCCCGATCAAACGGTGAAACAGAGCCCGCGACGCTTACCTTCACGCCAGCGGTCGATATCTTTGAGAAGGGTGACACCACCGTCATAATAGCCGACATGCCCGGTGTGGCATCCGACGGTGTGGACGTCACGCTGGAGAGACAGGTTCTGACATTGCGCGGCACCGTTAAACCCCAAGCGCCGGAAGGGTATCGCCGCCTGTCTTCGGAGTACCGCGAAGGCGACTATCTTCGGGTCTTCACCCTGTCCGACAACATCGATCAGGCCAAGATCAATGCCGAGTTCAGGAATGGCGTTCTGCGGCTTGAATTGCCGCACGCAGCCGAAGCCAAGCCAAAGAAGATATCGGTAAAGGCAGCGTGACGCGCCATCGTAGATTTTCAACGCAATCAAGGAGAAACCATCATGCAGATCAAGGATCTTATTCCCTGGGGACATGACAAGGAGACCAGCCGCGCAAACGAAAACGGTACATCGAGCAATCCTCTGGTATCGCTGCAACGCGACATAAACCAGGTGTTCGAGGATTTTTGGCACAAGGTCGAAAACGGCTGGAATGGCGATGAAAGCGTGGTGGGAATGTTTGGTCCAAGCACCGATGTCACCGAAACCGACAAAAGCGTGAACGTCTCCGTCGAATTGCCCGGAATGACGGAAGAAGACATCGACATATCCCTGTCCGGCAATTCGATGACGATCCGTGGCGAAAAGAAGATCGAGCACGAAGAGGAACACAAGGGCGTTTACATGTCCGAACGCCACTACGGCTCGTTCCATCGCACGGTGCCCCTGCCCGCCGGTATCGACCCTGACAAGGCTGAAGCGACCTACAAGAACGGCGTGCTGACAGTCAGCCTTCCCAAGACCGAAGAGGCGCTGGCAAACATCAAACGCATTCCCGTGAAAGCCGCCTGAAACATGCGAGGGGCCGGGCTTCTCCCGGCCTCTTGCTCTCGTCTGAAGGAGAGATGAAATGGCTAAAGTTGTTTCTCGTCTGGGCCAGACGCTGGCCGCGATCCTGGTCTTTTCGATGACCTTCGCAGCGCCCGGCATGTCGCAGACCGCTGATCGACCCTTGTACCTAAACGAAGACGGGCTGCCGACACTGGCGCCTTTGTTGGCCGAGGTGACGCCAGCCGTTGTCAACATCTCCGTCGAAAGCAGTCGCTCTGTCGAGATGAACCCGCTGTTCAACGACCCGTTCTTTCGGCGTTTCTTCGACCTGCAACCGCCGCCGCAACAGCCGCAGCGCCGTCAGCAGATGAGCGCGGGTTCTGGCGTAATCATTGATGCAGAAAAAGGCTACGTGCTGACCAACCATCATGTCGTGGAGAACGGCGACCGCATTACCGTAACGCTCAAGGACCGCCGCCAATTTGACGCGGAACTGGTCGGGAGCGACCCCGGAACGGACGTTGCCCTGGTGAAAATCGACGCCGAAAACCTTACCGCCCTCGACCTGGGCGACAGCGATCGTTTGCAGGTGGGGGATTACGTTCTGGCAATCGGCAATCCCTTCGGCCTTGGTCAGACAGTGACCTCGGGCATCGTCAGCGCCTTGGGGCGGAGCGGCCTCAATATCGAAGGATACGAGGATTTCATCCAGACCGATGCCTCGATCAATCCCGGTAATTCCGGCGGTGCCCTGGTCACGTTGGACGGGCGTCTTGTGGGGGTCAACACCGCGATCATCGCGCCATCGGGAGGCAATGTCGGTATCGGTTTTGCGGTGCCTGCAAACATGGCCAAGGCGGTCGTCGATCAACTTATCGAATTTGGCGAGGTGCAGCGCGGCCTGCTCGGTGTGACGATACAGGATTTCACCCCTGATCTTGGGCAGGCGCTCGGAATCGAAGCCGGTGCGGGTGCAGTGGTCACGCAGGTCGAACCGGACAGCGCGGCCGAAGCGGCCGGATTGCAGCCCGGCGACCTGATCGTGTCCGTTGATGGCCGCCCCGTGGCCGGATCCGCCGATCTGCGCAGCCAGATCGGATTGAAGCGGACCGGCCGAAGCATCGAGATCGGGATCATCCGCAACGGCGAGCGGCAGACTGTGGTGGCAACCCTGCGACGCGGACCGCAAGGCGGCCCCCAGGCAGGTGGTCACGGGCTGGAATGGCTGTCCGGAGCAGACCTCCGCAATCTTGAGCCGGGCGACCCGCTTTACGGCGAGATGCCCGGTGTCTTGGTGGTTAGGCTGGAATCTGACAGTCGTGCCGCGCGGTCGGGCCTCGAGGCCGGCGATATCATCCTCGCCGTCAACCGCGTGCCTGTCGCATCGGTTGCCGAGTTGCGCGAACAACTCGCGAAAGTCGACCGGGCACTCGCCTTGACGATTCAACGCGGATCAGCCCGCATTTTTCTGATCATGCGCTGACACGGCAACATTAAAAATGGAGGGCGGAATGAAGGAGAATGACAAAGAGGTCGACACTGCGGCCAAAGGCGGCATCCCCGAACAACCGGACCCGGACACCGACGCAGTGGACCGGGACGCCAAAATCGCAGCCCTGACCGACAAGTGGAAAAGAGCGCTCGCAGAGGCCGAGAACGCGCGCAAACGCGCCGATGCGTCTCGCCTTGATGGGCGCGAGCATGGCATTTCACTGGCCGTGGACGCCCTTGCCCCCGCATTGGATGCGGTTTTTCTGGCCCTTGAAACGGCCCGCAGGATTCCCGAAGCGGACAACCCTTGGATCAAGGCACATCTGGAGGGCCTGTCAACGATCAAAACGGCGTTTGAAACCGGACTGAAGGCCCTTGGGGTCACGATGATTGCCCCCAAGGATACGCCGTTCGACCCGGAACTGCATGAAGCCATGCAAATAAAGGAAACAGACGAGATGAAACCGGGCAGTGTCCTGGTTCTGCACCGTCCGGGCTTTGTCCTTGGACGGCGGTTGATCCGCCCCGCACATGTGACAGTCAGTGCCGCGCCAAGCAGCTATGAGAAGGAGTAAGGCCTGCGGCGCGTCTGATCCCCTCGGTGGCCAAATATCTTGACGCCGATCAATCAGCCATTCGCTCTGCCCACTATACTGAAAAGAAAACACATCCAGCACAGGAGACAACCATGGAAATCTCGAAAGCGATGCATGAGAACGCCGACTGGGCCAGCGCTGACACACTTATAAGCGAAATTGCACAAATGATGAAAAAGAAAGATATCGGCGCCGTTCCCATCGGAAAGGACGACAAACTGGTCGGGATGATCACGGATCGCGACATAGCGCTCAGGGTTGTGGCCGCCGGGCGTGATCCGGAAAAGACCAAGGCCGAAGACGTGATGACCAAAGGGATTGTCTATTGCCGGACCACCGAAACTGTCGAGGACGCGATTCACCTGATGGATCAGAAGAAAATCCGTCGACTACCGGTCCTTGACGACAAAAAGCGACTGGTCGGGATGCTCAGCCTTGGTGATGTCGCACATTCTGTCAGCCGCGATCTGTCGGGTGAACTGCTGCTTGCGGTATCCGATCATCATAAATGACCCGAAAGAAAGACGGGCTTTGTCGCGGGTGACCTTCGGTCCAGCACCATCCACTGTTGTGCCCGAACGCGCCAATCCCAAGGGGACATCAGGATGAAGTCACGCCATGTGCAGATGGCGCGATGCGCGCCATTGTCTTGTTGTCCGCATCGGAAATCGTGACACCCGAGTGGTCTCAACCTGCCTCAAGCGACTGCGTTTCGGGCCAGCGGCTCCATGTCGAGGCGGTAATCCTCGGCAATCTGGAAAAGGGTGCCATTGGGTATTTCGTACCAGTCTTCCCCATGCGTGACGGGTTCCGAAGCGATCTCGACCGCCTGATAGTCCGTTGTCGGTTCGTGATGGGCATGCGACTTGCCACAGATCGGGCAGGAAAAGACGTGGTCGCGCTGCAGGTGATAAAGCGACCGGTTCAGGCGCGACCCGACCAGGTGCTCTCCGTCGGTGAGCACGATGTTCAAACCCACCCTGGCATCGGGGTCCACTTCGGCGCACCAGTCGACGATCTGCTCGAGGCCGCGGCGCACGCTGGCCATCAGCCCGTCTTCCGGATGGCGCAGAAAGAGGCTCAGAAGATAGCGAAACACATGCTCGCTGTCAGTCGTTCCCCGGATTTCGGACCGGTGCAGCGGGTCCATATGCTCAAGCATCGGGAAACGCACCCGGTCAAAGTTGGGAAGGGTGCCGTTATGCGCGAAGATCCATCGCCCGTGCACAAAAGGATGCGTGTTTTCAATGCTGGTTCCGCCAACGGTCGCACGCCTGACATGGGCCACGACGGTGCGGGCATAGACCTGCGCCGCCTTGCGGGCGAAATGTTCGCCGTGAAAGGCCGCCCATACCTGTTTTTCAAGGATCGGTACACCGTCAGGGTAATCGGCAATGCCCCAGCCATGACCATGCGCATATCCGCTCATGTCGCTTTCGCTTTGCGCCATCAAGGCATTTTGCGACTTGACCAGACCGCATTCGACCCGCGTCGGTTCATTGGCATGCATGGCATAAAGACGGCACATGATCTCACCTATTGTTTTGCCAGACGTATCTTATCACGCCGCGCGCGGGCGGCATGACATCGCTCAATTGCAGTCGAAAAAACCGCCCTAGGCTGAGTCTGCCCATTGGTTGCGGAGGAACCGGATGAAAGACTGCACGACGATCATCGAGCGCCTGGTCGCCGACGAGCCCGCATTGCTGGGCTCGCTCGATTTCGGGCCTTTCGTGCGTCAGGGCACGGGCCCCGGCCCCTCGGTGCTGATTGGCGATCAATCCGAAATCAGCTTGTTGAGGTCGGCGCAGGAAACGCGCCTCGAGTATCGGATGTCCCATCTGGCCCGATCGAATGACATCGTTCTTGTCCGCAGGCGCGATACCCGGTTCGAAGACTATCTTGCCGGGCATCTCGGGCTTGAGAACCTGACCTTTCTCGAGTTGCACGGATCTGACATCCTGCCGGTTTCGAAACAGGCGCTCGCCTCTTCAGCGCTGATTGAAAGCCTGGCAGGAACCGTGTCACGCAATGGCGGTTTGACGCTGAAATCCTATCTGACGACCGGAAACATCTGGCGGTTGGCCAAGGCCATCGGCGATACCGCGCAACAGGTTGTTCATGTCTGCGGCCCCTCGCCCCGTGTCACGACACGAAGCAATGACAAGCTGTGGTTCTCGCAACTGGCCTGTGCGGTGCTGGGCCGTGACGCGACGCCGCCGACGATGTCGGCCTACGGTCCGGCCGCCGCTGCCGCACTTGTCTCGCACATCAGCAAGCGGGCAGCACAGGTGGTTGTCAAGGTCCCCGACAGCGCCGGCTCTGCAGGAAACGTGCGGGTGAGCAGTACGTTCCTGGCCGACAAAACACTGGCCGAGACACGGGATTTCCTGCTGGAGCGCCTGCACGCCACGGGCTGGCGGGACAGCTATCCTGTCCTTGTCGGCGTTTGGGACGACAATGTCATCTGCACCCCCTCGGCGCAATTGTGGATCCCAAGACCCGACGAAGGAAAACCCATCGTCGAAGGCATTTTCGAACAGACCGTCATGGGCGAGGTCGCGTCTTTCGCCGGAGCCGCCAGAGCGTCCTTGCCGGAGTCTGTTCTGCGCCGCCTTCATGGTGAATCCAAACAGATCGCCGCCGTTCTCCAGCACATCGGATATTATGGGCGGTGCAGCTTTGACGCTGTGCTCGTTACAGGGAAAGACGGGCGCGACAAAATTCACTGGATAGAGTGCAATGGCCGATGGGGGGGCGTATCGATTCCGATGACGGCCGCGGCTGCATCGGGCGACCTGCGGTCGTTCAAGGGGCTTTTGATCGTGCAGGAAAAGCTGAAAGGCAATTGGATCGGGACCGACGAACTGCTCAAACGACTGGATGACCTGCTCTATCGGCATGCCTCGCCTGCTAATGGCATCATCCTTCTTTCACCACCGCCTGCGATACAAGGCACGGTCGTCAACTACATGGTGGTCGCAGACACCCAGGCCGCTGCCCGGACATTGGGAGATCAGGCAATGAACCGGCTGACCTCATCCGCCTGACGGTCCCCTCACTGAGGGGGACAGGCCCACCGCAGCAGACGACAAAGACCTGCGATTGACAAAGATCAACGGGGCTTTCCCTCGCCGGATTATGCTGATGCGGGATCATCTGAAACGTCAGGAGGACAAAATGAAATACGCAATGATGTCACGGCTCGCGCTCGGGTTTTGTGCGTCCATCGTGGCCACGACTGTCGGCACGGCTTCCTTTGCGCAGGAAACAGGCGGGTTCAAAGCCGATCCCACCGAGTTCCTGAATTCCTGCGCCTCCTGCCACGGCAAGGACGGAAAGGGTGCCGGTTTCCTGACCCGCGTTTTCAAGGGCGTCAATCCCGGCGATCTGACCAGGCTGGCCGCCAACAATGATGGCGTCTTTCCCTCGGACCGTGTTTTCGAAGTCATTGACGGCCGGGGGGATATCGAGGCACACGGAGATCGCAAGATGCCGGTCTGGGGCGATCGGTACATGAAATCGGAAATGACCCGCCATGGCCCGGACGAGATGAACGAATTCAGGGTCCGCACACGCATTCTGGAGCTGAGCCACTTCCTGCAATCGATTCAGGAACTGTAAGCAGACTCGCAGGCAATAGCCGGGGCAGAGCTTTTTGAAACCGGCATTTTCAGGCTGGGGGTAAAACACCCCGACTGACATCGGCGACTTGGGACGGGCCGGTTCTTTCTATTCGAGGGACAAAGCGGGCTCGGGTTTCAACGTCATTCCAGCAGCTCTCTCAACGCCTTTGCAAGGTCACGCAAGCTGTACGGCTTGCGCAACAAGGTGTGGCGGGCTTGTGTCGCACCGACGGCTGCCTCGCCGCCGCTGGCATATCCGGTCGCCAGCAGGATCTTGAGCGCGGGATTGATCGCAAGCGCCTGATCCGCGACCTGAAAACCGTTCAGGCCACCGGGCATCACCACATCCGACAGGACCAGATCAATCCCGTCATTACCGCGAATAATCTCAAGCGCGGCGGGCCCGTTTTCTGCGGCCAGGGTCTCATAGCCCAAATCTTCCAGACGGGTCACCGTTAGCCGCCGAACCCTAGGGTCATCCTCAACCACCAGAATGGTCTCGTTGCGCGATTTCGGAACGGCACTTTCAACAGGTTCCGCAACTGCCGTAGCCCCCTTGGCGGCGGGCGGAAGATAGAGCGTGACCGTCGTGCCCACCCCCTCTTCGCTGTAAATCGCCACATGGCCACCGGACTGTTTTGCAAAACCGTAGATCATGCTCAGGCCAAGCCCCGACCCCGCGCCAACACCCTTGGTGGTGAAAAACGGCTCGAACGCGCGGGCCATCACCTCGGGTGGCATGCCGGTGCCAGTGTCGGTGACAGACAGGGCGACATAATCACCGGGTTCAACATCGACCTGCGTGGCAGCGTAATCCCTGTCCAGCGTCACGTTCTTGGTCTCGATCGTCAGGGTGCCGCCGTTGGGCATCGCGTCACGGGCGTTGATGGCGAGGTTCAGAATGGCGTTTTCGATCTGGCCGGGGTCGGTCAACGTCAGTTTCAGATCGTCGGCCAGATCGGTTTCGACCGATATGTCATCCCCCAGCGTCCTTTTCAGAAGAGGTTGGACCGATCGCACCAGATCATTGAGCGGCACAGTTTCCGATTCAAGCGTCTGCTTGCGGGAAAACGCCAGCAATTGCGCGGTCAGCTTTGCGCCAAGGTCGGAGGCTTCCAGCGCCTCTTGCAACAGGTCCTTCTTCGGGAAATCACCCAGATTCATCTCGAGCAATTCCAGATTGCCGATGATCACTGTCAGCAGGTTGTTGAAATCATGGGCAAGGCCACCGGTAAGCTGCCCGACGGCCTCCATTTTCTGGGCCCTATGCAAGGCGTCGCGGCGTTTCATGTCCTCTGTCAGATCATGCAGGATACCGGTAAAGTTCCGTTCGCCGTCAATCCACCATTCGGCAACGGTGAGCCGGATCGGCACCTCGGTGCCATCCTTGTGGCGCGCGTTCATCTCTCGGCCGATCCCGATGATCTTTTTTTCTCCGGTGGCCTTGTACTGAGCTATGTAGTCATCGTGCTGATGCCGGTGCGGTTCCGGCATCAGCATCTTGACGTTCTGGCCAATCATCTCTGTCGGCGTATACCCCAAAATGGTTTGAGCCGCCGGGCTGTAGCTTGTTACAGTGCCTTGATCATCAATCGTGATAATCGCCTCCGGGGCGGCATTCAGGACCGCCCTCAGGCGTGCCTCGCGTTCTTCAAGGCGATGTTGGATCTCAAGCCGCTCTGTCGCATCCTCCAAAACCATGAGAATGTGATCACGACCGCCCGTGCTGTCTTTTATCTGGCGGGCGTTGACCAACATCGTCCGGGCCCCTTTGCCCTTGATGTTGACGACGATCTCATGCCTTTCGACTGTCGTTTTCTCGGGTAGAATGCGTTCCAGCAGTCTGCGCAGGGGCGGCTGATCCAACTGACCGTCGTGCAAAGCAAACAGCGTCTTGCCTTCGGTGTCTTCAGGTGTTGTCTCAAATGCCCTTAAAAAAGAAAGACTTGCTTTGACGACATTGAGGTTTTCATCCAGCACAAGCATCGGCTCGCGTACGGTTCCGACGATGGCTTCGGCGAATTGCAACGCGCCTTCATATGCTTGTTGCAAGGCCTTTACATCGGTGACTTCGGAGAAGGTGATGACCACGCCATCAATCTTCCCGTCCTGAGTCCGGTAAGGCAGAATGCGCCTGATGAACCATTTGTCGCCATCGGCCCGCACCTCCAGTTCACTTGGAGTCAGGTCCTGCAGAACCTTTAAGCCATCTTCCAGCAACTTCGGATCTTCTATCTTGCCGGTGATATCGCTGAAGGGGCGGCCCACATCATTGGCGATGACGTTGAAAAGCTTTCGAGTCGCGGGTGTGAAGCGCATGATTTTCAGATCGCGGTCCAGAAACACGGTCGCAATTCCGGAACTGGACAGAAGGTTATTCAGATCGTCCGTCAGTTGCCGCTCGTCCTCGACCTTTTGCTGAAGCTCGGTATTGAGGGTCGTCAGCTCTTCGTTCAGCGATTGCAGTTCTTCCTTGGAGGTTTCCAGTTCTTCATTGGTCGACTGGAACTCTTCGTTCATCGACATCGCTTCTTCGTTCGACGCCTTCAGCTCTTCGGTCGAATGTTCGTATTCCCGGATGGTATTCTGCAACTCACGACGGGTTGCCTCCAGTTCCTGTTCAAGTTGGGTGTGAAGGGCGCTGCCTTTGGAAACTTCCTCAGAAGCAATTGATGCTTCTCTGACAGGCTTGTCCGCGAACGTCACAAGCACCAGCTTGATCCCGTCCACGACCATCGGATGCGCAGCGATTGAGACAGGAACGTTATGTCCCGCACGCGTCACGTTTCCCGACGCAGTCGCATCCCGATCGGTTTTGAACGCCCGACGGATCGTACTGCCAAGTTTTGCGCGCAAGCCGTCGCGGGCCATGTCCAGCAAATCCTGGCTGGCCTCGCCGGTTGGCACCTTGAGGTACTGATCCGCCGGGCCCTGCACAAACAGCGTTTCCATGCGCGCGTCGATCAGAACGGCCGCTGGCGCATAGCGATCGACCAACAGTTTGTTACTGAGTTCGGCAAGACGCAGTCCACGGCTTGCTTCGGCGCTGCGCATCGCGGGCGTGGTCTGCCCGAAGGCAGGGTTAATTGTGACCGGGAAATCAAAATGGCGATGCAGCCCGCCCCCGACCCGTTTGTACAATCTGTGTTTCTTGGAAACCGGCTTAAAGAAAACCTCATGATTGTTTGCTGTTTCGGACGATCCCAGAAACAGCAGCCCGCCTTCATTCAGGGCGAAATGGAACATCTGGATGACCCGTTCCTGCGCCTGCTGGTTCAGATAGATCAGCAAGTTACGGCAAGAGATCAGGTCGAGCTTGGAGAACGGCGCATCGGCAAGAATGTTCTGATGCGCAAAGACGACCGCTTCGCGCAGTTCCGACCTCACGCGATAGGAATGGTCCTCTTTTTCGAAAAAGCGGCGCAGTCGCTCGGGCGAGACATCGCCGACGATGGAATCGGGATAAACGCCCGTCCGTGCGATGGACAGCGCATGTTCATCGACGTCAGATGCAAAGACCTGCAATTTGACGTCCTTGCGCAAGGCTTCGATTTTCTCGATCACCAACATCGCCAGCGAATACGCTTCCTCGCCCGTCGCACAGGCGGGCACCCAGACCCGGATCGGCTTGCCCGGTGCGCAGTTCACGACCAGATCGCGAATGACGTGTTCGGCAAGATACTCGAATACCTCGCGGTCGCGAAAGAAGGCCGTGACGCTGATCAGAAGGTCCGCGCAGAGCTTTTCCGCCTCTTCCGGCGAATCCTTGAGCAACGCCAGGTAGTCCGCTGAACTTTCCAAATGGCGCAGGGCCATGCGCCGCTCGATCCGGCGCAGGAGCGTACCCTCCTTGTAGCATTCGAAATTGATCGGAGTATGGGCCTTCAGAACCGTGATGATCCCGGACAATGCCCCGCGGGCATTCTCGCCCATAGCCTTGGTGCTCGCCCCCTGTTTGATGTAGGGATGCGCCACATAGTCCGAAATGACCGCAGGCATCTCGGCCACAGGCAGTATGTGATCGACCGAGCCCGTTGCAATCGCGCTGCGCGGCATACCATCATGGGCGGCCTCCTTTGGTTCCTGCACCAGAACCATGCCACCGTTTTCCTTGATGCTGCGCAAGCCCGCCGTGCCGTCGCTGCCCGTGCCGGACAGGATGACCGCGACGGCGCTTTGCTTCTGATCTTCGGCAAGTGACCGCAGGAAAAAGTCGATTGGCAGCCGCATTCCGCGCGGTTCAGGCGGTTCCATCAGGCGCAGAACACCGTTTTCGATCCAAAGGAATTCCTTGGGCGGGATGATATAGACATGATCGGGTTTGACAGGTGTGCAGTCCGCCGCAAGCTCCACGGTCATCTTCGTGTGCTTGGACAGCAGATCGGCCATCAGGCTTTTGTGGTTTGGATCCACATGGTGGATGATGACAAAAGCCATGCCCGCCTTATCCGGCATCGCTTCGAAAAAATCGGTGAGTGCCTGCAAGCCGCCGGCAGATGCCCCGAGCCCGATGACCGGCGTCAAAGCCGGAGCAGACTTTGTTTCGGTCGGCTTTGAGCCGGACACCTGATTTCGGTTCGACCGCTTGCGTGAAGGTTTCGCGGCTTCCTCGGCATCGGGTCGAGGTGATGGCTTTTGAGGCTTTCGTGCCATCAGAAAATCTCCGGGTGTCGGCGTTGCGTCCCAAGTGTTATAAAGTTTTGCCAGCCTTGACCAGCATTCCGGCAAGCACTGATCATTTCGCAGCGTCTGCGCATCCCTCACTCAACTTGACCCTGAACGGAAAATGGTCGCAAGGTGTTGATCCAAGTCAATCTTCCTTGGCCAATAGCGCGGAATTGACAGAGTGTTTTTTGAAGTCCTCGTCGGCCAAATGCCGTATTCCGAATGATGGAACATCACGCGTCTGAAGATTTCAATATTCAAACCGATCGTCAGTTTAACCAAAAAATTGCTCAACCGCCAAACGCCCGAAATAGCACACCTGATATAACGTTGTGCAGGAACTGGTAGCGGCAGATGCTGCTTTAACGGAACATGGTATCACGACGCGGATGCACATGGCGCATTTCCTCGTCCAGATCATGACCGAAACCGGCGCGCTAAAACGGCGTGCTCAAAGGAAGACGGCGAGTTGCTGCTGAAGCCCGGCGACAGCTCTCAGTTCGCCGGATCCGACTACGCGTGGCGCAACGACGAGCCAGAGCCGGTGGCGACGATCTGGGTGGTGTCACCGCCGATCTAGTGACCCGCCCCGCTGCGCATTCTATATATCCTTTACCAGACGCAAGGCATCATAGATTGCCGCGTGGGTGTTGCGTGCTGATACGGCGTCGCCAATGCGGAATAGCTGGAAGGTGCCGTTCTCATTGCGCGTCACAGTTTGCGGCGTGCCTGCGATCAGGGCGTCATAGTCGACTTCTCCGCCGTTCGACGCTAGCGGTTTGAGGTCGATATACAGTTCATCCAGCGGCAAGGTGCCGTAGTTTACAACGACCTGATCAACCTCAACCTCGTAGGTATAATCACTGTAATCCGTGCCAATTATCGCGGTCAGTTTGTTTCCGCTAGGCACGACACTCATCAGACGGCGCGTAACGGTAAAGGTCACATCCTTGTCCTGAAGCGAGCGCATGTAGGGCACAAGGTTCATCGCCATCACATCAGGTGAGAAAGTGCGATCCGGCGTCATAATCTCGACTTTAGAACCCGCGTTTGCCGCTATTTCGGCAGCCTGCAGCGCAGGATGATCGCCGCTTTCATCATAAATCAGAACCTTGTCCGCAGGCTTCACATCGCCCGAGATGATATCCCAGGCTGAAACAACATGCGTTTGCACGCCCTTTTGTTCGAACAGCTCCAGGTTCGGCAGCCCCCCAGTTGCGACAATCACCACGTCAGGTTTCAAGGCGGTCACATCGTCCGCCTCGGCCCATGTGTTGAAATGGAATGTCACATCCCGCGCAGCACATTGCGCCATGCGCCAATCGATGATTCCGATCATCTCTCGGCGACGAGGCGATTGTGACGTCAGCCGAACCTGTCCACCCGGCTCGGCTGCAGCCTCGAACACGGTCACGTCATGCCCGCGTTCGGCAGCAACACGCGCCGCTTCAAGACCCGCAGGACCGGCACCGATAATCACAACCTTCTTTGGCGTTTCTGCCTTTGCAATCTCATGTGGCATCGACAATTCGCGCCCTGTGGCGGCGTTATGGATGCACAGCGCGTCACCCGCCTGATAGATGCGATCAAGGCAGTAGGTCGCCCCGACACAAGGGCGGATATCGTCCTCGCGCCCTTCGATAATCTTGCGCACAACATGCGGGTCCGCCATATGGGCGCGGGTCATCCCAACCATATCCAGAAGGCCCGCCTGCACCGCATGGCGCGCGGTGGCCACATCGGGGATGCGGGCCGCATGGAACGTTGGCATTCCCGTCACCTTGCGAACTTCACCGGCAAAATCGAGATGCGGGGCAGATTTCATACCCTGAACCGGGATTACGTCGGTCATGGCGGGGTCGGTGTGAATACGTCCTTTGATGACATTCAAGAAGTCAATCTGGCCCGTCGCGGCAATGCGTTTGGAAATCTCTAACCCTTCGTCGTGGGTAATGCCGCCCTTTTGCGCCTCGTCCGCCGTGTAACGCAGGCCGACAATGAACTCGGTGCCGACACGCTTGCGGATCGCCTCGACCACATCAAGCGGAAATCGCATGCGGTTTTCCAGCGTATCGGCCCCATATGGCCCGACCAGGTCATTGGTCAAAGGCGACCAGAATTGATCGAGCAAATGGCCGTAAACCTGCAGTTCAATCCCGTCCATGCCACCCGATTGCATCCGCTCGGCGGCATCGGCAAATTCGGTGATGATCCGCTCGATATCCCAATCTTCGATGAGTTTGGGAAAGGCGTGGTGCGCAGGTTCGCGGTGCTTTGAGGAGGATACCGAAGGTAGCCAATCCCCCTTGTTCCAATTTGTGCGGCGCCCCAGATGGGTAAGCTGGATCATGACCGCGCAGCCGTGCTCATGCACCGCATCCGTAAGATTCTGAATCCACGGCACAACCTCGTCCTTATAGGCAAGGATGTTGTTGAACACCGGGGGGCTGTCACGGCTTACGGCGGCTGACCCGGCCGTCATCGCAAGGGCAACACCCGCCTTTGCACGTTCGGCATGATAGGCCGCGTAGCGCTCTTTGGGCATGCCATCCTGAGGATAAGCAGGCTCATGACTGGTTGTCATGATCCGATTTCGCAATGTCAGGTGTTTGAGTTGAAATGGCTGGAGTAGCGGGTCGGCCGACATGAGGAAATCCTTTCTGGAGCGAACATTACCTGACACATATGTCAAGTTGATATTTTCCCCAATTGACACAACTGTCAAGTCCTTTAGAAATACGCTATGAAGGATGCTCCGCTCACTCGATCACGCGCAAGCCGGGAGATCTGGCTGAATGCCGCCTATGATCTTTTCGTCACCGAAGGGATCGAAGCAGTCAAGATCATGCCGCTTGCCAAAAAGCTGAAACTGACGCGTACTGGGTTTTATTGGCATTTCAAAGACCTGTCCGAGCTTCATGATGCCATCATCGACATCTGGCAGACCCGCAACACAGGCATTATACTTGAGCGGTGCGCTGCACCTGCACAAAGCTTGTGCGCAGCGCTCTTTAACCTCATCGATTGCTGGATCGACAGTGACCTTTTCGATGCGCCTCTTGATCTTGCGATCCGGAACTGGGCGCGAAATGATGCACGTCTGCAAGCCCTTGTTGACCAATCTGACGAAGTTCGACTAACAGCCGTCAAAGGCCTGTTTGAGCGGTTCGGCAGAATAGGTGACGCCGCCCATTACCGTGCGCTGACAGTGATCTTGACCCAGACCGGCTACTATTCAATGCACGTGGCTGAGCCACGCATGAAACGCGCGGTCGCAGGTTGCCACTATGCAGAGATTTTTGCGGGCGAGGTGCCAACTCAGGCCGAGAAAGAAGCGTTTCTAGATCGCCACCGCTGAGCCAGTTCTTTAGGTCGCTGACGTGCCTTTCCCAGCTTGCCAGAAGGCTGGTATTTGTGGGGCACCAGGTCACCGACTCATGAGTTCGCAACCAGAACCATTGTCGGGAGCAAGGGCTGGATCACCGACCACTCAAAATCCGTCAAATCAAAACGCGCCATGAAACGCCTGCCCTTAGTCAGCAGTGAATCACAACACGTCAGACATTGGAATCCTGTTTATAAGTATGTGACCCAGGGCGGGAAAGCACATCAAAACCAATTGGGGTTTTCTGACCGCAGACCTTCATATGATGATGCGAAGCCGTGGCTTTGTCCGCATAACGGAAAATTTACAAACCGACTGATCCTCTGACGCGTCAGAATTCCTGCTCTCCGCCCTGTTGCCAGGGCTTCACCAGATTGCCAAAGCGGGTGAACTGCGCCTCAAAGCTGAGTTCGACCGTGCCGATGGGGCCGTGGCGCTGTTTGCCGATGATGACTTCGGCCTTGCCGTGCAGGCGTGACATGTCATCCTGCCATGCGGCCATCGCCTCGAGGTTGGCATCATCGGGCTTTTCGCGTTCTTTATAGTATTCGCCGCGGTAAACGAACATCACCACGTCAGCGTCCTGTTCGATGGAGCCGGATTCGCGCAGGTCCGAGAGTTGCGGGCGCTTGTCCTCGCGGGATTCAACCTGGCGCGAGAGTTGCGACAGGGCAATGACGGGGATGTTCAGCTCTTTCGCGATGGCCTTGAGACCCATCGAAATCTCGCCAATCTCTTGCACGCGGTTATCGGACGTGCCGCGCACCAGCTGCAGGTAATCGATAATCAAAAGATCCAGCCCATGCGTGCGCTTAAGGCGCCGGGCGCGGGCGGCAAGTTGAGCGATTGGGATGGCGGCGGTGTCGTCGATGTAAAGCGGGCAGGCCTCAAGAGCCTTGGCCGCATCGACAAAGCGGCGAAATTCAGTTTCGTCCATATCCCCCTGGCGGATCTTATGTGACGAGATTTCGGACGCTTCGGCGAGGATCCGTGCAGCCAGTTGTTCGGCGCTCATCTCAAGCGAGAAAAAGCCGACAACGCCGCCGTCAACCGCGCCTTCGGTGCCGTCGGGATGGGTGCCGCGCTTGTAGGCTTTGGCGACATTGAAGGCGATGTTGGTCGCCAGCGAAGTTTTCCCCATCGACGGACGCCCGGCAAGGATCAGCAGGTCGGATTTGTGCAATCCACCCAGCATCTTGTCCATATCGACCAGATCAGTTGCGATGCCTGCCAGCCCGCCTTCGCGCTGATAAGCAGCGTTGGCGACGTTGACCGCATCGGTGACGGCCTTGAGAAAGGATTGAAAACCCTGTTCGGTCTGTCCCTGCTCGGCCAGTTGATAAAGCGCCTGTTCGGCCTCGACGATCTGTTCTTTGGGTTCTGACGTCACATCAACCTTGGCGGCCTTGGTCGAGATATCCTGCCCCAGACGGATCAATTCGCGGCGGATGGCCAGATCATAGATCATCTGCGCATAATCGCGCACTGCAAACGAACTGATCGCCGCCCCGGCGAGACGTGCAAGATAGGCGGGACCGCCCAGTTCTTTCAGGCCTTCGTCATCTTCCAGAAACGCCTTCAGCGTGACCGGAGAGGCAAGGTTGTTCTTGGCGATGCGAGCCGCCGCGACCTCGTAGATGCGGGCATGGACGGGATCATAGAAATGCTGCGGCCCGATGATGCTGGCGACACGGTCGTAGACATCATTGTTGGTCAGGATCGCGCCCAGCAACTGCTGCTCGGCCTCGGTGGAATGCGGCATGGTATCGGCATTCTGCACCTCGGCACCCGTGGCGTTGAAACTGGCTATTTCGTTCATGCAAATCCCCTGCCTGCCTTGGGGTCGTGTCATACAGATGCCACGCGCGCTGGCGCAACTTGTATATCTCTGTGGATACCCTGTGGATATCATGCAGGGGTATATCTTGCCCTGGAATACCCCAATCAGTCAATATCTGGTAGCTGATCGGCCGCGGGGATAGCCGGGCGTGGCATGGATGACGCAGTGCGATTTAATTTCCCAACGTCCAGCTGATGGGCCGGGACAGGCGACTCAGCTGCGGGCGGCTTGCCAGCCGCGCGGGTCATTGAGGAAGGATTCGACCCCGTCCAGAGTGGCCGCATCAAAGGTTTCTTGTTCGCGGGCTTCGGCCAGTACATCCCACCAGGTGCAGAGGTAATGCAGGTTAACACCATGATCGCTGAGGGTTTTCACGGTTTCGGGAAAGATACCGTAGTAAAAGATCACCGCCGTATGGGCGCAGGTAGCGCCGGTTTCGCGGATCGCATCGACAAAGCTGAGTTTCGAGCCGCCATCGGTGGTCAGGTCCTCGACCAGCAGCACACGTTCGCCCTCGCTCATGGCACCCTCGATCCGGGCATTGCGGCCGTAGCCCTTGGGTTTCTTGCGCACATAGGTCATCGGCAGGGCCATGCGTTCGGCTACGAGGGCGGCAAACGGAATGCCTGCGGTTTCGCCCCCGGCGATGTTGTCAAATGCCTCGAACCCGGCGTTACGCATGATCGTGATCGTCAGGAAATCCATCAGGGTCGCGCGGATACGCGGGTAGCTGATCAGTTTGCGGCAGTCGATATAGGTTGGCGAGGGCAAGCCGCTGGCCAGGGTAAACGGTTCGTCCGCATTGAAATGCACCGCCTTGATCTCAAGCAGCATGCGCGCGGTCAGACGAGCGATTTCCTGGGAGGTGGGATAGGAAGTAGGGATCATCTGGCCGGGCTCCGCTTGTGATTCAACTGACGCTTTCTAGCGCGCCAGTGGGCAGGGGGCCAGAGCGGTTCAGCCGCCTTGCAGGATTTCCGCAAATTTCCCGGCATCGATATTGCCGCCGCTGATAACGGCACCGACGCGCTTGCCCTGCAGCTGATTGCGTTCGGCCATTACGGCGGCCAGGGCGACCGCCCCGGCGCCTTCGGCCACGTTATGGGTGGCTCGGAAGATCAGGCGCATGGCGGATCTGATCTGGTCATCGCTGACTTCGACAATGTGATCGGCGCCTTTATTGATCAGGTCCACGGCCTGAGGGTTAGGTTCACGTACGGCAACACCTTCGGCAAAGGTATTGACAGCATTTGTCGGGACGGGATGACCTGCGTCAAAAGACAGGGCATAGGAATTGGCGCCACGGCTGACCACCCCGACAACCCGGGTTTTGAGCCCCAGAAAATCGCGTATGGCCATCACGCCGCATATGCCCGAGCCCAGCCCGATGGGAACGTAAACCACGTCAAGTTCGCCCGCGACGGTGAACAATTCCTGCGCATAGGTGGCAACACCGGCAACCAGATCCTTGTGAAAACTGGGGATCATGTCCAGACCTTCATCGGCTGCCAGTTGCTTGGCAAAGGTGACCGATTCACTAAAATCCTGACCCACCTCCAGCAGGTTCGCCCCAAGGGCGCGCATTGCCGCATTCTTTTCGGGTGAATTGTTTTTAGGCACGACGACTGTGGCCTGGATCCCTTCCAGCCGCGCGGCGTTGGGAATGGACTGGCCGTGATTTCCGGTTGAGGCTGTGATGACGCCGTTCAGCTGGCCGGCGTCTTTGCGGCGGCGCATGTGCACCAGCCCGCCGCGCACCTTGAAGGCCCCCAGGGGCGTTTGATTTTCATGTTTCAGCCAGACGTCACAACCCAGTTCCTGCGCCAGAAGCGGCCAGTTATGTTGCAGCGTCGGCTGGATATGGTCATAGACGATGCTTTGGGCTGTTTCGAATTCGTCTTTGGTGAACATGGATTAGGCTCCAACTGGTGAAAAGACCTGCAATTCAAGCAGCATAGTTTCGTTGTTTGGAACAGGAAAGTTTTCGTTTTAAAAATTACTGAATGGTCGCTTTGAGCTGTGTATTCAATAAGAGGTTGAGCTGCCCCTGGTTTCCCGGACGCCTGCCTCGTTCAGTTTCGGATGTTTGTCATGTCATTCACCCTGATTGCGACACTTCACTGAAGAGGATTTCATGCGCGCAGCAATGCAGGACGCGGTTTGAAAGCACAATCTCTTTCAGCCGGACTTTATAACCCCACGTCCGCGCTGACCTTGCAGACTTAGGTATTTCTAAAACCGAACGCCCACTGCCTTTGTTGAGAGGGGCAGTGGGCGACTGTGCCTTGTGGCTTAGCCCAGAACGGTTGTTACTGCGCGCAAGGTTGCGGCTACGACAGTATCGGCCTCTTCGCTGGTCAAGCAGAACGGCGGTGCAAAACCCAGGATGTCGCCCTGGGGCATTGCGCGGGCAATCACTTTGTCCTGCGCCAGCAAAGTGGCCGATATCTGCGGGCCGATCTTGTCTGCGGCGTCAAAAAACGTCCGGCTGTCCTTGTCTTTTACAAACTCAACAGCGCACAGCATCCCCTCGCCGCGCACATCACCAACATTGGCATGGGCCGACAGCGCATCCTGCATCGATTGCTTCAGGTAGGCCCCGACGGTGCCAGCGTTCGCAATCAGGTTCAGATCATCAATCAGTTTCAGGTTCGCAACACCTGCCGCAGCCCCGATCGGGTGTGCGGAATAGGTCCAGCCGTGGCCGATTGCGCCGTTTTCATCCGTGCCCTGTTCCAGCACCTTCCAGACTTTGTCAGATATGATCGAACCAGAGAGCGGCGCATAGGCCGAGGTCAGGCCTTTGGCGATGGTGATGATATCGGCTTCCATCCCATAGTGGTCTGAACCGAACATGCTGCCCAGACGGCCAAACCCGGTCACAACCTCATCAACGACAAGCAAGATATCATGCTTGCGCAATACGGCTTGGATGGCTTCCCAATAGCCTTCTGGTGGCGGCACGATACCGCCAGTGCCCAGCACCGGCTCGCCGATGAATGCCGCGATGGTATCAGCACCTTCGCGCGCGATCATCGCTTCCAGTTCGGCCACACAATGGGCCACAAACTCTGCTTCGCTCTGATCCAGATTGTCGCGACGATAGTAATACGGTGCTTCGGTATGGATGACCTGCGCAAGCGGCAGATCAAATTTCTTATGAAACAGCTCCAACCCGGTCAGCGACCCGGTCACAAGGCCCGACCCATGATAGCCACGCCAGCGCGAGATGATCTTTTTCTTCTCAGGACGGCCAAGGATGTTGTTGTAATACCATATCAGTTTGACGTTGGTTTCATTAGCGTCAGACCCGCCCAACCCGAAATACACTTTCGACATGTTCTCAGGTGCACGATCAAGGATCATCTTGGATAGCGTGATTGAGGCTTCGGTCCCATGACCCACATAAGAGTGGTAATAGGCCAATTCTCGGGCTTGATCGGCAATGGCTTCGGCGATTTCCTGACGGCCATAGCCGACGTTCACGCAGTAAAGGCCCGCAAAAGCATCCAGAAATTTATCGCCGTTACGGTCTTCAATATGAACACCCGAGGCGGTCTTGATCACGCGGCTTGCTGTTTCACCGCGTGCATGTTGTGCCAGATGGGTGGACGGGTGGAAAAAATTTTCACGGTCCCATTTGCCAAGTATGTCATTTGTCAGCATTTTGCTATCTCCTCATGCCCAGTCGCGGCAGACGTATTTGATTTCTGTGAATTCTTCCATACCCAGACGGGCCCCTTCACGGCCCAATCCGGATTGTTTGGTACCCCCAAACGGGATTGGTGCCCCTGTGACCTGCGTGCGGTTGACGGCGACCATGCCAAATTGCAATGCGCGACTGACCCGGTAGATGCGCCGTGGATCAGCGCTGTGCAGATAGGCGACAAGCCCGTATTCGGTGTCGTTGGCACGGGCCACGACCTCGTCCTCGGCATCGAATGGTAAAATAGCGGCGACGGGACCGAATGTTTCATCCCGAAGAATTAGCGCGTCATCGGGCACATCAACCAGCACGGTCGGCTCATAAAAAAGCGGCCCCAGATCATGGCGTTTGCCACCGCAGGCCAGCTTTGCCCCCTTAGCCAGCGCATCGGCGACGTGTTCTTCTTGTTTTTGCACCGCTTTTTCGTTCATCAGCGGACCGATATCGCAGTCATCCATGCCAACACCAATGGTCAGCGCTTTGGTCGCCTCGGTGAATTTCTCACAGAATTCCGCATATATAGAACGCTCAATGAAGATGCGGTTTGCCCCAAGGCAATCTTGCCCGGATGTAGCGAATTTCGCCTTGATCGTCTCGTCCACAGCCTTTTTCATGTCGGCGTCTTTGAACACAATGACGGGCGCGTGGCCGCCCAGTTCCATCACCAGTTTTTTGACTGTATCTGCAGATTGCCGATAAAGCAGCCGCCCGATTCCGGTTGATCCGGTAAAGGACAGTGCACGCACACGGGTATCTTTGGTCCAGGGTTCTACAACTGTTGCGGCTTGCCCTGTCACCACATTGAAAACTCCGGCAGGTATGCCCGCACGCTCAGAAAGTTCGGCCAATGCCAGCGCGGAAAACGGCGTTTCACCTGAGGGGTGCGCAACAACGGTACAGCCAACAGCCATAGCTGCCGCTGCCTTGCGGGTCAGCATCGCACAGGGAAAGTTCCACGGCGTAATCAATGCGGCCACACCCACGGGCTCCAGCCAGACTTCAACTTCGGCCCCATGCAGATGACTGGTTACGCCTTCGATATTGGGGCGTTTGGCCTCTTCTGCATAAAACTCGATGAACGAAGCCGCATAGTTGATCTCACCGCGCGCCTCAGACAGAGGCTTGCCCTGTTCAAAGACCATGATACGGGCCAGATCCTCTTTGTGTTCGATCAGCAGATCGTGCCAGCGCCGCAAAATCACCGACCGTTCCTGCGGCAACAGCCCCGACCAGTTGGCAAAGGCTTGCTGTGCAGCATCAACGGCCAGGGCGGATTCTGCGGCAGACAACGACGCGACGTCGCCCAGAAAGCCACCCGTCCCCGGATCGGTAACGTTGAAAGTTTCACCGGATTTTGCCGCGCACCACTTCCCGTTGATATAGGAAAAATTGCGGACCAGCGCTTTGTTCTGAATTTCAGCACTGGCTGAAAGGGCGGTTTCGGTCACGATCGTTCATCCTTCGGTTTCCCCGCCAAACATGCACGGCTGGCGCAGAAGAAGTGACCGAAGTGCACTGTCGATACAGTGAATACGACTGTGGGACAGCGCTTATTTGGATGAAAATAGTGCCGCGAACGGCGGCACGCCTTCGCTCTTGACCGGCTTGGTTACGACATAGGTAAAATATTGTGACAGGCCGATACGCGATTCCAGCATCGCGTCGATCAGGCGCTGATAGGAATCGATGTCACATGTCACGATTTGCAAAAGGTAGTCGTAGCCACCGCCAAGCGCCCAGCAACCAATGACCTCATCAAGGGTCTGGATCGCCGCTTCGAAGGTGCGAAAACTGGCCGCTGTATGATCCGCAATTTGAGCTGCAACAAATACCGTAACATGCGGGGCCAGTTTTTTAAGGTTGATCTGGGCGCGATAGCCTTCGATCAACCCTGCCCTTTCCAGCTTTTTCAAGCGATCCCAACAGGGGGTCGGCGATAGCCCGATGCGGTCGGCCAAAGCTGCCTTTGTGATCCGTCCTTCCCGGGACAGGATGCGTAAAATTTCCAGATCACGTTGATCAAGCTGCACGATTGTGCCTTTCTTATGTTAGCTTACATCCACGCCGACAACTGCGACGCAGTCAACGGATCAGTTTACCGGTCAGCCAGCTCATGTCGGACGGACCGGTCACGATCAGCAGGTTCGGATTGCGTTTTACCATCTCGTCGCGCGTTTTACTTTGCCGTTTCTGGTAGCTGTCACGAGAGAAATAAAGGTTCGGGTCCGCCATTTTCTTGTTCCTCGGAAAATCAGCTTTGAATAGAGGTGCCGGCACCCGCAGCAGTCGCGCGCTCCCCGGCCAGGGTGGCAATCGCTGTGTCCTGAACCCCCGTACCGGTCAGGTCTGCGATGGTGATATCCGACGCAGATTGGCGGCCCGTTCTCTGGCCCGCGATAATCTGGCCCAATTCGGAATAGCTTTCGGGATCGGTGACGGCACCCGCCGCAATCGCCGGGCGCAATTCGCCCTGTTTGATTGACTGGGACAGGCGATCACAGACAAACAGTGTCGCCGCCGGGATGACATCAGGCGCGAGTTCGGTCTTGTAATCAGCGTCCGAGCCCATTGCCGTGACGTGCTGGCCCGGGCGCAGCGTGTCTGCACTGATCAGCGGTGTTCCCGAGGGCGTGGTGGTGACAACGATGTCTGCGGCCCCCATTACATCTGCGATACTGCCCGTCGTCACTTCTATTCCCAAATGCGCTGAACAATCACGGGCACATTCCGCAGCCTTTTCGCCATCGCGGCCCCAGATTACAGCGCGCTCGATTCCACGTACCAGCGTCAGCGCCTCCAACTGAAGCCGCGCCTGTATGCCGCTGCCCAGAATGCCCGCAACCTTGCTGTCTTCGCGTGACAGATGTTTAGCGGCAACCGCGCCTGCTGCCGCCGTGCGCACATCTGTCAGATATCCATTATCCAGCAACACCCCCTTGACGATGCCGGTCCGGGCGTCAAACAGCACCATCAACCCGTTCAGGCTGGGCAGGCCCAGTTTTGGGTTGTCAAAGAAACCGGGGCTCATCTTGATGGCAAAGCTGTCGATCCCGGGCACATAGGCGGTTTTTACATCAACCTCGCCATTGTGTTCGGGCACATGGAAGCTCAGGATCGGCGGCATCACCACATCTTTGGTGGTCAACAGGTGAAATGCCTGTTCGATACAACTCACCGCGTCTGCATCCAGTTTAATCACGCGGCGCAAATCCGCCTCGGTTAAGATTTTGATATCAGGCATCAAGATCTCCAATGTTTTGGCTTTCTGCCGCTACATCAACGTCTTCACCGTCGATGATCCGTTTGTGCAGCGCCATGTCTATATTCTGACCACTGATCAGGGAGACACAGTTGCCGGGATCGGCAATCTTGCCTGCCAGAAGCGCTGCAATGCCCACACTGCCAGAACCTTCGATGACCTGACGTTCCTGCCAATAGGCATGGCGGATTGCAGCGGCAATTTCTACTTCGGACACCAGCACCACCTCATCCACCAGATCACGGGTCATGGCAAAGGTATAAGCGTTTTCCAGACCAATGCCGCCGCCAAGTGAATCCGCCAATGTCGGTTTTTCTTCCACCAATATCGGTTTACCCGCCTTGAGGCATTCGTACATGGCGGCCCCCTGCTCCATCGAGATGCCGACAACCCGGATTGACGGGTTGACCGCCTTCATTACCATCGCCACGCCCGAGATCAGACCGCCGCCCGAAAGCGGCACTAGAACGGTGTTCAGGTCTGGCGACTGCTCCAGCATTTCCAGTGCTACGGTGCTTTGCCCGGCGATGATATCGCGGTGATCAAAGGGCGGCAGCATGGTCATGCCACTTGCCACCAATTTGTCGACCTCGACTTGTGCATCATCCTGACTGCGACCGACAATGCGTACTTCGGCGCCGTGGGCTTTGATGCCGTCAACTTTGTTTTGCGGCACCAGTTCGGACATGCAGATGATACAGCGTACCCCAGCCTGCGCCGCTGCATAAGCCAGCCCGCGCCCGTGATTTCCCGTCGAGACCCCCACAACGCCGGCCTCACGCTGCACCTGCGTCAGCGAACGCACGGCATTGGTTGCGCCGCGAAGTTTGAAACTGCCGGTTATCTGCGTCTGCTCCAGCTTCAGCGATATTCTCGCCGAACAGAATGCACTTAGCGCAGGGGATGCGGCCAGCGGGGTTTGCCTGATACCGCTCGCGATTCTTTGACGGGCTACAAAACTATCTTGCAGGGTGATCTTTTGTGTCATTCTTTCTTTATCCGATTAGGGATTAGTGCTGGAAAAGGCGGCCATGACCCGCCGAGGTTTTTGCCCATCCGATCTGACACACACGGCGCCAGATCATCGCCTGATTGGAGGAAACACCAGGTTTTCCTATGCGTCCCTCAGCCCGGACGATACAGAGCACCGCCCGAAAGCCCGTGCAAGACAAAAACAGCGCTTCTGAGCCCGAGTCAATCACCACTCAAGCGGCGTTGATGTTCATGTCCTCCGACATCCGCACAATTTCACGATCATCAACGGCCCCTGACAACAGGCATTGACGATTTACCGCCCGTGGCTGGAAAATTTACAAACACCTGATTTGATATGCTCGCGGATTTGGTTGAAAATACCCCAGTGCCCATGTGCTTTCCTAAGCTACCAATGCAGAAAAATACAATTAGTTTAGGGCATCTGCAGATCGCCTGGCAACAAAGCGTCGGGCATGTTCTGGTAGCAGACCGGACGAAGAAAGCGGCGGATTGACAGCGTTCCGACCGACGTTGCGCCAAAATTAGTTGAGGCGGGATAGGGCCCGCCGTGGACCATCGCATCGCAGACTTCGACACCTGTTGGAAATCCATTGACCAGCACACGCCCGGCCTTGCGTTCCGCGATTGGCAGAAAGCTGGCCGCATCATCGAAATCTTCCGCATCCAGATGCAGGGTGCAGGTCAGCTGGCCCTGCAAGGCAAGTGCAACCTCACGCATTTCACCAAGGTTTTCGGCCGTGACTATTACGCCGAGTGGGCCGAACACCTCTTCCTCCAGCACAGCGTTGTCCAGCCAGTTCTTTGCGGTTGTTTCGTAAAGGTACGGTGTGGCAGTGCGCAGGTCGCAGGTGGATGCCAGAATTTCACGCACGCCGCTTGTGGCCGCGATCCGCTTTTGCCCGTCACGGTAAGCCGACGCGATCCCGTCGGTCAGCATAGTCTGCGCCGAGACGTCGGACAGGGCTGCGGCCGCGGCCTGCGCAAAGCGCGTCGCATCTTCGCCAGCCAGTACAATCGAAATACCCGGGTTGGTGCAGAACTGGCCTGCGCCCATAGTCAAGGACCCTGCCCAGCCCTTGGCTATCTCGTCACCGCGCTTTTCACAGGCGTTTGCGAAGATGAACATTGGATTGACCGATCCCAACTCGCCGAAAAACGGGATCGGTTCGGGGCGAGCGGCGCAGAGATCAAACAAGGCGCGCCCACCGGTCAGTGAGCCGGTAAAGCCGACGGCCTTGATCAGCGGATGCTGCACAAGTGCTGTGCCAACATCACGCTTGCCGCCCTGAATCAAACTGAAGACGCCCGGGTGCAGGTTGCACGACTGAATGGCCGCATGAATAGCCTCTGCGACAATTTCACCGGTGCCCGGATGGGCGCTGTGGCCTTTGACCACAACCGGGCAACCCGCCGCCAGCGCAGCGGCGGTATCTCCGCCCGCAGTTGAAAAGGCCAGGGGGAAATTCGACGCGCCAAACACGGCCACCGGACCGATGGGGCGCTGAATCATTTTCAGATCCGGACGCGGCAGCGGCTGGCGTTCCGGCAAGGCCCTGTCGTGCCGGCGATCCAGATAGTCGCCCTGCAGGACATGATCCGCAAACAGCCGCAATTGACCCGTTGTGCGGCCTCGTTCGCCTGTCAGGCGCATTTCCGGCAATCCTGTTTCAGAGCAGCCGATTTGCGTAATCTGGTCCGCGCGGGCATCGATTTCATCCGCGATGGCATTCAAAAAGGCGGCACGCTCCTTGCGGCTGGAATAGCCAAAACTCCAGAATGCCTCTTCCGCACCCAACGCAGCGGCGTTGACGTCACTTAGACGGCCAGCAGAAAAGGAGTGGGGCAGCCCGGAGGCCGGCGACGAAGTGAAAGTTTCATCCCCTTCAACCCAGTTGCCGGCGATTAAGTGTTTTCCATGTGGATGAAACAAATTCGTACCTCCCTTTCGGCGCTCAGTGGTCGCAATTTTATTTTATGGATATTGTATCCAAAATACCGGAAGCTACAAGACCAACTTGTTGCAAGGCGACTACCTTTGGTCGAACGGTGATCAGATCTCGGTAGCGCCGCGATTTTCTGCCACAAGCTGCAGCAGCTGATCTTTTGTGCGGCTGATATGTTGGGACAGAAGCGCGCAGCCGCGTTCGATGTCGCGGGCTTGCGCCATCGCCAAAAGGTCGCGGTGCTCTTTTCTGGCCGGTTCACGCTGCTTCATGACACTCAGATGCATCCGCACATAACGATCCGCATGCAAACTTATGCCCTGCAATAACTCGTTAGTCAGTTTGCGATCAGCAGCAGCATAGAGCGCCGCATGGTACTTGAAGTTCAAAGCGCCCCACTTGCCAACATCGTCGGCATCATAAGAGCCTTCCATTTCTTCCAGAATAGCTTCACAGCGGGAAAAATCCGTTGAGGTCATCGCCGGGATTGCCCGCCGAAACAGATCGACCTCAATCAAAACACGCAGGTCAAAAATCTCGCCGATTTCGCGCAGGGAATGCTTTGTTACCGAAGCCCCCCGATTGGCGGCCAATTGCACCAGACCTTCCGAATCCAACCGCTTCAACGCTTCACGAATAGGCATGCGCGAAACGTCGTACTCTTTTGCCAGCGCCTCTTGCCGAATGGTTTCGCCCTCGGCCATCTCACCGCTTAGAATGCGCTCGCGAAGATCGTCCGCGATAACATCTGGAAGACTGCTTCGTTCGATTGCACGGTTACTTTTCATTTGGAACTCGATCATTCTGTATTTTGGATACAGTATCGCCTCCGTCCAGTTTTTCAACTTGAAACGAAAATGGGGCGGCTATGTCACAACGGCAATTTGAAATCTGTATATCGTATCCAGAGCACTCTTTTATGAACAAGACCCTTCAGGTCAGCCTGCAAGATGTGATGCAGATCAGCCAGGAAATCCTTGAGATATCCGGGTATGGCACATCCCATGTAAAGGCCATAGCCCAGATGCTGTACACCTGCCAATTGGACGACTGTCAGTCACATGGGCTTTTCCGTTTGTTCATGTGTGCTGAATCGATCAGAGCAGCAAAGATCAATGGGCAGATTGAGCCACACATCTCCACGTCGGGCATGGCTATCGTCCGGGCCGATGCTGCCGGAGGCATGTCTTTGCTCGCAGTGGATGCAGCCATATCGAAACTGATCGAAAAAAACCGCCAGCATGGGATCGCTGCTTTAAGCGTCAATCGTTGCTTCCACTTTTGGGCACTTTGACCCTGAGGCGTTTACTGGAGGCAGAACGACAGAAAATGATGCCAGGGCCGAGCGGCTGTTTGCAGATATCGTGGATCAGGGCGCGCGCCTGCCGTCGCAGCGCCGGTATGAAGCCCGGGCGCGCAACCTTGCGCGGGGCTATGTCGAGATTTCAACAACCCTGCACAAGGATCTTCTGGCCCTGCCTGGCTGATCAGGCCCCCCAGGTATCACTAAGCCGATAACCACCGGGCCAGGGATCGTCGGGGTCCAGAAAATGCTGATGAATACCCGTCACCCAGGCGCGCCCGCTGACTTCGGGCACGATGGCGGGCTGTTTCCCGACCTGTGCCTTGGCCACAATCCGGCCAGTAAAGCGGGATCCGATGATCGAGATTGCCTCAAATGTTTGCCCGACCTGCATTTGCCCTTTGGCTGCCATCAGCGCCATCCGGGCCGACACGGCCGTACCAGTCGGAGAGCGATCGACCTTACCCGGCTGGACCGCCACGGCGGATTTGCCGGACAGGCCGGTTTCCGTCTTGGTGAGTGGTCCACAAAAAGCACAAAAGGAAATGTGGTTCCAGTCGGGGTTTTCCGGGTGGATAAACCCAAGTTGTTCAGTTGCAGACTGGGCGATGGCCATCCCTGTACGCGCGATATCCTTGGCCTCGGCCTCGACGATCTCGAACCCAAGCGCGGCAGCATCCACCACCACGAAACTGTCGCCGCCATAGGCGGTATCAACCGTCAGTGTCCCGAGCCCGGGCACCTCCAGCGGCACCGCGATCTTTGCAGCAAAACTTGGCAGGTTCTGGACGAATATCCGTTCGGCCTTGCCATTGCGGCAGGTTGCCCGAACCCGGACAAGCCCACCGGGTGCCTCAAGCGTCAGCTGGGTTTCAGGCTCGGTCATGGGAATGATGCCACCGTCCAGCAGCACCGTTGCCACGCAGATCGAATTGGAGCCGGACATCGGCGGATCAAATTCCGGCTCCATGATGATAAAGCCCATATCCGCCTCGGGGTGTTTGGGCGGCACCAGCAGATTGACGTGGCGAAAGACACCGCCACGCGGCTCGTTCAGCACAAAATTGCGCAGGGTTTGATCCTTCGAGATAAAGGATCGCTGTTCCCACAGGGTGTCGCCCGGCGGCGGGGCGACCCCACCAACAATGACGTCACCCACCTCGCCCTCGGCATGAGCCGATATGACATGAACGGTTTTACTGCTTCGCATGGGGATCCCCTTTTAGGAATAGCTGGCTACGGGGTCGCCCAAGGCGTCGAAGATCGGTGTTATCCCAAGTCCCGGGCTGTCAGGTGCGGTCATCCGTCCGTTCACCCGTTTGGGCGCGCCATTGGCGATGTCCACGGTGCCGTAGCTGTTGAAATCGGTAGCCGAAAAAGTGAAATCCGCCGGGGTTGAGCGCGCCAGATGGGCGATTGTCGCGGTGGTGATGTCACCGCCCCAGGTATCCTCAATGGTCATCGGGATGCCGTGCGCCACACACAGGTCGCGCATCAGCTTGGCCTTGGTCAGCCCCCCAACCTTAGAGATTTTGAGGTTGATCACGTCCATCGCATCCTCGGAAATGCCACGTACCAGCGTGTTGGGGGTGTCGATCACCTCGTCCAGGACGAATGGCAACGCGGTGCGGCGGCGGATCGAGACGCATTCCTCGTAGGTCAGGCAGGGCTGTTCGACATAGACATCGAGACCCGAAATCGCGCCCACGACGCGGGCCGCTTCGTGCCGGGTCCATCCGGTATTTGCGTCGGCCACCAGCAGGTCCGAGCGTTTCAGCACCGACCGTGTCGCATGGATACGCTCGATATCGTCATTGGCATCACCACCGACCTTAAGCTGGAACTTGGTGTAGCCTTCAGCAGCGTAGCCTTCGATCTTTTTCGCCATGATTTCAGGCGCCTCCTGACTGATGGCGCGGTAGAGCACCACGTCATCCTGCGCCGCACCGCCCAGAAGGGTGTAGACCGGCTGACCTGTCGCCTGGCCCAAGATATCCCAACAGGCAATATCCACCGGGGCCTTGGCATAGGGATGGCCGCGCAGGGCGGCATCCATGGTGCGGTTGATCTTACCGATGTTTAAGGGGTCCTGCCCAATCAGATGTGGCGCCAGTTCAGCCAGCCCTGCCCGCACTCCCAGTGCAAAGGACGGCAGATAAGCCGAACCCAGCGGGCAACATTCAGCATAACCGTTCAACCCTTCATCCGTGGAGATTTCAAGCACAGTGCTGTCGAAGACCTCGACAAAATTGCCATTGGACCAGCTATAGCGGCCCTCTTTCAGGGGCAGATCGACCTGATAGACGTTAAGCTGGGTGATTTTCATATGTCGTCCCTTCAAAACCGCGTCGTGGCGTAGGCTGTCATTTGCAGATCGGGTGTGTCGCCGGATAGTATTGCAGCAGTCAATTCGGCAGTGCCCGCAGCCTGCGTCAAACCCAGATGTCCGTGGCCAAAGGCGTAAAAAACATTACCGGGCTGGCGAGGCGAAGGGCCGATCACTGGCAGGCTGTCAGGCAGTGACGGGCGGAAACCCATCCATTGTTTGCCCTTTTCGGTCTTCAGACCAGGCATAAAGCGGGCGGCCTTTTCCAACAGAATCTCTGATCGTCTGAAGTTGGGCGGAAGGCTAAGCCCGCCCAGTTCCACCGCCCCGCCGACCCGTACCCCGCCGTTGATGCGCGATACGACAAATCCATGCCCGCCAAACGTCAGATGCGTGCGCAGATCAAAAGCGCCGGGCGGCAGCGTAGTGTTGTAGCCGCGTTCGGTTTCCAGTGGTATTTTATCGCCGATTGTCCGCGCAAGCTGATGCGACCATGCTCCGGCTGCAATCACAACCTTGCCTGCGCTGATCCGACCTTCCGAAGTCTGTAATTCCAGGATCTCTCCCCGTTGCCCCAAGGCCTGTACATTGACTTGCTCGATCTGCCCGCCACGTGCGCGGAAAATTTCTGCCAGATGCTTGGCCCAGGTCTTTGGGTCGACGGTATTCATCCAATCCGGCGTAAATCCCGCGTGCGTAAAACGCGGATTTAACCCCGGCTGCACCTCGGCGATTTGGTCTGCGGTGTCCATCAAGCTGAAAGCGATTCCAAATTCGCGGCGCATTTCCCAGCCAGGCAGGCTGTCGCGAAATTCTTTTTCCCCTTCATAAAGCTGCAACTGGCCTTCACGCTGCATCAAATGTTCCCCGTCCACATCAAGGATCTGCCGTTCCAGAGCGGCCCTGGACAGAGTCATAAGCTGCGTCTGTGCCTGCATTGACGCCGAAAACCTGTCGCGCCAGCTGGCCCGCCAGAAACGCAGCATCCAGGGCGCAATTTTCAGCGCATATGAGGGCGGCACAGAAAGAGGCCCCAGAGGATCAAGCAGCCATTTCGGTGCTTTGCGCATGATCCCCGGCGTGGCCAGAGGCATGATATCGGTAAAGGCAAACGCCCCGGCGCTTGCGGCTGAGGTCTCGTTTGCCACACCGGCACGATCCAGGACACGAACAGCCCACCCGCGTTTCTGAAGCTCAAGCGCGATACTGATTCCCACGATCCCCGCGCCGACGACGATGATTTCTCCGTTTTTACTCATTTTAATCTGCTCGCGAATTAGCTGGAGAGGGTGGGCTTTAACCTAGCCTGTCAGACGGGATTAGAGTGAGATTCCGTTTTTGAAGGGGTCGTTTTCGTCAAAGATCAATCTGGTTTCTGCCATGACCCAAGCCTGGCCTGTCAGTGTGGGGATCACCCCGCCGTTGCGCCCGGGCTGGTAGGACAGGCGATAGGGCGAGCCGATCACGCTTTCCTGGATGATCTCCTCTCCGGGGGCCAGGCGCCCCTCGGCAGCCAGACAGGCCAGGCGCGCTGAACTTCCGGTGCCGCAGGGGGATCGATCATACGTATCATCCGGGCACAAAACGAAATTCCGACTTTGGACGTTTTCTTTGGGCGAAGCGTCTTGAAAGATCACGTGATCAATGGGCTGGCCTTGCTCGCCACCGATGTTCCGGGCGATTGTCGCATCACGGATCGCGATAGCCGCATCCGTCAACTGCCGGATATTGCTGGGTTCAACCGGAATCGGGCTGGGATCGACGATGAAAAACCAATTTCCGCCGTAAGCAACGTCTCCGGTCACGGTTCCAAGTCCGTCCACTGTCACCGTAGCCGCGTGATGCACCCGGCGGCTTTCGATATTGGTGACGGTCACGGTGTTGGCGTCGCTCAGAGCGACCTCAACGACACCGGCAGGTGTTTCGATCCGGTGGCTACCAACTTCAATGCGGCCCAGATGGGCCAGTGTCACCGCCAGCCCGATGGTTCCATGCCCGCACATGCCCAGAACAGCGTCAGCATCGAAATAGATCACGCCTGTCACGCAAGTAGGGTCTACCGGTCCCACCAGCAATGCACCCACCATGGCGGGCTGTCCGCGCGGCTCCAGTAATACGGACTGGTAGAACGTTGAGTGTTTCACCGCCAGCCTGCGGGCACGCTCGGCCAGCGATCCCGACCCCAGATCAGGACCGCCGTCCAGGATCACACGCGTCGGTTCCCCACCCGTGTGGCTGTCGATTACATGCATTCGGCTATGATTCCCCCCTGTTTTGACCAGTCGGCGAACCAGGTCCGGAAAAGCGCGTATTGCTGTTCGCAATAGTTGCGCTGCGCGTCGGTCAGTTCGTCGGTTTCATTGAAATGCAGTGTGTATTCTTCTTCACCGTTCAGCACCAGAAGATGCTTGTAATAAAGGATAAGATCCGGGCCTTCATCAAAGGTCGAAAGCACGTGGATCGCTTCGCTTAATTCAAGCGCGCGCTGGCGTGCCTCGGCATGGCCTTCCGCCGCTTTTTTCGAAAGCGCGGCCAGCAACAGTGCCTCTTTCGGCAGGGCGGTGCCAATGCCGGTAATTGATCCGGTGGCCCCACAGTTGACAAAACCATGATAAACCTCGGTATCGACACCGACCATCAGGGTTACCTGATCGTCCTGGCTGGTGATGTGTTCTGCTGCATAGCGCAGATCATCGCGGCCTCCAAATTCCTTGAATCCGATCAGGTTGCTGTGTTCAGCCCGCAGCGCAAAAAATAGGTCCGCACGGGTTGAAAACCCATAGTGAGGACTGTTGTAGATCACCGCCGGAACGTCAGGCGCCGCCGACAGGACCGCCTTGAAATGGTTTTTCTGCGCAATTGGAGAAGATCCGCGTGACAAGACACGAGGAATAACCATTAACCCCTTTGCGCCGACCTTTTGCCCATGCGCTGCATGCGCCGCTGCCGACTTTGTGTTGACCGCGCCAGTACCAACCACAACCGGCAGCCCGGCGTCGGTCAATCGGGCAACACCTTCCATGCGCTGCTCATCGGTCAGTAATGGCCAGTCCCCCATTGAGCCGCAATAAACAACCGCCGACATGCCAGCGGCAATCATCTCTTTACCCTTTTTTACCAGCAAATCGAAATTTGGCGTCCGGTCTGCATTGCAGGGCGTCATGAGGGCCGGCATGGTGCCGGTGAATACGTTTGAGGACATTTAGAAAGCTCCAGTAATTTTCAAAGTTTGCCGATCTGCGAATGGCGCGGGGTGTACGCCGTCAGATATCACCGCACATTCGCGAGAAACTTGCGGGTGTGTTGAGATTGTGCGTCGCCAAAAATCTGCCTCGACCGTGGTCGCGCGATCCAACGCATCCGAAGTTGAGCCAACCACAACATCGGCGCGGTTTGTCACAATCAATGGCAGACGCTCGGACCAGGTTGCCGGCAGCAACTCTACCTCGACGCCCAGGGCTTTGGCCAGTTCCTTGCAATATTCCACGTCAAAGCCCGCAGGCTCGTTGTTGGCGTCGCGGTAGCCGATTGGCGGAAAGTCGAGAACCACACCACAGCGTAACGTGCCGCGGTCAATGACATCGTCCAGTGTATCGGCGGCCGCAGGTGTCATGGAAAATGCAGCAACGGTTGCGGCAGCTAAGAATTTCTTGGCCATTTTGTCGTCCCGATGGTTTGGTATCGCCTAGCAGTATAGGATAATGGATACAAAAACCAATAAAAGAAAGAGGGCTTTTCTTAGCTGCCTTTGATTTTCGATTACCGTCTGATTTATGATGAAAACTAGGGAATTCTGCTCCTTAGGCCGAGCGGTGGAACACGATATGGTTTGGCGCCATTGGTCCATCTCCATCCCGGCTGGCTGGGCAAAATGGTTGTTTACCTTCCTCGATGATTCGCTTGATGTATCCCTGTCATGGCCGTTAACGACAGGATTCAGAACATCAGATGACCGATAAGGTGGAGGGTAGTGTGCCCTTCTCTCAGGCCTCGGACTCAGGGTCGGCAACCCTTGCGACCTGCTGTCGCGAAACGCAGGTAGAAAACAGCACGACGGCAAACAGGGTCATCAAACAAATTCAAAACGCTGCGCGTTCGCAATTTCAGGCCCAAAAGAGCGCAGCGCCTAAACCCCGCGCTGTCGCTCAGGGCTCGGATAACCAAGCTTAAAAGGTGGATTCGCAAAAACCAAAGTGGGATCAACTAAGGTGAAGTCATCACGCAGATCTCGATAGGCCCAGATCCTGATTTCTTTGATGCGCCATCAGTTGGAAATCTTGTCATTAATATAACCCGACAAGCTGAACCCGTCTTTTTCCGCACCTGGGCCGGTCTGTTTGAAATATACAATGAACCCGCCACCGCCATCGATATCACCATCGACCTCTTGCACAACGACTTGCCGGGGAATGCGGATATTTACAGTTTTACGCTCGTCCCCGGCCTGCCACGGGCGCTCGGTCTTTACACAGGGCGCCTCAAGCCCACCATACTTGCCAGTCGGCTCAACTTCTTTCATGAAAGTGAAACCCTGAACCACGCGTTCGCCTCCAAGATAGATAGCGCCACTTGACAGAACCTTTGACTCAACATGCTTTGTAAGGACCGATTGCCGACGGCTCTGCGCCCAAACTCCGCAGGCCATTGTCATGCCTTCATATTCCCGTAGATCTGCAGCAACGGTCAGGCCACCCCCGGACGTATAGCTGCCGCCAGACACAACAGGCGTTTCGCTCAGCCGGGCCATACCCACTTCAGAATATGGGGTACAGGCGCTTAGGGTCAGTGCCGTGAGACAGGTCAGTGTGATGAGGTTTTTCATTGCAGCGGCTCCGCGTCAGAGGGACAATATCGGCAATCTGAAACATAAGCATCTGCCGACCAAAGTGCCACCCTGTCAACGAAATACCGGTAGGGGCAACCGGAACGCCACTGGTAAGCTTGGTATTTCAGTTATGACTTGGCAAATTCAGCCGTCTCGTCAAGCATTTCCGGATACCATTGTTCTATGGTCGGCAAGAAATGTTCGCGGATACGGGCCACCTGTTCCGGTGTCAGATCCTCCCGCCAAACGCCAGCCTGCCCCTTGGCGAAGAAACTTTTCATCCCCCTGGGCTTTTCGCTGAATCCCAGCGTTTCTTCCTGCTTTTTCATCGCTTCAAAACTGTTGGCTTTGATGGCGCGTGCAAGTCTGGGGTTATCAAATTTGACGCTGAGGAATTTCTCAAGCAATGAGCGGACGGTTTTGGCCGGTTTGTCCAGCATATCTTCGTAGCGGATCACGTAACGTGGCAGGCCCGGCGCGGTCGTCCAGCTTTTGATATGATCGTCCCATCGACCAAGTGCATCATATATCCCGGTTTCAGTTCCCATGACACTGTCAGGATTTGCCATGCGTTCAATTGCGGCATCAATATCGGCAGACTGGTGACGAGCAAAAGATGGGGCAAGGTCAAAAGGGTTTCTGATCAGATAGATAGCGCCTTGAGTTACCTCAGGTGGAATCAAATCAGCACCAAGGTAATTCACCGCCTGACAGTGGGTTTTGACAAAATGGCTGCCCTGCTTGGAGGCGGCGATCAGACGAATGGCCTTTTGACGGATATTGGCCCATTCTTCAATTGTTTCCCCACGAAACGGTTTTCCTGCGGCGGCATCAAAGAAATCCTGCCGGACATCCCCGGTGGTGAATTTGCGCAGATTGTTGATATCAGGAGCCATCCCAGCGGGCATAAAGTAATGCGCCAGCAAGCTGCGAATCCATGTGTTTCCCGATTTTGGGTAAGAGGCCAGCCAGATGATGCGCCGTAGATCACTCATTCCAGATATCCGAATTTTTTCATGATCTTACGATGATCTTTCTTGACGCGTTTAACAAGCTGTGGGGTCAATTGCTCCTGCCACTGGCCCGTTTGACCTTTGACAAAGAAACGATCTGTCTTATCTGATCCTTCAACAAATCCGTGTTTTTCTTCTTGCGAAGACAATTCTTCAAAACTTGAGAACTTGATGGCACGCTTGAGGCGTTCTTTCTCAAGCGGAATACCGATATGTTTAACTAATTTTCCGAATGCGACTTCTGGCTGACCCAACATGTCTTCATAGCGCAGGATGCAAGTTGGATATTCTTTTTTTGGTTCAATCCAACTACTGACATGTTCGGACCAGGATCCCAAAAATTGGTGCACGGTATTAAGGCCAGCGGGCGCAGCGTGATCGCTTCGCGAGAAGGCTGCAACTGAATCTGGAATCGAGACACCATAGTGCCGAGAATAAGAAACGATCACATCCAGTGGATTTCGAATTATGTACACTGCCGATCGAGTCACATTTGCCGGAATCAGCTCGTGTCCGAAAGCAGAACTGCAGATATTATGTGTTTTGACCAGATTAACATCGGCGTTATTCGCAACGATCCCGCGCAGAACTTTAGGTCGTAAAGCCACGGAAACATGAACAGAAGTCAGATCGGCGTCTTCGCCACCGACCATCCTGTAGGCCTTCGAGATCGAGTCGCCCATTCCAAACCGGTTGACCTGATTGATTGATACCGGTTTGTCGGCATTCATTAGATAGTTTGCCAGAAAAATCCGCACCCAAGTATTGCCTGACTTTGGATAAGACGCCAGCCAAACGATGCTTTTCTTCATAGGATACGTTGCCTGCGCAAAAAGGAGTGAAATACACCCCTTAAAATAGAAATAGCAGGAGAGGTTGCCCCCTCCTGCTTAGACTTTCCAAAGCTATCAGAAGCTCAGGTTGATCGTTGTACCAACTGCAGTACCGTCCACGTCGGCGCCAGCTGTGTTCTTGGCTTCTACGTCTACGACATAGATGTCCCAGGAAACGCCGGTGCCCAGGCTACGGCTAGCACCCAGTTTATAAGCTGTGTACTCTTCTTGGCTGCCAGGAGCGTCCGATTCACCTTGGTAGGTCGACAGACCAAAGGTCCAAGGACCAGGTGCATCAAAGGTTGCGCCAAGGCTCCAACCGTTTACGTCATTTACGGTTCCTGGGTTGTCGTTTTCGCCGTACGAACCACCGATGGTGATACCGTTAAAGCCAACCGATGCGCCAAGGCCCCAAGTTTCAGCTGTACCACCGACTGGTGCTGCGCCAGCAACGTCGCCTGTACCCCAGCGAGCCGACAGAGCAACGTCTGCAGTGCCAACGGTGGCCGAGTAAGCAACAGCAACGTCAAAGATGTCGCTCAGAACACCAGCTGCGTTTGTGTCGATACCAGAGCTGAATTCCTGGCTTGTGTCACGAGCATACGAAACACCAACCTGGAAGCCATTGAAGCTAGGGGTACGGTACGAAATACGCTGCGAGTCGTTGTTGCCGCCAACTTCAGTGTACGTAGAGATCATGGCTGTACGGAACTGGTTGCCTGCGGTCAGAGCTGCACTGAAAGGAATGAAGGCCGAAACCGAAGGCGAGTTGATGAACATCAGGGTCGCTTCAGGTGCGCCAACACTCATACGGTAACCTTCCGAGTTCTCGGAACCGATGGTGATTGTACCCAGGTTGTCACCGCTGATGGTGATATAGGTTTCGTCGATGGTGTCACCGGAAGTGGCACCTTCCAGCTGGATGTTCACACCGAAGGTCAGACCGTTGTCCAGAGTAACCGAAGGGGTGAAGTGGATTTCGCCGGACTGGAATACGTCAATGCCGTCCAGATCCATACCAGTTGCGAGCGTGCCGGATACGTCAGCGTAGCCAACGCCTGCGCGCTGGTATCCGCCCCAGTCCATGTTCCAGTCTTGGGCCGAAGCTGGTGCTGCCATTGCGATGCCGAGTGCGATCGCGCTGGTGCTAAGAAGTTGCTTTTTCAAGGGGTGTCCCTCCTCATAGTAGCAGGAATGTTACATGTTCCGCCGTCCCCGTAGTTGGACACGACTTGGGAGATGGAATGCTGCAAACACCCCCTTGGTGTCAACGAATGCGCCCCTCGCCTGCCTGAAGTTGCCCGCGATGTGACGTTTAAATCACACACTCCAAAGTCGGCCATCGCACAATTCGGTCTAAACCTGACAGGATTCACCTTATTTCATGCAATCTTTCAGAATTACCGGCATTCTGGCCAGAGTCGGCAAAGCAATGCGTTTACCATTGCCGCAGCTGGAAAGGCGCGGCCAGAACGACCGCTGCGTAGTGCCCTGACCAGAATCAGAATCGTCCGATCGGCGATTAATCAACGAAATATCAACATCCCGCAGACAGCCCCAGAATCGTCCGTGCCTGCCCCGGGCTTGCCACGGGTCTTTCGTACTGTGCGCAAATCTTGACACACCGCTCAACCAAGGCTGCGTTTGAAGGCGCCAGCCTATCGCGATCAAGTCGAATGTTATCTTCCAGCCCCGTGCGGGTGTGTCCCCCGGCCGCTATGGCCCATTCATTGACGACAAGTTGGTTCGGACCAATCCCCGCAGCACACCATTGGGCGTCGGGCGCGCGGTCTTTCATGATTTTTACATAAAACTCAAACACCTCGCGATCCGCCGGCATGGCGTTTTTAACACCCATCACGAACTGTATATATAATTGACCATATAACAGACCCGCGCGGTGCATGCGGATCGCATGCAGGATATGGCTAAGGTCGAAAGCTTCGATTTCAGGCACCACTTGGTGTGCGATCATTTCAGAGGCCAGCCACGCCACCAGTTCGGGAGGGTTTTCATAGACCCGAGTCGGAAAATTGTTCGATCCCACCGAAAGCGAGGCCATATCCGGCCGCAAAGGCAACATGCCGCCGCGTTCCGCCCCAGCGCCCGAGCGCCCGCCAGTTGAGAATTGCACAATCATGCCTGGGCAATGTTTGCGGATACCTTCACCCAGGCGGGCAAACCGATCGGGATCGGAACAGGGCAGACCTTCGTCATTGCGCACATGGCAATGGGCAATGGCTGCCCCTGCCTCAAACGCGGCATGGGTGCTTTCAACTTGCTCTGAAATGGTGACAGGCACCGCCGGATTGTCAGCCTTTGTCGGAACTGAACCGGTAATGGCAACACAGATGATGCAAGGGAGGGACATGGTGCCTTACTCTTCGTACTCTGCCAGAATCTTTTTGGCCGAGCGGAAACATTCAATTGCCTGCGGCACACCACAATAGATGCCAACGACATGGATGATAGCCCGGATTTCTTCCTTACTTACGCCATTGGTAATAGCGCCGCGGCAATGCACCTCCCATTCGTGCATCTTGCCCAAGGCCCCCAGCATGGCCAGGTTGATCATGCTGCGTGTTTTGGGCGGTAGAGCATCATCGCCCCAGCCAAAACCCCAACACCAGGCGGTCATTGCCTCTTGGAACGGTCGGGTGAAATCGTCAGCAGCGGCCAGGTTATTCTCGACATATTCAGCGCCCAAGGTTGCTTTGCGCTGCTTCAGCCCTTTCAGAAACAGATCTTCGTCGAATGTATCCGGCATATAATCCTCGTTGTGTTGTTCTGCGCCTGCCTCGCCCATGTCAAAACGCACTATCCATGAGCGCAGGAAAGAAAAGACGCCCAGGCATCTGTCCTGCTATGGGTACTGTGCATTCAATTCACGCCGCAAATCAACGTCAAACGCATTATTTGAGCTTTGGCTGCGGCGCATAAGGCTCGGGGATGATGTTCTGAGTCGAGAAAGGAGGCCGCTGGTATTCGGGGTGTTCCGGGCGCTTCCCGAACTTGATGGCAACGGGTGCGGTATCCTGGTAAGGAATCTGGTCAAGGAAATGCGCGATACAGTTAAGGCGCGCGTGCTTTTTTACGTCGGCATTCACCACATGCCAGCGTGCCTCGGGGATATCCGATCGGGCCATCATCTCATCCTTGGCCCTGGAATACTCTACCCATTTCTTGCGCGACTCCAGATCCATCGGCGAGAGCTTCCAGCGTTTCAACGGATCGGTCAGGCGTGACTGAAAGCGGCGTTCCTGTTCTACGTCACTGACCGAGAACCAGTATTTGATCAGGATGATACCTGACCGCACCAGCATCCTCTCGAGTTCGCAAACAGAGGTGAAGAATTCTTCGTATTCCTCTTGCGTGCAAAACCCCATCACCCTCTCAACGCCTGCGCGGTTGTACCACGAGCGGTCAAAGATGGTGATTTCACCCGCCGCAGGCAGGTGTGCGACATAGCGCTGGAAATACCATTGCGTGCGTTCCCGCTCGGTTGGCGCCGGCAAGGCAACGATTCGGGCCACACGCGGGCTCAGTGACTGGGTCAGGCGCTTTATTGTACCCCCCTTGCCCGCCGCATCGCGCCCTTCAAAGATCACGGCGACCCGCAGGCCTTCCTGCTTGACCCATTCCTGAAGCTTGACCAGCTCAACCTGCAGATCGGCCATCGCCGCTTCGTATTTACGGTTTGAGATCTTGCAGGATCGAAGTCTGGTGTCTTCAGCAAATTCCTTGGTCAAGATGTTACCCCTCTTCCACCAATGCAGCACAGTCTTACCATAAAGGAATCTGCTCTCTCACGTAAACTAAACCTATTCTTGTGCTGAATCCGAAGCATCGGGAACCGTCGTTTTCTCGGGCATGGCTTCGCTGAAACGGCCGGCGCCGGCGCGCATTTCCGATCCCGCCTCCTGGTCTTTGTTTGCAGCATCCAGATCGTCAAGACGAAGGCCTGCATGCCGATAGACAGGATGCCCTGCCGCTGCCAGCCCGCGCAACCGGGCTGCAAGACTACGCTTTTTAGCCACCTGATGCGGTTGGAAATCGTCGTAGTCGCGCGGACCGTGGTCCTTACCCGGCACCAGATCACCCGCGGCAACGGCCTGATCAAAAAGCGCCTGCCCCCTGTCATTTCGGACAATCACACCATTCAAACCAGCGTCTTCCCCAGTGGGCGTTCCCCCTGGCCAGATGTCTGCTGCGGCGATATCAGCGGCCTCGCCAATCGCGTCAGGACAAAGCTTGCAACGGGTTTGAATTCGCCAGCCGGATTCATCCTCCCAAAGCTCCTGATAGGTTTTTTCAAAGGCGCGCCCATCCTTCGTTTCCAACCGGGTGCGCCCCGGGTTGCCAAAACCACGGTAGCGGAAAACGGTCAGTTCATCCTCGGTCAGGCCATATTCATCCAGCAGTGCTTGCGATTTGCCAAGATCTGACGCCCCGCCGCAAACCATTACCAACAGCGCCACCAAGTGTTGGTCGATCCGCGGATCATCCTTGGCACGGGCACGCACCGCCGTGGCGTCACAAGGCTTTGCAATTATACCAAAGGGCTGTTGTCGTTCCAGCGCTGCCTCAAGTCCCGATAACGTATCGCTTGGGCCATAACGTGATCCGGCACGGGCAACCACCTGGCTGGGCGTTTCGCTGAACATCCATTTCGACCGCATTGGGCGCTCCGGGTCAGCAGCACAATGCAGGATGAACTTTGCTTTTCCACTGCGCAAAAGATGCGCGCCAAGGGCCGTAAGAACGCCACCGGTAGCGGCGCGAAAACGCGTGTCGGCATCCCCGGCCCAGGCCTCTGCCATGTGAGTGTAGCTTCCCCAGACCATATCCGATTTCGTGCCCCCAGCTGACGCTTCGACAAAAGCACCGGGACACGCCCTCAGTATCTCGGCGTCTGCACCAGGATTTGCAGGTTTCAACGGCGCAGGGCGCAACCGCCCCTCGACCGTCATGGTCATGCGCCAGCGGTCGGGTGCGAGCGCCTGACAAAGGCCGCATCCGATGCAAAGACCGCTTTCAACCACGTCGCGGATCGACTGCGGATGGCATGCGGCATTCGGGGTATCTGGCATATGAACAAGCCTTTCGTAGCTCTAGACGGTTGGCCCGCATATCTTTGCAGGAAGCAGCTGAGCTGCACTAAAATGCGCAACGCCCGGAAATGCAAGAAAGGCCCTGGCCTTGGGTGCGGGAAAACCACATTGCCCAAGTTTGGCCAGTAAATCGTCCCGGCTCAGAGGTTTGCCCGGCGCACCGCGCTGCACTGCGCATTCAGACACAAATCGCGTACCGTCCATCAGTATCACTGAAACCTTTTCAGGCGCCTGCGGACTGACATCGCCCAAACCTGGCGCCAGCGGGTAAGGTATCGCGGTGACTCTGGCCTCTAATGCCGAAATATCGGACCGCTTCAGTCCTTTATCGCTGAAATGCAACGGGTCGATGTGCCCGTCCTGCAGCGCGCAAGCCACACACCATGTCACACTGAACCGCGCCTCATGCGGATCTGCCGGCTGGGTGAAGCGCGCAACTTGATGGTACGGCTGCGCGATATCAATCTGTACGGCCCTGATTTTTGCGGCATCAAAACCCGGTTGTTCAGCAATCTGCAAAGCCGCATCAATTGCACGCAATGTGTAGCCGCAAGAGGGTGAGAGTTTTCGGAAAGGGGGATAATCAGTAATGCACGGCGGATTTTCGGGCCAACCCGGCGCGTTGCGTGGCGCATAAAGCGCGGCGAAACCATCCTTTGCCTCATATACCTCCAGCGCGGCACCGATCCCGCTGGCAGCGGAACAGGCTGAATCGACAGCGTTTCGGGCAGCCAGGCCAGCATGTAGGGCCTTGGCATCGGTACCAAACTGCGCCTTCATACCTGCGGCCTGTGTCATCGCCAGCGACAGGGCGCTGGCAGTTTGATCCACGGTCAATTCCAGCAGGTAGGCCACCGCAGCGGCAGCACCTATGCCCGCAAGCGTCGAGGTGGCGTGCCAACCCGCGATATAGTGACCATACCCAAGCGCAAGCCCGAGCGCCAGGATCACTTCATAGCCCGCAACATAGGCCGATTCCATCTGGCCCAGCGTGACCGTGCGCCGGGCGGTCATGGCTAGAATCGCAGGCACCAGAACGGCACTGGGGTGGGTCGAACCCGGCTCTTCAAAATCGTCGAAATCCAACGCATGAGCCGCGGTGCCCCAAAGCAGGGCCAACCCGCTTGCGCCCTTGCTTTCAGAAAGTTGCAACATTTGCGAGACAGCCCTTCTTTGCGGCGAGGACCAACCGGCGCGGATGCAGGCAGCGGTATCCAGAAAAGACTCGCGCGCAATCAAGCGTGCAGCCTGTGGTGGGGCCGCACCCAAAACGCGTTCCGCCATCTGAAGAAGCCGCGCATCAGGCCCCATTGCACCGCTGCCCGTCATGACCCTATCCCAGACGTATCGCGATATTTTTGGTCTGCACGTAGTTCCACAGCGCTTCGCGCCCTTTTTCGCGTCCATACCCGGATTTGCCAAAACCGCCAAAGGGGGTTTCTACGCCGCCTGCAAACCATTGATTGACGAACACCTGTCCGGCCTGGATCTGGCGCGCGGCGCGCGTCGCCCGATCAAGGTCGCGGGTAAACACGCCGCCCACCAACCCGTATTGCGTACCATTGGCAATCTTGATTGCCTCGGCTTCATTGCGGAATTTCATTACCGACAGGACCGGCCCAAACACTTCATCCTGCGCGATGGTCATGTCAGGCGTGACATTTGCCAGCACCGTGGGTTCCAGAAACGCCCCGGGGATGTTCATCTTGCGCCCGCCGGTGGCGACGGTGGCGCCTTGGCTTTCCGCCTCGGCCACCATGGCTGCTGCGCGGTCACGTTGCGCCTCGGACACCATGGCCCCCATGTTTGCCCCCGCCTCGGCACGCTCGATCCCTGGCCCGACAGACAGGGATTTCGCAATATTTACAGCGCGTTCCACCATCTCGTCATGACGGCTTTCATGTACGATCACGCGGGACATCGCGGAACAGACCTGCCCCGCGTTGAAATAAATTCCCCAGCGAATGTCGTTCTCGAAGGCTTCCAGATCGGCGTCGTCATGCACGATGGCCGCCGATTTGCCGCCCAACTCCAGCACGCAGGGCACCACGTTGCCCGCCGCCGCTGTGGCGATGGCGATGCCGGTGCGGACCGAGCCGGTAAAGACAATCTGATTGACGTCCGCGTGACTGCTCAGCGCCGCCCCCGCCTGATGGCCCCACCCGCACAGGATATTAACCGCACCTTTCGGCAGCCCCACAGCCTCGGCGGCATGAGCAAACCAGGCGTTGGTGATCGGGGTCATTTCGGGGGTTTTGATCACAGCCGTGTTGCCGGTAGTCAGCGCCGCAGACAGGGACCGCGCCGTCATCTCAAGCGGATAGTTCCATGGAATGATCTGCGCCGAGACGCCGTAAGGCGCATTTTCGGTGAAATCAAACAAGCCCGCCCCAAGCGGGATTGAGCGCCCTTCAACCGTGGAGGCCTGATTGCCGTAATATTCGAAATAGAGCGCGGCACCGTGGACCTCTCTTTCAGCTTCCCAAAGGGGTTTGCCCTGTTCAAGCGTTAGGGTCCGAGAAATTTCGTCTATATTATCAAGCAAATAGCGCCCCATAGCCTGCACAAGGCGCCCGCGTTCAATCGGCCGCAGGTCGGACATCACGCCAGACAGGTGTACGCGTTTCGCTGCTTGGACGGCCCGATCCACGTCCGCCTCATCGGCCAGTGCGTGTTCAGCCAGTTTTTCACCGTTGCCGGGATTGATGATATCCACGCGACCCGCGCCGCCATCGACCCATGCGCCGTCAATATAGTTCTGCCAATATGGTTTCATGCCTGTCCTCTAAATCTTGATCCGGTGATCATACAGCCGATCATAATGCGGCTTCATCCGCCGGTATACCTGCTGCACCCTTGGCGGCGTGTCACTCAGTTCAACATATTTGCGTTTTTGCGGCACAAGCCCGGTGGATTGGGCCAGATTGGCATGGAATGATCCACCATCCCACCAGCTATGCGCCGACGGATCGCCGCCCGGCTCCCAGGTCAGCGCTTCAGGCAGGAACGGAATGCCGACCGCAGCGCAAAAGGCGCGCGTCATATCGTGCGGATTCTCCAGCAAATCATCGCTGTCGATCACCGGCGGTGGCGTGCCATTCAGCGCCCAAAGCAGATCAAACAGCGCGCGCTGTTCAGGGAAACCCACCTCGCCCTCGTGAAAATCGGGCCATTTGTGATGCATCGAGGTGATGGTTTTCGCCGGATCGCGGATCAGAAAGGCATGGGTGAAATTCGACAGGAAATCCGGCGTCCACATATGGTTAATGTAATGCGGAAAATCCTTAAGGAAAATCGGCCCTTGTTCGGCCTGCGCCTGTATATTGCCCCACACGGATTCGAGCGTAAGGCCAGGTGTCGTCGCATCGCCGGGCTGAAACCGCTGCCAAAGCGGCTCTTCCCCCTGATACCACGCCTCGCCAAAAGGTTCGTGCAGGCATTCCATATCGCCGCGCTGGCGCATCATCCATTCAAACGCGGTTGAAGTGGAGCGGGGCACTGCCCAGAGAGCGACGATCTTATGCATGGTTCTGCCTCCGGCGGGAGTATTTGGGGAAAAATGAAAGCGATGGCGTCATAAGCTGCTAAGCAACCGGCCCTGCGGCGTCGCGGGCGCAAGGCCCAAGGTCTTGAAAACACGCCAATATAGCGCCGTGTCATGGCCGATCACCGGCTTGCCCAGCCGGTCTTCCAGCATTCTCGTCAGATGCAGCGGGCGTTGCGGTAACCCGTCGGGACCACTGCGGAAATTGCACATGCCGTTGATCAGATAAGCATCGGCATTCGGGGCCTGCTCGGCCACATAGTCAAAAGACTTTGCCGCCAGATCACCGTCAAAAACCCAGCGGCAATCATTCACCGCCTCTTGGCTGTCAAACCAGCCCTGATCGTGGAAATTGCCCGCCCAAAGCACGTCAAACCCGGCCTCGCGAAGGAAGCCAACGGTGCCCTGCCACCATTCCGGCCAATGGTAGGCCGCATTCAGCGCCACCTTTTCCACATTCATCGCGCGCAGGGCCTCGACCATGGCATAACCGGCCATGTGAAACCGGACCCCGTATTTGTCACTCAGGTCCTCGCAATGCTGGCGGATGCCCTCGACCCCCAGACCGCTGGCATGCACCCAGTTGCTGCCCACCTGCCCGGCCACATCCACGCCATTGCGCGCCATGCAATGCACGAAATCCTCCATCATGCCGAAATTCTGCTTTCGCTGGTTCAGCCCGTGTTTGTAATCCGGCACATGCAGCATCCAGCCATGCACGCCGACAGTCTCAGGCGCCATGCGCAGGAAATCGCTGGGGGCGGCGTCATAATCGAACGGCGGGCAGGTAAATCCCACCTGATGCGGGAACAGCTTGTGCTCGGGGCGCCAGTCTTCAGGCATCAGCATCGTCATGTTTCCCTCTTGGATGGGGCCTCAAAGCCCTGATGTTGTGGGATGTTTTCCAGATCATGCAGCCATTTCACCTTTGAGCGCATCACCACCTGCGGACTTGGCTCATAGACAGTCGGATCATCCAACGTGGCCGCATGCAGATGAATTTCCCCGGACCACTGATCCGACCGGAAATAGAGCCGTGTGCCACAGGTTTGGCAAAACCCGCGATATGTGCCGGGCGAACTTTGATAGTGGTTTGGATTGCCAGTCCACCACACCTTGTCCGGCTCAAGCCCGATGAATGCGGTAAAGGGCGACGAGGTGGCCTTTTGGCAGTCTTCGCAGTGGCAGACAAGGCTACGCGTGATCGGGCCGGAATAGACCCACGTCACTGCACCGCACATGCATCCTCCTGAAAAGTCAGCCATCCACCGCCTCGCGCATCCATCGCTGCAGGTGCATCACTGAATGCTCGGAATTCACCCCGCATTTGGGATCCACCACCAGAGGTCCGGGCACATATCCCCTTGATTTCAAACCCTTCTGTACCGATTCGACCAGATGAATGTCCTCTTCCACCGTGGTGGCACGATCCTGAATGGCCATGCGGCGGACGGTCTCGTTATCCTCGCCGCTAACCGAATACCAGCCACGCCAGACCACCACATGATCGGCGTCCACAGCGCGCCAGTGATAGGTATTCAGCAGGTTGCCGGGATAAACCTGAAAGCTGAACATCGGCCAAAGGAACCAACTGGAATACTTGTCAAAATTTTCAAAGCCCGAGTGGATGTCATAGCTCATCTGATCCAGCGAATTGCACTCGGTCGTGTGGCGCAGGCAATGGCCCTGCGGCTGGATGTCATAGGTTTCGGGGCGGATCACACCGGTGGCAAAGGTCGGGTGGTTCAGGCTGCAATGATAACATTCCGAGTAATTTTCAACCGAAACCTTCCAGTTGCAGTTTTCCGGTATTTCCACCCATTCCAGCGGTTTGAGATCAGCCCAGTTGGGCACAAATTCTTCGAGTTCCGTGCGGGCATTCGGAAACCAGTCGTCCATCGGCCTTGCATCCGGATCGAGATTGACAAAGATGAACCCCAGAAACACCTCGGTGCGCACGTCTGTCAGGCAGATCTTGGATTTATCAAACCCCTCAACCGCCTTGATATTGGGCCCGGCGCGCAATTCACCGGTTAGTTCATAGGTCCAGGCGTGATAGGGGCAGACCACCACACGGGTTGATCCACTGCCCTGAACCAGTTGATGCGCACGGTGCTGGCAGACGTTGTAGAATGTGCGTATCTCGCCATCGCGCCCCTTGACGCAAAATAGGCTCTCGGCCCCCAGATCAAAGGCGAAATAGTCGCCGGGGTTCTCCAGCTGGCTGGCGTGGCCGGCAAACTGCCACGTGCGCGCCAGCAACCCCTTGCATTCGGCCTCAAAAATTGCCGGATCGGTGTAATAACGCGCGTCAAGGGATCGGATCGGGTCTGTCATTCCGGGTCGTCCTGATAAATGCCAAGCTGATGGCGGCGTTGGTGAAATTTCTCAACCCGTTCAACGATTTCCTCGCTGGAGACGGCAATCACGAACGACAGCAGCGTTTCCAGAAGGGCGATCGTTGAGACAGATGAGGGGAAGAACTGTGGTGTGTCTGCGGCGACAACAAACCGGTGGTGCGCCGACAGGATGATCGGGCTGGCCGGGCTGTCGGAAATGCCAACAACGGTCATCCCCTGCTCGCGGGCAATACGCACGGCCTCGATCACCTCGGCGCGATAAGGGCGGCAGGTCATCGCGATCAGCACATCGCGCCCGTCGGCCCAGGCCAGATCATCCGTCGCCACCGATCCGGGGCGCGGGATGGCGTGAAACTGCGTCATGCCCGTGCTGGCGAGATAGGTAAAGTTGCGGGCGTTGGCGTTATTCACTCCAACTCCCAGTGTATAAACACTGCGCGAAGCCCAGATCGCCTCGGCCGCCGCCTTGAGGTCTTCGGCGCTGATGGCGGCAAAGGTTTCTTCGATATTGCGGATCGTGGCCCCGATCATATCGGCGTAAAGCCCGCCCAAATCGTCGGATTTGCGGATATCCTGCAACCACCGCGCCCGGTCGGGGAAACTGATGGTGCCCTTGCGAATGGCCGCGCGAAACGGCTCGCGGAAATCATCATAGCCCTCGAACCCCACCTGCCGTGCCATGCGCACAAAGGTGTTGGGCTTGACCCGCGCGGCAAGGGCAATCTCGCGCACCGTGGACACGCCCACATCTGCGGGGTTTTCCAGCACGTAGCGCGCCGCCTTTTGTGCCTCGGGCGTCAGGGCATCCCATTCGTCAGTCAGACGGTCCAGAACAGTGTTTGATACATTTGTGTCATTCATGATTGACGATGGTACATATGTGCGATTAGCCTGTCGAGAGAAAACTGCGACTCGTCACACAGGAAAATTTACATGTCGGAAAAATCATTCCCCACCAGCGCCCGCGTGGTCATCGTTGGCGGCGGCGTCATGGGCGTGGGGCTGGCCTATCATCTGGCGCATGAGGGCTGGAGCGATATCGTGCTGTTGGAGAAGGCCGAGTTGACCAGCGGCAGTACCTGGCATGCGGCGGGGCAGATCACTCATTCAACCAGCAGTTTCGGCCTTGGCAAATGTGTGGATTACAACATCGGGCTGTATTCCGGCAAGCTTGAGACCGAGACCGGTCAGGCGGTCACATGGCACGGTTGCGGCTCGTTTCGGCTGGCCTATACGACAGACGAAATGGACTGGTTGCGCCATACACTCAGCGTGGGCCGCTCGCTGGGCTTCAACATCGAATTGGTCGGGCCCGAGCAGATTTCCGAACTGCATCCGTTCTATAACCTCGATGGCGTTATCGGCGCGTTACACACCCCTGACGATGGCCACGTCGACCCCACCAATGTGACCATGGCCATGGCCGCAGGCGCACGCCAGAAAGGTGCCCGCATCATCCGCCACTGCCGCGCCACCAACATCACGCAGAACGCTACGGGCGAATGGGTTATTGAGACCGAACAAGGCACAATCACCTGCGAACATGTGGTCAACGCAGGCGGGACCTATGCCCGGCAGATGGGCGAATGGTCGGGCCTGCAACTGCCGATGACATCGATGACGCACCACTATTTTGTCACCGAAAATGTCCCTGAATTCAAAGACCTGGAAAAGGAACTTCCAGTGATCCGCGATGACCGAAAGGTATCGGGCTATATCCGGATGGAACAAAAACGCGGGCTGATCGGCATCTATGAAAAGGCCAATCCCAACGCGGTATGGCTGGATGAATGCCCCTGGGATTACGAGAACTGGCTGTTTGGCGCCGATTATGACCGGATCATGCCGTGGCTCGAGGAAAGCCTGAACCGCATGCCGATCTTTGCCGATCTGGGCATTCAGCGCGAAGTGCATGGCGCCATTTCCCACCCGCCCGACGGCAACCCGCTGATTGGTCCGGCGCCAGGCGTGCGCAATTACTGGTGCTGCTGCGGTACCCAGATCGGTATCGGCTGGGGCCCTGGCCTGACCCGCGAGCTGGCCCGCTGGATGGTGCATGGCGCGGCAGATATATCAATGCGCGACTATGACCCGCGCCGGTTTGGAAATTACGCAAAGAAAGACTGGCAAGTCATTAAGGCAAAAGAAGATTACTGCCTTCGCCATGAGATTCCATTCCCGCATTTCAACCGCCTTGCCGGGCGGCCAGTCAAACCCTCGCCGATGTACGAACGTCTGAAAGAAAAAGGCGCTGTTTATGAAGAGGTCTACGGCCACGAGCGCCCCCGATGGTTTGCCCGTGACGGCGTGGAACAATGCGACCACTACAGCTTTGGCCGCAACGTGGTGCACGACATGGTCGCGACCGAGGTAAAGGCCGTCAGACAAGCCGTTGGTATCATGGATATTTCTGCCTTCACCAAGGTTGAAGTATCCGGCCCTGATGCAGAAAAGTTTCTCGACCGGCTGGTGGCCAACAGGCTGCCGCAAAAGGTGGGTGGGATCACCCTGACCCATATGCTCAACCGACGGGGCCGGATCGAGCTGGAGACCACTGTCGTGAAGCTGGATGAGGGCCGCTATTATTTGGTCTGCGCCGCCTTCTTTGAACAACGCCTGCTGGATCATCTGAACTTTAACAAGTCCATCGAAGATACTGAAATCATTATGCGATCCAACGATTGGTCCGCCCTGGCACTGAACGGCCCCAAGGCACGCGAGGTGCTGGCGCAATGCACTGATGCGGACCTGAGCAACGCCGGTTTCCGCTGGCTCACCGCACAGGAAATCACCGTTGCAGGGCATAAGCTCTGGGCCTTCCGCATGTCCTATGCGGGCGAACTGGGCTGGGAATTTCACATCCCCCGCAACCATGCCCTGGCCGTCTATGATGCGCTTTGTGCCGCAGGCCAGCCCCACGGCATCACCGACTATGGCAGCTTTGCCATGAACGCGATGCGGATGGAAAAGGCCTTCAAGGGGGCGGGCGAGTTGACCAACGAGGTAACATTACCCGAGGCCGACGTGATGCGATTTGCCCGGCTGGACAAAGACTATCTGGGTGTCGAAGCCACAAGGCAAAGCGTCAAGGCCGCCGAAAATGGGAGTATGGCTTGGGTCTGCGCCTATCTTGAGATCGAACCCGACGGTGCCCATGATGGCCACGGCGGCGAGGCGGTCTTGCTGGATGGCAAGGTGGTCGGGTCCACCGCCTCGGTCGCCTACGGGCACACGGTGGGCAAAATTCTGGCCTTTGCCTATGTCAAACCGCATGCCAACATTGCAGGCACCGAAATCGAGGTGGTCATAGCGGGCAAACCCCGCCCGGCCCGCATTCTTGGCGCGCCCGTCTATGACCCCGACAGCCTAAAACCAAGGATGGACGCATGACGATACCCGAACGCATGAAAGCAATGGTTCTGACCGGCCACGGCGATCTGGACGCCTATGAGTGGCGCGAGGACTGGCCCACCCCACAACCAGGCCCTATCGAGGTGCTGATCCGGGTCGGGGCCTGCGGGCTGAACAATACCGATGTGAACACCCGCTCGGGCTGGTATTCAAAGGCGGTCAACGAGGCGACAACCGGTGGCGCCTACGGACAGGTAGACGACGAAGATCCCACATGGGGCGGCGCGCCGATTACATTTCCGCGCATTCAGGGCGCCGATGTGGTGGGTACCGTCGTGGCCGTGGGCGCCAGCGCCGATCCGGCCCTGATCGGCAACCGGGTGATGATCGACGGCTGGCAGCGTGATTGGTCAGACCCCGACAACAAGGACAAGACCGGCTATTTCGGCAGCGAATGCGATGGCGGCTATGCCGAATATACCAAGGTCGATCCGCGCAACATGCTGGTGGTGCACAGCGACCTTTCCGATGCTGAGCTGGCCACATTTCAGTGCAGCTACACCACCGCCGAAGGCATGCTGATGCGTGCGGGCGTCGACAATAACGATACCGTGCTGGTTCCAGGTGCCAGCGGCGGCGTTGGCGGCGCATTGATACAATTGGCCAAACGCCGCGGCGCGCGGGTGATCGCCATGGCCGCCGAGGCCAAGCACGCAGACATCCGACAGATGGGCCCGGATGTGATCCTGCCGCGCGCGCCCGCCGACCTGCGCGCCGCTTTGAACAATGAAAAGGTCACTGTGGTGGCCGATGTCGTCGGCGGGGCCATGTGGCCACAGCTGATTGACGTGCTGGAACGCGGCGGGCGCTATACTTGCTCGGGCGCCATCGCAGGCCCGATGGTCGAGCTGGATCTGCGCACCTTCTACCTGCGCGATCTGACCTTCACCGGCTCTACCGTGATCCCGCCGCATGTCTTTGCCGATGTCGTCACCTATATCGAGCGGGGCGAGATCAAACCGATGCTGGCCGCCACCTACCCCCTCAGCCAACTGCGCGAGGCACAGGCAGCTTTCATTGCCAAGAAACACACCGGCAATATCGTGGTCGTCCCGTGACCCGCGCACTGTTTGACGCGGCGTTTGAGGCCGCCCGCGACTGGCACACCGCCCTGCCCGCCCTTGGCGCGTTCTGCGACTGGCCAGACGGCGCGCGATTTGCCGACCGCCCGGCTGTGGCCGTCCCGGCCATCACGCATCTTCAGGCCAATCCCGGTGCCGCGACCGCCGCCAGTCAGGCGCTTTGCACCGCGTTGATCGATCTGGCCCCGTATGTGGAATGGCGCCACACCTATACCGAATCCGAGGTCGGTGCCGATTTTCTGCAACGCTATGGCTGGTTTGAACTCATCGGCCCCGACGGGCACTACCTCAGCGACCAGGTCCGCATGACCATCGGTTTCTGGGGCGCGGGGCTGGTCTATGGCCGCCACCAGCACCTCCCCGAAGAGCTTTACTCCGTCGTCTCGGGCGCGGCAGATTTCATGCTCGACGGGGCCGAAACCCTGCGGTTGTCGGCCGGCGACACCCGTCTGCACCCTTCAAACCAACCTCACGCCCTTACCACTACGACTGATCCGATTCTGACTTTCGTGATCTGGCGCGGCGACGGGCTGGCCGATGCTCCACGAATGACAAAAGAATGATTACAGGATAACCACGCCATGAAAATCTCACGGATAGAGGTCTACCAGGTAGATCTGCCGGTGCGGGGCAGGGTCTATCGTCTGTCAGGCGGGCGTGAATATCTGTCTTATGATGCAACGATCGTCTGCATCACCACAGACTGCGGCATGACCGGCTGGGGTGAAAGCACGCCTTTCGGGGCCACCTACGTGGCCGCGCACGCCAGCGGCACCCGCGCCGGTATCGCCTTGCTGGCCCCGGCGCTTCTGGGCATGGACCCGCGCCAGCATGACCGGCTTTGGGATCGGATGCGTGACACGCTCAAGGGCCACCGCGATGCCCGTTGTGCCCTCGATGTGGCCTGCTGGGATATCGCTGCCAAATCCGCAGACATGCCGCTTTGCGACATGCTGGGCGGGAGAATCCCCGGCCCGGTACCGGTAATCTCGTCGATCGGCGGCGACACGCCCGATGCCATGCGCGCCAAGGTGGCAGATCACCGGGCACAGGGGTTCATTGGTCACTCGATCAAGATCGGCGCTACCGAAGCCCAAGGCGGCCCGGCGCTTGATGCCGAGCGCATCCGCGCCTGTCTTGCCGACCGCCAGGCCGGTGAATGGTTTCTGGCCGACGCCAACAATGGCCTCTCGCCCGAGCACGCGTTGCGCATGCTGGCGCTATTGCCGCCAGGACTTGATTTTGTGTTGGAAGCGCCCTGTGCCACATGGCGCGAAACCCAGAGCCTGCGTGCCCGCTGTCATGCCCCGATCCTGCTGGACGAACTGATCCAGACCGAGGCAGACCTCCTACAGGCCATCGCAAATGACATCTGCGACGGGGTCGGCCTCAAGGTTTCCAAACAGGGCGGTGTGACCCCGATGATCCGTCAGCGCAGCATTGCGACAGCGGCGGGCATGGTGATGTCAGTACAGGATACCGTGGGGTCCGAAATCGCTTTTGCCGCCCTCCTGCACATCGCCCAATCCACGCCCCGTGCCATGCTGCGCTGCGCTTTGGACACCCGCGCGATGGTGACCTGCAGCACCGCAAACTTTGAGGCGCCCGTTCAGAACGGCGGCACCGAAGCACCCTACCTGCCCGGCCTTGGCGTCACTCCCGACTTGGCCAGTCTTGGGCCGCCCGTCGCCGTTTTTGAGACCCCCTGACCTTTCATTTTCCCCAAATACTCCCGCCGGAGGCATCCCGCATGACCATGACCTGCACCGCCACCCAGCTAATTGACGATACCCGCACCCGCGTCACCCGGTTTGATTTTGAACCGGGCCAGAAAACCGGTTGGCACCGACATGGTTTCGACTACGTGATTACCGCCATTACCGATTGCCATATGCGGTTGGAACTGCCCGGCGGGGAAATATCTCAGGTGACTGTCCCCGCCGGTACCGCCTACCGTCGCGACGAAGGGGTTGAACACAACGTCATCAATGCCGGCGACGCCCCCATGTCCTTTGTCGAGGTGGAACTGAAATGACTTTCATTTTTCCCCAAATACTCCCGCCGGAGGCGCCCCGCAAATGAAAGTCACTCGACTTACCGTGTATCAACTCGATATGCCCCTGACCGAACCTTATTGGCTTTCCGGCGGACGGCTGAAATTCGAATGTCTGGACAGCACATTCGTGCGCATCGACACGGATGAAGGTATCAGCGGCTGGGGCGAAGGCTGCCCCTGGGGCCATACCTATCTTCCCGCTCATGGCCCCGGGATCCGGGCCGGGGTTGAAACTATGGCGCCCGCCCTGCTTGGCCTGGACCCGCGCAGCCTTGATCATATGAACCGGGTGATGGATGTGCAATTGCCCGGCCACGCTTATGTAAAATCCCCCATCGACATGGCCTGCTGGGATATCGCCGGTCAGGCCGCTGGTCTGCCACTCTGGCAGATGCTGGGTGGTGACGCGGCAAATCCGGTGGCCGTGAATTCCTCGATATCGACCGGCACGCCGGATGAAATGATCGCGCTGATCAACCGTGCGGCCCAAAAGGGCTATACCGTACATTCCGCCAAGGTGGGCGGCGATGACACGGGGCTTGATATTGCCCGGATCGAAGCGATCAGCGCCGCCCTGCCCGACGGTCACAAGGTCACCTTTGACGTCAACCGCGCCTGGACGCCGGGCGTGGCAATCCAGGTGCTCAATTCTGTCAGTGCGCGCGACTGGGTCGAACAACCCTGCGAAACACTGGATCAATGCGCCCATGTGGCCGCGCGCGTAAAAAACCCGATCATGCTAGATGAATGCCTGCACAATTTCACTGACCATCTTCACGCGTGGCGCACCCGCGCCTGCGAAGGCGTCAAAATCAAACCCAACCGGCTGGGCGGGTTGACCCGCGCGCGTCAGATCCGCGACTTTGGTGTCTCTGTCGGCTGGCAGATGCACATTGAGGATTTGGGCGGCTCGGCCCTTGCCGACACCGCAGCCATTCACCTTGCCGCTTCAACCCCGCAGGCCAACCGGCTGGCCAGTTGGCTGTGTCACTACCATCTTGATGTGGATCCTGTCCCCGGTCAGGGCGCGCGCAACATCAATGGCTTTGCCAAACCGCCCTCTACGCCAGGATTGGGCGTTACGCCTGACGCGGCCCTGCTGGGCACGCCCGTTGCCACCTATGAAAGCTGATACCATGGTTTTTTCCGACAACATTCATCTGAGGGAGCCGAGAAAATTCGGCGAATTTTCTATGTTGTGGCAAAGCACCCCTCCTCAAACGCCGCGCAGGGCGCGACGCGACTCCTGAAGGGGCACTGGTCATGAAACTTATCCGCGTCACGCTTTGGCAATTACCGCTCACCAGCCACGAAACCTATTACATGGCGGGCGGCAAAACCTGCGATACGACATCTTCGGTCATCGTCAGGCTCGACACCGACAGCGGTGTTTCCGGCTGGGGAGAGGTCTGCCCGATCCCGCATTACCTGCCCGCCTATGCCAGCGGTGTCGCCCCGGCAATTGCAGAAATGGCACCGATCCTGCTGGGGGCTGATCCGGTTGGTCCCGAAGCGCTGATGGAACGGCTTAACAGGCATCTGCAGGGACATCCCTATGCGAAATCCGCCCTTGATACGGCCCTGTGGGATATCACAGGTCAGGTGGCAGGCTTGCCGCTCTACGCGTTGCTCGGGGGACGGCAGGTGGCGGATATGCCGCTTTATCACTCGATCACCTGTGTAGCACCCGATGAAATGGCCCGCATGGCGGTTGACGCTCAACAACGGGGCATGACCCAGTTTCAGGTCAAGCTGGGCGCCGATGGCAACTGGCAGGCCGACGTTGCACGACTGACTCAGGTGCGCGAGGCGGTTGGCACAGACGCGCTGGTTTATGGCGACTGGAATTGCGGCAGCAACACGCTGAACGCCACGCGTGTAGGACGCGCCGTGTCCCATCTGGATGTAATGTTGGAACAACCCTGCCCGACAATCCCCGAGTGCGCCATGGTGCGTGCCGCCTGCGGCCTGCCGATGAAACTGGATGAGGCCGCGCATAACACGGCCAGCCTTTTGGCAGGACATGCTGCGGGATGCATGGATGCGGTCGCCCTGAAACTCAGCAAATTCGGCGGACTAAGTGCGATGCGGCAAGCGCGTGATCTGTGTCTCAGTCTGGGCACGCGTATGTGCATTGAAGACACCTGGGGCAGCGACATCACCACTGCCGCCGTGTTGCATCTGGCAGCGGCAACACCGGCGCGGGGCCTGATGAACTGCTGCGATCTAAGCCATTATGTCGGCCCACGTCTGGCCCCAGATGGCCCCACGCGCGCCAAAGGCCGCATTGCCCCGCCCGAGGGCGTTGGCCTTGGCATCACCGTTGACGAGTCCCTTTTGGGCACACCTGACATGGTTCTGAATTAGGAGAACAATCATGCTGAAAATCGGCACACAATCAGAGTGGATTGCCCGCGCACAGGCTGTATTGCCCGGTGGTGGTTTTGGTAATTTTGATCCCAATATCATCATCCGCGACGGCAAAGGCAGCCGTGTCTGGGACGAGGACGGAAATGAATATATCGACTATCTGATCGGCTCTGGCCCGATGATGCTGGGCCATGGCCATCCGGAAGTGCTGGAAGCCGTTTTCGAGCAGCTACCCAAGGGGATGACCTTTTTTGCCAATAATGCCGCCGGGATCGAACTGGCTGAACAGATCTGCGATGCGGTCCCTTGCGCACAGCAACTGCGCTATGTTTCTTCGGGTGGCGAGGCGGACATGTATGCCATCCGCGCCGCGCGCGCGTTCACGGGCCGCGACAAGATCGTGAAATTCGAAGGCGGCTATCACGGCATGTCCGCCGAGGCCCAGATGAGCCTTGCTCCCGCCCGCACGGTCAACTTCCCGCAGGCCGTCCCGGACAGTGCAGGCATCCCCGACAGCGTGGCGGCTGAAATGCTGATCGCACCGTTCAACGATTTCGACTACATCCGCTCGCTTCTGGCCGAGTATGGCGAACAGGTTGCCGGCATCATCGTGGAGCCGCTGCAGCGGATCATCCCGCCGCTGCCCGGATTTCTGCAGCTCCTGCGTGACGAGGCCGACAAACACGGCATCGTTTTGATCTTTGACGAGGTTGTCACCGGATTCCGCTTTTCCTATGGCGGTGCTCAGGAACTGTACGGCGTGACCCCGGACATTTGTACGCTGGGCAAGGTCATCGGTGGCGGCTTCCCCCTCGCCGCCATCGCAGGCCGCGCGGACATCATGGCGCATTTCGATAAGGCCGCAGTGGGGCCTGAAAAGTGGATGATGCAGCTTGGCACGCTGTCGGGCAACCCGGTGGCGGCCGTGGCGGGGATGAAAACCATGGAAATCCTGCGCCGCGAAGGCCAGTACGACCGGCTGCGCCAGACCGGACAGCAGATCATGCAGATGACGCATGCCGCCCTCGACAGGCATGGGATCCCCCACCGTGTTGTTGGCCACCCTACGCTTTTCGAGGTGGTATTTACCGCTCGAAAAGTGCGTGACTATCGTGATGTGATGAACTCGAACACAGCAGCGCAATCCGCCTATAACTCGGTGTTGCACTCAGAAGGGCTGTTTAAATCGCCAGGTAAGACTTACCCCTCTCTGGCAATTACCGACGATGATCTGGAACGGACACAAGCCGCCATTTCCAAGGCCGCAGACCATCTGGCAACCCTCGGCTGAACCTTTTCCTGCCGTCATGTCGCGGTCACAAAACTGCGGCATGCAACGTCAGAATAAAATATTTCACAACCTTCTTGATTGACTTTGTGGAATATTTTTTTACTCTCAAGAAACTTGTCGGCCTGTGAATTTATGAGTGTCCGTTTTATTCGAAAAACAGTCGATTTTGGATTATTATTGGTGTACCGTCGAAGGCATGACTGGACCAAATTTGATCCAATCTAAATGGGGCCACGCCAACAGAGCCCTAAATATAACCAAACTGTCCAAACGGGAGGACATCTGAATGGATACCGATATTGGCGCATTGACGGTGATATTCACCGAGTTTTATTACTGGGTGACTATACCGCTCATGTTCCTGATTCACGTAGGCTTCTGCATGTACGAGGTGGGCGCCACCCGCCGTAAAAACCACATGCACACACTGATGAAAAACACCATGCTCATCCCACTGGTGACCATCACCTTCTTCTTCTTTGGATGGTGGATTTATTTTGCCTTCCCTAATTTTGGCCCCTTCCCCGGTGCCAGTCTAACACAATCTGACAACGCGGTTCCTTGGGGTGAGCTGATGGGCACCCATCTGGGCGGCCCTGGTGTTGCCAGCCAAGACCCGGTCATGGGTTACGGCGTTGAATTGGGCAACGGCTTTTGGGCGCGCATCAACGGTGTGTTCTGGGCGGCGTTCCTGCTGTTCTCATGGACGGCGGCCTCGATCGTATCAGGTGCCACCATTGAACGCATTCGCCCCTCGGCCTTCTGGATTTTGGCCGTTGTCATTGGCTCGTTCACCTGGATCATCGACGCCGCATGGGGCTGGCACCCGGATGGCTGGATGGTCACGAAGCTGGGCTATCATGATGCCTATGCCTCGGGTGTTATCCATGCCATTGCTGGTGGTTTCGCGCTTGGTGTGATTTGTGTTCTGGGTCCGCGGCTTGGCAAATTTGCTCCCGACGGCACCCCGCGCAACATCAACCCGCATAACAAGTGGCTGGTCACAATCGGTCTGTTCATGATCTATTGCGGCTTCTGGGGCTTCTATGTGGCCTGTAACGTGCCGATAATTGATCACCAGTCATTGGGCGGTGCCGAGGGTGTTGTGAACTTCACAGCAACCACAATCTATCTGACACCAACCACGCTTTCAGCCATTACGTTCAACTTCCTGATGTCACTATCTGGCGGTCTGATTATGGGCTACGTGGTGTCCAAAGGCGAAGCATTCTGGACATACTCGGCCGGTCTGGCAGGGGTCATCACGGCATCAGCCGGGAACGACCTTTACCACCCGATTCAGGCGATGATCATCGGTGCGATCGGTGCCTATTGTGCCTACAAACTGCACTTCTGGGTCGAGCGTAAGTTCAAGATCGACGATCCGGTAGGCGCGGTTGCGGTACATGGCTATGCCGGTTTCATCGGCCTGATCATCTGTGGCTTCATGCTCTGGGGTCACCCGGCAACGGCGGCCTATCATGATCCGGCGACGCTGATCACACCTTGGGGCCAGTTGGCGGGCGCCATCATCATGTTTGGTGTTCTGGGCTTCTTGCCTGCCTTCATCGTCTCGAAAATTCTGATGGGCATGGGCATGCTGCGGGTACCGCCTGCTGTTGAACTAGTCGGTCTGGATCTGAGCGAAGAGATCGCCGAGGAAATGGATGCCATCGAGGTATCCGAGGCCGACATAGCCGAGGCCAAGCGCCTTGGCCTGCTGACGTAAGGAGGACTATTCCATGTCAACGACACAAGTGACAACTTGGGCAGGTGCAGATCTATCGCAGATTGGTCCGATTTACCCAATGGTGGGCACAGAGTTTATACTCTTTCTCATCGGGCTTGCCTTCTGGCTGCTCTTCCACGTCATACAGGCCAAGATCGAGAAAAAAGAGTTCGAGGCCGATGAGGCCGCGGCGCGCTCACCTGAGCGATTAAAAAGGGTGTTTGAAGAGGAAGCGCACGAATAGGCGCGTCATCTTTGACCTGAAAAACAAAGCGGCCCCTGTGTGTCAGGGGCCGCTTTTCGGTTGAATGACGGGTATTCCCTCAGATCTGCCAATATTAAAGCGTTTCTACTTAAACCTGAGACAGGGTTAAGTGGAAACGCAGTGAAACATACAAATGTTGCAGGCGTTTCGATAAAACCCGTGATTCAGGTTTTTCTCGAAACGCTTTTGCCAACACTTGAAGCTACCGACCCTGCCGGTTTTCCCACCTGTCCACCCAACCGCGATACCACAGATCAGCCGCTTTCAGAAAATGCGGCTTGTTGAATGGATGCAACCAGTGCCGGTTAAATCGGGTGTCGGAATAGGCCGTCTTGCCCCGCATGTCACCCATTGCCTGGTACGCCGCCTTGGCGCCCAGATAGGGGGCCATTACCGTGCCGGAACCAGAAAAACCCATGGCATAGTGCAGCCCGCGATCTGATCCGACGTGGGGCATATGCGAAAAACTGTATCCGGTGTTTCCGGTCCAGACGTGGCTAAGTTTTACATCTGCCAGGACGGGCCAGATCTCGCACATTGTCTGGTGTTGTCTCTTTGCCGCTGTAGCCAGGTCGATGTTGGTCATCGAGGCACGTCCACCAAACAGGATACGTCTGCCATCCGGCGATATACGGTAATAGCTGTGGCGTGCCCGGGTCTCGACCATCATCCGCCGCCCTGGCGCGATATGCCCGATCAGGTTGGGGGGCAGTTCTTCGGTGGCGATCAGATAGCTGGGCAGCGGAAACACCCGCGCCGCATGCCAGCCAAACGGTTTGGTCGTGTAGCCATTCGTCGCCAGCAGCACCTTATCCGCCCGTATCACCCCCTTGGGCGTACGCGCCTCAAATCCCGCACCGGCTCGCTCCAATGCGTCAACCCGTGCATGGGCCACCACCGGAATGTCCTTGCGCCTTACAGCCCGCAACAGCCCTTGGTGAAACTTGGCCGGATGGATCGCGCAATGCTCGGAAAAAACCAACCCGCCAAAATACCGGTCCGTTTCAATTTCCTGCTTCAGGTCGTCGCGTTCAACGATCCTGACCTGGACCTCGCTTTTGTCTCTCACTTGGCCTGCCAGGCGTTTCTGGTTCTCAAAATGCGATGCGGTCCAGGCCAGTTGTACCCGGCCGCTTTCCTGCAGATCACACTCGATGCCCTGTTCGGCAATAAGCCCCCGGGCCCAATCCAGTGCTGGTTTTGCCTCGGCGAAAAGCGCATCTGCCGTGGCTGTTCCGAACCGCGCCGCAAGATCATGCCACCCCAGCCGGGGGTGTGCCCCGAACATCCCGCCATTGCGGGTCGAGGCGCCCTGCCCCGGCTCGTCCGCGTCAACCACCACCACCTGCGCACCGCAATTCTGCGCCGCCAGCGCAGCCGACAGGCCTGCATAACCCGCACCGATGACCAAAAGCTCGCATTTCTCAGGCAGGGCTTCGTTCAACGGGCTCTGCCCTTCAAGGGCGTGCCACCAATAGGGATATCCCCTTTCAGCCTCGTCAGTCCAACGGATCACCATTCTGCAGCCTCTCTTCTTTGGCTCTTAAAGCAAGAAGGTAAATTTGAAATTTGCCTGTATGCCGTCAGGAATAGTGAAGGTTTCGCGATGATTGTCTACCGCCGAATGCTGGTAGTTGTCCGGCCAGTCGGGCCAGACGGCCCAGACGGCCCAGAACCAGCACCAACGTATCTGACAAATCCCCTGCACTTGTTTTCCGGTAATAAAAATGGGGTTTTACGGAATGGCTCTGTTGCCCCGCCCCCCACGTTGACCTCGCGCATACGTGAACTTTAAGAAACAAATAGTTTCTCGGATTTTCAACAGTTCATGCTGCTGACAGTTGAGTGCCCGATTTTGGTCACTTGTTTCCGCCAAACATAAACTTGTAACGAGTTGGTAATGAGTTGGGTCAAAAGTACGAGTTTTTAAAAGTCGTTGTTTGACGCGGGCGGCGGTTCTTCGACCTGGGGGAATCGCCGCTTTTGCGTCATATGACGCCTTTTGGTCACTGCCCGCGATCGGTACTGCCAAATTTCAGATGCATTTAGATTTTTACGGACCCGCAGGTCACTTCCTGTAAAATCCCGGTTTTGGGACGAAAATAATTTCAATGATGGTCGACAAGCGCACGAGGCACCGCAAACGGTGCGCGTCGAGCGCGTTAATGTTGAAAGCGGCGGGCAGGCGATTGTGGGTGCCGTAAGCCATCGGGGGAGGGTTGAGGATGAAAAGTAACGGTAACCCCCTGGACCCCACGCAAAGGCTCAGAGATGCGCCCAGATGCAGCGCAAGGCCAAGTCTACGGGCCAACGTTGCCGCAATCCTTCTAAGCAAGGTTGGAACGTCTGCCGCCTGCACGGCGCTGGCGGTGGTGCGCCATCGGGTTCAGCCCATCTGAACTATAAACATGGACTGCGGACGAAGCAGATGGAAGATATACGGAGGTTGGTTTCAGTTCTCGATAAAGAGGCGCGGGATTTTATCGACGGATCGGAGTGATTTCCTGCAACTGCAGGTGCCCAAGAGTCCTCGACGTGGTGTAGAGCACGCAGCCAACTTACGTCGTTGCTGGAAACGATAAACTTCATAAATTACCACACACCCTACCGGCCAAGTGTCACATAGTCAGGCATAGGGCCGATTGATGAATGTCATTCGTGCAAAGGCTGAAAAGGAGGCCGGTAGCGCGGATGCGGTGCGCACCTGCAATTCTCAGGACCCGGTCGCAGGATTTTTTTGAAGGCCTCGAGCCATACTGGAGATTTTAGAAAAAATAAGCGGTGACCTCGGGAGGTGAGCCCACCGCTTATTTGAATGGCTCGCCACGGGAGGAGGTGCAGCGGACCTTTTCAGTGTGCAGTTTGCTTTCGGGAGGAGGTGAAAGCTTGCTGCAAATTTATGCCGGGGTCTCTGGGAGGAGAAAGTCCGTCATAAATCTTATGCATCATTGACTAAAAGCCATGCTGCGTCGCGGCAATAGAAAATGCTGCAATGCAGCTATGTGTCTCGCGACTTGCCAGAATTTAGTTCGATCCTGGCGCCGGATGCGCAAAAATTCCGCGTTATGTGCACGTTACCGCGCGCCTCCCTTGTCCAGGTGACTTGAAAACTGCAGTCTTGCTAGCAGATCTTCGTGCCGTATGCAGCGCAGGGCAGCTTTGCGCCCGCACTGGACCTGTCAAATTCTTGCTGCATGCGCTCGCAGCCTGGAGAATGCCGCTACTGCGAAAAATCCAGTGCCGCTTGGCCACATTGTCGGGATGCGGCAAGGGGGCAGGCAGATCATTTGTAGTGATCCCCGGCACCTCGCGCCGCCGTAACTCCCTTTCCCACTCGGTCTTGTACTCGGTGGCTCCTTCAATCCAGCGGTCATGCAATATCCTGTTGGCGCTTTCGGTTCCCGAATGTCCGGTTCGCCATAAGCGATGGCCAAGGCGTAAAAGCGGACATGACCAAGATCTCGGCTGCTCCTGAATAGCTCCTCAACACCGCTTAGCCGACATCTGATAGAAAGCCTCAGATGACCAGGTCGAGCCCGAAACGGATGCGGTCACCGTTCCGAACCGACCATTTTTGTGTCGCCTTGGTGACGGCCACAGTGCACTAGCTTCTAGGTGCACGATAAAATTTCAGGCTCATTTCAGTACAATTTTGAGTTCCAAACGTTCCGGCATGTCAGAGGTGAACAACTCCAGGCTGTCGTCAGGCAATTTCCAGACCGGCGTTGAGCGCCGAAGGTCGCGTTCCAGCGTTATACCGCCCAGGGTGACTTTGGCCTTGAACTGACCTTCGAACTCTTCTTCCACGTCCAGGGAAATCTGATAACCAGGGTCGGCGAAGAAAGGCAGGTTCTTGCCTTCAAACTGCTGCTCTTCGGGGTTGTAACCTTCAATCAAGGCATCCCGGACGTAGCGTTTTATCTTTACGATCTGCAGTTGGGCCCAATAGTCATTACCTGCCTTTCGGAACGTGCCGACAGCTTTGCTCAGGTAGATCTGTGCCATCATGTAGTTGTCGTATTCATCCTGCTCGATCAGGTTGGCGGCCTTTTTAAGTTCCTCCTTGGCCAGCGAAACCGCCAGTCCCTTGAGTAAATTCGCGCCCACCTTGCCGGCGAAGGCCCTCTTGCCCTGCTGACCGGTCAGCGTCGACAGGGCCAGATCCGACTCCTTCAGGCTTCTGACAAGCACCGACTTGTCGGTAAGCAACTTCAGGGTCTGCTTGTATCCTTCGGGAGAGAACCGCTGCAGATGACCGGCGACCTCCACCTCGACCCCTCGGATCATTTTTTGCAACTGCTGCGAAGTCAGGTTCTGTTTCTCGAGCTTAAACAAGAAACCCACCGCATCCTTGGCCGCGCGCTTGATGGTCGAATCCAGCAATTCGCCCGGATAGATCGTCTCGGCCATACCAAGGTTCAGCCAGGGTGACTCACCCTTCCGGTAATCGTCCAGCCTGCCACCCTTGTACTCGTAATAGCTGGGCTCGAATATGATGTTAGTAACAAACTGGTTAACTAGTTCAACGCCGACGCCTACGGGCCCGGCCTTCGCAGACTGGATCAGTTTTCTGGCCGCATCGGCCCATTCAACGGTCAATTGCAAGGCCAAGGCATAGTAGCCTGCAGACAACAGCTCGTCCGCAAAGAAGTCCACGTCATCGGCCGCGTCGATCATCGCCTCGCGCGCCCGTTCGCGCACGCGCTTGAGCTGTTCCAGCGCCTCGACATTGTCTTTCAGGTCAGCCTCGACAATCTTCATGATTTTGGTGATCGAGTCGAAATCCAGCTCGATTTCCGCGTCGTTGGTCCAGACCGAGGTGACCACGAACCGAGTTTCGTCCATGAATTCCCGCAGTTCGACGTCCGCTTTGGCATGTGCCCGTTCAGCAGCGTCTAAACGCTCTTGGGCACCTTCATGCAGGCGTTTGGCAGTCAAGTAATTCTCCCTGTCGCGCGCGATACGGCGCTCTGCATCCCTTTCGACCAACTCCAGATCATCGCGCAACATCTTTAGCCGATTGCGGTCGGCGTCGGGGATGTCGGGCAGCCTGATCTCTTCGCGTTCGGTGGCGATCTGAGCCAGTTCGGCTTCAAGTGGCCGTGCTTCTTCGTCAAGCTCCTGCATGCGGGTGTTGGCGAATTCGTCGTCTGCAGGATATTGCTTGAACAGGTAATCCACAGCCTTTTCGATCTCGCCCAGGCGATCGCGGATGGCGGCCTCCCTGACTTCAAGCCTTCTGAAGGGATCAGAGTTTTCGATTTCCTCGTCGCTGCGACCATAACGATCCAAAATATCGACAATCTTGCGCTTCAGCTTGTCAACGGGCGCCCGTATCGCGGTCGCGTTTTCTTCGTGAGCTTCGGCGGCATCGCCCAGTTCCTGCCACCGCATGTCCCTTGTTTCCTTGGCCAAGTCATAAGCCTTCTTGGCCTGCCGGTTGGCATGGCGCAGAAGAAAACTTTTTTCCGAAAGCTCGCTGTCATCCACGATGACATCCCCCAGCAAGAACCACGGATCGGCAAAGAGCGGGCGCGGGGCGTGCGCGGTCCGCTCCAACTCCTGCCGGGGCGTTTTGCCCTGCGCCAAGGCCATCTGTATGTAGGGATTACCGACACACAGCCCGTCAGAACCTTTTTGCTCGCAGTTTTCTTCGACATAGATGCCTTTGGACAGCTCGATATAGGTGATGACATCCCACCATCTTGCCTGATGGTCCTTAAACCGCTCCGAAGTTTCAAAGCGGTCCCGGAGCATTTTTGAGGGATAGGTCGAACGTGTTTCCACCAGCTTTAGTAGGTCGTTAAAATATTCATTAACCCAATCGAAAACGGCATCATCGGCCGAGGTCCTGATGCGCTCGGAATTCTTTCGGATTTCCTGATAGCTACACAGCCCATGTTTGTACATTTTAATGCTGTGGGTACGCGCTTGCTCGTCGGACCAGGACGGATCCGCTTTGCCCGGCGCGGTTGGACATTCCCCCTGCGCCAAAGTGACTACACCGGAGCTGAAGACAATCCCAACCGCCACTAGCATGTAGCTGATATTTCGAAATAGAGACATTCCTCGCTCCAATCTTGGCCATTTCGTCAACGGTTCTTCTGAAGAGTGGTGCACGGGGCTCCATTCACTATTCAAAACCGAGCGCGTCTTGTTGCGCAGACCTTTACGATCTATTGGCTGCCGATGAGCGACACGATGCCAAAGGCACTCTGAACGGTTACGGTCGAGACATTGGGAGCCGTTTCGACGTTCACCTCATAAATCGTTTTGACAACCATGCCGGGTACCACCTGTGGATTGCTGCCAAGCAATTCCTCGGCCACCCAAGCTGTCAGTTTCCCGACATCGCCGCTCATACTCTGGATGCTGCAAAACGGAGTTACTTCACCCTCCGAAAAACCGAAGGAGCTGATGATTGGTTGAGCCTGCAAGAGTTTGACATAGCTTGCCGTTACGTTGGGATCATTCGTTGCAGCCGGATCAAGTGGCTCCCACCCGTTTGCGGTAGACAGCGCATCATAACGATCTTCGCCAACATCCGATGCCAGACAGACGGCCGCAAACTCCGCTATGAGCACGTCAGTCACTTCGTTTGCGTGCGCCAGCGGAGCCCAAGCACAGCTGGTAACAGCGATCACGACAAGTGTGCTGGAAGCCTTTGACATTTCAAAATCCATCTCGACCCCTATGCGGCACTATATCACACGATCCGGCCTCCAGAAAGGAACCAACCTTGCAATGTCCGCTGAGCAGACCTTGGTGCTTAGCGCAGCGAAGGTCCGGAACCGCCCCTCATGTCAAAGGAAGAAGCTACATGACCGGCCCTTTCCAGCCATTCATCAGCTGAGCCGGAGCGACGGTGCAGCGGTCCCAATCCGGACGTTGATCTCCTGTGCAGCATTTCAAAAAGAGCAGTGACCAGCTCGCGGGATTTAGTTGTCATTATGCGTCATTAACCGACCCAAAGTTCATCGCTGCGCAGCAGCCAATCCAGTGACGTAACATGACTCAAGTCGACTTTCGCCAAGTATAGAGACCTCGCCCGGCGAGAAATGGATGGAAATCGTTGGCATTGGGTCTTGATGGAACGACACTTGATTGGAAGCAGATGAAGCGGTCAACACACCCCGGTGTTCGTTTCTTTGTCTTGCGCCGTCTCAATGGCTTTCAGAAGTGCCGCGAGGTACGCAATCGTATCGCCGGTGGCGTCTTCCAGATCGGGCGCAGCATCTCGCGTAACGGAAAGATGGCCATCTGCTCCTCGCGTAACCCATCCCTTCTCTTGCAGCGTAACCACCTTCCGTCGGACCGTCTCTCTCGGGATGCCGGAATACTCCGCGACCGAATGTATGTTGATCGGGAGCTGCTTGTCGTTAACTTCATTCCAATTGGTTAGCTGGCTAAGCTCGGCAAGCTCCGGCGTCCACTGCTCGGTCTGCGTTCTGCTGCCGATCACGGCCAGCACCAGCGCAAGATCGAGATCACCGTCGAAACGCTTTCTTAGTTGCACGAGCAGACGGGTGAAGCCCACCAGATGCACTGGCCAAACCGTGCCGAAATTTGCCTTAATGAAAGCGCCTTGTTTGGTATCGCGTGTCGGCATGAAAGCAAACTCCTGAGGTTCCGCCCATTTTGGGCGGAAATGTTCTTGATATGCAATGAAATCTAATCAACACTAATTTTTGAAATAAAATTAGCCAAAATCGCGTGATTACTCAGCGAGTTTCAGTTTGCTTGGCAACCGCTCAAGAGCTTACTTGGAGGAAGAACGCCGTATGTGGACTGGTTCGCCAAAACATATCCCAAGCATAACCGCAGCGGTGGTTTTTCTACTGGCGTGTGGAGACAGTCCCGCCGAAGCTCAGGACCGGGACCCGATGCTTTTTCATGATGCCAACGGTCTAAAAATACGCGGGCATTTGCAATTCGGTCTGAATGCGGTCAGCGAAAGCAACTTGTTCTGGGACCTTGCCGCGACAACCGCGCCCGCGAGCGGATTCGATCCCGATACGGAATGGCTGGAGGGCTACATAAAGCCCGGCCTCAGCTTTGAGTTTCAACTCGATACGGGTGCGGTTTTCTACGGTAAACTCTCTGCAGTCTCTTCCTACACTTGGGGCACCGACGCGTTCGATACGGGCGACAATGGCGCGACAACTCTGGAAGAGGCGTATCTCGCCATCCGAGGCGATCTGGGCACAGGCCTGTCGTATGACGTTTCGCTGGGTCCGCGTGAACTGACCCTTGGCACAGGTATGCTGATCGCGAACGGTGCCACCAGCGGGTTCGAGCGCGGTGCGCTGAAATTCGGGCCGCGCAAGGCCTGGGAAATGGCCGCGATCGGGCGCTTGTCCTACGGGAATGCCGCCGGGACGGCCTTTTATCTCGATCCGAACGAATTGCCTTCCACGGACGGCAACAACGAGCTGGCGGGTATTGACCTGCGTTACGACGAACCGCAAGGCGGCTATTTGGGTGCGACTTTCGTCAGTGTGCTCAATTCCGGCTCCCCTTATCCGCAGGCTGCACCGGGCGGGGTCGGCGCGCCGACTGTGACACCGGGCGCACGAGAGGACACCAAAACGCTTGGCTTTTATGCCAAAACGAACCCTTTCGCGGGCACTTTGGAGAATTGGACTTTCACAGGTGATTTTGCCTACCAATGGAACGACAGGATCGACATGGAGGCTTGGGCCGGGCGCGTGACAGTCGGCTACACCTTTGCCAGCCTGCCCTGGTCGCCGAACCTCACCTTGGGCTATCAGACCTTTTCCGGAGACGATCCGGACACAACGAAGCTCGAACGGTTCGACCCCCTTTATTACCAAGGCAGTCCGAGCGCTTGGGCGACGGGGTCAAAATCCGCTTCGACGTTCATCAATTCCAACGTGAACGCGCTGACGCTGGCGCTGCGGGTTGAGCCGACGCGACAGGACAAATGGACGTTTCGGTATGCGCATATCCGTGCGAACGAGTTGAACAGCCCGGTCCAGTTCGGCCAGGCGACCCGCGTTAATATCAACGGGAATGTGGTTTCAGGCGTCACCGATGCGCATCTCTCCGACGACCTGTTCCTCGAATACAGCCGCGTAATAAATCGCAACATGTTCTTGACCACAGGCGTCTCGGTCTCCTTTCCCGGACAGGCCATCGACAACGTCATTGGCCGGAACGCATCCCCTTGGACAGGAGGTTTTCTCAATGTCGTCGTCAACTTCTAATCTCATCGCATTGGCCATGGGTGTTGCTATCGCACTTAGCGTACCAACCGATGCGGACGCGCAATCCGCCCCGCTGTCGGCGCAGGACTCCGACCCGAACGTGATGGGCTGGATGCAGGGGTTTCCTCCGCCGGAGGACAAGATCATCACGCAACCCGACAGCGTTTATTTCAGCTTTCCAAGGCTGCGCTGGTCGGTCTGTCACCTGCGAGAGTTCCTGCCCACCAAGGAAATCAGCCGCGGCCTCGGCGCGCCGATACCTTTGATCTATCCGTCACCGTCCGATTTTGCCGACATGCGAGCAGAGATCGACGCGGTCACCTTCACGCCGCAAAACAGCAACGAAGAGATGACGTGGGAAGAGTCGCTCTACGCCAATTACACTGACGGCATGCTGATCCTGCACAAGGGTGAGGTCGTCTACGAGCGCTACTTTGGCTGCCTTGAAGAAGACGGCAAGCACGCCATCATGTCGATGACAAAATCCTTCACCGGCCTTCTGGCCGAGATCATGGTTGTGGAAGGTGCGCTCGACGACACAGCCCTCGTGCGCGACATTATACCTGAGATCGGCGACAGCGCCTTTGCGACAGCCACCGTGCGGCAAGTCATGGATATGACCACGGGCGTGAAATATTCCGAGGATTACTCGGACCCCAACGCCGATATCTGGCTGTATTCCCGCGCTGCCAGCCCGCTGCCCAAGCCCGAAAACTATGAGGGTCCGGACGGTTACTGGGAATACCTCCAGCAGGTCGAGCCCGAGGGCAATCACGGCGATGAGTTCCACTACAAGACCATCAACTCCGACATGCTCGGCTGGATCATCAGCCGGGTGTCGGGCAAGGCGGTGACCGAACTGGCCGCGGAGCGTCTGTGGCGGCGCATGGGGGTCGAGCAGGACGCGTATCAGACCGTCGACGGTACCGGCGTTCCATTCGCGGGTGGCGGCATCACCGCGGGGCTGCGCGATCTGGCGCGGCTGGGGCACCTGATGCTAAACGAAGGCGAGCTGAACGGCGAGCGCCTGTTCCCAGCAGAGGTCGTGGCGAATATCAGCGACGGCGGCGACCAGTCCAAGTTCAGCGGCTTTTCTACGATCCCAGACGGAAGCTACACCAGTCAGTGGTGGGTCTTTCACAACGATCACGGCGCCTACGCCGCACGCGGCGTTCACGGGCAGACTATCTATGTTGATCCCACGGCTGAAATGGTTCTGGTGCGACTGGCCTCGTATCCGCGCGCGCAGAACGGCTTCATCGACCCCACCTCGCTGCCAGCTTACCAGTCGGTAGCAGAGTTCCTGATGTCGAGGAACTGATGAACAAAAAACCAAAGGATATCTATGGATCAGACGCGATGATCGGCCCGTTCTGCGCGGTGCTGATGGGGCTTTTCAGTCTCATTCTGACTGGCCTTGTCGCGTTTTCCGAACCGTCGTTCGCTCAGAACGCCGAGGCGAAGGCTGTAGCTACAGCCCCCTCGGCCGAACTTATCGATCCCGACATCTCGATTTAGGAACTCGCCCTTCGCCTAATCCCACTGACACGAGAGGAACTCGATCCGCTTGCAAGAGCCAGGCTGGAGATCTTCAAATCCAAGACTTGGGAGATTTCCGACCGACAGGTCGCTCTTTTGAGCGATCCATCGGCGGCCACAGAGGCGGCCCACCAGCAACTTGCCCGCTTGGTCAAAGACCGCGCGGGCCTTTTTGAGCGCTTTTCGATGGTCGTCGACGCCTTTGAAAGCAAAGCAGGCGATGAGGCTCTTGTGACTGAACTCCGCGCCTACCGGGATTCTGTACTGTTCAAAGAAACCTTGCTCGCAAGCCCAAAGGCCGTTGCGATTGCTTTCTGGACCTGACTGACGCGCCCCGATGGCGGGTTGCTCATCGTCAAGGATATCGGAATTGTCATCCCAGCGTTCGTGGCACTGTTGTTTGTATCACGCTTCGCAAGAGGTCTTGCAAGGCGGTGGTTTGGCCGTGTCCCCAACATGTCAAAAATACTGGAAGCGTTCTTCGTAGGGGCTGCTTTCTGGCTCATAATCGCTGTGGGATTGTTGTTCGTTCTGGCCGCGCTTGGCGTGAACGTCACGCCACTTTTCGCGATGATCGGAGGGGCCTCGTTCTTTCTGGCCTTCGCCTTTCAGGACACGCTGGGTAATCTCGCAAGTGGCTTGATGATCATGATCAACCGCCCCTTCGATGAAGGCGACTATGTCCAAGTGGGCGGCGTTGGCGGAACGGTCCGATCCGTCAGCATATCCACTTCGCAAGGTCATATCGTGCCCGACAAGTTTACAATGATATTTTGCATGACAATAGTAGCCAACAGGCTCACTTCGGTAGGTCTGGGCTGAGAATGCTTGCCTACAACCCCAAGGACGAGATTGGTGCACTCTATCTTTTCGACCAAGACGCACGCGAAGCCGCCAAAGAGCAACTACTAGAGGATATACCGAAACTGATCTTGGAAAATGGGGACATCATCACTGCGGAAGATTTCCACCTTGGAATTTACGATGAAACACCTGCCCACAAGGATGATATCCACAAGGCGATAATTGAAAACCCCGAGCTAGAAGTATTGATCTCGAGCGGTGGTGAGCGCCGCAAGGCACACACGATTAAATCCGCGGACACCATAAGACTAAAAAAGCAACGCAGCTTCTCTTGGAAATAAGTCAGCAACCACTACAAAAGGGTTCTACTGATCTGTTTTATATATAGAATTTGGTGCGGGCGGTGGGACTCGAACCCACACGGGCGTAAGCCCTTCGGATTTTAAGTCCGATATGTCTACCATTCCATCACGCCCGCATCTGGCGTTGTTGCAGTTGACGCGGGCAGGCCCGCAAGATGGGCGGACAATATCCTGTCTGCTTCCGGTGTAAAGACCGCTTTCCCACCTTTTATGGTGTCCGGAACGGATGACTGTCTTGCAGCACTGGCAGGCCTTAAAGCTCTTCCTCGACCTTTTCCAGAACCGTCAGAAGGTGCCGCTCTGACAGCCACGGATTAAGCGCAAGCGCCGCGCGCAGGACAAGCGCAGCCTCGCCCGTGCGATCCAGTGCAGCCAGCGTCAACGCCTGCCCGGTCAGGGCTGCAATGTGGCGGGGCGACAATTCGATGGCGCGCTCCAGATCGGGCAAGGCCGCCCGATAATCCTGCCGCAAAAAATTGACAAAGGCGCGCTGGTTGTACCCCTCGGCATAGTCCGGGCAATAATCCACCAGCGCATCAAGCGCCTTGGCCGCGCCGGCATAATCGTAGGATTCCCGCCGCGACATTCCCTCGTCCAGCAGCTCTTGTGCATAGGAATCGGGGGCATCGGCCCAAAACTTCCACATGTCGTTGGATATGCGCCTTGCTTCCATTTCGTTCGGGGCGTTCTGCACGGCCGCTATTAGCGCCGCCAAAGCCTCGGAATGGTCTGGGGCTTCAGGGCAGGTCTCGGCAAGCGTCGGGCTGGCCAGACAAAGGGCAAATATTGCGTATCTCATGGTTCAGGATATTCACACGAGATAGCCTTGCGTCAAATCACATCTGACAACGCGTTTTCCTTGACCGCCTGCATCGCCACATAGGTCGAAGTGTTGGCAACATGCGGGAGGGTCGAAATCTGCTCGGCCAGCACCCGGCGATAATCGCTCATGCTTTGGGTGCGGATCTTCATCAGATAATCGAAATTGCCCGCTATAAGGTGCACCTGTTCAATCTCGGGGATCTTTGCCACTGCGACATTGAATTCGGCCAATGCCGACTCGCGGGTGTCATGCAGACGCACTTCAACAAAGCTGACGTGAGCCAGCCCGAGCCGGATCGGATCAAACAAAGCGCGATAGCCGGTGATTACCCCGTCCTTTTCCAGACGCCGCAGACGTGCCTGCGTGGGCGATTTCGACAATCCGATTTCGCGCGCCAGTTCAGTTATACTTATCCGGCCATCCCCGGCCAAAACCCGAAGAATCGCCCGATCAAAGCGATCCAGATCATTTTGATCGTTCTGCACTGCAATACCCCCTTAAAATAGCTAAATAGACTTCGTTTACTACAATAAACAGGAAATTTAACTTACTCAATAATGATAACTTGGAACAATCAACCTTTGGGGATTTTTCCATGACAAACGACACTGATCTGCGCCGCGCCATAGACTTGGAAACCTACGCCAGTGAGGCCGAAACCATCGCCCAACTGGTCACCAGCGCGAACCTGACCGAAGCCGACCGCGCGCGCATCTGCGCCCGGGGCGCACGTTTGGTGACTGACATTCGCGGCCAGTCCAGCCCTGGGCTGATGGAGGTATTCCTGGCCGAATACGGCCTCTCGACCGACGAAGGTATCGCCCTGATGTGTCTGGCCGAGGCCCTGCTGCGTGTACCCGATGCCGAAACCATCGACGCGCTGATTGAGGACAAGATCGCGCCCAGTGACTGGGGCAAGCATATGGGGCATTCGACCTCGCCGCTGGTGAACGCCTCAACATGGGCCCTGATGCTGACCGGGAAGGTTCTCCACGAAGACAAAAAAGGCCCCGTCGGCCATTTGCGTGGCGCCATCAAACGCCTGGGGGAGCCTGTGATCCGCACCGCCGTTGCCCGCGCGATGAAGGAAATGGGCCGTCAGTTTGTTCTGGGCGAAAACATTCAGGCCGCCATGGACCGCGCAAAAGGAATGGAGAAAAAAGGCTACTCCTATTCCTATGACATGCTGGGCGAGGCCGCGCGCACCGATGCTGATGCCACCCGCTATCACCTTTCGTATTCCCGCGCGATCACCGCAATTGCGACTGCCTGCACCAACAAGGATATCCGTTCCAATCCCGGTATATCGGTCAAACTTTCGGCGCTGCATCCCCGCTACGACGTGGCTCAGCGCGACCAGGTGATGGAGGTACTGGTACCGCGCCTGCGCAGTCTGGCCCTGCTGGCCAAATCCGCCCGTATGGGCCTTAACATTGACGCCGAAGAGGCCGATCGTCTGGCCCTGTCGATGGACGTTATCGAAACTGTTCTCTCCGAACCCGCCCTGGCCGGATGGGATGGGTTTGGCGTGGTGGTGCAGGCCTATGGTCAACGCGCGTCCCATGTCATCGACTACCTCTATGATCTCTCCTCGCGGCTCAACCGTCGTATCATGGTGCGGCTGGTCAAAGGCGCCTATTGGGATACGGAAATCAAAAAAGCGCAGGTGGGCGGCATCGATGGATTTCCGGTTTTCACCACCAAACCGGCGACTGATATCTCTTACATCGCCAACGCCCGCAAACTGCTGTCAATGACTGACCGGATCTATCCACAGTTCGCCACCCACAACGCTCACACTGCCGCCGCCATTCTGGAAATGGCTAACGACAAATCGACCTTCGAGTTCCAACGCCTGCATGGCATGGGCGAGGCGCTGCACGACATTATCCTGCGCGCCGAAGGCACCCGCTGCCGCATCTACGCCCCAGTCGGTGCGCACCGTGACCTGCTGGCCTATTTGGTGCGACGTTTGCTGGAAAACGGCGCAAATTCCAGTTTCGTCAACCAGATAGTGGACGAAGACGTACCGCCCGCGGTTGTCGCTCGCGACCCGTTCGAAGCGATCAAGGACCCCACACCACATCTACCGAAGGGCCCCGAACTGTTTCAGCCGGAACGCATTAACTCCAAGGGGTTCGACCTTAAACATCAACCTACACTCGAGTTGATCGAAGCCGCCCGCGCACCTTTTGCCAAACACAAATGGCAAGCTGCTCCGCTGCTTGCAGGCAAAGTAAAACCACAAGAACCGCAGCCCGTGCAGAACCCGGCTGATCCGGCAGATCAGCCGGGCTCGGTTGCCATGGCCAGCCCCCACGACGTGGAAACAGCCTTGGCAAATGCTGCCCCCTGGGATGCCAGCCCGGCCGAGCGCGGCGAGGTACTCAACAAGGTCGCCGATCTTTACGAGGAAAACTTTGGCGAGATCTTTGCAATCCTTTGCCGCGAAGCCGGCAAATCCATCCCCGATGCCGTGGCGGAACTGCGTGAAGCGGTTGATTTCCTGCGTTACTACGCAGCCAACGCGCCCGCCGCCGGGCCAGTTGGCACATTCACCTGCATCAGCCCATGGAACTTCCCCCTGGCCATCTTCACCGGGCAAATCGCAGCCGCATTGGCCGCAGGCAATGCCGTACTTTCAAAACCCGCTGAACAAACCCCGATCATCGCGCATCTGGCTGTCGGCCTGATGCACAAGGCCGGCGTGCCCGCCACCGCGGTTCAGCTTCTGCCCGGCATGGGCGACGTCGGCGCGGCACTCACCTCGGACGCCCGTGTCGGCGGCGTGGCTTTTACCGGTTCGACCGAAACGGCGATGAAGATCCGCACAGCTATGGCCAAGAATATGGCCCCCGGCGCACCGCTGATTGCCGAAACCGGCGGTATGAACGCAATGATCGTCGATTCAACCGCGTTGCCGGAACAGGCCGTGCAAGCCATTGTTGAAAGCGCCTTCCAATCAGCCGGTCAGCGCTGCTCAGCCCTGCGCTGCCTTTATGTGCAGGACGACATCGCCGATTCTTTCATCGAGATGCTGACCGGCGCCATGGACGCACTAAACGTTGGCCTGCCCTGGAACCTGTCCACCGATTGCGGCCCCGTGATTGATGAAGAGGCAAGAAGCGGTATCGCCGACCATATCCAGACCGCCCGCGCCGAAGGCCGCCTGATGCACGAACTGATGACGCCAAATGCCGGTACCTATGTGGCACCCACCCTGATCCGCGTGAACGGTATCGGCGATATGACGCGCGAAATCTTTGGCCCGGTCCTGCATCTTGCAACCTTCAGCTCGGACGAGCTTGATCAGGTGATCAACGCCATCAACGCGACCGGTTATGGCCTGACCTTTGGGCTGATGACCCGGATCGACGACCGGGTGCAGCACGTCACCGAAGCGGTCCATGCAGGCAACATTTACGTCAACCGCAACCAGATCGGCGCGATCGTCGGCTCGCAGCCTTTTGGCGGCGAGGGTCTGTCGGGCACCGGCCCCAAGGCAGGCGGCCCGCACTATCTGACACGCTTTTCAGCCGCCCCTGCACCGCAGGCCGGCAGCCAATGGTCAAGCGACATGTCCGCAACCGACGTACAGGGCGCCCTGGACAAGGCCAACGCCAAACCGCGCGGCGCGCGTCAGGATATTGTCCTGCCCGGCCCCACGGGTGAATCCAACCGTCTGACCGCCCATGTCCGGCCGGCGCTTCTGTGCCTTGGACCTGACGCAGAAACAGCGGCGGCACAGGCCAAAGCCGTGACCGATCTGGGTGGCGTAGCGGTTGCGGCCACCGGTCATGTGGCACCCGAGGCCCTGACCACCCTGGGTGGCCTGGCCGGCGTGCTGTACTGGGGTGATGTGGACACCGCGCGCGCCTACACCAAAGCGCTCAGCGCGCGCTCGGGTCCGATCGTGCCGCTGATCACCGGCCTGCCCGACACTGGCCACGCGCTGCACGAACGCCACGTCTGCGTCGACACCACCGCAGCGGGCGGCAACGCGGCCCTTCTGGGGGGGGCCGCCTGACAAAAACCGCCCGGAGCCTTTGAAAGCTCCGGGCCACAAGCCCAGCCCCGGAATTGACCCTTTCCCGGGGTGGAAAATCCGGCTAGCGTGCGGGCATGTTTCCGATCCGCGACCATAACCCTTCGGGGCGCACGCCCTATGTGAACTATGCGCTAATGGCCGCCAACATACTGGTTTTCCTCAGTTACTGGCCGCTTTTCAGCGATCCCCGGGCGCTGAATCTGTTCTTTTACCAATGGGCCATGATCCCGGCACTGGTGACGCAGGACGGGGCTTATTCCAGCCTCATGACCTCGATGTTCATGCACGGTGGCCCGATGCACCTGGCGGGCAACATGCTGTTCCTTTGGATTTTCGGTGACAACATGGAGGACGAGATGGGCCACCTCGGCTATCTTGGCTTCTACCTGGCCGCTGGCATCGGCGCAGGCCTGGCCCAAGTGCTGTCAGCGCCATATAGCCAGATACCCACCGTGGGGGCCTCGGGCGCAATTGCCGGGGTGATGGGGGGGTATTTGCTGCTCTTTCCAAAGGCACGGGTGGATGTGCTGCTGATCTTTGTGATCTTCTTCAAAATCATTTCCATCCCGGCCTGGATCATGCTGGGTGTCTGGTTTGCCATCCAGCTTTTCAGTAGCTTTGGCGCTGATCCGACCACCGGCGGCGTGGCCTACTGGGCGCATGCGGGCGGCTTTATCGTTGGGATAATCCTGACACTGCCCCTGTTCCTGCGCCACGGCGGGCCAAAATTCTGGGGTCGCACCGATGGCCGTCCGCCCCATCCAGAGGCGAAATACACCTACCAGCGCAGTCATATACCAAGGGTAAGAAAACGCCGATGACACCGATGAAAGCAACCTGCCATTGCGGCGCCGTGGAATTACGCGTCACGCTTGTTGACGAGGGCCTGGCAACGGCCCGCCGCTGCGATTGTTCGTTCTGTCGTCGGCGCGGGGCTGCAGCTGTTACAGCTCCCCTTGGTGGGGTCGAGGTTGTCAAAGGTTCGGACAAGCTTGCGATTTATCAATGGGGCACGAAAACGGCGAAACATTACTTCTGCTCGGTCTGTGGCATCTACACCCATCACCAGCGCCGCTCAAACCCAAATGAGTTTGGCGTGAACCTCGGTGCACTCGAAGACATCAATCCGCGCGACCTGGGCGATATTGGCTGGGTCGATGGTGTCAACCACCCCTCAGACAGATAAGAACAAGAACCGCCACCACCGACAGTTATTCAATTCATGTAACAGGCAGCGCACCTGCCATGCCGCCTTATGAACCGACAACGGACGCCATCTGCATTCAAGTTACTTGGCGCCTTTCAAGTTTCATGCCTGATGAAGGCATCGAACTTACCTGAAAAACAATCCTGAATTGTTTTCGATCTTCGCTCCAATAACAAATTCCTGCCCTTTACCAACGCCCAACGCATGCATCCCGCAGGGTCATTATAAAACGTCTGAAAGTCGCCCAACCGCGCAGAAACCCCTGTGCAGGCAGGCTTTTGGGGACTGCTTCAGTCGCGCAACTCATTTGATCCCATTTACGTCCCGTAGAAGCCCCGGAAGTGCCCTGAATTGACCTCATTTAGAATCAATAAACTTTTAACTAATGCACACGCCACAACTCCAGGGGGCCAATCATCTGCGCAAAGCCGTTTAATTTCCGAGGGTAAGACGACCCTCGCGATTCAGCACTGATGACCAGAAGCCAGCTTTAGCCACCGCGTACCAGGAAGCCGTAAACATGAAACCACCCAAACCCGTAAAGAGCCCTGGCCTCAATGGTCAAAATACAGGGATTCTGAACAACCCAAATTTTCCTGGTTCCGGCAAAAAAGGCCCGGCAGGGGCAAAAGGTGTGCCGACCGGTCTGCCTGCTGCCGAAGATACCGCTGCAGCAGTTGATCTGTCGGATGTCAAATTTAACAAGATCGCCAAGAAAAAAGATTTTGTAACCGTGGTTCTCGAGGCCAGTTCGGGCACTTTTGACGCGACAGGTAATGGCGATGTAACAGTGACCGGCTCGGGCACGGATACGCTGATTTTGTTTGGTGAACGTTCTGATATCGAGGATTTTTTCGAAAATACGGCAGCCGTGACATACACCGGAGCACAGGATGTTTTTGGCATCAATGCCGCAACCCTGACGCTGACCACCGTTGTCAAAGGGGTTTCTACGACGCTTGGCACGTTGCAGGTGGACATCACCGACACACCTGACAATCTGACTGGCACGCCGGGCGATGACTCGCTGACGGGTGATGCCGGAATCAATACAATTCTGGGCCTGGCAGGGAACGACTATCTTTACGGCCGGGGCGGAAATGACTCCATCGTTGGCGACAGCGGTAATGACACGATCAACGGCGGTGCCGGCGCGGACACCCTGGAAGGCGGAGACGGCCTGGACGTATTGCAATACGAAGGGTCATCAAACGGTGTTGTCGTTGATCTGGATCTGTTTGGTACCGGCGCGCAAGTGGCCTTTGGTGGCGATGCTACAGGAGACGTCATTTCAGGGTTCGAGCATGTTTATGGCTCGGACTTTGGTGATGTGATTCTTGGCGATGGCAACCGGAACATTCTTTTCGGCTATGGCGGTGACGATGTTATCGATGCTGGCGACGGCGATGACGTGGTTAGGGGCGGCGCAGGCGGCGATGTTCTTATCGGCGGTGCCGGGCTGGACTGGCTGCGCTATCTGGGGTCCGAAGCCGGCGTAACGGTTGATCTGAATTTAGATGGCGCAGGATTTCATCAGGTGTCAGGTGGGGATGCGACCGGCGACATCGCTTCTGGTTTTGAAAATGTGCAGGGCTCAGACTTTGGTGATGTGATCACCGGCGACGGCACTGCAAACTATCTGGTCGGCTTTGACGGGGACGATTCCATTGATGGTGCTGGCGGTAATGACACCGTCATTGGCGGCGCTGGTGCCGACACCCTGGAAGGCGGCGACGGTATCGACCTTCTGCTCTATAGCGACTCCTCATCTGGCGTTACAGTTGATCTGACCGGCGCCAGCACAGGTTTGGGCGGTGACGCCGAAGGTGACCTTGTTTCAGGTTTTGAGAACGTGAACGGTTCTGACTTTGGTGATGTGATCATTGGTGATGCCGAACGGAATACCATTCTAGGGCTTGACGGCGACGATTCCATCAATGGCGGCGCCAACAATGACACGATCCGCGGCGGCACAGGCGCCGACACACTCGAAGGTGGCGACGGGACGGATCTGCTGCATTATCTCGGCTCTACATCTGGTGTCACAATTGATCTCAATGCGGATGTCTCAGGGTTTCAGCAGGCCTCGGGCGGCGAAGCCACTGGTGACGTCATTTCGGGTTTCGAGCATGTGTATGCCTCGAACTTTGATGATACGTTGACCGGAGACGGCGCGCGGAACATCCTGTACAGCTATGATGGTAACGACACGCTGGATGGCGGTGACGGAAACGACGTTCTGCGCGGCGGGGCTGGTGCCGATACGTTCATCTTCAAAACAGCACTCGGCACAGGCAACGTGGATCGCATCGTCGATTTCAGTGTAGGCAGCGATACGATCCAATTGGACAGCGTTGTCTTTACCGGTTTGACGGCGGGCGCCCTTGACGCAACGCAATTCCACGTCAATGCGACCGGGCTTGCTGAAGATGCCGCGCAGCGGATCATCTACGACAGCGCGACCGGTAGCCTGTATTTTGACAGCGATGGCAACGGTGTGACGGACGGTATTGCTTTTGCCACCCTCACCACCGGGCTGGCCATCGACGAAAACGATTTTTTCATCGTTTAAACGAACTGGCCCGGGACAGGACCAGAGCGGCCGCCGTCAAAAAAACCAGTCACTGGAATTGGCGGGGGCGCCGTGCGCCAACCGAACAGAGCGCGCCTCGCACTTCTTATCTGGTACCTCGGGCTAAAGGCGTGACGGTTTGCGTATCGTCCCGGACCTCATTCTTTGGGCGAACCTCGGCCAGAGTTGCGAAATACTCAGGTCTTCGCAGCGCGGAACGTCGTGGCAGCCGCAAAGCAGGTAAGGCAGATGATCATTACCAGCAAAAGCGTACCCGGTTTTCTTGGATAAATCGGGGTTTGCGCCGTGCGCGGCGGGACCACCACCTGAAAAAGGCTTCGGCTCAGCGCGGCTTCGCGTCCTGCTTCGGCCTGCGCTTCGATCGCTGTCTTGACGGCTTCGCGGGCCAGGTCAACTTCAAGACTGGCCAGTTCATATTCCATCAGCAGATTATTCAGTGATGTGGCCGAGGGGCCGTTTGGCGCAACCAGCTTGCTTCTCTCTTGTTTGATCTGGTCCCTTATGTGGGCCTCAAGTGCGACAAGCTTGCTTGTCTGAGGGCTATCGCCAATGCCCGCGATCTCGGCTTTCTGGACTTCGTTATCCAATCGCTGGGCCTCATCCTCCAGTTCTTTGATCCGGGCGTAAATGCTTTCAACCCGGTTTCTTGGATCAACCTCCTGGTATTTGAACTGCAAGTCGACAAGCGAAGCCTGCGCGTCAGCGACCTGCGTTTCAGCAGCAGCGCGTACTTCGGCTGCGTGTGATTGGCGTTTGTCGAACAATTGTTGCCCTAAGGTCGAAACCTGTATCTCGGCATTGCGCAGGACCGACTCGGAAACGGAAATCGCCTGTGCGTTGCTTGGCGCGCGCACATAAAGCGTCAACAGCCCGCTTTGGATATCTATTGAAGACTCAACAAAGCGATCAAACTGCATGCTTTTGCTCAACGACAAAAATGGAATTGTACGCAACCGCTGGATCGGATCAATCGCATCGCTGCTAAGTTCGCTGACAAGCGCCAGCTCGGCCTCCAGTGAATCCATCAACGCCTGGCTGTTGATGTAGGAATGCGCCCGAAACACCTCGGGCAAGTTTGATGGTTTTTCCAGACTGCCCAGCAAACCCGAACGTGAACCTGTCCCCGCATCCGAGGATTTTGTGATCGCAATGACAGATTGTGCTTCATAAAGCGGGGTCGCGATTACAAACAGGTAAAACATCACCAGGATCATGGGGCCAACAACCATGGCAAAGAATAGTTGCCAGTTTCCAAGTTTGCTGAACCATCCAGAGATTGACGTGGCATTGATGCGCCCTTGTGAGGCGCCCTTTCGCGACGATGACAAAAGGGTCAGCGCCGCGTCTTTGCGATCCTCTTTGGCCGTTTCAGCCGCTTGAATTCTTTCAGCCTCTCTTTGCAGAAGCCGCGCAGCCTTGTCCGCCTCCGCGATGCGCGCACGCTCAGCCCTCCAGGCTTTGATCCGCTCTTCTTCCGAAGCGTTAGAATTAGGCATGCTCTGACCTCATTTGCTCCTGGGCCGAAAGATGCGCCGACAATTCCAGCGCTTCCTGCGCAACCTCAAGATCGTCGCACTGTACCAACCGTTGGTTAATCAGGACAAGAAAACGATCACAATACGCCTTCAATTGTCGCGCATTGCGTGACAAAAACACCAGACCTCCCTGTTCCAGCCTTTCAGCAAGTATTTCATCGCACCGCTCGCGGTCGCGTGGCTCGCCGATCGTAATCACCTCATCAGCGATCCACATCGCAGGGCCTGGAACAGATAAAGCGCAGGCATATCCCAGCATCGCGCGTTGCGTTGGTGGCAGATCTTTCATGGTCTTGCGGCTGAGATTTGGAATGCTGCAAAAATCGTCGCAAAAATCAATCACCGTTCTGGGCGCCACACCGACCAGTCTTGCAAATAAACTGAGATTTTCGGCGACGCCAAGCTCGGGATGCAGAAACCCGGCAAAGCCAATCGGCCAGCTGACCCTGGCCTCCCGGCGGATGGTGCCACGATCAGGGTGTTCAATACCGGCAAGCAGACGCGCGATCGAAGACTTGCCGCTTCCCGGTGTGGCGAGAATACCGACGCGTTCACCCATGCGGAAGACCTCAGTTGCCTCCAGCAGAATGGGGTCGCGGGTCATCACCCCCGGCTTCAGAAGGGTGACATTTTCCAGCGCAATCATAGCCGGCCCCGCATTAAACGCCGGTTGTGAGCGAAACGCTCAAGCGGAATGGAGGCAAGATAAAACATCGCCGCAATCGCAAGCGGATACCAGACCGTTGCCACGGGAGATTTAAAGCCTAAAAAATAGGACTCGCGGATAATCTCGGTGACATGAAGGAATGGGCTATACCATAAAATATCCTGAACCGCGCCAGGCAGTTCGGCGGCCGTGTAAAAGATGCCCGACAGCCAGAACAACGGCCTGAGGATCAAAGGGACTGCGCGTGCAAATGTGTCGCTAAGCAAGCCGGCAGTTGCCACAAACCGGCCGATCCCGCAGCCCAGCAACCATGACAAACCAAGACCAAAAAGAACGCCGGGCATCGAAGCCGGAAGTGGGCTGCCGAATGCCACGGTAACCATGCCGAAGATCAACACTGACGTCATCAATACATTGAAGCTTTCCAACAGCATGGACGCCGACAGGATATCGTTGGGTGAAACCGAGGAAAAATACCGCATGTAACGGTTGGCCGAAAGTGTGCGGCTTAACGAGGTCACTGTCTGCCGGAAAAACAGATATGGTAACACGCCCGTTGCAATAAAAACTTCTGCACCGACGTAAATTGGCGGAGTCCGCTCAAGCACCCAGAAAAGGGCAAAGACCAGTGCAATCCAGGCGCTTGGGATGATAAACGCCCAGAGGTAGCCCAACATCCCGCCCGAAAAACGGGTTTTGCGTTCCCGCTCCAGTAACACCATGATCCGGGCCATTGTACCGGGTGGCGAGATATGTTGCGCCGCCGCCATCATCTAGACCTGGTAATACTCGCGATACCATTCGACGAACCGGCTGATCCCCTCTTTCACCGACGTATTGGGGCGATATCCGGTCAATGCCTCAAGCAAATCGGTATTGGCCCAGGTACCGGGCACGTCGCCTTTTTGCATTTCCATCATGTTTTTCTTGATCCCTTGGCCAAGGGCATTTTCAATCTCGGCGATGAAGGTCATCAGCGGGACGGATTTGCCGTTTCCGATGTTGATCGTGCGGAATGGGGCGACCGGGCTCAGGCTGTCACCGGGAATGGCGGCGGCACCAGCATCGGGCCGCGCGGGAGCCGCATCAATCAGCAACCGGATCGCGTGCACAAGATCATCCACGTAGGTAAAATCACGGGCCATTTCGCCATGATTATAGACGTCAATCGCCTCACCGGCGAGGGCCGCGCGCACAAATTTGAAAAGTGCAAGATCAGGCCGTCCATAGGGGCCATAGACCGTAAAGAACCGGAACATGGTCGTGGGAATGTGCCACAGGTGCGCATAGGAATGCGCCATCGCCTCATTCGCTTTTTTTGTTGCCGCATAAAGCGTCAGCGGCAGCTCGGTCTTCTGGGTTTCTTCAAACGGCATCTGGGTGTTGCCACCATAAACCGAAGATGTCGACGCCATCAGCAGATGGTCCACGCCTGTTTCGCGGGCGGCTTCCATCAGGTTGAAAGTGCCCGTCACATTGGTCTCGACATAAGCCCGCGGGTTTTCAAGGCTGTAGCGTACACCGGCCTGCGCGGCGAGGTGAACGATAACATCGGGATTTGTTTCGGCCACAAGCCGCGACAGAAGTTCGTTATTTTCCAGCATGCCGATATGCGCCGTGAAATTCGGATTGCGCTCCAGCATTTCATGACGCTTCTTCTTAAGCGTCACATCGTAGTAATCGGTCAGGCCGTCAAACCCGACAACTTTAAAACCCTCGTCCAACAGGTGTTTGGCAAGGTGGAATCCAATAAACCCGGCAGTTCCGGTGACAAAGACAGTTTTCATTTAAGCACCCGGATTTACGGAATTAAAAAGTTCGGTTGTGCGGCAAAGGATGGTCCCGACCGAAAATCGCTCGCCCGAGTCCGCCAGTGCTGCGGCACCCAGCCTTGCCAGTTCATCCTCGTCTGACAGCAAGGTTTCCAGCCGATTGTCAAGCTCTTGCAAGGGCAATTCATCCGCTGCAGACAGAATAACCCCTGTCACACCGTTGCTCACAACCTCATCCGTGCCGCCAGCCGGGGTTGCCAGAACGGGCGTTCCGGCCAACTGCGCCTCGATCAGGACATTGGGCAGCCCTTCCATCTGGGCAAGGTGCATCAGCAGATCAGCCCGGTGCATATAGAAACCCACATTACTGCGTATGCCGGCAAGGAAGATTCGATCAGTCAGGTCCAGGCTTTCGATCAGCGCTTTGCAATCCGGGTGCAGCACACCATTGCCTAGCATGACAAACCGCGCGTCATCGTGCTTTTCAAGATATCGCGCCGCCGCTTCGATCCACTGTACCGGACGTTTGTTGTTGTCGAAACGAAACACCCCCAGAACGGTTTTGCAGCAGGGTTCGGATGCGGCAAGAACATCGCTCCAGAAATCCTGATCTGTCTCGTCGCCATCCGGCAGAACACCGGGAATAGCATTCGGAATCACCACGACCTCTCCGGCGTCCAGCGACAACCACTCTTCATAGGCGGCCGCGGTTTTTTCGCTGTTGGCAGTAAAAGTAACATTCGGCAGACGCGCCAGCGCGGCATAAAGCACAGGCAGTTCGTCACGAAAGAAATTTGGCCTCAGATTGGGCGGCAGGCCACGGAATGATGTCACGATCCGCGGCACCCCCGCGAGCACCGCCGCGATCGCCGACTGAACGATCCCACCATCTTGCCAAAGATAAGCAACGTCGGTCTGATGCTCTTTGAACATCTTGTACAGCTGGCAGGTATGGCGACGCACATCCGGCGCCAGCAATTCAAGCAGTTCTTTCACCTCATCCGACAGATCCTGCAGATCGGCGATAGGGACATCTTCCTCTTCCGCCAAAACGCGGGTGGCAACACCTGCTTCTTTCAGCAACGGGCGGTAAAAATCCGCACCTGTGGCGGCTGTGGCGTGTTTCACCCACACCTGAGGCGCCACGCCAAGCGTTTCGCCCTCGTCGTGAAGTTTCTGGTAAGCGCAGGCGATACGGGTCATTTGCCGCTCGGCGCCGCCGGTGCCCAGTTGCCCGGTAAAGAACACCACACGCTCCGTTGATGTCAGGTTTCGCGGCGGTGTCGCCCGTGCGACGATATCGTCGATGACATCCACGGCATCTGTGCGATCATGCTTACGCATTATGTCAGCATTCCGCTGCACCGCGCCCAATAGTTCCTGCGAGGCCTTGCCCATCCGGTCGCGACCGTGGACATGAAGTGCAACACGTGCTGCATCAATGAAGCGGGACTGTTCATTCAGGATCTTGATATAAGCCATCCGGATCGGACGTTCTTTGGAGTGTAATACCAAAATCGTCGCCATTATTCTATCGATTTCGGTCCAGGCCTTGAGCTCGGCCAAACCAAGGATGGCCTTGTTGGCCTGTTTCAGACTGTGCCAGCTGCCCGGGAACAGCTCGTGAATATGGGCAATGCCGACATCCGTGTTGTGATCCCGGCGATACCAGCGCATCAGCATGCGCAACGCCGTCAGATCGTCAGGGTACAGATGTTGCAGATCATCCCAAAGCGTCCGCATGCCTTCTTCGACGCGCTGTTTTTCCAGCAACAGGCCACAGGCAATCGCAAGCGTCTGATCGGCACGATAATCCCTCAGCACCGGTTGCAGCCTTTCATAGATCAGCTTGGCCTTGTCGGGACAATCGACCTTTCGGCTCAACTCATAGATTTCATCCGAAAACCCATCCGGTAAAACCGCTGCGTCCGACGCAAAATTGAGTTGTTGAGAGATCAGTTTCATCGCTTACGCTCGGGCCAAATGGCATTGCAGTACCGCTTCGGCTTCGGATTTCAACTTCTCGGTTTCAAGGCATGTCAGGTCAATGACCTTATGGGCAAACTCAGTGGCTTTTGCGGCATCCTTGGCCTTGGTCGCGGCCCGCATCAACAGCACCCATACATTAAGCGTCTCCGGCAACGCCGCTGCGGCCGATTGCCCCAATTCCAGGGCGGCCCCGTATTCACCAAGCCCGTACCTCAGTCTGGCGCGCCACAGATCAAGTTCCGGCATGTCCGAATTCAACGCATCCGCCTCGAGGGTAAGCGCGTCAAGTGCATCGATATCGCCGGCCTTACCGGCGGCGCGAATACGAAGGGCCAGGTCATGACGTGTATCGCGCGCCGCGTTGCGCGCACCGGCATGGCGTGGGTCTGCATGCAAAACCGCATTGAGACCCTGAATGCGACCGATGGGTTCGGCTGCGGCCAGCGCGTTTTCAACCCATTGGTCCAGAAGGCTGACAAGTCCGGCGTCCGTTATCCGGTCTATTCCTTGCAGATCCCGCCAGAAGGCCAGCGCTTCGGCCCCCAGACCAATCCCATGATGAACCGCCAGATACGAGGCTATTTCTGCGACGTCCTCTACAGTAGAGGACTTTGTAATCGCTGCGGTAAAAGAGGTTCCGTTCAACTGCAGCAGGCGCAGCCTCTCGGGCAGCTCCAGGTGTTCCAGAACCGAGGCAAACTGTTCGGGCTTGAGATCTGCCAAAACGTTGATTTCTTCGTTGATCGCCAACGCCGCAAGCCCGCTTCCGGCGCGTGTCAGTTTCAGGTTCCTGCAGACCGCCGCCAGAAAAAACTCAAAAGCGTTATCTGTGTCTCTGGCTCCTTTGGCCTGCAGCCCGACGCGTATAAGGGTGCTTGCCTGTATTGATTTGAGACCTCCGCGGGCCTGTGACGCCAGATCAAGCGCCGTCTCAAAAAGCCCAAGCGCACCAGCCGCCAAAATCAGATCATTTCTTTCAGCCTCATCCAAATCCTGCCCTGCTTCAGCCAGCGTTTTTTCAATGAAACGCTTTTGTGCCTCGTCCCGGCGCTGCATGGTGTCGTCCAACAGCGGAGTGACGCAGTCAGTCACCGGCGAAATCATGGCCAAGCGGGCACTGGCGTCAGCATATCGACCATCACGGCAAGCTGCCTCGATTTGTGGCTTCAGTTGCTGCTCAACAGCATCATTTGGACCGGCCTGAACCGCTTTGTCGGTTTTTGGCGCAATGACCTGGCGCATCCAGTCGTCCATCACCGCGTCGCTAAAGGCCCTGGTGAAATGCGCAAGGCCCGTGCTTTCATCTTCAATCGCGGCTGACTGGCCGAACTCTTCCATCAAATCAGTGGGGTTGTAGAATTTACATCCAGCCCGGCGAACCTCTTCGCCGACCAGCTTGATGAAATCTGAACGCGATCCGATCGTACGCCCGTCCGGTTTGCGAGCATCAATGTGCGACACAAACAAGATATCCGGCAGGTTACGTTTCAGCCTTTTGATATTGCGCCGCAGACTTCTGCGCGTGACAAATTTCAGTCGTATCCTTCCAAGTGTGGCCGCCTGTGCCCTTTGCTGTTCTGTATCAGCCCAATGCCGGTCCAGAAAATTAAGCATCGCACCTTCATCGCCGGCTTCTGCACAGGTCCAGAACTCTTGCGCGCGCCCTGCATCGGAAAAGAAGTCTGCATAGACCGAATTCAGATAATTCAGCTGTATGCACACACCATCAATGGTCACTTCCTTGGCGGACGCAAGCTCAACCACATAAAGATCAGACATCGTGTGCTCCGACGCCGAAATGGTGCTCAGATCATGCGAACGTGAAACAAGGGGCCAGATATCACCGGGGATTGTCAGATCACCCCGCATGAAGCGGGCCATTTGAACCGCTTCAGCCGGCGAGTGGCAATACCCATAGCACCGCCCCTGATTTAGCTGAATGCCATAGTTCGACTGCCCATGGCGCAGTGGCCCTGTGATGCGACAAGATCCGATCGGCGTAACTTTGAACATTTCTGCGAGCCCCTTTCGCATCTTCTGGTCAAAGCGACCAATACGTCAGCGCCCTGGCCTTTTTAGAGTTGCGGAAGGCGCCTCTTACATCGACCAGAATTCCATCATCGCGAATTTTGTCGAGAAATCGAGAATCGTAGATAAATTTCTCGTGCGGTGTGGCCAAAATCATCACATCCAGATCAGACATGTCCTCGGCGCTGCACAGTTTGACACCCAGAGGTCTGACAATATCCGGGCTGCAGTGTGGGTCATGCACCAGTGGATCAATGCCATACCCGCGCAGCGCCTCGATCAGTTCCAAAGCCTTTGAATTGCGCACATCCGGCACATTCTCTTTAAAGGTGATGCCGCAGACACCAACGCGCAGATCACGCACTGCGCTGCCTTTTTCGATCATCAGCCGCAATGCGGCGTCCGCGATATGGCGGACCATTCCATCATTGGTGCGACGACCCGCCATGATGACCTGCGGGTTATGACCCACCTTTTCAGCAAGCGAGGCAAGATAGTAAGGATCAACGCCAATACAGTGCCCACCAACCAATCCGGGGGTGAAGGGCAGGAAGTTCCATTTTGTGGCGGCCGCTTCGATCACTTCGTTCGTGCTGATACCAATCTTGTCGCAGATCAGTGACATTTCGTTCATCAAAGCGATGTTGACGTCACGCTGCGTATTCTCAAGAACTTTGGCGGCTTCTGCCACCTTGATGTTCGGCGCGGCATGAACACCGGCTTCAATCACAAGATCGTAAACCGCGATGACCCGATTCAGGGTATCCGGCGTATCGCCCGACACGACTTTCACCACGTTTTCAACCGTGTTGATCTTGTCGCCGGGGTTGATACGCTCTGGGCTATAGCCCAAACCAAAATCCCTGCCGGCCTTGAGACCTGAAAATTCTTCAAGAATCGGCGCACAAAAATCTTCGGTAACACCCGGGTAAACGGTGGACTCAAAAACAACCACGTCACCCTTATCAAGGTTTGGACCGATCATTTCACACGCCGAGCGCAACGGAGAAAGATCGGGCTGGCGCGCATCGTTGATTGGCGTGGGAACCGTGACAATGTAAAAAGACGCCTCGGCAATTTCCGCCAGATTATTGCTGACACGCAGCCCGCTTCTTTTCAGGGCGAATTCGTTGATCTCATTTGTCGCGTCGTGGCCTCGTTGGATCTCACCGACACGCCGGTCTGAGATGTCGAAACCAGCGACTTTTTTGAATTTTTCGGAAAGACATACAGCAAGCGGAAGACCGACATACCCCAACCCGACGACGGCGATATTCTCAAACGTGGCTTTGGTCGGTGTGTTGTCCAGCACCAGACGGATCGAGCGTTCGACCTCGCTGACGTGTGTCAAATCGCTGAGTGCGGTATTCAGAATTACATTCACGGCCCTGTCCCATTCACAATTGCTAGTGATGAACCAAGCTTAAAGGCCAATTATGGCTCAAATTTGCAGAAAAATTGATCCATTCCAATTATTGACATTACCTGAGATAATTTATCTAAATATCTGTAAACAAATATAAAAAAGTATTTAAAACTTCTGATTGCATTGCAAATTCAAAGCTGCGGGCCAGATTTTTCCTTATTTCGCAACACAGAATGGACGCCGCCAGCCTAAAGGCGTCCAGACCCGCAGCCATAATCCCCAACCCACTGAAAAACAGGACTCTTATGGTGTTTGGGTATCTTACGCGCAGGGCCAAGCCTCAGAATGTGACGGTCGGCCCGCGGCGTTAAAACGGTTTCTCAGGTGGCACGGACGGTTTTGGAGAACTTGTCGAAAATCGCCTCGTTGGCGCAAATCACTTCGCCGTCTTCCAGAATATCGCCATTTGGGTCAAGTGGCTGGATCAGCCCGCCTGCCTCTCGCACAATGATAATGCCTGCGGCCATATCCCACGGGTTTAGTCGACGCTCCCAGAAACCATCGTAGCGCCCTGCGGCCACATAGGCCATGTCCAGCGCCGCCGAGCCCCAACGCCGCACCCCGGCACAGGTCGGTAGCAATTGTGCCAGATCCTGCAATGTGTCGGGCAGATCGGCACGCCCGCCAAAAGGCAGCCCGGTGGCAAAGATCGACTCGATCATTTTGCTACGCCCTGACACCCGCAGACGGCTTTCGTTCATCCACGCACCCTCGCCTTTTTCGGCAAAAAACGCTTCGTCCTTGGTCGGGTCATAAATCACGCCCGCGACAATCTGGCCCTTATGCTCAAGCGCAATCGAAACGGCCCAATGCGGCAACCCGTGAAGGAAATTGGTGGTCCCATCCAACGGGTCCACGATCCAGCGGCGCGTTGGGTCTTTGCCCTCTTCACCGCCGCCCTCTTCAGCCAGCCAGCCATAGGTCGGGCGCGCATTCATCAACTCGGATTTGATGATCTGTTCGGCGGCGATATCAGCGCGACTGACAAAATCCCCCGCCCCCTTCATCGACACCTGCAGATTCTCGACTTCGCGGAAATCCTTGGCCAGTGCCCGCCCCGCCTTGCGCGCGGCCTTGATCATGACGTTTAGATTTGCACTGCCCGGCATCCGACTTCGCTCCAATTGTTCAGGCCGCGCGTATACGCCCCCCGGCCCCGTCATACAAGGGGCCGCATATCGCCAGCTGCGCTGCGCCCTCGATCTGACGAAATTCAGCGTTTCTTCTTGCTTAAATTATCACCGCCAGAGGCCCTTGCAGCTGGTTCACCCCCGTTGCAACCGCACCGGTATCTCGCGCGCCAGTTTAATCAGATGCGCCATATAGGGCTTGTCAGCCTCATCCTCGCGGATGGCCGCATATAGCCGTTTGGTCAGACCTTTTTCGGTCAGGGGCCGGGTGACATAGTCGCTGCTGGTTTTCACTTCGCGCACCACCCAGTCAGGCAGCACAGCCACTCCGCGGTTCGAGGCCACCAGCAGCAGGATCACCGCTGTCAGTTCCACCCGCCGCGTGGCCTTGGGCTCAACCTTGGCCGGGGTCAGCAGTTCAGTGAACACATCCAGACGCGACCGATCCACCGGGTAGGTAATCAATGTTTCATCGCGCAGATCCTCGGCAACGATGTAGTCCTTCTGCGCCAGCGGGTGCTGACTGGAGGCGACAAAAACCGGCTCGTAGTCAAAAAGCGGTTTGAATATCACGCCGGGCAGATCCTCGGGGTCAGACGACACAACCAGATCCACCTCTTCCTTCTGTAACGCAGGCAATGCGTCAAAGGCCAGTCCGGGGCGAATATCCACATCCACTTCTCCCCAGGCCTTTCGAAACTGTTCCAGCACCGGAAACAGCCATTCGAAACAGGCGTGGCATTCAATCGCGATATGCATCCGCCCGGCACTGCCTGCACGCAGGCCACTGAATTCGGCCTCCAATGCTTCGATCTCGGGCAACACGTTTTCTGCCACCCGCAACAGCCGGTGCCCGGCCGCCGACAGTTTCAGCGGCTTGGACCGCCGCACAAACAACTCGACACCGGCCTGATCCTCCAGCCCCTTGATCTGATGACTCAGCGCCGACTGGGTGATGTGCAGCAGGTCAGCCGCTTTTGCCAACCCGCCGGCCTGATGGATCGCCCGTATCGTTCTGAGATGCCGGAACTCGATATGCATATATTAACACGCCTCATCTTAATCGTGAATATTATGAAGTTGTCTCACAATGCTGCGCCTGCAACAAGAGGACAACAGCAAGATTTTCAAGGATTGCGCAAATGATCACGCCCAACGTTTCGTTCGAATTCTTCCCGCCCAAGTCACTTGAGGCCTCGTTCCGCCTTTGGGATACGGTCAACACGCTGGCCCCGCTAGAGCCCCGGTTCGTTTCGGTCACCTATGGCGCCGGCGGCACAACCCGCAGCCTGACACGCGATGCCGTTGGCACCCTGCACAACGCCTCGGGCCTGAACGTGGCCGCGCATCTGACCTGCATTGATGCCTCGCGTCAGGAAACGCTGGCCATCGCTGATGAATTCGCCGCCGCAGGCGTAAGCGAGATTGTCGCCCTGCGCGGCGACCCGCCCAAAGGGGCTGCCAATTTTGAGCCCCACCCCGAGGGTTTCGCTGACAGTTGTGAACTGATTTCAGCGCTGGCGGACACCGGCAAATTCACCATTCGTGTCGGCGCCTACCCTGAAAAACACCCCGAGGCTACCAATCAGGCTGCCGATATCGACTGGCTGAAGCGCAAGATCGACGCTGGCGCGTCCGAGGCGATCACCCAGTTTTTCTTTGAGGCCGACACGTTTTTCCGTTTCCGCGATGCCTGCGTCAAGGCCGGGATCGACGCGCCAATCATTCCCGGCGTTCTGCCGATCGAAAATTGGCAAGGCGCCCGGAAATTTGCCCTGGCCTGCGGCGCCAACGTGCCCGCATGGCTGGATGATCTGTTTGGCAAGGCGATCCGCGACAATCGCCATGATCTTCTGGCGACGGCACTGGCAACCGAACTGTGCAGCGACCTGATAGAGGGTGGCGTGAAAGACCTGCATTTCTACACTCTGAACCGCCCTGACCTGACCCGCGATGTCTGCCACGCCCTTGGCGTGACGCCCAAGGTGGAACTGCGCGACGTCGCGTAAGGATTGCCGCCGGGCCACCACCGCGCCTACCCTTGCTCCAGCTACACAGGGGAGGGCGCGATGGTGCAAAACATAGCAAAAACACTGGATGACCTGCCGGATCAGGCAGATCTTCTATCGCGCTCGGGTCTGGAATTCATGCAAGACGTGATCAACGGGCGGCTTTCCGGGCCGCCTATCGGCGCGACCCTGGGGTTCTGGCCGGTTCTGGCTGAGGACGGCCGCGTCGTTTTTGAAGGCACACCGGAATTCAATACAACCAACCCGATGCGCGGCGTGCACGGCGGCTGGTACGGGGCCATCCTCGATAGCTGCATGGCCTGCGCGGTAATGACCAAAGTCCCCCGCGGCTCGTATTACACAACGCTGGAATTCAAGATAAACATCACCCGCGCCATTCCATTGGGCACCAAGGTGCGCGCCATCGGAACGGTCCAGCACGCCGGTCGTTCAACCGGTGTCGCCATGGGCGAAGTGCGCGGTCTTGACGATGACCGTCTTTATGCCACAGGCTCAACCACCTGTATCATCATGCAGGCCAGCAAGGGCCGCTAGGCGGGTATGGCTGCTTTGCGGACTGAAGCCGCCGTTCAGAAATAAATGAGAGCGACTTGTAGCCGCTCTCAGTGATCGCTTCGGTAATGAGATTGCTTCGCTCACTTTATCAAAGGCCCATGCAACGCGTTGTACCAGTCAACTTCGCACTCCATAATACCCGCTTCACGCTGTTCAACTTTCTTCATCTTTGTCGGGTCAAATCGTGGGGCAAACAAAGAACTGAAGCGTGCTTTGATCTTTTCACGGATGGTCGTTGAACGATTGGTGAATGGAAATGTAGGTTCGAATTGTGATGTAAACTCAAGCGTATCTGAGTGTTTCATAGTGTTCTCCAGTGTTGACTACATTAGAAAAATTGCACCCCAACACTAAAATCACAAACGCCGTTTCTTGACATTATGTGTTCCAAAAAGTCACAATAGGTCATGCCGAGAAACTTACCGCCCTTAAATCCCCTTCGTGCTTTTGAAGCCGCTGGAAGGTTGGGTAGCTTTACCAGAGCGGCTGATGAGCTGAACGTGTCACACTCTGCAATTTCCCGTCACATACGCGGACTGGAAAAACGGCTAAATGTGCATCTTTTCCGGACACAAAAATCTGGTGTTGCTCTAACTGAACCGGGGCAAGCCTATTTGGCCCAAATTACGCCTGCGCTTGACCAAATTGCCAATGCGACCGAAGCGTTGATCGCTGAACCCAAAGGTGTCGTCACAATGACCACAGAGAGTGCAGTGGCGCAAAAATGGCTGGTGCCACGGCTTCCGCGATTAAAGGCTGCGCATCCGGACATAGACTTGCGCCTTTCGATTACGACTGATGTCATGGACATCCAAGCGCATGATTTTGACTTAGGTTTAAGATATCTGCGCACTGATCCACCCGATGGGTATGACCTATTGTTCCCATCTCTTGTCGGGGCTTTTGCTGCACCGAACTTTATTTCGAAAACCGGCTCTAAGATTGACCTTACAGCGCTGGCTTCTGGCCCTCTGATCGAAGAGGCGACCTTTCGCCTGTGGCCGAAATGGTTTCACAAATCTGGTATGACAGAGGTTCCGGCTCTGAAACTACCACATCCATTGGGGGCTCTGCTGTCAATCCAGTCGGCAGTTGCGGGACTTGGTGCGGTTCTAATGGACAAGCACCTCTGTCAAACTGAATTCGAAACTGGAGCCCTAGTACGCCTTAATGATGTAGAAATCCGTTTCGGAGGATACTATCTTGCGACCAACCAACGCGCAGGTCGACGCCGAGCCGTCCGTGCCGTCCGAAAGTGGCTGCAGCAAGAGGCGCATCCCGATGCTGCAGTGGGTTTTGGATAATTACGCGCAATTTTCAACAAATGAATGGATACTTTGGTGTGTCCGCATTGGGCTCAAACCTTCCACCAGCGCCTAGCCCCGCACCACCTGCCCGGCCTTCTCCAACAGAATATCTCGCCCCTGCACAGACTCGTGTAATCGCTCAGTCGGGCCTTGCCCCACCTTCCGGGCCTTTCGGATCACGAATATCTTGGCCCAGCCCCGCCATGTTCCCACCGACGGCGCATCTCGATCCAACGCAAACCGCCCGCGCCAGCCCTCTGGCAGTGTCAGACCACAGATCTCAGCCCGGTCCAGCATCCACACCAGTGGAATATTTGCCAATGGTCGCGCTGCGTCAAATCCGCCTAATTGCCCGCCAACGTCCCCGTGGCTACCGCGAAACCAGACCTGTTCCACCACGCCGTCATACCCGTCCGAGCACTCCCAAAGAACCGGTGCAAACATCTCGCGGGTTTCGTCCAGCGCCAGCGCATGATAGCCATGCCGGATCGCCCGGCCCAGACGGTGGCTGTGAAACGCATGAGCCTCCTCGCTCCAGCGCCACAAAAACGGCAGGCGCAGGCCCAGCGCCTTGACCGTATCCCACACGCCGACCATCTCGATCGATACATCCTTGTGGCAATAGGCGCGCATGAATTCTTCAGCTGCCGGGCTACCCGGGCTGGACTGATAGTGGCGATATGCGGTCTGGATATTGCGTTCCGTTGCATGTCTGTCCTGCAATAAACCCACCCGGTCGATTACCCCCGCCAATGAGCGCACCGCGTAGGCCCCGCGCGAATAGCCCATTAGGAAAATCCTGTCCCCGGGGCGATAGCGGCTGGCCAGATAGCCATAGGCGCGGCGGATCTGCCGGTTGATCCCGCGCCCCATCATCACGTGGTGGGTCGAACGCCAGTCATACCATTGCAACCCCGCCTCGTAATAAACCGACAGATCGGTGCCGCAGACCTCGGACAGCAGTTTATAGGTGAGCCCGGCGTTGCTTTCGCATCCGGGTTCCAGCGACGACATCGTACCATCAAGGATCAGAACATGCGTAACCTGCCCGCGCCGGTGGGCAAAACTGCTTTGCTGCTTGCGCAGCCCTGGCCGCAGAAGGCCATAAAGCTGTTTGGTCCACTTACGCCAAGGCATCATTCACCATTTTCCATACCCGGTGCGGCGTAAAAGGCATATCCGCCTGCCGCACTCCAACATCCCATAACGCATCTGCCACCGCATTCGCCGTTGCCGCCATCGAACCGACAGTGCCCGCCTCGCCACAGCCCTTCATGCCCATGATATTCGCGGTCGACGGTACCGCTTCAGTTGCGAATTTGAACATCGGCACATCTGCAGCCCTTGGCATGGCGTAATCCATGAAACTTGCAGTCAAAAGCTGACCGTCCTCGTCATAAACCACATGCTCGCACAACGCCTGACCAATCCCCTGAACGACCCCGCCATGCACCTGGCCTTCAACCAGCATCGGGTTGATAAGATTACCGAAATCATCCACCACCGTATAGCGCTCCACGCTGACATGGCCGGTTTCAGGGTCCACCTCTACCTCGGCTACATGGGCACCGTTGGGATAGGACCGCCCCGGCAAGGTGGCCGTTTCCTCGTGGGTCAACAGATCGCTGCGACCATCGGCGCGCGCCATCTCCGCAGCCTCCAGAAAGGTTGGCGTCATGTTTGACCCCGGTGCGCGGAAGGTTTCGTCGTCAAATGAAACTTCGTCCGCTTCAACCCCCATCTTTTTTGCAAGATAGGGGATGAACACCTCGATCATCCGGGCCACCGTGGCCAGCGTCGCATTATTCTGGGTTGTAACCGAACGTGACCCGCCTGTGCCGCCGCCATTGGCAATCAGGTCGCTATCCCCCTGAATCACATGGATCAGATCGGCGGGAATACCGGTCTGATCCGACAGAAACGCAGCATAAACCGTTTCGTGGCCCTGACCGTTACTTTGTGTGCCCACATAGATCGACACCGTGCCATCCTCGTTAAACTCAACCTTCGCCGTTTCCGAAGGATTACCCAGAATACTTTCAATATAGTAACACAAGCCCATTCCACGCAAACGCCCGCGCGCAGCACTCTCGGCCTTGCGCACGGCAAAGCCTACGCGATCGGCCTCACTCTCGGCCCGGCTCAGCACGCGGTCAAACTCGCCCACGTCATAGGTTTCGCCGGTGGCCGAGACATAGGGAAACTGATCCGGGGCGATAAAATTACGTCTGTGCAGCTCAAACGTATCCACGCCCAACTCCCGTGCGGCGCGGTCCAAAATCCGTTCCAGTGCATAATTCGCTTCGGGCCGGCCCGCGCCGCGATAGGCGTCCACCTGTGTGGTGTTGGTATAGAATCCTTCAACATGCAGATAGGTGGCCTGCACATCATAGGTTCCCATCAGAACCTTGGCAAAAAGGTCGGTCTGAATACCTTGCCCCATAAAGCTGTTATAGGCCCCAAGTTCGCATTTTGTATCAACCCGGTAGGCAGTGATCCTAAGATTTTGGTCGAAACCGAGTGTCAGCTCGTGTTCCAGCGCACGGCCAGAATTGTCGCTCATCATCGCTTCGCCGCGTTCCGACATCCAGCGCACCGGTCGGTTCAGCACCCGAGCAGCATGGGCAGCCAGAAAAGTTTCCGGATAATCAAACGCTTTCATGCCAAAACCACCGCCCACATCAGGGTTGGTCACGCGGATCCTTTCGGGCGCCAGCCCCAGCACCCGCGCCAGATTACGCTTGGCGCCCCACACTCCCTGCCCGTTGACCGAAACGTGCAAACGGTCGCCTTCGGGTTCAGCGAAACAGCCGCGCGGCTCCATCGAATTGGCGATAATCCGGTTATCCTCAACATGCAGGCGCACCACATGGGCGGCCTTTTCAATCGCGGCTTCGACAGCGGCCTCATCCCCCAGCCCCCAGTCAAATGCGCGGTTGTCGGGCGCTTCGGGATGGAGCGTCTCGCCCCCCGGCGCCAGTGCCATTTTGGCTGGCAGATCATCATAGTCAAACCCGATCAACTCTGCCGCATCACGTGCCTGCTGCAGCGTCTCAGCCACAATAAACGCAATCGGTTCGCCAACGAACCGCACGCGCCCTTCGGCCAGCAGCGGCCGGCGCGGGGCGGCTGCTTTGGATCCGTCGCGGTTGGTGATTATATTTGCCAAAAGCCCCTCGGAAATTCCGGCCCTGGCCAGATCATCTGCGCCCAGCACCAGATGCACCCCAGGGGCGACACGCGCGTCATCCAGAACCAACCCTGTAATTTCGGCATGGGCAACCGAGGACCGAAATACGTAGGCATGCAACGCCCCCTCGGGGGCGACGTCATCAACATACCGCCCCTGCCCGGTTAGAAACCGAACATCCTCAACCCGTTTAACCGGTTGGCTTTTACCGAACTTTTCCATGATGTGCCCCTGACGCATTCTTCAACAGGGAACCTAAGCACGACTGCGCCGGTGTCCAGAGGCAAAGCAGTTAAAGCGCGGCCACCGTCACCGGGTCGCTTAATCCGTACCCATTGAAGCCTGTGCTCAGGCTGCGTGAGTAAGCCCCCATGCCGTCAAAGAAAACATAGTCGCCCTCGGCCATGTCCCCCGGCAGCGGTAACGGATCCGGCAAGCGGTCGATACTGTCACAGGTCGGGCCATAGACTACCCGCGCCTTGGGTGCATCCTTACGCCACGTCCCGTCGGGGCCCATCGCCCGCACCCGATCGGTGCAGCCGATATCGCGCGCCTCGGTCAGACCACCGTAAATTCCATCATTCAGAAACACTGCACCGCTATCGCGCAACGCTTTCACGCGGGTGACCAGCGTAAAGGCATCCGCCACCATGGCGCGCCCGGGTTCGCACACCAGTTCAGGTGCGTGCGCGCCGAAACAGCTATTCACCTCTCTTCGTATGTGGCTGAAAATCTTTTCCAGATCAGGCGCAGCCCCCCACCGATGCGCGGCAAATCCGCCGCCTACATTCAGCCTTGCCAGCCGGACACCTGCCTTGCGCGCTACGTCCGCCACAACCTTGATATAGGCGCCCCAGGCCGCCGGATCGGCACATTGCGTCCCCGGATGAAACGTCATCGACGGGATGAAACCGTGCGCGACAACCTTTTGCAGCAAGACCACAGCACGATCAGGCCCAACGCCAAATTTCTCGCCAAAATCATAAGCGGCCCCGCTGACCGGCAAAGCCAGCCGCACCGTCATTTCCGACCCTGGCGCCACACCCGCCAGTTTGTCCAGTTCCCGCTCGCAATCCACTGAAAAGGATCGCACGCCAAGGGCGACCGCCACGGCAATCTCTTCGTTCGAGCGTACCGGGTTATTGTAGTGCAGAACCGCGTCGGCACAGACCGCACGCACCGCATACATCTCGCGCGGGCTGGCCACATCAAAGGCGCGCAGGCCCGCAGTGACCAGATTGGCCAGAACCTCTTCGCCCATGTTGGCCTTGACCGCGTAGGTCACCAACCCGTCAAACCCGCGCTGAAACCGTTTGGCCGTGGCCTGCAAGGTCGCGGGTGCAAAATACAACATCGCCGTATCCGGCTGGTGCCGCAGGATATGTGCCCGTGGGTCAGGCCAGTTGGGAAAATCGCGCATCTGCAGTGCCTCTTTGGTATTTCTTTTCAGTATCCCCCGGAAAGACGTCGATTCTGCGCGGCACTTCTTATATAGTGACTATAAATTACGTCATATCGCAGGCTATATAATGCAAACCGACGAAACTGACCGCTCTCTTCTGGCACTGTTGTCCGAAAATGCCCGTTTTCCGGTGGCCACGATGGCCCGCAAACTGGGGCTTGCGCGCACCACAGTGCAGGCCCGTCTTGATCGGCTGGAAACTTCGGGCGTGATCCAGGGGTATTGCGTGCGCCTGCACGATACCGCCCGCGCGCCGTTGCGTGCCACCGTGCTGGTCAGTATCGAACCACGCAGCGGCCCTACTGTTCTGGCGCGGCTCAAATCCCTGCCCGAGGTGCGCCGCGTCCACACCACCTCGGGGCGGTTCGATCTGATCGTCACGCTTGAGGCGGACACGACCGAGGCACTGGATGACACGTTGGACCGTATCGGCGAGGCCAAGGGTGTCAGAGGATCAGAAAGCCTGATCCACCTGACAACCAAACTGGATCGCGGACGTTAAACCGCTGCAGTTGTACCGCGCACGACACAAGCCAGATCACAGCAAAAGCGAAAGATGTTCTCATCTCCTTCGGTGATGATCTGGGCAAACCGTTCGCCGGCGATCTGTCCGATGCTTTGCGCCGGAATACGGATGGTGGTCAGGCCTGGCTCAATATCCTCGGACCCTTTGAAATCCCCGATTCCGATGATCGACAGGTCGTCGGGCACCCGCAAGCCCAGATTTTGCGCCGCAAACAGCGCCCCATGCGCGATCACGTCATTGCCGCATAACAACGCACCGGGCCGCGTCTCCGATCCCAGCAAATCCAGCGCCGCCAGCTTGGCCTGCGCAATGCTGTAAGGCGCTTCGGAACGCCAGGTTTCACGCACATTCACGCCCTGTTTGCGCAATGCCGCCAACGCCCCGTTCAATCGCCCGGCAGCCCGGTCGTTGCCAGCGACAGAGGGAAAAATCAGACCGATTTCGCGATGCCCCAACTCCAGCAGATGTTCGGCCGCCAGACGCCCGGCCTGAATATTATTTGCCCCGACACAGGACATGGCCGAGTCTTCGTCGTGGTTCCAGATCGCAATCGCAGGTATGCCCTGTTGCTCGATCAGTTGAAAACTGGCCTCCGAATGCTCTAAGCCGATCAGTGCAATGCCATCGACGCGATGCTCCAGCAACTTGCGCATCATCGCATGCTCGCGCTCCAGATCGTACCCATGCGACGCAATTAGCAAGGTAAACCCTGCCGCATCCACCGCATCCGAGAACGATTGAATCACTTCGGCAAAAATCGCGTGATCAATCGTCGGCACAATCAGCCCGATCGTGGCGCTGCGCCGACCGTGCATCACCTGTGCCGTCCGGTTGCGGATATACCCCAGCCGTTCGACCGCGCGGGTGATTTTTTTCCGAGTCGCCGGATTAACCAGTTCGGGATGATTAAAGGTGCGTGACACCGTCGAAGGTGACACGTTCGCAGCCTTTGCAACCGCTATTATATCCGCTTTTCTCTTATTTTTATCAGTCACTTAAGGTTCATTTTCCAAGGATTTTATGAAAACATTTGCAATACTATTTTCATAACTTACCCTGACTGTCAAATGCGCCGGAACCGACCGGCTGCACCAAGGGGGGGGAAGTCGTGGAGTTCATATATTACTTCGGCAACGTGTTCGAACCCATCTCGCTTTTGCTGTTGATCGGCGGCACGATCGGCGGACTGATCCTTGGCGCCACGCCCGGGCTGTCTCCGACCATGGCCGTGGCATTGCTTATTCCCTTCACCTTCCAACTTGAAGCCGTCCAGGGGCTGATCCTGCTGGGGGCCGCCTATACCTCAACCGTTGCCGGTGGGGCGGTCAGCGCCATCTTGCTTAAAATTCCCGGTGCCCCCGCCAATATCGCCACCACGCTGGATGGCCATGCCATGGCGAAAAAGGGCGAAGGGGCAAAAGCCCTTCAGCTGTCTTTTCTGGCCTCGGCCGTGGGTGGCGTTTTTGGCGTTCTTCTGTTGATCTTTCTCACCCCCCTGCTGGCGAAATGGGCGCTGGCCTTTGGGCCGTCGCACCTGTTCTGGCTGGCGATACTGGGCGTCACGATCATCGGCTCTCTCGACTCGGCCTCGGTGGTGAAGGGGCTGCTATCGGGCTGCATCGGCCTGTGGCTGGCCACAATCGGCTTTGATGACATCATGGGCGCGCAGCGGTTTATCTTCCACCCGTCGCTGGGCGGCGGCATCAACATCATCGCCGCCCTCATCGGTCTCTTCGCCATTCCGCAGGTGTTGACCATGTTTGCAAAGGGGCGTCAGGGCGACGGGATTGAGGTGATCGAGGTGCAGAAACACGCCATCAAGGACGCCGTGCGCGAACTTCTTAGCCGCAAACGCGCCATGGCCATTGGCACGGCTGTCGGGTCGGTCATCGGCCTGATCCCAGGTGTGGGTGGTCAGATCGCCGGGCTGGTGGCCTATGACCAGACCAAGAAATTCTCACCCGAGCGCAAGAAATTCGGCACCGGCCATCCCGAAGGCGTGATTGCGGCAGAGTCTGCCAACAACGCGATGGTCGGCCCGTCACTCGTGCCCCTGCTGACGCTTTCGATCCCCGGCAGTCCAACTGCCGCTGTCCTGCTGGGCGGGCTGCTGATTCACGGGATCTTTCCTGGCACCGACCTGTTTGACAACCATCCCGATGTGGCCTGGACCTTCATCAACTCGATGTTGATCGGGCAGGTGCTGATGTGCCTGTTTGGCCTCTATATCGCGGGCATGGCCGCCAAGGTGGCACAGGTGCCACAATCTGTCATGGCTGCTGTGGTGCTGGGCCTGTCGGTTTTTGGCGCCTATTCGGTCCAGAGTTCGATGGGTGATGTCTATGTCATGGCCACTCTGGGCGTCATGATGTTCTTTCTTGAGCGTTTCGGCTTTTCTGCAGCCCCCCTTGTGCTGGGCCTGATCCTTGGCCCGATTGCCGAGGCCAATTTCATTCAGGGCAGCATGATCGCAAACGCCACTGACGGCATGGCCCCCTATTTCCTGGGGGGCGGGCTGAACATCCTGCTGATTGCCATCGTTGTGGCCTCCATCGCCTATTCGGTCTGGATGGAACTGCGCCAGCACCGCATCACCAACACCCCGCAAGAGGAGACACTGGTATGAGCCGCACACAGCATATCATCCCCTCGGGCCTTGTCTTTGCCGTTGGCTGCTGGGTGGCCTGGGTCAGCTATACCCAGCAACCCGCCGATGCTTTCCTTTTTCCACGCCTGATCTCGACTGCCTTTGTGGTTCTGGCAGGCTGGACATTCGTCAAGGCGCTGCTTGGCTGGTCCAAGATCGGCACGGGCATCCCCCGGCGCATGGCAATCAATCTGGCGCCCGGACTGATCGTTTCGCTGATTTATGTTTTCTGGGCCGCCAAAACACTCGGCTTTTACACTGCAACAACGATCGGGTTTTTCATCCTGCTGTCGCTCTACGATCCGGCGCCGCACGATCAGGCAAAAAGCTGGATCAGGCGGGCGATCGTCACGGCCTGCTTTGTCGCGGTAATGTACAGTGTGTTCGCGCTACTTCTAAAGGTCTACACACCACGTGAAATTCTGTTCTGAAACCAACAAAAAACCAAGATTCCAAGGGAGGAAACAAAAATGAAGAAACTACTCGCAGGGGCGGCCATGGCCCTCATGACCCTGACCGGAGGCGCCTACGCCGGAGATTATCCCGACCGGCCCGTGATGATGATGGTCAGCTATGGCGCCGGGGGCGCCACCGACTTTCAGGCGCGCATCGTCACCATGACCGCCGGCAACGAAGATGCGCTTGGCATGCCCATCGCCATCATAAACAAGCCCGGCGCCGGGGGCCGTGTCGGCTGGAACTGGTTCGCCACCCAGGCCGAGGCCGATGGCTATACACTCGCCGCCTATAACATCCCGCATTTCATCGCTCAGTCGATCAAAGGCGGCGTGGACTATTCCGCCGACAGCTTTGAGCCGATCGCCAACTGGGGCGCCGATCCGGCGGTCTTTGTTGTGGCCGCTGACAGCCCGATGAACTCGATGGAAGATGCCCTGGCCTATGCCAAGGAAAACCCCGGCAAGCTTACGTTTTCCGGTGCGGGTCTGTTTGTTGGCCACCACATCGCTGCCCTGCAGCTTGAGAAAGCAGCAGGTGTCAAAATGGCCTATATCCCCACCAAAGGTGGCGGCGCAGCAGCCATGAAAGCCGTGATCGCAGGCGACGTCTTGGCAGGTGTGAATAACCTGTCCGATGCCTTCCGCGCCCGCGAAGCAGGCAATGTGAAAATCCTTGGCGTATTTGATCTGGAGCGCAACGAATTCCTGCCAGACGTGCCCACCATGAAAGAACAGGGCCTGGATATCGACAACGCGTCAGTCAACTTCCGCGGCATCATGGTACCCAAAGGCACCCCGCAGGATGTCATCGACAAACTGGCCGCCACCGTGCCTGAAATGTTCGCAAACGCCAAAGTGGCCGGCAAGATGAAGGCCGGTGGCTCCCCCATGCACATCATGACCCGCAATGAAGTCAAAGAGATGTGGGCGGCCCGCGAAGCAACCCTCAAGGAACTGCTGGCCGGTCTGTGATCGCGCCATGAAAGAAAACCGGACAGGGCGGCCTGCCTGCCCTGTCCCCACCCAAAGGACACCCCGAAATGACCAAGCCCGACGATATCACAGCCGTTGATCAGATCATGGCCCGCGCCCGCCACGCCCAAAAGGCGTTCGAAGATGGCGCGACACAGGAACGCTATGATCTGGCCGCACAGGCCGTGGCCTGGGCCATCATGGAACCCGCGCGCAACCGGGCGCTGGCCGAACTGTCGGTCAAAACTACCGGGCTTGGCAACGTGGCTGACAAGATCACCAAAAACCACCGCAAGACGCTGGGCCTGATGCGCGATATCGCATCGGCCAAGACCCACGGCGTCGTGCGCGATGACCCCGCTACCGGCATCACCGAAATCGCCCGCCCCATTGGCGTGATCGGCGCGGTTGTGCCCTCTACCAACCCTGGCGCAACACCTGCCAACAACATCATCAACGCGCTGAAATGCGGTAACGCCATCGTGCTGTCGCCCTCGCCCAAAGGCGTAGCGACCTGCGAATTGCTGCTGTCGTATATCTATGCCGAATTCGACCGTCTTGGTCTTGATCATGACCTTGTGCAGATGGTTCCGGCGCCGGGATCGAAGGACAAGACCCAGCGCATGCTGGAACAATCCGATCTGGTTGTCGTCACCGGCTCTCAGGACAACGTGCGCCGTGCCTACACCTGCGGCACACCTGCCGTCGCGGTGGGCGCGGGCAATGTCACTGTAATTGTGGATGAAACCGCCGACCTGGCTGCCGCCGCGGCCAAAATCGCGGCGTCCAAAACCTTTGACAACGCCACCTCTTGTTCCTCCGAAAACGAATTGATTGTCGTCGACGCGGTCTATGACGCGTTCGTTGCCGCCATGGCTGCTGAAGGCGGGGCGCTGATCCCTGAATCCGGCGCAGACCAGATCGTTGAAAAGCTATGGCCCGACGGCCACCTCAACCGCGCGGTCATCGCCCAGGATGCCGATAAGATGATCGCCGCACTTGGACTGACCGGACAGGTGCCCGACGACACCCGCTTTATCGCAGTGGAAACCAGCAGCATCGGTCCCGACCATCCGCTATCGGGCGAAAAGCTTAGCCGCGTCGTCGCGCTCTACCGTGCCGCCGATTTCAAAGATGCCGCCGCGATCGCCGCCCGCATCCTCGACCATCAGGGCGCCGGACATTCCATTGGCCTGCACAGCACTGATGACACCCGCGCACGGTATCTGGGTGAAACGATCCCCACCTGCCGCGTGATCGTCAATCAGGCGCATTGCTTTGCCACCGGCGGGGCCTTCAACAACGGCATGCCGTTTTCCCTGTCGATGGGCTGCGGCAGTTGGGGCGGCAATTCGATCGACGACAATCTGCACTGGCGGCATTTCATGCAAACCACCAAGATCGTCCGCGAAATCCCCAGCCGTGAACCTGCCGTAGACGATATCTTCGCCAGCTACTGGGCAAAGGCCGGAAAATGAGCGCAACCCCACCCCAAGGCGCCCTGCGCGACTGGATCGACATGCGTGCCGACGCGGGCGGCCCGGCCTTCACCTTTCCCGAGGGGGGCGCGTCGCTTGACTGGCCCACCCTGCGCAACCGCGCCCATGATATCGCCCAGCTTCTGACAGCACAGGGGGCGGCCCGCGGCGAAAGCGTCGCTATCATGCAGCCCAACGGGCGCGCCGCGCTTGAATGCCTTTTCGGCACGCTTTACGGCGGCTTTCGTGCGACGATGATCAACCTTGTCGCCGGGCCCGAGGCAATTGGATATGCCCTTGGCCATTCCGGCGCACGCTTTGCCTTTGTGGGCGACGACCATCTGGCCCTATTCAATCAGGCCGATACGGGCGGGATGAGCCTGCTGGACCCCTCGGCTGATAACACCCCCGATATCGCCTTGCACCCTGTCGCACCTTCGGATCATGCGCTGCTGATGTACACTTCGGGTACCACCGGGCAACCCAAGGGCGTGGTGCATACCCAGTCCAGCCTGCTTGCCGGGGGCTGGACCACAACAATCGCCCATACCCTCACGCCCGATGACTGCGGGCTTTGTGTGCTGCCGATCTACCACATCAACGGGCTATGCGTGTCCGTCATGGGCACGCTGGTGTCTGGTGGCACACTGGCCATGTGCCCACGATTTTCATCCAACCGGTTCTGGGATCACGCCCGCGATGCGCAGGCGACCTGGTTCTCGGTCGTGCCCACCATCATTTCACACCTTTTGCATGGTCCCGCGAACCCCGACGCTACCACCCGCGCCCGCCTGCGCTTTGGCCGCTCGGCCTCGTCACCGCTGTCGCCCGAGGTTCAGCGCGCCTTTGAAACGCGGTTTGAGGTGCCGATCATCGAAACCATGGGCCTGACGGAAACTGCCGCGCAAATCCTGTCAAACCCTCTGCCCCCCGCCCCCCGCAAAATCGGCTCACCCGGGATCGCCTTTGGTAACGAAGCGACAATCCTGTCACCTGATCTGAATCCAATACCTCATGGGCAAGAGGGCGAAATTGCAGTGCGCGGTCCTAATATCATGCTGGAATACCTCAACAATCCTAAGGCCACGGCGGATAGTTTCACCCCCGACGGCTGGCTGCGTACCGGTGACCTGGGGCGACAGGATGCCGATGGTTATTTCTTTGTCACCGGACGCCTCAAGGAGCTGATCATCAAAGGCGGCGAAAACATCGCCCCGCGCGAAATTGACGAGGCCCTCTACGCCCACCCCGACGTGGTCGAGGCCGCGGCCTTTTCCTGCCCCTGCGACAGCTACGGCGAGCGGGTCGAGGCCGCCGTCACCGTGAAACCCGGATCGGCAGTTACCGCCGACCAGCTTCTGGCACTCTGCACCCGGCGCCTTGGCAAATTCAAATGCCCCGACCGCGTGCATTTCCTTGATGAACTCCCCAAAGGACCCTCGGGCAAGATCCAGCGCCGTATCCTGTCCGAAACCCTGAACGCCGCGCTACCCGCCAAGGCCTGACACCCGGATTTTTCGCAGAAAAATCGCGGCCATATGCACTGTTGTCAATCGTCAAGCCCCTTTGTCCAGTCCAGCATCCAGTCACGGAATGAACGCGCAGGCGGGCGCAGCGCCCGGCGATCGGGGTATACCAGATGATAGGTCTCGCGCCCCTCGACACTGACAAAATCCAAGCAGGGCACCAGTCCCGCTTCGGCCATCGCCTTGTCGCTCGCCGGGGCCCGGGCCAGCGCCACCCCGCCCCCTTCACTGGCCATTGCCATCGCCATAAGCGTGCTGTCGGCATAGACATACCGCGCGGTACCCGGCAAAACACCCAGATGATCAAACAGATAGGGCCAGCCCGCCCGGTGCGTCGCCACTTCGATCAACCGATGCTGCAACAGATCCTGCGGGGATGAGACGCCCTGCGCAACCTCGGGCAACGCCACCGGATACAGCTTCTCGCCCATCAAACGATCACTTTCCGGCCCATGGGCCTGTGGATTGCCGAAAACGATCTGCATGTCGTTAAAGCCCTGAGCGAATTCATGGGGCTGGTTGGCCGTGGTCAGGGTCAGGGAAATATCCGGGTGTAGACCCGCAAAATTGGTTAACCCCCGCGCCAGCACCCCATGGGCAAAGATCAGAACCGACTGCACGAACAGCTGCTGCGCAGGCCCCGCGCCAAACAGCCCGTCGGTGGCCCCCTCCAATGTCAGAAGCGCCTGCTGCACCGAAGGCAGGTAGGCCCGCCCGGTTTCGGTCAACGTAACCGCATGGGCGTGGCGCTCGAACAGGGGGGCGCCTAGCCGTTCTTCCAGTGCCTTCACCTGCTGGCTGACCGCCGCCGGTGACATGTTCAGCTGCCCTGCCGCCCGAGAAAAGCTTTCACAGCGCGCTGCCGCCTCGAACACGCGCAACCAGTTCAGCGAGGGAATCTTTGTTGCCATGATATCAGGCTAAGCAGAACTTAGCCTAAGCGTCCAGCGATACCGTTCTGAATTCTGCCGGATCTCGCCTAATCTGGCCAAACCAGCGCGAAACAGGATATCACCGATGCCCACGCCCCTTGCCCTGACCGGCGGACACCTCAGTGCCGCCCAGACCGAACACTACTGGGAGGACGGCTTTTTGTTCCCGCTTCAGGTGTTCGATGAAACCGAAGCCGCCCAGTACCGGGCCGAACTTGAGGCGATCGAACGCGACTGGCTGCCAGCCGACCTGCCCCTGCCTCTGAACACCTATAAGCGCGTCAACGCCCAATGCGTGATGCCACTGGCTGCGCGCCTGGCGCAGAACCCGCGCGTTCTGAACGCGGTCGAGGGCATTCTGGGACCCAACCTGATGATCTGGTCGGCTGAATTCTTCATCAAGGAACCGCACACCACCCATATTGTCGGCATGCATCAGGACCTGACGTATTGGGGCATGGGCGAAACCTCGGATCAGGTAACGGCATGGATCGCGCTGTCACCCGCCACGGTGCAATCGGGGTGCATGGAATTTGTCGCCGGTTCACACAAAAACCCGATCATGCCGCACAATGACACGTTTTCAGAAAATAACCTGCTTAGCCGCGGTCAGGAAATCGCGGTTGATGTGGCCGATAGCGACAAAACCCCTATCGAGTTGCAACCCGGCCAGATGTCCCTGCACCACGGCCTGACCATTCACGGCTCGGGGCCCAATACCTCAGACGACCGCCGCATCGGCTTTGCCATCCGCTATCTCAACCCGAATGCCAGACAACAGGTGGCCGACCGCGACTATGCGATGATGGCACGCGGTGTGGATACCTCGGGTAATTTCATCCACTACATGCCGCCCACTGCCAATTTCAGCCCGCAATCGCTGGACCTTTACGAAAAAATCCGCGCCGATCAGACCAAAGCCCTTGCACAAGGGGCCACAGGCGATGTTTCACTATACAACAAGGCAGCCGCCTCATAGGAAAGGGAGTTCCCAGATGGACAAGGTCAACTTCACCCAGATGAAAGACGGAACCAAGGAAGAGTATGAATTCCTGACCGCCCATGAAATCGACCACACAAAACACACCGCGCACCGGCTGCTGAAAGCGCTGGTCGACCTCGACGAAAGCCTCTCGGGCTACCAGATCACCCGCCTTGGGCATTCCGTGCAATCCGCCACCCGGGCGTGGCGGGATGGCGCGGATATTGATTGGGTTGTCTCGGCGCTCTTGCACGATATCGGCGATATCTACGCGCCCTACAATCACGACGAATATGCCGCCACCATCCTCAAACCCTTTGTGCGCGAACAATGCGCGTGGTGCGTCCAGACCCACGGCGATTTCCAGATGCTCTACTACGGTCACCACCTTGATGGCTTTGACCAGCACAAGCGCGAGCGTCACGCAGGCCACCCCTATTTCGACGACTGCGCCGAGTTCTGCGAAAGGTGGGATCAGGCCAGCTTTGACCCGGATTACGACGACCTGCCTCTGGAGTTTTTCGCCCCCATGGTCGAACAGGTCTTTGCCCGCAAACCCTATGACCCCGCCGTCATCCGCGCAGGCGAACGCGAGCCCCTGACCAATACCAGCGTCGCCGCAGAACGCGAATGACCGGTCAGAGCCCACTTAAACTTTGGGGCGAACTGCAGCGCTTTTAGCGAAGGCCAAGAAACCGCCTGGAAGGGCTATGCTTATTTGGTGTAGCCACCTTCGCCGAATGCCGCCGGGTCAAGAATTGCAAGACACGCGTACTCGCTGTCATGGACGCCCAGTTTCTGGCAAACGTGCCGCGACACGTGATTATCGGACCGCACGCCGGTGTAAAATTCTTCGACGCCGAATTTCTCGTGCATGGTGCGAGCCGCCAGCGCACCGAGATAGAGTGACAGGCTTTGACCACGGTCCTGATCGCGCGTGGCAAGCATACCCCACCACGAGGCTTTGCCGAAGCGACTTTCAATGTGATTGCGCAGGCAGGCACCAGCACAAGCCGCAACGCCACCGTCCGGTGCTTCAAGGCAGAAATACGCAGCATTGCGCATCTGCCCAAACAAGACTGGCGTCATTGGCGGTAAGACCCCGCATGCTGCTGCAGTTTCTTCGAGTGCATCGAGTATGTGCGCGGGTGTTTCAGGGCTTAGCTGATGCAGGTGATATTGATCCGGCAATTCAAAGTTGGCCAAGTATTCCTCGCAGATGGTTAGACATTGAGGTCCCCCCATGAACTGGTCCCACCGATCATTTACCAAGCCTTTTTCTGCATATTCTTCCGCAAATCGTGCTTCCTGGGATTTTAGGACATAGTGATTGGCCGTAGCCCCTTGTAGCAATGCAAGTGCGGCCACTTTATCTACCTCGGCGAAGTCGGGCCTATCAATCGCCCACATGCGGCCTTCGGTACCAAATGCAGATTGATCCTGCAGTAAAGGGGAAAGTTCGTATGCGATCCTCTGCATACGCTTTTGAACTTTAGTCCCGAAAAACCGTGGCTTCATAACGAACGTGTCCCGCTTTTACTGCCAAAATAGCAGGGTTCTGACGTTTTGAATACAGATCAAGTTTCTGTAACCCACCCTGCAATGCTTCAGGGGGGCTCTCAGTGAAACCCGGAATCGGACCGTTTTGTCCGCTTAGCGGACTTCTGAAAAAAAATTCCGGCGTTCCTCACGGCTATGGCGAAACCTTCGCCCGTTCGCCCACATCCCCAACCCACCAGGATCGCTTAACCCCCTGATAAATCTCGATCTGATCGCCCGGCTTGAACTCTCTCAACTCGGCCTCGCGGCGCAGGATACTTGCACCTTCGCGCCCCCGGGCATCACGCCAGATCAGGCGCAACCGGCGGCGGTTGTTCAGCTTTAATCCGGTGTATCTTACCTCTTGCACCATCGCCGTTTCCCGCCGCCCGTAACGGCGCGCACGCACGGCCGAAACCGCCCAGCCGCCCACCACAAACAGACCGGCCAGAAACGCCAGCCCGGTCAGCAGGGCCATAACCTGCAACATGCTCGAACTTGACCGGTATTGCCCCGGTACCAGTTCAACCAGTTCCGGCTGGCTTGCCAGATAGCGCAGGCGCAATTCGCTGCCTTCGGCCTGCTTTTCGTACTCGGGGCGGCCAACTTTTTGCACCACCGCAATCTCCTGGCCCTCGCGGGTGGTGAATTTCAGCCCCAGAAAATAGGTGATCCTGTTGCGGTCCTCTTCGCCCTTGGGCTGTTTGGCGAACCGTTCGGTCACAATTGCGGTGGCGTCGCGGCCCTCGGCCTCGAACCGCTGCGCCAGCCCCAGGTTGCTCTGACTGATCAGCGACAAAAGCAGGCACACCGCGCCCAGCACGATCACCAGCCAGCCGCCCATTTTCGTGAACAGGCGAAAAAACGAAACCGGGCCATCAGGAATGATCAATGCCATGGCTTAACCTTCTTTAACAACGGTCCCATTTTGACAGAGCCTCTACAGCTTACCCCGGTCAGTTCCGACCAAGCCAGCCCATCTTCCAGAAAATCCAGAACAGCATCAGACCGAGCACAACCAGTCCAGCCGTGACAATCCAAAAGGCGCCACCATAGTTGGCGCCGGGCATACCACCCACGTTGATGCCCAACAGGCCGGTGATCAAACCCAGCGGCAGAAAAATCGCGGCCACGACGGACAGGACCAGCATCTGCCGGTTCATCGCCTCGGCGCGGGTGTCCATGATCTGGTCATGCACCACCTGCGCACGGTCGCGGATCGCGTCCAGTTCCTCGGCCAGCCGGGTCATGCGTTCAGTCGCCTCGCGCAGACGCGACCGGTCATGCATCCTGACCCATGGCAGATCCTCGATCTCGAACGTGCTCAGGGCATCGCGTTGTGGCGCCATATGTCGACGCAACATGATCGACACGCGTCGGATATCACCCAGATTTCGCCGGCTCATCGAGGAAAGCCCCTCGATCACCTGATCCTCCAGCACATCCACTTTCTCGTTCAGTCCCGCCACCACCGGTTCGGCCCGGTCTGCCAGCCGCAGCGCCAGACGTGCCACCAGCTCGGCCGCGCCATCCGGGCCCTGACCGCGGGCCACCGCGTCCTGAACATCCGATACCGCCATCAGGCGCCGCATTTGCACGGTAACCACCAGCTGCTCGGTGATCCACATTCTGAGCGATACCATATCCTCAACCTCGTCGCCGGGGTTCAGGTTCACGCCGCGCAGGTTCATCAGCACGCCGTCGCCATGCACGCTGCACCTTGGCCGAGTCTCGGGCGCCAGCAATGCCCGCTGTACCAGCGGCTCCAGCCCGATGCCTTCCAGCCAGTGCTGCGCGCCCTGCCTGCCGCAATCAACATGCACCCAGACAAAACCGGGCGGCGACACATCCAGCCCGGCCAGCCCTTTGGCCCCCAGATCAATCGGCTTGCCCTGGCCTGCCTTGTCGATCCGCCACTGACTCACCCCGTCCATCGCCATACCTCCACCTGCCTTGCCCACAGTCTGCGCCGGAATTAACCGCCTGTCACCCAATCGCTGCGCCAATAAATTGCCGCGTCCATCTTTCCCTTGGGCTGCGGTTTCGCTAGACGTCGGGCAACCCGTGAAATGCGCAAGGTATGACGTGATGGCAATGGAAAAAACATTCGACTCAAACGAGGCCGAGACCCGCCTTTATCAGGCCTGGGAAAAATCAGGCTGCTTCAAGGCCGGGGCCAATGCCAAACCGGGCGCTGAAACCTTCAGCATCATGATCCCGCCGCCCAACGTGACAGGCAGCCTTCACATGGGTCACGCCTTTAACAACACGCTGCAGGATATCCTTGTGCGCTGGCACCGGATGCGCGGCTTTGACACGCTCTGGCAGCCCGGCACCGATCATGCGGGCATCGCCACGCAGATGGTGACCGAACGCGACATGGCCGCCAATCAGGAACCGTCGCGCACGGAAATGGGCCGCGAGGCGTTTGAAAAACGCGTCTGGCAACAAAAGATCAAATCGCGTGGCACCATCATTGGGCAGCTCAAACGCCTTGGCGCCTCGTGTGACTGGTCGCGTGAGGCGTTTACCATGTCCGGCGCGCCGTCTGCGCCTGAAGGAGAAGAGGGCAATTTCCACGACGCCGTGATCAAGGTCTTTGTTGATATGTACAACAAGGGGCTGATCTATCGCGGCAAGCGGCTGGTCAACTGGGACCCGCATTTTGAAACCGCGATCAGCGACCTTGAGGTCGAAAACCTTGAGGTCGCCGGCCACATGTGGCACTTCAAATACCCGCTGGCGGGCGGCGCGACCTATGAATATGTCGAAAAGGATGAAGACGGCAACGTGCTCTTCACCGAAGAGCGCGATTATATCTCCATCGCCACGACGCGCCCCGAAACCATGCTGGGCGACGGCGCGGTTGCGGTTCATCCTTCAGATGAACGTTACGCGCCAATCGTCGGAAAACTATGCGAAATTCCGGTTGGCCCCAAGGAACACCGCCGGTTGATCCCGATCATCACCGATGAATACCCCGATCCCACTTTTGGCTCGGGCGCGGTGAAAATCACCGGCGCGCATGATTTCAACGACTACGAAGTCGCCAAACGTGGCGGCATCCCGATGTACCGGCTGATGGACACCAAAGGCCAGATGCGCAATGACGGCGCTGATTACGCCACCTGCGCCACACGAGCACAGGAAATTGCCAATGGGGCCGAGTTTACCGGCGCCGAGGTCGACACGCTCAACCTCATCCCCGACCACCTGCGCGGACTCGACCGGTTCGAGGCGCGTGCCAAGGTCGTCGAAGAGATCACCCATGAGGGCCTTGCCGTCATGGTGCCCGAAAACGATCCGCGCCTTGGCAAGGCTGCCCACGTCCCCGTCGCCCCCGAAGAGGGCGGCGACCCGCGCGAGGCGTCGCTTGTGCCGCTGGTCGAGCCGAAACCCATCATGCAGCCCTTTGGCGACCGCTCGAAAGTGGTGATCGAACCGATGCTGACCGATCAGTGGTTCGTGGACACGGCCAAGATCGTCGGGCCCGCCATCGACGCGGTGAAAAACGGCGATGTGCGGATCATGCCCGAGGCGGACCGCAAGGTTTATTTCCACTGGCTGGAAAACATCGAGCCGTGGTGCATCTCACGCCAGCTCTGGTGGGGGCATCAAATTCCGGTTTGGTATGGTCCATCGCTTGCAGCCATGGAAAAGTTTAAATCTGAGTGCAAAATTAAAAAGACAGGAAAGGCAATAACGCGCGCCTCTCTTCTCAGCCTAGATTCATCTCTCGAAGGAGCCAACTTCAAAGTGTTTTGCGCACCGAGTGAGCGAGAGCTACGAAAACAAGCTCGCCAGTACTATGGTTCGGAAAAATCTCTGCTCGTACACAAAAAGGCTCAGTATTCCGGATATGCAGTGGTAGGAATGAGCGGAAGACGAGCAGAACTGCACCGCGACCCCGACGTCCTCGACACATGGTTCTCTTCCGGTCTCTGGCCCATCGGCACGCTTGGCTGGCCCGAGGAAACCGAGGAACTCAAAAAATACTTCCCCACCTCCGTCCTGATCACCGGCTTTGACATCATCTTTTTCTGGGTCGCCCGGATGATGATGATGCAATATGCCGTGGTCGGGCAAAAGCCGTTCAATGATGTCTATGTCCACGCCCTTGTCCGCGACGAGAAGGGCAAGAAGATGTCGAAATCTCTGGGCAATGTCCTCGACCCGCTGGAACTGATTGACGAATACGGCGCGGATGCGGTGCGTTTTACGTTGACAGCGATGGCCGCCATGGGCCGCGATCTGAAGCTTTCGACGCAGCGCATCGCCGGGTACCGCAACTTCGGCACCAAACTGTGGAATGCCGCCCGCTTTGCTGAAATGAACGAGGCCACGGGCCACGATTTTTCTGCGAAAAATCACCCCACCCCCACCGCCACGGTGAACAAGTGGATCATGGGCGAAACAGCACAGGTCCGCGCCGAGGTTGACGCAGCACTGGAGCAATACCGCTTTAACGACGCCGCCAATGCGCTTTATGCTTTTGTCTGGGGTAAGGTCTGCGACTGGTACGTGGAATTCTCCAAGCCCCTGCTGATGGACGGCGACGATGCCACCAAGGCCGAGACGCAGGAAACCATGGCCTGGGTTATCGACCAGTGCCTGATCCTGCTGCACCCGATCATGCCGTTTATCACCGAAGAACTGTGGGACACCCTTGGCAACCGTCCCAAAATGCTGATCCACACCGATTGGCCCACCTACGGCAATGAGCTGGTAGACGCCGCCGCCGACCGCGAAATGAACTGGGTGATTTCCCTGATTGAAAGCGTCCGGTCCGCCCGCGCCCAGATGCATGTGCCCGCCGGTCTGAAAATCCCGGTTCTGGTGACTGAGCTTGACGCCGCAGGGCAAGCGGCCTGGGACAACAACGAGGCGATGATCAAACGCCTTGCCCGGATCGACAGCCTGACCCACGCGGGGACCTTCCCCAAGGGCTGTATCACCGTCGCGGTTGAGGGCGGCAGCTTTGGTCTGCCGCTGGCCGATATTATCGACATTGGCGAAGAAAAGGCGCGTCTGGAAAAAACCATTGGCAAGCTTGAAAAGGAACTTGGGGGCCTGCGCGGCAGACTGAACAACCCCAAGTTCGTTGCAAGCGCCCCCGAGGAAATCGTCGTCGAAGCCCGCGAAAACCTTGGACTGCGCGAAGAAGAGCATACCAAGCTCAAGGCCGCCCTCGACCGCCTGAACGAAATCGGCTGACCCTGTCGCTGGCTGCGCTGTCCCTTGCCACCGGCCAAAACGTACGTCCGATTTGCGAAACGGGTCAGATAGCGTACGTTTTTGACGTACAAAGCGTACAAATTGTACGTTTTGGAGCCCCGGCTCAGGCCTTGCCCGAAAAGTCTGGCTTGCGCCCCGACATATTGGCGGAAATCACCTCCATCTGGTGCGGTTTTCCGATCAGACCGGCCTGCTCGCGGCTTTCCGCCAGCAGCACCGTGTCTTGATCCACCCCGCTTTCGGCCAGCCCGATCAGACGTTTGGCAGCGCGGATGGCCGAAGGGCTTTTTCCTGCTATTTCAGTGGCCAAGGCCATGGCCGCGCCATGTGGGCCTTCGGCCAGTTCGGTCACCAGCCCCCACGCGGCCGCCCTTTCGGCAGTGATCGGAGCGGCAGAATAGGTCATCCGCCGGACCACATCGCTGCGCGTCAGTTGCGGCAACAGGGCCATGCCCCCCATATCCGGGATCAGACCCCATTTCATCTCCATGATTGCCAGCTTAGCATCTTGATTTGCAATACGAATATCGGCCCCAAGCGCCAGCTGAAACCCGGCACCGTAGACCGCCCCGTGCAACGCCGCGATCACCGGCACCGGCAACCGTCGCCAGATCATCGCAACCTCTTGGAACAAATTGGAATTTCCGTGCGTTCGCGGCATCACCAGCGCCTCGGGGTCGCCCGCAGCCAGTTGCGCGAAACTCATAACATCCAGCCCGGCACAAAATGACTTACCCTCACCCGACATCACCACCGCACGGATGTCAGCACCCATAAGGCTTTGACCTGCCTCGACAATTTCCTCGGCCATCGCCGGATCAACCGCGTTCATCTTGTCCGGACGGTTCAGCGTGACCTTCGCAATGTGATCTTCGATTTCGACAATTACCCGGCTCATGGCGCCCTCCCTCGATTGACCCCATGAAACCTTAATTTTTTCCTGCCTGCCAGCGCGACCTAAGGGAACGACGCTTTCAACCGTGCGCATCATGCCAAGCGACGTGTCAACTTGGCCATAGGGGTTCCCAGTTTTTGCGAGTCATTCTCAAGCAACCATCCCCTCTCCGATTTCAAGGGCTTGCGCGACCGCCCGCATTATCCCAATCTGCGATCCATGACTGTTCCACGCTACACCAGACTGATTCAATCCCTGCCTGCCAGCGTGCCGTTTGTCGGCCCAGAGGAGCAGGAACGCACCCGCGGTGCGCCGTTTGCCGCGCGCCTCGGCGCCAATGAAAATGTCTTTGGCCCCTCACCCAAAGCAATTGCCGCAATGCAGGCCGAAACGCTGGAAATCTGGAAATACGGTGACCCGACCAGTTTTGACCTTCGCAATGCACTGGCCGCGCACATGCGTGTGCAGCCACAGAATATCCTTGTAGGCGAGGGGATAGACGGACTGCTGGGCTATCTGGTCCGGTTGTTGATCAGTCAGGGTGATGCGGTTGTAACCTCGGATGGGGCGTATCCTACCTTCAACTATCATGTGACCGGCTTTGGCGGGATTATTCACAAAGTACCCTACAATGGCGATCACGAGGATCCCGCAGCGCTTTTTGCCAAAGCAAAAGAGGTTGAGGCAAAACTGGTCTATCTGGCCAACCCGGACAATCCGATGGGGACATGGCACGCCGGTACCGTGATCGCACAGGCCCTGAATGAGCTGCCAGAGGATTGTTTGCTATTGCTGGACGAGGCCTATGTCGAATTTGCCCCCGAAGGCACTGCAGCGCAAGTAGATGTCGAAGACCCCCGCATTATCCGAATGCGCACCTTTTCAAAGGCCTACGGCATGGCGGGTGCCCGGATTGGCTATGCGGTCGGTGCGGAGGGTCTGATCAGAAACTTCGACAAGATCCGCAATCATTTCGGCATGAACCGAATGGCGCAGACCGGGGCGCTGGCCGCGCTCAACGATCAGGACTGGCTGGCCCAAACCCAAGCGAAGGTGTCCCAGGCCCGTGACAGGATCAGCCGGATCGCGGGCGACAACGGGCTGACCATCCTGCCCTCGGCCACAAATTTTGTGGCTGTGGATTGCGGCGCGGACGGCGATTTTGCCCGCAAGGTTCTGGCAGCGCTTGTCGCACGTGGCATTTTCGTTCGAATGCCGTTTGTGGCCCCGCAAGATCGTTGTATCCGCATCAGTTGCGGGCGGCCAGAGGACCTGGATTTATTGGCAGAGGCCCTGCCGTTGGCATTGGCAGAAGCCCGCAAATAATCGGCTGGCGAAATTTTTAACCTGACAGCGATATTTCTTGCGGTAAACTTGGCCCATGAGACGTGGAAACATGCCCGCAGCCCCCAACTACACCAATGCAGCACTGGTGATGGGCCTGGTGAATCTAATTTGGATTTTCATGGTTATATGGGCAACGCTTGGCCTGCCTGCAGTCCTGATAACAGGCTATATTCTGGATAGGCTGATTACCTTGATCGCTTTTCGGCGCACCTGAAGCCTAGGCCGTAGAAATCACCCGGCTGGCCGCTTGCAGCCCTCCGGGACCATGCGCAATATCCAGCGCGGTCAAACCGGCTTCAATCGCCCCCAACATCCCCAAAACCATATGCGCATTCAGATGCCCCATATGCCCGATACGGAAAAATCCATGCCATTCCGGGTCTTCCGGCTCGGCCATGCCCAGACCGATCCCAAGGGTCACACCAGCTTTTTCTTCGACCCACTTGCGCAACTCTGAACCATGCGGAGCACCGATGCGCAGGGACGTAACCGCACGGCTGCGATGCGCCGGGTCCGTCACATTAAGTGCCAGTGGCCCATCCTGCCCCCAAACCTCGCAGGCCGCCCAAATCGCCCGGGCCAGGTGGTCATGTCTTGCCCAGACGGCCTGGATGCCTTCTTCGTGGATCATGTCCAGTGCCACCCGCAAGCCATACAGGTGATGTGTAGGCGCCGTTCCCCCGAAATACTGGTAGAAATACCCCGGATTTGCGCGCGGAACCCAATCCCAGTAGCGGCTGACATATGTCTTGGTTGCGCGTACCGAAACAGCTTTGTCATTGAAGAACACAAACCCCAGGCCGGGCGGCACCATCAGCCCTTTCTGGCTGGCCGCAACCATCACATCAACGCCCCAGGCATCCATCTCGAACCGGTCACAGGCCAGCGATGCGATGCAATCAACCATCAACAACGCCGGGTGCAAGGCTGCATCCATGGCGGCGCGAGTAGCTGCAATATCATTCCGGATCGACGTTGATGTATCCACATGCGTTACCATCACAGCCTTGATTTCATGGGCCTTATCGGCGCGCAGCGCGGATTCAAGCCGCTCGGGGTCTACGGGCGAATGCTTTCCGAAATCCAGTACCTGCGTTGTAATTCCCAAGGCCTGTGCCATCTCACTCCAGCCATGCGCAAATCGCCCTGTGGCTGCGACCAGCGCACGGTCTCCGGCGGAAAGAACATTGGCCAATGCGGCCTCCCATGCGCCATGGCCGTTGCTGATGTATATGGCCACATGGCCATCGGTGCGGGCTACTCGGGCCAGATCGGGTACCAGCCCTGCCGTCATATCAATCAGTTCGCCTTCATAGATATTGGGCGCAGCCCGGTGCATTGCACGCAACACCGCTTCCGGCATGACCGAAGGGCCGGGAATGGCCAGGTAGGGGCGGCCGTTTGACAGACTCATCTGCAAGTCTCCTGCATGTTCGGGCGAACTCTACGTTGTCACCCCGCAACGTCAATCGCGGATCATCAGCTTGCCATGCACGGCTCTTGCCCCTACATGGGTCCGACCCGGGCCCAAGCAAGCCCCAAAACGGAGCGCACCCTGTTTATGAAGCTTTTCAAACGCATCGCCGATTGGGAAAGACGGCTGCGCGCGTCCTACAATACTGATCTGTCGACGCCGGAAAACCGTCGCCGGGCGCATATCTACAACATGTGGTTCGACCATGCGGTGTTACGCAAGGTCTGGACCAATTTTCATCCTGTGGCACAGGGCGTTTTCCGGTCGAACCAGCCCACGCACGAGCGGTTTGTCAAACTCAAGGCAATGGGCGTCCGCACTGTACTGAATCTGAGGGGGGCTGCCGGCGCGGCACATTATCTTGTTGAAGAAGAAAGCTGTGCCAGTCTCGGATTGACGCTTGTCAATTGCACCCTTCACGCCCGCTATGCGGCCCCGCGCGAGGATATTCTGGCGGTAATTCGCGCTTTTCGCGAGATAGAGAAACCCTTTGTCATGCATTGCAAGTCGGGTGCAGATCGCGCCGGCTTTGCCTCGGCCATCTATTTGCTGGTGATCGAGGGACGCCCCCTGTCCGAAGCCCGCAAGATGTTGGGGCTCAAATATATCCATCTCAAATGGTCACGCACGGGCATTCTGGATTATATCTTTGATCTGTATGAGACGCGCAATGCCCGCGCACCTATCGGGTTCGAGGAATGGGTCGCAACCGAATATGACAATACCGAAGTTCAGGCCGGATATGAGGCCACGCATAATCCGAAATTCTGAAAATTAGTACCGCCCGGCCAGCCGGGCCGGATCAGCCCCCGCAAAATAACGCAACAACAGCATTAAATTGCGCGCGCCCCGCCGCAACCAGCCATCACGCTGGTATTTCGCAGCACTGGTGCGCACCGTCATGGGTAACGATTTCAGGCGGCCGCGCAGGGCCCGGGCCATCGCGACGTCTTCCATCAGCGGCATATCCCTGAAGCCCCCTACAGCATCATAGTCTGCACGTGATATCAGCAGGCCCTGATCCCCATATGGCAGACCAAGAAGGCGCGACCGCAGGTTGGCCCATCCTGCAACCAGTCCCGGCATTAACCCGCTGACATCAAAGCTCAACCGAAAATGGGCTGGTTGTTCAGTAGTCATATGCTCCCTGATCATCCCGGACCATCCGGCGGGTAAAATTGTATCCGCGTGCACGAAAAGCAACCAGTCACCCTGCGAAATCTCGGCCCCGTGCCGCAGCTGCCGACCGCGCGATGCAGCGCCCTGGACAATCACCGCCCCGGCCTCGTCCGCCAATTGCAATGTGCCATCGTCCGAGCCACCGTCGGATATGATCAACTCGCGGATCAGCCCGGCCTCAAGCCCTTCGATCAGCGCACCAAGACAAGCTGGCAGCGCAGTCGCTGCATTCAGGGTCGGAATCACCACCGATAATGCCGCGCGCATGAAATGCCCCCCTGTTGTGCCTGGCGTCCTGACCTATATTACAGAAGGTCGGCCAACGGGAGAGCTATATGACACGCGCGATCTATGAAATTGGCGGCACCGATGCCGCGCATTTCCTTCAGGGATTGATCACCAACGACATCACGAAACTGGATCATGGGCTTGTCTATACCGCGTTCCTGACGCCACAGGGCAAGTATGTGGCCGATTTCTTTCTGGTGCGGCGGGGCGATAAAATCCTGCTGGATGTCGACGCCAGCCTTGCACCGGGCCTGGTCCAGCGGTTGAACATGTACAAATTGCGTGCCGATGTTTCCCTGAGCGAGGCGGGCTGTAAAGTCCGGCAGGGGACCGGTCCTGCCCCCGGTGGCGCCCTGCCCGACCCGCGCCACAACGCCATGGGATGGCGCCTTTATGGGGACCAAGACGGCGATGACGGCACCGACTGGAACGCCATCCGAGTCGCCCATTGCATTCCCGAATCCGGCATTGAACTGACGCCCGACACTTTCATTCTGGAAGCCGGGTTTGAACGCCTCAATGGTGTTGATTTCCGCAAAGGCTGTTACGTAGGGCAGGAAGTGACCGCAAGGATGAAACACAAGACTGAACTGCGTAAGGGCCTGACCCGGGTCAACATTCAGGGCACAGCCCCCGTGGGCACCCAGATCACAGCCAATGGCAAACCCGCGGGCACGCTTTTTACACAGTCGGGCAATCAGGCGATTGCCTATCTGCGATTTGATCGGGCCAAGGGTACCATGCTGGCAGGCGACGCAACTGTGACATACGGCTGAACGCAAAAAGGGGCCGTTGCCAGCCCCTTTTATCGTACCAAAACACGCAACTTCAGGCGCGTTCGGCGTATTCCATAGTTTCGGTGTTTACGACAATATCTTCGTCCGGGCCCACAAAGGGCGGCACCATAACCTTGACGCCATTATCAAGAATAGCCGGCTTAAAGCTGTTGGCAGCCGTCTGACCCTTGACGACTGGTTCAGTCTCGACAATCTTGCAGACCACTTTCTGCGGCAGGGTTGCATTCAGCGCCTCGCTTTCATGGAACTCTACCGTGATCGTCATGCCATCCTGCAGAAACGGCCGACGGTCGCCCAGAATATCTGCAGGCAGATGGATTTGTTCATAGGTTTCGGTGTCCATGAAGTTCAGCATGCCGTTTTCTTCGTACAGGAATTGCTGATCTTTTTGTTCAAGGCGCACACGCTCGACCTTGTCCGCGCTGCGAAAGCGCTCGTTCAGCTTTGAGCCGTTGCGCAGGTTTCGGAGTTCAACCTGGGCAAAGGCACCACCCTTGCCGGGCTTGACGTGGTCGACCTTGACCGCACTCCAAAGCCCGCCGTTATGTTCCAGTACGTTACCGGGGCGGATCTCATTTCCATTGATTTTGGGCATTGTGACTAAACCATGACAAAAGGTTGATAAGAGGGTGATGCACCCTATATCTGGGGATCAGGGTGGTGGCAATACGACGAGATATCGTGCTGCACCTGCAGAAGCCATGCATAAACTGCATAGAAGTTATGCATTTATGCTCTATCCGAATCAGACAAACTTCGTCATAACAAGCGCCACGCCCGAAACACAAGAGCAATAAGATCAAGGACGAATCATGAAAGATTTCGTTGACGGCACAGCCTTCAAAAGCGAACAGGGCAATCGTGCACGTAAACTTTTCGCAGCCGTTGTATTGGCCGCACTGGATGATGCCATCTCTGACGACAAGAAATATGGCAATGGTCCGGAACAGATCGCCCGCTGGGCCCGTTCGCGCGATGGGCGCGAAGTGCTGTCCTGCGCCGGGATCGACCCGAACGAACGTGTCGTATCGGGGCTGATGGAATTTGTCGCCAAGGGTGTCCGTACATCGGTTGCCCTGTCGCGCGAGGAAAGTGAGCGCCGCAATGCGGCAGCCCAGGCCGAAGCCGCATAACACAATCAGAAGCCACCTGGTTTCCGAAAGCCCTGCCTTACGGCGGGGCTTTTCGTTTTATCTGGCAAGGCAGGAACCGCCGTTTAGCATTCTGGCAGAAAATCAAAGTGCTATGTCGGTTCACGCCTTTCCCTGACCTCTGGCCCTTTGTATCACTGGCTGAAATCAGTCAAGGTGTATGAGATGGCCAAGGCAATCATGATACAGGGTGCGGGTTCGAACGTGGGCAAGTCGATGGTTGTCGCCGGGCTTGCACGAGCTTTTCTGCGCCGCGGACTCAGGGTTGCCCCCTTCAAACCGCAAAACATGTCGAACAACGCTGCAGTCACATGTGACGGTGGCGAGATTGGTCGCGCTCAGGCGTTGCAGGCAATGGCGGCTGGCCGCGCGCCACATACGGACATGAATCCGGTCTTGCTGAAGCCCGAAACCGACACAGGCGCGCAGGTAATCTTGCAGGGCAAACGTTTTGCCACTTTGCGCGCCCGCGATTACGCCAAAGCCAAGCCGCAGTTGCTGACCCCGACGTTGGAAAGCTTTCACCGCCTTTGCAAAAGCGCCGATCTGGTTCTGATCGAAGGGGCCGGCAGCCCGGCCGAGATCAACCTGCGCCAAGGGGACATTGCCAATATGGGTTTCGCCGAGGCCGCTGGCGTGCCGGTCATACTTGTTGGTGATATTGATCGCGGTGGGGTCATCGCGCAGATTGTGGGCACCCAGGTCATCCTGCCCCTCGAAGATGCGGGGCGGATCAAGGGGTTTGCCATCAATAAATTCCGCGGCGACCCCTCACTTTTCGATGAGGGCCTTGAAGAAATCATAAAACGCACCGGCTGGCCGTCTTTGGGGGTGATCCCATGGTTCGATCAAGCCTGGCGCCTGCCTGCCGAAGATGTCATGGACATCGCCTCTAAAACAGACGGCGCGTTCAAAGTGGCCGTGCCGCACCTTTCGCGCATTGCAAATTTTGATGATCTGGACCCGCTTTCCGCTGAACCAGGGGTGAGCGTCGAAATGATCAAGCCCGGCCAGCCGCTGCCCGGCGACGCCAATCTGATTCTGATCCCCGGCAGCAAGTCGACTATCGGGGATCTTGCCGATTTTCGCAAAAACGGGTGGGATATTGATCTTCAGGCCCATATTCGGCGCGGTGGTCATGTTCTGGGCATTTGCGGCGGTTACCAGATTCTGGGGCACCAGATAGCTGATCCCGAAGGCATTGAGGGGCCCCCGGGATCAGTTGCGGGGCTTGGGCATCTGAACGTTAACACCGTTATGAAACCTGAAAAACGCCTGGCCCTGACGCAGGCCCGTTATCTGCCAACAGGCGATCTGGTCGAAGGGTATGAAATCCATCTGGGCGAAACCAACGGCCCCGATTGCAGCCGCGCATGGCTGGAAGTCAGAGGCCAGCCCGAAGGTGCCACATCCGCCAATGGACAAATCCGTGGCGCTTATCTGCACGGCATGTTCACATCCGACAGGTTTCGCGCGGCTTTTCTGAACGGCCTAGGGGCCTCGTCTGATCTGGAGTACGCCCAGAGCGTTGACGAAGCGCTTGACGCATTGGCCCTGCATCTGGAGGCCCATATGGATCTGGATTTATTGTTAAGACTGGCAGAACAACCTGCCGCCTATTCCAGGTCCTGACTGGTCAACGCCCGGTGAATTTCCCGCCGTACCAGCTTGCGTACGTTGCGCGTGATCCGTTCGCCAAGCGCACCCTGCAGTTCCTGCCGTACAATTTCACTGACCAGATCGCGCAGCGTCTCTTCGTCCAGAATGGCGTTATCTGAATTCATCGACATGTCACCGGCAAGGCAATCGTCATTGCCTGGCGCATTGGTGGCCTGGACCGTTTGAATGTCCTCAACCCTTTCAGCATCTGAATAAACCGAAACAGGCCTTGCGGTTTTGAATGCCGGAAGCAGTTCTGCTTCTGCTTCTGCTTCTGCTTCTGCTTCTGCTTCTGCTTCTGCTTCTGCTTCTGCTTCTGCTTCTGCTTCTGCTTCTGCTTCTGCTTCTGCTTCTGCTTCTGCTTCTGCTTCTGCTTCTGCTTCTGCTTCTGCTTCTGCTTCTGCTTCTGCGAATTCCTCTATCTGGCCTTCGGCGTCAACATTTTCATCCACTGCAATCGCTTCAGAAATTTGTTCCGCCTCGTCTTCTTCATCCGCCATCTGATCGCTCCACGGCAAAGGTGAAACTTCGCTGCCTGCGTAGGCATCGTCAGATGATCCATCCGGTTCCCACTGGTCATCGCGGGTGGCTACAAACTTTTCAAATTCGGCAACACGTGCACGCAAAGCACTATGGTCCTCGCCCTGAAGTATTGAATCTTCGTCAACCTGACCTGCATCCATGTCGGCGGCATCCGTCGTTTCATCAACTTCTTCCAGACCATATTCGGCCCTTGCGTCATCCCGGTCGACCCGATGCGCAATTAGCTGATCAGTTCCGGCTTCGGGTGCATCCTGCTCTTCAGCTATTTCGATGTTTGGCGCATCAATCAGTTCAAATTCATCACATCTGGCAGCACCGGTCAAAAACCGCAACGTTTCGGGCTTAGGCAACGAAGCCTGAATCACGTCATCCGCCCCGTCGTCTTGAGGTAGGTCGTCATCCATCGAACCATTTTCGTGATCTTGCTTTTGGCCGTGCTCATCAATCCGCAACGACGGCGTCAGTACCAATTTTTCTGCGCCCTCTGGCGCCGATTCAAGGGCTGAACGCTCTTTACGGATATCGGTCGACACAAGCCGACGGATAGACGAAAGGACGTCCTCAATCTCTACATTTTTAACCGGTTCGGACATTTAATTACCACTCTTGCCTAGGGTCAGTTTACCCGGCAGTGCCTTTTCATACAACCAATTAGAAAGGGTTTTAGTCTTTATTCAAAGCACGCAGAACCCGGTCTAATTTCTGGCCCTGCTTGCTCGCGGGTGTCGGGGCATCTTTGACCAGGTCGAAATAGGCATTCGCATCGTAGGTCTGAACACCCAGGTTGAGGTCTTTCGCGGTAAGTTGCCCCATTGCTGCTAAAACCGCATATGCAGCAATATACACATCGGCATCTGCTGAAATCAGATTTGCCCGTGCATCCAGAAGTTCCTGTTCAGCATCCAGCACGTCAAGCGTTGTCCGTGCGCCTAACTTGGCCTCTTCACGCACACCGCGAAAGGCCACTGTGGCAGCACGAACCTGCTCCTGACTGGAATCACGACTGGCCCGGGTCGCACGCAGATTGGCATAGGCGTTGCCCACGTCCTGCTCCACCTGAAGGCGTGCCAAATGCAGCGCACCACGTTGTGCATCACGTTGCGCCATTGCCTGACGCTTGGCCGCACTCAGTTGACCACCCCGATAAATCGGCCCGGTGACCTGAACCCCGAAACTACCAGTGCGGGCATTGTCATCGTCGCCCAGTTCCTTGCCCGCTCCCAAACGGCCGGTCAGATTGACCGACGGCTTCATAGCAGCATCTGCCACCAGAATGTTCAAATCTGCCGTTGCCACATCATGCTGCGCTTTCAGCAAATCAGGATGGCGGCGCACTGCGGCTTGTTTGGCTGCATCTACCTTATCCGAAAGACTTGGCAAACGCGTTGGCGTTTTCAGTTTTCCAGGCTTGCGCCCGATTGCCGCCCTGAATTCTTCGATTGCCTGAACAAGATCACCCTGCGCTGCAGCCAGACCGCTTTGTGCGGCAGCCAGACGTGCCTCGGCTTGTGCCACATCGGTGCGCGTCACTTCACCTACGTCGAACCGATCCTGTGCCGCGCGCAATTCCTGACGCAGAAGACGCAGGTTGCTTTCGCGAAGTGCAACAAATTCGCCATTACGAATGACATTCATATAAGCCTGAACCGCGCGCAGCAGAACTTGCTGTTCTATACTGATCAGTGTCTGCCGGGTCGCAAGAACAGTTTCCTTTGCCGCCTCTATGCTGAATTTGGTCTGTCCATAATCGTAAAGCAACAGACTTGCGGTTATCCCCAGATTCACATCTGTCGATCCGGTCGAGGTGATTCTGCCCAAATTTTTAGTACGCCCAAAATTGCGTGTCATGTCCGATGACCAATCAATAATCGGCCTTAGTCGCGACACAGCCTGCGCCACACCTTCGTCAGCAGCACGCAACAGCGCCCTGTTCTGATCAAGCAATCCGCTATGAGTATAAGCGCTTGCAAGTGCGTCGGCCAAAGTTTCAGCCCGGGCGACCGAGGGTGAGCCAACCAGGAACGCCAGGCTGAAAATCAAAAGTGAAAGTCTTTGAACAACAACGAGTTTCAACATGTTCCCTCGGCGTTACGATGGGCAGACTTTAAAATGTAAAGGCTGCGTGCCTTTCAAATCCAGGCAGAACAGGAGCACCGGCATTGAAAGAAAACCGCCAGTTGATCTGGCCATCTATCTTGTACCCGATGCGCACGACACCAAGAGCGCCTTCCATGAACAGGCAGGCAATACGACCACCATCCTTCAGTTGATCAGTCAAAGCTTCAGGTAAGTGCTCGACCGCCCCCTGCAAGGTGATGACATCATACGGGCCATGCTCTGGCGCGCCTTCGTTCAGCGGGCCCTCATGCAAAATCACGTTATCGGCCCCATTTTCCGCCAATAGGCCCTGCGCTTCGGCAACCAGTTCCTTATCTTCTTCAACCGCCACCACAGCTTCGGCCATACGTGCCATCACAGCCGCTGAATACCCAAGGCCGCTGCCGATATCCAAAACCAGATCATCCCCGCGAATTTCCAGTGCATCCAGCATCTTGGCCAAAGTCCGCGGCTCCAGCACGACCCGGGCGCCACCCAACTGAATATTCTCGCCCACATAGGCCGCCTCACGCAGATGGCGTGGCACAAATGCCTCGCGCGGAACCGACAGCATCGCGTCGATAATCGGGAATTTCGTAACATCTGATGGCCGGATCTGGGTATCCACCATCATTGTGCGCCGGGTTGCATAGTTGGTCATGAGTTAAACTCTTGCGTGGGGATTTCTATTTCCATGGTTTTGACACAGATGCCCGGACACAGCAATGTCTATGGGGAGCGAAAACCCGCCTCGGACCACTTGCGCAGGCTACGGCGATCAGATAATCGGTTTTCACCACCCTGGATGGCGAGTTGGCGGAGTGGTGACGCAGCGGATTGCAAATCCGTGTACACCGGTTCGATTCCGGTACTCGCCTCCAATAAAATCAATGGGTTACGAATTTTTCTACTCATTGGGTATCACCTCTGGTATCAGTTTCACGTTCTGTGCTGGTCTGTTCGGGATTATTTGCGCTTTGCTGCTGCCTGTCGCGCCCGCATGATTTGCCGCGCCTCCCCCGCATATTTGATGATCATCGCTTTGGATGTGTGACCGCTGTAGCTGGCGATTTCATCGTCAGTGCAGCCTGCCCACGCCAATTCCATCACCCCGCGATACCGCAGCGCATGCTGATCATAGGCCATCAGGTCTAGCCGCTTACGTTCGCGCACCATGACACGCGCCATCGCGTGATAATCCATCTTCGAACCATCAGCACGGGTTAGGATGTGGCGCGATGGGTGCGGCGCGAACCCCAGATTAGCTTTCGCCTCGTCCAGCGCCGCCTTGAGCGCAATCGTACACGGCAGGGAAAGCGCTGTGTCTGTCTTGTTCTGGCGCAACTTGAGGGTGTCGCCATCATAGTCGCCCCATTGAAAATCTACCCAGTCACCGGGGCGCTGCACACTTCCAACGCCAATCTCGAAAATCAGGCGGGGCAATGGCTCGCCTTCTTCGCGCATCTTTTCCACCGCCCGATCTGTCCAAGGCAAATGCGGCCTCTGGCGGTCCTTGGGAACTCTGAGCGGCTCGATATCAATCGCAGGATTGTCTTTGCGCCACCGCCTACGGATCGCCAGCTTGGATAGCATGCTAATCGCAGTCGGGATGTAATTGGCAAAGCGGACGCGATGCCGGTTCCTCTCCATCGCATCGTAAATGTCGGCTTGGGTAAGGCGTGCCACGTCCGCTCGCCCGATCTTTTCAGTCAAATATTCAAAAACTTGCTCAAGGTCGTTGCGGTAACGGGGGGAATAGCCCGCCCACTTGTCTGTCTCTCGTAGCGCATCAATTAAAGCACCCCATGATGTCTTTGCGACCGCTTTCTTCCCGCTGACAATCTCCCAATACTGCTGGTCGAACTCAGCCGTGCCTTCCTCCGCCGTGATCCGTCCCAGATAGAACATCTTGCCGTTGACGCTCTTGCGCACATACCAACGGCCCGAAGGATGCTGCCAAAGGTATTTCTTGCGTCGGCCTACCACTGAATTTGATCCCATAGCTCTGTCACATCCCCTACCGATATCCGTTTGAGAACCTCGATATCCCAACGAACAACGCCGGGCGCAATTTCATGCCCCGGCGGCAGGTGGCCTTCATCGACCAATGCCTTGAACTCGGTGGTGCGCAGATCGAGCAAGCGGGCTGCGGTCGTCTCGCTGGCCATGATGGGTGTGTGCCGTGTCATTTGTCAGACCCCATTTCTCGGCCTGCTCTACATCGCTCCGGCTTTTGGGCTTTAACCGTAAATTGAGAGACATACTTCTCCCAAGCGCCGCTCGGAATCTTGGGGTTACGCTGTCCAGGTGCAGTGAAGATATGGTCCAGCATATCCTCGCGGATCAGATATCGGATGTTGGTCACGGGCAGACCTACGCGCTCGGCCAGTTCCTTTGGTGTTTCGAGAGGTTTGGTCACGGCTCACCTTTCCGTTGGATTTCAGTTGAAAACACTGCAAGAGTGAACAGGATCACCCAAATCACTCTAGAAGTGCACATATGGGTGAATTATTAACTCATAGGTGCATCGTGTCAACGGACTTGAGCGGCATTGGCCTTCGTTTGCGAGAAATTCGCAAAATAAACGATATTACTCAGCCTGTTATGGCCGCGGCCATCGATGTGTCTGACCGCGCGTATAAAAACTATGAGCAGGAAAAACGGGATTTGCCCGCGCTTACAGCTCTGAACATCAGCGAGGCGTTCAGAGTGAATCTTGACTGGCTGCTGGCGGGGCGCGGCAAAATCCACAAGAGTGACGACCCCGAACTGGCTGAGGCAAGTGCCATCGCTGTCTTGTCCGAGGCTGAAAGGCGCGGAACAAACCTGCCTATCGCCAAGCTCGGCAAAATCATCGGGTTTGTCGCCGCGCAGGCCGCACAGACGGGCGAAAGCCCCGCGCAGGTCGCCAGCCACTACTTTGAAACCCTTTAATCAGGAGACCGACATGACCGACACATATCAGCCGCTGAAATCCTCAAAGTCAGACTTGGACCCCTGCGACCACGACGTGTTCACTTTCGCCCGCCAAATCGGTGTTGTAGGCGCCATTTCACTTTTGGTTGGCGGCACCGGGATGATCGCGACATCAGGTCAGCCGGATTGGGATATCGCACGATCGCTCTATCTGGCGCTGGTCGTCCTCGGTCCTGTGGCCATTATGATCGCACAGAAATTCTTGCGAATTTTAATGAAACATCGGCGCAGAGAGCTAAACATTTTCGAAGGCTAGAATGTGCTTTCTGTCTCAACTCGCCGAAATGGTGCTGGCAATGCCAACACCATCGGTAGCGATTGAGACGGACCAACCCATAGGTGGAAACTGATCTCCGTTGCCAGATCAGCTCCCCAATAGGTGGGCCAATTCGACGATTTCGGTCGCATCTGCTCCGGTCGAGACCCTATTACCAAACATCTGCCCTATGATCATCCGCAGCCTTTGCACATCGCCTGATTTTGCGGCCTCGACTCCTGCGTCGACCAATTGAGCATGAAGCGCTTCATCGACTGCCAGGTGATGCTCTTCTGCCAAGCGCCGGAAGATTTCGATCAAGAAATCAGGGCTTTCAGAGAGCACCTTCATGCGAATGCCCTGCATCTCATCAAGTGATCGGCGCGCGGCATCATAGTTCTTTTCCCGAATCGAGCGACGGGTCGTCACCAAAAGCTTGTCGTGCCGCTCAGTATCTACTGGCTGCGCAATGTCTCGCAATTCGTCGAAAGAAGTTTCAGCCTTGGCGACTTCATCGTCCAGCACTCGCTCTTCGTTCTCAGGTGACATTCTCAGCAACGCCACCTCCTGGCGCAGTTTGCGCGCTTCTTCGGCTACCGAGCGATGTGTGTCCGCGTCAACAGAGGTCGAAAGTGCCGCGTGCTGGCGCTCAATCCGCTTGCGGATGTCACCGCTGGGATCAGCATCTTCATCGAGCGTGGTTTCAAGCTCGTCTAGATCACTCTCAACACGGGCGAGCATAGTTGTGGCAACCTCTGCCCCGCGCTGGCCGTCATAGTTGATGCCGCCATCTTCGGATCGGTAAAGATTGGTGGCGTCGATAACACGTCCCAAAGATGGCAATTCGACCGAAAAGCTGAGCGTACCATTGTCACTCATTTTCCAATCGATGACAAAATCATCCCCACGATTGATCCGCTCGCCACGTTCCAATTCGTCGCGGCTGTTCAAACGGAAGTTGCCGATATGTAGGTTGTGCTCTGGTGTGTCGATGTCATCTGCCATCTCATAAAACTCGACCGCGATGAAATCATCTTCGCCTCCGACTAGTGTCTTGCCAGTTCGGAAGGTTTGCTTGCCTTGTGCGGGCAATGCTGTCCCTTTCTTCACAAGGACCTCTAACTTGTTCCGCTCGTATCCGACAAAGCCATGCTGAATCTTGACCGCGAGAGTGTAGGTCATCGGGACACTTGCAGCACTTGCTTCCGCTCGGGTAATGACGATTTCGCGTGACGCGTCCTCGACTGCCTTGCCCTGTTGGTCGAATACGGTCACTTTGAACCGGTTTTCGCCGTTCTTGCGAACATTTACGTTGATGCTGAGCGGCCCATCAATTGGAATTCTGCCTGTCGAAGACCCTTCTTCGTCAAGGATTTCCACCTCATGCCCCGTAGGCATGTCCGCCGCCGGTTTCAGCCGGACCTTGGCCGCTTCACTTGCGACGCGGGACTTAAAGTCTAGGGCCAATGAGACGCTGCCAGTGACCGCTTCCCTTTGTTTCCCACTCTTCTGCGTAGAGCTTTCACCAGCCCATTCCCGGCTTTCCGCAAAAATTGCAGCGCCGGTCGCAACTGCGGTCATTGGATCAAGTCCGCTTTCCACTTCGATTGCGAGACCAGCCTCTAGCATGTCTCGTATGATAGGCATCTTTGACGGGCCGCCAATCGGAACGATTTTGGAGATGTCGTCATTCTTGTATCCGTTAGCCGTGATAATCTTTCGGCAAAGAGCTATCGAGTCATCAATCCGATCTTTGATCAGGTCGGTCATCTGCTCTCTCGTCAAATCGATTGAAATATAGATTTCTTCACCGTCTTCATCAGTCGCGCGCACTTCATCCTCTGTCGCAAAGATTGAGGCCGTCGAAGACGCCGAAAGCTGGATCTTCGCTTTTTCTGCGGCATGGCGGCAGACGTCCGTCAGGTGCTTGTATTTTTCGTTGCGCTGAAAATCCGCTGGAAGGTTGAAGGTCTGTGAAAGCCAAGGCCGCACAATGCTGTCGAATATGATTCTGTCAAAGTCACGACCACCAAGCATGTTTATGCCCTCATGAGCGATCACGTTGACCACGCCCGCGGTGCTCATAACCAATGCCAAGTCAAACGTCCCGCCTCCGAGATCGTAGACCAAGAAAACACCGTCCTTCTGTTTGCTGTGTGCGATTGCGGCCAAAGCGGCGGCAACTGGTTCCTGCAACAGGCTTACTTTCTCCAAACCGGCCAATCGCGCGGCGGCAATCGTGTCCTCGCTCTGCATTTGGTTGAATGCGGCGGGGGTCGTGATGACCACGCCCTCAACTTCCTGGTTGCCAGCCTCGGTCATCGCTTGACCTACCAGCGCTTTGATTATTTCGGCACTACACTCAACTGGCGTCCAAGTTTGCCCAGCAAAGGAGATCGGATTCTTGGTCCCCATCGAGCGCTTGAAGCCTTGGGCGACATTCTGCGGAGCTGAAAGCAAGCGGTCATAGGCCGATTTCCCGATGAACCTGTGCCCGCGCTTGTCCAGATAGATGACACTGGGCAACACATCAGTGCCGTCCGATGTCTTGAAGAGACGCGTCGCACCATCGATATGGCCAACGACTGCTGAGTTCGAAGTTCCGAGATCAATACCAAGATACAATTCTTATTCCTTTTCACTTTTGGCTGGCTCAACAAGAACGCGTCCTAGCCTTATTACTTTCATATCCGCCATTACGGTCGGCTCCAGTGTTTTTGAGACGATGAGATCAGCTTCATCGGGATAGTCTCCGGCATTATCGGCGGAAGTGGCCAATCCAGCATGGAACCCCTCCGTTTCGAAATCGATTAGCTTTAAACCGAGCTGATCGACAAGCATAGCCAACTGGCGATCTGAGAAGTTCAACTGGCCCTTCAATCGGCGGCTTTCACTTTCGGGAAGGCGCTCGATAGCCTTCTTGGTTGCGTTTGACAATTTCCAAAACTCAACGCACAACTGCGCGACACTTTCAGCGTTCATGGACATAGGAGGCGAGCTTACCATGAAGAAACGATCCTTCTTGCATCTGCTCGCAAATCAGCGGCATTTTCACGGGCCTCGCGCTCAGCAGCGCTTAGATCGCCGCTTCTATATCGAAAACTTGAACATCGTGAATTGAAGTCGCCAATCAGCGCATTGAAACGGTCAATTTGATTGTCCGTTGTGGTTAGTGTTCTGATGATATCAAGCCGTTGCCCCTGAAAAACACAGTAGCGGATTTGAGAGCGATTGAGTGTTAGGCCCTGCCCGACCGGCGGGATAGTCTCAACCGCCGCGCTTGTCGCTGGCGCGGGCGTTGGGGTTGGCGTCGCGACACGTGGAGCGGATGGCTGATAGGTTGAACGGTTAGATGGTCTGTCCATCTCATCTGCAATCACAAAGAACCCTATGACTGCTGCGATTGAGGCATAAATTCCCCACTTCACCTTTTTGCCGAGCCTCTTTCGATCCAGCTTAGTCTTTAGCTGCTGAAGTTCGGCACGCTCCGATCCACGTGCATATTTCAGCAAATCCTCCACAGTTTGCGACATCGCGGTCAAATTGCCCGAATTCTTTTCAAGCTCGTTCATTTTCCAATTTCGGTGCAAAACCGCCCGCTCTTCTTCAAGCGTTTTTTTAAGTTCCTGAGGCGGTCGAGCGCCAGCAAATGTCAGAGCCCCGTCAAGCAGTTTGAAAGCGGTCTGCGGGTCATTGCAATCGTTGTTGATGTGCAATGCAAGGTCGCGCAGGATGTTAAAGGCAATGGGGTCATTTCCCCCCTTGGATACCGTATCCTTGAATATCTTGAGGACAGTGGAAACCGGTGTCGGCAGCTTTGTTTTAGCCGCCTCGCACGCATCAATAAGCGGCTTGTATTCCTCGTGTAGTTTTTGTTGTTCGTCTAAGTTTTGAAGTGCCGCCACATCCCCTTTCAGGACTTCGGCGACGGATTCAAGCTCAGGGAAGGTCCGCAACAAAGCCTCAGAAAGCCTACGTGCTTCAGTAAATTCGCTGCGATTGTTGGCGAGATCCAAGCAAAGCGATCTCAGTTTTTCGTAGATCCGCTTTGATCGCCCTTCTTCATGGCCTTGATGCTGTTCATAGACCTGAACCGGCTGATTCACGTCATCCCAACGAACCAGAAGGTCAGATGCTCTTGTTACAAGTGCTGCTAGATCGGCGTCGGTATTTTCAGCGTCCGATATGACCTCGTCGATCTCATCGCTTATGCGGGCTAAGTCAGGTTCACTTAACGTATCATAACCGCGAACAAACTGCTCCAAGAACGAACTCGAAGGATGCCTTCTAAGCTCTGCTTCGACAATTCGGTCCATGACTTCACCAGGGCGATCTAGGCTCCAAATCCCCACCGCCGCCGATCTGGCATGCTGTCTTTCGAGCTCCACAAGCGCGTTCCGCATCTGCGGGCGCTCGACACTTGGAAATCCTGCGCTCAGACGATTGTCATTGAGGAAAGTGAGGATGTTCTCTTGATCGATCTCGTCCCACGCTGACACCAGTGAATGAAACAGGGTGTCGTTAACGTTTCCCGTGCCCGCGAAATGTGCCAAAATGTTAGCCTTGGCCAGTTCAGGGGCGTGCTTTGATGTTTCAATAAGCGCCTCAAGGTCACCAAAACCGACAAGGCTCAGGACATTGGTCGTTTGAGCTAGGCTCAACTCTGGCAGCCATGAGATTTCTTGTTCTAATCGAGAATTTGGTGCCAACAGGCTTTGCTGGGCGCGTTGGATTTCTTGAGGCGCAAAAACCTCATCAAACTCGGCATCTTCAACTAATTCGGCGATGTCTGATCTATCTGCGTCGTAGCCTGCCTTCAAAATATGAAACGCGTTACTCGTAAGGTCGAAACATCCGTTATTCATCAGTAATTTCTCAAGTCAAAATTGGCCAAGCTTGCTCAGACCGTTGCACGCAAGCGTTGTATTGAAAACATCCAAACCGCGGCTATGCGTGAAATTCAGTATTCTGAGTGATTGAAAAGGACATACCCTCACGCTGCTTCAACCGCGATACCATCGCCAGCAAATTGTCCGCGCGCGGGTTTCCCTTGGCGCTGAGCATCCGCATCAGGCTCTTGGGGTCTTTTTGCATGTCTTGGGCCAAGGCCTCGAACCCCACCGTGGCGTTGACATAGTCGCGCAGCAGCACCTTACCGGTCTCCAGATCGTCGCTGAGCATCGCCTCGATAGCTTCGCGGAACAGACCCGCGCGGAACTCAGGATCGCGATCGGCGCGGGCTTTGATCGTGTCTTTGAAGTCTTTGGTCAGTGGCATGTCAGTCATCTTTCTCTTTGCGGGCCTTGTAGTCGTCCCAATATGCTTTTGCCTGCTCGATATCTTTCGACTGGCGCTTTTTCGTGCCGCCACAGAGCAGGATCACAAGCGTATCGCCGTCTTTGCCAAAATAGACGCGGTAGCCGGGGCCGAGGGTGATGCGCCGCTCTGACACGCCTTGCCCGACCGGCTTCACGTCGCCAAGGTTTCCAGTCTCTATCCGTGCAAGCGCCGTTCGAACCTTCAATGCCGCCGCCGTATCCAGACCATTGAACCAATCGTCGAACGGCGTTTTCCCCGTTTCGGTGACATAGACAACAAGCTTATTCATCTGACCCCTTAGTGACACATGTGTTACCAAATGTCAAGCGCGTGAGGTTCTTGTCATACACCTCAGTCAGCCCACACATCTTTTACGAAAGCCTCGATTTCATCTCTCCTCCGAGCAACATCTGCTTTAGTCCACTTTTGGCTTTTCGTGATTTCCTTCCCAACCTGGATCGTCCCGCGCAGCCCAGAATCTGTATACCGCTCCGCCTTTTCACTTGGCGACTTTCCACCCAGAGATGAATTTACTTTAGGCGGTAACATCGTCAAATTGCCAATGTTGTGAATGTCGGAACGGCCACTGTTTTGTGGTACAATGTGCTCAATCGAACTTGATGCGTCGTTTTGCCAAATTTTTTCCCACTGAAGCGCATTGATCTCTTCCCCCGCGTTTGCCGCTAGATGTTCATCATATCGAAACAACACGTATCTCAACTCTTCCGTCCAGCCCTTGTAGCAGTCATCCCAATATTTAGGGCCAGTTATGACATCATCTATCTGATAATCTTCACCAATCTCCCGTATGGCTTCGAGGATTTCGCTTGCAGATTTAGTTTTCTTATGAACTGCAAACCCCAACATCACATAGTCTGCGATCTTATTCCGAGCATCTGCATCGCCCAGGCCAAAAATACGAAATGTCACACGCTCCCATGCATTGAGGAGCTCTTTCTCTTTGGCTTTATCAAATTTGCGAAGCAAGATCGCCACGGCCAAAAACCTTGCATGCAAGATTTTTGCAGGGGCCCTAAGCCGAGGGTTGTCGTGTAACTGCTTCACCACCTTAACCGTTTTTTGCAGGTCGCTAGCACAGCCAATAAGTGTTTTGATTTCCTTACCCGCAACCCGCTGGAGTTCTTGAGAAGCTTTCTCTTCACTCAGTATCTTTCTGGGATCCTCATCACTTTTTGCAAATGTCCCTGCAAATCTTAGAGCCTCATCTCCAAGGTCTTGTCGAAGGCCAAGGTTTTGATAGATGGCCTTCCAAATTGTGTGCATCTCATGAAGGCCGTCCACTTGCCCCTTTTGGTCATTGGAGTATTCGAAAATCGACGCCATTAGCTGGCTTTTGGTCTTATCGATCCATTTTACGTCTAGGCCACGACTGTTAAGTACCTCAAAGACCCGATAGACGATTGCTTCGTCAGCGATCTCGTGAAAAATGACAGATAGGCGGTTGCGGATCGTACCATAAAGTTCAATCAGATTGTCAGTCTGCTGCCAATTTTCGACGAACCTCGCGCACTCTTTCGCAGCGTCAATCAAATTTTGATCAGCTGATGTTGATCTTTCATCTTCACTAACTTCTCCAGTCTTTATGTAATCTTTGAAAACTGAACTGCTGTCATGATTGGTTTGAAGTAAGATCATTTCATGATCGTCACTCTTGACGAGAAGTTCGGACAGGTCAGCCTTCATCTTAGCGGTTTGCTTGTCATCCGCAGACAACGCCTGTTCAATCGCCTTGAGAAGCACGACGATAGTTGTGATACGTTGCTGACCATCGACCAATTCAACAATTTTATACTCATCAGCTCCGATGGCTTTGGTATCTCGCGACAGCGCGACAATTGTCGCCATAAAGTGCTCGCGCCCTGAATTGTGAGCTTCTTGGATATCTTTGAATAGGTCTGCGCGTTGCTTCTTTTGCCATGAATAGGCGCGTTGATATTCCGGTATACGGAACAACCGCCCGTCCAGAAGCTTGGCGACTGTTAAATGCATCGGGTTCAGTTGCACTGGGAAACTCTCCTACGAAAAAATGCTCTTTGCTGGCTTCATAGGAAGTCACTAGAGCCCGAAAGACAATGGATTAAGCCACCTTTTCGCGCAACCTGAGCCCTAGTGCGTCATCCCCCGATCCATCTCGACCTCCCGCGTCTCTAGTTCTGTTTCAATTGCCTCTCGGCGGCTTTCACTAATTTCAAGCTGGTCTCGAGTTGCGTGCGCAGCCTCCCGTAGTTCGAGCCCTCGCTCAACAAGCCGTTCAACGCATCCACGGACGCCACTTGCGATTGAATGAGCACCGACACGCAGGCGGCCAATCCATCCATCTGGCTCTGCATCCTGGTCGTCGAGCGTTCCTCTAACCCGCTCAACTCCTTTGCTGAGACCTCGCAGGCCGTCACCAACCGCTCGACGCAGGCGAGCAAATCGCGTTCCAAGGCTGTCAGGGGTGTCGTCATCTAGTCCTCCTCGATCTTGATGCAGGTCACTGATCTGCCGCCCAGCGTGCAGGTCCTCAGGCGCGTTTTGGTCGGGTCCAGCACCAGCCAGATCCCGTCCTCCCTGTCGATCCGCGTCAAGCCCAAGTCCGTAAGTTCCGAGCTGGTCAGCATCAGCGTCCAAAGCAAGCTCGCGGCCATCATCGAGACGATCCCCACCAAGAACGTCCCCGTGATCAGCCAAGGCGAGATCGTCAGCCAGCTCTTGTTCTGTTGCAGAAAGGTGCGGGTATCGATCTCGATTGTACGCTGCGCGTTGGTCGCAATGCTGTTCAAATCGGTCCTGAAGCTCTCTAGCTGGGATGCCATCGAGGCGGCGTAATCCTGCCGGATCGTGTCCAGCTCCGCGTTCAACTTCTCGCTCAGCCGGGTCGGCTTGCCAGTTTTCATGGAAGATTTCTCCTTTCAAACGCCAGCGCTCGCCGGTGTCGGGGTCTTGGGCGGTCAGGTAGGCTTTACCCGCGCGCGGGATGTCGAAGCCAGCATCGGCAAGGGCGTCGAGCATGCTGCCACGGTCAGTGATTAGGCCAACGCTGACTTGATCCAAAATCCACGCGTGCAGCTCGTCGCGCCCCTGCGCACGCGTTGGTGTCTCGATGGTGTCGCGGACCTCTTGGATGCGCTCCAACTCCATCGGGTCGGCCCAACCGTGGCGCTGGTTCATCACGTCGCGCAGGCTGTCGAAGGCTTTCTCATAGCCGGGCGGCGCGATGTTCAGGCTACGGCCCGAGGTCAGCTCCAAGCGCGGCGTGCAGAAGTGAAGCTCGACACGGTCTTCGTGGGTATGTCGGACCCAAAGCACGTCATATTGCGTCGGGTCCAGCCCCGCGAAGGCCAGACGCTCGAAGTGGTCCATGACCTCGGCCTGCTGGTCCTCGGTCGGGGTATCGGTGGCGGCAAAGCTGATCACGCCTGCACGGTAGGTCCACTGGTGGCGGCTGGGCGAACAACCCAACTAAGTTTGAATGTGAATGTTAATTTGGTCAGGCGGCGCCGCCTAAGCTGCGCCGCCTGGAGTATCAGAGTTACTGATAACCTTCTGGGAACGGATCCGGCTCTTTCAGCTCAGATTCATACACCACGTCAAACTGGCCATCTGCGCGCGCCCGCCCGACACGCAACCTGCTGTAGAGATGGTGGTTTGTTTCGTGAATTCGGACGTAGCCCTCGGGGGCATTGTCAATCTCAATGCCAGGATTGGCCAGCTTGATCTTGTCGATATCAAAGCTTCCGGCCTTTTCTACGGCGGCTTTCCACAGCCAGGGGCCAAGGTAGGCGTTATTGGTCACGTCGCCGATAACGATAACCGCAGATCTTCGACGAGAGTTGCGGCACGGGAAAATTCAGCCGTGGATGGGTCGGGCGGGTTCTTCAAGTCGGAAGTCTGCGTGCCTATGCAGACGCACAATTCGCGCAGGCATACCAGCGACCGTACATCCTTGGGGTACGTCTTTGAGCACCACGCTTCCCGCTCCGACTTTGCTGAACGCACCAATTTCAACATTTCCGATGATGTTGGCGCCGGCGCCAATCATAACTCCGCGCCGCACCTTGGGATGGCGGTCACCCCGCGTCTTTCCGGTGCCGCCCAAAGTGACGTTCTGTAATATGGTCACATCATCCTCGACCACGGCCGTTTCACCGATGACTACGCCTGATCCGTGATCCAGCATGATTCCCGTTCCAAGCTGGGCGGCAGGATGAATGTCAGGCCCAAGGATCAATGAGACGCGGTTCGAAAGCCAAGCGGCAAGCTCCGTTCTTCCGGTTTCCCACAGTTGGTGGGCAATGCGATGCACCTGTACGGCATGAAAGCCCTTATAGTTCAAAAAGGCATGGACATACGTCCTGCATGCGGGGTCATTTGAATGGACCGCTACAAGATCGCGGACCGAGCTCGCAACGATAGCCGGATCTTCGTTGAGCATTTCCAGCAGCAATGTTCGGAACGCATCTTCGCTCATGTCCGAGCAAGTGAGGTCATTGGCGAGCCGAGTTGCAAGAGCCTCTTGCAGTGAACCGTGGCGCAGAAGCATGCGACTTAGTTTCGGCGCGAGAAACGGCTCTGTTTGTGCCATGACGCGCGCTTCCTGCCGAAGAACCTGCCAAAATTGCAACAGCTTAGTTTCTGGTGTTTGCTTGGAAATCATTAGTGAAGGCTCCTATCGCGGAGATGACTGCTGCAAGTCGGCAGCCTGGGATTTCGTTTGAAAGTTGGATTCTTGCCCGAGATTTTGCTCGTCTTAGATGTTCCAATGACCAAACCCGCCACCACGACCACCAAGACCAGAATATCTGCACGGTCCGGGATTTGGCCGAGCACTGGAATAGCCAGTATAGTTGCGACACCCGGTGTTAGGGCGGAAACAGCAGTTACCTGGGCACCGGCCAAGCGAAGCGCCTGGCCAAATGCAAACAGCGCGATCAAGCCCGATATGACGCCTTGAAACACTGCCTGAAACGCAACGTCGGCCACATGTGCCGAAGTCAGCCTGGACAGTTCAGGTTGTGCCCAAAAAGGGACGAGAACCGCCGTTGAAATACTGCCGACGATCGCAGTTGCCAGATAAGGTGAAATGTCGTGTGCTTTCATCGTCACGGCAAAGCAGGCCCAGCAGAAAGAGCCCAACAGGAAAAACAGGTGACCGACCCACAGCTCACCTTCGCCGGATACCGTGGATGATTGAAGCAAGATCGCCATGGCTCCTGACAGAATGAGCAAGGTGGACGCCAGTTGCCGACAGGTTAATTTCTGATCCAGAAAAACGTAGCTAAGTACGGTGGCGAATACCGGCATCAGACCGGGAACCGTTGCGCCTGCATGGGCGACCGGCGCGAATTGCAACCCGTACGCGACACAAAGCGTGAAGGGCGCACCGTAGGCGAACAAGAGCAGGCATTTCAGAATGCCAAGTCTGGCAACTTCCCGTCGCTGTTTCCAAAGCAATGGGGCCAAAAAAATGGTCGGAACTAAGGCCCGAAACCCTGCCAGATCAAAAACCGTGAGTGCGGTGATGCGCCCAGAGGACGTCAACACAAGCCAACTGGCCCAGATCAATACGGCTATGGACATCCATGCGTAGCCGATCACGATCGGTTTTTTGAAGCCGCTGCGTATCATTTTAAGCTATGTCCTGGACGGGACACCTGGTCTTTTTCGGTGGGCAATCGACGCAGCAGAACGTGCCCACCTTTGCTCGGTAGCGCGAACCAGTCTGTTAGTGAATGAAAAGACGCACTGGAGCCTCGGTCGTTTTTAGGGCGAAAAACCGGATTAGTTTTTCGCGTCGTAAAGAAATTGGTCATAATACGCATGGAATACCTCCTTCATATCGGCGCGCTCGCAAGCGCGCCGATATTGGTTGCAAATACGATATCTTGGGTCGGTGGCCTCAAGACTGCTCGGCGCGGATTACGCTGACGCGCTTACCCCGAATCCCCCAATTGTCGAGCGGCACCTCGTCGATCACCACAAATGTCGTGGCGGGGTCTTTGCCCAAAACCGTTTCCAGCAAGTCCGACACACCGGCGACAAGTTGCGCCTTTTCCTCTACCGAAGGACCCGTGCCATTGGGGCCACCCTCTTGAGTCACTTTGATATTCACATAAGGCATGCTGTCAGCCCTTTCTTTCGACGAATGAGAAGACTTTGGTCAGCACCCGCCATCCATCGTCTGTGTTTATGAGCGTCAGCAGGTCTTGATAGTTCCGCCCCATCATGGTCATGCGCGCCTCAACAATGCCGATGCGATCTCCCTTGAGGGTGATCCGTTCAATTTGCTCTTCTCGGGCGTCGCCACGTGAAACTGGCGGTGTGCGCTTATCTATTCGTGCCATGTATGCTTCCAGCCCCTTGATTTCATAGTCGCCGGCGGTCCCGTTCACATAGACGAGGTCGTCGTGAAACACCGTTCGCAGCATGGCGCTGTCCGAGTTATAGAGACCGTCGAAGTAGCGCCCCAAAAGCTTTTCGATTTCAGCTTGATCGTGCTCGGCCATCACGCGAGACCTTCCGCAGCGAAGGCGGCTTGGGTTGCGGGCCGCTCTGCGATCCGGGTGACATAGGCCGACAGCTTGGGCCAGCCGTTCAGATCGATATTCTTGAAGTTCGCCCAGAACGAAAGAATAAAGATGTATGCGTCTGCGGCAGAGAACTGATTGCCAACGAGAAATTCACGTCCGTCGGACAGGACCCTTTCCAGATAGTCGAACTTCAGCTGAACCTTTGTCGATGCGGCCGCTTTCTCGGCATCGGTCGAGTCGCCTGCAAAAAGTGGGCCCCAGGATTTATGCAGTTCAGCCGCACCGTAATTCAGGAATTGCTGGACGCGCGCGCGCTCGATGCTGCCTGGGGCTGGGGAATAGGCACGGTCCGGATTGCTGTCTGCAATGAACTGCAGGACGGACGCGCCTTCGGTCAGAATGTCGCCGCTCTCCGTTTCCAGCGCAGGAACATAACCGTTGACATTGATTTCGCGAAAGTCACGACCGGTTTCAGTTTTACCTGCCGCGGGATCGACTGCCTCGATCTCGAAGGAAGCTCCAACTTCATTCAGCATGATGTGGCTGGCAACCGAGCAGGCGCCAGGGATGTAGTAGAGTTTCATAATATGCTCCATTTGTTGTTGCGGGTGTTTGATAGCAACGCAAAAGTGCTATTGATAATATTGAGTTTTCATAATAATGATCTAATTATTAGATCATATGTGTAACCGATGACCCTGGATCAGCTTATCGCGCTCGACGCCATCGTCGCCGCTGGAACCTTCCGCGCGGCGGCGGACCGCTTGAACAAGGCACAGTCTGCCGTCAGTCACCAAATTCGAAAGCTGGAGGCGGAGCTGGGATTTGATCTGTTCTCGCGTGATGCCTACAGACCCAGCTTGACGCCGGAAGGTGAAGTCTTTTTTCGCGAGACGACACGGGTTCTGGAGCAAGTACATGGACTGAAATCAGTGGCTGCGGGACTGCGCAGTGAACAAGAACCCATGATTTCCATCGCCATGACGGCAACCATCTCGCTGGAACCGATCCTAAACGTGCTAAGCGAGGTCGGAAGAAGCTTTCCCGAGACGCACATCAAGGTGTCGACCGAGATGATGGGCGGCCCACTGGCCCGACTGATGGCAGGAGATGCCGATTTGATCCTCGCCGGTCTCGAAGGTGTCCCTATCGATGAGGTTGATACGTTACCGGTTGGCTCAATCACGATCCGACCTGTCGCCAGCCCCGACTTTCTGGCAGCAAAGCGTTCCGGTGTTCGGTCCAAACGGGAGATGCAAAGCTATACGCAAGTCATTGTGTCTGGCACGGGAGGGCGAGATTATGATCAAACCCGCGACCTGCTCTCGGGCGGGCAACGCTGGACAGTCTCGGATTTTCAAGCAAAGAAATCTATCATCGTGGCCGGGCTGGGATGGGGGGGCATTCCGGAACACCTGATGGCGAATGAACTGACGACGGGACAACTCGTTCCCTTAACCATCGAAGGTTACCCACCACGCCACACGGAGATTTTTGCGATCAGACGCCGGGATAACCCTATGGGTCAGGTCATGTCGAGCATCTGGACAGGGCTGGCAGAGTGATCGCCGACGGCTGAGAGAAAATTGGCGGGCGATCCGGAGAGTGCAATGCCACCCTGCCGGTGGGCTGTGTGTTTCGCCACGTTCCGCTGAAACCAAGAGGATTTCTAACTGCTGGCATTTCATTGCCAAACCGGACCTTCAAGTGAATTGTTTGCATGGTTAATTATCCGCGATGTGTAAATTCGCAATCCATCGGATTCTGCACTCGCAGCGAATGGTTCCTTTGACGGGCCGCAGCGCAGCGATGGAGGCCTTGGTCGAGTGACCGCAATGGGTCGTTCCACAGCTTTCACATCTACGCATGACAATCCATGGCCCGTTCACGATGTCTGGACTTGATCCTGCGCCTCATGCCAGTCAGCTATCTTTTGGCAGAGCATCCCGATCCACATTTCAAAGAACAGCACCTCAGACTCGCCGTCTGGCGTAAAAGAGGGGTAGCCATTTTCGTCCGTCTTCCAAGTGCCGAGATACTCGCCTTCCCTCGTAACCACCGAACCGTCATCGCACAGGTTGATCTTGAAACGATATGGCAGCGCGAGGTGTTCTTCCGCGGCGTCGATTACCCTGTTGGCAGCGGTTGCCTTATCAGGTTCTGTTCCGCTGGCGATCACCTTGCCGTAGCTTTTTGCCATCCACTCAAAGAATAGGTGGCGCTCACCGACTTCGTTTGACCTTTTCTCGTCAATGTGGATCTTTACGCCTTTGTGTTCGACGTAGGTCGTGATCCTCTCCGGTCTTTGCGTCGGCGCAGAGCGCCTTTGGGCCCGTCGTCGTCGCGATGCCTGATCCGCGAAGATTTGAGCGGTGCCCGCTATGACCGGCATGCGTCCAAGACTCTTGTTCATGCTCGGTATCGAAGTGTTGAATTCGGGCGCATATGCTCGAATGGCTGCGCTTTCATGCTCATCCATGTCCTCGTAAGCGAAGGGCGCAAACGCTATAGACCAGGGAAGCGCTGTGTCTGGGATCCTGCGATAAACACGCCCCAGACTGTCGATAGATCGTTGGCTGAGTTGATTGCTCTGTCCGATGTACACCACGCGGTCAGCGCATCCGATCATGTAGACGCCGGTATGAACCCAAGAACACCCAAGAAGCGACGAAAGCTCGTCGTGGCGATTTCGGAGAAAGACCTGCCGCTTCCAAAGCTGGAAGAGCGCGCTGCTTGTTAGCATCATGAGCCCAGCAAAAACAAACGGATGGACAAGACTTAGGCCTGTTTACGCGGCGCACGCGGCCGCTGGCCCTGATGGTTTCCGCTGACCAAGTCCCAAACCGCTTAGCGGACAACAACGGGGTGTCCCTGACATTCGACGGGGTGTCTTGGCTGGCGGGCTGATACCGTTCCATGCACCACGACAGCTGAGACCAGCATTTCTGAGGTCCGTTTGCCATTCAGCCGCGCAGGCCGATCAAACGGGCCATATCTAGCATTCTGCAGGAAAATCCCCACTCGTTGTCGTACCAGCCAAAGACCCGCAACAGCCCCCCTACCGAGACCGATGTCTCGGGTCCACATAGCACGATCGATTCGGAACGGCCCCGCAGATCGCTTGAGACCAGCGGTTGCTCGGTCCAGCCAAAAACAAGCGACTTTTGCGCAGCAGCCCTGAAGATGGCATTGACTGTCGTCGCGCTCACCGGGTCATCGGTCTGAACCGTCAGATCAATCGCCGATACGCTTGCAGTGGGAACACGAATTGCACGTGCCTCAATCCGGCCTTTCATATGGGGCAACACCAGATCCGTCTGATGCTGTGCGCTGGTCGTCGTCGGCACCATCGACAGGGCGGCTGCGCGGCTGCGTTCGGGCGCGCCGCGGGGTTTGTCAACCGTTGGCTGGCTGCCGGTATAGCAGTGCACCGTCGTCATTTGCCCGCTGATCACACCGAACGCCTCGTCGAGCAACCGCACCAGTGGCGCCAGAGCGTTGGTGGTGCACGACGCGTTCGAAATGATGCGGTGATTACCCAGTTGGTCTTCGTTGGCCCCCAGCACCAGCGTGATATCGGCCTCGGATGACGGACCTGAAACCAGTACAGCCCCTGCCCCGGCCTCAAGCCCGCGCTCGGCGATGGCACGTGTTCCCCCCATGCCTGTACATTCCAGCACCAGGTCAATCCCCGACAGGTCAAGCGCGCGCAGATCTGGCTGGGCCAGAAACGGGATCGCCACACCATCCACGATCAGGGTCTGATCCGCGACAGCGACGGTTCCCTTCCACGGTCCAAAGATGCTGTCGTACTGAAACAGATAGGCACAGGTATCCAAGGGTTCAATTTCGTTGATCAGTACAAGCTCTATGTCCTTTGCGTCCTGCATCAGAATGCGCAAAAGCGTGCGGCCTATACGGCCAAAGCCATTGAGGGCTATACGGATGGGGCGTTGAGTCATCAAACATCTCCGGACGAGTTTCAGCTCAGGGCTAAACCGTTTAGAGGCGTTGTTGAACCAAAGAATTGTACCAAGATATGCTTGCCCTGGAAACGGCAGTGCGATCAGAAACTGTACTCAAACCGAGTGATATCGCTGGCGCAAAGCCTTGCAAGCAATTCAGCGTCGTCCCTGGTATAGTATGATCGGTAGTCAGCAAGCCGGTCTGACCGGTTGGCCACGGGTAACCTCAGCTTGAACCCTAGATGCGCCCAAAGCGGCGCGGCGTCCTCATTCAAATTTTCCAATCTGATATAGGCACGGCAACATTCATCCCCTTCAACAGAGATCATGTGGCTTGCGTAGGGATTGGCCTGAAGCGTTGCCTTGGTCTGGGGGGCGTTCAGAAAGCTGCTGAAATCATTTTCCCGTGCCAGATCTATTGCCGGGTGGTCAAAGCTTTGTTCGCGCAGCCAGTGGTAGTAACTGACCATTCGATCCCAGGGATTGCGAACAAGGGTAAAGGTAAAGGCCTGCCTGATCCGGCTTGGTGCCATCAGCCCGTCAATATCCGCCAGGGTCGAATGCTTCCACAATCGACCGGCCGCCTGGGTCTTTTTCAAACGCTTTTTCCGGCGCTGCGCCTTGGGCGTATCGCCGATCAGGATATCATCCTTCATCGCCCGCCCTTCAAGCGCCAGCGCCATTGAGGTCCCACCAGTCTTGGGGATGTGCACAAAGATATAGTTGCGCCCGGGTGAGATGATCATGCGCGACACGTTAAAGCGTTTTTCCGAAATTAGGTATCTTGAAATGGGTTTGCTGATCCAGCCACTTCAGAGGCTGCCGCTTTCAATTGTCTGACATTTAAGGTTTGACCCTATAAGCAAACGCAATATGGTTGGCAGAAGCCTTTTACACGTTGGGAATCAAGGAGGGTCCGATGGGTTGGATGAATGACGAAACCGGTCTGAATAAGAATGCCGCGAATTTCGTGCCGCTGACACCGTTGTCGCACCTAAGACGTGCCGCACATCTCTTCCCGGATCACGACGCTGTAGTTTATGGCAATTTTCGCAAAACCTACTCGGAATATTACGCGCGGTGTTCGCGACTGGCCTCGGGGCTGTCGCAACTTGGCGTGGCACCCGGCGATGTCGTCGCCACCCTGTTACCCAACATACCGGCCCATTGCGAGGCCAGCTTTGGCATTCCAGCCTGCGGTGCGGTACTCAACACGATCAACACACGGCTTGAGGCCGAAACCATCGCCTATATTTTCGACCATGGTGAGGCCAAAGTGGTGCTGGTTGACCCACAATTTCTACCTGTCACCCGTCAGGCAATCGAAATGATGGAAGGCCAGGCACCGATGCTGATCGAAGTGGCCGACGAACAGGCCGGCTATCCCGCCAGCGGCGACAATATGAGCTATGAGGACTTGCTGGCCACAGGCGATCCCGCATTTGACTGGGTCATGCCAAAAGACGAATGGGAAAGCCTTGCGCTGAACTACACCTCCGGCACAACCGGACGACCCAAGGGCGTGGTCTATCACCATCGCGGGGCATACCTTATGACCATGGGCACGGTGGTCAGCTGGCAACTTACCCTGCACCCGCGTTACCTGACGATTGTGCCGCTTTTCCACTGTAATAACTGGAACCACACATGGCTTATGCCGATGTTGGGTGGCACCGTGGTCTGCTGCCGCGATATCACGGCCAAGGCGATCTATGATGCCATCGCCGACGAAGGCGTCACGCATTTCGGGGCAGCCCCGATTGTTCTCAATACCATTGTGCATGCCAAGCCCGAGCACCGTCGCACGTTCGACCATATCGTTGATGTCTTTACTGCTGGTGCCCCGCCACCCGCTGCTACCCTGGCCAAGATCGAGCCTCTGGGTTTCAAGGTCACGCAAGTGTATGGTCTGACCGAGACCTATGGCCATGTCACCGAATGCCTGTGGCACGAAAAATGGGACAACCTGCCTGATGAAGAGCGTTATGCCATCAAGGCACGCACCGGCGTGCTGATGCCGATGATGGAGGACATCACCGCGTTGGACCCCGAGACAATGCAGCAGGTGCCCATGGACGGCAAAACCCCGGGCGAGATCATGATCCGCGGCAATTCGGTGATGAAGGGCTATCTCAAGAACCCCAAGGCCACCGACGAGGCATTTGCAGGCGGTTATTTCCATTCCGGCGACATCGCCGTGCAGCATCCCGACGGCTATCTGCAAATTTCGGACCGGGCCAAGGATATCATCATCTCGGGTGGCGAAAACATCAGTTCGGTCGAGGTCGAAGGCGTGCTGATGCGCCACCCTGCGGTGATGCTCTGTGCTGTGGTCGCGCGACCGGATGAAAAATGGGGAGAAACCCCCTGTGCCTTTGTCGAAATAAAAGAAGGCGAGGTGGCAGATGCGGCCGAACTTATGGCCTTTGCCCGCGAACATCTTGCCGGGTTCAAAACCCCTAAAACGGTTGTGTTTCTGGAACTGCCCAAAACCTCTACCGGGAAAATCCAGAAATTCGAACTGCGGAAGATTGCCAAGGATCTGTGATCGCCCGGCCTTTCATGAGATTTTTCAGAACGTAGTGCGCTGACAGGCACGCCACTTTGCTTGATGCATGATTGCCCGGCGTGTCTGGGCCGTGCTATCGTTGCCGCAAAGAGGCAGAGCAGGCCCGGCAAAACATGACAGCACTCAACGAATATCAGCGGATTGAGGCCTCGGGCCTTTGGCGTGCGTCGCCGGATGCGCAGCGTTGTGACGTGATTGTTTCTATCGGTGATGCCACGCTGACCATCACAGACATGCGCGACCGGGCGCTGGCGCATTGGTCACTGCCTGCCATCGAACGCGCCAACCCGGGCCAACTCCCTGCCATATACCATCCCGATGGCGATCCCGGCGAAACTTTGGAACTGCCTGAATCCGAGGCCGATGTGATCGCCGCCATCGAAAAGTTGCGCGCAGCGATTGCCCGTCATCGGCCACATCCCGGCCGTTTGCGGCTGGTGATGTTTGCGGCCTCTGTCGCAATGGTCGCCGGACTGGCGCTGTTCTGGCTGCCCGGCGCCACGCGCCAGCACGCGGTCTCGGTCGTGCCCGACGTGAAACGTGCCGAGATCGGCCAGGCATTGCTGGGCCATGTCCAGAAGGTAACCGGCCCGCCCTGTCGCGACAGTGGCGGCCTGCGGGCACTGGCGCAACTGGCAAACCGCCTGCCGGCACCCGATGGATCCGGCAAACTTGTGGTCGTGCGCAATGGCGTGCAGGGGGCCATCCACCTGCCAGGTGGCACAATTGTCATCAACCGCGCCCTTGTCGAGGATTTTGAAGAACCCGACGTTGTTGCCGGCTATATCGTGGCGGAACATCTGCGCAGCCAGATACAGGACCCGCTGGAAGAGTTGCTCTCCTATAGCGGGCTCTGGTCCAGTTTTCGCCTGCTGACGACGGGCGCGCTAAAGGACGAAGTGTTGCAGGCTTATGCCAAACATCTTTTGACCAGACCAAAACGCGCTCTGGGCGATGACAATCTGCTAAAGGCTTTCAAAACCTGGTCAGTACGGTCAACACCTTACGCCTATGCCAAAGACATTTCGGGTGAAACAACCCTTGGCCTGATAGAGGCTGATCCCTTTGTTGCCGGCGCCCCCGAGGCGGTTTTAAGCGACGCAAACTGGCTGCGGCTGCAAGGCATATGTGGCGGCTGAAGGCACCCCGGCTGTGCAAAGCACGCACCACTCCTGGTTCACGCTTCTCAGGCTAGAAGCGTGACACCCTAAAGCGTTTCGCGACACACCCATACTTCAGGTTAATCGCGAAACGCTTTAGTCATTATTTACGTAGAAACGCGTCGCCAAATCCAAGACTGCGAACTTTTTTCAGAGCAATGCCAAGGCTGGATTGGTTCGGGAACGGACCAGCTAAAACCAGCGAGTAAGTCTTACCGCCCCTTTGCATCGTCCCCATCCGCGCGGGAAGACCCGCCTTTATGATGCGCTGTGCCGCGGCTTTGGCATTTGACGGCACCCCGAAAACTCCGGCTTGCACGTAGCGGTGACTGACAGCGCGTGCAGGTTTTTGGGGAAGGGATGAACGGCTTGATACGGTCGAATTCCGGTTGGCATCTACCTGAGCATATTGCGCGCTTGTTGCGCTGTTTATCTTGGTTGCAGCGCTGCGAACAATCAAACGACGCGGGATGGTTTTTGTCCAGATCCGGTCCATCCGGGCCTTACCCTGAAACGTCTGGTGCGCCCGGTGGCGGTTCAGGCGATCATCTTCCCAGGCCGGTTTGTATCCATCCGGAACATATATCCCGCTCTGGCTGGCCAGTTGCGATTCGTAGACATGGCGCGGCGCAACGCGCGCCCCGGCGCGCAGTTTCGGATCGCAGTCGTTCAACCCGGCATTTTGGGACTTCAGATATTTACGGGATACGTCACCGTTTCCCACACAGGTTGGCGTTGCACTGCTTGCCACAGTCCGGCTTTTGCGCGGACTGCCCGACGCTACAACCGGCTTTTTCCGGGCCACAGATTTCGGCGAACTGGACCGTTTTGGTTTCGCTGACACCGCTGGCATCGCTTCAGGGGGGGTGGGATTTGATTTTGCTTCAATGACTTGGGAAGAAGGTTCCGCTGCCGGAGCCGCTGGCGCAAAGGTCGGCTGGAAGCCGCAAATCACTTTGCGACCGGGCGTTACCCGCGGAACCCAGCTCACGGCTCCGTCAATACTGGCCCGAATGAATACGCAGCCTTTGCTGTCAACATACTGACGCCCCGAGTAGGCGACCGGCGGAGTTTCGGCCGGAACGAGCGAGTCAGAAAGGACCTGCGCTTGTGCGTCAGTCAAGACCAGCGACGCAGCGATGGCAGCCACCGCGATTACCTTGAAAACTCTCATTTTATCCCCGCACGATGTGCAGAAACTCTGCCTTAGATTGACGCCCGAGTAAACAGGTCAGCCCCTATTTAGTGCCAAACATGCGGTCACCCGCATCCCCTAGTCCGGGCAGGATATATCCTTTGTCATTTAATCGTTCGTCCAGTGCTGCTGTCACGATCGGCACGTCGGGATGCGCTTCTTTCATGCGCGCAACACCCTCGGGTGCCGCAAGCAGGCAAAGAAACCGGATATCTTTGGCCCCGGCCTCTTTCAGCATTTCGACAGCCGCCGCTGACGAGTTGCCGGTGGCCAGCATCGGATCAACCACAATCACCAGACGCTCGCCCAGCAAATCCGGTACCTTGAAGTAATACTTGACCGGCTTCAGCGTTTTTTCGTCACGGTACAGCCCGACAAACCCAACCCGGGCCGAGGGTATCAGTTCAAGCATGCCATCCAGCAAACCATTGCCTGCCCGCAGGATCGAAATCAGCGCCAGCTTTCGCCCCGCCAGTACCGGTGCGTCCATTTCAACCAGTGGCGTCTCGATCCGCTTGGTTGTCATCGGCAATTCATGCGTAACCTCATAAGCCAATAACTGGCTGATTTCTCGTAAAAGCTGACGGAACACGGCGGTCGACGTTTCCTTTTCCCGCATAAGTGTCAACTTGTGCTGGACCAGGGGGTGATTCACGACGGTGAGATGCTGGTTCATGGTCTCTCCATTTTCCGGACATTTTGCGGCTGATGCGCCTGTCATTCCAGAAAGCAGCCAAAAGGGCAACGCCGATCCGCTCATCGAACCGGCAAAAATGATTGCCCGGGTCCCATCGAGGTGACATTCAGATGTGCCGCAATACTGGCCGCCACGTCAGCGAAATTCACCAAACCCATGGTGCCGACACCATACCCGGCAACCAGAACAGGCACCCTTTCACGGGTGTGATCCGTCCCCGGCCACGTCGGGTCATTGCCATGATCAGCGGTGATTACCAAAATGTCGCTCTGATGCAATGCCGACAGAATTTGGCCGATACCCGTGTCAAACCGTTCAAGCGCAGCGCCATAGCCCGCGACATCACGGCGATGTCCGTAAAGGCTGTCAAACTCAACGAAATTGGCAAACGTCAGGCTGCCGCGCTCAGCCTGATCCACGGCGTGCGCCAGATGATCCATAAGCTGTGCATCGGAACCTGTGACCACATCATCAATGCCCTGCATCGAAAAAATATCACCAATTTTACCGATTGCATGCACGCGCCCCCCGCTGGCCTGCACCCAATCGCAAAGCGTGGGTTGCGGCGGTGGAATCGCAAAATCCCGACGATTGGCGGTGCGGGTAAAACTGCCGGGGCTGCCGGTGAAGGGCCGGGCAATCACGCGGCCCACTTTCATCTCGTGCAGCGTTGGCGCCACGGCGCGGCACAGGTCCAGCAACCGGTCCAACCCGAAATGCTCTTCATGCGCCGCAATCTGGAAAACGCTGTCAGCCGAGGTGTAACAGATAGGCCATCCGCTGCGAATATGTTCCTCGCCCAGTCGCGCTATGATCTCCGTGCCGGATGCATGGCAATTGCCCAATATCCCCCCCACACCTGCCACCTTTTTCACAGCATCGACGACTTGGTCGGGAAAAGCAGGCATCTGATCGGGGAAATAATGCCATTCCCATGGAACCGGCAGGCCGGCCAGTTCCCAATGCCCTGAAGGCGTGTCTTTGCCTTGCGACACGGCGGTTGCGGCCCCCCAAAGGCCCGCAGGCGCGCCCCCCAGTCCCGGAGCCTCGATGCCCGAGGCCAGTTTTACTGCCGCCCCCAGACCAAGCGCCGTCAAATGCGGCAGGTGCAGCCCGCCTTTCAGGGATTGTGCAATGTGCGCCAGTGTATTCGCGCCTGTGTCGGGTAATTTGCCGTTATAAAACTGGTCCGCATCCGGTGCGCCGCCAATGCCGACGGAATCCATCACAACCAGAAAGGCGCGGGGCATCTAGACACTCCTTTCATAAATCAGCGGTGCCGGATCGGATTGCAAATCGTCAATCCGGATCGCCTGCTGCAAAATTTGCTCGGCCTGGTCGGCCTGCTCCGGGCGCGCGGCATGGATCCGAAGCAATGGCTGACCCGGGGCTACCCTGCTTCCAAGTGCGAGCACTTTATCCAGCCCCACCGACGGATCAATTCGGTCACTTTCCACTTGCCGCCCTCCGCCAAGACGGATCACCGCAAGACCCATCGCCTCACCATCCATGGCGGTAATATACCCTGCCCTTCGGGCGGTCAGTTCCCGGATCACCGTTGCCTCGGGCAGGAAACGTGGCCAGTTTTCGACAAACTGCTGCGGTCCGCCCATGGCGGCCACCATCCGGCCAAATGTTTCGGCTGCACGACCGCTGGCAATCGCCGCGCGGATCATGGCAAAACCTTTTTCAGTGTCGGCGCAAAGCCCTGACAGACAAAGCACATCGCCGCCCAGTTCCGCGCACAGATCAAACAGCCGCCCCGTCCTGGCCCCGGTCAGAACCTTCATCGCCTCGGCAACCTCAAGTGCGTTGCCTAGCGCGGGTGCCAGTGGCTGGTTCATGTCACTGATCACGGCAGTTGTCCGGCACCCCGCCGCATTGGCCGTTTCCACCAGTGCGGTCGCAAGGGCACGGGCCGCTGTCATATCTTTCATGAAAGCGCCACTGCCGACCTTTACATCCAGCACCAGCGCCTCAAGGCCTGCCGCCAGTTTCTTGGAAAGGATTGAGGCGGTGATCAGATCAAGGCTTTCGACCGTTGCTGTCACATCGCGCACCGCATATAGCCGCCGGTCCGCCGGCGCTATCCTGTCCGAGGCAGCGACAATAGCGCAGCCTGCAGAATTCATCACCTGACGGAATTGCCAATCATCCAGAGTACAGCGCAAACCCGGAATGGCCTCGAGTTTGTCCAGCGTGCCGCCGGTATGGCCCAGCCCACGGCCCGAAATCATCGGCACAAATGCTCCGCAAGCCGCCAGCGCCGGCGCCAGAACCAGGCTGACACAATCACCCAGTCCGCCGGTGGAATGCTTGTCAATCACGGGCCCGGGCAGATCCCATTTCAACGTCTCGCCACTGTCCCGCATGGCAAGAGTCAGGGCCACACGACCCTCTTCACCCAGCCCATTCAACACCGCCGCCATGGCAAAGGCCCCGGCCTGAGCATCGCTGACACGACCATCGGCCAGACCATTGGCAAACCAGTTCAACTCTCTGCCGGTCAGGGGGTGCCGGTCGCGCAACGCCGCTATTATTGAACGTGCATCCAAAATGTCAGCCCCAGTCCGCCCGGCACGGCCTGAAAACAACTGAAAACAGGTTGAACACTGAAACAGGCGCGCACAAAGCCAGCCCTGGATTGGGTGCGTTGGCATGCACACAGATGGTGCAGACAGCTTTTGTCAGGGTATAGGGCATTCTGCATCCTCCGGGAAAACCGCCAAAGCGTACCTGGCGCAAAAAGAAATTCAAGATTGCGTCCGCGCTCTGCAAGATGCAAGCTACTCTTGAAACCTCATCACTTTCTGGGGTATTTGCGGCGAAATAAAAATAGTTTAACATTAAACAATGCCGCCAGAGGGAGAGATCATGACCGATAGCCAAAAGGATAATCTGCGCCAGGCGGCCCTGCAATATCACGAGTTCCCCAAGCCCGGAAAACTGGAAATCCGCGCAACCAAGCCGTTGGCCAACGGCCGCGATCTGGCGCGTGCTTATTCCCCCGGCGTCGCCGAGGCCTGCCTTGAGATCAAAGAAGACCCCGCCAATGCCAGCCGGTACACCGCGCGTGCCAATCTGGTTGCCGTTGTCACCAACGGCACCGCCGTGCTGGGGCTTGGAAACATCGGCGCCCTGGCAAGCAAACCGGTGATGGAAGGCAAGGCCGTTCTATTCAAAAAATTCGCCAATATCGACTGTTTCGATATCGAGGTGAACGAAAGCGACCCTGAAAAACTGGCCGATATCGTCTGTGCGTTAGAGCCGACCTTTGGCGCGATCAACCTAGAAGATATCAAGGCACCTGACTGTTTCATCGTCGAAAAACTGTGCCGCGAACGGATGAACATCCCGGTTTTCCATGACGATCAGCATGGCACTGCCATCGTTGTCGGGGCCGCTGCCACCAACGCCCTGCATGTGGCAGGCAAGAAATTCGAAGACATCAAAATCGCTTCGACGGGCGGTGGGGCGGCAGGTATCGCCTGTCTGAACATGCTGCTGAAACTGGGCGTGAAACGCGAAAATATCTGGCTGTGTGATATTCACGGACTGGTCTACAAAGGCCGGGTTGAGGATATGAACCCTCAAAAAGCCGCCTTTGCCCAGGACAGTGACAAACGCACACTGGACGACGTGATCGAAGGCGCCGATCTGTTTCTTGGCCTGTCAGGCCCCAAGGTGCTCAAACCTGAACACGTCGCGAAAATGGCCAAACGTCCGATCATTTTTGCATTGGCCAACCCCACCCCCGAGATCATGCCAAACGAAGCGCGCGAAGTGGCACCGGATGCTATCATCGCCACTGGCCGCAGCGATTTCCCCAATCAGGTCAATAACGTTCTGTGCTTTCCATTCATCTTTCGGGGGGCGCTGGATGTGGGTGCATCCGAAATCAACGATGCCATGCAGATTGCCTGTGTCGAAGGTATCGCCGCCCTCGCCCGCGCCACAACCAGTGCAGAAGCGGCCGCCGCCTATCGTGGCGAACAACTGACCTTTGGTGCCGATTATCTGATCCCCAAACCGTTTGACCCAAGGCTTTCCGGCATCGTATCCACCACCGTGGCGCGCGCGGCAATGGACACTGGCGTGGCCGCACGTCCGATTGACGACCTCACGGCCTATAAGGCAAAACTTGACGCCAGCGTTTACAAATCAGCGCTGTTGATGCGCCCTGTCTTTCAGGCCGCCGCACAGGTTTCGCGGCGCATCGTTTTTGCCGAAGGCGAAGATGAGCGCGTGCTGCGCGCCGCACAGGCGATCCTTGAGGAAACCAGCGAACAGCCCATCCTGATCGGCCGCCCGACTGTAATTGAACAACGCTGCGAAAGGTTGGGCCTTGATATCCGGCCCGAGCGCGACTTCAACATCGTCAATCCCGAAGACGATCCGCGCTACCGCGATTACTGGGGCAGCTATCATGAAATCATGAAGCGCCGCGGGGTCACCCCTGATCTGGCCAAGGCTGTCATGCGCACCAACACCACCGCCATCGGCGCGGTCATGGTCCACCGAGACGAGGCCGACAGCCTGATCTGCGGCACGTTCGGCGAATACCGCTGGCATCTCAACTATGTCACGCAGGTGCTGAGTGATGCCGAACATCATCCCCATGGTGCGTTATCGCTGATTATCCTGGAAGACGGGCCTTTGTTCATCGCAGACACGCATGTACGCCCCTTCCCGGACCCCGAGTATCTGGCTGAAACTGCAATCGGGGCCGCCCGCCACGTGCGTCGTTTTGGGGTTACCCCCAACGTCGCCTTCTGTTCGCAATCGCAATTCGGAAATCAGGGCGAAGATTCGGGCAAGCGCCTGCGCGAAGCCATCTCCCTGCTGGATCAAAAGGAACGTGATTTTTGCTATGAAGGCGAAATGAATGTCGATGCAGCGCTTGACCCGGAATTGCGCGCGCGGCTTTTGCCGGACAACCGGATGGAGGGGTCAGCCAATGTTCTGATCTTTTCCAACGCTGACGCGGCTTCTGCGTCGCGCAACATTCTTAAAATGAAGGCCAGTGGGCTTGAGGTCGGACCAATTCTTATGGGCATGGGCAATCGCGCACATATCGTTACTCCGTCGATCACCGCGCGCGGCTTGCTGAATATGGCCGCTATCGCAGGCACGCCGGTGGCGCATTACGGCTAGCCGCAGGTCCACTCAGATTCGCGGGATTTGCAGATTTATATTTGCAGATTTGCAAAACAATCTTTCTGCGCTGCGTATTCGCATAAAAATTACGGCTTTGCAAAAATTTGCAGGCCTACTAGCCTGATAAATGCAAATTTTATGCGGTAATCTGACACGCCTAACACCAACTCTATTGCCCGGACGTTCAGCGGCCCGTAACACATCTTTAACGGATCGGAGGAGAATACCATGGGATACAAAGAGGTCTATGACAGCTGGAAACAGGACCCCGAGGGGTTCTGGATGCAAGCCGCCAACGCAATCGACTGGGATGAGAAACCCACCAAGGCGCTGTTTGACGAAAACGCGCCTATGTACGAATGGTTCTGCGACGGCAAGGTCAACACCTGCTACAACGCCGTCGACCGCCATGTCGAGGCCGGCAATGGGGCCCGCACCGCGATCATCTACGACAGCCCGATCACCGATACCAAACACAAGATCAGCTATGCCGAGCTGCAAACCCGCGTCGCATCGCTGGCCGGTGCCCTGCGCGCCAAGGGCGTTGAAAAAGGCGACCGCGTTGTCATCTACATGCCGATGATCCCCGAGGCGCTTGAGGCGATGCTGGCCTGCTCCCGTCTTGGGGCAATCCACTCGGTCGTGTTCGGCGGGTTCGCCGCGAATGAGCTGGCCGTCCGCCTTGATGACGCCCAGCCAAAGGCGATCATCGCCGCCTCCTGCGGGCTCGAACCGGGCCGCGTTGTGCATTACAAACCGCTGGTCGAAGGCGCTATTGAACTGGCCAGACACAAGCCCGAGTTCTGCGTGATTTTCCAGCGCGAACAAGAAGTTGCCAAACTGAAAGACGGCTTTGATTTCGACTGGCACGGGTTTCAGGCGGGTGTTGAGCCTGCCGGCTGTGTCCCGGTCGAGGGCAATCACCCCGCCTATATCCTTTATACGTCAGGCACCACCGGCGCGCCCAAAGGTGTTGTTCGCCCCACTGGCGGCCACCTGGTGGCGCTGAACTGGACGATGAAGAACATCTACAACGTGGATCCCGGCGATGTATTCTGGGCCGCCTCGGATGTGGGCTGGGTCGTTGGCCATTCCTATATCTGCTACGGGCCGCTTATCCACGGCAACACCACCATTGTGTTCGAAGGCAAACCCATCGGCACGCCTGATGCGGGTACTTTCTGGCGCATCATCGAAGAACATAAAGTCAAAAGCTTCTTCACCGCCCCCACCGCCTTTCGCGCGGTCAAGCGTGAGGATCCCAAAGGCGAATACCTCAAGAAATATGACCTCAGCGGCCTGAATGCGATCTACCTTGCTGGTGAACGCGCCGATCCCGATACCATCGAATGGACCCAGGCGATGACCGGCAAACCGGTCTATGATCACTGGTGGCAGACCGAAACCGGCTATACCATCGCCGGTAACCCGGTGGGGATCGAGGCGCTGCCGGTCAAAATCGGCTCTCCCACCGTGCCGATGCCGGGCTATGATATCCACATCCTGGACGACGCCGGCCACGAGCTGCCCGCTGGTGAGCTGGGCGCGATTGCCGTCAAACTCCCGCTGCCCCCCGGCACCCTGCCCACACTGTGGAATGCCGGGGACCGGTTCCACAAATCCTACCTCAACACATTCCCCGGCTATTACGAGACCGGTGATGCCGGGATGATCGACAAGGATGGCTATATCTGGATCATGGCCCGCACCGATGACGTGATCAACGTTGCCGGCCACCGCCTGTCCACCGGCGGAATGGAAGAGGTTCTGGCCTCTCACCCCGATGTGGCCGAATGCGCCGTCATCGGGGTCACCGATCAGCTCAAGGGGCAACTGCCTGTCGGCTTTGTCTGCCTCACCAAAGGCGTTAACCGACCGCATGATGAGATCGCCAAGGAATGCGTCAAGCTTGTCCGTGACAAAATCGGCCCGGTCGCCGCGTTCAAACTTGCGCTGGTGGTCGATCGGCTGCCCAAGACCCGCTCGGGTAAAATCCTGAGGGCGATCATGGTGAAAATCGCCGACGGGACCGAATATAAAATGCCCGCCACCATTGATGACCCGGCCATTCTGGACGAGATAAAAGAAGCCCTTCAAAGCATCGGCTACGCGAAATAAAAAAAGGCCCCGGCACAAAACCGGGGCCTTTTTGGCCTTTGCGGGCCAGAAGACAAAGGGAAGGCTGCCTGGCGCAGCGCACTCACGGACGCTTCGCCAGACAGCCAAGCCGGTCTTTCACTTACGCCTCCTCTGGAGGTAGACGAAAGTGTCATCTCGGCACGCTTCAGCCACTCAGGAAAATAGATTAGTATCGGGAAAAGGTATTTGAACTACCAACCAACTGAAGCGCAAGATCACTATGTCAGCCATTCTTAGCCACTGCTGTGATTCACATCACACTCCGCCGAAAAAAGGTGCAATTTTTTGACCAATTCCCATCAGGCTCTGCCCCATGTCGAATGATGGCAACATTCCCGGCGGCCTGGGCGACCGGTTTCAACAGCTTCTTGCCGACCACGGTCGCCAGGTTAAAATCGCTGCTGGCAAAACGATTTTTTCAACCGGCGACGGAGATGACACTGTCATGCTGATCGAACAGGGCCGTGTGGAAATCAGCCGTACCTCGACCTCCGGGCGTCGGTCAATCCTGACCCACCTTGGTCCTGGCGAAATTGTGGGGGAACTGGCGGTGTTCGACAGGGCACCACGCAGCGCGGATGCAGTTGCCACCACGGTGGTCAAGGGCAAGGTCATGAACCGCGCAACCGTCATGACGTTGTTAAAGGAAAACCCCGAGGCTGCGATCAACGTAATCGATGTTCTGTGCCGTCGGCTACGCCAGACATCGGCAACCTATACGGCGTATTTTACCTCTGACGGGCAATCCCGGCTGGCCCTTGTTCTGCTACGGCTCTTCGAAAAATGGGGCACTCAGGCCGAGCCAGACACGATAGAGCTGACGCAGGTATTTTCGCAGTCTGATTTGGGTGATCTTGCGGGGCTGACGCGAGAAAGCGTCAATCGGCTGATCCGTGATTGGGAAAACGAGGGTGTTCTGAAACGTCAGAGCCAGCGGTTGATCCTGCTCAAACCCAAAACGCTTGCGGCGTTCGCCCAAAAAGATGACTGACACCTGCAGGGTGGCCAGATCTGCGCGCGTCAACGGTCAGACGAACTGCTCGCGCAGCAGGCGCTCTTCCAGACCATGACCGGGGTCAAACAGGATGTGGTGTTCGATGCTGGGCTCTGACTGAATCTCGACCCAAAGCACATTTTCAACCCAGCGGCTGTCGGCGTCCGCCATGACGGGGCGTTTTTCGGGATCTAACACGTCAAACCGCACCTTGGCGGTTTTGGGTAACAGCGCCCCCTGCCAGCGACGCGGCCGAAAAGCCGCCATCGCCGTCAGCGCCAGAACATCCGAGCCGATGGGAAGGATTGGCCCATGCGCGCTGTAGTTATAAGCGGTTGAGCCTGCGGGGGTGGCCACCAGCGCCCCATCGCAAACCAGCTCTTCCAACCGCAAACGACCGTCTATTGTAATCTTCAGCTTGGCGGCTTGCGGACCCGCACGCAGCAATGAAACCTCGTTGATTGCCAAAGCTTTGTGTATTTTGCCGTCGATGGATTCTGCTTTCATTGACAAAGGGTTGATGACTTCTTCTACCGCCATATCCAGCCGTTCAAGCAGATCAGATTCACTGTACTCGTTCATCAGAAAGCCAACCGTGCCCCGATTCATACCATAGACCGGCGCACGCAAGCCTTGCGTGCGATGAAGCGTGTGCAGCATGAAACCGTCCCCCCCCAGGGCGACGATCACATCCGCTTCATCTTCGGGCACATCGCCGAAACGCGACGCTAGCGCCGCTCGCGCAGTCTGCGCCGAAGGCACATCGCTTGCCACAAAGGCGATTCTCTTGGCCATTCTGTCCGGTCCTGTTTCCAAAGCGCGTCTTGCGGTTCCGATCGAACCACAAGTTGACGCGCCTTACCAGCCGTGACGGTCCTGCAAGCGGATTTGTCGCTTTAAAGTCTTTCGCCCAAGGCGTGTTTCCGATAGGAAATCTGCAAAACGCAACCCCTGACGGAGTACATTCTCATGTCTGATTCCGGTTTCTTCACCGAATCCCTCTCTTCCCGCGACCCAGAGCTTTATGGCGCCATCAAATCCGAGCTGGGCCGCCAGCGTGATGAGATCGAGCTGATTGCATCCGAAAACATCGTCTCAGCGGCGGTGATGGAAGCGCAGGGCAGCGTCATGACCAACAAATATGCCGAAGGTTATCCCGGCCGTCGCTACTATGGCGGCTGCCAATACGTAGACGTGGCTGAAAACCTGGCAATAGAACGTGCAAAGCAGCTGTTTGGCTGTGAATTTGCCAACGTTCAGCCGAACTCGGGCAGCCAGGCAAACCAGGGTGTGTTTCAGGCGCTGCTGAAACCGGGTGATACCATTCTGGGCATGAACCTGGCGTCGGGTGGTCACCTGACCCATGGCGCGGCCCCCAACCAGTCAGGCAAGTGGTTCAACGCCGTCCAATATGGTGTGCGCAAGCAAGATAACCTGATTGACTATGATCAGATCGAAGAACTGGCCAAAGAACATAATCCCAAGATGATCATCGCCGGTGGCTCGGCCATTCCGCGTGTGATCGATTTTGCCCGCATGCGCGAAATCGCGGATATGGTTGGTGCCTATCTGCATGTCGACATGGCGCATTTTGCAGGCCTCGTTGCCGCAGGCGAGCATCCCTCGCCCTTCCCGCATGCCCATGTTGCGACCACCACCACCCACAAAACCCTGCGCGGACCGCGTGGCGGCATGATCGTCACCAACGATGAAGACATCGCCAAAAAGGTTAATTCAGCCATCTTCCCCGGTATCCAGGGCGGCCCACTGATGCATGTAATCGCAGCCAAGGCCGTGGCTTTCGGCGAGGCGCTGCGCCCCGAATTCAAGACATATATTCAACAGGTCAAGGCCAACGCAAACGCGCTTGCGGATCAGCTGATCAAGGGTGGTCTGGATATCGTCACCGGCGGCACCGACACCCATGTTATGCTGGTTGATCTTCGCCCCAAGAAAGTGACCGGTAACATTACCGATGCTGCTTTGGGCCGTGCCCATATCACGACCAACAAAAACGGCATCCCGTTTGACCCGGAAAAACCCACCGTTACCTCGGGCATCCGTCTGGGCACACCGGCCGGCACCACCCGCGGTTTTGGCGAGGCCGAATTCCGTCAGATCGCAGACTGGATTGTCGAAGTGATTGATGGGCTGGCCGCCAATGGCGCTGACGGCAACGAGGCGGTCGAGGCCAAGGTGCGCGGTGAAGTCGCCGAAATGTGCGCGCGTTTCCCGCTTTATCCAAACCTCTGATCACTCAGTAAAAAAAGAAACCCCGCGCGGCTTTGTCGCGCGGGGTTTTTGTTTCCACATCAATATGTTATCAGATTATTCCCTGCCAGCGCAGCAGTCCATACACGGCAACCATCAACAATATCAGGTTAAACACCAATCCGCCCAGTATGCCCAGTAAAGCGCCTTTGAGGCGGTCGGCGCGGTCGATGGTGTCTAGATAAGCCCCCAAATGTGAAAAAGCGCGGTCGACCTGTTCCGCGTCGGTCAGGCGAGCCAATTTCGGATGCGCCATCTTTGATTGCGCTTCGGTTATGACTTTCCCGGCCTGGTGCAGGCGCTTGGGCAAGCGTCGCCCGGCACGGCGCAGACGGGCCTCAAGATTTCTGCCCCGGACGCCCAATTTGGCGCGAAGCTGCGCTTCCAGCTGCTCTACTCTGGAATTAAACCGTTCTGTATCAGTCACTTGGATTTCCTCCGCCGGACAGATTAGCGCGAAAGACCCCATGCCTCAATAGGTCTGGCCCTTAACGCTGGCAGGCGATATTCAAAGGGCATGTTAAGCATGATTGAACACGGCACACGCACCGACAAACCCGGATTGCTCATCGCTCACGGGCTGTATGGCTCGGCCCGGAACTGGGGCGTTATAGCGAAACGGCTGTCGGATGAAAGACAGGTGGTTGCCATCGACAACCGCAACCACGGCTCAAGCCCCTGGGAGGAAACGCATTCTTACGAGGATCTGGCCGGGGATCTGGCCATGGCCCTGGAACGGCTTGACGGCCCTTTTGATGTGCTGGGCCATTCCATGGGGGGCAAGGCATCCATGGTTCTGGCCCTGACCCGGCCTGAACTGGTCAATCGCCTGATTGTGGCCGATATTGCGCCAGTTACTTATAGCCATAGCCAGATACAGTATATCAAGGCGATGAAGGCCATTGATCTGAGCGGTATCGAAAGGCGCGCAGATGCGGCCCCGCTGCTGGAGCCCCATATCGACGACCGACAACTTATTTCCTTTTTTCTTCAATCCCTTGACGTAAAAAACCGGCGCTGGACCTTAAACCTGGACGTGCTGGAAAAGGACATGGCCTACATCATGGGCTTCCCAGATATTTCAAGCAGTTACGACGGCAAAACGCTGTTTCTGTCCGGCGCAAATTCAGACTATGTCAAACGCGAATACCGTCCCCATATCAAGGAATTGTTCCCCAAAGCGCAGTTCCTGAAAATTCCTGGTGCCGGCCATTGGCTGCATGCTGAAAAACCACGTGAGTTTGAGGCCGCAGTTCGCGCATGGCTGGGCTGAGAAGGTATGGTCTGCGCAAACCGGGGACGGCATTTGTAAAAAATTCCGGCTTTTCCGAAAGCTGGTACAATCGCGGCGGCTATTGGCTTTCCAGCAGCTTGCGCGTCAGCGCATAGGTGACCGGAAACGCCGCAACAAACCCGACGGCAGCCGCGATCAAAATCGGCGTCACGGCATCATGGCCCATGAGCAACGCCGCGATGATTGCAGACCCCGCCAGAGTTGATCCGATGAACAGGTGTAAAATGAAACCAAGCTGTAGCAAGGCAACCTCCGATGTCTGGCGCATTCTTGCCGCCCCGGATAAAGGAAGCCGTCAACGCATGCTTTGATCTGGGTCAGGCGTTGCCTTGCCTCAGGTAAAGATCGCGAAAAGCTCGGCCACGCCGATCAACGCCATCAATCCTGACGATATCATCTTGAGCATTGGGATGTTGCGGGCCTTGACGCCCTTGCCATATGCAGATTGCGCCATGTCGTCATCCATGTCTTCGGCCAGGTTAATCACATCGTCCAGCGCTGTTCCCCCGGCCAGAATGGCATAAGCTGTTACGGCGACCACTAACATGGTCAACGGGGCAGAATAGCCATCTGGCCCCAACTGGATAATGGCCGCAAGCCCGGTAAATGTGAAAATCGACGTGCGCATGATCTCGTAATAGTTGTTGATGCGGCCCTGCACGATTGTCTGGCGAAATTCCGGTGTCATTGTCGGTCCCTCCTCTGGCCGGTTGATCCGGCTATCCGAAGTCTAGCACAGAATGCGGTCGCTGGCACACGGGGGCGCATGGAAAAACAACAACAGGGCTCACTCCCCATTGCGGGGTAATGCAATGCACCTTTTACTACCTGCAAGGCCGCGATATATCCGGGCAACGATCCAATCAGGAGAACACATCATGCGAATCGTGACATTTGGCCTGATCGCCTGCCTGACCCTTGCAGGGTGCGAAACCATTCAAGGTGCAGGCAAGGACATCCAGAAAGCCGGTGAGGTTCTGGAAGGCGCGGTTAACTAAAGCGTTTCGGCTTATTGGTGCCTCACAACAATAAGGCGGAACGCCCGGACCATACCGATGGTGTGGGCCTTTTTTTTTAAGATCAAGCTTCGGATCAACTTGATCTCGTAACGCCCTAGCCCTGCCCCGCTGTCAGAACGGGACACCTGCAAGTCCGTTTAATTCAAACCAAGAATCGCCTTGGCCTTGGCCAGCGTGTCCACCGCACCCTGGTGATCACCTGCCTTGTGCAGAGCTTCACCGTCGGCGCGCAGGGTTTTCACCTCGCTCAGCTCCGCTTCGGAAATGGCTGTGCCCGCCTCAAGCGCCGCGTCGATGTCTTTCATATCGGCAGGGCAGTGAAAGGCGAAAGCAGGGGCTGCTAAAAGACAAAAGGCAGCGGCAATGGGAAAACGTTTCATGGGTGAGTCCTCCATATGGATACCCCGCATGATAGCACGGATAGGCCTTGGTTTCGTCAAACGAATTGGGAATTCACGAGGGGTGGCGATCAGCCGCTCAGACCCACCCACACGCCTCAGCGCTTTTTCACGAACTCGGTCAGGATGACAATACGCTGGCCTTCAACCCGGCCTTCAATATGGGCGGGGTTATCCTGCACCAGCGATATACGATGCACGGCTGTGCCGCGTTTGGCGGTGAAGTTTGCGCCCTTGACCGGCAAATCCTTGATCAGCACCACCGTATCCCCCGCCGCAAGTGGCACGCCATTGCTGTCTTTGTGATCGCTGGCCCGGGGAATGTTGTCGACCCAGGCGCGCATGTCGTCATCCAGCCAAAGCTGATCGGACAAATCCCGGGCCCAGTCGTGATCGGAAAGCCGCGCCAGCATCCGGGCGGCCAGCACCTGGGTGGGCGCATCTTCGGACCACATCGAAGAAGACAGGCAGCGCCAGTGATTGGGGTCCGGCGTGCCGATAATCTGGGCATCGCAAACCTGGCAGATCTGCGCCTCGGCACCAGCGGGGCCGCCGGGGACGGGATGGGCGACAAGGGGGTCATCGGCGGCGCAGAGGGTACAGGGCATATTGGGAATCCGGATGTTGTTTGTTCCGTTCTATAGGCAAGGTTTGCCGGAAATGACAGGGGCAGAGGGTCGCGCCTGGGCGATGGCCGCAACATTTGCCAAAATGCATCAGATGTTGTGAATTCTTTGCCTGTCCACGCGACATATAGTTGATTTGAACCTCAGCCGGGTGTATTCATGCCCGCACAGGTGCATAGACGCGGTAAGCATCCAACTGACGGCGGGGCCGGTTTGCTGAAAGGTAAACGGGCCCCGTTTGCATTTGGGGCGGTAAAATCTGGGGAAGGCAGAATAGGAAAAGGCGCCAGGTGCGCAGACGCGGTCTTTGCATTGTGGCCAAAGCCACACCCTGACGCCTTACTGAACCACGTACCCCGAAGGGCCCCCGGATCAGCCGCTCGGGCTCCGAAGAGCCTTCGCTGTCACATCCATACCCGAAGGCGGTTTGTGACCCGCTCAAACCCGTAAGCTACTGGCAGATGCGGGACATTCCGAAGAACAACCACGATCTGGCCGATAACCCACAAACCTTTGCAATCCGCCGCAAACCCGAAGGCCCGCTGCCAACCGCGCCGGTCCCGAGGGGCCTTTGCGTAACGCGCGGGTTCATAAGAACCGTTGCGATGGGTTCAGATTTGCCGATGGATCCGAGTCGCGCAAGAAAATAGCACTGCAGCATTGAAATTTCTTGGGGATAACCCGTTGGATTTACTGGGGAAATCCCTGTGGATAAGTCGAAATTTCGCTGTAATCCGGCTGGGTTGGCGGGGGATAAGCGGCGATTTAACGCGCGGGGGGTGTGACAGGCAAAATGCTGCAGTTGCAAAAGCTTTGCGGCGGCATTCAGATGTGTTAGCGGCTGTGTGCCTATGCTATCGGACAGGCAGATTGATTTTAATTCCCGTGGGAGAGCGGACATGAAACTGAAACTCTGGATCTTTCTGGCGATGGCCAGCAGCAGCGTCACCCTGTCCGCCTGCGCCCCGGTTGTGATCGCAGGCATCGGCGCGGGTGCGGTCGTGGTGGCCGACAAGGCCGCGGAAGAGAAAAAAGGCGGCGACGGGTTGTTCTGAGGACGGGCCTTTCAGTGAACCGCCGCGCCCGAACCGAGAGGCAGGAAACGAAGCGCCCGCGTCACGCCACAGGCGTACCTCTGGCATGACGCGGGCGGTTCGGGCGCTGCCCAATCGGAGATTGGGCATTTTTCTACAACTAGATTTCGTATGTAGGCGGACCGACAACGGCTATCCAAATATCAAATAGATCGAAGTCAATTCCAAGTACTCTGCAAAGCATTAAAACAATTAACGCCAAACCAGCAGAGAAACCAGTCGCTACCGTAAAAAAGAAAACAAAGAGCCAGATTCTCTGAAGCCGCATTAGACCAAGATTAATTTTACTTTCTTTTTCAACAATAGCCGCAATCTTATCCTCCGTGTTTTCAAACTCCGCCAGATAGATTCCAGTGAGTTTTCTCATTGCGAAAGCGTTGTGAAAAGAAACCGATAGCGTCCAAAAAATGAACACGAGCAGCGATGAGCCAAGAAGTAGAGCTATTAGCGCAGTGTCCCAACTATGCAGCCTATCTGAAACAAAATTCCAAATCGCAAAAAAACCAGCGTAACCGAAAGTAATAACAATGTTATTGTAGTTTGCGGCCTTGTCGAACAATTGGGCCTGGAATGTTATAAAGCGCTGTTCAATGTTTTCTTGACGATCATCTTCTATTGATTTCTGAATATCGTATGAGTTGATCCAAAGCTGACGATCATGAATGCGTCCGGCAATACGTTCGTCAGAAATATCCCTAGCCATTCGCTCAAGGCCAAGACTCCTGATGTACTCTACAAGGGCATTAACTCTACGGTCGTCTTCCGCCCTTTCGTCATCTGAGTGCATTACTTTCGGCCTCCTATGCTGCAAGCATTCGGGTACGAAGTACCGCTAATTCAACGCTTTCGCTCACCCACCCACACAACCTAGCAGGGGTAAGGTTTCCATTGGCTTTGCCAATCGCTTACCCGCACCGTCGTTCATAATCGCCAAAAATGGCCAGCTTAGCTGTCCATTTTCAACGCGCTTATGAAAGCTTCCTGAGGGATATCCACTTTCCCGAACTGGCGCATCTTTTTCTTACCCTTCTTCTGCTTTTCCAGCAGTTTCTTTTTCCGGGTCGCGTCACCGCCATAACATTTGGCCGTTACGTCTTTGCGCATGGCCGACAGGGTTTCGCGGGCAATCACCTTGCCGCCAATGGCCGCCTGAATCGGGATTTTGAACATGTGGCGGGGGATCAGATCCTTGAGTTTCTCAACCATCGCCCTGCCCCGCGCCTCGGCCCGGTCGCGGTGCACCATCATCGACAGGGCATCGACGGGTTCGTCATTCACCAGAATGGACATCTTGACCAGATTGTCCTGCCGGTAGTCGGTCAGCTGATAGTCAAAGCTGGCATAGCCCTTGGTGACCGACTTAAGACGGTCGTAGAAATCAAACACCACCTCGTTCAAAGGAAGGTCATAGACCACCATCGCGCGGGTGCCGGCATAGGTCAGATCCATCTGGATACCGCGCCGGTCCTGACACAGCTTGAGCACGTCACCAAGGTATTCGTCAGGCACAAGGATGGTCGCCTTGATCCGCGGCTCCTCAAGGTGGTCGACAATGCTGAGATCGGGCATGTCGGCGGGGTTGTGCAGCTCTTCCATGGAGCCGTCGCGCAGGTGAATGTGATAGACGACGCTGGGCGCGGTGGTGATCAGATCGATATCATATTCACGCTCGATCCGGTCGCGGATGACCTCAAGGTGCAAGAGGCCCAGAAAGCCGCAGCGAAAACCAAAGCCAAGCGCCGCGCTGGTTTCCATTTCGTAAGAGAAGGACGCGTCGTTGAGGGCAAGTTTCTCGATGGCATCACGCAGGTCCTCAAACTCGGCTGAATCCACCGGGAACAGGCCACAGAAAACCACCGGCTGGCTGGGGTTGAAGCCCGGCAATGCCTTGTCGGTGCCACCCTTTTCATGGGTGATCGTATCGCCCACACGTGTATCGCGGACCTGCTTGATCGACGCGGTAAGAAAACCGATTTCGCCCGGGCCCAGTTCGGGAATGTCCTCTCGCTGGGGTTTGAACACGCCGATGCGGTCGACATGGTGGGTCGAGTTGTTCGACATCATGCGGATGCGGTCGCCCTTTTTCAGAACACCGTCCATGATGCGGACCAGAACGATCACGCCAAGATAGGCGTCATACCAGCTATCGACCAGCATCGCCTTGAGCGGCGCATCGCGGGTGCCGGTGGGGGGCGGCAGGTGCTGCACGATTGCCTCAAGCGTTTCATGGATGCCGACGCCGGTTTTGGCGGACACCCGGATGGCACCGCTGGCGTCAATGCCGATCACATCTTCAATCTGTTCGGCCACGCGGTCACACTCAGACGCGGGCAGGTCGATCTTGTTGAGGATCGGCACGATTTCATGGTTGGCGTCGATCGCCTGATAGACGTTGGCCAGTGTCTGCGCCTCGACCCCCTGGGTGCTGTCCACGACCAGAAGGCTGCCCTCGACCGCGCGCATGGAGCGGCTGACCTCATAGGCAAAATCGACATGGCCGGGGGTGTCGATCAGGTTCAGCACATATTGTTCGCCATTGTCTGCCGTGTAGTCGATGCGCACGGTGTTGGCCTTGATGGTGATGCCACGTTCACGTTCGATATCCATGGCATCCAGCATCTGCTCTTTCATGTCCCGGTCCTTGACGGTTCCGGTGGACTGAATAAGCCGGTCAGCCAGCGTGGATTTCCCGTGATCGATATGCGCCACGATCGAGAAATTGCGGATATGTGCGAGGTCTGTCATGGATTGGGATATGTATGGGATTTGGGGCTTGGTCAAGGTGGCTTGAATGGTTCTTGGGCGTAGATATGATTAACCGGATGGCTTCTTGGCGAATTGATTTTTTTCTTTTGGATGACGATGAATTTAAGAACTGGCTGAATGAACAGCCTCAGGAAGTTTCGGTGACTATCGCCTCCCGCGCGGCATTGCGGGTTTTTTCCCTCTGTCATGCATGTCCAAAGCAAAAGTGACAAGGCTCTTGCGCTTGCACTCTTGACGGCAAGCCGATGGATTGGGAGCTTCAGCGGCGGGTGGCGTTGATTGACGATGCGATCTGGGAGGCCGGGCCAAAGGCAGTGGCCGAAGAGATTGAGCGGATCAGGGCACGGTATGACGTAGAAGTTGCGCTGCTGAATTTAGCTGCCGAGAAAGATGCCGTTCTGCAGACCCGCCTTGGTATCGGCGGAAACAACCCGCCGGAAGCCATCGACGAGGCGTCTGTCATTGAACACCATATTACCCTGATCTGGCCGGGGTGGACGACCTGACCAAAGAAATTGAGACCGAGACACCGGACAAGAGGAAGGTCTAAGCGGCATTGGCGATGATTGAAAGTGGGCTGGCGGCCTGCCTCAAATGGTGCGCCAGAAAAGGCGACCTTGTGGTCGATACACTTATCAAATGGGGTATTCCGGCGGTTGGTGGTGGGTATTTGGCTCTCAACCCCGACAAAGTGAGCGCGCTTATCGAAGCCGTTGAAGCCTGGCTGCCGTTTTTCTGAATGATAGTGGGGCATGAGGGTCGCGACCGATCCTGGGTGGGCGCGTCGATACGGTCTGGTTTTCCGATGCCTGCAAAAAAAAGCCGATTCGTCCAAGAGGGATGCGACGCCGTAAATGCGCCCTCCCGGGGGGAGGGTCGGGCGCGGCCCGGGCTTGCAGCCCGCCCCAATGGCACACGCCCACAAGCCCAAAGTGCGGGCCTGAAACCCGAGCGGCTTGATTTGGACGCCCCATGGAACGTTGGCAGCTTTCCGCCCGTGACGCTCCGGTCAATATTCGGCTGACGCGAAAATCTGTGCTACACTCGCCGCATTATCAAAAGACATTCAGGAGCTACCAAAATGCCATTGACCGGTTACATGAAAATTCCCGATATCGCAGGCGAAAGCAAGCGGGCCGATCACGAGGACGAGATTGATTTCCACGGGATCGACTGGGATGTCGCACGCGACAGCAGTCAACTGATCGGGCGTGGCCGACGGCGCAGCCGGGCCGTTGCCTCACCCGTGGAGGTGCTGAAATTTTACGATGCAAGCTCGCCCTATCTGGCGCTGGCGGTGGCGCAGGGAAAATCCTTTGATGAAATCGTGCTGTCCGTGCGCAAGGATAGTGGCGATGCCCATCTGGATTATCTGGTGATCACGCTGACCAATTGTATGATCAGCGGATATCAGATGACCAATCAGGGACTGGAAGACCCGCAGGAGCAGATCGGGGAACGGGTGGAGATCGAATTCGAGAAGATCAACATCAAGTATACCGTGCAGGCCGATGACCACTCTGCCGGGGACGAACATGAGATTGAATATGACATCGCGGCAGGGGCCTGACGCCCGCGCCCGCAGACAGGCTCGCTGATGTGCATCAACAATTTCCGCTATCTGATGGCGGTTGAAGAGGACAAACCTCCCGGCACGCCCTATCGCGGGCCGGTAGAGCAGCTGTTGATCCGTCTTGTGGCCAGCCTGCGGCGGGCCTGAACCGGATCATTCCAGATCGGGTGTATAAGCCGACCCCCATGTATGCAAAGCACCCATAACCGGTGAAAGCGCCCTGCCCGCTTCGGTCAGGTGATATTCGGCGCGCGGTGGGTTGCTGGAATATTGGTGGCGCTCAATGATTCCGGCCTTTTCCAGTTTCTGCAGACGTCCTGACAAGGTGTTGGGCGACACTTTCAGCACGTCTTGCAAATCCTGAAACCGGCGGGGCCCTTCCAGGAAAAATTCGCGCAGTATCAGGATCGACCACTGATCCCCCATTGCATTGGTGGCCCGCAGGACCGGGCAATTCTTACGGCTGTCTTTTTTCATGGCGTCAATATAGGGACTGAATTCAAAAACTGAATTGACTTCTTTATTCGTAGTCTCTATTTTTTTCGTAGCTTTAAAAGGAGTCACCCATGCTGCATGTTTTCTTCACCGGCTATGTCCATTTCTTTTCAATTTTGCTGCCGGCAATGGCGCTTGCCATCATCACCATTGGCGCCACGCGCGCAGGCCTTGCCCCTGCCCGGACAGGGCGCGCTTTGATCCTGCCTGCTCTGCTGGTATCGCTGTGGTTCGCATTTGCCATGTACCTGTCAGAACGCGATTTTTTCAACGTGCCCGCCACTCTCGGCAATCCGCCCTATGTGCTGATATCTTTGTTTGGCGGCGCCTTTATCCTTTGGGCGCTGGCATGCATGACGCCGACCGGACGGCAGATCATGGAACATACCAGCCCCGGCCTGATCGCTGCCTATCAGATCCCGCGCGTAATGGGCGCCGTATTTCTGGCGGGTTGGGCGGCAGGGGTAATCCCCTGGCAATTCGCCCTGCCTGCCGGTCTTGGCGACATCGCAGCAGGGATCGCGGGTTACCGCGCGTGGAAGGCCTGTAAACAAGGTGATCCTGACGCACACCGGAAAATCGCGCAGTCCAACATGATCGGCATTCTGGATTTTGCGGTCGCCGTTGTGACTGGCATCCTGACGTCAGAGGGTTTTGCCCACCTCCTGTCACCAGACCTGCCCAACATCATCAACCTGCATCCGCTTGCAATGTTCCCGGGCTTCTTCGTGCCGATGTTTCTGGGGTTCCACCTGATCTCGATCACTCAGCTACGATGGGCAAACTCCAGATTGCCTGTCACTGGCTGAGGCTGCGCGCGCGGGCCTGTGCCCTCTTCTCCAAAGAGCGGCCCGCGCGCAACGCCCATTTCCAAACCCTCAGACGATAGCCAGATCGTCTGCCAGACCGGCGGTCGTCAGCAGGCCCTCAAGGGTCAGCGTATCAAGACCGAAATCGAACACGACATTCCCACCCGCAGCCGTTGCAAAGCTACTGACAACCTGAGCCGCCGTCAGGTTGCCTGACCAAAGCGCATTATCAAATTGCAGAATATCGGCTCCGACCTCAAAGTCGGTGATGGTATCCTGACCCAGGCCAACGTTGAAGGCAAATGTGTCCGCACCGGCGCTACCGGTATAGACATCATCACCGCCACCGGCAAAAAACGTATCGTTCCCCGCGCCGCCCGTAACGGTATCTTTGCCGTAAAACCCGGTCTGCGCATTGTCCCAGAAAATATCGTTGCCGTCGCCCATGAAAATCAGATCAAGACCGTTGTCACCGTAAATCGTGTCGTTGCCACCGCCCCCATAGATCACATCGCTCTGGGCGCCGCCACGAATCAGGTCATTGCCCTGGCGGCCAACGATAAGGTCGTTCCCCTGGCCCCCGTGGAATTGGTTATCCCCGTTGCCACCCTGAATGGTATCGTCACCCGCGTTTGCAAAAACGGTATCACTACCAAAATAACCACTTTGGGCGTTGTCAAAGAAAATGTCAGCGCCGGAACCCAGTGAAACAAAATCACGGCCATTGCCGCCGATAACCGTATCGTTGCCTTCGCCACCGTGCAGCCGGTCGCTCTGTTCATTACCAAAGATCTTGTCATCACCCAGACCTCCGAAAATCAGGTCTGCACCGATACCACCGAAGAACTTATCATTCCCGCCGCCGCCCAGAATGGTGTCATTGCCGGCATTGCCGAATACTGAGTCGCTACCGGAAACACCGCTTTCGGCATTATCCTGGAAAAGGTCTGCGCCCCTACCCATGACAACAAGGTCACGGCCATTACCGCCTCTCATCACATCGTTGCCACCATTGCCGATCAACGTGTCGTTACCGTCCTGGCCATTGATGGTTTCAGCCACATCTGTGCCGGTGATTTTGTTGTTCAAGGAATTCCCGTTCACTGTGGCGGCGGCAGCGATATCAAGGATCGTCAGATCGGCCTGCCCAGTCGGCATATTATAGACAACCGGGCCGTTATCCTGCACGCCGTACACTTGCTGAATGCCGCTGATGTCGTCGGCCGTAAGGATGCTGGTGCTGACAGTTGATGTCATGACAGAGTCAATATTGGGATCGTCCTGATGGTCCAGGCCAAGGGCATGACCCAGTTCGTGAACCACCACCGCGGCAAACAGGTCGGGCCTTTTGTTGAAGATGTCTACAGTATCCAGCAGTATATCGCCCGCAAGGGCCGACCCGAAAGACGAGGGGAACCAGGCCCATCCGACTGTGCCGCCCGGGATAGGCCCAAAGAAAATGCGGATATCGGCAACCTTGCCAGTGCCGGCTGCACCGCCGGCATCCTCGACCTGCATGAATTCGATATTGCCCGCAGCCGACCATTGCGCAAGGGCATCGCGAATGACCTGCTCATAATCAAATGTCAGAAAGTTGGCATCGACCGACGTGGTGCTGCCCGCGGCAGAAAAAACTTCAATATTCTCCCCGGCGGCAGCGATACTCCAGGTTATCACACCACCTGCGTCACCCAATTGGGGAGTCCCCCAGTTCAAGTTAGTTATGTTTGCCATATTTCACTCCTCGTCAGTAGATCGTTGTCTACTTTTCTCGCCGTCAAACACGCTGCTTACACATCACAAACTTAATCTCAACCAACACAAGAAATCCTTGCTCTTGCCTGCGGAGTTCCGCTGACCTAGAAGCCAATAGAGGAAAAAAGAGGCGAAAATATGCTTGACCTGACATACGAATGCCCAAATCCCAAGGTGATTGCGGGTGCCAAACATGACTGGGAACTTGTCATAGGGATGGAAGTGCACGCCCAGGTTTCGTCCAGGGCCAAACTGTTTTCCGGTGCCTCGACCAAGTTCGGATCGGCCCCCAACTCGAACGTATCCTTTGTGGATGCGGCCATGCCCGGCATGTTGCCGGTCATCAACGAGTTTTGCGTGGAACAGGCCGTGCGCACCGGTCTTGGGCTGAAGGCAAAGATCAACCTGTGGTCGGCGTTCGATCGCAAGAATTATTTCTACCCCGACCTGCCGCAGGGCTATCAGATTTCCCAGCTCTACAATCCGCTGGTAGGCGAAGGTGAAATTCTTGTGGATATGGAGCCGGGCATTGCCCGCCTTGTCCGTGTGGAGCGCATCCATATGGAACAGGATGCCGGCAAGTCGATCCACGACATGGACCCGAACATGTCGTTTGTCGATCTGAACCGCACCGGTGTCTGTCTGATGGAGATCGTCAGCCGCCCCGATATCCGCGGTCCCGAAGAGGCCGCCGCCTATGTGACCAAACTGCGCCAGATCCTGCGCTACCTGGGCACCTGCGACGGCAATATGCAGAACGGCAGCCTGAGGGCGGATGTGAACGTGTCAATCTGCCGTCCCGGCCAGTATGAAAAATACATGGAGACGCAGGATTTCAGCCATCTGGGCACGCGTTGCGAGATCAAGAACATGAACTCGATGCGGTTCATTCAGGCCGCGATCGAGGTCGAGGCCCGCCGCCAGATCGCGATTGTCGAAGGCGGGGGCGAAGTTACCCAGGAAACCCGCCTCTACGATCCCGACAAGAACGAAACGCGCTCGATGCGGTCCAAGGAAGAAGCGCATGATTACCGCTATTTCCCCGACCCCGATCTGCTGCCGCTGGAGATCGAACAGGCTTGGGTGGATGAGATTGCCGCCAGTCTGCCAGAGCTGCCGGATGAGAAAAAAGCGCGCTTCATGGGGGATTTCGGCCTGTCCGAATATGACGCCAACGTATTGACCGCCGATGTCGCCAACGCCGCCTATTTCGAAGAGGCTGCCCAGGGACGTGACGGCAAGCTGACCGCCAACTGGGTGATCAACGAGCTGTTCGGCCGGTTGAAGAAAGAAGACCACGACATCACCCAGTCGCCGGTCTCACCGGGTCAACTGGGTGGGATCGTTGACCTGATCAGCTCGGACGCCATCAGTGGCAAGATCGCCAAGGACCTTTTTGAGATCGTCTATTCCGAAGGTGGTGATCCGGCAGAGATCGTCGAAACGCGCGGCATGAAACAGGTCACCGATACCGGCGCCATCGAGGCGGCGGTGGATCAGATCATCGCCGACAACCCCGCGCAGGTCGAAAAGGCGCAGGCCAATCCCAAACTGGCAGGCTGGTTCGTAGGTCAGGTGATGAAGGCCACCGGAGGCAAGGCCAATCCCAAGGCGGTAAATCAGATCGTCAGCGCCAAACTGGGGCTATAACTCGCGGGTGTCTTATGCGGCAGGCGATTTCGCCTGTCCGCTGGGCAGGCAAGAAATGCCCTTTGTTGGGAAGATTCACCGAAAGGCCGAATCCATTCCTTGCTTTACCTATGGGTCCCTCTGGCACCGTTTACAGCCAGCGTTCCAGACGCTTGGAATAACCTGTGATATCGCCAATAGCGCCTCTGACCCAGTCCGCGTTATAATAGGTTTCCAGATACCGCTCTCCGCTGTCGCACATCAGCGTGACGATTGATCCTTTCTGGCCGGTTTTCATCATGTTCTCCGCCACATGCAGTGCCCCCCAAAGGTTTGTCCCGGTGGACGCCCCTGCCTTGCGGCCAATCAGTTTTTCCAGCCACAGGATAGTCGCAACACTGGCCGCATCCGGCACTTTCAGCATCTCGTCGATCACACCGGGCTGAAACGACTTTTCAACCTTGGGTCGGCCGATCCCTTCGATCCGGCTTGAACAATCCGCCACCAGCCCCTGATCGTTCTGAACAAAACTGTCATAGAAAACCGAATTTTCGGGATCGACAACCAACAGCCGCGTGTCATACCCGCGATAGCGGATATACCGGCCCAGCGTCGCCGAGGTGCCCCCCGTCCCGGCGCTCATTACAATGGTATGGGGCACCGCAAACGGCTCCTGCTGCATCTGCACAAAAATGCTTTCGGCGATGTTGTTGTTGCCGCGCCAGTCTGTTGCCCGCTCGGCATACATGAACTGATCCACGAAATAACCGCCGGTTTCCTGCGCCAATGCGCTGGCCGCATCATGCATCTGCGGGGCGCTGTCAACAAAGTGGCACTGACCACCATAAAGCGTGATCTTGTCAATTTTGCTTTTCGCGGTCTTGCGCGGCATCACCGCAATGAAAGGCAGGCCCAGCATCTGGGCAAAATAGGCTTCGGATACAGCGGTGCTGCCTGAAGACGCCTCGATCACGGTCGAGTTTTCATCCAGCTTGCCATTGCACAACGCATATAGAAACAGCGACCGGGCCAGCCGGTGTTTCAGACTTCCTGTGGGATGTGTGCTTTCATCTTTCAGGTAGATATCGACGCCCGTTAGCTGCGGGATTGTCAGCTTGAATAAATGGGTATCTGCAGACCTTTGATAATCCGCTTCAATCTTTCTGATTGCTTCAGTGACCCACCGACCCATTTCAATTGCTCCGCCTGATTTCAGCTGCCATAAACCACACCCCATCGCTCAATCAGCTGCTGCTGCAGTTTTTTTGCACGCCTGTTCCAGCCGCGCGCACCGGGCGGGCGTTCGTCCCGTTCGGGATTGATTCCGGCCCGCAGTTTTTCGTTAGCGGCAAAGATCGCAAAGGCCAGTTCAGTACCGTCCGGCGCGGTCATATATCCCGCCAATGAGCTTACGAAATACAGCGTCCCGGTCTTGGCGACCACCTTGACCGGGGGGGCGGATATGGGCCTGCCCTTGCCGTCCTTCATCGGAATATCCTTCAGGATCGGTTTCAGCGCGCCGTTGCGATGCACGCGCGCCAGCGCCGCGGCCATGGCCGCCGGGCTCAGCCGCGAGGCCCCACCCAAACCCGAATGATCCACCAACTGCACGCTATCCATGCCCAATTCCTTGCGCGCCCAGCTGTTCATCTCCCGGGCAGAGGCCCGCAGGGATGTGGCGGGGCGTCCCAGGCGCCGCGAAGTTGCAGCCAATCCCACCATTTCAGCAGTCAGATTGGTTGAATATTTCAGCATTTCCCGCAGGATATCGCGCAGCGGGGCACTTTGATGGGTTACCAGAACGGTACCCCCGGGGGCGCTTTTCATCACTTCAGGCGCGCGCAACACGATGCCTTGGGACCGGGCAAATGTAGCGAAAACCTCGCCGGTATAGAACTCGGGCTTGCGCACCGGCAGCCAGCGCGAGCCGCCCTTGCCCAATGCCGCCCGGGCCACCGTCCAGCTGTCAAAACTTCCGCCGTCCCGGTAGGTATAGATCGGGGCCTTGCGTTCCTTGACAAGCATACGTGCCACCTGCACGTCAGGCCGGTATCTGGCCGAGCGGGCATCCATCATCACATGGTACCCGCTGCCGTTGCGCTTCCATTCGAAATGCACCCGGTTGTAATTCAGGCTTAGCCCCGACACAGATGGGTTATACCCTACATGTGCGGGCTGACCGCTGTTAATCTCATGCACATAAGGCAAGGCCCCGCCATAGACCAGAAACCTGCCTTTGACCGAATGCACACCGGCCTTTTTCAACCGGGCCGCCATATCTGCCAGCGCATCGGTATCCAGCGTCGGATCACCGCCGCCCGCTAGCACAAGATCACCATTCAGCACACCGTTTTTCACAACACCTGTTGCCAACAGACGCGTGCCAAACCGGTACTCCGCCCCCAGCACCGCCAACCCGTAAAGGGCTGTGACCGCTTTGGTCACGCTGGCGGGCGGCTGTCCTTTTCTGGCGTCACGCCCCTCAAGCACAAGGCCGGTTTTCACATCCATCACCGAAAACCCGACCCGCCCGCCCAGCTTGGCATCGGCCACCAGCGCGTCAGCGCCGGGAACGGCACGCGCTTTGCCTGCATCCGGTCGCGCCCGCGGTCGCAATGACACCGCCGGCGGCGTAGCCCACCCCGCACCCGCCAGTCCACTCAGGGCACTGCCCAGAAAAAATCGTCGCGAAAAGCTTTTGGTCATACGTCCAAGTAAACCTCAGGCTGCATCGCCAGGCAATGCGATATCGACCTCATGAAGTCATCACTTTTGCGGCGTCGCATGCCAGTCGCCCTGCGCGCGCAATCTGGTCGAGGATATGGCGATCATCGGCACGTTGACAAAACACCAGGCCGGGGCGCGCAACTGTCCCAACAGCTGGCTTTGGCGGCCCGGCAGGCGGGCATGGGCGTAAATCCGCGCCGCGCGCGAGGTGCGCGCCGGAATACGCTGTCCGGGGCGGGCCAGAATGCCCATTGGTACGCTTTCGATAATCTCTTGCCAGTCCTGCCAGAGATGAAACTGTGCCAGATTGTCAGCCCCCATTAGCCAGACAAAATGCACCTGCGGGCACGCCGACCGCAACGCGCACAGCGTTTCCGCCGTATAGCGCGTTCCCGCCTGTGCCTCGAAATCGCTGATCTCGACCTTGGGGTGCTGCATGATCTTGCGGGCCGCGGCCATACGCATGTCCATCGGCGCAGGCCCCTTTTTTTTCAGCGGATTGCCAGGGCTCACCAACCACCACAGCTTGTCCAGACCAAAGCGCTTGATCGCCTCGCGACTGATATGCACATGCCCGGCATGCGGCGGATCAAACGACCCCCCCAACAGGCCGATCACCTGACCGGGCCGCGTTGCTGGCAAAGAATACTTCATTCTTCCCTTTTGCCAGCCGGGCGGCCGGTGTCCAGCGAATTCAGGGTTTTGACTCCCGCGCACACCGGCAATTGCCTACCGGTCCGGCCTGACAACCCTGAAGTTTTCCTCCAGCTCCAGCTGCCAGAAATTCGCCTCCAGATGGGTCATGCGCCGCTCCGGGCTGCCTGGCGCGGCACTTGTCTTCAACAACGCCACAATGTCCGTCATCACGTCGGGGTTCCGGCTGAAATACGAATGGCTGGTCCGCGTTGCCACCTGGCTGACGTCAATGAAATAGACATTACCGATCTGTCGGAAAATTTCGCGGTCGACCTCACTCAAATCCTCGAATGACAGCCGGCCAAAACGCGTCCCCGACAGCACCGCCTGCGCCGTGCCCAATGCGCCATCTTCGGGGTTCATGTAAACGGTGATGCATTCAAACGCGGGGCCGAACCTTTCGGCGATCAGCCGCTGGCGGACCACGCCAAAATCCAGATCCGGGGCGGCAAGGATAAGATTGTCAATTTTCAGCACATCACGCGGATTTCGCCCCGACGCCCGTGCCTCAATGATCATTTCGCGCAGGGCGGTGGTGGCCACATCGGTGCCCCTGCTATGGGCAATCAGATGCAGGCTGTCCAGCCCCTCGACCTCGGCCAGCAGACGCAGGGTTTCTTTCAGGTGAAAGACCGAAAATTCACCACTTTCGCGATCCCTGAAATAGCCCAGCAGGCCGGGATTGTCCGCAGGCCAGGTATAGGCAATCGGCATCGCCATCCGATCGGACGCATGCCAGATGTTGCTCAGCGTCGCCACCGCATCGTTGAAATCATTTCTGAAACCATGAACGAAAACCACAATCTCGCTCTGCCCCGTTCGCTTCAACTCCTGCGCCACCCGCGCTTTGAATTCATCGGCGGCAGCCCCATAGACCGCCCGTGCCCCCTTATCCGGCACAACCACCCCGCGGCGTTGCGAAAACGGCAGGGGCGTCTGAGGAAACCGCAGCTGTTCGTCCACACGTACCACGTTGATCGGGATCCGGCGGCTGGTACCGGCCACGGCCCCGTCCGATCCGAACCGGACAATCGCCTCGCCAAACGCCATCGACTGACTGCGCCGATGCCCATAGGCCAGGCCCTTGCGCCCCTCGGTCTGCGCGCCCCTGTCGGTCACGAAAAACACTTTCGCCGTGCTGCCACTCACATCTGCACCGCCGGGGCCCAGACCGGTCACCAACTGCGGCTTGCGTTCGCATGCCGCCAGCAAAAGAACCAGCAGCAACGCAACTGCCAGCCAGCGCAGCCATTGCAGCAGCACGTATTCCAAATTGGTGGGCGGCCCGTTGGTCTGGTTTCGCATGATCGGCCATCTATATCCAAAAGAATGTCCCGCACTATCACCCAGCCGATCTGACCGGACAACGTATTTCCACGTCGCGGTGTTCAGGTCTTTGTGAGCGCGCCAACCCTGCCGTTTTCCACCCCATCCGATTGCACCCGCCGTCCTGACAGGCTAAGCCTCGGCCAAACCATTTACTGACCGGAGCGTTCACCATGGCAGCCTATCAATACGTCTATCACATGCAGGGTGTGTCCAAGACCTACCCGGGCGGCAAAAAGTGCTTTGAGAACATCAACCTTTCCTTTCTGCCCGGCGTGAAAATCGGTGTCGTTGGCGTCAACGGCTCGGGTAAGTCCACCCTGATGAAGATCATGGCCGGAATTGATACCGATTTCACCGGCGAGGCCTGGGCCGCCGAGGGCGCGCGCGTGGGGTATCTACCGCAGGAACCGCAACTGGACGAGACGCTCAACGTGCGTGAAAACGTGATGCTGGGTGTGGCCGCGAAAAAGGCCAAGCTGGATCGTTTCAACGAATTGGCGATGAACTATTCCGATGAAACCGCCGATGAAATGGCCGCCCTGCAAGATCAGATCGACGCCGAAAACCTGTGGGATCTCGATGCCCAGATCGACGTATCAATGGAGGCCCTGCGCTGCCCCCCCGACGACGCCGAAGTGTCCAGCCTGTCGGGCGGGGAACGCCGCCGCGTGGCGCTGTGCAAACTGCTGCTCGAAGTGCCCGATATGCTGCTTCTGGACGAACCGACCAACCACCTTGATGCTGAGACCATCGCCTGGCTGCAGCAGCATCTTATTGACTACAAGGGCACCATCCTGATCGTCACCCACGATCGGTATTTTCTGGATGACATTACCGGCTGGATCCTCGAACTGGACCGTGGCCGCGGCATCCCCTACGAGGGCAACTATTCCGCCTGGCTGGAACAAAAGGCCAAACGCCTGTCACAAGAGGCGCGCGAGGACAAGTCCAAGCAGAAAACCCTTGAACGCGAACTGGAATGGATGCGTCAGGGCGCCAAGGCCCGGCAGGCCAAATCCAAGGCCCGGATCAAATCCTATAACGAGATGGCCAATCAGTCCGAGCGTGAAAAGCTGGCCAATGCCCAGATCGTCATCCCCAACGGCCCGCGCCTTGGCGACAAGGTAATCGAGGTCAATGGTCTCAAGAAACATATGGGCGACAAGCTTTTGATCGAAGACCTGTCATTCTCGCTGCCCCCCGGCGGTATTGTCGGCGTAATCGGCCCCAACGGCGCGGGTAAATCGACGCTGTTCAAGATGCTGACCGGGCAGGAAAAACCCGATGCCGGTACAATTGAATACGGCGACACGGTGCAGCTGTCTTATGTCGATCAGTCCCGCGATGACCTGAACCCCAATGAAAACGTCTGGGAGGCCATCGCCGACGGTCAGGACATCATCAAACTGGGCGACGCCGAGGTCAACGCCCGCGCCTATTGCTCGGCCTTCAACTTCAAGGGCGGCGACCAGCAGAAAAAGGTCTCGCTTCTGTCGGGCGGCGAACGCAACCGCGTCCACATGGCCCGCCTGCTGCGCTCGGGCGGCAACGTGCTGCTTTTGGATGAGCCGACCAACGATCTTGACGTCGAAACCCTGCGTGCACTGGAAGATGCTTTGGTCAATTTCGCCGGCTGCGCCGTGGTGATCAGCCACGACCGTTTCTTCCTCGACCGCATCTGCACCCACATGCTGGCGTTCGAGGGCAACGCCCACGTGGAATGGTTCGAAGGCGGCTTTACGGATTACGAAGAAGACAAAAAACGCCGTCTGGGGGCTGACGCGCTGGAGCCGAAGCGATTGAAGCACAAGAAGTTTGCGAGGTAGATGTATTGACGATTTCTTGGCGAGCCCCTATATGTTGTGGTGACGAAGGAGGCCTTAAACGGTCGTGCGTCGGGTGAGCACCCCTGAAAAGGCTAACTGCAAACCCCGTCCCGAAATCGTAAGCGCTTAGCGGTGCTATGTCGGTCCTTAGCCTGGACTGGCTAAGGCGGCCCGGCAGAACTCACGGCGGTGCCGTGAATACTCTGAGCGGATAGTCGTCGAAAGGTAGCTCCAAGTGTACATAGGAGCACGCCGAACCGCCGTTATAAGGGCGGGATATAAATACTGAGCGAACTTTAACGCTCATCCGGATGAGCATCGCTAGAGGCTAACGCCATGCGGTTTTCATTCAAGATAGAGGGGCGAGTATCTTATCGCGACATTGTTGCGACTTTGATGCTCTTGCTGACCATCATCGGATTATTCCTTTGAAATCGGGCGGTCTTCGGGCCGCCCCTCTTTCTATGCCGACCATAGGGTGCGTAATTTCGCGCACCACTTCCGCCCATTCAACATGTGGTGCGCCACAAATACGCACCCTACACCTCAGCAACTACCTCGCCTTTCATCTCGCCGGTCAGGCGCACCATGTCCTCGGTGTGCACCTTGGCCCGTACCGGCTCAGTCGCCGCGCGTGGGGATGTCAGCCCCCCTTACACAGCCACCAATGTGCCGCAGGGTAGGTCCAGATTGGACACGCGTCGCGAAAGCCCGCTTATCACAAAGTCAGGCACCGGCGGCACGGGTGCCGTGGCCCGGCGGATTTTGTCGTCCTGAAGCATCGGGCGGGATGGGGCGGGCCGCTGGGCGGGTTGTGCGGGTTTGCTCAACGGGCGCAGGTCCGGCAAAGTTTCTTTCAGCAGATCTTCATACTCTTGCTGCGGCTTTGGATCTTCGGCGCAGGCTGCGTTCCTTCTTTTCGGCCACATGGCTTTCTCCCCGTGGTTGACAGTCACGTGAAGATACATGGCATTGGGTGGGGCGCGTTTTTGCGGGGAAATCCGTCCATCTGACAGCAAATATCCGCCTGAAAATCTTAAAATCATTGATTTTAAACTATTTTTTAAAATCTTGCCGCTGCCATACATTGCGCCACAGGGGGTCTTCAGGGCCCTACTTATGGATGACAATAAGTCAAAATCCCCGCAATTGACCACAAAATGTCAACAATTGCTCTTGCCCGGCCGGTGCCGGAACGACTAGGATTCGCTACCGGCGCCATTATTCTCGGAAAAAAGTCTTGGAGATTTGCAGCAAAAGCAAAGGGTTTTCCCGGCCTCAAAGGACATCCGACACGCGTCACCTGCCCAGAAATTACCCAAATTACCGCGAGCCACGGCCACAGTTAGGTGCAAGCTATGAAACGTCACATCCTTTAAAGTGGCGACAATCGGGAAGGTGAAAGATGTCAGCAGTCCTTTTTATATTCAGCGGCTTTCTGGGTTTCGCGGTTGCACTGGTACAGCTTGCTTTTTTTAACGCCACACTGTGGCAGGGCAGCGTGACCTACCTCAATGTCACTCTTGCGGCACTTCTTGCGTTCGGCATCCTTACGTTGATGCGGCAGCGTTTTCCTGCAAGTTTCGCGGCCTGAAAGCGCGCGGCCTTTCCAGAAACCACCTTCTGCGGATCAACCTGATCCCGAAACGCTTCAGACCTCTGCCACCACTTCGCCGTTCATCTCACCGGTCAGGCGCACCATGTCTTCGGTATGCACCTTTGCCCGCACCGCTTCAATCGCGGCCTCAGCGGTGTCGCGAGTGACCTGATCGGGCCATTCGGTGATTGCCGCACTGGTGCGGTCGCTGGTGCGCACCACGGTGACACGGTTGGCGCCCAGTTCCTTTAGCGCGGGCAGGCGTTTTTCACGAATGTTGCGCATGCTGACGTCATAATCGGTTCCGTCGGCAATTTCCCAAGTGGTAATCGTGACATAAGACATCGTCCCCTCCCTTTCAGAAATTCGCCTGCCCAGTATACAGGATTTGCGCCGTTTTTGGTAAAAAAACCCCGATTTAGCATGGCCCGGAAAAACCCGGATTTTACAATCTGCTCACATCCGTTCACGACACAAGGACCGCCTCTGGCACCAGGCCTGTCCACTCTCCATCTCTTGAAAAGACCAAAACACAGGAGAGTCACCATGGCCGTTCAAAAAGACCACGCCAAACGCCAGACGCACAACAGGCTGGAATGGTACCGGCAACCGTTGCCCTATCGATTCACCGATTGGGCCGCCATTTGACCGCAGTTGTGCTATACGACACCGCATGAGGAAATTACTCCGCCTTTTCAAATGGCTGACCAACAGCGTTGACCCCAGCCCCGGCTTCAAGGTCGGGCAATGCGGCGCTGTCTTTCTGGAACGGATCAGACCTGTTTCCGACGACCATGGCACGCGCTAGAATGCGCTTCACCAGGTTTTGATTTTCCGCGGAATTCGTGGCAAACTATATGAAGCCGTGTAGTAACCAAATGCGTATCAAAGGGACCGTCGACATGATTCACCGCCGTAAACTTCTGGCCACCGGCCTTGCCGCTGCCGCTCTGCCCGGCCTTGCAAACGCGTTTGAGCTGGAACCGAAATTCACGCCGCAACCGGTGCGCATCAGCAGCGAATATCAGCCCGGCCAGTTGCTGATCCTGCCCCGCGCGCATTTCCTGTATTTTATCACCGAACCAGGCAAAGCACTGCGTTATGGCGTGGGCGTCGGCAAGGCCGGGCTTGAATTCACCGGCACCGCCACGATTGCCGTCAAGAAAGAATGGCCCACCTGGCGCCCGACCAACGAGATGATCGAACGCGAGCCCCAGACCTATGCCAAGTTCAAGGACAACGACTATGTTCAGCCCGGTGGCCCGGGTAACCCATTGGGATCGCGTGCGCTGTATCTCTTCCAGAACGGGCGCGATACCTTCTTCCGCATCCACGGCACCACCGCCCCGAATTCCATCGGGCGCTCGGTCTCGAACGGGTGTATCCGCATGCTGAACCAGCATGTTCAGGATCTGTATCAGCGCGTTCCGATCGGCACGGTCGTCACTGTTCTCTAACCATCCTGGCGATATTTTCGCCCAAATATTTCGCCCGCATCAGCCAATTCTGGCCGAATGCGGCGCGTTCTGGCTGTAATTATTCTATCAAAGCACGAATTGTGGTACCCTTTGGGCGTGCCTGCACGCGAACGTCACAAGTCGCATTTTCTACGAGTGGCGGCAGGCAGATTTTAAACAACTCAATTTTTGGAGGAACAAGTTATGCCTGACGGTGATCTTATCTCAACAAATAAAATTCCCTGCTGCCCCGAAGTGATGACCAAGCCCTGCTGCGAAAGCCTGCGGATTTCCTACCGGCTGACCAACCGTCAAAATGATGTGCCAGTGGAAATCACCATCGTGGCCGAGCTTGAACGCTGTCCGGGGCCGCTGTCCCTGGGTGACGTTGTCTATTCCACCACGCTGCTGCCCGGCGAAAAGGTCCGGCTTTATACGTCGAACCGCAACAGCCGGTTCACCTATGACCGCGAAAGCGAGGTCAGCTACCGGCACGAGCAGACGTCCGAGGAAACATACTACATGCGTTCGATGGATCGGTACCTCTCGGATCTGACGGTCACCGATCAGGGCTCGGCGGCATCGTCGTCGCATTCCGACTTCGAAACCGATGTCGATGGCTCTTATGCGTCAATCGGATTTGCAGGCGGCGGCAGCGTCAATGTCGAAGGCGACTTCAACTCGCGCAGTTCATCATCCTTTATGCGCCAGCTGTCCAGCCACGCGCGGGCGTCGCATGATCGCTCGGTTCAGGCCACACGTGCCGCCAATGCCACGCAGATCGGCGAAGTACAAAGCCGCAGCCATGCCGAGGGCGAAAGCGAAAGCGCCTACGAGGCCTCGACCCGGGTGATCGAAAACAAGAACGAGTGCCACGCGGTCACCTATTTCGCGTATCAGCTTGTCAAACAGCAAACCCTCCGGTTCCGGATCGTTTCGGTGTTGCGCCGGGTTGTCGACGCCGCAGCCAGCAGTATTGCCGAGGCACGCCCGGTGCGGCCTGCCACCGGCATCAAGGTGCTGCCAAACGGGGTTCTGGCCACCCAGACCGCCCGCCTGGACGTGCAGACCACGGGGCGTACCTCAGCGGCGGCACAACGGGCGAATATCCTGTCAAACGTAGGCAGCGTTGGCCTGACCGGAGGTGGCTTCAACACCAATCTCCTGGCCACGGCAACGCCCCTTCGTCTGGCAGCCACGGCCAAGCCCTTGCCGCCCGACGTTCATGACAAGGTTCTCAAGAAAGTCGACGACGATCTGGTCAAGGAAGGTATCCTTGCGCAGGCCGGTTCAGACAAGGTAGGGACCAGGCTGGCCGCCGAGCTTGAATTTGTGCGCACCTATTGCCTGCCCACGCAGGGAGTTCTGGTGAAAGGCTGCCTTGATTCCTGCAACGTCTGCGAGGATAGCCGGCAAAAGTCGATCGAGCTGGATCTGGTGCGCAAGGCGCTTGAAAACAAGCTTTTGGAAAAACAGATCGCATTGCTTGAGAAACGTCAGGAATATCGCTGCTGCCCGGTTGGCGAAGCTGAAACTGAAACCGAAGACGACAACTGATGCGGTCATTGGGCGTAGGCAAAAACCACTCTGCTTATGCCAGAAGCATATAAAAGGGTCACCCGGGGCTTCTGCACCGGGTGCCCATCAAATATCCGCCTATTCGGCTGCGACAAATTAATTTTTCTTGATTTGCGGGCACATCATGCGCATATCAATGCTCGCGACGTTACCACTATCGACCATCTGCTCCTATCCAACGGCTCAGTCACTCGATCTTGCACTGACTAGCCGGGCTGCCGCACCCCGCGGGCAGCAAGAGAAAAGGAGACTACGGGATGGCTACTGGCACCGTAAAATGGTTCAACTCAACAAAAGGTTACGGCTTCATCGCACCCGATGGCGGCGGAAAAGACGTGTTTGTACACATCTCTGCCGTTGAACGTGCCGGTCTTACCGGTCTGGCAGACGACCAGAAAGTAACCTTCGACATCGAAGCAGGCCGTGACGGCCGCGAAAGCGCGTCGAATATCGCCCTGGCGTAAGCCACAAACAAAAGATTTCGGAACGGGGCCCCAGGATGGGGCCCTTTTTCAATCTGGGGCCTGTTGGGAAACCCTGATCAGATCAATCACCCTCGGCCCCAACGCCGCGACAATCTTTTTTACGCCCTCGGCATTGGGGTGAATTCCATCAGATTGGAAATAGGCCTGGCTTTCCGCCAGCGTAGCATCGCCCAAACCGTCAAAGAAATTGTCATAGTGCAGCGTCTGATAGGCTTCCGACAAATCGGGGTATATCGCGTCAAAAGCCTGCTGGTAGTCAGGGCCAAAATTGCCCGGTGCCGGCATGCCAACCAGCAGCACACTTACACCCTTGTCCTTGGCGACACTCAAAATCTTATCCAGATTTTCCCGGCTTACCCCGGGGTCAATCCCGCGCAGAACATCATTGCCCCCCAATGTCACGATCATCGCGTCCACCTCGGGCGTCAGACTCCAGTCCACCCTTGCGGCACCGCCTGCGGTGGTGTCGCCAGACACGCCACCATTGATCAGACGGGCCTCAACCCCCTGACCCGTCAGCCATTTTTCAAGCTGTGGGACAAAGCCCTGATCCTCGGGCAGACCATAGCCCTGGGTCAGGCTGTCGCCCAGCGCCAGAACAGTCACCGGTTCGGCCCAGACGGGACTGGCCAGCAAAAGAAAAGCCGCCACCGCCTTGCCCCTGAGCGCCAATACCCCATATGTCAGAAAATTCTTTGCAATCAGGCGTAAACGCATGACCTCTCCGATTCTATCTTTGCACGATGCCACGCTGTCGCTTCAGGGCAATGCCGGGCTTGTGCAGATACTCCATGGGATTACGCTGGATGTCCACCGCGGTGAAACATGCGGGCTGGTTGGGCCGTCCGGGTCTGGTAAATCCTCGCTGCTGATGCTGATGGGCGGGCTGGAGCAGGCCACATCCGGGCAGGTGATCGCCCTGAACCACGATCTGACCGCAATGAACGAGGATCAGCTGGCCCGCTTGCGCCGTGATCATTTCGGCGTTGTGTTTCAGTCGTTTCATCTGATCCCGACCATGACCGCGCTTGAAAATGTCGCCACCCCGCTGGAACTGGCAGGTCACGCCGATGCCCATGCCCGAGCGACTCAGGAACTGGACGCCGTCGGCCTTTCGGCACGCGCCGATCACTACCCCTCGCAGCTTTCGGGCGGCGAACAACAGCGCGTCGCGCTGGCCCGCGCCGCCGCACCCCGGCCTGGCATCATTCTGGCAGATGAACCCACCGGCAACCTTGATACCACCACAGGTGCCTCGATCATTGAATTGCTTTTCGGCCTGCGCGACCGCCACAATTCAACCCTTGTGCTGGTCACCCATGATCCCGAGCTGGCCGACCGCTGCGACCGCGTGATCACCCTGCGCGATGGCCGGATCGAGAAGACCGCATGACCTTGCGCATTGCCGCCAGATTTGCCCGGCGAGAGTTGCGTGGCGGCCTGCATGGCTTTCGTATCTTTTTGGCCTGCGTGATCCTTGGTGTTGCCGCCATCGCCGCCGTGGGCACAATTCGCGAAAGCATAGGTGCCGGGCTTGTGGCCGAGGGCGCGTCGCTGTTGGGCGGCGATGCCGAAATCCGGCTGACCTATCGTTTTGCCACCGCGCCCGAGCGCGCCTGGATGGATAAGGTTGCCCTGCAAACCTCGGAAGTCGTTGATTTTCGCTCGATGGCCGTCACACCATCGGATGAGCGCGGCCTGACCCAGATCAAGGCCGTCGATGACGCCTATCCGCTGATCGGCAAGGTCACCCTTACCCCCGACATGCCGCTTGAAACGGCGCTGCAGGGCGCGGCTGGCCTGCCTGGCGCGGTGATGCACCCGTTGCTGATTGACCGGCTGGGCCTTGCCCCCGGTGACACTTTCCGCCTTGGCACGCAGGATTTCCGCCTGATGGCCGCCCTGACCGACGAGCCTGACAATGCCATCGACGGGTTTGGCCTTGGCCCGCGCACGATTGTCGCCACTACGGCACTTGAAAACTCGGGCCTTCTGTCACCCGGCTCGCTCTACAAAACCAAATACCGGCTTGACCTGCCGCCCGGCACCGATCTGGCGCAGACCCAGCTGGCGCTGCAGGAAGAATTTGAAAACAACGGCATGCGTTGGCGCGATGCCCGCAATGGCGCCCCCGGCGTGGCGGATTTCGTCAACCGTCTGGGCGCCTTTCTGGTGCTCGTTGGGCTTAGTGGCCTTGCCGTGGGCGGCGTGGGCATATCGGCCGCCCTGCGCGCTTATCTGGCGGGCAAGACCGAAGTGATCGCCACCCTGCGCACGCTGGGCGCCGATCAGAGAACCATCTTCCAGACCTATTTCATGCAGGTCGGTGTGCTGGCGCTGGCGGGTCTTGTCGCGGGCATCGCGCTTGGTACCGGTATCCCCGTGCTTCTGGCCCCGTTGCTGGAATCACGCCTGCCGGTCCCCGCCATCTTCCGCCCCTATCCCGGCCCGATGCTTGAGGCGGCGCTTTACGCCAGCCTGACCATTCTGATCTTCACCCTGTGGCCGCTGGCCCGCGCGCAAGAAGTCCGTGCCGCCACCCTGTTTCGCGATGCCACGGCCCGCGCGCGCGCCCTGCCCCGACTTCCATTCCTGTTGGTCACCGCCGGGCTGATCGCCCTGCTGCTGGCCTCGGCCAGCTGGCTCTCGGGTGATCTGCGCCTGACGCTTTGGACAGCGGGCGGCATTGCCGGGGCGCTGGCCCTGCTGGCGCTTGCCGCTCTGCTGGTCCGCCTTGCCGCTCATCGCCTGCGCCCCCGCTTGCGCCGCAAACCCGCGCTTAGCTGGGCGCTTGGCGCCATCGGTGGGCCGGGCACGACCGCAGGCCCGGTCATGCTGTCGCTGGGGCTGGGCCTGTCGGTACTGGCCGCTGTGGGCCAGATTGATGGCAACCTGCGCAGCGCCATTGATCGTGACCTGCCCGGTAAGGCGCCCGCATTTTTCTTTGTGGACCTGCAAAAGGATCAGATGCCGGGCTTTCTGGACAGGCTGGAAAACGATCCCGCCGTTTCGCGCACCGACCGCGCCCCGATGATGCGTGGCATCCTGACCCGTATCAATGGCGTGCCTGCGTCCGAAATCGCCCCCGACCACTGGGTTATCAAGGGGGATCGCGGCATCTCTTACGCTGATGCGCTACCCGATCGCACCCGCATTACCGAAGGCGCTTGGTGGGGCAAGGGGTACACCGGTTCGCCGCAAGTCAGTTTTGCCGCAGAAGAAGCCGCCGAGATTGGGCTGAAGATCGGCGACAGAATTACCGTCAACATCCTTGGCCGTGACATCACCGCCGATCTGACCAGCCTTCGCGCGGTTGATTTTTCAACTGCCGGCATGGGTTTTGTCATGGTGATGAATGCGGCTGCCCTTGAAGGCGCGCCGCATACTTTCATCGCGACCGTCTATGCCGAACCACAGGCCGAAGGCGCCATTCTTCGCGATATCTCGAATATGTATCCCAATGTCACCGCCATCCGGGTGCGCGACGCGCTTGACCGTGTCTCGGATCTGTTGGCGGGGCTTGCTTCAGCTACGGCATGGGGCGCTTCGGTGACCCTGCTTACCGGCTTTATGGTTCTCATTGGCGCGGCCGCCGCAGATCAGTCGGCCCGCACCTACGAGGCGGCGATCCTCAAAACCCTTGGCGCTACCCGCGGCCGCATCCTGACCAGTCTTGCCATGCGCGCCGCCATCCTAGGGCTTGCGGCAGGTGCCGTGGCACTTGGCGCCGGTATTCTGGGGGGCTGGGCCGTCAGCCATTTCATCATGGAAACCTCATTCGAGGTGATCTGGCCCTCGGCCCTGCTGATCATTCTTGGCGGACTTGTGGTCACGCTGCTGGCGGGGATGGCTTTTGCCTGGGGGCCGCTCACGGCCCGCCCGGGCCAAATCCTGCGCGCGCGCGAATAGACGGGTTTTTCGGCACTCAACAGGTAGCAGGTTATCCCCGAAACACGCTATTGGTTTGGGATGACCGATTCCCTTCCCATCTCGCTTACCTCACCGCTGACGCCCGCACAGCAGGCCACGCTGATCAACCTTGTCCGCCGAACCGCCCGGGCCGAGATCATGCCGCGCTTTCGCAATCTGGGCCACGCCGATATCTCGTCCAAATCCGGCCCTCATGATCTGGTGACCGAGGCCGACACTGCCGCCGAGGCGATGCTGTCGCGCGGCATCCAGCAGGCGTTTCCCCATGCTTTGGTTGTGGGCGAAGAGGCCGTTGCCGCCAATCCCACCCTGCGCGAAAAGATCGCCGAGGCCGAGCTTTCCTTTATCCTTGATCCGGTGGATGGCACCTGGAATTTCGCCCACGGCCTGCCGTTGTTTGGCGTGATCGTCGCGGTCGCGCGCTTTGGCAGACCGGTCCTTGGGCTGCTGTATGATCCGGTTATGGATGACTGGGTCATCGCGGCCGAAGGCCAGCCCACGCATCTGTCGCGCAGCCTTGGCGCCGACCGTCCGCTCCGTGTCTCGCGCGGGGGCGCCTTGTCGGACATGTCGGGCTATCTGCACCTTTATCTTGCACCAAAGGATAAACAGGCTGAACTGGCCGCCTGTCTTCCAGAATTCGCCCGCACCTATATGCTGCGCTGTTCGTGCCACGAATACCGGATGCTGGCGCAGGGCGGCATGGATTTCTGCCTGTCGGGCGTGCCCAACCCGTGGGATCACGCAGCCGGCGTTCTGGCCTGCCAGCAGGCAGGCGGCGTGGCGGCAATGCTGGACGGGCGCGACTATAACGCCGGCATCACCCAAGGCTATGTTCTGGCCGCCCCCAATCAGGAAAGCTGGAACCGCCTGCGTGACCGATTTGCGTTCCTGCTGGATTGAAACCCAGGCCCGGTTGACGCCTTGGATTGCGATGATGAACCGCCTGCCCCCTGCGGATTAGGCCCGAATTGGAAACAGGTCGTTCATTAACTTAAGGCAAACCAGACTTCACGAAACCGTGATTTCAGGTAGTATGCGTACAACCCAAGAGGTCGAAATAAATGGGCACAAGGCGCAAACAGCCAGAAAATCAGGATCCGTCAAACCTGCCGGACGACGACAGGGATGCCGCGATCGACCGTCTTTATGACGTGGCGCTTGATCCCACCCGGTACGAGGCACTTCTGGATTTGTGGGAAAACGCCGTCAGCCCGCTGCGCGCACAGGCTGATTTCAAGGCCCCGCGCCTGCTGGATGATCCGTTGATCGCCAGCCATTTCCGCCGCGCCAGTGCCTTTCTGGACCGAGTTGATACTGTCGGGCTGACCGACGAGGTCCACGAAATCCTGGCCCCCTTTGAACGGGTCGCCGCCTTTATCCTTGATGGCGATCTCAAGGTACGCGCCGCCAATGATGCCGCCCAGACCCGGCTGGCGCTGAACCGTAGCGCACAGCTTTCTGACCTGCCGATCAACGCCGATGATATCGATGCGGTCAGCCGCACGGTGCACACGCTCATATCCCAAAGCAGCAAAAGCACCGCCGTGCTGCGCGTCCGTTCACGTGAACGCGGCAATTTTGTCGTGTTGCGCCTGCAACGCTGCACCATCGCCGATGGCACCCCGCTGGTTCTGGCCTCCTCGAACGAGGTGGGCTGGCCCGAGGGGTTTCGCGATATCCTGCGCAGTGCCTTTGACCTGACCAGCGCCGAGACTGATGTGGTTCACGCGCTGGTCGAATGCTGCTCGGTCGCCGAGATCGCCACGCAGCGGGGCCGTTCGGTGGATACCATCCGCGCGCAGATCCGCTCGATCCTGTCCAAGACCGAAACCCATTCGCAGGTCGAACTGGTCCGCCTTGCCCTATCGGTCATGGACATGGCCAACCTCGCGATCGAGTCCGCCCCCGGCCCCCGCGTCGTCAGCCGCGGTTATGCCACGCTGGAAGAACGCCGATACCGCTCGGTCGTTACACCAGACGGGCGGCGGCTGGATTACCTTCTTCTGGGCGATCCCGACGGCGCCCCGGTGCTGTTCATGCCGCTGGATTATGGCCTTGTCCGCTGGCCCGCCTCGGCCGAGGCCGACGCGCAGCGCCGCGGCCTGCGGATTATCGTGCCGGTGCGTGCAGGCTATGGCCTGTCCGATCCGCTGCCAAAGCACGAAAACTACGATGCGGCGCTGATCCGCGATGTCATTCAGGTGCTCGATACTGCAGGCGTTGAAAAATGCCCGATCCTGACCATGGGCAGCGATACGTTTTACGGCTTCCAGCTGCCGCTGGCGCATCCCGACAGGTTCACCGCGCTGATCGCCTGTGCCGGCGTCCTGCCAATGACGCGCCGGGAACAGTTTGAGCGGATGGAGAAATGGCACCGCTTTATTCTGGCGGGTGCCAAATTCACCCCCCACCTTCTGCCTTTCATGGTCAAGGCCGGTTTTGTGCTGGCGCGCAAGATCGGCAAGCGCGGCTTTATTCATGCGGTCTATGGCAACTGCCCCGCCGATGTTGCCACCTTTGAAGACCCCGAAGTGTTCGAGGCCATGGTCACCGGTTCGGAAACCGCGCTGTCGGATAGCCATTCGGCCCATGACGCGTTTTCGCGCATGCTGCTGGGGCGTCAGCGCGATGACTGGACCGCCGATGTCAATGCGCTGCGCGGCCGCCTGCCGGTGACCTTCATCAACGGCACACAAGACCCGCAGGTGCCCCTTGGCACGCTGCACGAATTCCAGCAGGATCACGACTGGATCAATTACCAGGTTTATGAAGATTCAGGACAGCTGGTTTTCTTCCGTCACTGGCGTTCAGTGCTGGATGCGGTCGGCAAGTTTCTACAAGAATAAATTGTATTTTACCCTATCTGGGGTATGACAGCCTGTCGCAGTTCACATAAAGTTGATCGTACCAATGGCCTGGGGGATCATAGCTGATCGAAAACGAAAATGTTTTCTTGGCAAACAACCAGACCGCTATTTTCAATTAGGCCCGCCACCTCGGGTCGCATCTTATAAAAAGTCACTTTTTTATCACGAAACCAGGGCGGTCTCGACAGAGACCGCCCTTTTTATTCATTCTAAAGCGTTTCCCAGAAAACCTGAATCATGGGTTTAGGGCGAAACGCTTTAGGGTATCCGCAAAAGTTTTCCAAACGATCAAAGCGGAAACCTTGCTATTGATGTTTAAACGATCGCGAAATCGTCAAGGCTATAAGACGCGGTAAGGTCAATCGCCGTCGCAAGTTCGGCACCAACCGTGTCGTCCACCGAATAACCAAGATCTTTGAGGGCATCCAAAGACATTTGCGACAGGAAATTACCGCTGGTGTTGAACACAGTCGTCATCAGTTCATCGCCATAGGCCTCTTCCTGCCAGTGGCCCAGAGAACCTTCCGTCTCAACCAGCGGGGTCGTGCCGCTCTCGTCAAGCGCACCACCGGTATATGTTATGATCGTATCACCGTCGTTCGGATTGCGCGTCGTCAGATCCGGGACAAAAACCGGATCTGACAGGTAGTCCCGCACGCCGGGTACTTCCCACAGGGTACCCATTCCCATGACGTGCAGAATTTCATGCAGGGCCAGATCATCCAACGTCCCCTGCGAAAGAAGAAAATCCACGTCGTTAGTATCGACGAAAATTTCACCTGAAACCGGCAAGCCATCAGGGGTTGCATCGTCCGACGACCTTACTGCGGTGGGACGCCCTTGCCCAATCGTGCCCCCGATGGTGTCAATGTCGATCAGAGACACGTCAATCACCAGGTCGTCAATCGCACCGTCGTCGGCAAGCCCGGCAGTGATAAGGTTGGAAAGGTAATCAGCGGCGGCGGCAAAGGCGTTCATCGCATCCAGGGTCCAGGCGTCGCCCAGAAAGTTCAGTTCCAGATTGAAACCGTCAGACGCGCCATCCGGCGCGCCGCTGGTGTAGGTACCTGTCGACGTCCCTGTGTCGCCATTTCCGCCATTGGGTGGCCCCGAAGGTCTGCCCCCTTGATCGCCACGTGCATATGCCCAGTCGAAATTTCCACGTGCATATGCCCAGTCGAAGTTAAACGTATCATCATCAAGTTCGTAGCGGTTGTTATTACGTGTCATCAAAGAATTCCTTTCGAAAACAATGGCGGCCAAAGTATTAACGAACAACCAGTGTTAATTAGTTTGTCAGAAATATGGCCGATTTCGGGCGCGCTTGCGTCAGTATTTCCAAAACGGCCTACGGAAACGGACTCTGGACGCGATTGTTTCTTAAAAGCGCATGATACCCAGTTTTTTTGTCCTGGGCGCTGTTGGGAATGTGACACAATCTGGTGCGCACCGCAGACCCGCTGCATGGATATTCAGGGGACGCTCAGCAGGCTCAGAAATTGTTGTTGTTACCCCACAAGGCATGCCCGCCAACGGCAAATCGCGGGCCTTCCACGGCTTCGGCCCCGTTTCATCGGTGGCAACCACCTGCCGTCCCGCGGGGCGGTGCGGACGCAGTACATTTCCCCCGCGTGCCAACACTCAGACCAACAGGCGTAGCATGGCGTTTTCGAGCGGCGGCGGATATTTCGTACGAAACGTACGTGGGTTTCTGAAACAGGTCGTCGGAGCGTACGAAATCCACGTACAATCCGTACGTTTCGTACAATTGTCACAATGCCGACCGGCCGCGCGAAACTCCCCGCGCGGCCGGTCAAATTTGCTTCAGCTTATTCTGCCGCCTCGGCGTAATCTTCCATCGGCGGACAGGTGCAAACCAGATGGCGGTCGCCGTAAACATTGTCCACCCGATTAACCGGGGGCCAGTATTTGTCCACCCGGAACGATCCCGGAGGGAAACAACCCTGCTCGCGGCTATACGGCCGCTCCCATTCGCCCACAAGGTCATTCACCGTGTGAGGCGCGTGCTTCAACGGGTTGTTTTCAGGGTCAATTCTGCCTTCCTCGATATCGCGGATTTCCTCGCGGATCGCCAGCATCGCATCACAGAACCGGTCCAGCTCGGCCTTGGTTTCGCTTTCGGTCGGCTCGACCATCAGCGTGCCCGCCACCGGCCAGCTCATGGTCGGGGCGTGGAAACCGCAATCGATCAGCCGCTTGGCAATGTCATCCACGGTGACGTGGGCGCTGTCGGCATAGGGGCGTGTGTCAATGATGCATTCATGCGCCACCCGTCCCTGTTTACCGCGGTACAGCACCTTATAAGCCCCCTCCAACCGTTTCGCGATGTAGTTGGCGTTCAGGATCGCCACACGTGTCGCCTGCGTCAGACCTTCGCCCCCCATCATCAGGATATAAGCCCATGAAATCGGTAGGATAGAAGGCGAGCCGAAGGGCGCCGCACTGACCGGACCCTGCTCTCCACCCGTCGACGGATGCCCCGGAAGATGCGGGATCAGATGCTCTTTGACACCAATCGGCCCCATGCCGGGGCCGCCGCCGCCATGCGGAATGCAGAAGGTCTTGTGCAGGTTCAGGTGGCTGACATCCCCGCCCAGATCGCCGGGGCGCGAAAGACCAACCATGGCATTCATGTTCGCCCCGTCAATATAAACCTGCCCACCATGATCATGCACCAGCTTGCAGACATCCTTGACCGTTTCCTCAAATACGCCATGAGTGCTGGGATAGGTGATCATGCAGCCGGCCAGATTGTCCGAGTGCTCTTCCACTTTCGCGCGGAAATCCTCGACATCAATGTCGCCGTTTTCCTTTGACTGAATGGGCACGACCTTCCAGCCGACCATCTGGGCGCTGGCAGGGTTGGTGCCATGCGCACTCATCGGAATGAGGCAGATGTTGCGATGCCCCTCCCCGTTCGCACGGTGATAGGCGGCAATTGTCAAAAGCCCTGCATATTCGCCCTGCGCGCCCGAGTTTGGTTGCATGGACAAACCGTCATACCCCGTGATGGTGCATAATTTGGCACTCAGGTCATCAATCAGTTCCTTGTACCCTTCCGCCTGATTGGCCGGCACAAAGGGGTGCAGCCTTGAAAATTCACGCCAGCTGACCGGCATCATTTCGGCGGCGGCATTCAGTTTCATCGTACAACTGCCCAGCGGGATCATTGCCCGGTCGAGCGCCAGATCACGGTCCGCAAGGCGACGCATGTAACGCATCATCTCGGTCTCGGCCCGGTTCATGTGGAAAATCGGGTGGGTCAGATAGTCGGTCTTGCGATGCATTTCCGGCGGAATACGATATTCTGGTTTGAAATCATCGTCCTTGTGAAAAATGCCAAAGGCGCGCCAGACTGACTCGATATTTTCGGGCCTTGTGCATTCATCCAGCGAAATGCCAACGCGCGTTTCACCGACCTTTCGCAGGTTTATCTTTTCGTCCACGGCCGACTTCATCACTGCCGCCTGCAACGGGCCGACGTCCACAGTGATTGTGTCAAAAAACACCTTTGGATCTACCTTGAAGCCAGCCTTTTCCAACCCCCTGGCCAGACGCACTGTTTTGCGATGAATACGTTGCGCAATTGCCTTCAGGCCTTTTGGCCCATGAAAAACTGCGTACATAGATGCCATGACCGCCAAAAGCGCCTGCGCAGTACAAACGTTCGACATCGCCTTTTCACGGCGAATATGCTGTTCACGCGTCTGCAACGAAAGGCGATAGGCACGGTGGCCGTTGGCATCAATGCTGACGCCGATAATCCGCCCGGGCATTGAGCGTTTATGCGCGTCTTTTGTGGCCATATAGGCCGCGTGCGGTCCACCATAGCCCAGAGGTACACCAAACCGCTGCGTGCTGCCCACGGCAATATCCGCGCCCATCTGGCCCGGCTCTTTCAGCAGGGTCAGCGCCAGCGGATCGGCCGAGACGATACCGATGGCCTTATGCTCGTGCAGCTTGGCAATGTGATCGGTAAAATCACGCACATGGCCATAGGTGCCCGGATACTGGAAGATTGCGCCGAATACTTTTTCAGGGTCCATCTTGTCGGGGTTGCCGACGATCACCTCTATCCCCAGCGGGGCGGCACGGGTTTTGATCACCGCAATGTTCTGCGGATGGCAGTCACGATCAACAAAAAATGCCATGGCCTTGGATTTCGACACCCGCTGCGCCATGGTCATCGCTTCGGCACAGGCGGTTGCCTCGTCCAGCAGCGACGCGTTAGCAATTTCCAGCCCGGTCAGATCGCTGATCATGGTTTGATAATTCAACAGCGCCTCAAGCCGCCCCTGACTGATTTCAGGCTGATAAGGCGTATAGGCCGTGTACCAGGCCGGATTCTCCAGAATGTTGCGCTGAATCGCAGGCGGCGTGACGGTACCGTGATAACCCTGCCCGATCAATGAAGTCAGAACCTTGTTCTTACCCGCAGTCAGTCGCATGTGGTGCAACAATTCGCGCTCGGACATCGGACGCCCGAAATCCAGCGGCTCATCCTGACGGATGGCCTTGGGCACGGTCTGGTCAATCAATTCGTCCAGACTGGCCACCTCAAGGGTTTCCAGCATTTGACCCATCTCTTCCGGCGAGGGGCCAATATGGCGGCGGTTGGCAAAGTCATAAGGCAAATAGTCGGTCGGTTCGAAAGGCATCCCAAACTCCATCTAAACGGGGCAGGCTCGGGGTGGCCCGCCTGCGCTTTGTCTTGCTGAAAATGCTCTCGTCAGAAGGCCCCGACGAGAGCGATCATCCGTTAGCCAATAAACTTCTTATAGGCGGCTTCATCCATGTAATCGTCCAGCTGGGACGGGTCACTTGCCTTGATCTTAAAGAACCAGGCATCGCCCTGAGGATCTTCGTTTACCTTGCCCGGCTCATCAACCAGCATCTCGTTGACCTCGACGATCTCGCCGTCGATCGGCGCCAGAATATCGCTGGCGGCCTTGACGCTTTCGATCACGACGGCCTCGTCATCTTTGACCACTTCAGTGCCCACTTCCGGCAGGTCCACGAACACAACGTCGCCCAGCTGTTCACTGGCATGTTCGGTAATACCCACAACTACGACATCATCTTCGACGCGCAGCCACTCATGTTCTTCGGTGAATTTCATCTGTCTCTCCTTCGATGATCAGCGTTTGAAATTGGCTGGGGTAAAGGGCATTGCAGCAACCGAAACAGGTTGGCGTTTGCCGCGCACTTCCCCAAAAAGTCTTGTCCCTTCTGCGGCCAGATCGCTGGGTACATATCCCATCGACATCGGCCCCTGAATCGTAGGGCCAAAAGCGCCGGATGTGATTTTGCCAATCACCTCTCCACCCTCTGCGGCGGCGTATAGTTCAGTACCTTCGCGCATCGGCGCCCGCCCGTCGGGGCGCAGTCCGACACGGGTACGCCCGGCACCATTTTCCAGCTCATCCAGTATGCGATCCGCACCGGGGAAACCGCCCTCGCGTTCGCCGCCCCTGCGGCGCACCTTCTGGATGGCCCATGTCAGTGCGGCCTCGACCGGGCTGGTATTTGCGTCAATGTCATTACCATAAAGGCAAAGCCCGCCTTCCAGGCGCAAACTATCACGTGCGCCCAGGCCGATGGGTTCCACATCCTCATGTGCCAGCAGTGCTTTGGCAAATGCCACGGCCTGATCGTTGGCTACCGAAATCTCAAAACCATCCTCGCCAGTATAGCCCGAGCGGGAAATCCATAGTTCACCAAAATCGGAATCGAACATACCAACATCCATGAATTTCATGTCGGCCGTCTCAGATACAATACCGGACATCACTGCCTCGGCGGAGGGCCCCTGCAGCGCTAAAAGCGCCCGGTCGGTGATTTCTTCAACGGAACAGTCGGCAAGGTTTTCGCGCATATGGGCGACATCGCCTTCTTTGCAGGCAGCGTTGACGACCACGAACATATGATCACCGCGATTGGCCAGCATCAGATCGTCCTCGATGCCACCCTTTTCATTGGTGAAAAACCCATAGCGCTGCCGGTTTTTGCCCAAATCCGCCAGGTTCACCGGAACGAGCGTCTCCATGGCCAACGCAGCAGCACGATAGCCCTGGTTGGAAAAGACAATCACCTGCCCCATATGGCTGACATCGAACAACCCTGCCTTGGCGCGGGTGTGGAGATGTTCCTTCATCACGCCCAGTGGAAATTGTACAGGCATCTCATACCCTGCAAAAGGCACCATCTTGCCGCCCAGTTCAACATGCAGGTCGCGAAGCGGAGTTGTACGCAGATCGCTCATCTCGGTCCTCCCAAAAACTGCCGGGGAAAATCTGGCGATCTTTCCGGCATCGTTCCGGCACGCCTCTTGGGCTGTGCCACGATGCCCCCTCTGTCCTTTCGCCTGAGATCGCTATCCCTTCGGCGGGTGCAGCTTGCACCACTCTCCAGAGTACTTCAATCCAATCGGTCCCTTTTGCCTGAGAGTTTCCGGGGCGGTTGCTCCTTCGGCACCGGCATAGCCGGTTCTCCCGATCAGATTTCAGTGTGCGATAGTATGCCGCGCGATTCGTTGCAAGTCACAATCGTTTGGGGCTGCATCTTTCTGGTTGTTCAGTCCCGACCATATGGCTTGAACTCATCTGGCGCCCAGTGTCCCTCCACCGTCAATCACGATGTTTTCCATGGTGATGTGACGCGCCCTGTCAGACAACAGGAACAACACCAGATCGGCCACGTCCTCAGGCTGCGCCATGCGGCCCAGCGGAATTCCCAATCGCCAGCTGCCCGTGTCACCCTTCAGCACTCTTTCACGGCTTTTGGTGTCACCTTGATAGGCTGCCTGCATCGGTGTGTCGGTCGAACCAGGCGAAACGATATTGCAGCGGATGCCATATTCGGACAACTCCAGCCCCAGGCATTTCATCGCCATCTCAAGCCCTGCCTTGGATGCCGGATAGCCACCCAGTAACAAACGCGGAGTGGTACCCGAATTTGAACCGATGGTCACAATCGCGCCCTGTCCGGCCTCAATCATCTGCCGAGCCACGATCTGGCTCATCACAACGGTTGCGGTCAGGTTGATGGCGATTGTGTTGGCCAGTGCATCCTCGGGTGTGTCCAGCAGTCGCGATGATTTCAGGACACCCGCCGAATTGACCAGATATCGTGGCGGCCCAAGATCAGCTTGCGACTTCGCCAACGTCTGTGCAACTGCGGCTGTGTCCTGAATATCAAGCGCAGTCGCCAACACTTGATCTGCAGGGACCTTTGCCTCGTCTGCCAGCGTCAGCAGCTTTTCCCCGGACCGTCCGATTGCCTGCACGTGGCATCCGGCAGCCAGCAGTTGCAGCGCAATTGCCCGGCCTATACCCTGCCCTGCTCCGGTGACGATGGCTCGTCCGGACAATCCCAATTCCCACATACCTGAATTCCTGCCCAATCTGTTGCTGCAGATTGGAAAGGCAGCGCTGGTCAGTTGTCAACCAATGCCTCGCGCCTACATCCCGGCAGCGCCATGATATTGGCCAAAGCCGTGTTATTGCAGACCAGTTCATCAAGCGTTATTTTATCCAGATACACATAGAACGCTTCCGCAGCCGCCGCGATGGCCAGTTTCAGCCGGCAGGCGTTTACCAGCGGGCAAGTATTATCGACATCAGCGAAACATTCGGCAATCGGCGCGCCCGCCTCCAACTCTCGGAAAACTTCACCAATGGTAATCTCGGACATCGGACGTTTTAGCTTAAGCCCCCCGCTGCGCCCGCGCTGAGTGCTCAGATATCCCAGTTGACCCAACCGGTTGATTACCTGCGCCAGATGGCTTTCCGATGTGTTGCAACACGCCGAAATTTCAGACTTCGTGACCAGTCGATCAGAATTCACCCCGCAGAACATCAGCAGACGAATAGCTATATTGGTTCGTTTGGTGATACGCATGGCACCTGCCCAGTTGCTTGAATTCGCGCTATTCTGCTGGCAAATTGTTTTACACGACATGACTCAGATCAAGGGCCGGGCCGATAACATATAATTCACATGCATATTTCTTTGGCTATGGCAGCCTGGTGAATCGCGACACCCATGTGTTTGATGACGCCCATACTGCCAGCTTGCGCGGCTGGCGCCGGGTCTGGCGCCACACCACGCTGCGCCCGGTGGCTTATCTGACGGTCGTGCCAGACGCCGACAGCACGATTGAAGGTCTGATCGCCGCGGTTCCAGGCGATGACTGGATTGCTCTGGACGAACGCGAACGCGCTTATGACCGCGTCCATGCCGCGCATCAGATCACGCACGGCTTGCCCCATGAACCGCAAATCGCTGTCTATACCATCCCTGATGGCCGTCACGGCATCCCGTCAGAAACCTACCCCGTCCTGCTTAGCTATATCGATGTGGTGGTGCAGGGCTATCTGCGCGAATTCGGCGAGGACGGCGCCGAGCGGTTCTTCAATACCACTTCGGGCTGGGATGCGCCGGTTATGGACGACCGCGCCGCACCGGTTTATCCACGCCATCGCACACTCAAGCCCGATGAACAGGATTTTGTCGACGACCGCCTACGTGCCCTGTCTGTCCGGATCATCGACCCGGCCTGATGATCCGCGTCTAAGGCCACCGGTCAAGGCGGATGCGCGTCGCAATCAGCCACTGGACCTCTTGCCCTACATCGCTCATGCTTCAGGTCAGGAGGCGATATGCACAGCATCAAACCCACGTCAAAACCCTTTCTTTTGCTGTTGCGCCTCAGCCGGCGTCTGTGGGTGCGCGTGGCGCTGATGGCTTTTTTGGCCATTCTCGCCTCGGTCTCGGCGATGCTGCTGGATGACCTGATCCCAACCTTCCTGCGCGAACGCTTCACCCCCGACGCGGTGATGCCGGTCCTGACTATCCTTGCCTCGGGCATGTTGGCCGTCAGCACCTTTTCATTGAATGTGATGGTCACCGCGCACAACGCCGCCGCATCCCAGGCCACCCCGCGGGCCCATCGAATCCTGCTGGCCGATACGACAACCCAGACCGTTCTGGCCACCTTTATCGGTGCCTTTGTCTATGCGCTCAGCGCCATTATCCTGTTCAAGGCCAAACTTCACGCGCCTGGGGCTTCGGTGGTTGTGATGGGCTATACAGTTGTGGTGTTGGTGCTTGTCATCCTGGCGATACTGCGCTGGATCGACCATCTGAGTGATCTGGGCAGCATGGATGCCACCCTGCGCGCAGCCGAGGCCGAGGCGCGTTCCAGCCTGCTGCAAACCCGCAAGTTCCCTGCGTTTGGCGCTATTCCCCTGACATCCGACACCGTGATCCCCACAGGCGCAACACCCCTCTGCGCACCCTGTTCGGGGTATCTGCAATTCATTGATGTACACCAGGCAGACAAAACGCTGAAATCCACGGGCGCCTATGCCTATATCACACTCGCGCCGGGCCGGTTTGTTTTGGAAGGTCAGCAACTTGGTCATGTTTCCGGCCTGCCCGAAGGTAAATTGGAGTCGATCCGGAATTGCCTGACATTTGGCCAGCACCGCACGTTCGAACAAGACGCGGGCTTTGGCCTGCTGGTCTTGTCCGAGATCGCTTCACGCGCGCTTTCGCCAGGCATCAATGATCCGGGAACCGCGATCGACGTGATCGCCCGTCAGGAAAAGCTTTTATGGGAATGGGCCCACACAAGCCCACCCGAAGAGCCGCCGCAATTTGCCAATATTTTCCTGCCCGAACTTACCGCAAGTGATTTGATTGAAAATGCTTTCTCAAGCACAGCACGCGACGGGGCCTCGGTGATCGAGGTGGGATGCCGCCTGCAACATGCCCTGCATTCGCTTTCGCAATGCAGCATTTCCGGCATGGCCGACGCTACCGAAAAGATGTCGTCATATGCGCTTGCGCACGCGGACACTGCCCTTTTGACCGACGCCGACAAGAACCGCCTGCAAAAGGCTGCAGCCCCCGATGGGGGCTTTAGCCCTTCGCTTTGATCTTCTGCAGCAGCGGCAACACCTGCGCCATATCCGGCCCATGCGCCTGACCGGTCAGCGCCTTGCGCAGCGGCATGAACAACCCCCGGCCCTTGCGGCCCGTCGCTTCTTTCACCGCAGCGGTCCACTGTCCCCAGCTTTCGCTGTCATAGGGGCCGTCCGGCAACAACGTCAAAGCCTCGGCCACAAACTCGCGGTCCTCATCGTCAATTACCGGCTCTGCCCCGTTGCGGAACATCTCCCACCAGGAATCCAGATCGGCCAGAATGGTGATATTCTCACGGGTCACGGCCCAGAACTGTTTCGCCATGTCGTCCGGCACACCAATCGCTGCGATCTTTGACTTTACCGACTCAAACGGCAGCCCCTGCAGATACCGGCCCGTCAGAGGAAAAAGATCGGCTACGTCAAACTTGGTTGGCGCTGCGCCAAAATGCGAAATATCGAACCCATCAATCAACTCGGCCATATCATTGCGCAACTCTACCGGATCAGACGACCCCAGCCGCGCCATCAGGCTTAGCAGCGCCATCGGCTCAACGCCCTGGTCACGCAGATCGCGCAAGGCCAGCGTGCCCAGACGTTTCGACAGGCTTTCGCCCTGCGGACCGGTCAGCAAAGAATGATGCGCAAACGCTGGCACTGCACCACCCAAGGCCTTGATGATCTGGATTTGCGTCGCCGTATTGGTCACATGGTCAGATCCGCGCACGATGTTGGTCACACCCATGTCGGTATCATCCACCACCGATGCCAGCGTATACAGAACCTGACCATCGGCCTTGATCAGCACCGGGTCACTGACCGATGCCGCATCGATCGAGATATCGCCCAGAATACCATCGCTCCACTCAATCCGTTCCTGATCCAGTTTGAACCGCCACACACCATCTCCACGCTCGGCGCGCAGCTTGTCCTTGTCTTCGTCTGTCAGGTTCAGCGCGGCGCGGTCGTAGACCGGCGGCCGGCCCATGTTCAGCAGCTTCTTGCGCTTGAGGTCCAGTTCTGTCGGCGTCTCGAACGCCTCGTAGAAACGCCCCATCTCGCGCAGGCGATCGGCAGCCTCGGCGTAACGGTCCAGCCGCTCAGACTGCCGCTCGATCCGATCCCAGTGCAGGCCCAGCCATTCCAGATCCCGCTTGATCCCATCAACATATTCTTCTTTTGAACGTTCCGGATCGGTATCATCGATCCGCAGGATGAACGTGCCGCCGGTTTTGGCGGCGATCAGGTAATTCATCAGCGCGGTGCGCAGGTTGCCCACATGGATATAACCGGTGGGTGACGGGGCGAAACGGGTGGTGGTCATGTGTGTCTCCTGGTTCGCCTGCGAAATGTCATATGAAGCAGGCTTTGTCCAGAAAACTAGGGAGGCATTCCGCGCAGTAGCAGCAATGCAGCGGCTTTACCCGACCCTGAACCGAAAAGACGCAACCATCCTTCCTGGCAGAAGCATGCCGATGCCGGTTGGCGGACCTCACAATGATGTGAAACCCGGGTGACCTCTACGAAAATGCACTATCTTTTGTTCATCCATAGGAGGAATCGCATGACCAAAACGATGCTTACCCGCCGCACTGTCCTTGCATCTGCCGCAGCGTTGCCGCTTGCAGGGGCATTCTCTGCCGCCCGTGCAGCCGCCCCGATGCTGGGCGCTTCGACACCACCCTATAACCGCTTTAATCTTGGCAGTTTTGAGATCACAACGCTTTTGGCGGCCACCCGCACCGTCCCCGATCCTCACAAGATTTTCGGGCTAAACACCAGCGAAGAAGAGTTTGCAGCCGCCTCGCTTGCGGCTAACCTGCCAACCGACAAGGCGCAGTTTTTCTTTACGCCGACTTTGGTGAATACCGGTGCGGAGCTGGTGCTTTTTGACACCGGTCTGAATCCCGATGGGATAACCGCGGCCCTGAGTGCTGCCGGATATACCGCCGATCAGGTTGACGTTGTGGTTATCACCCACATGCACGGCGATCACATCGGCGGTCTGATGGCAGATGGCACGCCCACTTTTGCCAATGCACGCTATGTAACCGGCGCCACCGAATTTGACGCCTGGTCAGCGGCTGGCAATGCAGGGTTTGACTCTAAAATGAAGCCTCTGGCCGAAAAGACCACCCTGCTGAACCCCGAAGCCAGCGTGGTTTCAGGCATTACCGCAATCGGCGCGTTTGGACATACACCGGGCCACATGACTTATATGTTGGAAAGCGACGGCAAACCGTTGTTGCTGGGCGCGGATTTTGCCAACCACTATGTCTGGTCGCTGGCCTATCCGGATTGGGAGGTCAAATTCGATCAGGACAAGACCGCCGCCGCCGCAACCCGGCGCAAATTGTTGGGCATGCTGGCAGCCGACAAGCTGCCCTTTATCGGCTACCACATGCCCTGGCCTGCCCTGGGCTATGTCGATACCCGCGGCGATGGCTTTCACTATGTGCCGTCAAGCTATCAGATGATGCTTTAGACTTCGCATTTAAGGCGGGGCAGTTGATTTAAAACTGCCCCGCTTTTTTCAGGCTGTTCCAGGCGAAACGCACATATTCAGTGCGGAACGAATGGCCGCCCTTGAACATACAGAAATCCAGAATCTCGCCCTCATTGTTGCGTCGGTTACGGCACGTCAATCCGCCTTGCTGCAATCTGGTCTCTTGCCCAAAATTTCCAAAATCACGGTACATATCAATGGCCTCCATCACGTCCCCCTGATGGGTGTTCAAAATCTGACGCCCGCCCAGCGGTACGGTGGGATCAGAATCGCCATGAATATGCACCACGCTGGCTACCGGAGATTTGCAGATCTTGGGCGGCTTCAGCCAGAACGTGCCGGAAATCGGTGCAAAGCCGAAAAAGCGGTTGGGCATCGCACAGGCCAGATTCCAAACCATCATGCCCCCTGCCGAAAACCCGCTGGCCATGATCCGGCTGTCATCAATGGCAAACCTCTTCGTGACATCCCGCAGCACCGCATCGACATAATTGAACTCAACCGATCCATCCGCATCCTCATGCCGCGGTGCGTGGGGGATAACCCAGTCGTCATCGCCCGATTTCAATGCAATCAGTGCCACCCCCATCTCAGACGCCATACGCCGCAGGGATCTATTGCGCATCACCCCCTTGGCCGACCCGCGATAGCCATGGGCAAACAGAATCGCACCGACGGGGGTTTTGCCATCATGCCCTTCAGGCATGGCAATTCGGTAGTGACGGCTTCCTAACTGGCAGTCACTATCAGGTCCACAGGCAAAGGTCGGCGCGGCCGCCATACATGCAAGAACGGCAAGCAAAAAACGCAGGCGCATCGGTAAATCCTCTGGCTTAAAAAGTCAGCTCCAATTTGCAGCCCTTTATGAATAGCTCAAATCACATCTTTGTGGTCATCAGAGATTACCGGCCAAAGGCTTTGGGTGCAAAGACCGCGGTATTTCCGTGTTGGTGAGCCGTCCAGCCGATATCCGGCACCGGCCATGAGAGTACCAAGTCGATCCAGAATTTCTGCTGCCGGGCGATCGCCTAGCGATATGGGTGTGCTGCGATCTTCCAGCACGTGCCGCGCCACGGTTTCTACACGTTTGGCGGCAGATCCCGATGGCGTGTAACGCCGCCTCACGGTCAAAATTTGCCTTGGAGAATACGCAAGATAGGAATTCAAAACGATGAGTGACTCGACGTTTGACCAATGCGTCTTTTCACCCTCACCCAGTTTGATACCAGTTTCATCTGCTTGCAGAAGAAGCTGAGGATATTTTGACTGCCGAGCGCCGGCCCAAAGAATCACCAGCCCCGCCAGTAGCGGCAGGCCTCAGATCGCGAAAACAAGAGGTGAAAACAGGCCCGACAGCCCGTATTGCGCAAATCCATAAAAGGCAAACAAAGCAACAAGGAAAAACACTGTACTCAGAATCATGAGCACGCGGGCGTTGGATTTGCTGCGTCGCACTTCAAACATCGGCTTCGCGTTCATCCCGCCAGCGGTTGACGATGGGATAGCGACGATCCAGCCAGAAGGCGTGTTTGGACAAGCGGGTGCCCGGGGCCGACTGGAACCGTTTGTATTCGCTAATGTATAGCAGGTGTTCGACCCGCTTGGCATCGGCCCGGTCATACCCAGCCGCGACGCAATCGCCGATGCTGCCATCCCGATCCACTAGGATTTCCAGGATACCGTCCAGCACGGGGTAATCAGGCAGTGAATCGCTGTCTTTCTGATCTTCGCGCAGCTCGGCACTGGGGGGCTTGTCGATCACATTGGGCGGGATGACTTCACCTTCGGGGCCCATCATCCAGTCACGGTGATTGGCGTTGCGCCAACGGCAGGTTTCAAAAACGCGGGTCTTGTACATATCCTTTATCGGGTTGTAGCCGCCCGCCATGTCGCCATAGATGGTTGCATATCCTACCGCGACCTCGGACTTGTTGCCGGTCGTCAGCAGCATCTCACCGAACTTGTTCGACATGGCCATCAACAACAGCCCGCGCAGGCGCGATTGGATATTCTCCTCGGTCAAGCCCGGCTCGGTTCCCTCGAACAGGGGCGCCAGGGTATTGGTAACGGCCTGCCGCCCCTCGGATATTGGCACAAAATCATACCGGCAGCCCAGATTTTCGGCCACAGTCTTGGCATCGTCCAGGCTGGACTGACTGGTATATTCCGACGGCAGCATCACACAGCGCACATTCTTGGGTCCCAGAGCATCAACGGCAATCGTTGCCACGATGGCACTGTCAATGCCGCCCGACAGCCCCAGCAGCACCCGTTTGAACCCGGTTTTGCGCATGTAATCGCGCAGGCTCAGAACCATGGCGTTGTAATCCTGCTCATAAGCGTCGGGAATATGCGCCAGCTCACCCTGTTCAGCGCGCCAGCCCTCTGGCGTGCGCACCATATCAAGATGCGTGATCGCCTCTTCAAAAACGGGCATCTGCAACGCCAGCTCACCACCGGGGTTCAAAACAAACGTGCCGCCGTCGAACACCTGATCGTCCTGCCCGCCCACAAGGTTGAGATAAATCAGCGGCAATCCGGTTTCGACCACCCGCGCCACCATCAGGTTCTGACGCACCTCCATCTTGTTGCGGTAATAAGGCGACCCATTGGGAACCAGCAGAAATTCCGCCCCCGTCTCGGCCAGGGTCTCGGTCACGTCTTCATGCCAGGCGTCCTCGCAGATCGGACTGCCGATGCGCACATCATCGACGACATAAGGTCCGCCAACCTCGGCCGAATCGTAAATCCGCACCTCGTCGAACACAGTTTCATTGGGCAAATGATGCTTCAGCACACAGGCGCTCGTGCGGCCATTTTGCAGGATGTAATAAGCGTTATACAGCCCTGCCCCCTCAAGCGCCGGACCACCAATCGCCAGCGCCGGGCCGTCTGCGCAATCGTGCGCCAGCTCTTCCAGCTTGGCGATGGCCGCCTGGTGAAAGGCCGGTTTCATCACCAGATCCTGCGTGTTGTAACCAGTGATGAACATCTCGGGCAGCGCTACCAGTTGTGCGCCTGCCTTGCGCCCCGCTTCCCACGCCTTGCGTGCCATCACGGCGTTGCCGTCAAGATCGCCCACCGTGGGGTTCAGTTGTGCCAGTGTCAGGCGAAACCTGTCGGCCATCGGGTGCCTCGCGCTTGATTTCCTTGCCTGATTTAGCAGATCGCCCGGCGAGGGAAAGCCGATTTGAGCAAAACACATTGTCAGCCCGCCACCGGTCCACTAGATTTCCCGCACCCGCAAGGCATTGGCGGGCTGGGGCTTCAGGGGCAAAAATGACGTTTTCACTGACACGGACCATCACACTCATCGCCGCGCTGACCGGCGCCAGCATGCTGCACGCACAGGATGGCGATGTACGCACCAAGCAATATGACGATGGCGGCATCTACGAAGGCACCTTCAAGAATGGCCTTCAGCACGGCACAGGAACCTATACCCTGCCCAATGGCTATGAATATTCCGGCGAGTGGGTTGAAGGTGAAATCAAAGGCAAAGGTGTTGCACGCTTTCCGAACGGATCTGTTTACGAAGGTGAATTTGCAAAGGGCAAACCCAACGGCGTTGGCATAATCGTCTTTACCGATGGCGGCACCTATGAAGGCACCTGGGAAGATGGCAAAATCACCGGGCGCGGTGTGGCGGTATACGCCAATGGTGTGCGGTTCGAAGGAGGCTTTCGCAATGCGATGCACGACGGGCGGGGCCGAATGGAATCGCCCGGCGGGTATATTTATGATGGCGATTGGGTCAATGGCGTCAAGGAAGGCATGGCCAAGATCACCTATCCGGACGGCGCCGTATACGAAGGCGAGGTCAAACGCGGCACACGTGATGGCAAAGGCACGCTGATCATGCCCGACGGGTTGATCTATACCGGCCTCTGGAAAGATGGCCAGATCAATGGCACCGGCAAACTGACCCAGCCCAATGGCGATGTCTACGAGGGCACACTTGTCAGCGGTCGGCGCGAAGGCACCGGCCGCGTCACCTATGAAAATGGCGATGTCTATGAGGGCGAATTCAAGGATGACCGCCGCCATGGGCAAGGGAAATTCACGGGAACAGACGGGTACGAGTATGTCGGGTCATGGAGTGCCGGCAAAATCTCGGGCCAAGGCAAGGTCACCTATCCTGACGGATCGGTCTATGAGGGCGAGTTTCGCGATGATCTGGCCAATGGCGAGGGCAAAATTACCTATCCAGATGGCTCGACCTACGAAGGCGAATGGCGCGGCGGCGTGATTGATGGCACGGGCAAGGCCACCTATCCGAATGGTCTGGTCTATGAAGGCGAATTTCAGAATGCCCGCAACCACGGGCATGGCGTGATGACATATGCCGACGGCTACCGGTACGAAGGCAACTGGGAAGACGGTCAGCGCCAGGGCCAGGGCACAGCTACCTATCCCGATGGTACTGTCTACACCGGCCAGTTCAGCGCAGGCCAACGCCATGGTCAGGGCGAGATTGTGATGCCGGATGGCTTCAAATACTCGGGCGAATGGCAGAATGGTGAAATCAGCGGCAAAGGTACGGCCACCTATCTGAACGGCGATGTCTACGAGGGTATGTTCCGCAACGGCAAACGCCAGGGTGAAGGCATCATGCGCTATGCCACAGGCGAAGAGGCCAGCGGCAAGTGGCAGGATGGGGCCCTTTCCAATAAAGCAGAATCCTCAGGCAGCGAAGGCGTGGCCGATACGACCACGGATAATACGCCGTCTGAGTGATGGCATTGCCAGGCCGATGTGCGTGTGTTCCAGGCCCCCTTACCAGGGGACAGGTTTGCCCTGCCAGTCCAGAAACTGACCGGTGTGTTCCGGCGAAAGGCCGTCAAGTACCGCCAGAAGGTTTGCAGCAGCTTCAGGTGCCGGCACTGCGGGATGGCGGCCAAGATACTTTTCGGTAAAGGACGTTCGAACCGTCCCAGGGTGCAGCGCGACACAAATCGCGTGGCGGTGGGTGCGCGCCAGTTCAATCGCGCCGGTATGGATCATCTGGTTCAGTGCAGCCTTGGCGGTACGATAGGAATACCAGCCGCCAAAACCATTGTCCCCAATGGATCCGACTCTGGCGGACAGCGCAGCAAAAACGCAACGCCGGTCACGGGGCATCAGGCGGATCGCATGTTTCATTGCCAGCGACGGCCCTACGCAATTCAGCATGAATTGGTCCATCATTGCCCTGGCCGTGACCGATCTGAGGTTTTTCTCGGGCTCTGCACCATCAATCTCCAGCGCACCAGTGGCGACAAAGATCAGATCGAAGGGCCCAGCCAGAGGCCCAAGCACACGATGAACTGACGCCTCATCAGTTACGTCCAGACCGTCGCCGCTGCGCGACACCCCCGTGACAGCTATGCCCCTAGCGGTCAGGGCCGCGCTCATTGCATCGCCGATTCCGCCCGAGACTCCGATAATCAATGCCTTTTCCATGAGTCACAGCTAGCAGCCCCTGCCACAACTTCAAGGCAACGCTTGGAAACGCGCAGATCCATGTGCAATCTGTGCGCTACCTACACAGGCGCCGTTAACTTTGCTATGGGCACCACACCCCCGCGATCCTGCCCAAAATCGCCAATTCCCAATATGGAAACTATAACTTTATCCGATTCTACCTACTCCGCAGGTAAACATTCCAAAATCAGGGTTTCCATCCCCCAAAACCGTGCCTATAATTTCCCCCATGAAAACGCAGGATCATATCGCATTTGCTCAGCGGCCCTCTGGCGCCGCCTGTCGCGCTATCCTGCTACTCCTAAGCCGCCTCTGAGCGTGCCAGACGGCGCGACCGCTCAGAGGATGTGCCTTTTCGCGCCACAGGCTTAGGACAATCACATAAAGAGACCCGAAATGACCGATCAAACCAAAGACCGAGTGGTGATCTTTGACACCACTTTACGCGACGGCGAACAATCCCCCGGCGCCACTATGACTCACGCCGAAAAGCTGGAAATCGCTGGCCTGCTGGATGAGATGGGCGTCGACATCATCGAGGCTGGCTTCCCTATTGCCTCCGAGGGCGACTTTAATGCCGTCAGCGAGATTGCGAAAAATGCCGCGAATTCAGTGATATGCGGCCTTGCTCGCGCGAATTTCAAAGATATTGACCGGTGTTGGGAGGCGGTGCAACACGCGAAACGCCCGCGCATTCATACCTTTATCGGCACCTCCCCCCTGCATCGCGCTATTCCCAACCTGACCCAGGATGAGATGGCCGACCGTATCCATGAAACCGTAACCCATGCGCGTAATCTTTGCGACAACGTACAATGGTCACCGATGGATGCCACCCGCACCGAATGGGATTATCTGTGCCGCACGGTTGAGATTGCGATCAAGGCCGGTGCCACCACCATCAACATCCCCGATACGGTCGGCTATACCGCACCGGTCGAATCCGCCAACCTGATCCGCCGCCTGATCGCCACCGTCCCGGGCGCGGATGAGGTGGTGTTTGCCACTCACTGCCACAACGATCTGGGCATGGCCACGGCCAACAGCCTGGCAGCGGTTGAAGGCGGCGCCCGGCAAATTGAATGCACAATCAATGGCTTAGGCGAACGCGCAGGCAACACGGCCCTGGAAGAAGTCGTCATGGCGATGAAAGTACGCGGGGATATATTGCCCTTCTACACCGGCATTGACACGACCAAAATCATGAACATCTCGCGCCGCGTGGCCAGCGTGTCGGGCTTTCCGGTGCAGTTCAACAAGGCCATCGTTGGTAAAAACGCCTTTGCCCACGAATCCGGCATCCATCAGGACGGCATGCTGAAAAACGCCGAGACGTTTGAAATCATGCGCCCTGAAGATGTGGGCCTGACCGAAACCAATATCGTTATGGGTAAACATTCGGGGCGCGCTGCGTTGCGTTCAAAGCTCAAGGATTTGGGATATGAACTGGCTGATAATCAACTGAATGATGTCTTTGTGCGCTTCAAGGAACTGGCTGATCGTAAAAAGGAAGTCTACGATGACGACCTGATCGCCCTGGTCACCGCAGGCGCGGACACTGACAGTAATCGCTTGCAAATCAAGCACTTGCGCGTTGTTTGCGGCACCGATGGTCCACAGATGGCCACTTTGACAATGGAAGTTGACGGCGTTGAACACGGCACCGAGGCCACCGGTGACGGACCCGTGGACGCGACATTCAATGCGGTTAAAAATCTCTTTCCACATGACGCGCGGCTGCAACTTTATCAGGTGCACGCCGTGACCGAAGGTACCGATGCGCAGGCCACGGTCAGCGTGCGGATGGAAGAAGACGGCCGGATCGTCACCGGCCAATCGGCTGATACCGACACTGTGGTCGCCAGCGCCAAGGCTTATGTTCATGCCCTGAACCGTCTGTTGGTCCGACGCGAAAAAACCGGTTCGGATGCGCGGGAAGTGTCGTACAAAGACGTTTCCTGAAGAAAAAAGGGCGCATTCCAACGGATGCGCCCTTTTGTTTTCGTGATGAAAGCTCAGTGGCCTGGCGCCTGTCAGGCATAAAGAACGCACCCCACCAGAAAACACCCCGAAGCCAGTGCTGACGAAACGGTACGCACGTGGTTCCACATGGTCCAGTAGGTAGCGTATGTTTGCCAGTAAATCTGCGTTTCGGCCCCAGCGGTTGTCATGCCGTCCAGCCGCCTGTTCATCGGAACATTGCCCAGCATTGTCACCAGAAACGTGCCGATCACGTAGATCGTTCCGCCGGCAATGAACCAGTCCGCGGCAGGGCCATCAATGGCAAACCAAGCGTAAGCAGCCAACGCAGCTGATACCGGTGCCATCCCCAGCAGCCACACCAGAAAGACCGAGGCATAAACCTTGCGGTTGATCAGTTGCATCGCCTCGATCCCGGCTACGGGCGTTGCTGCGCTAAGTGAGCGCATGACGAAGTCGGAAAAAGCCAGAAAGACCCCGGCAACAAGTCCGGTAAGCAAAGTCGCCCCTGCGTAGGCGATAAGTTCGATTGTATGTGTCATAGTTTTTAATCCTCTAAGACGGTTGTCAGGCCGCCGAGCGGCCCATTTCATGGGCTTTGGTGATCCAGCCGGTGATTTTTGCCGCATCTGCCAGTTTGACCGACCCAAACTGGACAACATTGCGCGCCTTGATCCCGCAAAAACCCAGAACCTGGTTGCGGATCACCCGACGCGCCGGTTTACGGTAAATGAACGTATCTATCAGCGGTGGCGTGTCCGAGGTGATCAGCGCATCGGCTGTACGGCCCGTCAGCAGCTTGTCCCAGCCCATCCCGCGACTGTGATATTTATAGCCAAAGCCCGAGGTCAGCGCGCGGTCCAGCACTGCCTTGGCTGTCGTGGGCATGGCGCCCCACCAATAGGGATGCACGATCAGCAGATGATCAGCCCAGGCAACATTTTCCTGCCACTCCAACAGATCAGGTTCTAGCGCAGGGGCATCCGGGCCATAGCCGTCGAAGTGCGGATCAAAGACCATATTCGCCAAATCCATTCGCCGAACCTGGCCGCCCTTGCCTTTCGCACCTTCCTGATAGGCATCCGCCAGTTTTCCACAAAGCGATTTTGCGCGCGGATGTGCCACCCAGATGAATATTTTCTTCTTCATTGCATTTCTCCGTTGACTTTACACAGTGTCAATTGACACGATGTCAAGTAAGAGAAGGTTTACACTATGTCAAGTCAAAATTTACCCACCCGCACCCGAATTCTCAAAGCAACCTGGGAGTTGCTTGATTCAAATCCGGGCGTAGCCGCACGAATGTCTGATATTGCTAAAAAGGCTGGGGTCAGCCGGCAGGCGCTGTACCTGCACTTTCCCAACCGGACCGAACTATTCATCGCCACAACCAAATATCAGGATGAAGTTTTTGGAATACAGGACGGGTTGGCGGAAACGCGGTCAGCCAAATCTGGCACCGACAGGCTGCGCCGCTACATCGAGGCCTGGGCCAACCATATTCCCAAAATCTTTGGCGTGGCCAAAACACTGATGGTGATGAAAGAGACCGACGCAGACGCCGCCACAGCCTGGGCGGATAGAATGCAGGACATGCGCGAGGGATGCGCCGCGGCTATAACTGCGCTTGACGCCGAAGACCTTTTGAAACCGGAATTGGACCCTGACAGCGCGACAGATATTCTGTGGACGCTGCTATCAATTTCAAACTGGGAACAGTTGACCGTGACCTGTGGCTGGCCTCAGCCGCGCTATATAGAACGAATAAGCGCCATCGCCATTCAAAGCCTGACACTTAACGAAGCATGAACAACGCCCGGTCGCACCTCATTCGACGATCATATAGAATTTTCGCAAGGTTTCGGTGATCTCCCAAATCAGTTTCGTGCCCTTTGCGATAAAAAATGTGTCGCCAGCCGTAAATGTTTCGGTCCGGCCGTCCGCATGAGTCAAAGCTAGGGATCCCGACACCACCGTCATCATTTCGTGCACCGGATAGCTTTCGATTTCCTCCCGGCAGGGCGCACATTCCCAGACGCCCGACAGAACGCTTTCATCCTTGTTTGCAAAATGCGTATAGTTCAGTTCAGTCTGGTCCTGGGTGGTGAACACCTCGGGTACATTCAAATGCGACGGCTCCATCTTTGCCGGGCTTGGGTCCAACCTGAAATCCCTGTCAGTCATTTTTACAATCTCCGCTCAGTCCTGCTTTGGCGCATGCTCTGCCCATTCCCAAGGCCGTATAAACTGGCCCAGCACCTCGCCCAGCCGCGCCTCATCAACGTCTCCGGTTTTCTCAAGCTGCGCCACCAGACCGCGCTTTTTGCTGTCAATGACTTGTACTACATGCGCCTTCACATCGGCCTCTTCCAATGCTGCATTGTAAATGCGTGTAATCGCACGTTTGCGTAGGTCAGGTTTGAATACCTTGCCCACGGCGGTTTTTGGCAACTCGTCCAGAACCTCGACGTATTTCGGAACGGCCGCACGTTCGTGAACATGAATCTTGCAATGTTCGCGCAGTTCGTCACCCGTGGCCGTGGCCCCGTCAACAAGTTCAACATAGGCGCAAGGGATTTCACCGGCATGGGCATCGGGTTGTCCAATCGCCCCTGCCATGGCAACTGCCTTATGGGCCATCAAGGCTTCTTCGATATCTGCAGGATCAATATTGTGGCCACCACGAATGATCAGGTCTTTTGCCCGGCCGGTGATCCACAGATAACCATCCTCGTCGATCCGGCCCAGATCGCCGGTGCGCAAATAGGTCCCGTGGTGATAAAGTTCACGGTTCTTGACCGCTTCCGTGTAGGTATTCCCGGCATAAACACCTGGATTGTCGATGCAGATCTCGCCCACTTCATCGACACCGCATTCAACTGGTCCGTCAGAGGTGTCCTTGTAAATCTTCACATCCGTATAAGGTAACGGAACCCCGACTGACCCAACCTTCTTTTCCCCCGTCGGCGGATTGCAGGCTACCAGACAGGTCGCTTCGGTTAGTCCATAGCCTTCGATCACAGTCATACCGGTGGCCGATTCAAACCGCTTGAACAACTCCAGCGGCATCGGAGCCGAACCTGAAAAGGCATTTTTGACGGTCGAAATATCGGCATCCACCGGGCGCTGCATAAGGGCCGAGGTCGCGGTGGGCACGGTAATCACAAAGCTGATCTTCCAGCGCTCGCACAGCTTCCAGAAATTATCGAACACACCATCTCCGCGATAGCCCGCAGGTGTTGGAAAAACGACATGGGCCCCGGATTTGATCATCGCCATCAGGATCACATGGCAGGCAAAAACATGGAACAGAGGTAACGGGCACATGATTACATCGTTTTCATCAAACAGAAGTCGATGCCCCAGCCAGCCATTATAAATCATGCCTGAATAGCGATGCTGCGCCACCTTGGGCATCCCAGTGGTGCCCCCGGTATGGAAATAGGCCCCGACGCGATCTGTTGCGCTATCAGCAAAATCAAGCGCGGTATTCTGCCGCGACACTTCTTTGTTGAAGTTCAGGACATCAGCGTGATGATTGTTAGGGTTTTTGGGCCGCACGAACGGCACAATCCAGCTTTTGGGAGGGCTTAAATAAGTGTTCAGGTCAATCTCAAGCACCGTATGCACACCCGGCGCGTGGCGTACGGCCTCGGCGGTTTTCTGGGCGATATCCGTTTTGGGAAAGGCTTTGAGCGTGACCACGACCTTGGCGCCGGTTTCGCGCAAAATAGCCGAAATTTGTTCAGGCTCCAGCAGCGGATTGATCGGGTTTACAATCCCCGCGACCATGCCACCGATTGTCGCCACGGCCGTTTCAAGGCAATTCGGCAACACCAAGGCAACCACGTCTGTTTCCTTGACCCGCAAGGACCGGAACAGGTTGGCAGCCTGACAAACCTGATCATGAAATTGTTGCCAGCTTAGCGTTTGCGCTTTGTCCGTTGGGCCTGAAAACAGCTGATAGCTAACAGCCGGACGGCCGGGAAAGGTTTTTGCCGTGTGCCGAAGCATCTGATACAGCGTCTCAGGCCGCGCGCGTGCATCCCATGGCATTTCATTCTGAATGGCAAGCACATCCGCCCGCGTGGCAAAACTCATCATCATTTCCTCCCAGCGCACCCTTAAGGCAGGTGCGGTATTCCCTTTGAAACCAGCATGAGTGTGTTTTCCACATCGCGCAAGTTTTACGCTGCGTTTTTCACCCCAGGTCTGTGGCAATCACCTTGCGCAAGACGCAAAACCCTTGGCCAGTGCCTGCAACATCGCCGGATAAAGCCCCGCGCCCCGTACCAACCGGGCACCCATCGGATCCAGTTCGCCGGTCTTGTAGCCTGCCGCGAGGATCGCGCCGGTCAATTTGGTGTCGAATTGCGGCTCACTCAGTACGCAGTTTATTGCCTTGTCTTTGACCAGTGCACGCAAGTCAGCAAGGCGCGCAGGGCCCGGGCTTGTGGCATCACTCAGTGAAATTGCAGCGGCGGCTGGGATGTCAAAGCTATTCTCGAAATACTGATAGGCATCGTGAAGCACCACAAACGGCACCCCACGAACCGGTTCAAGCTCCTTTGAAATGGACTGCACGACCTGCTCTAACCGTTCAGCTCCGCTTTCGGCATTGGCCTGGTAGATCCCGGCGTGTTCCGGATCCATCGCAGACAGTTCGGCAGCGATCAGAAACAGCCATTCCCTGGCGTTTCCAGGGCTTAGCCACGCATGGGGGTCGACGCCATCAGCGTGGTTATGAGCGTCATGTTCATCATGCGCCTCGTGACCAAATTCCACCCCTTCGCGACGTGGCATTTGTTGGGTTTTGTCAGACTCCAAAAGCGCGATTTTCCGGGCATCAGGCGCCAGCGTATCAATCGCACCAGCCAGCCAGGGTGTCAGCCCCTCACCCATCCAGATTACCAGATCTGCCTTGGCCAATGCAGATGCCTCGGACGGCCGCATCGCATAACTATGAGGGGAAACTCCGGGCTGAATGATCAGGTCAGGCTCTCCCACACCAGCCATGACCTGCGCAGCCAGAGAATGAATTGGCGCTATATCTGTGACCACGCGCGGCACCTCGGCCACCGCGGCCGAAGCACCTAAGAAAACTGACAGCAGAACAGCCAAACGCATCGCAATATCTTCCAACGAGTAAGCAATAATCTAACTTGATATATGTAACTTTATAACATATCAACCCCTGAACGCTTTATCAAATGAGGCTGACAATGGATGCAATCGGGTTCGAAACTCATGATCATCTTACCTGCATCAAAGACGGGCTTGAGGCCGTGGCAGCACATTGCGTTCGTCACAGGCTGCAATTTACCCCTGTAAGACGCAGGGTGCTGGAAATCATGCTGCAGGAACACCGCGCGATGGGTGCCTATGAGATACTGGACAAATTGCGCGAAGAAGGCCTGGGATCACAGCCGCCTGTTGCCTACCGCGCGCTGGATTTTCTGGTCAGCCATGGTTTTGCGCACAAGATCGAGCGCCTGAATGCCTTTATCGCCTGCGCCCACCCCGGTCAGAACCACACGCCGGCTTTCCTGATTTGCCGAAAATGCGATGCAGTGGCCGAGGCGCATGCCGAACCTTCGTGTGGCATGCTGGGCCGAGCCGCCGACGAAACCGGATTCAAAATTGAACAGGCGGTGGTCGAGGCCCTTGGCCTGTGCCCGAGATGTGCTGCGTGACGTTGATCGAAACCCATAACCTTGATATCCGTCACGGTGCCAACACGGTGCTTACAGGTGTCAACCTGGCGCTTGAACGCGGCGAGATTGTTACCATTGTCGGCCCCAATGGCTCGGGTAAGTCGACATTGCTGCGCGCGCTTATCGGGGCAATCAAACCGGCGCGTGGCTCGATTAAGCAGTTACCAGGCCTTCGTATCGGCTATGTTCCACAAAAGTTGCATATCGACCCTACTCTGCCGATGACCGTGCGGCGCTTTCTGGGCTTACCCGGACGACATGCCGACACAGACCTGCACACTGCCCTTGAACAGGCCGGTTTGCCCGACCTGCAGGACCGCCAGATGGCCGACCTGTCGGGTGGGCAATTTCAACGCGTTCTGCTGGCGCGTGCGCTGATCGAAAAGCCTGACTTGCTGATTCTTGACGAGGCGACCCAGGGTTTGGACCAGCCCGGTTCGGCCGCGTTTTACCGCCGTATCGAAGAGGTCCGTAGCGAACTCCACTGTGCGGTTCTGATGGTCAGCCACGAATTGCATGTGGTCATGAGTGCCTCAGACAGGGTGATCTGCCTGAATGGCCATATCTGTTGCGAAGGCAAACCGGATGTCGTCGCCTCGGCCCCTGAATACCGCGCCATATTTGGCAGCGGCACTCAAGGTGCACTGGCCCTGTATCGGCATGATCATGACCACCACCATGACCATGAATGCGATCACGACCATTCACATGAGGCAGCGCAGTAATGCTTGACGATTTCCTTATCCGCGCGGCCCTTGCAGGGCTTGGTGTCGCTCTGGCTGCGGCGCCATTGGGCTGTTTCGTTGTCTGGCGCAGGATGGCCTATTTCGGCGATGCAACGGCACATGCTTCGATCCTTGGTGTCGCGCTGGCTTTGGGGTTTTCAATGTCCATATTCGCCGGCGCCTTGACGGTGGCGCTGATCATGGCAACCACCGTATCAACCCTGACCGGGCGCGGCTATGCGATGGATACGCTTTTGGGGGTTATGGCGCATTCGGCACTGGCTTTTGGTTTGGTGGCCGTGTCGCTCCTGACAAATGTGCGTATTGATCTGATGGCTTATCTTTTTGGCGATATCCTTGCCGTTGCTAAAATCGATCTCTTGATTATCTGGGGGGGCGCCGCGCTGGTACTAACACTTCTTGTCTGGCGTTGGCAGGCTTTGCTGACCACCACAATCAGCACAGATCTGGCCTATGCCAGCGGCATCGACCCCAAGCGCGAACAACTGGTCCTGACACTTGCCCTTGCGCTTGTCGTGGCCGTGGCCATCAAAGTTGTCGGCGTTTTGCTCATTGCGGCCATGTTGATCATACCTGCGGCTGCGGCGCGACCGCTGTCGGCCACACCGGAACGTATGGCAGCCATCGCCTCGCTGATTGCCGCGGCGGCGGCCCTTGGCGGGCTGCAGATATCATTTACTCTGGACACGCCGACAGGGCCAACAATTGTCTGTGTCGCGGCCACGTTATTCGCTTTGAGCAGCCTGATCAGTGCTGTTGTAAGACCGGCGCAGCGATCGTGAAACGACTGAATCTTTACTGCACGGCGTCTTGGCTTTGGCAGTATTAATTTGACTTGACTCTTTTTATCAGAAATATCAGAGATAACATAGTAATTTAGTCAGAAATCAGAAAGGACGCTTCATGAGCTCCCTGAAATTTGCCCAAGGCCTAACAATTTCAACGGCGCTGGCCGCCTTTGCGGCCCCCGCTTTTGCGCAAGAGGTCAACATCTATTCCAGCCGTCACTATGACGCGGATGATGCACTCTATGCCCGTTTCACTGAAGAAACCGGCATTTCCGTAAACCGTATTGAGGGCAAGGCTGACGAACTGATCGCTCGCCTGACGGCTGAGGGCGACAACAGCCCCGCCGATATATTCATTGCGGTCGATGTCGGTCGTATGGACCGTGCAGAAAAAGCCGGAGTTTTGCAGCCGTTCAACTCGGATGTGATCGAAGCCCGTATCCCTGATCACCTACAGCACCCGGATAATCTGTGGTTTGGCGTATCGCAGCGGGCCCGCATGATTTTTTACGCCAAAGATCGGGTCGACAGCCCGCCAGCAACCTATGAGGACCTGGCCATGCCTGAGTGGAAAGACAAAGTTTGCATCCGGTCTTCGTCCAACGTGTACAACCAGTCATTGCTGGCTTCGATCATTGAAGTCGACGGCGAAGAGGCAGCCATGGAATGGGCGCAGGGGATCGTCAACAACATGGCCCGCCCACCGCAAGGGGGTGACACCGACCAACTGCGTGGCCTTGTGTCAGGTGAATGCGATATTGCCGTTGCAAACCACTATTATTTTCTACGCGGCTTTGATCAGGACGTCGACGGGCTGAGTGCTGGAATCGACAGCATTGGGTGGGTCTGGCCCAATCAGGATGGGCGTGGGGCACATATCAATCTCGCCACGGCATCGATCACGGCGGCGGCCCCGCACCCTGAAGAAGCCACCGCGTTGCTTGAGTTTCTGACAAGCGATTTTGCCCAACAGCATTTCGCAAATCAGAACCACGAATACCCTGCAGTTCCTGGTTTAGGCGCAGACGATAGCACCGCGCGGCTGGGTGACTTCAAGGCGGATACCACCACGAACACCTCGGCCTTCAGCCGCAACGCCGGCAAAGCGCAGATCATATTCAATCAGGTTGGCTGGAACTGATCCCGCAACTTTATTCTATGAAAGGCACCGGTGCGCCCGGTGCCTTTTTCGTTGTCTTGTTATTTGCCTGACACCCAATTGTCGCCTAAGCTGATGGTCAGTTCACTAAACCCGAGTGACCAATGACATCTGTCCGGCTGCGATTGCTGATCCTTGCCTTGCTACCGCTGATGGTATTGATGCCGTTGCTGCTTGTTCTGGCTGTGAGCCGCTGGTCGGCCAATTACGACGATCTGTTGATCACCAATGTGGAAAGCGATCTGCGCATCGCCGAGCAATATTTGCAACAGATCCTCAGCAAAACCGGAAACCATGTCGACAGTCTGGCCCATTCTGTCAGTTTTCAAGAGGCTTCCAAGGCGCCCGAGTATGATTTCCAAGCATTTCTTGAGGGCCACCGCAAGGCATTGGAATTGGATTTCCTGTACTATTTGCCAGCAGACGCCGCATCTGATGCAAAACAGAAGTGGCCGGTCATTCGGGCCGCCGCAAATGGGCAGCTCGCGACCCAGATCGACATCTTCTCAGCAGCTGATCTGGAAGGTTTGCCCGGCAATCTGGCAAGCCGCGCCCGGATACCGCTGATCGAAACCGAGGCCGCAGTGCCTACCGACCGTACCACTGAAGATCGTGGCATGGTGGTGCACACGGCCACAGATGTATCCACACCTGACCGGCACGGCGTTCTGGTAGGGGGGATCCTGCTAAACCGAAATCTGGATTTTATCGACACGATCAACGCGCTTGTCTACCGTGAAACTGACATCAGAAATGACAGGCAAGGGACCGCTACCTTGTTTCTGGAAGATGTGCGGGTGTCCACAAATGTGCGCCTTTTTGAAGGGTCCCGCGCGCTTGGCACCCGCGTCTCGGCGGTGGTACGCCATACTGTGCTGGATGAGGGAACCACATGGCTTGCCAGCGCGTTTGTGGTGAATGACTGGTATATCTCGGGTTACCTGCCTTTGACCGACAGTTTTGGCAAACGCGTAGGCATGCTTTATGTCGGGTTTCTGGAAGCGCCGTTCACTGCCGCCAAGCGCAGTGCGTATGTTTTGATTTTCGTTTCCTTTGTTCTGGTGCTCGCCCTGACGGTGCCGCTGTTCCTGCGGCTGGCTGGCGGTATCTTTTCACCGCTCGAAAAAATGACCCAGACAATGAAAAAGGTCGAAGGCGGCCAGCTGGACGCCCGCATTGGCCAGGTTGCTTCAAAAGATGAAATCGGCACTGTCGCAGCCCACCTTGATAGCCTGCTGGATCAGGTACAGGAGCGTGACAAGGCCCTGCGCTCATGGGCGGACGAGCTGAACACCAGGGTTGAAGAACGCACCGCGGAACTGCGCGAAGCCAACGAAAAACTGGAAACCACCTATCAACAACTGGTCATGTCGGAAAAGCTTGCCTCGATCGGTGAAATCACCGCCGGTGTGGCCCATGAAATCAACAACCCTGTTGCTGTTATTCAGGGCAATGTCGACGTGATACGCCAAACCCTGGGCCCGCAGGCTGATCCTGTAGCGACTGAATTGGCCCTGATTGATCAGCAGGTTAGCCGCATCAATGCCATCGTCGGAAAGTTGCTGCAGTTCGCCCGACCTTCCGAGTTTGGCACGTTTGAGGAGAGTGTGGATATCGGCGCAGTTCTGGACGATTGTATCGTGCTGGTCGATCATGTCATTTCCAAGGGCCGTGTCACGGTCACGATACACCGAGGTGACCCACCGCCTGTCCGCATCAACCCCGGCGAATTGCAGCAAGTGGTCATTAACCTGATCATCAATGCGGTGCAGGCGATGAAGCGCGACGGCAAGCTTGAGATCACGATCAGTGCCGCCGAATATGACGGTAAATCCGGTGCAAAACTGGTAATTGCCGATACGGGACCGGGGGTGTCAGCAGAAAAACTCAACACCGTATTCGACCCGTTCTATACGACAAAAATGGGGGAAGGCACCGGCTTGGGTTTGTCAGTCAGCCAGACACTCATCCGGGCCGCCGACGGCCTGATTTCAGTTCGAAACCGGGCCCGAGGCGGGGCCGAGTTTACGGTCTGGTTGCCCGAGGACCACGGCGAACAGGCTGCAGCCTAAGCCTACACCCCCCAGCTGGTACATTTACGGTCAATCGTTTTGCGCGACACACCAAGGCGTCGCGCGGCCTCGGCGCGGTTTCCACCGCAGGCGTCCAAAACGTTCATGATATGGCGCTGCTCGACCAGTTCCAGTGTTTCGATCGCTGTCGTACCGGTAACACGGCCACTGCCAGAAAACTCGTCCGGAAATGCCCCCAGAATAACAGATCTTTCGATAAGATTACTCAGTTCGCGCACATTCCCGGGCCAGTTATAACGGCTGAGTTTAAGCAGCACTTCTTCGTTCATCTCAAGCGCGGGCATCCCAAGGCTTTTGGAAAACTGGCTCATGAAAAGGGCTGCGAGTTCAACGATATCTTCCGTGCGTTCGCTTAATAGCGGCATCTCGATATTCACCACATTGATGCGGTGATACAGATCCTCGCGAAAACTGCCCTTGGCCACCGCCTCGGGAAGATCAGCATTGGTAGCAAACAGGAACCTCAGGTTAAGCGGGATTTCACGTTCAGCGCCTGCGGGCCTGATCCGTTGATCTTCCAGAACGCGCAAAAGAGCCGCCTGCACCTGTTCAGGCAATTGGGCCACCTCATCCAGAAACAAGGTGCCGCCATCCGCATGCAGAAACAGGCCATCTTTGCGCCGGGTGTTGCCCTCGACCACGCCAAACAGATCATCGGCGATATTATCAGCTGAAATCGCGGCGCAGTTCACTGCAACAAACGGTTTATTTGCCCGATCAGAAAGGCCATGAAGCGTTCGTGCTGCAATCTCTTTTCCGGTGCCGCTGGCCCCGGTGAACAGAACTGACGTGGGCAATGGCGCAAGTTTGTTCAGAATATCGCGCACCTTCTGGATCGGCAGCGAATTTCCCAACAGCCGCCCGCGCGCTGCATTGCCCCCCTCGGACAGTTCGTGTTTCAGCAAGATGTTTTCGCGCCGCAGATATTTACGATCCAGCGCCCGGGCTACGGCATTGAGAATCTGGTTTGCCCTAAACGGTTTGAGCACGAAATCCGCAACCCCTGTTCGCAACGCCTTGATCGCCGTGTCCAGATCCGCATACGCGGTGATCAGGATTGTATCGGCGAAAAAGCCGACGGGCCGCTGTTCTTCCAGCCAGTCCAGGCCAGTCTGGTTGGGCATGATATTGTCCAGGATCACCAGATCGAAATGAGATTGATCCAGAATAGATGACGCCTCGCTGGTCGATCGGGCTTGCTCAACCCGTTTGCACCTTGGCTCAAGGATTTTTGTCAAAAAATTCCGCATCCCAGGCTCATCATCGATCACAAGGATCGAGCCCAGTTCAAGGTTTTCGCCGTATTCGTCTTCACGAGGGGGCGCAACGGCGGCCTGCCCGGCACCTGTGGTCATTCGTCGGTATCACTCAGCCGCACCGCGTTACCTGCATTTCTGTCCTGGCTGGTAAATCCCATCCCGCCAAGGACATAGTAGGCCCCAACGCTGATAATTGCGATGGCCACAAAGGCCGTGAACATGGCTTTCATTTCAGTTCTCCTTTTCGCCCGTAGCAATACGCAGAAACCCGATCAGGTCCTGCCGGTCTTGGGCTGCTGTGATACGCTGCATCGGCATCTTTGAACCTGGAATATAGTGATCCGGCCCCAGATCGAACAGAGCATCAATACTATCATCGGACCAGATTATATCTGATCCTGACAAAATGTCGGAATAGGGATAATCGGGCACTGTCCCAGCCCGGCGCCCAAACAAATTGTAAAGGCTGGGCCCGGCCTTGCGCGAGGGGGGCGGCGTCAGCGCATGGCAGATCGAACATTTGCGCATGAACTGGCGCTCACCGTTGGGCATGTCTTCGGGGTTACGCAAGAAAGACCGCGTTGGCCCGTCTACTGGTTCATACCCGTCCAGCAACGCCACGGGCCATGAATATGCGACATCTTCCAGCCCTCCGGCATAAATGGTCTTGCCATCGGGGCTGAAATCCAGCGCCCAGACCGGCCCCCGGAGCATGGCGCGAAAATCACGGGTTATCTGCCAGGTAGCAGTGTCGATCATCATGATGTAGCCATGACCATCGCCCACGGCCAACTGGCTGGTGGCGTCATGATAGGCCATCGACAGGATTGGCCGCCGTTCCAGCGTAAAATCCGCCAGTGTGTCACCCGTTTCGGGGGCTATCACCCGTGTCATACCATCGACCGATCCATAGGCCAGCCAGCCCTCTTTATCGTTCAGAACCAATTCATTGATGCCAAACCCGTGCGACACAATAACCCGCGATTTTGTTTCCTTCAGACCAATCTGCCAATGCCGGATTGTACCGTCAGTCGATGCAGAATAGAGCTCCCCTGCCCCAGAAAACACGATGGCATTCACCCCGGCATCATGGCCAGTGAGGGTGGTTGATTTGAAATGGATCGGGTCTTTCGTTTCGGACGTCCCAAGCGGATCAATAACGCTGCGATGTTCAATCGTTCCGTCCCAACTGGCCGAGGCAATTTCACGCCCATGCTCAAATATAGCGACATTCGTGACCTTGCCACGATGCACAGCGATCTCGCTTGGCTTAGAAAGGGTGGGACTCCAGAGAAGCACGCGAAAATCATCACCCCCAGACAAAAGAATGTCTTTACCCAGAAACAGCACCGAATTCACGGCGGCCTCATGCCCTTCCAGCCAAATGGGTGACCGGCCCTTCCAAAGCCCAACCGAGTTGTCAAAACTTGCCGTGGCCACCTGGCCAGTCTCTGGATTGACGTTGATATCCATGATCGGCCCGCCGTGGCCCTTCAGAGTGCTAAATTCCTGCGCTGCCCCCGGGACAGGCAGGAAAATCAGGCAAAGACTGGCGGCAAGCGCGCGCATTTATTCCGCTGGGGTTGCCTTGCCATCGGGCTCTGCGCCCTTTTGGCTTTGGACTTCTTCCAGCCAAAGGCTGTGGTGCTCGCGCGCCCACTGTTCCTCGACCTCACCGCTGCCCATGGCGTCATAGGCCCCTTCCATCCCGATCGACCCGATATAGATATGCGCGAAAATGATCGCCATCAAAACAAAGGCAATGATCGAGTGCCAAAGCTGGGCCAGTTGCATTTCCTCATGCGGGGCCAGCATCACCGGCAGGTCACCAAAGCCCGCGGCTTGCGGCAAACCAGTGGCGTTCAGAATGCTAAAAGTCTTCGCAAAGAGTGGCAATTCAAAGGGAAAGAGCAACGACAGTCCCGATATTGAAATAGAGGCGCCGAACAGGATCACCGACCAGAAGATCAGTTTCTGCCCCGCATTGAATTTCTTTGCAGGGGGGTGCACGCCATCGGACAGGATGCCGCCGCCCTGGGCCAGCCACCTGATGTCGGTGCGATTTGGCAAATTGTGCATAACCCACATGAAAAACACCATGATCAGGCCCAGCATGAAAGCCCAGCTGACATTGTTGTGAATCCATTTCGACGCGATGGCCATGGTCGAAAATGCCTCGTGTCCAAAGCTTGGGATCAGCACTTTGCGGCCAAACAGTGAAACAAGACCAGTGACTCCCAGCAATATAAACGACCCCGCCATAAGCCAGTGGCCGAACCGTTCGATCGCCTTGAAACGGGTCACCGTGCGGCCGGTTTTTTCGCCGTCGATCTGGATACGGCCGCGCATCATGTAGAACAGCAACAACAGAACCAGCGTGCCGCCAAGTGCCCCGGCCCCGACGGTTGACAGGGGTCCCTCGCGAAAGGCCAGCCATTTCATACCGCCATCCTGCATCAGCACCCGCGCCTCGGGCCCGCCGCTGGAAACGGTAATATCAGCCGTGCCATAGCGCAGCGCGCGCCAAAGTTCAGGGTCTGATGAACCACCCAGCGTTCCCAGTTGCGATGCGATCCCTGCAGCGCTGTCGGGATTACCCGTCGCGGTTCTGCGGAACGTATCGTCGATTTCCTCGCCGCGTTGCCGGGCGAGAATGTCTTCCAGTGTCTGCGCCCCACCTGTGGCGGCACGGCTATCAGGCTCGGCCTGGGCCAACTGATACGTTCCAGCCACGTCTTCGGAAAGCTCTTGCGCATGAGCTGGGGTCAGCAGAGCAAGGAGTAGAACGATTGTTGTTATAGGTTGCATTTATGCCTCCGGCTGCATGCAATGGTGGATTTCCTGACCTGCTGAGACAGGGCTCTGGTGGTATCCTGAAAACCGCGAGCGCCCGATTTCAAGCACTCTTTCCTGCAATTGTATTTTTGAGGAGTTATTTAGATGCGACTGAAGTTTTGTATTATAGCCTGTCACCTGGCGATGGTTCCGGCGCTTGCAAGCGCGCAGAGCCTCGGCGTCGAAAGTGGTGCCGCACGCGATTACATTATCCTTAAGCAGCCTCAGCGAGATCATGAAGTCATTCTGAGACTCAGGCCCGATAATCCCGGAGCTGCCCCCCGTAAACTGAGGTGGGAACGCTGGGATCCGAATGGCAGGAGTTACACCGAAGAAAGGCGCATTCGTTGGCATGCATCGGCGTCCTGCAAATCCGGCATTGACTGGATCAGCATCAAAGGCCCCGGGGGCACCGAAAAACAAACGCTGAACGGCAGCCGCAAAGCGATCGCGGGCCGGTCGAATTTTGAAAGTTTCGACTCGAACGCGCTGGATAACGTTTGTAAGAACTGGGCAAGACAGGCGACCCAAGCCTGTGGCGAGGATCCGACCATAGGGCCGGGTTGCGTGAACCAGAAAACTTTCCATTTCGGACCAAATAACCCTTTGCCTCGTAGTCAGGTTGTTGAGGTTAACGGACGTTGTGAAAACGGCAGCAACCTTCCCAGGCGACAGTATACGCCGAGGCTTGCACTGGAGTGCCGTCTGGAAAATTGACGCCCATGAAAGGAACCCCGGCCCAAGGGCCGGAGTTCCCGCAGCAGCTTTAGCCACCTTTTTGGTCATAGGCCGTTCCCCAACCCCAGGCGCCCGAACCGAAACCGCGCGCCACTACGCGTTCGCGGTAGATAGCAGAGACGATGTCACCATCCCCTGCCAGCAGCGCCTTGGTCGAGCACATCTCGGCGCAGATCGGCAGTTTGCCTTCGGCGATCCGGTTGCGTCCGTATTTCTGGAACTCGGCCTGGCTGTGGTTTTCTTCGGGGCCACCGGCACAGAAGGTACATTTGTCCATCTTGCCGCGGGACCCAAAATTGCCCGCCTGTGGATATTGCGGCGCGCCAAAGGGGCACGCATAGAAGCAATAACCACACCCGATGCAGAGGTCCTTGGAGTGCAGAACCACCCCTTCCTCGTTCTGGTAAAAACAATCTACAGGGCAGACTGCCATACAAGGTGCATCCGAACAGTGCATGCAGGCCACCGAGATCGACCGCTCACCGGGTTTACCATCCTGGATGGTGACGACCCGGCGTCGGTTGATACCCCATGGCACTTCATGCTCGTTCTTACAGGCCGTGACGCAGGCGTTGCATTCAATGCAGCGTTCGGCGTCGCAGAGAAATTTTGCTCTAGCCATATCTCGTTCTCCTTATGCTGCGCTGATCTTGCAGAGAGTCGCTTTGGTCTCCTGCATCTGGGTTACCGAATCATAGCCATAGGTTTGCGCCGTATTCGACGACTCCCCCAGGACATAAGGATCGGCTCCGTCGGGATACTTGTCCCTCAGGTCTTTGCCCTCGAAATGACCGCCGAAGTGGAACGGCATAAAGGCTACGCCCTCACCCACCCTTTCGGTGACCATCGCCATGACTTTGACCTTGGCGCCCTCGGCCCCTTCAACCCAGACCTGTTCTCCATCACGGACACCAAGGTTGTTGGCATCGCGCGGATGGATTTCAACAAACATGTCCTGCTGAAGTTCGGCAAGCCAGGGGTTTGAACGCGACTCGTCACCGCCGCCCTCGTATTCGACAAGACGACCAGACGTCAGGATCATTGGATAATCCTTGGAAAAGTCGTTCTTCTGGATCGAGGCATACATGGTCGGCAGACGGTAATCGTGCCGGTCCTCGTATGTCGGATAATCCGCGACCAGATCGCGCCGGTTTGTATAAAGCGGCTCGCGGTGCAGAGGCACCGGATCGGGGAAGGTCCACACGACTGCACGCGCCTTGGCATTGCCGAAGGGCGCACATTCGTGCTTGATCGCTACACGTTGGATTCCGCCTGAAAGGTCGGTTTTCCAATTGGTCTTGGGTCCGGCGACCGCGTCGATGGCAGCACGTTCCTCGGCGGTCAGATCGCCATCCCAGCCCAGATCCATCAGCATCTGCATCGTAAACTCAGGATAACCATCCTGAATATCCGAATTCACTGAATAGACACCTTCGGCCAGCAGGTTATCGCCATCGCGTTCCACACCAAACCGGGCACGGAAGGTCAGGCCGCCCTCAGACACAGGTTTGGACATGTCATAAAGGTTTGGTGTACCCGGGTGACCCATCTCGGCCGTGCCCCAGCAGGGCCATGGCAAACCATAATAGTCACCATCTGCCGGGCCACCAATCGCTTGCAGCGTTGTCCTGTCGAACGTGTGCTGGTTGGCCATGTGCAGTTTCAGCCGCTCAGGGCTTTGACCAGTGTACCCGATTGTCCACATGCCGCGGTTGATTTCACGCAATACGCTTTCGACGTTTGGCGTGTTCTCGTCTTCCATCTCGATGTTACGGAAGAACCGGTCACCGAAACCAAACTTGTTGGCGAACATGCCAATGATCTCGTGGTCGGGTTTAGACTCGAACAACGGATCAACCACCTTGTCGCGCCACTGGAAGCTGCGGTTCGATGCCGTGACCGAGCCACGGGTTTCGAACTGCGTACAGGCCGGCAGCAGGTAAACGCCATCGGTGCGGTCATGCAGAACGGCAGACACGGTGGGATACGGGTCTACCACGACCAGCATGTCCAGCTTTTCCATCGCCGTTTTCATTTCCTTGCCGCGGGTCTGGCTGTTGGGCGCGTGACCCCACAGAACCATGGCGCGCACCTTGTTGGGCTGGTCCATGTTCTCTGCGTCTTCAAGAACACCGTCGATCCAGCGGCTTACAGGGATACCCTTCAGGTTCTGAAGCGATGTGTTCTTGCCGTCCTTGTCCTTGATACTGTCAAACTGACCAGACAGCCATTCGGGGTCTTCGCCCCAGACGCGGGCCCAATGGCCCCAACTGCCGGCGGACAGGCCGTAATACCCCGGCAGCGTGTGGCTGAGAACGCCAAGATCGGTTGCCCCCTGCACGTTGTCGTGACCGCGGAAGATGTTTGTGCCACCACCCGAGGTACCCATGTTGCCAAGGGCCAGCTGCAGGATGCAGTAGGCACGGGTGTTGTTGTTGCCGTTGGTGTGCTGCGTGCCACCCATGCACCAAATAACGGTGCCGGGGCGGTTGTTGGCCAACGTACGCGCCACGCGGCGCAACTGGCTGCCCGGTGTGCCGGTCACACGCTCAACTTCCTCGGGGTTCCACTTGCGCACTTCATCCTGGATCTGATCCATCCCCCAGACACGGGTGCGGATGAACTCTTTGTCTTCCCAGCCGTTCTCAAAGATGTGCCACAGGATGCCCCAGACCAACGCCACATCGGTGCCGGGACGGAAACGCACATATTCATCGGCATGCGCCGCCGTACGGGTAAAGCGCGGGTCGCAGACGATGACAGGGGCGTTGTTCTGTTCCTTGGCTTTCAGAACATGCAACAGCGAGACGGGATGCGCCTCGGCCGGGTTGCCGCCGATGATGAAGATGGCCTTGGAATTGTGAATGTCGTTGTAGCTGTTGGTCATGGCGCCGTAGCCCCATGTATTTGCAACACCCGCAACGGTGGTTGAGTGGCAGATACGCGCCTGGTGATCCACGTTGTTCGTGCCCCAGTAGGCAGCAAACTTGCGGAACAGATACGCCTGCTCGTTACTGTGCTTGGCCGATCCCAGCCAGTAAACGCTGTCCGGGCCACTTTCTTCCCGGATTTTCATCATGCCGTCGCCGATCTCGCCGATCGCCTGCTCCCAGCTGATGCGCTTCCACTCTCCACCCTCTTTCTTCATTGGGTATTTGAGGCGACGCTCGCCATGGGCATGTTCGCGTACCGACGCGCCCTTGGCGCAATGGGCGCCCAGGTTGAACGGGCTGTCCCAGCCGGGTTCCTGCCCGATCCACACACCGTCGCTGACTTCGGCCACAACCGTGCAGCCCACCGAGCAGTGTGTACAAACTGATTTCACTGTCTCGACTGCTTCTTTTGCAGCGGATTGAGCGTTGGCTTTTGTTACGGTGCCACCTGTAGCACCAATCGCGGCCAGGCCACCTATGGCCAGTCCTGATCCGCGCAGGAATGCGCGGCGGTCAACCGATTTTGCGGCGACCTCAGACAGGATACTTGTCCGCTGGGGGCGTCTCGCAACCCCGTTGGTCTTTTTCCTAAGCATATTTCTTTCTCCTCCCTTAGCCCCATCTCGGGGTTGGGTCCTGATTTACCTCTGACTGTCGGGCCTATCGCAACCAGTCGCCAGCGGGTCTTGAGACGTCGTCCGGAGTGTTAAAACCGGGCGCTGTCGAGATAGGCGCGAGTGTGCGCGGTATCCTGCATCTTGTTCGATGTCAGGTCAGGCTCGGCCGCCTCGGCCGCAGTACCACTGACCGCGGCGACCGCCACGGCAGCAGGCGCAGCAGTGCCAGCCAGCTTAAGAAAGTCGCGCCGGCTGGTCGTGCCTTCGGTCTTTCTGGTCATAAGGGGTCTCCTCCCTCTCGTTGATGGCGGGCTTCCCCGCCGGTTACAGTGCGGTTCAGTCCGCACTCATTCGAAAGCCCTCGGCCTCAATCACCATGAACACCCGGCCGACAGCGCCGACGGATGCATAGAGAACCGAATTCTTGGCTGCTTCCAAATCCGTGAAAAAATGACCGGCCCAAGGGCCGATGTGTTTGTTGTAGAATGTTTTCTGATCGGTCAGTGACGCAGGTTTACCAAACCGGCCGCGGATCAGTCCGGCCATCATCTCCATCAATGAGGCGATGTTGTCCTCGGGTTCATAGACATTCTGCGCCCGTGTCATGCCGCGTACGGCCATGTCCCGTCGCAGGCCCGCCAAAGGCTTTTCATTCAAAAACCCGGTCAGGTAATAGCTGGCATAAGGCAAAAGCTCGCCTCGTCCCAGACCGATGAAAAGCGCGTTGAACTCGCTTTCGACTGTTCGGGGTTTGCTAAGGCCGGCAATCCGCGAGAGCGCGGCAATGGCTGTACCCAGCTCGGTCTCATTCCCCTTCAGCGCTGCGGTCTGTTTCAACAGCGTCTCATCGGGTGGGCCCGACAGGACCAATCCCAGATAATCATAAAGATCGGCACGCAAGCGATCTTCTTCCGCAACTTCCGGTGCCGTGGTTTGATCGCTCATCAATACCTCTTGCTTGCTCATGCCGGTCCTCCAGCCTGATCTTCAAATTCGAAATGCATGCGCCGACGCGGTGCAGTTGTGTACAGGTCTTCGTTTTCGTCTTCGACCTCGTCAACTTCGGCGATGTCCAACGCTGGTACTTGTCCGGCCTCATCGGCCAGCGTCAACGCTTCATCGGTCTCATCTTGCTCGGGCAGCGGATCGGCCTCTTCCGGTGGGTTGGCTTCAAGCTCGACCTGCCGGATCATTTCATCGACATGGGCTTTCATACCCTTCCCGACTTGATAGGCGGTTTGCATATTCTCGATAACCTTGGCGCTGTCGGTGAAATCTTCACCGTAATCCAGCAGCCCGTCAAGATTGGCGAGCGCAGGGTTCGAAAGCCAAAGGCGCCGCAATGCCCGGCGGCGCAGACGGTCGGGCACCGCTTTGGCCATAAAGGCCTTGAAGTCGTCCCCGGGCTGCAGGCTATCGGGATCAGGCAGGCCCAGTTCCTCAAGCAAATCCTCGTCGGATCTTTCTGCAAGCTTGGCCTCATGCAATGCCAGTTCGGCCGCCTCGGCGGCAGTGGCTTCGGCGTCTGCCTCTGCTTCGACCTGCGCCTTGCGGCGGGACCAGAAATCACTTCCGCGGCTCAATGCAACCTTCCTTTACGGATCATTTGCGGTGATCGGTAGACATCGCTCAGCTGAGCGATACGCGGGTCTCCCACGCCGTCCTCTGCCTGACCGACCGTTGTTTTGTCGCGGCGGCGCTTCTTGAAAACCTCATCCTCGTGATAGGCTTCGACAAAGTCACGCACCCAGGCCACCAGCCCCTCGGGCATAGGCACCTTTTCCACGATCTCCTCGCCGCTGTCGGCATAATCCTGCGCCTCGTAGGGCGAGGCCGTGACCAGCACCACATCGAGCGGCGGGCCTTCTGATCCTTCAGTGGGTCGCATGACCACATAGACCGACGGCACCCGCGCCGAGATCCCGTGCAGGTACGCTTCTGTTTCAGCGCCGTGTAATTCCAGTAGGGGTGTGGCTGCATGATAGTCGGTGGCGTCGCCATCACTGCGCAACTCGCGCCAGCGCGCCTGTCCCGCGCCGGGCAGTACCGAGACCGCCTTCCAAGCCCAAGCCGCCCAACGGGTTACCCCGGGCGTCCTCCTTACAACGACCCCCAAGGGCATAGTGGCGTACATATCGGGATTGTGGATCACTTGTAAGTCGGCCCCCAGCTTGACTGACAACCAGATTGGTACAAATTCCATACCACTCAAAGCGATTTCTGGATGCGATGGTGCACATAAACAACTTAAGGACAATTTGGGCACTTGATGCTGGGCAAAGGGGTGACGAGGGACAGTTTGTCCGAAACGGGCAACAACACTGCTTCCGCCCATGCCTCGGCAAGCACAAGCCAAACAGAATCACTAAGGATTATTTTCTCCCAAGGCGGGCTTACCGAATGATTCGAAAACCTGTTTACGCTTGGAACGAATCGTGCCTAATCTTACGCCGCAGCATCCAAAATCCACCCATAAATCCACCACAATCCAGCCAGGAAAAACATGCCTAAGCAATTGATATTGTGTAACTGCTCCGGAACTCAAGAGCTGGATCGCGGCGCATTGGAACAAGTAAGCGGCTTTGCATGCTCCAAGGTGTATTCAGGCCTTTGCACCCACCAGATTGACCAGGCATCCAAGGCAATTGCCACAGGCGACGCAATTATTTGTTGCCGACAGGAACAGCGGGTTTTTGAAGAACTGGCCGCCGAAATTGGCGCCCCCGATCCAGGATTCATCGACCTGCGTGACCGGGCCGGTTGGACATCTGACCCCCGCTCTAAACTACCCAAAATGGCCGCCCTTCTGGCCGAAGCCAGCCTGCCCTCACCTGGTGAGAAGACGCTGGACGTTATCTCGGAGGGTATATGCCTGATTATCGGAGCCGGTGATGTGGCCCTGCCCGCTGCCGGTAAATTGGCCCCGGTGCTGAATGTCACCGTGCTGCTGACAGACAACTGTGATGTGCCAGAAGACCGCGCTTTTGACGTGATCCGGGGTCGGCTGCGCCGCGCCAACGGGGCGCTTGGCGGGTTTTCCCTGCTGATTGATGCCCTGCAGCAGGTTGACCCGGGTGGACGAGGCCCCCTTGGCTGGACCGAACCGCGCGATGGTGGGCAAAGTGCCTGTGACATCATTCTTGATCTGAGCGGCGGCACCCCGCTGTTCCCGGCCCCGGAGAAGCGCGAGGGGTATCTGCGCGCCGATCCGGCTAGCCTGACTGCTGTTTCAGACGCGGTATTTGATGCCTCGCAACTGCTGGGCACATTTGAAAAACCACTTTATGTCGCGTTGGAGCCGCTGATCTGCGCCCATTCGCGGGCCGAGCAGCAAGGCTGTTCCAAATGTCTGAATATCTGTCCTACTGGCGCAATAACCCCCGATGGCGACCACGTCAGCATCGACCCGATGGTCTGTGCCGGTTGCGGCGCCTGTGCGGCGCGTTGCCCGTCAGGGGCCATTACCTATGACGCACCTCAACCCGAGATCATTTTCCGCCGCCTGCAGACACTGGCACAGGCCTATCGCAACGCCGGAGGCAAGGCGCCGCGTGTGCTGGTCTGTGATGAAACCTATGGCCGCCAGATGATCGAAATGGCAGCACGCCACGGCCGGGGCCTGCCGGCTGATGTGATCCCGCTCGAGGTATCTACCCTGTCAGGTTTCGGACATGCCGAGATGCTGGCCGCGCTTGCCTCGGGCTTTGTCGAAGTCGCGCTACTGCTGTCGCCCAACACCGAGCGCGACGCATTGGATATGGAGGTGCCCCTGGCACAGGCGATCGCGGGTGAAGCCAGGATCAGGCTGCTGGATATTACCGATCCGGATGCGCTTAGCGATGCGCTTTACGGCCCGGCAGACCTGCCCGCGCCTTGCACCGATCCGGTGCTTCCGATGGGTAGTCGCCGTCAGGTGGCGCGCCTTTCGGCCAAGGCACTGAACCCCGGCACAGACACCCTGCCACTGCCCGACACCGCGCCTTATGGGGCCGTACTGGTTGATACCAAGGCCTGCACCCTGTGCCTTTCGTGCGTTTCGCTCTGCCCCTCAGGTGCCCTGAACGACAACCCCGACATGCCACAGCTGCGCTTTCAGGAGGATGCCTGTCTGCAATGCGGTCTGTGCGCCAACATCTGCCCCGAAGACGCCATCACCTACGAGCCGCGCCTGAACCTGACCGACGCGGCGCTGACACAGGTGGTCTTGAACGAAGAAGAACCTTTTGCCTGTATCGAATGCGGCGCGCTGTTCGGGGTGAAATCGACGGTGGAAAAGATCATCGAAAAGCTGGCTGGCAAGCACTCGATGTTCGCCACGTCTGACGCGGCCAGGATGATCCAGATGTGCGACAACTGCCGGGTAAACGCACAATTCAACTCTCAGGATAACCCGTTTGAGGGCGGCGAGCGCCCACGACCGCGTACGACCGATGATTACCTCAGCAAACGCCGGGATCACTGATGAACAAGCGGCGCACCCAGGTCGGCCGGGGCGACGTCCGATACATAGGCCAAAATCGCCTCAAGATCATCCAACGTTATTTCAACCGGGATGATGGGCGGCGGTTGGTGGATCGGGAACGGTTTTGTCACCTCGGCAATCTGGGTGAAAGCCGGATGCGGGTTGAGAGCGTAGAAACTTTGAAACCGCACATCCCAATCCGACATCGCGCGCAGCACGAAAAAGGACGGGGTCGATCCGATGGCGTTCATCCGGTTATCTTCGCTGACAACATGACAGCGGCCGCAATGCCGCACCGACAGGGCCCGTCCGCGAACCGCATTGCCCTCAAACTGCACTGCGCCGTCAATCTCTTCTACGGCGTCGGGCAGCGTATAATGTGCGGTGCCGTCCACTTCAAAACTGGTCAGTGTCCGCTGACCCACCTCAGAATTCAGCCAATCTGCAAACCGCGCGGCCCCGGCATGATCCTGCGCATGCAAGCGCAGATGCCATGTGGTTTTGGAATCCGAAAAAACGGGCCGCCCTTTGCCAGACGAAAGGGTGATCTCGGCCTCGGTCGCCTCGGGCACCAACTCAATCCGCACACCGGTTTTCAACGAAAATCGCGGCAGCAGATGTTTCATCAACCCCGTTTCAATCAGCGCATCCGGCACGCTGAGTCGAAAGGTCCGGTCATCGGCACGCGCCAAGGCTGGCATCAGGCCGGTCGCGACGATAACAAGGGCCAATGCCGCCCGTTTAAGGGATGGAATCCAATCGCACATGCCAAAGGGTAGGAAAACCCGGGGGCCTGCGTCAACAAACTTGGAAGAAGGAGATAAAAAATGAGCGATGACTTCAATATGTCAATGCGCAAGTTCCTCAAGCAGGTCGGTGTGACCTCGCAACAGGCGATCGAAGAAGGCCTGCGCAATGCGGGGGATATTGCGGGCAAGGAATTCACAGCCAAGGTTGTGCTGACCGTCGAAGGCCTGGATGTCGAGCATGTCGTCACCGGGACGATCAAAGGACAAAACTGACGTGGCATTGACAAGAGAGAGCGTGCTTGATGCGCTCAAACAGATTACCGATCCGGTCAGCGGCTCGGATATCGTTTCAGCAGGCGTCACCCGGGCACTGACAGTCGAAGGCAATACGGTGCGGTTCGTGCTGGAAATTGATCCAGCAAAGGCAGAGACCTATGCCCCGGTCCGCGATGCGGCTGAGGCGGCTGTAAAGGCAATCGAAGGTGTGGCTGAGGTTTCAGCAATACTTACAGGGCATTCAGCCAAGGCCCCACCGGACCTGAAACCGCAACGCAAGGCCGAACCGAAAGGCCCCGAAAGAATTCCCGGTGTTGAGCACATCATTGCCGTTGCTTCCGGCAAAGGCGGTGTGGGGAAGTCCACTGTCTCGGCAAATCTGGCCTGCGCCCTGGCCGCCGAAGGGCGGCGCGTTGGCCTGCTTGATGCCGATGTCTATGGGCCCAGCCAGCCAAGGATGCTCGGGGTTTCGGGGCGGCCCGCCTCGCCCGATGGCAAAACGATCCTGCCAATGCGCAATCATGGCGTCACGATGATGTCCATCGGTCTGATGACCAACGAAGGTCAGGCCGTGGTTTGGCGCGGTCCGATGCTGATGGGCGCGCTGCAACAGATGTTGATGCAGGTGCAATGGGGTGCGCTCGACTGCCTGCTGGTAGATCTGCCACCAGGCACCGGAGATGTGCCGATGACACTGGCGCAAAAGGCGCCGCTGGATGGTGCGATTATCGTCTCGACCCCGCAGGATGTGGCGTTGCTGGATGCGCGCAAGGGGATCGACATGTTCAACCAGTTGCACGTGCCTGTGCTGGGTATGATCGAAAACATGTCGACGCATATCTGCTCGCAATGCGGCCATGAAGAGCACGTCTTTGGCCACGGCGGTGTGGCAACTGAAGCCAAAAAAATGAACGTGCCTCTGCTGGCCGAGATCCCACTGCATCTGGATATCCGTCTGGCGGCCGATGGTGGCGCGCCCATTGTGGTCTCTAAACCTGATGCGCCTCAGGCGCAGGCTTTTCGTGATATCGCCCGGCAGCTGATTGCCCAGGGGGTGGCATGACCGCGCCTGCTTTCCCGCCGCTGATGTCCGGCCTGGGTGTAGAGGGCCGGATCGATCCGTTCGACAAGGCCTGTGCCATGGCCGCACTTGGCTGCGATGCCGGGTTGATCGTGCACAACATCACCGCCGACCGGATAATGGCGGCTTTGGTCATGGCCCCCGAGGTGCCACTGGAAGACGCGATGGCCATGCTTCCCACTTGCGGTGTCGGCTTTCAGAACGCGCTTGGCGCGCTGGCCCCCCCGGAAGTGGCGGTTCATCTGGAATGGTCCGGTGGCATCCGCATCAACGGCGCGTCGTGCGGGCGGCTGCGCGTGGCGGCTGGCGGAAGCGACCCTGCGGCCCTGCCCGGATGGCTGGTGGTGGGGTTTGAATTACCGCTGATGCAGATCGCCGAACGCCCTGGCGATCGGCCGGATCAGACAGCCCTTTACGATGAAGGCTGCGCCGATGTAGATCCGACCGCGCTTCTGGAGAGCTGGTCGCGCCATACCCTTAACTGGATCACGCGGTGGGACGAACACGGCGCACAACCTGTTCATGCCGAGTGGCGCGGGCTGGCCCATGGCATTGGCGAGGATATCACGCAAAATGGCCTGTCCGGCACCTTCCTTGGCGTCGATGAAAAGTTTGGTATGTTGCTGCGCGATTCCAAGACAACCCACCTGATCCCGCTCAGCACCCAGCTGGAGAAAAGCCCATGAAACTGGCCCGTGCAATCCATTTCGACGAAAGCGACCAACGCGTGTTCCACAGCCCCGCGCGCACCGGAGAATGGTGCATTTCGGGCGGCTTCGAGTTTTCCAACTGGACCGAGGCGGACCTTACCGGCAAGGCACGGCAGGCCTTTTCCAACGGCTGGCTTGGGGTCGAAACCTTTGGCCGCGTTACCTTCGTCGCCATTACCCAAGTGGAAGAGGCCGAGCGCGATGCTCTGAGCCGGGCACTGGCGCAGCATTTCGTGGACATCTACGGCGCCCCTGATCTGGCCGCGGCCCTGCCCATCGCCAACGAGGAAATCGCCCATATGATTGAGTTGTGCGAGGATCACGCCCCAAACACGTTGCTGACGGTAGCACGCGAGCTGACCGAGGCCGGGGTGCGCGAAAGCTATCGCGTGATCGAAGTGCAGGAAGCCGGGCTGGAACAGTTTGCAATCCACGGCAGCCTCGACGAATAAACCCCGCCTCTTCGAAAAAAAAGCAAGGGACACGCCCTTGCTTTTTCTTGGCACAAATACCCCTTGGGGCCCCCGCGCGCCCTACCCTGTATATATCCCTGTCACTCGCTCTTGGCGTTATACGTGAACAGCTGCTCGGCGGACAAACGGTAGCCGTCTATCAGTTCCTTGGCACGGTCCGAAACCAGCCAGGCTTCAAGCTGCATGGCCAGATCGCTTTTGACATGAGCGTGTTTTTCGGGATTCACCGGAATATAGGCATATTGGTTGAACAGCACCGGATCACCCGCATACAGCAATGCCAGATCACCCTTGTTGCCAAAATTCAACCAGCTGGCCCGGTCCGACAGGATATAGGCATTCATGCCGCTTGCCGTATTCAATGCTGACCCCATGCCTGCGCCTACGGCCTTGTACCATGCCCCTTCGGGCGTGACCCCCGCCCCTTTCCAAAGGCTGAGTTCCTTTTTATGGGTGCCACTGTCATCGCCCCGGCTGACAAAGGGGGCTTCGGCCCCTTCGATCATCTGCAAGGCCGCTGCGGCACTGCCGGCGCCACTGATGCTGGCCGGGTCCGCCTTGGGGCCGATAATGACAAAGTCGTTATACATGATCTCGGTCCGATGGGTGCCATGGCCAGCGGCGACAAATTTCTCTTCCGCCGCCTTGGCGTGGACCAGAATGGCATCCACATCTCCTGCCTCACCCAGACGCAGGGCCTGACCGGTGCCGACCACCAGAAGCTGCAGATCAATACCGGTGTCTTTCTTGATTTCCGGCAGCAGCACCTCGGCCAGCCCGGAATTGTGGAACGACGTTGTCACTGCCATTTTCAGGTCTTCGGCCATCGCAGCCGAACCCAAAGCCAGCGCAAAAGCCGCGCTTGCAAACCATTTCAACATACCAAAGTCTCCCTTCTATTCGACTATATCGCCGTTGAGAAATTCCCGTGCCTGGACAGTCTGTGCCGAGTTGAAAAATGCCCCGGCCTGCGCAAATTCGTGTACCTTTCCGCGCAGAATGAAAATCACCTCAGTGGCCAGGCGCCGCGCCTGCCCCATGTCATGGGTCGACATGATGATCCGCGTACCGGACTTGGCGGCAGCCTGCAAAATCTCTTCGATTTCACGCATCGCCCGCCCGTCAAGCGAGGCGCAGGGTTCATCCAGAAACAGCACATCCGGGTCACGGATCAACGCCCGGGCCAGCGCCAGCTTCTGACGCTCTCCTCCGGACAGAACAGTCGCCTGACGGGTCTGTGCATCACCCAGCCCGATACGTTGTGTCCAATCCTTCGCCCGCGCCATCGCCTCGGGTTTGGCCATGTTTGCAAGCTGCAGAGGATAGGTCAGGTTTTCCAGAACGGTACGGCGCAGCATCACTGGCGCCTGAAATACAAACCCCTGCCGGCGCTGTGCCTCGGTTTGGCCGCAGGCCCAGGTCACCTTTCCGGCACTCAACCGGACGATCCCGTGCAACATCTTCAGCAGGCTGGTTTTGCCCGCGCCGTTGGGTCCGATCACCACAGTCACACCCTGACCTTCCAGCGTCAGATCAACCGGCCCCAGCAATACCTTGCCGCGCCGCTGCACCTTTGCGCCTTGTACAGTCAATGGGAACAATTCGCTCACCACCGGCCCTCCGTTTCGGTCCGGCTCAGCCAGTGGATCGCAAGATTGACTGCCACCGCCAAGGCGATAAGGACAAATCCCAGACCAAGTGCCAGGGCAAAATTGCCCTTGCCGGTTTCCAATGCGATGGCCGTGGTCAGCACACGGGTCACCTGATCGATATTGCCCCCGACAATCATGATCGCCCCGACCTCTCCAATGCCACGGCCAAAACCGGCCAGTGCCGCCGTTAACAGGGCCCGGCGGCCATCCCATAGCAATGTTGCGATACGTTGCGTTTGGGTGGTATTCATAGAGATCAGAAGATCATGATATTCCGCCCATAATTCGCGCAAGGACTGATGTGCCACCGAGGCAATCAACGGCACGATGATGATCACCTGCGCAATTACCATTGCTGTAGGTGTGAACAGCAACCCAAGTACGCCCAGCGGACCGGCACGCGACAGAAACACGTAAACGATCAACCCAACCACCACCGGCGGCAGCCCCATCAGGGCATTCAGCACTGCAATCGTCAGCCGCCGCATCCGGAACCGCCGGACCGCCAGAAAGGCCGCCAGAGGGAGTGCGATCGCCGACGCCAGAATCAGCGCCGTCAGAGTCACCCGTAGCGATCGCAGGGTAATACCCACCAGATCCGCATCCAGCGTGACCACCAGCCAAAAGGCCTGGGTTAACCCTTCCCACAACTCAGACATGATCCTCCGCGCGTCCCCCTGCGCCAGCTTCCGCTCCAAGAGTTAGCCACTTAACTTATGGAAAAACAGGGGAAATGCGGCATGTGCCGTCTGTTTTCGCCCCACCCTCAGTCCAAATGGTCAGAATGGGTATCGCCCCCATGTCCACAACTGCAAAGCTGGACAAAAAGGGCGCAATCAAACCTCATTCGCGCAGAATAACCCCCGGATTCATAATGCCAACCGGATCCAGCGCGGCCTTGATTGCGCGCATCATCGACAGTTTGGTCGGGTCACCGTAGCGTTCCAGATCATCCACTTTCAGCCGTCCGATTCCATGCTCGGCCGAAATCGACCCGCCCATTTCATCAACCAGATCATGCACCGCGCGCTTGATCGCGTCGCGTTGATTGCGGTGGTCATCCCGGTGGTGCCCCGCCAGGGGGAAAACGTTGTAATGCAGGTTGCCATCACCCAGATGTCCGAAACAATTGATCCGGAAATCACCCAGACCGGCAATGATTTCGCCTCCCCTTTCAATAAACTCGGGAATGACGCTCATCGGTACAGAGATATCGTGCGAGCTGACGGACCCTACCCGCCGGTTTGCTTCGGGGATTTGTTCACGCACCTCCCAGAAGGCATGTCTCTGCGCCTGGGATTGCGCGATCGTGCCGTCGCTGACCAGCCCCGCCTCGAACGCATCAGCAAACAGAACCTCAAGTGCTTCAGACGGATTCAGCCCACGTGCCAGACCAACATCAATCAAAACAAACCATTCCGGGGCCACCTCAAAGGGCTGGCGCAAATCTGGCAGGGCCTCGGTCAGAAACTCCAATCCGGTGCGGTGCATCAATTCAAACGCGCTGATCGCCTCTCCCAACTGATCGCGCGCCATTGCCAAAAGATTCAATGCAGCGCGCGGGTCTTTCACCGTCATCAGCGCCGTACCTTCGCCTGCAGGTATTGGGTGAAGTTTCAGCGCGGCCGCCGTGATCACCCCCAAGGTGCCTTCCGAACCAATAAGCAGGTTCTTCAGATCATACCCGGTATTGTCCTTGCGAAGGCGTTTTAGCCCGTGCCAGATCTGCCCGTCAGGCAACACGGCCTCCAACCCCAGACACAGATCGCGGGCATTGCCATAGCGTAACACATTCACCCCGCCCGCATTGGTAGCCAGATTGCCGCCGATACGCGCGCTGCCTTTGGCGGCAATCGACAAGGGAAACAAGCGATCCACTTTGCTGGCCGCATCATGAATATCTGCCAAAATCACCCCAGCTTCGACAACCATCACGTTCTCGTCAGGGAAAACACCTCGTATCGCACACATGCGCTCAAGGCTCAGAACAACCGGTGCCGGGCCATTTGCGCTGATCTGGCCGCCCACCAGGCCTGTACCCCCACCGTAAGGTATTATGGGCACGCATGCCTTGGCGGCGGCACGCACAACAGCGGCTACATCTTCGGTGCAATCTGGTGCCACAACGACACCCGCCTGGCCCTGCCAACGGCCGCGCGGCTCTTGCAGATAAGCGGGTGAAATGTCGCGAAAGGCGGCGGGCGGCAGAAGCCGACGCAGATTTGCGACGAAAGCGGGATCAGCAGAATTCAGGGTCATACCCCTGTCCTAGCACGCACGCCGGGACCGTCCAGTCCTTCTTGTTGAAAGCGCGCAGCCCGGTGGTAATTCGGCATCCTTTCAACGCGACCCTCCCTATGGCCCCCGAAATACACGCTAAGGTCGATTTATCTGGACAGACCTTCAATCAAAGGTGAATATACAACCACAGATTAGTAGAATGTGTTTCACCCAAACTTTCATTCCCAAGTTCTTTCAACAAGGAGATTTCCATGAAACCGGTCCTGTTAACGACAGCGCTTTTTGCATTGGCTGGCGGCAGCGCCTTCGCCCAGAACAGCTTTCCCAGCGATTACCAAAATACCTGCGGCCTTGATTCCAGCGGCTTTGATGCGTGGTTTTATTCAGGGTCCGCCGCGCAGAATGGCGCGGTCAGCCCGGCTGACGGGTTTACCTTTCCACCAATAAAGAACACCGATTGCGACTTTTACAAATGGGGGGCGCAGATGTTCTTGTGGCTGACCAGCCCGGCGCCAGGCGATGATCTCGTGTTCGACAGCCCCGAATTCTACGATGTGGTCGCCAATGCTCAGGGTGGGTTCAGTTTTCAGCAAAACAGTACCGAAGCTGCCAATCTGATGAGCCTGCGCAGCGTGAAAGCCGAAGATATCGGTGGAACTGGACAGGCCGGAGGCAGCGATGTTCTGATCAGTCAGAAAGGCTCTCTCAACTATTACGGCATCCACACCAACGATATCTATGCCCAGTACCTGACCGGACAGAAAACCGGAAAATTCACCGGCACGCCCATTGCCGAAAACTTTCCCACGACCGAAGCAGACATGGCACTCATCGCGGCCTATGTTGGCCATGATCTGGCAAATCCGCAGGCCATGACGATGGAACTCAAGACCTCATGGGTGGATGCCTCAACGGTCGATGCTGCAGAATTTGTCACCATGAAAGCCCAGGTTCCGGCCTATACCAAAACGTCCGACACCACCTGGACGCGGAATGGATCGGAAACACTTGAACTGGCGCTGGTCGGAATGCACATCGTTGCCCCCGTGAATGGCCACCCCGAACTGGTCTGGATCAGTTTCGAGCATATCAGCAATGCGCCAAATGCCGAATTTTACTATCTCAACCAGCAGGGCACGGCGACATCGCAGGCTTATGACAGTACCGGCAACTGGACATTTCTGCCATCAGGTGCAGCCCAGCCCGCTGCTGTGACAACAGTGGCCAGCGTCGACAGTTCCGGCAATATCACCGCTGACAAGGGCAGCACGATTGTCCCGGTCGATGTGGTTCAGGAAAACCCCTGGGGCAACAGCCCCGCAGAGACAACCGAGGTTGAAAGCAATACCGATCTGGTTTCGCTGAATGCCACGGTTCTGGGCATGCTGGCGAAACTGGGGGATGTACGCGGCAATTACTACCAGCTGGGCGGCATCTGGACGGCTGAGGGCCAGATACCAACCAGCGGCACAGATGCGAACATCCGCGGCGGTCTGCGGCTGGCCAATTCCACGATGGAAACATTCCACCAGTACCCGGATACCAACAACGGGTTTCAGTCTGAAAACTGTTTTACCTGCCACAACGTAAGCAGCAGTAGTGACGGCATCAAAATCAGCCACATCTTTGGTGGCTTGTCCCCTCTTTCCAAATAAACATGGCATGGCCCCGGCCAAACCGGGGCCTTCCTATTCTTCCGCATCGCGCAAATAACGCGGTCGAAGTACCACAACAGTAGGTTGGGAGGGCAAAGAGCGTAGTGAAATTTCGATCTCGCTGCCGCCCTCATTCACAATCGGAAAATCAGGCGCCATCCCCGCCAGGAAACGCCCCAGCGTACCATCGCCAAACCAGTGCATGGGAATGATGATTCTGGCCCTGAGCCGCCGCAGCACCTTCATCATCGTGGGCAGGTCAAGTGTCATACCTCCGTCCACCGCCGCCATGACAACATCCATACGCCCAAGGGCTGCGTATTGTTCGTCTGTCGGCTCGTGATGCAGATGGCCAAGATGCCCGATGCACAGGCCTGCCGCCTCGAATACGAAAATCGAGTTACCCTTGGGTTCGATCCCGCCACCAAAGGACCGGATATCGGTTGGCACATTGCGGATCAGCATGTCCTCCAGATCAAGGTGGTGTTCGATGCCCTGACCAAATTCACCCCAGCCGGGCAGGACATTGGGAATTTCAGGATCCGGATAGGCTGTCCAATGGGTGTCATGGGCGTGGTTCATCGTAACCGCATCCGGGGTGAAATCCACGTTGCCGATGAACCCGGTAAAATCCGTTACAGCACTTCTTTGTCCCGCCTGAATCAGGAAAGACGCATGCGCGATATAACTGATGCGCACTGAAAATTCGGGCAGCGGATCGCTGAAGGCGGCCTTCTGCAGATACTCTAACCCCGGGGCGCTTTGCGAAATGGCAATGCAATGGCTGGGCCGACGTTCCTGCGCGGCAGCGGGCGGTACCAACATTATCAGAACAAGGATAAAACGTATCATGGCAGCATACCTCCTTGTCCCACCAAGGTAGCACACAAACCCCATCCGTCACCCCTAAAGGATTGGCTTATCCGGCTTCGGTGCGTCCACGCCGGTCCATCCTGAGCGACGCATAGAGCACATGGGTGCGCCAGCGACCGTCGATTTGCAGATAGCTTTGTGCGACACCTTCGTATTTGAACCCGCTTTTTTCCAGCAAGGCACGCGAGGCCTTGTTCTCCGGCAGGCAGGCGGCCTCGATCCGGCTCAGATCCAAACGCTCGAACGCATAATGCACCATGCCCAATATGGCCTCTTTCATATAACCCTGCCGCGCAAAGGGCGCGCCGATCCAATATCCCAGGGTGCCCGCCTGAGACGGGCCGCGCCGAATATTGTCCAGGGTGATCGCGCCCAGCAAAACCTGATCTTCACGCCGGATCAGGAAAAGCGGTACGGCCGAACCGTTGGAGATCGAACGCTGCGCCCAATAGACCCGGTTGGTGAAACCCTTGCGTGCCAGATGATCCCGGGCCCAGCTTGGTTCCCAGGGGGTCAGGAAATCTGCACTTGTCGTGCGCAGGCTGCTCCAATCGCGAAAATCATTCATCACCGGCTGGCGCAGGGTCATGCGCTCGGTCTCGATCCGCAGCTTACGGCGCGGGATAAACATCAGGCTGCGCGCCTTTCCTGCAATGCCTCCAGCGTGGGCGCATTCCCGACCGGACCATAAAGTGCCATCGCCGCAGGGGCGCGTGCCGCTATCTGCTCGGCCAATGCTGAAACATCTTTTAGTCCTACCGCATCGATCCGTTCAACGACTTCTTCCAGCGCAGGCACCCGGCCCCAGATTTGCAACATCCGCGCCAGACGTTCGGCCCGGTTGCTGGGGCTTTCCAACCCCATCAACAGACCCGCTTTCATCTGAGCCCGGGCGCGCTCGACTTCCTCTGCGCTCATGTCATCTGCCGCGCGTTTCATCTCATCGACAGTGATCCGGGCCAGTTCCGGCATCTGCTCGGCCGAGGTGCCGGCATAGATCGTGGTCATGCCCGTGTCAGAATAGGCCCCGGCCTGCGCGTAAATAGTGTAACAAAGGCCCCGCTTCTCGCGGATCTCCTGAAACAGGCGTGACGACATGCTGCCTCCAAGCGCACTGGCATATATCTGCGCCGTATATATCTGCGGATCGGCATAATCCGGGCTTTCAAAGGCAAGCGCGAAATGCGCCTGTTCCAGATCCTTGATGTGACGGCTTTCGCCGCCCATGAAACGTGCGACCGGTGGCTCGATCACTGCACTGGGCACCATGTCACCGAACATCTTTTCAGCCAAACGCACCAGCGCATCGTGATCCACCGCCCCCGCCGCCGACAGGATCATTTGCCCGGGCCGATAATACTGTTCGACGAACCCTTCCAGATCGTGGCGCGCAAAGGCCTTGATCCGCTCTTCCGGCCCAAGAATGGTGCGGCCAAGTGGGTGATCGGGATATGCCTCTTCCTGCAACCAGTCAAAGATGATGTCGTCGGGCGTATCCAGCGCCTGACCGATCTCCTGCAGGATAACGCCCCGCTCGACCTCGATCTCGCGGGCGTCAAAGATCGGGTTGCGCAGAATATCCGCTACCACGTCCAGCGCCAGCGCCACATCGTCCTTCAACACGCGCGCGTAATAGGCCGTGACCTCGCGGCTGGTATAAGCGTTGATATACCCTCCCACGTCCTCGATCGCCTCTGCAATCTCAAGCGCGGTGCGCCGTTTGGTGCCCTTGAACGCCATGTGCTCCAGAAAGTGCGCGATGCCGTTCTGCTGTGCCGTTTCATGACGTGCGCCTGCCAGCACCCACACGCCAATCGCCGCAGACTGAAGCCCCGGCATATGTTCGGTGACGATGCGAAAGCCGTTGGGCAGCGTGGTAAGGTTGACGGTCAATTCCCGGTCCGTTCTCTGATCAGTGTCTCAAGCGCGTCCAGATCGTTTTCAACCCGGGTTACGCGTTCGTCCCGCTCATACAGGTCCGACATGCGATCGGGCAAGGGGGGATGCACACCGCTCGAGTCTTCTACCGCAGCCGGAAATTTGGCCGGATGCGCCGTCGCCAGCGTGATCATCGGCGTTCCCGCCACGCGCTGCTCCTTGGCCACCTTCACGCCCACGGCAGAATGCGGACACAGCAACTCACCGGTACGGGCATAGGCCTCGCGTATCGTTGTACGGGTTTCCTCTTCGCTGCAACGCCCACTGTCGAAGTTTTCACGCAACACCTGCAAGGCACCCTGGCTGACATTGAACCCGCCCGCCTTCAGTTCATCCATCAACTGGCTGACAGCATTGCCATCACGCCCGTATGCCTCGAACAAGGCCCGCTCAAAGTTCGAGCTGACCTGAATATCCATGGAAGGGCTGATCGAAGGCACGACACCATCCGGCTTGTATTCCCCCCCGCTCAGGCAACGATGCAGGATGTCATTCTGGTTCGTCGCTACCACAAGCCGGTCAATTGGAAGGCCCATGCGTTTGGCGATGTAGCCGGCAAAAATGTCGCCGAAATTGCCCGTCGGCACCGTAAAGCTAACCTTCCTGTGCGGTGCGCCAAGCGACACTGCTGAAGTGAAATAGTAAACCACCTGCGCCAGCACGCGTGCCCAGTTGATGCTGTTGACACCTGCCAGCCCCACCGCATCGCGGAACTCGAAATCGTTGAACATATCTTTTAGCCGCGCCTGGCAGTCGTCAAAATGCCCATCCATTGCCAGTGCGTGCACGTTCGACTCGGAAGGTGTTGTCATCTGACGGCGCTGCACCTCGGACACCCGGCCATGCGGATAAAGGATAAAAACATCCACTGCCTTCAGACCGCGGAACGCCTCGATTGCGGCGCTGCCTGTGTCGCCGCTGGTCGCGCCGACAATACATACCCGTCGCCCGTTGCGCTTCAGCGCCGCCTCAAACAACTGACCGATCAGTTGCATGGCAAAATCCTTGAATGCCAACGTCGGGCCATGGAACAATTCCAGCAGAAAATGCCCGCTATCCAACTGCACCAGCGGCGCGCGCGCGGCGTGACCGAACCCGGCATAGGCCTTGGCAATGATCTGATTGAATTCGTCATCGTTGAACGTGTCGCCAATGAACGGCCGCATCACCCTGAATGCTGCCTCTTCGTAGGACAAGCCTTCCAGCGCCGCGATATCGGCGTGGCTCATCTGTGGAATGGTCTCCGGAACGTAAAGCCCGCCGTCGCGCGCCAACCCGGTCAGCATTGCCTCTTCAAAGTTCAATACGGGCGCCTGACCCCTTGTCGAAATGTATTTCACGTCACATCGCCTTTCTTGGTAGGGGTCGTCCGCCACAGGAAGTATCCGGTCATCGCCAGCCAGATCGCCGCCAGTGAAAACCAGGTGATTGCATAACTCAGGTGATCGTTTGGAATGCCGCTTGTGTCCACGGGCAGTGGCGTCAAACTCGGGTCCGTTTCCGACTTCTGGCTGGCCACCACCAGCAAAACCTGTTCAGTCTTCAGTGCGCGGGCCATCTTGGGCACATCACGGGCAAACCAGATGTTTTTGGACAGATCAGGTTCAGGCGTGTAGCCATCCGTCTCGTCGGGCCAGTGCAGATTACCGATCAGGGTTTCATGGGTCTGAGCCCGGGGTGTGTCAATCTTGTCTGCAGTGACAAAACCACGGTCCACCATGATCCGGCGGCCCTGCACCTCGAACGGTTGAATGATCCGGTATCCGGCGCCGACCTGTTTCTGGCTGACCAGCACGTGCAGTTCTGGTCCCGCCAATACGCCGCTGACCTTTACCGGCAGATAGCGATCATTAACCGGATCGGGCTTTGCTGGCAGATCAACGGGGGCGGCGGCTATCCGGGCTTCGATATCGGCCAGAACAGCCTCTTTCCATGCCAGCCTTTGCACCTGCCAAACCCCAAGCGAGATCAGCACAGCCGCCCCGGCCAGTCCAAAAACTAAGGGGATGATGATACGGCGCAAACCTGAACGCTCCGGGTTGAAAAGGAAAAGCGCGCAGTTGCCCGCGCGCCTTGTTTGATCGAGGGCGCGTGGGTGTCACCCACGCGATTTCTCAGCCGCCCCAGATGTAAACGGCAGCAAACAGGAACAGCCACACCACGTCAACAAAGTGCCAGTACCAGGCCGCAGCCTCGAACCCGACATGCCGTTCGGGGGTGAAGTGGCCGCGGTAGACCCGCATCAGGCAGACGAACAGGAAAACCGTTCCGATGATCACATGCGCCCCGTGGAAACCGGTAGCCATGAAGAAGGTCGCACCATAGATGTTACCCGAAAAACCAAAGGCCGCGTGGCTGTATTCATATACCTGGAACACCGTGAACAGCGCACCCAGAGCAATTGCAATGATCAGGCCCCATTTCACGTCTTCACGGTTGTTTTCATGCACCAACGCATGGTGTGCCCATGTCGCGGCACAACCCGAACACAGCAGGATCAGCGTGTTGATAAGCGGCAGATGCCAGGGATCAAAGGTTTCAATCCCGACCGGCGGCCAGACGCCATCCTTGATTGGTGACATCGGTCCCATCGGGTACATGGCATTCTTGAAGAAAGCCCAGAACCACGCAGAAAAGAACATCACCTCGGACATGATGAACATCATGAAACCATAGCGCAGACCGATCCGGACGACCGGCGTATGATCGCCGACATGGCTTTCCGTTACAACATCCGTCCACCAGCCGAACATCACGTAGAGAACGCCGACAAACCCGGCCAGAAAGACCCAAGGCTGGTTATTCTCGACATTGGGTGAAATCCAAAGGACCGCCCCAAAAAGCATGATGAACCCAGCCAGCGCGCCAAGAAACGGCCAGATTGAGGGGTTCAGAATGTGGTAGTCGTGGTTTTTTTCGTGTGCCATCTTATTGCTATCCCTCGTGGAAGGCTCAGTTCAGTTTTTTATCGGTTTCTTGCTCGGGTGCAAGGGCGGCTTGCTCTTGCGGAAGATCAATTTCGTAGAATGTATAGGACAGGGTGATCGTATGGGTGTATTTCGCATCCCGGTCGGTCACGATCTCTGGGTCGACAAAGAAGGTGACGGGCATTTGCACCCGCTCACCGGGCTGCAGCACCTGCTCCGTAAAGCAGAAGCAGTCGATCTTGGTGAAAAATCCACCCGCTTCGTAGGGTGTGACATTATAGGCAGCCTGCCCTGCTACGGGACGGTCGGTCGGATTATAGGCCTCGTAGAAGGCAAGTCCGGTTTCACCGATCCGCAATTCCATCTCGCGCACCATGGGTTTGAACTTCCATGGCATGCCGTTTTCCTTGCTGGCATCAAATCGGATCGTGATTGTCTTGTCCAGGACTTCACCTGACGCTTTCGATGCCACGCCTGTTGTCCCGCCAAAGCCGGTCACCCGGCAGAACCAGTCGTAAAATGGCACCGAGGCCCAGGCCAGTCCGCCCATCAGCAGTACAACGCCAACCAGGCGTGTCACGGTTTTGGTTTTCGCGTCCATTTCCATCAGTTGCCTGCCCCCTGACTGGAAGGAACCGAAAAATCTTCGTTGGTGACTTTGACAATCGTCATGCCAAACACCAAAGCCACAAACCCAGCCAGCACCAGACCCAGGCCCAGGTTGCGGCCAAAGCGGCGTTTGTGCAGCTCATGTTGACGCGACAAAGCCATCACCAGCCTCCGATGCCAAAGGGCGCCAGCGCCGATTGCGCAAGGATCGCGGTGAAATGACCGAAAAGATAAAACAGTGACAGAGCGAACACTTTCTTTTCGGTGCGGTATTTGTCGGCTTCGGCCTGCACCTCGTCGCGGCGCCAGATATCCCAGGCGCCTTTCAGAAAGAGCGCATTCAGCAGCAACGCCACAGCCAGATAAATCGGTCCGCCAATGCTGGTAAAGGCCGTGCCAACAGCAATCGGTGCCAGCAGGATCGTGTAGACCAGAATGTGAGTGCGGGTTGCGCGGCGTCCGTGGGTGACGGTCAGCATCGGCACACCGGCATTTTCATAGTCAGATTTCATAAATAGGCATAGCGCCCAGAAATGCGGCGGTGTCCACATGAAGATCAGTGTGAACATCAGTACGCTCTCGACACTGATACCTCCCGTGGCCACTGCCCAGCCGATCATCGGAGGAAAGGCACCGGCCGCACCACCAATTACGATGTTCTGCGGGGTCCAACGCTTCAGCCACATCGAATAAATCACAACGTAGAAGAAAATTGTGAACGCCAGCAGGCCCGCCGCTACAAAATTGCTGGCCAGCGCCAGCATGATCACCGACATCACACTCAGCGTCATACCAAAGGCAAACGCTTCACCTTCGGTGATTTTTCCCGCTGGAATCGGGCGGCCCTTGGTGCGTTTCATGATCCGGTCGATATCCGCATCCCACCACATGTTCAGCGCACCTGACGCCCCGCCGCCTACGGCGATAAACAAAATCGCAGCAAAACCGATTACGGGATGTACGCCAACAGGGGCCGCCAGCAGACCAACCAGCGCAGTGAACACAACCAGTGACATCACACGTGGCTTGAGCAGGGCAAAATAATCGCCAAACCCGGCGTCGCCAATCTGCGTCTGTGCGCCTGTTGTGTTGATGCTTGCGTCGCTCATTTCCGTCTTTCCGGATATGGCGGGGTAACCCCCGCCCTACATTTCTGCCGTTGGGCGGGGATTACCCCGCCCCGCCGCCATCATTCGGCTGCGGCCACGTTATAATCCAGCGGCTTGCCGGCATATTCTTCGATCGCGCCTTTCAACCATGCGTCATAGGCCTCCTGGCTAACCACCTTGACGGTGATCGGCATATAGGCGTGGTCCTTACCGCACAGTTCAGAGCACTGACCGAAATATACGCCTTCTTTTTCGGCTTTGAACCAAAGCTGCGCCAGACGTCCCGGCACCGCATCCTGTTTCACGCCAAAGGCGGGAATGGTCCAGCTATGGATCACATCGGCACCGGTCAGTTGCATCACGACAACCTTGTTCACCGGCACGACAACCGCCGTGTCGGTGGCCAGCAGAAATTCGTCACGGGTGTAACCGGCTGCTTCCAGTTCGGCCACAACCTCGTCGTTCAGAACTTTGCCTTCGCCTATCAGAAAGCTTTCAAAGCCGAAGTCGTGATCGGTATATTCATAACCCCAGTACCACTGGTAACCGGTCACCTTGATGTTGATCTCGCCTTGCGGGATTTCCTGCTGCTTGAACAGGACAGGCAGCGAAAACGCCCCGATAAAGACCAGAATCACAATCGGGATCAGGGTCCAGGCCACTTCCAGCGGCGAGTTATGGGTGAATTTTGCCGGGGTCGGGTTTGCCTTGCGATTGAAACGGACGATGGCAATGCACAGCAAGGCCGTTACAAAAACCGTAATCGCGGTGATGATCACCAGGACCATACCGTCCAGCCATTGCAGATCGCGGGCCAGTTCGGTTGCGGCAGGCTGGAACCCCTTGCCGCCGGAAATTGGCTTGCCGATGGATTCAAGACCTTCCTGTGCGGACGCAGGAAGGGCGGAAACGGCGGCCATGACGGCCAGAAGGCTGGAAAGTAGTCGCATTTTACACCCTGATCGGTTGAAGCGGTTCATATCTGTCAGTACGTAGGGATCTTCTATCGACGGAATCCCATTGTCTCAAGGCCGCTAGAAACCATATTCTGCTGCGACAGACAAGAAAGACCATTGCGGCAAACGGACGCTTTTTTGATTTAGATCAAATTAATGTGCCCTCAGACAGACAGGAACCGCCTGAAAATGACCGACAGCCCCTTCCGCCCGTTCGAGACATCGCTGGACCGCGACCGCGCTCTTGCCCAATTGCGGGCCGCGACCCGGGGTGCGGATGATGGCGAACTGTTCCTCGAACGCCGCCGGTCCGAGGCGCTTCTGTTTGATGATGGGCGGATCAAGACTGCATCCTATGATGCCTCCGAAGGGTTTGGACTGCGCGCGGTGCGCGGCGAAGTGGCCGGATATGCGCATTCTTCAGATATTTCCGAGACGGCCCTTGCCCGCGCGGTCGAAACCGCACGTCTGGCAGTGGGCGATGGCGGCGGCACGATGGCCCCGCCCCCAGCCCGCACCAACCGCCACCTGTACACCGATGCCGACCCGATCGCCGGGGCGTCCTTTCCGGTGAAATTGGAAACCCTGCGCCAGATAGATGCCTTTGCGCGCAATCTTGACCCCCGGGTGGTGCAGGTTTCGGCCAGCATCGCAGCGTCGCATCAGGAGGTTTTCATTCTGCGCCCGGACGGCACCGAAGTGAGCGATATCCGCCCGATGACCCGCATCAATGTCTCGATCATTGTCGATCAGGACGGACGCCGTGAAACCGGGACCGCCGGGGGGGGCGGGCGTATTGGCCTTGATGGCCTGCTGGATCCTGCCGACTGGCAGAAAAAGGCCCAAGAGGCGCTGCGCGTGGCGGTCGTCAATCTTGATGCCGGGCCTGCGCCCGCAGGGGTGATGGACGTGGTTCTTGGCCCCGGCTGGCCCGGAATTTTGCTGCACGAAGCAATTGGTCATGGGCTTGAGGGCGACTTTAACCGCAAGGGCAGCTCGGCCTTTGCCGGGCTTATGGGGCAGCGTATTGCGTCCCCGGGCGTGACCGTTCTGGATGACGGTACACTCCCCGACAGGCGCGGCTCGATCACCGTGGATGACGAAGGCACGCCGTCACAAAAGAACACCCTGATCGAAGATGGCATTCTGGTAGGTTACATGCAGGACCGGCAAAACGCCCGGCTGATGGGCGCCCGTCCGACCGGTAACGGCCGGAGAGAAAGCTATGCCCATGCCCCGATGCCGCGCATGACCAACACCTATATGCTGGGCGGCAAGGCGGACCCGGCGGATATCGTCGCTGATCTGAAGGATGGCATATACGCGGTCGGATTTGGCGGCGGACAGGTGGATATCACCAACGGCAAGTTCGTGTTTTCCTGCACCGAGGCGTATCGCGTCGAAAATGGCAGGGTTGGTGCACCGGTAAAGGGCGCCACGCTGATCGGTGACGGTGCTACCGCCCTCAAGCAGATCCGCGCGCTGGGCAACGACATGGCACTTGACCCCGGCATGGGCAATTGCGGCAAACAGGGCCAATGGGTGCCCGTGGGTGTAGGTCAGCCCACCGTGATGATCAGTGGCTTGACCGTTGGCGGATCGGCCATCTGAACACAGTGTTATCAAGCGGAGTGCGCCTGCGCGCACTCAGGTTTGTCTCGCACTTCGCCTTCGGCTGCGTTCTCGTTGGTCTTGGCCAATGTGACGCTTTGAAAAATCATTGGAATTTTTGGCAAACCTCATCCCGGAACATTTCGGCAGTCACCCTGCAATGCGAGCGAATCGAATGTTCAAATTTCTGACAAATGCATCAGGCCAGTGTGATCTTGAGCCTGGAAACAGTAATCCCGGCATCTATCAACGGCAGTGAATCTTGTATTTTTTACTTATTTTCTTATAGTTACCCCTGATTCCCCATTTTTCTCAGCGCTTACATCTGAGGTTTACCCCCCATTAACCAACAGGGACCTAATACTGGTTTGGTAAGCAGGCGGAGTCATGATGACCGAGGAAATACATCCTTCCACTCACCCCCCACTCCCACCCACCACGGAAGATGATCGGGTGTCATGGCTTCGTCTCTTGCGTTCCCGCAGGGTCGGTCCCTCCACTTTCTACCGGCTTATGACAGAACATGGCAGCGCTCAGGCCTCTCTCCTGGCGCTGCCGGATGTTGCCAAAGCCGCCGGGGTGGAAAATTACCAGATTTGTCCGGATGGCGTTGTTCAGGATGAACTGAACGCTGGAAACGCTGCCGGTGCGCGACTTATTTGCTTCACCGACCCCGAATACCCTGCCTTGTTGCAAGAGATTTCGGATGCCCCACCGTTGTTGTGGGCCATCGGCGACGCCAAAATCACTCAACGCCCGATGATTGCCCTCGTTGGTGCGCGCAATGCCTCATCGCTTGGAACCCGAATGGCCAAAGCGCTTTCCGCCGGTCTTGCGGGCAAGGGTAATGTCATCGTCTCGGGCCTGGCCCGAGGGATCGATACTGCTGCCCATGGGGCTGCCCTTGAAACCGGCACTGTCGCGGTAATGGCCGGTGGCGTGGACGTGATGTACCCCGCCGAAAACACCCGTCTGGCCGAAGATATTGCCAAAGCCGGCCTGCGCCTGTCTGAACAGCCCATGGGCACAATTCCCCAGGCCCGGCATTTTCCACGCCGCAACCGCATTATCAGCGGCATGTCTCAGGCCGTTGTTGTGGTTGAGGCCGCGGCGAAATCCGGCTCGCTGATAACCGCGCGCAACGCCCTTGATCAGGGGCGCGAAGTGCTGGCCGTGCCCGGCCATCCCTTTGACGCGCGCGCCAGCGGTTGCAACATGCTGATCCGCGATGGCGCCCGCCTTGTGCGCAACGCGGATGACGTAATCGAGGCATTGCCGGCCACTCAGGCCCCGGCAGAACAAGGCGAAATGCCGCTATCCGACGCGCCTGCACCGCCTGCTGAAAAACGCAGCCTGCGCGAAACTGCATTGCTGCACAGTCAGATCCTTGATCGCCTGGGGCCTTCGCCCGTGGCAGAAGATCAGTTGATCCGAGATCTTTCTGCCCCTGCGCACAGTGTAGCGCCGGTGCTGCTGGATCTGGAGCTGGAGGGGCGCATCAAACGGCAGGCTGGCGGTCTTCTTTCCCTCGCGCCCTGACCGCACACCAGATCAATCCGGACAAATTGCGGCTTTTGACAGGGCCGCATTGACAATTCCCCTTGCCACCCCACATGGTCCGCCGCCATAAGTCTCGTCCCGAGTCGAAAGGAGTTTCCATGCCCGTTGTCGTTGTCGAATCCCCGGCTAAAGCCAAGACAATCAACAAGTATTTGGGCTCCGACTATACGGTTCTGGCCTCATATGGCCACGTCCGTGACCTGCCACCGAAAGACGGATCGGTCGATACCGAACACGATTTCGAAATGAAATGGGAGGTCGGGTATGACAGCCGCAAGCACGTCAAGGCCATCGCTGACGCTCTGAAAGACGATAATGCACTGATCCTCGCCACCGACCCCGATCGCGAAGGCGAAGCGATCAGCTGGCACCTCGAAGAGACCCTGCGCAAGCGCAAGGCAATCAATAAAAACACGCCCGTCAGCCGCGTGGTTTTCAACGCGATCACCAAATCCGCCGTGACCGAGGCCATGAAAAACCCCCGGCAGGTCGACGCGCCACTGGTCGAGGCTTATCTTGCCCGCCGGGCACTGGATTATCTTGTCGGCTTCAACCTGTCGCCGGTCCTGTGGCGCAAACTGCCCGGCGCCAAGTCGGCGGGCCGGGTACAGTCGGTTTGCCTGCGTCTTATTGTCGAGCGCGAGATGGAAATCGAAGCGTTCAACGCCCGCGAATACTGGTCAGTCAAGGCCCTGCTGGGCACGCCCCGCGGGCAGGAGTACGAGGCGCGTTTAACCGTTCTGGCTGGCAAAAAGCTGGATAAATTCGATATCGAAAACGCCACGCAGGCCGAACTGGCTGTACAGGCTGTCGCCTCGCGGGATCTGACCATAACCTCGGTTGAAGCCAAACCGGCCAGCCGCAACCCTTCGGCGCCGTTCATGACATCGACCCTGCAACAAGAGGCCAGCCGTAAATTTGGCATGGGCGCGCGGCAGTGCATGTCAACCGCACAGCGCCTGTACGAGGCCGGGTACATTACTTATATGCGGACGGACGGGATTGATATGGCGCCCGAGGCGGTCATGGCCGCCCGTGATGCCATAAAAGAGCGTTACGGTGACGCCTATGTTCCTTCCAGCCCGCGAATGTACAAGAACAAGGCCAAGAATGCGCAGGAAGCCCACGAATGTATCCGCCCCACCGACATGGCGCGCGATGCAGCCCAGCTTAAAATCACCGAGACCGATCAGCGCAAGCTTTATGATCTGATCTGGAAACGCACTCTGGCCTGCCAGATGGAGGCCGCCCGTCTGGAACGCACCACTGTCGACATCGGCAGCGCCGATGGCCAGGTCGGGCTGCGCGCCACCGGCCAGGTCGTGCTGTTCGACGGTTTCATGAAAGTCTACGAAGAAGGCCGTGATGATGCTGTCGTGGATGACGACGACAACCGCCTGCCCCAGATCATGCAGGGCGAAAAGGCCGACAAGCGCAATGTCAGCCCGGAACAACATTTTACCCAGCCCCCGCCGCGCTACACCGAGGCGACGCTGGTCAAGAAAATGGAAGAGCTGGGAATCGGACGGCCCTCAACCTATGCCAGCGTGATCACCACAATTCAGGACCGCGAATATGTCCGCAAGGACAAGAACCGCCTTTTCCCCGAAGACAAGGGGCGGATCGTCACGATCTTCCTGCTGAATTTCTTCCGCAAATACGTGGGCTATGAATTCACCGCCAACCTTGAGGAAGAGCTTGACCGTGTCAGCGCGGGTGAAGCCGACTACAAACAGGTACTGGCCCGTTTCTGGCGCGATTTTTCGGCCGCCATAGCGGAAACATCCGAGTTGCGCATTACAGAAGTGCTGAGTGTGCTGGATGATGCGCTTGCCCCCACGCTTTATCCGCCACGCGAAGACGGCAGTGATCCGCGTACCTGCCCGCTTTGTGGCGAAGGTAAGCTTCACCTCAAAACATCGAAGTCCGGCGGTTTTGTGGGCTGCGGCAACTATCCCGAATGCCGCTATACCCGACCCATCGGCGGAGAATCCGCCGAGGGAGGCGACAGGGTTCTGGGCGAAGACAATGGCGATGACATCAGCCTGCGCTCGGGTCGCTTTGGCCCTTATGTGCAACGCGGCGAGGTAACCGAAGAAAACAAGAAACCCCCGCGTGCCAGCCTGCCCAAAGGCTGGGCCCCTGACGACATGGACCTTGAAAAAGCCCTCAAGCTGCTCAATCTCCCGCGCGAGATCGGCCCTCATCCCGAGGACGGCGTGATGGTCGAGGCCGGCATCGGCCGCTATGGCCCGTTTGTGAAACATGACCGGCTTTACGCCAATCTCAAGGATGTGGAAGACGTCTTTACCATCGGTATGAATCGCGCGGTCGAAGAACTTGCCAAAAAGGCCGCGTCGCGGGGTGCAGGGCGCGGCGCGGCTGCCAAACCGCTGAAAGAGCTGGGCGAACACCCCGAGTCGGGCGGCCCGGTCAATATCATGGACGGCCGCTATGGCCCCTACGTGAAATGGGAAAAGGTTAACGCCACGATTCCGAAAGGAACCGAGCCCACAGATGTAACCATGGAAATGGCTGTGGAACTGATTGCCGAAAAGGCCTCGAAAAAAGGCAAGGGGCGTAAAGCCCCGACAAAGAAAAAGGCCGCGGCCAAGAAATAACCGCAGGTCATTCGCCGTAATGCCTGGCACCGCCGCAACTTGGCCGGTTCACGTTGACTCTCACCCGCAACCCGCCGCATATCGGGGCAAACGGGCTTCAAGAGGGTTTCCATGATGAAAAAGGTCTATGCAAATGCAGCCGAAGCGCTGGATGGCGTGCTGCAGGACGGTATGCTGATCGCCGCCGGGGGTTTTGGCCTCTGCGGCATTCCCGAACTTTTGCTGCAGGCGATCAAAGAGGCGGGCACGAAGGACCTGACCTTTGCCAGCAACAACGCCGGCGTTGATGATTTTGGCATCGGCATTCTGCTGCAAAGCAAACAGGTCAGGAAAATGATGAGTTCGTATGTCGGCGAAAATGCTGAATTCATGCGTCAGTACCTGTCCGGTGAACTGGAACTGGAATTCAACCCGCAGGGCACTCTGGCCGAGCGGATGCGCGCGGGCGGCTGTGGGATCCCCGGCTTTTACACCAAGACAGGTGTCGGCACCGTGATAGCCGAGGGCAAGGAGCATAAAGACTTTAACGGCGAGACCTATATTCTTGAGGAAGGCATATTTGCCGATCTCAGCATCGTCAAAGGCTGGAAAGCGGATGAAACCGGCAACATGATCTTCCGCAAGACCTCGCGCAATTTCAATCCGCCTGCCGCGATGTGCGGCAGGATCTGCATCGCCGAAGTCGAAGAAATTGTACCCACCGGCAGCCTTGATCCCGATGCGATCCACCTGCCCGGCATCTATGTGCACCGCCTGATACAGGGCAAGCACGAAAAACGTATTGAACAGCGCACGACGCGCCCGGCAGCATAAGGAGACGGCAAAATGTGGGATCGCAACCAAATGGCTGCCCGTGCGGCACAGGAACTGGAAGACGGCACATATGTAAACCTGGGCATCGGCATTCCGACCCTGGTGCCCAATTTCATCCCCAAAGGGGTCGAGGTGGTGCTGCAATCGGAAAACGGCATGCTGGGCATGGGCCCTTTCCCGGTTGAAGGCACCGAAGACCCCGATCTGATCAATGCGGGCAAGCAAACCATCACCGAATTGCCCGAAACTTCATATTTTGATTCCGCCACGTCCTTCGGCATGATCCGCGGCGGCAAGATCGCCATGGCGATCCTCGGCGCGATGGAAGTGGCCGAAAACGGCGATCTGGCCAACTGGATGATCCCCGGCAAGCTGGTCAAAGGCATGGGCGGCGCGATGGATCTGGTCGCCGGTGTCGGCCGCGTGGTGGTGGTTATGGATCACACCAACAAACATGGTGAAAGCAAAGTCCTCAGACAATGCACCCTGCCGCTGACGGGAAAAGGCGTGGTCGACCGGATCATCACCAACCTGGGCGTGCTGGATGTCACCCACAAGGGCCTGCATATCGTGGAATGCGCCGAGGGCGTCACCCGCGACGAATTGCGCGCTGCAACCGAGGCAACAATTGTCTGATTTTTTCGGTGGCCCGAAAGAAAGACAGATGTCAGGACAACGCGGTTTTTCCGGCAAATTTAACTGTCGGAGAAACGGCGAAGCGACACCTTATATATAGGGTGTATATAAACTGTATGTTACGGGCGGTGTTTTTGCACCGCCCTTTTCAGTTCATGGCAAGGGTCAAAGCACAGGCGTCGGTGATCAGTTCCGGCCGTGTTTTGCACAGCCCCTTGGCCACCTCGAAAGCCGCCAGCACTTTGGGCACGTAATCACGGGTTTCCGCGTAGGGCGGCACGCCTTTGTGTTTTTTCACCGCATTCTCACCGGCGTTATATCCGGCCAGCGCCATCACCGCATCGCCATCAAACTCGTTCAGCAGCCAATCCAGATATGCCACACCACCTTTGATGTTCTCACCCGATGACAGGCTGTCGGTGACGCCAAAGCGCTTCGCCGTGTCAGGCATAAGCTGCATCAGCCCTTGGGCACCCTTGCTGCTGACGGCTTCGACGCGTCCGCCTGACTCGACCGCGATAACGGCCAGCACCAGCGCAGGTGAAACCCTTGTACCGATTGTTGAACGCAGAATGGTTGTGCCCTCGGCGCGCACTATGGTCTGCAGGATCTGCAACCGCGGCTGCGGAACGCTACGACCTGCAGGTGCCTTGCCCAGACTATCCATGGCAAGGCGCATCCGCGCGGCGGTGTCATCGGTCAGGTCGGGCGACACCTTTTGCCAGAACCAGTCATAGCTTGCCACAACGGGGGCAACCGGCACCTCTTCGGTATCCTTGGCCACATCCTGGGCCGACTCGGCCTTGGGCTCGATCTGAACCGTTATCAGTTTGCGGGTGCCAGCCTTGGGTGGTTTACTTTTTTTAAAGGTAAATTCGGGAAAAGGGGCCGGATCACCGGCTTTTGACACCGTCGGCAAGGTTATCGAAAGGCAAAAAGCCAGTGTAATGCCGATTTTCATGAGTGGCTCTGCTCTGCCTCTTTCGCTTTAGGACTACTATCGCAAAAGTAGCGTTTTATAGCTAGCATTGTATTGAATCGGGAAACCATTTGGCGCGGCGAAATCGCGTAAAAAGCGGTTTTTCGCCAACGCAAAGTACTTTTTTTAAGAAATAAAATATTACTTTTCAATCACTTAGATAACCGCCCCGCAAAAAAATTAATCTTCACAAAAAAGGCTCGAATCGCGCCCAATTCCTGCCTGAATTGGCTGGCTATATAGCTACATACCGCAAAGGCAGCGGGCCAAAACAGAGAGACGGCCCAACTACTGCTAAACGGTTGTAACCTGAGCAACTGATCCTTTGGAGGGACCAAACCATGATCAAATTTATCAAGAATTTCGCAAAAGACGAAGACGGTGCCGTAACAGTAGACTGGGTCGTTCTGACCGCAGCCGTTGTTGGCCTGGGCATTGCCGGTGTAACCACCGTCAAAAAAGGCGTTGGCACACTGGCAAGCACCATCTCGAAAGATGTTGGCGCCACCACAACTGGCGTAGAATAAACCTACCGCTTCAGCGCTTAAAAATGGCCGTATGCCTCCGGCATGCGGCCATTTTACCTAAGTTCCCTGTTATCAGTTCAAATAAGGCTTCCTTTTAGCCTGAAGATTGATAGCTGCCTGGATCCCCGAGTGGTTACTCAGGCTTCCAAGTCCACATTTTAGACCGTGACGAGAAGAAGCATGAAAAACTATATCCAGAATTTCATACAGAACGAAGACGGTGCGGTCACAGTTGACTGGGTTGTCCTGACAGCCGCTATCGTAGGCCTTGCGACCGTTGGCGTACAACAGACCCGCCTTGGGGTGTCAAAAGCCGCATCAACAATCAGTTCAGATCTGGCGAAAACAACGACCGGCGTCGAATAAAGCGCCTGAACTGCCAACGCGGCATTCAGCGACACAGTGCGAATTTGAATCGTCAGACATGTTCATACCACTGCAGTTCTGGTCTCAAAAATAGTCCGCTGAAACCCGAATTTCGCCACAATCTGACGCTACTTCTTAAAATTGACGCTTCGGCAAAATGGATTGCCGACAAGAGCTGAGAACCGTGAAAGGGGAACGACCATGCGATTGGTATTTGGACTTGTGCTGGTATTGGGGCTGGGACTGGCTGGTTTTGCCGTCTACATGGCCAAGAACTATATCCAGGGATATCAGGCGCAATTGGCGCTCGAACGATCGCAGCGCGAACCCGCGATTGAAACGGTCGACGTGTATGTCGCCGAACGCAGTTTGGCATACGGAGAGACGCTATTGAAAGCAGACGTCCGTTTAACCGCATTCCCCAAAAACTCTTTGCCCGAAGGCGTGTATAAAACCTACGAGGAACTGTTCCCCGAAGGTGAAGATGAACCCCGTACCGTCCTGCGGACCATGGAAAAGAACGAAGCCGTTCTTGCCGTCAAGGTGACCAACCCCGGTGAAGACGCTGGCCTGACATCGCAACTGTCGCGCGGCATGCGTGCCTTTGCAATCAAGGTTGACGTGTCCAGTGGTGTTTCCGGCTTCTTGCGCCCGGGCGACTATGTCGATGTATACTGGACTGGTAAAATCGGGGGCGAAGGTGTTCGCACCGAAGGCAATTCAACAGGTGACGTAACAAAGCTGATCGATACCGGAATCAAGCTGATTGCGGTTGACCAGATATCGGGTGGCGAGCGCACTCAGGCTTCGATCGCACGCACTGTGACAGTTGCTGTTCGCCCGCAACAGGTTGCTGCTTTGGCGCAGGCCCAGGCAACAGGTCGCCTGGCGTTGTCCCTGGTTGGCGCAATGGATGACACGATTGCAGAAGTAATCGAAGTTGACCAACGCAGCCTTCTGGGCATCACCGAAGACATCGTTGCCGAGAAAGCCCCTGAAAAAGAAGTCTGTTCTGTGCGCACCCGGCGCGGTGCCGAGTTGGTCGTCAGCATGATCCCCTGCACCAACTAAAAAACTCAATTCCGTTATAAAAGGGCGCTCTTTTGGGGCGCCCTTTTTGTTTTTAACGCAGCTATTTCGCCACAACGGCAACTAAAAAAAGAATAATATCATTGATTCTTGAAAAAAATTTGGAATTGACGCAGAGTATTTCGAAACACGGGCGATAAGACCCAAAAATGAGGCGTGATCGGAAAGGCAGGTCACATGAAAAATTTAGGCTTTGTAAAAGCCGCCCTTCTTGGGCTGGCAGTATCTGTTGGGCCACTTGCGACGTCTGTGCAGGCGGAAAACCTGCGCGTTGTCCAAAAAGGCTCAAATCGGGATCTGAATGTTTCGATGAACCGCGCGGTTGTCGTCGAAAGTGACGTCCCCTTTGCGGAACTCAGTATCGCGAACCCTGCTATCGCTGATTTCTCGACTCTTTCAGATCGGACAATCTATGTTCTGGGGAAAACTCCGGGGCGTACGACATTAACCCTTCTGGATGGCAACGGGCGTCTGATCACTAACGTCGAGGTTCACGTAACCGCCGATGTTTCAGAGTTCAAAGAACGTCTGCGTCAGATCCTTCCCGGTGAAAAGATCGAGGTACGTTCTGCGAATGACGGTATCGTTCTTTCCGGTACGGTCTCCAGTTCATCGCGCCTGCAACGCGCTTTGGATCTTGCCGAACGCTATGCCCCCGAGCGGGTTTCAAACCTGATGTCGGTGTCGGGCAATCAGCAGGTCATGCTGAAGGTCCGCTTTGCTGAAATGCAACGCAATGTTTCAAAAGCGCTGTCTACGTCGCTTGCGATCGACGGGCGCTCCGGTAACAGTCTGGGTGCAATCGGTGGTACGAACACCTCTGTTACTCAAGGTGGTATTCTGGGCGTTCTAAGCGGTGCGGTACCCAATGTGAACAACAACAACGGCGCAATCTCCTTTGGGTTTGACGTCGGCTCGGTCGAGGTGGGTATTCTTCTGGAAGCCCTTGAAACCAAAGGGGTTGTTCGCACTCTGGCTGAACCAAACCTGACCGCTCTTTCAGGCCAGGAAGCGAATTTTCTGGCAGGTGGCGAATATCCTGTCCCGGTGGCACAGGATAACGACACGACTACCATCGAATTCAAACCGTTCGGTGTGGAACTCAACTTTGTTCCGCGTGTTGTTGATGACGGCGTGATTAACCTGGAGATGGGGGCGGCTGTCTCCTCTCTGGATCCGACAAACGGAATTCAAGCAGACGGGTTTCAAATTGATGCTTTCCGCCGGCGTGAAACGTCTACAACGGTTTCTCTGCGCGATGGTGAAAGCTTTGCAATTGCCGGCCTTCTTCAGGACGATTTTCGCGACAATAACGGTCAGGTTCCGTGGTTGGGTGACATTCCGATCCTTGGCGCGCTGTTCCGCAGTGCGGATTACCAGCGGTCACAAACCGAACTTGTTATCATCGTGACAGCGCATCTTGTTTCGCCAACACGCGGCGAGGCCTTTGCCCTGCCAACGGATCGGGTCAAGCTTCCGACTGAAAAAGATCTGTTTCTTAACGGTCGCGTCGCCAAATCAGTACGCTCCAAAGGTGGCGTCGTTGGTGAAGTGGCCAAACAGGATTTCAGCGGCTCTTACGGCTATGTGATGGATTGATGGGAAGGCAGCGGAACATGAAACATCTTCTAGCAACGGCAGGAATTGTTGCACTGACTGCCTGCTCACAACAAGGCGAGGTCTATCGCTCTTACTTTAGCGAAGCAGGTTCTTTGGTGGATGGCGGCAATTTCGGTAACGCCAACATGAACAACCAGCTGGTCATGACAGGTGAGCGGGGATACGTCCACGATCTGTCGAACCGCTTCTCGGATGAAGTGTTAAGCACAGTGAACTTTGCGTTTAATTCGGCTCAACTGGATGAAACAGCCCGCGATACACTTCGCACCCAGGCCACCTGGATACGTCAGTTCCCCGAAGTGCGTTTCAAGGTTTACGGTCACACCGACGCGGTTGGGTCCGAAGGCTATAACAAACGCCTTGGCCTGCGCCGTGCCCAGGCTGTTGTGGCTTATCTGAGCACACAGGGTATCAGTCGATCCCGGCTTGAAGCCCTTGTTTCCTTTGGAGAAACCCAACCACTGATTGTCACTCAAGGACGCGAGCGGCGCAATCGCCGCACCGTGACCGAAGTTTCAGGATTTATAAAGTCCCACCCCATGGTCATGGACGGCAAATACGCCGAGGTTGTCTATCGTGAATATATCGAAAGCGCGAAACCGGCATCTGATTTGATAATTGTCAAAGAAGGTTCTGCGAGCGAATCGAACTGATACCGTTATCTCCCTGTCCGGCTGTTTGCCGGGCCACCTGAAACCCGCCCTTTGGCGGGTTTTTTTTGTTCACCATAATCGAACAATTGCGATCTTTTGGTCTAAATGTTGCCAAAGTTATGGGGGACAGTCTTACCGTAGCATGAGTGGTTCCCTCACATGTTAGGGGCGCCGTACACCGGACAGGGCATGCGCATTCGGCGAATCTTGGTGTCCGACGTAGGGCGACAGCAGAATAGGACCAGTAGAGAGATGACGAGCAGCACAATGAAACAACCAGAACCAAGCCCGATCATTGCTTGTACCATCAGCCGTGATGTTCAGAACTTTGACCTTCTCATTGAAGATATGGAAACCGCCCTTGGTGAAAACTGGGGGGATCTTGGGTTTTCAGAAGCGCTTGCTTTTCTCAACCAGCCCGAGGCCGCATCTCTCGAATTTGTCGCCGTTGCAATTGACGAAACCGACGAAGATGACCTTGTTATGCTGGGCGAGATCATCTCGCTGGCCAATAGCAAGAACATCAAGGTAATTCTGATTGCCGAAGATGTCAGCCCCGCCGCTCTGCACCAACTGCTGCGCCAGGGCGCGGACGAATTTGTGCCCTACCCCTTGCCCGAAAATGAACTTGAGGCGGCAATCGAGCGCCTCAAGACAGTCGAAGTTCCGCCCGTGGCGGCTCAGCCACAATATGGCGCGGCAAAGACAAACGCTGATGGCGTTGTGTTGGGCGTCCATGCCCTGGCTGGGGGAACAGGGGCAACCACCCTTGCAGTGAACCTTGCCTGGGAACTTGCGACCGTCGACAAAAAAGATTCGCCCCGTGTGTGCCTGATGGATTTCAATCTGCAATTCGGATCGGTTTCAACATATCTTGATCTGCCGCGGCGCGAAGTCGTTTATGAAATGTGGTCCGACACCGATTCTATGGACGAGGATATCTTCCGGCAGGCTCTGGTTACCTTCGAGGACAAGCTTTGGGTCCTGACATCTCCGCCCGACATCCTGCCGCTTGACATGATCACCCCCGAAGACGTGAAAAAGGTGATCGAGCTGGCCCGCGCCGAATTTGACTATGTTATCATCGACATGCCGAACACCCTTGTGCAATGGACCGAAACAGTACTGGTCACATCACAGATTTATTTCACGACGCTCGAACTGGATATGCGGTCCGCACAGAACGCCCTGCGCCTGAAGCGCGCTCTCAGGGCCGAGGAATTACCGGTTGAGAAACTCCGTTTCTGTCTGAACCGTGCCCCGAAATTCACCGATCTGAACGGGAAATCCCGCGTAAAGCGCCTGTCGGAAAGCCTTGAGATCGGGATTGAAGTTCAACTTCCCGATGGTGGCCGGGCAATTTGCCAAAGTTCAGACCATGGTCAACCCCTGGCTTCATCAGCCGCCAAGAATCCGCTGCGCAAGGAAATCGCCAAACTGGCCGCGTCGTTGCACGAACTTGGAAAAAGCGAAGCAGAAGCTGCTTAAAAGGTAAAATCAGATGTTCTCACGCTACAAAAAACCAAACGCGGCGTCCGCGAAATCAGCCCGGCCCGCAAAGCTGGACGAGCAGCCCGCCACCAAGCCGGTCGAGGCTGTTGTCGCAGTAAAACCGTCTTTGCGCCGCCCCGAGCAAGTCTCTGCCGCCAAGGCCGTTCCGATGGACAAAGAACGCAAGCGCAAGGAGCGTTTGGGGGAAATCAAACTCGAACTGCACCGTTCGCTGCTCGACAATCTCAATCTTTCCGCGCTTGATACCGCCACTGAATCTGATCTTCGCGCCGAAATCAGTTCAATCGCCGGTGAGGTGCTGGAAGAGCGCGGTATCGTCCTCAACCGCGAAGACCGTACCACCCTGACACAAGAACTGTACGACGAGGTCAAAGGTCTTGGTCCGTTAGAAACGCTGCTCAAGGACGACACGGTCAACGATATTCTGGTCAACGGCCCGCATCAGATCTTTGTTGAACGAGACGGCAAACTGGAAATGAGCGATGTGGTTTTCAAGGATGAAAAGCACCTGTTGAGGATCATCGACAAAATCGTTTCGGCCGTGGGTCGCCGGGTCGACGAATCAAACCCCTATGTTGACGCCCGTCTTGCCGACGGCTCGCGATTCAACGCGATGGTGCCCCCGGTTGCCGTGGATGGCAGCCTGGTGTCCATCCGGAAATTCAAAAAGGACAAGCTGGGCATTGACGACCTGGTCAGGTTCGGCGCCTTCAACGAGGAAATGGCCGCCTATCTTCAGGCCGCAGTGGCCACGCGGCTGAATATCATCGTCTCGGGCGGTACCGGCTCAGGTAAAACCACCACGCTGAATGCGTTGTCCGGCTTCATCGACAACTCAGAACGTATCCTGACGATCGAGGATACGGCGGAACTTCAACTGCAACAAACCCACGTGGGCCGCATGGAAAGCCGCCCGCCCAACGTGGAAGGCAAGGGCGAAGTTTCCCCGCGCGATTGTCTGAAAAACGCCCTGCGGATGCGCCCGGACCGGATTATCGTCGGCGAAACGCGCGGCGAAGAAGTGATCGACATGCTGCAGGCCATGAACACCGGCCACGACGGCTCGATGACAACAATCCACGCCAACAACCCGCGCGACGGCATCAGCCGTCTTGAAAACATGGTGGCCATGGCTGGTATCGAAATGCCGCTCAAAGCCGTCCGTTCCCAGATCGCTTCAGCGGTAAACCTCATCGTACAGGCCAGCCGCCTTCAGGATGGATCACGCCGGATGACGTCGATCACAGAAGTGACCGGGATGGAGGGCGATGTCATCTCGATGCAGGAAATCTTTCGATTCCAGCGCGTGGGCCTGTCCCCGGACAACAAGATCATCGGCCATTTCACCGGAACCGGTGTCCGGTCCAACTTTTCCGAACGTTTCCGTCTGTGGGGCTACGATCTGCCCCCCAGCATATTTGAACCCATCGCCGCGGAGTAACGCAGATGTCAATCAGTGCAGAACCGATTATCTATGGCTTAATCTTCATCGGCGTTTTGGTGCTTGTGGAGGGTCTCTACCTGACGGTTTTCGGGCGCTCTATCAGTCTGAACAATCGCGTCAACCGTCGCTTGGAAATGCTGGACAAGACCGGCGACCGCGAAGAAGTGATGGAAAAGCTGCGCAAGGAAATGCAGCAACACCTGAAGTCGCGCAAAATTCCGCTTTATTCGATTCTGTCAACCAAGGCCCAGAAAGCCGCCATCGCCTTTACACCTAAGCAGCTGATGCTGATCATGGTCGGTGTAAGCTTTCTTGCGTTTATTGGCTTGTCGGTTGGCACCGCTACCAGTGTTCCTGTCAGGGCTCTGGTCTCTGTTGTCATGGGCGTCGGCGGTGTTTTCACCTGGATCAATATGAAAGCCAACAAGCGGATGGGCATGCTGGAAGAGCAACTGCCCGATGCAATCGAACTTATGGTTCGCTCACTCAGGGTGGGGCATCCGTTCTCATCTGCGATCGCAATCGTCGCAACCGAAGTCGGTGACCCGTTGGCGACTGAGTTTGGCATTATCGCTGACGAAAGCGCCTATGGCCGAGACACAGGCGAGGCGCTCAAGGATATGGCAGAACGCCTGGACATGCAGGATTTGCGGTTTTTGGCCGTCGCCGTGACAATTCAGCAGCAATCAGGCGGGAACCTTGCCGAGATCCTGGATGGTCTGGCCAAGGTGATCCGTTCGCGGTTCCGCCTGTTTCGCCGGGTCAAGGCAATCACCGCCGAGGCCAAGTGGTCCGGCAAGTTTCTGTCCGGTTTCCCATTGATGGCGCTTGTCGGCATCCAGTTGCTCAAACCCGATTATTATGACGAAGCCATGCTTCACCCGTATTTCATACCCGCCTGTCTGGTTGTAGGTGCCTTCCTGACGCTGAACCTTATCGTCATGCGCGCGCTTGTGAACATCCAAGTCTGAAGAGGAACTTAAAATGGAAATCCTGACTCAGATCCAAGATATTCTGACGGGCGCACTTGGGCCCTTCGGCCCCCTGATTGCGGTGGGCACCCTGGGTGTTCTGCTTGTGCTGATCACAATCCCGATTTTGATCAAGCAAAGCCAGGACCCCCTAGATAAACTCAAGAAAGCCACGCGCACCGGAAAACCTGAGGAAGAGACCAAGAAGCGTCTTCGTTCAGGCACCCGGAACGAAAAGCTGGACAGATATGCGAACTTCCTGGAACCCCAGGATGAAAAACAGCTTTCACAGATGCGCCTCACGCTGATGCAGGCCGGTTATCGCAACCGTGACGCGGTTCGGTATTTCCACTTTGCACAATTTGCGTTGGGTATCGGGTTCCTCGTTCTTGGTGTGCTTTACTTCATCCTGTTCCAATCTGGTAAGGAAACAACCACGACCCAAACCCTGATGTATATTCTGGGGCCTGGTCTGGCGGGGTACATGTTGCCAAAATACTGGATCACCAAACGGCAACAAACACGTCAGGATGAAATCACAAATGGCTTTCCCGACAGCCTTGATATGATGTTGGTCTGCGTCGAGGCTGGCCAGTCGATGGATCAGTCGATCATCCGGGTATCCAAGGAAATGCGCGCCTCTTATCCCTCGCTGGCGGACGAATTCGAAATCGTTGCCCATCAGATCAAGGCCGGTCGCGACAAACCTTCGGTTCTTGGCGAAATGGCCGAGCGTTGTGGCGTTCAGGATATCTCAAGCTTTGTTACGGTTCTGATCCAGTCCCAGACCTTCGGCACCTCTGTCGCAGATGCGCTACGGGTTTATGCTGGTGAAATGCGTGACAAACGTGTCATGCGGGCCGAAGAAAAAGCCAACAAGCTACCCACAAAGATGACATTGGCAACAATGATGCTTACAGTTCCGCCATTGCTGATCATTCTGGTTGGCCCATCGGTTCTGGGCATCATGAAACTCTTCACGATGGCCGGCCAATAAAAGAACACGAGGCTTAATGACACGGGCGGGGGTAATTGCAGTGTTGGTTCTGTTCCTGACTGCCTGCAGTCAGGACAAGGCACCCGACAACCCTTATGCCCCCGGTGTTGCCACCCGCGGCGAGGCCGTAGACGGCCTGCTTGTCGGGCATCGCCTAATGAATGCTGGTGAATATGAGCTTGCCATAGACTCCTATTCGCGCGCCGCACTTACACACGGATTGACCGCCGATGTGCTGGCCGGACTTGGCAGTGCCAACCTTGGCCTCGGGCGCCTCGGTCAGGCTGAACACTTGCTTCGCAAAGCGGTTTCCAAAGACGAAAAATCCCCCGAAATCTGGAACAATCTGGGCGTTGTGCTGATGGAAAAGGGCGAAAACTCCGAAGCCGAACAGGTTTTCCGCAGGGCTTACGCCCTGGATAATGGCGAAAGTGACGCAATTCGCGATAATTTACGCTTAGCGCTCGCAAAATCCGAAAATTTCGATTACGGTGAAGAAAAACAAGAACAAGACTACAAACTGGTACGTCGGGGCAGCAGCGACTATCTGATCCGCACGATACCATGATGAGGCTGAGGCAGTAAAAGGACGCAAAAAATGCGCCACCCTATTCTTATTTCCCTGTGCGTGACAGGCGCATTTGCTTTGTCAGGCTGTGAAGAATCTACCGGTAACAATGTTGACCGTGCCTTTCAGGACGTCAACGTGGTGGATGAATCCAATCTTAATGATGTGATGCTGACAGTGGCCGACCCGAACGAGGCGGTCTCTTATTTTCAGCGCGCAACCAATGAAAAACCCGACCGGATCGACCTGCAGCGCGGTCTGGGAAAATCCCTGATCCGTGCCAAACGCAATACCGAGGCCGTCACCGTCTGGTCCAAGGTTGCCGAACATAAGGATGCAACCGATGAAGATCGCGTCGATCTGGCAGATGCCCTGATCCGCAACAACGAATGGGACCGCGCCCAACAGACGCTGGATCAGATCCCCCCCACGTTCGAAACCTTCAAGCGCTACCGGCTTGAGGCAATGATCGCCGACAGCAATCAGGAGTGGAAAAAATCTGACAGCTTTTATGAAACCGCTGTTGGCCTGACAACAAAACCCGCCAGCGTGATGAACAACTGGGGGTATTCCAAACTGACCCGCGGCGACTATCCCGGGGCCGAGCGGCTGTTCGTCGACGCAATCCGACAGGACAGCTCGTTGTTTACCGCGAAAAACAATCTGGTTCTGGCCCGTGGCGCGCAAAAGAAATATTCTCTACCTGTAATCCCGATGGATCAGGCAGAACGCGCACAGCTTCTTTATTCGCTTGGGCTATCCGCAATCAAACAGGGTGATACTGCTATCGGCAAAGGCCTGTTGCGTGACGCAATTGATACGCATCCCCAGCATTTTGAGGCCGCCGCACGCAGCCTTCAGGCCCTTGAAGAAAACGTAAGCAACTAGGCCAAGGTCGCTCGCAGATGACCTTGCACATTACCGTTTTTTCAGCGCTCTGGTTCCTGCCATTTGTCGCACCGATCTGTCTTTGGGCCGCATGGAGCGATCTGCGCTCCATGCGAATTCCCAACAAGGCGGTATTGGCACTTGTTGGCGTGTTTCTTGCTATTGGATTGATTACGCTTCCTTTTTCTGAATATGCCTGGCGGATTTTACAGCTGGCCGTCGTGCTTTTACCGGGCATATTTCTCAACATGACAGGACTGGTTGGCGCAGGTGACATCAAGTTCACCGCTGCCGCGGCCCCGTTCATTGCACTTGGCGATATCTCTCTCGTGCTTCTGATTTTGGCTGCCAACTCGCTTGCCGCCCTGATCACACATCGGATCGCCAAACACACCCCCCTTCGCAAGCTTGCGCCTGACTGGGAAAGCTGGACGCGCGAAGGGAAATTCCCGATGGGATTTTCCCTGGGCAGCACATTGGTTATCTACCTTGGACTGGGTGTGGCATTCGGGCAGTAAATCACGGCACTCTGCCTTGCAGCCGCCCGACCCTCTCCACAATTTCTGCACGTTTCGCTTGCATATTGCATTTGATCCGCGCGCGTGTGTGTTCGCGGGTGCTGACGTCATAAATCAAAGGCAGGCGCAAACCGATGAATATGCAAGTCACTCAAGGTGTTCAGCCCCCCCCGCCCCCCAACCGGCTGGAAGAAATGCAGCTGCCTGTGGTGATGATGCGGGACATTCTGCTGAAAACGATTTTCCGCAAGAACCTGAATCTGGTTTCCGAGCTTTGCGTCGCGATCTGTCTGCCCCGTGCGGTCACCCAAGAGCTGATCGATATGGCCCGCGAACAAAAACTGCTCGAGGCAACAGGTACCCTGAATGCCAATTCGGGTGGCGAAATGGGGTACCAGTTGACCGATGCGGGCAAATCCCGCGCCCTTGATGCGCTGTCGCAGTCCGAATATTTCGGCGCGATGCCGGTACCGCTGGCGGTCTACCGCGAGCAGGTTCAACGCCAGTCTATCCGCAACATTCAGGTCACGCGCGACCAACTGACCAACGCGATGGGCCACCTGGTTCTACCCAACAGCCTGCTTGATCACCTTGGCCCCGCCGTCAGCGCCGGTCGCTCTATTCTGATGTATGGCCCTCCGGGCAATGGTAAATCCAGTATTTCCAACGGTATCCGCGACGCGATGGGTGACAAGATATACGTCCCCCGCGCCATCGAATACGCCGGTCAGGTCATCACTGTTTATGATCCGATCGTGCATTCCAAAGCCGAACAGGAAGTGGACGACCCCAACAGCCTGCGCCGCCGCCGCAGCTATGATGCGCGTTATGTCCGCTGTGAACGGCCGACCGTGATCACCGGGGGTGAACTAAGCCTCGATATGCTGGATCTGGTCTACAACCCGACGGCCCGGACTTATCAGGCGCCGCTACAGTTGAAGTCCACTGGCGGTATCTTCATCGTTGACGACCTTGGACGCCAGGCCGAACCGCCTCAGTCACTGGTCAACCGCTGGATTGTTCCGCTGGAGGAAAGCAAAGACATCCTTGCCCTGCAATCGGGTGAAAAGTTCGAAGTACCCTTCGACACGCTGGTTATCTTTTCCACCAACTTCCACCCGAACGAGATTTTCGATAACGCGGCCCTGCGCCGGATCTTCTTCAAGATCAAGATTGATGGCCCCTGTCAGGAGGATTTCCTGAAAATCTTTGCCATGGTCGCCCGCAAGAAACAGATGCCTCTGGAAGAAGCCGCGCTCGTGCACCTGCTGAAAAAGAAATATCCGACCATCGACAACATCTATGCCAACTATCAGCCCATCTTCCTGATCGACCAGATGATCGCCATCTGCGAGTTCGAGGGCATCCCCTATCAGATGTCCCCCGAGCTGATCGACAGGGCCTGGGCCAACATGTTCGTCAAACAAGAAGAAATCCTGCACTAAAACGGGCGGCATCCGCCCCGGATACACGGCCCCGGAAAGGATCAAACACCTCGCCGGGGTCTTTTTTGTCCTTCACATTCAGAAGTCCATGCGCAATCCAATACGTACCGCATGCTGCTCGACGGATACCGGCATGGATACACCCGGAAATGACGGGGCAAGAGTGCCATTTGCCGTGCCAAAGTCGGTATAGCGATACTCGGTCCGAAGCGACCAGTTATTCGCCAGCCGCATGTCCATACCCAGCCCAACTGTCCAGCCGTCTAAACTGTCGCTGTATCTGTTGTTCACAAAGGCGCTTGCAGGGCCGCCCTGAAAATCGAAATCACCGTAGGCCCAACCGGCTGTAGCATAAAATAAAGCGGGGTTGGGCCCCAGATTGCCCGCATACCCCAAGACGCCTCTGATCGATCCTTGCCAATTCTGCTCAACCCGGCCACCCGAAGTCGCGCCCGTTGTATTGGTGAATGATCCCGAGGCAGAACTACCTTCAAAATCCAACTCGGCACCGTAAACCATCTGGCCGGACTGGACCGCATAGCCGACAAACCCGCCATAAAGCGCGCCATCCGGATCGGAACTTCCGGTGGGTGCGCCATTGCTGAATGAATGCGTTGCATCATGGCTGGCATAACCAAGCGTCACACCACCATATAAACCATCCCAATTCTGCGCACTTGCCAAACACGGCGTAACTGCAACAGACACGCTTAACGCCAACTTCTTCACATTAAAGGCCATGGTATTTCCTCCCAAATATCTCAGCAGTGCCATCCCAAGCCACGGCGTTTGAAACGCCAGAACGCCTTCCCGGCACCCCAAACATTAAGCCTACCAAATTGGGATCACAGGCGCTTTGACGCAGCACAATTATCTGACGAATTACCTGACAGCATGCAGTCGCTTTTCGCCAATATAAAGACTTCTCCAGTCGTGGCGCATACCAAAGTATGTTGCATTTTACCGACGCACAGATTGAATAAGAAGCGCCCACAGATCCAAAAAACGCGAGTGCCTTTTGCCATTTTCGCTGGCTCAGGAAAACGCAAAGTGCTTTAGGGTGGGCGCATGGCACCTCTTCCCGACCTTTTTAAAACCTGGTTTGCCAAACGTGGATGGTCTCTGCATCCGCACCAGCAGGCCATGCTGGACCGGTCCACGGACTCTGCCCTGCTGCTCATCGCGCCCACCGGCGGCGGCAAAACACTGGCCGGGTTCTTGCCTACACTTGTCGATCTTGCCGACGGCAAACATCAGGGCCTGCACACCCTTTACATTTCCCCCCTCAAGGCACTTGCGGCTGATATCAAGCGCAACCTGCGCACACCGGTTGACGAAATGCGCCTGCCCATCCGGATCGAGGACCGTACCGGCGACACGCCTGCCAGCCGGAAAAAACGCCAACGCGCAGATCCGCCGCATATCCTGCTAACCACGCCAGAAAGCCTTGCGCTTTTAACATCTTACGAGGATGCGGCCCGTACCTTTGAAGGTCTCAAACGGGTTGTTGTTGATGAAATACACGCCCTGTCCGAAAGCAAACGCGGCGATCAGCTGATGCTGGCGCTCAGCCGCCTGCAGTCGATTTGCCCCGGCCTGAAACGTGTCGGGCTGTCGGCCACCGTCGAAGATCCCGCTGCCATCGCCAGCCTTCTGGCCCGCCATCCTGACCCCTGCGATATCCTGTTGGCCGATCCCGGCCCCGATCCGGACATTGCCATGCTGGAAACACCTCAGGCCCCGCCCTGGGCAGGTGGTGGGGCCGCCTATGCAATAGCTGCGGTGATGGATCAGATCCGGCAGCACAACACCACTCTGATCTTCCACAATACTCGCGCGCAGGCCGAAATTTTCTTTCATAATCTTTGGCTTGCCAATGATGATGCCCTGCCCATCGGCATCCACCACGGCAGCCTTGACCGACAGCAACGCGCACGTGTCGAGGGGGCCATGCAACGCGGCGAATTGCGCGCCATCGTTTGCACCGGAAGCCTGGATCTGGGCATCGACTGGGGTGATGTCGATCTGGTCATTCAGGTGGGTGCCCCCAAAAACGTCAAGCGTCTGGTGCAGCGCATCGGTCGCGCCAACCATCGCTACAACGCGCCATCCAAGGCGCTTCTTGTGCCCGCCAACCGGTTTGAAGTGGTTGAATGTCTGGCCGCCCTTCAGGCCGCTTTTGCCCATGATCTGGACGGTGATTCTCGCGGCCCCGGACCGCGCGACGTGCTCTGCCAGCATATCCTGATCCGCGCCTGCGCCGGCCCCTTCGATGCGTCAGAGCTTTACACTGAAGTAATCACCACAGGCGCCTATGCCAAACTCAGCCGCGAAGATTTCGATGCCTGTCTTAATTTCTGCGCCACCGGCGGCTATGCCCTGCGTGCTTATGATCAATGGCAGCGCCTGTTGCAGCGCCCCGACGGGCAATGGCAGTTGCGGGACCCTCGCGCCAGCCAACTGATCCGCATGAATATCGGCACCATTCAGGACAGCGATACACTCAAGGTGCGGATGAAACGCGCCCGCGGCGGCAAACCCCTGGGCGAGGTCGAAGAAGGCTTTGCCGCTTCACTTTCGCCCGGCGATACCTTTTTGATCGGGGGCCAGATCGTACGCTTTGAGGGCCTGCGCGACATGACCGTCGAGGTCAGCCGCCACAAGGGGCGCAAACCCAAAGTGGCGGTATTCTCGGGTACCAAATTCGCCACCTCCACCCAGCTCAGCCAGCGCATTCTGGCGATGTTTGCACAAGATGACTGGCCCGAATTACCGGATCATACCCGCAACTGGCTGCACCTTCAGCGGCAGATGTCGGAATTGCCCCGCGCCAACAGCCTGCTGATCGAAAGCTTCCCCCATGACGGACGTGAGCATGCTTGCATCTATGGGTTTGCCGGCCGCAATGCCCAGCAAACCCTTGGCCTTTTGCTGACCAAACGGATGGAGGAGCTCGGCCTTGCCCCGCTTGGTTTTGTTGCAACCGACTATGCCACCCTGATCTGGGGGCTGGAGCCGCTGATCAGCGCCGGGCCTTTGTTTGACATAAAGGCGTTGCGCGATGGTCTGGATACCTGGCTGATGGGCAATGCGGTGATGAAGCGCACGTTTCGCGCTTCGGCCAGCATCGCAGGCCTCATTCAACGCAACACGCCACGATCGCGCAAATCCGGGCGGCAGGCCACCATGTCGTCGGACATCATCTATGACACGCTGGCCAAGTATGATCCCGACCACCTGCTTTTGGATATTACCCGGCAGGAAGCGATGCGCGGTCTTGTTGATTTTGGCCGTATCGAAGAGATGATCGCGCGGGTTGGCCCCCGCATTAATCTGCAACGCCTGCCCCGCGTTACCCCTCTGGCGGCCCCTCTGTTTCTTGAGGTGGGACGCACGCCGGTCGCCGGCGCGGCGCAGGAACGGCTTCTGGCCGAAGAAACCGAACGCCTGATGCAGGCCGCCGGGCTGGCAAACTAGACCTTGCAAATCCGTCACTCCCGCGACAAGAACGTATCATGAACGGATACAATTTCACCCTGAATGGCACCGACCTGACAGCGCTTGGGTCCGGCGCGCTTTACTGGCCTGCGCAAAACCTGCTTTGCGTTTCGGATCTGCATTTTGGTAAATCCGAACGCCGTGCGCGGCGCGGTCAGCCTCCCCTGCCACCTTATGAAACCCGCGACACCCTTTCCCGACTTGAGGCAGACATAGCCAAAACCGACGCGCGCATGATTGTATGCCTGGGCGACAGTTTCGATGACAGTGCGGCAGTCGGGGCGCTGCTCGACGATGAAAAACTTTGGATCGCATCGCTGCAGGCGGGCCGCCGCTGGATCTGGATCGAGGGCAATCACGATCCCGGGCCGGTCAATCTGGGCGGCGCCCATCTGACCGAATTATGCCTGCAGCCGCTGACCTTCCGCCATATCGCCCGAATGGGCGAAAAGGGCGAAATATCAGGCCACTACCATCCCAAGGTCAGTTTACGCTTAAAAGGGTGTCATCTGTCGCGTCCTGCTTTTCTGATCGACAAGACCCGTGTGATCCTGCCTGCCTATGGCACTTATACAGGGGGGGTGCGCAGCACTGACTCCTGCCTGCAAGCGCTGATGGGGCCCGGGGCAATGGCCGTACTGACAGGTCCGGTTCCACGGCCTGCACCGATGCCACGCTAAAGCATTTCGCGTTAGTCAATCAGCCCGGCATTAACCAGATTGGGGCGGTATTTTCGGCTTACCGGCAATTCGTCTCCATTGCTGAGCTTCACAAACAGTTTGTGCGAATTTTCGCGTTCAATACCAACAACAGCCGAATGCGCCACCCAATGCGACCGGTGGACACAATACCCATGGGTCGGGTCCATCTCGTCAATCGCGTCGGCCAAGCGCATCCGCAGGGTTTCGACCCCGTTGACCGTGGTAACCTCAACAAAGTGGTCACTGGCCGACAATCTCAGGATCTCGCCCTGAAATTCATCTGACAAACGGCGACACAGGCGCGGAACCGGTGCTTCAGGCTCGGTCGGCTTAACCCAATAGCTGCCCGGCTGTTCCAGCCCGCTTTGCCGCCGCAGTACAAACACGCCTGCGGCGATCACAAAAGTATTCAATCCAATGCTGATCAGACTCAACCCGTCCAACGATGGCTCGGTCACCCCGCGCACGATCCGGATAACCGGTGAAAGGAAGATGACGACCAGAGTTGCCGCGACCAGATCAAAAAGGATCGGGCGTCTGGGGCCGATCAACGCCACCGCCGCTGCCCGCGCAGCATGCCCGATAACAATCGCGATTGTGACAATGACCAGCCAATAGACCAGCCGCGTTTGCAAGTTCATTCCGGCGTAGGTGCCGAACGGCCCGGCAAGCACCGCGACTACGATGCAAACCGCCCACGACAGCAACGTGAAAGGCGACAAGAGTGTGGCAAATGTTTCAGAAAAATGTAACTTTATTCTCGTCAACGTTGACATACTGCTTACAACCACCCTTGTGCGTGCATTTATACGCAGTTTTCTCCGCCTGCCAACATTCACGGCGGCCATACTTAAGCTTAATATGAACCAGTTAACGTTACGTCAGGAATGGGAAAACTTGCCAATATGTCCCCGCAAACAGAACAGAAAATTCGCAAAAGCTTTGACGCCCAGTCGTTGATGGCGACGCTCGGGGCTTCGATAAAGGCAGTGTCTAAAGGCGCTGTCGAAATTCAGGCCCCCATTCTCGACAGCAGCCGCCAGCAACATGGCTTTGCTCATGCCGGTCTGACCTTTTCAATCGGGGACAGTGCAGCGGGTTATTCCGCCCTGTCGGTGCTGCCCGACGATCACGAAGTTTTGACCACCGAGATGAAGATAAACCTGCTGGCCCCGGCCCAAGGCGACCTGTTAATCGCGCGCGGCCGGGTGATCAAACCAGGCCGCCGTCTGGTGATCGTGCAAGCGGATGTGTTTGCGCTTGCTGGCGAAAACGAGACCCATATCGCGATCATGACCGGAACGATGATGCCGGTGCCTGTCACATAAAAACCCCCGGCTTGCGACCGGGGGTTTTGATTTCCTTGCAGGCGGCGCTTCCGCGCTCCTTAAGGTCAGGTTCAGGCTGTCAGCCCCTCAGGCTCGGCCAGACCGTTGGCGCGGCAGCAGGCCGTCACCGTATTGGCCAAAAGGCACGCGATGGTCATGGGGCCCACGCCACCCGGCACCGGTGTAATCGCGCCGGCGCGTTCCACCGCACTTGCAAAATCGACGTCGCCGACCAGCTTGTTCTTGCCGTCCCGCTCGATCCGGTTGATGCCCACGTCAATCACGGTGGCGCCTTCCTTGATCCAGTCGCCCGGCACCATCTCGGGGCGGCCCACGGCAGCAACCACGATATCGGCGCGACGCACCACCTCTGGCAGGTCCTTGGTGCGGCTATGGGCGATCGTCACGGTACAGCTATCACCCAGCAACAGTTGCGCCATCGGCTTGCCCACGATGTTCGAACGCCCGATTACCACCGCATCCAGCCCCGACAGGCTGCCATGGTGCTCGCGCAGCATCATCAGGCATCCCAGCGGCGTGCAAGGCACCATCGATTTCTGTCCGGTGCCCAGCAGGCCGACGTTCGAGATATGAAACCCGTCCACATCCTTGGCCGGATTGATCGAGTTGATCACCAGATCCTCGTCCAGGTGTTTGGGCAGCGGCAGTTGCACCAGAATGCCATGCACTGCCGGATCGTTGTTCAGCGTATCAATCAGCGCCAGCAGGTCTGCCTCAGCGGTGTCCGCATCCAGCTTGTGCTCGTAGGAATTCATGCCGACCTCGACAGTCTGCTTGCCCTTTGAGCGGACATAAACCTGACTGGCGGGATCTTCCCCTACCAGCACCACCGCCAGACCCGGGACAATGCCGTGTTCTTCTTTCAGACGTGCCACATGGCCCGCGACCTTTTCACGAACCTTGGCCGCAAAGGCCTTGCCGTCGATGATATCAGCACTCATGCAGCACCCCTTTCAGTTTTCTTCAAATACTCTCGCCGAAGGCACAGGTTTGACCCGGGTTCAATGCCCGGGTCAAACCTTTTATGTCTTCAGAACAACCCTTCAATCATACCATCATCATTCAGATGGATCGACTCGGCGGCCGGTCTGCTGGGCAGGCCCGGCATGGTCATGATCTCACCGCAGACAACAACAACAAACCCGGCACCGGCGCTCAGACGCACTTCGCGGATCGGCACCGAATGGCCGGTAGGGGCGCCGCGACGGGTGGGATCGGTGGTAAAGCTGTACTGGGTCTTGGCCATGCAGATCGGCAAGTTGCCATAGCCCTGATCTTCCCACTGCTTCAGCTGATCGCGAACCTTCTTGTCGGCCATCACCTCGTCGGCACGATAGATCGACTTGGCAATACGGTTGATCTTGTCCCACAGCGACATGTCATCGGGGTAGATCGGTGAAAACTGGCTGACTCCGCTGTCGGCAATCTCGGCCACGCGCTTGGCCAGATCGGTCGAGCCTTCGCTGCCCAACTCCCAGTGACGGCTCAGGATCGCTTCCGAACCCTGGCTTTTCACGTAGTCCTTGACCGCTTCAACCTCGGCGTCGGTGTCATTGACAAAATGGTTGATCGCCACAACCACCGGCACGCCGAAAGATTTGAGGTTGCCGATGTGACGTCCAAGGTTCGAACATCCTTCTTTCACCGCATCAACGTTTTCTGCACCCAGATCGGCCTTGGCCACGCCGCCGTTCATCTTCATCGCCCGCACGGTCGCCACCAGCACCACACAATCGGGCGCCAGACCGGCCTTGCGGCACTTGATGTTCATGAATTTCTCGGCCCCCAGATCGGCACCGAAACCGGCTTCGGTCACGACGTAGTCGGCGATTTTCAGCGCCGTTGTGGTGGCCGTGACCGAGTTGCAGCCATGCGCGATGTTGGCGAACGGTCCGCCATGCACAAAGGCCGGGTTGTTTTCCAGTGTCTGCACCAGATTGGGCTGCATCGCGTCTTTCAGCAGCACGGTCATCGCGCCGGCGGCCTGAATATCGCGGCAGAAAACCGGGCTGCGGTCGCGGCGATAGGCCACGATCATGTCACCCAGACGTTTTTCAAGGTCTTTCAGGTTGTTTGCCAGGCACAGGATCGCCATGACCTCGGAGGCCACGGTGATGTCAAACCCGCCTTCGCGCGGGAAACCATTGGCGACACCACCAAGCGAGACGTTGATCTGCCGCAGTGCGCGGTCGTTCATGTCTACAACCCGGCGCCACACCACCCGGCGCACGTCGATATCCAACTCGTTGCCCCAATAAATGTGGTTGTCGATCATCGCCGACAGCAGGCTGTGCGCGCTGGTGATGGCATGGAAATCGCCGGTGAAGTGCAGGTTCATGTCCTCCATCGGAACAACCTGCGCGTAACCGCCGCCAGCGGCCCCGCCCTTCATGCCAAAGTTCGGCCCAAGCGACGCTTCGCGAATACAGATCATCGCCTTCTTGCCGATACGGTTCAGGCCGTCACCCAGACCCACGGTCGTGGTGGTCTTGCCCTCGCCCGCAGGGGTTGGGTTGATCGCGGTCACAAGGATCAGCTTGCCGGTCTTGTTGCCCTGAACCGAGTTGATGTACTCTTGGCTCACCTTGGCCTTGTCGTGGCCGTAGGGCAGCAGATGCTCGGTCGGGATGCCCAGCTTGTCACCGATTTCCTGAATCGGTTTTTTCTTGGCTTCGCGCGCAATCTCGATGTCAGATTTATAGCTCATTGTTTTTCCTTCAAGGTGGCCGCCGGGCGGATTGATCTGACAACGCTATACCGGGTCTTCCACGGTATACAGACTGCGAATCCGACATATCCCGCACCTGATGCGGCGAGCCGCCGCAGCCAGGTTTCTTTTCGGAAACACGCTGTCACCTTGTATTGCAGGGTGCGGAACACTCTTTTGGGCCGGTCAATCCGCGTCGCTTGATACGTCGCTCAGATGCTGCCATATGCGCTGATCCGGAACATGCAGGCGCAACGTATCGCCCACCCGCAACGGCCCTTCCCGCTCGACCCAGGCTGTTACCCCCCGTCGGCCTTTGGCCGCCGATTTGAATGCCTTGCCATGGCCCGGGGCGTCTTCATTGATCACCGGGGCGGGAAGAACGCAGGGACGGTTTTCCATGTCCACGACCAAAGTTGTGCCATCCTGCGTCTGCAGCCGTGATGACGGTGGCACATGAGTAAAATCAGGAATGCCTTCGATCACAATCGACGCTCCGATCCACGCAGGATCAAACTCGGCCACACCGATCTTGGCGGCGATTGCCGCCAGTTCCTCGGCCGAGACAACCGAAAACTGCCTGACGTTGCGAATCTCGGTGTAACGCGGATACTGGCTTGTCACCCGGCTGCACGAGGGCCGGGTCAGCCCGGCATGCTCTTCACCCGCGACCCCTGCAAATGTCGCCTGCACCTCTTGCAGGGGTTCAGACCGCAGGCTGGTTTCACGATCTGCGACCCGCCCCAACCAAACAATTTTCGCAACAAATTCCGTGGGCAGCAATGCAGGCATCAGGATCACCTTTTCATAATCAATTTGCGCGCACCTTCCCCCGATCCGCCGAAACGGTCAAATGAAAATATGATTCGTGGGCTTCAGGGGCAGTGCTACACCGTCAGGGTGAAAAACATCCGCCGGAAGGGAAACAGAACCGAGCCATCAGCGCGTACCGGATAGGCCGCATGCATGACTTCTTCGTACCGCTTGATCACTTCTGATTTTTCTTTGTCGTCAAGCGCCTGCAGCACCGGTCGCGCATAGGTGCTTTCGGTAAAACGGCGCACCGGATGGCTGCCCGTTTCGGCCATAAGACGCTGATAATATTCGGTTTCCCACATGCGGAACTGTCCCAGACGGCTCAGCAATTCTTCGTATTTCACCGGGGCCATCACGCCAGGCGTGCCCATTTTCTCGACCCGTCCAGGGCACATTTCCTCGACCAGGGTTAACCAGACACGGTGCGACGGCGCCTTGTTCTGATGCGGCATCTGAATGGCCAAAGTCCCGCCTTTGCCCAGCATCCCCGCCAGCTTTGGCATCAGCTTTTCATGGCCGCCAACCCAGTGCAGCGCAGCATTGGAAAAAATCAGACCCGGCGCGCGGCGCGGATGCCAATCGTTGATATCGGCCTGTTGCAGGCTGTCATAGGCACCCGTCTGCTTTGCCTTTTCCAACATCGCAGGCGATGCATCAACCCCAACCACCTGCCGGCCACCCGCGCGGGCCGTCAGGGCATCGCCGATCGCGCCATTGCCACAGCCCAGATCAACAATATCGCCGGCCCCCATCTGGCCCACCGCATTCAGCAGGTCCAGCGCCGGGCGCAGGCGTTGATCACGGAACCGGGCATAGGCGCCCGGGTTCCAGTCGGGCTGTTTCACCGGGCCGCTCACGTCGAGGGCTCGGGCTCCAACCCGCCACCGGGCGACGATTTGGGTTTGGTCTTGGGAATCGCTGTGACAGACGGCTTGATTTCATCGCCAGCCGTGTCACCATCATCGTCATCCGACGAAGGCGGCTCGCCGCGCACGACACGCATGATTTCCTCGCCGGTCAGGGTTTCATATTCCAGCAGCCCCTTGGCCAGACGCTCCCACTCTTCCTTCTTGTCGGTCAGAATTTTGTGGGCCATCACATAGGCCTCGTCGATCAGACGCTTCACCTCATCTTCAATCAGTTCCTTGGTATGGGCCGAGATCGAAAATCCGCCTGCGCCATTGCCCATGTATCCCTCATGGGCCTGCTCATAGTCGACATTGCCAACCTTGTCTGACATGCCCCACCGCATCACCATCGCGCGTGCCAATCCACTGGCCTGCTGAATGTCGCCTGCGGGGCCGTTGCTGACATTGTCCTCACCGTATTTCAGAATCTCGGCAGCTTTCCCGGCCATGGTCATCGCCAGTTTCTGTTCGCATTCCGACCGGTGCCAGTTCAGACGGTCAATCTCGGGCAGGCTGACAACCATCCCCAACGCGCCACCGCGCGGGATGATCGTGGCCTTGTAGACCGGATCGCATTTCGGCAATTCCAGACCTACAACCGCATGGCCGGCTTCGTGATAGGCGGTTTTTTCCTTTTGCTCGTCGGTCAGCACCATCGATCGGCGCTCGGCCCCCATCATCACCTTGTCCTTGGCTTGTTCAAAATCGTCCATGGTGACAAAGCGGCGGCCAACGCGGGCCGCTGTCAACGCAGCCTCGTTCACCAGGTTAGCCAGATCGGCGCCCGAGAACCCAGGCGTACCACGGGCAATAATGCGCAGATCCACATCAGGACCAAGCGGGGTTTTGCGGGCGTGTACGCCCAAAATTTTCTCGCGGCCTTTGATGTCAGGATTACCAACGGTGACCTGACGGTCAAACCGGCCCGGACGCAACAGCGCAGGGTCCAGCACGTCCTTTCGGTTGGTTGCGGCCAGGATGATCACGCCTTCGTTGGCTTCAAACCCGTCCATTTCAACCAGCAGCTGGTTCAACGTCTGCTCGCGCTCATCGTTACCACCGCCATACCCGGCACCACGATGGCGTCCAACAGCGTCGATCTCGTCGATGAAAACAATACAGGGTGCGTTCTTTTTCGCCTGCTCGAACATGTCGCGCACGCGGCTTGCCCCCACGCCTACGAACATTTCAACAAAGTCAGAACCGCTGATCGTGAAGAACGGTACACCCGCCTCACCCGCAATCGCCCGGGCCAGCAGTGTTTTACCTGTGCCCGGAGGGCCAACCAGCAGCGCCCCTTTGGGAATCTTGCCACCAAGGCGGCTGAATTTCTGCGGATGACGCAGGAACTCCACGATTTCCTGCAGTTCTTCCTTGGCCTCATCGATGCCCGCCACATCGTCAAATGTGACACGGCCATGCTTTTCGGTCAGCATTTTGGCCTTGGATTTGCCAAAGCCCATCGCGCCACCTTTGCCGCCACCCTGCATGCGATTCATGAAATAAATCCACACGCCAATCAGCAACAGGAACGGCAACAGCGAAATCAGAAAGGTCTGAAAGCCGGATTGTTCCTGACTTTCCGCCGTGACCGGCACACCTTTTTCGATCAAACGAGAGGTAATCTCGGCATCGACCGGCTTGATGGTGATGAATTCCTTGCCCGATGCATCCCGATAGCGAATGCTTTCGCCATCCAGCACGACCTGGCTCACACCGCCGTTTTCCACAGCCGTCACAAACTCGGAATATTTAACCGATTTGCTCTGCAACGTGTTTCCAGAGCCGCTGAAAAGGTTGAACAGCGCCATAATCAGCAGAAAAAGGACCAGCCAAAAGGCGATGTTTCTTGCGTTACCCAAGGAATCTCTCCCAAAAATTCGGATTGGGCCTGCGTCTATCACATGGCCCGCCACTCTTAAATAGAGATCATACCTACATCTTCAATGAGATAATAATGCGGCAAAGTAATGTTCACCATCTCTAATCATTTCTGCAGACCAGCCGTTTTCTGATCTTGCCACCGGCGCGGCCAGCAGTTCGCGCCCTTGCCACACTGCCGGACTGGCGATAACCGATGCCAGCGGCAGGCCGCTTTCACGCCATTCCGGACATTCCGACAGACCCTCATGGCCCAAGGCGGCAATCTCTGCCCCCACTGTGACCGGGCCGGTTATTTTCCAGCGCCCGTCCCAGATTTCATCAGTCCCGCACCGCAGGCCAGCCACGGCGTTGTATTCCCGGCTGACACGCAATTGTTCCGTGCCCACGGTGATCTGGCAGCCCTGCAAGGTCATGCTGTTTCCGCTCCTGATGGCATCCAGCAGCAGATCCATGGCACGGCCGCGGGGGCCATATTCTGCACCGCTGACCCATTTCAATGCGTCTTGCAGCAAGCGGCGGGCAATCTCGCCTCGCAGCGCCCGAAACCCTTTGCGGTCGATCAGCAGATCACCCTGTTGAAACCCAACGCTTTTGCGTGCAGCCAGAAAGGCGTACCAGTAAAGGGTATCGCGCACGTCGGACATGTGATGGGCCACATTTGACAGGTTCTGCGCAGTGATCCCCAGTGGCGCCAATGCCGCCAGAACCCGCCGCGCCCGAACCCGTTCATAAGCAAGATCCGCGTTGCTTGGGTCGTCGACCCATGCCATCCCCCTGTCGCGCAACACATCGCGCAACTCTTCGCGGGAGATATGCAGTGCCGGGCGGCAGAAAATCACCTTGCCCTGCCGCCGGGTCGCGGCCATCGCCGACAGCCCGTCCACACCGGCCTCACGCGCCAGCCGCATCAGGAACGTTTCGGCCTGATCATCGGCTGTATGTCCAAGGGCGATTGCGTCAATCCCACGCGCGCTGGCCCAGTCAACCATCAGACCATAGCGCGCACGACGGGCCTGATCCGGCAGGTTCCCCTGCCCGTTCCAATCTGTCCATGCCAGCGTCTCATGGGGAATATCCAGACCCTCGCATATCCGGGCCACCTGTTCGGCCTCGTCGCGGGCCTCGTCGCGCAGGCGGTGATCCACCGTCACCGCAACCAGTTTCGGCCCGCCTTCCCGGCGCCAGTCGTTCAGTAAAACCAACAGCGCCAGCGAATCGCTACCACCCGACACGGCAACGCCCAGCGTTTCGGGTGGCTTGGGCAGAAAGTGGGCAATAATCCGGTCGCGCAGCAAATCAGCCCTGCTCGTCACGAACAGCCCAGATCAGCCATTGCCGTTCTGGCCTCGGTCGCCGCATCTGTTTGCGGAAAGCGGCTGCCGACCTCGCCCAGGGTGACGCAGGCCTCATCGGTCTGGCCCAGACCGCCCAAGGCGTTGCCCAGATGATACAACGCTTCGGGGGCCACCGGCCCGGTTGGCGCCGCACTGAACGTATCCAGATAGGCCCGCGCCGCGCCTGTCAGTTCACCCGCACCTTCCAGTGCCTGACCACGCATAAGCCCGGCACGCGCTGTCAGGGGTCCGCCGGGATAGGCATTCTGAAAACTTGCAAACTGCTCGGCAGCGGCGGCATAGTCACCCGCGTTCAACGCGTCTTCGGCACGCCTGAAATCACTTTCCTCACCCACAGCCATCTGCGGGCCGTCGGCGTCAGGCTGAGTCACAACCGTGCCGACACTGCCGGTTGCCGGCAGCACCCCGCCCAGCGTGCTGCCTTCTTCCAGCGTCCCGACATCGCAGCCCTGTTCAAGCTCGCACAGGCGGTACTCCAGATCGCCCACCCGGTTGGTACCGTCGCTAACCACCCGGTCGATGCGAAACTCAAGCTCTTCGGTCTTTGATGTCAGACGCTGCAATTCGCTTTCAATCGCTGCAACCCGATCCAGCGCCGAGCCACCGATGCTCGCATCCCCGACCGACCCCGTCGTGCTCAGCTCGCGCTTGAGCTTCTGCAACTCGACATACAGCACCGACAACTCCTGGCGGATGTCCGCCAGGGTTTCATCGGTCTGCGCGACACCCGGTGCGGGGCTTACCATTGCCACAAGGGCCAGAACCTTTACAAAACGGCGCATCGCGTCCTCCGCTATCAGCTGCTTGGAACAGCCGAGATCACCGTCACCGCACGGCGGTTCTTGACATAACAGGCTTCTTCGCTGCAAATTTCGATCGGACGTTCCTTGCCATAGCTTACCACTTTCATGCGGTTGCCGGCCACGCCCTGACTTTCCAGATATTCCTGAACCGAATTTGCCCGCCGCGCACCAAGCGCAAGGTTATACTCACGTGTACCCTGTTCGTCGGCATGGCCTTCGACGACGGCATTATATTCAGGATTCGACATCAGCCATTGCGCCTGACCCGCCAGCGTGGATTGCGCTGTGGGACTAAGGTTGGACTGGTCCACTTCGAACAGAACCCGGTCGCCCACGGTCTGCTGGAAATACAAAGGCGAAGCCGGATCCTGCGCTGATCCCGCCAAAGCGCCACCGCCGTTCAGGCCGTCAGCGCCGGTATTGGCAAAACGGTCCGGATTGGTACAGCCTGCCAGCGCCAGACCGGCGCATAAGATAAGTGTCTTGCTCAGATAGGTCATTTTATAGTGCCCCACTCGTTGTTTTTTCATGCCCTTGCCACTTTCTACCACAGCCCGCGCGCCAAGGAAACGCACGAACCGGGGGGTTATTTCTGCAATGGCGACCATGACGGATCGCTTGCGCCTGTCTCGGTCGATATCTGTTTCAGGTTCCGACCGGTGATATCCACCGAATACAGATTGGCGCGCCCCTGCGCACCCTGTGTTTCACGGGTAAACATGATGACCCGCCCGTTGGGCGACCATGTCGGCCCCTCATCCAGAAAGGATGCCGTCAACAGCCGCTCTTCGCTGCCATCCAGCCGCATCACCCCGATGTGGAACCGGCCTTTGGACTGCTTGGTAAAGGCCACCAGATCGCCGCGTGGCGACCAGACCGGTGTGCCATAGCGCCCCTGGCCGAAACTGATCCGCCGCGCCTCACCCCCGTCTGCGGGCATGATGTACAGCTGCGGCGTGCCTGACCGATCACTCTCGAACACGATCTGGCGGCCATCGGGGCTGTAACTTGGGGCGGTTTCAATCGACGGAGCATTGGTCAGCCGGGTGCTGACGCCGCTGCCTGTGTCCATCCGGTAAAGATCGGTATTGCCGCCCTGCGTCAGCGAATAAACCACCGTGCGCCCATCGGGGGCAAAACGCGGAGCAAAGCTCATCGTGCCTTCCGCGGTGTTCAGACTGCGGCGGTTCACACTGGCGACATCCAGAACGTAAATCTTTGGAAAACCGGTTTCATAGCTGGTGTAAAGCACCCGGTCGCCCGCGGGCGAGAACCGCGGCGCCAGGACTATGCTGGTACTGTCGGTCAGATAACTCACGTTCGCCCCGTCATAATCCATGATCGCCAGGCGTTTGGCGCGTTTATCCTTGGGACCGGTTTCGGCCACAAACACCACCCTGCTGTCGAAATATCCGCCCTCACCGGTGATCCGGCTGTAGACCTGATCGGCCACCTTATGGGCCATCCGGCGCCACCCGTCCTGCGTGCCCACCAACTGCAACCCATTGCCCAGCTCCTGCCCGGCAAAAACGTCATAGATCCGGAACCGCACCACCAGCTTGCCTGTGTCATCGACACTGACAGCCCCGGTGACAAGCGCCTGCGCGTTGATCGCTTTCCAGTCGGCAAACTGCACCGGGCTGGCGAAACTGGTGATCTGGCTGATGAACGCCGTGTCGGGGATTTCGCGAAACAGGCCCGTGCCCGTCAGATCCGATGCAATCACATCGGCGATCTGTTTGCCAAACTGTGCGCCTGCTGCATTATCGGCCACAAAATTCGGCACCGCATATGGCAAGGGTTCGATCACACCCTCGGTAATTTCAATCCGAAGCGGCCCGTCCTGTGCAAAGGCGGGCATGCCCGCAATAAACAAGGCCATCAGGAGGGTCAGAAACTGTTTCATCATTTGATCCTCATATTCTCAGGATTGAAGGTCATTTCAATATCGCGCCAGTGGTCATATTTGTCCCTTGGCAGACCATAGCCGCTTTTTGCACAACGTATAATTGCGCGTTTTGCGGCTTCAAATGCCTGCTGCGCCGAATTACCGGTGCCGCCGCTTGAGCTTAGCATTCGGATCGTCTCGGACTTGGGTTTCCCATTTTCGGTCATCGCAACACTTACCACAACCGTCGTATTCAAAGCCTCGGAACTCAAAGAACCCACGTTCCAGCACTGTTGCACTGCCACCCGCAGCGCATCTTTTTCACCATGGGTCAGCGGCGGGCCACCGGGTTTGCCGGTATTGCTCTCGCCCGCGCCGAGTGCTTCGGCAAGGGCATTGTTAACGGAACTGGAATCCGTGGTCGGCTTTGTGTCTGCCGGTTTCGCCGTTTGTTCCGGTTTCGGGGCCGCCGGCCGGGTGCGCGGGCGCACCGATTTTGACGGCGCCGCATTGGCCACCTTTTCCGCCTCGGTCACGATCTTGGTCGTGGCTTCCTCACGGGCGGTCTCGGGTTTGTCTTCCTTGACCACCTCGTCGGGCTTGTCCGACGGTTCCGCCTTTGGCTGATCGACATCGTCAATCTTTACGTCCGGCTCGGGCTGCGCGACGGGTTCAGGCGCCACGCGCGGCGCCGGGCGCGGTTGTGGACGGGGCGAGATTTCGGGCACCAGAACAGCCACATCCTCGGATGGCGGCTCCAGCACGGGCGGCTCGTCACTCACCTCGGCTTCGACGGGTGGACTTATCTCGGTCACATCCGGCGCCTCTTCCAGTGGCGGGGTATCCGCCACATCAGGCTGTGCTACGTCGGGCGCGTCATCCGCCGTGGACGACAGATCAGGCGCCATATCCCCCGGCGCGGGGGGCTCGGGCGTTGCAACGTTGGAAACCGCGTCTGGCGCCTGCTGTGGCGCGATCAGGGCAGCATATTCTTCGGTTGAAATCGCTGTCACTTCAGTCACCTGAAACGGTGCCGGCGCGCTTTGGAAAAAGCCACCCAGCAAGGCCCAGCAGATCAGGCCCGCATGGCCCGCGCCCGATATGATCTGACCGGTGTTCACCCAATCCGCCTTTAGCCGTCCCGGCCGTCCAGAGACGGGCCGCCGGTGTCGGTCACCAGACCGATATCATTGAATCCGCCCCGGTTAAGTGCGCCCATCACCTGCATGACATCCGCATAGGGCACCGCCCCATCGGCACGCAGGTAAACCCGCGTGCTATCGCGCTCCGCCGCAATGGCGCGCAGTTTCGCCACCAGTTCGTCCCGCAACACTTCGCTTTTCTGGATCATCACCACGCCTTGCGCCGTGAGCGTCACCGTCAGGGGCTCTTCCTGTTCACCCGGCAAGGAGTTGGCCGCCGTTTTCGGCAATTCCACCGGCACACCTACCGTCATCAGAGGGGCTGCCACCATGAAGATGATCAGCAATACCAGCATCACATCGACAAAGGGCGTGACGTTGATCTCGGACATCGGGCGGCTGCGCCCACGGCCCCGCCGTCTGCGCCCGCCTCCCCCGGTTTTCTGGACTACTCCGGCTCCCATGGCCTAGCTGTCCAACTGACGGCTGAGGATGGTGGAAAACTCGTCGGCAAAGGCCTCGTATCCGGCCACGATCCGATCACTGTCAGCGCTCAGCTTGTTGTAGAAAATCACCGCCGGAATGGCTGCCAGCAGCCCCAGCGCCGTGGCCAGCAGGGCCTCGGCGATGCCGGGTGCAACCACTGCCAGACTGGTATTCTGCTGCTCGGCGATGTTGATAAAGGCATGCATGATACCCCAGACGGTGCCGAAAAGCCCCACAAAAGGCGCCGTGGAACCGACCGTTGCCAGCACCGATAAACCGCTTTGCAGCTCTTCTGCCTCTTTCGCAATCGCAACGTCCATACTGCGGTCGATCCGCGCGGCGGCGCCTGCGATCATACCCCCGTCGTTGCGGTGACTGCGCCGCCATTCGGTCATGCCCGCGGCAAAAATGTGCTCGGACTGTCCGTCCGGGTCGGGCCCGATCTCGTCAAACAACCCGTCCAGCGGCTCGCCTGACCAGAACCTCTGATCGAAAACCTCACCCTCTTTTCGGGCTTTGCGATAGCTTATGATTTTCTGGATGATAATCGACCATGACCAGAACGAGGCCACGGTCAGCATCAGCATCACCAGTTTCACGATAAATGTCGCGCGTGCAAATAGCGCCCACATGGAGAAATCAATCTCCTGTGCCAGTGCCAGGGTTTCTGCTTCCATCTGCCTGCTCTTTTGTGTGTGGCCCAGTTTGTCTGGACTTATTGCGCGTCAAACTACCCCATATCCAAGGGGAAAGCCAACACATCCGCGTTATCGGCTGCTAAATTCGCATGGCTAGTGCAGGATCAGGCGGATATTCGCCGGCAAACGGGCAGGCTGACCGGTTTCAGCAATGCAGACAATCGTTACGGTCGCCGCAAAAAGCAGGTCTTCACCGCGCAGGACCTGTTGTTCCATCACAAGCCGCGCCCCGGTGACCGCCAGTGTTCTGGTGCGCACCTCCAGCATGTCGTCAAACCTGGCCGGGGCCAGATAATCGGCCTCAACCCGCCGCACCGCAAAAACAACGCCCTCGGCGTCGCGCATCCGGTTCTGGTCAATTCCCATTTCGCGCACCCAGTCGCTGCGGGCCCGTTCAATATACTTCAGATAGTTGGCATAATAGACGATCCCGCCCATGTCGGTATCTTCGTAGTAAACGCGGATCGGAAAACAGTGTGTCATGGCGCTGACACTAGGCAAGGCCGCGGTGCCTCGCAAGCCACCCTGTCAACGACCATTCGCCGCGCTCAGAACCGATGGGGGGTCGTGAGCGAATAAATCTCGGTCGGGTGCAGCGCCAGATCCAGCCCCAGCTTGAGGCAGACAGCGAGAACCAGCAAGGCCAGCAGAATGCGCAGTTGTTCGGCTTTCAGCAGCAGCCCGATGCGGGCGCCGATCTGGGCGCCGATCACGCCGCCGACAATAAGCAGCATGGCCAGCACCGTATCGACTGTGTGGCTGTTATAGGCATGCATCATCGTGGTGTATGCCGAGACAAAGATAATCTGGAACAGCGAGGTTCCGACAACGACTTTGGTCGGCATGCCAAGGATATAAATCATCGCAGGCACCACAACAAACCCGCCACCCACACCCATGATGGCCGACAGCACGCCGACAAAAAAGCCGACAATAAGCGGCGGAAAGACCGAGATATAAAGCCCCGATGAGCGGAAGCGCATTCGCAGCGGCATGGCGTGAATCCAGTCAAGACCGCCCCGCTTGCGTCTGGGTTTGGGGCCCTGCACCTTTGCCTTGCGTATCGCGTTCAGGCTTTCGATAAACATCATCCCGCCGATCAGCCCAAGAACGACCACGTAGAAGATGTTTACCAGAAGATCGACCTGACCGAGTTTGCTTAGTAAATTGAAGATGTAGATGCCCACGGTCGAACCGGTGAGCCCCCCTACCATAAGCGCAATCCCCATCGGAAAATCGACGGTACGACGGCGGATATGGGTAAGAATGCCCGAAAAGGACGATGCGACGATCTGGTTGGCCGATGTGGCCACCGCTACGGCAGGCGGGATGCCGATGAAGAACAAAAGCGGTGTGATCAGAAAACCGCCCCCAACCCCGAACATGCCAGAGAGCAGGCCGACAACAAGCCCGATGGAAAGTAGAAGAGGGCCGTTCACCGACACCTCGGCGATGGGCAAATAAATTTCCATAAGCGCCGGGAATACCTGGTTGCACTGGTCTCGCACCTACGCCTGGGCCCTGGCGAACGCAAGAAAACAATCCGCGACAACCCGCCGCGGCCCGACGAACGGCGACTTCAGGACCGCCGCGCAGCAGGCCATTTCACCCATTTCCGATGATGGCGTCGGCTTCAGGCGTTGACCGGATTTCCGGGGCAGTTACGGGTTTTGCGTGACATGACGGCTATACTTCCGCCAGCCCTCTAAGGTAACTACTCTTGCCCCAGCGGATAATCGACCAGCACCTCATAAGATGCGCCCTCGGGCGCCAGATGCGATTGGTACAACCCAAATTTCGATACCGGAACAGGCCCCAGCGACAGGCCAGCGTGCATCGCAAGAAACCGGCCCAGCCGCGGGCCGATGTCTTGTTGCCGGTCTTTTGAAATCCTTGCCAATGTCACATGCGGGCGAAATCGCGTGTGTTTCAGCTGAACGCCAGCACCCTGAACCGCCGTCCTTATCTTACGGCGCAACCCGCTCAGGGCCTCCGATGGTTCTATCCCGGCAAAGACCAGACGCGGGCTGTTGCCGCCAAACACATCCACCCCCCGGATCGTCATCTCAAAAGGCGCGACAGAAATTTCACCCAGCGCCTCGTGCACAGCCTCAATCATTGTCAGCGGCTGGTCATCCAGAAATGCCAGCGTGACATGCATGCTATCAGGGTCCACCAACCGGCCCACCCGCAGCTCTGACTGAACTGCCATCAGCACGTCTTTCACCTCGTCCGGCAAACCTATCGCAACGAACACCCGCATCAGTGGTCACTGCACCTGAGCTGCGTTTATCCGGGCGAAAAGCCGCAGCGCCAACGACGGGTCATCGGCGTGAGGCGGCAAAACCGGATCATAGGCCGCCCGCACCAGCCCCGCGATGTCCGGGCGCAGGATGACGGCCTGATTGTCCGGCATTACCGCGAGGGGGGATTTCGCGCTGAAAGCCGTATCCGACCACAGCAAAATCGTCTGCACGATCTGGCTCAGCGCCAGTGTCTCGGCCGGTACCTCGCTGAGCTGGTCATCCATACGCAGGAACACAAAACTGGCCTTTATGGCGCCTGTCTCGTCAAAGCGGAAAATCCTGTACTGGTTGGCGTCTGCCGATTTCAGTCTGTCCACCAACGGATGCAGATCGGGGATCAGCCTGTCCAGATCGGGAACTTCGATCAGTTCATCCCACTGCCGGAAGAAAAAGATCATCAGATTGGCGCCCAGTTCCGGGTCAGTCTCGGCGACCTCGTGGTTGGCCAGGGTTGCCACAGCCTCGACCGCGCCTTTGATCACTTCCAGTGTCTTGTCATCGACGCCAAAGACAATCGGCACAATCGGTCGCCCCCAGCGGGCAAATACGAAACTGCCGTCGGCGCGGGTGAACAGCGCCTCTATCTCGGAGGGATTGATCGTGTCAGTCATGGTCGGCCCTTTTGCAGTGACGCGCCCGGTTTAACAAACCCGTTGGCATGGTCAAATGGGGGCATCCGGCCGGATTTCGTACGAAACGTACGCGGTGGCCGCCAGATGGTGCGTCCCGCGTACGAAATCCACGTACAAAACGTACGGATCGTACGGTCTTACTCGAACAAATCCTCCTGGCCTTTTGCCTTGGGCGCAGCCATGCCAAGATGTTTCCACCCCCCCTGCGCCAACATCCGCCCACGCGGGGTGCGCTGGATAAGCCCTTGTTGTAAAAGGAAAGGTTCAACCACCTCTTCCAACGCATCGCGCGGCTCGCTCAAGGCCGCGCCGATGGTCTCGATTCCCACGGGGCCACCCTGATAAGCCTCTGCAATCAAACGTAAATATCGCCTGTCCGCACCATCCAGCCCCAGATGGTCCACCCCCAGACGGGTCAGCGCATTGTCGGCCAACTCCTTGGAAATGCTGCCATTTCCATCCACGATCGCAAAATCCACCACTCGCCGCAGCAACCGCCCGGCAATCCGCGGCGTTCCCCGTGACCGCCGCGCGATCTCCCGCGCGCCATCCCGGTCAGTGGGGATATTCATTAACCTTGCATTGCGCGCCACGATCTCGTGCAGTTCGTCCACCGTATAGAATTGCAACCGGGTCGGGATGCCGAACCTGTCGCGCAGGGGGGTGGTCAGCAAGCCCAACCGCGTGGTGGCCCCAACCAGCGTAAAGGGTTGTAATTCAATGCGAACTGTCCGTGCGGCAGGGCCTTCGCCAATCACCAGGTCCAGCTCGAAATCTTCTAAAGCAGGATACAAAACCTCTTCCACAGCAGGGTTCAGACGATGAATTTCATCAATGAACAAAACGTCATTACGCTCCAGATTGGTTAATATCGCGGCCAGATCGCCCGCCTTGGCCAGCACCGGCCCCGACGTCATGCGAAAGCCAACGCCCAGTTCCTTCGACATGATCTGCGCCAGTGTGGTCTTACCCAACCCCGGGGGGCCGTGAAACAAGGTATGATCCATCGCCTCACCCCGTTGCCGCGCGGACTGGATAAACACCTTGAGGTTCGCACGCGCCTCTGCCTGACCAATAAATTCGTCAAGCGCCTGCGGTCGCAGACTTCGGTCGGTATCCTCGGGTAGCAACTCGGGGCGCAATGTGGGATCAGGCTCGGACATGGATTACCCCTTTGGCGCCAACAGCTTAAGCGACAAACGGATCAGCTCTGGTGTAGACACATCAGGCGTTTCTCCAGCGGCCTGCGCCACGGCGCCGGCGGCCTCGCCGGGCGCATAACCAAGGTTTGTCAAAGCCGACAAAGCCTCGGCCTGTGCATTCGATCCTGCGGGGGCAACCGGCATAGGCGTCATGGGTTCAATTACATCCTCACCGCTGTCCTTCACCGGCGCCGGTGCAGCCCCCATCGCCATGACCTGAGGTGCTTTGTCTTTCAGTTCATTCACCACACGCTGTGCGGTTTTCGGGCCGATGCCTCTGGCCGCTTTCACAGCATTCCAGTCGCCCAAGGCAATCGCACGTCCTACCCCATCAGGGCCCAAAGCCCCCAGTATGGCCAAAGACGCCTTGGCACCCACCCCTTGAATGCTCATCAGCAACCGATGCCATTCTTTTTCCAAAAGCGTTGTAAAACCAAAGAGTTGAAGATTGTCTTCGCGTACAAGCAGGTCCGTATATAGCGCTGTATGCTCCCCCGTGCCGGGCAGGGCCTGCAATGTGCGATCGGAACAATAGACCAGATAACCCACCCCGCGCACATCAATCAGCACATGGTCTGGTGCGCGATAATCAATCCGTCCTGCGATCCGTCCAATCATGCACTGGCCCTCCGCACGGCCCTTGCCAGCATCCCGGCTGACCGCGCGTGATGTGCATGACAAATTGCAATCGCCAAGGCGTCTGCAGCGTCTGGTCCCGCCAAGTCAACACCTGGCAACTGAACCCGCACCATATGCGCGATCTGAGACTTGTCGGCATGGCCGACACCCACAACAGTTTTCTTGATCGTATTGGGGGCATATTCGCCAACAGACAGTCCAAACTGGGCGGGCACCAGCAAGGCGATACCGCGCGCCTGTCCCAGCTTCAGCGTGCCGGCCCCGTCTTTGTTGACAAATGTCTGCTCCACAGCCGCAGTTTCAGGTAGGAATTTGGAGAAAACCTCGGTAAGTTGTTGATGCAGCGATAGCAATCTCTCTGGCAGATCCTGACCAACCGAGCGACAGACACCGTTTGCAACATGGCAGATCCGGCTGCCTTCCACATCTATCACACCCCAGCCAAGGTTTCTTAATCCGGGGTCGACGCCCAATACCCGCATGATCTGTGCCCTGCTCTGCTGCTTTTCCCAACCCCTAGCACGAAAGGGGAACAAAGACCAAGAAGAATGCAATGCCAACGCCTTGCGACACCGATACGGCCAAAATTGGCCCGCCGAAGAGAAACGGGCGGAATTTGACAAAACATCCCGGACTTTCGCTGCTATAAATTAAGTAAATCAAGTTTTTACCAAAAAGATTCAGCCTTGCAGAAAACGCATAGGGCATATGCGGAAACATGTGTTGTAAGAGCGATTTTGCCCTACTACCTGCAGCCCAGAACAGACACATACGTCCGCCCCCTTTAAGGAATGAAACAATGGCCGTTATAGATACAACCCGCACTCATGCAGTTCCTGCAGGCCAATTTGGTCAGGCTGTCGCAAAATTCGTTGGCGCTTTCGCCGCATGGAATGATGCCCGCGCTACACGTAAGGCACTGTCGCAACTCAGCGACCGTGAACTGGACGATATCGGCCTGTGCCGCAGCGATATCGACAGCGTTGTTCGCCAAGGTTAAGTTTTTCAACAGCGCAAAGAAAAAGCCCTGCACCGGGACCAAGTGCAGGGCTTTTTCAGTATAAGTACTAGCTAAAATTACCTGAGCAGAGGGCGAATCTTGGCAGAAATGCTTTGCGTGATCGGATCGGCCTGCATAGCAAATGCGCCAACCTGTTCAATGATCGAACCGGAGTTCAGTGCTTCAACGCGCTGTTCATAAAGCGCCGCCCCGAGATGGGCCATGATCAGACCTTTGAAGCAGAAGAATCCGACGACCAGAAAGGTAAGGCCACGCAGAGGGAAAGACCTTTGCCGGCGTTTCGGGCGCAGAACAATCAATCCGTCTCGACCAACCTGGCTTACATAACCACGCGAAAGACGCGACCGTTTGCGATCAATTTTCTTAAGGCGAGCATCAAAACTCTGAAACACATCACTCATAATTAATATCCCATTTTCATCGGCCCCACCGACTTAAACTAAATGCTACGTTCGAATTATGGCAAGACTAAGGCAACTGCCTCAAATTTGCTGGTTTTCGAATTGTTTTCAAACACTTTTCGCGATTGTTGTTGTCGTCCATTCACCAATCTCATCGCGAAATTGCAGACTGTTTCCAAGATTGCAATAAACGTCAATTACCTCGTCTGCCTGCTCATTCAAAATTCCCGAGAGAATCACCCGACCGCCCTCTGCCAAGCATGACGTCACGTCAGGCGCCAAGTTTATCAAAGGCCCTTTCAGGATATTGGCAAAGATCAGGTCGTAGGGGGCATTGGCCCGCAACACTTCATGGTCCAGTCCTGTGGCCTCGATACATCGGACCCGCCCTTCAAGCCCATTTGCGGCGACATTGGCACGGGCGACCTCGACGGCAACCTCGTCGATGTCGCTTGCCAACACAACACCCGGCCAAATCCGCGCTGCCGCCATTGCCAGAACTGCGGTACCGCAACCGACGTCCAGAACCGATTTGCCCACAAAGCCCGCATTCGCCAGCCGGTCAAGTGCCCGCAGGCACCCCAGTGTGGTGCCATGGTGCCCTGTGCCAAAGGCCATTGCGGCCTCGATCAGCAAAGGCTCACACCCCTCTGGGACGTTGTCGGCATCATGGCTGCCGTAGACAAAGAACCGCCCTGCATGAACAGGTTTCAATTCGCGTTTTACCTTGGCCACCCAATCCTGATCGGGCAGTTCAGACACGGCAAAGGGCTTGGCGTCATAAAGGACAGCCAGTAGAGCCAGCCCAACCTGATCAGGCGTGGATTCAAAATATCCTCCCACTTCCCACAGGCCCGATCCATCCTCGATCTCGAACACCCCGACCCCAGTGGGTTCGGGCACAAGGTTTTCCAAGGCCTCGGCCAGCGCTTCGGCGGGCTCTTTTCCGGTCAGGGTGGTCAGGGCGGTAAACGTGGTCATCAGACGAACCTCAGATTATTCAGCAGGGGATGTGGCGAATACCGAAAAAATGGTCTCATTTCCCTTTTCCGGATGCCGCGGGATCATCAGCGCCAGCATTAGCGAAACACATGCCATGCCGGCTGCCGTCATGAATACCGCAGCGGGCGATATAAGCCACAGATAGCCCAGCAACGCAGGCAGGAAAACCGCAGCGATGTGGTTTATGGTAAAGGCCACAGCTGCAGTAGGCGCAACATCACCCGGATCGGCAATTTTCTGAAAATAGGTCTTCAGCGCCAACGCCAGGGCAAACAGCAAATGGTCAATCACATACAATCCAGCGGCCAGCAACACCCCCCACCCAAAGAAATAAATTCCGCCATAGGCGAGGAATACAGCAACCAGCCCGACATATTCAAAGATCAGCGTATTCCTCTCGCCATATCTAAAGACAGCCTGCCCCATCAGCGGCGCGAAAATCATATTGGCCACCAGGTTCATCAGAAACAGGCCTGTCACTTCATGCACGGCAAAGCCGAATTTCTCGACCATCATGAAACCAGCGAAGACCACAAAAATCTGCCGCCGGGCCCCGGCCATGAACTGCAGTGCATAATAAAGCCAATAGCGGCGGCGCAGGATCATCTTTTTGATCTGCGGGTTCGGCGCCTCAAATCGTGGATAGGCAATGAAACAGAATACCGCAGTCGCCGCGGTGAAACCGCCCGACAACAGATAGACGGTGTTGTAGGTCAGTCCAAGCGTCTCCCATGTCATGACAATAAGCAGATAAGCCACCAGCGTCGCGGCCGACCCGGCCGCAACCAACCACCCCAACACCTTTGGCGCGCGCAACTTGTCCAGCCACTGCAGTTGCAGTGACTGATTGACTGTTTCGTAGTAGTGAAACCCGATCGAACTGAGCATTGTAATCGTCAGGATGCCACCAAGCGATGGAAACCAAGCGGTCAAAGCGGTGGCCACACCCAGCAGGAAAAGCGAGACGATCCCCAGCACCTGCTCGTGTACAAAAATGATGATGGCGATCACCCCAACCGCCAGAAACCCGGGGATTTCGCGGACCGTGTGCAGCCAGCCGATATCGGATCCGTTAAAGCGTGCCACCTCAATCACAAAATTATTGAGCAAGGCAGACCAGGTTGCAAACGCCACTGGCATCGCTGCCGCCATCACAAAAAGCAAGGTAACGGGGCGACGCCAGAACGGCAGATGCCGTGCATCTGCAAGGGGGACGGTGCGTGTCATTCAGCACCTTTACGCCGATCAGTTGGGCTTGGCGAGGGGATGAATCTGCAATTGCGATAGATATTTCTGTGCGCAAACATGGATAAATTTCGAGCACATGGGCACGCAGGCGGCTCAGTTACTCCAGACAGGGTGTTTCAGTGGGATAAAGACGTTCACTCGAAACGCATCAGTAGAAACTTTGTGGATCAATATCGACCGTCAGCCGAAGCTGCCCCGGTATACGCACCTGACCGATCCACTGCGCCACAGCCACCTGTAGCGCCGCCCCTTTGGGTGCCTTTACCAACAGCCGGACCCGGTGTCGTCCGCGTATCCGGGCAACAGGAGCAGCTGCGGGGCCATACACCTGTGCCCCGATCTGCCGCAGAGGGCCATCACGACGGGCCAGTTCATTGCCCAGATCGAATACCCCCTGCATGTCGGGCGATGACAGGATAATTCCCGCCATCCGGCCGAATGGCGGCACGCCGGCATGGCGCCTTTCGTCGGCCTCGGCGCGCCAGAACCCTTCTTCGTCGCCTGCCAGAATCGCACGGATCACCGGATGCTCGGGTTGAAACGTCTGTAGCATCGCCGTGCCTGGCTTTTCCGCCCGGCCTGCCCGGCCTGCCACCTGCCGCATCAACTGAAACGTGCGCTCCGCCGCACGCATATCTGATCCTTGCAAGCCCAGATCGGCATCGATCACGCCCACCAGTGTGAGATGCGGAAAGTTATGGCCTTTTGCCACCAGTTGGGTGCCGATGATAATGTCAGCCCCCCCCACCGCAATCTGTTCGATCTGCTCTTTCAGCGCACGGGCACTTCCAAACATATCCGACGACAGCGTCGCAATCCGCGCGTCAGGAAAAAGCGCCGCCGCCTCTTCCGACAAGCGCTCAACCCCCGGGCCCACTGCAGCCAGCCGGTCTTCAGCCTGACACGAGGGGCAGGCATCGGGAATGGGTCGCGTCTCGCCACATTGGTGGCAAACCAGCCGCTTCAGAAAGCGGTGCTCGACCAGCCGTGCATCACAATGCTCGCAACCCAGCTGATGCCCACAGGCCCGGCATAGTGTGATTGGCGCATAACCGCGTCGGTTGATGAACAGCAGCGCCTGCTCACCCTTGTCGACCCGCGCCTGAACCGCCTTTTGCAAGGTGGGTGAAATCCAGCGCGTCGATGGCAGGGCTTCAGTGCGCATATCTATCGCGCGCAAATCAGGCATCACCGCTTCGCCAAACCGCGCGGTAAGCTCCAGCCGCTCGTATTTGCCTGCTTCGGCATTGGCCCAGCTTTCAAGGCTGGGTGTGGCCGAAGCCAACACCACCCGCGCCCCACAGATCGAAGCACGCAAAACCGCCATGTCGCGGGCGTTATACAAAACACCATCTTCCTGCTTGTACGATGTATCGTGTTCTTCATCGACCACGATCAGCCCAAGGTTCTGGAAGGGCAAAAACAAAGCCGAGCGCGCACCGACAACCACCTGACAGCCCGCCTGCCCCACCATTTTCCAGGTACGGCGGCGTTCGGTCATCGTAACGCCCGAGTGCCATTCGGCAGGTTTTGCCCCAAACCGCGCCTCGATCCGTTTAAGAAACTCGGCAGTCAGGGCAATCTCGGGCAACAGTACCAGTGCTTGCCGCCGTTGGCGCAAGCATTCGGCCACCGCTTCAAGATAAACCTCGGTCTTGCCAGAACCGGTGACACCGCGCAGCAAGGTTGTGCCATACCCCCCCTTTCGCAGCCCGGCCTGCAACGCGTCCGCCGCGCGGGCCTGATCTTCGGTCAGGTCCTTGGCACTCAGCGCAGGATCCAGCAGGCGAAAGGGCACATCGCGCGGCGTGTCCTCTTCAAGTACAACACCTTGTTTCACCAGCCCTTTGACAACCGATGACGTCACCCCGGCCTGATCGCTTAGCTCTTTTAGGGTAAACGACAACCCGCCATATTCGTTGAGTACCGCCAACACCCGACGCCGTGCATCGGTTTCGCGGTCGGGTCGCCCTTGCCCCAAACGGTACACTTTGCGCATCGACGGTGGGTCGCTCAACCCCGGCGCGCGGGTGGCCAGCCGCAGCATGGCCGGCATTGGGGTCAGCGTGTAATCTGCGGCGCGTTGCAGAAACTCCTGCATCTCATCGCGCATCGGGGCCGCATCCAGCACCCGGATGACCGAGCGCGCCTTGCTCAGGTCAAATCCGCCCTGCCCGGGGCCCCAGACCACACCCAGCACCTTGCGCGGCCCCAGGGGCACCTCGACAAAAGCACCGATGTGGCATCCACCCTCGGGTGCCTTGTAATCCAGCGCCCGGTCCAGAGGCTGCGTTGTAAGAACCGCCACCAATGCCCCTTCGTCAAAAAAGTCTGGCGTCCGTGGCGTCAACACAAGGCTCCTTATCGGGGGGTCGTCAGGGGTTTCAGTGGATCACTCTATGAGGTAAACGCAGGAAAGAGAAACTCCAACCCCGCGCAAATGGACCCCTGACATGAAATTTTTCGTAGATACCGCCGAAGTCGATCAAATCGCCGAACTGAATGATCTGGGCATGGTTGATGGTGTGACCACAAACCCCTCGCTGATCATGAAATCCGGTCGTGACATTCTGGAGGTTACCAAGGAAATCGCCGATATGGTCGAAGGTCCGGTTAGTGCCGAAGTGGTGGCACTTGAGGCCGACGCGATGATCGCCGAAGGCCGCAAGCTGGCCAAGATTGCCGACAACATCGCCGTCAAAGTGCCGCTGACATGGGATGGGCTGAAAGCCTGCAAAGTGCTGTCAGGCGAGGGCAACATGGTAAATGTCACGTTGTGTTTCTCGGCCAATCAGGCGCTTTTGGCGGCCAAGGCAGGTGCCACATTCATCAGTCCCTTTATCGGGCGTCTGGATGATATCAACCTTGATGGGATGGAGCTGATCTCGGACATTCGCCAGATCTATGACAATTACGGGTTTGAAACACAGATTCTTGCCGCCTCGATCCGCAGCGTCAATCACGCTTATCTGGCGGCTATGATCGGCTCGGACGTCATGACCGCCCCGCCAAAGGTTATCAAGCAAATGGCCGAGCACCCTTTGACCGATAAGGGCCTAGAGTCTTTTATGGCCGATTGGGCAAAAACGGGGCAGAAAATCCTGTAAAGTCATGTTATAAGGGCGCAAATCAAGGCTGAGGCGTTAATGAGTACCAAACCAGAAATGAATGACGCGCTGCGCAAGAAAATCATCGCGCAGCCTGACGTTATACTTGAAGATCAAGATCTTATGCGCGCCCTCATTGCTGCCAATGAACAGTCGATGGGCGGCAACATCGTCGATCTGCGTGGTATCGCGATGAAACGGCTAGAGGCTCGGTTGGATCGGCTGGAAGACACGCATCGCAGTGTCATCGCAGCAGCATACGAAAATCTGGCGGGGACAAATCAGATTCATCGGGCCATTCTGCGCATGCTGGACCCGACTGAATTTGAAAGCTTTCTGCGTGATCTCGATGGTGACGTGGCCAGCATTTTGCGGGTGGAATCTGTCAAGCTGGTGCTGGAATCGGTGCAGAACGACAATGATCCAGCAGTGAATCGGTTGGGCAATGTCCTGTCAGTGGCTGAACCAGGCTTTATCCATGAATACCTGTCTGGCGGGCGTAATACGCCCCTGCGCCAGGTCACCCTGCGCCAGGTTCATGAAGGCGACATTCAGATATACGGGCGGGACGCCGGATTTGTGCGTTCTGAGGCCTGCCTTCTGCTTGATTTTGGCAAAGACCGCCTGCCTGGCATGCTGGCCTTGGGGGCCGAGGACCCGCATCAGTTTACGCCGCAGCAGGGCACTGACCTTCTGGCCTTTTTTGCAGGTGTTTTTGAACGGGCAATGCGCGGCTGGTTGTCATGATCAGTCCGGCCGCCCGCGACGCGTTGCAGGGCTGGCTGGACGCACAAAAGGCCCTGAAGGGTGCAGCCGCGAACACTCTGGCGGCCTATTCAAGTGACGTGAACGATTTTCTGGCCTTTATGACCATGCACAAGGGCGAACCCCAGGGGTTGGCACCACTGGCCCGAATCAGCGTCGGCGATATGCGCAGTTGGATGGCCTTTACCCGTAGCCGCGATGTCGGGCCGCGCTCGCTGGCGCGAAAATTGTCCGCAGTCAAAAGCTTTTATCGCTGGCTGTCCGAGCGGGAAGGATTTGAACCTACCGCTGTTCTCGCTGCCCGTTCACCAAAATTTCAACGCAAATTACCGCGCCCGCTGTCGCCAGATGCGGCACAGGATATGATCAACACCCTTGAAATGCAGTCCGAAACGCCTTGGGTCGCGGCACGCGATCAGGCTGTGGTGACCCTGCTTTATGGCTGTGGGCTGCGGATTTCCGAAGCCCTGAGCCTGACCGGCGCCGATCTGCCTCTGTGCGACTCCCTCAGGATAACTGGCAAAGGGGGCAAGGAACGGATCGTGCCGGTGATCGCGCCCGCGCGTGACGCCGTGGCGCATTACGTTCACCTCTGCCCCTTCCCGATTGAGGCGGGAACACCACTTTTTCTGGGGGTGCGCGGAGGCAAACTCAATCCAAGGGCGATCCAAAAGGTCGTGGAACAAACCCGTTTGCAACTGGGCCTGCCCGCCAGTGCCACACCGCACGCGATGCGCCACAGCTTTGCCACCCATCTGCTGAATGCAGGCGGCGATCTGCGCGCGATACAGGAACTTTTGGGCCATGCCTCACTGTCGACCACCCAGGCTTATACCGCTGTCGATACCGCGCGACTGATGGAAGTCTACAATCGCAGCCACCCGCACGGTCAGCGCTGAGTCTCACGCATATGTGACGCCCCATTACGTTTGAATCGTGCAAGTGTGCGCTCAAAGAAATCACCATATTCTTTGAACAAAATGGAGAGGTCATAATGAAACAACCGTTTTTCACCGCCGCAACCCTGATGGCAGGTCTGATGTTTGGACAAACAGCTATGGCAGGCAACTGCGCTGTCGATGTGGAGGACCCGTTTGATCTGGATGAGGCCGGCATCATCGCGCTGTACGACTGCATGAAAGACAAGATGGTTGAGAGCTACACCAAAGGCGATAACGAGGTCGCCAAAGAATACCGCAACTGGACAGTCAGTTCGACCCGGCCTGCGGTGGCGGGCCCACATGGCAACCGCCTTTTGCAGACCTTTGCCAATGACATTGCCGCCGAGCAATATCTAAAATTCGCCGAAGAGGGCGTTGAAATGCCCGCAGGTTCGGTGCTCGCCAAGGAAAGCATAAAGATCAGCAGCAAGAAAAAAATCGGCCAGGTGGGCCCGCTTTTCATCATGACGAAACTGGAAGAAGGTGGCGCACCAGACACCGGTGACTGGCTGTACAGCGCCGTTCAACCAAACGGCAAACCCATGAAATTCAAGCAGAGCTTTTGCCACGATTGCCACATCGGTTGGGAATCACAGGATGCTCTGGCCTACCCGATGGAAGAGGTTCGCGTGTCGAACTAAGGCGTCAAAGCCGCAGGATTTTCCCGGTGTCGCAAGACGCCGGGCTTTTTCTTTGCATCTTACAGACGTATCGGCCATTAAGCGGGCATGACGCCGCAACTAAAAGCTTTACTGGTTCATCTGTTGACAGCCACGGGGGCTGTTTTTGCCATGCTGGCAATGCTGGCTGCCGTAGATGGCAAGTGGAGCCTGATGTTTCTGTGGCTGGTGGTTGCCTTTGCCGTGGATGGGGTCGACGGGCCGCTGGCGCGCAAATATCACGTCAAGAAATTCGCGCCTAACTTTGACGGCGTGTTGCTGGATCTGATCATTGATTATCTGACCTATGTCTTCATACCGGCATTTGCCTTATTCAAATCAGACCTGCTACCAGGATGGACCGGGTGGTTTGCAATCATCATCATCACCTTTTCAAGCGCCTTGTATTTTGCCGACAATCGCATGAAAACGTTGGATAATTCATTTTCAGGATTCCCGGGTTGCTGGAATATGCTGGTGCTTGTTCTGTTTGCAATCGAGCCGAATTTCTGGATCATCGTCGCCCTTGTTGCCGCCCTGGCGGCTGCAATGTTCCTGCCGCTGAAATTCATCCACCCGGTCCGGACTGAGCGCTGGCGGTCCATATCGCTGCCGATTGCCTTTGCCTGGACCTTCTTTGCCGGATGGGCGGCCTGGGTGGATTTCCATCCTCAAAGCTGGGCGCATTGGGGGCTGACGGCGACCAGCATCTACCTGATTTTTGCAGGCATCGCACAACAACTGATTCCCGCCAGAAAGAAACCAGATCTATCGTAAGGCCTGTACGTTTTGTACGTCGGTTTTGTACAAAAAACAGGGCGATTTCAGAATGCCGCTTACACAACCGCCCCCCCTAAAGAGCGCAAACTGAATGGAATACGCGCCTCTCCTTAATCTGATATCTCTGGTTCAAGGTGTAACGCCTTAGATCAGCAAGCCAGCCGCCCCTTCGTGTCGTAGCAGCCAGACCTTGCTTTCGACCCCGCCATTCCCGGAAAACCCACCCAACGAGGATGCCCCCAATATCCGGTGGCACGGAATGATCACCGGTATCGGATTGCCGCCGCAAGCATTGCCCACCGCCTGCGCCGAAGCGTTCAGATCAGCCGCCAAATCGCCATAGGTCCGCGTATCACCAAGGCGGATCGCCAACATCGCGTCACAGACCGCGCGCTGGAAATCTGAGCCTTCAACGTAAAGCGGCAAATCGAACCGGCCAAGCCGACCGTCAAAATAGGCACGCAACTGGCGCAGGGCTTCGTCCAGCTCGGGGGTAGTGGACTCGGTGGTGTTGCATGCCGCGCCTTTTTCCCAACTCAGCCGTCTGATGGTGCCGCCTTGTGCCACGACGGTCATCAGGCCAAGGGGCGTATCGAGACGGGCCGCGGGCATGAACGGTTTCCTTCTTTCTATTCGGTATTGAGCAAAACCGCCTCGACCCGGCGATTGGCCTCGCGCCCTTCCTGCGTAAGATTGGGGGCAACGGGCGCAAGATACCCCATGCCTTCCGCCTCAAGCTGATCACGCGGTACATCGTAGGAGTCGACAAGCCGTTCCAACACCGACGCTGCTCGTTTGCGCGACAGGGCAATATTGACGTCAAGCCCACCGACCGCATCGGTGTGCCCCACAAGGGCCACTCGACGCGTTTCGTCGGATTTCAGATAGTCCGCCAGATCAACAAGCGAGGCATAGGGCCCCGCGCCAAGCGAGACCGAACCGCTTTCGAACTCAAGATCCGCAAGAATGGTATGTCCGTACTGGACCAGCGCACTGGCAATTTTTCCATCCGGTGCAGGTGTCGGGCGGCTGACGGGGCCGTTGGGATCAACCTTGAGGGGTTCAACCCCGCCAGGATCGACATGGGTGATCTGCACATAGGCGGTGACGCCCGAGCGGCTGACGATGACCGAAACGTAATCGGCACCGGACCCCGGAATTCCCTTGCGCGCGGCCAGAAAGCGATAGTCGAAAAGATCCACGAACATATCAGGCGCAGGCAGAATGGGTGTGTTGAACCGGAAATCAAATCCGCCGCATTCCTGACCACTGCAATCATAAAGCAGGTCATATCCAGCCTCTTCCAACTGGTCGCGCAGCGGCTGAACGACCTGAAGGGTAGTCATGCTTTGAGCCGAGATCCGCCAGGCCTGCTGCAGCACGCTGCCTTCGATTTCCAGTGTCGGCAGGGAATTATCGACATAGGGGCCTACGGGCAAAAGGTAACTGTCTGCCCGGCTGATCACCTCGGCGGTCAGGGTGGCATTGCCGGGTAATGACAGATCCAGCGCCCCGCCCGCATCGGCGGGCAGGATCAGGGCGGCCAGCAGTGCCAGTCGCGCCCGGATCATCCTAGCGGGCCTGCGCGTGATATTCGGGGTTGGGCTGCATGCCAGTGGCGCTGGCGACCCGGTTGGTCATGTTGAAAAACCCCGCCACATTGGCGATGTCCCAGATGTCGCGCTCGCTAAAGCCCACGGCGCGCAGCGCATTGCGGTCTTCTTCTTCAATCGTGGCACTGGCCGTGGTCACCTTGGCCGCGAAATCCAGCATCGCGCGCTGGCGGGCGTCAAGGGGCGCCACGCGATAATTCATCACCATCGCCTCGCCCAGGGCCGGATCACCAGACAATTGGCGCACCGCAGCGCCATGGGCCACCTGACAGTACCAGCAGCGATTGATCGAGCTGACGACGACCGCGATCATCTCGCGTTCCAGTTTGGAAAGGCCGCTGTCAGCCAGCATCAGATCATTGTAAAGCGCCGTGAAGGCATTCAGCTTGTCGATATCAAAGGCGTGCGCCTGAAGCACATTGGGAATCATGCCCAGTTTTTCATTGCAGATATCGAAATATTTTTGCGTGGCTTCGGGCAGCGGGTCGACCATGGGCAGGTCAAGTGCGGTGGTCTTGTCAGATTTTGTCATCGTTGGATCATGCCTTTTGTCGGTAATGGTACTGTTCCACAAGCGTCAGCCCCAGGGAAGTGTAGAGCGCATTGGCGCCGGTATTGTTCTGGCGGCAGACGACTGACATATGGGTGGCGCCGTTTTCCTGAGCCCATATCGCGGCCTGCTGCATCATGTAACGGCCCATGTTCTGGCGGCGACTGCGGGGATGCACCTCAAGCGCGTGCACCATGGCGATATTTTCGTGAATGGCACAAAAGGCGGTTCCGGCCGGGCGGTTGTCGGCGCGGCCGAAGATACTGGTTTTAGGGGACGGGGCGCGGCGCATGACATTGATGCGGCCAGGGCCAATACCGCCCGCCGCCCAGATATCCAGCTGGATCGCCAGCGGCTCCCATATGGCAAAAGTACTTGTGCGCGGGGTAGGCTGGGCCAGGTCAGCAATGGGTCCGGCGAAGATATTGACAGGGTCAACGATGGTGTACCCCTGATCTGCAAGCATCTGATCCAGAGCGTCGTCGCCTGCGCGGATCATGAACAGCGGGGTCTGGTTCATCGACTGCATGGCAGACTGGGCTGCCGGCAGATGTTCAGCCGCCACCGGCTGCCGCGCGGTGGCCGATGACACACGTTTGCCTCCGCCCTGCCCGTCGCGGATGATCCAGGGGCCAACCGTTTTGCGGGCGGCGGGGGGCCAGGTGGCCTCGGTCACCTCATAGAGTTTTGCGGCATCGGGCATCATGCTGGAAACAGAGAGCTCAACTCGGCGATGGCGGCGTCTACCCGCGCACCGTCATTGCCGCGAATCACGATATTGGCCCCGTAAGCGCCATCGCGCTGGAACGGGTAGGAGCCAAGCGAAAGATCGGGATAGCGCGCTGCCAGATCGCTGAGAGGTTTTGCGATATCACCCTCGCCCCGGTTGATCTGCAGGGTTTGAGACAGCAAAGGTGCACCGCCTCTCAGGGTGGGCAGCACGCTGGCAACCATTGCCTGAAAGATCGCAGGAACACCGGCCATCACATGAACGTTTTCCAGGGTAAAGCCCGGCGCGGCACTGATTGGATTGTCGATCAGGGTGGCCCCCTCGGGGATGCGGGCCATGCGCAGGCGAGCCTCGTTCAGCTCCAGCCCGGTACGGTCGTAATGGGCCTGCAGGACAGCGCGGGCATCAGCGCGCACACCGATCGGACGGTCAAAGGCGCGGGCAATATTATCGGCGGTGATGTCATCATGGGTTGGCCCGATTCCGCCTGAGGTAAAGACGGTGTCATAGGCCCCGCTAAGCGCCTGCACAGCTGCGACAATTGCTTCGGCATCATCGCTGACCACACGGACCTCGCACAGGTCAATGCCGATCTTGGTCAGTTCACCGGCCAGATAGTGCATGTTGGCGTCGCGGGTGCGGCCAGACAGAATCTCATCGCCGATCACCAGCATGGCGGCAGTTGGATTGGTCATCGGTGGGCGCTCCTTGAAAGGTCGTTTTCTTCGGTATAGGCCTGCTGGCATGCGCTTTCAAACCCCTCTTATGCCTGCCGTGCTCATCCGCCGCTATAAACGCTTTCTGGCAGATATCCGGCTGGAGGACGGGCGCGAGGTGACGGCCCACTGCGCCAACCCTGGCAGCATGATGGGGCTGGCCACGCCGGGGATGCGAATTTGGGTCGAGCCCAATGAGGACCCCAAGAAAAAGCTGAAGTTTGGCTGGCGGCTTGTGGATCATGAAAACGGCCATTTTACCGGGGTCGATACCTCGGTGCCTAACCGCGCCCTGCGCACGGCCATCATGGCCCGCGAGGTGCCCGAGCTGGCCGCCTATGAAACCGTCCTGCCCGAGCAGAAATACGGGGAAAGCAGCCGGATTGATTTTCTGTTGCAACAGAACGGTTTGCCGGATGCCTATGTCGAGGTGAAATCAGTCACCCTCTCGCGCCAGCCGGGACTGGCTGAATTTCCCGACAGCGTTACCGCGCGGGGCAGCAAACATCTGGGGGAACTGGCCGCGATGGCACGCGAAGGCCACCGCGCCATTCTCTTTTACCTGATCCAACGCACCGACTGTGCGTCCATGACGGTGGCGGCGGATATCGACCCCACCTATGCCGCGGCCTTTGAGGTTGCGCGTGCGGCGGGGGTTGAAGCGATGGCCTATGGCACATGCATTACACCAGAGGCGATCAACCTGGGTAGGCCGGTGCCGGTCGGATAGGCTTGGCGACAAATCCGCGTACGATGATCCCGGCGGGGTCAGTTTTTAGAAAGCCTTGCTTCATCCGGCATAGCCACCATCATCCAACAACCGCTAGGAGCCCTGAACGGACGACCCCCGTTGCCCGGAATAAAGGCGCGCCGCGCCGCCGGGCAGCGCCCGGCACTCAACGGCAGCTAAGTTCGCAAAACAGCAGTTGTCTGGAATTGGGCTAAAGGATACGCTTGCGCCTATGAAACATGTCCCCAAAAAAACCACCGACGATGCGCTTATTCAGGAGTTCCTGAACAAGGGGGGCACCGTCAGTGTTGGTAAAACCAAACCCTTTCCAAAAGAGCTTGGCCTGAGCAAGAATGTTTGGAACAACAAGCTGACCAAAGAAGAGAAAGCCGCGCGCGACAAGAAGTGATCGTACGAGGCGAAGTCTGCCCTTCATAAAGGGCAAACAGCCTGTTTCAGATGGTGATAGCTGCCCCGGCAGGCGTGCTCGGCACTCAGCTTTCACCATAGCCCTTGGGAATGACCGGCGATGGCAGGCTGGCGGCGCGCTTTTTCAGGCTGCGGCCGATGACGACGCGGCTGATCTCGGTGGTCCCATCCACGATGCGCAGCATCTGGGCAAGCCGCGACAGGCGGTCCATGCCATAGGGTTTCAGCAACCCCATGCCACCCAGCACCTGTGTGCAGGTATTCGCGGCCTTGACGGCAGCATCGGGCACAAAGCGTTTTGCATGGGCGGCCATCAAGGGCCCCTCGGGGGTGCCCAGGGCGTTGGCCGCCGCGCGGTAAAGCAGGCGCGAGGCCTCAAGTTCGGTCGCGACATCGCCAAGCATCCATTGAATGCCATCAAGATCAATGTTTTTGCCGCCGAACATCTTGCGGTTGGCAGAATAGGCCAGTGCGGTGTCCAGCGCGGCCTGCATCAGCCCGCAACAGCCCGACGCGATGGAAACCCGTGCGATATCAATCGCCATCAAGGAGCCTTGCAACCCCTGCCCCACGGGCAGAATGATATTGTCTTCGCTCACCACAACGTCCTTGAGGTACATCTCGGACAGGGGCAGGAAATTGTAAGAAGGCGTGTCGTATCGTGGTCCGAACCTAAGCCCCTCGGCATCTGCCGGAATGGCGATCATGGCCATGTCGTGATGGCCGGGCTTGTCGGTGGTTTTGACGACCGTGAAATAAATATCCGCCTCGCCTGCCAGACTGACCCAGGCCTTGGCACCGTTGATCGTCCATGTGCCATCCCCGTTGATCACGGCGCGCGAATACATGTTGGTCGCGTCCGAGCCAGACTGCGGTTCGGTCAGGGCAAAGTTGGCCAGTTTGCGGCCTGATGTCAGCTCTTTGCCCCATTGCGCCTTGAATGCCTCGGTGCCAAAGCCGCAGCCGGCAAAGGTACAGATGTTATGCATCGACAGCGCAAAGGCATAGGCGCCATCTCCCTGACCCAGTTCTTCGTAGACACGGATACCATCGCCCAGCGACAGCCCCTGACCCCCAAATTCCTCGGGCGCATAAAGGCCGGTCAGGCCAAGTGCCGCAGCCTTGTCCGACGCAGACCGGGGCCAGACGCCCGCAGCGTTCCAGGCATCGACATTCGGAAGGATCTCGTTCTGGCAATGCTGGCGGGCGGCGGCGAGGATGCTGTCGATCTTTGCGGTCATGGCGTGACTCCATTTGCAGGATTAAATGTATGACAATTAAATCTCCGAGAATTTCATCGGCTGCAACATTCAAAAACCGGAATGTACAAAATGCCGCAAACCCCGCGGGTTAAAGCCGTTTGAACACAGCCCACCGCAGCCTCTGGCCCTTTGGGGCAATCCCGCCTAAATAGGGGGGAATGATAAAGACGACACGAGGCATTGACGTGAACAAACACAAAGGACGACTGACCCGCGATGGCATCCGCATTCATGAGGCTGCGGATTTCGCCGGTATGCACAAGGCCGGCACCCTGGCCGCCCGCATTCTGGACGAGGTCGCAGATCATGTTTTCGTCGGCCAGACCACCGGAGCGCTTAACCGGATGATTGAGGACAAGGTGAATGCCGCCGGGGCCAAATCGGCCACCATCGGCTATCGCGGCTATCAGCACGCCAGTTGCATCAGCGTCAACCATGTGGTCTGCCATGGTATTCCGGGCGACAAAATTCGCAAATGGAAGAATGACACCAATGTGCGCACTGACGACCAACTGCAAGACGGCGATATTCTGAACATCGACGTCACGGTGATTGTCGACGGCTGGTTCGGTGACAGCAGCCGCATGTTTGTGGCAGGAAACCTAAAGCCCTATGCGGAAAAACTGATCCAAGTAACCCACGATTCGCTGATGATCGGGATCGAGGCGGTCAAACCGGGCAATACATTCGGCGATATCGGCCATGCGATTCAGGCTTATGTCGAAGGTCACCGGATGTCGGTGGTGCGCGATTTCTGCGGTCACGGTCTGGGCCGGGTTTTTCACTCGCCGCCCAATGTGCTGCACTACGGGCGCGCGGGCACCGGGCCGGTTCTGGAGGAAGGAATGTTTTTCACTATCGAGCCAATGGTCAATCTTGGCCGCCCGGAAACCAAGGTCCTGTCCGATGACTGGACTGCGATAACCCGCGATAAATCGCTTTCGGCGCAGTTTGAGCACTCTATTGGTGTGACGGCAGACGGGTTCGATATTTTTACCCTGTCGCCCGCCGGGCGGTTTTACCCGACCTGGAAGTGACGATAGCAATAGGCCAATAAAAAACGCCCGCTAACCGCGGGCGTTTTTTTTGCTCAAAGGTTGTGCCCTAGCTTTTACGGCGACGGCGGATGCCAACGGCACCAAACATTCCAAGGGCCGCAGGCAACAGAACAATCGAGGCTGGCAGCGGGACGGTACCGGATCCACCCCCGCCGCCTGTTAACAGTAGGTTAAGGTCACCCGTGCGGGAACTGCAGTTGGAGTAAGATGTGCAAGCGCCCGTTTCAGTCAGGATGACCCAGCTTGAAAAGCCCAACAAACCAGCATTCTTGTCATTCGCACCGATACCAAACTGCGCGTCATACATCGCATCGTCCAGAGTAATATCATAGCTGGCAAGCCCGGAAAGCGAAGTCAGCGTGTTGGATTTGCTGCTGTCCAGAGTGTAATATGTCCAGCTATCGGCGTCGCCCAGACCTGTCCCTTTTTGATGGCCTGCACCGGGGTTGCTGGTTTCAACCAGATTAAGCAGTATGCTGAACGCCTGTCCGCCGGCGTTTTGAACAATACCGGTCAGTGATGCAAGCACCCCGTCAACGGTAAAGGTACCCTTGCCCGCAACTGAGTTCTCGAACAGAAAATGGTTCGATTTCGCTCCGGTTGCTCCCGGAGGATTGCTTGACTCAGACCCTGAGAACCAAAGACTGTGTTCGGCCACGCCACTAATTGTGTGACTAAAGGCGTCGTAGACTGTTGCCGCAGATGCTGTCGAACAGCCTGCAATCAGCGCCGTGGCAGCGGCAGCCAATGATTTACGAAAAGACATGATAACCCCCAAATAATCTATACATCGCCACAATGCTGACTTATTCTCAGCAACGTCAAACGCAAGAGATCACTTCGCCTATCGGGGCTCCATAATACATTCTAAAATTGTATTTCAGTTTCTTATCTGTGTACAGTTTTGCCAATTTTCAGAGATAATATCCAGTGCCGAGCACGTAAAAGCTGCGCGGCTACTCAGTACCCGAACTGATTCGAGGCCTTTGTCAAAGGGCGTGGAAGAGACTGGCGCCCCGTTAGAACCGGTAGGGTTCTGTCGGGGCGCCGCGAACTTTTGATCTGATTCCTGTTACCGATTTACGTGCAACAGAAAATCCAGCATCTCGGCTGCGATAACATCCCCCTGCTCTTCCAGTGCAAAGTGACCTGTATCCAGGATGTGAAACTCGATGTTCTTCAGATCCTGTTTGTAGGGATACGCACCCTCGGTCGGAAAAATCTTGTCGTTGCCGCCCCAAACCAGCAGTGCAGGTGGCTGGTATTCGCGAAACAGCGCCTGCCATTTCGGGTATTCTGCGACGTTGGTGCCATAATCCAAAAACATCTCAAGCTGCACATCCTGATTACCTGGTCTGTCCAACAGATATTGCACATGCCAGAAGTTGTCAGGGCTGATGCTGCTGGGATCCTGCACCCCGTGGGTGAACTGCCATTTGGTGGCATCCAGTGTCAGAAACTCCCGCAGGGCATCGCCGTTTTCCACCGAAGGGTCGGCCCAGTAAGCCTTGATCGGATCCCAGAACTCGCGCAGGCCCTCTTCGTAGGCGTTGCCGTTCTGGATGATAAAGCTGGTCACCCGCCCAGGTTCGTTTGCAAACATACGGTACCCCACCGGTGCACCGTAATCCATCAGGTAGACCGAGTATTTGCCAACACCTTTGACATCCAGCAACTCGGTTACGGTTTCGGCTGCATTGGCGAAAGTGTAGTCATAATCGGCCGCAGCGGGCATATCTGATGCCCCGAAACCTGGATAGTCGGGGGCGATGACGTGATAAGCCGTGGCCAGTTCCGGAATCAGCTTACGGAACATATGCGACGAAGTGGGAAAACCGTGCAGCAGCAAGACGGTGGGATTCGCCGGATCGCCTGCCTCGCGGTAGGCGATATTCAAGCCGTTGATTTTTTCGACCTTGTAGGACACGTCCGGCATGGCGGCCAGAACGGCGGTTGCACTGTGGGGCTGGACTTCGGGCAACAGACCCGCCGTGATCATCAGGGCAGCGCCAGCTGCGGTAAGCAGTTCGGTTTTCATGATCAAATCCTTTTTTGTCTGGCCAGGCAGGTCAGGTCGGGGCCCAGGCCGGGTCTGGCAGTTTGGCGGTTTGGCGGTAAATTGGTGAACCGATCAGTACACTATAATTGTGTATATGTACCGATCTGTACATCTTGTCAAACTATTTTGCCGGCGCCTTTCCGATTATTCATCCCATTTTCGCTGCAATATGTTGTATTAAGCCTATAAAATGCTATATTACCTCTAAGATACAGAATTTTAAAAAAGTACCGAACAGTAAAGGGTAGGAGAGATTCATGCGCCCAAACAAGCGCGATGAGCTGGTCAGGAAAGCGCTGGATGTTTTCTATCGCAACGGATTTCACGCCACGGGGATGGATATGCTTGTGGTGGAAACCGGCGTTTCCAAGACCTCAATGTACAAGCATTTCCGGACCAAAGAGGATCTGATCCTTGCCGCCCTACGCCTGCGCGACGAGAATTTCCGTAACTTCCTGTATCGCCGGATCGAAGAAATCGCGGACACGCCAGTGGGCCGGTTGTTGGCGCTTTATGATGTGCTGGCCGAATGGTTTTCCAAAAAGGAATTTCGCGGTTGTATGTTCATCAAGGCCAGCGCCGAATATCAGGAAAAAGAACATCCGATCCATGTGCAGTCGGCTGAACACAAACGGCTTTTGCTAGAGCATTTCACCAAAATCGCCCGCGCTGCCGGGGCGCGAGAGCCCGAAACACTGGCCAACCAGCTGATGCTTCTTAAAGAAGGAGCGATTGTGACGGCGGTGATGGGGCTGGGGAACGATCCCGCACAAAAGGCAAAACTGGCGGCTGAGGTGCTGATTGCGCAAGGGGTTGGCTGACGCAGTTTTTCTTCGGTATCCTGCGGGAAAAGATCAATCTGGAAACCCCGGACGTCTCGCCCCGACACTCCGCATTGTTCAACCAAGCGGATGACGCCATGCTTTATCGGTGGGCCGGGTTTGAAATTTTAAAATCGACAGACGGCCTGGGTTGGGCATGCCCGCAAAAAAGGCCCCGCCGGTGTGGCGGGGCCTTTTGATTGGGTCAAAAGCGAAGTTTATTCGTCGCGGCTTTCAGGTGTTTCAACCAGATTGTCGAACACATCCCCGTCGGAAACATCATCGGCGACCGGGGCCGCCAGAGCAGCGGCAGCGGCCGCTTCTTCCTGACGGGCTTCGATCACGACGTTATCGCGGTTCTGAGCGATCTGGCGCATCTGCTGGGTGGCGCCGCCGGTCCCGGCCGGGATAAGGCGGCCGACGATGACGTTCTCCTTGAGACCCACCAGCTTGTCGCGTTTGCCCTGAACTGAGGCCTCAGTGAGAACGCGGGTGGTTTCCTGGAACGACGCCGCCGAGATGAAGCTGCGGGTCTGCAAGCTTGCCTTGGTGATCCCCAGCAAGATCGGCTCGCCCTTGGCCTCGCGGCCGCCTTTGGACACTGCCTTGGCGTTGGCTTCGTCAAACTCCTGCTTGTCGACGTTTTCACCCTTCAGCAGCGTGGTATCGCCACTATCCAGGATCTCCCATTTCTGCAGCATCTGACGCACGATCACTTCGATGTGCTTGTCGTTGATCTTAACACCCTGCAGGCGGTAGACCTCTTGCACCTCGTCGATCATGTAATCCGCCAACGCTTCGACACCCATGATACTCAGGATGTCGTGCGGCGCGGGGTTGCCGTCCATGATGTAGTCGCCCTTCTGGACATAGTCACCTTCCTGTACCGGAATGTGCTTGCCCTTGGGCACCATGTATTCGACCGACTCCAACGTGTCGTCTGCTGGCTCGATGGAAATGCGACGCTTGTTCTTGTAGTCGCGCCCATAACGCACGTAACCATCGATTTCGGCGATGATTGCGTGGTCTTTGGGCCGACGCGCCTCGAACAGTTCGGCCACACGCGGCAGACCACCGGTGATGTCCTTGGTCTTGGCACCTTCACGCGGGATACGCGCGACAACTTCACCGGCATGAATTTCCTGACCGTCCTCAATCGACAGAACGGCGTCCACCGACATCGGATAGGTCACGGGGTTGCCCGCATCGTTGCGCACCGGTTCGCCATCAGCGCCCACGACCAGCACTTCTGGTTTGAGCTCGTTGCCTTTGATGGCCGCGCGCCAGTCCATGACGATCTTCTGGGTCATGCCGGTGGCATCGTCGGTCACATCGCGCACGGCAACGCCGCTGACGAGGTCGACAAACTTGGCCGTACCGGATTTCTCGGCGATGATTGGCAGGGTGTAGGGATCCCATTCGAACAATTTGTCGCCGCGGGCAACCTTGTCGCCCTCTTTGACAAACAGTTTCGTACCATAGCCCACCTTGTGGCTGGCCAGTTCAACGCCCTTTTCACCCAGGATCCGCAACTTCATGTTACGGCCCATAACCAGGATTTCGCCATTCTCATTTTCCAGTGTCTGAGCACTGTCAAATTCGATCTTACCTTCCTGGCTGGCTTCAAGGAACGACTGCTGACCACCCTGGGCCACCCCACCAATGTGGAAGGTCCGCATGGTCAGCTGTGTGCCGGGCTCACCGATCGACTGGGCGGCGATAATACCAACCGCTTCGCCGGTGTTGACCATCGTACCGCGGGCAAGGTCACGGCCATAGCACATGGCGCAAACACCGTCCTCGGCCTCGCAGGTCAGGGGTGAGCGGATGCGCGCGGTCTGAACAGCTGCCTCTTCTACAGCGTCGGCCATGCGTTCATCGATCAGTTGGCCCGCGGCGATGATCACCTCGTCGTTGAGGGGGTTCACGATATCCTCGGCCGCGACACGGCCCAGAATACGTTCGCCCAGAGACGCCACGACCTCGCCGTCGTTCACCGCCGGTTCGGCGGTGATCGCACGATCGGTGCCGCAGTCATGATCGCGAATGATGCAATCCTGCGCCACATCTACCAGACGGCGGGTCAGATACCCCGAGTTCGCCGTTTTCAGGGCCGTATCCGACAGACCCTTACGGGCACCGTGGGTTGAGTTGAAGTATTCAAGAACGGTCAGACCTTCCTTGAAGTTCGAGATGATCGGCGTTTCGATGATGTCACCGTTCGGCTTGGCCATCAGGCCACGCATACCGCCCAGCTGTTTCATCTGAGTGACCGAGCCACGCGCGCCCGAGTGGGCCATCATGTAGACCGAGTTTGGCTCCATTTCGGCGCCGTTCTCATCGCGGCGTTCAGCCGAGATGGTGGTCATCATCGCATCGGTGACCTGATCGTTACATTTCGACCAGGCATCGACCACTTTGTTGTATTTTTCGCCCTGAGTGATCAGACCGTCCATATACTGTTGTTCAAAGCCTTTGACCTGATCGCGGGTCTCTTCGACGATGCCCCATTTGCTGTCGGGGATCACCATGTCGTCCTTGCCGAACGAGATACCGGCCTTGAACGCCTCACGGAAGCCCGTGGTCATGATCTGATCGCAGAAGATGACGCTCTCTTTCTGACCGCAGTAGCGATAGACGGTGTCGATCACCTGCTGCACTTCTTTCTTGCGCAACAGACGGTTCACCAGATGGAAGGGTGCCTTGGCATTGCGCGGCAGCAGCGCACCAAGACGAACACGGCCCGGCGTGGTTTCCACGCGCATCATCACTTCGTTGCCTTCTTCGTCGATCTGCGGCACGCGCGCCGTGATCTTGGCGTGCAGATGCACCTCGCCTGCGTCCAGCGCATGCTGAACTTCGTCGATGGACGAAAAGATCATGCCTTCACCCGTCATCCCCTCACGCTCAAGCGAGATGTAGTAAAGGCCAAGGATCATATCCTGCGACGGCACGATGATCGGCGCACCGTTGGCTGGCGACAAAACGTTGTTCGTGGACATCATCAGAACGCGTGCTTCCAGCTGTGCCTCAAGGCTCAGCGGGACGTGTACGGCCATCTGGTCACCGTCAAAGTCGGCGTTGAAGGCCGAACAGACCAGCGGATGCAGCTGAATGGCCTTGCCTTCGATCAGCACGGGTTCAAACGCTTGAATACCAAGGCGGTGCAGCGTCGGCGCCCGGTTCAACATAACGGGATGTTCACGGATGACTTCATCCAGAATATCCCAGACCTCGGGGCGTTCCTTTTCAACCAATTTCTTGGCTTGCTTCACGGTGCTGGACAGGCCCTTGGCCTCAAGCCGCGAGTAGATGAACGGCTTGAACAGTTCCAGCGCCATCTTCTTGGGCAAACCACACTGATGCAGCTTGAGTTCCGGGCCGGTCACAATGACGGAACGGCCCGAAAAATCGACCCGTTTACCCAGAAGGTTTTGACGGAAGCGGCCCTGTTTGCCCTTCAGCATGTCCGACAGCGATTTCAGCGGGCGTTTGTTGGCCCCGGTGATCACCCGGCCACGACGGCCATTGTCGAACAGAGCATCCACAGATTCCTGCAGCATCCGCTTTTCGTTGCGCACGATGATATCGGGCGCACGCAGTTCGATCAGACGTTTCAGACGGTTGTTGCGGTTGATCACCCGACGGTAAAGATCGTTAAGGTCGGACGTGGCAAAGCGGCCCCCATCCAGCGGCACCAGCGGGCGCAACTCGGGCGGAATGACCGGAATGACGGTCATGACCATCCACTCGGGCCGGTTGCCCGATTCAAGGAAGGATTCGACAACTTTCAGACGCTTGATGATCTTTTTGGGCTTCAGCTCACCTGTCGCCACTTTCAGATCGGCGCGCAGGGTCTCGGCCTCGGATTCAAGGTCGATGTTCTGCAGCATTTCGCGGATCGCTTCGGCGCCGATGTTGGCGGTAAAGGCGTCCATGCCGTAGGCGTCCTGCGCATCCATGAACTCTTCTTCCGACAGCATCTGGCCATAAGTCAGATCGGTCAGGCCGGGCTCAATGACGACGTAGTTTTCGAAATACAAAACTCGTTCCAGATCGCGCAGGGTCATGTCCAGCATCAGGCCGATGCGCGACGGCAGCGACTTCAGAAACCAGATATGGGCACAGGGCGCGGCCAGTTCGATGTGGCCCATACGTTCGCGACGAACCTTTTGCAGCGTGACTTCAACACCGCATTTTTCGCAGACAACGCCGCGATATTTCATACGCTTGTATTTGCCGCAAAGGCATTCGTAATCTTTGATCGGGCCAAAGATACGCGCGCAAAACAGGCCATCACGCTCGGGCTTGAAGGTTCGGTAGTTGATGGTCTCGGGCTTTTTGATCTCGCCGTAAGACCACGACAGGATGCGCTCGGGGCTTGCCAGCGACACCTTGATCTCATCAAAAACCTTTACCGGTGCGACGGGGTTAAACGGGTTGTTTGTCAGTTCCTGGTTCATTTTCAAATCCTTGAATTCGGGCGTTGGTGGGGCAGTCGGGCCCGTTTTCTTTGAAAGAAAACGGACCGGAATTTTTCAAAAATTCCGGTTAACCCGTCACTCCTCATCCTCCGCGTCCAGGAGTTCCATGTTCAGGCCGAGGCCACGGACCTCTTTGACCAGAACGTTGAACGATTCAGGCACGCCAGCTTCGAAGTTGTCTTCGCCTTTGACGATCGACTCGTAGACCTTGGTCCGGCCTGCCACGTCATCCGACTTGACTGTCAGCATCTCCTGCAGGGTGTAGGCGGCACCGTAAGCTTCCAGCGCCCAGACCTCCATTTCCCCGAAGCGCTGACCACCGAACTGCGCCTTACCACCCAGCGGCTGCTGCGTAACGAGCGAGTACGGACCAGTCGAACGGGCGTGAATCTTGTCATCCACCAGGTGGTGCAGTTTCAGCAGGTATTTGACACCTACCGTCACCTTGCGGCTAAACTCTTCACCCGACCGACCGTCGAACAGGACCGACTGACCACTTTCGTCAAAACCGGCACGGCGCAGCGCATCGTTCACGTCCGCCTCTTTTGCACCGTCAAAGACTGGCGTAGCGATTGGCACACCGTTCGTGACATTGCTTGCGGCCTCGATCAGCTGGTCCTCGCCCATGCCAGCGATGCCTTCTTCGTAGACATCATCACCATAGGCGATTTTCATCGCTTCGCGCACCGGCGTCAGATCGCCCGACCGGCGATACTCTTGCAGGGCATCGTCGATCTTCAGGCCAAAGCCGCGCGCGGCCCAGCCCATATGGGTTTCCAGAATCTGACCCACGTTCATCCGGCTGGGAACACCCAGCGGGTTGAGGCAGAAATCAACCGGCGTCCCATCGGCAAGGAACGGCATGTCTTCCATCGGAACAACCTTGGAAATCACACCTTTGTTGCCGTGACGGCCCGCCATCTTGTCACCCGGCTGCAGCTTGCGCTTCACCGCGATAAAGACTTTGACCATCTTCATGACACCCGGGGGCAGGTCGTCGCCGCGACGCACCTTTTCGACCTTGTCTTCAAAACGGGCATCCAGGGTGCGTTTCTGCGCCTCGTACTGCTCGTTCAGGGCCTCGACGATCTGGGCGTCTTTCTCATCCTTGAGGGCGAGCTGCCACCACTGGCCTTTGGTCAGTGTTTCCAGCAATTCCTCGGTGATCTCCGAGTTTGATTTGACACCTTTGGGGCCTTTTACAGCAACCTTGCCCATGATCAGCGTTTTCAGACGGGCATAGATGTTGCGATCAAGGATCGCCAGCTCGTCGTCACGGTCACGCGCCAAACGCTCGACCTCTTCACGTTCGATCTGCAGGGCACGCTCGTCTTTTTCCACGCCATGGCGGTTAAAGACACGCACCTCGACCACGGTGCCAAAATCACCCGGTTTGACGCGCAGCGAAGTATCGCGCACGTCGGATGCCTTTTCGCCAAAGATGGCGCGCAGCAGCTTTTCTTCCGGCGTCATCGGTGATTCACCTTTGGGGGTGATCTTGCCGACCAGAATATCGCCCGGCTCTACGTCGGCGCCGATGTAAACGATGCCCGCCTCATCAAGGTTGCGCAGCGCTTCTTCACCAACGTTAGGGATGTCGCGGGTAATCTCTTCGGGCCCAAGCTTGGTGTCGCGGGCGGCTACTTCGAATTCTTCGATGTGCACAGATGTGAACACGTCATCCCGCGCGATACGCTCGGAAATCAGGATCGAGTCTTCGTAGTTGTAGCCGTTCCAGGGCATGAACGCGACGACCACGTTCTTACCCAAGGCCAGTTCACCCAGATCGGTCGAGGGGCCATCGGCGATGACCTCGCCTTTTTCAACGGTGTCACCCACTTTGACCAACGGACGCTGGTTGATGCAGGTGTTCTGGTTCGAACGCTGGAATTTGCGCATCCGGTATATATCAACCCCCGGATCGCCAATTTCCATGTCCGCAGTGGCGCGCACAACGATCCGGCTGGCATCGACCTGGTCGATGATTCCGGCGCGTTTGGCCATGATCGAAGCGCCTGAATCTCGGGCCACGACGCCTTCGATCCCGGTGCCCACCAGAGGGGCCTCGGACCGCAGGGTCGGAACTGCCTGGCGTTGCATGTTCGATCCCATCAGGGCACGGTTGGCGTCGTCGTTTTCCAGGAACGGAATAAGCGAAGCCGCAACCGAGACAAGCTGTTTCGGGCTGACGTCAATCAGATCGACGTTTTCGCGCGGCGCCAGCATGTATTCACCCGACTGCCGGGTCGACACCAGATCGTTGATGAAGTTACCGTTTTCATCCAGCGTCGCGTTGGCCTGTGCCACGGTGTGGCGCATTTCTTCGGTCGCGGACATATATTGCACTTCGTCGGTCACATGGCCGTTCTCGACCTTGCGATACGGTGTTTCGATAAAGCCGTATTTGTTGACGCGGGCGAAGGTGGCAAGTGAGTTGATCAGACCGATGTTCGGGCCTTCCGGCGTTTCAATCGGGCACATCCGACCGTAATGGGTGGGGTGCACGTCGCGCACCTCAAAGCCCGCACGCTCGCGTGTCAGACCACCCGGCCCAAGCGCCGACAGACGACGTTTGTGGGTCACTTCCGACAGCGGGTTGGTCTGGTCCATGAACTGAGACAGCTGGCTTGAACCAAAGAATTCACGCACAGCAGCGGCCGCCGGTTTGGCGTTGATCAGATCCTGCGGCATCACCGTGTCGATTTCGACCGATGACATGCGTTCCTTGATCGCGCGTTCCATCCGCAGAAGGCCGACGCGGTACTGGTTCTCCATCAACTCGCCAACCGAACGGACGCGGCGGTTACCAAGGTGGTCGATATCGTCAATATCGCCCTTGCCGTCGCGCAGCTCGACCAGCGCCTTGATGCAGGCCACGATATCTTCGCGGTCCAGCGTACGCTGCGTGTCTTCTTTATCCAGATCCAGACGCATGTTCATTTTCACGCGACCAACAGCCGACAGGTCATACCGTTCGGAATCGAAGAACAGCGTGTCAAAGAGGGCCGATGCGGCCTCTTCGGTGGGCGGCTCGCCCGGACGCATGACGCGATAGATATCCATAAGCGCGGTTTCACGGCTCATGTTCTTGTCGGCGGCCATGGTATTACGCATGTAGGGACCGACATTGATGTTATCGATGTCCAGAACCGGGATATCAGTGATACCCGCGTCCAGCAGTTCCTGCAGGCTGCCACCGGTCACTTCGCCGTCTTTGTTGTATTCGAGCGTCAACTCGTCACCGGCTTCGACATAGATCGCGCCGGTTTCTTCGTTGATGATGTCCTTGGCGACAAACTTGCCAAGAATATGTTCATGCGGCACCAGCAACTCGGTAACCTTGCCGTCGTCGATCAGTTGTTTGACCACCCGCGGGGTAACTTTTTTACCTGCTTCGGCAATCACTTCTCCGGTTTTGGCGTCAATTAGATCATAGGTCGGGCGGGTGCCACGCACGCGCTCGGGGAAGAACTTGGTGACCCAGCCCTTTTTCTTTTTCAGCTTGAAATCGACCGTGTTGTAATAGGCATCCATGATGCCTTCCTGATCCATTCCGAGGGAATAAAGCAGTGTCGTCACCGGCAGTTTGCGGCGGCGGTCGATACGGGCAAAGACAATATCCTTGGCATCGAATTCAAAGTCCAGCCACGACCCGCGATAGGGAATGATCCGGCAGGCAAACAACAGTTTACCCGATGAATGGGTCTTGCCCTTGTCATGGTCAAAGAACACGCCGGGCGAACGGTGCATCTGGGATACGATCACACGTTCGGTGCCGTTCACGACAAAGGTGCCGTTCGGCGTCATCAGGGGCATGTCACCCATGAATACGTCTTGTTCCTTGATGTCCTTGACCGATTTGGCACCGGTATCTTCGTCGACATCAAAAACGATCAGGCGAAGTGTGACCTTTAGCGGGGCGCTGTAGGTCATGTCGCGCTGCATGCATTCCTCGACGTCGTATTTCGGCTTTTCCAGCTCGTAATCGACGAATTCCAGCACGCTGGTTTCGTTGAAATCCTTGATCGGGAAAACCGACTGGAAAACACCTTTGATGCCTTCGCCATCCATCGGTTGCGGCTGATCGCCGGAATCGAGGAACAGATCATACGAGGATTTCTGAACCTCGATAAGATTCGGCATCTCCAGCACTTCGCGGATTTTGCCAAAGTACTTGCGCAAACGTTTCTGGCCTAGGTAGGTCTGAGCCATGGTCGATATCACCTTTCATTTCTCACCGGTAGCGCGTGCTGTCGGGCCCCAGCACCGTTACCATCCGAGACGGCAGATTATGATCCATTCATGGCTGTCGTCCCAATGACAGCCTCCCGATCATGTAAACCTGGCCTTAGAAAGGGCTTCGCAGATTGCGGGCTGCAAAGCCCTTTCTAAGACAGGTCAGGCTGGGCCCGGATACTCCGGACCCAGCCAGTTTTTTGTCCGGGTTGCCCCGGCGCTGATTACTTCAGTTCGACTTCGGCGCCAGCTGCTTCCAGCTTGCCTTTGATCTCTTCTGCTTCATCTTTAGAGACCTGCTCTTTGACGGCTTTGCCACCAGCTTCGACCAGATCTTTGGCTTCTTTCAGGCCAAGACCAGTGATCGAGCGAACCTCTTTGATGACGTTGATCTTCGACGCGCCGGCCGATTTCAGGATCACGTCAAATTCGGTTTGCTCTTCAGCAGCAGCACCACCGGCGTCGCCGCCAGCAGCCGCCATCATGACCGCGCCACCGGCTGCGGGCTCGATGCCGTATTCGTCTTTCAGGATGGTTTTCAGTTCTTGTGCTTCGAGAAGCGTCAGACCAACGATCTCTTCTGCAAGTTTTTTCAGATCAGCCATTTTTGACTCTTTCCGTTTTCTAGATGTGTTCCAACGTTGGGCAATCAATCCCTACGCGGATATTACAAGTTGCTTTACGCGGCTTCGGCCTTTTCTTCGATGGTCGAAAGAATGCTCGCGATGTTCGAAGCAGGTGCGCCAATGGCCCCCGCGATGTTCGAAGCAGGTGCGCCGATCATGCCAACGATGGTCGCGATAAGTTCATCGCGCGACGGCAGTTTCGACGTGGCTTCAACACCAGCACGGTCCAGAGCGGTCTCACCCATAGCGCCGCCAAGAATTTCAAATTTCTTGTTATCCTTGGCGAAGTCCTCGGCCACCTTGGCTGCTGCCACGGGGTCCTCGGAATAGGTCAGAACGGTCATACCCGAGAGGTAATCAGCAATGCTTGCGCACGGCTTGCCCTCAAGGGCGATTTTGGCGAGCCTGTTCTTGGCGACACGTACGGAGGCTTCGGCGCCGCGGGCGCGGGCACGAAGATCCTGCATCTCAGCAACTGTAAGACCCGTGTAGTGGGCAACCACTACAACGCCAGAGCTTTCAAAGATCTGGCCGAGTTCCTCGACCACTTTCTCTTTCTGGGCTCTATCCACAGTTTCACTCCAAATATGGGGGTTTCCCCCCGGCTCAGTTAAGGGTGCTGCATGTGCAACGCCCCGTTCGGGTCCAATTTCAGGGTCCCGAGGCCAAAATCACCCGAAGGCAGTGCCTTCAAAGAAATCTCATCTCGTTCCCCATCTCAGGAAGGAATTATTCCCCGCGATTGCGACGAACCCTCCGTCTCGGACAGGACAGGGCCAATTTGGCGGCCCTGCCATTCGCTCCGGTCCGCGAACGGACCGGAACAAATTCTTGGTCGTCAGATCGCTTGCGCGATACAGACGTTATTCAACCGCTGCGTTGCTGACGTCAATGTTGACGCCCGGGCCCATGGTCGAGCTCAGCGAGATCTTTTTCATATAGGCGCCTTTGGCACCCGTCGGCTTGGCCTTTTGGACGGCACCGATGAAAGCGCGAATGTTTTCAACCAGCTTGCCTTCGTCGAAGGACACCTTGCCAACACCGGCGTGCACAACACCGGCCTTTTCGGCCTTGAACTGTACTTCGCCGCCTTTGGCTGCTTTGACAGCGTCTGCCACATCCATGGTAACCGTGCCCACCTTGGGGTTCGGCATCAGGTTGCGCGGGCCAAGGACCTTGCCCAGACGGCCAACAATCGGCATCATGTCCGGGGTCGCAATGCAACGATCAAAGTCGATCTTACCGCTCTGCACGATTTCCATCAGGTCTTCAGCACCAACGATATCGGCGCCAGCGGCCTGTGCTTCTTCGGCTTTGGGGCCACGGGCAAAAACCGCAACGCGCACGTCCTTGCCGGTGCCGTTGGGCAGACCGACGACACCACGTACCATCTGATCAGCATGGCGAGGGTCAACACCCAGGCACATGGCGATCTCGACGGTTTCGTCGAATTTCACGTTGGAATTGCCCTTAACCAGGGCAACAGCCTCTTCCACGGTCAGGTTGTCTTTGCCAGCAAAGGCTTCACGAGCGGCGCGGGTACGTTTTCCAATTTTCGCCATCTTACTTCACCTCGATGCCCATGGAACGCGCCGAGCCGAGGATGATTTTCATCGCCGCTTCAACATCGTTTGCATTCAGGTCTTTCCACTTGGCTTCGGCGATTTCCTTGACCTGCTTGGTGGTCACGGTGCCGACAGTTTCACGGCCGGGCAGTTTTGCCGCCGATTTCAGCTTGGCCGCTTTTTTCAGGTAATACGACGCAGGTGGCGTCTTGATGTCCATGTCAAAGGACTTGTCCTGATAATAGGTGATCACGGTGGGGCATGGGGCGCCAGGCTCCATGTCTGCGGTCTTGGCGTTGAACGCCTTGCAGAATTCCATGATATTGATGCCGCGCTGACCCAGGGCCGGACCAACCGGCGGGCTGGGGTTTGCCTGTCCTGCGGGCACTTGCAGTTTCATCTTACCTGCGAGCTTCTTGGCCATGTGGCCTCTCCTTTGTTTCCAACACCGTCGGGGCGCGCCCCTTGGGTTCTTAGTTGTGTGGTCCGGTCCGGGTGCCGCGGCCCCCTCGCCTCCCACTTACGCCGCATTCCCGTCTGGAACTGCGACGATCCCACGCTCAGCCCTGTTTGGTGACCTGCGTGAATTCCAGTTCGACCGGGGTTTCCCGACCAAAAATCGAAACCGTCACCTTGAGGCGCTGGTTGTCTTCGTCCACTTCCTCGACCGTGCCGTCGAAATCCTCAAACGGACCCTCGTTGACCTTGACCTTCTCGCCCACTTCATAGTGGATGAGTGTGCGTGGCGCGTCTTCGCCTTCCTGCACACGGTTCAGAATCGCATTTACCTCGGCATCGCGCATCGGCATCGGGCGGCCCTGGGGGCCCAGAAAACCGGTGACGCGGTTGATCGAGTTGATCAGGTGATAGCCGCGATCGGACATCTCCATATGCACCAGCACATACCCGGGCATGAAGCGGCGCTCGGCGGTTACTTTCTTGCCGCGGCGCATCTCGATCACTTCTTCAGTTGGGACCAGAACCTCGTCGATCTGGTCTTCCAGGGCCTGATCGGCGACGGATTGTCTGATCTGCTCGGCAATCTTCTTCTCGAAATTCGAGAGAACGCTAACCGAGTACCACCGTTTTGCCATCCTGCTTCATGCCCTTGTCTTGACCGGCCGCAAGGCCATAATTCTTACTTAATTCAGGCGGTTAAACCCGAGCCTCCTAAACAAAAATCGGCGCGCAACCCGAATCGCCGCACGCCATGTCCAGAAGAGGCCTGTCACCTACCGCTGATTGCCCTTGATTTCAAGGGGCCATTCAGGTTTTTCTCAGCCTTCAGCCAAACATCCCCAGAACCGCCTGCAACCCGCCACGGATCAACAGATCGACCAGAGAGAAAAACACTGCCGTCAGCGCCGCCATGATAAACACCATCACTGTGGTCAGCATAACCTCGCGCCGGGTTGGCCAGACGACCTTGGAAACCTCGGACCGGACCTGCTGAATAAATTGAAGCGGATTAGTGCGTGCCATGTGCCCTGTCTTCTCTCAAGAAACCTATGTGCGCCACATACGCGGGCAGATCGGCAAATTCAAGGCCAGAAGCCGCTTAACGGCCCTGGCCCTTCAGATGTTGCGCTTATACCTGGCTTAGCCCTGCTGTGCCTCGGCTGCGATCCGGTCAAACGGGTCCAGCTGATCCTGTGAAACCGGATCGGGCTCTGCCAGGCGCGAAAAGTCGGGGCTTTGGTAGCCTTCGGTCCATTTCGCGGGCAGCCGATCCATGAAAGCATCAATACGCTCGGCCCCGGCTTCAGCGCGCTGACGGATGGATTCGGCCAGTTTCGGGTTCCTTCTGTCGATCCGCTGCCAGAGTCCGACAAGCAGTTCGGCAACACGGTCAGGTCCAAGGCTGAAATACGAAATCAGGATGACCCAAAAGCTGACAAACAAGAAGACCGGCAAGAACCATGGCCGAAGCACCATGATCAGCGCGAGAACTGCGATGATGGAATGTTTACGTGTCGGCGTATAGTTCACCACCTTGTCCGACAGCCAGATCAACCCCCGCGACGGCGACAGGCGGCTGAGCACGGGAATCACCAGCTTTTTCTGAACTTTCGCAATATGGGGATTTGTACGACGCGGATGCCTTACCTTTTTTGGCGCGGGTTCCAGAACGTCGTCGGAAATATCAGGTATCAGATCCGGCAGGCTTTTGTGGCTTACCTCGCGCTTTTGCTCAACCATGATCCTGCGGATCAACCTGTCGGCAGTTTGCTCGGCAATCTCGGGGGACTGGGCGTCGACAGGGGGATGCCCGCTAAATTCCCGCCCCTCGTGGGGCAGATAGGCCAGTGGATCTGGCGCGCCTTTCGATCTTTTACTCATGGCAGCACTCGGTCTGTTCTGTCTGCGCCCCCACGCGTACCCCCCCTTGGCCAATAGCACCAAGGGGGTTAAAGGTTTTCCTAAGGCTGAAATCTGGCAAATTAAAGGCAACCCGGTGTCGGAAATCTGGCGCCGCCAATTTTGACACTTACCGCATACAGGCATGAATACCGCATACAGGCATGAATAAGACCCCGCCAGCTACCCGGCAGGGCCTTACCTTCACCCAAAAAACTCGCACTGAAATCCGCGCCGAGCCAAAACGATTCGTCTCTCCAACTCTGCGCAATCCTTTCTGGCACAGATGCGGATGTTATCCGATAGCAAGACGTCATAGCGCCCGATGCCATGCCGTTTTGCCGTGGCAGAGCGCAACTCTGACAAAAAGACCGGAACTGTCTAAACCTGACTAAGCATAGGCATTATTCTGAAAAAGCGGCACTGACAGCGGCTCAAAATACAGATCCACCTGCCAGAAACATCTGTCCCCTGGCCGCCAAAGAGGATCGGACATATCGACCACGCCAAAACCTTTGGTGCGCATGTACGAGACCATTTCATCGAACAGCAGGGAATCCGACGCAATCTGAAAGCCGTAGGTTTCAATGACAACCAGAGACGCGTTGGCAAGGATGTTCTTCGATCCTTCCAGAATGGGCAGTTCATAGCCATGCGTATCAAGCTTCAGCATATAAGGCGGACGGAGGCCGGCGTTCGGTTCAACAAGATCATCAAGGCGCACGGCGTCGACGACCAAAGGATTGGCACAATTGTCCGGTTCGGCCTTGCCGCCAAACGGATCATCGCCATTGAAACTGATTTTCCCTTTCTGGTTGCTTGCCGCTGCAATTTTGTACTGCGGCCGCGGGTGGGATCTGGAAAATTCTTCAAGGGCGGGCTGGTGATGTGGATTGGCTTCAATCAAAAGGTAATCAGCGTCAGGAAAATAGTCTCTTGTCTGCACGGTCCAGCGCCCATCCGACGCGCCGACATCAATCACTGTCTGCACTTTTACGCCGCGCGACGATATTCTGTGCAGTGCCGCGCGGGCATGCAGTTTCTTTTTCTCTTTAAATCGGCGCCGCCAAGACGCCGGGATTGCCTTTTTCAGGAAGGTCTTCATTGCAGATCCTCGTCTCTTGTCAGGGACGAAGGGTTACAAGTTTTGGGAACAGGCGGCAACGACCTAGTTTAATCGGGCAGTGAACAGGTCTGCGTGGATACGCTGCGCACTGGCCACAGGAATCGCAGAACGCGCCAGAGGAAAATTTTCAGATTGAAATGGCAGGGGCACCAGGGCTCGAACCCGGGACCTACGGTTTTGGAGACCGTCGCTCTACCAGCTGAGCTATACCCCTATCGCTGCGTCGGATTACGGCACCTTAAGCCCGGAATCAAGCGTGCAATCTCCTATTTTTGCGGTTCGGTCCCTAAAACCTGCTTCGGCAGCATGGCCGCGTAGCCCGGCATGGCAATTCAGGTGCCGATTTTCAGACCAGCGCCCAGGCCATCATGCCCATCCCGATCAACCCGAAAGTGAAGATAACCGAGCGCACCAACGGAACACCCGCGATGTAAACTGCGATATAGACGATGCGCGACAAGACGAAAATTTCAGCACCCAGTGTCGCCAATGATAAATCTGCGCCATTCACCACCAGGGCCAATAGTCCCAGCCCTAGAAAAACCGGCAGATTTTCAGCGAAATTTGCCGCCGCTTTCAAGGTCCGGGCCCGGTACACGCCGGGTTCAGGGAGGCTGTCGCGCGGCCCGGAATAGGCCACTGGCCCAATCCGGGCAAACAACATCAGCCCCGCCATGTAGACATTGACCAGATAAAGGGCCATCGCAGCCAGTATCCAAAAAACCATCCTTCGCTCCTTTTGATTTCCACAAAGGCTAGATATGAAGCTCGGGGAATATCCCCAATTCCCTCGTGGGGAATAGTTGCATGAAAAATGACTTTCGGTTCGGAAAGGCGCTCAAAGCCTTGCGCAGTGCGCTCAACCTCAGCCAGTTGGCATTAGCCAACCGGTTGGGCAGCACGCAGCGCCATGTCTCGTTTCTGGAAACCGGAAGATCGCGCCCCTCGCCAGCCTTTCTCCAACGCCTGTGTGCCGAACTGAACCTGAGTGCGGCACAGCGCGGCGCCCTCTTTGAGGCTTCGGACCACCGCACTCCCTACCCGCGCCGCACTCTCAGTTCGGACGAGGTGACGGACACCTTGAATATGATCACCTGCCGCATCCTTGATAACTGGCCCTTCCCCGGATTCATCCTAAACCCGGAATGGACTGTGCTGCGGATGAACGCGCCCGCACGGGTCATGTTTTCCAACCTCGGGGTCGATCCTGACAACGAATCCCCTAATCTGTTGCAGTTACTACTGTCGCCACAATTTCGCGCCCGGATTCTGAACTGGGGCGAGGCCAGTCAGGGGCTGTATTTCCGAATGCTGGAAAAAGCCGAACGTGTTCCTGAGATTCGACAAGCCTTTGATCAGGCGCGTCGTGAAGGTGTGTTTGACCATATCCCACAGATGATCACCGGCAATCATCCTGCACCGATCTATGTACCTTTACGACTGAGTGTGCCCGGCGGGCCTACGCTGGAGATGACATCGTTTGTGGGGCAACTGGCTACGGTGCAGGACGCGATAATCGAAGGATTAGAGGTTGAACTGATGGTGCCGCTGGACGATGCGACCGATGCGCAGATACGCGCAAAGGGCCAGGGCAGCAAATTATTCTGAAATGAGTGGGCACAAATCCTGAATAGCCACTCATTACGGGTAAAAAAGGATTTTTCGCGATCCAAAGAACCTGCGGAACACCGTCGCAATGCCGACAAAGGCAACTAGCATCAAAACACCAACGGGTATGAACGCGATCCCCATAGGGGAAACGTCGTCATTCCGGATCTAAATGCCAAAGAGCGTTTTCAAACGGATAAACGACAAAAAAGAAGGCGGCCAAACTATGGCCGCCCTCAGAGCATTTCAGCGAGTAAACTTGGTTTACTCGATAATTTTCGACACGACGCCGGCGCCGACGGTGCGGCCGCCTTCGCGGATGGCGAAGCGCAGGCCGTCTTCCATGGCGATCGGCGCGATCAGTTCAACCGTGAACTTCAGGTTGTC